>NZ_JARYGZ010000001.1:0-2413984 GCF_029906645.1 Sphingomonas oryzagri
CTGGTCGAGCGGCTGTGGGGGGAGCTGTGAGAACCCTGACTCCGTTCGTCCTGAGCGAAGTCGAAGTGCGTGCCTCTGGCGCATCGCTTGCAGCACGTCCTTCGACTTCGCTCAGGACGAACGGGGCGTTTGGGGCGGATGCCGGGGCATGAGAGCCACCCGCCTCCTCGTGACTGCGCTGCGCGAGCCGGAGAGCGTCGCCACGCTCGATGATGCCGGTTGGACGGAGCTGCTCACCGCCGCGCGCGCCGAGCGCCTGCTGGGGACGCTCGCGCATCGTCTCGATCACCGCGCCGTGCCGCCGTCGGTCGCCCGCATCCTCGCCGACGCACGCGAGGGCGCCGCCGAAGAGCGCCGCGCCGCCTTGTGGGAGGCGGAGATGGCGCGGCGCGCGCTGGCGCCGCTTGGCATCCCCGTGGTGCTGCTCAAGGGCACCGCCTTCGCCGCCGCAGGGCTGGATGCGGGGCAGGGGCGATCGATCGGCGACCTCGACATCCTCGTGCCGCGCGACGCGCTCGATGCGGCGGAGGTGGCGCTGCGCGCGGCGGGGTGGGAGCCGATCAAGGAGGATGCCTATGACGATGCCTATTATCGCCGCTGGATGCACGAGCTGCCGCCGCTGATCCACCGCGAGCGGGACCGGATGATCGACGTCCACCACACGATCCTGCCGCCCACCGCGCGGCCGAAGCCCGATGCGGCGGCTTTGCTGGCCGATGCCGTGCCGCTCGGCAACGGCCTGTCGATCCTGTCGGACGAGGACATCATCGTCCACGCCGCCGCGCATCTCTTCGCGGACGGCGATCTGTCGGGCGGCCTGCGCAACCTGTGGGATATCGACCGCCTGATCCGCGAGTTCGATAGGGAGGGTTTCTGGGAGCGTCTGCGCGAGCGTGCGCAGCGTCATGATCTGCTTTCCGCCGTTTCGCGCGCCGTGCGTCTGACGCGCGATTTGTACGGTACGCCGGTGCCGGACGATTGGAGACACGGACTCGCCGACCGCCTCTACATCCGCCGCCTGCTCGCCCGCGACGGCTGGGGGCGACAGGGCTCCCCCCTCACGCGGCTCGCCTTCTACATCCGCTCGCACTGGATGCGGATGCCGCCGGCGATGCTCGCCCAGCACCTGTGGACCAAGGCGACGAAGAAGCCCGCCTAGAGCGTCGCCAGCGCCGGGATCAGCTCGTTCCAGTGATCGATCAGCCGGTCGGCGCCCAGTTCCTCGGGCGGCCGATCGTGGAAACCGAAGCTGAGCGCCACGCAGGGGATGCCCGCCGCCTTCGCCGTATCCGTATCGGTGATCGAATCGCCGATGAACGCGGCCGGGCCTTCGCCGCCCGATCGCTCGATCGCGGCGAAGAGCGGGGCGGGATCGGGCTTGCGCACCTCCAGGGTGTCGCCGCCCACCACGGCGGCGAAGCGGCTTTCCCAGCCCATCGCCTTCAGGAATTGGTGGGTCAGCCCTTCGAGCTTGTTGGTGCAGATCGCGATCGTCACGCCGTCCGCCTCCAGCGCCGCCAGCGTCTCCTCGACGCCCTCGAAGGGCTTCGAGTGATCGGCGATGTGCGCCTCGTAATAGGCGATGAACAGCGGGAAGCCCTGCTCGACGAGTTCTTCGGACACTTCGCCGGTCGCTGCCAGCCCCTTGCGCAGCAGCGCGCGCGCGCCGTGGCCGACCATGTGGCGCACATCTTCCGCCGGGATGGGATCGCGCCCCATCTCCGTCATCGCGTGGTTGAGCGCAGCGGTGAGGTCCGGCGCGGTATCAGCGAGGGTGCCGTCGAGATCGAAGACGACGGTGCGGAAGCGATGCGTGGCCATGATGGCACCGCATGGCGAAGGCGGCTGGAAACGGCAAGCGCGACATGGCATCTCCCCCGCCATGACCGAGCTTACCGCCCCCGCACCGTTCGCCGCTATCGTCCTCGCCGCCGGCAAGGGCACCCGCATGAAGTCCGACACGCACAAGGTGCTGCACCCGATCGCGGGGCGCCCGATGCTGTCGCACCTGCTGGCGAGCGTCGAGACGCTGGGGCCGGTCGCCGAGGTGATCGTGGTCGGCCACGGGCGCGAGCAGATCGAGAAGGCGGTCGAGGCGCGCGGCGCCCGCGTCGCGACGCAGGAGCCGCAACTCGGCACCGGCCACGCCGTCCAGCAGGCCGAGGACGCGCTCGAGGGGTTCGAGGGCGACATCCTCATCCTCTACGGCGACGTGCCGATGGTGCCGGCCGAGACGATGGCGCGGATGCTGGAGCGACTGCACGCCGACGATGCGCCGGCGGTGGTGGTGCTGGGTTTCCGCCCGCCCGTGCCGGGCGCCTATGGCCGGGTGATCGCCGACGAGAACGGTGCCATCGCCAAGATGGTCGAGGCCAAGGATGCCTCGCCTGAGGAATATGCGGTGACGCTCTGCAACTCCGGCCTGATGGCGGTGCGCGCCGCCGATCTCTGGCCGCTGCTGGCGCGGGTCGGCAACGATAACGCGGCGGGCGAATATTATCTCGTCGACATCGTCAATCTGGCGCAGGCGGATGGCCGCAAGTCGGCAGTGATCGAGACCGAGGCGTGGGAGGTGGCGGGCGTCAACAGCCGCGCCGAGCTGGCCGGGGTCGAGGCCGAATGGCAGCAGCGCCGCCGGGTGCAGGCGATGGCGGACGGCGTGACACTGATCGCACCGGAAACCGTCTGGTTCGCCTACGACACGGTGGTCGGCCGCGACGTGACCATTGAGCAGAACGTCGTCTTCGCGCCGGGCGTGAAGGTGGCGGACGGCGCCGTGATCCGTGCTTTCAGCCATCTGGAGAAGGCCGAGATCGGCGCCGGCGCGCTGATCGGCCCCTATGCCCGCCTCCGGCCCGGCGCGCGGATCGGTGCGAAGGCGCATATCGGCAATTTCGTCGAGGTGAAGAACGTGACCGTCGGCGAGGGCGCCAAGGCCAATCACCTCGCCTATCTGGGCGATGGCGAGGTCGGCGCGGGGGCGAATATCGGCGCCGGCACGATCTTCTGCAATTATGACGGCTTCCTCAAATACCGGACGATCGTCGGCGAGGGCGCCTTCGTCGGATCGAACAGCGCGCTGGTCGCGCCGGTGACGATCGGCAAGGGCGCGATTGTCGCGGCCGGCTCGGTCGTGACCAGGGATGTGGCACCCGACGCGCTCGCTCTCGTCCGCCCCGTGCAGGAGGAGAAGCCCGGCTGGGCCACCCGTTTCCGGGCGCGCATGAGCGAGCGCAAGAAGGCGGGTGTCTGACCGATGCCGATTGTGTGCGGTGCAATGGATCCTGCCCGTTCCGCACCGCCCGCAACACTATCTTACGGAACCTTGCCGTTCCGATTTGCCAATGAGTTGAATATTGTAAGAGAGTGTTTCCCGCCTGCTCTCGCGGGTTGATCTTATGCTGCGATGCACACAGTTCTCCGTCCCGAAGCGATGGAGACGTTCATGCATCAGGATCATCTGTACGGTCATGACGAGCCGCTGAGCTGGCGCGATATCGAAGCCTTGCCCTTCTATCTTGCGGCGGCGTTGCTGGCCTTCTTCCTGGTCCACGGGCTGATGGACGAGGGGCTGGCGCTGCGCCTCGGCGCGCTGAAGGGCATGGCGATCGTTGGGATGCTGGGGCTGTATCACGTCTGGTCGGACATGGCCGCCGAATGATCGTCAGCCGCACCCCGCGTATCCGCCAGACCCTCTTTCGGGCGTGGCGGGTGCTGGCCGCGCTGTTCCTGTGGGACGTCGCGGTCACCGTCTTCTACTTCCTCTCGCCGTTCGAGGCGCCGGCGCTGCCGCTCGCTCTGTTCGGCACGGTGATGGCGCTGTTCCTCGGCTTCCGCGACAATTCCGCCTATCAGCGCTGGTGGGAGGGACGCGTGCTGTGGGGGGCGATGATCAACGCCTCGCGCAGCCTGACGCGCGGGGTTCTCGCCTTCCTGCCGGACGACGATCCGTCCGCCTTTACGCTCAAACACATCATCGTGCGCCGCCAGATCGCCTTCGTGCAGGTGCTGCGCTGCCAGCTGCGCCGCCAGAATCCGGCGGCCGAGGCGGTACGCGTGCTGGGCGAGGCCGCCGCGGCGTTGGTGCTCGATCGCGCCAACGTCGCCAACGCGATCCACGACGGCACCAGCAAGCTGATCGCGGAAGCCAGGCGCGAGGGGATGATCGACAGCATCCAGCAGACCCAGCTGGAAAGCGTGATGGTCGACATCTCCAATGCGCAGGGTGGCATGGAGCGGCTGAAGAACACGCCGCTGCCCGCGCAGTATCGCAGCTATCCCGCCTTCTTCACGCGATTGTTCTGCGTGTTGCTGCCGATCGGGCTGGTCGAGGCGCTGGGGATGGCGACGCCGATCGGGTCGTCGCTGGTCGGTCTCGCCTTCCTGGTCGCGCTGCAGATCGGCGACGATCTGGTCGATCCCTTCGCCGACTCGGTCCACGACGTGCCGCTCACCGCGATGACGCGCACGATCGAGATCGACCTGCTGCAGTCGCTCGGCAAGGAAGCGCCGAAGCCCGTAACGCCGGCCAACGGCGTGCTGTGGTAGCACCTGTCCAATTCGTCATCCGCGCGTTAGGGGAGCCGATAGTGGTCCCTTGTTAGGGGCGGCGATCCCGAGCAGGCGGAGGCGAGTGGCATGTGCGGAATCATCGGAATTCTGGGAACTGAAGCGGTGGCGCCGCGGCTTCTGGCGGGCCTGCGCCGGCTCGAATATCGCGGCTATGACTCGGCCGGCATCGCCACCGATCATGACGGCGTGATCGATCGCCGCCGCGCCGCCGGCAAGCTCGACAATCTGGCAAGGGTGCTCGACGAGCAGCCGCTGCCCGGCACCACCGGCATCGCCCACACACGCTGGGCGACCCACGGCGCGCCGACCGAGGACAACGCCCATCCGCACGCCACCGAGGAGGTGGCGGTCGTCCACAACGGCATCATCGAGAACTTCAAGAGCCTGCGCGACGAACTGATCGGGCGCGGCCGGGTGTTCAAGTCGCAGACCGATACCGAGGTGGTCTGCCATCTCGTCTCCGAGCAGGTGGAGAACGGGCTCGATCCGGTCGAGGCGGTGCGGGTCACCCTGAAGCGCCTGCATGGCGCGTTTGCGCTCGCCATCCTGTTCCGCTCCAACCCCGATCTGCTGATCGGCGCGCGGCTGGGATCGCCCCTGGTCGTCGGTTTCGGCGAGACCGAGAGCTATCTGGGGTCGGACGCGCTGGCGCTGGCGCCGCTCACCCAGCGCATCTGTTATCTGGAGGAGGGCGACTGGTGCGTCCTCACCCGCGACGGCACCGTCGTCTACGATCGCGACGACAAGGAGGTGACGCGCCCCATCGTGATCTCGGGTGCCAACGACGTCACCATCTCCAAGGGCAATCATCGTCACTTCATGCTCAAGGAGATTTACGAGCAGCCGATCGTGGTGGCGCAGACGCTGCGCTCCTACCTCCGGCGGCTCGACGGCGAGCTGGCGATGCCGGCGCAGGATTTCGATCTCGCCTCGGTGAAGCGCGTCACCATCGTGGCCTGCGGCACCTCTTATTACGCCGGCTGCGTCGCCAAATACTGGTTCGAGCAGTTCGCCCGCGTGCCCGTCGACATCGATGTGGCGAGCGAGTTCCGCTATCGCGAACCGGTGATGGAGGAGGGCGGCCTCGCGCTCTTCATCTCGCAGTCGGGCGAGACGGCGGACACGCTGGCCGCGCTGCGCCATGCCCGCGCCTCGGGACAAAAGATCGCGGTGGTGGTCAACGTGCCGACCTCGACGATGGCGCGCGAGGCCGACCTGCTGCTGCCGACCCACGCCGGGCCGGAGATCGGCGTCGCCTCGACCAAGGCCTTCACCTGCCAGCTGGCGGTGCTGGCGGCCTTTGCGGCCAATCTGGCGCGCGCCAAGGGCCGCCTCAGCCGCGACGAGGAGAAGGCGCTGGTCCGCCACCTCTCCGAAACGCCGGCCGCGCTCAACGGCGCGCTCGCTTATGACGAGGCGATCGAACAGGTCGCGCAGGGCATCGCCAAGGCGCGCGACGTGCTCTACCTCGGGCGCGGGCCGGATTATCCGCTGGCGCTGGAAGGCGCGCTGAAGCTCAAGGAAATCAGCTACATCCATGCGGAGGGCTACGCCGCCGGCGAGATGAAGCACGGCCCGATCGCGCTGATCGACGAGAATGTGCCGGTGATCGTTCTCGCGCCCTCCGGCCCGCTGTTCGAGAAGACCGTCTCCAACATGCAGGAGGTGCAGGCGCGCGGCGGGCAGGTGGTGCTGATCTCCGACTATGACGGCATCCAGCAGGCCGGCGAGGGCTGCATCGCCACGATCACCATGCCCAAGGTCCATCCGCTGATCGCGCCGCTCGTCTACGCGATCCCGGTACAGCTGCTGGCCTATCACGTCGCAGTGGCCAAGGGCACCGACGTCGACCAGCCGCGCAACCTCGCGAAGAGCGTGACGGTCGAATAGCCCGAACGCGCATCTCTCTTCGTCATTGCGAGCGTAGCGAAGCAATCCAGGCCAGCGCGATCCGGCTCTGGATTGCTTCGCTACGCTCGCAATGACGATCGATAAGCAGCGTCCTACCGGTTGTCGAACGCAGCCCTTGCCGCTTCGACCCGCGTGAGATTGTCCTCCGCCCAGATCCACACGCCGCAGAAGGCCGCGCCGAGGCTCTGGCCGAGATCCGTCAGCCGATAATCGACGCGCGGCGGGATCACCGGATGGACGGTGCGCGTCACCATGCCGTCGCGCTCCATCTGGCGCAGCGTCTGGGTCAGCATCTTCTGGCTGATGCCCGGCACCTGGCGGCCAAGCTGGGTGAAACGCAACTCCTCATGCTCGGTGAGCGCTTCAAGGATGATCATCGTCCATTTGTCGGCGACGCGGCCGATCAGGTCGTTGACCAGCGCCTCGACGCGCGGATCGCATTCGGCCGGCGGGGTGTTCTCCGCGATGCGGCGGGCGCGGCGGATGGTCGCATCGTCGAAGGGCAGGCTCGACATGGGTCACTCTCTTTCGGGTAAGTATAAATCTTTCAGGTGCCTTCTTTCGGGTAGAAACTAACGGGCTACATCGGCGCCATCAACTCTGGACGGAGACATTCCCATGAAGAGTCAAGGCAACACGATCCTCATCACCGGCGGCGGATCGGGTATCGGCGAGGCGCTGGCGCACCGTTTCCATGATGCCGGCAACACCGTGATCGTCGCCGGGCGTCGGCAGGACGCGCTCGACAAGGCGATCGCGGGGCGCGCCAACATGCACGCGCTGACGCTGGACGTCGAAAGCGCGGAGGGCGTGGCGGATTTCGCGAAGCGGCTACTGGCGGCGCATCCCGCGCTCAACGTGGTGGTGAACAACGCCGGGATCATGCGCTTCGAGGATGTCACGAAGTCGCGCGACCTCACAGATGCCGATGCGATGATCACCACCAATCTGCTCGGCCCGATCCGCATCGTCGATGCGCTGATCGATCATCTGGTGGCGCAGGAGGATGCCGCGATCGTGAACGTCACGTCGGGCCTGGCCTTCGTGCCGCTGATCGCGACGCCGACCTACAATGCCACAAAGGCGGCGATCCATTCCTACACCGTCGCGATGCGCGAGGCGCTGAAGGGCAAGGTCGAGGTGACCGAGCTGGCTCCGCCCGCAGTGCAGACCGGCCTCACGCCGGGGCAGGAATCGCGGCCGGGCTACCAGCCGCTCGATGAGTTCACCGACGAGGTGATGGCGCTGTTCGCCCAGGTGCCGACGCCGAAGGAGATCCTGGTCGAGCGCGTCGGCTTCCTCCGCTTCGCCGAGGCACAGGGCCGGTTCGACGAGACGGTGGTACAGCTGAACGACTTCGCGACGCGGGCGCGCGAAGGGTGATGCCATAAATCCTCCCCCGTCAGGGGGAGGTGGCACGCGTAGCGTGACGGAGGGGGCGGGCGGCGATGCCCTCGGAGGCGACACCGCATCCTCCCCCTCCGACGCCCCTCCCCCTGGCGGAGGAGGATTAGTGATCAGGCGACCGACAGGGCGACCTTCGCGCCGTTATGAGCGAGGTGCGAATAGGGGCAGACCACGTCGGCCTCGGCGACCAGCGCCTCCGCCGTCGCGCGATCGAGCGTCGGGATCGAGACGCTGAGCGCGATTTCCAGGCCGAAGCCCTTGCCGTCCTCGCGCGGGCCGATGCCGACCGTCGCGGTGACGGTGGTCGTGTCGTCGACCTTCAGCTTCTTCTGCCCGGCGACGAACTTCAGCGCGCCAATGAAGCAGGCCGAATAGCCGGCCGCGAAGAGCTGTTCCGGATTGGTGCCTTCGCCGCCATTGCCGCCCAGCTCCTTGGGGGTGTCGAGCGTGATCGACAGGCGACCGTCGGAAGATTTGGAAACGCCGGTGCGACCGCCGGTGGAGATGGCTTCGGCGCGATACAGGATGGTCATGGCGAAACTCCTATCTCATGCGCGATAATTATTATCGCGATAATCATTAGCTAGGCGCGGAGCGGCGGCTTGTAAAGAGAGAAATTTATCGCGATATGCTTTTGCGTGAAAATTTTTCGAGGACCGGAGTTTCGGCGATGAGCCACCATCCCCTGACGCTCGACGATCAGCTGTGTTTCGCGGTCTATTCGGCCGGGATCGCGATCAACCGCGCCTACCGCCCGTTGCTCGACGAGCTAGGCATCACCTACCCGCAATATCTCGTGCTGCTGGCGCTGTGGGAGCAGGACGGCCAGACGATCGGCGCGATCGCGGACCGGCTCGGGCTCGAATCGAGCACGATCACGCCGCTGGTGAAGCGGCTGGAGGTGGGCGGGCTGTTATCGCGCGAGCGTAACCCGTTGGACGAGCGGCAGGTGATCGTGCGGCTCACTGGAGAGGGCTGGGCGATGCGCGAGCGGAGCGTGTGCCTGGGCGAGCGGCTGCTGGAGAAATCCGGCATGACCATTGCCGGGCTGCAACGCCTTAACGCCGACGTGAAGGCGCTGAGGGACGCGATGGCGGAGTAGAAGACTCCCCTCCCGGAAAGGGAGGGGCGGTGGGGTGGGTTCGTTTCAGTATGAGGGTGCGCTCGCCACCGGCGAACCCACCCCTGACCCCTTCCCTTTCAGGGAGGGGGGATCGTCACGGCTTGTACGTCGCATCCGCCAGCGTCGCTTCGCCCTTGAGCGTCGCGTCGCCGGCATGCTTGCCGATCGCGACGGCATAGCGGCCTCCGGCGAGGTGCCAGTCGCGCGCCGCCTCATCCCAGGTCGAGAGCGTCCGGCGCTCGGCGGTGAGCGTTACGTGGCGGGTCTCGCCCGGCTTCAGCGTCACGCGCTCGAAACCGGCGAGGCGCGCCTGCGCGCCACCGGCCGGGGGCGTGACGTAAAGCTGGGGCACGTCGGCGCCCGCCACCTTGCCGCTGTTGGTGACGTCGAACGAGACGGTCAGCGTCGCACCGCCGGTCACCTTCAGATTGGCGTAAGCGAAGTGGGTGTAGGAGAGGCCGTAGCCGAACGGGAAGAGCGGCGTTTCCCCCTTTTTCGCGTACCAGCGATAGCCGACGTCGGCGCCTTCCGGATATTCCACGGGGAAGCTCTGCGCGGCACCGCCAGGGGATCCGGCGTTGGAGGCGGCGTCGTTCTTGGCGATGATGTCGAGGCCGACCGGTTCGGGCCGGGGGGCTTGGCGTGCCGCCTTGGGGAAGGTGATCGGCAGGCGGCCCGACGGGTTCACCTTGCCGAACAGGATGTTGGCGATCGCCTCGCCGCCCTTCTGGCCCGGATACCAGGCGGCGAGCACCGCCGGCACCTTGTTCAGCCAGGGCATCAGCACCGGGCCGCCGGTTTCCAGCACCACTGCCGTCTTCGGATTGGCGGCGGCTACCGCCTCGATCAGCGCATCCTGATCGTCGGGGAGGGCGAGGGTGGTGATGTCCTCCGCCTCGGTGCGCCACTGGGTCGCGAAGATCAGCGCGATGTCGGCCGACTTGGCCGCAGCAGCAGCGGCCGCAGGATCGCTGCCGTCGATATAGGTGACGGTCGCTTGCGGGTTCAACGCCTGCACGGCGCGCAGCGGCGACGAATTGTGCCACGTCGTGCGCGAGAAGGAGGCTGCGGGGCCGCCCTTCAGCGGGATCTCGATCGGCACGCCGCCGGTCGAGCGCACCTGTGAAGAGCCGCCGCCCGATAGCACGCCGACATCGGCATGGCCGCCGATGATCACGACCTTCTTCGCGGTCGCCGCCAGCGGCAGCACGTCGCCTTCGTTGCGCAGCAGGACGATACCTTCCTCGGCCGCCTTCTGCGCAATCAGCGCGTGCGCGTCGGTGTCGATCGGCTGGACGGTCTGCGGCGAGGGATCGTCGTACAGGCCGCTCTGGATCACGCCGGTGAGGATGTGCGTCACCATCGAATCGAGCCGCGCCTGCGGGACGGTGCCCTTGGCGATCGCCGCGCGCAATTTCTCGCGGAACCAGTCGCCGTCATCCAGCTCGGCGCCCGAATCCTGATCGAGACCGGCGTTTGCCGCCTTCTCGGTCGAGTGGACGGCACCCCAGTCGGACATCACGAAGCCCTTGTAGCCCCAGTCGCCGCGCAGCACGTTGGTGAGCGTCTCGTGGTTCTCGCAGCCATGATCGCCGTTGATGATGTTGTAGGAGCACATCACCGATCCGGGGCGGCCATTCTCGATGCCGATCTCGAAGGCGAGCAGGTCGCTTTCGTGCAGCGCCGCCTGCCCGATCCGCGCGTCGTAGACCATGCGGCCGGTCTCCTGCGCGTTCAGGACGTAATGCTTGATCGTCGAGACGATGTGGTTGCTCTCCACGCCCTTGATATGCGCGCCGACGAGGATGCCGGAGAGGAGCGGGTCCTCGCCCAGATATTCGAAATCGCGCCCGCCCCACGGATCACGGGTGAGATTGGTGCCGCCGGCCAGCAGCACGTTGAAGCGCTTGGCGCGCGCCTCCGCGCCGATCATCGCGCCGCCTTCATAGGCGACTTCCGGGTCGAAGCTGGCGGCGGTGGCGAGGCTGGCGGGCAGCGCAGTGGCGGTGTCGCCCTTGCGCTGCTCCACCTGGTTGGCGACGCCGAGGCTCGCGTCGCTTTCGCGGAGCGTCGGGATGCCGAGACGCGGGATGCCGACCATCTCGCCCGCCGACGGGATCATGTCGGTGGGCGCGCCCGGCTTGCCGGTGGCGAGCGGCGGGAACCAGGTGCGGACCAGTTGCAGCTTCTCGTCCTGCGTCATCGCCTTCACCAGCGCGGCGGCGCGCGCCTCGGGCGGGAGCGTGCGGTTGCTCCACGGCTGGGCAGGCGCCTTGGCGAGCGCCGAGGCGGAAAGGCCGAGCGCGATTCCCGCGAGCAGGGCGGAACGCAGGGCAGATCGGGTCACGCGCATAAAACCTCTCTCAATCCTTATGATATTGGTCGATCAGGGAACGATGGTCGGGAAGCGCCTGCAGGGCCTGCTGGGCTGCCTGGCGGACCTTGCCGAAGGCCGCCGCGGCGTCGCGGCCGTCGGCCGGGCTGGCGGCGAAAGCGCCCTTGCCGGCCTCGGTCTCGAAGCCCATGCCGTGCAGGATGAAGGCCCAGCTCGGCGGCAGGAACGTCTCGTAATCGAGCACGAAATCGAAGCGCGAGGGGACGCGGTGGCGCCATTGCGCCAGCTTGTCGCGCAGCCCCTCGGGCCAGCTCGCCGGATCGGTGTTGTCGCGCCAGTAGGCGGTGTCGGTGCGGCGGCTGACGCAATAATGGAGCTTGAGGAACTCGACGATCGAGCCGAAGCGCGCCGCCATGTGCCGGTTGAAGCTGCGTTCGGCACCCGCGCGCGCCTCCTTGTCGGCGGAACTGGCCAGCATCTCGGCAACCATCCGCGCGGCGACCTCGATCAGCATGATGCCAGTCGATTCCAGTGGCTCGAAAAAGCCGGCCGAAAGCCCGATCGCGACCGTGTTGCCGATCCACTGGCGCTCGCGATAGCCGGTGCGGAACTTGAGCCGGCGCGTATTCAGCGTCTCGCCCTGCGGCCCCGCATAGGCGCGGATCGTCCGCTCGGCCTCGTCGTCGGACAGGTGGCGGCTCGAATAGACGCAGCCGGTGCCGCGACGGGTCGGCAGCCCGATGTCCCAGATCCAGCCCGCGGCGTGCGCGGTGGCGCGGGTGTAGGGGGCGATCGGCTGGTCCAGCCGCGCGTCCGGAATCTGCATCGCGATCGCGCGATCGTTGAACAGCACGTCCTCGACCGAGCGGAAGGGCGAACCCAGCGTCTCGCCGATCAGCAGGCTGCGGAAGCCCGAACAGTCGATGAAGAAATTGCCGTCGATCGTCCGCCCGTCGGCCAGCGCCAGCGCGGCGATGTCGCCGTCCTCGAGGCGGGAGACGGTGGCGACGGTGCCCTCGATCCGGGTGACGCCGTTCGCCGTGGCGACGTTGCGCAACCAGGTGGCGAGCTTGCCCGCGTCGAAATGATAGGCGTAGTTCATCGGCCCGGAAAAATCCGGATCGGCGCGGCGCTTGGGTGCCTTGTCGGCGCGGATCAGCCGTTCCTGTACGGTGACGGCATCGGCGTAGGAGGGGCGGGCCGGATCGGCGGCGGTATCCAGCCAGAAAGGCAGTAGCCCCGGATGCTCCCCGCCGAGCGGCAGGTTGAAGGGGTGGAAGTAATCGTCGGCGTTCGATCCGGGGGTGGGGCCTCCCGCCCAGCCCATGAAGCGCACGCCCTGCTTGAAGGTGGCATCGCTGGCGCGCAGGAATTCGGCCTCGGATCGGCCGAGCGTGGCCAGCGTGGAACGCAGCGACGGAAAGCTCCCTTCGCCGACGCCGATCGTGCCGATTTCGGCGGATTCGACGAGCGTGATCGCGCAGCCACCGGGCATCGCGGCGGCCGGCAGGGCGCGCGAAAGATAGGCGGCGGTCAGCCACCCGGCGGTCCCGCCGCCCACGATCACGATGCGCTTTCCCATCATCCCCCTGCCGCCTTCATACGCCTAAAAACAGCGTTGTCAGAAGAAAAAGCGGCCGCCGCCGAATTTGGGCGACGGCCGCGAGGGCCCGTCCGTCTTGCGACGAACGGGCAGGGGAACCATCAGAACTTCGCGCGGACCCGCACGCCCCAGGTGCGCGGCGGCTCGTAGTTGGACAGGAAGACCGACTGCAGGCCATTGGTGCCCACCGAACCCGAAACGCCCGCGCTGGTGCGGATGCGCTTGTCGGTCACGTTGAGCGAGAAGGCCTCGATCTCATACTTGTCGCCGGGCGACGCGTAGGTCAGGCCGAGGTCGATCTTCGCATAGGCCTTCTGCTGATCGTAGGCGGTGCCTAGCAGGCCCTTGCCGGCCTGGTTCTCGGGCGCGTAGCCGCCGATCTGGTCGCCGTTGAAGTAGCTCAGCCAGCTGCGGGTCTCGTAGTGGAGGGTTCCACGCGGGGTGATGCGGCCGCCGTTCGCCAGCTCGAAATCATGCTCATAGGTGGCGGTCGCCGAGAAATGCGGCGCGTGCGGCAGCTCGTTGCCCTTCAGGTTCTCGATATTCTCGGGCACGTTGTTGTAGATGCCGTTGTTGACCGTCAGCAGATCCTTGAAGCGGGTGTGCTGGTAGGTCGCCGCCAGCGTCAGGCGATCCAGCCGCGTCAGGTTCGCGTTCAGCTCGGCCTCCAGGCCATAAGCCTTGGCGCCCTTGGCGTTGGTGGTGATGATCTGGCTGCCCGTGATGTTGCCGTCGGCATCACGCGTCGTGACCGCCTGGTTCACCTGATAGCCCTTGAAGTCCTCATAATAGGCCGCAAGGTTCAGGGTGACGTGGTTGTCGAAGAACTTCGACTTCGAGCCGATCTCGTAGTTGGTCAGCGTCTCGGGTCCGGCGAGCAGGCCGCCATCCTCGATGTTGCCCGACTTGAAGCCGGTGCTGACGCTGCCGTAGACCAGCGTGCCGGGCGTGATCTGCGCGTCGGCGCGGGCCAGCCAAGTCACCTTGTTCCACTTGCCGTGCGTGTCGTTGGGCGAGATGCCCCACAGGTTGCCGTACTGTGCGGTCTCAGCGTTGAGCGCATCGACCACCTGCTGGGCGTTGCCGGCGCCGTCGAGATCGATACCGAAGATGCCGGGCAGGTTGGCCACCGCTGCGGTGCAGGCCGGATCGGCCTGCGTGCCCGTGACCGCCGGGTTGGTATCCGGGCAGCCCGAGAAGGTGACGTTGCGGCCGCCGATGTCCCGCTTCTTGTCGCTCGTGTAGCGGATGCCGCCGGTCAGGTTGATCTTGTCGGTGATGTGCCAGATGGCCTGGCCGAACGCGGCGCGCGAGTCGATCTCGCGATCGGCCTGGATGAAGGTGCCGGCCCAGTTGAAGGTGCCGTCGCGATAGCCGTTGCGCTGATCGATGTCGAAGCGGATCTTGTTGACCTCGTGGCTGTAATAGCCGCCGACGATCCAGTCGATCGCGTTGTGGCCGGTCGACTTCAGCTGAACCTCGTGGCTCCAGAAGTCATAGCGCGAGTAGGCGGTGTTGTTCTCGCCGAAGCTGTCGTTCGGCATCGTCACCGTGCCGTCGTCGGCCAGCGCCGGCGGGTGCGCGCCGGCATCCGCATCCGAATCCGCGGTGCCGCCGACCCGCGAGAAGCCGGCGATATACACCGCCTCGATATGGTCGGAGAGATCGTAGCTCATGTTGGAGCGGATGCCCCACGAGTAGCGATCGGTCTGCGGCGCGGTATCGACCAGCGCCGACCAGAACTTCTGGCCCGGACGCGGATCCTGCATCAGGCCGAGGATGGGTGAACCCGTATCCTTGTACCACTCGCCGTTCAGGTTCCACTTGAAGCGGCCGAGATCCCAGCGGGCCGAGATGCGGGCCGACTTCTGGTCGCCGGCATAATATTTCTTGCCGCCGGTGACGAACGCCGAACGGTTCACGCCGGGCAGGTCCGGCGGGGTCTGATAGTCGATATAGCCGTCGTGGCGATCGGTGATGAACGCCGCGCGCAGCGCGAAATTGTCGGTCACCGGGATGTTGACCATCCCCTTGATGCCGAAGCGGTTGTAGGCGCCGCCCACGGCCTCGACGCTGGCGTGGAAGTCGTCGAAGGTCGGCTTGGCGGTGACGAGGCTGATCGCGCCGACGGTCGCGTTGCGGCCGAACAGCGTGCCCTGCGGGCCGCGCAGCACCTCGACGCGCTCCATGTCGTACATCAGCACCGAGGCACCCTGGGCGCGCGGCGAGTAGATGCCGTCGACGTAGATCGCGACTTCCGGATCGGCGACCTCGGTATAGGCCGCGTCGTTGCCGATGCCGCGCATGGTCAGCAGGATGCCGCCCTGATCGCCCTGCTGGGCGAAATGGAGGCTCGGCACGAAATCGGCCAGGCCCTTGACGTCCTGCACCTGCTGCTTGTCGAGCGTGGCCTGGCTGAACGCCGAGATGGCGATCGGGGTCTTCTGCAGGCTGGTCTCGCGCTTGGTGGCGGTGACGACGATGTCGGTGATCTGGCCGGTGTCGGCCGCGGCAGCCGGCTGCGGGGCAGCGGCGGCGTCCTGCGCGAAAGCGGTGGTGGTGAAGAACAGCGAGGCCGCGAGCGCCGTGCTCGCGGCAAGAATATGCCGGGTCATGCAAACCTCCCAGAGATCACCCGTTTGTACGAGCTTGGGCGTGCCTCTACTGCGCGTATGACAAGGATGTCAAAACCTTTTGACATCGTTGTCTGCATGTCCGGAAACAGACGAGCAATCATCGAGCAACTGTTGCTTTTGGGTCACGACGTTGCCGTCCGAGCAGGGTTCGATAGCATTGCGAGGCAGTGCAACGGAGTCGTGGATGCGGGCCGATTCGGGCGGATATGGCGGCGGGCAGGTGTTCGCGCTGGGCGATCTGGTGCCGCGCATCGCCCATGATGTGTTCCTGGCGCCGGGCGTGGTGGTGATCGGCGATGTCGAGATCGGGCCGGGATCGAGCATCTGGTTCAACTGCGTGCTGCGCGGCGACGCGGACGCGATCCGCATCGGCGCGCGCAGCAACATTCAAGATGGCAGCGTCATCCATGCCGACAAGGGCTTTCCGACGATCATCGGCGACGATGTGCTGGTCGGCCACATGGTGATGCTCCACGGCGGGGTGGTCGCCGATCGCGGCTTCGTGGGCATGGGGGCGACGATGCTCAACGGCGCGCGGGTGGAAGGCGACGGAATGCTCGGCGCCGGCGCGCTGCTGACCGGCGGCAAGATCGTCGGTGCGCGGGAATTGTGGGCAGGGCGCCCCGCCAGGTTCGTCCGCGAGCTGGACGATGCGGCGATAGCGGACATGATCGCCGGCACGCGCCGCTATGCGGAGCGCGCGCAGCAATACCGGCATGGATTGATGCCGATCTGACAATCCGGGTTGGCGACCCGCGAGAGTTGCGTTACGCTGTGATCACAGTGAGCGATCAAGCGGGGGAATCATGACCGAATCGGCGATCATCGAAGGGCTGCGGATGCCCGGCGATGCGATCATCGATGGCGTGCCCGCCTTGATCGTCGACGGTTTCGACAATGTGACGCCGCGCGACGGCAGCGTGATCGGCCGTGTCGCCCTGTGCAATGCGGCCGACGTCGATCGCGCGGTCGCCTCGGCGCGCGCCGCGTTCGAGGATGGGCGCTGGCGCGACCTGCCCTACAACGACAAGAAGGCGGTGCTGTTCAGGCTTGCCGATCTCATCGAGGCGAACCTCGACGAGTTGGCGACGCTGGAAAGCCTCGACATGGGCAAGCCCGTCGCCGACGCGCGCGCCTTCGACATTCCGGCTTCGGCCAAGACCTTCCGTTACTATGCCGAGGCGCTCGACAAGCTGTACGGCGAGGTCGGCCCGCATCATCCCGGGCGTATCTCCTGGGTGCAGCACGAGCCGCTGGGTGTGATCGGCTGCATCGTGCCGTGGAACTTCCCGCTCAACATGGCAGCGTGGAAGGTCGCGCCGGCGCTGGCGATGGGCAATTCGGTGGTGCTCAAGCCCGCCGAGCAATCGCCGCTCACCGCGATCCGGCTGGGCGAGCTGGCTCTGGAGGCGGGGCTGCCGGCGGGTGTGCTCAACGTCATTCCCGGTACCGGCGAGGTGACCGGGCAGGCGCTCGGGCGACACATGGACGTCGACATGCTGGCGTTCACCGGCTCCGGCCCGGTGGGCGGGCTGCTGATGCGCTACGCCGGCGAGAGCAACCTCAAGCGCGTCTCGCTGGAGCTGGGTGGCAAGTCCCCGCAGATCGTTTTTGCGGACTGCCCCGACATAGCGGCGGCGGCCGAGGCGGCGGCATGGGCGATCTTCTTCAATCAGGGTGAGGTCTGTACCGCCGGATCGCGGCTGCTGGTGCAGAACAGCATCAAGACGGAGTTCCTAGAGCGCGTCGTCGCGGTGGCGAAGACGATCGTGCCGGGCGACCCGCTCGATCCTTCGACGCGTTTCGGCGCGATGGTGAGCGAGGAGCAGATGAACGGCGTCCTGCGCCGCATCGAGCGCGCCAAGGCGGACGGTGCGAAGCTGCTGATCGGGGGCACCCGCGTGCGCGAGGAGAGCGGCGGTTTCTACATCACGCCGACCATCTTCGACGGGGTTGATCCTTCCTCTGCACTTGCGACCGAAGAGGTTTTCGGGCCGGTGCTGGGCGCGATCGGTTTCGATACGCCGGAAGAGGCTTTCAAGCTGGCGAACTCGACCATCTACGGTCTTGCGGCGGGCGTGTGGACGGCGGACGTGAATCTCGCCCATCGCGCCGCGCGCAGGATCCGCTCCGGCCTCGTCTGGATCAACGGCTGGGATGCCTGCGACATCACCATGCCCTTCGGCGGCTTCCGCCAGTCCGGCTTCGGGCGCGATCGATCGATGCACGCGCTGGAGAAATATGCCGACCTCAAGGCGGTCACGATCAGCTTCACGGGTGCCCAATGAGCGGTTTTCAGGCCGAGGCGCGGGAAGCGCGGGATTTCCTCGCCGCGCACCCCGACATCGAATTTTTCGAGATGTTCTTCACCTCGCTGACTGGCGTGCCGCGCGGCAAGCGCTTGCGCCGATCCGAGGTGATGAAGCTCTACGAGGGATCGGCCTTCCTCCCCGGATCGATCGTGGCCGTGGATATCCTCGGCGCCGATTGCGAGGATACCGGCATGGTGTGGGAGACGGGCGACGCCGATCGCATCGCCCGCGCCGTGCCCGGCGGCATCGTCCCGGCGCCGTGGATCGGCGAGGATGCGGCGCAGGTGATGTGCTCGCTCCACGATCTCGGCGGAGAGGTGACGCCGTTCGATCCGCGGGCGGTGCTGCAGCGGGTGCTGGATCGCTATGCCGCCGACGGCCTGACGCCGATGGTGGCGTGCGAGATGGAATTCTACCTCGTCGAGAGCCGGCGGGGCCGGGTGTCGCTGCGCAGTTCGCCCTTCACCCGCCGCAAGCCCGCCGCCAATGAGGCGCACGGTTTGCCCGAAACGGAGGACGCCGCCGACTTCCTACGTGCCTTGTGGAAGGCGGCCGATGCGCAGGGCGTGCCGGTCGAGGGCGCCAGCTCGGAAGCCTCGCCGGGGCAACTGGAACTGACGCTCCATCACAAGGCCGATGCCTTGGCGGCGGGCGACGACGCGGTGCTGTTCAAGCGCATGGCCAAGGGGGTTGCGCGTCCGCTCGGCTGTGAGGCGACCTTCATGGCCAAGCCCTTCGCCGACATCGCCGGCTCCGGCATGCATATCCACATGTCGATGCTGGACGCGAAGGGTGCCAACATCTTCGCATCGGAAGCGGCCGAAGGGACGGAGCAGCTCCGCCACGCGATCGGCGGCATGGCGCAAACGATGGCGGACGCGATGGCGGTGCTGGCGCCCAACGCCAACAGCTTCCGCCGCTATGTCGCGCGGAGTTACGCGCCGGTGTCGCCGACCTGGGGCATCAACAACCGCACCGTGGCGCTGCGCATACCGGCCGGATCAGCGGCATCTCGCCGGGTGGAGCATCGCGTCGCGGGGGCCGATGCCAACCCCTATCTGGCGCTCGCGGTGGTGCTGGCAGGCGCGCATCATGGTCTGACCAACAGCCTCGATCCTGGCGCGATGACGCATGGCGACGGCTATTCCGCCCCGGTCGCGGCGGGCGATCCGCTGCCGACCGACTGGCTCAAGGCGATCGACCGCTTCGCCGCGTCGAGCGTGATGCGCGAGTACCTGGGCGACGCCTTCGTCGATCTCTACGCCACCGTGAAGCGCACCGAGCAGGCGCGGTTCAACGCGGTGGTGACCTCACTCGATCACGACTGGTATCTGCAAAATGCCTGAGGCGCACGAGCAGAACTGGAAACGGGCGAAAGGCCCCTTCGCCGCGGTGTTTACCGCGCCGGCTCTGTGGCTGCTGTTCTTCTTCCTCGTGCCGCTGGCGATCATCTGGGCGTACAGCTTCGGCCACACCGTCGATCTCACCGAAATCTCGATCGACGGCACCTTCTCGAATTACGCGAGGATCGCCGACCCGGTCTATATCCAGGTATTCGTGAAGTCGCTCTGGTATGCGGCGCTCACCACTTTCCTTTGCCTCGTGGTCGGCTTCCCGGTGGCGCTCGCCATCACCTTCGCGTCGGATCGCCAGAAGGTGTGGCTGCTGCTGCTGATCATGCTGCCCTTCTGGACCAACCTGCTGGTCCGCACCTACGCGCTGATGGCGGTTCTGCGGACGGAGGGTTTCGTCAACGACATGCTCGGCTGGGTCGGGCTGGGGCCGTGGCCGCTGCTCCACAACAATTTCGCGGTGGTGTTCGGACTGGTCTACGTGAACCTGCCGTTCCTGGTGCTGCCGCTCTATTCGGCGCTGGACCGGCTGGACAAGTCGCTGCTGGAGGCGAGCCTCGATCTGGGCGCGGGCCACATCCGCACGATCTTCGAGGTGGTGGTGCCGCTGGCGCTGCCGGGTATCCTCTCGGGCCTGCTGATCACCTTCATCCCGGCGCTCGGCTCCTACCTGACGCCCGATCTGCTCGGCGGGCCGGACAGCCAGATGATCGCCAACGTCATCGAGCGCCAGTTCAAGCGCGCCAACGACTGGCCGTTCGGCTCCGCGCTCTCCTTCATCCTCATGTACCTCACCTTCTTCGCGATCGCCGCGCAGGGGATCGTGGCGAAGCGCCGGAAGGGGCTGGAGCAATGAGCAGGAAAGCCGCGCCCCTCGACTACCTTTCTCGCTGGCCGCTGCGCCTGTGGCTCGTGCTGGTCGCGATCTTCCTCTACGCGCCGCTGTTCACGCTGATCGCGTTCAGCTTCAACGACAGCCGCCGCAACATCGTCTGGCAGGGCCTCACGCTCGACTGGTACGGCGCGGTGTTCAACGACACCGACCTGCTCACCGCCTTCGGCAATTCGCTGACCATTGCGGCGATCTCGACCGTCGTCAGCCTGATCCTCGGCGCGATGGTGGCGGTGGCCTGCTGGCGCTTCCGCTTCCCGCTCAAGCCCGCCTTCGAGGGCGCGCTGGCGCTGCCGATCGTGGTGCCGGAAATCTGCATGGGCGTGGCCATGCTGGTGTTCTTCTCGCGCGTGATGCCGTGGCCGGACGATTTGCCCTGGCCGTTCAGCCTCGGCGCGATCATCATCGCGCACATCAGCTTCAGTTTCCCGTTCGTCGCGGTGATCGTCCGCGCGCGCCTCGCCTCGTTCAATCGCGAGCTGGAAGAGGCGGCGAAGGATCTCGGCGCCTCGGAATGGCGCGCCTTCATGGACGTGCTGGTGCCGCACATGAAGCCGGCGCTGATCGCGGGCGCGCTGCTCGCCTTCACGCTCAGCCTCGACGATTTCGTCATCACCTTCTTCACCGCCGGGCCGGACACGGTGACCTTCCCGGTGAAGGTCTATTCGATGGTGCGCTTCTCGGTGACGCCGGAGGTGAATGCGGCGTCCACATTGCTGATCGTGGTGACGGTGCTGCTGACCGCGATCGGCCTGAAGATGCAGGGCAAGGACGTGGGCAAGATGGAAGGGGGGCAGTGATTTGGCCGAGCCGCTGATCCGGATCGAGGGCGTCTGCAAGCGTTTCGGCGATTTCGCCGCGGTAGATACCGTGGACCTCGCCATCGAGGAGGGCGAGTTCTTCGCGCTGCTCGGCCCGTCGGGCTGCGGCAAGACGACTTTGCTGCGCATGTTGGCGGGGCTCGAGGTGCCGACCGAGGGCCGCATCCTGATCGACGGCAAGGACATGGAGGGCGTGCCGCCTAACAAGCGCCCGGTGAACATGGTATTCCAGTCCTACGCCGTCTTCCCGCACATGACGGTGGAGCAGAATGTCGGCTACGGCCTGCGTATCGATGGCGTGCCGGAGAAGGAACGGCGCACCCGCGTCCACGATGCGCTCGGGTTGGTGAAGCTCGATGGCCTCGAGAAGCGCAAGCCGGACCAGTTGTCCGGCGGCCAGCGCCAGCGCGTCGCGCTCGCCCGCGCGCTGGTGAAGCGGCCGCGCGTGCTGCTGCTCGACGAGCCGCTTTCCGCGCTCGATGCCAAGCTGCGGGAGGCGATGCGCTCCGAACTCGCGATCATTCAGGACAAGGTCGGCGTCACTTTTGTCATGGTCACGCACGATCAGGACGAGGCACTGGCGATGGCGACGCGTTGCGGCGTGATGAACAAGGGCGTGCTGCAGCAGGTGGCGACGCCGAGCGACCTCTACGAATATCCCGCCAACCGCTTCGTCGCGGACTTCATCGGCAGCGTGAACCTGTTCGAGGGGCGGCTGGTGCAGGACGAGAGCAGCCAGGCGCTGATCGAGGCCGAGGGCGCGCGCGTATGGGTCGATCACGGCGTGACCGGCGCGACCGGCGGCACGGTGTGGGCGGCGCTGCGGCCGGAAAAGATCGAACTGCATCATCGCGAGGAGGGCGTGCCCGCGCCTGCGCCCGCTGGCGCGCCTGAGGGGGCGAACATCCTCGCCGGCACGGTGAAGCATTATTCCTATCTCGGCAGCGAGACGGTCTACGAGATCGAGACGACGGGCGGCCGCGTGGTAAAGGTGCTGCGTTCCAACGTGCGGCGCTACGAGGATCGCGGCTTCGATTACGATCAGCCGGTGTGGCTGAGCTGGTCGCCCCAGTCGCCGGCGGTGCTGCTGTCATGACCCGCCCGCTCATCGGCATCTCGGCGGACACGCGTCCCTATGGCGACGAGACTGCGCAGCTCGTCATCGAACGCTATATGGAGGCGGTGATCCGCAACGCCGATGTCGACGCGGTTCTGATCCCGGCGCGGCCCGACCTGATCGACGCCAAGGCGGTGGCGGGGCGTCTCGACGGATTGTTGCTGACCGGCAGCCCCTCCAACGTGGCGCCTGCGCGCTATGGGGATGCGAGCGAGGGGAACGGCCCGTTCGATCCCGGGCGCGACGAGATGACGGCGCGGCTGATCGCGGCGATGATCGATCGCGCGCGGCCGGTGCTCGGCATCTGCCGGGGCTTTCAGGAGCTGAACGTCGCGTTCGGCGGTACGCTGGCGCGCGATCTCGGGGACGAGGGGCGCTCGCTCAAGCATCACGCGCCGGATGGCGTGCCGCTCGCCGAGATGTTCGGGCACGAGCATGACGTGATCCTCACCCCCGGCGGCATCCTCGCCAGCGCCTTCGGGCGCGAGCGGCTGCAGGTGAACTCGGTGCATTATCAGGGCGTCGGCCGGCTGGGCGATGGCCTGTCGATCGAGGCCGAGGCGCCTGACGGGGTGATCGAGGCCGTCTCGGCCAGCCCTAACGGTGCGCCTATCCTCGCCGTCCAGTGGCATCCCGAATGGCAGACCGACAGGGATGCCGCATCGCAGGGTGTCTTCCAGATTTTCGGCCGGGCCTTGCGGGGCGAACCGGCCACTTCACCGGAGAAGGTCCCATGACCCGCCGCAATCACGACATCGCCGAACTCAAGCGCCTCGACGTGGCGCACCACCTGCCCGCGCAGTCGAGCTACAAGCTCCAGCGCGACATCGGGGGCAGCCGCATCATCGTCCACGCCGAGGGATCGACCATCTTCGACGGCGACGGCAATGCGATCCTCGACGGCATGGCGGGCCTGTGGTGCGTGGATGTCGGCTACGGCCGCGCCGAGCTGGCCGAGGTGGCGCGCGAGCAGATGCTCGAACTGCCCTTCTACAACACCTTCTTTCGCACCGCGACGCCACCGCCGATCGAGCTGGCGACCAAGCTGGCCGGGCTGCTGGGTGGCGAGCTGCAGCACATCTTCTTCAACTCGTCCGGCTCGGAATCGAACGACACGGTGTTCCGGCTGGTCCGCACCTACTGGGGCATCAGGGGCGAGCCGGAGCGCAAGGTCTTCATCAGCCGCCGCAACGCCTATCACGGATCGACCGTGGCGGGCGCGAGCCTCGGCGGCATGAGCTACATGCACGTGCAGGGCGACCTGCCGATCCCCGGTGTCGAGCATGTCATGCAGCCTTATGTCTTCGGTGACGGCTTCGAAGAGGACCCGGCCGACTTCTGCGCCCGCGCCGTCAAGGATATCGAGGATCGCATCCTCGCCGTCGGCCCGGAGAAGGTCGCGGCGTTCATCGGCGAGCCGGTGCAGGGCGCGGGCGGCGTCATCATCCCACCGGACGGTTACTGGAAGGGCGTCGAGGCGCTGTGCCGCAAATATGGCATCCTGCTGGTGTCGGACGAGGTGATCTGCGGCTTCGGGCGGCTGGGCGAATGGTTCGGCTTCCAGCATTTCGGGATCACGCCGGATATCGTCAGCATGGCGAAGGGCTTGTCGTCGGGCTACCTGCCGATCTCCGCCACCGCCGTCTCGTCCCAGATCGTCGAGACGCTGCGATCGGTCGATGACGATTTCGTCCACGGCTACACCTATTCGGGCCACCCGGTCGCCGCCGCCGTAGCGCTGCGCAACGTCGAGATCCTCGAACGCGAGAGGCTGGTGGATCGCGTCCGCGACGATATCGGGCCGTATTTCGCCAAGGCGCTGGCCAAGCTCGCCGAGCATCCGCTGGTCGGCGAGGCGCGCTCGCTGGGCTTCATCGGCGCGGTCGAGATCGTGGCGAAGAAGGGCACCAACCGCCGCTTCGGTGGGAAGGAGGGGCTGGCCGGCCCGATCGTCCGCGATGCCTGCATCCGGCGCGGCCTGATGGTGCGCGCGGTGCGCGACAGCCTCGTCATGTGCCCGCCTTATGTGATGACGCATGAGGAGATCGACCGCATGGTGTCGATCATCGCGGCGGCGCTGGACGAGACGAGCGAGACGCTGAAGGCGCTGGACATGCCCGTGCTCGAAGGCGCGGGCGAGGGGCTGTGACCGTTCCTTCCAGCCCTATCTCACAACGTCCGTTCGGCCTGAGCGCAGTCGAAGGCCATGCGCCGACGGTGGCTGCACTTCGACTTCGCTCAGTGCGAACGGATCTTTCGGGAAAAGACCATGGCTGACGATTTCGCCGAGTGGATCAGGGACAAGGGCATCAGCGAGGTGGAATGCCTCGTGCCTGACATGAACGGCGTCATCCGCGGCAAGGTGTGGCCGGCGGGGAAGTTCGTGTCCTCGATCAAGAATGACAGCCTCAGGATGCCGTCCAGCATCTTCTCCGTTACCGTCACCGGCCAATATGCCGAGGAACCGGGCGACGAGGAGGCCTTCTCCGATCGCGATGTCTCGCTGCATCCCGATGTCGATACTTTGTGCGTGGCACCGGGCTTCAAGACACCCACGGCGTTCGTGTTCGCCGACGCGCACCACAAGGGTGCCGGGCCGTACGAGACATCGCCGCGTTACGTGCTCAAGAAGGTGCTCGAGCTCTACGACGAGATGGGCTGGAAGGTCTTCGTCGCGCCCGAACTCGAATTCTACCTCACCCAGATCAACACCGATCCGGATCTGCCGCTGGAGCCGCCCGCCGGCCGCTCGGGCCGTGCGGAGACCTCGCCGCAGCCCTACGGCCTCGAAGCGGTCACCGAATATGAGGATCTGATCGAGGACATCTACGATTATGCCGAGGTGGCCTCGCTCCACCTCGACACGATGATCCACGAGGCGGGCACCGCCCAGCTCGAGATCAACTTCAACCACGGCGATCCCATCCACCTGTGCGACCAGGTGACCCTGTTCAAGCGCATCGTCCGGCAGGTGGCGCTGAAGCACGGCGTCTATGCCACCTTCATGGCCAAGCCGCACGAGAACCAGCCCGGTTCGGCGATGCACCAGCACATCTCCGTCGTGGATGCCAAGACGGGCAAGAACCTGTTCGGCGACAGCAAGGGCAAGGAGGGGCTGACCAAGACCTTCCGCCACTTCGTCGGCGGCCTGCAGACCCTGCTGCCCGAGGTGGCGCCTTTGTTCGCGCCCAACGTCAACAGCTTCCGCCGGATGCGGCCCGATCACTCGGCGCCGATCAACCTGCAATGGGGCTATGACAACCGCTCCTGCGGCCTGCGCGTGCCGATCACCGACATTCCCAACACCCGCATCGAGAATCGCGTGCCGGGCGCCGATTCCAACCCCTATCTGGCGATCGCGGCCTCCCTGGTGTGCGGTTACATCGGCGTGCGCGACGGCATCAAGCCGGAGGCGATGGTGGAGGGCAACGCCTATCGCCACGCCCGTACTCTGCCGCGCAATCTGGACGAGGCCTTGTTCCGCTTCACCCAGTGCAAGGAGGTGATCGAGATCCTCGGCGAGGATTTCGTCCGCGCCTTCATCCGCATCAAGTCCGACGAGCTGAACGCCTATGAGGGCGTGATCAGCTCGTGGGAGCGGGATCATCTATTGCTGAAGGTGTGAACATGACCGGCATACCAAACGACCTCTCCGCCTTCTGGATGCCGTTCACCGACAATCGCGGCTACAAGGCCGAGCCGCGGATGTTCGCGCGCGCCAAGGGCATGCACTATTGGACTCCGGATGGGCGACAGGTGCTCGACGCCACCGGCGGCCTTTGGTGCGTCAATGCCGGCCATTGCCGCGAGCCGATCACGCAGGCGATCGCCGAGGCGGCCGGAGAGCTGGACTTCGCGCCCACCTTCCAGCTGGCGCATCCGAGCGTCTTCCGCCTCGCCACAAAGCTGGCCGAGATCACGCCCGAGGGGCTGGACCGGATCTTCTTCACCAACAGCGGATCGGAATCGGTCGATACCGCGCTCAAGATCGCGCTCGCCTACCAGCGGTCGATCGGGCAGGGAACGCGGACCCGGCTGATCGGACGTCAGCGCGGCTACCACGGCGTCAATTTCGGCGGCGTGTCGGTCGGCGGCATCGTCGGCAACCGGCGGCAGTTCCTTTCGCTGCCTGGTGTCGACCACCTGACCCACACCTACAATGCCGAGCACCAGTCCTTCACGCGCGGCCAGCCCGAATGGGGCGCGCACCTCGCCGACGAGCTGGAGGCGCTGGTCAACCTCCACGGTGCCGAGACGATCGCGGCGGTGATCGTCGAACCGATGTCGGGCTCCACCGGTGTGCTGCCACCGCCCAGGGGCTATCTGGAGAAGCTGCGCGCGATCACGCGGAAGCACGGCATCCTGCTGATCTTCGACGAGGTGATCACCGGCTTCGGCCGCGTCGGCGCGGCTTTCGCGGCGCAGGCTTTCGGGGTGACGCCCGACATGATCACGATGGCGAAGGGCCTCACCAACGGCGCGGTGCCGATGGGCGCGGTGGCCTGCGCCGAGTTCATCCACGACGGCATCGTGAATAATGCCGCTCCGGGGATCGAGCTGGCGCACGGTTACACCTATTCGGGCCACCCGCTCGCTGCCGCCGCGGGCCTTGCGACTTTGGGCGTCTATGCCGACGAGGACCTGTTCGAGCGTGGTGCGGCGCTGGCCGAGCCGTGGGCGGACGCGATCCATGCGCTCCGTGATCTCGATGTGGTGCAGGACATCCGCACGATCGGCTTCGTCGCGGGCGTCGAGCTGAAGGCGAAGCCCGATGCGATCGGCGCGCGTGGCAAGGCAGTGTTCCATCGCTGCTTCGACGACGGCCTGCTGGTCCGCGCCACCGCCGATACGATCGCGCTCTCGCCGCCGTTGATCGCCAGCGAGGCGGACATCGGCGAGATCGCCGACAAGCTGCGCAAGGCCATCGTCACCGCCACCTGAACCCGCTAGGGCGTCGCTTATGACGACGATGAAAGTGGAAGGCGGCTGCCATTGCGGCATGGTCCGCTTCGAGGCCTATGTCGACGGCCCCGAGGTCGAGGTGCTGGACTGCGATTGCGACATCTGCCGCATGACCGGCTACCTCCACCTGATCGTGCCGGACAGCAAGTTCAGGTTGACCGAGGGACAGCGGGATACGGCGACCTATCGCTTCGGCACCGGCCGGGCGCGGCACATCTTCTGCACCCAGTGCGGGATCAAGAGCTTCTACCGCCCGCGTTCGCACCCGGAAGGGATCAGCATCCACTGGCATTGTCTGGATGAAGGGCACGGCCTCACCGCGAAGGTGGTGAAGTTCGACGGGGTGTATCCGGCCTAGAGCACGGCCTGCACCAGCCCGAGTTCCAGCGCCTCGTTGGCCTCGATATACCAGTTTTCCGGCGCCCTTTGCAGAACGTCGTCCATCGTCACCTGCGATCCGCGCACGAGGTTCTCGAAGCCCTCGTTCTGGATCGCGATCGACGCCTCGATCTCGTGCAGCGTCGCCTTCACCGTCGCCACGCAGGTGGTCAGCGGGCCGGAGATTTGCAGCGTCTTGGTCAGTAGCCGCTCGTGGATCATCAGCCGGGTGCCACGCGTGAGATAACGGTTCTCGCGCGCGAAGAAGCTCATGAAGGTGGTGCCTGCCGAATAGATCGCCGCCTTGCCGAGAAACACGAAACGCCGCGCCGGCTCCATCTCCGAATGGAAGCGGATATCCTCGCCCATCATCCGCGCGACCTCCGGATCGCCGCCGAGCGTGGTCAGCTCGACGACGATCAGGCCCTCCGCCGGTGCGGCGTCGAGCTGCTGGCGGAAGTTGGAATACATCATGTAGTCCACCCCGCCGGAGAGCAGGATGGTCGGCGCGCGGAAGCGCTCGGCGGCAAGGGTCTGGCTGTCGGTCATGGCCGGCAGAACCGCGTCGCGGCCCTGCCGTTCCATGCAAAATCAGCTTCGCCGCGATTGCGCCAGCAGGTTGCGCCGGAACTCGCCCTGCCGCTCCAGCATCCAGCCGGGATATTCGCTCGGCAGCGCGCTGACTTCGGCGAGCGTCCTCAGTTCGGTCTCGCTCAGCGTCACCTTGGTGGAGGCGATATTGTCATCGAGCTGGTCCCGGCGCTTGGCGCCGATGATCGCGCTGGTGACGGCCGGCTGGTGGAGCAGCCAGGCGAGCGCGATCTGCGCGACCGTCACGCCCTTCGCCTCGGCGATCGGGCGCATCGCGTCGATCACCGCATAGCCGCGATCCTTGTCGACCGGCGGGAAGTCGAATGCCGCGCGGCGGCCGTTCCCGTTCTTCTCGTCGTCGCGGCTGTATTTGCCCGAGAGCAGCCCGCCGGCGAGCGGACTCCACACCATCAGGCCGACATCCTCCGACGTCAGCATCGGCACGATCTCGCGCTCCAGATCGCGGCCGGCGATGGTGTAATAGGCCTGCAGGCTGGCGAAGCGGGTGAGGCCCAGCCGCTCGGAGATGCCGAGCGCCTTGGCGATCTGCCATGCCGCCCAGTTGGACACGCCGATGTAGCGGACCATGCCGGCACCGACGAGTTCGTCCATCGCGCGCAGAGTCTCTTCCATCGGCGTCGCGGGATCGAAGCCGTGGATCTGGTAGAGATCGATATGATCGAGCCCGAGCCGCTCAAGGCTGTCCTCCACCGCCTGCATGATGTGGAAGCGCGAGGCGCCGCGTCCGTTGGGGCCGGGGCCGGTCTCGCCGAGGAACTTGGTGGCGAGCACATAGTCGTCCCGCTTCAGGCCGAGCTTGCGGATCGCCTCGCCGGTGATCGTCTCGGAGCGGCCCTGCCCGTACACGTTGGCGGTGTCGATGAAGTTGATGCCCGCGTCCACCGACGCCTTGAGCAGCTCGCTCGCCTCGTCGACCTGCAGATCGCCGATATTGCTCCATATGCCTTCGTTGCCGCCGCCGAAGGTCATGGTGCCGAGGCACAGTTCGGAGACGAACAGGCCGGTCTGGCCTAGCCGATTGTAGCGCATGGGATGCTCCGGAATTGGGGACGCGCGAGAACCGCGCGATACGAAAATGGGGGGCAAGCGGCATCGCGCAAGGCGCCGCGTCGCCGAAACGATCGGCCTGCGCGGCGGGTCGAACGAGGGAACCCGATCGCCGCCGCCCCGTTCGCACATGCAGCACCCGACATAAAGGAGGCGCCCGTGCGCGACCCCATCGGCTGGCCGACCTTGTTCGGTACGGATGCCGCGATCTGGACCCGCTATCTGATCGTCGCCGCGGTGGCGATCGTGGTGGCGGGGCTTGTCCATTTGGGCCTCGTCTTCATCGCCAAACGCGCGGCGGCGCGGACCAGGACGCGCACCGACGACATCCTGCTCGCCCGCCTGCGCGGCCCGTCGCGCTGGCTGTTCGCGGCGATCGCGCTGGTTGTGGCGCAGCCGGCGATGCAATTGGGGCCGGAGGGGCAGGCGTGGTGGCACTTCCTCGCCGGGCTGCTGGCACCCGCGCTGATCGGCTGGCTGCTGATCGCTCTACTCGCGGCCGGCAACGACATCGTGCAGGATCGCGCCGACATCTCGGTGGCGGACAATCTGCGCGCGCGGCGGAAGCGGACGCGGGCGGGCATCCTCTACCGCATCGGCTTCTTCGTCGTGCTGATGGTGACGATCTGCCTGATGCTGATGTCGATCCCGGCGGTGCGCACGGTGGGCGTGACGCTGGCGGCGTCGGCGGGCCTTGCCGCGCTGGCTCTGGGTGCCGCAGCCCAGCCCGCGCTCAAGAACATCATCGGCGGCATCCAGATGGCCTTCACCGAGCCGATCCGCATCGACGACGTGGTGATCGTCGATGGCGAATGGGGCAAGATCGAGGAGATCAATCTCACCTTCGTGGTGGTGCGCATCTGGGACGACCGGCGACTGGTGGTGCCCGTCTCCAAGTTCATGGAGGAGAATTTCCAGAACTGGACACGCCGTACTTCGGATTTGCTGGGCACCGCCTTTCTGCATGTCGATCGCACCGCCGACGTGCCGCGCCTGCGCCGCAAGCTGACCGAGATCGTCTCCAACGATCCGCTGTGGGACGGGCGGGTCTGCGGCCTGCAGGTGACCGACAGCTTCCCCTGGCACATCGAACTGCGTTGCCTCGTCAGCGCGGCCGACGCCGGCAAGGCATTCGACCTGCGCTGCAACGTCCGCGAGGCGATGACCGCCTATATCGCCGCCGAGATGCCCGAGGCGCTGCCCCGCCAGCGCGAGCTGACGATGATCGAGCGCGCGCCGGGCTGATGGATCAATGCGGCACAGCGACGGTTTCCGGCTTCGCGGTGCCGTCCGCCGCGAGATCGAGCATCGCGGGGTTGGCATCGGTGAACGGCGCCCAGCGCGGCAGGCCGGGGCCGTTGGGATCGCCGGTCTTCACAAAGTTGACGAGGTAGCTGCTCGCCACTTTTCCCGCCGCATTGTCCTTCGCGGTGGTCGCGGCGCCATATTTGATCGCCTGCGTGTCGAAGAAGAAGGGGATGTCGGTAGCGTGCGCGGCGCCCTTCGTGTCGGGCGTGCGGACCGAATCCGCCACGTAGGAGAAGCGGTAGTGATAGACCGGCACGCTTTCGCCCGAGAGGGCGGAGGCATATTGCGTCGCGCCTTTGATCATCATGCCGTCCGGTCCGCCGGCGTCGTCGCTGGTGGCGCCGATCATCACCGGCACGCGCGCGAAATCTCCCGCGGTGTAGGCCGCCATCGCGTCGGTCGGGAAGGGAGGCTGGTCGATCGCCGAGCTGAAGGTGCGCGGGCCGGGTGTCGGCGCGAAGATCGCCTCGAGGTTCAGGCCGCTGACGATGTCGTCCGGCGAGAGGGCGCGCAGCTTGGCTACAGCCTGCGGATCGTCCGCTGCGATGCCCTTGCTGGCGGCGAAGGCCGTTCCGGTCGCTTCCGCCTGCGCCAGCGTCTCGCGCGTTACGGAATGAGGGCCGCCGCCCGACTGGATCACGGCGCGTGCAAACAGCCCCCTCGCGGCGGGCGAGGTCAGCATCGCATGGACCGAGAAGCCGCCCGCGCTTTCCCCGATGATGGTGACGGCGCCGGGATCGCCGCCGAAGGCCGCCACATTGCGCTGCACCCATTTCAAGGCGGCGACCTGATCCATATACGCATAATCAGCGAGCTGGCCGCCATCGCCATTCTCCCGCGTGAGGCCGGGATGCGCGAAGAAGCCGAAGCGGCCGAGCCGGTAGTTGAAACTGACCACGACGATGCCGCTCTTCGCCAGCTCGGCACCCGAATAGGTGGGAGGCGAGGCGCCGCCGTTGACGAAGCCGCCGCCGTAGATCCACACCATCACCGGCAGTTTGCCCTTGGCTCCAGCAGGCCGCCAGACATTCGCGTAGAGACAATCCTCGGCGGGTGCGGTGCCGAGCGGGGCGGCGTCGCTCGGAAACGGCTTCTGCATACAGTCATGCCCGTAGGCGCCGGCATCGCGCACGCCGGACCAGGCGGCGGCCGGCTGCGGCGCGCGCCAGCGCAGCGGGCCGACCGGCGGTGCCGCGAAGGGGATGCCCTTGTAGGCGATCACGTCGTCGGCCTCGGTGCCCTGCAGTGCGCCGGTATCGATCGTCGCACGCGGCGCTGCGATCGCCATGGTGGCTGCGCCGATCATCCAGGCGAAGGCCATCGCCTTGCGCGTATAACCCGTCATGTCCCTCTCCCTGCTTGTTGGGCGCCATTGAATGACAGCGTAGCCATGGGCCGCAAGAGGGAATTGCCGTCTTCGTTGCATGGGGTGCCGGGCCGGGGCTATAAGGCGGCATGTCCCGTGCATTACGCTCTGCCGCCATGGTGCTGACCGCGCTGGTCGCAGGCGGCGCGTCGGCCCAGACGGAGCCGGCTCCCGCGCCCGCGCCCAATTCCACCACGCTGCGGCTGAGCGACGACGAACGTAACCAATTGCTCGCCGGCAACACCGAGGAAAAGGTGGATGCGGCACGCGCGGGGCTGGGCAGCGGTGCGCCGGGTCGCCAGATCCACGGCGAGATCGGCGCGATGGTCGGCACGCATGGCACGCGCGGCATCTATGGGACCGCGGCCGTCCCGCTCGGCGACAATGCCAGCGCGACCGTTTCGTTCGAGGACAGCCGCTACGGATACGGCCGGCCCCGCTGAGCAACCTAAGCCGTCTCGCGCAGCATCCGGAGGAATCCTTCGACCCGCGCACCCAGTTGCACCGATGATGCCGCGAGTGCGCCCGCCACGCGCTTCATCTCCGTGGCGCCGGTGGCGGCTGCCAGTGCGGTTTCATTGATCGTCTCGACGTTGATGCGGATCTCGCGGCTGGCGCTCGCGGCCTGATCGGCACCCTCGGCGATGCCGATGGTCATCGCGCGCTGGGCCTGCACCGTCTCGTCCACCGTGCGTGCGATGCTTTCCACGCTGGCGATGATACGTTCGATGCCGCCCTGGCCGGCGACGACCTCCTCGGCCGCGCCGCGCATCTCGGTCGAGTGACCGGCGATCTCCTCGGCCGCCTCGCGCGTCTGCGCGGCGAGCGCGCGGACTTCGTTGGCGACCACAGCGAAGCCGCGCCCGGCGTCGCCCGCGCGCGCCGCCTCGATCGTGGCGTTGATCGCGAGCATGTTCACCTTGGCGGCGAGGCTGTCGATCAGGCCGGTGATCCGCTCGATCGAGAGCGTCGATTCCTGCAGCACCACGGCACGCCGCGCGCCGGCCGCGACCAGCGCCACGGCTTCGCCGGCGGTGGACGAGGCGCGTGCCGTCTCCGCCTGCAGCCCGTCGAGCGCATTGACCTGCGCGCTGCCATGCGCGGCGAGCGAGGCCATCGTCTCGCCGGTCTGGCCGGCAGCGGCGGCGACCGCGCTGGCGCGTCGTCCGGTCTCCTCGCCGCGTCGCGCAGTGGCGCCGGCCGAGGTTTCGAGGTCGCCCGCCAGCGAACCGAGCATCCCGACCAGGCGGCTGATCTCCTGCTCGAAAGCGCGTCCGGCATCGTGAAGCAGGCGGAACTGCTTCTCGCGCTGGTGGATGCGATCCAGCTCGTAGGCACCGGCGGCGGAAACCAGCTCGCGATTTTCGATCACGCCATGATAGCGGCCGTCGCGGGTGAGGATCATGCCCTCCTGCCCGCCAGCGTGGGCGTAGGTGGTGAGCAGTTCGCCCAGCGCGCAGCCCGCATCGGCGGTGGGGCAGGGGCGGATGCGCTGCTTCAGCGTCGCGCCGAAGCTCGGGTTGCGCAACAGCGCATGGCCGTAGGGGTTGAAGAGGATCTGCCGCACATCCTCCTCGAAGATCGCGCCGACCGGCTCGCGGTTCGGTGACAGGACGGGAAGGATGCGAAGGCTCGGATGCGCCTGGAACAAGGCGATCGCATCCGCCGCCGACGAATGGATGTCGACCGCGATCGATTCGCTGCCCGGCTTGCGGAGCTGCTCGGTCGTGCGCATGGGCAGGATGGCTCGCATCGATGACTCAGGGGAACGCTTACTCACTGGCGCGTTTCCTAAGGGACGATGGTAAATGCCGGCTTGAGATTACGTGACAGCGCAATGACGGAACGATGACGCGCAATTATTCTTGCGCCGCCGTCTCGGCCTCCAGCGCCTGCCCCTCGCCCATCAGCGAATGGGTGAAGCAGCGGCGCCACCAGAGCACGTCCTGCTTCTCCACCCCGTCCATCAGCGCGCGCCAGCGGCGGATGCGCTCCGCCTTGGGCATCGCGAGGGCCTGGACGATGGCATCGGACATCTCCTCCGCCGAATAGGGGTTCACCAGCACCGCCTCGGTCATCTGCTCGGCCGCGCCCGCGAATTTGGAGAGGATCAGCACACCGGGATCCTCCGGGTCCTGCGCCGCGATATATTCCTTGGCGACGAGGTTCATGCCGTCCCTCAACGGCGTGACGAGGCCGATGCGCGCGGCGCGGTAGATGCCGGCGAGGACATGGCGCGGAAAACCCTGATTGACGTAGCGGATCGGCACCCAGTCGATATCGGCATAGGCGCCGTTGATCCGGCCGGACAGTCGTTCCAGCTGCACGCGGATGCGCTGGTAGCTCTCGACGTCGCCGCGCGAGGGCGGGGCGACCTGCAGGAGGAAGACCTCCTTGCGCTGCTCGGGATGGTCGACGAGAAAGCGTTCGTAGCCGAGGAAACGCTCTTCCAGCCCTTTGGAATAATCGAGCCGGTCGACCCCGACGATCATGTCCCGCCCGTCCGCCGAATCCTTCATCCGGCGGTGGGTGAGGCGCGCCGTCGGGCTTTGCGCCGCCTCGACGAACTCCCTGGTGTCGATGCCGATCGGGCAGGCCACGGCGCGCACCGATCGATCGCCGAGGTGGATCATGCCGTCCTCTTCCAGCGTCGCGCCGAGATCCTGCGTGACGTAATCCTGAAAGGCCTCCAGCCACTCCTTCGTGTGGAAGCCGATCACGTCGTAGGCGAGCAGGGTCTTCACCAGCTGCGCGGCGTTGGGCAGCGAGGAGAGCAGGCGGCGCGGCGGCCAGGGGATGTGCAGGAAGAAGCCCATCCGGTTGGTGCAGCCGCGTGCCCGCAGCTCGTGGCCGAGCGGGATCATGTGATAATCCTGCACCCACACCACGTCGTCCGGCTCGATCAGCGGGCGGATGGTGTCGGCGAAGCGCTCGTTGACGCGCTGGTAACCATCCTCGAACCCACGCTCGAACTCGGCGAGGTCGATCCGGTAGTGGAAGAGCGGCCACAGCGTCCGGTTGGCGTAGCCGTTATAATATTCCTCGACGTCCTGCTCTTCGAGATCGACCGTCGCGGTGGTGACGCCTTCGGATCGCTGGAAGTTGATCTGGCCGGTGAACTCGTCGGTCAGCTCGCCCGACCAGCCGAACCAGATGCCGCGATATTCGCGCAGCGCCGCCTGAAACGCGACCGCGAGCCCCCCTTGCGCGCCGGACTGGCCCTTGGGTGCCGAAACCCGGTTCGAGATGACGATCAGCCGGCTCATCGGATCGCCTGCCATGGCTTCGACAGCAGCACGGCGCAGTTGATCATGCCGACGAGGCTGTAGGTCTGCGGGTAATTGCCCCACAGCTCGCCCGATGCCGGATCGATATCCTCGGACAACAGACCAGCGGCGGTGCGACGCTTGAGCATCTCCTCGAACAAGGTCCGGGCATCCTCGTGCCGGCCGGTGAGGTACAGCGCCTCGATCAGCCAGAATGTGCAGACATTGAAGGCGGAGTGCGGCACGCCGAAATCGTCCTCGCTGTCGTAGCGCAACATGTCGGTGCCGCGCCGCAAGCCCGTCTCCAGCGCATAGAGCGTGGCCCGGTAGCGCTTGTCCTGCGGCGAGAGGAAGCGCAGGTCCAGCAACTGGATCAAGCTGGCGTCGAGATCGTCGCCCGAGAAGGTGGCCGAAAGCCGCTGCGTCTCGGTGCGCCAGGCCTTGTCGACGATGGTGGCGTGGATCTGGTCGGCTCGGTCCTGCCAGAAAGTCGCCCGCTCGCCGAGGCCCAGCTTGTGCGCGGCGTTGGCAAGCCGGTCGCACGCCGCCCAGCACATCGCCGAGGAGTAGGTGTGGACCGACTGGCGGGTGCGCAGCTCCCACAGGCCGGCATCGGGCTTGTCGTGCACCTCCCAGGCGAGATCGCCGATCGCCTCCAGCGCCTCGAAATCCTCGATGCCCGCCATCCGGAACAGACGGGAATCGAAGAAAGCCTGCACGTTGCACAGGATGATCTGGCCATAGGCGTCATGCTGGATCTGCTCATAGGCCTGGTTGCCGACGCGCACCGGACCCATGCCGCGATAGCCCTTCAGGCCCTCCTCGATCCTCTCCTCCAGCTTCGCCTCGCCGAGCACGCCGTAGAGCGGCTGGACGTGGCCGCCCTTCGCGCCCTCCACGATGTTGCGCAGGTAGGCGAGGTAGCTTTCCAGTACGTCGAGCGCGCCCAGCCGGTTGAGCGCCTGCACGGTGTAGTAGGCATCGCGGATCCAGCAGTAGCGATAATCCCAATTCCGCCCGCTGTCGGCATGTTCGGGGATCGAGGTGGTGAGCGCCGCGACGATCGCGCCGGTTTCCTCATGCTGGCACAGCTTGAGGGAGATGGCCGATCGGATGACGACATCCTGCCACTCGTACGGCGTGGCGAGGCCGCGCACCCAATGCTGCCATTCGGTCGTGGTGTCGTGGAGCATCCGCAGGCAGGCGGGCATCAGTGCCGAGGAAAAGCTCTCGTCCGGCCCCAGGAAGAAATGCAGCGGATGTTCCAGCCGGAACACGCGCTCCTCCGCAATGTACCCGACCGGCGCATCGGTGGAGAGGCGCACCGCCTCGTCGTTCAGGATGTAGCGGATGTGGTGGGAGCCGGCGGTCGTGGTGACATCCGTATTACCCCAGCCGCGCGTCGGGCGCAGGCGGACGCGGATGCGCGGGCTGCCCGAGACCGGCCGCACGATCCGCACGAAGGCGACCGGACGATAGATACGCTCGTTGCTGGTGTAGCGCGGGCAGAAATCGGTGATCTCGATGGCGTTGCCCTGCTCGTCTTCCTGCCGGGTGACGAGGATCGGGGTGTTGCGGATATAGCTCTGCTCGATCTTGGCGACGCCATCCAGCTCGATCGCCCACATGCCGACCGCGCCCTCGTCACCGGCCTCGATGCCCGAGATGAGCGAGGAGAATACTGGCTCGCCGTCGACGCGCGGCAGGCAGGCCCAGACGAGGCGACCCGAACGGTCGATGAGGCCGGAGACCTGGCAATTGCCAATCGGCCAGAGATCGAGATTGGTCGTCACGCTGCTACCCCCGCCAGGTTGCCGAGCCACTCATGCACGTCTCTCACCCCCGGAAGTCGATAACGCGCGGCCGTCTCGCGGGGTCCGCCGACGAGGATGCCCCATCCGCCCAATGCCTCCGCGGCCACGAAGCCGGCCTCGTCGGTGAGGTCGTCGCCGATGAAGATCGGGCGCGTACCCGTCATCGGAGGCTCGGCCATGAAGCGGCGCACGGCATCCCCCTTGTCTGCGCCATGGGCGCGCAGCTCGACCACCATCTTGCCGTGTTGGAGCGTGATGCCGGTGCGCGCCGCGATCTCCTCGGCGATGGCATCGCAGGCCGGACCGGCATCCGGGGCCTGCCGGTAGTGGAGTGCGGCGCCGTAGGGCTTTTTCTCCACGACGACGCCGGGGCGCGCATCGGCCAGCTCGTTCAGCGCCGTCAGCGCCTCGTCCAACCCTTCGGGACGCGCCGGGGCCTCGGTGCGGCCGTCGCCCCACAGCAGTTCCAGTCCATGGCTGCCGGCTATGGCAAACGGCGGCTGCGTGTTCTGAAGGCCGAGATGGGACAGGATGTCCGCCGTACTCCGTCCGCTGACGAGCGCGACACGGCCGTTGAGCCGTTCGGCCAATCCGCCGATCAGACGGCCCAGGCCGGGTTGTACGATCACGGCATCGTGCCGCTCGGCAATATCGACCAGCGTACCGTCGAAATCGAGAAAGAGACTGATGTCCTCCGATACGACATCGGGGGCAGGAGCGAGCGGGGCAATCTGATCGGGCATCGTGTTCCGAGATAGGACGGGAAGGCCTAATGAGCAAACGCAGCACAGAAGGATCGTTCCGTAGCCGGACGGATTTTTTGAAGCGATTGCCGCGCTGCGGCATATGCGAACGGCTTTGCCTGCGGCCGCGAAACCGCCTAGCATCGGTGCAGATCGATGCCGGGGGCGGATGTGGCGAGCCAAGTGACGGATGTGGAGGAAGGTGCCGCGATCGGGGCCGCGCGGGCGCGCCTGGTGATCGCCGCCTCGTCGCTGGGCACGATCTTCGAATGGTATGATTTCTTCATCTACGGCACGCTGGCGCCGATCATCGGCAAGCTCTTCTTCCCGTCCGGAAACCCGACGCTGGAATTCCTGGCGGCGCTCGCCTCGTTCGGCGTCGGCTTTGGTGTCAGGCCGTTCGGCGCGGTGGTGTTCGGCTATCTGGGCGACAGGCTCGGGCGCAAATACACCTTCCTCGCGACCGTCGCGCTGATGGGTCTCGCCACCGCTGGCGTCGGCTTCGTGCCGAGCTATGCGCAGATCGGCGTGATGGCGCCCGTCATCCTCGTCAGCCTGCGCGTGCTACAGGGGCTGGCGCTGGGCGGCGAATATGGCGGTGCCACCACCTACGTCGCCGAACATGCGCCCCGCAACAAGCGCGGCTTCTATACCAGCTTCATCCAGGCGAGCGTGATCGGCGGCTTTCTGCTCAGCCTGATCGTCGTGCTTTCGGCACAGCAGACGATGACCTCGGGAGACTGGGACCAGTGGGGTTGGCGCGTGCCGTTCCTCTTCTCGCTGGTGTTGCTGGTCATCTCTTTGTGGATGCGTCTGAAGCTGCACGAAAGCCCGATCTTCAAGGCGCTGAAGGCGGCCGACCGGGTGGCCGAGAACCCGCTGAAAGAGGCGTTCTCGACCAAGGGCAACATCAAGCTCATCCTCGTCGCGATGCTGGGCATCGCCGCCGGCCTGACGGTGATCTGGTACACCGCGCAGTTCGGCGCGCTCTATTTCCTGCAGAATTCCCAGCGGCTCGACGACACGTGGGCGCGCGTGCTGATCGGCATCGGCGCGGTCTTTTCGCTCGGCTGGTTCATCCTGTTCGGCTCGCTTTCGGACCGGATCGGCCGCAAGCCCTCGATCGTGCTGGGCTATGCGCTGACGCTGGTTCTGCTTTTTCCGCTCTTCCACCTGATGGCATCGGCCGCGAACCCCGACATGGCGGACGCGCAGCGCCGCGCGCCGGTGGTCGTTTCCGGGCCGGACTGCCGCTACGACCCCTTCGTGGCGGGCAAGCAGGAAACCGAGTGCGCCAAGGTCGTCGAGCATCTGGCGAGCAAGGGCATCATCTATCGCAAGCTCGCCACGCCCGGCACGGCGCTGATCGTCGGCAATCGCGCGGTGACGGATCATTCGCCCGCCGGCATCGACGCCGCGCTGGAGGCGGGGGGCTGGTCGGTCGCCAAGGTGAAGCCCTCGATCAAGGGGGCGGTGATCATCGTCTTCTCCGTGACGATGCTCGGAATGCTCTCGGGCATGACCTACGGGCCGGTGGCAGCGCTGCTGGCGGAACTGTTCCCGGCGCGCATCCGCTACAGCTCGATGTCGATCCCCTATCATATCGGTACCGGCTATTTCGGCGGGTTCCTGCCGCTGATCAGCCAGTATATCGTGGCGCGTACCGGGAACCCCTTCTCCGGGCTGTGGTACACCTTCGCGGTGGTGGCGATGGCGCTGGTCATCACGATCTTCTGGGTGCCCGAAACGAGGGGCAACGATCTCGACTAGCCCGGCATCCCCCGCTATCGGCGCCCGGATGTCGCAATCTGTGCCCGCTGCCCTGCGCCTGACGATCGACGGCGATGCGCTCGCCGCCAACTGGCGCTGGCTGCGTGCGCGGGGTGGGGAGGCGGCCTGCGGGGCTGCTGTGAAGGCAAACGGCTATGGCCTCGGCGCACGTGGCGTGGTTGAGCGACTGGCGCGCGAGGGATGCCGGGACTTCTTCGTGTCGAACTGGGCGGAGGCGGCGGCGCTGGGGCCGATGCCCGAAGGCGCGACGCTCTCGGTGCTCCACGGCGTGCGCGAAGCCGACATGCCGGCGGCACTCTCCGGCATGGCGCGGCCGGTGCTGAACTCGGCCGAACACGTCGCGCGCTGGAAGGCGGCTGGCGGTGGTGTCTGCGACGTGATGATCGACACCGGCATGAATCGGCTCGGACTGCGCCCGGAGGAAGCGGGCGTGCTGGACGGCCTCGCGATCGAGACCCTGCTCAGCCACCTCGCCTGTGCCGACGAGCCGGATCACCCGATGAACGCGCGCCAGCTTGCCGCCTTCCGGCAGGTACACGCGGCGATTCCGGCCAAGCGCTACAGCCTGGCGAATTCGGCGGGCATCTGCCTCGGTGCACCCTATGCGTTCGACCTGACGCGCCCCGGCCTCGCGCTCTACGGCGGCGTGCCGGTGCCGGACGATGCGTCCCAGAAAGAGGGGCTGCGATCCGCCGCCTTGATCGAGGCAGAGGTCATCCAGGTCCGTGATGTCGAGGAAGACGAGAGCGTCGGCTACGGCGCCACCTGGATCGCCGGCCTGCCGTGCCGGGTGGCGATCCTCAACGTCGGCTATGCTGACGGTTATCTGCGCGGCTTTTCCAACATCGGATCGTGGCGGTCGCGCGACGCGACCTATCCCGTGATCGGCCGCGTTTCGATGGATCTCGTCGCCATTCAGGTCGGCCGCGAGGTCCGCGAGGGGGACTGGATGGCGCTCGATCAAGACCTGCCCGCGCTCGCCCGGATGTCCGGCCTGTCGCAATATGAGTTGCTGACCACGCTCGGGCACCGCTATCAGCGCCGCTGGACATGAACGACGGCCCCTTTTCCCCCCTCGTGAGAGCCTTTGCCGCGATCGGCCGCCTGGTGATCGGGCCGTTCTCGATGATCGGCCGCGTCACGCTCTTCGCCTTCACCACTCTGATCCGTGCACTGACGCCGCCTTACTATCCGGCGCGCTTCTTCGCGCAGCTGATGGAGATCGGCTGGTATTCGCTCCCCGTTGTGGGGCTGACCGCCATCTTCACCGGCTCCGCGCTGGCCCAGCAGATCTATACGGGCGGTTCGCGCTTCGATGCGTCGTCCACCGTGCCCGCCATCGTCGTGTTCGGGATGGTCCGCGAACTGGGGCCGGTGCTGTGCGGCCTGATGGTCGCCGGTCGCGTCGCCTCCGCCATGGCCGCCGAACTCGGCACGATGCGCGTCACCGAACAGCTCGACGCGCTGACCACTTTGCGCACCGACGCCTTCCGCTACCTGATCGCGCCGCGCCTGTTCGCGTGCGTGATCGCGCTGCCGATCATGGTCCTGATCGCCAATACCATCGGCATCATGGGCGGCTATCTGCTCGCGGTCTACAAACTGGGCTTCAACCCGGCCTCCTACCTGATCAGCACGCGCACATATCTGCAGATGGACGACGTGGAGATGGCGCTGGTGAAGGCGGCGGTGTTCGGCTTCATCATCGCGATCATGGGCTGCTACAACGGCTTCCGCACCGCCGGTGGTGCTGCCGGCGTCGGCAAGGCGACCACCGATGCGGTGGTTTCCTCCTTCATGCTGATCCTGTTCAGCGACCTCATCATCACGATCGTGGCGTTCGGCTGATGGCGGACCCCAAGATCAGGCTCACCGACGTGGTGAAGCGCTTCGACGAAAAGGTGGTGCTGGACGGCGTCAACCTTTCGGTCGAGCCGGGCGAATCGGTCGCGATCATCGGCGGATCGGGCACCGGCAAGTCGGTGACGCTGAAGTGCATCCTCGGCCTGCTCAAGCCGGACAGCGGATCGGTGCAGGTCGACGGGCAGGAGATCGTCGGCGCCTCGACCCGCGAGATCGAAAAGGTGCGCGCCAAGTTCGGTATGCTCTTCCAGGGCGGAGCGCTGTTCGATTCGCTGCCGATCTGGCGCAACGTCACCTTCGGGCTGACCCAGGGCCGGATGCGTCACGCCGCCGAGATGCGGAAGATCGCGGAGGAGAATCTGGAACGCGTCGGCCTCGGCCGCGAGATCCTCAACCTGCGCCCCAACGAATTGTCCGGCGGCATGCAGAAGCGCGTGGCGCTGGCCCGTGCGATCGCGCCTCGGCCCGAGATCATCTTCTTCGATGAGCCGACCACCGGCCTCGATCCGATCCGCGCCGACGTGATCAACGACCTGATTACCTCGCTGGTCGAGGATCTCGGCGTCACCGCGCTTACCATCACCCACGACATGGCCTCCGCCCGCAAGATCGCGCACCGGGTGGCGATGCTCTACAACGGCCGGATCGTCTGGCACGGCCCGCGCGACCGCCTGTACGACAGCGGAAATCCCTATGTGGACCAGTTCGTCCAGGGACGGGCGGACGGCCCGATCCGCTGAACGCGGTGCTCGCCGGCATCCACCACGTTGCGATCATCGCATCGGATTATGCGGTGTCGAAGCGTTTCTACACCGAAACGCTGGGGCTGGAGATGATCGCCGAGACGTACCGCGCCGAACGGGAAAGCTGGAAGCTGGACCTGCGGGTGGGTGACGCGCAGATCGAGCTTTTCACGTTTCCCGAGGCGCCTCCGCGCGCGACCCGTCCCGAGGCGCAGGGGCTACGCCATCTCGCCTTCTCGGTGGCAGATCTGGATGCGGCAGTGGTGTGGCTGGACGGCAAAGGCGTCGTCTGCGAGCCGCTCCGGACCGATGAGATGACCGGCCGCCGCTTCACCTTCTTTCGGGATCCGGACGGCCTGCCGCTGGAACTCTACGAGGCCTAAAACTTTCGGCGTCGCTGCCGTTAACCCTGTCGAGGCCGCTGCTTCCGGTGGCCGGGGGAAAAGTGACGATGACCTTGACCGCGCACTGGCTCCACCTCCGTCTCGGCCATCCGCTGGCCGAGGTCGCTGTGGACGAGAGCGTGGCCGTCGAGGACCCCGCGCTCGCCGAAGCGGACATCATCGCGCGCCAGAAGGCCTATGCGACCGCGCCGCTGGCTGTGCGCTTCACGAAGGGCTGATCATTCAGCGGCTGCAGGGCGTGGTGTCGGTCAGCAGCCGATCCTGCTCGCATCGTTTCGGCTTGTCCGGCACGTCGATCAGCGTCCCGTCGGCCGATCGCCCGACCACCTGAGCCTGCGCGGCCTCCGGTCCGCAGGGCGTGTTGTCGGTTAGTAACCTGTCCTGCTCGCAGCGAATTTCACCGGATCGTGCCGAAGTGACGGGATAGACCGGATAAGGGTAGGGCACCGGTGCCTGATGGTGGGCCGGCGGCGCCGGGAGCGGCGTCACCACCGAAGCGGCCGATTGCGCCGCGAGCGGCGATACCGTCAGGCCGAGGATTGCGGCGGACGCTGCGATCCGGACGAGCAGGCTGATTGATGGTCGAATGTGCATATGGACCCGCCTTCAAAGGCGCGCATCGCGATCGGTGTCGCGCCGGCATATCCCCCAATGTGGGCTACACCTTTGGAAGTGAACAAAATCTTAAGCGCCGTCAGGCGGCGAAGCAGGCCATCGTCGCGTCAAGGCCACGGAGCAGATCGGCGGGTGCCAGCCTCATCTGCAGTCCCCGCCGCCCACCGTTGACGTAGATGTGGGCCTCGCCCGTCGCAGCCTCCTCCACGAAGGTGGGCACCGTCTTGCGCTGGCCGAACGGGCTGATGCCGCCGACCTTGTAGCCGGTCAGGCGCTCGGCTTGCGGCACGGGCATCATCTTCGCCGCCTTGGCGCCGGCCGCCGCTGCGATGCGCTTCATCGAGACTTCGCGATCGGACGGCAGCACCGCGCAGACCGGCTTGCCATCCGCTTCGATCAACAATGTCTTGAACACAAGCGAGGGCGGCTCGCCGATCGCCTCGGCCGCTGCGAGGCCGACGCTGTCGACCGCCGGATCGTATTCATATTCGACGAGATCGAAGGGGATGCCCGCCCTGGCCGCAGCGACCGTCGCGGGCGTCCCCTTCGCCATTCAGCTCAACGCTCGACGCACATGGCGATGCCCATGCCGCCGCCGATGCAGAGCGTCGCGAGGCCCTTCTTGGCGTCGCGCTTCTCCATCTCGTAGAGAAGCGTGGTCAGCACGCGCGCGCCGGATGCGCCGATCGGGTGGCCGATCGCGATCGCGCCGCCGTTGACGTTGACCTTCTCGGCCGGCAGCCCGAGTTCCTGACACACCGAGATCGCCTGGCTGGCGAACGCCTCGTTGGCCTCGATCAGATCGAGATCGTCGACCGACCAGCCGGCCTTCTCCAGCGCCTTCTTCACCGCCGGCACCGGGCCGATGCCCATGATCGACGGATCGACACCCGCCGATGCCCAGCTCTTCACCGTGGCGAGCACCTTGGAGCCGCGCTTCGCCGCTTCCTCCGCCGACATCAGCACCAGCGCGGCGGCGCCGTCGTTGAGGCCCGAGGCGTTGGCGGCGGTGACGGTGCCGTCCTTCTTGAAGGCGGGCTTCAGCTTCTCCATCGCCTCGATCGTGGCGCCGGCGCGGATATATTCGTCATCCGCGACCACCACGTCGCCCTTGCGGCTCTTCACCGTGACGGGGGCGATCTCGTTCTTGAAGCGGCCTTCGGCGCGTGCCTTCTCGGCCTTGTTCTGGCTGCCCACCGCGAACTGGTCCTGCGTCGCCCGTGCGATCTGGTACTTTTCGGCGAGGTTCTCGGCCGTGATGCCCATGTGATAGGCGTTGAAGGCATCGGTCAGGCCGTCGACGATCATCGTGTCGACGAGGCTGACATTGCCCATCTTCGTGCCGCCGCGCAGGTTCTGCGCGTGGTTGGCGAGCGACATGCTCTCCTGTCCGCCGGCGACCATGATCGTGGCGTCGCCATTGGCGATCGACTGGGCGGCGAGCGCGACGGCGCGCAGGCCCGATCCGCAGACCTGGTTGACGCCCCAGGCGGGCACTTCCTTGGGGATGCCGGCGGCCATGGAGGCCTGACGGGCCGGGTTCTGGCCCTGCGCGGCGGTGAGTACCTGGCCGAGGATCACTTCGGACACGTCCTCGCCCTTCACGCCGGCCTGTTCCAGCGCGGCCTCGATCGCGACGCGGCCGAGTTCGTGCGCCGGGGTCGATCCGAAGGCGCCGAGAAAGCTGCCGACAGGGGTACGCTTCGCCGCGGTGATGACGACGTCGGTCATGAATCAACTCCTGCGCTTGGGATGGGTTCGGGCGGTCTCTTATCAGCGCATATGGGATCGTGCGAGCCATTGCGCGAGGGGTTGCCACAAGGTCTCACGCGCGCGGCCGCCGACGATCATGCCGACATGGCCAAGGCCGAGCGTCATCGCCTCGCCATGGCCCATGCCGCTGACGGCCGAGGCGGCGGGCACGATGCGATCGGTCGAGGAGACGATGTCGAGCAACGGGCAGGAAAGGGCAGAGGGGTCGATCGTCCTGCCGGCGACCTGCCAGCCACCACCACCGGGCCGATCGTCGCGGAAGAAATCCTCCGCCATCTCGCGTCCGGCGGCCGGCGTGAGGGGCGCGCCGCCATTCGCCCAATCCTCCAGCGCGACGAACAGCCTTGTGGCCTCTGGCGATCGGTCCGTGCGCCCGAAGGCGACGAACTTCTCCACCGTGCGGCGCGGATCGAGGCGCCAGAAGGCGGTCTGCAACACCTCCAGCGGCATCAGGCCCATCGCCTCGGCGGTCGGCCGCGCCTGCTCCCACAGATCGGCGAGGCCGGTGCGAGCGTCGTCCGGAAACCCGGCGAAGCGCCACGGTGCCGCGATCGTCACCAGAGCCGCCGGCGGACGGATCGCGGCGGCGGCAAGGGCCATCGTGCCGCCGAGGCAATAGCCCGCCAGCGCGGCATCGCTGCCGATCGCCTCGATCAGCGGCAACAGCATCTCGACATGGCCGGCGATCGAGACCTCGCGCTCGTCCGGCTGCGGCGTGCCCCAGTCGACGAGCAGGGGGCGAACGCCTCGCGTCGCCAGCCAACGCAGCAGCGACACGTCGGGCAGCAGATCGAGCACGTCGTGCGAATTGATCAGCGACGGTACGAAGATCACCGGCCGCCCCGCGCCGCCATAATCGCGTAGCGCCACGCGGCCCGAGCGCGCCACGACCGGCATCGGATCGGGCGCGGCCGGCCGCTCGGCAGCCTGATAGGCGCGCAGCCCGGCAAGCCCCGCGGCGAGCCGGTCCGGCGCGCCCTCCGTTTCGCTGCGCAGCATCGCGAGAAAGAGCGGCAGGGGCCTCGGCCTGTGTTGCGGTGCGGAATGATTCAATGCTAGCGTGGTCAAATCCAATCCCATTTGGGTTGAGAGGGGCATGCCATGGCGAAATCTGGGTCTCCGTCGGACACCGTCATCATCAAGAAGTACGCCAACAGGCGGCTCTACAATACCGAAACGTCGAGCTACATCACGCTCGATCATCTTGCCGCGATGACCCGCGAAGGCCGGGATTTCAAGGTTCTCGACGCGCGCACCGACGAGGACATCACGCACAACGTCCTCACCCAGATCATCATGGACGAGGAATCGCACGGCCAGACGTTGCTGCCGGTCAGCTTCCTGCGCCAGCTGATCGCGCTCTACGGCGATTCGATGCAGTCGATGGTGCCGCAATATCTGGAAGCCTCGATGGAGGCGTTCCGCCGGAACCAGCAGCAATTCCGCAGTGCGATGGAAGGCGCCTTCGGCGGTGGCCCGTTCGCCGAGATCGCCAAGCGCAACATGGCGATGTTCGAGGCGGCGGCCGATGCCTTCAAGCCGGGCGCCAAGCCCGCCGCTGCCGCTCCGGCCGAGCCGGCCAAGGAAGGCGGCGACGACATCGCCGCGCTCAAGGCGCAGCTCGCCAACCTTCAGGACAAGATCGACAAGATGGGCAAGTGAGCCCGTTCAGCCGCCGGTCTGGCAGCTGAGCAGGATGCGATGGCGGTGCGCCGGCTCACCTGGGTGATTCGGGCGCCTCTGCCTTTTCGGGTACTTCCGCCTTTTCCGGGGCTTCCGGCTTCTCCTCCAATGCGGCCGGATCGGTGGACAAGGACGGCTGGGCGTCGCCAGCCGCCGGTGCATTCGGATCCGGCTTGACGAAGCGCATCGTCATACGGTCGCTCTCGCCGATCGCGGTGTATTTCGCCTTGTCCTTGTCGCCTGCCTGATAGGTGGGCGGCAGGTCCCACACGCCGTCCGGATGATCGTGATCGTCCTTCGGATTGGCGTTGACGTCGCTGGCGCCGGCCCATTGGAAACCGGCGGCCAGCGCCAGCCGGATCAGGGTCGATCGCTTGACGTAGCCGGTCTTCTTCTCGCGGGCGGTATCCATATTCTCGGGCAGGCGATGCTCCACGACGCCGAGCACGCCACCGGGTTTGAGCGCGCGGAACCAGTCCGCGAAGGCCTGCGGGGCATTGCCGTCGCCCGGCTGATCGGGTGAGCCGAGCAGGTTGTGGATGTTGCGGAAGGTCAGGATCATGTCGACGGTGCCGTCCGGCGCGAAGCTGTTGGGCTGACCGGCGTTGAACGGCACCACCTGCGCCTTGCCGTAGCGATCGGCATCGGTGGCGAGGAAGGCTCTGAAATCGTCCATCGCCTTGGGCGAGACGGCGGCGATATAATGGCCCTGATCGGCCAGATAGGGGATCAGCATCTCGCTGTACCAGCCGTTGCCGGGAATCATCTCGATCACCGTCATGTTGGGCTGGAGGCCGAAGAAGGTCAGCGTCTGCGCCGGGTGGCGATATTTGTCGCGCGCCACGTTCTCGGGCTTGCGATGCTTGTCATCGATCACCTGGCGCAGGCCGGGATCGATCATCACGCCGGGGCGCACCGTCGCCGGTTTCTTCGCCGCAGGCTTGGTCGCGGTCTTCGCGGGCGCCTTGGCGGGCGTGGTCTTGGCGGAGAGGGGTGTGCCGCTCAGCGCGAGCAGGGATACGGCAAGCAGAAAACGGCGCACGGGCATCTCTCCGGACTGGTTACGCGCCGATGCTGGCGCGCTTCCGGTCCGGAGACAAGCGGTTAAGCGTCAGAGGCAGGCTTCCAGAAACGGCTGGTCGAAGCCGTACTGCTTGGCCTTTTCCAGCGTGTAGGGGCGCAGGCCCATCGAGCGATACTCGCCGATGATCTTGCCGTCCGCCGTCTCTTCCAGATACTCGAACTTGAACAACTCCTGCGTCACGATTACCGGGCCTTCCATGCCGATCACCTCGGTGATGTTGGTGACGCGGCGCGAGCCGTCGCGCAGGCGCTTCACCTGGATGATGAGATCGACCGAATCCGCGATCTGGCGGCTGATCGCCTCCTTCGGGATCTTGATGTCGCCCATCATCACCATGTTCTCCATACGGCCCAGCGCCTCGCGCGGGGAGTTGGAGTGAAGCGTACACATCGAGCCATCGTGGCCGGTGTTCATGGCGGCCAGGAGGTCGAAACACTCCTGACCACGAATTTCGCCGAGGATGATGCGGTCCGGGCGCATACGCAGCGCGTTCTTGACGAGATCGCGGATCGAGATCTCGCCCTGGCCCTCCAGGTTCGGTGGGCGGGTTTCGAGCGGCAGCCAGTGCGGCTGCTGCAGACGAAGCTCGGCCGCGTCCTCGATGGTCAGCACGCGCTCGCCGGGGTCGATCATCTTCGACAGGGCGTTGAGCATCGTCGTCTTGCCCGAGCCGGTACCGCCCGAGATGACGATGTTGAAGCGGCAGGCGCCCGCGATCTTCAGCGCGGTCGCCATCTTCGGACTCATCGATCCGAAACCGACATACATGTCGAGCGTGATCGGCTTGGCCGAGAATTTACGGATCGAGATGGCGGTGCCGCGCAGCGACAGCGGCGGTACGATGACGTTGACGCGGCTGCCGTCCTGAAGGCGGGCGTCGGCCAGCGGGGTGGTCTGGTCGACGCGGCGGCCGACCTTGTTGACGATGCGCTGCGCGATCTGGAACAGGTGCTGCTCGTCGCGGAACTGGATGTTGGCGAGCTGCAGCTTGCCCTTCTTTTCGATGAAGGTCTGTTCCGGGCCGTTGACCATGATGTCGCTGACATCCGGATCGGAGAGCAGCTCCTCGAGCGGCCCGAGGCCGAGCAGCTCGTCGACCAGCACCTTCTCCAGCGCGAACTGCTCGCGGCGGTTGAGGTTGATCTTCAGCTCGGCGAGCACTTCGCCGATGATCGGACGGAATTCTTCGGCCAGCTCGTCCTTGGTCAGCGTGGCGGCCGCTTCCGGATCGACACGCTCGAGCAGGCGGGGAAGCACCTGCTCCTTGATCTTGTGGACCGAGGCCTCGAAGCCCTCGATCTTGGGCGCGGCGGCGTCGCCCGAACCCTGCTGGCGATCGTTGAGGCGCGACATCGCGTCGCCGCCGCCGACACTGCCGCCCGTATCGGCGGAGGCGCCCGGCAGGGGGACGGAATCGATCGGCGGAAACTGGCCGCCGCCCGGTTCCGGGCTGTGCATCGGACGCGCCACGCCAAAAGCCGGGCGCTGCCCGCCGCCACCAGTGCCATTCCGCTTGCCGAACGCGCTCATCGTCGCTGCCTGTCCCTTCCGTGTTCCGAAAAATGGTAAGCGAGAAGCCCTAAGAAAGCCTAAAGCCCCGGAAACCTTAGGTGCCGCGCCGGCAGTTCGTGGCTGGTCGCAGCGGCGTGCGCAGGTCCCACCCCTCGAAGGCGCCGGACCGCACGGCCAGCCGGTAATGGCGGAGCAAATCGGCGAAGGCGGGATCGCGGCGGAAGAAGGCGAGGGGGTCGCCGGCCGCATCACCCCCCGGCACGGGGCGCTGGAAGACGATGCGGCGCGGCGGCAGGCAGCGATAATCCTGCACCGTCTCGGCGACGATCCTCCGGCCGAGCGCCGCCACTGCCGGATCGCGCAGGCCGGAGGGGGTCATCGCCCACAACATCCAGTAGGCGTTGTAGCGGCTGGGGTAGCGGAAGCCGTCATTCCAGACGTGCGGCCATGCGATGGCGATTTCGGTGCTGACGAACGCGACGGCATCGCCCCGTCGGAGGCCGGTGAGGACGGGATCGACCCCGAGCGTCGGCGGAGGCGGCGGTGCCGGCATCAGCGGCTGGGCGAGCGGGAGGATGATGGTGGCGGGCGCCACCAGGCGGGCCGTCACCGGAAGTTTCTGCCACGCTTCGGCAAGTAGTGCGGCGAGCGCCAGGATCAGGCAGCCGGTCGCCGCGATGGCGTGATAGGGCCAGCCCTTGTGCTGCACCCACCAGGCGAGGGCGAAGCCGGTGGCCGCGATCAGTAGCGCCGTCGTCAGCGGCGCCGATCCCCGCCGCAACAGCAGGAGCGAGGGCAGCAGGACGAGCAGCGCCAGGCCCCAGAGATATTGGGACAGCTGGATCATCTGCCACAGCGGGCGCGAGGCGGCGGCGCCGTAGGCGAGCCGCAGATCGGGCACGACGCGGATCAGATAGTCCGGCGTGACGATTAGCAGGGCCGCCGCGTAGAGCAGGGCCACCAGCATCAGCCCGGCGACCTCCGGCCGCAACGGACTGCGCCAGCCGCGCCCCTGCCTCGCCAGCAGCCAGAATTCGATCAGTACGGGCACGCCCGCGAAATAGTGCTTGAGCGCGAAGCCGAGGCCGCCGCCGATCCCGATCGCTAAGGCCAGCCGCGTGTCCACCGTGCCCCCCTGCCGACGGGCAGCGGCGAGCGCGGCATAGGGGATCGCTGCGATCAGCGCATATTGCTCGCGCTGCCCGGTGTCGCCGAACGGCATCGCCAGCATCAGCCAGGTGGCGAGCAGCAGCAGCGCGATCCGATGGGGGGTGGGGATGGTGCCGGTCAGGCGCTCGGTCGCGCCGAGCGAGGTGGTGGATGCCGCGCCGAGCGCGAGGACCAGCATCGCCTCTGGCTGGATGCCGGTGAGGCTCGCCGCTGCGTCCACCGGCATCGCCATCCAGAACCACAGCGGCGGGTTGGTCTCCATGATGTCGCGGTAGAACACCGCGCCCTCGCGCAGCCGATGCGCGACCCACAATTGCCAGGCGACATCGGTGGTGAAGGGGGGCGGCGCGAACAGCACGAAGCCGATCGCCAGCAATATTGGCGCGGCGATCGCCACCAGCAGCGCCTCGCGCCCGCGGACATGCGTCATCCACGACCGGCGGGCGGACGGCAGATCGAGCGGCATGGAGGGCGAAAGGGGTGGCACGGACTCTCCCGACGGGAAGCCGGCACCCTAGCCGCGGATGGGTAAAGCGCTCCCTAAGGAGCGGAGGCGCCGATCAGTGGTCGGCGCGGGCCGGGTGGCCGTGGGTCGCGGCGTCCGCGCCGCTCAGCACCTCGGCATGTTCGGCGAGAATGGTCAGGCCCTTTTCGGTCACCTCGGCGAAACCGCCCTGCACGCGCACGCGCTGCACGATCTGCGTCATCGAGGAATAGACCAGCACCTCACCGTCGCGCACCGTCGACATCAGCGGCGCGTGGCCGGCGAGCACGCCGAAATCACCCTCGGTGCCGGGAACGACGACCATATAGGCGTCCTCCGACAGGATCTTCTTTTCCGGGGTGACGAGCTCGAAATGTACGTCGGCCATGCTCTTGTCCTCGACCCTCTCCCGGCGATGCGGGAGAGGGGGATATCAGTGGAAGGAGGCGAGGGGCTTACGCCGCCTCGGCCAGCTTCTTGCCCTTCTCGACCGCCTCGTCGATGCCGCCGACCATGTAGAAGGCGGCTTCCGGCAGGTGGTCGTACTCGCCGTCCACCACGGCCTTGAAGGACTTCACCGTGTCTTCGACCTGCACGAACTTGCCGCTGATGCCGGTGAAGACCTCGGCGACGTGGAACGGCTGCGACAGGAAGCGCTGGATCTTGCGGGCGCGGCTGACGGTCAGCTTATCCTCTTCGGACAGCTCGTCCATGCCGAGGATCGCGATGATGTCCTGCAGCGACTTGTACTTCTGCAGCGTCTCCTGGACGCGGCGGGCGACGTCGTAATGCTCCTGGCCGACGACGGCCGGGGTCAGCGCGCGCGAGGTCGAGTCGAGCGGATCGACCGCCGGGTAGATGCCCAGCTCCGAAATGGCGCGGTTGAGGTTGGTCGTCGCGTCCAAGTGGGCGAAGGACGTGGCCGGCGCCGGATCGGTAAGATCGTCGGCGGGCACATAGATCGCCTGCACCGAGGTGATCGAGCCCTTGTTGGTCGACGTGATGCGCTCCTGCAGGGCGCCCATGTCGGTCGACAGGGTCGGCTGGTAGCCCACCGCCGACGGGATGCGGCCGAGTAGCGCCGACACTTCCGCGCCCGCCTGCGTGAAGCGGAAGATGTTGTCGACGAAGAACAGCACATCCTGGCCCTCGACGTCGCGGAAATATTCCGCGTTGGTCAGGCCCGAGAGCGCGACGCGCGCGCGGGCGCCCGGCGGCTCGTTCATCTGGCCGAACACGAGCGCGACCTTCGATCCCTCGCTGGTCGGGTTGCCGTCGGCATCCTTGGCGATGACGCCCGCGTCGAGGAACTCGTGATAGAGATCGTTGCCCTCGCGGGTGCGCTCGCCGACGCCGGCGAACACCGAAGTGCCGCCGTGGCCCTTGGCGATGTTGTTGATCAGCTCCTGGATGAGCACGGTCTTGCCCACGCCGGCGCCGCCGAACAGGCCGATCTTGCCGCCCTTGGTGTAGGGGGCGAGCAGGTCGATCACCTTGATGCCGGTGACGAGGATGCTGGTCTCGGTCGACTGGTCGACGAAGGGCGGGGCCTCGGCATGGATCGGCGCGTGGGTCTCGGCATTGACCGGGCCGCGCTCGTCGATCGGCTCGCCGATCACGTTGAGGATGCGGCCGAGCGTCTTGGGGCCGACCGGCACCGAGATCTGCGCGCCGGTGTCCTTGACCTCCTGGCCGCGGGTCAGGCCGTCGGTGCCGTCCATCGCGATCGTGCGGACGGTGTTCTCGCCGAGATGCTGCGCGACCTCGAGGACGAGGCGGACGCCATTGTTCTCGGTCTCGAGCGCCGAGAGGATCTTCGGCAGCGGGCCGTCGAAGGTGACGTCGACGACGGCGCCGATCACCTGGCTGATGCGGCCGACATTGTTGGTGGTCTGAGTAGCCATGGGTTCCTGCCTTCTTAGCCCTTGAGCGCTTCGGCGCCGGAGATGATCTCGACCAGCTCGGTCGTGATCGCCGCCTGGCGCGAGCGGTTATACTGGATGGTGAGCCGCTTGATCATGTCGCCGGCATTGCGCGTGGCGTTGTCCATCGCGGTCATGCGGCTGCCCTGCTCGGACGCGGCATTCTCCTGGAAGGCGCGGAAGAGCTGAACGGCAATGTTGCGCGGCAGCAGCGCGGCGAGGATTTCCTCCTCGTCCGGCTCGTATTCGAACGCCGCGACCGGGCCGCCGCTTTCGGGGGCCTTGTCGTTGGCGGCCAGGATTTCCACCGGGATGATCTGCGTCTCGGTCGGGATCTGGGCGAGCGCCGACTGGAACTTGGCGAAATAGAGCCGCGCCACGTCGAACTCACCCGCCTCGAAGCGGTGCATGATGTCGTTGGCGACCTCGAGCGCGTCATCGAACGACACGGTCTTGATGTGACTCTGGTCGACCTGATGGACGATCTGGCCGGGGAACAGGCGGTTGATCACCGCGCGACCCTTCTTGCCGATCAGGTAGAACTTCACCGTCTTGCCCTTGGCCTCCAACTCGCGCGCCTTGCGGACCGCGAGGCGCACGATGTTGGAGTTGAACGCGCCCGCGAGACCACGCTCGGAGGTGGCGACGACCAGCAGCTGGTTGGTGTCCTTGCCGGTGCCGGCGAGCAGCTTGGGGCTCTCCGGGCCGACGGTGACACCCGACGCGAGCCGCGCCATGACCTTGGTCAGTTCCTCGGCATAGGGACGGCCGGCTTCCGCCGCCTCCTGCGCGCGGCGCAGCTTGGCGGCGGCGACCATCTTCATCGCCTTGGTGATCTTCTGCGTCGACTTCACCGAGCCGATGCGGATCTTGAGTGCCTTCAGGCTGGGCATTGCGGACCCTTAAAGTTCAGATCAGCCGAACGTCTTGGCGAAGGCCGCGATGGCGTCCTTCAGCTGGCCCTTCACCGCGTCGCCAAGATCCTTGGTCTCGCGGATCGTCTTCAGCACCTCGGCGTGGTTGGCGCGGAGGTCGGCGAGCAGCGCGTCCTCGAAGCGGGTCACGTCGGCGACCGGAATCGTGTCCAGGAAGCCCTGCGTGCCGGCGAAGATCGACGCCACCTGCTCCTCGAAGGGCAGCGGGTGGAACTGCGGCTGCTTGAGCAGCTCGGTCAGGCGCGCGCCGCGGTTGAGCAGCTTCTGCGTCGAGGCATCGAGGTCCGAGCCGAACTGCGCGAAGGCGGCCATCTCGCGATACTGGGCCAGCTCCAGCTTGATCGAGCCGGCGACCTTCTTCATCGCCTTGGTCTGCGCGGCCGAGCCAACGCGCGACACCGACAGGCCCACGTTAATCGCGGGGCGGATGCCCTGATAGAACAGGTCGGTCTCGAGGAAGATCTGGCCGTCGGTGATCGAGATCACGTTGGTCGGGATGTAGGCCGACACGTCGCCGGCCTGCGTCTCGATGACGGGCAGCGCGGTCAGCGAGCCCGAGCCGTGCGCGTCCGACATCTTGGCGGCGCGCTCGAGCAGGCGGGAGTGGAGGAAGAACACGTCGCCCGGATAGGCCTCGCGGCCCGGCGGGCGGCGCAGCAGCAGCGACATCTGGCGATAGGCGACGGCCTGCTTGGAAAGATCGTCATACACGATCAGGCCGTGCATCCCGTTGTCGCGGAAATACTCGCCCATCGCGCAGCCGGTATAGGGCGCGAGGAACTGGAGCGGGGCGGGGTCCGAAGCCGTGGCGGCGACGACGATGGTATATTCCATCGCGCCATTCTCTTCGAGCTGGCGGACGATCTGCGCGACGGTCGAGCGCTTCTGGCCGACGGCGACGTAGATGCAGTAGAGCTTCTGCTTCTCGTCGTCTCCGGCGTTGGCCTTCTTCTGGTTGATGAAGGCGTCGATCGCGACGGCGGTCTTGCCGGTCTGGCGATCGCCGATGATCAGCTCGCGCTGGCCGCGGCCCACCGGAACGAGCGCGTCGAGCGCCTTGAGGCCGGTCTGCACCGGCTCGTGGACCGACTGCCTCGGGATGATGCCGGGCGCCTTGGTCTCAACGCGGGCGCGGGTGTCGGAGACGATCGGGCCCTTGCCGTCGATCGGGTTGCCGAGGCCGTCGACCACGCGGCCGAGCAGGCCCTTGCCGACCGGCACGTCCACGATGGTGCCGGTGCGCTTGACCGTGTCGCCCTCGCGGATCTCGGCGTCCGAGCCGAAGATCACGGCGCCGACATTGTCGGCCTCGAGGTTGAGGGCCATGCCCTGCGTGCCGTTGGCGAACTCGATCATCTCGCCGGCCTGGACGTTGTCGAGGCCGAAGATGCGGGCGATGCCGTCACCGACGCTCAGCACCTGGCCGACTTCGGAGACTTCCGCCTCGGTGCCGAAATTGGCGATCTGGTCGCGGATGACCTTGGAGATTTCTGCGGCGCGGATATCCATGTTCAGCCTTTCATCGCGTGCGCGAGAGTGTTCAATTTGGTGCGGATCGAGCCGTCGATCTGCTGCGAGCCCATCTTCACGATGAGGCCGCCGAGAATGCTGGGATCAACCTTCGCCTCGATCGCGACATCGCGGCCGAACTTCTGGCGAAGCTTGTCCTTGAGCGCGCCGGTCTGCTCGGCATCGAGCGGATGGGCGGAGGTGACCTCGGCGGTGGTCTCGCCACGGTGGGCGGCGGCCAGCGCCTTGAAGCCGCGGATGATGGCGGGCAGCTGGTTCAGCCGGCCATTGTGGCCGAGCAGGCCGAGCGTGTTGCTCACCGTCTTGCCGAGCTTCATGCTCTCGGCGACAGCCAGGATCGCCTTGGTCGCGGCATCGCGGCCGACCAGCGGGCTGCTGATGAGCGCGCGGAAATCGGCGCTCTCGGCCATGGCGGCCTTGATCGTGTCGAGATCGGCCGAAACCTGCTCGATCTGTCGCTCGTCGCGCGCCAGCTCGAAGAGGGCGAGCGCATAGCGCCCGCTCAAGCTAGCCTGAATACCGCCGGAAATGTCCACGCGAGACCCATCCCCCGAAGAAATTGCTTTTGCCCCATACGAAAAAGGGGGCGCCCCATAAGGCGTCCCCGCATGGGTCGCGGGCCGGTTAGCAGGGGAGGGCAAGGGATGCAAGGCTGGCGACCCCGACCCTTGGGACGAGGGCGCAGCGATAGCTTTGAGAGCAAGCGGCGGGACGCGAGTGGCGGGAATCAGGCCTAGATCGAGGTCTCCCAAGCGATGGAGAATGTATGACTTATCGTATCCAAGGCCTCAATCCCGCGCGGTTCGCCGACCCGGAAGCGCTGATCGCCGACGGGGCGATTCGCATGACGGCGGGCGCCGACAGCGGCTATCCGTGCCGGGTCACGCTGCAGGATGCCGAGCCGGGCGAAACCGTGTTGTTGCTGAACTATGTGTCGGCCGATGTGCGGACGCCCTTCCGGACTACGCACGCCATCTTCGTGCGGGAGGGGGCGACGACGGCGCCGCGCTATGACGACGAGGCGCCCGCTTATCTGGAGCAGCGGCCGCTGAGCCTGCGCGGGTTCGACGGCGCCGGCATGATCCGCGCGGCCGCCAACGCGGCACCGGGCGGTGCGGATGCGGGCATCCGGGGGCTGCTGGAGGATGAGGAGATCGACTATGTGGATGTCCACCACGCGGCCTGGGGTTGCTTCCTCGCGCGGGCACATCGGAGCGGAGATGCCTGAGACGGAAGCCTCTCTTGACGACGAGGGCCGCTGGGATGCGGTGCTCAGGCGCGACCGGGCGGCGGACGGATCGTTCGTCACCGGCGTGCTGACGACGGGCATCTATTGCCGCCCGTCCTGCGCGGCGCGGCACCCGAAGCGGGAGAATGTCCGTTTCTTCGCGGACGGCGCGGCGGCGCGGGCGGCGGACTTGCGCCCCTGCCTGCGCTGCAAGCCCGACGAGGTGGCGCGCGATGCCGAAGGTGTGGCGAAGGCGGTCGCGCTGATCGATCGGGCCGAGATGCCGCCGACGCTGGAGGAGATGGCGGCGGAGGCGGGCTATGCGCCGCACCACTTCCACCGCCTGTTTCGCAAGCGCACAGGGGTGACGCCTGCGGCTTACGCCCGTGCGGTGCGCGCGAAGCGGATGGAAGCGGCGCTCAAGGAGAATGAGCGCGTGACCGATGCGATCTACGATGCGGGCTTCTCCGGGCCGGGACGCTTCTACGAGGAGGCTGATCAGCGGCTCGGCATGGCGCCCTCGACCTGGCGGCGCGGCGGCGGTGGCGAGACGATCCGCTGGGCGAGCGCCGACACCAGCTTCGGCCCGGTGATCGTCGCGGCGACGGCGCGCGGAATCTGCCGGCTGACCTTCGGCGGGATCGAGCAACTCCGGCAGGACTTCCCCCATGCCGCGATCGAGCCGGGCGGGGCGGAGATGGCCGATCTCGTCGCCCAGGCGGTCGCGGTGGTCGAGGAGCCGGGCCGCGCGCACGATCTGCCGCTCGATGTGCGCGGCACCGCCTTTCAGGAAGCGATCTGGCGCGAACTGTCGCAGATCCCGGCGGGCGAATCGGTAAGCTATGCGGCGTTGGCTGCGCGCGTCGGCAAACCGGGCGCGACGCGCGCGGCGGGGACGGCGTGCGGGGCCAACCCGGTGCCACTGCTCATCCCCTGCCACCGCGCGCGGCGCAGTGACGGATCGGCGGGCGGTTACGCGCTGGGACTAGAGATGAAGGCGCGCATCCTCGCCCGCGAGGCGCCCGACACGCAGCGCGGGCTGTTCGACTAGGCGCCCTTGGCGCGCGCCGTCGCGGCCATCTGGCGGGCGATATCGGTAATGAGCGCATCGGGATCGCCGTCGCGAACGAACACGCTGCCATGGTCTGCGCCCGGCACGTAGGTGAAGTCGGCATGGGCGCCCAGCCGGTGCAGCAGCGCCTCCAGCCGGTGCGCGGGCCGATCGAGGTAGAACGTGTCCGCCGACCCCACGGTCAGGTGGATCTTCCCGTCGAGATCGGGGCGCAGCGTCGGCCAGTCGCGTTCGATCTTCGCCGCGATGTCGTAATGCGCGCGCCAGTAGGCGGCGACCTCCGGATCGATGCGGCCGGTCGTGCGATCGTAGAGGCGCATCGGCGTGCCGTCGGCGCCACGCGGGCTGAACACCCACTCGAACGATCGGAACTGGCCGCCATCGTGGCCGAGCACATCCTCCAGCCGCGCGAAGTCGCCCATCAGGCCAGTCACCCGCTCATGGTCGCGGCTGAGCGGGCGGGGGCGGCCGGCCTCGTCGGTGTAGAAATTGCCGGGTTTGTAGAGATCGACACCGATGAAATCGTGGAAGTCCACCGGATCGGGCGAGATCGGCCAAGTGCCCCCGAACATCTTGGGGTAGGCGACCTGCGCCCACAGCGCGAACCAGCCGCCCGAGCTGTGGCCGGTGAGGAAGCGCCCGTCGGCCCGCGCATCCATACGGTAATTGCGTTCGAGGAACGGGATCAATTCCGTGGTGAGCGCCGTGCTCCACGGGCCGTTGTTCACGCTATCGGCGAATTCGTGCGTGCCGGTCGGCCCCGAATGATCGAGGAACACCCAGATCATCGGCGGGATGCGCCCGGCCTTCTCCAGCCGCCAGATCCGCGCCGCCCAGGCGATGTCGGCATGTTGCGAGGTGCCGAAGCCGCCGGTCTGGTAGACGGTCGGCCAGGTCTTGCGGTGGTCGTTCTCGTCATAACCCGGTGGGCGGAGCACCAGCGCGTGCATCTCGGTCTGCCGGCCGGAGAAGGCGGCGAGCGAAGCGCTGCGGTAGAAGATCTCGTCGCAATGCGGCTTGGCGGCGGCCACCGCGCGCTGCTCGGCGACCGCATCGTCCGAAAAGTCCCACGGCGCGCGGGCCGGAAGGGCATGATCGAGTGCGATCGTGGTGGGCGATGCCTGCGGCCAGTGCAGCGTGGTGACCTGCGAAACGAGGTCGCCCGCACCGGCGCCGCCATAGCCATAGTCGCCGTTGCGATCGAGCAGGGCCTGCACCCGATAATCGCCGGGCGGCAAGGCGGCGAAGCTCGCAGGGAAAGCGGCGTCGCTTGTGTCGATCGACACGCTGCGGCCGGCACCGAACGTCGCCACGTCGCGTGCGGCGGTGGAGACGGAGTCGTGCGGGCCGAACTCGTTGGCGTCGATGCGGTCGGCACGAGCGTTGGCGTCGGTCGCCGGCTCCACCATCAGCAGCAGGCGGCCCGATGCGTCCCCGCTCCAGCCGGCCGGCAGGGTGACGGTCATCCGCGTGTCGGGCGCCGGGGCCGAACCCGACAGGGCGGCACTCGCAAGCGCGAGGACGAGCGTTTTCGCGATCCGCACCGCGCGCGCCGGTTAGCGTCCGGGGCCTTGTTGCTGGCCGACCGTCGGGCCGGTGGTGGGAAGTTCCGGGGCGTCCTGGTGCGCGGCCGCCTTCTCGGCGACCGTCAGGATGCCGTCGTGATTGGTGTCCATCATGTCGAACGCCTTGAGCGGGCGGACGCTCGCTTCGGACAGGCTCAGCTTGCCGTCGTGATTCGAATCGACATTGTCGAAGGCGCGGTTGGCGGCGTCGAGCATCCGCTGCGCCGCTTCCTTGGTCGGCGGCGCGTCGCGGTTGAGGATGATCGACATCCGCGCGGCGAATTCCTTGCGGCTGATGAAGCCGTCGTGATTGGTATCGGCCAGATCGAACGTCTTCTTGATCTGCGCCATCATCTGCGCGCGCGTGATGTCGCCGGTGGCGGCGGGCGGCGTGGGCCTGGCGACCAGAGGCTTGGTGGATGCGGACTTGGCGGAGGCGGATTTCGCTGGCGCAGTCTTCTTCGCCGGCACCGCCTTCTTGTCCGGAGCGGCGGAGAGCGGGGCGGCGAAGCCCAGCCCGATCAGCGCGATCGCGGCAGCGGCGGACGAGCGGGCAAAGAGCAAGGGCAATCTCCAGATCATCGGCCAAGCGTGACGGTCGTACGCTTACAGGAAGCTGTACGGGTCCACATCCACCGCGACGCGAACGCCGCGCGGCCATTCGAGCGCGCTTAACCATTGCCGGATCACGTCCTGCACGTCCAGCGTTCGCCGCGCATGGACGAGCAGGCGCTGGCGATGGCGGCCGCGGAGCATGGCGAGCGGGGCGGGAGCAGGGCCGAACACCATCATTCCCTCGGTCTCCGGCGCGGAGAGGCCGATGCGGTTGGCGGTTTCCACCGCCTCGTCGAGCTTTTCGGAGGAAACGATGATCGCGGCGTAGCGGCCGAAGGGCGGGGCGCCTGCTTCGCGCCTGCTCTCGGTCTCGGCGGCGTAGAAACTCTCGGCATCGCCCGTCACCAGCGCCTGGATCACCGGCGCGCCCGGCTCGCGGGTCTGGAGGAAGACGCGGCCCGGCTTGGCACCTCGCCCGGCGCGTCCGGCCACCTGCGCGATCTGCTGGAAGCTGCGCTCGGCGGCGCGCAGGTCGCCGCCCTGCAGGCCGAGATCGGCGTCCACCACGCCGACCAAAGTCAGGTTGGGGAAGTGATAGCCCTTGGTGATCAACTGCGTGCCGATCACGATGTCGATGTCGCCGGCCTCCATGCGATTGACGAACTCGGCGGCCTTTGCGGGGGACCAGATCGTGTCCGAGGTGACGATCGCTACCTTCGCTTCGGGAAACAACGCCGAAACCTCGTCGGCGATGCGCTCGACACCGGGGCCGCAGGCGACGAGGCTGTCCTCCTCATGACATTCGGGGCAGGCGGCCGGCGGTGGCATGACATGGCCGCAATGGTGGCAGGCGAGCCGCGCCAGCAGCCGATGCTCGACCATCCACGCCGTGCAGTTCGGGCAGCGGAAGCGGTGGCCGCAATGGCGGCAGAGCGTCAGTGGTGCGTAGCCGCGCCGGTTGAGGAACAGCAGGGCCTGCTCGCCTTTTCCGACGGTCTCCTCGATCGCGGCGACCAGTGAGGGGGCGAGCCAGCGCTGTTTGGCCGGCGGATCCTGAGTGAGATCGATCGTCTCGATCGTCGGCATCTGCGCCACGCCGTAACGTCCGGGCAGCTTCAGCTCGCGATACTTGCCGATCTCGACCATCTGGCGCGTCTCGATCGCGGGCGTGGCGGAGGCCAAGACGATCGGCACCTGCTCGAACGACGCGCGCATCACCGCGACGTCGCGGGCGTGGTACATCACGCCGTCTTCCTGCTTGAAGCTGGTCTCATGCGCTTCATCGACGACGATCAGGCCGAGGTCGCGATACGGCAGGAAGAGGGCCGATCGCGCCCCACACACCACCTTCGCCTCCCCGCTCGCGATCGCCCGCCACGCGCGGCGGCGCTGGGATTGGCGCAGGTCCGAATGCCAGGCGACCGGCAGATGCCCGAAGCGCGCCTCGAAGCGCTTGAGGAACGGCTCGGTCAGCGCGATTTCGGGGAGCAGGACGAGGCTCTGCCGCCCGGCGGCGACTGCCGCCGCGATGCCCTCGAAATACACCTCGGTCTTGCCCGATCCGGTGACGCCGTCGAGCAGATAGGGCTGGAAGGCTTGGGCCTCCACCGCCGTGACGATCGTGTTCGCCACCGATCGCTGCTCGGCGGAAAGCTCGGGCGGGGCGAAGGCGGGATCGGGAAGTGGATAGGGATCGTCCACCGCGACCTCCACCGCCTCGATCGCGCCGACCTTCACCAGTCCCCGGATCACGCCGTCCGACACGTCGGCGATGGCGGCGAGTTCGCGCACCAGCCCCTGCCGCTCGCCGATCCGCTCGAGCGCCTGCTGGCGCTGCGCGGTGAGGCGTTCCGGCACATGGCCGGTGGCGCGATACTCGATCACCGTCCGCCCGCCATCGAGCGCGCTTGCCGAGGCCAGCGCCATGCGCAGCACGGCGGCGGGCGGGGCGAGGTAATAATTCGCGGTCCACTCGATCAGCCGGCGCAGTGGTGCCGCGAGCGGCGGCAGATCGTAGACGCCGAGCAGGTTGCGCAGGCGGTTGTCGCCCACCTCCGCGTCGGAGGGCATACGTTCCGGCTCCCAAACCACGCCGGCGATCTGGCGGGGCCCAAGCGGCGCCAGCACGATCGACCCCGGCTCGACCTGCATCTCGCGCGGCACGCGATAATCGAGCGGGCCGAGCGCGGAGTTGAGCAGGAGGACGCGGGCGCGGGACATCGCCCCCCACATCGGGGATCGACGAGGCGAGCGCAACCGGGCTTCCCAGCGCCCCGCAGAGGTGCTTTACTGTGGTGGTACAGTGCGAGGTGGCGATGCTGGAAACCGAACGGCTCACGATCAGGCGGATCACGATCGACGACGCCTCCTTCATGATCGCGACGCTCAACGATCCGGGTTTCCTCGCCAATATCGGCGATCGCGGCGTGCGCACCGTGGAAGATGCCGAAACCTACATCCGCGACCGCATCCTCGCTTCCTACGAAGCGAACGGCTTCGGCATGTTCCGCGTGGCGCTGAAGGAGAATGACGAGGGGATCGGCACGGTCGGCTTCGTCAAGCGCGACGGGCTTGACGGGCCGGACCTCGGCTTTGCCTTCCTCCAGGCCCATACCGGCAAGGGCTATGGCCACGAGGCGGCGCGTGCTCTGATGGACTGGGGACGGGAGGCGCTGGACATGCCGCCGCTGCTCGCGATCACGGCGCCCGACAATCACGCCTCCGCCGCGCTGTTGGCGAAACTGGGGTTCCGCGAGGAAGGACGCATCACGCTGCCGACGCACGGCGGCGAGAGCCGGCTGTTCGTGCAGGGCTGATGCTCCCCCTGCTGCTCGCTCTGGCGACGCCGGACATCGATACGGCGATCACGGACGCGATCGATCCCTGCGCCGCCGCTCGGCGGGAAGGCGGCATCACCGTCTGCGCGCGCACCAAGGAGGAGCAGGATCGCCGCTTCCGCCTGCCGCCGGAGCCTGATCATGGCTTCGATCCGCGGGGATCGGTGGACAGCGTCTCGCGCTCGCGGCACCGGCTGATCGACGGCGACGGCGCCAACACCGATCTGACGCGCGGCTCCTGCAGCGCGGTGGGGGCGAGCGGCTGGACCGGATGCCAGATCAAGAAATGGGGTGAGATGGATCAGCAGAAGGGCTGGTGATCGCCGTGCCGCATTGCGCCATTTCCTTTTAACCATGTCGCGCTAAGCTCTGTTTCATGGGCAGCGTGATCAGTTTCGAGGACCGGGCCGTCGCGACGTTGCGCGCGCGGGTCGCCGAGGTGGAGGAGGCCAATCAGGACCTCATCGCCTTCGCGCGCGGTCACTCGGGCGCGGTCGCCCAGATCCACGGCGCGGTGCTCGCCGCGATCGAGGCGGAGGGCCTCGAACATCTGATACATGTCGTCACGCAGGACTGGCCGCAGATGCTGGGCGTCGATGCCGTAGCGCTGGCGCTGTTCGTGGGCGACACCGGCTTCTGCGCGGATGCCGACGGCCTCCAGATGGTCGAGCCGCGCATGATCGAACATGCCATCGCGGGAATCGAGGGCGTGGTGCTGCGCGGCGTCGAGCGCGGCCACCCGCTGTTCGGCCCCGCCGCGACTCTGATCCGGGCCGAGGCGTTGATCCGGCTGGAGAATCCCGCGCCGTTGCCTTGTGGCCTGATCGCTCTGGGGCAACGCGCCGAGCAGCGGTTCGAGACCCGTCATGGCTCCGAACTGCTGGCCTTTCTCGGCAGCATACTGGCGCGTATGGTCGGGCGGTGGCTGCTCCCCTGACATTAGATGACCATCCGGCACGGATGACCGCCGCCGCTTTCGCTGATCACCTCCGCCGCGACCGCCTGCGCTCCGCCCATACGGTGCGGGCCTATCTGGCAACGGCCCACCGGTTGATCGCATTCCTTGGCCGACATCGCGGCGAGAGCATCGACGATGACATCCTTCGTTCGATCGAACCGGCCGACCTGCGCGCCTATCTCGCCCAGCGCCGTTCTGAAGGGCTGACCAACGCTTCGGCCGCGCGCGAACTGTCGGCGGTGCGCACCTTTCTTGGCTTCGTGAAGGGCGTGGGCGCCGCGATCCCGCGCGTGCAGGCGCCCCGCGTCAAACGCGGCGTGCCGCGCCCCGTCGCGCCCGCCGATGCCAGGGCGCTGGCCGAGGACGCGTCCGACGCGCATGATGTCCCCTGGCTCGCGGCGCGCGATCTGGCGGTGCTGCTGCTGCTCTATGGGGCGGGCTTGCGCGTCGGCGAGGCGATGGGGCTGGATGCCGGGCTTCTGCCGCTCGGCGAGGCCATCACCGTCACCGGCAAGGGCAACAAGGCGCGTGTCGTGCCGCTGCTGCCAGTCGTCCGCGATGCGATCACCGCTTATGCCGATCTCTGCCCCTATCCGCTGGGCAAGGGCGTCGTGCTGTTCCGGGGCGCCAAGGGCGGTCCGCTCGATGCCGCGATCGTTCGTCGCGCGGTGCGGGCCGCGCGGGGGCGGCTGGGTTTGCCCGAGCGGACCACGCCCCACGCGCTGCGCCACAGCTTCGCCACCCACCTGCTCGGGCGCGGGGCGGACCTGCGCCAGCTGCAGGAACTGCTCGGCCATGCCAGCCTCTCCTCCACCCAGATCTACACGGCGGTGGATGCTGCGCATCTGATGGACGTCTATCGGGCCGCGCATCCCAGGGCGTGACCTTCCGGCACGCGCCTGAAACATCCCGGAAAAATATTTTCAGACCCTCTTAAAGTTTCAGCGCAGCCGTCGTTACCGGTGTGAGAGAACACCTCTTACGCAGGAAAACGGGCATGGACGGCATCGACAAGGCAGGGGGAGCAACCGACGTTTCGCGGCTGCGGCCGTCGTCGGTCCAACCCACTCAGGCGGCGGCTCCGGTAGCCGCGGCACAGGCCAAGGTGGTCGCCGACAGCGGCCTCTCCGAAGCCTTCGCCGCGCTTGCCGATGCCGGCGCGCCGGTCGACGGCAAGAAGGTCGACGCGATCAAGTCGCTCATTCAGTCGGGGGCCTATCCCATCGATCCGCAGAAGATCGCGGCGAAGATGGTGGCGCTCGACTTTCCCGAGCGCGGCGAGAGCGCCGACGCCTGACAGGCGACGAAAGAAGCGGGGACGATCAGGCGCGGGCCTTCACCCGCGCCTCGATGGCCTCCCAGATGATGGCCGGTGTATCGGTGCCATTGAACTTGTCGATGGCGACGATGCCCGTGGGGGACGTGACGTTGATCTCGGTCAGATAGCCGGCGATCACGTCGATCCCGACGAACACCAGCCCCCGCTTGGCGAGCTCTGGGCCTAGAGCCTCGCAAATCTCCAGCTCGCGCGCCGTCAGCTCGGTCTGCGCGCCCGATCCGCCGACCGCGAGGTTGGAGCGGATCTCGCCCTTCTTCGGCAGGCGATTGACCGCGCCGGCCGGCTTGCCGTCCACCAGCACGATGCGCTTGTCCCCCAGCGCCACGTCGGGGAGGAACGCCTGCACCATGAACGGCTCGCGCCACACCTGGCCGAACAACTCGGTCAGCGCGGCGAGGTTCGCGTCCTTCTTTCCCACGTGGAAGACGGCCGATCCGGCGTTGCCGTAGAGCGGCTTCACCACGACTTCGCCATGCGCCTCGTGGAAGGCGCGTGCCTCGTCCAGCCGGCGGGTGATGAGCGTCGGCGGCATGAACTGCGCATAATCGAGCACGAACAGCTTTTCCGGCGCATTGCGGACGGAAGCCGGGTCGTTGACCACCAGGGTCTCGTGCTGGATGCGCTCCAGCAGGTGCGTCGCGGTGATGTAGGCGAGGTCGAACGGCGGATCCTGCCGCATCAGCACCACGTCCGTATCCGCGCCGAGATCGAGCAGCTTCGGCTCACCGAACGTGAAGTGATCGCCGGCGACGCGCTGGACGGTCACCGGGCGGGCGGGCGCATAGACGCGGCCGTCGCGATAGGAGAGGTCGCCGGCCGCATAGTGATAGAGCGTGTGGCCGCGCGCCTGTGCGGACAGCATCACGGCGAAGGTGGAATCGCCCGCGATGTTGATGCCCTCCATGGGGTCCATCTGGACGGCGACGGTGAGCGACATGGACTACCCCTTCCGTTCGTCCCCAGCGAAGTCGAGGGACGTGCAGCGGACGCTGCGTCTGTGGCCCGTACCTCGACTTCGCTCGGCACGAACGGCGAGGTAGGGGCGGGCGGCGGGATTGTCACCCCTGCCAGACATGCTCCAGATGCTTCGGCAGCTTTCCGGGCGCGATCAGCACGGCGTCGATGCGGATGTCGTCGCCGGGCCGGGCGTAGCGCGGGATCAGCATTTCGGCCGCCGCCGCCACCCGCACCAGCCGCTGGCGATCGAGGGCGAGATCCAGCGCCGCTTGGTCCTTGCGGCTCTTCACCTCGACGAAGGCGACGAGGCCGGGCTTGCGCATCACGATGTCCACCTCTCCCGCCGGCGTGCGCACACGGCGATCGAGGATCGTCCAGCCCTTGAGGCGAAGGAAGTTGGCGGCGATCGTCTCGGCGACCCGGCCGCTCGCTTCCGCCGCCTGCCGCGTCACGCCTTCAGTTCCAGCGCGCGGTTATAGAGATCGTGGCGGTCGAGGCCGGTCGCCGCCGCGACCTCCTTGGCCGCTTTGGCGACGGGCAGTCGCTCCAGCGCCTCGCGCAGCAGCGCATCGAGATCGTCCACCTGCGGCGGCGGTGCCTCGCCGGGTGGGCCGACGACGATCACGATCTCACCCTTGGGGCCTTGTTCGGCATAGCGTTCGGCCAGCTCGGCGAGCGTGCCGGTGACACATTCCTCGAACGCCTTGCTGATTTCGCGGGCCACCGCCCCGTCGCGCTCGCCCAAGCCCTTGGCCAGCGCCGCCAGCGTCGCGCCCAGCCTCGGCCCGCTTTCGTACAGGACGAGGCTCGCCCTGATCGCGGCCACCTCGGCGATGGCGTCGGCCTTCGCTTTCTCCTTGGACGGCAGGAAGCCGATGAACAGGAAGCGGTCGGTCGGCAGGCCCGCCAGCGTCAGCGCGGCGATGGCGGCGCTGGGACCGGGGATGGTGACGATATGCGCGCCCGCCGCCCGCGCGTCGCGCACCAGCTTGAAGCCGGGATCCGAGATCATCGGCGTGCCGGCGTCCGAGACGAGCGCGATCGCCTCGCTGCGCATCCGCTCGATCAGGCCGGGGCGCACGCGATCGGCATTGTGGTCGTGATAGGGGGTCATCGGCCGCTCGGCGCCGATGTGGCGGAGCAGCTTGGCGGTGACGCGGGTGTCCTCCGCCGCGATCAGGTCGGCGCGCGACAGGATGTCGGCGGCGCGCGGGGAGAGGTCTCCGAGATTGCCGATCGGGGTCGCGACGATGTAGAGGCCGGGGGCGAGAGGATCGGTCATAGGGGATTTCATGGCAGACGGACTGGCGACGCCGCAACCGGCGAAGCGCTCTATGACACGACGGGCCGCCGGCCTGATGGTGGCGATGCTCCTCGCGGGCTGCTCCACCGTGGTGCCGAAAGGGCCGCAGCAGACGCCGCCGCCGCCGCCCAAACAGACCGGCAGCCAAACGGGTCGCTTGCCCGAAGATCAGCGCGACCGCGTCGCGGTGCTGGTGCCGCTGAGCGGCGCAGAGGCCGGCATCGGCCAGTCGATCGCCAACGCCGCCAACATGGCGTTGATCGATTCGGGCGGGCAGGGCGTGCGCCTCACCATGTACGACACCTCCACCGGAGCGGCGCTCGCGGCGCAGAAGGCGCTCGCCGAAGGCAACAAGCTGATCCTTGGCCCGCTGTTGTCCGACGACGTGCGCGCAGTGGCGCCGATCGCCGCCGCCCAGCATGTGCCGGTGCTGGCCTTTTCCAACGACGTCACCGTCGCCGGCAACGGCGTCTACCTGCTGGGCTTCACGCCGACCGAATCGGTGGATCGCGTCATCTCCTACGCCAAGGAACGCGGATTGAGCCGGCTTGCGGCGCTGGTGCCCAACGGCGTTTACGGTCGCCGCGCATCGAACGCGATGCTGCGTGCGGCCGAAGGCGCCGGGGCGACGGTCGTCTCGATGCAGAGCTACGATCGCTCGCCGGCTTCGCTCGCCACCGCGATCAAGCGGCTGGGCGACCCCAAGGGCTATGACGCGCTGCTGATCGCCGACAGCGGCCGGATCGCGCTGGTCGCGGCGCCGCTGGTGCGCAAGTCCGGCTCGTCGGCGAAGCTGCTCGGCACCGAACTCTGGAACACCGAGCCGCAACTTGCTGCCAGCAAGCTGATGAGCGGCGCCTGGTTCGCGGCGGTGTCCGACGGGCTCTATTCGCAGTTCGCCGCCAAATATCGCTCGCGCTTCGGCAAGGGGCCGTATCGCCTCTCCAGCCTCGGCTACGATTCGGTGCTGCTCGCGGTGCGCATCTCGGCGGACTGGAAGGCGGGCACCGATTTCCCGCAGGGGCGGCTGAGCGACAAGGGTGGCTTCTCGGGCGTCGATGGCGCCTTCCGCTTCGACCATGACGGTATCGCCGAACGGATGCTGGAGGTGAAGCAGATCGGCACGGGCGGCGTGACCGTGGTGTCGCCCGCCCCGCAGGGTTTCGGAGACCAATAACCGCAGGGGAGACGTGTCGTGAGCTATGTCCAGGGCTTCTTGATACCGGTGCCGGTAGCGAAAAAGGATGCGTACCGGGACATGGCCGCGACGACCGCGCCTTTCTTCATGGAATATGGCGCGACGCGGATCGTCGAGACGTGGGGCGACAACCTGCCCGACGGCAAGACGACAGACTTCCGCAAGGCGGTGAAGGCCGAGGAAGGCGAGAACGTCGTCTTCTCGTGGATCGTCTGGCCGGACAAGGCGACGGCCGATGCGGCGCACGAAAAGATCTGGTCCGATCCCCGGATGCCCGAACCGGACGGTCCGATCCCGTTCGACGGCAAACGGATGATCTATGGTGGCTTCGTGCCGATCTTCGATACCGACGAGGGCTAGCGCACGATCTCGGCGAGGATGCCGTCGAGCAACAGCATCCCGGCCTCGCGCACCGTGAGGTGGTCGCCCTCACGGACGATCAGGCCATGGATGGACAGGCGGTCGATCGCGGGCTGATCGATGATCGCATCGATCGACAATCCCGTCTCTGTCGCGATCCGCGCGAGATCGAGCCCCTCATCGAGACGCAGCCCCATCAGCAGGGCTTCCTCTGCGCGCGTGAAGGGGGCAAGCGGTTCCTCGCTCTCGAGACCATGGCCGTTGCGCGCGACCGCCTCCAGCCAGTTCTCAGGCTTCTTGCGGCGCAGGCTGGCGAGATGGCCGCGCCGCCCGTGTGCACCGGGGCCGACGCCCAGATAGTCGCGATAGCGCCAGTAAGCGAGATTGTGGCGGCTCTCCGCGCCCGGCCGGGCGTGGTTGGAGATTTCGTAGGCGGGGATGCCGGCCTCCGCGGTCACCGCGCGGGTAATCTCGAACAGGTGCGCGGCCTCGTCCGAACCGAGCGTCGGGAGTTCGCCCTTGGCGGCCAGCGCGGCGAAGCGCGTGCCCGGCTCGATGGTCAGCTGGTAGAGCGAGAGATGCTCGGTGCCGAAGCTCAGCGCCTGGCCGAGTTCGGCCAGCCATTGCGCCTCGGACTGATCGGGACGCGCATAGATCAGGTCCACGCTGACCCGCCGGAACGCGGCCTGTGCGGTATCGAGCGCGGCGAGGCTTTCGGCGACGCCATGCGCGCGACCGAGGAAGTGCAGCGCCCGGTCGTCCAGCGCCTGCAGACCGAGCGACACGCGGTTCACACCCGCCGAGGCAAGGGCATGGAAATTCGCCGCCTCCACCGAGGACGGGTTGGCCTCCAGCGTGATCTCGATGCCGGGCGCGAAGCCCCAGTGGCGCTCGGCCGCGTCCAGCACCGCCGCCACGGTGGCGGGCGCCATCAGCGAAGGCGTGCCGCCGCCGAAGAAGATCGATCCGAGCGGCCGCCCCGGCGTCAGCGCAGCCTCATGTGCGAGATCGGCGAGCAGCGCGTCGCGCCACGCCGCCTCGTCGATCTCCGCGCGGACGTGGCTGTTGAAGTCGCAATAGGGGCATTTGGAAACGCAGAACGGCCAGTGGACGTAGAGCGCGAGCGGCTCGCCCACGATCAGAACACGGCCGCCACCAGCTTGCGGAAGGCGTCCGCGCGGTGGCTCATGGCGTGCTTCTTGTCCGGGTCCATCTCGCCGAAGGTGATGTCATGGTGCCACGGCTGGAACACGGGATCGTAGCCGAAGCCCTTGTCTCCGCGCGGCGGCCAGACGAGGTGGCCGTCGACCCGACCCTCTACCGTCACGATATGCCCGTCCGGCCAGCACAGCGACAGCGCGCAGACGAAATGGGCGTCGCGGCCCGCATCCGGTCCCTTGGCGGCGAGGTTGCGCTCGACCAGCTCCATCGCCCGGCCGAAATCCTTGGACGGCCCCGCCCAGCGCGCCGAGAAGATGCCGGGATCGCCGCCCAGTGCTTCCACGCAAAGCCCGCTGTCGTCGGCCAGCGCGGGGAGGCCGGTGAGGTCGGCCGAGAAGCGCGCCTTCAGCTCGGCATTGGCGGCGAAGGTCGTTCCGGTCTCTTCCGGTTCCGGCACGTCCAGCTCGCCGGCCGATACGATGTCCATGCCATAGGGGCCGAGCAGGGCGGCGATCTCTGGGATCTTGCCCTTGTTGTGGCTGGCGATCACCAGCCGGCCCGGCTCCAGCCGGCGCTTCACCGGCCGGTGGCCTGCAGCTGCGCGGCGAAGATGTCGTTGCAGCCGATGCGGGCGAGGCGGAGCAGGCGGAGCAGCGCCTCCTCGTCATAGGTCGCGCCCTCGGCGGTGGCCTGCGCCTCGGCGATGTTGCCATTGGAGAGCAGCACGAAATTGCCGTCGGCATGCGCGTTCGAATCCTCGATATAATCGAGGTCGAGCACCGGCGTGCCTTCGTAGATGCCGCAGGAGACGGCCGCGACCTGCGCGGTGATCGGATCCTTCTCCAGCTTGCCCTCGACCATCAGCTTGTCGACCGCGAGGCGCAGCGCCACCCAGGCGCCCGAGATCGAGGCGGTGCGGGTGCCGCCGTCCGCCTGGATCACGTCGCAATCGAGGGTGATCTGGCGCTCGCCGAGCAGCGTCATGTCACACACGGCGCGGAGCGAACGGCCGATCAGCCGCTGGATTTCCTGCGTGCGGCCGGACTGCTTGCCCTTCGCCGCCTCGCGGCTGCCACGGGTGTGCGTGGCGCGCGGAAGCATCCCGTATTCGGCGGTCACCCAACCCTGGCCCTTGCCGCGCAGGAAGGGCGGCACCCGCTCTTCGATCGAGGCGGTGACCAGCACCTTGGTGTCGCCGAAGGAGATCATGCAGCTACCTTCCGCATGACGGGTGGCATTCGGCTCGATGGTGATGGCGCGCATCTGATCGGGCGCACGGCCGGAGGGTCGCATGAAGGCTCCTGTAATAAAGTCGGGGCGCTTTAGCGGCAGTTGAGCCTTGCCGCCAGTCTGCCTACATTCCCGCTCATGGGTCCAGCCGTTCCAGAGCTTTCCGATCGAGCCCGCGCCATCTTCCGCGTGGTGGTGGAATCGTATCTGCGGTCCGGCGCGCCGGTGGGATCGCGAACGATCTCGCAGCTGTCAGGCCTGAACCTCTCGCCCGCATCGATCCGTAACGTGATGCAGGATCTGGAGGAAGCGGGGCTGCTCGCCGCGCCGCACATCTCCGCCGGGCGAATGCCGACCGAGACCGGCTTGCGCCTGTTCGTCGACGGGATGATGCAGGCCGACGAGCCTTCCGAGCAGGAACGCGCCGCGATCGAGCGCCAGATCGGTCAGACCGGCCCGATCGAGGAAGCGCTGGCGGCCGCATCGGCGGTGCTGTCCGGCCTTTCGGCCTGCGCCGGCCTCGTCCTGGTGCCCAAGCAGGAGCCGATCCTGCGCCAGTTCGCCTTTGTGTCGCTGTCCCGCGATCAGGCGCTGGCGGTGCTGGTCGGCGCGGACGGGACGGTGGAGAATCGCGTCGTCGCGCTGCCGCCCGGTACCGACCCGTCCGCGCTCGTCGAGGCAGCGAATTATATTTCGTCCGAACTGGTGGGCCTAACGCTTAGCCAGGCGCAGGCGCGGCTGACGGCCGAGATTGGCCTGGGGCGCGCGCAGCTCGATCGCGCCAGCCACGATCTCGTCCAGCGTGGGCTGGCCGTGTGGTCCACCGATGGCGCCGATCGCCCGGTGTTGATCGTGCGCGGGCAGGCCAATTTGATCGACCAGTCCGCCGCCGAGGATCTCGAGCGCGTCCGCCTGCTGCTCGACGAACTGGAGGGCAAGGAGGAAATCTCCCGGCTGCTCGAAGGCGCGCGCGCCGGTTCCGCCACCAAGATCTTCATCGGATCGGAGAACAAGCTCTTTGCGTTGTCCGGTTCGTCGATTATCGCGGCCCCCTACCGCGCCCGCGAAGGGCGGGTGGTGGGTGTGGTCGGCGTGATCGGGCCGACCCGATTGAACTATGCACGCGTCGTTCCCATGGTGGATTTCACCGCGCACGCGCTTTCCAGGCTGATGGCATGACAGAAGACAAGATGAGCAACGACAACACCGAAGACCTCCGCACCGAGACCGCCGAGGCGGCGCCCGAGCTGGCCGAGCACGACAAGCTGCGCGCCGAGGTGGAAGAGGCCAAGCAACAGGCGCTCTACGTGCAGGCCGAGATGCAGAATCTCCGCCGCCGCACCGAGAAGGAGATGGCGGACGCCCGCGCCTACGCCACCACCGGCTTCGCGCGGGACCTGCTGTCGGTCGCCGACAATCTCCAGCGGGCGCTCGCCGCGATCCCGGCGGAGCTGCGCGGCGATGACAAGATGAAGCCGCTCGTCACCGGCATCGAGATGACCGCCAAGGAGCTGGAGAGCGTCTTCCAGCGCAACGGCGTCACCCGCATCGAGGCGGTGGGCCAGCCGCTCGATCCCAACAGGCATCAGGCGATCATGGAGATGGAGTCGGTCGATGCCGCACCCGGCACCGTGGTCCACGAGATGCAGACCGGCTGGATGATCAAGGACCGCCTGCTGCGCGCCGCGATGGTGGGCGTGGCCAAGGCGCCGGAGGGCGCGGGGATCGACGCCACCGCCTGAATTTAATGTGCCTTTCCGTCTGGTGGCGGGGCATCGGAGCGCCCATATGTGCGTTTACCAAGATTAACGCGGGGCTGCGCTTCCCGAGGAGCCTGGTCATGAAGAAGATTGCTCTGATGCTTGCTGCCGCCGGCAGCGCCCTCCTGATCGCCGCGACGCCGGCGGATGCGCGGGGTGGCGGTGGCGGTGGAGGCTTCCATGGCGGCGGCGGCGGATTCCACGGTGGTGGGGGGGGCGGCTGGCATGGCGGCGGCAGTGGCGGTTGGCACGGCGGTGGCGGTGGCAACTGGCATGGCGGCGGCAATTGGCACGGTGGCGGCTGGCGTGGCGGTGGCTGGGGTCGCGGTTGGGGCGGCGGCTGGTATGGCTGGCCGGTCGGCGTGGGTTATGGCTGGAGCGACTATCCGGGCTGGGGCGGCGGCTGGTATGACGACGGCTTCTATGGCGACGATTATGGTGCCGGCTACGATTATGGCTGCCCGCCCGTCTGGGATCCTTCGCTGAACAGTTACGTGCCGGCCTGCGGCTGAGCTTTCGCAGGCCGCCATTCGCTGCGATGATGGGCGACGGAGGAGAAATCCGATGTCGCCCTTTCCCATTCTCCACGCGCACCCATTCTCGTCCTACAGCTGGAAGGTGCTGATCGCGCTCTACGAGAACGGAACCCCGTTCGAATATCGCGTGCTGGAGGACGAAGCGAGCTGGGCCGAACTCGAACGGCTCTGGCCGATCCGGCTGATGCCGGTGCTGGTCGACGGCGAGCGCACGCTGATCGAGTCGAGCGTCATCATCGAATATCTGGCGATGATGCACAGCGGGCCGGTCGAACTGATCCCGTCCGATCCCGACATTGCCCTGCGCGCGCGCTTCCTCGATCGTTTCTTCGACAATCATGTGATGCGGCCGATGCAGAAGATCGTCGGAGACCATCTGCGGCCCGCGACGGATCGCGACGCTTACGGCGTCGCCGATGCCCGCACGAAGCTGGGCCGCGCCTATCGCTGGATCGAGGACAATCTGCCCGCGCGGGACTGGGCGATCGGCGAGGAGTTCACGCTGGCCGATTGCGCGGCCGCGCCCTCGCTCTTCTACGCCGACTGGGTGGAGCCAATCCCGCAGGACTGTGCCAAGGCTCGCGCCTATCGTGCCCGCCTGCTGGCGCGGCCGTCCGTTGTGCGGGTGATCGACGAAGCGCGTCCCTATCGCGCCTATTTCCCGCCCGGCGCGCCGGATCGCGACTAGGCGCGCGTCGTCACCACCGTCAGCCGCACGGTGCGGCGGATGCGGAAGCCCAGCGTATCGTAGAGCCGCACGGCGCCCTCATTGGCGGCGTAAGCGTGGAGAAAGGGCATCTCGCCCTGCGCCAGCATCCGCCGCGCGACGAGGCGCATCAGCCCGGCCGCATAGCCCTTGCCGCGATGATCGGGATGCGTGCAGACGCCGCTCACCTCGGCGAAGCCCGGCATCCGCATCCGCTCGCCCGCCATCGCAACGAGGCACCCGCTTTGCTTCACGCCGATGAAGCGGCCGAGCCGGTGCGTCTTGACGAGGAAAGGGCCGGGGCGGGTGAGCGTGGCGAGCGCCAGCATCTCGGCGGCATCCGCCTCGCCGAGTTCCTCGACCTCGAAATCCGGCTCGCCGGACGAGATCGTCCCGGCGACCATCTGCGTAATGTCCGCCTCGCGCAGGACGGTGAGGCCGGGGAGGGCGGGCAGTGGCGCGGTTTCGACCAGCCAAAGTTCTCCCTCCGCACCGGGCAGGGAGCGGAGCGCATCGATGTTTTCGGGTGTGAAATCGGCGGTGGCCGCGAATGGCCCATGATCCGGTTCGATCCGCCATGCGCGATCGTCACCGTGCGCCAGATGCGCCCAGCCGCCGGTCAGTGCGCTCCATGCGGGACGATCGAGAGGATGTGCGTTCATGCCCGGACCGCTTAGCGATCACGCCATGGTGACGGCAAGCGATGCCGCGATCACGAGCGCGCCAAGACTGATCGTCAGCACCGCGCCGGCCGCCATGTCCTTCACGTGGCCGATCTCCGGATGGATATCGGGGTGGAGATGATCGATCAGCCGCTCGATCGCCGAGTTGATCAGTTCGAGCGCCAGCACCAGTGCGACGGCAAGGCCGGTCAGCGCCCACCAGACCGGGGCGGGCTGGATCGTGAAAAGGGCGGTCGCCGCAAAAGTCGCGCAGAAGCAGTGCGTCCGGAAACTGCGTTCGGTTCGCCAGCAGGCACGGATGCCCGCCAGTGCGAAGCCCAGTCTTGTCGAGAACGGACGGTTCTTCATGGTCGGCGCTTTCCCCCGCCCGGCAATCGTGCCGATGCGCCATGCAGGGGATATGAAGCGACCGTGTTCGTCTGGAGGATTATTCTCCGAACATGCCCTTCAGCTTGTCGAAGAAGCCGGTCGAGGCGGGGCATTCTTCGCCCGTCTCGGTCTCGCGGAACTGCTGGAGCAGTTCCTTCTGCTTGGCGGAGAGCTTCGTCGGCGTCTCCACCGCGATCTCCAGCACCAGATCGCCGCGCCCGCGCCCGTTGAGCACGGGCATGCCCGATCCGCGATGGCGCAACTGCTTGCCGGACTGGATGCCGGCCGGGATCTTCACGGTGATCAGCTCGCCGTCGAGGTTCGGCACCTTGATCTCGCCGCCGAGTGCTGCGGTGGTGAAGCTGATCGGGCAGCGCGCGGCGAGGTTGGTGCCGTCGCGCTCGAAGATCTGGTGCCGCTTGACGTGCAGGAAGATATAGAGGTCGCCCGCAGGCGCACCGCGTCCGCCCGCCTCGCCCTCGCCGGTGATGCGGATGCGGGTGCCTTCGTCGACGCCGGCGGGGATCTTCACCTCCAGCGTTTTCTCCTTGTCGACGCGGCCCTCGCCCCGGCAGCCGGGGCAGGGATCGGCGATCACCTGGCCTGCGCCGTGGCAGGTCGGGCAAGCGCGCTCGATCACGAAGAAGCCCTGCTGCGCGCGGACCTGGCCGCGCCCGCCGCAGGTCTGGCAGGTGCGGGCAGAGGTGCCGGGCTTGGCGCCGGTGCCTTCGCACAGGTCGCAATTGGCGGCGACGTCGATGGTGATCGACTCGGTCTTGCCGTGGAAGGCTTCCTCCAGGCTGATCGTCAGGTCGTAGCGCAAGTCGGCGCCGCGGCGCGGGCCGCCGCGCTGCTGGCGCTGGCCGCCCATGAAATCGCCGAACACGCTCTCGAAGATGTCGGAGAAGCCCTCGAAGCCCTGCTGGCCGCCGAAGCCGCCGCCACCGCCGCCCTGCTTGAACGCGGCATGGCCGAAGCGATCGTAGGCCGCGCGCTTCTGGGGATCCTTCAGGCAGTCATACGCCTCGGAAATGGCCTTGAACTTGGCTTCCGCCTCGGCATTGCCGGGGTTGCGATCCGGATGGTGGATCATCGCCAGCCGCCGGTAGGACGACTTGATCACCTTGTCGTCGGCGGTGCGCTCGACTTCGAGCAGCTCGTAAAAATCAATCTCGGTCATTGAGTCCTCTTAGCCCTCTCCCGCTTCCGGGGGAGGGAGGGGCCCGCCGGCGTTAGCCGGTGGGAGGGTGAGGGCGTGCAGCGCCTGCTGCCTACCCTCACCCAACTCCGACTAAGTGGCTTCGCCACTAAGTCTCCGTACGCCTCTCCCGCTCAGCGGGAGAGGGTTTCTCTCACTTGTTGTCGTCGACTTCCGAGAACTCGGCGTCCACGACATCGTCGTCCTTCGGACCCTCGGCCCCCGGCGAGGCCGCCGCAGCCTGATCCTTCTCGTAGATCGCCTGGCCGAGCTTCATCGCGACCTGCGCGAGGGCCTGGGCCTTCTCGCTCATCTGGGTCGCGTCGTTGCTCTCGACAGCAGTCTTCGCCTCGGCGATCGCCGCCTCGATCTCGGACTTCAGCGACGCATCGACCTTGTCGCCATGCTCTTGCAGCTGGCGTTCGGTCGAGTGGATCAGGCCCTCGGCGTTGTTCTTCGCCTCGGCCGCTTCGCGACGCTTCTTGTCCTCCTCGGCGAACTTCTCGGCATCCTTCACCATCTGGTCGATGTCGTTGTCGCTGAGGCCGCCCGACGCCTGGATCTTGATCTGCTGCTCCTTGCCGGTGCCGCGATCCTTGGCCGAGACGTTGACGATGCCGTTGGCGTCGATGTCGAACGTGACCTCGATCTGCGGCACGCCGCGCGGCGCCGGCGGGATGCCGATCAGGTCGAACTGGCCGAGCAGCTTGTTGTCCGCCGCCATCTCGCGCTCGCCCTGGAAGACGCGGATCGTCACCGCGTTCTGGTTATCCTCGGCGGTCGAGTAGGTCTGCGACTTCTTGGTCGGGATCGTCGTGTTGCGATCGATCATACGGGTGAACACGCCACCCAGCGTCTCGATGCCCAGCGAAAGCGGGGTCACGTCGAGCAGCAGCACGTCCTTCACGTCGCCCTGCAGCACGCCGGCCTGCACCGCCGCGCCGATCGCCACCACCTCATCGGGGTTGACGCCGGTGTGCGGCTCCTTGCCGAAGAAGTCCTTCACGGCCTGGCGGACGCGCGGCATGCGGGTCATGCCGCCGACGAGGACGACCTCGTCGATCGCATCGGCCTTCAGGCCGGCATCGGCGAGCGCCTTCTTCACGGGATCCATCGTGCGACGGACCAGATCCTCGACCAGCCGCTCCAGATCGGCGCGGGTGATCGTCTTCACGAGATGCTTCGGGCCGTTCTGGTCGGCTGTGATGAACGGCAGGTTCACCTCGGTCGACTGCGCGGACGAAAGCTCGATCTTCGCTTTCTCGGCCGCTTCCTTCAGGCGCTGGAGCGCGAGCTTGTCCTTGGTGAGGTCGATGCCCTCATCCTTCTGGAAGCCCTGCGCCAGATAATCGACGATCTTGTTGTCGAAATCCTCGCCGCCCAGGAAGGTGTCGCCGTTGGTCGATTTCACCTCGAACACGCCGTCGCCGATCTCGAGCACCGAGATATCGAAGGTGCCGCCGCCAAGGTCGTAGACCGCGATGGTCTTGTTGTTGTCCTTGTCGAGGCCATAGGCGAGCGCGGCCGCGGTCGGCTCGTTGATGATGCGCAGGACGTCGAGGCCGGCGATCTTGCCGGCGTCCTTGGTCGCCTGGCGCTGCGCGTCGTTGAAATAGGCGGGCACCGTGATCACGGCCTGCGTGACGGTCTCGCCGAGATAGCTCTCGGCGGTTTCCTTCATCTTCTGCAGGGTGAAGGCGGAAATCTGGCTGGGCGAATAATCCTCGCCCCCGGCCTGCACCCACGCGTCGCCGTTCGGGCCCTTCACGATGTGATAGGGGACCAGCTCGGTGTCCTTGCGGGTGATGGGATCGTCATAGCGGCGGCCGATCAGGCGCTTCACCGCGAAGACGGTGTTGGTCGGGTTGGTGACCGCCTGGCGCTTCGCCGGCTGGCCGATCAACCGCTCGCCGTCCTTCGTGAAGGCGACGATGGAGGGGGTCGTGCGCGCGCCCTCCGAATTCTCGATAACCTTGGGCTTGCCGCCCTCCATCACGGCCACGCACGAGTTCGTGGTGCCGAGATCGATGCCGATAACCTTAGCCATTCAATATCCCCGTAATCTAACTCTCGAATGTTCGACGAGCCTGTCGTCCCCCCTCATCAAGCGAAGGACGAGAGGAATGCTCCATGCGGCGATATAAGAGGCGTTTGGCTTGCTGCAAGCGGGTTGGCGCCCTAATCCACGGGGCGTAACGATCGGGGACAGGTTGGGCATGAGGATCGCGCGTATCGCGCCGTGGGCGCTGCTGGCGCTGGCGGGGTGCCATCATGAGGCGAAGCTGTCGGCGGATCAGGCCTGGGTGCGGTTGCCGGCGGTAGCGGGGAATCCGGGGGCGGGATACCTCACGATTCACGGCGGGCCGCAGCCGACACGGCTGCTGGCGGTGGAAAGCCCGGCGGCGGGATCGACCGAATTGCACGAGAGCATGAAGATGGGGCCGGGCGGCATGACCGGCATGCAGCGGCTCGACGGGCTGGACGTGCCCGCCAACGGTACGGTCAGGTTCGCGCCGGGCGGCAACCATGTGATGATGTTCGGCCTGGGCGCCGCCCTGAAAGCTGGCGACACGATCCCGCTGAGCATCCGTTTCGAGAAGGGGCAGCCGCTGACGGTCGAGGCGAAGGTCGTCGGCGCGGGCGACGCCGCGCCTTATTGATGGATAGCGCCCGCCCGCTCACTCTTGGCGAGACCGCGCTTGCCCACCTGATCTTCGGCGATGCGATCGACTATGAGGCGGTGCAGATCATCAATCGGCGCTGGTTCCCGTTCCAGCCACGCGAGACACTGATGGCGCCGGACGGGCATATCTGGATCCCGCCGTCGAGCTCGGCTTGGTGCGAAGACTTCTCCTGCGCCAGCCAATCGATGCAGGGCCTCTTCATTCACGAGATGACGCACGTCTGGCAGGCGCAAAAGGGCGGGCGCTGGTATCTGCCGCTGATGCGCCATCCCTTCTGCCGCTATGCCTATGTGCTGAAGCCGGGAAAGCCGTTCCACCGCTACGGCATCGAGCAGCAGGCCGAGATCGTCCGTCACGCCTGGTCCGCACGGCGCAGCGGTGGCCGGCTGGCGAGCGAACTGGAAGCGATCCTGCCTTTCCGCCGCGCCTGATCCGCCGCAATTCCGCCGCGCTGGCGGGGTAGGGATCCACCGTCGCAATCGTCATTGCGAGCGGAGCGAAGCAATCCACGGGCCACCACCGTCGCGCCATGGATTTCTTCGTCCCTTCGCTTCTCGCAATGACGGGGGAGGGTTTCTATGCGTATCCTGTTACTCGCCGCCTGCCTGATGCTGCCGGGCTGCGTCGTCCATACCGCCTACGACGTCGCGACCGCGCCGGTGCGCGTCGGCTCCAAGGTGGTGGACTGGAGCACGACCAGCCAGTCCGAGGCGGATCGCAACCGTGGCCGTAAGATGCGCAAGGAGGAAGAGCGGCAGAAGAAGGAAGCGCGCAGGGAAGCGAAGCGCCAGCGCGAGCAGGGTTACTCATCGCCTTATTGAGCTTTATCCTGCTGCGGTCATGCCCGATCCCACACTCACCGAACGCCTGAAGGCCGAAGCCGCGCGCCTCGGTTTCGTCGCGTGCGGGGTGACGCGGGCGGTGGACGAGCCACTACCCGGTGCACGGCTGATGGAATGGCTGGGCGAGGGCGCGCACGGATCGATGGGCTGGATGGAGGCGCGCGCGGACTGGCGGCGCTCCCCAAAGGCGCTTTGGCCGGAGGTGAAGTCGGTGGTCGCGCTCGGCATGAGCTACGCGCCGCCCGAGAATCCGATGCGTCTCGCTTCCGAGCCGGAGACGGCCCGCATCTCGGTCTACGCGCAGGGTCAGGACTATCACGACGTCGTCAAGAAGGCGCTGAAGGCGCTCGCCCGCTGGCTGGTGGCGGAAGGGGGCGGCGCGCTCAAGGTGTTCGTCGATACCGCGCCGGTGATGGAAAAGCCGCTGGCACAAGCGGCGGGGCTGGGCTGGCAGGGCAAACATACCAACCTCGTCAGTCGCGATCACGGCAGCTGGCTGTTACTCGGCTGCGTGATGACGGAGCTGGAGCTGGAGCCGGACACGCCTTCGCGGGACACCTGCGGCTCGTGCGATGCCTGCCAGGTCGCCTGCCCGACCGATGCCTTCCCCGCGCCCTACCGGATCGACGCGCGGCGCTGCATCTCCTACCTCACGATCGAGCATGACGGGCCGATCCCGCGCGATCTGCGCGAGGGGATCGGCAACCACGTCTACGGCTGCGACGATTGCCTGTCCGCTTGCCCTTGGAACAAGTTCGCGGTCGCGGCCAACGCCAACATGGCCTTCGCCGCCCGTGCGGAGCTGGCGGCGCCGCAGGTAGGAGATCTGCTGGCGCTCGACGATGCGAGCTTCCGGCAGGTTTTTTCCGGTTCGCCGATCAAGCGGATCGGGCGCGACCGGATGGTGCGCAACGCCGCGATCGTGGCGGGCAACAGCGGCCGCCCGGCGCTGGCGGACAGGCTGGAACCGCTGCTCGACGATCCTTCGCCGATGGTGCGCGGGGCCGCGGTGTGGGCGCTGGGGCAGCTGGGCCGGCTTGACCCGGCGCAGGCGGAAGGCGAGGTCGATCCGGCGGTTCAAGAAGAGTGGGCGGAAGCGCTCAGGGCGCCGCCGCGCGCCGGCTGAGCGCCGCGATGCAGGACGCGCGATCGATGTCGTCGCCGCTCGGCAGGCGCGCATCGATATAGGTGACGACCGGCTCGGCGCCCGTCTTGGACGGATAGAGATAGGTGTCCAGCACGCAGACCGGGCCGACGAACTGCAGCTTGCGCGCCTGCCCCTCATGCCCGTCGAGATCGGCCGGGCCGAACAATGCGGTAAGTTGCGCCGCCGTCTTGCCGATCACGCGCTCCAGCCCGGCTTCGCGCATGTTGGCCGGTTTCTCGGACGGGACGGCGGGTGTGCTCGATGGCCCCGAAGGCGTGGAACAGGCGGCGAGCGCAAGGGCGGGGAGCAGCAGGGGGGCGAGGCGACGAATCATGCCCCTCCCTGCCATGCGGACAGGCTGTCGCAAACCGTGCCGCGCGCCACCCTGCAAAGATTGCGCGCCAGCCTGCCGCCCGCTAGGCGCAGCCCCATGCTTTTCCGGAGAATTTCGTGACCGATACCACGCTCGACATCATCGCCATCGGCAATGCGCTGGTGGACGTGCTCGCCCCCGCCGACGACGCCTTTCTCGCGGCCGAGGGGCTGACCAAGGGCGCGATGCAGCTGATCGACGCCGATCGCGCCACCTCGCTTTACGGCCATATGGGGCCGGGCAAGGAGATTTCGGGAGGATCGGCGGGCAACACCGTGGCGGGTGCTGCGATGATGGGCGCGCGCTGCGCCTTCATCGGGCAGGTCGCGCAGGATCAGCTTGGCGAGGTGTTCATGCACGACCTGAAGGCGCAGGGCATCGACTATATCGTGCCCGCGCGCGAGGCTGACATCCCGACCGGCCGCTGCCTGATACTGGTCGGCGAGTGTGGCGAGCGGACCATGAACACCTTTCTCGGTGCCGCGCAGTTCCTGCCGCCGGAAGCGGTGGACGAGGCCCAGGTCGCCTCTGCCAAGGTGCTGCTGCTCGAAGGCTATCTGTGGGATCCGGCCGAGCCGCGCGCGGCGATGAAGGCCGCGATCCGGATGGCACGCAAGGCGGGCCGCCAGGTCGCGCTCGGCGTGTCGGCTGTGTTCTGCATCATGAACCACCTGAGCGATTTCCGCGCTCTGGTGGACGATGGCGACATCGACATCCTCTTCGCCAACGAGGAGGAGCTGCTGGCGCTGACCGGCGAGGCGACATTCGAAGCGGCGATGGACGCGCTGGCGCCGAAGCTGCCGCTGGTGGTGGCGACGCGGGGCAAGGACGGCGCCTGGGCGGCGGCGAACGGCGAGCGCTTCCATGTGCCTGCCGAGCCGGTCGAGCGCGTGGTGGATACCACCGGTGCCGGCGATCTGTTCTCGGCGGGCTATCTGGTCGGCCATGTGAAGGGCCGTCCGGTCGAAGAGTGCCTGGCGATGGGCGCGATCGCGGCCGCCGAGGTGATCTCGCACTATGGCGCGCGGCCCGAGCAGGATCTCAACAAGCTGATCGCCGCCAGGCTCGGCTGATCCGTCACCCCCACCGTTCGCGCTTCGACAGGTTCAGCGCGAACGGAGGTAAACAAAAAGGGGCGGGAGGTATCGCTGCTTCCCGCCCCTTCTTTGCGCCTGTCCGTCCGGTTCAGGCTGTCGCCTCCGGAGCGGCCTCGCCGCTTTCGTCGATGATGCCGCGCCCGACATAGGAGCGCGAGCGGCTGTAGAAGAAATAGACCAGCAGACCGATCGCGCCCCAGATCGGCAGCACCAGGATCGCGGTGAGCGGCAGCGACACGTACAGCGCGATGCAGCCGATGATCGCGGCCGGAGCGACCACCCAGACCAGCGGGGTGCGGAACGGCCGCTTGCGCGTCGGATCGGTTTTGCGCAGCACCATCACCGACACCGCCACCATCAGGAAGGCGAACAGCGTGCCGGAGTTGGAATAATCCGCCAGCTTGCCGACCGGCAGGATCGCCGCGGCGATGGTCGCCGCGATGCCGGTCACGAAGGTGACGATGTGCGGGGTCTTGAACTTCGGATGGACGCTGGCGAGCTTGGCCGGAAGCAGGCCGTCGCGCGCCATGGTGAAGAAAATGCGGGTCTGCCCGTACATCATCATCAGCACGACCGACGGCAGTGCCAGCACGGCGGCGAGGCCGACGAACCAACCGAAGATCGGATGGCCCATCACCTGCAGAACATGGACCAGAGCTTCCTTGGAGCAGACCAGCGGCTCGACCGCGCCGCTGCCGGTGATCGCGGCGCAGCGGCCGGCGATCTCGGCGGTGCCCGGCGCCAGCAAGGCACCGTTCGCGCCGGTGACTGGCTGCGCGCCGATCGCGCCGATCGCGCCGGAGGCGACCAGCAGGTAGAAGAGGGTGCAGATGCCGAGCGATCCGATCAGGCCGATCGGCACGTTGCGCTGGGGATTCTTGGTCTCCTCGGCGGCCGTCGACACCGCGTCGAAGCCGACATAGGCGAAGAAGATCGAGGCGGCCGCCCCGAACACGCCGACCGATCCGGTGGGCATGAAGGGATGGAAATAGCCGGTCTTCATGCTCGGCAGCGTGAGGATCACGAACAGGCTCAGCGCCGCGATCTTGATGCAGACCAGGATCGCATTGACGAACGCGCTCTCTGTGGTGCCGATCACCAGCAGGCTCATCACGACCAGCGAGATGATGATCGCCGGCAGGTTGATCCAGCCGCCGGTTTGCGCGGCGGTCATCAGGTCGGGCGTGGCGGCGGCGCCGAACGCCAGCTGGACATGCGCCATCAGCGCGTCCGCGTTACTGATCACGGCGGGTATGTGGATTCCCGATGCGGAGAGCAGGCCGACCGCGTGGTTCGACCAGCCCACCGCCACCGCGCTCGCGCCCACGGCATATTCCAGGATCAGCGCCCAGCCGACCATCCAGGCGAGCAGTTCGCCGATGACGGCGTAGGTGTAGGTGTAGGCGGATCCCGCCACCGGTACCATCGAGGCCAGCTCCGAATAGCAGAGCGCGGCGACGCCGCAGACGAAGCCCGCGACGATGAAGCTCAGCAGCATGCCGGGGCCGGCCTTCTGCGCGGCCTCCGACGTCAGCACGAAGATGCCGGTGCCGATGACGGCGCCGATGCCCAGCAATGTCAATTGGAAGGCACCCAAGGATCGGTGCAGCGACTTTTTCTCAGCGGTCGCGAGAATCGCGTCCAGCGGCTTTACACGGCCGAAGATCATCAAACATGTCCCCTAGCGGCTTGCGCCCGATGGCGCGCCGTTGCTCTGGGGACGGGAGCCTAGCGACTGATCCGCGCCGCGCAAGCGCGTTGCGTCAGTCGCGTGACAACATCGGGCCGAGCGGACGGCCGCCGAACAGATGGACGTGGAGGTGCGGCACCTCCTGATGGCCATGGCCGCCGATATTGGCGAGCAGGCGGTAGCCCGGCTCGACCAGATCGTTGTCGCGCGCCACCTTGCCGATCGCGCGGACGAAGCCGGCGATCTCGGCATCGGGGGCATGGGCCGAGAAATCGTCCCACGACACGTAGCGGCCCTTGGGGATCACCAGGATGTGGACCGGCGCCTGCGGGTTGATGTCGTGGAAGGCGAGGGCGAACTCGTCCTCATAGACCGTCTTGTTCGGAATCTCGCCGCGCAGGATCTTTGCGAAGATGTTGCCGTCGTCATAGGGCAGGGTGGCGTCGATCGGCATCATCCCCTCCGGATGCGGCGGCGCGAGGCAGGGGCGGGGCCGCCCAGCGCGATGCCGGGCGTCGGGCCGGGTTCGGGAGCTGCGGCTGGTGCCGACAGCGGGCGGGGTGCTTCCTCTGCCTCGACCGGCGGCACGGTGCGCGAGGCTTTCTCATCGAGGCCGGAGGTGCCCTCGCGGCGATCCAGCTCCGCCAGCACGTCGGTCAGCGGCACGTCGCTCGCTTCGAGCAGTACCAGCAAATGGAAAAGGAGATCGGCGGCTTCGCCGGTCACCGCCTTGGGATCGCGCTGCATGGCGGCGATCACGGTCTCGGTCGCTTCCTCGCCGAGCTTCTGCGCGATCTTCGGCAGGCCCTTCGCGAACAGCGAGGCGGTGTAGGAAGAGCCGGCATCGGCGCCCCTGCGGGCGGCGATGGTGGCGGCGAGCCTGTTCAGCGTATCGACCATGCGGCCGCCTTATGGGGCGGCCGGTGGTCGGGTCAACAGGTCTTCAGCCCTCGGAGCGGCGCTTGGCGCGCGCGTGGAGCCTCCGGCCGATCACGACGCCTGCGGCGCCCATCAGCAGCAGGATCGCGTCCGAAGGCTCGGGAACAGCCGTGCCGCCGGATGACGTGGTCGTATTGCCACCCGACGAACTCGGCATACCGCCCGAGCTGGTCGTCGTGTTGCCGCCCGAGGTGGTGGTCGTGTGACCACCCGACGTACTGCCCCACCAGCCGCCCGAGGAGGAGGACGTGGACGAATGGCCGCCCCACAGGCCGCCCGCCTGAGCCGGACCGGATGCCATCGCGATGGCCGCTACCGCGAAAATCGTGTGTGCGAACTTCATCCCGATACCTCCCGATCTGCCCGCGTCGCCCCTGAACGGCGAATCGGCGTCTCACCGAAAGGCTATAGGCATGATGGACGCTATTCGGCGGCCATTCGCGACCGGCCTGTTTCAAAATGGGGCGGCCTAGCCCCGAACCGGCAAGCCCGCCTGCTTCAGCGCCGCGCGCGCTTCGGCGACGCTGTGCTGGCCGAAGTGGAAGATCGACGCGGCGAGCACCGCCGAGGCATGGCCTTCGGTCACGCCCGCGACGAGATGATCGAGATTGCCGACCCCGCCGCTGGCGATGACGGGCACGGAAACCGCGTCCGAAATCGCGCGGGTGAGCGCGAGGTCGTAGCCGTCACGCGTGCCGTCGCGGTCCATCGACGTGACGAGCAATTCGCCTGCGCCGCGCGACGCGAGGTCGCGGGCGTGGGCTACGGCATCGATCCCGGTCGGCTTGCGGCCGCCATGGGTGTAGATTTCCCACTGGCCCGGCGCGACCTGCCGTGCGTCGATGGCGCCGACGACGCATTGCGCGCCGAATCGCTCGGCCATCTCGCCGACGAGGGCCGGGCGGGCGACGGCGGCGGAATTGACCGCCACCTTATCGGCGCCCGCGAGCAGCAGCGCACGCGCATCCTCCACCTTGCGGACGCCGCCGCCGACGGTGAGCGGCATGAAGCAGACGGCGGCGGTGCGCGCCACCACGTCGAGGATCGTGCCGCGTTCCTCGTGACTGGCGGTGATGTCGAGGAAGCAGAGCTCGTCGGCCTGCGCCGCGTCGTAGACCCGCGCCTGCTCGACCGGATCGCCGGCGTCCGCGAGATCGACGAAGTTCACGCCCTTGACGACGCGCCCGCCGGCGACGTCGAGGCAGGGGATGACGCGGACGCGGACGGTCATCCGGCCGCGACCCGCAGCGCCTCGGCCAGATCGAGTCGTCCGTCGTAGAGCGCGCGGCCGGTGATGACGCCTTCGATGCCCCCCTCGGCGATGCCCGAGCGCGCGATCATCAGCGCCTCGATATCCTCGATACCGGCGACGCCGCCGCTGGCGATCACGGGAATGGACGAGGCATGGGCCAGCGCCTGCGTCGCCTCGACGTTGCAGCCCTTGAGCAGTCCGTCGCGGCCGACATCGGTGAACAGCAAGGCCGCGACGCCGACATCGGCGAAGCGCTCGGCCAGATCGACGACGCGGACCTCGGACACGTCCGCCCAGCCCTTGGTGGCGACGAAACCGTCGCGCGCGTCCACCGCGACGACGATGCGGCCGGGCAGATCGCGCGCCGCCTGCTCGACGAAATCGGGATGATCGAGCGCGGCGGTGCCGATCACCACGCGATCGACGCCGAGGCCGAGCCAGCGATCCACCGCCGCCCGATCGCGGATGCCGCCGCCGAGCTGCACCTTGCCGGGGAAGGCGGCGACGATGCTCTCCACCGCGGCAGCGTTGACCGCCTTGCCCGCGAAGGCGCCGTCGAGATCGACGACATGGAGGTGCGTCGCGCCGGCCTGCGCGAAGAGGCGTGCCTGATGCGCCGGATCGTCGCCGTAGACGGTGGCGCGGTCCATATCGCCCTCGGCGAGGCGGACGACCTGGCCGCCCTTGAGGTCGATGGCGGGGAAGACGATGAGGGGGGCGATCAAGGCTTCCACTCCACAAAGCGGGCGAGCAGCGCCAGCCCGTAGGCCTGGCTCTTCTCGGGATGGAATTGCACGCCGAGCATGTTGTCGCGCCCGACGGCGGCGGTGACGGACCCGCCGTGATCGGTGGTGGCGATCAGCTCGGCCGGATCGGTCATGTCGAAGGCGTAGCTGTGCAGGAAATAAGCCTCGCCCGGCACGATGAGCGGGTGGGTACGCGCCGGGACGACATCGTTCCAGCCCATGTGGGGCACCTTGAGGCCGGGTGTATCGGGCAGGCGGCGCACGGTGCCGTCGATCCAGCCGAGGCCCGGATAGATGCCCATTTCCTCGCCGGCATTGGCCATCAGCTGCATGCCGACGCAGATGCCGAGGAAGGGCGCGCCCCGATCGACCACGGTTTCGTTCAGCGCCTCGATCATCCCGCCGAGCGCGGAAAGCGCGCCCATGCAGGCCCCGAAGGCGCCGACGCCGGGCAGCACGACCCGGTCGGCGGTGCGGACGGTTTCGGGATCGGCGGTGACGGTGACCGCAGGCGCGCCCGCCGCCTTCAGTGCGTTCTCCACCGAGCGCAGGTTGCCCGCGCCATAGTCGATCAGCGCAAGGGTCACCCTCTCAGCGCGTCCAGGCCGGGCGCGGTCATGCCGAGCGCGACTTCGGTGATGTCGACCGTGGCGACGCCCTCGGTGACGAACGGATCGCTCGCGGCGAAGGCTTCCGCTTCCGCGCGGGACGCGGCCTTGGCGATGATCACGCCGCCGGTGCGCGGCACCTTGCGGCCCGACGCGAGCAGCACGCCGTCGGCGACCGCCTGCTTCATCCACTCGACATGCGCCGGGAGGTGGACGTCGACCGCCTCTTCCGGCGTCGTGTAGGTCAGCGAGATCACGAACATGTCCGGCTCCCTTACTGTCCGCCCAGCGTGCCCTTGGTGGAGGGGATGGCATCCGCCTTGCGGGGATCGATCTCGATCGCGCCGCGCAGCGCGCGGGCGAGGCCCTTGAACGCAGCCTCGGCGATATGATGGTTGTTCGTGCCGTACAGCGTCTCGACGTGGAGCGTCAGCCCGCCGGTCTGCGCGAAGCTGTGGAACCAGTGCTCGAACATCTCGGTGTCCATCTCGCCCAGCCGCTTCTGGCTGAACTCGGTCTTCCACACGAGGTAGGGGCGGCCGGAAATGTCGATCGCGACGCGGGTCAGCGTCTCGTCCATCGGCGAGAGCGCGTCGGCGTAGCGGCGGATGCCCTTCTTGTCGCCGAGCGCCTTGGCCAGCGCCTCGCCGATCGCGAGGCCGGTATCCTCGACGGTGTGGTGCTGATCGATATGCAGATCGCCCTTCGCCTCGACCGTGAGGTCGATCAGCGAGTGGCGCGACAGCTGTTCGAGCATGTGATCGAGGAAGCCGATGCCGGTCGAAATCGAATAGGCGCCCGTCCCGTCGAGGTTCAGCTCGACAGCGATCTGCGTCTCGGTGGTTTCGCGGCGGACTTGCGCGCGACGCATGGCATTCCCCCTGGGTTCAGGCGCGGCCCTCATAGCGTGGCCGCGCCGCGACGCAACGATCTTGACCATGGCGGCGGGCGCGTTCAGGTACGTGCCCATGACCGACGGTGCCGTACCAGATAGCCTGATTCCCTATGACGAGATCGTGCAGGAGGCGCTGCGCGCCGTCGTCGGCCGCGTGCTGGGCGAGGTGGAGCGCGGCGGAGGCCTGCCGGGCGAGCACCATTTCTACATCACCTTCAAGACTCAGGCACCGGGCGTGGATATCCCCCAGCACCTGATCCAGCGCTTCCCCGACGAGATGACCATCGTCATCCAGAACCGATTCTGGGACCTGAAGGTGGAGCCGGACGCGTTCGAGGTGGGCCTGAGCTTCAACCAGGTGCCGGCCAAGCTGCACGTGCCGTTCGCGGCGGTGACGGGCTTCGTCGATCCGGCGGTGAATTTCGCGCTGCAGTTCCAGGCGCAGTCCGAGGATGGCGAGGCCGAGCCGGGCGAACCCGAGAACGACACGCCGGTCGCCACCAGCGAGGACGGCTCGAACGTCGTCTCGGTGGATTTCACCCGGAAGAAGTGAGCCGCCGCCTCGCGTCGATGCGCGAAGCGGCTCTCCTCAAAGCCCGATCAGTCGGTTTCCGGTGGCACGCGCACCGGGGACGGCGCCTTCGTTTTCTTCGCGGCTGGCTTTGGCTCGTCCGTACCGCGCTTGCGGGTGGCGAACAGCACCGCGGCGGCGATGGCGGCCGACCCGATCGTCGCGCCTGCGGCGATCGTCGCGATCTTGGTGGCTGAAAGGTCGGCCTTGGCGGCTTTGTCGGTCGTGGGCTTCTTGGCCATGATATCTCCTTCCCATCCGATCTAGGCGCATTGATCGACCGGACAACCTTCAATCGGTCGCCATCTTGAAACATTCCGGCCGGATGCCAGCTAGGTATCGACCCACAAGGAGCCCGACATGAGCGACACGCGCACCGAGACCGACAGCTTCGGACCGATCGAGGTGCCCGCATCGGCCTATTGGGGCGCGCAGACCGAGCGATCGCTCCATAACTTCCCGTTCGGATCGCAGGAGCGGATGCCGATCGGCATCGTCCATGCGCTCGCCATCGTGAAGCAGGCGGCGGCGCGGGTGAACCGGGCGCATGGCCTCGACGCGGAGATCGCCGATGCGATCGAGGCGGCGGCGGCGTCGGTCGCGGCGGGGGAGCATGACGACCAGTTCCCGCTGGTGATCTGGCAGACCGGATCCGGCACCCAGAGCAACATGAACGTCAACGAGGTGGTCGCCGGCATCGCCAACGAGGCGCTGACGGGCACGCGCGGCGGCAAGTCGCCGGTCCACCCCAACGACCACGTCAACAAAAGCCAGTCGTCCAACGACAGCTTCCCGACCGCGCTGCACATCGCGGCGGCGCTGGCGGTCACGAAGCGGCTGATCCCGGCGCTCGATTCGCTGTGTGGCGAGCTCACTTCGTGTCGCGATGCATGGGACGACATCGTGAAGATCGGCCGGACGCATTTGCAGGATGCGACTCCGCTGACTCTGGGGCAGGAGTTTTCCGGTTACGTCCAGCAACTGCGCAACAATTATCAGAGGCTGAGGGCGGTGCTCCCCCGCCTGCATCTTCTGGCGCAGGGCGGAACCGCCGTGGGGACAGGCCTGAACGCGCCCAAGGGTTTCGATGTAGCGATCGCTGCCGCCATTGCCGGGCTGACCGGCGAACCGTTCGAGACCGCACCCAACAAGTTCGAGGCGCTGGCCTCCAACGATACGTTGGTCGAGCTTTCGGGGGTGCTCAACACGCTGGCCGTGTCGCTTTCCAAGATCGCGAACGACATCCGCCTGCTCGGCTCCGGCCCGCGCTGCGGGTTGGGCGAACTCAAGCTGCCGGAGAACGAGCCGGGCAGCTCGATCATGCCGGGCAAGGTCAACCCGACCCAGTGCGAGATGGTGACGATGGTCGCCGCGCAGGTGATGGGCAATCATGTCGCGATCACGGTCGGCGGGTTGCAGGGACATATGGAGCTGAACGTCTTCAAGCCGCTGATCGGGGCTAACGTGTTGCGCTCGGTGGAATTGTTGGCGACGGCGATGGACAGCTTCCGCGAGCGCTGCGTCGAGGGGCTGGAGCCGGATCGCGCCCGGATTGCGGCCTTTCTCGATCGCTCGCTGATGCTGGTGACGGCGCTCGCGCCCGAGATCGGCTACGACAATGCGGCGAAGATTGCCAAGCATGCCCACCATGAGGGGCTGACGCTCAAGGAGGCCGGGCTGGAGCTTGGGCTGGTCGATGCCGAGACGTTCGACCGCGTGGTGAAGCCCAAGACGATGCTGGGGCGTTAGCCCTTGCTCAGCAGCCCGCCCAGGCCGCGCGCGACATTCTCGATCGTATAGGGCTTCTGCAGCACCGGCGCCTCGGCATGGGCATCCGGCAGCTTGGCCTGCTCGCCATAGCCGGTGGCGAAGAGGTAGGGCACGCCCATCGCCTTCAGCCGATCGGCGATGGGCAGGCTGGTTTCGCTGCCCAGGTTGATGTCCAGAATCGCCAGCGTCGGCTGGAGGTGGCGCAATTCGTCGAGCGCGATGGGTACGCTGGATGCTGTGGCCACGCTCTCGGCGCCGAGCCGCGTCAGAATATCCTCGGCGTCCATGGCGATGATCAGACTGTCCTCGACCAGCAGGACGGGACCGGAAATCAGAGGACCGGCGACAGGAGTGGCAGTAGCCTCGGGAGCCTCGGCGGCAACCGAAGCCACATTGACCCTGCGCACCGTGACATGGCGCTCTGGGATGGCGAAATGCGCCGAGAGGCCGAGCGGCAAATATTCGACATTGGCTTCGCCGCCGAGATCGTAGGGGATCGATCGGCGGATGATCGTGCTGCCGAAGCCCTGCCGCGTTGGCGCCTGCACCACCGGGCCGCCGCTTTCCTGCCAATCGAGCTGCAGCCAGCCCTGTCCGTCCACTACCCAGCGCACGTCGACATGGCCATTGTCAGACAGCGCGCCGTATTTGGCGCTGTTGGTCATCAGTTCGTGCAGGACCAGAGCGAGCGTCGAGAAGGCGGTGGGGGCGAGCAATACCTCCGGCCCCTCGGTCCGCACGCGCTCGGCCTTGCCGGCGAGATAGGCGGCGGCCTCCGTCTCGATCAGGCCACGCAGCGGCGCCGGCCCCCAATTGTCGCTCGTAATCTGATTGTGCGCGCGGGCGAGCGAATGGATGCGGCCGTCCAGTTCGGTGACGTAATCGTCGATCGACCCGGAGCCGCGGGTCTGGCGCACGAGGCCGCGGATCAGCGAGAGGATGTTGCGGACTCGGTGATTGAGTTCCGCGATCAGCAGTTCCTGCCGCTCGGCCGCCTGCTGGCGTTCGGCATGCGCCTCGTCGGACATGCGCAGCACGACCTCGATCAGCGTCGCGCGCAGCGATTCGGCGACCTGTCGTTCCAGATCGGTGAAGGGCTGCGAGCGGCCGCGCACCGTCTCGCTCCACGCCTCGAAGCTCCGGCGCGGAGACAGACGGTCGCCGTTGGGGCCGAATTCCTTGGGCAGATACGGATCGCCCGCCCAGCGCACGGTGCGGATGATCTCCTGCCGGAACAGCACGACATAATCGCGCGGGGATCGCGAGATGGGCAGCGCCAGCATCCCGGCCGCCTGATCGCCCCAACGATCGGCCTCCGGGAAGAAGCCGGCGATGTTGTCGGTGGCGAACACCTTGCCGGCGGTCGTGCGGTTCAGTTCGCGGGTGAGGCGCACGAAGCTGTCCTCATCGGGGGCAAGGCCGGCTATGGCGATGTGTCCGTTGATGACGACGCCGATGCCGTCCGCCGGGATCGCATCGCCCAGCGTCTCGGCGAGCCAGGCCGGATCGTCGCGCAACGAGGCATCACCCGCTAGCTGAACGAGCAGTCGTTCGGAAACGCCATGCGCGCGCTCGGCATAAGCGGCCGATTCGCGCCGTTCCAGCGCTTCCAGCTTCATCGCGAACATCTGGCCGAACAGCTCGGAAAGCGAACGACGCTCGAGGCCGGGGCAGCGCGGCGCATAATGGTGGCAGGCGAACAGGCCCCAGAGCTTGCCATCGATCACGATCGAGATGGAGAGCGAGGCGCCGACGCCCATGTTGCTGAGATATTCGATATGGATCGGCGACACCGCGCGCAGCACCGATAGCGAGAGATCGAGCGGCGCGCCGCGCTCGTTGAGCGTCGGCAGCACCGGCACCGGGGTCGATCCGACATCGGCGATGATGCGGAACAGGTTGCGCTGGTACAGCGCGCGCGCCTGCGCCGGGATGTCGGTGTGGGGGTAGTGAAGGTGGAGGAAGCTGCCGATGCCGCTGCGCGCCGCCTCGGCCACCACCTCGCCATTGCCGTCGGCGTCGAACTTGTAGACCATCACCCGGTCGAAACCGGTGAGCGCGCGCACCTGCCGCGCGCCTTCGCGCAGGAACGCCTCCATCGTGCGCGCCTGGTCGAGCCGCGCCATCATCGATCGGATCGTGCCGGCGCCGTCGCCCAGTTCAGGCTGGCACGGCTCAGCCTCGATGACGATGCCGCCGTCCGAGAGATGGAGCGCAACGTCGAACAGCGGCTCGACGCCCGCGATCCGCAGGCGGAACATTCGCTCCGTGGCATCGGCGCCGCGCAGCAGCGAGACGCGGTTGCGGATGGCATGGACCGCCTCCGCCCCGAAAATGTCGCTCAGCGGGCGGCCGAGCAGCGTCTCGGGAGTTTGCCCGATATATTCAGCGGTGTTGGCCGATGTGCGGGCGACCAGCCAGTCCGACGAGAGCGCGATCAGGAAACCGAAGGGCTGGATCAGTCCGGGGATATGGATCGGTTCGCGATCGCAGTTCGTCAGGTCGACCAGATCGCGGGCATCCGTCACTTAATCCATCGCTCCCCTGACCCGAAGGCCCGCTTGCTCGAAAAGACCGAACGTTGCGCGGGCACTTTCGGTTGCGTGCGTGATGTCTTGGGGAAGGGATAGCGCCTTGTCGAGTTTTTCGAGAAATTTCCGCCAGTTTCCGGGTGGTTGGACTGATCCAAGATAAGATTTTGGCAAATCGGCGGGTACCGAGCGGGCGAGCAGGGCGCCGCCGAGCCGCGAACCCTCGACGACATAGGCCGCGCCCCATTGCGCCGCGCGGCTGACCAGCGCGGGCGCGGCGAGCGGCGCCGGCACCGGCGCGCCGAGCGCCGAAAGGTCGGCGGCGATCGCCGCACCCCGCTTGCGCGCCGGCCAGTCATCGAGCGCGTCCGCGAATCCCGCCGCGTCGAGCGCGGCCTCGATCGCAGGCAGCGCCATCGCGTGCGCGGTCAGGAAGGCGCGATAGTCGGCGGCCTCGCTCAGCCGAAACCGGCCGAACAGCGCGTCCAGCCGCTCGTGATCGGTCGCGGTCGCCTGCCGCAGCGAGGCGCGGACGTCAGTTATGGCGCCCGAACACCCGGTCGAAAATCGTGTCGACATGCTTGTAATGATAGCCGAGATCGAACTTGTCCTCGATCTTCGCGGGCGTGAGCGCGGCAGTCACTTCCGCGTCGGCCTTGAGCAGTTCGAGCAGCGACAGCTCGCCGTCGGATTCCCATACTTTCATCGCGTTGCGCTGGACGAGGCGATAGGCGTCTTCGCGGCTGACGCCGGCCTGGGTCAGCGCGAGCAGCACGCGCTGCGAGTGGACAAGGCCACCCATCTTGTCGAGATTCTTCTGCATGCGGGCCGGGTAGACCAGCAGCTTGTCGATCACGCCGGTGAGGCGGGCGAGCGCGAAGTCGAGCGTGATCGTCGCGTCCGGGCCGATACCGCGCTCCACCGACGAGTGCGAGATGTCGCGCTCGTGCCACAGCGCGACATTCTCCATCGCGGGCGTCACCGCCGAGCGGACGAGGCGGGCGAGGCCGGTGAGATTCTCGGTGAGCACCGGGTTGCGCTTGTGCGGCATCGCCGACGAGCCCTTCTGGCCCGGCGAGAAATATTCCTCCGCCTCCAGCACCTCGGTGCGCTGGAGGTGGCGGACCTCGATGGCGAGACGCTCGATCGACGAGGCGACCACGCCCAGCACCGCGAAGAACATCGCGTGGCGATCGCGCGGGATCACCTGCGTCGAGACCGGCTCGGGCTGGAGGCCGAGCTTTTCGGCGACATACACCTCCACCTGCGGATCGATGTTGGCGAAGGTGCCGACCGCGCCGGAAATGGCGCAGGTCGCGATCTCCTCGCGCGCATCGACGAGGCGCTTGCGGCAGCGCGCGAACTCGGCATGCGCCTCGGCCAGCTTGAGGCCGAAGGTGACCGGCTCGGCATGGATGCCGTGGCTGCGGCCGATCGTGGGGGTCAGCTTGTGCTCGATCGCGCGGCGTTCCAGCACTTCGAGCAGCTTGTCCACGTCGGCGATCAGGATATCGGCGGCGCGCTTCAGCTGCACGGCGAGGCAGGTGTCCAGCACGTCGGAAGAGGTCATGCCCTGGTGCATGAAGCGCGCCTCGTCGCCGACCTGCTCGGCCACCCAGGTGAGGAAGGCGATCACGTCATGCTTGGTGACGGCCTCGATCGCGTCGATCGCGGCGACGTCGATCGCGGGCTTGGTCGCCCACCAGTCCCACAGCGCCTTGGCGGCCGATGCGGGCACGACACCCAGCTCGCCGAGCTTCTCGGTGGCGTGGGCCTCGATCTCGAACCAGATGGCGAAGCGGCTCTCGGGGGTCCAGATCGCCACCATGTCGGGGCGCGAGTAACGGGGGATCATATGGGGCCTCGGCAGATGCGCGGGAAAGTCGGCCGCGCGCCTAGCAGAGGAGTCCTCAAGCGGCAACAAAACGGCGCAAGTCCGGAACGATCCGGCGCCGGGTTCATGTGCGCGCAAGCCGGTGGCGCTATGGGCGCGCGCCAAGGAGCGAATCATCATGTCGATATTGCTGGGCGCGCTGTTGGCGACCGTTGCCCCCGTCGCGACACCCCCCGCCTCCGCGCCGAGGCCCGTGCAGGCCAGGGCGGTCGCGAAGCCGAGCCGCGATCAGGTGATGGCAGCGGTGCGCGCCGAATGGCCGAAATACGATGCGGGCAACAAGGGCCGGCTGACCCCGCTGGAGTTCAGCACCTGGGTGATGAAGTCGCACGGCGGCACCGTGGCGGCGCGTGCCCATGCCGGCGGGATCGCGCCGGTTTCGGCGATGAACGCGTCCGCCACGGCCTTCGCGCGGGCGGACGCCAACCATGACGGCGGCGTCACGCCGGACGAGATGGCGCGTTTCCTGACGACTCCTCCGGCGCCGACCGCGTTGAGCCGGGCGAAGGCGGCTGCGCCCAGGCGAACCGAAGCAGCTTCGGCCAAATAGCGCGAGGGGTCAGAATTCGGGGTAGAAGCTGCTGATGTCGAACCAGAGCTCCCGCTTCGCTCCGGTTTTCGGATCGCTGACTTCGAGCATGTCGTAGGGATGCTTGCCGATCACGAGGCTCTGCGAATCGATCTGCAGTCCGAGTGCTGCGGCAACATCGTGCTCGTCCCTGACACTGCTGGCCTTGAAGGCAGTTTCTCGCGATGCGCCGTCGCCATGCGCCAGGATATGCTGGATATGACCGCTAGGCGTGGCGTTTGCGCTTGTCCCGAGCATCGCAAGCGTCAGAATGATCGCCCAACGCATATGCTTCCCCTCTTTAGATCAGCCCCTGCGCGCGCAGGCTGACATGGCCTTTCGTGCCGATGATCACGTGATCGTGCACGGCGAGATCATGCAACCGGCCGGCCTCGATGATGCGCTGAGTAATCGCGATGTCCTGCTTGCTGGGCTGTGGATCGCCGCTCGGATGGTTGTGGACGAGGATGATCGCCGCCGATTTCAGTTCGAGCGCACGGGCGACCACTTCGCTGACATGGATCGCCGACTGGTCCTTCGTCCCCTCGGACACGATCTCGTCGCGAATCAGGATATTTTTCGTATTGAGATGGAGCACGCGCACCCGCTCGACGCCGATATGCGCCATGTCGGCCTGCAGATAGTCCAGCAGCGCCTGCCATCCCGACAGGATCGGCCGCTTTTCCGAATCGCGCTTGAGCATCCGGACGGTGCAGGACCCGACGATGCGGATCGCCGCGGCAGAGCTTTCGCCCATGCCCTTCACCCGCATCAGCGCCTCCGGCTTTGCGGCCATCAGCGGCCCCAACCCACCGAATTCGCGCAGCAGGGCCTTGGCGAGCGGCTTCGTATCCCGGCGCGGAATGGTGAGCGCCAGCAGATATTCGACGATCTCGTAATCCTGCAGCGAGTCGGGCGCGTCGAGCAGACGGGCGCGGAGGCGGGCGCGGTGTCCGGCGGCGTCGGGCGGTGGCTCGCTCATCGGGAATGAGTGCTACGGCAGGTGGAGCGCTTCGTGCAACTGGACCGTTCAGGGCTGGGCAAGCGGGGGGCGGCTTGCCTATGCAATGGTTCGGGTCCGGGTCGGGAGAGTGCGTGGAGGAGGACGAGGTCGCAGGCCCTGCGCGCATCCGCCGCCGGATCGGCGTCGCGGCGGCGCTGGCGGGCGGCGTGGCGCTGGCCGGGCTGCTGGCCGTGTGGGTCGAGCGCAAGCCGATCGTGGCGCATTTCGTCGATCGCACGCTGGCGGACGCGCATGTGCCGGCCTCCTACAAGCTGGCCGCGATCGGCCCTTTCGAGCAGCGGCTGGAGGATCTGCGCATCGGCGATCCGACGGCGCCGGATCTCGTCGCGAAGACCGTGACGCTGCAGGTCGCCTATGGCGTGCGCGGCCCCTATCTCCATGCGGTGAGCGCCGATGGCGTGCGCCTGAATGCGCGGCTGGTGAACGGACGGGTCTCGCTCGGCACGATCGATCGGTTGCTGCCCAAGACGTCCGGCAATCAGCCGGTCGCGCTGCCCGACGTCGACGTGCAGGTCGCCGACACCCGTATCGCGCTCGACACGCCGGCCGGGGCGATCGGTGCGGCGGTGGAGGGCAAGGGCAACCTCCAGAACGGTTTTCATGGCACGCTGACCGCCGAGGCGCCGCTGCTCGCTGCCGGCGGTTGCGCGGTGCGGAGCCCGTCGGCGCTCGTCGATCTCAAGATCGCGGCGAAACGGCCGACGCTCGCCGGGCCGGTGACACTCGCCGCGCTGGCCTGTCCGAAAATAGGGCTGGCGCTGGGGGCGGGCAAGGCGGTGATCGACGTGCGCCTCGCCACCTCGCTCGATCATGGCGAGGGCGGCGTCTCGCTTGCCGGCTTCGGCGGACGGGTGGGGACGGCGCGTTTCGATTCGGTGTCCGGACTGATCACCGCGACGGGCGGTGCGAAACAGCTCGATGGTGCGGCGGGGATCACCCTGATCAAGCCCGCGGCGACGGACGGGCAGGCGGCCAAGGCGCTGCTCGGTGGCCGTTTCCGCTATCTCCCCGGATCGGCGGGGCTGATCTTCAATGGCGACGCTGCTCTGCGCGACGCGGCGCTGGCGGCGGAGCGGCGCAAGGCGCTGCTGGGCGCCATGGCCGCGCTCGACGGATCGCCGGCCGAGCCGCTGGCGCGCAAGTTCGCCGCCGCCGCCGATCGCCTGCTCGCCGATACCAACCTCGCGGCGCATCTCTCGCTGATTGCGGGTGGGCCGGAGGGCACGGCGCTCACCGTGCGGACGATGGCGCTGGCCGGGCGGGACGGCGCCTCGCTCAAGATGCGCGACGAGGGTGCCGGCTTCGGCTGGTCCGCCAGCACGGGCAAGTGGCGTGCCGATGGCCATATCGTTGCGGGCGGCGGCGGGCTTCCGGGTCTCGATCTCCGGCTGCGGCAGGCCAAAGCGGGCGTGCCGATGGACGGCGTGCTGACGCTCGATCCCTATGCCGCCGGATCGGCACGGCTGGCGCTGACGCCGGTGCGCTTCGCCGTCGCGGGACAGGGCACGCGTTTCGATACGGTGCTGACCTTCGACGGGCCGTTACCGTCCGGGCAGGTGAGCGGCCTGACGCTGCCGGTCTCCGGGTATCTCGATTCGCGCGGCGGCTTCGCGATCGGGCAGGGGTGTATCCCCATCGCGTTCCGCTCGGCGAAGACCGGCGGGATGAGCCTCGACGCGACGAGGGCGCGGCTTTGCGGCATCGGCGGCGCGCCGATCGTGGCGAAGACGGCGGGCGGCTCGCTGCGCTACGGCGCGGTGGCCGCCAACCTCAGGCTCACCGGGCATTCGGGTGCCTCGCCCCTGATCGTCGCTGCCGACCGGACCGAGATTTCCGCCGCCGGCGTTTCGGCGCGCGCACTGGCGGTTCGGATCGGCAAGGACGATTCGCTCACACGCCTCGACGTCGCGACGCTCGATGGCCGGTATAAAGGCGGCGTTCTGAGCGGGCCGTTCGACGGCGCCTCGGCCCAGATCGGCCATGTGCCGTTGCTGCTCGACAAGATGGCAGGCGAATGGGAGTTCGCCGACGGCGCGCTGGTGCTCAACGGCAACCTCACCGTCTCGGATGCGATTGGGACGCCGCGGTTCGAGCCGCTGATCGCCCGCGACGCGACGCTCCGCTTCGGCGAGGGCCGGATCGACGCCGCGGCCAAGCTGCGCGAGCCGAAAAGCGACGCTGCAATCAGCGATGTCGATGTCCATCACGATCTGTCGGCGGGCACCGGCTATGCGACGCTTGACGTGCCGAACCTGACGTTCGCTCCCAAGGGGTTGCAGCCCGAAGCTCTCACGCCGCTGACACTGGGCGTGATCGCCAACGTCAACGGCACGATCCGGGGGCAGGGCCGGATCGACTGGGATGCGAAGGGTGTCACCAGCACCGGCGACTTCCACACCGACGGCACCGATTTCGCCGCCGCCTTCGGCCCGGTCAGCAAGGTGTCGGGCACGCTCCATTTCTCCGATCTTCTGGCGATGGCGACCCCGCCGCACCAGGAGGTGCACATTCAGGAGGTGAACCCCGGCATCGCCGTTTCCAACGGTGTCGCTCACGTCCAGCTGCTGCCCCAGCAGAAGGTGAAGGTGGAGGATGCGCACTGGCCGTTTGCGGGCGGGACGCTGGATCTGGAGCCGACCCTGCTCAGTTTCGAGCAATCCGCCCAGCGACACCTGACGTTCCGCATCAATGCGCTGGACGCGGCGCAATTCGTCCAGCAGCTCGATTTCCCCAACATCTCGGCGAGTGGCACCTTCGATGGCACGCTGCCGATGATCTTCGATCAGAGCGGCGGACGGATCGAGGGGGGCATCCTCAAGGCACGGCCCGGCGGCGGCGACATCGCCTATGTCGGCGAGCTGACCTCCGCTCAACTCGGTATGATGGGCAAGCTCGCCTTCGATGCGCTGAAAAAGATCCGCTATCAGAGCCTCGCCATCACGCTCGACGGGCGGCTCGACGGCGAGATCATCTCGGGCGTTAAGTTCGATGGGGTGCGACAGGCGACCGGCGACAAGTCGATGGTCGCGCGGATGATCGCCAACCTGCCATTCCGCTTCAACATTCAGATCCGAGCGCCCTTCCGGGGCCTGATGGGATCGGCGCGCGCGTTCGTCGATCCTTCCGTGCTGCTCCAGAACGGCGTGCCGATCGCGCCGCCGCCGGACGCGGTTCCAAATCAACCCGTGGCCATTCAGCCTGCCGAAAGCGAGCCTGTGCGATGAACGCTATCAGATTGACGATGAGCTGTTGGAGTGTCAGCCCTTCGGCTATGATGAGGATGGTCCTTCCGGTTTTGCTCGGCGCTGTGATGCTGGGCGGTTGCGTGTCGGTGAAGGCGCCGGACAAGCCGATCGAGATCAACTTGAACATCAACGTCAAGCAGGAGGTCGTGGTCAGCCTGAAGCAGGATGCCCAGGATCTCATCACCAACAACCCGGAGCTGTTCCCGAAATGACCCGCAGATCGAAGATTGCCCTTGCCCTGGCCGGCCTCGCGCTGGCGATGGGCGGCGCGACCGTGGCGCTGGCGCAGATGGACGGCGAGGTGGAGACGGCCATGGCCTCCGGCACGGTGGGCGAGCAGGCCGACGGCTATCTCGGCTTCGCCAAGGCGCCGGGCGGCACGCTCAAAGCCAAGGTGGATGCCATCAACATCAAGCGGCGCGAGGCCTATACCAAGGTCGCGCAGGCGAAGAACGTGCCCATCGAGGCATTCGCGGCCTCGATCGGCTGCCAGACACTCGGCGGACTGAAGACCGGCCGTGTCTATAGCGTGTCCAAGGGCGTGTGGGCGACCAAGGGCGCCGCGCCGATCCAGCTGCCGAGCCAGTGCGGCGCGTGATCTGACATAATCCTCTCCCACGCCGGGGGAGGATTCTTTGCGAGCGATAGCCGACCTTTCGGCCTATCCCGCCCTAAGTTGACTCGCGGATTACCCCCCCCTAAGGGGGGCGCGCCTAGGGGGTTCGCCCACGGCATGACCCACCGGCAGAGGAGGGTTCATGGCCAAGGAAGAGCCTCGGCAAGCTCCGGAAATCGGGGCTGGGGGAGTTGGATCGTCGCTCGATGAGCGGCTCAAGGCAGCCCGCAGCGCCGAAAATGCACGGACGAGCCGCGCGCCTGCTGCGCCCAAATCGGGCTACAAGCAGGGCAGTCGCGTGCTCTCCGAGTTGATCGGTGCGCTTGCAGGCGGGGGTGTGGTCGGCTGGTTGCTGGATCGGCTGCTGGGTACCTCGCCCTGGCTCCTGCTTGTGATGCTCGGCCTCGCGGTCGTCGTCGCTTTCAGGAATATCATTCGGATTTCGAACGAGCGCCCGGAGTGATTCGGGCGCTTCGAGCATAAGAGGGTCTCAAAGTTGGCGGCTGAAAGCGCAGGCGCGATCGATCCGATGAGCCAGTTCAAGGTGAACCCGCTTGCGGGCACCGACTGGACCTTGTTCGGGCACAATATCGCCTTCACCAACAGCGCCGCGTTCATGCTGGTGATCCTTGGCGTGCTGTGGGTGTTCATGCTGGGCGGTATGAAGCGCCAGCTGGTGCCCGGCCGCTGGCAGGCCGCGGTCGAGACGATGACCGATTTCGTCGCCAATATGATCGAGGCGAACATCGGGCCGAAGGGCAAGAAGTTCACGCCCTACGTCTTCTCGCTGTTCATGTTCATCCTGTGCGCGAACCTGATCGGCCTGTTCCCGCTGGCGGTGATCCCCGGCCTCCATGCCTTCACCGTGACGAGCCACATCACCGTCACCGGTGTGCTGGCGATCATGAGCTTCTCGATCGTGCTGATCGTCGGCTTCGCCAAGCACGGCTTCCACTTCTTCTCGCTCTTCATCCCGCACGGCACGCCGGCGATCCTGGTGCCGCTGATCTTCGTGATCGAGCTGGTTTCCTTCCTCGTCCGCCCCTTCTCGCTGGGCCTGCGACTGTTCGTCGCGATGACGGCCGGTCACATTCTGCTCGACGTCTTCGCGAGCTTCGTGATCGAGGGCCTCAATTCGGGTTCCGGCATCGGCGGCGTCGTCAGCGTGCTGAGCTTCGTGATGATCGTCGGCGTCTCGGCGCTGGAGATCCTGGTCGCCGCGATCCAGGCCTATGTGTTCGCGCTGCTGACCTCGCTCTATCTCAACGACGCGATCAACCTTCACTGAGTTCTCTTCGCAACTAACTCGTTCAACACAAGGAAAAGACAATGGATCTCGCTTCTGCCAAGGTCATCGGCGCCGGTCTCGCGGCGATCGGCGTGGGTCTCGCCGCTCTGGGCGTGGGCAACGTGTTCGGTTCGTTCCTGAGCTCGGCCGTGCGTAACCCGTCGGCCGCCGACAGCCAGCAGGGCCGCCTGTTCATCGGCTTCGCCGCCGCCGAGCTTCTGGGCCTGATCGCGTTCGTCGTCGCGATCCTCATCCTCTTCGTCGTCAAGGGCTGACGCCCTTTCGCGGGGCCGGCATCCGCTGGCCCCGGTTGACGGGCGGAGGAGACACATGCCTCAAATCGATCAGATCTCGACGATCTACGCCTCGCAGCTGCTGTGGCTGCTGCTGGTGTTCGCCATCATCTTCGTGGTGATCGGCAACTGGATGATGCCGAAGATCGAGGGCACCATCCACGCCCGCAACGACAAGATCCAGGGCGATCTCGACGCCGCCGAGAAGGCGCGCGACGAGTCGGCCTCGACGCAGGCCGCCTACACCGCCGAGATGGACACCGCGCATCGCGGCGCCCACGACGCGGTGCAGGCCGCCAAGGATGCCGCCGCGCGCGACACCGAGGCGAAGCTGAAGGCGGCGGGCGAGGCGGTGGCCGAGCGTGTCGCCCATGCCGAGGTCGCGCTGGCTGACGCACGTGGCCGCGCGCTGGCCGAGATCGAGAATGTCGCGGCCGACGCGGTGCGCGACATCGTCGAGCGCCTGTCCGGCGCGAAGGTGGCGGAGGGCGAGGCGCTCTCCGCCGTCCGCGCCTCGCTGGCCGCCTGAGGGAATTGACCATGAGCGCACCGTCTCCGGGCATGATGGCCCACACCGCGCAGGTCGAGGCCGAGCACGAGATCAACTTCCACGGCATCACCGCGCCGGCATTCGTCGCGCTGTCGATGGTCGTGGTGCTGCTGATCATCTGGTTCGCCGGCGGCTTCAAGGCGATGGGCAAGGGCCTCGACAACAAGATCGCCACGATCCGCAAGCAGCTCGATCAGGCGGCCGCCCTGCGCGCCGAGGCCGAGGCGCTGCGTGCGGAGGCGCAGGCCCAGGCCGCCGCCGCGCACAAGGATGCCGAGGCGATCCTGGCGGGCGCCAAGGCCGAGGCAGCGACTCTGGTGGCGCAGGCCAAGGTCGATGCCGACACGCTGGTCGAGCGTCGCGCCAAGATGGCCGAGGACAAGATCGCCGCTGCGGAACGCTCGGCGATCGCCGAGGTCCGCGCCAAGGCTGCTGCTGCGGCGGCAGGTGCGGCAGCGAAGCTGATCGCCGAAAAGCATGACGCGAGTTCGGACAAGGCGCTGATCGACCGGACCATCGCCGGCCTGAACTGAGCTTCGTCCTCTCCATCGCAGATGGGGAGGGGGACCATCCAAAGCATGGTGGAGGGGCCGTCGGCGATAGCCGGCGGTTCTTTTGCGTTGAGCGTTCCGCATTTCCCCTCCACCGCCTTCGGCGGTCCCCCTCCCCGAGCAAGCTCGGGGAGGATTCAGGATAGGAACGCCACCAGCGCGTCCGGGTGGATCGGCAGCTGCGCGAAGCCAGCCACCAGAAACAAGGCCCCCAGCGCCGCCGCGCCCCACGCGACACACAGCACCCACAGGCCTTCGACCAGCGCCGCGATCGCCGCCACCGCCAGCGCGATCGACAGGAAGCCGTCGGAAAGGTCGAACTGGTCGTCGCGGCGGCCCTGTATGTCGTAATCGTCCGACGCCGCCTTTGCCTGCGCCTTGAGATCCCGCGCCTCCGCCTTGTAGCGGGCGGCTTCCCGCACAGCAGCGGCGGCATCGGCGGGAGCGTTCAGTTTCCCGAGCAGTGCCGCCGCCGTCGCCTGATCGTGCGCCTTGATCTGGGTGGACTGATATTCGCCCCACAGATCGATCTTGCTCGCCTGATCGGCCTGCATCGTCTGGACGATATTGTCGTCCTTGATCTTGCCCACCGCCATTACGACGCTGAGCAGCACCACCGTGATGGCGACCATCCGGTTCAGCCGCCTGTCCTTGCCCTCCGGGGCTTCGATGGCTTCGTTCATGGTGCGCGATCTAGCGTGCGGGGCCGCGCGATCGTCGTGAATTCGCGGTCATCTTGCGGAGGTTTCGGCGTGCGATAGGATGATGCCATGGAACGCCGCACCTTCCTCGCCGGATCGGCCCTGCTGGGCCTGATGAGCACATCCGCCGCCGCCGCGAGCGCGCAGCCGCTCTACGGGCTGATCGGCAAGATGAAGGCGGTGTCCGGCCAGCGCGACGCGCTGATCGCGGCGATCCTCGAAGGCAGCGGGTCGATGCCCGGCTGCCTCAGCTACATCGTCGCGAAGGATGCCGACGACGTCGACGCGATCTGGATCACCGAGGTGTGGGACAGCGAGGCCAGCCACGACGCCTCGCTGCAGCTGCCGGCGGTGCAGGCCTCGATCACCAAGGCCAGGGATCTGGTCGCTTCGATGGAGACAGGCGTGGTGACGGCGCCGGTCGGCGGTGTCGGTTTGAAGGCCTGACAATCGCCGTGCAGGGGCCTACATCGCGACCGTGACCGACCCGACCAGCACCGATCGTTTCAACGAAGAGAAATCCGTCTACACCGTCCGTGGATCGGACCAGCCCGATCTCGAAACCGGCGTGGCAGCGATCCGCAACGTGCTGAAGACGCTGCCGATCCGCCCCGGCGTCTACCGGATGCAGGATGCCAAGGGCGACGTGCTCTACGTCGGCAAGGCGCGCGCGTTGCGCAATCGGGTGACCAACTACACGCAGGTCGCGCGCCTGCCCAAACGGCTGCAGCGGATGGTGGCGCAGACGCGCTCCATGACGATCGTCACCACCAACACCGAGGCCGAGGCGCTGCTGCTGGAAGCGCAGCTCATCAAGCGCTTCCGGCCACCCTACAACGTGCTGCTGCGCGACGATAAGAGCTTTCCCTTCATCCTGCTTCGCGAGGATCATGCTTTCCCGCGCGTGCAGAAGCATCGCGGCGCGCGTCGCGCGAAGGGGCAATATTACGGGCCGTTCGCAAGCGCCGGTTCCGTCACTCGCACACTGAACGCGCTGCAGAAGCTGTTTCTGCTAAGAAGCTGTACCGACAGTTTTTTCAACAATCGCGACCGGCCGTGCCTGCTCTATCAGATCAAGCGTTGCTCGGCGCCGTGCGTCGATCGGATCTCCGCCCCCGATTATGCCGAGCTGGTCGACGATGCGAAGTCGTTCCTCGCGGGCAAATCGACGCAGGTGCAGAAGAAGCTGGCCGACCAGATGTCCACCGCCGCCGAGGCGATGGATTTCGAGCTGGCCGCCGTGCTGCGCGATCGGCTGAAGGCGCTCACCTTCATCCAGGGTGCGCAGGCGATCAATGCGGAGGGCGTGTCCGACGCCGACGTCTGGGCGATCGCCACCAAGGGCGCGACCGCCTGCCTCCAGGCCTTCTTCATCCGTGGCGGCCAGAATTGGGGGCATCGCAGCTTCTTCCCCGCGCACACCGCCGACGTGCCGGAGGAGGAGGTGCTGCAGAGCTTCCTCGCCCAATTCTATGAGGAGGTGCCGCCCGCGCGCGTCGTGCTGATCGATCGCGATCTGGACGAGCAGGCGCTGCTCGCCGATGCGTTGTCCGAGCGGGCGGGGCGCAAGGTCGAGCTGAAACGCCCGCAGCGTGGCGAGCAGCGGCGCCTGCTCCAGCAAGCCACCCGCAACGCCGAGGAAGCGCTCGATCGCCACCTCGCTGAATCGACCACCCAGGGCAGGATCATGCGCGAGCTGACAGACCTGTTCGAGCTGGGCGAGATCCCGCAGCGGATCGAGATCTACGACAACAGCCACATCATGGGCACCGACATGGTCGGTGCGATGGTCGTCGCGGGGCCGGAGGGGATGCGCAAGGGCGCCTACCGCAAGTTCAACATCCGCAATCCGGAAACGAAGGCGGGTGACGATTTCGGCATGATGCGCGAGGTGCTGGAACGCCGCTTCGCCCGGCTGGAACGCGAGGATCCGGATCGCAAGTCCGGCGAATGGCCCGATCTGCTGCTGATCGACGGCGGCAAGGGGCAGGTTTCCGCCGTGTGCGAAACGCTGCAGGAGATGGGCGTCGAGGATGTGCCGGTGGTCGGTATCTCCAAGGGGCCGGACCGCAATGCCGGGCGCGAGCATTTCCACCTGCCGGATGGCCGCGAATCGATGCTGCCGCTCAATTCGCCTCTGCTCTTCTATCTCCAGCGGCTGCGCGACGAGGCGCACCGCTTCGCGATCGGCACCCATCGGGCGAAGCGCGCCAAGAGCTTCGTCGCCAATCCGCTCGACGACGTTCCCGGCATTGGTCCGACGCGCAAGAAGGCGCTGCTGATGCATTTCGGATCGGCCAAGGCGGTGAAGGGCGCCGCTCTGCCGGATCTGGAGCGGGCGCCGGGCATCTCCAAGGCGATGGCGCAGGCGATCCACGATCATTTCCACCCGCGCGGCTGATTGCCTCCGGTTCGGAGACGAAACGTCTGATCTTTACGGAAAAGTTGGGTCTTGCCGATAGGCCGGTGGCATGGCGACCGGCATCCTCCTCAGCATCGATACCGAGCTGACCTGGCGCGCGCACGAAGGCGGCGCGAGCTGGCTGGAGAATTATGCCCGCTCGATCGAGCCGGGCGGCGCCGGCATCTCCTACCAGCTTTCGATGCTGGCGCAGCACGGGCTGAAGGCCTGCTTCTTCGTCGATCCGCTGCCGGCCCTGCTGTTCGGCATCGATCCGATTCGGCAGATGGTCGGCACGATCCTGGAAGCGGGGCAGGAGGTGCAGCTTCACCTTCACCCGATGTGGACGCAGGCCGATCGCCGCACGCCGCGCGCCGATCCCGTACGTTTCGAGCTGACCCAATTTTCCGAGGACGAGCAGTTCGACCTGATCCTCAAGGGGCGCGAGCTGCTGCGTCAGGCGGGCGCGCCCGATCCGGTGGCGTTCCGCGCAGGCAGCTTCGCCGCCAATGCCGACACGCTGCGCGCGATCCAGCGCGCCGGCTTCCGCATCGACAGCAGCCATAATGGCAGCCTGATGCCCTGGCCCTGCGAGACGGGACTGTCCAATCGCGCGGTCGCGCCGCTCGGCGTCGGCAAGCTGATCGAGCTGCCGGTCGGGTTGCTGGAAGAGGGGGGCGGTCGCACCCGACACCTCCAGATCGGCGCTGTCTCGCTCGCCGAGATGAAGGCGGCGCTTGTCCATGCCGAGAGCGAGGGGTCGCCGGTCGTCACGCTCGTCGGCCACAGTTTCGAGCTGGCGACGCGCGATGGCGAGCGGGCCAACGATATGGTGCGATATCGCTTCGATGGCCTCTGCGCGTGGCTGGCCGAGCAGCGCGGGCGTTTCCCCACCTGCCATGCGCGTGAACTGCGCCACCTCGCGCTGGACGTGCCGGCGACGCCGTGCCCGGCCTCGCAGGTCACCCGCTTCGGCCGGATGGCGATGCAGGGGCTGGCGAACCTGCGGTACGAGCGCCGCCTCTAGCCCTCGACAGGGCGCCCCCGCGCCGCCACATCGGGGCGATGCTGATCCGTGCCACCGCGATCGTCTGCGCCGTTCGTGCCCATGGCGAGCATGGCGCGATCGCGCGCCTGCTGACGCCGGAGGACGGGTTGCTGCCGGGCTATGTGCGGGGTGGGCACTCGCGCGCGATGCGGCCGGTGCTGCTGCCCGGCAATCTGGTATCCGCCGAATTCCGCGCCCGCTCCGAGGAGCAGTTGGCCGGGCTGACGGTGGAACTGGCGCACAGCCGCGCGGGCCTCTTCGCAGAGCCGCTGCCCGCCGCAGCGATCGAGTGGGTGACTGCGCTGACCGCCGTGACGCTGCCCGAAGGATTGCCCTATCCGCGCCTCCACGGTGCGCTCGACGGTGTGCTGGCGGCGATCGAGGCGGCACCGTCGGCGCGGGGCTGGGCGGGGGCGCTGGTGCGCTACGAATTGCTGTTGCTCTCGGAGCTCGGTTTCGGCCTAGATCTCGCCTCCTGCGCGGCGAGCGGGGCGACCGAGGATCTCGCCTGGGTCAGCCCGAAGAGCGGGCAGGCTGTCTCGCGGGAGGCGGGCGCACCCTATGCCGGCAGGCTGTTGCCGCTGCCGCCTTTCCTGCTCGAAGGCGGCGAGGCGGAGTGGGGCGAGATCCGCCAGGCTCTGCGGCTGACCGGCTTCTTCCTCGATCGCGACCTGCTCGCCGGCCCGCGTGCTTCCGTGCTCGACGCGCGCGAGCGGCTGACGGCGCGCATCGCGCGGCTTGCCGGGGGCTGAGCCGGCTGGCATGGGGCGCGGCAATTCCATTCCCACGGAGGATATTGCCCATGCTCATCGCGCTGTTTCCCGGAGACGGGATCGGACCCGAGGTCGTCACGCAGGCCCGGCGCGTGCTCGATGTGGTGTGCGGCGATGCACTGTCCTACGAGGAAGCGCCGGTCGGTGGCGCCGCCTACAAGGCGGAAGGTCATCCATTGCCGCCCGCCACGCTGGATCTGGCGAAGCGCGCCGACGCGATCCTGTTCGGCGCGGTCGGCGATCCGGATTGCGACGCGTTGGAGCGTCATCTGCGGCCGGAGCAGGCGATCCTGGGGCTACGCAAGGAACTGACCCTGTTCGCCAACCTGCGTCCGGCCAAGCTCTTTCCCGAGCTGGCGGACGCCTCCGCGCTGCGGCCCGAGGTGGCGAAGGCGATCGATCTGGTGATCGTCCGCGAAACCAACGGCGACGTCTATTTCGGCGAGAAGGGGATGCGCACCACGCCGGGCGGCCGCCGCCAGGGCTACGATGTCATGTCCTACGACGAGGACGAGGTGGCGCGCATCGCCCGCGTCGGCTTCGAGACGGCGAAGGCGCGGCGGGGCAAGCTCTGTTCGGTCGACAAGGCCAACGTGCTGGAAACCTCCCAGCTGTGGCGCGACGTGGTGATCGAGATGTCGGCCGAGTATCCGGAGATCGAACTCAGCCACATGTATGTCGACAATGCCGCGATGCAGCTTGTGCGCAATCCGGGGCAGTTCGACGTGATCGTCACCGGCAACCTGTTCGGCGACATCCTGTCCGATCAGGCGAGCATGTGCGCGGGATCGATCGGGATGCTGCCGTCGGCGACGCTCGATGCGGAGCAGAAGGGGCTGTACGAGCCGATCCACGGCTCGGCGCCGGATATCGCCGGGCAGGGCAAGGCCAATCCGCTGGCGACGATCCTGTCCGCCGCGATGATGCTGCGCTATTCGCTCGGCAAGGCGGCCGAGGCGGACCGGATCGAAGCGGCGGTGGCCAAGGCACTGGCGGCCGGGCATCGCACCGCCGATCTGGGCGGCTCGGTAGCGACCGCGCAGATGGGGGATGCGGTACTGGCGGCGCTCTAAATCCTCCCCATCGCAGATGGGGAGGGGGACCGCCGAAAGGCGGTGGAGGGGGGGCGGACGTTAGCCCGCCGTCTGGGACGGCGGCCCCTCCACCACCGCCTTCGGCGGCGGTCCCCCTCCCCACGCTTCGCGTAGGGAGGATGAACAGGCTACTCGCTCGCGTGGAGTTCGCGTTCGATCGCGCTGACGATGCGGTCGTCGTCCGGCGCCATGTCGGGGGAGAAGCGCGCCACCACGTCGCCGTCGCGGCCGATCAGGAACTTCTCGAAGTTCCACAGCACCTCCGGCTCGGGGTTCGGCGTCATGCCGTAGCCCTTGAGCTTCTCGCGGAAATCGGCGGTGCCCTCGGCGGCAGGCTCCGCCTCGGTCAGCGCCGCGTAGAGCGGATGCTTGTCCGCGCCCGCCACCGAAATCTTCGAGAACATCGGGAAATCGACCGAGAAGCTGGTGGTGCAGAAGCTGGCGATCTCGTCGTTGCTGCCCGGTTCCTGCCCGGCGAAATTGTTGGCCGGGAAGCCCAGCACCGTGAAGCCGTCGTCGCGGTATTTTGTGTAGAGCGACTCCAGCCCCTCATATTGCGGGGTCAGTCCGCATTTCGAGGCGGTGTTGACCACCAGCAGCACCTGGCCGGCATAATCGGCGAGGCTGCTGTCCCGGCCGTCGATCGTCTTGAGGGGGATGGACTGGAGATCGGTCATCGTGTGGCACTCCTCCCTTGGGGGCGGCGCAGGATATAGGCGCATTGACGGGAGGGCCAAGGGCGCGGCAAAGCACGCGCACGATGAAGCGCAAGACCGGACAGGACAAGGCGGTCGCCACCCAGTGGCGGCCAGCGACGCAGGCAGTGCGCGGGGGGACCGCGCGCTCGGAATGGGGCGAGACGTCGGAGGCGATCTTCCTCACCTCCGGCTACGCCTATGACTGCGCGGGGGATGCTGCGGCGCGCTTCGCCGGCGAGCAGCAGGGCATGACCTATTCGCGGCTCCAGAACCCCACCGTGGAGATGCTGGAGAAGCGGATCGCCCTGCTGGAAGGCGCGGAAGCCGCGCGCTGCATGGCATCCGGCATGGCGGCGATGACGGCGGCCCTGCTGTGCCAGCTGTCGGCGGGCGACCATCTCGTCGGCGCCAAGGCGGCGTTCGGTTCGTGCCGCTGGCTGACCGATAGCCTGCTGCCGCGCTTCGGCATAGAGACGACCGTGGTGGACGGACGCGACACCGCCGCCTGGGAAGCGGCGGTGCGGCCCAACACCAAGGTCTTCTTCTTCGAGACCCCGGCCAACCCGACGCTCGACATCTGCGACATCGCGGCGATCTGCGACATCGCGAAGAAGCACGGCATCACCACGGTGGTGGACAATGCCTTCGCCTCGCCCGCGCTCCAACGGCCGATGGAGTTCGGCGCGGACGTGGTGGCCTATTCGGCGACCAAGATGATGGACGGGCAGGGCCGCGTGCTGGCCGGCGCGGTGGCGGGACGCGAGGAGTTCATCGAGAACACGTTGCTCGCCTTCACCCGCAACACCGGGCCGACGCTCTCCGCGTTCAACGCCTGGGTGGTGCTGAAGGGGCTGGAGACACTCGACCTGCGCGTGAAGCGCCAGAGCGAGAATGCACTGAAGGTGGCGAGCTTCCTCCAGACGCGCGTGCCGAAAGCGCTCTATCCGGGCCTCGCCTCGCATCCCCAGCACGATCTGGCGATGAAGCAGATGGCGGCGGGCGGCAACATCATCGCGATCTTCCTCGATGGCGGGCGCAAGCAGGCGCACGGCCTGCTCGACGCGATGGAGCTGGTCGATATCTCGAACAATCTCGGCGACTCGCGTTCTCTGATGACGCACCCCGCGTCCACCACCCACGCCAGCCTGTCTGACGAGGTGAAGGCGGACATGGGGATCACCGAGGGGATGCTGCGCCTCTCGGTCGGCCTCGAGGATCCGGACGACGTGATCGAGGATTTCGACCGAGCGCTAAAGACGGTGGGGCTGTGAAGGCGCTCTTCCCGCACGAGGCGACGACGCGCGACGTCACCGTGCGCGTGTCGGTCAGCTACCTGCCCGAACAGTCGGAGCCCGCGCATGGCCGCTGGTTCTGGGCCTATCATATCCGCATCGAGAATGACGGCGACGAGGCCGTGCAGCTGCTCACCCGCCACTGGGTTATCACCGACGGGCGCGGCGGGCAGGAGGAGGTGCGCGGCGACGGTGTGGTCGGCGACCAGCCGATCATCGATCCGGGCGAGAGCTACGATTACGTATCGGGATGCCCGCTCAAGACGCCCAGCGGCACGATGGAGGGCAGCTACGGCATGGTCGACATGGACGGCGCGCCGTTCGATGTCGCGATCCCGCTCTTCCCGCTCCAATCCCCGGCGACGGCCCGATGAAGCGCACGCACCTTCCGCTCAACGGCTTGCGCGTGCTGGACGCCGCCGCGCGCCACCTGAGCTTCACCCGCGCCGCCGACGAACTGGCGGTGACGCCGGCCGCCGTCGGCCAGCAGATCCGTGCGCTGGAGGATACGCTGGGCGTCGTCCTGTTCCGCCGCACCACGCGGGGGCTGGAACTGACGCAGGAAGGCGAGGCGGGGCTGGAGGCGCTGCGCGCGGGCTTCCTCCAGTTCGAGGAAGCGGTGCGCGCCATGCAGGCGGGTCAGTCCTCCAAGACGCTGACCATTGCCGCCCCGCGCGACTTCGCCGCCAAATGGCTGGCGCCACGCCTCGCGGAGTATGCGAAGACCGATCCCGAGCTTCGCTTCGTGCTTCTCTCGTCGGACGACGGGCTGGATTTCACCCAGGCCAACCTCGATCTCGCCGTCTGCTTCTCGAAGGAGAAGGGCGAGCATGAGGGCGTCTCGCTGGGCGAGGCGGGCTATCGCACGATCGGCCGCGATGGCGGGGCGGACACCGTGATTTCCTGGCCCGGTTGCCCCTGCGACGACGCCAAGGGCGCGAGCCTGACGGTCGAGGATGCCGGCATGGCGCTCGATGCCGCCGCAGCCGGCTTCGGCCATGCCACCGTGCCCGTGCTGCTCGCCGCTGCAGACATCGCCACCGGTCGCGTCACGAGCTTCGGCGAGACGGCGGACGAGCGCAGCTACTGGTTGATCGCGCCGCTGCCGCAATGGCGCCAGAAGAAGGTCCGGGCGCTGGTTGCGGCGTTGACCGCCTGAGCCGACATGGCGATCCACTATCCCGACGACGCGGCGATCGCCCGCATCGGCGAGGCGATGATCGCGCGGACTTTGCCCAAGGCCGAATGGACCCACGCCGCGCACTTCGCCACCGCGCTCTGGCTGATCCGCTCCCGACCGGACATCGTGCCCGAACGCGACATGCCCGGCCTGATCCGCGCCTATAACGAGGCGTTCGGCGGGGTGAACGACGATCACAACGGTTATCACGAGACGATCACCCAGGCCTCGCTCCGCGCCGCGCGGAGCATGGCGCCGGGCGCGCCGCTCCATGAGACGCTCGATGCGCTGATGGCCTCGCCGTTCGGGGCGAAGGACTGGCCACTCGCCTACTGGACGCGCGAGCGGCTCTTCTCGGTCGAGGCGCGGCGCGGCTGGCTGGAGCCGGACCGCACGCCCTTACCCTTCTAGTCGCCCAGTATCTTCTCGATCGCCGCCTGCGCCACCGGGTGATAGCCCGGCTTGGCCTTGGCGTAGATCCGCCGTGCGATCGGCATCCCCCAATCGCCCTGATCCCTGAGAGCCTTGTAGACCGGCACGATCAGCAACATCCGGCCGACATGGGTCAGGTGATCTTCGAGGCTGGGCAGCGCCGGCTCGAAATGATTGGCGATGGCGATCTGCAGCCAGGCGCAGCGGATGTACGCGTTGGGCGAGGTCGAAAGCCCCCAGGCCTTGTCCATCTCGACCAGCCGCTCGGGCGTCTGCTGGCGCGGCAGGCCGTTCAGGAAGCGCAGCCATTCCTGCGTGGACCAGCGCTTCGTATCGATCGAGGACGCCGCCGCGCCCATGTCGAAGCGCTTGCGATCCTCGTCGATGCGGGTGAGCGTCGCGGAGGTGACGTGGACCGCATTGCCCGGCAGGCCCGGCTGATAGGCCCATTTGTCGAGCTGCAGCTTCGCCTCCAGCGCGGTGTCGCCCTTGATCAGGTTCTTGCGCAGATCGGCGAGGAAGCCGGCGGTGGTCTGCGGCTGGAAGGCGTGGCGATCGAAATAGGAGCGCAGATAGGCATCCCAGCGCGGCCGGCCGACCGCCCGCTCGATCGTGCGCAGGAAGGTGGAACCCTTGTTATAGTCCATCTCGCCATAGGCGCCTTCGGGATCGCCGTGCAGGCGGGTGGCGCCGGGTGTCGGCGCTTCCTTCAGGTCGCGCTGGAGATCGTCCCAGCTGAGATCGGCCAGTGTCGCGGCGCGCTCCTTGCCGTAGACCGCCTCGTCGATGCGGTTCTCGAAATAGACGGTGAAGCCCTCGTTGAGCCAGCTGTCCGCCCAGGTCGCGTTGGTGACGAGGTTGCCGGACCAGCTGTGCGCCAGTTCGTGCGCGATCACGTCGACGTTGGACTTGTCGCCGGTGATGATCGTCGGCGTGGCGAAGGTGAGGGTGGGGTTCTCCATGCCGCCGAACGGGAAGGAGGGCGGCAATACGAGGATGTCGTAACGGCCCCAGCGATAGGGGCCGTAGAGCTGCTCGGCGGTCGTCACCATCTTCTCGGTGTCGGAGAGTTCCTTCGCCGCTTTGTCGAGCATCGCCGGCTCGGTATAGACGCCGGTGCGCGCGCCCAGCGGGCGAAAGGCGAGATCGCCGACCGCGAGCGCGATCAGATAGGGCGGGACATTGTGGTCCATGCGGAAGCGGTAGCTGTGCTCGCCGTTCTCTGCCGGTTCGCCATTGGGCGTCAGGCGCTCGGCGCTCATCACGGCGGTGAGGCCGGCGGGCACGGTGATCTTCGCGGACCAGCTCTGGCGAATGCCGGGGCTGTCCTGCGTCGGGATCCAGCTGCGGTTGTTGATCGATTCCCCCTGGCTGAAGAGGTAGGGCTTGGTCTTGCCGGCGGTGAGTTCGGGCGGCAGCCACTGGAGCGCGCTCGCGTCCGGACTGGACGTGTAGTGGATCACGATCCTGCGCGCGTCGCCGATCTGTACGGTGAGCGGCGCGCCCTTGTAATCGTCCGCCGGGCCGACCGACCATTTGAGCTTATTGCCCGCGGCGTCGGTGATGCTGGCGATATCGAGCTTCTTGTCGTCGAGGATGATCTGCTTCGCGCCCTTGGCCGCCAGGATGTCGAGCGTCGCGGAGCCGGTCATGACATGACGCGCGAAATCCGCGGTAAGATCGAGATCGACATGGGTGACGCGCGCCACCTTGGGATCGGCGTAGGTCAGCACGTCCTTCGCCTCGGGCGTCGTCAGGATCGGCGAGGGCGGATCGGCCGTGAACGCGGGGGCGGCGACCAGCGCCAGGATGGAAAAGCTCAGGATCGCACGCATGGCAGGGCCTCGAACAAGGGAATGGCCTGTCGCTAGGCCAGTGGGACAAGGCGGGCAAGGGGCGCGGCGAGCGGTGGTGCCAAGGGAACCGGCGGGAGTGGCGCTGGGTTCTTGACCCCAACGGGGCGGCTTGGGCGTGCCCCCGGACAGGGTGGCACCCGGATTTTGAGGAGAGCCACCATGAAGCGTTTCGTAAACATCGTGGGCGGTCTGTGTATCGGCGCCGCCGCCATCGCCGCCGCCGCGCCGGCTTCGGCGCAGAGCGACGAGATCATCGTGCGCGGCCATTACGGCCGCGACCTGCAGGATGCGCCCTCGGCGTCGATGCCGGTCAGCTATGCCGATCTCGACCTGTCCAGCCCGGTCGATCAGGACCGGCTGACCCACCGCATCCGCCACGCCGCGCACTATCTGTGCGACAAGCTCGGCGAATCGGGCAGCGGGGATGCGCTGGCGCCGTCGTGCGAGCAGGCGGCGGTGTCCGACGCGATGGACCGGATCTGGACGGTGGATCGTGATCGCGCGCCGCGTGACACGGCCTGGGTCGCTCCGGCGCCCTATCCGTCGGCTTATTCCTACCCGACGGATGACAGCTACGACGGATATTGAGCGTTGGTGAGGGCGTCCGGGGTTCCGGGCGCCTTCAGCCTGCCATCACATCGGAAAGCTCGTCGGCGGTCAGCGGGCGCAGCAGGCGGCAGCCGATATCCTCGCCGATCTGCCAGGCGATATAGGCCCGGCGCCGCATCCCCTTGTGAAAGCGGACGATGACCTTGGTGCCCTTCTTGAGCGCCATCGGCGAATGGCAGCGAAAGCCCGAGGCCGAAATGTTGGTGACCTCGTTGGACAGCGGCAGACCGTCCACGGTCGACACCTCCACCGCAACGCTCACGTCATAGCGGGATGCACGCCGCCTGTCGGATTGCGGCGACGGTTTCGGGGCGGGCGCGGGCTGGACGGCTACTGCGGATGACATGGTTACCGTCCTAGTCACGCCCGGTTGAAAAAGCGTGAACCCTTATTCCGCTTCTTCGCGGTCGCGCCGCCCGATCTCGATCAGTGCGCCCAGCGTGCGCCGCGCGGCGGAGATATCGTCCTGCCCCACTTGGGCCAGCAGTTCCGCGTCGATCCGATCCCGCCCGGCCGCCTGAGCGGATGCCGCCGCCCGACCGCGCTCGGTGAGCGTGACGATCAGCTTGCGGCGATCTTCCGGGTCCGCCTGGCGATCGAGATAGCCGCGCAGGACCAGCGCATCCACCAACTGCCCCGCAGCCTGCTTGGTGACGCCGAGTTCGCGGACGAGCTGGCCGATCGGCACGCCACCGTCGCCGAGCGCGAGGCCGCCGATGATGTAGAGGCCGTTGGCGGGGATGTCGTCGTAACCGGCCTCCGCCAGCGAGCGCCGCATCGCTCGTCCGTAGGTCGATCGCGCATGACGCAGCAGGGCGGGGGTGACGATCTGGTCGTACCAGGGCGTTTCGGCTGTTTCGATCATGATGGGAATTTACTGTCAATTACATTGACTGTCAATCGATATTGAATGGTTTGTCGTGTCGGCGCGCCGGCTTCTCGGCTATGGTCGCGCCATGGCGGAGATCGAGCATATCGTCGTGCTGACCGGCGCCGGCATCTCGGCGGAGAGCGGATTGGCGACCTTTCGCGGGCCGGACGGCCTTTGGGAGGGGCGACGGGTCGAGGAGATCTGCACGCCCGAGGCGCTCGCCGCCGATCGCGAACTGGTGCTCGATTTCTACGACCAGCGGCGCCGCGCGCTCGCATCAGTCCAGCCTAACGCGGCGCACAAGGCGCTCGCCTTTCTGGACCGGCATTGGCCCGGAGAGCTGCTGATCGTCACCCAGAATGTCGATGATCTGCATGAACGGGCCGGCGCGCGGCGGATGCTGCACATGCATGGCGAACTGCTATCCGCGCTGTGCGGGGCCTGCGAGGAGCGCTCGGCATTCGGCGGCGACATGATCGGCGGCCCGCGTTGCACCGCCTGCGGGCAGGACGAGCTGCGGCCGGACATCGTCTTCTTCGGCGAGATGCCCTATGAGATGGAGCGGATCGAGCGCGCGCTGATGGAGGCCGATCTGTTCGTCTCGATCGGCACGTCGGGCGCGGTCTATCCCGCGGCGGGCTTCGTCCAGATGGCGCGTCATGCCGGCGCCGACACGCTGGAACTGAATCTCGATCCGTCCGCCGGCAGTCTCTATTTCCACGAAACCCGGATCGGCCCGGCGAGCGCGCTAGTGCCGGCGTGGGTGGAAGACGTGCTGGCCACCGCCAGCTCCGCCTGATCCCTCTTGACTTGCCGGCGGCGAAAGCCTGTAACCGGTTTCATGGAGAGGAGGAAGGTTCCGGCACCTCAACGAAAATGACGGGCGGGACGGACCTTTCGGCAGGGTAGGCGTTTTCAACGGCTGATGGCTTACGAATTCAACGATCGCGGCCGGATCGGCCGACGCGCGCTGATGGGCGCGGGGCTGGCCGGCCTCGCGGGTTGCAGCAGCGTGAAGTTCCAGCTGCCGATCGCGATCCGGTCGCCGATCGTCTTTTCGACCGCCTCGTCCGGCGCGCCACCGCTGGCGCAGACGCCCGAGGTCGAGGCGTTCCTCGATGATCTGCAGTTGCGCACCTTCGCCTATTTCTGGTGGACGACCGAGCAGAAGCGGGGCCTCGCGCCCGATCGTTTCCCGTCGGGAACCTTCGCCAGCATCGCGGCGATGGGCTTTGCGCTTACCGCGTTCGTGATCGGGGTCGAGCGCGGCTACGTACCGCGCGCTCAGGCCGCGACGCGCACGCTTGCGATGCTGCGCTTCCTCGCCGGCGCGGAGCAGGGCGCCAAACCGGAAGGCGTGAGTGGCTATCAGGGCTTCTTCTACCACTTTCTCGGCATGAAGGACGGCGCGCGCTTCGGCGGGTGCGAGATATCCACGGTCGATACCGCGCTGCTGATGATGGGCGTGCTGCTTGCCCAGACCTATTACGACCAGCCGCAGGAGAAGGAGATCCGCGACCTCGCGGACAAGCTCTATACCCAGGTCGACTGGCGCTGGGCGATGACCCGCGCTCCGGTCGTGGCGCTCGGCTGGACGCCGGAGGCCGAGTTCATTCCCTACGACTGGGTCGCCTATAACGAGGGAATGCTGGTCTATATTCTGGCGCTGGGCGCGCCGATCTACGGACTGCCCAAGGACAGCTGGGACGCCTGGAGCCAGCGGCTCGCCACCTTCTGGACGGACAGCGGCGAGCTTTCGATGCTACGCTTCCCGCCGATGTTCGGCCATCAATACAGCCATGTCTGGATCGATTTCCGCAAGATTCAGGACGATTTCATGGCGACCAAGGGCAGCGACTATTTCGAGAACAGCCGCCGCGCCACGATCGCACAGCGCAACTATGCGCTCGCCAACCCGATGGGCTGGCGAGGCTATGCGTCCGACCAGTGGGGGCTGACCGCCTGCGACGGCCCGGCCGACCTCACCGTCGACACGGGCGGCGAGCAGCGCGTCTTCCATTCCTACGTCGCGCGCGGTGTCGGCGCGATCGACGATGGCACGATTGCGCCGACGGCAGCGGGCGGCTCCATTCCTTTCGCGCCGGAAATCTGCATCCCCGCCCTGATGGGGATGCGCCAGCGTTACCCGGACACTCTCTACGGCACCTACGGCTTCTTCGATGCCTTCAATCTGTCGTTTCAGGACGAGAAGGCCAAGCTCGATCGCGGGAAGGTGGTGCCGGGCAAGGGCTGGTTCGATACCGATTGGCTCGGTATCGATCAGGGGCCGATCCTGGCGATGGTCGAGAATTACAGGACCGGGCTGATCTGGAATATCATGCGGCGTAACCCATACATCCAGGCGGGCCTGCGCAAGGCAGGGTTCCGGGGGGGATGGCTGGAGCCTCTGACGCAGCAGGCGCCGCAACCGACGGAGAAAAAGACGTGAGCGGGATCGGGCGCAGGACTTTACTGGCGGGGGCTGGTGCGGCGGGGCTGGCGTCGCGTGCCTTCGGTTTCGCGCTCGGCCCCTCGCAGGCGCCATCGGTTGCCGCGCCGGGCTTTATCGACGGCCTGATCGCCAGGATGACGCTGGAGGAGAAGGCCGGCCAGCTTTCGATCATGGCGTCCGCCATCGGTGGCGGGGCGGCGACCAAGCTCAACCCGATCACGGATACCGCCAGCGTCTCCGAACAGCTCGCCGATGCGCGGGCAGGCCGCATCTCGGGCATCTTCAACGGGCAGGGCGCCGATTGGCACCGCAAGCTGCAGACCGAGGCGGTGAAGAGCCGGCTCGGCATCCCGATGCTGTTCGCCGCCGACGTCATCCACGGAATGCGCACCGTCTTTCCGGTGCCGCTGGGCGAGGCGGCGAGCTTTGATCCCGGTCTCGCGATGCGCACGGCGCGCGCCGCCGCCACCGAGGCGTCGGCCGCCGGCATCGCACTCACCTTCGCGCCGATGGTCGATATCGCGCGCGACCAGCGCTGGGGGCGCGGTGTCGAGGCGGCGGGCGAGGATGTGCTGGTCGGCCAGCGCTTCGCGGCGGCGCGGGTGAAGGGCTTTCAGGGCGAGGGCCTCGACCGCGACGATGCGGTGGCCTCCTGCGCCAAGCATTTCGCCGCTTATGGCGCAGGCGAGGCGGGGCTGGATTACAACAGCGTCGATATCTCCGAACACACGCTGCGCGAGACCTATTTTCCGCCCTTCCAGGCGGCACTGGGCGCGGGGGCAGCCTCGATCATGCCGTCGTTCAACGAGATCAACGGCGTGCCCTCCTCCGGCAATCACTGGCTGCTCTCCGACGTGCTGCGCGGCGAGTGGAACTTCCGCGGCCTCGTCATCTCCGATTACACCGCCGACGAGGAAATGATCGCCGCCGGCTTCGCGAAAGACGGACGCGATGCGGCGAAGAAGGCGATCCTTGCCGGCCTCGACATGAGTATGCAGAGCGGCCTCTACCAGAAATACCTGCCCGGTCTGGTGAAGGCGGGCGAGGTGCCGATGGCGCGGGTCGACGAGGCGGTGCGCCGCGTGCTTGAGTTGAAGGCGCAGCTTGGCCTGTTCGCCGATCCCTTCAACCGCCTTCCGCCCGGCCGGGAGCAGCAGCGGATCCTCACCCCAATCGCCCGCGACCTGTCGCGCGAGGCGGCGCAGAAGTCGATCGTTCTGCTCCGCAACCAGGGCGGTATCCTGCCGCTGAAGGCGGACGGCGCGCAGAAGATCGCGCTGATCGGTCCGTTCGCGGCGGGCCAGCACGACCTGATCGGCCCGTGGAACGTCTATGGCGACGACGCGCAGGCGATCGACCTCGCTACGGGTATGCGCGCCGCGATGCGCGATCCGTCGCGGCTGAGCGTCACGCCCGGATCGGATGTCGAGAAGCCGATCCCCGGCGGCATCGATGCGGCGTTAGCGGCGGCGCAGGCGGCGGACCTCGTGGTGCTGGCGATCGGCGAGAGCCAGGAGATGTCGGGAGAGGCGCAGTCGCGCACCGAAGTGGTGCTGCCCTGGCCGCAGCAGCGCCTGGCCGAAGCCGTCGCGGCGACCGGCAAGCCGGTGATCGTACTGCTCAAGAACGGGCGGGCACTGGCGCTGGAGGGGGCGGTGCTCGACGCGCAGGCGATCCTCGTCACCTGGTTCCTTGGCAGCGAGACGGGCCATGCGCTCGCCGACATCCTGTTCGGCACGGTCTGCCCCTCGGGCCGCCTGCCGGTGAGCTTTCCCTATGAGAGCGGGCAGGAACCGCTGCATTACGATCACAAGCCGACCGGGCGCCCCGCGCCGGATGGCCCGCGCCAGCCCTACAAGGCGCAATATCGCACCGCGCCCGACGGCGCGCGCTTCCCGTTCGGGCACGGCCTCACCTACGGCAAGATCGACTATACGGGCCTCGACGTCGGCAAGCCGGCCGGGGAGGGCCTCATCGTCTCGGCGACGATCCGCAACAGCGGCGATCGCGCGGCCGAGGAGGTGGTGCAGCTCTACGTCCATCCCCGCGTATCGACCATCACGCAACCGGTGCGGCGCCTGATCGACTGGCGTCGCGTCAATCTGGCGCCGGGTGGATCGGAGAACGTGGAGTTCACCATCACGCGGGAGATGCTGATGCGGCTGGGGCCGGACCTCAAGCCCATGGCCGAGACCGGGACGATCGACGTGTGGATCGCGCCTTCGGCCGAGGACGGGCTGAAGGGATCGTTCGAGCTGACCTGAGGGAACGGTTGGCGCGCTCGGCCATTGGGCGCGCAGCAACGCTCTGGAGATTCACATGCACGAAAGCCTGCTCATCGCCTTCCTGATCTGGATCGTGATCGGTGCGATCATCGGCTGGCTCGCGGGCCTGCTGGTGCAGGGCGGCGGCTTCGGCTTCATCGTCGATGCGCTGATCGGCATCCTGGGATCGGTGGTGGCCGGCTGGCTGTTCCCGAGCCTCGGCATCGCGATCGGCCACGGGCTGATCGGATCGATCCTCGCATCGGTGGTGGGTGCCGCGATCGTCGTGCTGGTCGTGCGGCTGATCCGTCGGATCTAGAAAACGAGGCGGGCGCCGCGATGTGCGACGCCCGCCCTTTCGATCAGAAGCGCAGGCCGAGACCGCCGAGCGCTTCCTGCCGGTTCAGGCGGAGCGACACGTCCTCCGGCCCGAGCTGACCGTGGAACCGGTCGTAGCGGCTGTAATTATATTCCGCCTTCACATAGGCGTGCTTGCTCAGTGCATGTTCGATGCCGACGCCGGCGCGCCAGCCGTCCTGCTTCTCGTGATCGGACAGATAGGTGTTCGTTGCGCTGTCGCTGCTGTTCGCGCCGAAGCGGCCGTTCACATAGGCGCCCTTCACGTAGACCAGGTTGTTGCCGCCGAACACCTCGCCCACGCGCGCGCCAGCCTCGATGTTGCGGTTCGCCTTGAAGCAGCTGGTGACGGTGCCGGCTGTGCCGCATTCCTTGTTGTTGGACAGGTCATAGCTGCCGAAGACGCCGACGATGGTGGTTGGCCGGATGGCATAGTCGTAGCCGATCTGGCCGCCGACGAAACCGTCATTGTTGTGGTCGGTATAGCGGGTGTCGGTCACACCGTCGTAGGTATGGGTGCGGGCGCGTAGCCAGTCCCACCCGCCGTGCAGCTCGACGCGCGGGCCGGTAAAGGGCGACGAATCGGACGTTTGCGCCATGGCCGGCGCGGCCAGCGCCATCGCGGCCGACGCGGCGAGAAACAGCTTGTTCATACTCAATCCTTCGCAAAGCAACTCGTCCCTACACGGACGGGGGAGCTACGAAGGGCGAGCTGCTTGGCTCCATGAACAGGCCGTAATGGGGCTGTTGCGCGGCGATCTGTTGCGGTGCGGCAACAGTCAGGTCAGGCGCCGAACACCGGTCTTAGAAACGAGCCGATCTGCTCGCCATGGCAGAGCGCGACGTGGCGCGCGGCGAACACCAGGGCGAACACCAGGGCGAAATCCGCGGCGACGAGGCCGCTGCGATCGCGGGTGAACAAACCGAACTTGCGCATTTGAAACCTCCGTGCGCTTCTCCTCGCACGGCGGGGTTAACGGCGGATTAGCCCTGAGCGACCCGGTGCCCGATCCGCCGTTCCGATGCGCCCGTCAGTCCACCCAGATGTGCACCCGCTGGTCCGGCGGCAGATAGAGCTTGTCGCCGGGCTTCACGTCGAACGCCTTGTACCAGGGGTCGAAATTGCGGACGACGCCGTTGACCCGGTATTTGGCCGGGCTGTGCTCGTTGGTGAGCAGCTGCTGGCGCAGTGCGCCCTCACGCTCCTTGGTCTGCCAGCTGTAACTATAGGCGAGCAGGAAGCGCTGGTCGGCGGTGAAGCCGTTCTTCACGCCCGGATCGCCATGCGTCGCGACGTAGCGCCGCCATGCGCCCCAGGCGGACTCCAGTCCGCCGAGATCGCCGACATTCTCGCCCATCGTCAGCTCGCCCTTGATGTGGACGCCGGGGACGGGCTCGTAGCTGTCGAACTGCTTGCCGAGCATCGCGGTGCGCGCCTTGAACTTGTCGGCGGACGCCTTGGTCCACCAGTCGCGCACCTTGCCCGTCGCATCGAACTGGCGACCCTGATCGTCGAAGCCGTGGCCCATCTCATGCCCGATCGTGGCGCCGATCGATCCGTAATTGACCGCCGGATCGGCGTTGGGATCGAAATAGGGCGCCTGCAGGATCGCCGCCGGAAAGGTGATCTGGTTGACCGTCGGGTCGTAATAGGCGTTCACCGTCTGCGGAGTCATGTCCCACAGCGAGCGATCGACCGGCTTGGGGAAGCGCGAGAGGACGAGATCCATCTCGAACTTCTCGGACCGCATCGCATTGCCGAGCATATCGCCGCGCACGACCTTGAAGCTGCTGTAATCGATATACTTCTTCGGGTGGCCGGTGCGCGGATCGAAGGTGGCGAGTTTTGCCAGTGCCTGCTGGCGGGTCGCATCGTCCATCCAGGCGAGATGCTGGAACTCGTCGCCGTAAGCGGCGCGCAGGTTGGCGATCAGTTCGCCCATCTGGCGATCGCTTTCGGGCGGATAGTGGCGCTCGACATAGATCTGGCCGACCGCCTCGCCGAGCATGTTGTTGACCATGCTGACGCCACGCTTCCAGCGGGCGCGCTGTTCGGGCTGATCGCGCAGCATCTTGCCGTAGAAATCGAAGCTCGCGCCGTCGAACGCCTTTGGCAGATAGGCGGCATGATCGCTGATGAAGTGGAAGGCAAGATAGTCCTTCCATGTCGCCAGCGGCGTCGCGACGAGCAGCTTGCCCGCCGCCTGGATCGCGTCGGGCGTGGTGACCACCACCTGATCGAGCGGGCCGAAGCCCTCCGCCTTGAAGAAATTCGGCCAATCGAACTGAGGTGCCAGCGCCTGCAGCTTGGCGACCGTCATCGGGTTGTTGATCAGCTGGATGTCGCGCTCTTTCTCGGGCGTCCACTGCGACGTTGCCATCTGGGTTTCGAGCGCGAGGATGCGGGCCGCGCGGGCGTCGGCATCGGTGAAGCCCGCCTGCGTCAGCTGCTTGGCGATGTAGGCGCGATAGGCGGCGCGGTAGCCGTCATATTTGTCGCCCTTGAGCAGATAGTAATCGCGTCCCGGCAGACCCAGCCCACCGCGCCCGACATAGAGGCCGTAGCGGCCGGGCCGGTTGACGTCGGCGAAGATCGAGGTGCCGACCGGCGAGGAATAGCCCGGCTCCGCCATCAGCATGGCGACGGCGTGCGTGTCCTTCAGGCCGGCGATTCGGGCGAGATAGGGCTTCAGCGGCGCGGTGCCGGCCTTCTCGATCCCGGCTTCGTCCATCCAGCTGGCGTAGAGGTCGCCGATCTGCTTCTCGGCCGCCGAGGTCGGCTTGCTCTCACCCTCTTCGGCGATCGCGCGGACCTGCTGCTCGGCCTCGTCGGCGAGGACGACGTCGATGCCGGCCGAGGTGCGATCGGGCGCGATCTGCGTGGTGTCGAGCCAGTGGCCATTGGCGTAGCGGAAGAAGTCGTCGCCCGGCTTCACGGCGCTGTCCATGTCGGACAGGCGGATGCCCCACGGCGGAAACTTGGGCGCGGTCTGCGCCGCCAGCGGCGCGGCGAGCGCGAGAATGGAAACGGCGATGAAGGCCGGGCGGCGCATGTTGTTTTCCTTCGGCGAGAATTCCCCGCGCGAAAGCTAGGCCGCCGCCCGGCCGCTTGGCAATGTATTATTCGGGCAACACGCCTCAGCCGCGCGCGGGGATGGTCACGCCGCGCTGCACCGCCGGGCGGGCGAGGCAGCGTTCCAGCCATGCGGGTACCGCCTCCAGGCTGTCGAAGTCGGTGATCTCGCGCGCCTCGTAGAAGCCGACCAGGTTGCGCACCCAACCGACCAGCGAGACATCGACCATGCTGTAGCCATCGCCCATCATGTAGGTGCGGCCGGTCAGGCGATCTTCCAGCACGCCGAGCAGGCGCTTGGTTTCGTTGAGATAGCGGTCGCGCGGGCGCTTGTCCTCATACTCCCGGCCGGCGAACTTGTGGAAGAAGCCGAGCTGTCCGAACATCGGGCCGACCCCGCCCATCTGGAAGAAGATCCACTGGATCGCATGATAGCGCTCGATCGGATCGGCGGGCATCAGCTTGCCTGTCTTGTCCGCGAGGTAGAGCAGGGTCGCGCCGCTTTCGAACAGGCCGATCGGCCGGCCGCCGGGGCCATCGGGATCGATGATCGCCGGGATCTTGCCGTTGGGATTGAGCGAGAGATATTCCGGGGTCCAGGTCTCGTTCTGCCCGATGTCGATCAGGTGCGGTTCGTAGGCAAGGCCGAGTTCCTCCAGCGCGATGCTGACCTTCACGCCGTTCGGGGTCGGCAGCGAATAAAGCTGGATGACGCCTGCATCCTTCGCGGGCCATTTGCGGGTAATCGGGAAGGACGGGAGATCGGTCATGGCTTGCTCCGGCAACGGGGAACCGGGATGTCGGGGCGGTGTTTGTGATTGGCAAGGCACGATAAATCCATTCTTAGCCATTTTTCCGAATTGACGATCGCGTCTCTGGCGGAAATGAAGGTGTGACCCTGACCGATGACGCCGTCATGTCATCGGCCAACGTCCGGGGAGTGGGGCCTTGCTGGTTTGGCTGGACTATCTGCGCCTGTCCACGATGCGCCGACGTGAGGCGCGGCGTGAGGCAGGCTTGCTGATTCATGAGCATGGCGAGGATGCCGTGCAGGTGGTGCGCGCCAAGATCGAGGATCCGGCGCGATCCACTTCACGCAGCGAACTTCGCCTGACGCTCTGGTATGTGCGGGATCTGCTGGCGGCGCGTCGCCGGCGCAAGCAGACCCGGCGGAGCAGCCGTTCCTAGAAGAACAGCTTGCGGATGCTCACCTTGATCGTCCGTCCCATCGGATCGAGATAGGCCGGCTGATAGCTGAGCGGCGTGTCGCCGTTCGCGTCGCGAACGTGCTGGCGGCTGTTGGTGATGTTGTTGAGCGCCAGCGTCACCCGCATTCCCCGTGCCCATTTGTGCTTCATCAGCGAGGGGTTGGCGCCGAGATCGGCGAACAGGCGCAGGTTCGCGGTGGCGAGCGAGGAGAAATGCAGGTCGCCCGTCGCGCTGCCCGTGCCGCCATCGACCGTCGTCGCGCTTTGCCAGTCACCGGTCAGCCGGACGCCGATGCCGTTGTTGGTGACGCCCAGTTGGACCTGCACGTCGTGGCGCGGCTGCCCGCCGCCTGAGCCGGAGGTGCCGCCGTCGAGCAGGTCGAGCATCGGGCCGCCGGGGCGCGTGAGGATATCGTCGCGGAAATACCAGGTGTGGTAGACCGAGAGCTGGAGCCGGCCGCCGGCGCCACCGCCGAAGCCGCCGCGCCCTCCGCCACCACCACCACCGCCGCGTCCGCCGGACCAGCCGCCGCCACCGCCGGGAGGAGAGCCGCCGTCTCCGCCACCGGGCGGTGGGCCGCCCGTGCCGCCGCCCCCTGGCGGAGCGTCGCCGCCGCCGGGCGGGCGCCGGAACGCGCCCGATTCCCGAAGCTGGCGGAAGGCATCGACGACGGCCTTCGATGTCTTGAGCTTCTGCGTGAAGTTGAAGCCCCAGCGCAGCTCGTCGCGCCGCTCGCGGTAGAGATTGACCGGGCGGGTATCGATCGCCGTCAGGTCGCCATCGTCGTTGCGGGTGAAGCGGTCGGGGAAAGCCGCCTCGATCGCCGCTGTGGGCGAGGGCAGGGCCGCGATCGCGTTGCGGATCGTCGAGTGGATGTAATTGGCGGTGAAGGTGATGTCGGTCTTCTTGAACGGCTTCAGCGTCGTGCCGAATTTCTCGACATGGCGGCTGTCCGCCTTCAGATCGGGATTGCCGCCGGCGATCTGGGTGACGTCGACGGTCTGGCCGGTGCGGTAGTCGAACACCCGCGCACCCGGCGTCACGATCACCGGATTGCCGAGCTGCTGGATGGTTGGCGCGCCGCGATCGTGGGTGGCGGACGCGATGAAGCTGATGCCGTCGCGCGGCGTCCAGTTGGCGCCGTAGCCGACCGTCCACAGCGTGCCGAAATCGGAGAGCTGGTCCACCGCGACGTTCGCGTTGGCCGTCAGGTCGCCGATCGCGCCGAGTACGTGCTTCTTGCGGCTGGTCAGCGGCAGGTCAAAGTTGAACTGCGCGCTGCCGTCGCGCCGCGAGAGGCTCGTCTCCTGCGTCGTGCCGAAGCGGGTCGAGGTGGAATGGAAGCCGCTCGCCGTGAGGCCCACCTTCACCGTCGTGGACAGTGCACCCGCCGGCAGATCGAACAGCGGGCCGTTGCCGACGAACTGGACGTTGCCGCTGTTCGAGACGCCCCGCGCCCGCGTCGTCAGCGTGCCGCCAATCAGGCTGGCCGGAATGGTGCCGAACGGGTTGAGCGTCGCATCGCCGGCCGCCAGCGCCGCGTTGAGGTCGTCGATATCGATCCCGGTCTGGGTGCGTGTCACGGATTGGGCGTAATCGTAATTGGCGGTGAAATTCAGTCGCCACTTGGCGACGTCGGCATTGAGCGTGCCGCCGAGATGGCCGGAGATCGACTGCGTGCGCTGCTTCAGCGGATCGCTGCCGAGATAGCGATAGAGCGCGATATCCTCGCCGAACGGATTGAACGGGTCGGTTGAGGGCACGAGGATGTTCGACCCCGCAAGGCCGCGCAGGGTGTCGCTCTGGCTCGCGTCGAACGTGGCGTTGAGCGTGCCGGTCACCTTGCGCGAGAAGGGATGGGCGAGCACCGCGTTGAGCGTCGCCTCCCTGGTCGCCGGCGTCAGCGTGCGATAGGGCGAGATGTCGGTGACATTGGCGACATTGGGATTGAAATCTCCGGTGGTCGGCGTCGCTCCCGTGGCACCGGGGCCGACTCCTGCGATGTTCGCGCCGCCCAGTGCATTCAGGCTACCGTCGGTCGCCACCACGTTGCCCGCGCGATCATAAGCGCGACCGGTCGATTGCGAGGTCAGCCCGCGATCGCTTTCCAGCAGGCTGTCGGCGCCCTGCACCTTGGCATCGATGTTGAGCCGGTCGTCGCCATGGATGCGGGTGAGCGTGAAGTCGCCGATGCCCGACGCGCCGCCGCCGTCGGTGCTGGTCGATCCGCTGTCCTCCGTCGTCAACGCGCGGAAGCGGCGGCGCAGCACGATGTTCACCACCTTCTGGTCGGCGGAGTAACCGTATTTGAGCGCCACTTCTTCCGGCAGGATATCGACGCGCAGGATCGCCTCGGTCGGCAGGTCGCGGATTTCGGAGAAGCTGGAGATGCGCCGCCCGTTGAGCAACACCGCGGGCGCCTCGCCGCCGCGGCCGCGGGCCGACGTCGTTTCCGGCGCCAGCTCGTTGAGCAGATCGGCGACCGAATTCACACCATAGGCGCGGATGTCGGCGGGGCTGTATTGGAGTTCGGGCGGAATGTCGCCGACCACCGCACCGGGCAGCGCCTGATGCGTGCCGTTGACGACGATGTCCTGCGTTTCTTCGGGTTCAGGTGCATCCTGCGCGAACAGCGGACCGCAGGCCGTCAACATCCCGAGCGCCATCGACAGGCGCACATGCCCCTTTTTCACGGTTAGTCTTTCCCACCCTCAACAACGGCCCGCGCCTAGCACGCGCCGCACGGCGCAAGATTGCACGGCTGCAAGAGACCTGGAAACGTGGCGGAAACGTTATCGATAATGATTATGTGTTGCAATAATGCATCGCCTGGCTCAGGCGCCGGTTGTAGCGGGGGCGGGGGCTGCGATCGGCGTGCTGGTGCGGCGCGCGGAGATGATCCTGATCGGCGCGGCGATCATCTGGCCGCCCATGCCGTTGGCCTTGCCCTTGTCGGGATCGGTCGGTGCGTCGAGGATCTTGCGGGCGATATCCATGCCCTGCACCACCCTGCCGAACACCGCATAGCCCGGCTGCGTCGCGGTGGCGTCCATCGATGGCGAGGCGCCGACCATGATGAAGAAGTCGCCCTGCGCGGTGTTGGGCGCATTCATCGCCATCGAGATCGCGCCGTCGACATGGCTGAGGCCGGTCTGCGTGGTCGGTTCGTGCTTGATCGGAGGGAAGGCCTTTTTCGGGTCCTGCGAGATGCCGCCCTGCACCAGCCCGAACCCGTCCGCCACCTTTACCCGGCGGTAAAAGGTGGTGCCGTCGAACCGCTTGGCGTCGACATAATGGAGGAAGTTGGCGGTGGTGATCGGCGCCTTGTCCTTCTCCAGCGCGAGGATGATCGGTCCCTCGCTGGTGGTCAGTGTCACCTGCACGGTCGCGGCCGGCTGCGGTGCGGCGGCGGGGGGTGTGGGCACCGTCGGCGGCGGCGTCTGGGCGAGGGCGGCGCCGGCGATCAGCGCGGCGAGGGGAAGAGCGAGTCTGCGGATCATGGCCGCAGCCTAACCGAACCGGTCAGAGGCTGTCGATCCAGTCGATGACCTCGCCCAGCCGGTCGAGCTTGCGGAAGCGGGGATGATCGGCCGGCTCGTCCGCCATTTCGTGCGCCCACGGCATGGCGTGCGGAATGTGCGCGGCAAAGGCGCCGGCCGCGAGCGCGGGCAGGATGTCCGAACGCATCGAATCCCCGGCCATCAGCGCCTGTTCCGGCGTCACCGCGTGGCGATCGAACACGCGGCGGAAGGTCGCCTCGTCCTTGTCGCTGACGATCTCGATCCCCGAGAAGCGCTCACCGAGGCCGGAGGCGGCCAGCTTGGTTTCCTGGTGCAGCAGGTCGCCCTTGGTGACGAGTACCAGCCGCGCGCGGTCGGCGAGCGCGTCGAGCGCATCTTCGATGCCGGGCAGCAGCTCGACCGGGTGCGCCAGCAGTTCGCGCCCCGCCGCGAGGATGCGCGCCACCGCGTCCGAAGGCATCCGCTCACCGCCGACTTCCAGCGCCGCCTCGATCATCGAGAGGGTGAAGCTCTTGGCGCCGTAGCCGTAGAGCTTCAGGTTGCGGATCTGGATCGCATCCAGTGTGTCGCGGGCGACACCCGCCTCATCGAAGGGTGCGACGATCCGCTCGAACGCCGCGAAGGTCGCGCCGAAATGCTTTTCGTTGTGCCAGAGCGTGTCGTCGGCATCGAGGCAGATCAGCTCGATCGGCATCAGTCGACCCAGTCCAGCCCGATCTCGCGATAGAGCGCGCGGTCCTCTTCCCAGTCCGGCTTCACCTTCACGTGGAGGAAGAGGTGGACCTTCTTTGCGCCGAGCAGGGTGGCGAGTTCGCCCCGCGCGCGGCTGCCGATCTCCTTCAGACGCGCACCGCGCGCGCCGAGGATGATCGCCTTCTGGCTGTCGCGCGCGACGAGAATCTGCTGATGGATCGCGACCGAACCGTCGCCGCGCTCCTCATACTTTTCTGTCTCGACCGCGCACGCGTACGGCAGCTCGGCATGGAGCTGGAGATAGAGTTGCTCGCGCGTCACCTCGGCGGCGAGCATCCGGTCGGTCGCGTCGGAAACCTGATCCTCGGGGAAATGCCACGGCCCTTCCGGCACGCGGCTCGCCAACAGCGACTTGAGCGCCGGAACGCCATCGCCGGTGGCGGCGGAGACGAACAGGATATCCTCCGGCTGGAGTCTCTCCTGCAGCGTCTGGGCGAGGACGAGCAGCGGCTCCTTGGCCGTCACGTCCACCTTGTTGAGGATGACGATCTTCGGCTCGGGGCGCTTGGCGAGCGTTTCGACCAGCGGCTCGATCCGCTTGGTCAGGCCGGACTTGGCATCGACCACCAAGGCGATGACATCGGCATCCTCGGCACCGCCCCACGCCGCCGCGACCATCGCGCGATCGAGCCGGCGGCGCGGATCGAAGATGCCGGGCGTGTCGACCAGCAGGATCTGGCTATCGCCCTCGATCGCGATGCCCATCAGGCGGACGCGGGTCGTCTGCGCCTTGGGGCTGACGATCGCCACCTTCTGCCCGACGAGCGCGTTGACGAGGGTGGATTTGCCGGCGTTCGGCGCGCCGACGATGGCGACCAGGCCGCAGCGCTGGGTCATGACTTCAATTCCTTCAACAGATTGCGGGCCGCCTCGGTCTCGGCCTCCTGCTTGGAGCTACCCTTGGCCTCGGCACTGGCGCGGCCGGGGATCGAGACGGTGATGGTGAAGACGGGCGCGTGGTGCGGCCCGCCGCGATGGGTGGTTTCGTAGACCGGCGGGCGCCACTGCTTCGCGGCGGCGAGTTCCTGCAGCTCCGCCTTGGGGTGCTTGGGTGCCTTGCCCTGGCTATGGACGCGATCGCCCCATGCCTTGCGGATGAAGGCACGCGCGCCCTCGATCCCGGCCTCCACGAACAGCGCGCCGATCAGCGCCTCCACCACGTCGCCCAGCACGTAGGTGGAATATTGCGCGCCGTCGTCGCGGGCCTGCTTGCCGAGGCGGATATGCGGGCCGAGATCCAGCTCCTTCGCAATCTCCGCACAGGCATCGCCCGAGACGAGCGCGTTGAGTCGGCGCGAGAGCTGGCCTTCGGGTTCGGCCGGGAAAGTCTCGAACAGCCACTCGCCCATCACGAGGCCGAGCACGCGGTCGCCGAGGAATTCGAGCCGCTGGTAACTCTCTCCGGCATGGCTGGAGTGGGTGAGCGCGGTGAGGAAGAGGGCGGGATCGCGGGGCGCGTGGCCGAGGGCCTGCTCGATCTGCGGAGGCAGAGTGTCGCTCACCGAAAGCCGTGCCCGATCCGGCCCGGCCGCAGCGCGTGCCACCAGCTTGCCGGGTTAAGCCAGTGCGAGGAACCGTCGGTCGACCAGATGGTGAAGAGCGCGCGCCCCTCCAGATTCTCGGCCGGCACGAAGCCGATGCCCTGGCCGGGGATCGCCGGGAAGCGGCTGTCGGCGGACATGTCGCGATTGTCGCCCATCATGAAATAATGGCCGGCGGGTACGGTGAAGACCGGCGTGTCGTCCTGCGGCGTGTCGCCCTGGTCGAGCACGTCGTAGCTGATGCCGTCGGGCAGCGTCTCGCGATAGCGGGCGAAGCGGCAGGTTTCCTTGCCCTCGAAGTTCGCGCCGGGGCCGTAGGGCGTCTCAACATTGGCGATCGTGCTGCACTCGGTATTGGGCGCGATCGGGATGATGAAGTCGCTCTCGCGTACCTTGGGCACGGCCTTGCCGTTGAGCCAGAGCACGCCGCCCTTCATCTGGATGCGGTCGCCGGGCAGGCCGATCAGGCGCTTGATGTAATCGGACTTGTCGTCCGGCGGCGCGCGGAACACGACGACATCGCCCCGCTGCGGCGTGAAGCCCAGCAACCGGCCGTGCGGCCCCGGCGGCGCCCAGGGCAGGCTGAAGCGCGAGAAGCCGTAGGGCCATTTCGCGACCATCAGATAATCGCCGACCAGCAGGCGCGGCATCATCGATTCGGACGGGATGCTGCGCGGCATGATGACAAAGCTGCGGAGCGCCAGCCCCATCAGCGCGACGGACAGGACGAAGCGCACGACACCGCCCCAGCCTTCGGAGGAGCGACGGCGGGCGGATTTTGCTGGAGTCGAAAGCGTGGTGGCCACGTCCGGGCTTTGCGAGAGGGGGTGGCCGAGGTCAAGTCGAGTCGGCCTCCCGATCAGTCTGATCGGCACAGTGCGTTGGCGGAACGCGCTTCGCTCGCTACATCGCGCGGCGACATTCCCTTGCGATAGGATATCCGATGGCCGACCATGATTATGACCTGTTCGTGATCGGCGGTGGGTCCGGCGGCGTGCGCGCGGCGCGGATCTCGGCAGCGCACGGCGCGAAGGTCGCGATGGCGGAGGAATATCGCGTCGGCGGCACCTGCGTGATCCGCGGCTGCGTGCCCAAGAAGCTGCTGATCTACGGCGCGCATTTCGCCGAGGACCTGAAGGACGCCAAGCGCTTCGGCTGGCAGGTGCCCGATTGCGATTTCGACTGGCCGACGCTGCGCGACAACGTGCTGGCCGATGTCGACCGGCTGGAGGGCCTCTACCAGAACACGCTCGACAGCCATGGCGTCGAAACCTTCCACCAGCGAGCGGTCGTCACCGGGCCGAACGAGATCGAGCTGGCCGACGGCACGAAGAAGACCGCAAGGATCATTCTGATCGCCACTGGCGCGCGTCCCGCCGTGCCCGCCTGCCCCGGCCATGAACATGGCATCACCTCCAACGAGGCCTTCCATCTGGACAGCGTGCCGAAGCGGATCGTGATCGCGGGCGGCGGCTACATCGCCAACGAGTTCGCCGGTATCTTCAACGAACTCGGATCGAAGGTGACTTTGGTCAACCGTGGCAGCACGATCCTGCGCAGCTATGACAATAGTGTCGTCGACCGGCTGCTCCAGATCTCGGTGAAGAAGGGCATCGACTTCCGCTTCAACGCCATCTTCGAGAAGGTGGAGAAGCGCGAGGACGGCACGCTCGTCGTTCATGCCAAGGGGCAGGATCCGATCGAAACCGATTGCCTGATGTTCGCCACCGGTCGCCGCCCGAACAGCGAGGGGCTGGGCCTCGAGGCGCTGGGCGTCGAGATCGACGAACTGGGCGCGATCAAGGTGGACGAGGACGGCCGCTCCACCGTCCCCTCGATCTTCGCGGTGGGCGACATCACCAACCGCATCCAGCTGACCCCGGTGGCGATCCGCGAGGGCCATGCCTTCGCCGACACCCAGTTCGGCAACAATCCGCGCCGGGTGGATTATCATTGCGTGCCGAGCGCGGTGTTCAGCCACCCGCCGATCGCCGCCGTCGGCCTGACGGAAAGCGAGGCCAAGAACCGCTACGGCACGGTGAAGGTCTATTCGTCGGATTTCCGCCCGATGAAGAACGTGCTCGCCAACCGCGACGAGCGCGCGCTCTACAAGATGGTTTGCGATGCCTCGACCGACAGGGTGCTGGGCCTCCACATGATCGGGCCGGACGCGCCGGAGATACTGCAGGCGGCGGCGGTCGCGGTGAAGGCGGGCCTCACCAAGCAGCAGTTCGACGACGTCGTCGCGCTCCACCCGACGATGGCGGAGGAACTCGTCCTTCTCAAATAGTTGGTGCTGGCGTCGGCGGCCCGGATGGGGCAATCTCCCCCGAAATTGTCTGGGGAGGCAATGGGGTCGCGTGAAGAACAGGGTTGCGTGCGCGCTGGCGGGGCTGGCGCTGTGTCTGGGGGCGAAGGCGGCATCGGCGTCGTGCGGGGTCGGGAAGATCGGCGAACTGCCGGTCACGATGATCGACATGCAGCCGATGACGGATGCCAAGATCAACGGCCAGCCGGTCCGCTTCGTCGTCGATAGCGGCGCCTTCTACAGCGTGATCTCGCCAGGACGGGCGACCGAGCTGGGACTCAAGCCCGAGCCGCTGCCCGGCTGGATGATGCAGGGGATCAACGGCGAGACGCCGATGTCGCTGGTCACCGTCAAGACCTTCACCATCTCGGGCAGCGATCTGCCGCGCATCGAGTTCATCGTGGCAGGATCGGAAGTCGGCGGCGTCGGCGTGCTCGGCCAGAATCTCCTCGGCCTGGTCGATACCGAATATGATCTGCCGCACGGCACCGTCCGTCTGATGAAGGCGAAGGGATGCGGCAACAGCAACATGGCCTATTGGTCGACCGGCACCGACAAGATCGTCTCCGTCGTGGAGCTTGCGGCCTATGATCGCGCCAATGCGCAGACGGTCGGCACGGTCTGGCTGAACGGCGCGAAGATCCACGCGACCTTCGATACCGGCGCGCACGATTCCGTTCTCTCGATGGCAGCCGCGGCGCGGGCGGGAATCACGCCGAAGAGCCCCGGCGTCGAGCCGGGCGGCATGATCTACGGTTTCGGCCGACAACTGGTACGGAGCTGGATCGCGCCGTTCGACAGTTTCAAGGTCGGCGAGGGCGAGACGATCAGCCACGGTCGCATCCGTTTCGGCGAGTTCACCGGCGATACCGAGATGCTGCTCGGCGCCGATTTCTTCATCGCCCACCGCATCTATGTCTCGAACAGCCAGCGGCGCCTGTACCTGACGTACGAAGGCGGGCCGGTGTTCAATATCAAGGCGCGCTATCAGGATGCCAAGGGCACGGCGATCGCCGTCACCGACGCGCAGACGGACCCGACCACGGCGGAGGGCTATAGCCGCGCCGGTGCCGTGCTGCTGGCGCGCAACGACCGGGAGGGGGCGCTCGCCGATTTCGGGAAGGCGGTCGCGCTGGCGCCGACCGAGCCGCGCTACCGTCTGCAGCGGGCGGATGCGCTGTTCGATGCCGACCGCAAGGCCGAGGCTATGGCCGACGTGGCGGAGGCGATCCGGCTGAAGCCTGATTATGTCGAGGCACTGATCGGTCGCGCCGGTCTGCGGCTGCGGGAGGATGAACCCGACATCAAGGCGGTGCTCGCCGATCTCGATGCCGCCGACAAAGCCGCGCCACCGGCCGCGAACGAGCGGCTCGACATCGGCGGCCTGTACGTCGCCGCCGCCGAGCCCGCCCGCGCGGTGCCGCAATATGACCAGTGGATCAAATATCACCCGCAGGATGTCCGCCGGCCGGAGGCGTTGAACGATCGCTGCTGGGCGCGGGCGCTTGCCGGGATCGACCTGCCGGCTGCGCTCACCGACTGCAACTCGGCGATCCGCCAGCGGCCGGGCAACATGTCGATCGTCGACAGCCGCGCGCTGGTCGAACTGCGCATGGGCGACATCGACAAGGCGCTGCACGATTACGACGCGGTGATCGCGAAGGATCCGAAATCGGCCTGGTCGCTCTACGGGCGCGGCATCGCCAAGCAGCGCAAGGGCGATACGGCGGGAGCCAAGGCCGATTTCGAGGCGTCGGCTGCGGTCTCGCCCAAGCTCGCCAAGCGCGCCAAGGACTTCGGCATCAAGCCCTAGGCGCCGGACTCTCGCCATGCGCGGAGGATGGCGGTAGGAGCCGGCGCCTCCCTCATGCGTTTGGAGTCGCCATGGCCTCCCCGATGAAGTTCGATATTCCCCACAAGCTCGGCAAGGCCGAGGCGAAGCGGCGGATCGAGGCCGGCATCCCGAAGCTCGAGCGTCACATCCCCGGCGGCGGCACCGTGCAGGCCGACTGGACGGGCGAGGACCGGATGGCGATGACCGTCACCGCGATGGGCCAGAAGGTCTCGGTCGACATGCTGGTCGAGGAAGCGGTGGTGCACGCGACGGTCGCGGTGCCGCTGATGCTGTCGATGATGGCGGGCGCGATTTCCGGCTTCGTGCAGACCAGCGCGGAGAAGATGCTGGCCGCGCCCGCGTCCGATCCTCAGTCCGGGCCGCCGCCGCAGGCGTAGGTATAACCCTGCGCGCAGGCGTCGGTCTGGCGGTGCCAGGCGGCGATGCGCTTCTGATACTCCTCCTGATCGTACTGGTAACGCTGCATGTCCTGTGCGTGGGCGGCGAGGGCTGCCTGGTAGCGGGCATGTTCGGCGGCGTATGGATTGTCGGCGGTGGCGCTGTGCGCGGGCGCGTTGTAGCCGCGCCACGGGCGGCGGTTCAGATCGGCGGTGCGGGCGCGATCGGCGCGATGCGCGGCGTCGTCCGGCGTGCCCTGATCGACCTGATCCGACCGCGCATAGGGTTTGGGCGTCTGCCAGCCGTCGGCGGGTGCGGGCTGCGGGCCGGATCCTGATCCGGAGTCTTGCCCGGATCCCGATCCTTGGGTCGAACCCGATCCCTGCCGAGCGCCCGAGCCGTTTCTCGCACCGCGTCCGGAGCCGGATTGGCGCGTGCCGGCACCATAGGGATCATAGCCATAGCCTTCCGGAACCGGCGGGGGCGGCGGCGTCTGGTCGACGTGATGATGCAGGTCCGCGGTGCCGTAGCTTTCCGACGTGCCACCGCGCCACTGCGCGTCGTCATCCTGATAGGTCGGCATCTGTCGGGGCGCGGGCTGCGGATCCGACTGGGCGGAAGCGGCGGTGGGCAGCAGCAGGGCTACGGCGAAAAGCGGGCGATACAAGGGCGGGCCTCCGTGACGACAAGGCCCGCCTTATACAGCATCGGCTGACGAAGGGGTGAACGCCCACCTCATCCTCCCCAATCTATCTTGGGGAGGATCAAAATCAGCCGACCCGGTTCTTCACCAGATCGTCCACCACACTCGGGTCGGCGAGCGTCGAGGTGTCGCCCAGTGCGCCGATCTCGCCCTCCGCGATCTTGCGCAGGATACGGCGCATGATTTTGCCGGAGCGGGTCTTGGGCAGGCCCGGCGCGAACTGGATGGCGTCGGGCGTCGCGATCGGCCCGATCTCGTGACGGACATGCTTCTTCAGCGCCTGCCGCAGATCCTCGCTCGCCTCGATACCCGAATTGAGCGTCACATAGGCGTAGATTCCCTGGCCCTTCACGTCGTGCGGCATACCGACGACGGCGGCCTCGGCGACGTCGTCGTGCAGCACCAGCGCACTTTCCACCTCGGCGGTGCCCATGCGGTGACCCGAGACGTTGATCACGTCGTCGACGCGGCCGGTGATCCAGTAATAGCCGTCCTCGTCGCGGCGCGCGCCGTCGCCCGTCGTGTAGACGCCCGGGAAGGTGCGGAAATAGGTATCGAAGAACCGCTTTTCGTCACCCCACACGCCGCGCATCATGCCCGGCCAGGCGCGCGCGATGATGAGATTGCCCTCGGCCTCGCCGTGCAGCTCCTTGCCCTCGCCGTCGAGCAGCTTGGGCTCGACGCCATGGAAGGGGAGCGTCGCCGAACCGGGCTTGGTGACCGTGCCGGGGAAAGGGGTGATCATGTGGCCGCCGGTCTCGGTCTGCCACCAGGTATCGACGATCGGGCAGCGGCCGTCACCGACGACGTCGTGATACCAGCGCCACGCCTCCGGGTTGATCGGCTCGCCGACCGTGCCGAGCAGGCGCAATGACTTGCGCGACGTCGCCTTCACGATGTCGTCGCCTTCCTTCATCAGCGAGCGCAGCGCGGTCGGCGCGGTGTAGAGGATCGAGACGTCGTGGCGGTCCACCACTTCCCACATGCGCGCAGAGGTCGGCCAGGTCGGTACGCCCTCGAACATCAGGCTGGTCGCGCCGGAGGCGAGGGGGCCGTAGACGATGTAGCTGTGACCGGTGACCCAGCCGATGTCGGCGGTGCACCAGAAGATTTCGGGCGCCTTGTAATCGAAGGTGGTGCGGAAGGTGAGTGCCGCCCACAGCAGGTAGCCGCCGGTCGTATGGACCACGCCCTTCGGCTTTCCGGTCGAGCCGGAGGTGTAGAGGATGAAGAGCGGGTCTTCCGCCTTCATCGGCTCCGGCGGGCAGTCGGTCGAAACCTTGGCGGCGGCCTCATGGTACCAGACGTCGCGACCCTCGGTCATTGGCACGTCGCGACCGGTGCACTTGACCACCAGCACGGTCTTCACGCCCGCGAAGATCGTCGCCGCCTCGTCCACCGTCGTCTTGAGCGGGACGGTCTTTCCACCACGCCGCCCCTCGTCGGCGGTGATGACCACGGCGCTGCCGCAATCCTCCATCCGGCCCGCAAGCGAATCTGCCGAGAAGCCGCCGAACACCACCGAATGGATCGCGCCGATCCGCGCGCAGGCGAGCAGCGCGAAGGCGGCCTCGGGGATCATCGGCATGTAGACGGTGACGCGGTCGCCCTTCTGCACCCCCTGCGCCTTCAGCACGTTGGCGAAGCGGCAGACTTCCTCGTGCACCTGGGCGTAGGTGAAGCGCTTCGGCTCGGCTTTGGGATCGTCCGGTTCCCAGACGATCGCGACGCGGTCGCCATGTTCGGCGAGATGCCGATCGAGGCAGTTGGCCGAGACGTTGAGCACGCCGTCCTCGAACCAGCGGACGTGGAAGTCCTTTTCGTCGAACGACCAGTCGCCGGCCCTGGTCGGCGGCGTGATCCAGTCGAGCGAGCGGGCCTGCTCCAGCCAGAAGCCGTCCGGATCGTCCAGCGAACGCTGGTGCTGCGCGGTACGGCTGTCGGTCATGGCTTTCTCTCCGGTGTGTGGCGCGCTTTTGAGGCTGCCTGATGACGGTTGCAAGGGGCCGGAAGTATGACGCCCGGCGTTGCGCTGCCGCATCGACATGCTATCGCCTGCATGCCGGGGGGCGTGTGACGAACAGGAATATTCGCGTGGCAATCCGTACCGTTTCCGCACTGGCCCTGCTGATGGCCGCCGCCGCTCCGCTCGCCGCCCAGCCGCTCCACAGGTTCGAGGATCTGGTGATCGCGCCGGACGGCGATCGCGTCGCCACCGTGGAAAGCGGGCAGGAGCCGGATGCGCTCTCCGCGACGCATGGCGCTGTGGTGGTGCGGCAGACGCAAAGTGGGCGGATCGTGACGCGTATCGATCCCTGCAAGACCTGCGAATATGGCAACCTCGCCTACGGGCCGGACGGTCAGCTCGCCTTCGTGGCGCGAGATCGCAAGGCCGGCACCGCCACCCTGATGGTGCAGGGCGCGCACGGGGCGAGGCGGCTGGCGACCGTCACCGGCCTCGCCGCCGATCCGCGCTGGTCGCCGGACGGGCGCAGCATCGCGCTGCTCGTCACGATCGGCGCGCAGAAGGAGACAGGCGCGGTGCAGGCCGGCACCCGCCAGGTCGGCGAGATCGGCGAGACCAACGACGACAAGCGGATCGCGATCGTGCCCGTGGCGGGCGGCACGCTGCGCACCGTCTCGCCATCGGGCCGCTTCATCTACGAATATGACTGGACGCCCGACGGCAGGGGCTTCGTCGCCACCACCGCGAAGGGCAATGGTGATGCGAACTGGTGGGTCGCCACCATCGACGCGATCGATGCCGCGACCGGCGCGGTCCGCCCGATCACGGCACCTGCCACGCAGGCCAATTTCCCGCGCGTCTCACCGGACGGAAAGACGGTCGCCTTCATCGGCGGGCTGATGAGCGATTTCGGCTCGGTCGGCGGCGATGTCTGGACGGTGCCGTTCGCCGGCGGCGTCGCGACCGACATCACGCCGGGCTATCGCGGCACCTTCACCTCGCTGCTGTGGGGGGAGGGCGGCCTGCGCGCGACGGTTTTGCTCGGCGATCAGGCGGCGGTGGTGCCGGTCGATCCGACGCGCGGCCCGGCCGAGCCGCTGTGGACCGCCAAGGTGAAGATCGCGGCCGAGGACGCCAAGGTCGCGATCGCGCGCAACGGCACGATGGCGATGGTCGCGCAGGATTTCGAACATGCGCCCGCCATCTTCGCCGGGCCGATTGCCGCCCCCGTCCAGATCACCACCGAGAACAGCGCCTACAGGCCGATCGTGACCGCGCGCAGCCTTACCTGGCGGAGTGGTGGGCACGACGTGCAGGGCTGGCTGCTCGCCCCGCGCAATGTGAGCCTGTCCACCGCGAAGGCGCCGATGATCACGATCGTCCACGGCGGCCCTGCCGCTGCGGTGACGCCCGATTTCGTGTGGAGGGGCACCAACGCGGCGCTGATCGCCGCCGGCTACTGGCTGTTCATGCCGAACCCGCGCGGCAGCTACGGGCAGGGCGAGGCGTTCGTGCAGGCCAACAAGCGCGATTTCGGCGGCGGCGACCTGAAGGACATCCTTGCCGGCATCGATGCGGCCGAGCAGGCGGCGCCGATCGACGATGCGCGGCTTGGCCTGATGGGCCACAGCTACGGCGGGTTCATGGCGATGTGGGCCAACACCCAGACCAACCGCTTCAAGGCGATCCACGCCGGTGCAGGCATTTCGGACTGGATCAGCTATTACGGCACCAACGGGATCAACACCTGGATGATCCCCTATTTCGGCAAGAGCCTCTACGACGACGCCAAGCCCTATTGGGATATTTCGGCAATCCAGTTCATCGACCAGGCCAGGACGCCGACCCTGATCACGGTGGGCGAACGCGACATCGAGGTGCCGCCCACCCAGTCGACCGAATATTGGAACGCGCTGAAGGCGCATGGCGTGCCGACCAGCCTCGTCATCTATCCGGACGAAGGCCACGGCTTCCACGATCCCGCCCATATCGCCGACGAGCGGCAGCGCGTCGTCGGCTGGTTCGATCGCTACCTGAAGGGGAAATAGCGCATGACGACGAAGCCTTTTCCGGTGCTGGTGACCGGCGGTGCCGGCTATATCGGCAGCCATGCCGTGCTCGCGCTGGAGGATGCCGGCTGGCCGGTGGTGGTGTTCGACAATCTCGTCACCGGCTTCCGCTGGGCGGTGGACGAGCGCGCGCGCTTCGTCGAAGGCGACATCGGTGACGCGCAATTGCTTGCGCGCACGATCGAGGGCTTCGGCATCGGCGCGATCATGCACTTCGCGGGATCGGTGGTTGTGCCCGAATCCGTCTCAAACCCGCTCAAATATTACGGCAACAACACGGCCAACAGCCGCACGCTGATCGACGCCGCGGTGGCCGGCGGGGTCAAGCATTTCATCTTTTCCTCGACGGCGGCGACTTACGGCATCCCCGAGGCCAGCCCGGTGCGCGAGGACACGCCGACGATCCCGATCAACCCCTACGGCATGTCCAAGCTGATGACCGAGATCATGCTGAAGGACACGGCCGCCGCGCACCCGATCAACTATTGCGCGCTCCGCTACTTCAACGTCGCCGGCGCCGATCCGGAAGGCCGGGCGGGGCAGGCGACCGAGGGCGCCACCCACCTGATCAAGGTCGCGACTGAGGCGGCGCTCGGCAAGCGCAGCCACGTCTCGGTATTCGGGACCGATTTCGCCACACCCGACGGCACCGGGGTGCGCGACTATATCCACGTCACCGATCTGGCTGCCGCGCACGTGCTGGCGCTCGACGCGCTGATTGCCGAGCCGGAACGCAGCCTGACGCTCAATTGCGGCTACGGGCGCGGATTCTCGGTGCTGGAGGTGCTCGATGCGGTGGAGAAGGTCAGCGGCCTGCCGATCGAGCGTCGCTTGGAAGGGCGCCGCGCCGGTGATCCGGACGCGCTGATCGCCGGCAACGAGGCGATCCTCGAGGCGTTTGGCTGGCAGCCGCGCTACGGCCAGCTCGACACCATCGTCGCACACGCGCTGGCCTGGGAACACGGGCTCGAGGCGCGGCGCGGGGAGCGCTGACAACCGCATGGTAAGGGATGGAGGCTAGGGCGGCGGCATGACCATCATCGTCACCGGCGCCGCCGGCTTCATCGGATCGCATGTCAGCCGCCGCCTGATCGCGCGGGGCGAGCGGGTGGTCGGCATCGACAACCTCAACGACTACAATCCGGTGGCTTTGAAGCGGGACCGGCTGGCGGCGATCGCCGGGACGGATGGCGCGTCGGAGCTGTTCCGTTTCGCCGAGGTGGATTTTTCCGATCACGAGGCGCTCGATCGGGCGATCATGGGCGAGACGATCACCGCGATCGTCCATCTCGGCGCGCAGGCGGGCGTGCGTTACTCGCTCGAAAATCCGCGCGCCTATGCGGCCTCCAACCTCACCGGCCATCTGAACATGCTGGAGGTCGCGCGGCACGCCGGCGTCCGCCACATGGTCTACGCCTCGTCGTCGTCCGTTTACGGCACCAGTCCGGATCTGCCCTTTTCGGTCGAGCAGCGGGTCGATTTTCCGATCTCGCTCTACGCCGCCACCAAGAAGGCGGACGAGCTGATGAGCGAATCCTATTCGCATCTCTACCGTATTCCGCAGACCGGGCTGCGCTTCTTCACTGTCTACGGGCCGTGGGGGCGTCCGGACATGGCGGTGTGGGGCTTCACCGACAAGATCCTGCGCGGCGAGCCGATCACCGTGTTCAACGGCGGCAACATGCGCCGCGACTTCACCTATATCGACGACATCGTGACGGGCATCCTCGCCGCGCTCGATCATCCCCCGGCCGACGATGGCAGCACGAAGGCGGGCGGCAGTGCCAGCCCGCATGCGCTCTACAATATCGGCAACAACCGGGCCGAGCCGCTGGAGAAGCTGATCGCGCTGATCGAAGAGAGCTGCGGCAAGGCGGCGATCCGCATCGAGCAGCCGATGCAGCCGGGTGACGTGCCTGCCACCTATGCCGAGCTGTCGGCGATCCAGCGTGATCTCGGCTTCCGGCCGACCACACCGATCGACGTCGGTATTCCGCAATGGGTCGAATGGTATCGTGCCTACAGCGGATTGTGAGGCTGAGCGCGGATAGGGGTCCAGCACTCGGTCGAGCGCATTCAAGCGCCGATGCTGCTCACCACGCTCGGGTCGTCACGCAGCCTGAGATAGAGTTTGCCATCTGTCGGATGCGGCACCGTGATGGTCGTATCCGGATAGCCGTCGGGTACTGTCACGGGGTGATCGAAACCGGGCGTCGAGGACAGCGCGCCGATCAGGAACAGGCTGTCGCCGGACAGCGTGCAACTGGCCGTCAGGTCGGCCGGGCAGGTCAATTGCTGAAGCCGGGGCAGGCGTACGAGCGTGCCAAGCGACAACCAGTCGCCTGCCACCCCCTCGCGCACGATCCGGGCGTGCAGCGGGCCGAATGCCGAGCTGCCGAGCGACGTGGCCGGCGTCAGGCTCGCGAGCGCGACCTGCTGGTCGGCTAGACGCAAGCCGTTGGCGCTGGAAAGGGTTGCGGTGCTGCTGCCGGACTCGGCGGCGACCTCGACCGTTTCCTTGCCCGTGAACCGCGCGCCCTTTTCGGCCCGAAGCGAGAAGGTAAGGTTTGCATCGCTCGGAATATCGGCGTCGCCGGCAAGCGTGACGGATATCGGGCCGGCGGCGGTCGGCCGCCGGACGGCGCGCGCGATCACCGTTGCCCCCAAGCCCTTGGGCTGAGGCGGCAAAGCGAGGGGCAGGCTTTCGGGCGCGACACCGGATGGTCCCGTGATGACGATCGTCGTCGAGGCGTCATGTTTCGGTTTGTCAGCCAAGGTGACGCGGATCGAGTTCGGCGCGATGGTCTTCCACGTGGCGGACTGAGGTGCCTCGCCGCCGGCCTGCACGGAAATTCCAGTCACGCAGACCGCTGCCCCGCCGTTCAGTGTGACGGAGGCACCAGAACCAGGCGACGCATCGGCGGAGAGCCGCCACTGGCCGGCCTGAGCGGGTAGCATCCGGATCTCCGGGCCGTCGAAAGGCTGAAAGCCCCAGACGCCGTGCAGCGTGGCGTCGACGGGCGCTGTGAGGTTTGCCGGAAGTCCGCCGTCATTCTGAACGACGAGGCCGCCGCGCTCGGCGTCGGGTGTCGCCGGCAGGTCGATGACGCGACCGCCGGGGAGGTGGACGCGCAGGACCAGGTCGTGGGCATATTGGGTGGCGTAGATCAGCGGCGCGCCGGCGATCGGCACGAGAAGCTCCCTGGCGTTCGCGCAGAGCGACGGCTCCGCCCCGACGACCTGGAGGGGCGGCACATGAATGGGCGCGATGACCGGCAGCGCCGTCACCAGCACCGACTTCGGATTGTGGAACGAGGGCGGCGTATTGAGCACCAGCGACATGCGATCGTCGCGCAGCATCGCGAGCGCCGGGATATACTGGTATTTCGCTGTGCGGATCGAACCGAAGATGCCGATCACGTCGCGGATCGCCGCGATATAGGGGCTGTAATAGCCAAGACCGCCCTGTGGCGTGGCACTGAGCTGGAGAGCAAGATCGGCACCCGGCCCGGCGACGGCATCGGTGATGGCGTTGCTGTGCCCGTCGTCGAGCACGAGCGCTTCCTGGTTCTGGAGCAGACAGGGCGCCTGCAGATCGGGAAGTTTGGAGAGGCAGTCCGCGTTGATCTTCACCTGCAGGCTGCGTGCGAGCAGCGGTGTGATCCGGTCGAGCCGCCCAGGATCGCCGGGAACGATCTTGCGGATCGCCGCGAGATAGGTGTCGAGCCGGCTTCGATCGAGCGACGCCTGGGCCAATTCCTGCGCGGCGCGAACGAACGCGCCCGGCCGCCCCTGAACGGCATTGCGCAGCGTCGAGAAATCTCCGCCGGTCGCGGGCGCGAGGAAGAGCGCGACCTGCTCTGCGCCGTCTGGCACGGTGAGCGACAGGCCCTTGCGACCCTTCTTCGTCCATAACTCAGACTCGAAGAACCATTTGTCGGGCGGGGGATTCGTCGCGCCACGCAGGAAGGCCGCGATCAGGAGATAATGGGCGGATTGGTCGTCGGGCAGATCGGCGGTGATCGAAATACGATCGCCGGTCGCCAGTTGAGGGACCTGCGCGATGGGCAGACTGGCGCCCTGATGCGTAACGTTGACGCGTAAAGCAGGGCCGGCAAGGTCGAACTGGGCCGTTTCCGCATGGGCGGAGGCGGCCGCTGCGATCAGGGCGATCAGGGCAAGAAATGAACGCATAGCCGGTGAGACGTCCCGTGGCGCTGAGAGATCCATCGGCGAGCCGATTGCCCTATTCCGCCAAGACGCAGGATGAACGCGCCGTGTAGCGCATGTCCCAGGCTCACCTCCGCCAGACGCGCAATGCGACCCGGCCGATACCCGCCGTCCGTTGATGGCCCCCACTACCTTGAATCCTGACGAATTTGTAACCGCATCCTCGCGTCACGGCCCGACGTTGCATCGATCGTGGCAACGCCATGTGGGTGAAGAAAATGGGTCGAGATCGATGGATCGCATGAAATGAGTGTCTCGCCGGACGAGCGGCGCGCGATTCTCGATCGCACGAGGGCGCTCAAAATGGCCCGGTCCGTTCATGCCTATGTGCGTGGGAACACGGCGCAATTCTATGAATGGCTTGAGAATTCGTCGGTCGCGGAGTTGATCCCGAGTGGGCCGGCGATCTGGATCTGCGGCGACTGCCATCTCGGCAATCTCGGTCCGCTCGCGGATGCGGACCGGCGCGTCGATATCCAGATACGGGATCTCGATCAGGCAGTCATCGGCAATCCGGCGCACGATCTGATCCGGCTTGGCCTCTCGCTGGAGACTGCAGCGCGAAGCGCGGATCTGCCCGGCGTCACCACCGCCAGGATGATCGAGGCGATGATCGACGGCTACTCGCAGGCGCTCGGCCGGACGGAGGGTAAACATCCGATGGAACCCGCTGTCGTCCGGTCCGTCCGCCGCAAGGCGCTCGGTCGCCGCTGGCACCACCTGGCCAGGGAGCGGCTCGAGGATGTCGAACCCAAGATCCCGTACGGGAAGCGATTCTGGAAGCTGACCGACCGCGAATGGGACGCGATCGAGGCCCTGTTCGGGCAGCCGGAGATCGTCACACGCGCGCTCGATCTCGCGGGGCTGGAAAAGGGCAGCATCCGCGTCATCGACGCCGCCTACTGGCGCAAGGGATGCAGTTCGCTCGGCAAGCTGCGCTACGCCGTCATTCTCGGCGTGAAGGCGAAGGGCGGGAAGAGGGAGCGACTGGCGCTCGTCGATATCAAGGAAGCCGTCCCATCGGTCGCGCCTGTCGATGCCGGGGCACGGATGCCCGATGACCCCGCCGAGCGTGTCGTCGCCGGTGCGCGCGCACTCGCACCCAATCTCGGCGAGCGGATGATCCCGGCGCAACTGCTGTCGAAGCCGGTCGTATTGCGCGAACTCACGCCGCAGGACCTGAAGATCGAAGTCGAGCAGTTCTCGCGCCGGGAGGCGATCGCCGCGGCTGAATATCTCGCCTATATCGTCGGCCTGGCTCATGCCCATCAGATGCCGCGGGACCAGCGCCACATGTGGAGCGATCGCCTGACCCGGCGGCCGGACGGCAAGCTCGATGCCCCGTCCTGGCTATGGCGTAGCGTGGTGATCCTGGCGGGCAAGCATGAGGCAGGGTATCTCGATCACTGCCGCAGATTTGCTCTGGAAACCTGATCGACGAGATTCAGATGCGGTCCGCGCCGAGCGTCGTTTCTGATCGTGGTAGATCGGTTTCAGCGTCGGCAATATCACGGATGCCGGGTGAAGAGATTTCTGGCGAGCATCACATGCACGCCCTTGTCGTGATCGACGCCGGCACCGGCGCGAAGACGATCGCGGCTGCCAGCACTCACCTCATCATTGACGGCTGCCCGGCGCCGGTCGCGGTGCCACACCGGCGAAGGTGACGAGGCTTTCCGCGCCGGTCTGGCCGAGCGCGGACACGCCGAAGAAATGGTCGTCGATATTGACGTGCGCGAGATCAAGCGATGTGGCGGATGCGGGCACATCGCGCTGATCGGTCCAGGCGAAGCCATCCGCACGTCGCCAGCGGACGCGATAGCCGGTGGCGCCGGCCACCGGCTGCCAGCGCACATGGGTATCGTCGCTGAGCGCACCTGTGATCGACACGTCGGCAGGGGCCGCCGGCGCACTCGCCAACTCGCGGATGGCCGCGACGTTGAGTGCCGTCACGCGTGCGAGATAGGGAAAGTCGACGAACTCGATCGTATCACCATAGCGATGCCCGTTCTCGGTACGGACCGTCTGGTGCTGCCGGTCATAATCCTCGGTCGCCTCGGAAAAGCGAACCGCCGGATAGCCGGCCTCCAGAAAGGGGATATGGTCGCCGCCGCGCTGGAAACGATCCGGACGGCGCACCGCGATCACGTCGAGTCCGATCGCCTTGTCGGTGTCGGCGATGCGCACGATCGCCTTGGCCAGCGCGCGGGACGGCGAGTCATCCTCGCCGCCGATCGCGCGCTGTCGCTTCACACCCGTGGCATCGGCCGCTGCCTCGATCCCCTCGCTGAACACCCGCACCCGATCGTCGACATGCTCGCCGCCGATGCCGTGCGTGTTGCCGACAATATCGTTGTTGAGCACCGCCGCGACTTTCCAGCCGCGCGCCTTGGCGGTGTCCGCCAGCAGCTTTCCGCCCCACAGGCCCTGTTCCTCGCCCGACAGCGTGGCATAGACGATCGTCGCGGGGAATTTCTCGCGGGAGAGCAGCCGGGCAGCCTCCATCACGAGCGCCACGCCGGAGGCGTCGTCATTGGCGCCTGGCGCATCGGTGGTGGCGTCCATCACGTCGTTGACGCGGCTGTCGATATGGCCCTGAACGATGATGACGCGATCCGGATCGCTGCTGCCCTTCTGTATCGCGATCACATCCTCCACGCGGACGCCGTCAGGCGCGCGCGGGCCGGACATGGTCGTGCCGATCGTCTCCACCGTGAGGCAATCGCCGCACGTCTGGCCGATGTCCGCAAACCGTCCTGCGACCCAGCGGCGGGCCGCACCGATTCCCCGAGCAGCATCGGTCGTCGTGGAGAGCGTATGCCGCGTACCGAAGCCCACCAGCTTGGCGATCGTGGCGTGGAGTGCTGCCGGACTCGGTGCGGGAGCTGGAGCGGCGGCGACGAGGAGCAGTGCAAGCAACGGCTGTCTCATCAGGCGTGTGTGTGGCACGCGCAGCGCATCCGCAACCCTATTGCTTTGCGTCGCGACGGTCTTGGACGCTCCGCCGCTCTCTCCCGTCCACACCGCATGTCGTGCGATGAAGGCGGCCGTTGCGGATGGCCGACACGATGTGTCACACCGACGAGATGATGAAGACCGTGAAAAACAGACTGTCCGCCAGGCCGAGCACCTCTTGGACGGCCGGCCCGTTGAACCGGCCCATCGCCGCCGGTGCGATTGTATCCCTTACAGCTTTCTGGCTGGGCACGTCGGCCGCGTTGGCGCAGGTCGCCGCCCCCGTCACGCCGATGACGCCGGACCAGACAAGCTACCAGCAGATCCAGCCCTCGGCCGATTTCATCCGGCGCGACGTGATGGTGCCGATGCGTGACGGCACCAAGCTCTACACCGTGATCATGATGAAAAAGGGGACGGCGAACGGGCCGATCCTGCTCTCCCGCAGCCCCTATGACGCACATGGCGCGGCCCAGCGCATCGCCAGCCAGCGGCTGGTCGACAATCTCGACGTGATGGACACCGAGTTCGCCAACGACGGCTACATCATCGTGATGCAGGACATCCGGGGTATGCACCGCTCCGAGGGCCAATATATCATGAACCGGCCGATCGCCGGGCCGCTCAACACAACCGGCATCGACGAATCCACCGACGCCTACGACACGATCGACTGGCTGGTGAAAAACGTGCCGGAGACCAATGGCAAGGTCGGCATCATCGGCTCGTCCTATCTCGGCTTCACGACGCTAATGGCCGAGATCAACCCGCATCCCGCGCTGAAGGCGGCGGTGCCGGAAAGCCCGATGGTCGATGGCTGGATGGGCGACGACTGGTTTCACAACGGGGCCTTCCGCGTGAGCTCGCTCAACTATGCGGTCGAGCAGGCGACCAACAAGGGCGAGGGGGGCGGGGCGCTCGCGCTCGGCGCGGGCGACGATTACACGCGCTATCTCGAGGCCGGGTCGGTTGCCGACTTCGCAAAGGCGAACGGCATCGATCAGGTGCCCGGAGTCCGAAAGTTCCTCGAAAACCCTGCTTACACCGATTTCTGGTCGCTACAGGCGGTCGACAAGTGGCTGGCCGCGCGGCCGCTGACGGTGCCGACCATGCTGGAGGTCGGGCAATGGGACCAGGAGGACAGCTATGGCGCGCCGGCCGTCTATCGCGCGCTGGAGCCCAAGGACACCCACAACGACATGGTCTCGCTGGTGATCGGCCCGTGGCGCCATTCGGGTGCCAACCACACCGGCTGGGATCTTGGCGCGGTGCGCTTCTCCGGCGACACCGCGCTCCAATGGCGCACGCGCTACATGAAGCCCTTCTTCGATCATTACCTGAAGGGCGCGCCCGATCCGCACACGCCGCCGGTGCTCACCTACGCGACCGGTATCGACAAGTGGGAGGAGTCGCCGCGCTGGCCGATGGGGACGGCGACGCCGCTCTATCTCGATGCCGGCGGCTCGGCCGGTTTCGCGCGGCCGGCCTCGTCGGATCATGACGATTATGTCAGCGATCCGGCGCATCCGGTGCCGTTCCTGCCGCGCCCGATCTCCATGGACGATCCGCAACAGTGGAAGCCATGGCTGGTCCACGACCAGCGCTTCGTCACCGACCGGACGGACGTCGCGCTGTGGAAGACGCGGCCGCTCGAAAAGCCGGTGCACATCATGGGCGCGCCCGAGGTCGATCTCTATGCCGCGACCACCGGCACCGACAGCGACTGGGTGGTGAAGCTGATCGACGTCTATCCCAACGATCAGCCCGAGCCGGCCGATCAGGGCGGCAAGCCCTCCATGGCGGGATACGAGCTGCCGATCGGCATCGAGATCTTCCGTGGACGCTATGCCAAGAGCTTCGCGAAGCCCGAGCCGCTAAAGCCGGGGCAGGTGGTCCACTATCGCTGGGCTTTGCCCAACGTCGATCACGTCTTCCTGCCCGGCCACCGGATCATGGTGCAGGTGCAATCGAGCCTGTTCCCGCTCTATGATCGCAACCCGCAAACCTATGTGGCCAGCATCATGTATGCCAAGCCGGGCGACTACAGGAAGGCGACGCAGAGCATCTGGCATGGTGGCGCGACGGCCAGCGCGGTGGAACTGCCGGTGGTCCCTTGAGCGGTCTGCCGGTTTTGGCCTGCGCCCGATAACCGGCGGTCGCGACGCGAGCCGTCGGCGCGCTAGACCGTGCCCGAGAGCGCGGTGGAGAGGGCGGCCGTCGTTTCCAGCAGCGCCTGCCGGACGCCGGCCATGTCGATCTTGGCGCTCGGCCCGTCGACGAAAGGCACGGTCAGCGCGGCCTCGACTGTCGCGCCGCGCATGACCGGCGCCGATATGTCGGTGATCGCGGTCAGCATCGGGCTGGCAAACGTGATGTATCCGGCACGCCGCACACGGCCCAGTTCGGCCTCGAGCTTCGGCCTGTCGACCTCGAGACCGGCGACGTCGGTCGCACGGAACATCTCGGCGCGAGCGTCTTCGATCTGGAAGGCCATCAGGACATGGCCCGAAGCGGAATGGATGAGCGGTCGCTGGTAGCCCATCCGCACCGCGAAGCCGAGCAGCCCCGGCGTCTCGACATTCGCGACCACCACCATCTGATGGCCCGATGCCATGGCGAGGTGGCAGCTCTGGCCGATCCGCTGCGCAAGCTCGCGCATCGCGGGCAGGGCGTGGCCCAGCAGATCCTGAATAGGCGGTTGGGCCATGCCGAGCGAGAATAGCCGGTTGGTGATTCGATAGCCTTCGCCGGAACGCGCGATATAGCCGTGTTCCTCCAGCACCAGCAGCATCCGGAAGATCTCGCTGACCGACCGGCCGAGCGCGGCGGAGATGTCGCCCATGCTCATCGGATGGGGCAGGGGCGCCAACAGCTCCAGAATTTCCAGCCCCTTCTGGAGCGCGGGAGCACGGTATTTGCCCTGCTGGGACATGCGTGTGGAGCTTCCCTTCGAGGAGCAAAAGCGGAACGTGCGCCGTGATAGATCGGCGTCTGTTGGTTGGCAATTTTATCACCAATGGAATCAATTTTTATATTTCATTCTTTCCGGACCACTGATAGTAGCCCCGCCAGAGGGTCTTCTCATCAAGAGGGAGGACCGGGACGGGAGTGCGGCGGCCGGCAACGGCCGATGGCGTCCGGATAATTCGATCGGTGTGCTCGCCACGCCGCAAGACGGCCGATCAAACGGTCGGCGACAAGGAGGGGTTTGATGACATCGCTCAATGCCTGGAATCTTCGTGCGTCCCGTCTGCTGCTGGGCTGTTCGGCTCTTGCTGTGTTCGCGGCTGGTAACGCTAACGCTCAGACGGCGGCCCCTGCGAGCACCGACGGCGGCGCGAGCGCTGCGACGCCTGCCGATGCGATCGTCGTCACCGGGGTGCGCGCCAGCCTGCAGTCCGCGCAGAACATCAAGCGCAATTCGTCGCAGATCGTCGACTCGATCGTCGCCGAGGACATCGGCAAGCTGCCCGATCGCAACATTGCGGAATCGCTCCAGCGCATCTCGGGCATCCAGATTCAGCGCCAATATGGCGAGGGTAGCTCGGTCCAGATCCGCGGCCTGACCCAGGTGCGTACCGAGCTCAACGGCCGTGACATCTTCACCGCGTCGGCCGCGGGCGAGGGCACCAGCCCGGCCGGCACCTTCAGCCTGGAAGACATGCCGTCCGAACTGCTCGCCGGCATCGACGTCTACAAGAATCCGTCGTCGGACCTGATCGAGGATCAGCTCAGCGGCACGATCAACCTGCGCACCCGCAAGCCGTTCGATTTCAATGGCTTCAAGATCGCGGCCTCGGTCGGCAACACCTATTACGACCTCGTCAAGAAGAGCAAGCCGTCGGCCTCGCTGCTGGTCAGCGACCGCTGGGATACCGGCATCGGCGAGATCGGCGTGCTCGTCAGTGCCTCCTATCAGCGCACCGCCTTCCGCCAGGACACGATCTCCACCGAGCCGTTCAACACGCTGGACACCAGCCTGAAATCGGATGGCACGCCCAACAACCCGGCGGATTATGCCGCCGCCTCGACGCTCGGCCGGCTCGACCAGACCACGACGCTGGCCCACGGCACCGGCATCGGCGAAGTCTATGGCGACCGCCGCCGCTTCGGCCTCGATGCCTCGGTCCAGTGGAAGCCGACCGACACGCTGGAACTGACCGGCGAGGTGTTCCGCAACGACTACAAGTTCCGGTTCGACGACTATAGCTATTTCGCCGAGCCGGCGGGCGCGCAGATGTCGCCGGAGCCGGGCGCGGCCTTCACCTTCGCGCCCAACGGCGACGTGATCAGCGGCACCTACAACAACATCGCGCTGGCGGCGAACACCAGCCTCGAGACGCGCCACTCGCGCACGACCGACTATTCGCTCAACGCCAAGTGGAAGCCGACCGACCGGCTGACGATCACCGCCGATGGCCAGTATGTCGACGCCAAGACGCAGGACGTCCGCTCGATCATCGGCCTGAACGGCGTGGGCGACGGCACGCTGGTGCAGGATATCTCGGGCTCGACGCCCGCTTTCTCGATCACCACGCCCGAGGGTGTGACCAACCCGGCGAGCTACAATGCCGGCTTCTACCTCGATGACCTGAACCACGCGCGGGCGAAGGACAAGGCCGTCCGCCTCGACGCCGAATACAAGTTCGATGGTCTCCTGCAGTCGATCAAGGCCGGCTTCCGCTACGCCGATCGCTCCAACGTGTTCAGCGATACCGGCTATCGCTACGTGGGGCTCGCCACCGCGCCGACCGATACCGAGGTGGTCGATCTCGGCGATTTCTTCCACGGCGATGCGTCGATCCCGTCGGAAGGCCTGTTCTTCTCGCGCAACACCACGCTGAGCTATTCGGACACGCTGGCCTCGCTCGGCATCTCCAGCCCGGCCACCTACCTGCCGAGCGGCACCAGCACGCAGTCGCAGAAGACCTATGCCGGTTATGTCGCCGCCTTCTTCAAGGCGGATCAGCTGCCGGTGCCGATCGACGGCAATGTCGGCGTCCGCTTCGTGCGCACGCAGCAGGCGGTCACAGGCTACTACCAGCAGACCGACCTGATCACTGCGTCCGACGGATCGCAGAGCACCGGAGCCACCACATCCAGCCTCGTCGACTTCGCCAACAGCTACAATTCGTGGCTGCCGAGCCTCAACCTGCGCGCGCATCTGACCGACAAGCTGCAGCTGCGTTTCGCCGCCTCGAAGAACATCTCGCGCCCGAGCCTCAGCCAGCTTAATCCCGCGCTGACGATCACCGAGCCGGGCAAGGCGCAGATCAACCAGGAGCATGATACGACCGGCGGCAACCCGTATCTGAAGCCGATGAAGTCGACCAACCTCGACGTGTCGGCCGAATGGTACTTCTCGCGGACCGGATCGCTGACCGCTGCCGGCTTCTACAAGGACATCAAGAATTACATCCAGACCGGCATCTCGGCGCGCGACGTCACCTTCTCAGACGGCGTCACCGCGACGTACAACGTGACGTCGTACAGCAACGCGGCGGATGCCAAGGTAAAGGGCTTCGAGCTTTCCTATCAGCAGTTCTTCGATTTCCTGCCGGGCGCGCTGAAGGGTCTCGGCCTGCAGGCGAACTTCACCTACGTCGACTCCAAGGCGCCGAGCCCGGCCACCGAGGGCCCGGTCCACGACGTCTCGCTCGAGGGCCTGTCCAAGTATAATTACAACATCGTCGGCATCTACGAGCGCGGCAAGATCTCGGCGCGCCTCGCCTACAACTGGCGCAGCCAGTTCCTGGTGACGACGTCCGGCAACGGATCGGGCAACCTGCCGGTGTTCGAGAAGCCCTTCGGCCAGATGGACGCCTCGATCACCTTCAACGTCACCCCGCATTTCGCGCTGACGCTGAACGGCGTGAACCTGCTCAACACGATGACCTCCACTTACTACGGCATCAAGACGCGCCCGCGCGACGCGATCGTCAACGATCGCCAGATCAGCGGCGTCGCCAAGATCACCTTCTGATCCGTCGCGGACCGCGATGGCATCGGGTTCATCCTCTCCCCCTGCGGCCGGAGCTTTTGCTCCGGCCGGCTTTCTCCCACATGAAAGGGGCGGTGAGAGGGACGTGACGATGGCGACGGTGAAAGCGGCGAGCCTGCCCGGACGGGCGGCGATGGTACTGACGGTGGGGCTGTTCTTCCTGTGGGGAATGGCCAACAACCTGAACGACGTGCTGATCGCGCATTTCCGGCAGCTGTTCCGGCTGGACGACCTGCAGTCGGGCCTCGTCCAGTCGGCTTTCTATCTGGGCTATTTCTGTTTCGCCATTCCGGCCGCGAAGCTGATGCAGCGGTTCGGCTACCGCACGGCCGTGGTGATCGGGCTGGTGCTCTACGGCATCGGCGCGCTGCTGTTCTGGCCCGCATCGCTGATGCTCGATTATGGTGTCTTCCTCGCGGCCCTGTTCGTGATCGCGAGCGGGCTTGCCTTCCTGGAGACCGCCGCCAACCCGATGGTCGCCGCGCTGGGCACGCCCGAGACGGCGGAGCGCCGGCTCAATCTCGCACAGGCATTCAATCCGCTCGGCTCGATCACCGGCGTAGCGGTGGGCGCGACCTTCATTCTCTCCGATCCCGGCACGTCCGTTGCCACGCAGGCGGCGGCGGTGCGGATGCCGTATCTGGTGATCGCGCTGGTCGTGCTCGGCTGGGCCGGGCTGATCCTCGCGACCCGCTTCCCGGCGGTCGCTCTGCGCGATCCGGAAGCCGAGGAGGCCGTCCCCGGCGCGTTCCGCGCGCTTCTCGGCCGCCGTCGCTATCTCGCCGGCGTCGCCGCGCAATTCTTCTACGTTGGCGCGCAGGTCGGCGTGTGGAGCTTCCTGATCCGCTATGCCGCCGTCGCGCTGCCCGCGCTCGGCACGCGCCATGCCGCGTGGCTGCTGACCGGATCGCTCGTTCTGTTCATGGGCGGGCGCTTCGCCGGATCGGCGCTGATGGCGCGCATATCGGGCGCGCGGCTGATGCTGGCCTTCGCGCTGATCGACGCGGCGCTCTGCCTGCTGGCGGTGGCGACGGGTGGCGCGGTCGGCGTCGGCGCGCTGGTGCTGTCGAGCGCCTTCATGTCGATCATGTACCCGACCATCTTCGTGCTGGCGCTGCGCGGGCTCGGCCCGCTGACCAAGCCCGGTTCCTCGCTGATCGTGATGGCGATCATCGGTGGCGCGGTGCTGACGGCGCTGATGGGCCTGCTCTCCGACTGGGCGGGTACGATCCGCGCGGCGATGCTGGTGCCGGCGGCCTGCTTCCTGATCGTCGCCCTGTTCGCGCGGATACACTTGCGTGACGGGGAGGATGTGGCGGCATGATCGACGCGCACGTCCATCTCTGGCGGATCGGGCAGAACGACTGCACCTGGCCGACGGCGCAGGAAGCCGCCATCCACCGCGATTTCGAGATCGCCGAGTTGATCGCCACGCTGGATGCGAATGGCGTCGATCGCGCCGTGCTGGTCCAGAGCCAGGAAAGCCCGCGCGATACGGACTGGCTGCTCGATCTCGCGTGCGACAGCGATCGGATCGCCGGTGTGGTCGGCTGGGCCGATCTGCGCGACGCGGCCGCGGTGGTCGAGCGGGCGCACGATGCGATGCTCGTCGGCCTGCGCCCGATGGTGCAGGGCCGCGCGGCGGACTGGTATGACGACCCGGCGCTTGACGCAGGCTTCGCGGCGATGGCCGAGCACGGACTGGTGTTTGATGCGCTGATCCGGCCCCGGCATCTGCCGTCGCTGGCGAGACTGGCTGCGCGTCATCCGAAGCTCGCGATCGTCGTCGATCACGCGGCGAAGCCGGAAGGCCTGCCCCAATGGCGCGAGGCGATGGCACCGCTGGCCGGGTGCGAGAATGTCGGGGTCAAGCTGTCCGGCCTGCTCAGCGAGATCCGGGTGGATGACGTCACCGATGCCGTCGGGACGCTGCTCGCTTCGTTCGGCGCGGAACGACTGATCTGGGGCAGCGACTGGCCGGTGCTCACCATGGCGGACAGCTATTCTGGCTGGCTCGACATGGCCCGGACGCTGATCCCGGCCGACGATCACGAAGCCGTGTTCGGCGGCAATGCGGCCCGGCTCTATGGTCTGCGGGAGCCTGCGCATGGTTGATCTTCCCCGCCTCGGCATGGGCACCGCCGCGCTCGGCAATCTCTATCGCGCTATCTCCGACGAACAGGCGGAGGCTGCGGTCGCGGCCGCACTGGCCGGCGGCATCCGCTATTTCGATACCGCGCCGCATTACGGCTTCGGTCTCGCCGAGGAACGGCTCGGGCGTGCGCTCGGCGGGCGCAGCGACGTGATCGTCTCCACCAAGGTCGGGCGCCTGCTGAAGCCGGTCGAGAAGCCGACCCTGGAACGCCATGGCTTCGTCGATGCGCGGCCGTTCGAGCCGGTGTTCGACTATTCGGCCGACGCCGTGCTGCGCTCGCTCGACGACAGCCTCGCGCGCCTGCGCCGCGATCGGATCGACATCCTGTTCGCGCACGACATCGGGCAACTCACCCACGGTGACCGCCACGAGGAGCGACTGCGCGAGTTCATCGACGAGGGCTATCCGGCGATGCGCCGGCTGCGTGACGACGGCCGGGTCGATGCCATCGGCATCGGCGTGAACGAGGTCGCGGTCTGCCTCGATCTCATCGAACGGATCGATCTCGACCTGATCCTGCTCGCCGGGCGCTACACATTGCTCGATCGATCGGCGGCGGACCGCCTGCTGCCGGCCTGCGTCGCGCGCGGCGTGAAGGTGGTGATCGGCGGCCCCTACAATAGCGGTATCCTAGCCCGGCCGATCGCCGAGGGGGCCTGCTTCGATTACGCGCCGGCGTCGGATGCCGTCCTTTCCCGAGCGCGCGGCCTGCAGGCGACCTGCGATCGTTTCGACGTGTCGCTGCCCGCCGCCGCGCTCCAATTCCCGCTCCGCCATCCAGGCGTCGCCTCCGTCATCCCCGGCATGGCGAGCGCCGCCGAGGTCGCCGACACGCTGGCGCGGTTCGCCGCACCGGTGAGCGATGCGCTGTGGCCGGCCGTGGCGGAAATCCCCGCATGACCCAGCTCATCCTTCTCCATGAGGACGATAACGTCCTCGTCGTCGTCGCGCCGATCGCGGCGGGCGACCCTCTGACCGTAGCGGGCGGCACCGTGCCCGCGCGCGAGGGCATCACCATCGGTCACAAGGTCGCGCGGCAGGCGCTTCGTCCCGGCGACCGGGTGATCAAGTACGGCGCGCCGATCGGATCGATGATCGCGGCGGCCAGCGCCGGAGACTGGGTGCATCTTCACAACATGCGCAGCGATTACATCGCGGCCCATCTCAGGGCTGCACCAGAGGAACCGGAATGATCGAAGCCTTTCTGCGTCAGGACGGTCGCAAGGGGATCCGCAACGTCGTGGCGGTGGCGTATCTCGTCGAGTGCGCCCACCATGTCGCGCGCCGGATCGTCGACAAGGCGGACGATCCCGACGTGCATCTGATCGGCTTTCCGGGCTGCTATCCCAATGCTTATGCCGCCCGTGTGATGGAGGCGATCGCCACGCACCCCAATGTCGGCGGCGTGGTGCTGGTGTCGCTCGGCTGCGAGAGCTTCAACCGCGAACGCCTCGCCGACGTGGTGCGCGCGAGCGGGCGCCCGGTCGAGCTTCTGGTGATTCAGGAGGTCGGCGGCACGGCGGCGACGATCGCGGCCGGCATCGCGGCGGTGGAGCGGGTTCGCGAGGCGGCGGCCACCACACCGCGCGCGGCCATGGCGCTCGACGAACTGGTGATCGGCACGATCTGCGGCGGATCGGACGGGACGAGCGGCATCACCGCCAACCCGGCGGTCGGCCGCGCGTTCGACCGGCTGGTCGCAGCGGGCGCCACCTGCATCTTCGAGGAAACCGGAGAGCTGGTCGGCTGCGAGACAATCATGGCGGAGCGAGCAGTCACCCCCGGACTGGGGCGCGAGATCGAGGCCTGCGTCCACAAGGCCGAGCGTTACTACACGACGATGGGCTTCGGCAGCTTCGCACCTGGCAATGCCGAGGGCGGCCTCACCACCCAGGAAGAGAAATCCATGGGGGCCTATTCCAAATCCGGCTCCTCGCCGATCAGCGGCATCATCAAGCCGGGCGATGTGCCGCCGACGGGGGGCCTCTATTTGCTCGACGTGGTGCCGGACGGCGAGCCGCGCTTCGGCTTCCCCAACATTTCCGATAATGCCGAGATCGTCGAGATGATCGCCTGCGGGGCGCATCTCACGCTCTTCACCACCGGGCGCGGCTCGGTGGTCGGCTCGGCGATCTCGCCGGTGATCAAGATCTGCGCCAACCCGGAAACGGCACGGCGCCTCGCGGCCGACATGGATGTCGATGCCGGCCGCATCCTCGAAGGAGAAGCCAGCTTGGCCGAGGTGGGTAACGAGATTTTCGATCGGGTGATGGCCGTCGCGGCCGGCGAACGCAGCGTGTCCGAAGAACTGGGCCATCGCGAATTCATCCTGACCTACAAGGCGTTCGATCCGGTCGGCCCGGCCTGCCTTCCCCTCGTGCGGAGGGCCACGGCATGAGCGGCCGGCTGGCGGGCAAGACCGCGCTGATCACGGCGGCGGGGCAGGGCATCGGCCGCGCCACCGCGCTGTCCTTCATCGAGCAGGGCGCGCGGGTGATCGCGACCGACGTGCGCGAGGAATTGCTGGACGGGCTGGAAGGCTGCGAGCGTCGCCGGCTCGATGTGACGGACGCCGATGCCATCACCGCGCTCGCCGTGGAGATCGGCGCGATCGATATCCTGTGCAACGTGGCGGGTTTCGTCCACGCCGGCACCATTCTCGATTGCGATGAAAAGGCATGGGCCTTCTCGATCGATCTCAACATGACCGCGATGTACCGCACCATTCGCGCATTCCTGCCGGCGATGCTGGCGGCGGGCGGCGGCGCGATCGTCAACGTCGCGTCGATCGCGAGTTCGGTGAAGGGCATCCCCAACCGCTTCGCTTACGGCGCCACCAAGGCCGGCGTGATCGGCCTCACCAAGGCGGTGGCGGCGGATTTCGTGGGGCAGGGCGTGCGCTGCAACGCGATCTGTCCCGGCACGGTGGAATCGCCTTCGCTCCAGCAGCGATTGCGCGACACCGGCGATTATGAGGCCGCGCACAGCCAGTTCATCGCGCGCCAGCCGATGGGGCGGCTCGGCAGGCCCGAGGAGATCGCGGCGCTGGCGCTCTATCTCGCGAGCGACGAATCCGCTTTCACCACCGGCGCGGTGCACGTCATCGACGGCGGCTGGATCAACTGAGGAGCAAGACATGAAACTGGTTCGATACGGCGCGGCGGGTGCCGAGCGCCCTGGCCTGATCGACGCCGAGGGTGCGCTGCGCGATCTCACGGGACATGTCGAAGACATTGCCGGCGTAACGCTCACGCCTGAAGGCCTTGCCAGGCTGGCGACGATCGATCCGGCGACCCTGCCGCTGGTCGAAGAGCCGGTCCGCTTCGGGCCTTGCGTGGGCCAGGTCGGCAAGTTCCTGTGTATCGGCCTCAATTATTCGGATCATGCGGCCGAGACCGGCGCGACCGTCCCGCCCGAGCCGATCCTCTTCACCAAGGCGACCAGCGCGATCATCGGCCCGAACGACGACGTGGTCATTCCACGCGGATCGACCAAGACCGATTGGGAAGTGGAACTCGTCATCGTCATCGGCAAGCGGGCCAAATATGTCGGGGAGGCGGAGGCCGAGACGTATATCGCCGGCTATTGCCTGACCAACGACGTATCCGAGCGCGAATATCAGCTCGAGCGGCACGGCACCTGGGACAAGGGCAAGGGGTGCGACACGTTCGGCCCGATCGGCCCCTGGATGGTGACGCGCGACGAGATCGTCGATCCGACCGACCTCACCATGTGGCTGGAGGTGAACGGCCATCGCTACCAGGACGGCTCGACCGCCACGATGGTCTACAAGCCGGCCTTCCTCGTCAGCTATCTGAGCCAGTTCATGACGCTCCATCCCGGCGACATCATCGCCACCGGCACCCCGCCGGGCGTCGGCATGGGGCAGAAGCCGCCGCTCTTCCTGAAGGACGGCGATGTCATGGAACTCGGCATCGCGGGTCTCGGCACTCAACGGCAGCGGGTGGTCGCCGATCGTGGCTGATCGACAGCGGCACGTCCTGCTGCTCGATCTGATCGACGATGCGGATGCGATCGCACGCTACGAAGCCTGGCACGCGGACGGTGCGCTGCCTCCGGCGATCGGGCGCAGCATCCGCACCGCGGGCGTGACGGCGATGGATATCTATCGCGCCGGCACGCGGCTGGTGATGGTGATGGACACCGCCGAAGGTTTCGATCCGGCGGCTAAGGCCGCCGCCGACGCCGCCGACCCCGATGTGCAGGCGTGGGAAACGCTGATGGCGAGCGTGCAGCGCCCGATCCCCACCGCCGCGCCCGGCGAGAAATGGGTGGAAGCGGCGCGCATCTTCACGCTCGCCGGGCAACCGTAACGCGCGAAGGCGACCGGCGCAGTCGTCCGGTCGCCTTCGAGTAGCGGTGATCCGGAGGCGCCCCTCAGATCAGGCCGCGCCCCTCGATGCGCAGCCCCGGCACGAAGGCACCGGTTGTCGGGGCAGGCACGGCGAGGCGCAACGCATCCTCGTCCTGCGTGAACGTCACCGGGCCGCCGCCGTTCAGCGTGACCCGCTCGATCACGCCGCCCGCCGCGCGGCGGCCGAGGCAGGCGATGCGGGTCTCTCCGTCCGGCCAGTCGAGCAGGAAGAGGTTGAGGCCGCCATTGCTTGCCGTGATGCGGATGTCCTCGGCCGTATAGGGCTTCATCTCGGCCTCGCTCTGCATCCCCTTGGGCGGCACGTTGGGGCCTTCGCCGAATGTGCGCCACGGCCGCGTGCCGTAGATGCCGTCGCCGTTGATCGCGAACCAGCGCGCGAGATCGGCGAGGATCGCCTCCTCGTCGCTGTCGTGCGTGCCGTCGCCACGCAGCGGCACGGAGAGCAGCAGGTTGCCGTTCTTCGAGACGACGTCGCACAGGCGCTGCACCACCTGCTTGGCGCTCTTGTAGCCGTGGCGCTCGGCCAGCGGACGATCGTAGAACCAGCTGCCGATGCACGTATCGGTCTGCCAGGGATGCGGGCGGATCGCGTCGGCGAAACCGCGCTCGACATCCTCGACGATGCCGTAGCGCTGATAGGGTGAGAGCTGCTTGCCGGTCAGCACCACGTCGGGCGATCCGTGCCATTCGATCGCGCGATCGTAATAATCGGCCGCCGCCTCGATCCCGGCTTGCCCCAGCGGCAGGCCGTAGTCGTCGAAATAGACGAGATCGGGCCGATACTTCGCGACCAGTTCCTTCTGCCGGGCGAGCCACTTCGCGACATAGGCCTGCCCGCGCGGGCCGGGAGGTGCTGCTTCGCTCCACACGCCGTCGCGTGCCTCGTGCCACGCATTCATCGCCTTGATCGACCGGATGCCATCGGGCGGCGCGTAATAGGGGCCATTGTAGAGCTCCTGCGGATCGAGTCCGTCCCACCATTTGCCCGCGCCCTGTTCCTTGCGCAGATGATAGGCGTCGTAGCGCTGGCCCCGCATCGGCCCCTCGGCATCGTAGCCATAGGCGGTCTGCCACCAGTGCCAGCTGTGCGCGGCATGGTTGGAGACGCCGAAGCGCAGCCCGGCGTCGCGCGCGACCTTTTCCCACGTGCCGACGATGTCGCGCTTCGGCCCGACGCGCAGGGTGTTCCAGGCGTGATGGCTGCTGTCGAATGTATCGAGATTGTCGTGGTGGCAGGCGAGCGCGGTGAAATAGCGGGCGCCGGCCTTCTTGTAGAGGCCGATCAGCGTCTCCGGTTCCCAATTCCGGGCCTTCCAGAGATTTTCGATCTCCATGAAGCCGGCTCGGCTCGGGTGGCCGTAATGCTGCAGGTGATGCTGGTAGAAGGGATCGCCCTGCACGTACATCAGGCGGCCGTACCAGTCGCCGAATTCGGGCACCGCCTGCGCACCCCAATGTGCCCAGATGCCGAACTTGGCATCGCGGAACCAGTCGGGGATGCGCCATGCAGCCGCGAGCGAGGTCCAGTCCGGGCGGATCGCCGCGCCGCGCGCTGCGCCCGCGGCCAGCAGGGCAACCGAACCCGATCCCAGGAATCCGCGGCGCGTGAACATCGTGACCTCTCCTGTGCCAGCCCCTTGGCGGGACCGCAATTATCCAGCATATGTGAAAACCGATATCACCAATGGAATATGTCGACGCAAGCGCCAAAATGCGCGACGCTCGAACAGGGCATGAGAGGATAAGGCATGACGCATTTTCGAGCGCGCTGGCTGGCCGCGGCTGTTGCCGTTTTCGGGATCGCTGGCGCGCTCGCGCAGACGAAGGTGGATGGCGACCCGGCGGCGAACGATCCGGTCGGTATCGTCGCGGATCCCTGTCCGGTGCATCCGAAGCCCACCGACGCGGCGGGATGGCACATGTGGAACCTCCATATGCTGACCCGCGATTTCGGGCAGGTGTGTCGCTACCATGCCGACAATCTCGCGCTGATCGCGGCGCACTCGAAGGTGCGCGTGGTGTTCATGGGCGATTCGATCACCGACAACTGGCAGGTGCTCGACAAGACGATGTTCGGTGACGGCCTCGTCGACCGGGGCATCAGCGGGGAGACGACGCCGCAGATGCTGGTACGTTTCCGCGAGGACGTGATCGCGCTGCACCCGCAGGCGGTGCACATCATGGCCGGAACCAACGACATTGCGGGCAATACCGGCGCCGCGACGCTCTCCTTCGTGCAGGGCAATATCGAGAGCATGGCCGAGCTTGCCAGGCTGCACGGCATCAAGGTGATCCTCGCCTCGATCCCGCCGGCGGCCGCCTTCCCGTGGAGCCCGGACAAGCAACCGGCGCCCCAGATCGACGCGTTCAACGCCTGGCTGCGCGATTATGCCGCGCGCAACGGCTTCACCTATCTCGATTATCATGCGGCGCTGGCCGATGCGCAGGGCGGCATGAAGCCGGGCCTTTCCAGCGACGGCGTGCACCCGACCACGGCCGGCTATGCGATCATGCGCCCGCTGGCGCTGGCCGCCATCGCCAAGACGCTGGACCGTTGACGACGATCCTTGCGCGCACCGCCTGCGTGTGACGATCTCCGCCGGTCGCCTGACATGATCCGTTTATTTTCCAGCATCGCCTCCTCAGATATCGATCGATGGCAACCGGTGCCGCGAGCGGAGAGGGGGCTTTGAGTTCGGCGATGCTATTCGGCAGGCGATGCGGCATCGGTCTCGCGCTGATCGGCGCGGCCGGTATGGTGTTCTACGGCGTTCAGGAATTATTCGTGATGCTGCCCCACTGGCTTCGGCATCAGATCTGGAGCTGGCATGGCTGGTTCGAGCCAATGTTCTGTGCCGGCATGGTCATGGCTTTAGGCCTCGCGCCCGACCGGAAACCGGCCTCGAGTCCGCAGGACCCGTCTGGCCGGTAAATCCGCAGGCGATCCCGATGGGGATGGAGGCGGCGTCGCCCGCACGCCGCCTCCCGCGCTTCAATCCGATGCGACTTTCCCGATACCGGTGTATCGCAGCCCCGCCGCGATCACGTCCTCGGGCGGATAGATGTTGCGCAGATCGACCAGGATCGGCTGGCGCATCACGTTGGCGAGCCGCTTGAGATCCAGTCCACGGAAGGCGTCCCACTCGGTGATGATCACCAGCGCATCGGCATCGTCGGCGACCTCGTAGGCACCGCCCATGAAATCGACGTCGGTCAGCACCTTCTTCGCCTGCTCGATGCCTTCGGGATCGAAGGCGCGGACCCTGGCGCCGGCATCCTGCAGCGTCTGGATCACCGCGATGGCGGGCGAGTCGCGCATGTCGTCGGTGTTGGGCTTGAAGGTGAGGCCCAGCACGCCGACCGTCTTGCCGCGCACGTCGCCGCCCATCGCCTTGATCACCTTGCGGCCCATCGCGCGCTTGCGGGCGTCGTTGGCGGCGATGGTGGCCTCGACGATACGCAGCGGGCTTTCGTTGTCGTCCGCGGTCTTGAGCAGCGCCAGCGTGTCCTTGGGGAAGCAGGAGCCGCCATAGCCCGGCCCGGCGTGGAGGAACTTGCGGCCGATCCGGTTGTCGAGGCCGATGCCGCGCGACACCTCCTGCACATTGGCGCCCACCGCCTCGCACAGATCGGCGATCTCGTTGATGAAGGTGATCTTGGTCGCCAGGAAGGCGTTGGCCGCATATTTGATCAGCTCGGCGGTCCGGCGCCCGGTGAACATCACCGGGGCCGACTGGTTGAGCGACAGCGGGCGATAGATGGCGGCGAGCACGCTGCGCGCCGTCGCATCGTCGGTGCCGCAGACGACGCGGTCGGGCCGCTTGAAATCGTCGATCGCGGCGCCTTCGCGCAGGAATTCGGGATTGGATGCGACGACGATGCCCTTGTCCGGGCCGACTTCCGCGACGATCCGTTCCACTTCGTCGCCGGTGCCGACCGGGACGGTCGACTTGGTGACGAGCACGGCGGGCCCGTCCAGCGCCGCCACCACCTCGCGGACGGCGGCGAACACGTAGCTGAGATCGGCATGGCCGTCGCCGCGTCGCGATGGCGTGCCGACGGCGATGAACACCGCCTCCGCACCCTTCACGCCGGCGGCGAGATCGGTGGTGAAGGACAGCCGGCCGGCACGGAAGTTCGCGGCCACCAGCGCATCGAGACCCGGCTCGTAGATCGGCATGACGCCGCGTTCCAGCGCTTCGATCTTGGCGGCGTCCTTGTCGACGCACACCACCTCATGACCGAAATCCGAGAAGCAGGCCCCCGAAACGAGGCCGACATAGCCCGTCCCGATCATCGTGATGCGCATTGCGTGTATCCGTTCCCGTCAGCGGTAGCGCGTCGGCGCATTGCATCAGTCGCGGGCGGGCGCAAGCGCCGGCCGCGACGAGCAGACTTTCCATGCCGCAAACCTGAGGGCGGAAAACCCAAGGTGCACAAAACACTTTCCTACATGTACCAATATGGATAAATGATTCGACCTTGTTCGCCTGATGAGGCTCATGACGAGGGAGAATCGCGATGACAGACACGCCGCGCCGGGTAATGGCGCCCGCTTCATTCGTACCGGAACATGCGCTCGCATTCGCCGATCCTGCCGGCAACGCCGTGGCTGTCGGGGCGAATAACCCGCTGCCGATCCGCGCGGCGATCCAGCCGTCGGGCATTGCTCCGCTATCGGGTTCCACAGCCTCCAGCGGCAGTTTCGGCCCCTATGCCCCGGCACTCGGCCGGCAGATGGTGGTTTCGCTGTCGGGTAGCTGGTCCGGCACCGTGCAACTGTTGCGCTCGATCGACGGCGGGGCGACCCGCCTGCCGCTGACCGCCGGCGGACAGTCCTGGGCGACCTTCACCGGCAATTGCAACGAGCCGATCGGCGAAGAGGGCGAGGCGGGCGCGACCTACTGGCTGTCGGTCAGCCTGACGAGCGGCACGCTGACCTATCGGGTGGCGCAATGAGCGCGCTCGACGCGGTTGCGCGCGGGCTGGCTTCGCAGGCCATGGGGCGGGGGCGCACCGGCATCCGGCTCGCCGCGCTGGGCGATTCGATCGTCGAGCATGGGCGCTATCCGGCCACAGGCCAGATCGACACGACCAAGCTGAGGACCGATGCGTGGGGCTTCACCACCTGGGCCACGATCCTGTCCGGCCGGCGTTTCGCCTTCGACTTGTCGGCCAATTTCGGGCTGGCGGGCGATACCCTGGTGGCGGGCGGACCCAATCCGGGCATGGCGAGCCGGGTACCGGCGATCCTGGCGACGCGGCCCCATGCCGTGATCCTGATGGCCGGCACGAACGACGACACCGCGTTGACCGGCGCGGCGCAGAGCTACGGCGTGCTGAAGGCGATCTGCCGGACGCTGACCGCGGCGGGCATCAAGGTCGTGCTGATGACGACCCTGCCGCGGGCCAGCTTCGCCGCGCTCACCACGCCGCAGATCCTCTACGCGCGGCAGCAGGCGGCGCAGCGGCGCCATCTCTGTTTCGCGCTGGCGAAATCATTGGACAATGTGTTCGTGTTCGATGCCGCCGCCCTGTTTCAAAGCCCGACGGCCGCCGGGCTTGCCGATGCCGGGCTGTTCTTCGATGGGGTCCACCCCAACAACAAGGGTGCGTTCGTGTTGGGGCGCGCGCTCGCCACCTATCTGGGGCAGATCTTTCCGGGGACCGCCTACGCGGCCGATCTCGGCTACGATCCGGTCGGCGACGCTTATGATGCGAGCGCCAATCCGAGCGGCAACCAGCTGGCGAACCCGACGCTGCAGGGAGCGGTCGCGCTGTCCGGCACCTATTGGTCGGGTGTGGCGCCGACCGGCTGGACCGGGAGCAACAGCAATGGCGGGCCGGCCGGCGTGGTGACGCGCGGCGCCGGTGCGCAGCTCGCGGCACGGCCGGACGGGCTTCCGGGCACGCAATGGCAGATGACGCTGGGCAATGCCTCGGCCGCAGCCGCCAATGGCGGTTACGGGCAGGCGCTCAGCCTCTCGCAGACGCTGACGGCCGGCATCGTGCCGGGTGCGGCGATGCAGGCCCGCATGGCGGTGGACGTCGCCGGATCGCCGGTGTCGCTATGGGGCGTGCGGCTGCAGATCCGGTTCCGCGATGCCGGCGGCGCATCGATCTACACGGTGGCCGACGGCGAACCGCAGACGGCAGGCGGTGGCTTGCCGGACGGCGTGGCGTGGAGCGGCGTGCTGGAGACGCCCGCCTGCATCGTGCCGGCGACGGCGGCTTCGGCAATTGTGTCGATCGATGCCTATCTCGATCAGACCAACGCGTCGGCGGCCGCCGTCATCCAGCCGAAATACGCGCATTTCGGGCGGATCGTCTCCGCCTGAGCGATAGGCGTCAGCGGCCGGACGGGGCGGTCGCTGGCGTCTTGCCCTGCCACGGCATCCAGTCCGGCACGCGGCCCTGGCCGAGTAGCCAGGTGCGGGTGAAGGCGGATTTGGTCGCCGCCCAGTAGATCGCGTAGCTCAGCACCAGGGCGATGAGCATGATCGGCCAATCGGGCATGAACGGCTGGAGGTGTATCTGCACCAGCTTGTGCACGAACATGATGACCAGCGCCGCCTGCCCGATGCTGGCGCAGAAGCGGGTGGCAGGCTCGACCGGGCCCAGCGCGCGCGCCAGCCGCAGCAGCAGGTAGGATACGGACAGCGCCGCCGGCACGTTCAGCCAGATCGATCCGTAGGTCATATATTTCATGTCGAAATCGGGCGCGTAGGCCATGCTCGCGATCGCGATGGCGAGTGCCGGCAGCACGACCCACCACGGCTCCGTTCCGCGCTCGCGATAGGCGGCGCCGGCCCAGAAGAAAAAGAAAGCGAGCGGCACCTGGCTGATCGCCCAGGGCGTCCGGATCGGCGGCGTCAGGTAGGAGAGGACGAGCATGGCGAGCGCGATCAGCGTCATCCAGCGTGTCGTCGCGCCGTGCAGCCGCCAGGCCAGCGCGGCATAGAGCAGGTTGGCGAAGAACAGGCTGGTGATGAACCAGGCGACCGTCAACGTATCGTGCAGGAAATTGCCGCCGATCGCGAACTTGCCGATGACGATCAGCGGCTTGAGCGGCAGCGACGGCTTGAGGCCGTCGAACGCGCAAAACAGCCAGTCGAACCCGGTGATCAGCACCAGATAGGCCGCATAGGGCACCAGCAGCGTCATGACACGACGGCCGACCAGCGCCTTGGGGTCCGTCCGCTTGAAGACGTACCCCGAGATCGCGAAGAACAGCGGCATGTGGAACAGGTAGATATAATGGTGGAGCCAAGGGCGGCTCGTCACATGGCCGATCACCACCAGCACGATGCCGATGCCCCGCAGCGAATCGATCCATTCCACGCGCGCGGGCTTGGCCGAGACGGCCGTGCCCGCCGATGTCGCGATCGTCATGCTGCGTATCCCCGATCCGGTTCCGTCGAAATGCTGCCAAGCAGCATTGATGTCGCGATGCCGTCAAGCCCCGGCCGCCGCATATGGGCGAAAGGTTGCGAAGCCTTCACTTGTCACCTTCCGTTCAACTCCCCCATGCTGGAATGCCCGCCGCTATTGGAGCTGAACCGATGACCCATCGTGCGCGACGCCGTTCCCTGATGCTGACCTCCGCGATCTGCCTGGTGGCGTTCGTGGCACCGGCCGACGCGCGCAGGCATCATCGTCCCCCTGCGGCGGCGACGGGTTCCTCCTCATCCCCCGCGGCGTCGCCGGCATCCGCGGGGCGCCCGGCGGGCGCGGTGATCCCATCGGCCTTCGCCCAGCCCGGTGACGCGGACGACGGCCCGGCGATCGGTCGCGCGGCGGCGGCGGCGGTCGCGCGGGGCGTGCCCCTCTATATCGATCGGGACTACCGCTTTTCGGGCACGCTGCAGCTGCCACCCAATCTCGTGCTGCGATCCGACTTCTCGGACACGAAGCGGCTGATCAGCACCGGCACGGGCGACGGCATCGTGATTTCAGGCCCGATCGACATGGACGGCGTGGTGATCGACGGCGCCCTGCCGCAGGATGCGCAGCGCAGCACGAACATCGTCAGCGGGCATTGCCTGATCGGTATCCACGGCGACATGAAGGGCAACCCCTCCTATCTGTCGGGCGTGCGCATCGGTCGCCTGCGCATCCAGAACACCGATCGGATCGGCATCGTCCTGGCGAACCTGGCGGACGTGCAGGTCGGGCGGCTGGAACTGCATCGCATCTACCACGCCGCCTCGATCTGGACGGGCATGAAGGGTGGCCATGTCGGTCAGCTGATCGCGGACGACATCGGCAACCTGCGAACCTCCGGCCATCGCGGCGGGCAGGCCTTCCTGATGACCGCGGAGCCGGCCGTGCAGACCGACTGGTACGCCATTCCCGGCGCGTTGCCGGTATCCGGGTTCCAGCTCGACAACGCGCGGATCACACGGACCACGGACACCGCCTTCTACGTCAACGACGATCGCGCCAAGGGGATAGACGGGCTGGTCATCGGCACCGTCACGATCGACACGGCGGGCAAGGATGGGTTCAAGATCCGTTCCGCGTTCCGCCCGGTCACCAACACCCGGATCGGATCGGTGCAGGTGAAGCGCGTGGCCGGTGTCGGCTTCTCGCTCCAGCATGTCCGGCGGGTCGCCGCGCAGACCGTGTCGGTCGATCAGGCGGGTTACGATGCCGTGGGCGACATCCTCGGCCACCCCGCGCCGTTCAACGGCGATACGCTCGCCCGCTCCATCTCCAACGTGCCGGAAGGCGTGGCGATCGTGAACAGCGATATCGTCTCGATCGCCAACCTGAACGTGTCGCACGTCACCGGCAGCCCCGCCAATGGCGCGGAAGGCAACGGCATCAGCCTCGCCGGCAACAAGCAGGTCAGCATCAACGGCAATATCGACGATACGGCGGGGGCCGGACTGCGCGACAGCTCGAATGCCGACATGGACATGGCGCTGACGCTGCGGGACGTCAGCCGGCGGGCGGCGGGCGGTGCGTTCGCGCTCGTCACCAACGACAGCCGGCCGTGGAACGCGACCGCATCCTATGCGGCGGGGGACGTGGTGACGCTGAACGGCGGGGCGTTCCGCGCGATCGACCAGAATAGCGGGCAGTCCCCGCCCGATGCCGCGCACTGGGCGCCGGTGAACGGCGACGGCAGCGGCAATCGCTATCGGCTGCGCATGATCGAAAGCAGCGGCCGGCCCTTCGCGGGCAATGCGCTTCGCGTGAACGGCGCGCCGGACGGGATGGACGTCGTCGTCCAGGCCGATCCGAAGGTGTTTACGCGCAGCGGCGGCGCGGTGGATCGCATCTCGCCGGCGGCGCGCATGGTCCGCCACGATGTCGAGGATACGCAGGACAATTGAGTGGCGGCGGCGAGCCGCTCAGGTCACGAGATCGGACGGCTTGCCCTCGTTCTTCGGCACGACCGGCCGCAGCCGGAAATCCTTGCGGCCGAGCTGGATCAACGGCTTTTCGAGGAACCGGTAGGACAGCATCGCCGCGCCGACGCATACCGCCAGCGTGACGAGCACGTAGAGGATCGCGCCGTAACCGTGCGCGTAGCGCCCGATCGCCATCGTCATCAGCCGCACCACGAACATGTGGCACAGATAGAGGCTGTAGGACGCATCGCCGACCTGCTGGAGCAGGCCCTTGGGGCCGCCCCATTCGAGCATCCGCACCATCGCGGTGGAGAAGGTCAGCCCCCCGACGATCAGCGCGGCGGCGACGCCCCAGGTGATGCCGCGCACGTTGAAGCCTGCTTCGGAGACCGGCCACAGCGCCACCGTGCCCTGCCATGCGGCGATGCCCACAACCACCATCGCGATGCCCGCCCAGGTCGGTATCGAGACGCCGCGCCGGAACAGCATCGCGATGCCGGCGCCGAACGCGAACTCCAGAATGCACGATCGCGTCCAGTACCAGATTTGCGGATAGTCCGTGGTGATGAACAGGCCCGCGATCGTCGCGCCGACGAACAGCAGGGTGAGCGCCGTCACGGTGCGCCGCACGTTGAGCGCGATCAGCACGGCCATGCTGATGTAGAACACCATCTCGTAATTCAGCGTCCAGCCGAGGCCAAGCACCGGCTCGATCACCATCCCGTCCGGCCGTAGCCACGGGATGAACAGGAACGATGCGATGGCGTAGGGGGCATCGATGCTGGCGTGATGCACGGTATGCGACGCGAACAGTATCGGCAGCAGGATCAGCGCCGTGTAGAGCCAGTAGAGCGGCACGACGCGGACCAGCCGCTTCTTCATGAAATCCGCCGCGGGAGCGACGCCGGTCGGGCGCCCCGCGGTGACATGGTACATGATGAAACCGCTGATCACGAAGAAGATGTCGACGCCGAACTGCCACGTCATCAGGAACGGCAGCAGATGGTAGCGATCCGGAACGCCGTGCTGGATCAGTTCCTTGGAGATGTGCGAGATGGCGACCAGGGTGGCCGCTATCGCACGCAGGCTCTGAATGTGGTTGATCCGGCGTGCTTCGCTCATGGTCTTCCTGTTGATGGCCGGTGGAGGGTCAGACGGATCTTCCCGCCATGGCGGCGGTGCGCCGCGCCTGGATCGCGCGGCGTTTCATCGCAAGCGGCGCCCTCTGGCGCACCGCGACGACAAGGAAGGCGCAGGCGACGATCGGCGCGAAGATGCGCGTGCCATAACCCAGGAACCAGGCATTGGGGCTCCAGATCACCGCGGCGATATTGATCGCGTAGAAGGGCGCGGCGGCAAAATTGCCACGTCGCACCAATGTGCCCAGCCAGCCGGAAATCGCGCCCCATACGAAGGTGAACAGCAGGGAGCCCGCCATCCCGAAGTCCTGAATGGCGAAGCGATAGAAGGTCATCGCGTTGGTGACCTGCCCGTTGCCGATGTCGGTATCGTTCAGGAACGTGTCGACGCCGTTGCCCGAGGCGCCCAGCAGGCTCGCGATGCCCCGGAAGGTCATCACGCCGTAGCTCATCGTGCCGTCCCACTGCTCCTCGGCCCATACCGAGATGCCGGGCAGGTAGCCCGCGATCCATGGACGCATGTGCTCGACGATCGCGGAAAAATTGCTGGCGCGATTGCCGGCGCGGATCGTCTGCATGAACAGGATGAGCGCGACGAGCGCGACGACCACGCCCGCGGTCCACGATATTGCGCGGCGACTGAAGAGTACGCCCTCGCGGCGGCGCATCACGAGGCCCGTCGCCAGGCCGCCGAACATGATCACGATGGGCACGATCGTGCCACCGCGCACCGATGTCACCGCGCTCAGCAGGAAGCCCGGCAGAACTGGCAGCAGACATTCCCAAAGCGTGATGTTGAAACGACGGCGGCCAAGCCCGATGACCATGCCCGCGACGGTGGCGCCGCCGAGCGGGAAGATGCCGCAGATCTTGCTGAGCAGGTTCTGTTCGACGTCATAATTGCGGATCGCCGCGTTGGCATCGCGCACGGCGCTGAAATAGGAACTCATGTCCACCAGCTCGCTCGGGTGGAAACCCAGCTGCCGCGCGAAATAGATTGGCGAGAGCATCCCGACCAGGGTCGTGGCCCAGATGAACGGCCGGAGCCACGCGATCTGACGCTGATATTGCACCGCCGCAGCACCGCGGATCGGCCGTGCGGTGATCGTCTCGGTCAGCCAGCAGCCCGCGAGAAAACAGGCGACCCCGACCATCACGAAGAGTGTCATCCGGTTCATGATCGCGAACACGCCGCCGAACAGCAGCGCGAACAGGAACATGAAGCCCCAGGCCGTGCTCCAGAAAAAGCGGGGCAGCGAGCCCCGGCCGCCGGCAAGCGCCGCCATCTGATGCGCGGACACGATCAGCAGCAACAGAGTTGCGGTGGCGATGAGCAGCATCGTCTTGTCTCCGGCGCCGGCTCACGCGCCCGGCTCTACGGTGGAATCGCGACCCAAGTGGCACATATCGACCGCGCCCGCTAGACCGATAGAGGCGGGAAACGGCTCGACGAGGGACTGGCACGCCAAATGCTGCGATAGCGAACGTCTCGACCGTTTTGTGCAACAATCCGGCGACAATTTCCCGGCAAGGGTCAGAATTGTCGCCGCCACCGGGCATGCGAGGCGCCATGCTGCGACTGCGGATGCCTTGTCCCGCGTGGAGGCATCTGTTAGCTCCATGATCGAGGGGGGCGGCCGGCGGTCCATGAAGATCTGCGTTTTCCAGAACTGGGGATTGGGCGACCTCGTGATGACCGTTCCGGTCGTCGCGGAGATGCGCAGGCTGTATCCGCAGGCCGAGATCACGCTGATCGTTCGCGGCGGCCCGCAGCGCGCCCTGATGGAGGGAGCGCCGGTCGTCGATCGCATCCTTTCGATGCCGAAGAACGGGGAGCGCGCCAAGCTGCTCGGCTTCTTCCGGGGTCTGCGGAAATATCGCTTCGATTGCGCCTATATCGGTACCCGCATCACGCCGTTGTCGGCGCTGCTGCTGCGTGTCGTTGCCGGCGTGCGCACGATCGTCGGTGATTCCGATAAATTGCGCTGGCTCTATGCCCATGCCGGGCGCGTCGATCCCGCGCAGCATCGCGTCGATCGGATGCTGGAGACGCTTTCGCTATGGACCGGCCAGCCGGCCGCCGCGCCCAGTTTTCCGCTGCCGCTGTCCGACAAGGCCAAGGCGGACGGTGTGGCGTTGCTCGCCGATCTCGGCGTCACGCCGGGCGGCTTTCTCGCGATTCACCCCGGCAGCAGCAAGAATCTCGCCGGCGAGAAGCGGATCCCCGTCGATATGGCGAAGGCGCTGATCGCGCGCGTCCGTGCCGAGGTGCCCGGTGCCAAGGTGGTGGTGATGTTCGGGCCGGACGATCTCGATCTCGTGCCCGCGTTCGAGCCGTTCGACGAGACGGTCGTCGCCGTGAAGAACGTGCCACTCGACGTCACGAAGGCGGTGCTGGCCGAAGCGGCCTGCTTCGTCGGCAGCGATTCCGCGCTCGGCCATATCGCGGCCGCCTTCGGCGTGCCGACGGTGACGCTGGCCGGCCCCACCATCCCGACCGAGACGCGCCCCTATGGCGCGCAGGCGTCCGTGCTGACGCGCGGCGAGCGACTGCCCTGCCAGCCGTGCTGGGGCACGGCGCTGCACGGCAAATGCCCGTATGACGCGCAATGTATGCGGGACATTCCGGGGGACAGCCTGAGCGGTCTGGTCATTCCCGCACTGGCGGCGGCGCATGGGCGAGAGCCGGCGCACGCAAGCCGCTAGCGCGATCTCGAGACAAGGACGAGGAACAGGCGCGATGCAGGCAGGCAAGGGTTTCGACGTGGGCGGCTGGCGTGGGCGCCGCGTGCTCGTGCTGGGCGACGTGATGCTCGATCGCTTCGTCTACGGGCACGTCGAACGCATTTCGCCCGAAGGGCCGATCCCGGTGCTGCGCTTCGACAACGAGAAGCTGATGCTGGGCGGCGCCGCCAACGTCGCGCGCAACATCGCGAGCCTGGGCGGCGTGCCGGTGCTGGTCGGCGTATTGGGCGAGGACGCCGAGGCCGATCTCATCACCGGCACCCTGCTGGGTGAGGACGGGATCGAGGGGCGGCTTCTGCGCCACGGTGGCCACCCCACGACGGTCAAGACGCGCTTCGTCGCCGCCGGCCAGCAGATGCTGCGCCTCGATGTGGAGAAGATGCTGGTGCTCGACGCCGGCCTGCGCGACCGGCTCGCAGGGCAGGTGGAAGAGGCGATCGAGGGTCTCGGCGCAATCGTGCTGTCCGATTATGCCAAGGGCGTGCTCAGCCCCGAACTGGTGTCGGCGGTGATGGCGATCGCCGCGCGGCACGGCGTGCCGGTGGTCGTCGATCCCAAGCGTGTCGACGCATCGGTGTATCGTGGTGCGCGGGTGATGACGCCCAACGCGCTGGAGGCCCTGCAGGCCACCGGCTTCGACACCTCCACCGACGAAGGGGCCGAAGCCGCCGCGCGGATGCTGTGCGAGAAGGGCGGGGTGCAATCCGTGGTGCTGACGCGCGGCGCGCAGGGCATGACGATCTACGCGCCGGGCGAGGAGGAGGGGAGTGTCCCCGTCCATATCCCGACCGCAGCATCGGAAGTGTTCGACGTGTCCGGCGCGGGCGACACCGTGATCGCGACGCTCTCGCTCGGCATTGCGGCCGGGCTGCCGATCGCGCGCGCGGCGGCGCTCGCCAACGCGGCGGCGGGCGTCGCGGTGGCGAAGCTCGGCACGGCGGCGGTGCACGCCAGCGAATTGCAGCGCGCGCTGTTCGATCGCTCGGTCTCCGATCAGGAAAACAAGGTGCTCGGCGGCGACGACGCGATCGCGCAGGTGCGGCGCTGGCAGGCGGAGGGGCGGAGCGTCGGCTTCACCAACGGCTGCTTCGATCTGGTCCATCCCGGCCACATCGCCATCCTGCAGAAGGCGCGCGCGGCGTGCGACCGGCTGGTGGTGGCGCTCAACACCGATGCCTCGGTCAAGCGCCTGAAAGGCCCGTCGCGTCCCGTGCAGACCGAGACGGCGCGCGCCATCGTGATGGCCTCGATCGGCGCGGTCGATCTGGTGACGTTGTTCGACGAGGACACGCCGATCGATCTGATCGAGGCGCTGCGCCCCGACGTGCTGATCAAGGGCGCCGACTATCGGATCGATCAGGTCGTGGGTGCCGACATCGTGCGCCAGCAGGGCGGTCGCGTGGTGTTGATCCCGATCGAGGAAGGCCACAGCACGACGTCGATCATCGCGCGGGCGGGCTGACGACGATGACGGACGGCGCAGGGCGGCCGTTCGCGGTCGTCGATCGGGACGGGACGCTGATCGAGGATCGCGTCTACCTCGCCGATCCGGACGGCATCGCCTTCCTGCCCGGCGCGATCGAGGGCCTGCGGGCGCTGCGCGAAGCCGGGTTCGGCATCGTCATGGCCACCAACCAGTCGGGCATCGCGCGCGGTTATTTCGACGAGGCGGCACTGGCGCGGATTCACGCTCGCCTAACGGCCCTGCTGGCGGCCGAGGGGCTGTCGCTCGACGCGATCTATCATTGCCCGCACGGGCCGGACGACGGCTGCGACTGCCGCAAGCCGCTGCCGGGCATGGTCGCGCAGGCGATGGCAGATTTCGGTTTCCGGGCGGACGAGGCGGTGTTCATCGGCGATACCGCCGCGGACATGGGCGCCGCCGCGGCGAGCGGGCTGACCGGCATCCAGGTCTACCTTCCCGCCGGCGCGGCGCCGGCGCCCGGCGCGACCCACGTTGCGCCCGATTTCGCGCACGCCGCGCGCGTCGCCATCGATCTTCACATCCACAAAAGCGGAGTGGCCCAGCCATGCACATAGTCACCGGCGGGGCCGGCTTCATCGGATCGAACATCGCCGCCGCGCTGGACGAGGCGGGCGAGGACGTCGCCATCGTCGACTGGCTGGGCGACGACGACTGCAAGTGGCGCAACATCGCCAAGCGTCGGCTCGCCGACGTCGTCGCGCCGGAGGATCTGCCCGCCTTCCTCGCCAAGCATGACGGCCGGATCGAGGGCATCGTCCACATGGGCGCGATCTCGACCACCACCGAGCGCGACGTCGATCTCATCGTGCGCAGCAACATCCGCCTGTCGATCGACCTGTGGGAGCATTGCGCGGCGGCCGGCATCCCGTTCGTCTACGCTTCTTCCGCCGCGACCTACGGCGATGGCGAAGCCGGCTTCGTCGATCGCTCCGACGAGCCGCACCTCGCCACGCTCAAGCCGCTCAACGCCTATGGCTGGAGCAAGCACATGTTCGATCGCTGGGTGCGCCGGCGGCTGGACACCGGCGGCACCGCGCCGCCGCGCTGGGCGGGCCTGAAGTTCTTCAACGTCTACGGGCCGAACGAATATCACAAGGGCGGCCAGCGCAGCGTCGCGCACCAGGTGTTCGAGCAGATCCGGGACAAGGGGCAGGTGCGGCTCTTCAAGTCCGACAATCCCGATTATGCCGACGGCGAGCAGCTGCGCGACTTCGTGTGGGTGGGCGATTGCGTGGACATCGCGCTGTGGGCGCTGCGCCAGTCCGATCGGCCGGACGTCTACAACAGCGGCAGCGGCACGCCGCGTTCCTTCCGCGACATCGCCGAGATCATGTTCCGGCTGATGGGGCGCGAGCCGAACATCGAATATATCGATCTGCCCGAGGCGCTGCGCGGCAAGTACCAATATTATACCTGCGCCTCGCTCGAGAAGCTGCACGGCGCCGGCTACAACCAGCCGCCGACATCGCTGGAGGCGGGGCTGAAGGCCTATCTGGAGGAGTTCCTCGCGGGTGAGGACCGGTTCCGGTAACGGCCGATGCCGAGCCTTCGCAAGCTGAGGCTGTACGCATCGGCCGCGCGCCACATCCCGATCCGGTCCGTGCTGATGCGCGGCGTACGGGAGGTGCGGACGCGCCGGCTGCGCGCGGGGTTCTATCGGATCGCGCAGGTAGCGGACGCCGCGCTCTGCGCGCGCATCGCCGACCGGATCGCGCGGCCGGATTTCGTGGCGTCGGCGCGCCGGCTGGCCGAGCTGACGGCGAGCACCTATCGCTTCGATCCTGCGGGGCCGAGCCTGCATTTCCTCGGCTCGGGCGACGTGGTGGATCTGGCCGGCGTGCGCGACGTGCCGTGGCGCGTGCCCGGCGCGATCCCCGCGTCGGACGTCAACCGCGCCTTCTTCATCGCGTTCGTCGAACATGCGACGCTGGCGGTGCAGCACGATCCGGCGGCAGGCCTGGATCACATCGCCGACATGATCGCGCAGCTCGATGCGAGCGGCCGACCGACCGCCAGCTATCTCAGCATCCCGTGGCAGCCGCTGCCGGCGGCACGGCGGCTCGCCAACCTGCTGTGCGCGGCGTCGCTCGCGCTCGCGGCCGATCCGGCGCTGGCGGACAGCCCGGCCCTCCGCACGATCGTCGGCCATGTGCTTGCCTGCGAGCAGGTGGTCGATCGGTTGCGCGAGGACGATCTGGGCTTCAACCATCTCGCCACCGACATTTTCGGGCAATGCCTCGCTGCGGCGGCGCGGGACGATGCGCCGCTGCTCGCCCGACGCGCGCGCGAGTTCGTCGCCGCGATGGATGCGCAGGTCGGCGCGGACGGCTTTCAGCTCGAACGATCGGCTACCTATCAGGCGCATCTGCTCGGCCATTTCGACGTGCTGCTGGCGGGCGGTCTGCTGACCGGCGGCGCGGCGGGGCAGGGCGCGGCGCTGGCCGAGCATATGCGCGGCGCGCTGGCGGTGCTGACCCATCCGGATGGCGGCTTCGCGGTGTTCAACGATTGCGCGGACGGAGACGGCCCGTCGCCCGCGAGCCTCGGCGTGGATCCCCGCCCGCCGGAACAGGGCATCCGCATGCTGGCGGAGGCGGGTTTCGCGCGGCTGGATGCCGGCGGTTCCGCCGTACTGTTCGATGTCGGCAAAGGCGGGCCGGACGAGGCGCCGGGCCATGCCCATGCCGATTTCCTCTCGATCGAGCTTTCGGTCGATGGGCACCGTTTCATCGTCGATCCGGGCGTGGCGAGTTACAAGCCCGGCCCCGAACGCGACTGGACACGATCCGCCCACTCGCACAACGGCCCCGCCTTCGACGGGCTGGAGCCGATGGAGATGTTCGGCGCGTGGCGCGTCGGGCGGCGCGGGCGGGCCTTCACCATCGCCAGCCCGTTCGACGGGGCGCTGACCGCCGCCGCCACCCAGACCGGCTATGATCGTGCCGGTGCCCGCAGCGGTCGTACGGTCGCGCTCTCGCCCGATGGCGCGCTGGCTATCGTCGATGCCTGGGCGGGGCGGGGCGGCGGCGGCTCCCGTTTCCTGATCGATGGCGACTGGGCGATCGCGGCGGAGGCCGGCAACAGCCTGACTTTCCGGCACGGCGACGGTGCCGAACTGGTCGTCGGGATTTTCGGGGGCACGGTCGCGCACCGGGCGGCCAGCCACTTCCGTTTCGGCCCGCGCCGTGCCCTGTCGGCGATCGAGATCCGTGTCGAACCGTCCGGCGATGCCCGTCATTGCGCGCTCACGGTCCGCAGGCCGAGTGCCGATCCGATATGGGACGCGGCATCGCTCGCCGCCGCAGGCGAGGCGCTTCTCCACACCATCCCATCCGCCCGACCAGACAGGAACGATCATGTCCGCTGATTACGCGATCGCCGCGTTCAAGGCCGCCGCCGCCGATGCCCGGCGCTGGCTGTTCGAGGAGGCTGCGCCGTTGTGGTGCACCGCGGGTCGCCATCCCGATGGCATGTTTGTCGAGGCATTCTCTCCCGCCGGCGAGCCGAGCCAGGGCGACCGCCGGCTGCGCGTGCAGGCGCGGCAGATCTTCGTGTTCTGCGAACTGGGCCGGCTTGGCTGGGACGGGCCGTGGCGCGACGCGGTGGCGCAGGCCGTCGACGTCCTGGTGGCGCGTGGACAGCGTGAGGACGGCTTCATGATCCACCGCTTCGGACCGGACGGCCAGCCGTCCGACCGTCGCGCCGACCTGTACGATTCGGCTTTCACGCTGTTCGCGCTCGGCCATGCCTCACAGATGCTGGAGCGGCCCGATCTGCTGGCGCCGGCGGAGCGGCTGATGGCGGCGATCGAGCGCGACTGGACCAATCCGCAAGGCGGTTTCGACGAAGGCGAGATCGACGGCCCGCCGCGCCGCCAGAACCCGCACATGCACCTGCTCGAAGCGATGATCGTGCTCTGGCAGGCGACCCGCGACGAAGCGTGGGCGGATCGCGCACGCGCGCTCGCGACGCTGGGCCGGGATGCGTTCATCGAGCCTGCCACCGGCGCGCTCACCGAGTTTTTCGCGCCGGACTGGTCGCGCCCCGATACGGACGAGGGCCATGCCGTCGAACCCGGCCATTGCTTCGAATGGGCGTGGCTGTTCGCGATGCTCGGCAAGGAGGGGCTGTTCGATCCGGCACCGTCGCAGCGCCTGGCGGCGTTCGGCCGCGCGCACGGCGTCGTCGACGGCGTTGCGATCAACGTCGTGAAGCTGGACGGCAGTGTCGTCGATGCCGGTGCGCGCCTCTGGCCGCAGACCGAGCGGATCAAGGCAGCCGTCACGCCGTTGTGGCACGATCCCGCCGACACCGGTGCGATGGCGGAGGCGACCGCCGCGTGGCAGGGCCTCAAGCGCTATTTCGACGTGCCGGTGAAGGGATCGTATCGCGACAAGCTGAAGCCCGACGGCAGCTGGGTGGAGGAGGCGGCGCCGGCCAGCTCGCTCTATCACATCACGCTGGGCATCGCCGAACTGATCCGCGCGGCCGAACTGATGTAGATCCTTCTCAGGCCGTGCGCTGGCGGAGTGCGCGCACGGCCCCCTTCATCGTCGCGGGGCTGAGCATCGGCAGCAGCAGCACGCCCCGCCGCCACTTCGCGAAGCTGATCTGGGTGCCATAGAGGCAGGCGAGAGCCAGCGATTGAGCGGCCGCCAGCCACAGCAGCCCGTGCCGCCCGCCGGCCCAGGAGAACAGCGCTTCGCCCGCGACGACGCAGAGCAGGGTGCCCAGAACGAAGCTGGCATTGCCCGTCATCTTCAGCACCTCGTCGACGACGCCGCCGGTCGCCTCCGCCAGCGTGCCGAACAGCAGGATCAGCAGCGGCAGGAACGCGCCCGCATAGGATGCGCCGAAGATGCCGACGATCAGCGGCCGCCCGATCGCCAGATAGACCAGGATCGCGAGCAGCACCGCGCCCGATGCCAGCGTGGAGATCATCCGCGCGTTGCGGCTGATCGTCTGCCAGTCGTCGCGCGCGGCGGCGGCGACGATCTGCGGGCGCACGATGAAGCGGATCGCCGCCATCACCGCCGCCACCGCGTTATTGAGGCGCGCCGCGAGACCGAGGACGGCCGCCGCCGCCGGCATCAGCACACCGCCCGCGATCCATGTCGGGATCCAGTAGATCGCCGTCTGCGCCACGCGCGCCACCGCGATGCGGAAGCCGAGCGACATCACCGCGCCGAGTGCTACGGGCGGCGCCTCCGTGCCCGCCGGCCGATCCATTCGCCGAAGCGCCGTGGCGAGCGCCGAACCGGCGATGAGCGCCATAGGTGCGGCGCCGGTGATCGCCGCCGCCAGCAGATGCTCCACCGGTTCGTTGCGGGTGAACAGCAGATAGGGAAACAGGGTGAACAGCAGCGAGATGTTCAGCGCCGGATAGAAGAAGAAGCTGCCGGCGGTCGGCCGTCCGAGCGCCAGCAGGCTCTGCGCGCAAAAGAAGTTGATCGCGTAGCACAGCCACCAGGCCGCCACCCACAGGACGAGGCCCGGTGCGAAGCCGAACGCCTGCGCACCGAGGATGCCGGCGGCGGCGGTCGCCAGGGTCAGCACCGCGAACAGACCGACCGCGCGCAGCATCAGTGGTCGGATCGCCGCTTCGCCGCCGGTGCTGGCGAGGTGCGAGATTTCGCGCACCAGCCCGTCCGGCAGGCCCAGGCCGGCGATGAAGTAGGTGGAGTTCACCCAGCCGAAGATGATGAAATAGGTGCCCGCCGTGGTGGTGCTGGTGTGGCGCGACACCAGCAGCACGAGCGCGAACTGGATGATGATCGCCGAATAGCGCAGGCCGATCGCCGAGACCATCGGGCCGAGCCTGCGCAACGCGGCTATCATTGGCCGCGATCTTCCAGCGAATCGTAGAAGGCCTGCTCCAGATCGAGGAAGTGCTTCTCCCACGTCCAGTCGCGCGAAGCGTAGGCGCGGGCGCGCTGGCCGAGCGCGTGGGCCGCATCGGGATCGCGCAGCAACGCGATGATCGCCTCGCTGATCGCTTCCGGCTCGTCGGCGCTGATCAGCGTGTCGGCAGGTGCGCGGATGCCCTCGTTGGCGACCGCGGTGGCGACCGTCGCCTTGCCGCACGCCATATATTCGATCAGCTTGTTCTGCATTCCGCCGGCGGCGAGCATCGGGTTCACGCAGACCGTGGCGGAGCGGATCATCGCGCCGACATCGGGCACGGTGCCGGTCACCACGATGCCGTCCTTGCCGGCCAGGCGCTGGATTTCCGGCACGGGGTCACGCCCCTGGATGATGAACTCCGCGTCCGGCACGGCGGCGCGGATCGCCGGCCAGCAGCGCTGCACGAACCACAACGCCGCCTGGATGTTCGGCTGATAGAGCATCGAACCGGAGAAGACGACGCGGTTGGGCACCATCTCCTCGCGCGTCGCGGGCTGGAAACGCTCGGTGTCGGTGCCGTGTGCGCCGTAGACCCAATTGTCGATCTCCGGCATGCCCTGCCGCCGACATTCCTCGCGGATCGCGGCGACGTCGGCCGGGCCGATCAGCACCGTCCGGCTGAACTTCCGCCAGATCCGCGCCTCGTAGCGGGCGAGCCGCTTGGCCTCGAAGAAATAGAAGATGCGCTTGGCGAGGTTGGTCTCGTTCTCGAAGATCCGCCGCGCGTTCAGCGTCTGCGAAAGCTGCATCGCCAGGAACGAGCGCCAGCCCTTCGCGGACGACCGCGTCGGATCGGGGATCGCGGGCGAGGTGCGCAGATAATAGCAATAGGCGATGTCATAGTCGCCCGCACCGATGCCCGCTTCCAGATCGGCCGCGAGCTTGGCGTTGTGGAACAGGCCGACCTGGAAGGGGATGCCGGTGAACAGCGCGCGCACCATGCCGAGCAGCATGGCGATCTTGGGCTGGTCGTAGAAGCGCACCGTGCGGCAGGCCTTGTCCAGCCATTCGCGCTGCGCCGGCTCCACCTTGCCGCCGGTGGCGAGCGTGTGGAAATCGACCGTGTGGCCGCGCGCGGCGAGGAAGCTCAGCAGGTGCGAGACGGTCAGCTGGTCGCCGCGCATCATCGGGAAGGGCAGGCGGCTGTAGACGAAGGCGATGCGGAGCGGCCGGGCGGCCGGCTCCACATTCATCTGCTTGGGAAGGCTCGCGCCCATCGCTTATGCTCAGGCGAGGCGGTTGATGTCGACGATGCGCGCGGCGTCCAGCTTGTAGTTGCCGGCGATGCTGCGCGTGTCGATCACGACGTCGTAGGTTTCCGCCTCGATCTCGGCCTGGCTCTTCAGCAGCTTGCGGATGAAGGGCGACCGCGACAGTACGCCGAGATTCTGGCCGACCAGATTGCCGGGCGTGACGTAGGGATCGAAGATCGACAGCTCGTAGCCCGCGGTCAGCAGGTAGCGGGCGATGTCGATGTTGGGGCTTTCGCGCAGATCGTCGCTCTTGTCCTTGAAGGCGAGGCCCAGCATCAGCACCTTGGCGCCATGGGTCAGGCCCTGCGAGCACAGCTCGAACAGGAACTGCTTGTGCGCCTCGTTCGAGACGATCAGCGAGTCGATCAGCCCGGTCGATCCGCCGACGAGGCGGGACATGTGCTGCAGCGCGCGCACGTCCTTGGGCAGGCAGGAGCCGCCGAACGCGCCGCCGGGGCGCAGATAATAAGGCGAGACGTTCAGCTTGGTGTCCGACACGAAGATGCGGTGCACCTCGCTCGCGCTGACGCCCAGCTTGGTGCAGACGCGGCCGATCTCGTTGGCGAAAGCGGTCTTCACGGCGTGGAAGGTGTTGTCCACGAACTTGGTGATCTCGGCCTCGCGATACTTCACGTAGAAGACCGGTGCCTCGATGCCCTCGTTGATCCCGTCGATCGCGGCGCAGCGCTCGCCGGTCTTCGTGCCGACGACGATCTTGGGCGGCGCGAAGAAATCGGCGATGGCGACCGATTCACGCAGGAATTCGGGATTGTAGACCAGCTCGACGCGGTCGGAATCGGTGCCGAGAACGTCGTCGAAGATTGGCTGGATCATCTCCTCGATCGTGCCGGGGCGCACGGTCGAGCGGTAGGCGACCACCGGGCGCGCGTCGGGCGCGTCCTTGAGCTGCAGCGCGATCTGTCGCGAGACCTCGGCGATGAAGCTCATGTTATGCGACCCGTCGACCGCGCTCGGCGTGCCGACGCACACGATGATGAGATCGCTGGAAACGACATCCTTGTCGGCAATGGACACGGCGCTGAGCAGGCCATCCTTCACGCCGGCGGCGGTCAGGTCATCGAGGCCAGGCTCGGTGATCGGCGCCACGCCGGACATGATCTTTGAAACCTTGTCGGGGTTCGGATCGACGCCGATGACGCGGTGGCCCTGGCTCGCCAGGCAGGCCGCTGCGGTTGCGCCCACATAGCCCAATCCGAAAATGGCGATTTGCATGATGTGCCTCCCTGATTGTGCGTAGCAGCAAAATCGACCGCGAGGCAATCGCCGCGGGCGACGCCGCCAGAGTGCCGGTCGATCGAGCTAGATAGGTCCGAATATCGAGGTGAACGGGAATTTCCGCTCCTGCTGCCATGGAGAGGATGTTCGCCGCAAGCGTTCCTCCCGGATATGGCGCCCGCGTCGGGCAAGAAAAAGGGCGCAGCCACCGCTTGTGCGGTGCGACATGCGCCCCTTTAAAGCCAGCCTACTTCTTGGACCAGGGCCACTTGCGGGACGAACTCGGCGCGTCCGGCTGCCCGTAGGAGTAGGAATAGGTGTAATTGTATCCGTAACCATAGCCGTAGCCGATCTTGCGCGCGTCATACTTGGTGAGCAGCGCACCGATGATCGTGATCCCATTGCCGGTGAGGCGACGGACGGCGGTCTTGGCATGGCCATGGTGCGAGCCGTTCGCCTCGACCACGAACAGCGTGGCTTCGGTGGTGGACCCGATCAGCACGGTGTCGGCAAGGCCCAGCACCGGCGGTGCGTCGATAACGACCACGTCGAAGCGTTCGGCAAGCTCGTTGATCAGCTCGGGCAGGCGGGCGCCCGACAGCAGCTCGGCCGGATTCGGCGGCAGCGGGCCGGCGGAGATGAGCGACAGGTTCGGCGTCTCGGTCGGCTGGATCGCCTCGTCGATGCTGCCCATGCGGGCGAGGAGGTTGGAGAAGCCGCGCCCGTTGGGAACGTTCGCCAGGCGGTGCAGCGACGGCTTGCGCAAATCGCCGTCGATCAGCACCACCGAGCGACCGATCTTCGCGAAGTTGCGCGCGATCGCGAAGGCGCTGGTGGATTTGCCTTCGGACTGGCGGGTCGACGTGACCGCCAGAGTGCGCGGCGCGCCGCCCTTGTGGCTCAGCTCGATCGAGGTCCTGAGCGCCGAATAGGCTTCCGACAGCGCCGAGCGCGGATCGGACAGGGCCTCGTCGGGCGTCATCTCCTGGTCGAGCATCGGCGTCGAGTTCAGGAAGGTCAGCCCCAGCTTGGAGTTGACGTCTTCCGGCGTACGCACCGAGTCGTCGAACTTGTCGCGCAGGAGGACGAAGCCTGCCGCCGCCATCATGCCGAGGATCATGGCCAGGGCCAGATTGATCAGCGGCTTGGGCGATACCGGCTTGTCCGGAGTATCGGCGACGTCCACCTGGCTGATGTTGTTCGCAGCCACGCCCGCCTGTGCCGAAACCTCGGCATAGCGCTGCAGCAGGCTGTCATACATCGTCCGGTTGGTGTCCACGGCGCGCTTCAGGATGTTGTATTCGACCGACCGGCTCTGCTCGTTCTGGGTCGAACTCTTCAGCCCGTTGACCTGGCCGCTCAGCGCCTGCTCCTGCTTGAGAGCGGTCGCATACTGTTCCTTGATCGATCCGCGGATCGATGTGGCCAGCGAATTGAGCTGGCGGTCCAGTTCGGCGATGTGCGCCGCGGCCTGCTGCATCTGCGGATAATCGGGCTTATGCCGCTGCAGATCCTGCTGATACGCCGCCTGCGCCTGCGCCTTCAGCTGCGCCAGCTGCATCACCGCCGGGTTGGTCAGCACTTCCTGAAGCTGCATCGGCGGCGTCGCGGCGGCCTGCTCCCAATGCTGCTGAGCCTGCACCCGCGCGGCCTGCGCCTGCGCATAGGCATCGTTGATCTGGACGAGGTTCGAGGTCGTCAGCGAGCGGGGCGTGCCCGTCGTGCTGCCGTCGGTGCTCGATGCGATGCCGCCCGAAACGTCGAGCAGCTGGGCGCTGCGTGCATAATCGAGCAGAGCGCGCTCCGATTGCTCGAGCTTGCTGCGCGTGTCGCTCAGCTGGCTTTCGAGGAAGTTCCTCGCATAGGTCGACGAGCCGAACTTGCGCTTCATGTTGAAGATCATGAAGTCCGCCGCGAAGGCGTTCGCGACGCGCGCCGCGAGCCGCGGATCGGGGCTGGTGAACGAAATGTCCGCCACGCGCGAATTGCGGGGGAGATCGACGCGCAGCCCATCGGACAGCACGTTCAAAATCTGTTCGCGCTTGGTATCGGCCAGGCTCAGCGGACCCGCCGGACGATCCGCCGGCTTTCCGCCCATCTGATGGATGAAGTCGTCATTGGCGTTCAGGTTGAGGTCCTGCATCACCGTGATCGCCATCGCGCGGCTCTGCAGCACGTCCACCTGCGTCTGCAGGAAACGGTCCGCATCCTGCCACGCCGCAGCCGGATCGACCGAATTCTGGTCCGTATTGCCCAGCACGTTGGTCGATTGCTGGTCGATCTGGATGCTGGTGGTCGCCCGGTATTTCGGCGTCATCAGCATGGTGACGCCGAGGCCGATCAGCATAAACACGCCGACGATGGCGGCGATCAGCAGACGGTTCCGGTAGAAGGTGGACCACAAGGCCCGCAAGTTGCGGGAAAGCTCGTCGGATACGGAGCCGCCGTTATCCGGCTCCATCACATCCAGGAGGTCGTCGTCCAGGTCCGGATGCAACGCGATCTGCTTATTCACGAGCCTTCCCCTCTAAACCTTAACGCGTCGCGGCGTAGCTGAACGCCGTCAGCAACGGAGCCGCCGTGAGTACGTCGCGCCAGGCGGCCTTCACATTGGACAGGCCGACGACGATCGTGTCGCTGCCCTTGATTTCGGGATCGGGCGCAAGCCCGCGATTGATCTTGCTGACGTCGAACAGGCCGCCGATGCGTTGCCCGTTGACCATGCGGAACACCGCCACCTGATCGAGCGCGGCGACGCGCGACGTGCCCTTCGCCATGGCGAGCGCATCGAGCAGCGTGGTGCGCCCCTTGATCGCGTAGACGCCCGGTTCCGTCACCGATCCGTTCACGGTCACATGCTGCGAGACCGAGTCGGTGACGATCACCGAGACCTGCGGATTGGTGAGGTAGCGCGTGCTGAGCTTGCTCGAGATTTCTGCGGCGAGTTCGGTCGACGTCTTGTCCTCGGCCGACACCTGGCCGATCAGCGGAAGCAGGACGTTGCCCGCTGCGTCCACCTGGATCGCCGCCGAGGTCAGGTCCGGTTCCTGAAAGACCGTCACCGCAATCGTATCGAGCGGGCCGATCTTGTAATTGTCCGTGCTGTGCTCGGTATTGGGCGGCGGGAACGTGTTGTAGGCCGCGCTGCCCGACGGCAGGGTGGAACGCGTCGCGCAACCGGCGAGGCCGCAGAGAGAAAGCAGTATCAGAGCGGAAAATCCGCCCGCACGCCTTCCAGATACGGATTTTCCGGCACGTGTTTTCTCAAACGGCCGAAATCCAGATTGCATGCCCCACTCCCTCAGCTTGCATGATCGACAATGCTATAGCCGCTCGAGCTTTGCTGCATAGCACAATTTCGTTCGGTTGGCCCATCATAGCACACAACACGGCTCGTTTGGCGAGTCAGTTGATTACCATATCAAAAAAACGGACTTCCCCGTTTGATGAACCCGCCTGCGGACGGGCCTGGAGCTCGATGACCTGATCCGTGCAGTCCGGTGCGGTTGCGAACGCGGCCGTGTCGCGCTTGCCGCTGCCCTGCAACGTCGTGATGGTGGGGCCGTGCGGCATGCAGCGGATCGTCCAGGCGAGGCTTCGCAGGCTGGATGCCGGTCCGGCGCTCGAAACCGTGAGCTGGTGTTCGCCCGGCGTCAGGCGGAGCCACTGGCGCGCCAACGTGCCGCTCGCCGTACCATCGGTGCGAACGAGCAGGGCATCGCCGGGCGCGTTGTCGCGTTTTTCCGCGGATGTTTCCGCGCCGGGAACGGAGCGGAGCGACCATTCGAACGGCGATGCGTAGCTCTGGGCAGTCCTTTCAAACCGGCCGTCATAGAGTGGCTGGTTCGCGCCATGGTTGGCGGCGATCCACAGGTTCCGTGCTTCACCGGCGGCGCCGGCGGAAACCATCGCGGAAAGGACCTGGACGAGTTCGTCGTGCGAAGGCGGATTGGCCGTGCCGGACAGGCCCGCGAGCAGGCTGCCGCGCGCACGCGCGGCATCGGGCGATGCGAGGGTGGGGTCAGCGAAATAGCTCTGTCGCCATGCCGGATTGAGCGCCAGCCTGCGCAGCAGATAGGGGCGCAGCTGCGGATCGGCCGCGCTGCTGTCGATCAGGGCATGGAGTTGCGGCAGATCGGGATTGACGCGAAGGGCTGCGTCCAGACGGTTCGCCGCATTCTCGTAATCCTTGGCCTGCACATAGGCGGCCGCCAGCCAGAGCTGGGTGGGCAGGTCGCGCCAGCCGAGCGCCGCGGCCTGGTTCATCAGCGCGTTGCTGTGCTGCCAGTTGCCCTGTTGCTGCTCCGCCAGCGCAAGCACGCGGAGCGACGCGTCCGAGATCGGCGAGACGGCCAGCGCATTGCGCGCCAATGTCTCCGCTCCGGCGGGATCCCCGTCGGCCAGGCGCTGCTGCGCCGCGGCGGTCGCCGCCGATTGCGAATCCTCGGCGAAATCCGCTGCGGCGAGGTCCTCGTCCGCACTATGCGCGAGAGCCAGCGACAGTTGCAGTGTCGGCCAGGCGAGCAGCAGGCCGACCGCGCAGCCGATGATCTTCGCCTTCCGGCTGGCTGGCCTTTCCTTATGCGTTTTCTTCACGTCGTCACCCGCGGCGGTTCAGGGGGGAGGCTTCCAGGCATCGGCCTGTTCTCGGATACTCGTTCTGCCGGATCACGAGCATGGCCCTCTTTTTTGTCATCGCGTCGCAGCGTCGGCGGTCGCCGGTTGCGGTTCCTGAAGGAAATCGGGCTGCGGCGACACCTTGAACGGGCCTTTCCGCCGGGACCGCATACGCGCGTCGCGAGCGGGGAAAAGCATCGCGTTGAGCTGGCCGAAGGCCGCCAGCAGGATGAAGGTCCGCATCGGATAGTCGGTGATCGAGTGCAGCAGCAGGATGGCGAGGCCGGTGAATCCGACGAGGCGCTGTTGCGCGGCATCGCCGGACAGGCGCGGAAAAACCCGCAGGCCCAGCAGGATGGCGTAGGCAACGATCAGCACGATGCCGGCGACGCCGGTTTCTAGGAACAGCTCCAGATAATCGTTGTGCGCATGGTTCACCCAGGCGGCGTTCACCGAATCGAGATCGGCGAACATGTCGTAGACCGGCACGAACGATCCGACCCCGCTGCCGACCGGCCAGAAGGACTTCGCCGCCGCGATGGTGCCGCGCCACAGCTGCGGGCGCAGATCCTCGCCGACATCCTGGAACCGGTGGAGCGCGTGGGCGCCGATCGGTGTCCAGATCAGCAACGCGGCGGCGATCACGGCGACCGCGCCGATCGTTGCCGAGCCAATCCATATGGTGCGGCTTGCGATATTGCCCGAATGGATCACGAAGGCGACGACGATCACCACGGGCAGGATCGCGAGCGCCGTGCGCGACTGGGTGGCGATAATGCCGACCGTGAAGAACAGCACCGCGCAGAGCAGGATCAGGCGTCGGCGATCATGTCGGAAGGGAAGCGTTTCCGCGATCCGCGCGCACATCGGAATGGCGAGCAGGAGGAGATCCGCCTGATGGTTCCGGTTGGCGAAGAGGCCGACCGGCAGCCCGAAATGCACGAAGGAGAAGAGGTAGAACCGGCCGGTCGCGACTTGGAACACACCCAGCAGAAGGCTGCAGAAGGCCAGGCCGACGACCAGCATCATCAACTGGTCGCGTTTGCGCGTGCCAAGCTGCAGCGTGGCGACGAACGCCGCGATCGGCACGATCAGGGCGAGACCCCGCATCGCCGCCTGTTCGGGATCGAGCGCGATCGGCCGCGCCTGATCGCCTTGCCCGATCAGCTGCGAGATGGTGTCGGGTACGGCCCGGCCCGGCAGGGATCGCCAGATCGAAGCGGGCAGGGGGATCAGCTGGATAAACGGCACCAGCGCCACACAGGCCGCGAAAACCAAGGCGGATTTGGCGTGATCGGGATATTTGCCGTCGACGATCCCGATCATCGCGATCCCCAGGACGGCGCAGCCGATCAGTTCGACCAGCATCGAGATGTTCGGCGCGGTCACTCCGCCGCCGAGCAGGCCGCTGGCAAGCAGGAGCAGCGCCGTGAGTGCGAACGTCAACTGGGATCGAGTCATCGCGTCTGAGAGTCCGTTCACTGCCGGTCGTACGGTTGTCGGCTGACCCCCCGGCCTGCAATCCGCCGCACCGTCATGGGCTGAAGACCATGTGGTTTCGCGATGAGATGTCGGGCGCCGGCGGCCCCTTCATCCTCTCGGTCTGCGGTCGAGTGCCAGACGGCGAGGAGATTGTCCAACCGGCTCGTTATTTTCAAGGCCGGCGCATCTATCCGGCATGGCGGACAGGGTGCTGCCTCACCTTGCCGGTGCGGACGGGCTGGCGCCGGGCGGCCGCGAGGGCTAATGGGTGGGACGGAGATTGTCATGCGCCTGCCCCTCATTCTTGCATCGGTGGCCGTCATCGTCCTCGGCACCGCTACCAGCACCGCTGCGTTCGCGCAGATGAACGACCTGCCGCGTGAGCCGGTCGATCCCCGCGACAAATATGATCCAAACCCGCCGTCCCCTCCCAATCCGAATCGGCTCAATCCGCGCACGGGCGTGCAAAACGCGCCGGACGGACCGGATAATGGGGGCGCGAATCCGGCTGTCGCTGCCAGCGTGCAGCCGGTGCCGGGAGGGGCCGATACGCTGGAATCCATGGGCGGCATGGCGATTTACACGCCGCCATCCCTGGATACTGGATCGACGGAGCCGTTATCGCTGCCCGGAATGGATATTTACACGCCGCCCTCCGCCGATTCTGCGACGGGTGCGGCAACCAGTTATCCGGCCTGGTGGCCGCAATAAAAGTCGGACGGATGCGCAGCACGATGTGTGGACTTGCTGGTGCGTCTCTTCTCGCCTCATTGAAGAAGCCATTGTAAATCGCGACGGATTGGTCCTTAAACGAGACAGGATTCGCGCTTGATCGGTTGCTGCGTTGCGGCAACTGGCGCAAAACCCATTGCACGGTTTATAACAAGTTCACCGAATCGGTAGCCGCGTGCAGAGCGAAGGGGAAACTCTCATGACGGAGAGGGCCAGTGGCCTGCCATGGTCGGAAAGCGGGCGTCTCACCCGATATTCCGATCTTCTCCCAAGACGATCCGGTCTGCGCCTGCGGCTTCAGATTATGCTGATGGTCATCGATTCCATCGCATTGGCTCTGGGCGTGGTGGCGGCGAACCGGATCTGGCTGGGAAGCGACTGGAGCCTCTATAATCTCGGCATCGCCGGTGCGCTCGTGCCGCTGTACCTCATCGCGGGCATCAACAACGCTGCATTCAGTGCCGACGCGCTGCCGTCGATGCGGCTGGGTGCCTATCGTGCGTTTCGCGCGATTCTGCTCGCCGCGTCAGGCGTCGTCCTGACCGCATTCTTCCTTAAGGCGGGCGAGCACATCTCGCGCGTCACGGTGCTGCTCGGCAGCGCGATGTCGATGATGCTGCTGATCGCGGCGCGATCGGCCTTCCATTACTGGACGCGCCGCCGGTTCGGCACCGCACTCCACAGCAACGTGGTCATTCGGGACGGCTGCTCGTTCGATGCGCCGCCGGGCGCTTTCGTGGTGGATGCAGCCGAAATCGATATCCGTTGCGATCTTCGTGATCCGCTGATGCTCGATCGCATCGGCAAGCTGCTCAAGCCGGCGGACCGCGTGCTGGTCGCCTGTTCGGAGGAACGGCGCCGCGACTGGGCGATGGTGCTGAAGGGGGCGAACATCCGCGGGGAGGTGCTGAGCGCCGAACTGGGAGTGCTCGGCCCGATCGGCATAGGCAGCTTCGGCGACAGCGCGACCGTCATCGTCTCGGCCGGCTCCCTCGATCTGCGCCAGCGGATCGTGAAGCGTGCTCTGGATCTCGCGATCGGCGTGACGGCTCTGATCGTGCTGGCGCCGTTCCTTTTGATCGTGGCGCTTGCGGTAAAGCTCGACAGTCCGGGCGCAGTGCTGTTCGTGCAGGATCGCGTGGGGCGCGGCAACCGCCTGTTCGGCATGTATAAATTTCGCAGCATGCGGTCTGACGCGTGCGATTCGAAGGCCAGCAAGCTGACGACGCGCGGCGATGCACGCGTGACGAAGGTCGGGCGCTTCATCCGCGCGACCAGCATCGACGAGCTGCCGCAGATCTTCAACATCATCAAGGGTGACATGAGCTTCGTCGGGCCGCGCCCGCACGCCCTGGGCGCTCTGGCCGGCGATCTGCTGTATTGGGAAGTCGACGAGCGCTATTGGCACCGTCATTCCTGCAAGCCCGGCCTTACCGGACTGGCGCAGGTTCGGGGCTTCCGCGGCAACACCTATCGCGAGATCGATCTGACCAACCGTCTGCAGGCCGATCTGCAATATGTGTCGGGCTGGTCGATCTGGCGGGACGTCTCGATCCTGCTCGCCACGCTCCGTGTCGTGGTGCACCGCAACGCCTATTGATGCGTCGGCGGCTTAATCCACCGTCGCCATGAACCAGCGTTCGCGCCCCTCCAGTCCGATCGCGGTCAGTCGGCCGGACGCATAGGCCCCCGTGTCCAGCCCGATGCGGTTGGTGCGTTCTTCCACCTCGGTGTTGATCGAGTGGCCGTGCACGATCATCGCGCCATGCTTCTTCTTGCTTTCGAGAAAATCCTCGCGGATCCACAGGCGATCCTCGTCGATCTGCTTGTCGAGCGGAACGCCGGGCCGGATGCCGGCATGGACGAAATAATAATCGCCCATGCGCAGGTTCGGCCTCATCCGCCCGAGCCAGGCGCGCGCGGCGGCGGGGACGGCACGCCGGGCGGCGTCCAAGATGTCCTCCTGCGATCCACCTTCCAGCACGCTTTCCGCGACACCCCAGGATCGCAGGGCCGCCTTGCCGCCAAAGCCCAGCCAATTGCGCAGCAGATCGCCCTTGCCGTCGAGCACGTCGAGCATCACCGCCTCATGATTGCCCATGATCGCGATTGTTCGCGCCCACGGCACTCCGGCGCGTGCCCGGTCCACGACCCCGCTCGAATCGGGGCCGCGATCGATCAGGTCGCCCAGCAGGATCAGCGTCACCTCTGCCGCGGGTCGAGCCGCGTTATCCTGCCGGATGGACTCGATCAGGCGATCGAACAGATCGAGGCGCCCATGGACGTCTCCGACGGCGTAGACGCGATGGCCTGGCGGCAGGGACGGCTCGAACGACGATTTCAACCAACCGAACATTGCTGACGGGAATTCCTTGCGGGATATGCTGCGGCAATCGCACCGGCGGGTTGCGCGCAGCCCTGGACCTTCGCTTGAATCCCCCAATGATGCGGTGAAGTCAAAGTCGTTTATCTGTCCGGCGTCGGATTTTGACGCCGCAACACAGTGCCGCCAGAAATTTTTTCCCCTCGATGGAACCTTCGGGGCGGTCGATGATTTCTGGCCGCTGCTGCGGATTGCGTCCGTTGCAATTCAGTGCGGTCCACATGTCGTTAGCGCTTGATCGCGCAGGGCTTTGTGTGGCATTGCACTGCGGTATCGGTTCAGAAGGAGGAAAGGTTATGGGGATTCGCACTATCTCGATCGCGTTCGCCGCTGCAGCTTTGATCGGCACGTCGTCGATGGCTGCGGCTCCTGTCATGCCGTCGGCGGCGCAGCTTTCGCTGGCGCCCGTGGCTGGCACCAACCTTGGCTCGACGGCCCGTCTGGGCACCGTCAAGTCGAACCGCAGCAGCTCGATCACGGGCGGCGGCGCGGTGATCGGCGTTCTGGCGGCCGCGGCCGTCGTCGGTGGCGTGGTTGCCGCCACCAGCAATGGTCATTCCTCGACCAGCCCGTGATTCGACGCTGACTCAGCGTTGAGAACATGAAGCGCGGCCTCTTGGTCGCGCTTTTTGTTTGGGTATCATGGCTTGTCCGGTTTTGCGTTCGGGCGGGGCATCGTCGCTGCGCTAGGCGAAGCGCGCGGCGGGAATGGAATCTGAGAATCTAGGGATGGTTCGCGCGCCGGTTCAGGCCAGATCGAACAATTCGTCCATCTTGAGATCGAGGCGTTCAATCTGCGCGCGGACGCGCGGCCATTCGTCCCTGAGGAATTTCTCGCGCGCCTGCCGGTGCAGCTTGGACGAGGCGCCCTCGGCCACGAACATGCCGACACCGCGCCGCACCACGACAAGCCCGTCATCCTGAAAGCTTTGATAGGCCTTGGCGACGGTCAGCGGATTGGCGCCATGTTCGGCCGCCAGAGCGCGAACGGACGGCAACGGATCCCCATCCCGGTATCGCCCTTCGAGAATCGCGTCGGCGATCACGTCGCGCAGGCGGATGTAGACGGGGCGATCATCGTTGGCCATGGTGCCATGCTGTAGTAATACGGCACGGCGGGTCAAGCGGCTTTGCGCTTTAGAAGCGCGAAACGATACTATCGTCGGACGGACGGGGGCGCTCGGTCGGCTCCTCGGCCAGCGACCCGAAGAACATGAAACCCGCGATCTTCGCGCCCGAATATCCGAGCCCGGCCGCGACCGACGGAGAATAAGCGGCCCAGCCGGTCAGCCAACTGCCGACGAAACCTTCCGCATGGGCGGCAACCAGCATCATTGTGCAGGCGGCGCCCGCCGACAGTTCCTGTTCCCAGACAGGGATCTTGGCGCCGGCATCTGGCGCCGAGACGACTGCCACAAGCGTGGGCGCCTGCTTGGCGAACTGGTCGATCGCGGCGACATCGGGCCGGTCCTCGGCGCCATGCTCACTGCGCCACGCCTGCTGCAGCATCGCGGCAAAGGCGTCGCGACGGTCCTCGCCGATCACCACGAAGCGCCACGGCGCGAGTTTGCCATGATCGGGCACGCGCATCGCTGCGGCGAGGATGCGCGCAAGCTGTGCCTCGTCCGGCCCCGGCGCGATCATGTCGCGCGGCTTTCCCGACCGGCGGGTGGCGACGAGCGTGGCGGGCGAGGTGCGGTCGTTGAGCATGGCCGCGCGACTAGCAGGCGCCGTTCGATGCGTCGATAACACAGTCGATAACAATGGGACGCAATATCGTTTCGCGCCTCTTGCCGAAGCCGTCCGTGCCGCTAGTCTGCGCCGCATGATCGGCGAGGCGACGAACGCCCGCCCCAATGATTTTCGGAGCCTGAATGTCCCTTCCCGACGCGGACGCCACGTTTGAACCCGGTTCCCCCCATGTCAGCCGAACGGACGGCGATACATGGCTGGGCCATCCCCGTCAGCTTCGACGGCTTTTCTCGATCGAAATGTGGGAGCGTTTCGGCTTCTACGGGATGCGCGCTCTGCTCATCCTGTATCTCACCAAGCATTTCCTGCTGCCCGATCACGAGGCGAACGGGCTGCTCGGCGGCTTCCTCAGCCTCTGCTACCTGACCCCGCTGGTCGGCGGCTGGCTGGCGGACCGCTATCTCGGATCGAAACGATCGGTGAAGTTCGGCGCGCTCGTCATGGCGCTGGGCTATTTCCTGCTCTGCTTCGGCGGACATCAGGGCCAGCCCTATGCGACGATCGACAACGTCCGCTACGACGTGTCGCAGGCCCCGCCCGCGACGCCGCTGGCGATCAACGACGCGCCGCAGACGATCGTGATGGGCGGGCAGACGCTCACCATTCACGGCCTGCCGGACGGTTCCGTCCAATTGCTCGGCGCTGGCGGGCAGGTCACCAAGACGATTCCGGCGGGCGGCTTCAACTCGGGTGCGGACCGGTCGCCTTTCTACTCGGCGCTCATGCTGCTGGCGCTCAGCCTGATCGTGGTGGGCAACGGTTTCTTCAAGCCGAACATCTCGACGATCGTCGGCGCGCTCTACGCGCCGGGCGACCGTCGCCGCGACGCCGGCTTCACCATCTTCTACGCGGGCATCAACGTTGGCTCGATCCTGGGGCAGGCGGCCTGCCCGTGGCTGGTCAACCATGTCGGCTGGTGGGCCGGTTTCCTGATCGTCTCGGCGGTGCTGTTCCTCGCCTATATCCTGATGCAGTTCGAGGGCGGCAGGCTCGCCGGCTATGGCGAGGCCCCGCCGCGCGAGGGGCCGGACCGGGCACCGCTGATCTACATCCTCACCTTCCTCGGTGCGGCGGTCGTCTGGCTGATCTTCCAGAACGTGATGGACGCGCCGGAGCCTTCGGGCAGCACGATCTGGGAATATGTCGCGGCGACCCCGCTGCTCGGCAAGGCCCTGCTGGCGATCTTCCTCGCGGCGGTGATCGGCATTCCGATCTGGTCGTGGCGGGTCGGCACGCGCACCGAGGCGCAGATGATGCTGGCGGCGATCATCCTCGTCGTCTTCAACGTCACCTTCTGGGCGCTGTTCGAGCAGGCGGCGTCCTCGCTCACCCTGTTCGCCGATCGCAACACGACACTGGAGATCTTCGGCTTCCACATGTCGGCAGCGGCCACGCAACAGTTCAACCCGATCGTGGTGGTGGCCTTCGCGCCGATCGTCAGCTGGATCTGGCTGGTACTCGCCAAGCGCGGGCTGGAGCCGTCGATCCAGGTCAAGTTCGCGATCGCGCTGATGCTGGTGGGCCTCGGCTTCGTCGCTCTGGCATGGAGCGGCCAGTTCCATAACGAGGAGTTCCGCGTCTCGCTGTGGTGGCTGGTGCTGACCTATTTCCTCCACTCGATTGCCGAATTGTGCATTTCGCCGGTGGGTCTCAGCATGATCACCAAATTGTCGATCGCGCGGATCGTCGGCATGATGATGGGCGTCTGGTTCCTGTCGATTTCCGTCGGCGAATATCTCGCCGGCGCGGCGGCGCAGTCGGCCTCGGTGCAAACGGTTGGCGGGCAGGTGACCAATCCGGAACTGGCGCTCAACACCTACCTCCACACCTTCATGACGGGTGGCGAGCTGACCATCGGTGCCGGCATCCTGCTGCTGGCGCTGACCCCGGTACTCAAGCGGCTGATGCATGGCGTTTCGTAAGGCCATCATCGCCGGGCTGGCGCTGGTCGCGACGGCGGCCGGCCCCGTACCGGGGGATCCCAAATATGTGCAGGATGCCGATCAGCTGCTGAAGGCGGACCTGACGGTCGCCAAGGTCGCTTACCTGCTGCAGACCGGCGCGCTCGGCCATTGCCCCCGCAGGACGGCGCTGCCCGGAATGCTGGTGCTCGATGCCTCGCAATATCCGGACGACTGGCGGCGCTTCATCGCGGCGCAGTGGGGTGTGAAGACGCGCCCGACGGTGGAGGCGGTGATCCCCGGTGGCCCGGCCGACGAGGCGGGTGTGAAGGCCCGTGACGAGATCGTCAGCCTCAACGGGCAAAATCTCGCCGCGCAATTGCCGGCGTTGAAAACCGTGCAGGATGGCGGCGTGCGGATCACCATGATCCGCGACCGGATCGATGCGGCCTTCGCAGCGGGGCCGGTGACGCTTGGCCTGCTGCGCGACGGCAAGCCGGTCAGCCTGTCGGTGACCGGCACGCCCGCCTGCTGGTCCTTCGTCGAGATCGGGCAGGGCACGGGCCATCAGGCCTCGGCCGAGGGCAAGGTCGTGACCATCGATCAGGGGATGCTGTCAGAAATCCAGAGCGAAAGCGATCTGGCCTTCATTCTTGGCCACGAACTGTCGCACAATTTCCTCAAGACGCGCGAGGAGCTCGATGCGAAGGGGACCAGCTTCGGCCTGTTCAGCGCGTTCGGTGCGAACGGCGCGCGGCTGCGCGACAGCGAGCGTGAGGCGGATTACTGGGGCGTCTACATGATGACCTGGGCGGGATACGATCCGCACGGTGCCGCGGATTTCTGGCGTCGCCACAGCAAGATGGACATCAACGGGCTGCTCGCGATGAGCCATCCGAGCAACGGCACGCGCATCCACGATCTGGAAGCGGCGGCGGACGAGATCGCCGCCAAGCGCGCCGCCGGCAAGCCGCTCGATCCCGATTATGCGCACTTCCGGCAGGTTGTCGGCCACTGATGGCGGCGGGCCGCGGCCTCAGATGACAATGCTGAGATAAAGGCCGATCGCGATCGGGATCAGCAGGATAAGGGCCACCAGCATGGTCTTCTTCCGCTCGGGCGCATTTTCGCGCCAGCGGCGCGCCTTGCGCTCCTGCCGCAGATCCGTGTGGATGCGATCGACGAGGGCGGCCAGATCGGCCTCCGCGGGGGGCACCTCTCGTGAGTCGCGCATTCGCATGACGGCTCATTATGGCATCGCGCATCGCCCGATTCCATGGGGTCTGTGCCCGTCATTCCGGGCGTGCATATGCCGCGATCCCTGCCTAACCTGATGCGATGAAAACGGCTCTCCTCGCGCTTGTCGCGCTCGCTGCGGCTCCCGCTCATGCCGCAGACTATCCGGCCCGCGTCGCCCGCATATTGAAGGCGACGCCTCTGATCGACGGGCACAATGACTGGGCGGAGGTGCTGCGCGAGCGGGAGGGCGAGGGGCGGTGGACGATCGACCTGCGCTCCGGCCTCGGCGCGCGGCCCAAGCCCTACAATACGGACATCGCGCGGCTGCGGCAGGGCATGGTCGGCGGGCAGTTCTGGTCGGTCTGGGTCGATCCGTCGCTGCCGCCGCTCGATCAGGTGAAGGAAACGCTCGAGCAGATCGATCTCGTGAAGACGATCGTCGCGCGCTACCCGGATACGTTCGAGCTTGCCCGCACGGCTGCCGAAGTGCGTCGCATCCACAAGGCCGGGAAGATCGCCTCGCTGATCGGCGTCGAGGGCGGCAACCAGATCGCCGACAGCCTTTCGGTGCTGCGGGCCTATCACGATCTCGGTGCGGGCTATCTCACGCTCACCCACAGCAAGACGATCGAGTGGGCGGATTCGGCGACCGACAATCCGCAGCATGACGGCCTCACACCCTATGGCGAGGCGGTGGTGCACGAGCTCAACCGGCTCGGCATGCTGGTCGATCTCAGCCACGTCAGCGAGGCGACGATGCGCGATGCGCTGCGCGTCTCGAAGGCGCCGGTGATCTTCTCCCATTCGGGTGCCCGCGCGCTCGACGACCATCCGCGTGACGTGTCGGACGATGTGCTGAAGCTGGTCGCGGCGAATGGCGGCGTGGTGATGGTCAATTATGCGCTGGCCTATGTGTCGGACGATTACCGCCGCTGGTCGTCGGACAAGCATGCCGAGGAAGCGCGGTACAATTCGCCGCCTTTCGGAGGCCTTTATATCGGTCAACCGGATCGGGCGGCGGCGGCGATGAAGGCGTGGCTGGCCGCGCATCCCGCGCCGAAAGTCACCTTGTCGCAGGTCGCCGATCATATCGAGCATATCGCCAGGGTGGCGGGCATCGATCATGTCGGCATCGGATCGGACTTCGACGGGGTCGACAACGATCTGCCGGAAGGGCTGGGCGACGTCTCGACCTATCCGGCGCTGCTCGCCGAACTGCTGCGGCGCGGGTGGAGCGATGCCGATGTCGCGAAGGTGGCGGGCGGCAACGTGCTGCGGGTGATGGCGCGGGCCGAAGCGGTGTCGGCGACGATGAGGAGCGAGTTGCCCGCTACGGTCAGCGAGCCTGTGCTTGATGGGGCAGGGACGGCGCATCCATGAGCGGGGATCGCTCAGGCGATCCGGCGCAGCGTTTCTTCTGCAGGGGTTTCGGCGGCAGGCGGAGATGACGTGGCAGAGAGCGGGCCATCGGTGGTTTCCGCCTGGCGTCGCCGCACCGTCCGCAGCACGAGACTGAGTGCGATGCGCTGCACCAGCGGCGGACGCGCATCGATCGCGCGGCGGACTTCGTCCTCCGCCTCGGCCCCATTCTCCAAGATCATCAACGCCGCGCAGTCATCGAGCAAACGCAAAGGCCCGAACGCGCGCAGCCTCGCGCGAACCCGTTTCAATGTCTGACACCCCTGTCCCGATCAGATGATCAAAAAACGCCGGGGGTGGCAAGGCTTTATCGCGGGGCGGCGGCTCTCCGCAGCCGGTCGTTGATCGCCAGGCCGAGCCCGTCGGACGGGATGGGCGCGATCGCGATGGCGGTGGTGTCGGTCGCATCGGCGCGGTGCAGCGCCTCGAACAGGCGCGCGGCGGCCTCCACCGGATCGCCAGAGGGCGAGAGGCTGTCGTCGCCGGCGACCGGGCCGAAACCGATCAGCCATTCGCCATCGCGGCGATCGGTCGCGTCGAGGCGGAGCGGCTTGCCCGGCGCATAATGGCTGGAAAGCTGGCCCGGCGCCTCGATCTTGCCGTCGCCGGCCGCCTCCACGGGGAGGCCGGAGATTTCGGCGAGACGCGCCGCGTCGATCGGGCCGGGGCGAAGCAGGCGCAGACGATCCTGCTCGATCGCGACGATCGTCGATTCCAGCCCGTGCCGGGTCGGTCCCCCATCGAGAATCAGCGGCACCCGATCGCCGAGCGAAGCGGCGACATGCTTGGCGCGCGTCGCGCTGATGCGGCCGCTGGCGTTGGCGGACGGTGCGGCGAGGGGGCGGCCCGATGTCTCGATCAGCGCGCGCATCGCCGGGTGCGCCGGCATCCGCAGCGCCAGCGTCGGCAGGCCTGCCGTCACAAGCGATGAGACGGGCGCGTCGTCGCGCAGCGGCAGCACCATGGTCAGCGGGCCGGGCCACAGCGTGTCCGCGAGCCGATGCGCGACGGGAGACATTTCGGCCAGCGCCTCCGCCTGCGCGATGTTCGCCACATGGACGATCAGCGGGTTGAAGCTCGGCCGCCCCTTGGCCGCATAGATCCGCGCCACCGCCTCGCCCGATGTCGCGTCGGCGGCGAGGCCGTAGACCGTCTCGGTCGGCACCGCGACCGGCTGGCCGGCGCGGATCAGGTCCGCGGCGCGCGCGATGGCGGCATTGTCGAGGGGCAGGATCATGCCCGTGCCGCTACCGCAGGCATGAAAGCTCCGCAATGATTGCGGACGGGGTGGAAGCATTCACGCATGACGGTGTAAGGGGCCTGTCTCGCAGAGGAGCGATCATGGCGCGCAAATATTTCGGGACGGACGGTATTCGCGGGCGCACCAACGAGGCGCCGATGACGGTGGAGCTCGCGATGAAGGTGGGGCAGGCCGCCGGCGCGCACTTCCTGCGCGGCGATCATCGCCACCGGGTCGTGATCGGCAAGGACACGCGGCTCTCCGGCTACATGATGGAATCGGCGCTGGTCGCTGGCTTCACCTCGGTCGGCATGGACGTGATCCTGTTCGGCCCGATCCCGACGCCCGCCGTCGCGATGCTGACCCGTGCGATGCGCGCCGACATCGGTGTGATGATCTCGGCCAGCCACAACCCGTACCAGGATAACGGCATCAAGCTGTTCGGGCCGGACGGCTTCAAGCTGTCCGACGAGGACGAGGCGGCGATCGAGAAGGCGCTCGACAAGGCGCCGCGCCTTGCCGCCGCCGAGGCGATCGGCCGCGCCCAGCGCATCGAGGATGCGCGTGGCCGCTACATCCACGCGGTAAAGGCGACCTTCCCCGAGAATCTCCGCCTCGACGGCCTGCGCGTGGTGGTCGATTGCGCGAACGGCGCCGCTTACAACGTAGCGCCGTCGGCCCTGTGGGAATTGGGTGCGGACGTGATCGCGATCGGCGTCCAGCCGAACGGCACCAACGTCAACGATGGCGTCGGTTCGACCGCCCCGCAGGCCCTGCAGCAGAAGGTGCTGGAGACGCGCGCCGACATCGGCATCGCGCTCGACGGCGATGCGGACCGCCTGATCATCGTCGACGAGAAGGGCAAGATCATCGACGGCGACCAGATCATGGCGCTGATCGCCACCGGCTGGCAGCGGCGCGGGCTGCTGCAGGGCGGTGGCATCGTCGCGACCGTGATGTCGAACCTCGGGCTGGAGCGCTATCTGGAGAAAGCCGGCCTCTCGCTCCACCGTACTGCGGTCGGCGACCGCTACGTGCTGGAGGCGATGCGCCGCGACGGCTTCAACGTCGGCGGCGAGCAATCCGGCCACCTGATCCTGTCCGACTACGCCACCACCGGCGACGGGCTGGTTGCCGCGCTGCAGGTGCTCGCCGAACTGGTCGAGACCGGCAAGCCGGCGTCGAAGCTGCTTGCCTGCTTCGAGCCGTTGCCGCAGAAGCTCCAGAACGTCCGTTTCAAGAGCGGCGCGCCGCTGGAGACCGACGGGGTCAAGGCCGCGATCGCCGAGGCGGAGAAGCGTCTCGAAGGTTCCGGTCGTCTCGTCATCCGCAAGTCCGGCACCGAGCCGCTGATCCGCGTGATGGCGGAGGGCGAGGATCCTGCCCTGGTCTCGGCGGTGGTCGAGGATGTCTGCGAGGCGGTGAGGCGCGCGGCCTGATGCTGGAGATGCGCCCCGACTGCGAACGCTGTGGCACGGACCTGCCGGCGCAGCACCCCGGCGCGTTCATCTGCTCTTTCGAGTGCACCTTCTGCGCGGAATGCGCCGATGCGCTCGACGAGCATTGCCCCAATTGCGGTGGCGAACTGATGGACCGCCCGACCCGCAGCGGCGACGCACTCAAACGCTATCCAGCCTCGACCGAGCGCAAGCACAAGGGATGAGCGCTCCCCGAGTGCTGGTGATCGCCGGATCGGATTCCGGCGGCGGGGCGGGCATCCAGGCGGACATCAAGGCGGTCACCGCCTTCGGCTGCCATGCCATGACCGCGATCACCGCGATCACCGCGCAGAATACGCTCGGCGTATCGGATATGTTGGTGCTGGAACCGGCGCTGGTGGTCGCACAGATCGATGCCGTGCTCACCGACATCGGTGCTGACGCGATCAAGATCGGGATGATCGGATCGCCCGCCATCGCCGAGGCGGTCGCCGATCGACTCTCTCGCGAGGATGCGCGAGTGCCGCTGGTGTTCGATCCGGTGATGGTCGCGACCAGCGGCGCGACGCTCGCCGACGAGGCGACGATCGCGGCGTTCGAGCGGCTGATGGCGCTCGCCACCCTCGTCACGCCCAACCTGCCGGAATTGGCCCTGCTTTCCCCGGAAGGCCCCGAGGCTTTGGCGACCCGCGCACGCGCTGCGGTGCTGGCCAAGGGCGGGCACGGGGAGGGCCAGCGGCTGATCGATCGCCTCGTTCGCGTCGATGGATCCAGCGAGACGTGGATCGACGACCGCATCGAGACCCGCCACACCCATGGCACCGGCTGCACGTTGGCAAGCGCGATCGCGGCCGGGCTGGCGAAGGGCGAGCGGCTGGACGCGACGGTCGCGGCGGCGCGGCGCTACGTGCGGGCGGCGATTCTCGCGGCGCCGGGCCTGGGCCGGGGCAGCGGCCCTCTCGGTGATCCGCGTCGCCGCGCGCTGGATTAGGAATTTGCTCAGGCTAATCGGCTATGGGAAGGCCGATTGACCGTGGGAGGAGGGGCCGATGCGCATCATGGTGACCGGGGGGGCGGGCTTCATCGGCTCCGCGCTGGTTCGCCACCTGATCGCGGACAGCCCGCACGAGGTCCTCAATTTCGACAAGCTGACCTATGCCGGCACGCTGTCGGCAGTGGAGGAGGCGAGCGGCAGCCCGCGCTATCGCTTCGTGCAGGGCGACATCTGCGATGCAGGAGCGGTGCAGCGCGCGATCGCGGACTTCCAGCCCGATGTGATCACGCACCTGGCGGCCGAAAGCCACGTCGATCGATCGATCGATGCGCCCGGCGCCTTCATCCAGACCAATCTGGTCGGCACCCACATCCTGCTCGATGCGGCCTGCGCCTATTGGCGCGGATTGCCGGAAACGCGGCGCAAGGCATTCCGTTTCCATCATATTTCGACGGACGAGGTGTATGGATCGCTGGGGCCGGACGGGCTGTTCACGGAAGCCACGCCCTATGATCCGCGCTCGCCCTATTCCGCGTCCAAGGCGGGGGCCGATCACCTGGTGAGCGCCTGGGGGCACACTTACGGCCTGCCGGTGCTGATCACCAACTGCTCGAACAATTACGGGCCGTATCACTTTCCCGAAAAGCTGATTCCGCTGATGATCGTCAAGGCGCTCGCGGACGAGACGCTCCCGGTCTACGGGCAGGGCGTGAACGTGCGCGACTGGCTCTTCGTGGACGATCACGTCCGCGCGCTCCGCCTGGTGTTCGAGCGCGGGACGCCGGGTGAAAGCTACAATATCGGCGGCAATGCCGAGCGGCGTAACATCGAGGTGGTAAAGGCCGTCTGTGCCGTGCTCGACGATCTGCGCCCGCGCGGCGATGGCCGCCCCTACAGCGCGCAGATCGGATTCGTGGCGGACCGGCCGGGACACGATCTGCGCTATGCGATCGATGCCTCGAAGATCCGCGACGCATTGGGCTGGAAGCCGCAGGAGAGTTTCGAAAGCGGGATCGGCAAGACGGTGCGCTGGTATCTCGCCAACGAACCCTGGTGGCAGGCGATCGTGCGCGAACGGCAGGCCGATCGCCGTCGCGGGCTGTCCGCGGCATGAAGGGCATCGTCCTCGCCGGGGGCACCGGCAGCCGGCTCCATCCGGCCACCCTGGTGGTCAACAAGCAGCTCCTGCCGATCTATGACAAGCCGATGATCTATTATCCGATCTCGGTGCTGATGCTGGCCGGCATCCGCGAGATCCTGATCATCTCCTCGCCGGACTATCTCGCCAATTATCAGGGCCTGTTCGGCGACGGATCGGAGATCGGCCTGTCCATCACCTACGCCGTGCAGGAACGGCCGGAAGGGTTGCCGCAGGCGTTCACCATCGGTGCCGATTTCATTGCGGACGATCCGGTGGCGCTGGTGCTGGGCGACAACATCTTCTTCGGCAGTCATCTGGTCGAGCTGCTGGCCCGCGCGGCCGAGCGCGAGGCGGGCGCCACGATCTTCAGCTACCGGGTCGAGGACCCGGAGCGGTACGGCGTGGTCGAGACCGACGATGCGGGGCGCGTCATCGGGCTGGAGGAGAAGCCCCGCGAGCCGAAATCGCATTACGCGGTCACCGGCCTCTATTTCTTCGATTCGAGCGTGGTCGCGCGCGCGCGCGGGCTGAAGCCTTCGGCGCGTGGCGAACTGGAGATCGTCGATCTCATCCGTTCCTATCTCGACGATGGCCTGCTGGGCGTCGAGCGCATGTCGCGCGGCTATGCCTGGCTCGATACCGGCACGCACGACAGCCTGATCGAAGCCGCCGAGTTCGTCCGCACGATCCAGCGGCGGCAGGGCATCCAGATCGCCTGCCTGGAAGAGATCGCGTTCCGCATGGGCTTCATCGATCGCGCGCAGGCCGAGCGACGAGGCCGGCTGTTCGCCAAGACGGCGTATGGCCGCGCCATCCTCGATGCTCTCGACGAGCCCTGATCGGGCGTCCTGTCAGATCCTACGAGACACGGTAACCGTCAGAGCGACCACATGGCCCGGCCGATGTCCCGCCCCCGGAACACGCCCTTCACGTCGGCGAACAGGCCATCCTCCTCGACGAGGCCCGCCAGCGTCGCGTCGTCCATCTCGCGATAGAAACGGTGCGAAACGGCCGCGACGACCAGATCGTAGCGCTGGTCCAGCGCTTCGGGATCGAGGTGCACGCCATAATCGCGCTCCGCCTCGGCGGCGTCGGCATGCGGATCGTGGACCGTCACCGAATGACCGTGGAACCAGAAGCGCTTGACGATGTCGCCAACCTTTGAGTTTCGCAGGTCCGGCACATCCTCCTTGAAGGTCACGCCGAGGATCAGCACGCGCAGCGAGCGGCGCTTGAGCGTCAGGTGGAGCGTGTCGGCGATCCAGCGCGCCATGTCGTCATTGACCGAACGGGCGGCCGGGATGACTTCCGGCAGGTGACCCAGCTCGATCGCGCGGTGCGAGAGGTAATAGGGGTCGACGCCGATGCAGTGGCCGCCGACCAGACCCGGTGTGAAGGGCAGGAAGTTCCACTTGGTCTTCGCCGCGTCGATCACGTCCCAGATGCTGACGCCGAGCTTGGAGAAGATGCGCGTCGCCTCGTTCATGAAGGCGATGTTGACGTCGCGCTGCGCATTCTCGATCGCCTTGGCGCCCTCGGCCGCCTTGATCGAGGCGGCGCGGAAGGTGCCGCCGGAGGTGACGCGCTCGTAGATCTTCGACACGCGGTCGGTGGTCTCGGGGCTGTCGCCCGACACCACCTTGATGATGCGGTCGACGGTATGCTCGCGGTCGCCCGGATTGATCCGTTCCGGCGAGTAACCGACGAAGAAGTCCTCCTTCCAGGTCAGGCCGGAAGCCTGCTCCATGGCGGGGACGCAGAGTTCCTCGGTGACGCCCGGATAGACGGTGCTCTCGAAGATGATCAGCGGCTTGCGGACGCCGTGCAGCATCCTGCCGACCATCTCGGAGGCCGAGAGGAGGGCGCGCAGGTCCGGCCGGTTGCGCTCGTCGACCGGCGTGGGGACGGTGACGATGTAGACATCGGCCGCCGCGCAGGCATCGGCCCTGGCGGCATATTGGAGTTCGGACGCCGCGAGGCGCGTGTCGTCGATCTCGTCGGTGCGATCGTGCCCGGCCTTAAGTTCCGCTATGCGGCCCTCATCGATGTCGAGGCCGACGGTCGGAAAGCTCTTGGCCAGAGCGACGGCAAGCGGAAGGCCGACATAGCCCAGTCCCACCACGACGACGGATTGAACGGCCACCTCGGCGGCGGCCGGAACGGAGCGGAGATCGGCGATGCGTGCGTCCATGGCCACGCTTCATAGGGCCAGCACGTAAAGGCTTCGTCAATTCCGATGGCGATCGGATCCGTACCGGATCGAGACGCCGCCTATTGAAAAACGCGCTGCGGCCGCCGAAATGGGCGACAAATCCTCCATCAAGGAGTCCTATCATGACCCAGGAAATCGCGACGCTGGCCGGAGGCTGCTTCTGGTGCGTCGAGGCGGTGTTCGACGACGTGATCGGCGTCGAATCCGTCGAGAGCGGCTATATCGGCGGCACAGTCGCCAACCCGACCTACAAGCAGGTGTGCGGCGGCGATACCGGCCATGCCGAGGCGATCCGTATCGCCTTCGATCCGGCCGTGATCAGCTATGACGACATCCTCGACATCTTCTTCCACATCCACGACCCGACCCAGCTCAACCGGCAGGGTAACGACGTCGGCACCCAGTATCGTTCGGCGATCTTTCCCCACTCTGCAGAGCAGGAAGCGTCGGCGCGGCACGCGATCGAGCGGGCGCAGTCCGATTGGGACAAGCCGGTCGTCACCACCATCGAGCCGGAGGCGCCATGGTACGTCGCCGAGGATTATCACCAGGAATATTTCGAGCGGGAAGGGGCCGGCAATGCCTATTGCATGGCGGTCGTCGCACCCAAGCTGCAAAAGTTCAGGAAGAGCTACGCAGCTCGGCTGAAGCGTCAGGCGGCGGCCGTATCGTAAATGGATTGTAAAGGACGTGGCGGGTCTAGTTGCAATGCAGCAAGACTCGCCGCTTTAGCGGATGACCAGCGCGATCAGGCCTGCCCAACAGGCTGAACCGCACACCATGCCGGTCATCAAGGCGACCGCGAATTGACGCGGCATCATGTCGATATCCTTGCGCACCATGGTCAGGTCCTCATTCCTGTCCCCTTATGACTTGTTTCTGCCTATCAAGTTATTAATCGGCGACCGAAGGGGAGGTTCCACTTTCGTCGAATGCGGCGCGGAGCGCTCCTCGCTTTGCACGACGGGGTGCCGGCGCTAGGAGGGGCCATGCCTCCCAGTTTCCGTTTCGAGCGCGATCATCCCGAACCCTGCGCCGGCGTCGACGAGGCCGGACGTGGTCCGCTCGCCGGGCCGGTGGTGGCCGCCGCCGTGATCCTCGACCGGCGGCGCGTGCCCCACGGCATCGACGATTCCAAGAAACTGGACGAGCCGGCGCGCGAGGCGCTCTACGCCAAGATCACGCGGATCGCGGGCTGGGGCGTCGGCATCGTCGATGTCGACGAGATCGACCGGCTCAACATCTACCATGCCACCATGCTGGCGATGACGCGCGCGGTGGATGCGCTCGGCGTCGAACCGGGGATGGTGCTGGTGGACGGCAATGCGCTGCCCAAGTGGCGCTATCCCGCGACCGCCATCGTCTCGGGCGACGCGCTCAGCCGCTCGATCGCAGCCGCCTCGATCGTCGCCAAGGTAACGCGCGATCGGATCATGCACGAGCATGACGCGACATGGCCCGGCTATGGCTGGCGCCAGAACAAGGGCTACGGCACCCCCGCGCACAAGGCGGCGCTGGTTCGCCTGGGGCCTAGCCCGATCCATCGCCGCAGCTTCGCGCCGGTCGCGCAACTCTGCCTCGCGATCTGAAAAGCGGCCAGCCGAGTCCTCGCAGCCACACCACTAGGGATTGAGTCCGACGAGTCGCCCGGACTCAACATCCGGTGGCGGTCTTGTTTCGTTTCATCAGGAAAGCCACGCGACTCGCCGGAATCTTTACCCTTTTTTGCTTGACCGCGAGTCGCCGGGGACTCAGTTTGCGCGCCGAAACGGGTTCGGGGCACAGCATGCATCAGGTTGAGACGGGTACGGGATCGAAGATCGCGCGGGCGCGTGCGGCGGCTGGTGAGTTGCCGCTCGACCAGATCCTGCGCGACGATTGCATCCACGCGATGTCGCAGCTGCCCGATAAGTCGATCGACTGCATCTTCGCCGATCCGCCCTATAATCTGCAGCTTGGTGGCGATCTCTTCCGTCCTGACGGTAGCCAGGTCGATGCGGTGGACGACGATTGGGACAAGTTCGACAGCTACGCCAGCTACGATCGCTTCACCCAGGCGTGGCTCGCGCAGGCGCGCCGGATCCTGAAGGATAACGGCACGATCTGGGTAATCGGTAGCTATCACAATATCTTCCGGGTCGGTGCTGCCATTCAGGATGAGGGTTTCTGGATCCTCAACGACATCGTCTGGCGCAAGGCCAACCCGATGCCCAACTTCAAGGGCACGCGCTTCACCAACGCGCACGAGACGTTGATCTGGGCGTCCAAGTCCGAGAAGGCGCGCTACACCTTCAACTATCAGGCAATGAAGGCGCTGAACGAGGAAGTGCAGATGCGCTCCGACTGGAGCTTCCCGATCTGCTCGGGCGCCGAGCGGCTGAAGGATGACGACGGCGCCAAGGCGCACCCGACCCAGAAGCCGGAGGCGCTGCTGTATCGCGTGCTGCTGGCGACGACCAAGCCGGGCGACGTGGTGCTCGATCCCTTCTTTGGCACTGGCACCACCGGTGCGGTGGCGAAGCGCCTTGGCCGCCGCTGGATCGGCATCGAGCGCGAGCCGAAATATATCCGCGTCGCCCGCGAACGTATCGCCGCGGCACTTCCGCTCGACGAGAGCGCGATGACGGTGATGCCGTCCAAGCGCGCCGCGCCGCGTGTGCCGTTCGGTGCGATCGTCGAGGCGGGGATGTTGCTGCCGGGTGCGGTGCTGACCGACGCGAAGCGCCGCTGGAAAGCGAGCGTACGGGCGGACAGCTCGCTGTTCTGCGAACTGGGTGAGGGATCGATCCACAAGCTCGGCGCGACGCTGCAGGGCGCGCCCTCGTGCAACGGCTGGACCTTCTGGCATGTCGAGCGCGAGGGGCGGCTGGAGCCGATCGATACGCTGCGCCAGCAATGGCTGGCGATGCAGCCCGCCGGATGATCTCTGCCGAGATCGCGCGGCGCGGCCGAACCGCGCGCATCTATCTGCGCCCGACCGGCTTCGTAGACGCGCCCTTCGGCTATGACGGGCAGGCGCTGCGCCTCGCCGGCGGCCTGCTGTGGTTCTCGATGGTCGAGGCGATCGCCGCCGACGAGAGCGGGCGTTTCGCCAGCGCGCTGGTGCCGGTCGAGCGGATCGAGGATTTCGCCGAGAGCCTGCCCGAGCCGCAATCTTCGGCCGCGCGCACCCAGCTTCGTCGCCTGACCGCGCCGCGCGTCGCGTTGACGCTCGGGCAGCGCACCGTTCGGCTCGATCAGCCGCAGGTGATGTGCATCCTCAACGTCACGCCCGACAGTTTTTCGACCGGCAAGGGGCTGGAGGCCGATCCGCAGGCCGCTGCGGCGGCTGCCGTCGCGATGGCGGAGGCGGGCGCCGCGATCGTCGATATCGGCGGCGAATCCACCCGGCCCGGTGCGAAGACGGTGTGGGAAGGCGACGAGATCGCCCGCGTGAAACCGGTGATCGAGGCGTTGCGCAATTCCGGCGTCGCGCTGTCGATCGACACCCGCAAGGGGCAGGTGATGGAGGCGGCGCTCGCGGCCGGGGCGCATCTGATCAACGACGTCGCCGCGTTGACCTGGGACGACGAAGCGCTGGCAGTGGTGCTGCGCACACAGGCGCCGGTCATCCTCATGCACCATCAGGGCAACCCAGCGACGATGCAGCAGGATCCGCGCTACCGCGACGCCCTGTTGGACGTGTACGACTGGCTGGAAGCGCGGATCGACAGCGTGGTCGCCGCCGGCGTGGCGCGCGAACGGCTGCTGGTCGATCCCGGCATCGGATTCGGCAAGAATCTCCGCCACAATCTCCAGATCCTGAACGGTCTGTCGCTGTTCCATGGACTGGGCCTTCCGATCGTGCTCGGCGCCAGCCGCAAGCGCACCATCGGCGCGCTCTCCAGCGAGGCTCCGGTCGAGCAGCGTCTCGGCGGCTCGATCGCGCTGGCTCTGAAGGGGGCGGTGCAGGGCGTGCAGATCCTGCGCGTCCACGACGTGTTCGAGACGGTGCAAGCGGTCCGGGTGTGGCGCGGGATGCGGGATGAGGCGCTGACGCCCGGCTGAGAAACTTCGACTACGTTTCGATTGACAACGGGAGGCCGGAGCCGTTCAATCGAAATGTGGGGGGGATAACAGGAGGTTTTATTATGCCTCAGTCCCTGAAACAGCCCTTCTTTCTGATCGGTGTGGCGATGATGATTGCCACAAGTGCCCACGCATCGGGCGCGATCCAGCTTCTGCCGGGGCAGATCCAGGCGGGATATGATCAAAGCGTGCAGTCTCTCCGACAGGAGGCGCTCGATCAGCAGCAGCGCGATGGTGGCACGCTGACCGATGCGCACATGGCGTCGTTCCAGAAGCGCTATGCCGGCCTGACGGAGCATTACCGCCAGATTCTGCTCCACAACAATCCGTACTCGGTCAGCGCGGATGGCACGGCGCGCGCGCCGTCGACCGTCGCCGCCGACTGGACGGCGACTCGGTCGGTCGATCGGCCGCAGATTTTCGGTTCGCTCGCGCCGAAATAAGCCGGAGCCTTACGCCGCGCTGTCGATCCCCAGATCGCCGAGCTTACGGTACAGCGTCGACCGCCCGATCCCGAGCCGGCGGGCGACCTCGCTCATCCGGCCGCGATAGTGGCTGATGGCGAGGCGGATCACGTCGCCCTCGATATCTTCCAGCGGGCGAAGGTGCCCTTCTGGCGTGTAGAGCAGCACGCCGCCGGTCGCGACGGACGGCATGCGGTGGCCGGTCTCCGCGCGCGGGCGGCGGCGGGAGAAGCTCTCCTGCGCGATCTGCGGGAAGTCGGCGGTGGTGAGCGAGGGCGCGTCGCACAGCACGGCGGCGCGGAACAGGGCGTTCTGGAGCTGGCGGACGTTGCCCGGCCAATCATAGGCGCCGAGTAGCGCCAGCGCGTCGTCGGTGATGTCGAGTTCGCGCAGGCCCGGCTGGCGGGCGATGCGATCGAGCAGGTGGCGGGCCAGCGCCGGCAGATCGGCGGCGCGCTCGCGCACCGGCGGCAGTGCGACGTGCACGCCGGCGAGGCGGTAAAGCAGGTCCTCGCGGAAGCGGCCCTGAGCCACCTCCTCGGCGAGCGACACGCGGCTGGCGGCGATGACGCGGACGTCGACCTCGCGATAGCCGCGCGCGCCGAGCGGCCAGATGCGGCCGGATTCGAGCACGGCGAGCAGCCGCGCCTGCGTATCGAGCGGCAGCGCCGCCACGTCGTCGAGGAACAGCGTGCCGCCATCGGCTTCGACGAAGCGGCCATGCTTGCGCTCGAAGGCGCCGGCGAAGGCGCCCTGCTCGTGGCCGAACAGGGTCGAATCGACGACGTTGGCGGGCACGACGCCGCAATCCACCACGATCAGCGGGCGCTGGGCGCGGGGGGAGGCGGCGTGGATCGCCTCGGCGAACATTTCCTTGCCGGTGCCGCGTTCGCCCTCGATGAGAACGGGCACGCGGCTTTCGGCGGCGCGCTCGGCGGTGGCGTGCGCCGCGCGGAAGGCGGGTACGCTGCCCACGATCTCGTCGAAGCTGAGCGGTTGCCAGAGCTTCTCGGCCATCGGGCGCAGCTCGCCCTCGATCGAATCGCGGTTGGCCGCGGTGTCGAGCGCGGCCATCAGCCTTTCCGGCGCGATCGGCTTGACCAGATAATCGGTGGCGCCCTGCCGCATCGCCTCCACTGCGACGGCGAGGCCGTCGAGCGCGGTGAGGACGTGGACGGCCTTGTCCGGATGCGCGGCGCGCAGTTCGGCGACCGTCGCGGGCGTATCGTCGCGCTGGTCGATCAGCACGGCTTCGACAGTCGCGCCCTGCGGCGACTTCAGCGTCTTGAGCGCGGCGGCCGCCGAATCGGCGACCATCGTGCGCCAGCCTGCACGCGCCGCGATGGCGGATACCAGGCGGCGTTGCCCGGCATCCTCGTCAATCAGCAGCAGGCTCCGGATGGTCTCGCGCGGCATTCCGTTCCCTCGGTTTCGGAACGATTGCTAGCGCGGCCGGGTAAAGACGGACTTAAGCCCGGCCAAGCAGCGACGCCTGTCCAAAGGGATGATTGCACTTGCAGTGTAGGACTTGGCAGGTCAAACCGCGCCAAAGAGATCAGGAGGGCGGACATGTCGGATCATTCCCCGATGGAAATGAAGGCGCACGAAAACACCTATGAGGGTTTTCTCTCGCTGCTGAAGTTCGGTACCGTCGGCTGCCTGATCGTGGCGTTCGTCGTCGTCTACCTGATCTCGCACTGAGGTCGCGGGCATGGGGGTGAAGATCGCGGTCCTGCGCGAGCAGGCGGCTGGAGAGCGTCGCGTCGCGGCCACGCCGGAAACGGTGAGAAAGTTCATCGGCCTTGGCGCCGAGCTGGCGGTGGAAGCGGGCGCGGGCGTGACGGCCTCGATCGCGGATGCCGCCTATGCCGATGCCGGCGCGACCGTCGCGGATCGCGCGGCGGTGCTGGCCGGCGCCGACATCATCCTGGGCGTGCAGGGGCCGGACCCGGCCTCGATCGCGGGCGCCAAGACCGGCGCGTGGCTGGCGGCGGGCCTCAATCCGTTCGGCGAGCGGACCCGCGTTGACGCTTATGCCGCCGCGGGGATCGAGGCACTGGCGATGGAATTCATGCCGCGCATCACCCGCGCGCAGTCGATGGACATCCTCTCCTCGCAGTCCAACCTGTCGGGCTACAAGGCGGTGCTGGATGCGGCGGCCGAATATGGCCGCGCTTTCCCGATGATGATGACGGCGGCGGGCACGGTGTCGGCGGCGCGCGTGTTCATCATGGGCGTCGGCGTCGCGGGCCTGCAGGCGATCGCCACCGCGCGGCGGCTCGGCGCGCAGGTTTCCGCCACCGACGTGCGTTCGGCGACCAAGGAGCAGATCCTGTCGCTCGGCGCCAAGCCGATCTTCGTCGAGAATGTCGCGGGCATCGAAGGCGAAGGCTCGGGCGGCTATGCCACCGAGATGTCGGAGGAATATCAGAAGGCGCAGGCCGAGCTGGTCTCCGGCCACATCGCCAAGCAGGACATCGTGATTACCACCGCGCTGATTCCGGGCCGCCCGGCGCCGCGCCTGATCAGCGACGCGCAGATCGCCTCGATGCGGCCGGGCAGCGTGATCGTCGATCTCGCGGTGGAGGCCGGCGGCAATGTCGAGGGTGCGGTCGCGGGTGAGGTTGTCGAGCGCCACGGCGTCAAGATCGTCGGCCACCGCAACGTGCCGAGCCGGCTGGCCGCGGACACGTCCGCTTTGTTCGCCCGAAACCTGTTCAACTTCCTGTCAGCCTTTTGGGACAAGGATAAGGGAGCGCCCGTGCTCGATGCGGAGATCGGCGATGCCATCCGGCTGACGCAGGGCGGCAAAGTCGTGAATCCGAGGTTGCTGACATGAACGCGCTCTTTCTTTCCCTCCTGATGGTCGCCGGTTCGGCCAACGGACCCGTCCAGCATTCGACCGACGTCAAGACCGACGCGAGCGATCCGTTGACCGGAAAGTTCGCCGATGCGCTGCGCAGCGCCATCCCGCATGCCAAGCATATGAAGCCGTGGTCGGGCGACGAGGCGGACGATCTCTACCTGACGATCCTCTGGCCGGTGACGGAGGACGGCAAGCGTTTCAGCTATGCGGTCGATCTGATGAAGAAGACCGGCGACATGGTGACGCCGGACCGGCTGGCTTCGCTGACCGGCACGTGCCGTACGAAGGAAATCGCGCCGTGCGCGGCGGATATCGTCGCCAAGGCGGACAAGAAGGCGGGGGAGGACTGAGCGGCCATGGATTTCATCTCGATCCTGTCGATCTTCGTGATGGCCTGCTTCGTGGGCTATTATGTTGTGTGGTCGGTGACGCCGGCGCTGCACACGCCGCTGATGGCGGTGACCAACGCGATCTCCTCGGTGATCATCGTCGGCGCGCTGATCGCGGGCGCTGCGGCCGGGAGTGCGACGTCGAAGTGGCTGGGGCTGCTGGCGATCGTGCTGGCCAGCGTCAACATCTTCGGCGGCTTCGCCGTCACCGAGCGGATGCTCGCCATGTACAAGAAGAAAGAGCGGCCGACAGCCGCCAAGCATTGATCCATTCGTCACCCCGGACTTGATCCGGGGTCCCGCTTCTGAAGACGCGGGAAGGCAGCGGGACCCCGGCTCAGGGCCGGGGTGACGGTAGGGGGCAGAGGTAGTGGAAGAAGTCGCGGTAAATCCCTGGGTGGCGCTGGCCTACCTGATCGCAGGTATCTGCTTCATCATGGCGCTGCGCGGGCTTTCCAGCCCCGAGAGCAGCCGCAAGGGCAACCGCTACGGCATGGCGGGCATGCTGATCGCGGTGGTGACGACGCTGATTACGCATGTACCGCTGAACGGCTATCAAGCTTTCGGCGCTAACGGTTTCATCGCCCACATTGACGGCATCACGCTCATCGAGATCGTCGCCGCGATCGTGATCGGCGCGGCCATCGGCCTCACCACTGCCCGCCGCATCAAGATGACGGACATGCCACAGCTCGTTGCTGCCTTCCACTCGCTGGTCGGCCTCGCGGCGGTGCTGGTGGCGATCGCAGCCTATGCCAACCCGGCGGCGTTCGGCATCCTCGATCCCGAGACGCTGCACATCCATCAGGTCAGCCGCATCGAGATGGGGCTCGGAATCGCGATCGGCGCGATCACCTTCTCAGGTTCGGTGATCGCCTTCCTCAAGCTCAACGGCAACATGTCGGGCAAGCCGATCATGCTGCCCGGCCGCCACGTCATCAACCTCGGCACGCTGGCGCTGATCATCGGCCTGATCGCCTATTTCGTCACCGACGACAGCCTGCCCGTCTTCGCCGCGATCACGGCGCTCAGCTTCGTGATCGGCTTCCTGCTGATCATCCCGATCGGCGGCGCGGACATGCCGGTCGTGGTGTCGATGCTGAACAGCTATTCGGGCTGGGCGGCCGCCGCGATGGGCTTCACGCTGCACAACACCGCGATGATCATCACCGGCGCGCTGGTCGGCTCGTCGGGCGCGATCCTCTCCTACATCATGTGCCGCGCGATGAACCGCAGCTTCATCTCCGTGATCGCCGGCGGCTTCGGCGCGGAGAGCGGTGGTCCCAGCGGAGGCGGGCAGGCGATCGACCGCCCGTGGAAGCGCGGCTCGGCCGAGGACGCGGCGTTCCTCATGCAACAAGCCGAGCAGGTCATCATCGTGCCGGGCTACGGCATGGCGGTGGCGCAGGCGCAGCACGCGCTGCGCGAGATGGGCGACATCCTCAAGAAAGAGGGTGTCCGCGTGAAATACGCCATCCACCCGGTCGCGGGCCGTATGCCGGGCCACATGAACGTGCTGCTCGCCGAAGCCAACGTCCCCTATGACGAGGTGTTCGAGCTGGAGGACATCAACGGCGAGTTTGCGCAGACCGACGTTGCCTTCGTGATCGGCGCCAACGACGTCACCAATCCGGCGGCCAAGACCGACAAGAGTTCGCCCATCTACGGCATGCCCGTACTCGACGTGGAGAAGGCCAAGACCGTGCTGTTCGTGAAGCGCTCGATGGGCGGTGTCGGCTATGCCGGCGTCGACAACGAGGTCTTCTATATGGACAATACGATGATGCTGCTGGCCGACGCGAAGAAGATGGTCGAGGAGATCGTCAAGGCCATGGGGTGACCGCGCGAGAAGCGACATGCCGGGGGCATGTCGCAGCGCGGGCACCGGATTGCGCAAGCGATCCGCTGGGATGAGCCGGGACGGATAGACAAGTTCATAATCCTCCCCCTGGCGGGGGAGGATTGATGTGTCCCACACATGCGAAAGCCGCCAAGGTTTCCCTGGGCGGCTTGGACACCCGGCTCGATGGCCGGAGAGGTGGACGGCGGGAGCGCCGCCGCGCCTTAGTGGATCAGAATGGTGGCGATCGCCAGCGACTGAGCGCCGAGGAGCGCCGCGGCCATCGCCACGTTCTCGAGAATACGCATGTTGATTTCCTATGCTTGTGCGCGCAGGGCAACGCCTCAGAGGGGGGGGGGGACGGACGTTGCCCTGCGACGAAACGTGAGATAAGTCTGACGAAATATTATTTCAAGTGTGAGTAATGATCACGTGATTGCGTGAATTGCAACCGGAGCCGAGCAGATGAGCAAGGGCATTCGTGCCGATCAATTGCTGGCCGATCGCGGCCTCGCCGAGAGCCGGACGCGCGCGCAGGCGCTGATCCTCGCCGGTCTCGTCTATACGGGCGATCGCAAGGTGGAGAAGGCGGGCCAGCCGCTCGCCCCCGAAGCGCCGCTGGAGGTGAAGGGCAAGGACCATCCCTGGGTCTCGCGCGGCGGGCTCAAGCTCGATCACGCGCTCACCCATTTCGGCTGGGAGGTGACCGGCGCGACTGCGATCGACGTCGGCTCCTCGACCGGCGGCTTCACCGACGTGCTGCTGACCCGCGGCGCGGCGAAGGTCTATGCGGTGGATGTCGGCCACGGCCAGCTCGCCTGGAAGCTCCGCGAGGACGATCGCGTCGTCGTGCTGGAGCGTACCAACGCCCGCCACCTCACCGCCGAGCAGATCCCCGAGCCCGTCGACATCGTGGTCTGCGATGCAAGCTTCATCGCGCTGTCGAAGGTGCTGCCTGCCGCGCTCGATCTGGCCAAGCCCGGCGCGCGCCTCGCCGCGCTGATCAAACCACAGTTCGAGGCGGGCAAAGGGGAGGTCGGCAAGGGTGGCGTCGTGCGCGACTCGGCCGTCCACCAAAGGGTCTGCGACGACGTCGTGGCATGGCTCGGCACGATCGGCTGGGACGTGATCGGCGTCACGACCAGCCCGATCACCGGCCCGGAAGGCAATATCGAGTTTCTGGTGACCGCTATGAGACAGATGTCCAACAACGCCGGTTGACGCGCCGCAGCAACGCTTTACCTCGTTCCCCACATAGTTAACGGGGCGGGTACGGATGAGCGAGCTGGCATCACCGGGGCAGTTGCGGATGTCGTTCCTGCGCGTCGCGATGGTGACGGTGCCGTTGATCCTGTTCCTCGGTATCCTGTCCGGCGTGGCGGCCGGATCGGGATACGGCAATCCGTGGTTCGCTGCCCTCGCCAAGCCGGCCGCGATGCCGCCGGGCTGGGTGTTCCCCGTCGTGTGGACGCTGCTCTACATCCTGATCGGCTTCGCGCTGGCGATGATCCTGTGGGCGCGCGGGGCCAGCGGTCGGGGGATCGCGATCGGGCTGTTCGCGGCGCAGTTCGTGCTGAACCTCGCCTGGTCGCCGACCTTCTTCGCCGCGCACCGGATGGGCGCCGCCTTCGCCATCATCCTGCTGATGATCGTGCTGACCATCGCGACGACGCTCGCCTTCGCGCGCATCCGCTCGCGCGCGGCGCTGCTGATGCTGCCCTATCTGCTGTGGCTCTGCTTCGCGGCGTGGCTCAATCATTCGATCGAGGTGCTGAACCCGAACGCGGAAACGCTTGCGCCGGGGGCCGGGAGCACCCAAGTGCAGCTCTAATCCGGAGGGAATTAGAGTCATGCAGTCCGAAAACCGTTTCTTCGATGATTTCGCCAAGATGATGAACGGCCTCGCCGGCACCGTTGCTGGTGCGGGGCGCGAGGCCGAGGCGCAGATGCGCGAGAAGGCCAAGGGCTTCTTCGGCGGCATGGACTTCGTCAGCCGCGAGGAGTTCGACGCGGTGAAGGCCATGGCGGCGGCGGCCCGCGACGAGACCGATGTGCTGAAGGCGCGCCTCGATGCGCTGGAGGCCAAGTTGTCCACGACAAAGGCCGGCAAGGCCTGATTCCTCCACAGATTTCGTGGTGACGGCCCCTTGCCCGCCGAGTCCCGGCGCGGCACAGCTTGGCGCGCCCGGTGGGGTGGAGTAGGGGGCACGCCATGAATCTCGACGATCTCGAAGACGAACGCTCCGAGCCGTCGGCGCCGATCGACATGCTGGAAAGCTATTTCCAGGCGCATGGCTGGTCCTGCGAGCGGATGGGCGACGACGAGATCGTGGCGACCGTGCAGGGCAGCTGGACCCAGTATGAGCTGCGCGGCGTGTGGCGCCCGGAGGACCGCGTCCTGCAGTTCCTCTGCCTGCCCGATATCCGCGTGCCCGCCGACAAGCGCGGCGCGATCTACGAGACGATCGGTCTGATCAACGAGCAGCTGTGGCTCGGCCATTTCGAGCTGTGGGCGGCATCCGGCCTCGCGCTGTACCGCAACGCCACGCTGATCGAGGGCGAGGAGGGCAGCGTCCTCTCGCTCGATCAGGCCGAGACGCTGATCGAGACCGCGATCGACGAGTGCGAGCGCTTCTACCCGGTGTTCCAGTTCGTGCTGTGGGGCAACAAGGCACCTGCCGACGCGATCGCGTCCGCGCTGATCGAGACGCGGGGCGAGGCGTGATCGCCGGGGACGGGCCGATCTGGCTGGTTGGCGCCGGCAACATGGGTGGCGCGATGCTGCGCGGCTGGCTGGCGTCCGGCATCGATCCTGCGCGGATCAACGTGATCCGCCCGTCCGGCACGCCGATCGAGGGCGTCACGGTGCTGAAGGCGCCTCCGCCGGACGGTGAGGCGCCGGCGGTGCTGGTGCTGGCGATGAAGCCGCAGAAGCTCGACGAGGCCGTGCCTGCGCTGGCGCCGACGACGGGCGAGGGGACGCTGATCGTCTCCGTGCTGGCCGGAACCGAGGCGCCGTCGCTGGCGAAGCGCTTCCCCAATCATCGCGCGATCGTGCGCGTCATGCCCAACACGCCGTCTGCGATCGGCAAGGGCGTGATGCTGCTGCACGCCGCCGCCGGGGCGGACGCCTCCGCAAAGGCCGAGGCCGAGGCGCTGGTGCGGACGCTCGGCATCACCGAGTGGATCGATGACGAAGGTCTGTTCGGCCGGGCCTCGGTCCTGTCCGGGTGCGGGCCGGCATTCCTGTTCCGCTTCGTCGATGCGCTGGCGAAGGCCGGGGAGGCGCAGGGGCTGTCCGCCGATCAGGCCGCCCGGCTGGCGCTCGCCACGGTCGCGGGAGCGGCCGAACTCGCGGCAGGCGCGAACGAGACGCCGGCGCGACTGGCCGATCGTGTCGCCAGCCCCGGCGGCACGACGCGGGCCGGGCTGGATGTGATCGACCGCGATGCCGCGCTGGACCGGCTGATGGCGGACGTGCTGGCGGCATCCGCGCGCCGCAGCGAGGAAATGGCGGCGGCCGCTCGCTGAGCCGTCAGGTGTCGCCGCGCAGCTTGTGGAGCATCGGCCGCTCCGCCTGCGGCACCAATCCTTCGAGCACCAGCCAGAACCCTGCCACCGCCGCCGGCCCCGCATCGACATAGGCGGCGGACATCCGTGCGCGCAGCATCTCGAACAACTCGCTCTCCAGCGCCTTGCCGGCCGGGGTGAGCCGTAGCAGGCGCTGCCGCCGATCATCCCGGCCGACACGGGTCTCGATCAGGTCGCGCGCGGTGAGTTCGTTGATCACCCGACCGAGCGACTGCTTCGTGATGCCGAGCAGTTCGAGCAGGCGGCTGACCGTCAGGTCGGGCTGGCGGGCGACGAAGTAGAGCGCGCGATGATGCGCGCGGCCCAGCCCCTCGGCCTCAAGCCTGCGATCCACCGCCTCGAACAGCCGGCCATGGCCGAAATGAATGAGTTCTATCCCGCGCCGGATCTCGGCTTCGCGCAGGAACAGCGGGGAGGCGGGGCTTTGCGGCGGGGCCATGTCGCAGGCCTAGTCCGCTCTTCATCGCTTGCGCAAGCGATCGCATCGCATGGGCTTCCCTCCGGCCAGAACCCGCGCTAGGGACGCGCCTCCGCACTGGGGCGTCGCCAAGCGGTAAGGCACCGGTTTTTGGTACCGGCATTCGCAGGTTCGAATCCTGCCGCCCCAGCCATCATGCCATTCCAGTACGTTTTCAGAGCGCCTAGGACATTCCTCTGGGAAGCCTAAAATCGTCTGTTTTATCGACTTCGGTGGCCCATAGCGTCCCCGGCTCGTCCCTCGCGGCGCACTGTCCAGCAATGACATTCTGTGGGTGGATTTCGATCTCCGACCTCCGGTTACCCGCGGCAAAGTGGGTAGTTTTCGGGAGCGCGCGAAACCCTGCTGACGGATATCGCCCTGAAAGCCCTCAGGCCTAATTCGAAGACCGGCAACTTCAGGATGATAGTTTCTCCATCAACTATCCACATGTGAATATTTCGGAAAGATGCAATTACATGTGCTGCGATCTCATCGGATTTACCGGCCGTCCGTCGACACGCATTTCGTAATGGACATGGGGACCTGTCGATAATCCCGAAGATCCGACATAGCCAATGACCTGGCCTTTCTGGATGTGCTGACCGACCGCCACGTTTAGGCGGGACATATGCCCGAAGCGTATTTCGGTCCCTTGCCCATCGTCCATCGCGACCATCAGGCCATAGCCGCCGTTCCATGCGGCCCTGGTCACCGTGCCGTCCAGCGTCGCACTGATCGGCGTGCCCCATGGTGCGGCGAGATCGATACCGTCATGCTCGCGGCGGATCCCGAGGATAGGGTGGTCGCGCATACCGAATCCGCTGGTGAGTATCCCCGAAAGAGGCAGCCCGGAACGGATGGTCCCGAGCCTGCGGATGTCGGACCTGGATGCGGATATCGGCGCATCGGACACGATCGTTCGTGAAAAGCTGATCGGGTTGCCGACAATGCTGGCGGCCGGCCCGGTGGTAATCACTGCAGGCACCATGGCGGATGCCCGCGGGATCGTCTGCTGGCGAGCATGCGCTGTTGTCGGGTGCATGGTTATGATCAGGACGCCGTTTGCCCGGATGGGAGACGGCACGGCGGTTGCCGCGAGCGCACCAGCGGCAAGGATAGCGAAGTCGCCCTTGAATAATGGCTTCATGCTCCCCCCAAGCGATGCACTGTCCGTCCCGCCCGAAAGCTAGATGACCGGATAGCAGGCCGAGGTGCTCAGCGTGACGCTGACTGCCTTCAGGCCGGTGAACATGGAAAAGGTCCCGCTCGCAGACACCTGCTTGCCGCAGGCGGGCGCCGATGCGGTGAAGGCGAGCCCCGTAATGCCCGGACCCGTGAACCGGGCCTTGGCGTACGTATCGACGTTCGCGGTGGTGCAGGCTCCGGCAGCATTGACGGCGAGGCATCGCGCCGCTTGCTCGGTCACCGCGTGCAGGTTGATGAGCGCGCCCAGCATCATGCAGAGATAGAGGCTCGAAAAAATCGTCAGCAGGAATATCGGCAACACCAGTGCGAACTCGGCCGCCGTCGAGGCTGCATCGTCCCTGATCGCCGACCAGAGCCAGGATATCGCTTGGGGTGCCGGGCGTTTCATTTGAGGCGCATCCACGCGGTTTGCTGAATGGTTGCCGGAAGGGCGGCCGTGATCGCCAGGCCGGGCGCGAAGGGCGTATAGGTGTAACTGGTGGTGACGTTGATATAGTCGCCGGGCGCCGTGGTGCTGCCCGTGACGACCGATGAGCAGTTGGCGGGTGGCGTGGCGCTGACCGCCGCGACGGATACGAGCGTACCGGCCGTGTTCGCGCAATAATAGCCTTCGCCCGGTGACCCGACGATCGTGACGTTCGTGCCGAGCGTTGTGGCCTGTGCCGCCGCCGTCAGCTTCGTCGTGAGATTGGCATCGCAGTTGCCGGCGGGATAGGTCGCCGGATACTTGCCGGCGGCGACGCAGATGTTCCGTGCCGCGCCGGCCGCCGCTTCCGCCGCCAGCTCGGTCTGCATGCGCGAGAATATGTAGACGCCAAGATCCATGACGTTGAGCGAGACGTAGCCGAGGATCGGAAAGATCAGCGCCATTTCCGCCGCTGCAACCGCGCCGGCATCGCGCAGGAAGCGCTTCGCGAAGGCGAGGCGCGCATTGGATGCGCCGATCATGCGACGAGCCTCGTGGTCGTGGTGCTCGTCGAGGTCGGCAGAGTCGCACCGGCCGCCGAGCATCCCGTGTTGTTGGCGAAGATATTGGCGGTGCCGTTCACCAGGATGGTGTAGGCGATCAGCGCGAAGCAGGAGCTGCCGTTGGCATTCTTGTTGACCGCCCCGCTGAACGTGAGGTTCGCCTTGGGCAGATAGACCACGCCGGTGAGGTTCCAGGTCGGCGCGTTACCAGCGTAGGTGAAATCGACGCCGCTGGTCAGGCTGGGATCCTGGTACATGGCGATGCCCGACCATGTGCCGGATGTGGGGGCCTGGATGCTGAGCGTGCCCGCCCCGCCATTGTCCGCAGGATAGTGGCTGTAGCTGCCGCCCGTTCCCGAGAATATGATCGTCGCGGTCGCGCCCGATGCGGTCGAGATCGTGTATCCGTTGGTGTCGAGCATTCCGTTCTCGATCACGATCGTGGTACTCGATCCGGTGAGCGTCACGTTACCGGTCAGTTGTTGGTCGCCGCATAGCTGCTTGTTCCCGGTCCAGGCGTAGGAACCGGAAAGCTGATTGGACGACGCGACGGTCCACTTGCCCCCCGATTTCGTTTCCTGCGGATAGGACGAGCAGGTGTTGGGCGGTATCTTCGAAGCAAGACCGCTATAGGGATCGGCGGGTATCGGAACGCCGGATGTCTGAGTGACGCCGCATCCGCTGTTCGTGCCGTGCGCGTCGCCGTAGGTTGCGCCCAGATTGTGGCCGGTGCAGGTCGAATCGCCGTTCGACATGATCGAACAGCCGTTCAGATCGGGCTTCGGACCGCCGTTGCTCCGGAACGACGTGGTTGCCGTCGAGAGCGACCAGACGCAATAACTGTGTCCGACCGCGGATGAGGTGGCCGCGATCGCCGCGACCGGGATGGTCTGGCCGTATCCCGAGCCGTAAGTGGCGTTCCCCTTGAAACCGACGAGGGCGGAAAGGCTGATGGGAACCACGGTGGAGAGGCTGGCCTGATAACAGGTCGAACCCGTCGGCGCGCCGGCGGGGCACGTCACGACGGCGGTCTGGACGGAGGCGTGATTGGTTCCGTTGACATAGCCGAACTTGGCCGCAGTCGCCGCCGCTTCCGCCTTGTAGCCGCCGGTCGTGTTGTTGATCGCGGCCGAAATCGCCGCCGCATCGGCGGCGTTCTGCATAGAGCGCAGGAAATAATACCATTGCCCCTGCTCGACGGCGATCGCGATCGCGCCGGACAAGGGCAGCAGCATGATCGCCATGATCGGGCTGATCGCGGCACCGTCGTGGCGCATCCGGCGGAAGGCCGCCTTCAGCGCTCCCCAAGCCGATCGCATCATGTGCATCCTCCTGTGCCCACGTCGAACGCTTTCACTGCCAGAGCAGAACGATCAGACCGCCAGCGGCGATCGCCACGCCATAGGGAAGGCCGGCGCTCTTGCCGTTCTGTCGGAAAGGTTTGCCCGCCAGCCGCCGGGCGGTGAACCAGATCACGAGCAGCACCAGCCCGCTCAGGCTGACGGTCGCGAAGAGCAGCATGCCCAGCTTCAGGCCGAACCATGCCGCGACGGCCGCGTAGAATTTGGCGTCCCCGCCACCGATCCCGCCGAGTGCGAAAAGCCCCATGCCGATCACGAGCGCGATCAGCGCGTGCAGCAGGTGCGAGCCGAGTTCCGACAGCCCACCCAGATGCCAGGCGTAGGCGAGGCCGAACGCGAACGTCGCCGCGCACAGGCTGTTGGGGATACGCCGCCACCAGATGTCGGTGCCGCTCGCGGTCAGCCCGGCGAGGATGAGGATGGCCTCGAACAGCGGTGTCAGCGTGAGCGTCACTGGCCGCCCCCCGAGTGATTGCTCGCCGGGTGCGGCGCCGGAGCCTGCGCGGCGGAGGTGCCGTCATGCCCGGCCGGGCTGGTCGTTCCCGCAACGATCGCGACGATGCGGATCATCGAAGTGTCGGAGTTGAGCGCGACGTCGGTCGGCCGATAGCGCGGAGCCGCCTGCATCGGCGCGGTCACGATATGGACCTCGGTACGCGAGATGCGTTGCAACCGGCTGCCGTCGGCCTGCACGGCGGTGGCCTTCTGCGCCGCTACCATGCGATCCGCCATCGCCTTGGCCCGTGCGCGCTGTGCCTCCACGAAGGATTGCGCCTGCATCAGCATCGCCAGATTGTCCCGATACCGGGGATCGTCCGGCGCCTGGGCGGCCGCCTGCTGGAAATAGGCCTGCGCCAGATCGAGACGATCGAGACGCGCATAGGCCACGCCGAGGCCATTGAGCGCCGGTGGAAGCGGCTCGCCCGCATTCATCGCGTCGCGGAAGGATGCGATCGCGGTGGCGAGATCGCCTGCATCGAGCGCCGCGCGCCCGGCCTGCGTCTTCTGATCGGTCGTCGCCACCTGGGGGCCGAGCGGACGGACCTGGATATGCTTCCACATCCGGTTGTCGCTGAAGTGCATTCCGAGGAAGGAGTTGCACCCGCCCAGCAGAAGCATCAAGCCGAGCGAACCGAGGGCGGTCGATGTCGAGCGCATGGTTCAGTGGTTCCCGTGAAGAGCCGGCAGGAGATGCCGGACGACTTGAATGCCCGCAGGCAGCATGATGACGCCGATCATGACGGGCAGCATGCAGGTGACCAGCGGGATGGAAATGAGGACTGGAATACGGTGGGCCTTTTCTTCAGCCCGCATCCGCCGCTTTTCGCGCATCTCGTTGGCGTAGACACGCAAGGTAGTGGCGATGCTGGAACCCAGCTTGTCCGACTGGATCAGAAGTGCGGAGAAGGACCGGATCTCGTCGACGTTGACCGAATCTGCCATACGTCGCAGGGCGACTTCGCGGGACGCTCCGGCCCGCAGTTGCAGGGTGGCGGTCGTCAGCATCTGCGATACCAGCGGCCGGGAAATCACCATCTCGCGGCCCACCCGATCGAGCGCCGCCTCCAGGCCCAGACCGGCCTCGACGCAGACCAGCATCAGGTCGAGGCTGTCGGGGAAGCCGTTGATCAATTCCTGACGGCGACGATCCGCCCTCGCGGTGACGACCAGCGAAGGCCCATACATCCCGATCAGCGCTGCGATCGAGCCGAAAAGGTAGAGCTTGAAGAAGGACAGCGAATGTCCGGTCGCCCAAGTGACCACAACGAGCAGAACGGGCAGCGTGAAGATCAGCACCAGGCGGATCAGCGTGAACAGCCGCGGCGCGGCCGGTGACTCGAAACCTGCGGCAATCATCCTGGCTCGAAGGGCGTCGGACTTCGTGTCGGCGAGGTTCAGCCCGGTCCGCTCAATCCTGTCGACCAGACGCCCCAGAGCGCCGGCGTTGCGCTCGCGCAGCGAATAGATCTTGCCACTCGCCTGGCCGTACGAGATCACCTGCAACTCCCTGCGGACCGTCAGCCTCGCATCGCCCTGGCGGATGAGCGCGGTGGCGACCGCCGCGACGAGCAGGAACAGGACCGCCAGAATGGCGAACCGAAGGATGGGGTTGCTCGCTATCAGCTCGATCATGTCACACCTTGAGATCGATCATTCGACGGATCATGAGGACACCGAAAACATAGAGGGACAGCAGGATCGCTACTCCGACCGTGAAGATCGGATCCTGCGCGACATCGAGGTAGAAAGCGGGCCGGGTAGCGAAGAGGCCTACGAAGGCGAGCACCGGCAGCACGCTCAGCATCCAACCGGTCATCCGCCCTTCGGAACTCAATGCCCGTACCTTCATATACATGGCGGCCCGATCGCGGATCACGCGGGAGAGATTGTCCAGAATTTCCGCGAGATTGCCGCCGGTCTCCGACTGAACGGAAACGCTCACGACGAACATGCGGATATCCTCCATGTCCCAGCGTTCCGCCATTCCGGCGAGGGCGTCGTTGATGTCCGCGCCGTACGACACTTCGTCGGCGACCAGGCCAAACTCACTGCCGACCGGGTCTTGCATCTCCTTGGTGATCAGTTCGATCGCGGCGGCCACCGGGTGGCCCGCGCGTAACGATCTCACGAAAATGTCCAGGGTGTTGGGGAATTGCTGCTCCATCCGCTTGCGCCTTTTTTGCGCGAAACGGCTGACGATCATCAGAGGGACGGCGATGCCGATGGCGACCGCCAGGAGGGCGACCAACTCGATCACGCCAAGCGTCAGTTGCACCCCGGCGGACAAGGCGATGAGCAGGAACAGTACCAGCAGCCCCCCGGCTGCCGCGGCGATCCCCACGAAGACCGCGCGCGCCGCGATCGGAATGCCGGACATCATGATCATCCGCAGGGTATTGACGTAGACCCGCTGCCAGAGGGGGGCGCCAGGCGAAAGGACTGGAGGCGTGTTCTTGAGCAATCGCTCTCCGATCGCCTCCCGGCCGACTCCGGCTTTCAGAAGCTTCAGTCGCTTGTTCACCGCGCCGCTTTCCGCGCGGCGATTGGCTATGGCCCCGCCGATCACGCTCGACAGCAGAAAGACCGTCAGGAAGACGACGATCAGGATGACCAAGCGGATGAGCAGCGAAGCCATGGGCTAGTTCTGGCGTACGATGGGCTGGAAGACGTGCGGATCGAGGCTGATGCCGTGCGCCTCCAGGATACGGGTGAATTTGGGGCGCAGGCCGGTGGCTTCGAACTGGCCGAGCACCTGGCCGTTCTCGGCGCGGCCGGTCATGTTGAAGCGGAAGATCTCCTGCATAGTGATCACTTCGCCTTCCATGCCGGTCACCTCGGACAGCGACAGCACCTTGCGCCGGCCATCGCTCAGCCGGCCGATCTGGAGCACGATGTTGATGGCGGACGCGATCTGCGCCCGCGCCGATCGGGCCGAGATGTCGATCCCGCTCATGCCGATCATCTGTTCGATGCGCGACAAGGCATCGCGCGGCGTGTTGGCGTGGACGGTCGTCATCGAGCCGTCGTGGCCGGTGTTCATCGCCTGCAGCATGTCGAACGCCTCGCCCGCGCGGCACTCGCCCAGGATGATCCGGTCCGGCCGCATCCGCAGCGCGTTCTTGACGAGATCGCGTTGCGTGACTTCGCCTCGCCCTTCGATATTGGCGGGCCGTGTCTCCAGCCGCGCGACGTGATCCTGCTGGAGCTGAAGCTCGGCGGAATCCTCGATCGTCACGATCCTCTCGCGCTCGTCGATATAGGAGGAGAGGGCGTTCAGCATCGTCGTCTTGCCCGAGCCGGTGCCGCCCGAAATGATGACGTTCAGGCGGGCGCCGACGATCGCTCCGAGCACCTGGGCCATGGGCCTGGGCACGCTATCGAGCTCGATCATCCGTTCCATGCTGATCGGCTTCTTCGAGAATTTGCGGATCGAGAGCAGCGACCCGTCAATCGCGAGCGGCGAGACGATCGCGTTCACGCGCGAGCCGTCGGCCAACCGAGCATCGACGAAGGGTGAGGATTCGTCGACGCGCCGGCCTACCGCCGTGACGATCTTCTGGATGATCCGCAGCAGGTGGCGCTCGTCCTGAAAGCGGGTCGAGGTCTTCTGGATGACGCCCCTGCGCTCGACGTAGACGGACTCCGACCCGTTGACGAGAATGTCGGTGATCGTCTCGTCCTTCAGCAGCGGCTCGAGCGGCCCCAGGCCGAGCAGTTCGTCGAGCACGTCGCTGGCGAGATTGGCCCGCTCGCTCCGGTTCAATACCTGACCTTCGTTGGTCAGCAACTCGCCGACGATATCCGACACCTCTTTCGAGATCTGGTCTCGCGACATCTTGTCGAGGAAGGACAGGTTGATCCGTTCGAGCAGCAGCTGGTGGATCTTCACCTTCAGCGCGATCATCCCGTCCGTAACGCTCGATTCCGGCGTCGCAGGCGGATCGATGATCGTCGCGTCGGGTGTGAGCCGCGCGACGGCTGCGGTATCCCCTCCGGTCGATTTGCGAACGTTCCACATCTCAGTTCACGCCCCCGCTTTCCGCGCCCAGCAGAAGTTCCGCGGCCTTCGCGATGTCCGTCGTGAAGCGGCTGCCGCGCCGGATGGTGCCGACGAGCTGCCCCTGATTCTGCGCGGTGCTGACCAGCGCCTGATCGAGCGAAATGCCATGCAGAACGGTGTGCCCGAGCGTCCGTGAGACGTCCGCGAAGCTGATCGTCCCGAACAGCTTCTTTTCGAGACGATTGACGATGATTTTGACGTCGGCATCACGGACCCCGACGGATTGGAACAGATCCAGCCTGCGCTTGGCCTGTCGCAGGCTGGGCAGCGTAGTCTCGACGACCAGCAGGATGGCGCTCGATTCCAGCACGGCGGAGAGCGCCCAACTCGTCCAGTCGGCCGGAAGATCCAGCACCACATAATCATATTGCCGGCGCAGCAGCTTGAGAACCGTGAGTAATTGGTCGGTATCGACGCTCTCCAGCGGCAGGATTGTTTCCGGCGCAGCGATCAGATCGAGCTTGTCGTTCACCGGTGTCGCAACCGACGCGACGAGATCGTCGTCGAGACGATCTTCCGCGGCGAGCAGATCATCCACGCGCACCGCGGGATTGACGCCGAGATAATCGGAAATCGTGCCGAATTGCAGGTCGAGATCGACGATCACCGCCGATCGCGCGCGCGCCGTCCGTGATCCGAGCTCCGCAGCGAGATGCGTGGCGATCGTCGTCGCTCCGCATCCGCCGATCGATCGCACCACCGCGAACATCGGCGCCAGATCCTCGTCCTGACGGGAATTGCCGTCGAGCCGCGAGATCGCGTCGAGGACGATCTGCATGACCTCGACGGGGTCGAGCGGCAAGGCGATCACATCCGCGACGCCCTCGTGCATCAGCGTGCGCATCAGCGCGACAGAGGTGCCGTGGATCGCCGCGACCGGAAGGATGTGCGGGTGGCTGGTCCGCAACTGTTTCAGGCGGTTCATGGAGCCCTGGTCCGCGACGTCCACCTCGACGATGACGAGGTCGACGTTTTGCAACCTTTCGCCCGGAATAGTCTGGTCCGCGTCGACCGCGAGCGTGGCGGGCTGCGGCCCGACCATGCCCCCTCGTGCGGCCTCGTAGAGCGAAATCTGCTCCGGCGATGCGGCGACCAGAATCCGCGTCCTGCCGTGGTCGGCAGACCATCTGTTCAGATCGAGCGCGGACTTGAAGTTTTCCATCGGCCGTATTGCCATCTGTCCGATACGGGTTGGTGTCTTACTCAGGTGTGGTATCGCTCTGCTCGGCGCCCAGCTTGGAGGCCTTGACCGCCACCGGCTTCTTCACCGTGTCGGTGCGGAAGCGTTCGATGGCCTGCGCGGCATGCTCACCGCTGCTTTCGGGCACGAGAGTCGAATACAGGGGCGCGGGATCGATGATCTGCGCGTCCATCGTCATGCGGTTCGCCTCGCCGAAATTGTCTGATCCGCCGTAATAGGGGCGCCCGTCGGGCGGGGCGGCCCTGGCGGTGCCCGCCAGCCCGGCGAGCAGGAGGCAGGAGAGGCCAACGAGCCTAGTAGGCATAGTGATCGTCCTTGCTCTTGGGATCGACCGGCTTGGCCGCGGGCGGCGGCGCGCCGTTCGGTTCGACCTTCTGCGGCCGGTAGGCCTGGCCGAGGAGGAAGGTGTCGCTCTCCCGCGGATCGAGCACGCGGTCGGTCGGCAGGCGCACCTGATCCGCCTTGATCGGGGCGACCAGATGCGGGGTCACGACGATCAGCAATTCGGTCTGGTCCCGCTTGAAATTGCTGGAACGGAACAGCGCGCCGATGATCGGGATCGAGCCGAGCACCGGCAGCTGATCGATCGTCGTCTTGAAGTCGCGCTGCAGCAGGCCGGCGATGGCGAAGCTTTCGCCGTCGCGCATCCATGCGATCGCTCGGAGCGTCGACCCGGATCATCGTCGCGAGCCCGCAGATCGCCGGCCAGATTGCGGGCATCGAGCAGTTGGCGTCCTTCCCGGTTCTCGTCACCAATGACGCGGCCGACGACCTCGAATGGCATCTTCAGACCGACGACGGCCGCGAACAGATCGTCCGGATCACGCCGCGCCTTGGTTGCGAGGATATGGCGACGGTGCGCGACGCGGCCATCGACGGGCTGGGCATCGCGGTCCTGCCCGATCATGTTTGCGCCGCAGCTTTGGAGACCGGACGGCTGGTGCGCGTCCTCCCTCCATGGCGCGGGGTGCAGGGGATCGTGCATCTGGTCTTCACCACCCGGCGGGGATTGCCTCCATCAGTCCGCGCCCTGATCGATCATCTGGCCGCGGGCTTTCCGCGCGGCGTGCTTGGGACGCCCCTGCTCGATAGCGGGAACGGTACGCCTCCGAGCCATCGTGGTAACAGTTGAGCCTTTCCATCGCTGGCAGCGGATATTGAACAGCCTGAGGGAAGGACGCAGACCGCGCTCTACTTGCAACGGACTTCAAACGAACATCGACGAACATGCGGCTGGATTTTCCATCGCGGCGAAGTGACCGGTCGCGGGCAGACTTTCGTACACCTCTGGTCGCAGAATTTGCCTGTTGGCGTCCCGCTCGCTCGGTGACGACCAGTCCTGTTCCCCGTAAACAAGCGATATCGGAGCCTTGACCTGATCGTAGAGAGCTCGTGCATCGACAAAGCTGGGCAATGCACGATACACAGCACGTGCCACGCTTGAATAACCGGCGCGAGAGCCGGACTTCGACAATTCATCGATGAAGCTGGCCGGCAGGTGCGCCGGGTCCGAAAAACCGCCGCTGATGATACCCTTGAGGATGAGCCTGTTCTCCAGTGCGGCGAACACAGGCCCGATCACCGGGGTCCGCACGCTCTTGATAACCACCGAGGCGAGAAGGTTGGCCCGTTCCAGCCCAGGCAGATAGTCATAGGGATTGAACGCGACGACGCGCCGCACTGCGATGTCCGGACTGGTCGCCAGCGTCAGCGCCAGCACAGCGCCGATGGATTCACCGGCCAGCGTGACGTCCTTGAGCCCCAGCGTGCGGATGAAGTCGAGGATGCGCGCGCGAAGCACAGGCTCGGTATAGGCGGCGCCCGGCACGATATCCGACCAGCCGAATCCGGGAAGATCCACGGCGTAGACCATGTACCGCCCGACCAGCAGGGGGATTAGGCGCTGGAACAGATCAAGCTGGGTACGCACCGTATGGATCAGTACCAGCGGTGGCCCCTCTCCAACCTTGAGATAGCGCAGTTTCGCGCCGTCGCTCAGGGTGAGGAACGAGACCTCGTGGGAGGACCAGCTTCGCGTATAGGCGCTTGCGTCTTCGTTGCTCATGGGGCTGTCCGTTCTGGCTGGGATCAAGGGTGGGCGGCCGTTCAATCAGGAACCGGTGAAAACTCGGCCGCGCCACTCGGCGGCAGTCTCAGGGCTTTCGCAGTGTCGCGCTCGACGGAACGTGGCGCCGAACCATGTCCGGCCTGAGCCGCGAGAGATCGTAACCGGCCGCAGCGGCAGTCGCGATCACGTCGTCGGGATCGGACACCCTGCATTGCGACAAGGCCCAGAGCGTCGCGGCACGGGTGCCGGTGCGGCAATAGGCAAGGATCGGTTTGGGCAGCGCATCAAGGGCCTGCTCGAACAGGTCGATGTCATGTTCCGTCGCCTGGCCCAGCGCAATCGGGATCGCGGCAAAGCCGAGGCCTGCAGCTGTCGCGGCCTGTTGCATCGAAGCGATGGTCGGCTGTCCGGCCTCCTCGCCATCGGGACGGTTCGCGATGATCGAGCGGTAACCAAGACGACGGGCTTCCTCGATATCATTCGGGGACAGTTGCGGGCTGGCGTAAAGGCCATCGGCAAGTTCGGCAGGTTTCATGGCAAGGGTCTCCTGATGACCGCGGGAGCGATCGCAAGCCGTTGATTACAGGGTGTTCAGGGGTATCTTCAGATAGTGCACTCCGTTATTTTCCGCGGGCGGCAGGTGACCCGCCCGCATATTGACCTGTACCGCCGGCAGGATCAGGCGGGGCATGGACAAGGTCGCGTCGCGCGCGATTCGCATGGTCACGAAATCTTCCTCGCTCACGCCCTGATGGACATGCACATTCGCGCTGTTCTCATCGCCGATCGTCGTTTCCCACACGAAGGTATCGCGGCCGGGCGCCTTATAGTCGTGGCAGAGGAACAGCCGCGCCTGTGCCGGCAGCAGAAGCAGCCGCCGGATCGAACGATAGAGGCTGCGCGCATCGCCGCCGGGGAAATCGGCCCTTGCGGTGCCGTAATCCGGCATGAACAGCGTGTCTCCGCAGAACACCGCGTCTCCCACCACAAAGGCCATGTCGGCGGGCGTGTGGCCCGGCACATGCAGCATGGTCACTTCCAGCTGGCCGATGGCGAGGGTGTCGCCGTCTTTCAGCAGAAGGTCGAACTGCGAACCGTCCCGCTCGAACTCCGTCCCGGCGTTGAAGAGCGTGCCGAAGATGGTCTGAACCTCGACGATGGCCGATCCGATCGCCAGCTTGCCGCCCAGCCGCTGTTGCAGATAGGGCGCGGCGGAAAGATGATCGGCATGTACGTGGGTTTCGAACAGCCAGTCGACGACCAGCCCCTCGCTGGCCACATAAGCCAGGACGGCATCGGCAGCGCTGGTTCCTGTGCGCCCGGAGGCAGCGTCGAAATCCAGCACAGAGTCGATAATCGCCGCGCGGAGGGTGGCCGGATCATGGACGACATAGGTCGCCGTGAAGGTCGGCGCGTCGAAAAAGCTGCGCACGATGGGGCGCGGTCGCTCGCCGGCCAAGGCACGGGCAACGACCGCGGAGGCCAGTGCAATCGGGTCGTCCATGGTCCCGTCTCCTTCGCCGTTCGCAAAGTACGATTTCAGATTCGTCGGGGTCGCGCCCGAACGGGTCAGCTGGTTGCCGGGCGCAGGGGGCCGGGCGGCACGACCGTTTCGATCAGGCCCGTCGCCACATCGTAGACCAGGCCCGTGACGATCGTGCCGTCGGCCAGTTGCTCATTGGCCCGGAGCGCGGCGATGTCATGGGCCACGGCCTTGTGGGGGTCGGTGACGTGCATGGTGTCGAGCGCGTCGCGCCCCACGCCCAGGTGCCGGGCCAGCAGGTCGGGCGCCTGATGATAGCACCCGATGATCCCGCAATCGCTGTGGTGGAGCAGCACGAGGTTGCGCACGCCTCCCGGTCGCCCCGCCGCCTGCGCCACGACGCGCAGCACGCCGAGCGTGTCGATCAGGTGTTCGTCGACGCGCCCGCCGACATTGCGGATGACAGCGGCCTCGCCCTGCGCCAGCCCCAGCACGAGGGCCGGATCGACGCGGGGATCGACGCAGCCGACCACGATGGTTCCGGTCGAGGGCATCATGGTGAGATCGGCTGCGAAGTCGTTCCGGGCGAAAGCCGCGTTGCGGTCTGTCAGGGTGTCGAGGAAATCCATGGTCCTTGCTCCTGTATGTGAGGATAGGCGCGGGATGCCGGACTTATCCGCCCAGCGCCGTGCGATTGGCCTCGGCAAAGGCCTGCACGGTCATGGGCGGGATGCCGGTGATCGACTCGATGATCCGGTCGGTGCCCTCGAACACGCCGTCGCGATAATCGAAAGCAACGGCACACAGATGCTGGATGGTCTGTTCGGGCATGCCGCGCGCCTGAAGCTGGGCGCGATACGCCTCCACCTCCATCGGCTCATAGACGATGGTGCGGCCCAGTTCCTCGCTCAGCGCCGCCGCGACGCCGTGATAATCCATCTCGACAGGGCCACAAAGCGGATAGGTCTTGCCCGCATGGGGCGCAGGGTCCGCCAGGATGGCGGCGATCACCCGGCCCTGATCCTGCGCGGCGATCGGCGCATGGCGCCCGGTGCCGAAGGGGAGGCGGAACATATTGTCGCGCGCGATGGTCTGCATCTGCGCGCCCCGTATCAGCCATTCGGCAAAGAAGGTGGGGCGCAGATGGGTGACCGGCACGCCCGACCAGTCGAACACGCGCTCGGACATCCAGTGGTCGCGCGCCTGATGGCTGGCGGAGTCGCGTCGCGCCGAGATCTGCGACATGTTGACGATCGCCTTGACCCCGGCCTCCTGCGCAGCCTGCGCGAAATAGGCGGTGGCGGTGATGAGCCCAGGGAGCAGGGGATAGAGGAAATAGGCGCTGCTTACCCCGTCCATGGCCGCGCGGACGTCGTCGATCTCGAGCAGGTCACCCACGACGGTCTCGACACCCTGAGTACGCAACGCGGCGGCGCGCTCATCATCCTTGCGGAGCATGGCGCGGATATTGACGGGCATCTGTCGCAGGGCTTCGATGGCATGGCCGCCAGTGGCGCCGGTGCCGCCGGTAATGAGGATGGTCTGCTGGGTCATGGCCGCTTCCTATGATGCGAGGAGTGCGGGGCGGATGCCGCCGCGTCCTTCGATGCACAGGAGATCGGCCGTTGCGGCCTATGGCGGTAGCCGGTGTTTCAGGGTTTCACCTATGCGCCGCGCGCATGGGTCAGACCGGCTCGCCAAACCCCGCCTTGAGATAGGCCACCAGACTGCGCGCCGCGATGCGCGTCTGCCGCCCCAACGGGAAATAGGCATGGACCTCGACCGGCGGGCGCGCCCAATCGGTCAACAACGGCACCAGCGAACCATCCAGCATCTCCGGGCGGGGCCTTCGGCATGGGGTCGAGCAAATTCCCATTCCGGCGATCGCGGCGACTACTGCGCCCTCGTTATCATTGACGCTGATGTGGGGTTGAAGATCGACCGCCACCTTCTCGCCCTCGCGTTCGAAGGCCCATGCCGCCACTCCCGAAGGGCCGCCGATAATGCGATGATGCGTCAGATCTGCGGGGGTGATCGGCTCGCCGGCTTTGTCGAGATAGCGGCGCGAAGCCAAAATGACTCGTGGAATGGTCGTGATCTTCTGCGCGGTGGCGCTGGCGTCCGACAGCGTACCGAGCCGGATCGCAACATCCACCGCATCGCGCACCAGATCCTGGCGCTGGTCTTCCAGCAGGATCTGTAGCCGCAAGGCCGGATGCAACTCGGTGAAACCGGTCAGACGCGGGATCACCTCGAGATAGCCCATCGTGCTGGGCATGCTGATACGCACCAGTCCTTGAAGATCCTCGCCCTCCCGCACCACGTTCCGTGCATCTTCGATGGCATCGAGGATCGCCTCGGCACGAGCCAGAAATTCCGCTCCCGCCTCCGTAGGCACAACCGCGCGGGTCGTGCGCGAGAGCAACCGGGCACCCAGACCATCCTCAAGGTCCGCCACGATGCGTGAGGCCTGCGACTGCGACAGGCCGCATTCCCGTGCCGCTGCAGAGATGCTGCCAAGGCGGGCCACGCGCGCATAGAGGCGAAGAGTGAGAAAGTCTTTCATGCCGTCAACCTAACCGCACACGCTCCGTCGGCGAAGGCATGTTCGGCAAGGGCTGGATCGTGCGCGACCATGCGCCGGGCGCATAGGTGAAACCCTGAAACGCCGGCTACCGGCATCAGCCGCAAAGGCCGATCTCCTGTGCATCGAACAACCCGGCGACGGCGCCGGGCACTGCGTCCCTCTTGCGACAGGAAACGGCCATGACTGATTTTCATGAACACCGCGTGCCCACTACCGGCGGCGACGTCTATGTGCGGGATTATCCGGGGGCGGGTCCGGCCTTCATGCTACTGCATGGCTTCCCGGACAACGGGCACATCTACGACGACCTCATTTCGCACCTCGTTGCCGGTGGCCGACGCGCCATCACCATCGACTTCCTGGGCTTTGGTGCCTCCGACAAGCCCGAGCGGGCGCAATACAGCTTTGCCCAGCAGCGCGGCGATGTCGAAGCGGTGCTCGACGCGCTGGCCCTGGAGACGGTGGTTCTGGTCGGCCACGATGCCGGCGGCCCGGCGGCGCTCAACCTGGCACTGCTTCGCCCCGAGCGCGTCGCATCGGTGGTTCTGATGAATGTGTTTTACGGCGAGGCGCCGGGCCTTCTGGTTCCGGAATTGATCGAGATTTTCTCGCACAAGCCCCTCCAATCGCTCGCACATCATTTTCTTGCGAGCCCCGAGCAATTTGCCTGGCTGCTCGAGTTTCAGCGCCGGCTGTTGCTGGGCGATGCCTCCGCGCATGGCCGGGTCCGCTATGAGGAATTGCTGGGGCCGTTGATCGACGAGAATTTCCGCCAGCAGCCGAGCGCCGCCATCGCCTTTGCGCAGATGACCGGTCAGCTGAAGGATGAAATCGCCGCCAATACCAGCCGCATTCTCGCGTTGCGCCGCGCGGAGGTGCCCGTGCACCTGATCTGGGGCCGCAATGACCCCTATCTCCATCTCTCTACCGCGGCTTTCCTCCAGTCCCAGTTGCGCGAAGCCTCGCTGCACGCGCTGGACGCTGGTCACTGGCCGCAGATCGATGCCGCCGAAGATGTTGCCCGCATCATGCTCGACGCCTGAACGCGACCGCGTGTTATGATTTGAAAGGCGGGGCGCACAGCGTCCCGCCACATCATTTCTCCGCTGATTCTGGCGCTTACGGCCAGCACTTCAAGATTGTCGCGCTTCCGAATGCGCGATGCGCATGACGTCCTTCACATAGTCGATCAGGTCCGTGGTGTCGGCAGCGCTCAACTGGCCACCCATCCGCCCATAAGCCATGCCTTCGAGGAGATAATGGGCGATGTTGCCGGCTCGTGCGACGGATGGATCGGTATGGTCCCACCCGAACGTCTCTCGCGCGATCTCATGCCAGGCACGCAGGAAGGCGCCATAGCGTGTCGTCAGCAAGGTGGCGAGCTCCGGCTCCGACCGGGCGGCGAGCACCAGTTCCTGATAGGCGCGGAAATCGCGCTCGTGCAGATGGCGCCAGTGAGTATCGACGATATGGCCGATCAGATCGACATCTGCGGGCCGAGCCATGATGTCGGCCTGGAACTGTTGGAGCCTACGGGCATGGAGATGCTCGACGGCGCCCTGGAGTAACGCCAGCCGCGTCGGGAAATGATATTGCATACCGCCGCGCGACACGCCTGCTTCGGCCGCGATGGCGGACACCGAGACATCCGAATAGGGGCGCTCCGCGAGGCATGTGATCGTCGTTTCGAGGACGTGGATGCGCATCGCCTCGCTTTTCGCGAACTGCCTCGCCGGCTTTGCCCGCCTGGGGAGCGTCGCCGTGTTCTTGATCGGTCGAAGATGCCTCATCCCCCCGAACATAGCGAAGCGCCGTCGAATTTGGCTAGTGGCCTGATCTCCTCGCTAGGTGCGGGAAGCCGGCCGCCCGACCATGTTCCATGAAACGAGGGAGAAAGATCGTGTTGAACGGGCTACGGCAACTGGGCTTTGTCGCTGGGGATGTTCTGTGGGGTGCGGAGCAGTGGATCGCCGCGACCGGCGCTGGGCCCTTTTTCTTGCTCGAAGGGGTCCGCTTCGCAGACTGGCGGGCACATGGCGTCGCGCAGGACATGGTGCTCGATATCGCCTTCGGGCAAAGCGGCGCGACGATGATCGAGGTCATCCGCCCACGTGGCGACTGGCCCTGCATCTATGGCGAACGGCCGCTCGCGCGGGATGCCATGATCCCGCATCATCACGGCTTTCTTGTCGATGATCCGGATGGGACCGCCGTCGCGCTGGGGCTTGGCGAGGCCGCCGTCAGCGCGGCGCTCGGACCTGGCACGGCGCTGCGTTATTTCGACCTGCGTGCCAGCCTCGGCATGGTGATCGAACTGATCGAGGATTCCGAGGCCAGCCGCGGCTTTTTCGAACTGGCACGAAGCGCGGCGGAGGGATGGACCGGCGAGGATCCGCTTCGGCCGCTCGCCTGGTCCGCCTAGCCTTAGTCATAGTCCGCACGGTTTCCACCCCGTCCACGCATTGACAAACACGTCGGCTCGGCGCCTTTTTCCAAAAAAAGCAGGGCTGCTTGAAATGCAGCGAGCAAGGCGGGAGAAGGGTGATGAAGGTGTTCTTGCGGCAGAATTGCGCGTGGGCCTGTCTGGCCACGGGGCTTGCGACGACGCTCTTGCCGGGCGTGGCGATCGCGCAGACGGCAGACGCCGCCGCTTCGACGCCGGCGTCGCAGGATATCGTCGTGACGGCGCAGCGGCGCGAACAGTCGCTGCAGTCGGTGCCGCAACCCGTGCAGGCGCTGGGCGGCACCCAATTGCTCCGTTCCGGTATCACCGACATCGCTGCGACCATCCAGCTCGTGCCCAGCGCGACGATCGGATCCACGATCTCGGCGGGCAGCAACGTATTCCAGATCCGCGGCGTCGCGGCGTCCGAGACGGACGGCGATGCGACGGTCGGCTATTATCTCGACAATTTCGCCTTCGCATTGCCCGGCCGGCCTTTCGCGCCGGCCGCCGATTTCTACGACCTCCAGCGTGTCGAAGTGCTGCGCGGCCCGTCCGGCACGCTTTACGGCCTCGGATCACTGGGCGGCACGATCAAGGTGCTCACCAACGACCCCGATCTCAACGCCTTCCACGGCTCGGTCCGGCTCAGCGCATCGGGAACCGATGGCGGACAGCCGAACGGCACCGCCGACGTCATGTTCAACGCACCGATCATTCCCGGCAAGCTCGCTGTCCGTGCTGTCGCCAGCTACAATATGATCGGCGGCTACGCAGACGCGATCCCGTCCGGCGAGAAGAATGCCAACGACGCGCACAGCTTCACCGGGCGGGTCAAGGTGCTGGCTGAGCCGACCGACAATCTGAAACTGCGATTCACCTATTGGCGCAATCAGTCCAACCAGAATTATTCCAATCGCCTGACCTATTTCGATCCGCCGGCGCTCGATCAGACGTTCGGTATCGCGAATTCGAAATATTCAATCTACACCGGCGACATCGAATATGATCTCGGCTTCGCGACGCTGCAGAGTACGACCGGCTATATCAAGAATACCGTCGTCACCAACAATGGCGGCGTGATCCCCGGTATCGGCCGCTTCGATTCCTTCTGGCCGCTGACGAGCACCAACTTCAACGAGGACGCGCGGCTGACGTCGAACGGCAATGGCCCATTCAAATATATCGTCGGCGTCTTCTACACGAACGGCAAGACCGTCGGCGGACAAAGCGTGTCCTTGCCCGATTATGCGCTGCCAGGGATCACCGGCCTCGCGACGTTCAACGACAACACCCTGCGCAGCAAGGCTTATGCCATTTATGGTGAGGGCACCTATTCGTTCTTCGACCGAAAGGTCGATCTGACGATCGGCGGGCGCTATTATCACGAGAAGCGGCAATTTGACGAAAACAGCTCGATCACATTGATCTCGCTCGGCTCCACCACGCCGACCGTGGGTGTCGATCGGGCGCAGCACAGCACGTTCAACCCGCGCGTCAACCTGGCATGGCATATCGGCGATGGCATGGTGTACGCGGAGGTCGCCAAGGGTTTCCGCAGCGGCGCGATCACCTCGACCTCGATCATGGCCGGCGCCAATCTCGCGCTGGGCACCAATTTCTCCAATTCCTCGTCCCCGGACACGCTGTGGAACTATGAGGGCGGGGTGAAATGGGGCCTGTTCGACAACAAGGTCCGCATCAGCCTTGCCGGCTATTATTTCGATTGGAAGCACGCGGCGATCGAGATTTCGCCGACGCTGCAGACGGTCGTCGTGCCGGTCGGCAACGTCCATGGCCGTGGTATCGATGGGGAGATCAACTGGCGCACGCCGTTGACCGGCCTCACCATCAACCTGAGCGGCAACCATAACAAGACGACCATCGAGGACACGATCGCGCAAGTGGCGGTCAGCCTGCCGTGGCTGGCGCCCGGTCATCAACTGCCGGGCACCGCAAAGACGACGTTCGCGATCTCCGGAACCTATACGCGGCCGATCAATTCCAAGGGTCTCGAATTCCGTGCCAGCGGCCGATACACCTATCGCTCGCGCCAACAGAGCGTGTTCGACGGTCGCTATGCGCCCTGGATCGGCCTTGGCGCCGCGCGGGCGGGTGTCGGCAACGACAGCTTCGATCTCGCCGTGTTCTCGGAGAATATCGGCAACACGCGGGGACCGTTGTCCGTTCCGGGCGGGCAATATCAGATCCCGTTCCCGCGCACGATCGGCCTCGCCTTCGAATATAAGTTCTGAGGAGTCATGGCGGCTTCCTCTCCCCCGTTGCAATCGGCTCGCCTGTCCGGGCGCGTCGCGCTCGTGACCGGCGCGCTCGGCGGCATCGGTGCGGCGATCGCCGCGCGCTTTGCGTCGGAGGGGGCGAGCGTGTGGCTGGCCGATCTCGCACCGGACGGCGTGGACAGGGCGCGGGAGATTGCAGGGGACGGCGCACGCTATCTCCGTCTCGATGTCACCTGCGAGGCGGATTGGCAGGCTGCGGCAAAGCATATCGGCGGTAGCCTCGATATCCTCGTCAACAATGCCGGCATCGCGCCCACCGGCGACGTTGCCGACATGCCGGTCGATGACTGGCGGCGTGCGATGAGGGTGAACGCGGAGGGTGCGTTCCTGGGCGCCCGCACGATGCGCCCCCTGCTCGCCGAGGCCGGCGGCGGGGGACGCGGCTGGGCGAGCGTGATCAGCATCTCCTCGATCCTCGGCATGGTCGGCATGGCGCAGAGCAGCGCCTATGCGGCCAGCAAGGGGGCGGTGCGCATGCTCAGCCGATCGCTGGCTGTCGAATTTGCCTCAGCCGGTCTGCCGATCCGCGTGAATTCGGTGCATCCCGGCTTCGTCCGAACCGCGATGACCGAACGAGGGTCCGCCGAGATGGATGGGGAGGGCGATCTTCTCGCAGCGCTGGCCGCGATGACCCCGATGCGCCGGCTCGCCACCGCCGGGGAGATCGCGGCGGCGGTACTGTTCCTGGGATCCGATGAGAGCAGCTTCATCACCGGCGCCGAACTCGTGGTCGATGGCGGTTGGACAGCGCGATAGGAAGGTTTGACGATGGCGAAGATCGAGCAGGAATTTCTCGCTGCGCGCGGTACTCCGGGCGACCATCAGGCCGCCCCGTTTCTGCCGCGCAAACCCATTCCGGACATCGGATCCGGCCGGATCGACGGCGAGCGCTTCCACTCGCGCGATTTCATGGCCCGCGAGTGGGACATGATCTGGACCAAGACCTGGAATATCGGTTGCCATGAGAGCGAATTGCCCGATCCCGGCTCGTTCCGGGTTCACACGCTGGGCAAGGAATCGCTGCTCTTCGTGCGCGGCGAGGATGGCGTCGTGCGTGGCTTTTTCAACGTCTGCCAGCATCGCGGCAACCTGCTTTGCCAAACGGACCGCGGCGACGTCGCGATCTTCAAATGCCCGTTCCACGGCTGGGAGTGGAATATCGACGGCTCCCTGCGCCGGGTGATGCACCCGCAGCTCTTCACGCAGTTCCGCAACGGCGTGCCGGCCGACGAACTTGCGCTACCACCCCTCAAGGTCGATCGCTGGGGCGGCTGGATCTGGTTCAACATGGATCCGGCGGCGATGCCGCTGATCGACTATCTGGGGGAGGCGGGGCGCCATCTGGAAACGTATGAGCTCGATCGCTTTACCTTCGTCGATCACAAGACGTTCGAGTGGCAGGGCAATTGGAAACATGCCCACGACGCCTTCAACGAAAGCTATCATTTCGAGGCGCTGCACCCCGAGTTCCTCAATTTCGCCGAGGGATTCGACGTGCCGATCGAATTGCTCGGCATCCATAGCCGCATGCTCAATTTCAACCATACGGTGAGCGAGATACTGGACGACCGGGAGACGGTGACGCCATTCCGCGCGCGGATGCTCGGTTTGCCCGAAGATTATGCCGGCAGCGCCAAGGACGCCCATCTCGACGTGGTGGCGCGCAAGCGGGCGATGCAGGACGACACCTATCTGCCCTACAGGCGGATGAACGACGAGCAACTCGTCCATCAATACCATTACACCTTCTTTCCCGGCACGACGATCACCTCGACACCGGAATATTCGATCGTCTTCCGTTATCGTCCGCACGAGAGCGATCCCGGTTATTGCTATTACGATTTCCTCATCACCCGGCACGATCCGCCGGGCTCCCCCGTGCCTGACGTCGATCACCAGCTATACCGTCATGACGAACTGCCCGATTATGCGGATGCCTTCGCTGGCACATTCGATCCGGTGCTCGCCAACGTCCTCCAGCAGGACGGCACCAACATGCCGACCATGCAGAAGGGCACGGCCTCGCGCGGATTCCGGGGTATGATCCTGGGTGATCAGGAGGTGCGGCTGCGTCATTTCCACCAGACCATCGATCGCTATCTGATGGGCGATGCGCCCAGATCGGGAGACCGTTGATGACCGGGCCGGCACGCATTCACATCGTCACGGGTGGGCGCTACCACGATTTCGATCTCGCCCGGCTGACCCTGCTGCAGGTGATGGCCGAGGATGATCGCATCCGCGCTACCTGCGGCCATAGCTATGACGGCGTGGACGATCTGGCGGGTTATGCCGGGATCGTTCTCTACACGTGCGACCTGATGCCCACCGATCGCCAGGCGGAGGCGCTCGATGCGTTCGTGCGTGGCGGCGGCCGTCTGTTCGCGATCCATGCTGCGAACGCGCATCTCGAGTTCACCGACGGTCCAGCGATCGTGACCAGCGGGATCCATATTCCCGGCCTCGTGAAGCCTACGGGAGAGCATATCGCGCCGCTCTTCATGGACCTGCTTGGCAGTCGCTTTCTCGCGCATCTGGCAGCGCAGCCGATGCACATTCACGTCGAAGATCACGAGCATCCGATCACGGCGGGTCTTCAGGACTTCGATATCGTCGATGAACCCTATATCGCGACCCCGATTGGCGAGAGCCGGGTCCTGCTGTCGGCGCGCTACAAGGGGCAGGCGCCGGGCTATGTCCTGGGCGACTGGCCGGACGATCCGCCCCGTCCTCAGCTTTATGTGAAGGATCATGGCGACGGCGGCGTCCTTTACATGCCGCTCGGCCATGCCTGCGGCCGCTTCGACATGGTGCCGATGATGGACGAGGCGCCGGTGGTTCGCGGCCCGTGGGACGATCCCAATTATCAGGAATTGCTGCGGCGGGGCGTCGCCTGGCTGGCGGATGCGCGGACATGAGCGCCGATGAGGAACTGGCTGGCCGTGTCGTCCTCGTCACGGGGGCGGCGTCCGGGATCGGCAGGCGCACGGCCGAGCGGCTTCATGCGGCGGGGGCGCAGGTTGTGGCGCTCGACCGGTCGGATATCGCGATCGAAGGTGTGCTGGCCCGGCGGCACGATGTGACGCTGGAAGCGGACTGGAAGGATGCCGTCGCGGATACGCTTTCGCGGTTCAGGCGGATCGATGGACTGGTCGCCTGCGCTGGCATCATCGTCATGGCGCCGGTCACGGCGATGGCGATCGAGGATTTCCGGCGCGTCATGGCCGTCAACGTCGAAGGCTGCTTTCTCGGGCTCAAGCACGTCCTGCCGGCGATGATCGCGGCGGGGCGCGGCTCCATCGTCAACATCTCCTCCACTGCCGGGATCGCGGGGGCTCCGCATGCCGGGGCCTATTGCGCCAGCAAGGGGGCAGTGCGGATGTTGACCAAATCGGCCGCGCTGGAGGCGATCGCGGCAGCCGACGGCATCCGGGTCAACTCGCTGCACCCGGCGATGACCGAGACGCCGATGGTGGCGGAAATCGTCCGCCAGCTCGGTGCGGGGGCAGAGGTGGAGGACGAGATGCGCAGATTGCAGCCGTCGGGCCGGTTCGTGCCCCCCGATGCGGTGGTGGACGCGATCATATTCTTGCTGTCCGACCGATCGAGCTTCGTCAATGGCAGCGAATTCCTCGTCGACAACGGCTTTCTCGCCCAATGAAAACGCATGTCGAAGCAGCGATGGGACATGGCAATTACCACCGTGCCGTCTGTCTCGACCAACTCGAAGAAGGCCAGCCGGCGGGGCTTGTGCTGCAAGGTTGGCCGGTGATGCTGGTCGTCATCGATGGCCGGGTCCATGCAACCCTGGATCGCTGCCCCCATGCCGCTTCCCGCCTCTCGACCGGCCGGATCCGGCGTGGCGCGGTAATGTGCCCGCTCCATGGCGCGAGATTTGAGTTGGAAGGTGGACGATGTGTCGGTGGCAGTTACAAGCCACTGAAGATTTTCGACGCCCGCATCTCGGAAGGGTGGGTAGAAGTCGATTTGCCAATTGGTGTTCCAGGCTTCGAACATATGCCTGTGGACATGTGAGTGGATTCGATGTCGAGGATGTTGTTTGAGCGTGAGATCATTTCGGCTGGCAGCGGTGGCGTCTCGTAAGGCTTGTTGAGGCAGAGCGTGATATAATGCTTGCATCGAACGCAAGCCGCCGCGTCGGATTATTTGTCACCTCGTGAACGAATAGCAATTCACTCTGGCGACCTGCTCGGGGGGGGCGGCAGTCTCGAAGCGACTGTCAGCCGCCATGCTTCTTTCTGGAACTGCCATGTTCCTGAAGCGATTGCCAGTTCAGCTCGAAGCGGGCGAGATACTTGCGCAGTCGATCGGCATCGTTCGCCGTGGTCCGTTTGGTTCGTGACACGGCGAAAAGGCTTCGTCCCGCCTCCGATAGCGAACGGCTGCGGACACAGGTCTGTACCACGGTGGCAAGCTGTGCCCGGTCGAAGGGATCGAGCGCGTCGAGCTGTTCTGGGGAGAGAAAACGGGCCAGATGGTCGTCTCGTTCGTCCGAGTTCGACCATAGCCGGCTCAGCCTGGTGATCTCCGCTTCGACGCCTTCGGCATCGATCCGCCCGGTCGCGCTCAGCGTCGCCATACGCGTAATGCTCGCGGCAAGATCGCGGAAGTTGCCCGACCACAAGGCATCGGGCGCGGTCGCGAACGCCAGATAGCGCTCGCGCGCCTCCTTGTTGAAGGTGACGCGGCTGCCCTCGCGTTCGGCGAAGCGATCCAGCTCGTAGTCCAGATTGGGGGCGATATCCTCGCGCCGGTCGGCAAGGCCGGGAAGCGCGAAGGTCCAGAGGTTCAGGCGCGCATAGAGATCGTCGCGAAACTGGCCGTCGTTGACGGCGCGGCCGAGATCGCGGTTGGTGCCGGCGATCAGCTGGAAATCGCTGGCGATCTCCTTGTCGGAACCGACCGGCAGGAAACGTTTGTCCTCAATCGCGCGCAGGATCATCGCCTGCTCGTCCAGGCCCAGTTCGCCGATCTCGTCGAGGAACAGCATTCCCGTATCGGCGGCGCGCAGCAGTCCGGGGCGGTCGGCGATCGCGCCGGTGAAGGCGCCCTTCCTGTGGCCGAACAAGGCCGACATCGCACCGTCGCCCTTTAGCGTGGCGCAGTTCACCTCGACGAACGGCCCCTTTACCTGATGCTTGAGCCGTTTGAGTTCGTAAATCCGGCGCGCCAGCTGGCTCTTGCCCGCGCCCGTGGGCCCCATCAGCAGAACGGGTGCCTTGGAGCGCCCCGCGACCTGCTCGATCTCGTCGATCATGCGGTTGAAGGCGGGGTTGCGGGTTTCGATGCCGGACTTGAGGAAGGACGTGCTCTCCGCGCTCGCCGCTGCGAAGCGCGTCGCGATGCTGTCGTAGCGCGAGAGATCGAGATCGATCGCGGTCCAGGTACCGACCCCGTCATTGGTGCCCCGGCGCGGCTGCGTCTGGAGCAGCCGCCCTGGCAGATAATGGGCTTCCGTCAGCAGAAAGAGGCAGATCTGCGCGACGTGCGTGCCGGTGGTGATGTGGATCAGATAATCCTCGGCCTCCGGATCGAACGGATAGTCCCGCGCGAAGTCGAGCAGCTTGCCATAGACTTCCTCGAAGTCCCACGGGTCCTTGAAATCGAGAAGGTACGGTTCGACCGTCGTCTCGGGCGAAACGGAGGCGATGTCTTCGGTGACGTAGCTGGCGAGCCGGGTGTGGGCGCTGCCGTGCAGCAACACCAGCCGATCGACCCGCAGGTCCTCATGCATCGTCAGCCCGACGGTAGGGCGCCACTTGTTCCAGCGCGTCGGGCCGAACTTGCTCGCATCCAGCGTGGAGCCAAGGAATCCAAGAACGACGAGTGGTTTCATTCTTATCCTTTGGGATAAATCCGTATCCATGTCGATATAGAAAGAGTTGCTCTTTTAGCACGTGCCTTCCTGGCCTCATTTCAAGATGTCGTTTTTTTTAATGTTATCACAATGGGTTGTAAGATTTTTCTGGAAGCGGGGAATGAGTTGGCACGCTCCCTGCGAAGTGATGGGCGTCGGTGAGGCGACATATCGGCCTCTCGACAGCGGAGCCGGATACGGGGCGGTTGGAATGGGCCGGCCGCCCCCGAACGGACAGGGATTGGAGTTGGACAATGGCCAACAAGGGACTTTTCGCGAGCGCCGTGGCGAAGCTTCTGCCGCGCGCCGATGCGGTCAACCGCGAGGGCGCGCCGGCTTATGCTTATGGGCCTGAGGCCAAGCTCGCCCAGCTTGCGGCGACCGGCACGCTGGCGGACAATTTCTACGGAGCTGCGGAGACGCAGCTCACCGATGTGCTCGACGCCGCTCGCGCGGTCGATCCGGTTTTCGTGGCGCAGGCGGCTGTCTACGCCCGGTCCTCGGGGTCGATGAAGGACATGCCGGCGCTGCTCGCGGCCTATCTCACGGTGGCGGATCCGGATCTGTCGGTCCCGGTCTTCGGACGGGTGATCGACAGCGGGCGGATGCTGCGCTCCTTCGTGCAGATCATGCGCTCGGGGCAGGTGGGGCGGACGTCGCTTGGCTCGCGGCCGAAGCGGCTGGTCCAGCGCTGGCTGGAGGAGGCGTCGATGCGCGATCTGATGGCGGCGGCGACGGGTTCCGATCCGAGCCTCGCCGACATCGTCAAGATGGTGCACCCCAAGCCCGCAGATGCCGCGCGCAAGGCTTTCTACGGCTGGCTGATCGGGCGTCCCTACGACGTCGCCGCGCTGCCCGCCGAGATCGCCGCGTTCGAGGCCTGGAAGCAGGACAATACGCTCCCGCTTCCGTCCGTGCCGTTCGAGTGGTTGACCACCTTTCCGCTGAGTGCGGAGCAGTGGGCGGTGCTGGCGACGCGGATGGGCTGGCAGGCGCTGCGGATGAACCTGAACACGCTGGCGCGCAAAGGCGCGTTCGACGTGAACGGGATCACCGAGGCGGTCGCAGCCCGTCTCGCCGACGCGCAGGCCATCGAGAAGGTCCGGCCGATGCCGTATCAGCTGATGGTGGCGCTGGGCCAGGTCGGTGACGGTGTGCCGCTCAAGGTGCAGGCCGCGCTCGAGGATGCGCTGGAGCTGTCGCTCCAGAGCGTACCGACGGTGCCGGGCCAGATCGTCGTCTGCCCCGACGTGTCGGGGTCGATGAGCTCGTCGGTGACGGGGTATCGCAAGGGTGCTTCGTCGAAGGTCCGGTGCATCGATGTCGCAGCCCTGGTGACGGCGGCGATGCTGCGGACCAACCGTGCGGCCCGTGTGCTGCCGTTCGAGCAGACGGTCGTGACGCTCAAGCTCGATCCGCGTGCCCGTCTCGCCGTCAACGCGGCGAAGCTGGCGGCGGTTGGCGGGGGCGGGACGAGCGTCTCGGCACCGCTCGCGTTGCTGAACGCTCAGCGGGCGAAGGTCGATCTCGTCGTGATCGTGTCGGACAATCAGTCCTGGGTGCATACCAACCGGGCCGGAGCGACCGCCACGATGGCCGAGTGGGACGTGCTGAAGCGCCGGAATCCGGATGCCAGGCTCGTCTGCATCGACGTGCAGCCTTACGGCACGACGCAGGCCACCGGCCGGGCGGATATCCTCAATGTCGGGGGCTTCTCCGACAGCGTGTTCGACACGATCGCGCGCTTCGTCTCCGGCGAGACGCGCGACTGGGTCGAGATCGTTAGCCAAGTGGAGTTGTAGAAGACAGGGCCGTGGCGAATGCCGGCGGGATTACATTGCACCAAAGGGGAAACCCGACAGTCCAGAGTAGAGCGTTCGGGAAACCGGAAGATGGGGTTCGAGTCCCCCCGTTGCAGCGGTAGCTCAAGGACAGTCTCGCCACCCCTCGTTGCCACGGCCCGCATACGAACATCACGGCGAATGCCGGGAAGGATTACATTGGTAATGCGGCTGTCGCGGGTTCGAGTCCCGCCTGCACCGAAAGGCGCAGTAGCTCAGTTGGATAGAGCACCGGTCCCTCGGGACATCCTTTCCACCCCTCGTCGCCGTGGACGAGATTCTCATGGCGAATGCCTGACAGACTACATGGCTTATCACGCCCCGGATGCGGGTTCGAATCCCGCCGCGCCGTCCATATCGGCGCGTAGTTTAACGGAAGAACAGGGACCGTTCGCGAGAACGGAGAGAAGTCTGTCGAACACTCGTCGCCATGAACCTTATTGACGCTGGCGAATGCCGGATGGGACTACACTGGTAAAGGCCGCAAGGCTGAGCGGTTCAACTCCGCAATCGGTCTCACCAATCCTCGTCGCCGGCACCATGATGATTCGAAGGGAGGTCACGATGACCGAGGCCATGTTCGATTACCAGCACGTCGCAGGCGGCAAGCCCATCAAGATGTGGACGCGCGGCGTGCCCGTCGAGGACGAGGCGCGCGCCCAGCTTGCGCGTGCGGCGCAGATGCCGTTCGTGTTCAAGCATGTGGCGGCGATGCCCGACGTCCACGTCGGCATCGGCGCGACCGTGGGCTCGGTGATCCCGACCAAGGGCGCCGTGATCCCGGCGGCAGTGGGCGTCGACATCGGCTGCGGCATGATGGCGGCGCGCACCTCGCTCGTCGCGAGTGACCTGCCGGACACGCTGGAAGGCATCCGTGCCGCGATCGAGCGGGCGGTGCCGGTGGGCCGGTCCGTCGGGCGCGGCAAGCGCGATACCGGCTCCTGGGGCGATCCGCCGCCGGAGGTGGTCGCCGCCTGGGCGACGCTCGCCGAGCGGTTCGACCGGATTTGCGCGAAGTACCCGCGCCTCAAGAACACGAACAACCTCGTGCACCTGGGGACGTTGGGGACGGGCAACCACTTCATCGAGCTCTGCCTCGATACCGAGCAGCGCGTGTGGGTGATGCTCCACTCGGGCTCGCGCGGCGTAGGGAATGCGATCGGCAGCTTCTTCATCGAACTGGCGAAGCAGGACATGCGCAAGTGGTTCGTCAACCTGCCGGACGAGAACCTCGCCTACTTCCCGGAGGGGACCGACCATTTCGACGATTATGTCGAGGCGGTCGGCTGGGCGCAGGATTTCGCCGCGCTCAACCGGCGCATGATGATGACCAACGTCATCCGTGCGCTGCGGACGCAGATCGCGAAGCCGTTCGATGCCGAGCTTGAAGCGGTCAACTGCCATCACAATTACGTGACGCGGGAGAACCATTTCGGCGAGAACGTGCTCATCACCCGCAAGGGCGCCGTGCGCGCCGCCAGGGGTGCGCTGGGTATCATTCCGGGCTCGATGGGCGCCAAGTCGTTCATCGTGCGCGGACTCGGCAACCCGGAAGCGTTCGACAGCTGCTCGCACGGTGCAGGACGCGTGATGTCCCGCACCGCGGCCAAGAAGGCGGTGACGCTCGCCGAGCACATCGCCGACACAGCCGGCGTGGAATGCCGTAAGGACGAGGGCGTGATCGATGAGACGCCCAAGGCCTACAAGCCGATCGAGGCGGTGATGGCGGCACAGAGCGATCTCGTCGAGATTGTCCACACCCTCAAGCAGGTAGTGTGCGTGAAGGGCTAGCGTCCTTCACGCGCACCACTCTTTTCCGGACCACTGAAATGACGCCCGTTCTTGACACCGCGATCGCACCTGCGATCCGCAGCGACATCCAGGCCCGTCTCGATCGGATCGAGGCGGACCACGACGTGCGTCTCCTGATGGCGGTCGAGTCGGGGTCGCGTGCCTGGGGTTTTCCCTCGCCCGACAGCGATTACGACGTACGGTTCGTCTACGTCCGGCCGCGCGACTGGTATCTGTCGCTCAGCCCCGGACGCGATGTGATCGAGACGCCGATCGAGGACGACATCGACCTCAATGGCTGGGACGTCCGCAAGGCGCTTGGTCTGCTGCTCAAGTCGAATGCCGTCGTCAACGAGTGGATCCAGTCCCCGATCCGTTATCGACCGGATGATCCTTTCATCACGAAGATCGCCGCTCTGGCGGACAGGGTGCTCGATGCGCGTGCGCTGGCTCATCATTATTCGCGCCTGGGGCGGGATGCGGCCGATCGCTGGCTCGACGGCATCGATGACGTGCCGGTGAAGAGGTATTTCTACGCGCTGCGTCCGGCGCTCGCGATCCGCGTGCTCAGGCTTCATCAGGGGATCCGACCTCCGATGAATCTGCAGGCGCTGGTCGCGATGGCCGAATTGCCAGGCGCCATGGTCTCGCAAATCGAAACGCTCGTCGCGGCCAAGGCGCGAACCAACGAGCGCGACAACGGGGCGCGGGTGCCCGATCTCGATCGCCTGATCCGCGACGAGATCGGACGGGCGTCGGACCTGCCCAAACCCGATCCGGATGCCCGGTGGCGCGACGAAGCGGACAAGCTCTTTCTGGAACTGGTGAACACATGATCACGATCGACGGATCCGAGGGTGAGGGCGGAGGGCAGGTCGTACGCAATGCGTGCGCCCTGTCGCTCGTGACCGGCACGGCGGTCCGCATCTTCAACGTGCGCGGCCAGCGCAAGAGGCCGGGGCTCATGCGGCAGCACGTCACCGCGATCGAGGCGGCGTGCTCGATCGGCGGCGCGGAGTGCGAAGGCCTTGCGGTCGGCTCGTCCGATGTGACGTTCCGGCCGGGCACCGTCATGCCCGGCGACTACCGCTTCGCGGTCGGCACGGCCGGCAGCACGGCCCTCGTTCTTCAGACGGTGCTGATGCCGCTCGTCCTTGCCGACAGGCCGTCGCGGCTGGTGCTGGAGGGCGGCACCCACAACATGCTCGCGCCGCCGTTCGAGTTTCTCGCCCGCACGTTCCTCCCGATCCTCAATCGGATGGGGCCGACGGTGGATGCGCGGTTGCTCCGTCACGGCTTCTTTCCGCGCGGCGGCGGTCGGATCGAGGTCGAGATCACGCCGGCCCCGCTGGTGCCGATCGAGTGCGTCGAGCGCGGCGCGTTGATCGAGCGTAGCGCCTGCGCGCTGTTCACAGGCCTGCCATTCGACATCGCGGATCGCGAGATCAAGGTGGTGCGCCAGTCTCTCGGCTGGTCCGAGCGTGAAGCCTATGTGCGCGAATTGCCCGCCGATCTCGGACCGGGCAACGCGTTGCTGCTGGAAGCGACGTTCGAGCACGTTACCGAAGTGTTCAGCGGCTTCGGCCAGCTCGGCGTGACGGCCGAGCGTGTCGCCAGGACGACGGTTGGGCGGATGCGCGGCTACCTTGCCTCCGGCGCTTTTGCCGGCCCCTACCTCGCGGACCAGTTGCTGCTGCCGTTCGCGCTCGCAGGTGGAGGACGGTTCACGACCGTGAAGCCGAGCCAGCACAGCCTCACGGCCGCTGACATCATCGAGCGCTTCACCGGCAGGCGTTGTGGTTTCGCAAGCCACGCCGGCGGCATTCACCTGATGTCGATGGGTTCGGCCGAGGCGTCCGCCTAGGAGGTGCCGATGGCGATGCGGCAGGTTTCTGGCCGCCCTCTCGCCATCGACAACTTTTCGCATTTTCCGAACGGCGCTGCGGAGTTTATGCGACTGCCGGCGCACGCGAGCGATCCCTACATCCCCTTGGGAAGCAACCGCGAGCATGGGCGGCGCATGGTCGCCGAACCGCCCGCGCACGGTGGAGCGAGGCATGAAGAAGATCGGTTTCCTTTCGTTCGGTCATTGGTCTCCGGGCCAGGGATCGCAGACGCGCTCGGCCAGCGACGTGCTGCTGCAGTCGATCGACCTTGCGGTTGCCGCCGAGGAGCTGGGCGCCGACGGCGCCTATTTCCGCGTCCACCACTTCGCGCGCCAGCTCGCGTCGCCCTTCCCGCTGCTCGCCGCCATCGGTGCGCGGACGAAACGGATCGAGATCGGCACCGGCGTGATCGACATGCGCTACGAAAATCCGTTCTACATGGTGGAGGATGCGGGCGCGGCCGATCTGATCTCGGGCGGCAGACTGCAGTTGGGCATCAGCCGCGGATCGCCTGAGCAGGTGATCGAAGGCTGGCGCCATTTCGGCTACGCGCCGCCGGAGGGCGAGAGCCAGGCCGACATGGGACGGCGCCATGGCGAGGTGTTCTTCGAGCTGCTCAAGGGGCGTGGCTTCGCGCAGCCCAACCCGCGGCCGATGTTCGCCAACCCGCCCGGCCTCCTGCGGCTGGAACCGCACGCCGAGGGCTTGCGCGAGCGCATCTGGTGGGGTTCTGCGTCCGATGCGACGGCCGTGTGGGCCGCGCAGAAGGGGATGAACCTCCAGACCTCGACGCTGAAGGCCGACGAGAGCGGGGAGCCTCTGGGCGTTCAGCAGGCGCGGCAGATCCGCAAGTTCAAGGCCGCCTGGAAGGAGGCCGGTCACGCCCGCGAACCGAGGGTGTCGGTATCCCGCTCGATCTTCCCGCTGCTGAACGATACCGACCGCGCCTATTTCGGCCGCGACCAGGGGGGCGATCATATCGGCGTCATCGACGACATGCGCGCGATATTCGGCCGCTCCTATGCCGCCGAGCCCGATCGGCTGTTCGAACAACTGCGCGCAGACGAGGCGATCGCCGAGGCCGACACGCTTCTCCTGACGGTTCCGAACCAGCTCGGCGTCGATTACAACGCGCATGTCATCGAGGGCATCCTGACGCATGTCGCGCCGGTTCTGGGATGGCGGTGAGGAGCAAGCCGACGGCATGGCGAGGCGCAAGCGCATCCTGACGGCCACCATGGCGGACGGCTATGTCAAGACGATCGGGCCGACCTCGGCGCCCTTCACGCATTACTGGCGCATCGTGGCCTATCTGCGTGGCGGGAAGACCGAGGTTTTCTGGGGGCATGAGAAGTCGTTGCGGGACGCAAACGGCAAGCGGACGGCGGCCGAGGATGCCGCCCGCCAGCGTGGCTGGGAGCGCTACGACTTCGAGGTGGTGGAACTGGCCGAGGGAGAGGGCTGACCATCGCCGCGCTCGCACCGCGTCGGGCGTGTCTTTCGCAAGTCGGTCCGTAGCCGCTCGCCCCCTCACTCGCTAAGAGCGTGCTGGTCGTTCTTGGCTGGGGAAAGATAGATGCGCGAATTCAATCGCAGGACGGTTCTGGCTGGCACCACTGCGGTCATGGCGAACGTCGCTTTTCCCCATCGAGGCATGGCCGCCGGCGTCGCGCCGGGCGATGCGGCCGCGCAGACGCTGCTGGACGGCATCATCGATCGGCTGCTCGCCGAATATCCTGAAAATGCCACCTACATGGGCAACGACATGGGCCAGCGGGCGGCACTGCGTTCGCGGCTGACCGACCGGTCCCTCGCTGCCGAGCAGCGCCGCAAAACCTGGGCGACCGAGGTGCTCGCAAACCTGCGTGCACTCGATCGCGCCAAGCTCTCCGACGGTGTCGGCCTCACCGTCGATGTCGCGACAGAGGCTTTCGGGACGGCCGTCGCCGGCTGGCGATTCCCCTATGGCGACATGGCGGTGCTCAACGGCCAGAACAACTTTCGCAACACGCCCTATACCGTGACCCAGCTCGGCGGCAGCTTCGTCGATATTCCGGACTTCCTCGACAGCAAGCATCCGGTCGCCAATGCCGCGGATGCGGACGCCTATCTGGCGCGGCTCGAGGATTATGCAGGCGAGCTTTCCGCCGAGGCGGAGCGGATCGATCGGGAGCGGGAGGCCAACGTCGTTCCGCCCGATTTCATCCTCGACATCGTGCTCGGGCAGCTGAACGGGGGCCGCGCGGCGCCTGTCGATCAGTGGGAAGCGGTGAACGCGCTTCGCCGCAAGGCGGAGGCGTCGGGTCTGCCGGCGCGTTTCGCCGATCAGGCCAGGGTGCTCTGCGCCACGAAGGTGGCGCCCGCGCTCGACCGGCAGATCGAGGCGCTCACCGCGTCGCGCCAGATCGCGACATCCGATGCCGGCGTGTGGAAGCTGCCCGACGGCGAGGATTATTATGCCTGGACGCTGAGAGCGGGCACCACCACGACCAGGAGCGCGGAGGACATGCACGCGCTGGGGCTGGAGCAGAATGCGAAGATCCAGGCCGAGATGGACGTGCTGCTCAAGGCGCAGGGCCTGACCAAGGGCACGGTGGGCGAGCGCATGACCGCGCTCGGCAAGCGCCCCGACCTGCTGTTCAGCAACGACGATGCCGGCCGCGCGCAGCTGCTCGCCTATCTGAACGGCCGCATCGCCGACATCCGAACGCGCCTGCCGCGCGCCTTCGCGACGCTGGTGAAGGGCAACCTCGTCATCAAGCGTGTGCCGCCCTCCATTCAGGATGGCGCGCCGCTCGGCTATGCGGCGGCCGGCTCGATCGACGGCAGCGTGCCGGGCAATTATTACATCAACCTCAAGGACACGAGCGTCTGGCCGCGCTTCTCGCTGCCGACGCTCTGCTATCATGAGGGCATACCGGGCCATGTCTGGCAGGGCGAATATGCCAACCGGCTGCCCCTGTTGCGCGCCTATCTCGCCTTCAACGCTTATTCCGAGGGCTGGGCGCTTTACGCCGAGCAGCTCGGCGACGAGCTGGGCGCCTATGACGGCGATCCGCTCGGCAAGCTCGGTTATCTTCAGTCGATCGGCTATCGCGCCTGCCGCCTCGTCGTCGATACCGGCATCCACGCCAAGCGCTGGCCCTACGCGCAGGCGGTGAACTGGATGATCGCCAATACCGGATCGACCGCGGGCGAAATCCAGAGCGAGGTCGCGCGCTATTGCGTGATGCCGGGGCAGGCTTGCGGCTACAAGATGGGCCACAACCAGATCAACATGCTGCGGCTGAAGGCGCAGGCGGAACTCGGCCACCGGTTCGATCTCCGGCGCTTCGACGACGCGATGGTCCTTTCCGGCAACGTGCCGCTTACGCTGCTGGAAGGGATCGCGCAGCGCTATATCGATAGCGCGCGCGCATGACCCGGAGACGATCGATCCCGCTCACTTCGCCAGCATCCAGACCGCCATGGCGATCATCATCAGATTCTCCGTGAGCGAGACAAAGCCGAGCGGCACCTTGCTCGCCCCGCCGACGCAGGCGCATTTGATGTCGCGCTTGTCGATATAGACCGCCTTGAACACGGACACCGCACCGATCCCGCCGATCACCAGCGCGACCGGGGCGGACAGCCAGGTGAGCACGCCCGCCGTCATCAGAACGCCGGCGCCCGCCTCCGCGAAGGGGTAGACGTAGGAATAGGGCACCCAGCGCCGCGCCAGCAGGTCGTAGCCCAGGAACATGCTGGAGAAGGTCTCGACATCCTGCAGCTTGAGCAGCGCCAGCACGCACATGCTGAGCGAGATGAACCATTCAGCGGCTCGCATGGTGAAGGGGCTGCCGAAGGCGGCCTGGCTGGCGGCGAGCGCCATCAGGGCGGTGATCGCGAAGACCGCGACGACAGGCCTGTAGCTGGTGGCGCCGGCATCGCGGACCGGCTTGCCGAAAAAGCGCCGCAGATCGTCATGGCCGCCGATCCGCTGGCCGTCGATAAAGGTCTGCGGCGTGGTCTTCACGCCATGTTCGGCCTTGAAGGCGTCGGTCTCGGCGCGCGTGGTGAGCCAATGGTCGTCCACGGCGTAGCCCTGCGACTCCAGAAGGTATTTCGCTTTCAGTCCGAACGGGCAGACATGCGTCGGCATCACCATCCGGTAGAGTGTCGCGCGCTTGGGGGATGGGTTGGTCATATCGGTCCTCGGTGCCTTGCGGCTCATCGGTCCGGACCCATATAGGGGCCGTACCATGGTACGGAGTCAAGGCATGGCGATGCTGACGATCGGAGGGCTTGCCGCGCAGGGCGGTGTCGGGGTCGAAACCGTGCGCTATTACCAGCGTCGCGGGCTGTTGGCCGAGCCGGCGCGTGCTGCGGGCATCCGCCATTATGGCGAAGAGGATGTGCGGCGCCTGCGCTTCATCCGATCGGCCCAGACGGCGGGCTTCACGCTGGAGGAGATCGGCGAGCTTCTGGGGCTGGATGCCGTCGATGATCGCGCCCGCGCGCGCGAACTCGCCGAAGCACGTATCGCCGCGCTGGATGCCCGGATCGCCGAGATGCAGGCGGCGAGGGCCTCGCTGTCGCGCCTGGCGCACGACTGCGCGAACGGTTCGGCCGGTCCGTGCCCCATCATAGCGGCGTTCGATCACTGATCGATCAGACGACGAGGCCCTTCATCGAACCGAGAGCCTGACCCGGAGAACCTGGGGCGCAGAGCTGAAATTCAGCCCATAATCGGTCTCGTCGCCATTCCAGATGCGGATCGGGTGGAACGTGCCATCGATATACTGTCCTTCCTCCACCGAGAGGAATTCCCATGTCTTCCCGGCGTTTCGCCCGACCGGCTTGAAGCGAATGCCCGCATAATTGCCGGTGACGACGAACTCGTCGGGCGCGAGTTGCGCGACGAGGATGCGGCCGATCGGGCGATCGTTGCCCGTGTTCGCGCCACGCGGGCCGATGCCGAAGCGCACTTCGCCCTGCCAGTCGCCGAGGTCGAGCGTGGCGGGCTGCTTCGTCCCGTCCTCGATCGCGGCCTTCAGCTTGCCGTCGAAGGACCATTGGGCAAGATCGCGCATCATCGGGCCGGCGGCATGGTAGCTGAGCGCGAGTTGCTCCAGATCGGTCTCGCGCATCGCGGACTCGCCGGGGCGGTCCGCCGCATAGCGGGTGTAGTCGATGCCGAAGGGCGCGAAGCCGATCGCGCCGCGCGCCAGCGCCGCATCGAAGAAGCGGACATAGTCCGGCGCGCTGATCGTCTCGGGCACGAACAGCGGATTGTCGGGCCGCGCATATTGATCGAGCACGGCCAGATAGCGCTTGTCGTCGCGCTGGTAGATGTCGGGCGCCAGCACGTCGATCGAGGGCGCGGCTGCCTTCCAGATCGGGATGACGTTGAAGGTCGCGCCGCCATATTCGTATCCGGGCTGCGGGCCGGACTGGAAGGGATCCTTCAGCGCGACGTTGACGGTCATGGGCAGCGGATAGATCGCCTTGCCGGCTGCCGCGACCTGATCGATGTAGTGCGCGATCGAATAGGCGTGGAAATATTCGTCGGCATCGGCGCCGAACGTAGCCTGCCAACTCGCACCCGATCCGGCTGGCTTGCCCATCGCGCGCAGCACCGCTGACGGCACGGGCTGCGCGAACGCCTTCCGCGCGGCGGGCAAGAAGTCGCGGACCGATCCCCAGCTTCCCGGCTCGTTCTCGACCTGGACCATGATGACGGTGCGCTGCGGATCGGCCTGCTTCAGATGTCCCATGAAGGCTGAGAAGGCACGGACGTCCGCATCCAGCGCAAGCCGGGAGTGGGGCGAGGGGGAATCGACCGGCTTGCCGTCGCGATCGACGATATTGGGGTAGAGATCCGGCCGCGCCTTCATCCAGGCGGGGCGATAGTGCGCGCTGCCGTTCTTCCACGTCCCGAACCAGAGCAGGACCAGCCGCACATGATGCTCGCGCGCCTGTGCGATCAGCGTGTCGACGACGCTGAAATCGAAGCGGCCCTGCGCCGGCTCGATCTGCTCCCAATAGACCGGCAGCTCGACGGTGTTGACGCCGAGATAGTCCATCGCCGGCCACACCTTCGGCAGCATCGCCGGCCACGCGCTGCTGTTGTGCGCCTGAGCGCCCATGATCAGGAACGGCTTGCCGTCGACCAGAAGAGCGTGACGGCCGTTGGCCTCGACTATCTTCGGGATCGGCGCTGCGGTCTGTGCGATGACAGGCGCGGCGGCGAGCAGACCCAAGGCGATCGCCAGCCGCCTCACGAGACGGGTAGCTTCTGTGCGAGCGGGAGATCGGCGGACGAACTGCCCGCCACGATCTCGACATGCTCGGGCTCGACGACCAGCGCCTTCTTCGCCTCGTCCCAGTAAGCGAGCGTCGAAGCCTGCACGGGGATGTGTACCGTTCGCGTCTCGCCCGGCGCCAGATGGATACGGCTGAACCCGACCAGCTGGAGCGCAGGACGCTGGAGGTGGGAGTCGAGGTGCCGGACGTAGATCTGCGGCACCGCGTCGCCGGCCCGTCTGCCGCTGTTGGTAACGTCGATGCTGACATCGACCTGCCCATCACGCGGCAACGCCGGCTTGTCCGTGCGCAGGTGCGAGAAGCGGAAGCGGGTGTAGCTGAGGCCGAAACCGAACGGGTAGAGCGGCTTGCCCCGGAAATACATGTACGTCCGGCCGTGGCGGATGTCGTAATCCATCATCGGCGGCAACTGGTCCATCGATGCGGGCCAGGTGACGATGGTGTGGCCGCCCGGATTGTAGTCGCCGAACAGCACCCGCGACAGCGCCCAGCCCTCGTCCTGCGAGGCGTGGGCCATCTGGACGATCGCCGGCACATTCCGCTGCGACCAGTCGATCGTGTAGGGAAAGCTGGACACCAGCACCATCACGGTGTGCGGATTGGCGGCCTTCACCCGCTTGACCAGATCCTCCTGTGCAAGCGTGAGCGTCACCCGGTCGCGCCCCTCGCGCCCGTCACCGGGATCGGCGCAGGGTTTGGTGCCCGAATCGTCCCATTCGTTCGCCATGTTGGGGCCGCAGGTGGGATCGTTGCCGACCACCACCACCGCGACATCGGCAGCCTTCGCGGCAGCGGTGGCGCCGCCGTCCCTGTCGTCGGCGGCGTAGCTGACCTTCACGCCCGGCCCGGCCGCCTCGCGTATGCCCTGTAGCGGCGTGGTGGCGTAGGGCGGGTGGCCGCCATACCAGTCCCAATGCACGCTGTCGGCGAGCGGGCCGATCACCGCGATCGACTTCAGACGATCCCTGCGCAGCGGTAGCGCGTTCGCCGCATTCTTGAGCAGCACGATCGATTCCAGCGCCATTCGTTTCGACACGGCCTGGTCCCTGGCGCCGTCCCACGGGGCCGGGCCGTCGTGGATCGTGGTGTAGGGAACGCGCTCCGGCGGATCGAGCAGGCCGAGCTTCAGCGTGGTGCGGAACTTGCGGCGCAGCGCCTCGTCCAGATCGGCCACCGTGACGGTGCCGTCCTTCACCGCCTCGTGCATCTCGTCCTTGTAGGTATCGAGATACTGGTTGATCCCGGCCTTAAGCGTGGCGACCACCGCCTCCTTCTGGGTGGCGAAGCGCTTGTGCGCGGTGACCAGCAGCTTGACCGCGCCGCCGTCGCTGGAGACGACGTTCACGCCCCATTGCCCGATCACGACGCTGCGCAGCACCGGGTTGATCGCCATCGGCGTGCCGTTCCAGGCATTGTAGGAGGCCATCACTCCGCTTGCCCCGGCATTCTGGAACGCCATACGGAAGGGGACGGAATAATATTCCCAGAACAGCCGGTCGTCGAAATTGGAGCTGGTCGACGTGCGCTTGTCCTCGTTCGAATTGGCGAGGAAGTGTTTCAGCAGCGGCGCCGCCTGCCAGTATGTCGGATCGTCGCCCTCCAGCCCGCGCGAGAAAGCGGTGGTCATCGTGCCGTTGAAGAACGGGTCCTCGCCATAGACTTCCTCGCTGCGGCCCCAGCGCGGATCGCGGGCGAGATCGGCCTGCGGACCCCACAGCATCAGGATCTGGCGATCGTAGCGCGGCGTCTGCGTGATGTAGCGCGCTTCGTAGCCCTCGACGCCGCCCGCCTGCCGGACGAGCGCGGGATCCCAGCTGGCGCCCATGCCGGGCGGCTGCGGGAATTGGGTGGTCGGGATCGGATCGCGATGGCGCTTGTCCGCGCCGCGCTGGACCACGCCGTGAATGCCCTCCGACGATCCGAAATTCGGTACGCCGAGCCGGGGCACGCCCGAATTGGTGCTGAGCGCGTCGATCTTCTCGTCGATCGTCATCAGCGAGAGCAGGTTGTCGATGCGCTGCTCGGCCGGCAGATCGGCGTTGCGAAACAGCGGGGTGGGGGAGGAAGGCGGTGGCGTCGCCGCGCCCGTCAACAGTAGCGAGGATGCCGCCAGGGCGACGGATATCGCCCCCCGCGAAGCCGCACGATGCGAAAGCCCTTGCTGCGCCATCCCGATCTCCTCTGTTTTGCGACCGCGATCTGTGCCGACTTGTCGTTCGATTATGATAGCGATACCATGTTTTGTGTCGAGTGGTGATTTGACCGGCCGGCACGAAAGAATGGGAGCGCTCCGGCGTCATCCCATCGACACGAGAGGAGACGGGACGATGCGTGGGGTGATCACGTTCGGATTGGTGGCCATGCTGGCGAGCGGCGGGGCCGAGGCGGCGGACCGCCCCGCGATCACGGGTATCTCGCACATCGCGGTCTATGCGGCCGACCTTGCCGCTGCGGACCAATTCTATGCGGTGAAGCTCGGCGCCGAAAAGCATCCCGATCCCGAGAATGCGAAGGGCACGATCTACCGCTTCAGCCCGCAGCAATATGTCGAGGTGTTGCCCCTGCCGACGGGGGAGGGGATCAACCGGCTGGCGCATGTCGCCTTCTCGACCGCCGATGCCGCGAAGCTCCGCGCCTACCTTTCCGCCCATCATGCACGCGAGGTCTCGCCGGTCCAGCGTGCGCCCGACGGAGGGCAATGGTTCTCCGCCCGCGATCCCGAGGGCAATCTGGTGCAGTTCGTCCAGTCTGGCACGACCGATACGACGCCGGCGCCGGGCGCGCTCAGCAGCCGCATCATCCACATCGGCTTCGCGGTCCACGACCGGGCGAAGGAGGACGGCTTCTACCGCGCCCTGCTCGGTTTCCGGCCTTACTGGTGGGGCTCGATGAAGGCGGGCACGACCGACTGGGTGTCCCAGCAGGTGCCTGACGGGCACGACTGGATCGAATATATGATGGTCGGCGATGGCAGCACCACGCCGCTCGCCAAGATCGACCAGCAGGAACTGGGCGTGCTCAACCACTTCTCGCTCGGCGTCGCCAACATGGAGGCGGCGGTGACCACGCTGATCGCTGGCGACCGGCTCAGCCCGCGCCACGACGGCCCGCAGATGGGGCTGGACGGCAAGTGGCAGGCCAATCTCTACGATCCCGACGGCAGCCGCGTCGAGCTGATGGAGTTCCAGCCGGTGACCAAGCCCTGCTGCTCGGCCTTCACCGCCGACAGCCCCAAGGGCTGACGGCGGCGGTGACGCGGGAGCCGCTCAGCTCCCGCTTATCACCTTGACCAGCGCCGGATCGATCTTCGCCTTGCCGCTGCTCTCGAGCCGGTGCGCCGCCTCGTTCCAGCGCAGTTCGGTGACGGTGCCGGCGCCCTTGCGATAGGCGTTGGTCTCGCCGTCATCGTCGTAGAGCGTGAGGGATGCGTCGCGGCCCGGATAGACGCGGATGCTCTCTAGCGGCTGCTTCTGCATCGTGTTGGGCACCTGCGCGCCCATCGGCACGATCGATCCGGCGCGCACGAACAGCGGGATGCGATCGATCGGCGCGTCCGCCGTCACCGTCTGGCCGCCGGCATATTTGCGGTTGGTCCAGTAATCGTACCAGTCCGCGCCCGCCGGCAGATAGACCGGGCGGCTCGTCTGCCCCTGCGTGGTGACGGGCGCCACCAGGAAGGCCTTGCCCAGCATATATTCGTCGCCGAGATTGGCGACGGCGGGGTCGTTCGGGAAATCCATGAACAGCCCGCGCATGAACGGCGCGCCGGTCTCGTAGGTCTCGTGGCCCAGCGAGTAGAGATAGGGGATCAGCGCGTAGCGCAGCCGCAGATATTGCGCGAGGATCGGCTCGGCCGCCTTGCCGTATTGCCAGATCGCGGTGCCGGGGCGCTGGCCGTGGATGCGCAGCGTCGGCGTGAAGGTGTTGTACTGGAACCAGCGGACGAACAGCTCCGGATAGTCGACATAGCTCGCCGGCATCGCGGTGGCGCCCGCCGGATCGACCAGCGGCGTGTGGAGAGGCGGCGGGCCGCTCGGATCCTGCCAGCCGCCGGTGTCGCTGCCCCAATAGGCCATGCCGGACGCGGTGAAGTCCAGCCCGGTCGGCACCTGTCGCTTGAGCGCATCCCAGGTCGAGTGAACGTCGGACGACCAGAACAGGCAGCCGTTGCGCTGCGTGCCGGTGTAGGCGGCGCGGCACAGGATCAGGTTGCGCTTGTCGGGGCGGTCCTCGGCAGACCCTTCCGCCACGCTCTCGGTGTGGAGCAGCGGGAAGAGGTTGTGATAGCGGTCGCCCGAACCGATCGAGTAGAAATAGCCGTCGGGCACCAGATCGGGTTCGGTCTCGTCCAGCCAGAACCAGTCGAAGCCCTGGCTCGCGATATTGTCGCGGATCTTGCTCCAATACCATTTCCGCGCATCGGGATTGGTGCTGTCGATCAGTGCGCCGGCGCGATCGAAGCGCGAGGGGAGGCCGTCGACGACCTTGCCGTCCTTGTCCTTGAGCAGCCAGCCCTTGCTTTCGAGGAAGCTGAAATAGCGTGAATCCCGCTCGAAACGCGGCCAGACGCTGACGATCGAGTGCAGCCCCATGGCGTGCAACTGATCGTTCATGCCCTTGGGATCGGGGAAATAGGTGTGATCGATGTCGAGCTGCCCCATCCGCGTCCAGTAGAACCAGTCGAGCACCATCACGTCGAGCGGATAGCCCCGGCTGCGATAGCCGTTGGCGATATCCATCATCTCCTGCTGGCTCTCGTAGCGCGCCTTGGACTGGATGAGGCCGAAGGCGGCCTTGGGCGGCAGCGGGGTGGCGCCGGTCAGCTTCGCGTAGCCGGCGTAGATCTCGTCATAGGTCTTGCCGGCGATCAGGAAGAAGGAGACGCGCTCGCCGACCTGCGACTGCCAGTTGGTGCTGCTGTGCAGGCCCGGCGAGACGATCGTCTCGGACGGATTGTCCCACAGGATGCCGTAGCCCTTGTTGGTGACCATGAAGGGCACGCAGACCGTCTCGCCGGCGGGCGCGTCGTAATAATGCTTGCAGTCGATCGTGCGGCCACGAAGGTCGAGGATGCCCTCCTGGTTCTGGCCGAGACCGTAATAATGCTCGTCGGCGGGCGAGGAGAAGGAGGCGCCGACCTTGAAGGTCTTTTCGCCCGCGACGTCGTGGGGCGCCATGCTCCAGCCGGTCATCTGGGTGAGCGCCGTGCCGTTCGCCGTGGCGAAGCTGACCGAGGCGGGCGGGAGGCTGGGCGCGAAATAGATCGCCATCTGGCTCGGTGCGCTGGGCCAGGGCTGGGCCGGGACAGTGACCGACAGGCTGGCCGAGGAGAAGACGTCGTTGCCCTTGGCGTCGATGCTATGGCTCCAGCCGGTCGCGTCGGCCTTGGCGTTCGGGCCTTCGCCCGGCGGCGCGTCGGCGAGCGTGCGGTCGAGCGCCAGCGTCACGCGCACGATGTTGGGAGCGTAGGGCTCGACCGAGACGATCGTGCCGTGGCGATCGAGGCTCGCCATCGGGGCTGCGGCGGCGGGCAGGGCGATCGCGGCGGCGCCGGCCAGCAGGGCGGCCTGAAACAGTTTCTTCATCGGGTCACTCTCCGGTGGGCTGGCGGTCGATTTCGACCAGCAGGATATCGTTGCTGCGCATCGGCAGGGAGACGGCAAGGCGGCCGTCGGCGCCGACCTCCGCCATGCGATCGATTTCGGGCGTGTCGCGCGTCAGCACCTGCAACTGGCGGAGCTGGGCGGGCGCGAGGGTCTTGGGCATCCCCATGTCGATATAGGCCGAATAGGCGTCATTATGGCGATAGCCGGTGCGGTAGGCGCGGATGTGATAGCGGCCCGGCGCGAGGTGTTGGAAACCGAGATCGGCGGAAGCGGACGGCGCGTTGGGCACCAGATGCGTGTAGAAGGGGCGGTTGCTGATCGTCTGGACGGGCTGCTGCCAGTCCCACACCAGGGCGGTGGTGCGGGTGCCGTCGGTCGCCGCCATCACCTGATCGTCCGCCACCGGCACGTCGCGGCCCTTGAGCGCGTTCAGATATTTGTAGGCGAAGTAGGCGGGCTTGCGGATGCCCTGCGGGTTCATCAGGCCGAAGCCGCCCTGGAAGGGCGCGGTCGGCGGGCCGGGTTCCTCAAACAGATCGGAGTAGGTCCAGTAGCTCATGCCCTGCACCAGCCCCTGCACGCCCTTGAGTTTCGAGAGGATGTAGGGTGCGCTGATGTAGCTGTCGTGCACCGCGTCGCGCGGTGTGTAGCTGGTGCTCCACTCGGTGAAATAGAGTGGCAGGTTGGGGAAGGCCGATGCGCCGATCTGGCGGCGGACCTTGGCGACGTCGCCGATGATCGCATCCTGCTTGGGCGAGAGCTTGGTGTCCTGCTCGCCTTTCTCGTCGAGGAAGCCGCCGTCGACGCCATAAGCGTGGGTGGTGACGAAATCGACCGGCGCACCGGACTTTGCGACATGATCGAGGAATTCGGGCACCCACGACGCGCCTGCGGTAGAAGGCCCGCCGACCTGCAGCACCGGATCGATCGCCTTCAGCGTGCGCGCGGTGCGGTCGTAGAGATCGAAATAGGCCGGCTGGTCGCCGCCTTCCCAGAAGCCGCTGAGATTGGGCTCGTTCCACACCTCGAAATACCAGCGCCGCACCTCGGCGACGCCGTAGCGCTGCTGCATGTGGCGCACGAAAGCATCGACCAGCGCCGTCCACATCTCCGGCTTCGGATGCGAGGTGTTGCCCTTCCAGTAGAAGATGCTGGCGTTGGAGGTGGCCAGCGCCTTGGGGGTGAAGCCGAGTTCGACGAACGGGCGGATGCCCTTGGAGAGCAGGTCGTCATACAGCTGATCGGTCTTCGTCCAGTCGTAGACCGTGCGGCCGTTCTCGACGCGCACCGCGCCCAGCACGTCGTGGAAGATGGCGTGGAAGCGGATATAGCGGAAGCCGAGCTCGTCCACCGCCGTCTTGAGCTGCGCCTGCGAATCCGGGCGTATCAGCGTCCCCGGATAATCCGATCCGATCGATAGATCGAAGAAGCGATCGACCGGCTTCTCCGCCTTGGCAACATCGATCGAGATGCCGCGCTCCGCCGCGCCCGCCGCCTGGCTCGCCAGCAGCGAGGCGCAAAGGGCCAGTGCGCAGCGCTTGTACGACATCCCATCCTCTCCCTGTTTGATGGTAGCGGTAACGGTTCTGGTGACGCTTGTCGATGCCGTTCGTCGTCAGGGGCGGCGGGGCAGATACCGGTCGATCAGGGCAGCCCATTCGTCGAAACGCCGCGTCGATCGGTCTGTGTCGAAGCGATCGAGATTGGGATCGTAGCGTTCGGGGCGCCATCCCATCGCATCGAAAGCGGAGAGCCACATGTCCCGCGTCCACGGCTGCGGATCAGCTGGCAGGAGACCCGCGGCGCGATAGCGCGCTGCGTGGCGATCGAGTGCTACCGATCGCGCGTCCCGCCCGGAAAGCCTTTCGAGCATCGCGGAGGCCGCCTCCATCCCCTCCATCTCGATCGCGAGCTGGCGGTCATACTCCCGCGCCAGCAGCGCCATCGCGCCGGGACGGGGAAGGAGGGATGCCAGCCGTGCCGCCGCCGAGAAGACGGCCGCGATCGCGAACGGCTCGGCACTGTGGAGACCGTGCGCCGCTGTACCGATCCGCAGCCATCGGCCGTGCCAGCCGGTCTCGGATTGCGGAGCCGCATGGCCTTCGCTGGCATCCACGATGAGGTCGGCGTCGATCGGCGTGTCGCGGTCGAAAGTGGACCCCGAACATTCGACGCCGCGCGCCAGTGCCGCGTCCTTCAGGATCGCCCTGTATCGTTCGCGCTCGACCTCCCAGCCGGCGACGATGCTGCGCAGCAGACGCGGATCGGCGTCCGGTCGCGGACTCCCGCCGGCCGCCAGCGCCGCGTTTGTCGAAAGACCGGCAAGTGCGGGCGCCTTGCCCTCGCTGCACAGCCTGATCCAGGCGTTGACCAGATTGCCGGGTTCGTCCGGATCGCCGTAGCTGCCGTAGGGGATGAGCATCTGGCTGCCATCATCCATCGCGATCTCGATGCCGTGACGGGGCGTGCCGAACCCGGCGATAAGATCGGGCGCGGTGCGCAGCAGGCGGTGCAAGTCGGCCACGACCGGCGGGAGCGCGATCCGGCCGATTTCCCGTCGATGGGGCGGGGGGAAGACGACGAGCGTACCGGTGCGGCGCGACAGCTGGCGGAACAGGGCCGCGAACAGCCATGCCTCTACGCCGTCGCCGACGATCGCGATGCGCGCGCCGCTCATCCGCCCTGCACCATGTGCTCGATGAAGCGGCGATGCGGCGGCATCCGGCCGGCATGTTGCGCGATCAGGTCACGACCGCGCGCAAGATGGCGTTCGATCGCCTCGCGCGGTTCGCGGTCCGCGAGCGGGTGGTGGGCCGATGCCCTGGCGCCCAGACCGAACAGGATCGCCGCCCAGCTGGGTTCGCCGAAGCTCTCGGGATCGCGGATCGAGATTTCGCCGGTCGCCTCGAACAGTTCGATCTGTTCGGCCAGCGAGTCCGGGATCGGCTGCTCCCGCATCGCTTGCCAGAACGGCTCCGCGCGCCGCCCCAGCCGATAGTGCAGGATCACGAAATCGCGGATGCCGGCGAAGGCGTTGACCATGTAGCGATCATATTCGTCGGCCAGCACCGGGTTCAGCCCGCCCGACGGGAAGAGCTGGACGAGCTGACTGATGCCGCGCTCGATCAGGTTGATGCTGGTCGATTCCAGCGGCTCTAAAAAGCCGCCTGAGAGCCCGATCGCCACGCAATTGCCGACCCAGAAACGCTGGCGATGCCCGGCCTTGAAACGCAGCTGCCGGGGTTCGGCCAGCGCCTCGCCGTCGAGACCCTGGATCAGGGCGTCGAGCGCGGTCTGATCGTCCTGAAAGGCGCTCGCATAGACATGGCCGTTGCCGATGCGATGCTGCAGCGGGATCCGCCAGCGCCAGCCCGCTATGCCCGCGGTCGAGCGGGTATAGGGTTCGATCGTGTCGCGGTCCGCGCAGGGGACGGCCCACGCCCGGTCGGCCGGCAGCCAGTGCGACCAGTCCTCGAACGGCACGCCGAGCGTCTGTCCGAGCAGCAGGGAGCGGAAGCCCGAGCAATCGACGAAGAGATCGCCGCCGATCGATCGATCGCCCTCCAGGTGCAGGCGCGCGATCAGCCCGGTTTCGCGTGCCTGCTCGACCTCGACAATCCGACCCTGCACATGCGCGACGCCCGCCGCGATCGCCAGCTTTTTCAGGTGCTGCGCATAGAGGCTCGCATCGAAATGATAGGCGTAGGAATAGGTCGAGGCGAGCGACCGATTGTCGGTCGATGGCGGCTGGAAGCGATCGAGACGCGCGGCCTGCGCGGGCAGCGACCAGTCGTCGAGCGCCTCGGTCAGGCCGAGCCTGATCAATTGCTGATAGGGGGACAGGCCCGCAATCTCGGGGCCGTGATCGCCGAAGCCGTGGAAGAAGCTGTGCCCCGGTTCGCGCCAGTCGCGGAACTCGATGCCGAGCTTGAAGGTGGCCTGCGTCTCGCGAACGAAGGTGCGCTCGTCGACGTCGGCCCAGACGTTGAAGTGGCGGATGGTGGGAAGCGTCGCCTCGCCGACGCCGACGGTGCCGATCTCCGGCGATTCCACCAAGGTGACGGTCGGCGCGTGGGGCGGGGCCATCCGCGCCAGCGCGAGCGCGGTCATCCAGCCGGCGGTGCCGCCGCCGACGATCACCACCCGCCTGATCGAAGCGCCTGTCATCCCCCGTCCATCCCGGCGACGATGCTAAAGAAATGGCGGGCGAGCGTCCATCGGACGTTCGCCCGCCACAGTCGGGGGAGTTAGAAGGTCAGCCGCATCGAGGCGGTGTAGCGACGATCGCTGACGAACCAGGCGCGGCCCATCAGGCCGATCGACTGCTTCATGAGCACGCGGTTCTGCGCGTTGGTCAGGTTCTGGGCTTCGATCCCGAACGACACCTTGTCGTGCATGAACTTGAAGAAGATCGAGCCGTCCAGCTGGCCGTACGAGGCGTTGTAGGTCGGCAGGCCCCACAGCACGCAGTGATCCGCCGCCGTATTGCCGCCGCACTGCACGCCGCCCGCGGTGAGGGGCGTACCGTCAGACCCCTGCGTGCCGTTGACGTTGGTCGCCAGCAGGTACTTGCTCCGCCAGTTGTAGGCGAGGCGCACCGAGAGGATGCCCTTCTCGTAATAGCCGGTGAGGTTGTAGCTGTACTTCGACAGGCCTTCGAGCGGCAGGTTGCCGAAGATCGCGCCGTTGGTATCGACGCCGTTGATCGACACGAACGAGGCGCTGCCCGACTGCAGACCCGACGCGTTCACCTTCGTCTTGCTGTCGACATAGGTGAAGTTGGAGGTGATGCCGAAGCCGCTCAGCAGGCCAGGAAGGAACGTGAAGGCCTGGTTATACCCGATCTCGACACCTTTGATGTTGGCGGTGCCGACATTGTAGGGAGCGGTAAGCGGATAGGTGACGCCATCGAACACATAGGGTTCGGTGACGTTACGGATGATGTCGTTCAGGTGCTTGTAGAAGACCGTCGCGGTCAGCGAGCTGGCCTTGCCGAAATACCATTCGAGCGCGGCGTCCACCTGGTTCGAGGTGATCGGCTTCAGGTTGGGGTTGCCCGATGCGGTCGAGTTGAAATTATAGGTTCCGGTCGTCGTGTCGTACGAGGCCGACAGCGGCGTATAGGCCTGCAGCTGCGTGTAATCCGGCCGTGTCATGGCGCGGGCGACGGCGAAGCGGGCCTGCAACCTGGGCGTGATCTTGTAGAGCAGGTTCAGGCTGGGCAGGAAGAAGTGATACTTGTTCTTCGCGTTGATCGCCTGCGATTGCCCGTCGAACACCGGCCCGCCCGCCGGCGCACCGGAGATCGGGTTCGGCTGGACGATGAAGCCCTCGGCGTTCAGGTCGGTATGGACGTAGCGCAGGCCGACATTGCCGCTGAGCGGCAGGCCGAGATTGTCGAAATCGAAGTTCAGCACGCCGTAGAGCGCATAGCTCTTCTCGTGCAGCACGTTCTGGTTGGCGGCGGTGTATTGCGCCAGGGCGAAGCTGGGGCAGCTCGATGCCGGATTGATCTGCTCGCACAGCTGCGTGGTGATGTTGTGGAGCGCGATGTAGCTGCCCGGATAATCCGTCGCCTGCGACGTTGCCGGGAAGACGACGGCAAGCGGAACGTTCGCGCCGCCATGATAGAAATTGTTGCCGAAGTCGAACGTCTGGCTCGCCAGCGGATATTGCGACAGGTAGGCGAGCGACGGGATCACGCCCGGAACCTGCCAGGTCTGGCTGACCGCCTGCCAGTTGTAGGGCGTCGCCTGGTTGTTCTGGTGGGTGTTGGTCATGCGACCGCCGAACTTGAAGCTCTTCAGGATGCCGCCGGTATCCAGGTCGTAATCGAGATCGGCGCGATAGGCCCATTCGTTGCCGACATTGTGCTGCTTCTCGTCCATCGTGAACGCCCAATAATAATTGGACGAATTGGCGATGTAGGAGGGATCGACCGAGACGCTCGGCACGCCCTTGGTGAGATCGACAGTCTCGCTCGGCAGGTTGATGCCGGTGGCGACGGTGGAATCGAAGCTCTTGTTGGTCGCATGAACGTGCTGCAGATCGGCCGACACATGCAGGCGCTCGATCGGGTGCCAGCTGATGTGGCCGGAGATGTCGGTGGTGACGGAGTTCTGGTCGGCGCTGCGGACGTCGTCGCTGAACGGCATACCGCCGCCGTCGGCCGGGTTGGGATCGGTCTCGGTGCCCTGCTGAAACACGCCGTTCTTGTCGAACTGGAACTGGGTGCCCGCCGCGGGGACGATGTTGTAGGCATTGTCCTGCGCGAAGATCGCATGCTCCGCCCAGTGGAACTTGTAGCGCGACTGGAAGAAAGTGGTCGTGACCTCCAGATTGTCGGCCGGTTTCCACTGCAGCGCGCCGTAGGCTCCGAAGCGCTTGCGGGTGAAGTCGAGCCGGCGCCAGTCGATGCCCTTGGGGATATAGACGGTCTGGCCGGGGACGAGATCGGTGCGCGGATAATAAGGTTCGACCTGCACGCCGTCGGTGCGCGTGGCGCTGATCGAGTAGGCGACGTCGGCGATCACGCCGATCTCGCCGATCGGCGTGTTCCAGCGATTGCTGTAGAGGGCCGAGAAGGACGGCTCGAGCTGGTTGCGCAGATCGCCGAGCGTTCCGGAAGTGGACACGCTGATCACCTGCCCCTTGGAATCGAAGGGGAGGCGGGTGCGCAGGTTGACGAGGCCGCCGATGCCGCCCTCGATCAGATCCGCCGACGGGTTCTTGTAGACGTCGACGCCGGCCAGCAGTTCGGGCGGCACGTCCTCGAAGCTCAGCACGCGGCCGCCATTGGCGCTGAACGCGTCGCGGCCGTTGAGTTCGGAGCGGACGAAGGTGAGGCCGCGAATGTTCACGCCCGATCCTTCGACCGAGAAGTGATCCGGATCCTGGCGGGAAATGAAGTGGTCGATCGTCACGCCGGTGATGCGCTGCAGCGTTTCCGTAACGCTGCGATCGGGCAGCTTGCCGATATCGTCCGCGCTGATCGAATCGACGATCTGGTTGGCGTTGCGCTTGATGCTGAGCGCATTGGCGATCGAGGCGCGCTGGCCGGTGACGACGATTTCGGCAGCGGCGCTCTTGCCCGGTGCCGAGGCGCCTGCCTGGGCCGGCGCAGCCGTGCCGGCGGGCTGGCCATTGGCCGCCGCATCGGTTGTCGTCTGCGCGAAAGCCGGTGTCGAGAGAGCGGTGAGAGCGAAAACCGCGACGGACGCACCGGCGCAAAGAACACCCATGTGGCGCGCGCGGACGGAGCCCGCGGGCGTCGAGATACCAGCCTTCATTTCAATCCCCTCCATGCGGCCCCACCCTGATCCGCGCTATTCGATGATAGCGTTATCAAATCATATGGCAGACGATTTTTCTTACTCGTCGGGCACGGGCCGTTGGTAACAGTTCAAAAACAGTTCGGCAACAAATTTTTGTTGCGCGCTAACATTTTCGTCAACGGATGACACGGAACGCAACATAAGAGTGCGGCGGAATGACTGTCGGCACGATATTGCGCGTGTCAGTATTGCGCCCGTCGGAGCTTTCGGCCGACGTCTGCGGTGCGGTATTGAGTGTCGCGCCGGTCTGCAGATCCTGCAGCGCGTGGCCTGCGATGTGCAGCGTAACCGGAGTCGCTTCCGCGCGGAACGACTGCACAACGAACGTGTCGTTGTCGTAGGCGAACAGCGATACCTGCGCGGGCGCGTCGATCCATACCGGCATCGTTTTCTGCGCGACCGCGCGGATCTGCGACAGCACCGCCGGCGGCAGCGCATAAAGGTCGCTCGGATTTTCCGGAACGGTCAGCATGTAGAGCGTGCCGGCCGAATAATGATTCATCAGCAACAGCGGGAAGCCCTTGGCGCCCGCGACCCCGCGCACGATCGCCCAGCTGTCGTTGGTGTAGAAACGGACGTCCGGAAACAGGATCGGCTTCTGCGTCGCGTCGGCCGCATTGAGGCTGGTGCCGTTGCCGGCACCGAACCCTTCGACGAACTGGTCGATCAGCACGCGCCGGCCGGTCGGCGTCCATTCGGCGAGGTCGTGGAAGCCCTTGTCCTGCAGCGCTTCGACAAGCCCGGAAGTGACGATCACCGTCGCGCCGCGCTTCAGCGCCCCCTCGATCTTGCCGACGATGGCGGGATCGGCGGCAGCGGCCTGCGTCAGCAGGATGGTGTTCGCCTTGTCCGGAAAGTTCGGCGACAGCTCGATCGGCAGGCCGATCATGCCGAGATAATTGTGCAGGAAATCCTCGCCGCTCGATTGGTAGGGCTTGTAGCTGGCGATGCCGATCGGGTTGCCGAGACTGCCGAGCACCTTGTCCACCGATTCCAGCGCGAGGCCCGCCGCGCGGCCCCAGCCTGGGGGCAGGTCATTACCAGAGCTACGCCAACGACGCAGTTCCGCCTGCCAGTCGAAGCTGGTTGCCTGGTGTGCCCACGGGCGGATGCCGGCCTCGGCCGCGTCGTCGTTGGACATCGGCCGCCAGTTGAACAGCGTGACCTCGCCGGTCTTGGCGAAGAGCGTGTCCCAAAGCTGTTCGGCGTAGCGATCGATGTCGCGGGTCGATGCCTCGTCCACCCAGCCGCCGGTGTTCGCGCCCGGCCGGATGTTGTCGTAATAGCGGATGATCTCGTAGCTCTCATATTGCTGGAGCAACTGGTCGGTGAGCGTGGGATCGCGCGATTCCGTGCCCGTGTGGATGCCGTCGAACATCCGGGCTTCCTGGTCGAGATCGTAGCCCAGCCCCTGGAAATGCTCGTACCAGTTCGGATATTTGATGATCATCCGGACATGGGGATTGGCCGCCTTGGCCGGCCCGATCACCAGATCGCGCGCGACCTTGCGCATGGTGTCGAGCCGATATTGCGTCCAACTGCGCTTGCCCTTGGCGGCGATGTCGGCGTCGCTCTTGGATGTGTAGAAAAAGAAGTCGTCGAGGATCACCTCGTTGAAGTGCCTCGCCGCCAGCCGTGCGGCGCGCTCGCATTCGGCGCGGTCCGCCGGGTCTTCATAGTCGAACGTGCCGAACTGGCCGTTCTTGCCGCCGGCCGCCAGCGTGATGCCGCCCGCGGTTTCGATCCCTTTTTCGGCGAAATAGGATTTCACCTTCTCCAACTCGTCGTCGGTCGCGAAATCGTGATCGCGATAGGCCTCGATATAGACCTTGTCGAAATGAAGCTGGGAGGCGGCGCGGGCATATTGCCGGTCGAACGTCGCGCGGTCGGCCAGCTTCCGCGCATCGCCGACCGCGATGTAGATGGCGGCGCGGAAATTCTGGTAGCGCGCCGGGATCGATGAGGCGGGGGGCGCTGCCGGCGCCTGCGCCCATGTCGTCGATGCGGAGGTGGTCAGCGCCAGGATCGCGAGCGCAAAATGGCGAGGCTTCATCGTCTCTCTCCCTGTCCGCGTTCGAATCGATGATCAATTCGCCACGTTTTTTGTTACCGATACCATTATTGCTTGAAGCTGGGCTGTTCAAGCACCCGGAGCATGCCGCCGATCAGATATCGGTATCATTCGGTGCGACAGGGTAGTTGCTGACTGCCGAACGCAGCCTTGTCGATGCCGGGGAGAAACACGGTCCCGGCCATTTGCATGGACATGCCTGCAGCGACTTCAGGCTCGGTTGACATGTACCGTCAACCGAGCGCGTCCTGGCCCTCGTTCGTGCCTCGTCGGTCGCCCGCACCATAGTGATGGTGCGGATGTCGCCCCTGTCTAGCGCAGCGCGCGGTCGATCGCGGCCGTCACCACCGGCACCATGCGGGCGTATCCCGCCGCCGTCGGGTGGATGCCATCGCGCGTATAGGGCGCTGCCATCAGGCCGTGACCGTCCTGCAGCACTGCGTCGTAATCCGCATAGGCATAGCCGCGTGCCTCGGCGAGCGCGCGCAGGCGGGCGTTGAGCTGGCGAAGCAGTTCTGGGTGCCGCTCCTTCAGCACCTCCTGCGCTTGTGGCGTGTAATTGTTCACCGGCAGGATCGAGCAGAGCACCACCTTGATGCCGTGCGCGTCGGCTATGTCCGCCATCGCCTCGACATTGCCGATGATGCCGTCGGGCGTCTCCTGCTGCATGAAGCCCTGCACGTCGTTGACGCCGCCGAGGATGACGACGGCCTTCGGGTGCAGCGCCACCACGTCCTGCTGGAAACGCAGCAGCATCTGCGCGGTGACTTGGCTGCCGACCCCCCGGTTGATGAAGGGACGGCCCGGAAAATAGGTGCCGAGGTTCCAGAGGTCCGTGATCGAATCGCCGAGGAAGACGACGCGCTTTTCGCCCGGCGCGGGCGGCGGCAGGGCAGCATCGGCGGGCGCATAGAGATAGCGCTCGCCGAAATCCTCCATCAGGCTGGGTTCCAGCGTCTGCCGGAATGGGCCGAGCCACTGGCCCCAATCCTTCTCGACGACGGTGCGCCGCTCGGGGCTGCTCTGGTAATGGGGCGGCTCGGTCGCGGCGATCAGGGTCAGCGCGAGGAGCGGCAGGATGGCGCGCCGGATCATGCCGGGAACACTCCGCGCCGCGTCGCATAGGCCGCGAACAGGGTGGGCCAGGCCGATGCCGGCCGGTCCTTGCCGATGCGGACGCCGAAACCATGCCCGCCTTCGTCGAAGGCATGGAGTTCGGCCGGTCGCTTGGCATCGACCATCGCGCTGTAGAGCGACAGGCTGTTGCGGATGGGGACGAGGCCGTCGTCCGACGCGTGGGTGAGGAAGATGGGCGGCGTGTCGGCGGTGACGCGCATCTCCACCGATGCCGCGCGCCGCGCCGCCTCGTCCGCGCCCTTGCCGAGCAGATTGTCGCGGGAGTCGCCGTGCGTGAAGGGGGCCGCCATGCTCACCACCGGATAGATCATGCCGGCGAGATCCGGGCGGGCCGAAAGACGGTCGGCCGCATCGACGGGCGTGTAGACGGTTTCGGCATGGCGCGTCGCCAGCGAACCGGCGAGATGTCCGCCGGCCGAGAAGCCCAAAGTGGCGATACGCTTCGGGTCGATGCCGAACTCGGCCGCCCGCGATCGGATCAGGCGGATGCCGCGCTGCGCGTCGGCGAGCGGTACGGTCGCCCGGTTGGCCCATCCTTCGCCCGGCAGGCGGTAGAGCAGGATGAAGGCGGTGACGCCCCGCGCGTTGAGCCAGCGCGCCTGCTCTTCGCCTTCATTGTCGTAGGACAGGAAGCCGTAGCCGCCGCCCGGACACAGCATCACGGCGGCACCGTTGGGGCGGGGCGCCCGGCGCACGACCAGCGCCGGCTGGGCGATGCCGGTGACCCAGCGATCGGGGAAGCTCGGATCGGTCGATCTTTGTTCGATCTTGCGGACGGGCAGGACGGCGGGCGCACCCGGCGCTACGCCCGGCCAGAGCGGGATCAGATCGGCGCCGCCGGTCGGCTGCGCCTCGATCCGGCTGGCGGAGGCGGCGGTGACGGCGGCGAGGCCGGCGATCACCGCGCGGCGCGACGGGCCGGTCATGCGACCTCCAGCGTGCCGTCGATCCGGCGCGGCAGATTGAGCGGATTGGCGGAACGGACGGCCTTCGGCAGCAGTGCATCCGGCAGATCCTGATAGCAGACCGGTCGCAGGAAGCGTTCAATTGCCGCCGTGCCGACCGAGGTCGATCGCGGATCGGAGGTGGCGGGGAAGGGGCCTCCGTGCACAATCGCCGTCGATACCTCGACACCGGTCGGCCAGCCATTGGCGAGGATGCGGCCGACCTTGCGCTCCAGCAGCGGGACGAGCGGCGCCGCCGTCTCGTAATCGCCCTCATCGATCTGCAGCGTCGCGGTCAGCTGGCCTTCCAGCCCTTCGATCAGCGCGGCGATCTGCGCCATGTCCTTCGCCCGGATGACGACCGACGATGCGCCGAATACCTCATGCGCCAGCGACGGATCGGCGAGAAAACGGTCGGCGTCGGTGATGAACAGGGCCGCCCGGCCGAGCGTGCAGCCCGTGCCCTCGGCGCCGCGCGCCAGTGTCTCGACCGACGGATTGGCCTCCAGCGCCGAAACGCCATTGTCGTAGGCGGCGTGGATGCCCTTGGTCAGCATGACCTGCGGTTGTGCCTGCTCGAGCGCCTGCGTGGCCGTCGCCACGAAGCGATCGAGATCGGGGCCGGCGATGCCGATCACGATCCCCGGATTGGTGCAGAACTGCCCCGCGCCCATGGTGAGCGAGCCGACATAGGCCTTGGCCAGCGCCTCGCCCCGCGCCGCGAGCGCTTGCGGAAAGAGGATGACGGGGTTGATGCTCGACATCTCGGCATAGACCGGGATCGGCTCGGGCCGTTCGCCGGCGAGCTTCATCAGCGCGAGGCCGCCGCCGCGCGATCCGGTGAAGCCCACCGCCTTGATGCGCGGATCGGTGACCAGCACGGCGCCCAGCTCGTTGGCCGGCCCCTGCACCAGCGAGAAGACGCCTTCGGGCAGGCCGCAGGCGGCGACCGCGTCACGGATGGCGTCGGCGACCATCCGGGTCGTGCCGGGGTGGGCTGGGTGGCCCTTCACCACGACCGGGCAGCCAGCCGCCAGTGCGGAGGCGGTGTCGCCGCCCGCGACCGAGAAAGCGAGCGGGAAGTTGGAGGCGCCGAACACCGCGACCGGGCCGATCGCGATGCGGCGCTGGCGCAGGTCGCCGCGCGGCAGCGGGGCGCGATCCGGCAGCGGCGTGTCGAACGTGACACCGGCCCAGTCGCCCCGGCGCAGATGCGTCGCGAACAGGCGGAGCTGGCCGCTCGTACGGCCGCGCTCGCCGGTCAGCCGCGCCTGCGGCAGGCCGCTCTCCTGCATGGCGCGTGCGACCAGCGCATCGCCCAGAGCGTCGATATTGTCGGCGATGGTTTCGAGGAAGCGGGCGCGCTGATCCGGGTCGGTGTCACGGAAAGCATCGAATGCCTCGGCGGCCAGCCGGCAGGCCTCGGCCACATCCTCGGCGGTGGAAATCGAGAATGCGGGGGCGATCTGCTCGCCGCGGGACGGGTCGTAGCCGCTGAAGGTCGCGTCGCGGGCGACAGCGCGCGCGCCGATGAGGAAATGACCGTCCATGCATCAACTCCATTCTCTTGGAAGGCGACAGGCGCCCATGAATCGGGTGAGGCCTTCGTTCGGCACCAGTATAGACAGTTGGATTGCGAGCGCTACCATTCGATCTCGCCTCGCCATTGTCGCCTGCGCGAAGCCCATGCTACATCCCGTTCATGGCGATCCGTCCCCGCAAGCCCCGTACGTCCAGCGCCCGCCAGAGCGGCGCTCCCACGATTGCCGACGTCGCCGAGCTGGCGGGTGTCTCGGCGATGACGGTGTCGCGGGTCATCAACGCCGAAAGCAATGTGCGCGAGGAAACGCGCGAGACGGTCAACGCCGCGATCGCGACCCTGAACTACGCGCCCAACCGCGCCGCGCGGAACCTCGCCGGGGCCGGGCAGGTCCGCATGGGTCTGCTGTTCAGCAACCCCAGCGCCGCCTATCTGTCGGAATTCCTGCTCGGCGGCCTCGATCAGTCGTCGCGGTCGGACATCCAGCTGATCGTACAGAAATGCGAGATCGACGATCACGAGCGCGACGTCGCGGAGCGGCTGATCGCGGGCGGTGTCGATGGCATCATCCTGCCGCCGCCCTTGTGCGATTCCCGATCCGTCCTCGATCTGTTGATCGAGCGCAACGTGCCGACCGTGGTGGTGGCCACCGGCAGCCCCCCGGCCGAGGTCGCGGCCGTGTCGATCGACGATCGCGCGGCGGCCTGTGAAATGACGCGCCATCTGTTGACCCTGGGCCACAACCGTATCGGCTTCATCGAGGGCAACCCTAACCTCACCGCCAGCGCGGAACGGCTGGAAGGCTATAAGGACGCGCTGGCCGAGGCCGGGATCGCGTTCGACGAGGCGCTGGTCGCAAGCGGCCTGTTCACCTACCGGTCCGGACTGGACGCGGCGGACGAGCTGCTGGAGCAGGACGACGCGCCGACCGCGATCTTCGCCAGCAACGACGACATGGCGGCGGCGACCGTCGCGGTGGCGCACCGGCGCGGGCTCGACGTGCCGGGCGACCTGACCGTGTGCGGGTTCGACGACACCGCCATCGCGACGACGATCTGGCCGGAACTCACCACCATCCATCAGCCGATCGCCGACATGTCCCGCGCGGCGGTGGAGATGCTGGCGGGCATCCTGCGCGCGCGCCGCAACGGCGGCAACGACAAGCGGCATATGACGCTGGACTACACCTTGATCCGCCGCCAGTCGGACGCCGCACCCCGTCGGCGGCCGCGTTCCCGCGCGCGTGCAACCGCATCGGATTGACGTCATCGCATTGACGTTAAGTTAGCGCTCTCATAAGGCTCTCGCTTCTGGAGAGAGCCGATGGACCGCATTCCCGTAAAGCCGTTTCGCTCGCGCGACTGGTTCGCCGATCCCGCGCGCGCGGACATGACCGCGCTCTATCTCGAGCGCTTCATGAATTACGGACTGACGCCGGCAGAGTTGCGATCCGGCCGCCCAATTATCGGCATCGCGCAGACCGGCAGCGATCTGTCGCCCTGCAACCGTATCCATATCGAGCTGGCCAAGCGCACCCGCGAGGGCATCCGTGACGCGGGCGGGATCGCGATGGAATTCCCCGTCCATCCGATCTTCGAGAATTGCCGCCGGCCCACCGCCGCGCTCGACCGCAACCTTGCCTATCTCGGTCTGGTCGAGGCGCTGTACGGCTATCCGATCGATGCCGTGGTGCTCACAACCGGCTGCGACAAGACTACGCCCGCCGGCATCATGGCCGCCTCGACCGTCGACATCCCGGCGATCGTGCTGTCCGGCGGGCCGATGCTGGATGGCTGGCACGACGGCGAATTGGTCGGATCGGGCACGGTGATCTGGCGTTCGCGCCGCAAGCTCGCGGCGGGCGAAATCGACGAGGAGGAATTCCTCCAGCGTGCGTGCAGCAGCGCGCCGTCGGCCGGGCATTGCAACACGATGGGCACTGCTTCGACGATGAACGCGGTGGCGGAGGCGCTGGGCCTGTCGCTCACCGGCTGCGCGGCGATCCCGGCGCCCTATCGCGAGCGCGGGCAGATCGCCTACGAGACCGGGCGGCGCATCGTCGACATGGCCTATGAGGATCTGCGTCCGTCCAAGATCCTGATGCGCGAAGCCTTCCTCAACGCGATCCGCGTGGTCAGCGCGATCGGCGGCAGTTCCAATGCGCAGCCGCATATCGCGGGCATGGCGCAGCACGCCGGGGTCGAGCTGCATCGCGAGGACTGGTCGGATCACGGCTACGGCGTGCCGCTGATCGTCAACATGCAGCCGGCGGGGCAGTATCTCGGCGAGCGCTTCCACCGCGCGGGCGGGGTGCCGGCGGTGATGGCGGAGTTGGCCGATGCGGGGTTGCTCGACGGCGACTGCCTGACGGTGACGGGGCGCAGCATCGGCGAGAATATCGCCGGCCGCACGACGCGCGATCGCGAAATGATCCGCACCGTCGCCGATCCGATGATGGACAAGGCCGGCTTCCTCGTGCTGCGCGGCAACCTGTTCGATTTCGGCATCATGAAGACCTCGGTGATCTCCGATGCCTTCCGCCAGCGCTACCTGTCCGCGCCGGGGCAGGAGGATCGCTTCGAGGGGCGCGCGATCGTGTTCGACGGTTCGGACGATTATCACCACCGCATCAACGATCCCGCGCTCGACATCGACGAGCATTGCATCCTGGTGATCCGGGGTTCCGGCCCGATCGGCTGGCCTGGATCGGCCGAGGTGGTCAACATGCAGCCGCCGGATCACCTCATCCAGCGCGGCATCCTCGCGCTGCCGACGCTGGGTGACGGGCGCCAGTCGGGTACGTCGGACAGCCCCTCGATCCTCAACTGCTCGCCGGAGAGCGCGGCGGGCGGCGGTCTGGCGTGGCTGCGCACGGGCGACACGATCCGCATCGATCTGGCGGCCGGCAGCTGCGATGCGCTGGTCGATCCGGAGGAGATCGCGCGTCGCATGCAGGAAGGCGTACCGCCGGTGCCCGAGAGCCATACGCCTTGGGAGGAACTCTACCGCGAGAAGACCGGCCAGCTGGCGGACGGCGGCGTGCTGGACTTCGCGGTCAAGTATCGCGGCATCGCGGCGCGGACACCGCGACACAACCACTAGGTGCGGATCAGGCCGAGCGGATCGCCATTCCGATGCGATGCTGCTCGCCGGGCTGCAGCATCACCGGTGTCGAGCGGTTGAACGCATCGGGCATCGACGTCGCCGGCTCGGCGCAGAAGAACGGCTCGCCGGGCGGGGTGTAGAGGTGCAGCACCGGCGTGCCTTCGCCTGTGAGCAGCACGTCGCCATCGGACCGCGATATGCGTGCGCTGCCTGCCCAGCCGACATAGCTGTTGTCGATCAGCGTCGGCGTCTGCACCGATTGGCCGCTACTCCAGTCGCCGAAGACATCGGCACCCGCCAGCGTCGAGGGCAGGAAGCGCTCGTCCCGTTCCCACATCCCGTCCGCATCGAAGCGCAGCGTCGTGTCGGTGGTAGCCGGGAAATAGGGGTGGAAGCCCATCGACGCCGGCATCGCGCGCCCGTCCGTGTTGGTGAGCGTCAGCGCGATCGAGAGACCGGCCTCGTCGAGCGCGAAATGCTGTTCGGCGCGGTAGGACCATGGCCAGGCCTCGTCCGCCGAATGAACGTGGGCCAGCGTCGCGGACGTGGCATCCGATGCGGCCACGTTCCACGGTCGCAGCCAGCTCACGCCATGGAGCGGGTGATCCTGCCCGGCGTAGTTGACCGCGATCGAGTAGTGCGCGCCGTCCGCCTCGAACCGGCCATTGGCGATGCGATTGGCATAAGGCACCATCGCGAAGGAGGAGAGCTGCAGCGGCTCGTTTGCCCCCTCCGGTGCGGCGCGCAGCACATCCTGTCCGTCGCGCCGCAGCGCGGTGATGCCGCCGCCCAGCTCGGGCGCGAGCGCCAGTTCCCACGAGCCGGCGGCGATCCTCATCCGACCATGTCCTCCAGTTCGCGGCCGCGCGTCTCGTGGACCAGGGCGCGGACGAAGAAGAAGGAGACGCCCGCCGCAATCGTGTAGCCGAGATAGGTGATCGACAGGCCCGGCGACACCACCAGCGACGGGAAGCTCACCGAGATCAGCGCGTTGGCGATCCACTGCGCGAAGCCCGAAACGGCGAGCGCGGACCCGCGGATCTGGTTCGGGAACATCTCGCCCAGCATCACCCACATCACCGGGCCCCAGCTGGCGTTGAAGAACACGACGTAGAGATTGGCGGCGACCAGCGCGATCACGCCGTTATGGCCGGGCAGGGTAACGCCGCCGTCGGCGCCATGCAGCGCGGTCGAGAAGGCCCAGGCGACGGTGCCCAGCGTCACCGTCATGCCCGCCGAACCGATCAGCAGCAGCGGCTTGCGACCGATCTTGTCGATCAGGGCGATGGTGAGCAGGCAGGCGCCGATCGAGAGCACGCCGGACAAGATGTTGGTCTGCAGCGCATAATCCTCGGTGAAGCCCACCGCCTGCCACAGCGTCGCGCCGTAATAGAAGACGACGTTGATGCCGACGAGCTGCTGGAACACGGCGAGACCTATGCCCGCCCACAGGATGGGGCGGATGCGACCCGTGGTCTTGTCGACCAGATCGGACAGCTTGGGCTTGTGGTGGTCGGCGGCGAGGCTGGCGCGGATCTCGGCGACCTTGCGCGCGGCCTCGGTAGCGCCGAACAGGCGCGTCAGCACCGTCTCGGCCTCGGCATCGCGACCGCGCACGACGAGGTAGCGCGGGCTTTCGGGGATCAGGACGAGCGCGGCGAGGTAAATCGCTGCGGGGATGGTCTGGAGCCAGAACATCCAGCGCCATGCGGGGTAGCCGCCCCACAGATCGGCGGTCGATCCGCCGGCGGAACGGGCGAGCACGAAGTTCGCGACGAAGGCGCCGGTCAGGCCGGAGATGATCATCACCTGCTGGATGCTGGTCAGCCGCCCGCGCACATGCGCCGGCGTCACCTCCGAGATGTAGACAGGCGAGGTGACACTCGCCGCGCCGACGCCGAAGCCACCGATGATGCGCGCGAAGATGAAGATCGCGGAAGAACTCGCCGCGCCCGCCACCAGGGCGGAGACGATGAACAAAGCGGCGGCGAGCATCATCGTGTTGCGGCGGCCAATCATATCGGAGAGGCGGCCCGCCCCGAAGGCGCCGATCGAGGAACCGACCAGGATCGCGCCGACATTGACGCCGATGCCGAGCCGTCCGAGCCCGAACGCCGCCTCGATGCCCTTCTGCGTGCCGTTGATCACGCCGGAATCATATCCGAACATGAAGCCGCCGATCGTCGCCACGATGACGACCAGCGCGACCAGTCCGTTATTGACCTGCCTGCCTTCCATGAACCCTCCTCGGCGCCGTTGCTCCGGCGCTTGTGTGTCTATCGCGCCCTGTGAAGCGGCGCTGCCGGAACGTCGACCCTGAATGTGAAAAGATCGCCGGCCAGTGGCTGCGCGGCAAGGGCCGTCGTATCCAGCCCCTGCCGGGCGGTCGTTGCCCAGGCGGTCAGTCCGTCAGCCCCGCCGAGCGCGACCTTGGTGACGTTGGCGACGGGGAAACGGATGCGCTGGGTGAGCGTGCCGTCGGGCGCATAGCGGCGGGCTTCCCACCCGCCGTAGAAGCCCAGCCAGACGCCACCTGCCGCATCGCAGACTGCGCCGTCCGGATAACCGTCGTCCGCGTCGAACGTCAGGAAGACCTCGCCCGCATCGAGAGCGCCGTCCGTGCCGATCGCGTGGCGGATCACGCGCCGCCCGAGCGTATCGACATGATAGAGGCGATCGTCCGATGGCGGGATGGCGGGGCCATTGGTGATCACAACCGGCTCGGTCGCCATCGTCTCCACCTGCGCGCCGTCCCAGCGATAGAGCAGGCCGCTCGACGCCGCCTCGTCATTGTCCATCGTGCCGAACCAGATCCGGCCGGATGGATCGACGCAGGCATCGTTCAGGCGGTTGGCGGGAAGATGCGCATCGATCGTCGCGATCCGCTCGAACCGGGCGAGACGGGTGTCGAACCGATGGGGGCCGGACTGGAAACCGGCAATCAGCCCCCCTTGCGCGGCGGGGACCACCCAGCCGACATATTCCGGTGTGTCCCAGCGGGTGCAGCCGTTCACCGCCGGATCGTAACGGTAGATGCGCTTGCTCTTGATATCGACGAACCACAGGGCGTCGTCGATCCAGATCGGCCCTTCGCCGAGATGGGCGCCGACCTTGAGCGCGTGGGTGGCGAGCCGGGCCTCGGTCACCGCCAGCCCGCGTCCACCCAATATTCGTGCCCCGTGCACATCCGCGCATCGTCGGACGCGAGGAACAGCACCAGCGCCGCGACGTCCGACGGCTGGATGCGACCATCGAGGCACTGGCCGGCGACGATCTCCGCCTCACCCTCGGGCGTGTACCATTTCTCCTGCCGCGGGGTCTGGACGTTGCCGGGCACGATCGCGTTGACGCGGATGCCGTCGCGGCCGAGATCGCGGGCCAGGCTGCGCGTCAGCCCCTCGATCGCCGCCTTGCACGTCTGGTAGAGGACGAGATCGGGCAGGCCGAGATGCCAGCTGATCGACCCGAAGTTCAGGATCGCACCGCCGCCGGCACGCTTCATAGCGGGCACCACCGCCTTGGCCGCGAAGAACTGGTGGCGCAGGTTCACGTTGAGCCGCTCGGCCCAATAATCCGGCGTGACCTCCTCGATCGTATGACGATCGTCGTTACCGGCATTGTTGACGAGGATATCAACTCCGCCGAGCATTTCCTCGAGATCGGCCAGCGTGCGCGAAAGCGCGTCGAGATCGGTCACGTCGCAGTGGCGGAAGATGGGGGCGTGGTCGGCATCGTTCAGCCGGGCGACGACGCCCTCGCTCGCCATGTCGTCGATGTCGATGAAGCCGACCTTCGCGCCTTGCGCCACGAAAGCCTCGACCAGTCCTTCGCCGATCCCCGAGCCACCGCCGGTCACGATCACGCGCTTGTCGCGCAGGCTGGGATAGACGGCCCGGTCTACCGTCTCTGACGTCTGCTGCAGCATGAAGTCTCTTTCTCTTTCGATCATGCTGCCAGAAGGCCGCGTCGCGCGAGGTTGTGCATGAGGCCGCCTATGCCGAGCGTCCAGGCAGGCGCGGCGGCGCTGGTGGTGACGGTGTTGACGAGCGTGCCGAGCCGCGGACTGCTGATCGTCACGACGTCGCCCTCCTTGTGGGTGAAGCCGCGGCCGGGTTCGTCGCGATCCTGCGTCGGGGCGAACAGCGTGCCGAGGAACAGCACGAAACCGTCCGGATAGTGATGCTCGCTCAGCGACTGGGCGAGCAACTGTTCGGGATCGCGGCTGATCTCGCGCATCGAGCTGGTGCCATCCAGCACATAACCGTCCGTGCCCTCGATGCGCAGCGCCACTTCGGCGGCGTGCACGTCGTCCATGGTGAAACGCTCATCGAACAGCCGGACGAGCGGCCCGATCGAACACGATGCGTTGTTGTCCTTCGCCTTGCTGAGCAGCAGCGCGGAGCGGCCCTCGAAATCGCGCAGGTTGACGTCGTTGCCGAGCGTCGCACCCACTGCGCGGCCATCGTGCCCGGCGAGCAGCACCACCTCGGGTTCCGGATTGTTCCAGGTCGAATCCGAACGGATGCCGATCGGCGCATTCCAGCCGACCGTCGAGAGCACCGGGGACTTGGTGAAGATCTCCGCATCCGGACCGATCGCAACCTCCAGATATTGCGACCACATGCCGTCGTCGATCAGCGCCTGCTTGAGCTGGGCGGCCTGCGGCGATCCCGGTTCGACCGAGCGGATGTTGCCGCCAAGCGCCTCCTCGAGACGACCGCGCACCTCGGCGGCCTTGCGATAGTCGCCCCGCGCGCGCTCCTCGATAACGCGCTCGAGCGCGGAAACGGCGAAGGTGACGCCGGCAGCCTTGACGCATTGCAGGTCGATCGGACTGAGCAAGGCGGGCGTGTCCGTCGCCCCGATCGCGAGGTCGGCCAGTTCGCCCACCGGACGACCACCCTCCGGCACGAGATGGCCGGCTTCGACGAGGGCGGAGACAGTCGGCGCGACCGCGCTCATGTCGTGAACGATACCACGATCGACGAGAACAGGCGTGGGGCCGTCGCCGAAGTCGACGCGTCCCAAAAACCGCGCATCACGCCAATCCGAGGGCAAGGCCTCGATCAGCGCCCGTTGAATGCTTGTCACCTATTCCCCTCCACGATTGTTAGCGTTATCGTACACAGCGCCGTCGGTCGTCAAGCAATCGATGGTGGGAAAATAACGACAATGCGGCGGAGAGAGGGGCCGGGACGGATGAAGGCACGCAAGTGGAGGAGAACTGCCGCTCTCGCCGCGTCGCTTGTCGTCGTGTTCGGCGGGATTTCGCGGCCCGCAGTGGCGGCCGACTCGGTCGCCTATCACTGGACCAGCGTCACCGTCGGCGGCGGTGGTTTCGCGCCCGGCATAGTGTTCAGCCCCGTCGAGCGCGGGCTCGCCTATCTGCGCACCGATATGGGCGGTGCCTATCGCTGGGATGCGAAGCCAGGTCACTGGGTGCCGCTGGAAAACGATCAGGCGACCGCCAGCTATATGGGGATCGAGAGCATCGCGCCCGATCCGGTGGACGCGAACCTCGTCTACATGGCGGCGGGCATGGGCAAGGACATGCCCGCTGCGATCTTCCGTTCGGCCGATCGCGGCGGGCATTGGAAGATCGTGCCGGTGCCCTTCGCGATGGGCGGCAACGAAGACGGGCGCGGGCTGGGCGAGCGGCTGGCGATCGATCCGCTGCACCATGAGACCCTGTTCTTCGGATCGCGCCACGACAGCCTGTGGCGGAGCGACGATTCCGGCGCGCACTGGGCGCAGGTGACGAGCTTTCCGCGCGCGGGCCTCGGCAAGCCGGCGGGCAGGCGGGCGACGCATGGCGGGCTGTCCTTCGTGCTGTTCGATCCCCGTCACGCGGGGCGCCTTTTCGTGGCGAGCGCCGATCCCGGCGGCACCCACCTGTTCCGATCGGACGACGATGGCACCCATTGGTCGCCGATGTCCGGCGGTCCCCACGAGGGCCTGCTCCCGGTCAAGGGCGTGATCGGCACCGACGGCATCCTGACCATCACCTATTGCGACGGGATCGGCCCCAACGGCATCACGCGCGGCGCGGTTTGGCGCTACGATCCGGCGGGCGGAGCTTGGCGGGACATCACCCCGCTGCGGGCAGCCGGCGCGCCGGTGGGTGGCTATATGGGCGTGGCGGTGTCGGCGCAGGATCCATCCGTCATCGCGGTCAGCACCGTCGATCGCAGCCGCCCGGTCGATACCGTCTGGCGCTCCACCGATGCCGGCGCGCATTGGGACGAACTCTGGCGGCGCAGCGAGCGCGACGTCGGCGAAACGCCGTTCCTCGATCTCGACGGCAAGGCCAATTTCGGCCACTGGATCGCCGGCCTCGCGATCGATCCGTTCGATGCGGATCATGCCGCCTATGTGACGGGCGCGACGATGTACGCGACCGACATGTTCGGGCGGCCCGGCACGATGCTCTGGAAGCCGTGGACCAAGGGCATCGAGCAGACGGCGATCATCACGCTGACCAGCCCGACCGGTGGCGCGCCGCTGGTTTCGGGTTTCGGCGACATAGCGGGTTTCCGGCATGACGACCTCTCGGTCTCGCCGCCCTTCCTGCATCGCAATCCCTACCTCACCAACACCAATACGCTCGATTATGCCGGCCTCGCGCCCGCGATCATGGTGCGCAGCGGGAGCACCCATACGCGGATCGTGCCCGGCCCGTCGCTGGCATGGTCGGCCGATGGTGGAGCGCACTGGACGCCGCTCGATGTGCCGCCATCGCCGCCACACGCCGACGGCAGCCCGACGCCCGAGCGGACCGGCGACGCGGCGATCACCGTCTCCGCGGACGGATCGACCTTCCTCGTCGAAACCGATCGCCCACAGATCACCCGCGATCGCGGTAAGACGTGGCAGTTCGTGGAAGGCTTGCCGTCGCGCGTTCGCGTAACCGCGGATAAGACGGACCCGCGTCGTTTCTATGCGATCGATTTCGCCGCCAATCGCATCGTGCGCAGCGATGACGGCGGTGCGCATTTCCACGCGGTCACGAGCACCGGACTGCCGCAGGATCTCTCGCCCGCCCATGTCGTCTGGCGGGAGGCGCAGAACCCGCTGCTGGCGACGCCGGGGCAGGCGGGGCTGCTGTGGCTGAAGGTCGGTGGCGACCTCTATCGTTCGGCCGATGCCGGCGCGCACTGGGTGCGGACCGGGCAGGGGCTGGCGATCGCTTATTACGGGCTGGGCCGGGCAGCGCCGGGCGCCCGCTGGCCGGCGCTCTACGCGATCGGCACGAAGCAGGGACTGACCGCGGTCTGGCGTTCCATCGACGGCGGGGCGGGCTGGCAGCGGATTAACGACGATCAGCATCGGTGGGGCATGCGTTTCCGCGTGATTTCGGGCGATCCGCGCCGGTTCGGGCGGGTCTATATCGGTACGGACGGGCGCGGCATCCTCTATGGCGATGTCGCAGGGAGTGAGAGGAAATGACGGTGAAGTCTGTGCTTTTGGCGATGTCGGTCGGTTGCTTGCCGGTGGCGGCTCTGGCCGCGCCGGATGTGGCGACGCCGATCCCGCATTTCGAGACGCGCGGTAACCACCACGCGCTGATCGTCGACGGCGCGCCCTTCCTGATGCTGGGCGGGCAGGTCAACAATTCGAGCAACTATGCCGAGCCGCTGGAGAGCGCATGGGGCGTACTCGATCGTATCCACGCCAATACGGTTGAGGTGCCGATCGCCTGGCAGCAGGTGGAGCCGGAGGAAGGCAAGTTCGACCTCTCCTTCCTCCAGACCCTGCTCGATCGCGCGCGGGCGCATGACAAGCGCGTGGTGCTGCTGTGGTTCGGCACCTGGAAGAATGGCGGGCCGGGCTATCTGCCGGCCTGGGTGAAGCTCGACAACAAGCGTTTCCCCCGCATGAAGGATCCGACCGGCAAGGATCATTACGCCCACACCGCGCTCGCCCGCACCACGCTGGAGGCGGACAAGCGCGCGTTCGTCAAGGTGATGGAATATCTGCGCGATCACGATCCGCAGAATACTGTGATCCTCGTCCAGCCCGAGAACGAGACGGGCAGTTACCGCCTGCCGCGCGATCACAGCGCGGCGGCCAATGCCCTGTTTGCGCAGGCGATCCCGGCGGCGCTGGCCAAGCGTACCGGGAAGAGCGGGACATGGACGCAGGCTTATGGCGCGCAGGCCGAGCGCGCGTTCAACACCTGGTACGTCGCCTCATTCGTCAACGAGATCGCGGCGGCGGGCAAGGCGGTCAAGCCGCTGCCGATGTACGTCAACGCATCGCTTGCCGGCCCCTCGAAGATCCCCGATCCGATGGCGGTATCGAGCGGCGGGCCGCAATGGGACGTGCTCGATATCTGGAAGGCGGCGGCGCCCGCGATCGATGCCGAGGCGCCCGACATCTATGACAAGGCCAGCGCCGATGCCGTCCAGTATCTCGACAAATATGCGCGGCCCGACAATCCGCTGATGGTGCCCGAGATCGGCAACGACCGGCTGTTCGCGCGCTATTTCTATCCGGCGATCGGGCGTGGTGCAGTGGGCTTCTCGCCGTTCGGCATGGATGACAGCGGCTATTCCAATTATCCGCTCGGTGCGAAGACGCTCGATGACAAGACGCTGGATGCCTTCGCGCTGCCGTTCCGGACGCTCGGATCGATCATGCGCGATTGGGCGCGCATCGCCTTCGAGAAACCGACATGGGGCGTCGCCAAGCCGGATGACGGTGCGCCGCAGTCCACCGTCATGGGCAACTGGAAGATCACCGCGCGCTGGGGCCAGTGGCAGTTTGGCCAAGGCGAGGATGCCAAGGCCGAGCGTCCGTCCTGGGCCGGCGAGCCGGTCGGCGGGGCGGCGGTCGCGCAGCTGTCGGCGGACAGCTTCCTGGTGGTCGGCGACCATGTGCGGCTCGATTTCACGCCGGCACCGGGATCGCCGGCGAACGGCATCCTAGTCAATGTCGAGGAGGGGCGGTTCGAGAATGGCCAGTGGGTCACCAGCCGCGTCTGGAATGGCGACGAGACCGATTATGGCCTCAACCTCGTCGATCGCCCGCAGGTGCTGCGGGTGACGATGGGCCATTATCGCTGATAAGAGAAAACAGGAGAGGGAGCGGGATGAACAGGATCGGCATCGCGGCGCTGTTGATTGGTAGCGCTATCGGATCGGCGCGGGCGGCGGACCTGCACGGCAGCTACCGTAAGATCGCCGACGGCATCGTGGTGACCCCGGCGGGCGGCCCCTCGGCGCGGATCGAGTTCAGCCTGCACGGCGACGGCATCGTCCATGTCGTCGCGACGCCCCGACAGGCGGCGGGCACGACGCTGACGCCGAGCCTGATGGCACCCAATCCTCCGGCGGCTGGCGCCTTCTCGGTGCATGAGGCGAAGGGGCATGTCGAGCTGGAGGCGGCACGCACCACCGCCGACATTGATCTCGCTACCGGGCAGGTGCGCTTCCTCGATCCCGCAGGCCATGTCCTGCTGGCGGAAGCAGGCGCGCCCGTCTTCCGTCCGACGAGCGCCGACGGCAAGCCTTTCGTCAGCGTCTCGCAGCAGTTCAATCGCGGCACCGACGAGGCGCTCTACGGCCTTGGCCAGCACCAGAACATGCAGATGGACTATAATGGCGAGGACGTCGAACTCGCCCAGCACAATATGGACATCGCGGTGCCCTTCCTGGTCTCGACCAAGGGATACGGCCTGCTGTGGGACAATGACGGCATCACCCGCTTCGGCAATCCCAAGCCTTACGATCTGGTCGGCGACGGGTTGAAGGTCAGCTCGCACGGCCAGCCCGGCTTCACGGCGCAATATTTCCTCGACGGGAAGCCGGTGGTAACGCGGCAGGAAGCCACGATCGACTATCAGTTCATCAAGGATATGGCGAAGTGGCCCGAGGCTGCGAAGGCCCGCACCGTCGCGGCGACCGGCGGGCAGAACACCGCCGGCAATGCGGTGCAGCAGCAGACCGTGGTGTGGACGGGCGACGTGACGCCCACCGTCACCGGTGTGCACAAATTCCGGCTCTACGGCTCCAGCTATTACAAGGTGTTCGTCGACGGGAAGCCTGTGCTCGATCGCTGGCGGCAGAACTGGAACCCCTGGTACGCGAATTTCGAGGTGCCGCTGACCGCCGGCAAGCCTGCTGCGATCCGCGTCGAATGGCAGCCCAATGCGGGCTATATGGCGCTCTTCCACAGCGATCCGCTGCCCGCTGCCGATCGTCATTCGGTGTGGTTCACCAGCGATATCGCGCAGGCCAAGAACTACTGGTTCGTGCCGGGCGGCAATGTCGATGCGGTGGTGGCGGGCTATCGCCAACTGACCGGCAAGGCCGAGATGATGCCGAAATGGGCCTACGGCTTTTGGCAGTCGCGCCAGCGCTACGAGGATGCGGCGCAGATCACCGGGGTCGTCGACACCTACCGCAAGCTCGGTATCCCGCTCGACAATATCGTGCTGGACTGGCGCTACTGGCGCGATGACAGCTGGGGTAGCCACCGCTTCGATCCGACGCGCTTCCCCGATCCCAAGGGCATGATCGACACGCTGCATGCCGACGGCGCGCATTTCATGATCTCGGTCTGGCCGAAATTCTACCCGACGACGGATACCTACAAGGAACTGGCCGCCAAGGGCCTCGTCTACCAGGGCAATTTGCGGCAGGGGAACCACGACTGGGTCGGCCCCGGCTATCCCTCGACGGACTATGATCCTTATGCGCCGGAGGGGCGGCGGATCTTCTGGCGGCAGGTCGAGGACCGACTGGCGAAACTCGGCGTCGATGCCTGGTGGGCGGATGCCAGCGAGCCGGACATGCACTCCAACATCTCGATTCCCGACCGCATCGATACGATGGGGCCGACCGCGATGGGTCCGGCGGCGCAGTTCTTCAACAGCTACCCGCTGATGCACGCGCGCTCCTTCTATGACGGCTGGACCGCCTTCAAGCCGGATGTCCGCCCCTTCACGCTGACGCGATCCGGCTTCGCGGGCCTCCAGCGTTACAGTGCGGCGGTCTGGTCCGGCGACGTGGCGAGCCGCTGGTACGATCTGAAAGCGCAGATTTCGGCGGGCGTGAACGTATCGATGTCGGGCCTGCCCAACTGGACGCACGACATCGGCGGCTTCGCGCTGGAGAACCGCTATTCGGCGAAATCGGTGAAGCCCGAGGATCTCGCCGAATGGCGCGAACTCAACCTGCGCTGGTTCCAGTTCGGCGCGTTCAGCCCGCTATTCCGCAGCCACGGCGAATATCCCTATCGCGAGATCTACGAGATCAGCCCCGAAGGCTCGCCGATGCGCGCCTCGATGATCTGGTACGACAAGCTGCGCTACCGGCTGATGCCCTATATCTACACGCTCGCCGCCGACACCTACATGCGCGACGGCAGCATCATGCGCGGCCTCGTCGCCGATTATCCGAACGACCGGACGGCGCGGACGCTCGTGGACGAATATCTCTTCGGCCACGAATTCCTCGTGGCGCCGGTGACGGAGTTCAAGGCCCGTTCGCGGCAGGTCTATTTCCCCGGCACAGGCCTCTGGTACGATTTTTCCAGCGGGCGAACCTACCATGGCGGCGAGACCGCAACCGTCGATGCGCCGCTCGAGCGGATGCCGCTGTTCGTGCGCGCCGGTGCGATCGTGCCGATGGGGCCGGTGATGCAGCATGTCGACGCGGTGAAGGACGCGCCGCTCACTGTCACCGTCTATACCGGCGCAGACGGTCGCTTCTCGCTCTACGAGGACGACGGCACCAGCGAGCAATACAAGGCCGGTGCCTACAGCCGCATCCCCATCGCCTACGACGATCGCACCGGCACCGTCACGCTCGGCGCGCGCGAGGGCAAGGGCTGGGCGGGGATGCCGGCGAGCCGCGTCGTGCGGGTGAAGTGGGTGCGGCCGGGCAAGCCGGTGACCGACGACAACGGATACGATGCGGAGGCGACCTATACCGGCGCGCCGCTGACGATCGCACCGAAGTGAAATACGTGAACTCTCTCAAGGTCTGGAGCTGAACATGGGTGAATGGAACCGCCGCGAACTGGGGCTGATGGGGTTGAGCGCCGCAGCGCTGGGGGCGATGGGAAGCGCGCCGGCCCGTGCGGCCGCGCCAGCCGCCGGATCGGGTGCGCTGCCGATCGGCAATGCGGGGTCCTTTCCGCCCGATTTCCTGTGGGGCTGCGCCACAGCCTCCTACCAGATCGAGGGCGCGGTGAAGGAAGACGGGCGCGGCCCGACCATCTGGGACACCTTCTCCCACACGCCGGGCAAGGTCTTCAACGACGACAATGGCGATGTCGCCTGCGACAGCTACCACCGATACAAGGAGGACACCCAGCTGCTGAAGGCGCTGGGGGTGAAGACCTACCGCATGTCGCTCGCCTGGTCACGCATCTTCCCCGAGGGCAAAGGCAAGCTCAATCCCAAGGGCCTCGACCATTATGATCGCGTGGTCGACGATCTGCTCGCCAACGGCATCACGCCCTACATCACATTGTTCCACTGGGATCTGCCGCAGGCGCTGCCCGGTGGCTGGCAGAACCGCGATACGGCCTATGCCTTCGCCGATTATGCCGGCGTGGTGGCGAAGCGCCTGTCCGATCGCGTGAACCATTTCATGACCGTCAACGAGCTGCGCTGCTTCACCGACATCAGTTATATGGAGGGGCGCCACGCGCCCGGCCTCAAGCTGCCCCCGGCTGAAGGCAATCAGGTGCGCCACCATGGCGTGCTGGCGCATGGTCTCGGCGTGCAGGCGATCCGCGCCAACGCCAAGCCGGGCACGCAGGTCGGCCTCGCCGACAATACCAGCTTCTTCGTGCCGGTGATCGAGACCGAGGAGCATATCGAGGCCGCCCGCAAGGCGACGCGCGAGGAAAATGCGATGTTCCTCACCGCGATCATGGAGGGGCGCTATCTCGACAGCTACATGCAGGCGCAGGGCGCCGCCGCGCCGAAGGTGCAGGCCGGCGACATGAAGGCGATCGGCAGCCCGCTCGATTTCGTGGCGATCAACGTCTACTGCCCATCCTACGTCCGGGCAGATGCCTCGGCGCCGGGCTACAAGATCCTGCCGCACCTGCCCGAGTCCCCGCACATGGCCTCGCCGTGGCTCTACGTGGGGCCGGAGGTCGCCTATTGGAGCGTGCGTTGCGTGCACGACCTGTGGAAGCCCAAGGCGCTCTACATCTCGGAGAACGGCTGCTCGGCCGACGACGTGATGACCGACGGCCGCGTCGATGATGCGGACCGCATCATGTATCTGCGCAACTGCCTCGGCCACTTCCAGCGCGCCACGCGCGAGGGCCTGCCGCTCAAGGGCTATTTCCTCTGGAGCCTGATGGACAATTTCGAGTGGGCGGACGGTTATTCGAAGCGCTTCGGCGTCCATTACGTCGATTTCGCCACGCAGAAGCGGACGCCCAAGCTCAGTGCCGAATGGTATCGCGAGCTGATCCGCCGCAACGCGCTCGTCTGACCGGAGGCGTTCGATGACCACGACCCGCCGCGACGCGCTCGGCCTCGGCCTGGCATCGGCCGCAGGCCTCGCGCTTCCGGCGGGTGCCGTCTGTCCGCCGTCCGTGCCGCAATGGAAAGGCGGCGTGGAGGGGCAGCGTATCGCCGATCTCGGCAACGGCCGCTTCCTCAACCCGGCGCTGGCCGGCGATCATCCGGATCCCAATGTGTTCAAGGATGGCGAGGATTATTACGCCACCTTCTCGTCCTTCGATTATTATCCGGGGGTGCCGATCTGGCACTCGCGCGATCTGGTCAACTGGACGCCGCTGACCGCCGCGCTGAAGACCAATATCGGCGCGGTCTGGGCGCTCGACATCGCCAAGGTCGACGGCAGATACTTCATCTACATCCCTGCGCTCGATCACACCGACGCGCAGCGCCCGCTCAAGATCTGGGTGATCACCGCCGACCGGATGAGCGGGCCGTGGAGCGAGCCGGTCGACATGAAGATCGATACCTACATCGATCCGGGGCACGCGGTCGGCGAGGACGGGCGGCGCTACCTGTTCCTCAACGGCGGCCATCGCGTGCGGATCAGTGACGACGGGCTGTCGGCGGCAGGTCTGGTCGAACATGTCTATGACGGCTGGCCGATCCCCGAGGACTGGATCATCGAGGGCTTCGCTCTCGAAGGCCCGAAGATCCTGCGCAAGGACGGCTGGTTCTATTATTTCTCGGGACAGGGCGGCACCGCCGGCCCGCCGACCAGCCACATGGTGGTGGTCGCCCGCTCGCGCTCGATCAACGGGCCTTGGGAGAATTGCCCGCACAACCCGATCGTCCACACCGCTTCGGCCGACGAGCCGTGGTGGTCGCGCGGGCACGCCACCGCGATCGAAGGGCCGGGCGGGCGCTGGTGGCTCGCTTATCACGGCTACGAAAACGGCTTCCGCACGCTCGGGCGGCAGATGCTGCTCGATCCGATCGAGTGGACGCCGGACGGCTGGCCGAAGGCGCTCGGCGGCGATCTGTCGCGCCCGTTGCCCAAGCCGGGCGGCGGGGCGGGCGTCGGTCCCGGCCATGCCTTGTCGGGCTTCTCGCCCGCCATGCTCGGCACGAAGCTCCAGTTCTTCATGCCCCAAGGCCGCTATCTCGATCGCGCGCGGCTGGAGGGCGACGCGCTGGTCGTCGCCGGGCAGGGGAGCGGACCGGCCGATGCCTCGCCATTGTTGTTCGTCGCGGGCGATCGATCCTACGAGGTGTCGATCGAGGCATCGATCGACGGCGCGGCGGAGGCCGGGCTGCTGCTCTTCTACAATGACAAACTGTTCTGCGGGCTCGGGCTGGGCGGCGGCAGGCTGCATGCCTATCGCATCGGGCAGGCGGAGCGCTGGCCGCCCGGCGCGGCGACGGAGGCGAAGCGCCTCCACCTGCGCCTCGTCAACCGCGAGAATGTCGTCACCTTCTACTACGGCGCCGACGGGCAGCGTTGGACCAAAGAACGGTCGTTCGAGGTCGCCGGCTACAACCACAATGTCGCCGACGGCTTCCTGAGCCTCCGGCCCGGTGTCTACGCGGCGGGGGAGGGCAAGGCGACGTTCCGCTCGCTCGCCTACCGGGCGCTCTAGCGGGCGACGGGGCCGGGGTGCGCCTTGGCCCAGTCGGTGGCGTTCTGAAGGGTCGTCACCCACACCTCGCGGCGATGCGCCTTCAGCCAGCCGAGCAATTGGCGATGCGCGGCGTCGCTGACCTGCAGATAATCCCCGCCGACGCCGTGGAACAGGAACACCGCCCATCCGCCGCCAGCGACCGCCTGTTGCGCGAAATCGATCAGCTGGTCGCCGGTCGTGCCCTCCGGCCAGCCCCGTGACGGGATATGCATGAGATCGACCTGAGAAGCGTCGCCGGACAGATCCGCCTGTGTTGTAACCACGCCGCGCACGTAGGTGACGAGGCCGGAGCGGCGCAGCGCCTCCAGATAGTCACCGTCTGTCACGTGGGAGTCGCCGCAGGGCGTGGCGAAGCCGTGCCGGTCGCGCCCGTCCAGCGCGGTCAGCAGCACGTTCTGTTGCGCGATCTCGCGCAGGATGCCGGCGGTCGTATAATCCTCCAGCGTGTAGCGCGTCTCGTTGGGCACCGTCTTCGCCGCACAGGCGTGGAAGATCGTGTGGTTGCCGAGCTCATGCCCCTCGGCAGCGACCGCCCGCCATCGCGGCACGTCGGCCTGCTTCACGTTGGCGAGGAAGAAGGTCGCCTTGAAACCGTCGGCATCGAGTTCGGGCACGGCGTGATCGAGCTGGGAATCGAGCGCGTCGTCATAGGTGAGCACGACGGCGGCCCTGGCGCCGTGCGGCCACAGCGTCCCCGCATCGGCCCTCGATCCGGTCGCGGTTGCCGCGAATGCAAGCGCACCGCAGACGGCGAGCTTGACGATGCCCGGCCTGCTCATCGCAGTTGTCCGCGGCCGGTCGCAGCCCAGTAGACGCCGCCCAGAAGGTGCGTCAGATATTGGGGATCGCTGTAATCGTCGCCATTGTGGCCGAGCGTGGTGACGAATACTCGCCCTTTTTCATAGGGATGATACCAGGCGACGGGATGATCCTTGCCCATTCCCCTGGCGGTCTGGCCGGGCCAGATCTTGGTCGGGTCGTAGCTGGTCTCGTCCACGTTCAGGACGGGCTTGATGGCCACGTTGTAGGGGTTGGTGGTCGGATAGAATTCGTCGCTCCATACCCAGCGATCGGCGATGCCGTAGGTGGCGGGGAAGTTGCGATCGGCGATCGTGACCACGCCGGTCTGCAGCATGGGGTGCGTGCCGACGCGGCGGCCGACGAGCTTCTCATACCAGGGCCATGCGTCGGCCGGGATGATCGCGGCGCGGTGGACGACGATCGCGTTGCCACCGGCGCGCATATAGGCCTCGAAATTGCCGCGCTCGGCCGGGCTGAGCTGTTCCGCCGGCGTGTTCAGGAACATCACCGCCGCATATTGGCGCAGATCCCCGTCGAACACATCGGGCTTGTCCGCCCAGACCAGCCCGAAGCTGTGCTGCCGGGCCATATGCGTCAGGCTGTCGCGTGCGATCGGAATGAATTCGTAATGGTACTTGCTGGCGATCGCGACCACCAGAACCTTGAATTGGTCGTCAGCCTTTGCGGGGTTCGAGCAGAAAAATCCGAGAAACGCGCTCAGAAGCGCGAATATGATCCTTGTTTTCAGGCCGGCAAGGCTCCGGCGCGATGGCGGTCGGACGACTATTGCGGCGCGCTGATCGACCCCATGGCGGGGTTCGATTGGGGCGAAAACGGATGGGATCTCGCCGTGCCGCATATGTGCCCCTCGTCAATTTCATCGAACGTCAGGGATGGCGCCGATCTTTTTGGTAGCGATATCATCGCTCATCGCATACGTCCACTGCCCCTGGAGCGTGGGAACGGTGAACATCGCCGTCGAGGCTTCAATCGAAGCCTTCCCACCACAATCGCAGTTTTGCGATCCAGCCGGGCAGGCACCGAACCGGCTTGCGTTGGAGATCCGGCTCCGGCTTGGGGGATTCTGTCCGTGCCGCTCGAGAGTCAGGCCGTTTCACAGCCGGGCAACCCCGTGCTGCACGACCTCGTCGAGGCACGCGAGCCAGCGCGACGCCGCTGTATCGAGGCTGTGGCGCGCCAGAAACGCGGCCAGAAGGTCCGGATCCGGTCCGTCGCTCTGTTCGAGCGACAGGATGGCGGCGGCGAGCGCGATCGGATCGGGATGAGCGATCTTCCCGAATGAGGGATCCGATACGATCTCCGGCATCGCCGGGGAGCAGGCCGTCGCCACCACTGGCAGGCCGGCGGCGAGCGCCTCGATCAGGACGGCCGGATAGCCCTCGAACCGGGATGGAAGCAGAAAGAGATCGGCATCGGTGAGGTAGGGCGCGATATCGGCCACGAAGCCGACGAACCTCACGCGGCCGGCCAGACCAAGCCGGAGGCTGAGCGCTTCGAGGCGGGCGCGATCCGGTCCGTCTCCGACGATCGTCAGCGTCATTTCGGCGGGCAGCAAGGCCAGGGTCCGAAGCGCGAGCGCGACGTTCTTCTGCGCCACGAGCCGCCCGGCGAACACGATGCGCCGGCGGGGCCTCTTCGGTCGACGATGAATGGGAGCGGGCAGGGCCGCAAGGATCGGCTCGCTGATGACGGTGACATGATCGGTGCGCAGGTAGCGGGCAGCCTCGTCCCGCAGCGACGGGCTCATCGCCACGATCTGCGTGAGTGGCGCGCAGGCGCGGCGGCGCACGCCGGCAAGCCATCCCGACGGGATCATGGAATGTGTGGCAGGATCGATGGGGTTGCTCAGCTTGCAGACGATCGGCGTCGCCGTGCGGTCGCTGGCCAGAATGACGGGAAGCATATGGTTCCCCGGACCGACGATGACATCGGGTCGCCACCGACGCAGCATGGGTGAGAGTTTCCGTCCGAGTATCCACCGCGAGAGCAGCGATCGCGGCGTTGCGGGGGTGGTTTCAAAGACCTGCACCCCCGCCGAAACGCCGCTTCGCGCCGGGCCGGATTCCGAGCCACAGAAGATTGCGACCTCGCGGCTGCGCGCCCATTCGTTGGCGAGCCGCACCATGATCCGTTCCGTGCCGCCGGCCGCGAAATCCTGAAACAGGATCGCTATGCGTTGCGCCGGGGCGGGCGGTGACTCTGTCGAAACGGTCCGAACGGGCGAAAGGGCTCGGGGCGGAGCGGCATCTTCACGTGTCATCGCCCCCAAGACGCCGTGCGGACGGCACTTCCGCAGTGTCGGTGTGAGGATAGACGGCCTGCCGATGGTCGAGCATCACTCCGAACGTGACCGGCCCGATGACCGCGGGTTTCACCGGGACGCTCATGCAGATTGCCCGATCGCCGGATCGGAACGGCTGGGCTGGCCCGTCTCGATATGGCCGGCGAAATGGCGGACGGCGTTGTCGGCGTTGACGGTGACATCGTACCAGCGATCCATCGTCGCGATCCGCCGAACTTCCCGACCGCCGGACGGGATGCGTATCGCGAGATCGTTCACCGCCAGTGACATCGGCGCGTTGGACGGATTGGTGATGGTCAGTTCGATCCGCTCGCCCTCGGTCCGCGCGACGATGAGCGGGGCTGCCCCAACGGTGCCGCGCAGGGTGCGACGGAATCCATTGGGACCATGAATGGCCACGTCGTAGCGACCGTCCGGCCCGACCACCGTCAGCGTCGCGGGCAGCCGCTTGCCGGCCTCCACGGTGTAATACCAGGGGCCGCCTTGGCTTGCGTACACTTGGAATACGGCGCCCGCCGTGCCGTGATTGTCGAACAGCAGATGCAATCCTTCATGATCGGCGGGCGCCGTCTCCTGCACCGCGAGCGCGTAGGGCAGGGGGCGGGCGGGGCGCTGGCCGGCTTCCTGCCGGGGCGTCGCCTGATCGGCCGGAACGGTCGGCATAGGGCGGCCGGCGGCGGCGGATACCGTCGCGAGATAGCCGGTCGTGCCGGGCAGGCCGGTCGGCGCTGGGGCGGAACCGGAAAAATCGAACATCGCGGTCAGGTCGCCGGTCACCGCGCGGCGCCACGGCGTGATATTCGGTTCCGCGACGCCGAAACGGGCCTCGAGGAAGCGGATCACCGAGGTGTGATCGAACAGTTGCGAGCAGACGAAACCACCCCGCGTCCATGGTGAGACGATGATCAGCGGGACGCGGACGCCGAGCCCGATCGGCTCGCCGCCCCATGTCTCGCCTTCGGTCGACACCGTGCTCGCTCCCCAATGCGGCGCGGTCGCCGGGATCGGCGCGGGGATATGATCGAAGAAGCCGTCATTCTCGTCATAGTTCAGGATCAGCGCGGTCTTCGCCCACACGGCGGGGTCGGCGGTGAGCGCGTCGATCAGGCGCGAGACGAGCGATTCGCCATATTGCGGGGCCGCTTCCGGATGTTCGCAATATTCGAAGGGCGCGACGATCCATGACACCTGCGGCAGCGTGCCGGCCGCTGCGTCGCGTGCCACAGCGTCGATGAGATGCTGCGCGGTGGTCGCCTTGGCATTGTCGGCCGTCGATCCGGCGACGATGTCGCGCCCGCACGCCACCAGCCTGGGATCGGCCGCGTCGCCCCGGAAGTTGGCGAAGGAGGCGAGCGGGTTGTCGCCGTAATTGTCATGTTCCTGATAGAGCTTCCAGCTGACACCCGCCTTGCCCAGCCGCTCGGCATAGGTCGTCCAGCCCCAGCCGGGGAAGGCGGCTTTGTCGAGCGTCTTGTCGCCGGTCCAGTTGCCGTCGTCGACATTCTCGATGCACTGCCTGCCGTCGGCCCCGACCGCGGTGCCGCTGGTGCCGCTGAACAGGAACAGGCGGTTGGGGTTGGTCGGCCCGTGGATCGAGCAGAAATAATTGTCGCCGATCGTGAACGCGTCGGCGAGCGCGTGATAGAAGGGGATGTCCGCGCGGGTGAAATGCCCCATCGTCATCGCCGTCTTGTGCTTCACCCAGACGTCGTGGTTCGCCCATTCGGCGTGGCTGCCCTTCCAGCTGTGATCGAGGCTCTTGATCACCGGCGCGGCGGTGGTCGCCGTGTCGAGGTGGAAGGGGAGGACCGTACCGCCGGCCGGATTGGGCTGGCGGAACACGCTGTCGCCCGATCGCAGCCGGAGAGCCGCCGGGTCGCCGAACCCGCGCACGCCGCGCAATGTGCCGAAATAGTGATCGAAGGAGCGGTTCTCCTGCATCAGGATCACGACATGCTCGATATCGCGGATGCTGCCGGTTCGGCCGCTGGCCGGCAGCGAGACGGCGCGCGCGATCGAGGGCGGCAAAGCGGCCGTACCGCCCATCGCTGCCAGCACTCCCATAAGATCGCGACGTGACGGTTTCATCGGCCGAGCCTCTCCAGTGAACGATGATTACCCGTGCCGGAGGTCTCCGGCACGGACGGGACGATGCCCGGCGCGCTATCGCCCGCCAACCATCATCGTCGGCGGGTTAGCCGCCGATTTGATCATTTTTGTGAAATGCCGACCGGCTTGCGACTATGGGGCGGCGGGGCCGGGTCGTTTTCGGGGTGTGCCGGTACGAGCGAACGCCCCAGATCGCGCCAGCCGTCGCTGCCATTGGCGTACCAGAAGAGGTGGCGAAGGCCGGCGCGGCGCAGCTTGAGCGCCGCGTTCCAGCTCATCCAGCAATCGGCATAGCAGAAGACGACGATCGCGCGCTGGCCGGAATGGCGGGCGAGCGCGCGCACGCCCTGCACCAGCCAGCGATCGGTCGCGGCATCCGCCGTGCCCCGCCCCGCCTCGGGAAACCAGTGTGCGCCGGGGATGCTGTCATGCGGTTCGGCCAGTCGCCAGGCGCCGGAGACGGCATCACGCTGCGCGCCGGCGGCGGGAGCGACATCCACGAACAATGCGCTGTCGGCCTGCATTTCGGCGGCCGCCTTATCGTCGATCCTGGCCACGCCCGGCGGCGGGGCTGGGATCACGCCGCGGTAGGAAGCGATGCGATAGCCGGTCGCGGGATCGAACAGCGCCGGATCGACGGGCGTCGCGAGCAACATCAGCAAGGCGGCGATCATCGGCGCTCTTCTCCTCCCATGGTGCCATTGTAGCGCGCGCCTCCAGCGATCAAACTTGTCCCTTGGGAGAAGAAGATGCGTCGGATCGCCTGCCTGATCGGCCTGCTGCTCGCCAGCGGAGCCACTGCCGCGCCGCCGGCCGATCCGCTCGGCTCGCCCAATTGGGAGGGGCTGGCGAAGACCTTCTTCGGCGACGATCCGGTTCGTTTCGACGATCGCGTACGCGTCGTCTTTCCCGCGATTGCCGAGGATCAGCACGAATTTCCGGTCGAGGTCGATGCCCGTACTATCCCCGGCGTGAAGCGCGTGCTGATCTTCGCCGATCTCAACCCGATCCCGCTCGCCGTCGATTTCGCGCCGGGGCGTTCGCAACCGTTCATCGCGACGCGCATCAAGCTCGATCAGCGCACGCCGGTGCGCGGCGCGGTGCAGCTTGCCGACGGGAGCTGGCTCGTCTCGGGCGGATGGATCGATGCGGCGGGCGGCGGCTGCTCGGCGCCGCCGGTGAGCCGGGTGAAGGGCGACTGGGCGCAGCATCTGGGCGAGGTGAGGGGCCGCGCCTGGGCGGAGACGGGCGGCGCGCGGGTACGGCTGGCGTTCCGGCATCCGATGGATACCGGCTTCGTCGCGAATATCCCGACCTACAATCTGGAGACGGTGACGCTGCGTGGGCAGGATGGCGCGGATTATGGCACGGTCTCGCTGGAGGCTTCGGTGGGAGAAGATCCGGCGCTCACCCTGATCACCCCGGCCAAGGCGGGCGATGCGCTCACCATGGCGGGGCGTGACACCAACGGCATCGAATATGGCGCGAAGCTGACGGTCGCGGCGCAGGCCAGGTTCGCCGCCAATTGATGTTGTCGCGCCGCCTGATGCTCGCCGGCATGCTGGGTGCTGCCGCTCTCCCGGCCGCCGCCGCGCCGCTCGCTTATGCGATCGTTCCTGAGCCGATCGGGGAGGGGCTGTGGCTGGTGCGCGGCGCCGATGCGCCGATCGAGATGGCGAATGGCGGGGCGATCGCCAACATCACCATCGCCGCAACCGATGCCGGCGCCGTGCTGGTCGATTGCGGGCCGTCGCTCCGCTACGGAGAGGCCTTGAGGGCCGTGGCGGAGAAGCTGGTCGGCAAGCCGGTGGTGCGCGTCTACCTGACTCACCTCCACCCCGATCACGTCTACGGCGCGGCGGCGTTCGATCCGCTGGCGGTGGCTGCGACACCGCAACTGGTCGACATCCTGAAGCGCGACGGTGCCGGTTTCTCGGACGGCATGTACCGCTTGCTCGGCGACTGGATGCGCGGCACCGAGCTGCGCATCCCCGGCACCGTGCTGGCGAGCGATCACGAGACGATCGGTGGGCGCGACTTCGGCCTGATCGCGCTCTCCGGCCACAGTGCGGCGGACCTCGCGGTGCTCGACCGGCGAACTGGAACGCTGATCGCCGGCGATCTCGTCTTCCACGATCGCGCGCCGAGCACGCCCCATGCCGATCTGCCCGCTTGGCGCGCCTCGCTCGACCGGCTCAAGGCGCTGCCCCACCGCGCGACGGTGCCGGGGCACGGCCCGTTCGACCCGACACCGGCCGCCGCGATCGACCAGACGCGCGACTGGATCGACTGGCTGGACAGGACACTCCGCGACGCCGTGGCCGAAGGGCTGGACATGGCGGAGGCCGGGAATCTGCCGATCCCGCCGCGCTTCGCCCATGTCGCGGCGGCGCGCTACGAACTGGAGCGGTCGGTCTCGCATTTCTATCCGGGGCTGGAGGCGGACCTGCTGCCCCGGATCGATACCGCTCGTTAGACGGCCGAGTAATCCATCGCCCTGAGATCCTCGATCATGCTCGGCCCGGTCGGCCGCCAGCCGAGCCGCTCGCGGGTGAGTGCGCTCGATGCTGCCATGTCGAGATCGGCGAACATCGCCATCCAGCCGAAATGGGCCGGAGCCTCCTCCCGCGTCAGCGAACGGACCGGCAGGCCGAGGCCCTCACCAAGCGTCTCGGCGATGCTGCGCGCGGGGATGCCCTCTTCGTCGACGGCGTTGTAGCGCCCGCCAGCCTCGCCTTTGTCGAGCACAAGGCGATAGAGTTGGGCGACGTCGAGCACGTGCGCCGCCGGCCAGCGGTTGAGCCCTTCGCCGACATAGGCGACCAGCCCCTTCTCGCGGCTGATCTGGATGAGCGGGCTGATCAGACCCTGCCGATGCGTGTCGTGCACCTGCGGAAGCCGCACGACGCGGACATCGACGCCGGTTTCGCCCACCGCATGGCCGGCCAGTTCCGATGCACTGCGGGGATTGGGGTGATCCAGGTTGAACACCGTCTCGAGCGCGAGATTGCTGCGGCCGGTATCGCCCATGCCGGTGCCGGAGGTAATGATCAGCGGACGCGACGAACCCTTCAGTTCCTCGCCCAGCGCGGTGATCACCCGCCGGTCCTTCTCGCAATTCTCGACGAAGCGGCTGAAATCGTGATCGAACGCCGTGTGGATCACCGCATCCGCCTTCGCCGCGCCTGCGCGCAGGCTGTCGGGATCCTCCAGCGTACCGCGATGCACCCCGGCGCCGGCCTCGGCCAACGACCGCGCACCTTCGTCTGAGCGGGTGAGGCCGATCACCTCATGTCCGGCCGCCAGCAGTTCCGGCACCACGCGCGAGCCGATAAAGCCGGTCGCGCCCGTCAGGAAAACACGCATCACTCTTCCTCCGATGTTGGACGAAGCGCGGTGTCGGAGGTTGTCGGGTTTCGGTAAAGGTGTGAGCGTATCAGGGTATACGAACTAACAGGATCGCCTCAGAAGCGCGCCTTCAGCCCCGCCTTCCATCGACGTGGCGCGCCCGGCCCGAGACTGCGCGGATCCTCCGCGCCGGGGGCTTCGGACAGATAAACCTCGTCCGTTTCGCTGAATGTGCCGAAGGTGGCGGTGTGGCGATCGAGCAGGTTGCTGACCTCCGCAAAGGCCCAGAGCGGGCCGAACAGTTTGAAACTGCCGCGCAGATCGACCACCGCGAAGGCGCGGGTCTTGGGCTGCTCGTTGGCCTCGTCGCCGAACAGATACTGGCCGCTCTGGGCCTGCACGTCGCCGCCCAGCGTGAAGCGATCGCCGACATAGTCGAGCGAGAATGTTGCGCGATGGCGGGGGATCCCGGGCAGGCGGTTGTCGCGCGACACCGCGATCGTGCCGTCATCGTCGGCGCTCGGATTGTCCGGGCTGTTGAGGATCAGCGGGTTGCGGAAGGTCGCGTCGGTGAAGGCGTAGCTGACGCCGGCCTTCCACGGCCCGCGCGTCGCGTTGAGGCTCGCCTCGACACCCTGCCGGCGGGTTTGGCCGACATTCTGGAAATAGGCGCGTCCGCGCACGTCCGACGCGATGAACTGGATGTCGTTGTGGTTGGTGCTGCGATAGGCCGAGACCAGCCAGTCGAACGACCAGCCCGATACGTCGAACTTGCCGGAGCCGCCGGCCTCCCAGCTCTTCGCCACCACCTGCTTCAACGGCGGATCGCCGACGAAGAAGTTGGTGAAGCTGCACGGATCGTCCGGCCCGGCGCAGGAGAGTTCGGCGGGCGTCGGCGCGCGGTTGGTCTCGGCATAGCCCGCGCGCAGCGACAGGCCCTTGGAGACTTCATAGTCCAGCTCGGCGCCGGGGTTGAAGCGCCTGAACGTGTGGCGGCCGTTCAGGTCCGTGCCGATGCGATCGTCGAGGATGACGCGCGCGATGTTGTAGCGCAGGCCGATCTCGGCGGAGAGGCGGGGGCCGAGCGGCAGCGTGTCGCTGATGAAAAAGCCGGCATAGCGGGTGCGTGCCTTGAGCGAGACCGGGGTGATCGACCCATCCGGTTGCGCGATGATCGGGCCGAGTCCGTCCACGCCCCGAGTATCGGTGAGCGCGCCCAGCTCGGTCGAGCTGTGGAAGAGCGTGCGGCTGCCGTCGTGGCTGGCGCCCACCGCCAGCCGGTTGGTGCCGCCGAGCAGGGGGCGCTTGTCCACCAGCTGCACCAGCGCGCCGCCCGCCGTGCTCCGCGTGGTGGATCGGTTGAGCACGCCATAGGGATCGTCGTCGTCGAGTAGGGCGGGAACCTGCGCGCCGGTGGCGTCGATCAGCGGGTTCTGTTCGTCCTCGGCATTTTCGAGGCAGAGCATGGTCTCGTCCTCGTCGCAGGCATCGACATCGGCGTTGTCGCCGTTGACCGTCTTCTGGCGCAGGCGCTGGAGATAGAGGCTGGCCTCGATCCGCGTCGTGTCCGAAAGCGCCGCCCACGGGTGGAGGCTGACGCGGCCGAAGCGGTTGCGGGTGTTGTCCGGCCAGGTGAAGACGGCGCGCCGATCGGCGGCGAGCAGCTCGACCGGGGAGGAGCCGTTGCCGGTGAGATCGCTATCCGCGCCGGTGATCTTCAGGTGGATGCCGGCGCTCGTGCCGTCATAGCCGAGGTCCGCGAAGCCGTTGTAGAGCGAGGAGGAGGAGTGGCGGCGCCAACCCCCGTCATGGCTCTCCTGAACGGCGGCATAGGCGCTCCACGGGCCGTTCTTCCAACCCGCTTCGACTGAACCTTCCGCCCAGCCGTAATTGCCGCCCGCGCCGGTGATCGAAAGCCCCTGGAAGCTCCGGCCGGTCTTGGTCGCCACGACTACCGCGCCGCCCAGAGCGTTAAGGCCGTAGACCGGGCTTGCGTCCTTGATCGTGATCGTGTCGATCGCGGCCGCCGGCAGCAGATCGAAATCCACCGTGTCGCCGAATGGCTGATTGAAGCGGCCGCCGTCCACGTAGAAGGCGAGGCCCTGCGCCGTGCCTTGCAGCGGCGAGGCGGTGAAGCCGCGATAGACAAGGTTCGGCTGGAACGGATTGTTCTGCGCATCCTGCAGCGACACGCCGGCAATGTTGCGGGCCAATGCCTGCAGCAATTCGGGCGTGCCTGCCGCCTGGATCGCCCGGCCGTCGATACCGACGGCGTCATCGTTGTCGATCGCTCCGCCCGGCGCCGTCACGATGATCTGCGCGCTTTCGGGAACCGGCGCATCGGTGGCGAACGCCATCGCCGGAAATGCCACAGCGGCAAGCAGAAAGCCTTTCGTCACGCACCCGCCCCATATCGTTTGTTCTGGTGCCATAGGGGGGCGTCGCGGCCTGCGCGGCAATGATACCAAAGAAGGAGGGCCTGCCGCCCCTCGCGCGGCAGGCCCTCCCAGCGGTCAGGTGTAACCCTCCATCAGAAGAAGAGGATGGCGCCCGCCGCAACCGTGTCGGAGGTGGCGTGGTTTCCACCCTGCGCCTTCGATTTCGTATTGATATATTCGCCGATCAGCGTGACCCACGGCGTCAGGCCGTAGCGGCCCTGGCCCACCCAGCTGGAGTTGCGATCGAGCAGGGTCGGGTCGTAGAGGCCCGCCGGTGCGCCGGCATCGCGATCCGCCTTCTCGGCACCGGTCATCTTGAGGAAGCTCGCGCCGTAGCTGCCACCCAGCGTGAACTTGCCGATCGTGTAGGTGCCCTGGATGTAATAGCCGTTCGACTTGCGGCGATTGCCCAGCGCATCGGTCGAAAGGATGAACAGGCCGGTCGTGCCGACGCCCTTGCCGTCGTAGAAATAGCCGAGCAGGCTGGCGCCGCCGTAGGTCAGCTTGGCGCCGACATCGAAGGCGGAACCGGTGTAGCCCGGCAGCAGATCGGTCGAATTGTGCTTCTGGGTGATGCCGCCGGCCCAGGCGTGTACGCCGAAGCTGTCGCCCTTCCAGTCGTAGGTCAGCTTGCCCTGGAAGCCGGGATTCTTGTTGACCTCGCTGCGACCGATCGTGACGAGCGGCTGGAACACGCCCAGCGAGGCCTGGAAGCCCGCGAACTTGGGCGAGGTGTAGGTGATCTGCGGCTGGAAGTCGGTGTAGATATAGCCGATGCCGATGCGGCCGAGCGAGGTGTTGGACGGCGCCGCGTTGCCGCCGGTCGAACCGACCGAGAGCAAAGTGATGTCGTTCAGGATCGCGTCGGATCCGAACAGGCCGATGTCGCGGCCGATCTTGAACTCGCCGATATTGGTGCGCCCGAATGTCAGATAGGTCTGGCGGAAATCGATGCCCGACGTACCGAGCGCGACAGGGTTGCCGGCGGAATTGGCGCCGCCGACGGCGGTTACGCTGTTGATGCCCGGATAGAAGCCGAAGTGCGCGCCGACATCCCAACCGGCCTGCTGGGTGGTCACCTCGATTTTCAGGAAGCCGGGAAGCAGGCCGTTGCGCACCGCCGAGCTCTTCGGCCCGACGCTGGCGAGGCCGCCAGCGACGGTGTGATTGGCCGTCGCGGAAGCGCCGCTGTCATGCGTGTAGAAGCCGTTGACCGAGCCGGAGAAGGTGAGGTTCACGTCGCCGATCTGCAGACCGACGCCCTTGTCCGCCATCTTGACATAGTGGCTCATGTCGAGTGCGCCGGCTGCGGATTGCTGCGCGGATTCGGCCTGCGGAGAAGCGGCGGCGACGGGCGCGGGGGCGGGTTCTGCCTGCTTGCGGGCGAGGAGCTGCTGATATTCGGCGTCGCTCAGGATGCCCTTGTTCTTGAGCGCGAGCAGCAGGTCGTCGGTCGTGTCGGCGAGCGCGGGGCCAGCCGCGCCGAGCAGGCAAGCGAGGGCGACCGCGGCCTTCAGCCGCGTCCGATATGCTTTCATTGGAAACCTCCCCAGACGTCCGGCCTCGTCACGGGGCCGGCTCGCGTGCCAGACTGGCGCGGGAGGGGCGGTCGGAAAATTGTACCTTGGGTTATTGGCCTTTGGGCGGAGGCGAGACTGTAAGGAGCGAACGATCCTCCCCCGGCAGGGGGAGGTGGCGCCGAAGGCGTCGGAGGGGGACGACGGCGATGCCACCTCAATTGTTCCGCCGCCCGCCCCCTCCGTCACGCTGGCGCGTGCCACCTCCCCCTGGCGGGGGAGGATCGGATTACGGCGCGATCGCCACGCCCCATGGTGCCTTGTCGGCCGGGATGGTGGCGATCACCTTGCGCGTCGCGATATCGATCACCGAGACATCGTTGCTCAGGCCGTTGGCGGCGAAAGCGCGGGTGCCGTCGGGCGTGATCGCCAGATGCCAGACGCGCTGGCCGACGGGCACGTAACCCGTCACCTTGCGCGACGCGACGTCGACGAAGGCGACCTGGTTGGCGCGGCCGAGCGAGACGAGCGCGGTGGTGCCGTCGGGCGCGAAATCGACGCCGACCGGCATCACCTTGTCTGCGGGCACGCCGGGCGGCTTGAACGCGATCGTGTCGGTCACCTGCTTGGTCGCGACGTCGATCACGCTTACCGTGCCACCGATCTCGGCCGAGACCCATACCGCCTTGCCATCGCGGGTGAACTCGGCATGGCGGGGGCGGAGGCCGACGGCGGTCTGCGCGACGTCCTGCTTGCTCGCGAGATCGATCCAGTGGACCTGGCTGTCGGTCTCGGAGGTGGAGAGCACGTATTTGCCGTCGGGCGATGCGGCCATGCCCTCCGGCTCGACGCCCACAGGAATCTGGAAGGCCACCGCCTTCTTCGCGATGTCGATCGCGGTGACGGCGGCGTCGCGCTCGTTGGCGGCATAGAGCGTGCGGCCGTCGGGCGAGAGCGTGAACTGTTCGGGGTCCTCGCCGGATGGCAGGTCGGCCAGCACCTTGCCCGTGGCGCGATCAATCACCTGCACCGCATTCTCGTCGCTGGCGCAGAGGTAGATCGTCTTGCCGTCCCTCGACAGCAGAATGCCGCGCGGCCGCTTGCCGACCGGCCAGCTCGCGATCGGCTTCAGCGTAGCCGCGTCGATCACGGTTAGCGTATTACCCTTCTCGTTGGAGACATAGACCGTCGCGGCGGACACAGGCGCGGCGGTCAGGGCGATGAGCAGAAGCGGGATGGTGCGCATGGGCCTTTGGTAGACCTTCGGCTGCTGGCGGGCCTCTAGTCCCTAAGTATCATGGGGAGCGCGCGGCAAGCCCCTTACTGTCGTGCCCAAGGCGGCAAGTCGGTCGCGCGTTGGAGGGATTCATGAAGGTTCGCTTTGAAGCCGTGGCGATGGCCACCGCCGCCCTGCTGATGGTCGGTTCGATCTCCGGCAGCGTGTTCGCCCATGGCAACGTCACCCCCCAGCCGGTCGATACCTCGGCGCTGCCGGACGTGCCGGGCGGCAACGACAACTGGATCACCAAGAATCCCTATCGCGCGGATCCCGCCGTCTACGCCAAGGCGCAGGAGATCGGCGAGAGCGGCTACGGCCAGAATTGCGCGCGCTGCCACGGTCTGGAGGCGATTTCGGGCGGCATCGCGCCCGATCTGCGCTATCTCGACGTCAAGGAGGATGGCGACGAGTGGTTCATCAACCGCTGCCACCACGGATCGGTCCGCGACGGCAAGGTCTATATGCCGCCGGAGGGCGAGATCCTCGGCCAGAAGGCCTGCTGGGCGATCCGCTCCTGGCTCGACAAAGTCCATACGGACAGCTGATCCCATGAGCATCGGGCGCAGACAGGCGCTGTCGCTGATCGGCGGGGGGGCGGCATTTGCGCTCGCCCCTCGCGCCGGCGCGGCGCCGCTCGATACCGTCATCAGGAACGGCTTCCTCTCGGTCGCGGTCTATCGCGATTTCGAGCCATGGTCGTGGCGCGACGCGGAGGGCCTCAAGGGCATCGACGTCGAGATCGGCGAACTGCTCGCCTCCGCGCTGGCGCTGCGCGTCTCCTATCTGGAGCTGATCCCCGGCGACGATGTCGCGGCCGACCTGCGCAATGCGGTGTGGCGCGGGTCGCTGACCGGCCTTGCGCCCGCCGACGTGATGATGCACATCCCGGTCGATCGCCAGTTGGCGCTCGCCAACGATCGCGCTGTGATCGTCGGGGCCTATTATCGCGAGAGCTTCGCCATGGCCTGCAATCGCGAGCGATCGCCCGATTGCGAGGCGATGCCGCCCGCCTTCAAGGGCCGCCCACTCGCCGCCGAGATCGATACGATCCCCGATTTCTACCTCTCGTCGGTATCGGGCGGGGTGCTGCGCGGCGACGTGCATCATTATCCCACCGGCACCGCCGCCGTCGCCGCCGTGGCGGGCGACAAGGCCGATGCGGTGGTCGCCACGCGCGCGCAGATCGAACATGGTCTCCTCGCCGCGAAGGACCGGCTGGTCCAGCGCAAGGGGCCGCTGCCGATGATGATGTCGCCCGGCTGGAATGTCGGCATCGCGGTGAAGGACAATAGCCGCGATCTCGGCGACAAGCTCGAGTCGGTGCTTGCCCAGCTCGTCGCCAACGGCAAGGTGCCGGCGATCTTCGAGCGCTATGGCGTCGTCTACCGCCCGCCCGTCGAGGCCTGAGCGGACGACGTAGGCCCTAGGTACAATTTGTTCGGGGTTCGCCCGGTCCTAGCATCCCCTCCTGTCAATGCGCGCAATCGAAGCGCGGCCAACAGGAGGGGACGGATGAAGCGTTTTTCCACCATCGTCGCGCTGGGAGCGATCGCGATCGCGCAGGTCGGCCCGGCGCTCGCTCAGCAGGCCGGCGGCCCGACCGACGCGGACCTGATGGCGTCTGCCACCAACACCAAGGCGGTGCTGACCAATGGCATGGGGCCGCAGGCGCAACGCTTCAGCACGCTCGACCAGATCAACACGCAGACCGTGTCGCATCTGGTTCCGGCCTTCTCCTCCTCGCTCGGCGGCGAGAAACAGCGCGGGCAGGAAAGTCAGCCGATCGTCTATGACGGCACCATCTACGTCACCGGCTCCTACAGCCGCCTCTTCGCTTTCGACGCCAAGACCGGCGAAGAGAAGTGGCAATATGACGCGCGCCTGCCCGACGGCATCATGCCCTGCTGCGACGTGGTGAACCGTGGCGCCGCGATCTATGGCGACAAGATCATCTTCGCGACGCTCGACGCGCATCTCGTCGCGCTCAACCGCGAGACCGGCAAGGTCATCTGGAACAAGAAGTGCGCGGATTACGAGGCGGGCTATTCGATGACCGCCGCGCCGCTGATCGTGAAGGGCAAGGTGATCTACGGCAATTCGGGTGGCGAGTTCGGCATCATCGGCCGGGTCGAGGCGCGTGACGTCAACACCGGCGAGCTGATCTGGTCCCGCCCGACCATCGAAGGCAATATGGGTCAGCTCAACGGCAAGGATTCCACCATGACCGGCAAGCTCAACGCGAGCTGGCCGGGCGATCAGTGGAAGACCGGCGGCGGCGCCCCCTGGCTCGGCGGCACCTACGATCCCGAGACCAACCTGCTCTTCTTCGGCACCGGCAACCCGGCGCCGTGGAACAGCCACCTGCGTCCCGGCGACAACCTTTACACCTCCTCGACGCTGGCGCTCGATCCCGACACCGGCGAGATCAAGTGGCACTATCAGTATACCCCGCATGACGGCTGGGATTTCGACGGCGTCAACGAATTCATCCCCTTCGACGCGATGGTGAAGGGCAAGATGATGAAGCTTGGCGCGCAGGCCAATCGCAACGGCTTCTTCTTCGTACTCGATCGCACCAACGGCAAGTTCATCTCGGCGACGCCGTTCGCCACCAAGACGACCTGGGCGAGCGGTTACACCAAGGCCGGCCGACCGATCTTCATCGATGCCAACCGCCCCGGCGCGCCGACCACCACCAAGGGGTCCAGCGTGTTCTCGGCACCGGCCTTCCTCGGCGCCAAGAACTGGATGCCGATGGCCTATTCCAAGCAGACCGGGCTGTTCTACGTGCCGTCCAACGAATGGGGCATGGACATCTGGAACGAGCCGATCGCCTACAAGAAGGGCGCGGCCTATCTGGGCGCGGGCTTCACCATCAAGCCGCTCTACCAGGATTATATCGGCGCGCTGAAGGCGGTCGATCCGGCGACCGGCAAGATCGTGTGGGAATATAAGAACAAGGCGCCCTTGTGGGGCGGCGTGCTCTCCACCGCCGGCGGCCTCGTCTTCACCGGCACGCCCGAGGGCTATCTGAAGGCGTTCGACGCCAAGACGGGTCAGGAGCTGTGGAAGTTCAACACCGGATCGGGCGTGGTCGGCTCGCCGGTGACGTGGGAGCAGGATGGCGAGCAGTATATCGCCGTCATGTCCGGCTGGGGCGGCGCCGTCCCGCTGTGGGGCGGCGAGGTCGCCAAGGCGGTGCAACACATCAACCAGGGAGGCTCGCTGTGGGTCTTCAAGCTGCCCAAGGCCTGATCGCCGGCGGTGCGGGGCCTCGCGGTCCCGCGTCCGCTCTGCTAAGCCATGGGGTCATGGGGGAGAGGGGCGTGGAGCGGGTGTTGATTGCGGACGATCATCCCCTCGTCAGGGATGGTCTCCGCACGGTGATCTCGGTGGCGTTCGACGCCGCCGAGCTGTTCGAGGCCGCCTCCCTCGATGAGACGATCGCGGTGATCGAGCGGGAAGGGGATTTCGATCTCGTCATGCTCGACGTCAACATGCCGGGTGCGACCGGGGTGAGCGGGTTGCAGATGCTGCGCCACCGCTTCCCCGCCCTGCCGGTGGTGATCGTCTCCGCCGCGACCGATCGTGGGCTGGTGAGTGCGGCATTGGCGGCGGGAGCCTCGGGTTTCATTCCCAAGTCGCTGAAGCGCGGTGCGATCGTCGATGCGCTGAAATCCGTGCTGGCGGGCGAGATCTACGTGCCCGAGGATGTCGCGCTGGACGATCGCGCGATGGACGAGGAGCGCGAGATCCAGAGCCGGATCGACCAGCTCACCCCGCAGCAGCGCGTGGTGCTGGGCCTGATCGTCGAGGGCAAGCTCAACAAGCAGATCGCTTATGAGCTGGACGTGTCGATGACGACGGTGAAGGCCCACGTCTCGGCGATCCTCACCAAGCTCCGGGTGTTCAGCCGCACGCAGGCGGTGATCCTGGTCAACAAGGTCGGCTTCCACGGCGACGGCGCGAAGCGGCATTGAGCAAATTCATCCTCCTCATCGCAGATGGGGAGGATGACCGATTGCGAAGCGAGTGGTGGAGGAAGATGCGCCGCGCATGACTCCTCCACCACCCTTGGGCGGTCCCCCTCCCCACGCTTCGCGTAGGGAGGATTTTTACCCCACCGGCCGGCTCAGCAGCGCCCTGAGCTGCGCCGGCTTCACCGGCTTGTTGAGCAGATCGAAGCCCTCGGCGGCGAGCTGATCGCGCAGTTCCGGGGTCCGATCAGCGGTGATCACGATCGCCGGGATCTGCCGGCCCAGCGCCTGGCGCACCAGCCGCACCGTCGCATCGCCCGTCTCTCCGTTGTCGAGATGATAATCGGCGATCATCACGTCCGGTACGAAGCCGCCGCCGATCGCCGCCATCGCCTCGGCACCGTCGCGCACACCGCGCACCGGATAGCCCCAGCCGCCGAGCATCGCGGCCATGCCTTCGAGGATCGCCGCCTCGTTGTCGATCACGAGCACCGACTGCTCGCCGCTGCCGCGCCGACGGATGCCGGGTGTGGGCACCGGGCGCAGTTCCTGCGCGACGGTCGTCGGAAGCGACAGGCTGAAAGTCGAACCCTCGCCGGGGCGCGACTTCAGCCGGATCCGGATATCGAGCATCCGCGCCGCGCGTTGCACGATGGCGAGTCCGAGGCCCATGCCACGCGCCCGGCCGCTATCGTCCAGCCGGCGGAACTCCTCGAATATGACGGCGTGATGCTCGGGCGCGATGCCGATGCCGGTGTCGACCACCTCGATTCGCACCCGGTCGCCCTGTTTCCGGCAGCGCAGCTCGACCGAACCCTGCTCGGTATAGCGCAATGCATTGGAGACGAGGTTCTGGAGGATGCGCCGCACCAGCCGCATGTCCGAGCGGACCCAGAGCGGCGAAGTCGGGATGCGCAGCGCGAGGCCCCTCGCGCGGGCGGTCGGCGCGAATTCGGCCTTCATGCTGCCGAGCAGCTCGGCCAGCGCGAAGTCGGACGGCTGCGGCACGATCGCGCCGGCATCGAGCTTGGAGATTTCCAGCAGCGCCTCGAGCAGATCCTCGACCGAATCCAGCGCGGAGCCCGTCTGCCGTACCAGCGCGCGCGTCGGCGTGGCGAGGCGCCGGTCGGCGATGGCGGAGACGAACAGCCGCGCGGCGTTCAAGGGTTGCAGCAGATCGTGGCTGGCGGCGGCGAGGAATCGCGTCTTGGAGAGGTTCGCTTCTTCCGCCGCCGTTTTGGCCTCGCGCATCGCGCCCTCGGCGGAAAGGCGTTCGGCCACTTCGCGCTGGAGGTCGGAGGTGCGCTCCTCGACGCGGCGTTCCAGCGTTTCGTTCGCCTCGCGCATCAGTTCGGCCGAGTGGAGCCGTTCAGTGATGTCCTCGAAGCTCATCACCATGCCGCCGTCCGCCATCGAGGAGCGACGCACCTCCACGATGCGGCCGCTGGAGCAACGGCGCTCAGCCACCACGTCAGGCGAGCCGGGGGGCAGCCAGTCGAGCGGGCGGCCGGGGCCGAACGGACCGTTAATCCGCTCGCAGGTGACGACCAGCGCCTCGTGCGTGGTCACCAGCGGCAGGCCGTCCGCCGGGAAGCCGATGGTGGAAAGCAGCGGGCCGTTCCAGGCGATCAGCCGGCGATCGGCATCGTACACGCAGACGCCCAGTCGGATGTTGTCCAGCGTCGCCTGGAGCAGCGCGGATTTCTCGGCGAGCTGGCGCGCTCGCTCGCGCGCATCCTCCGCCTTCACGTCGGTGATGTCGGTGTAGATGCCGACGATGCCGCCTTCCGAGGTGCGCAGCTCGTTGACCTGGATGTAGCGGCCGTCGGCCAGCACATGGACGTGGCCGCCCTCGGCGATGCGATGGCGGGCGACGCGCTCCGATACGAAATGGTCGGGCGCGTGGCGTGCACCGAGCGTGCTGCCGGTCTCGCTCACCCAGCGCACCGTGTCGGCGAAGGTGACGCCGGGCCGGATACGGTCGGCGAATTGCGGCCAGAGGCCGAGGTAGGTGGCGTTGTAGAGGATCAGCCGGTCGTCGGCGTCGAAGATCGCGAACCCCTCGTTGATGCTGTCGATCGCGTCGCGCAGGCGGCGTTCGGCGCCATCCGCCTGTTCCTTGGCGGCGCCCAGTTCGGCATTGGATGCGGCCAGCTCTGCGAGGGCGCGTTCCAGGTCGGACGTGCGGTCGCGCACCTTGCTTTCTAGCGCGATCGCGGTCTCGAACAGCGAAAAGGCGTTGCCCTGCAGGTCGGTCGATCGCTCGACGCGATCCATCAGCACGCGGTTGATCCGATCGGCCTTGGCGAGCGCCGCCTCCAGCTCGGCGATGCGCTCGTCGCGCGGATCAAAGACGGGGCGGCTGCTCATCGGCCGATCGCGAGGCCCGAGAAGGTCTGGTTGACGTGCAGCGCGTGAAACTGCTCGCCATAGGTGTTGAAGCCCACCACCCGCTGCCGCGCGAACAGCTTCGAGACTTCGTGGCGGACCTGGCGCTGCGTGAGCTCGACCGAGTTGAGCACGCAGTCGAAACCGAGGATGCGGTCGATCCCGCCGACTTTCTCGTCGAGCTGCGCGAACAGGGTTTCCAGCTCGCCCATCACATCATGGCCTTCGCCCAGCGTCAGCACGATGCCCTCGTCGATCGCGCAGTAGAAGGTAAGGCTGCCGTCCGGGTTGGCGGACTGGATCGAGCGGCAATAATATTCGCCGCCGGCACGCACCATCGGCGGGTGCGAGGCGAACACTTCCGGCCCCAGATCGGCGACGGATACGCCGGCGAGCCGGGCATATTCGGTCGCCGCCGGTTCGGCGTTGATCTCGTGGACGATCCGCTCGACCGGGTTGGCGCCGGTCACCACCATCTTCACGTCGCCCGGCGAATAATGCTGCGAGCGGAAGACGTGCATCCTGCGCCGAGACATCAGCACCGCGACCAGCGCGGCGTCGCGGCGGAACGCGCCGTCGTGGAAAACGAAGGTCTCGCGGAAATCGAGGCCGTCGCCGGAAGAACCGCCGATCAGCGGGATGTCGCCCAACGCATCCTGCACGGTGACGGTCAGCATCTCCTCTCGGTGCGAGAGGCCATCGACCAGGAATATCGCGGCGCGACTGGGGTGGGGGCCGAGATGGCGCGATCGTTCCGCCGCATCGGCGACGAGGCCACGCACCACCTGATGAGCATGCGCCGCCTCGAACCGGTCGAGCGCCTCGAAGCGGACGGCGGAGAAGGTGAAGTCGTCGGCCGGGAAGCCGATCGCAGTGATCGTGCCTTCGCGCAGGCCATCGGGCGCGATCTCGCCGGAAGAGGTGCAGCCGATGACTGTCATTCCTTCGCTGCGTTCGGCGATCGCGTCTGCCAGCCGGCCGAGATCGTGGCGGCTGGAGCAGAACAGCACCATGCCCGCAAGGGTCGGGGGGTCCATCTCGCGGAACAGTGCTTCGATCGCGCGGACCGGATCGTCGAGATCAGTCGAGGCGGCGCGGACCGCCGGCTTGTAGTCGTCTTTTGTCCTCTCCATGCGCGGGGTTATGCCAGCAGGCCACGCCCGCGTCATCATCGCGCCCCGCGCCATGGTCAGCCGCCCCTCCGCGGCTCGCCGGCGGCTTGCAACGCGTCGGCCTCGGCATCGGTGAAGACCCGGCTGCGCACGATGAAGCGTACCCCCTCCGGCCCCTCCAGCGAGAAGCCCGCGCCGCGCCCCGGCACGACGTCGATCGTGACCTGGGTGTGGCGCCAATATTCGAACTGGGCGGCACCGATCCACACCGGCACATCATCGGCGATGGTGCCGAGCAGGATGTCCTGCCCGCCGACCCGGAACTCGTCGGCCGGATAGCACATCGGCGCGGAGCCGTCGCAGCAACCGCCCGACTGATGGAACATCAGCCGGCCGTGGATGCCCTCCAGCTTCGCGATCATCGCGGTCGCGGCGGGGGTGGCGAGGATGCGGGGCGGTGGCGCCAAGGCATGTCTCCCGAACAGAGTTGGCGGCGGACCTCCGGGGAGAGGTCCCCCGCCCGAGGTGGGGAGGCCGAAAGGGGGCAGGGCCTCCCCCGGAGAGCTCAGAAAAAGCCGAGCGCCTTGGGGCTGTAGCTGACCAGCAGGTTCTTGGTCTGCTGATAGTGATCGAGCATCATCTTGTGCGTCTCGCGCCCGATGCCCGACTGCTTGTAGCCGCCGAACGCCGCGTGCGCCGGATAGGCATGATAGCAGTTGGTCCACACGCGACCGGCCTGGATGCCACGGCCCATGCGGTATGCGGTGGTGCCGTTGCGCGACCACACGCCGGCGCCGAGGCCGTAGAGCGTGTCGTTGGCGAGCGCGAGGGCATCCGCCTCGTCCTTGAAGGTCGTCACGGAGACGACGGGGCCGAAGATCTCCTCCTGAAAGATCCGCATCTTGTTGTGGCCTTCGAGGATGGTCGGCGTAACGTAATAGCCGCCGTCCAGTTCGCCGCCGAGCGAGGCGCGGGTGCCGCCGGTCAGAACCCTGGCGCCCTCGTCCTTGCCGATGTCGATGTAGCTCAGGATCTTCTCCAACTGATCGTTCGAGGCCTGCGCACCGATCATCGTCGCCGGATCGAGCGGGCTGCCCTGCTTGATCTTCTGCACGCGGGCGACCGCTTTCTCCATGAAGCGATCGTAGATGCTCTCGTGCACCAGCGCGCGGCTCGGGCAGGTGCAGACTTCGCCCTGGTTGAGCGCGAACATCGCGAAGCCTTCGAGCGCCTTGTCGAAGAAGTCGTCATCCTCCTTCATCACGTCGGCGAAGAAGATGTTGGGGGACTTGCCACCCAGTTCCAGCGTCACCGGGATCAGGTTCTCGGTGGCGTACTGCATGATCAGGCGGCCGGTGGTCGTCTCGCCGGTGAAGGCGATCTTGGCGATCCGCTTGTTCTGGGCAAGCGGCTTGCCCGCCTCGACGCCGAAGCCGTTGACGACGTTGAGCACGCCCGGCGGCACGATGTCGGCGATCATCTCCATCAGCACCATGATCGACATCGGCGTCTGCTCGGCGGGCTTGAGCACCACGCAGTTCCCGGCGGCGAGCGCGGGGGCGAGCTTCCACACCGCCATCAGCAGCGGGAAGTTCCACGGGATGATCTGGCCGACAACGCCCAGCGGCTCGTGGAAGTGATAGGCCACCGTGTCATGGTCGATCTCGGCGATCGAGCCTTCCTGCGCGCGCAGGCAGCCGGCGAAGTAGCGGAAGTGATCGACCGCCAGCGGGAGATCGGCGTGGGTCGTCTCGCGGATCGGCTTGCCGTTGTCGATCGTCTCGACCAGCGCGAGGATGTCGAGCTTCTCCTCGATCCGGTCGGCGATCTTCAGCAGCACGCGGGCGCGCTCCTGCGGGGAGGCCTGGCCCCATTTGTCCTTCGCCTTGTGCGCGGCGTCGAGCGCCAGCTCGATATCCTCGGCGGTTCCGCGCGCGATCTGGCAGACCGTCTTGCCGGTGACCGGCGAGGGGTTGTCGAAATACTGGCCGCGCACCGGGGCGACCCACTGGCCACCGATGAAATTGTCGTATTTCGGGCGGATGATCACATCGCCCTTCAGCTGCTCCAAGGCTTGCTGCAACATGTGACGGCTCTCCTTCGCAAGGCCGGCGATCGACTCGCGGCTCTTCTCGTCCCCACCACAGTCGCAAGCCTTGTCGCGCGCTGCCATTGTACCAAGGGGCAATTGGCGGGCACTCGTCCTCGGGCGAAAACGCTTCGTGGATAATCGTTTCTCGGAGAGGCGTTACATGAAGATCAAGGTGCTCGGGCTCGCGACTGTTGCCTGTGCGATGCTGGCCGTTCCGGCCACCGCCAAGGACATCACCGTGCAGATGAAGAACCAGGGTGCTGCGGGCATGATGGTGTTCGAGCCGAGCTTCGTGCAGGCGAATGTCGGCGACAAGGTGCATTTCGTGCCGACCGACAGCGGCCACAATGCCGAGCCGATCACCGGCATGCTGCCCGACGGCGTGAGCGAGCCGGCCGGCGCGATGGGCAAGGAATATGTCCTCACCATCTCCAAGCCCGGCCTCTACGGCATCAAGTGCAAGCCGCATTATTCGATGGGGATGGTCGCGCTGGTGAAGGCCGGCAAGGGCGCTTCGCCAAACGCCGCCGTCGCCGCCGCGGTGAAGCTGCCGCCGCTTGCCACCAAGCGGATGGCGCCGATGCTGGCGCAGGCGAAGTAGGATGGCCCTGCTGTTCGTGACCTATCCGGCGGGAGGCGGAAGCCGCTTCGACCGGGATTATTACGTCGCGACGCACCTGCCGCTGGTGGAGAAAGCATGGGGGCCGAGCGGGCTGCGCTCGGCCCGCGCCTATTTCCCGGCGAGCGAGGGGAGCGACCCCGTCGCTGTCGCGGTGCTGACCTTCGCCGAGGAGGCGGCGATCGGCGCGGCGCTCGCCTCCGATGCGACGGCCGGCGTGCTCGCCGACCTCGCCAATTTCACCGACATCGCGCCGGTGATCCAGCGCGGCACCGCGCCCTGACCTCGACAGAGGCGGAGCGCTTCCCCATCTAGGCCTCCGAACAGGAGACCTGCACATGGCCGACTATCGCAAGACCGCTGAAGCCGTCGCGGCGCTGACGCCCGAGCAATATCATATCACCCAGCAGGCTGGCACCGAGCGGCCGGGAACGGGCGCGCTCCTCTACAACAAGGAGCCGGGCATCTATGTCGATATCGTGTCGGGCGAGCCGCTGTTCGCGAGCAGCGACAAGTACGAATCCGGCTGCGGCTGGCCGAGCTTCACCAAGCCGATCGAACCCGCCAATGTCGCCGAGCTGCGCGACGTGTCGCACGGCATGATCCGTACCGAGGTCCGCTCGGCGCATGGCGACAGCCATCTCGGCCACGTCTTCCCCGATGGGCCGATCGATCGAGGTGGGCTGCGTTACTGCATCAATTCCGCCTCGCTCCGCTTCGTCCATCGCGACGACATGGAGGCGGAAGGCTACGGCGCCTATCTGCCGCAGGTGGAAGAGATCGGCTGAAATGGTTTCCGCCCGCGCTTTTCGCACGGGCGGAATGAGGGTTCGGAGCCGGCGGGCGGGAGAGGGACCGCTCGCCGGCTCCGATGCTGTACGGGCTATCAGGAGGCGGTGATGCGCGCCCGGTAGCTGTCCACCGCCTGCAGCAGGCCGGCGGCTTCGGCTGGCACGATGCCGGTGCGGATGTCGTGGCCGGTCTGGTCCTTCAGCTTGAAATCCCAGCTGTTGCCGCCGCTCGCCGCGATCTGGCGCATGGTCGCCTCGTCCACCTGGAACGCCATCGTTTTGGAGAGCGGGCATTCGAGATTGTTCTCGGTCGTCGGGCAGACGTCCGCGCCGTGACGCGCCTCGCTCAGCGCGACCTTCTGCAGGCCCTTGGGGCCGACATAATGCGCGTCGGTGTAATCACGCTGCAGGCCCCAGTAGCGCAGCGACTGGCGCACTTCATAGGTGGTCGCGCCGGTCTGCTTGTCGACGATCGCGCGCAGGTGATTGTCGTGGCCATACGGCTTCAGCAGCTTCCAGCCCTCGCGATGGGCCTTCTCGGTCGACAGTGTGGCGTGCGATTCCAGCCGGTCGTCGTGCAGCGTGGTGGCCTGCGCGAACTCCGTCGGCGACATGGCGAGGAGCGAGCGCGGGTGCGACGCCTCGGCATTGGCGACGGCGGGGATGGCGGCGGTCATGAGGGCGGCGAGAATGATCTTGTGCATAAGAAACTCTCCTTGAAGGGGAAGAAGGGCTCGTGGGATTATTCGGCGTGGGCGAGCCTGGACGCGCCGCCGGTCGCCGCGATTTGCGCGGTGTCGCACCTGGCGGGTTGGGCGTGGCTGCCGTAGACGGGCAGCTTGCCGCCGGGCAGGCTGTGCATCGTCTTGCAGCCGGTCTCCGCCGCGATCGGGCGATAGGCGGCGTGCGGGCTGCGGCCGGCGGTGGCGCCGTGGCCGGCCGGTTCGTGGGTCTGCGCGAAGGCCGCTGCCGGGAAGAGCAGGGCGACCGCGATGAAGCTCGTGCGGATCATCGGAAAGGGTCTCCGTGAGGCGGGATGCCTCGGTGATCCTGAGCTAGGGATCGGGGTTTGCCCGTCCGCCACGGGATTGTAAGAAATGATGTCCGCTGTTCGCTTGATGCTGCGCGTGGCGGCGCGTGTCCCTAGATCGGGCGGACCCGGCGCTGGGGCCGGACAAGGAGATGCTGTTGCTTTTCGCGAAGAAGGAGGGCCGGCCATGACCGCGCCCGCAATCGTGCTGGTCGAGGATGATCCGGCGCTGCGCACGCTCACCACGCGGGCGCTTCAGGAAAATGGCTATACGGTGCGCCCCTGCGCGACCGCGCCCGAAATGTGGCGCGCAATGGAGCAGGGGGCTGTCGATCTGGTGCTGCTCGACATCATGCTGCCGGGCACCAGCGGCATCGACCTGTGCCGCGCGCTGCGTCGCGAGAGCGAGGTGCCGATCATCTTCATCAGCGCCAAGGGCAGCGAGATGGACCGCGTCGTCGGCCTGGAGCTTGGCGCCGACGATTATCTGCCCAAGCCGTTCGGCACGCGCGAGCTGATCGCCCGCGTCCGCGCCGTGCTGCGCCGGGGCGGGATGGACGATCGCCGCACCGAGCGCGGGCAGGGCATCGCCGAGTTCGACGGCTTCACGCTCAACCTGCCACGGCGCGAGCTGCTCTCGCCGGGCGGCGCAGTGGTCGACCTGACCGGCGCCGAGTTCGACCTGCTGGTGGCGCTTGCCGATCACGCCCAGCGCGTAATCGCGCGCGAGCGGCTGATCGAGCTGTCGCGCACGCGCATGGGCGACAGCTCCGATCGATCGGTCGATGTGCTGGTCAGCCGCCTGCGCCGCAAGCTGTCGGGAGAGGGCCGCGAGGCTCCGATCATCACGGTGCGCGGCGTCGGCTACATGCTCAACGCGGCGGTGTCGCGCCGTTGAGGATATCGGTCGGCCTGCTCGGGCGCCTGCTCACCATCCTGCTGCTGACGCTGGCGGTGGAGTTCGTCGCCAGCACCTTCCTCTACGAGCGATCGAGCCGCGCGCTGATCCGCGACGACGAGGCGCATCGGCTGGCCGAGCATCTCGTCATCGCGCGCAAGCTCGTGTCCGATCGTCCGTGGGCGGAGCGGCCGGCGATGGCGGCGCGGCTGACCACCAACCGCTACGACATCCATTGGGCCGGGCAGACCCAGCTAGGCCCCGCCAACGGCACGACGCGCGGCGAGGCTTTCCACCGCGTGATCGATTGGGAACCGAGCCTCGCCGACAGCGATCTGCGCGTGCAACTGGTCGCGGTGGGGCGCCGCGCGCAGCTTTTCGGCGCGCTCAGACTGCAGGATGGCACGTGGCTGCGCTTTCGTGCGGAGGCGCCGATCGATGATGAACAACCCGGCTGGCACCGCATCCTCCTCGCTTTCCTGCCGGCTCTGGTTCTGCTCATCCTGAGCACCCTGCTGTTCCGCCACACGCTGCGACCGATGGGGATGCTGGCGCGCGCGGCGGGGCGGATCGGGCGCGGCAGCGGGCTGACACTCCCCGAAGCAGGGCCGGCCGAGGTGCGCCGCGTGATCCGCGCGTTCAACGCGATGCAGGCGCGCATCCACCAGCTCATCACCGACCGCACGCAGGCACTGGCCGCGGTCGGCCACGATCTGCGCACACCGCTCGCGCGGATGCAGCTGCGCACCGATTCCATCGCCGATCCGACACTGCGCCGCGCCTTCGAGGCGGACGTCGCCGAGATGGAGGCGATGGTCGGCTCGCTCCTCTCGTTCCTCGGCGGCGAGGACGATCCGGAGAAGCCGGTGCGCACCGATGTCGCGGTGATGGCCGCGACGATCGTCGATGATGCGGCCGACCGGGGCGGGGACGCGACCTATATCGGGCAGGATCATCTGGAGGCGAGCGTCCGCCCGGTCGGGTTGAAGCGTGCGATCGGCAACCTGGTCGAAAATGCCCTGCATTACGGCCATTGCGCGCGCGTCTCCGCGATGATCGACGGCGAAACGCTGGTCGTGCGGGTGGACGATGATGGCCCCGGCATCCCCGAGGATCAACTGGAGGCGGTGCTGCACCCCTTCTCCCGGCTCGATCCGGCGCGCAGTCGTAACACCAAGGGTCTCGGCCTCGGCCTCGCCATCGTCGTTCGCGCGGCGGAGGCGGAGGGGGGCACATTGCAGCTCGCGAACCGCCCCGAAGGCGGGCTGCGCGCCGAACTGAGGCTGCCACTGCGCTAGAATACCTCCGTCATTGCGAGCGTAGCGAAGCAATCCATGGCGGCGGCATGTGGATCGCCACGGCGCTGCGCGCCTCGCGATGACGATGGGGTTGCGCGTGCTGGCCGCCCCAGCAACGAACAGGCAAAACTTCCTTACATTCACGCGGCAACGCAGCAAAGGCGTGCCTCTATCTCCTCGGTCCATGCCGCACCTTTCTGCGGTGGTCCAAGGAGCTTTCCCATGAACGAACTGATCGGCCGCGTCTTCCGGTTCGAGAAGGACGTGTATTCGAGCCGCAGCGAGCTGTACGGCCATCTGGCGACCAACGGCCAGTCGCCCAAGGCGCTGATGATCTCCTGCGCGGACTCGCGCATCGTGCCCGAGCATGTGATGCAGGCGGAGCCGGGCGACCTGTTCGTCTGCCGCAACGCCGGCAATATCGTGCCGCCGTATGCGACGCAGAATGGCGGCGTGACCTCCACGGTCGAATATGCCGTCGCGGTGCTGGGCATCCGCGAGATCATCGTCTGCGGCCATTCGGACTGCGGCGCGATGAAGGGCGTTGCAGGCCCCGCCGAGGCTCTGGAGAGCATCCCCAACGTCGCCGCCTGGCTGCGCCACGGATCGGCCGCGCGCGCGGTGGTGGACGCGAGCTATCCGGATCTCGATCCCGCCGCCCGCGTCCGCGCGATCAGCCTGGAGAATGTCGTCGCCCAGCTCGCCAATTTGCGCACCCATCCGTCGGTGGCGGCGGGCATCGCGCGCGGCGAGATTTCGCTGCACGGCTGGTTCGTCGACATCCATGCCGGCCAGGTGCTCGGCCTCGACGGCGAGACCGGCCAGTTCGTGCCGCTGCGCGAGGGGCAGGAGCTACCGGTCGCGCTGCGCGCCGGCCGCCGCCTCGCCGCCGACTTCCCGCTCGCCGTGGCGGCCGAGTGATGGGCGCGCTCCTCTCCAGATTGACGGGGGGCGGCAATCCGACGCGGGATTTCACCGCGTCGATCGTCGTCTTCCTCGTCGCGATGCCGCTCTGCATGGGCATCGCCGTCGCCTCCGGCGTCGCGCCTGAAAAGGGCCTGATTACCGGTATCATCGGCGGCCTCGTCGTCGGTTTGCTGGCGGGTTCGCCCTTGCAGGTCTCCGGCCCCGCCGCCGGTCTTGCCGTGATCGTTTTCGAGATCGTGCGCGAACAGGGACTCTCGGCGCTCGGCCCGATCCTCGTGCTTGCCGGCGTCATCCAGTTCGTCGCGGGGGTCCTGAAGCTCGGCGGCTGGTTCCGCGCGATCTCGCCCGCTGTGGTACACGGCATGCTCGCCGGCATCGGCGTGCTGATCGTCGTCGGCCAGTTCCACGTCCTGTTCGACGCCAAGCCGCTCGCCAACGGTATCGAAAACCTCTCCGCCATGCCGGGCCGCCTGTTCGGCCTGCACCCCGGCGATGTCTCGGGCGCGGAACTGGCGTTCGGCATCGGCCTGCTGACGATCGGCGCGATGCTGGGCTGGGAGAAGTTCCGTCCCGCCTCGATGAAGCTCGTTCCGGGCGCGCTGGTCGGCGTCGTCTCGGCGACGCTGGTCGCCTGGTTCGCCGGCCTCGACGTCACCCGCGTGGTGGTGCCGAGCAACATCCTGAGCGCGGTGGACGTGCCGAACGGCGGCTTCCTCGCGAAGCTGGGCGATCCGGCGATCTACGCGACGGCACTCGCTATCGCCTTCATCGCCAGTGCCGAGACGCTGCTGTCGGCCGCCGCCGTCGACAAGATGCACGACGGCGTGCGCACCGATTACGACAAGGAACTGCGTGCGCAGGGCGTCGGCAACCTGCTCTGCGGCTTCGCCGGTGCGCTGCCGATGACGGGCGTGATCGTCCGCTCCTCCGCCAACGTGCAGGCGGGCGCGACCTCGCGCCTCTCCACCATCCTGCACGGCACCTGGATCCTCGGTTTCGTGGCGCTGCTGCCGTGGCTGCTGCGCGAGATCCCGATGGCGGCGCTCGGTGGCATCCTCGTCGTCACCGGTATCCGCCTGGTGAGCCTCAGCCATGTGAAGCATCTGTTCCACCGCTACGGCCCGCTGCCCGCCTTCATCTGGGCGGCGACCTTGATCACCGTGGTGGCGGAAGACCTGCTCACCGGCGTGCTCGTCGGCCTTGGCCTTTCGCTGCTGGAACTGATCCCGCATGTCCGCAGGCTCAAGCTCGGCGTCCACGTCCACCAGCGCCGCGATGACGCCGAGGGGCATCATATGGAACTGCACGGCGCGGCCACCTTCGTGACGCTGCCCAAGCTCACCAAGGCGCTCGACGCGGTACCGCAGGACAAGGCGCTTACCCTTCATGTCGGCCGCCTCTCGGCGATCGACCACACGAGTGCGGAAATGCTCAACGACTGGCTGCAACGGCGCCGGGCGGCGGGCATGCGCATCGATCTCGCAGGCGAGAAAGGGCGCCTTCGAGGACTCGCGGCCTGACAGCGCGCGGGAAACACTTCCTTACGGAAGGGCAACCCGCGCGTAAGCCCCAGACGTCAGGCTGGCGACCATCCGGGCCGACTGCACCAAGCCTCGCCGACCGCTCGAAGGCAAGGCGCCCAGAGGTGTGGCGGCCCGGATGCAGGAGGAACATCCGCCACAACAAGAAGGGGTGTTCCATGAATTATCGATTGATCGCGCTGGCCGCCGGCCTGCTCGCGACCCCGGCTCTGGCGCAGGAAGCGCCGCCCAAGCCGTTCACCGTCTCCGGCTCCGTCGCCCTCGTGTCGGACTATCGCTTCCGCGGCGTCTCGCAGACCGACAAGCACATGGCCGTGCAGGGCGGCCTCACCGTCACCCACGAAACCGGCCTGTATGCGAGCGTGTGGGGATCGAACCTCGCCGGCTGGGGGACGTTTGGCGGCTCCAACATGGAACTGGATCTCGTCGGCGGCTACAAGCTGCCGGTCGGCGGCGCCACGATCGACGCGGGCCTCACCTGGTACATGTATCCGGGCGGCGCCTCGAACACCGATTTCGCCGAACCCTATGTGAAGGTCTCCTCCACGCTCGGTCCGGTCACCGCGCTTGTCGGTGTCGCCTACGCACCCAAGCAGCAGGCGCTCGGCAACTATTCCAACACGCCCTACAGCCGTGGCCAGAAGGAGGACAATCTCTACGTGTGGGGCGACGCCAGCATGGGCATCCCCGGCACGCCGGTGACCGCCAAGGCGCATCTCGGCTATTCGCACGGCAATCCGGGGCTCGGGCCGAACGGCACGAGCGTGACGCCGACGGGCGAGTATCTCGACTGGCTGATCGGCGCGGACATGGTGCTGGGGCCGGTGACGCTGGGTGTCGCCTATGTCGACACCAACATATCGAAGCGCGAGAGCGCCTATCTTCAGCCCAATTTCAGCTCGACCAAGAACGGCTCCTCGATCGCGGGCAGTCGCGCGGTCTTCTCGGTCGGCGCCAGCTTCTGACCCTTCCGACATGGCTGCACGCGCGTCCGCCCCGCTGGCGGGTGCGCGTGCCCATATGGCGCGTCCCGTTCGGACATGGTGCGGAAAAGCACCTATCCTTTAAACGAGCGGCGTGTGATGCGAATGACTATTGCAGCACGTTGCATAATTGACCTACGCTCCCCTCCTACCGTCATCGAACGGATAAGGCACGCCGAGGATCGCCAAGCCGGCAATCACATCGAGCGGCCGCAAATAGGAGGGGAAGGGTATGTCGGAGTACGCCTTCAAGACATCGCGTGCGCATCTGCTTCGCGGTTCCGCGGTCATGGCGATGATGCTGGCCGGCCTCGCCGCCGGGTCTGTCCAGGCGCAGGATGCGGCTCCCGCCGCGGCCGCAGGTCCGGCCCCGACGCAGACCGCAGCGCCGCCGCCGCGGCAGGGCGGCCTCGAGGACATCGTGGTGACCGCCCGCAAGCGCGCGGAGAATGTGCAGGAAATCCCGGTCGCCATCACCGCGATCTCCTCGGCCCAGGTCCAGCGCCGCGATCTTACCAGTCTGGAGAAAATCAGCGCCTCCACGCCGCAATTCACGGTCGGTCGTGCCTCCAACGGCGCGGGCGCCTCGCTCACCCTGCGCGGCATCGGCTCGCCCTCGACCTCGATCGGCGTCGAGCAGTCGGTCGCGGTGGTGGTCGATGGCGTCTATTACGGACAGGGCCGCGTCATCAACGAGGGTTTCTTCGATCTCAACCGGATCGAGATCCTGAAGGGTCCGCAGGCGCTGTTCTTCGGCAAGAACGCCACCGCCGGCGTGATCTCGCTGACCTCGGCCGATCCGGGCAGCAAACCCGAATACATCTTCCGCGCCGGCTACGAATTCGGCGCCAAGCAGGGCTATGGCGAGGCGATCGCCTCCATCCCGCTCACCGACACGCTGGGTATCCGCGTCGCGCTGCGCGGATCGAAGATGTGGGGTGGCTATTACAAGAACGAGGGCACCGACACCACCTACACCACCACGGATGCGGCGACCGGTGTCAGCACCGTCCATGACGTCACCGCCTCGGCGAAGGATCAGCCGCAGGAAAAGGAGGCGATCGGCCGCCTGACGGTGAAGTGGACGCCGACGGACCGCCTGACCGTGAACCTGAAGGGCTCGGGCACCTATAACAACACCGCCGGCAACGGCTGGAACTATGTCGTCGCGCACTGCGCCACCGGATCGAGCACGCTCAACCCCAGCTACAGCTGCGGCGGCAACTTCGTGATCCATCAGGACAACATCCCGCTCGATATCGCGAAGGTGTTGCCCCATTCCAAGTCGGACGGTGCGCTCTACAACACCTACAAATCCTATCAGGGCACGGGCACGATCAACTACAAGCTCGATAACCTGACGCTGACCTCGGTCACCAACTACAACTGGAACAACAACAAGTTCGCCTGCGCGTGCGACTTCCAGTCCTCGCCGACGGGCACCTGGGCGACGGAGGATTCCTCCTTCCACTCCTTCAGCGAGGAGGCGCGTGCGCTTTCCAGCTTCGATTTCCCGATCAACTTCATGGTCGGCGGCCTCTATCAGGCGACGCGCCGCGATTTCCAGCAGTGGGTTCTGTTCGCGGGCAGCGAGAATTCGGCCGCCGCGCCGGCCGATCGCTACGTCTCCTATTCCAAGCTGTCGGCCACCGAGGGCCGCACCTATTCGGGCTTCGGGCAGGTCATCTGGAAGATCCTGCCCAAGGTCGAGGTGACGGGCGGCGTCCGTTACACGCACGAGACGAAGAAGAGCTTCTTCGAGCAGCCTTACGTCAATCCCATCCTGGCGCCGGGCGGGCCTTTGCCGGTCTTCATTCCGGCCAGTGCTCCGGGTGGTGTGATCAACGCGAACCAGACCTTCAACAACTGGTCGCCCGAAGCGACGATCACCTACAAGCCGGCGCACGATATCATGTTCTACGGCTCGTATCGCACCGCATACAAGTCGGGCGGTTTCTCCAACAGCGCGATCAACTCCAACCTGTCGGACAATCCGCCGCGCGATTTCCAGTTCAAGCCGGAGACGGCGGCGGGCTTCGAGATCGGCGCCAAGACGACCCTGCTCGACAACCAGTTGCGCTTCAACCTGAACCTCTACACGTTCAAGTATAGCAATCTGCAGGTCGATTACTTCAACTCGCAGATCTTCGCCTATCAGACCTACAATGCCGGTTCGGCGCGCACCAAGGGTGTGGAGCTGGAGCTGGAATATGCGCCGCGCAGCGTGCCGGGCCTGACGCTGAGCGGCACGGCGAACTACAACCATGCGCGCTATGGCGACTTCCTGGCGCCGTGCTGGTCGGGCCAGCATCCGGATCAGGGCTGCACGCTCGTCGGCCCGGCCGGCGCGCCGTTCCAGCAGCTGGCCGGCAAGCCGACCTCGATCGCGCCGACCTGGACGGCATCGGCCGGTGTTTCCTACGAAAAGACCATGGATAGCGGCATGCGCTTCGGCATCAACGTCGATACGCGCTACAGCGGCAGCTACTTCGGATCGAGTTTCGCCAACCCGAACACGATCCAGCACAGCTACTGGATGCTCGATGCCGGCGTCCGCTTCGGCCGTGAGGACGATCGCTGGGAGGTCGCGCTGATCGGCAAGAACCTCACCAACCACTTCTACTTCCTGGGCGCCTCGGACGGCCCGTCGACCGGTTCGGGCACCGGCACGCCGGGCGGCGTGATCGCGGACCAGCTCGGCCTCGGCAACACGCCGCGCACCGTCGCGCTGCAGTTCACGGTGAAATACTGACGATCGTGTAACCGGCCCGCCCGGTTCGCCGGGCGGGCATCCCCGGCAAGAGGAGCGCCGCCATGGCCGACCGGGATGTGCGCCATGAGCGGCTGATCGTCGCGTTGATGGCGATCTCCTATCTGATCGTGACCGCCGATCTTTCTGTGGCGAGCGTCGCGCTGCCGTCGATCGGGCGGGATCTGCACGTGCCGGCGGCGGTGTTGTCGTGGGTGGTGGTCGCCGCCTCGCTGGCCAATGCCGGGCTGCTGGTGATCGGTGGCAAGCTGGTCGACCGGCTCGGTCATCGCCGCGTGCTGTCGACTGGCCTTTCGATCTATGCGCTGGCCTCTCTGGTCGCCGCTTTTTCGACCAGCCTGGCGCCGCTGCTGACAGCGCGTGCGGCGCAAGGTGTCGCGACCGCATTGATCGCGCCCGCCTCTTTCTCGCTCATCACGGCCTTCCTGCCCGAAGGCCCGGCGCGCCACCGCGCGCTGGGCGTGTTCGGGGTGACGCAGGGTCTGTCGCTGATCCTCGGGCTGTTTCTCGGTGGCTGGGTGGTGACGCGCTTCGGCTGGCATGCGGCGTTCCTGCTCAACCTGCCGGTCGCGGTGGCATCCATGGTGCTGACGCTGCGCGTGCTGCCGACACCGGCCCACCGCGTGCGCGAGCCGATCGATGGGGCGGGAGCGTTGGTCGCCGTTCTGGCGATGGTCGCGACGGTGAGCGGCATTTCGGCGGCGGGCGAAGTGGGGCCGTTCGCGACGCGGACGATGCTGCTGCTCGGTGGCGCGATCCTGTTGTTCGGGCTTCTGGTTCTGATCGAACGGCGGATGCCGGCGCCGATGCTGCCGCCCGCCCTGTTCCGTCGGCCGGGATTCGCCGTATCGGCCGCTGCTTCTTTCTTCGTGCTGGGCGGCGTCGGCGGCCTGTTCGTGCTGAGCCAGCTCGCCATGCAGCATGTGCTGGGGATGAGCGCGGCGCAGTCCGGCCTCGGCATGTTGCCCTATGCGCTGGCCGTGATGGCCACGGGGCAGGTGGCCCCGCTGCTGCTCGGCCGTTTCTCGCCACGCGCGATCGTGCTGGGCGCCTGTCTGGTCAACCTTGCGGGGTTCGCGCTGCTCGCGGCGACGGTGGGGCGCGAATATGGTCTGAGCATCGCGCCGGGCGTGATCCTCTGTCCGCTCGGTAGCGTCAGCGCCTTCATCGCGCTGATGCAGTCCGGCACCGGAGGCCTCGCCGCCGAAGAACAGGGGGTCGGCACGGCCGCGCTGTTCGTCTGCCATCAGGTCGGCGTCGCTGCGGGTGCCTCGATCGCGATGTCACTCGCCGGCGCGCACGAGGCGGCGGTTGGCCCGGCGGGGCTGCAGCTTGCCTTCGCGGCGCTCGCGGCGGGGATCGCCATCGCCTTTCTGATCGCGCTTACGGGCCTGCGCAGTCCCCTTCGAGGCGCCCCAACCGGATAGCGTCACCGGCCATCGCGAAAACTATTGCACACTGTGTCAAAATTAGGTTGTATTGCGCAAAAGGAGAAGGCCATGCTCGACGAGGACACCCGATTCGATTGGGCCGAGAGCGCGGAACGCCAGCGCGAAGTCGCCCGCGACATGCAGCGCAAGATGAACGAGCTGGTGCGCACCAAGACGACCGACCGTGAGGCCGGCCCGATGCGCAACGATCCCGCCGCCTACACCGACCCCCAGTGGTTCGAGGCCGAGAAGCGCGAGATCTTCCGCAAGATGCCGATCCTGGTCGGCCTGACGCGCGACATCGAGAAGCCCGGCGACAAGATGCTGTTCGACGCGGTCGGCCCGTCGATCCTGATCCTGCGCAAGAAGGACGGCACGGTCGGCGCCTATCTCAACATGTGCCCGCACCGCGCCGCCAAGGTCGTCACGGATTGCTCGCGCAACAGCTCGCGCATGACCTGCCCGTTCCATGGCTGGACCTTCGACCTCGAGGGCAAGCTGATCGGCTTCCCCGGCAAGGAAGGGTTCGAGGGTATCGATCGCGAGGAGATCGGGCTGATCAAGGTGCCGGTCGCCGAGCGCCACGGCATGATCTTCGTGATCGCGACGCCGGGCGATCAGGAAATCGACATCGACGCGCATCTCGGCGATTTCGGGCCGGAGCTGGCGCAGCTCGGCCTCGAACATGCCAAGCCGGTGAAGAAGAGCCGGCTCGATGTCGACGCCAATTGGAAATACGCGCTCGACACCTATGGCGAGGGCTATCACTTCAGCACGCTGCACCCGACCTCGATCGGGCTGTCGGCGATGACCGACGTGATGCTTTACCAGGGCTTCGGCCCGCACCACCGGCTCGGCTTCCCGCACGTCAGCGCGGCGGAGGAATCGCAGAAGCCGGAAAGCGAGTGGGCCGAGAAGCCCTATGGCGGCATCCACATGATGTTCCCCAACACCGTCTTCAACATCTCGACGCTGGAGCGTTACGCGGCGGACGGTGTGCCGACGATCGGCGACAACAAGGGGCCGGATCACGCCTTCGGCATCTATCGCATGTTTCCGGGCGACGAGCCGGGCAAGGCCTTCACGATGATGGCGACCTACCGCACCGGCCGCATCGACGACGAGGAGGACACGACCCCTTGGGAGCAGTTCCACGACTTCATCGAGAATGTCGTGCGCACCGAGGACTACAGCGTCTCCAAGGACGGTCAGAACAATCTGGAATATGCGCCCGAGGACTTCCGCATGATCTACGGCAGCAACGAGATTTCGTTGCAGCGCTTCCACCGGCAGATCGCCAAACGCATCGGCCGGCCGATCGACTGATCCGGGCGGTGGCCCACCGGCCGCCGCCTTCACCACCAGACCAACCAGACATGCTCGCGTCGCCGGGCAGGGGAGAGTTTTGCCGATGAGCGAGATGCGCAACCGCCAGTGGCTGATCGCCGCCCGCCCCGTCGGGCGCGACGTGGTGGAGAGCGATTTCGAGTATCGCGAGGCCAATGTGCGCGCGCCGGGCGCGGGGGAGGCGGTGGTGCGGGTCGAGTTGCTCGGCTTCGATCCGGCGCTCAAGGGCTGGATGGAGAATATCGGCGGCTATGTCGCGCCGACCGAGATCGGCGACATCATGCGCGGTCGCGGCATCGGCACGGTGATCGATCCGGGCGCCAGCGGGCTGGCCAAGGGCGCCAAGGTGGCTGGCACGCTCGGCTGGCAGGATTATGCGACGGTGCCGGCCTCCGAGCTGGAGATCATCGAGGACGATGCGCAGCTCTCGCATCATCTCGGCGTGCTCGGCTCGACCGGGCTGACCGCCTATCTCGGCCTCAGGCACATCGGCCAGCCCTTTCCCGGCGACACGATGGTGATCACGGGCGCCGCCGGCGCGGTGGGATCGGTGGTCGGCCAGATCGGCAAGATCGCCGGTTGCCGCGTGATCGGTATTGCTGGCGGCGCCGACAAATGCCGGATGCTGGTCGACGAACTCGGGTTTGACGCCGCGCTCGATTATCGCGAGGGCAATCTGTCGAAGCGGATGAAGGAGCTGGCGCCCGGCGGCATCGACGTGCTGTGGGACAATGTCGGCGGCGTCATCCTCGACGATCTGCTCGCCCGTATCGCGATGCACGCGCGCGTGGTGATCTGCGGCGGCATCTCGCGGTCGAAAACCGGGGGCATGCCGGTCGGCCCGTCCAACTATTTCAACATCGTGTTCAAGCGCGCGACGATGCGCGGCTTCATCCTGATGGACCATGCCGCCGAATATGACGAGGCGCGCACCCGGCTGAAACGCTGGATCGCCGACGGTCGCCTCCAGTCGCGCGAGGACATGCAGGTGGGGCTGGAGAATGCGCCGCGCACGCTGATGCGGCTGTTCGAGGGCAAGAATGTCGGCAAGCAGCTGCTGCGCGTGACCGACTGAGGAGGGCGACGCGATGGCGATCTACATGCAGTCCACGATCGAGTTGAGGGCCGACGGGATCGAGCGCTTCACCGAGACGATGAAGGAGGTGATCGCCATCGTCGAGCCGATCGGCTGGCGCCTCGTCACCGCCGTGATGCATGTCACCGGCCGCCTCCACACCGGCATCGACCTGTGGGAAATGGAGGATCTCAACACCTACCAGCTCGGCCTCGCGACCTTGCGCGGCCACCCGCGCTTCGCGGCCATCGGCAAGGTGTTGTCCGAAACGATCGAGCGCGAGACGGTGGTGCTCGGCGTGCGCGCCGGCTGGGTGCCCGAGGGCCGCTGACCACGACACATTCCCGATAACGACACACCCGACAAAGCAGGGGAGAGGAAGATGGCACGGACGGTAGCGGTGATCGGCGCGAGCGGGCGCCAGGGCGGCGCGCAGGTGCGCCAGCTCGTCAAGGCGGGCTTCCACGTGAAGGCATTGTCGCGCAGCGCCGACCCCTTCTACGGGCAGGGCACGCCCGAGGGTGTCGAGGTGGTGTCGGCCGATCTCTATGACGAGGCCTCGCTGGTCGAGGCGTTCAGGGGCGCCGAGGGTGTATTTCACACCCACCCGCTGCGCGCCCGCGCCGATCGCGCGGTGCTGGTCGCCAGCGTCGGCCGCGCGGCCAAGGCGGCGGGCGTCGAGCGCGTTGTCTGGAACACGTCGAGCTGGATCCCCGATCGTCCCGGCGATCCCTACACCTATGCCGGCAACACGGCGGGCATCAATGCGCTGTTCCGCACCGGCGTCGGCGCGACGGTGTTCGGATCGGTGCTGTTCATGGACAATCTGCTGACCAACTGGGCGCGCCCGTTCATCGTCAACGAGGGCCGCTTCGTCTACGCGCACCGGCCCGATCTGGAGGCCAACTGGATCAGCCTGGACGATGTCGCGCGGATCATGATCCACGCGCTCGACCGGCCCGACATGGAGGGCGCGTGGATCAACATCGGCGGGCCGGAACGCCTGAAGCCGACCGAGGTGGCGGAGCGCATCTCGCCCGCACTCGGCCGCAAGATCGTCTACGATCCCTGCAGGCCGGAGGAATTCGGCCGCCTGCTCGCCAATGCGGCGGGGGATTCGATGGGCACGGCCGAGCATGACGTGATTGCCGAGCAGATCGGTGCCTTCTACCGCTACAACAATACCGCGCCCACGCGCCCGTTCGAGGTGGATTACGAGGCGATGCACGAGCGCATCCCGATCGAGCTGGAGACGATCGGCGAATGGGCCAAGCGGCAGGACTGGGCCAACACCAACGGCGTCCGCCCGCCGTTCGGCTGAGCTAGATCTGGTGGTCCGCGACCCGGACCACCAGCCCTTCCAGCTCGGCGCGCAGCTTCACCTGGCAGGAGAGGCGCGAATTGGGTTCGCGCTCGACGAGATCGAGCAGCGGGTCTTCCATCTCGTTCGGTTCGCCGACGCGGTCCATCCACGCTGGATCGATCAGCACGTGGCAGGTCGCGCAGCCGCAGACCCCGCCACATTCCGCCGCGATCCCCTCCACCCCGCTGCGTAGTGCCGTCTCCATCAGCGACCAGCCGGGGCGCCCGAATACGGTGCGCGTGGTTCCGCTGGGTTCGATGAATTCGATCTGGATCATAGGCTCGCAAACGACTGGCAAAAAGGCCGGTTGGCCAAGACTTTGTTGGCCGCTCCGCCCGTCGCCCGCAAGCCCCGCGCGGGGCCGCCCGGCGTTGCTCGGAGGAAGCTAGTCCTTTTGAGAGGCGGGGCGAGGGCAGACAGAAGTTGATGCGTGCTATAGAAAGCTCGGGATGGATATCGATCTCACCCCAGAGGATCAGCAGTTTCGCGAGGAGGTCCGCACCTTCCTCTCCGAACGCTACACGCCGGAGCTTCGCGCGGCGGCCGCACGGCAGGCCGGTGTCTTCGCCGAGGGCGAGCTGGCCCGCGAATGGCATCGCATCCTCTACGAACAGGGCTGGGTCGCGCCGTCCTGGCCGGTCGAATATGGCGGCACCGGCTGGTCGCCGATGCAGCGCTACCTCTACGATCGCGAATGCGGGCTCGCGGGCACGCCGTCGCTGCCGGCGATGGGCCTGCAGATGTGCGGTCCGGTGATCATGGGTTACGGCACGCAGGCGCAGAAGGACTATTTCCTGCCGCGCATCCTGTCGGGCGAGCATTATTGGTGCCAGGGCTATTCGGAGCCGGGCGCCGGGTCCGATCTCGCCAGTCTCAAGACCCGCGCGGTGCGCGATGGCGACGATTATGTCGTCAACGGCACCAAGATCTGGACCACCCACGCGCACAACGCGAACTGGATCTTCCTGCTTGCCCGCACCGCGACCGAGGGGCGCCCGCAGGCCGGGATCAGCTTCCTGCTCACGCCGATGGATGTGGAGGGCCTCAGCGTCACGCCGATCATCTCGATGTCGGGCGAGCATGAGGTCAACCAGTGTTTCTTCGACAATGTCCGCATCCCCGTCTCGCAGCGCGTCGGCGGCGAGAATGAGGGCTGGACGGTCGCGAAATACCTGCTGGAGTTCGAACGCGGTGGCGGATCGGCGGCGGGCCGGCTGGGCGCGCAGCTGCGCAAGCTCGGCCGGATCGCGCGCGAGGAGATGGGCGAGGATGGCCGGCCGCTCTGGGAGGATGACGGCTTCCGCAGCCGCATCGCCCAGCTCGAAACCGAGGTGCTGGCGATCGAATGGACCGAACTGCGCGGCATTGCCGGCCGCACCGCCGGGGAGGCGGCGGGCGATGCCAACGCCTCTATGCTCAAGCTGATCGTCAGCGAGGCGACGCAGAAGATCAGCGAGCTGGCGGTCGAGGCGCTCGGCCAGCGCGGCGCGGTCGATCAGCGCGACGCGCTCGGCATGTTCGCTAACGGGGCGGGGATCGGCGCGCCCTACGCGCTGACGCCGACGGCGCGCTACCTGAACGCGCGCGCGGCGACGATCTTCGGCGGATCGAGCGAGGTTCAGCGCAACATCCTCGCGAAGGCCGCATTGGGATTGTGACGGGGACTGTGAGGAGCATGATGAGCGAGGGGAGCGTGATGAGCCGAGCGGTTGCCGACAATCTCTTCCGGGGCGAGGGGCGATCGGCCCGGCTGCTCGGCGGGCGCAGCAAGGCGGACGGACGGCTCGTCTTCCCGTTTCCGCACAGCGCGGACGCGGAGAATTTCGATCTGGTCGAGCTGGCGAACGAAGGCACGCTCTGGTCGTGGACGGTGCAGCGCTTCCGCCCCAAGACGCCCTATAACGGGCGCGGCGATCCGGACGGCCCGTTCACGCCCTACGGCGTCGGCTATATCGAGCTGCCAGGCCAGATCATCGTCGAAAGCCGCATCCTTGCCGACGATTTCGACGCGCTGCGCATCGGCCAGCCGATGGCGCTGACCACCGAAGCCTATCGCGAGGACGAGACCGGCGAGCCGGTGCTTACCTACGCCTTCACCCCCATAGCGGAGCCGCGCGCATGACCGACATTCATATCGTGGGCGCGGGCATCCATCCGTTCGGCCGCACCGATGGCCGGTCCGGTCTGGATCAGGGCGTCTTCGCCATCCAGCAGGCGCTGGACGATGCCGGCCTCCAGTGGAGCGACATGCAGTTCGCCTTCGGTGGCTCCTCGGCCGCCGGCGCGGCGGATGCGGCGCTGCCGCGCATGGGCCTGACGGGGATGCAGTTCATCAACGTCAACAACGGCTGCGCGACCGGCGGATCGTCGATCCTCGGCGGCTATGCGGCGATCAAGTCGGGCGATTACGATCTCGGCATCGTCATCGGCTTCGACAAGCATCCGCGTGGCGCGTTCAATGCCGATCCCGAGGCGTCCGGCCTGCCGCGCTGGTATGGCGAGACGGGGATGATGCTCACCACCCAGTTCTTCGCCAACAAGATCACCCGCTATATGGCGCTGAACGGGATCGGCAGTCGCACGCTCGGCCTCGTCGCGGAAAAGGCGTTCGAGAATGGCTCCAAGGCGCCGCACAGCTGGCGAAAGCAGCCGGTCGATGTCGACACGATCATGAACGCGCAGATGGTGTCCGACCCGCTGACCAAATATATGTTCTGCTCGCCGGCCGAAGGCGGCGTGGCGCTGATCCTCGCGTCCGATCGCAAGATGCGCGAACTGGGCCTCTCCGGCCCCAAGGTGCGCGCCGCCGCGATCCGCACGCGGCCGACCGGATCGTTCGAGGTCTTCTCGCCCTCGCTGGAGATCGAGCGCGGCCAGTCCGCCACGCAGCTCGCCTCGGCGGCGGCGTGGGAGATGGCGGGGCTGGGCCCGGACGATGTCGACGTCGCCCAGCTTCAGGATACCGAAAGCGGCGCCGAGATCATGCACATGGCCGAAAACGGCTTCTGCAAGGATGGCGAGCAGGAGAAGATGATCGCCGATGGCGTCACCCGCATCGGCGGGCGCCTGCCAGTCAACACCGATGGCGGCTGCCTCGCCTGCGGGGAGCCGATCGGCGCCTCCGGGCTTCGGCAGGTCTACGAGAATGTCGAGCAACTGCGCGGTCGTGGCGATCGCCGGCAGGTGGAGGGCGCACGGATCGGCTATAGCCAGGTCTATGGCGCCCCCGGCCTGTCCGGCTGCGTGGTGCTCGAACGCTGATAATTTCCCCGGACGGAGAGAGAGATGACTGACACAGGCGCGGCGCCCGACCGCGAGACCCTGCTCGAAATCTATCGGCGGACGATGCTGATCCACCGGACCGACGAGCGTTTCCGCAACCTGCTGACGCAGGGCAAGCTCGCCATCGTCTATTATCCGGTGCGCGGGCAGGAGGTCGTCTCCGCCGCGATGATGACGGCGCTGAACCAGGACGATTATCTCGTCACCACCTATCGCGGGCTGCACGATCAGCTCGCCAAGGGCATCCCGCTCAACCTGCTGTGGGCCGAGTTCACCGGCCGCGCGACGGGTACCTGCAAGGGCAAGGGCGGGCCGATGCACATCACCCACCCCGAAACCGGCGTGATGGTGACGACGGGCGTGGTCGGATCCGGCCTGCCGATCGCCAACGGCCTCGCGCTCTCGTCCCAGAACAAGGGCGACGGGCGCGTGACGGTGGTCTGCTTCGGTGACGGCGCCTCCAACATCGGCGCCTTCCACGAGGCGATGAACATGGCGCAGCTGTGGAAGCTGCCGGTCATCTTCCTCTGCCAGAACAACAAATATGGCGAGCACACCGCCTTCGCCGCGCACACCGACAGCGAATCCATCGTGTCGCGCGCGGCGGGCTACGGGATGCGCGGCGTGCAGTGCGACGGCAACGATCCGGTCTCGATGTATACGGCCGCAAAGGAAGCGGTTGATCGCGCACGGGCGGGCGAGGGGCCGACGCTGATCGAGGCGATGACGTTCCGGATGCTCGGCCACCTGTTCGGCGCCGATTTCAGCTATGTGCCCAAGGAACTGACCGAGGCCGGGATCGCCGGCGATCCGGTGCCGGCCTTCCGCGAACGGCTGATCGAGATGCAGGTCTCCGAGGCCGATCTCGACGCGATCGTCGCAAAGATCGAGGCCGATATCGACGCGGCCGTCGCCTACGCCTTCGACAGCCCCTTTCCGGAAACCGACGAGCTGCGCATCGATGTGCTCGCCGAGGAGATCGCCGCATGAACGCGCCGGCCAAGATCAATTTCATCCAGGGGCTCCACCAGGCGCTCGACGAGGCGATGGGCGCCGACGAGAATGTCATCGCGCTCGGCGAGGATATCGGCGACGAGCAGGGCGGCGGCATCTTCAAGATCACCAAGGGCCTGTCCGCCAAATATGGCAGGAACCGGGTGCGCTCGACCCCGATCTCCGAACAGGCGATCATTGGCGCCGCTGTCGGCGCCGCGATCACGGGGATGCGCCCGGTCGCCGAGATCATGCTGATGAACTTCGTGACGGTGGCGATGGACCAGATCGTCAACCACGCCGCGAAGCTGCGCTTCATGTCCGGCGGGCAGACCAACGTGCCGCTGGTGATCCGCACCACCACCGGCGCCGGCGTCGGCTTCGGCGGCCAGCATTCGGACATGCTGGAGGCGTGGTTCGCCCACGTCCCCGGCCTCAAGGTGATCATGGCCTCCAATCCGGCCGACGCGAAGGGGCTGCTCGCTTCCGCGATCGAGGACGATGATCCCGTTATCCTGATCGAGAACATCATGGCGTATGGCCAGACCGGCCCCGCGCCGGAGGCGGGCTATCGCGTGCCGCTCGGCAAGGCAGCGGTGGCGCGCGAGGGCAGCGACGTCACCATCGTCACCTACGGCCGCGCGGTGCTGGATGCGCTGGCGGTGGCCGAGGTCATGGCGGCGGACGGCGTCTCGGTCGAGGTGATCGACCTGCGCACGATCGCGCCGTTCGACGAGGCGACGGTGTTCGCCTCTGTCGCCAAGACCAGGCGCGCGGTGGTGCTCCACGAGGCAGTGAAAGCCTATGGCACCGGCGCGGAAATGTCCTCGCGCATCCACGAGGAGCTGTTCGACACGCTGAAGGCGCCGGTGGTGCGCGTCGGCTCCAGCTACTCGCCGGTGCCCTTCTCGCCGGTGCTGGAGAAAGCGTGGATCTACAATCAGGACCAGATCAAGGCGGCGGTGGGCGCGACGATCGATCGCAAGGCCCGCGGCTGAACGACCGGGGTTCGGGGAGAGAGGCGGTGTCGGCCTGAGGCCGGCGCCGCCTCAATCGTCTTCGTAACGCGGCGGCGAGTAGATGGCGGCGGGGAAGTTGGGCACGTCGCCGGTGCGCTTCAGATCTTCCAGATAGGCCTCCGCCTCGGCGCGGACCTCGCCCTGCACCGATCCGACGATCAGCAGCAGCATGTTCTCCATCAGGCGGGGCAGATATTCGCGGTCGCTCAGCCGCTCCATGCACCAGTCGTTGATCGTGGCATACTGGATGTTGGCCATGGCATCGGCGAAGCGCCGCTCGTTCACCCAGGGCAGCAATTGTCCCTCGGCCTTGACGACCGAAAGCCATTCGCTGATCCGCCCCAGCGACATGTCCTGCAGCGTCTCCCACACGTCGCGCGGGGTGTTGGCGCCGAAATAGATCGTCACCACCGCCTTGGTGTAGTTGCGTACACGAAAGTTGCGGCGGTTGATCGACATGGTGCGATCGAGCACGCCGAACAGCGTGTTGCGGTCCGTCTTGTAATGGACGTGCTCGTTGAACTCGTCATAGGCCTCGCGGATCGCCAGGGCGATGACGCGATCCTTGTTGCGGAAGGCGTTGTAGAGCGTGCGCTGGGCCACTTCCGCGCGCAGGCAGAGCTTGCGCACGCTGAACTTGTCGACCCCATCCTCCGCGATCATGTGCCGCGCCTCGCGCAGCAGGCGGCGGCGTCGCGCGAGGATCAGCGGACTCGAATAGAGCAGCGGCTTGTCGGGATGGGCGTCCAAGACGGCGGTCGAGCGATCGAGCATAGCGTACCATAATTGACCGGATGATCGGCCAAGTCCAGCGGCTTCGGCGCTTCGATGTCGAGATCGGGGTGCCAGAACGGTTCCCGAACGACCCTTTGCGAACCGCCTGTCGACGGGATTCCCATCACTAGGGACAGGTTCCTGGCGCGCGATGGCGATAGCGGTTGTGGGGGGAGGCGGCTGATCATATTACATGGTGCAATATTCAGGGGACTTCGCTTGAACCTCACTTACACCGACGAGCAGCGCCTGCTCCGCGAATCCGTCGCCGGCTTCCTCGCCCGTCACTATGACTTCGACACGCGGCGCTCGGCGCTGGCCAATGGCGGCTGGAAGCCCGCGATCTGGCAGGCCTTCGCGGACGAGCTGGGGTTGCTGGGCATGACCGCGCCCGAACGGATCGGCGGTTTCGGCGGCGGCCCGGTCGAGACGATGATCGTGCTGGAAGAAATCGGCCGGGCGCTGGTGCTGGAACCCTATCTCGAATGCACGGTGCTGGGCGGCGCGCTGCTGCGCGACGGCGGCGAGGCGGCGGACGCGATGGCCGGCGGCATCATCGACGGATCGGTGCGACCGGTGGCGGCGCTGTGGGAGGATGGCGCGCGCTACGATGCCGGTGTCGTCGCCACCACCGCGACGCCCGTCGAGGGCGGTAGCTGGATGATCGAGGGCGGCAAGATCGCCGTGGCGGCGGCACCCTGCGCCACGCACTTTCTCGTCAGCGCCCGCACCGCCGGCCAGCCCCGCGACCGCGACGGCATCGCGCTGTTCGCGGTTCCGGCGGACGCGACTGGGTTGGAGCGTACCGACTATGCGCTGATCGACGGACGCCGCGCCTCGGACATCGTGCTGAAGGGCGTGCAGGTCGGTGCCGACGCGCTGATCGGCACGGCTGGTAACGCCTCGCCCGTGATCGAGCGCGCGATCGACGAGGCGATCGCGGCACTGTGCGGCGAGGCGGTGGGCGTGATGCGGCGGATGCTCGAATCCACGGTCGATTATGCCCGCCAGCGTGAGCAGTTCGGCCGGCCGATCGCCGGCTTCCAGGTGCTCCAGCACCGTATGGTCGATATGCACACCAGGATCGAGCGGGCCCATTCGCTGGCGATCATGGCGGCGCTGTCGCTCGATTTGCCCGAAGCCGAGCGGCGCAAGGCGGTGTCGGCGGCCAAGGCCTTCGTCTCCGACGCGGCGAAGTTCGTGGCGCAGGCGGCGGTGCAGATCCATGGTGGCATCGGCACCACCGACGAACTCGCCATCTCGCACTACTTCAAGCGGGCGACGGTGATCGAGAACCAGTTCGGCAGCGCCGCCTATCATCTGCGTCGTGTCGCCGACGCGATGGACGCCGAAGACTGAGGGCAGGGGCCAAGCGGGGGTGGCTCAGGCCGCCACCCGCTCCGGCTTCACGTGCAGCGCGATCAGCCCGCGCAGCAGCTTGTTGGGCGCGTGGCGGAAGTCGTTGGCGCCATCGACCAGACTGAACCGGTCGAACCGCTTCACGATCTCCTCGAAGGCGACGGTCAGCTCCTTGCGGGAGAGCATGTTGCCCACGCACATATGGATGCCGCGCCCGAAGGCGAGATGCGTGCGTGCATTGCGTCGCGTGACGTCGAAGCGGTCGGGATCGGGAAAGGCCGACGGATCGCGATTGGCCGCCGCGAAACGCAGCATCACCATCGCGCCCTTGGGGATACGGATGCCGCCCATCTCCACCTCGCGCGTTGTCACCCGCCACAGCCCGGCGGTGGGCGAGAGCAGGCGCAGCATCTCCTCCACCATGTTCGGGATCAGCGCGGGATCGGCACGCACCTGAGCGAGCTGGTCCGGGTTGCGGATCAGCAGCAGCAGGCCCCCGGCGAGCGTGCTGGTGGTCGTCTCGTTGCCGGCGACCATCAGCTGCTGGAAGATGGACAGCGTCTCCGCATCGTCGAGCGGCCGCTCGCCCTCGACGCGCGCGTTGACGATGGCGCTGAGCAGGTCGTCGGTCGGCGCCGCGCGTCGGGCGCGCACCTTCTCCATCGCGACATGCTGCCACTCGACGATCTCGCGCGCGCATTCGATCTCGCGCTCGCGCGAGGAGAGGCCGCCCAGTCGGTCGGCGAAGGCATTGGACCAGCGCTTGATGTCGGGAATGTCGCCGCGCCCCATGCCTAGCGGCTCGGCGATCACCTCGACCGGCAGCGGCACGGCGAAATCATGGACGAAATCCACCTCGTCGCGCTCTGCCAGCCGATCGAGCAGTTCGACGACGATGCTGCGGATATGCCCTTCCAGCGCGTTCACCCGCGGCGCCGAGAAAGCGAGATTGACCAGCTTGCGGAAGCGCGTGTGGACGGGTGGATCGGCAGTCAGCAACGTCGCGATGTCGGGCCAGCCCTCCGCCGTGATCGCCCTGATCTCGGGATCCTGTGCCCGTGCGCCGTTCATCAGCGCGAGGAAGTCGCTGGAGAAGGTCTCCGGGGCGCCCGCCGCCTCGATCACCAGCTTGTGCGAGAGGATGACGTAGGTGCGGCCTTCCTCGATCGGCATGACCGGGGATGTGGCGAGCGCCCGCTGATACCAGTCGAACGGATCCTCCAGCACGGCCGGGTCGAACAGGCTGGGCAAAGGTGCGGGCGCGGTCATCCGAGGCTCCTCTCAGGGATGCCGGGTATCGGGCGACGGGGGCACCGCCACAGCTGTCTTATTGGAGAGGCCGGGGCGCCCGCGATCTATTGCATGGTGCGCCGAGATAAGAGGAGAGAGCCATGTCGATCATCATCGCCGGAACGCTCGATTTCGATCCCGACAAGGCGGAAGCCACCATCCGGAGCGCCCGGCCCTTCATCGAGGCGTCGCTGCGCGAACCGGGCTGCATCTACTACGCCTGGACGCTCGATCCGACGACGCCCGGCCGCGTCTACGTCTACGAGGAATGGACCTCGCAGGAGGCGCTGGAGGGGCATTTCCGCGACGACAGTTACTGGAAGATGCGCGATCACGTCACCAACGGTGGCCTCGTCGGCTCGAGCGTGAAGAAGTATCGCTTCGATCTCTCCGAGCGTGTCTATGACGACGAAGGCAATCCCCGCGCCGACTTCTTCACGGGAGGCGGGCAGTGAGGGGCTTTTCCGGCGCGATCGAGGATCGGCTCGCCATCCGCGAGCGGATCGAGAGCTATAACGACGCCGTGTTCCGCCACGATGCGGACGACTGGGCGGAATGCTGGGCGGAGGACGCGCAGTGGAACGTCGCCGGCTACGAAGCCTCGGGCAGGACCGCGATCCGCGACCTGTGGGTGAAGCTGATGGCGAACTACGCGCAGGTCAGCATGTTCGTGAACCATGGCGCACTGGCGATCGATGGCGATCAGGCCGAGTCGCGCTGCTACATCATCGAGATGCAGAAGAAGCAGGATGGCGGCGAGATGCTGCTCTCCGGCCGTTACGACGACCGGCTGAAGCGCGATGGGGACGGCGCGTGGCGCTTCGTGTCGCGCAGCTACACCGTGCTGCACGTCAAGGGCTAGGCGCGCGCGAGATCATCCCGCGTCGCCTCCGCGACGGCGCGGGCGCGGGCGACGGGATCGGCATAGCCGTCGCGGAGCGTCTTGCTGCGTAGCTCGATGCTGAGTGGGACGGCGTGCGGCAAGGCCTCAAGCACGGCGGGGAGCGGCAGGATGCCGTCACCGGGCAGCAGCCGCTCGTCCACCGCATCGCGGATGATCGCGGCGCGATCGGCGAGGTCGAAGCCGATCGGCGCCGCGTCGCAATATTGCGCATAGGGGAAGAGCCGCGGATCGAGCGCCGCGACGTCGGCAGGTGTCCCGCCCGATCGATGCAGGTGGATCGGATCGACCAGCACCGCGATCGCCGGATGATCGACCCGCGCGGCGATGGCGGCCGCCTGCTTGATCGTGCGTACCTCGGTGAACAGCCCGAATTCCAGCGAGACGCGCAGGTCGTCGCCGGCCAGTTCGCACAGATCGGCGAGCTTCGCGGCGGTGCCGCCGTCGTCGGGATCGGAGGAGACGACCAGCGCGTGACGCGCGCCGATCGCCCGGCCGATCTCGATCACCCGCCGGTGCGCGTCGGCGAGCGGACCCGGCTGCAGCCAGATCACCTCGACGTCGAGCGCGGGCAGGCCGGTGTCGGCGAGGATCGCGCGCATCTCGCGGGTGGTGGCGTCCGTCCAGATGGCGGTGTCCACCCACACGCCGGTCGCGTCGTAGCCGGCGGCCGCGGCGGCGCGCGCGGTCTCCTGCGGCGAGAATTCGGGCAGCACGCCGGCGGCGAGCGAGATCGGGTGGCGCGATCCAGTCATCCCCCCTGTCTGCGCCGTTCGGGCTTGCGCGACCAGACTGACATAATGAACAGTGGGGGATGTCGCTTGGAAAGTTTGCAGAATGTGTTAGTTTCTGAGTCAAGGCGGACTCAAGCGCCTGTTGTGATGCCCGAGAAGGCGCCGTTCGAGGTGCCCGGCGGCGAGGCTCGCGCCCCGGAATGGGTGGCGCGGACTGTTGGAGAAGGACCGTATGAACGTCGCGACCAAGACCTTCCGCCCCGATCGCCACCCCGCCGACACCTATGAGGAGATCCTCGAGCGCGACACCCGCCCGGTCCCCGAGCATCTGCGCGAGGGGCCGGTGCCGGATATCGGCACCGATCCGATCGACATCGATCGCTACGTGAACCCGGCCTTCGCGCGGATCGAGGAGAAGCACCTCTGGACCCGCGTCTGGCAGATGGCATGCCGCGAGGAGGAAATCCCCAATCCCGGCGATACCTATGTCTACGACATTGCCGGCAAGTCCTTGCTGGTGATCCGCCAGAAGGACGGATCGATCCGCGCCTTCTATAACAGCTGCCTCCACCGCGCCCGGAAGCTCGCCAACCTGCCGGCCTGCAAGAGCGAGCTGCGCTGCCCCTATCATGGCATCGCCTGGAACATCGACGGGAGCTTCAAGGACAATCCGATCGCCTGGGATTTCCCGCACTGGGAGCAGGTGGACGTCTCGCTGCCCGAGGCGCTGGTCGGCACCTGGGCGGGCTACGTCTTCATCAATTTCGACAGGAATGCGCGCCCGCTGGATGAGGTGCTCGGCCCGATCCGCGATCATTTCGAGCGCTATCATCTGGAGGACACCTATATCGCCTTCCATGTGCAGAAGCTGGTGCGCTGCAACTGGAAGGCGGCGGCCGAGGCCTTCATGGAGAGCCATCACGCGCTCACCACCCACCCGCAGCTGCTGCCCTATCTGGCCGACGTGAACAGCCAGTATGACGCGCTGAGCGACCACGTGACCCGCCAGTTCTCGGCGCAGATGGTCTCCAGCCCGTTCGCCGATCGCGAATATAGCGAGGACGAGATCGTCAAGGCGATGATGGGCGTCGGATCGCGTTCGCGCGCGGCGGTGAAGGGGGCGGGATCGGACGACGTGTCGGTGCCCGACGGCGTCACCGCGCGCGCCTATATGGCGGACCTCTCGCGCAAGCTGTTCGGCGAGGAGGACGGCTACGACTACACCGATAAGGCCGATGCCGAGATGGTCGACGCCCTGCTCTACAACGTCTTCCCGCACATGAGCTTCTGGGCGGGCTTCATGCCCAATCTCACCTATCGCTGGCGCCCGAACGGCAACGACCACGAAACCTCGATCATGGACATCTACCTGCTGCGTCGCGTGCCCAAGGGCGGCAAGCGGCCGAAGCCGGCGCCGGTGTTCGAGATCGGCCTCGATGAGAGCATGCTGGAAATGGGGCCGAAGGCCGGCATGCCGGCGGGCCTCGCCGGCGTGTTCGAGCAGGACATGAGCAACCTGCCGCTGGTGCAGGAAGGCATGAAGGCGTCCGGCACCGGGGTCGTCCATTTCGGCAAATATGCCGAGATGCGCATCCGCCTGATGCACCAGATGATCGACCGCTACATCGCGGCGAGCCAGGCCGGCGAGACCGTCCAGCCCGCCTGACCCGCCGATCCCCGCGTGTTCCGTCCGTCGCCGGCGCGGCGGGCGGGGTCGCGCGCCCGCCGCAGGAGAGTGCCATGGACGCGCTCGTCGAACCGACCGTCGAACCGATCACCTACGAGACCGACGAGCCGGTGCTGTACCGCACCGAAGGCCCGGTCGCGTGGATCATGCTGAACCGCCCGGCGTTCCACCATGCCCAGAACGGCCAGATGACCTATGCGCTGGACGCCGCGTTCGAGCGCGCGGCGGCGGACGATGCGATCAAGGTCGTGGTGCTCGGCGCGGGCGGCAAGCATTTCTCGGCAGGCCATGACATCGGCACGCCGGGCCGCGACATCCACGCGCCGGCCGCGCAGCGCCGCACGCTCTGGTACGATCACAGCAACAAGCCTGGCGCCGAGCGCACCTATGCGCGCGAGCAGGAGATCTATCTCGGCCTCTGCCGACGCTGGCGCGATCTGCCCAAGCCGACCATCGCGATGGTGCAGGGCGCCTGCATCGCGGGCGGGTTGATGCTCGCCTGGGTGTGCGATCTGATCGTCGCATCGGACGACGCCTTCTTTCAGGATCCGGTGGTCAAGATGGGCATACCGGGTGTCGAATATTTCGCCCACGGCTACGAACTGCCGCCGCGTATCGCCAAGGAGATGCTGCTGCTCGGCGAGCGGATGCCGGCGGAGCGCGCCTACCAGCTCGGCATGGTTAACCGCATCGTGCCGCGCGACGCGCTGGAGGCCGAGGTGCGCGCGATGGCCGAGAAGATGGCGGGCCTGCCGCGCATGGCGCTGGCGCTCACCAAGCAGGCGGTCAACCATGTCGAGGATGCGGCGGGCAAGCGCACCGTGATGGACGCGGTCTTCCACATGCACCACTTCGCCCATGCGCAGAACGATCTGGTGATGGGCGACGGGCTGGCCGGCAATACCGGCCGTTCGATGGCGGAGCGCGGGCGCGGCTGATGCACGCGACGGTCGGCCTCGATCGCGACGATGGGCCGGCGGTGCGGGATGGCGCCGGCAGCGCTGCGTATCGTTGGTATGTCGCGATCTTCCTGACTGTCGCGTCCACGATGTCGGTGATCGACCGGCAGGTGCTGGCGCTGATGATCGGCCCGGTGAAGCGCGATCTGGGCGTCAGCGATTCGATGATGGGGCTGCTCGGCGGCCTCGCCTTCACGCTCTTCTACACGATCCTGACGCTGCCGATGGCGTGGTGGGCCGATCGCGGATCGCGCCGCCGCATCGTGATCGGCGCGGTCGCCTTCTGGAGCGCGGCGACGATCGCCTGCGGTCTGGCGGCGAGCTACGGCCAGCTCTTCTTCGCGCGGATGTGCGTGGGGGTGGGCGAGGCGGCGCTCATCCCGACATCGGTCTCGCTGCTCGCCGATTATTTCGACCGCAAGCGGCTGCCGATGGCGCTCGGCCTGTTCGCGGCGGCGCCGCTGCTGGGCGTCGGCATCGCCAACATGGCGGGCGGGCTGGTGGTCGATCGGCTGGAGGCGATGGGCCGGGTGGCGCTGCCGCTGATCGGCACCGTGCAGCCGTGGCAGGCGATGTTCGTGATGGTCGGCGTGCCGGGCATCGTGCTGGCGCTCATCGGCTTCTCCGTCGCGGAGCCGCCGCGCACTGGGCAGGCGGTGCAGGGCGAGGGCGGCATTCCGATGCGCGCGGTGCTCGATCTGCTGCGCCGGCGTGGCGCGTTCCTGGCGCTGATGTTCATCGCCTACACCGCGCTCGCCATGCAGGGCTGGGGGCTGTTCTTCTGGATCGTCGAGCTGCTGGTCCGCGACCATCACGTCTCCCGCGCGACGGCGGGCTTCGATTTCGGCATCCTCGCGCTGGTGATGGGTGGGGCGGGGAGCTGGATCGCCGGGCTGCTCTCCGGCCGGATGATGCGCGCCGGGCGGCCGGATGCGACGCTGCGGCTCGTGCTCGTCGCTTCGCTGGCGCTGATCCCGCTCGGTATCGCGGCGCCGCTGGTGCCGGGCTACGGCCTCGCGCTGCTGCTGTTCGCGGGCGCCACCTTCTTCATGGGCTGGCCCAATGGGCTGGGCAATTCGGCGCTCGCCTCGGTCGTCCCGAACGAGCTGCGCGGGCGGATCATCGCGCTCTATCTCGTCGTCGTGAACTTCCTGAGCTTCACGCTCGGGCCTTTGCTCGGCGGGCTGATCGGCGACCATGTCTTCGCCGGCCGGTCGCTGGGGCTGACGCTCGCGACGATGGCGGCGGTCAACTATCCCATTGGTGCGGTCTGCATCTGGCTCAGCCTCGGGCATTTTCGCCGGGCGCTGGACGAAGCGGCGGCCTGGCGCGAAGAACAGGCGTAGGAGAAAAACGGGTGTCACTGGCAGCGGCGGAACGGGCACGGACGACGGCGGACGCCATGGCGGTGGTCGACGATCGCCAGGAGCTGAGCTGGGCGGCGCTGGATCCGATCCTCAATCGCGGCACCAACGCGCTGCTCGCCTTTCCCTTCGCGCCGACGCGCCGCATCGCGGTGTTCGCGCACAATGCGGTCGAGACCCTGCTCGCCTATCTGTGCGGGCTGCATGCCGGCGTCTCCAGCGTGCCGGCCAATTTCCACCTGACCCCGCCGGAACTCGCCTACATCCTGACGGACAGCGACGCCGAGATCCTGTTCGTCGGGCCGGAGACGGCTGCCGTCGGCCTCGCCGCCGCGAAGGAAGCGGGTGTCGCCAGGGTCGTCGGCTGGCGCTGCCCGCCGACCGAGGGGCTGCAATCGTGGGACGACTGGCTCGCCTCTGCCAGCGCGGACGAGCCGCCGACCGACATGCCGCCCAGGCCCTATCTCCACTATACGTCGGGCACCACGGGCAGGCCCAAGGGCACCGAGACGCCGCCCAACATGCTGCCGCAGGCGGACGATGTCGCCGGCCTTTTCGCGGCGCTGCGGCAGGCGGTGGAGGAGGGGGCGAGCGGCGCGGGCGTCGTCGTCGGCCCGCTCTACCACACCGGCCCGCTCGGCGCCGCGCGCCAGCTTGGCGGGGGAAAGCCGCAGGTCGTGCTGTCGCGCTTCGATGCCGAAGCGTTGCTCGCCGCGATCGATCGCTGGAAGATCGGCACCAGCGTGATGGTGCCCACCCACTTCCAGCGCCTGCTCGCGCTGCCCGAGGAGGTGCGCGGCCGTTACGACGTCTCCAGCCTCACCATGATTGCGCACACCGGCGCGGCCTGCCCGCCCGAGGTGAAGCGTGCCATGATCGCCTGGTTCGGCCCGGTGCTGTCCGAGGCGTATGGCGGCACCGAGAGCGGCACCACCAACCTGATCACGTCGGAGGAATGGCTCGCCAAGCCCGGATCGGTCGGCAAGGCGGTGCCCCCATTCGAGGTGGTGGTGATCGCCGAGGACGGCACGCGGCTCGGCATCGGCGAGGCTGGGCAGCTCTATTTCCGCGACACCAACGGGCGCGGCGTGATCTACCACAAGGATCCGGAAAAGACCGCCAGCGTCCATATCGAGCCGGGCGTCTTCACGCTGGGCGACGTCGGCTATGTCGATGCAGACGGCTATGTCTTCATCACCGATCGCGTGTCCGACATGATCGTGTCGGGCGGGGTCAACATCTACCCGGCCGAGATCGAGCAGGTGCTGATCGAGCATCCCGACATCGAGGATGTCGCGGTGATCGGCGTGCCCAACAAGGACATGGGCGAGGAGGTGAAGGCGCTCGTCGTGCTGCGCAACGGGCACCAGCCTGCCGCCGCCGACCTCGCCGGTTTCTGCCGCGAACGGCTCGCCGGGTACAAATGCCCGCGCACCTACGATTTCGTGCCCGACGTCGGACGCAACGCCATGGGCAAGGTCAACAAGCGCCAGCTGCGCAAGCCCTATTGGCCGTCCGATCGCACGATCGGCGGCTGACGACACGAGGAGGAGGATGCGATGAAACTCGAAGGCAGGAGGGCGGTCGTGCTCGGCGCCGCCGGCAAGGACAATATGGGCCAGGTGATCGCCCAGCGCCTCGTCGACGAGGGCGCGCAGGTGGTGGTGTCGGGCCGCAAGCCCGAATATCTGGACGAGTTCGTCGCGAAGAACCCCGGCAAGGCCTTCTCCGCGCTCTGCGACATCACCGACAAGGCCGCGAACGACGCGCTCGCCGCCGCCGCCGTGAAGCATATGGGCGGCGTCGACATTGCGGTGAACGCCACCGGCTGGGGCTTCCTCAAGCCCTTCCTGGAGACCACGGCCGAGGAATTGCAGAAGATCGGCGACCTCCAGTTCAAGGGGCCGTTCCTGTTCTTCCAGTCGATGATCGAGGCGATGAAGGACGGTGGCTCGCTGATCCAGATCTCGTCGGCGACGGCGACGATCATGCTCAACGACCACGCCGCCTATATGGGCACCAAGGCGGGCACCGATCACGTCATCCGCTGCATCGCCAACGAGTTCGGCGATCGGGGGATCAAGGCCAACTCGATCTCTCCCGGCCTCACCGAGACGCCGATGACCGCCGCCAGCGCCTCGACGCCGGGCGTGTGGGAGGCGTTCCTGCCCGGCTATCCGCTCGGCCGCATCGGCACTTCGGACGATATCGCCGCCGCCGTGGTGTGGCTGTCCTCCGACGAATGCTTCATGACCGGCCAGAATTTGCAGGTGAACGGCGGCCTGACGCTGCGCCGCAATCCCTGGAAGTCCGAGATCACGGCATCGGTGATGGCGCATATGAAGGCCGCCGAATGAGCGATCCGGCGGCCAGCCTCGCGGCGCTCGGGCCGATCATGCAGCTGAGCTACTGCCCGCGCGATTACGATGCGGCGCTCCGCTACTGGATCGGCATGGGGGCGGGGCCGTTCTTCGAGTTGCATCACGTTCAACTCGAGAACATCAGGTTCCGGGGGGAGCCGAGCGACATCGATTTCTCGATGGCGCTCGGCTATCTCGGCGACATCCAGATCGAGCTGATCCGCCAGCATAACGACGCGCCCTCCATGTACACCGAATGGCTCGCCGCGGGGCGCGAGGGCGTGCAGCATATGTGCGTGCTGGTCGACGACATCGCGGAGGCGCGCCGGCGCGTCGTCGCGATCGGCGGCACCGTGCTGCAGGAGGGCGAGCTGCCCGGTGGCGCGGGCGCGGTGATCTATGTCGATACCGGCGGCGGCCCCGGCACCGTGATGGAATATCTCCAGATCGGGCAGGCGGGCCGCGACGGCTTCGCGATGATGCGCGAGGCGCATCGCAACTGGGACGGGACGGACCCGATCCGGGGGAGGAACTGATGGCCGATCGTAAGCCGGACCAGCGCCGTATCGACTGCGTGCTGATCGCCGGCGGCAAATATCACGACATCGATTTCGCGCGGCTGGAGCTGCTCAAGCTGCTGGCCGAGGACGAGCGCATCCGCACCCGCGTGTTTGAGGATTTCGAGGCGGTGGACGCGATCGCGAAGGCCGATCTCGTGATCAGCTACACCTGCGACGTGACGCCGAGCCTGAAGGCGCAGGAGGCGCTGCGCGCTTATGTCGCGGGTGGCGGACGCTACTACGCGCTGCACGGCACCAATTCGATCCTGCGCTTCCTCGAAAACGGCAAGGTCGACGCGCCGGATTGGGCGCCGCATTTCATGGAGACGCTGGGTTCGCGCTTCAGCTCGCACCCGCCGATCGGCCCCTATACGGTGGACGTCGCTGACAAGGGCCACAGGCTGGTCGAGGGACTGTCCTCGTTCGAGGTGGTAGACGAGCTGTATCTCAGCCGCCCGACCGCCGAGACGCATGTGCTGCTCGACACCGAATTCGGCGGCGAGACGGCGGGCTTCGTCGACGATCAATGGGCGCATGGCCGTCACCCGGTCTTCTACATCCGCAGGATCGGCGAGGGCGCGGTGCTCTACCTCACGCTCGGCCATTGCCGGGGCCATTACGATCTGGAGCCGGTGAGCGACTGGTGGCCGGAGGTCGATCGCTGCGGCTGGCAGCAGCCGATCTTCTACGATCTGCTCCGGCGCGGCATCGGCTGGGCCTGCGAGCCGGCGATCGCGCGGATGACGGCATAAGCACAAGGCGGGAGAGACGCGATGGAACTGGGACTGAAGGGCAAGAAGGTCATCCTCACCGGCGGCAGCCGCGGCCTCGGCCGCGCGGCGCTGGAAATCTTCGCGGACGAAGGCTGCGACATCGCCTTCTTCTCGCGCAGCGCCGATCAGGTGGCGGAAACGAAGGCGTCGCTGGAAAAGCGCGGCCACAAGGTGATCGGCGACGCGCTCGACATGGCGGGCGACGGCTATCTCGAATGGCTGGAGAAGGCGGCGACCGCGCTCGGCGGGTGCGACATCTTCATTCCCAACGTCAGTTCGTCCGGCGCGGGCGGCACCGGCGACTGGGACATGACCTATCGCTACGACATTCGCGGCACGGTCGACGGTTGCACCGCGATGCTGCCCTGGCTGGAAAAGTCGGACGCGCCGGCGGTGACGCTGATGTCCAGCACGGCGGCGATCGAGACGTTCATCCAGCCCGCTGCGTTCAACGCGCTCAAGGCGGCGCTGATCACCTATGGCAGCCAGCTCAGCCAGGCGTGGGGTCCGAAGGGTATCCGCGTGAACACCGTCTCGCCCGGCCCGATCTGGTTTCCCGGCGGCAACTGGTCGAAGATCAAGGAAGGGATGCCGGACTTCTACGCCGCGACCGAGGCGCAGATGGCGATGGGTCGCTTCGGCAATGCCGAGGAAGTGGCGCGCACCGTGGTGTTCGTCTCCAGCCCGGCCTCGTCCTACACGACCGGCACCAACATCGTGATCGACGGCGGCTACACCAAGCGCGTGCAGTTCTGATGTGAGATAATCCTCCCCCGCAAGGGGGAGGATATTCACTCACACCGGGTCCGCGACCTTCAGCACCAGCTTGCCGACATTGTCGCCGCGATAGAGGCGCATCAGCGTCTCGGGCGCATTCTCCAGCCCCTCGGCCATGTCCTCGCGGTGGATCAGCCGGCCTTCCTTCACCCAGCCGGCGAGGCGGGCGCGGGCGGTGGCATATTCGGTCTCGTAATCGCTGGTGATGAAGCCGCCCATCGTCGCGCGCTTGAACACGATGTTGAAGTAATTGGAGGGGCCGGCGGGGCGGCCGGGCTGCTCGTAACGCGCGATGCCGCCGCAGATCACGACGCGCGCGTGCATGGCGATGCGGGCCAGCAGCTTGTCGAGGATCTCGCCGCCGACATTGTCCCACAGCACGTCGATGCCGCCAGGCGCCAGTTCCTTGAGCTGACGGCCGACATCCCCTTCGCGGTAGTCGATCGCCGCGTCGAAGCCGAGTTCGTCGGTCAGCCAGCGGCACTTGTCAGGGCCGCCCGCGATGCCGATCACCCGGCAGCCGCCGATCTTGGCGATCTGCCCGGCGACCGATCCGACGGCACCCGCAGCACCGGTCACCACCACCGTGTCGCCGGGGAAGGGGCGGCCGACCTTGAGCATCCCGAAATATGCCGTCAGCCCGGTGCCGCCGAGCGCGCCGAGGTGGAGCGGCAGCGTCTCCGGGCTGGCTTCGATCCGCTCGATCAGGCGCGGCGGCAGCACGCCCTCGTGGCGCCAGCCGATCGATCCTTCGACGAAATCCCCGGCCTTGAAGCCCGGCGCGCTCGATTCTATCACCTGCGCGATGCCGAAGGCAGGCATCACGTCGCCCACCTCGGTTGGCGCGGCATAGCCGCCGGCATTCTCCATCCAGCCCTTCTGAGCAGGATCGCAGGACAGCAGCAGCGTGCGGACGCGCACCCCGTTCTCGCCCAGCGGCTCGGTCGCGGGATCGTCGACGCGCGTGAAGTCCTCGGCCGTGAGCTTGCGGCCGGTCGGCCGCGCGGCGATGCGCCAAAGCATATGTCCCCTCCATCTGTGTCCGGCGGGCAGGGTGGGGCAGGCGCTCGCCCACCGCACCCGACACAAAGAAGAGGGGCGGCTATTCCGCCGCGACCGCCAGCTTCATCTCCTCGACGCGCGGATCGTTGGGGACGATCCAGTCGCTGGTCATCACCGGCTCGACGCGCAGTTCGGGCGGGATCTTCTCCGGCCCGATCAGCGCGTCGGCCTGCTGGTGCCAGTGGTAGATGCGCGCTTCCTGATAGCTGAGAGGAACGCCCTCGAACCCATAGGATTCCTGGGATTTCTGGATGAACTTGCCGAACTGGGTATCCTCTTCCAGCACCGAATCGAGATAGGTGATGGTCGTGTCCCAATAATCGGGCCGCGCGCCTTCGCCCCAGTCCGGTCCGAACCACCAGACCTCCATGCGCGACTTGTCGATGCCGTTCGGCCAGAAGTTCAGCACGAAATAGCCGGTCGGCCCCAGCGGCGAGACCCAGTTGGGGAAGAGATTATAGGATTGGGTGCAGGTTCGCCCGATCTCGCCGACGTCCGGGATTTCGAGGCGCGGCGTGCCCTGCGCGGTGCTCGCGGTGCGATAGTTGCGCGCCGGCGCGCCATCCTCCCAGCCCGGCGCCACCATCCGGCCGTGGCCGAAGCGGTAGAAGCTGTTGACGTTGCGGCGGTGGTTCAGCCCCGCCGCCACCGTGGTCGGGTGGATGTTGGGAACATGGTAGACCTCCATGTTCGCCTCCATCGCGATCTTCCAGTTGCAGTCGAGATCCCAGACGAAGTGATCGACCATGCGGATCTGGTCGAAGCGGAATTCGGCGAACTCGTCGGCGATCGGGCCGAGCCATTCGGCCAGGCTGGGCGCGTCCGGATCGAAATTGACGAAGATCATCTTGCCGTAGCGCTCGCAGCGGATGCGGCGGAGCGAGCGGCAGGAGAAATCGAGATCGGCATAATCCTCCGCATCGCGGATCGAGACCAGCCGGCCCTCGTCGTCATAGACCCAGCCATGATATTTGCAGGTCAGCCGCGCGCGCCGTCCCGATGGCTCGGTAACGACGGGCGCGCCGCGATGGCTGCAGGTATTGTAGAAGGCGTTGACCTCGCCCGATCGGGCATGGACCAGCACGACAGGCTGGCCCGCCATCTCCCACTGCTTGAAGCAGCCATGGCGCGGCAGTTCGTCCATGTGGCCGGCGAGCAGCCAGCTCTTGCGCCAGAGCTGCTGGTGTTCGAGCGCCTCGAAGCGGGGATCGGTGTAGCGGCCACCGGGCAGGTCGGGCAAAGCGGGGAAGCCTCTGGGCGGGGCCGTGCGGGCGCCCTCATAGTCCATCAGCGCGCGCAGCGTCGCAACCTGTGCAGCATCCATCGGCTCTCTCCTCCAGGTAATTATCCACCACCCTCCAAAAACTGCAACGCGTATTCGTATCTGTTCAATCAGGAAGCGTGACGATCACGGTTTCGCCGTCGATCCGGGCAGGAAAAACGGTCAGCGGACGGGGCGCGATCGGCGCGAAGGACTTGCCGGTGCGCAGATCGAACATCGCGCCGTGGCGGGGGCAGGCGACTCGGCCGTTGCGGATGCGGCCCCCGCAAAGCGGTGTATCCTGGTGGGTGCAGCGATCCTCGACCGCCACGACGTCCGTTCCGAGAACCGCCACCATCACCTGCCATGTGCCGAGCGTGACCGAGACGGCGCCTTTCGCCCGGATGTCGTCGATCGGGCCGGCGGGATGGTCCATGAGTGATTCCGAGATATTGACACGTGATGTAAAAAGTATGAGCGTTCTGCTGTTACGACAAGCCGATTCAAAACGGCGAGCATCGAGAGGAGCGACCATGGCGCTCGACGATCCCAAGCCGATCGGTCCGGGCGGGCATCGCTGCCCCGGCCCCAGCACGCGCGACATCATCCTCGACGACGGCTGGCAGGTGCCGGACCAACTCGTCGCGGAGGCCTACGAATTTCTCGGCGACGGCGACGTTTCCTACGATCGCTATATCTCGCCGGAGTTCTTCGAGCGCGAGATGAGGTCGCTCTGGCCGAAGATCTGGCAATGGGTGTGCCGCGAGGAGCATCTGCCCGAGGTCGGCGACTATCTCACCTACGATATCGGCCGCTATTCGATCCTCGTCACGCGCACCGCGCCGGACACGATCAAGGCCTATCACAACGCCTGCCTGCATCGCGGCACGCAGCTCAAGCCGTCGGACAGCTCCGGCACGGTGGACGAGTTCCGCTGCCCCTTCCACGGCTGGAGCTGGCAGCTCGACGGCAGCATCAAAAACATCCCCTGCCGCTGGGATTTCCCGCACGTCACGGACGAGGGCTATCGCCTGCCGGAGGTAAAGGTGGAGCTGTGGGGCGGCTTCGTCTTCATCAACATGGACCCGGAGGCGAAACCGCTCGCCGACCAGCTCGGCCCGCTCGCCGAGCATTTCTCGGGCCGCTGGGATCTCTCCAAGCGCCGCGTCGCGCTGCACCTCCAGAAAGAGCTGCCGACCAACTGGAAGGCCGCGCAGGAAGCGTTCCTGGAGGCCTATCATGTCTACGAAACGCACTCGCAGGGCCTCGCCACGGCGGGCGATGCCAACGCGCAGTACGACGTGTTCAGCGATTACGTGACGCGCTTCGTCCACACCATCGGCTATCCCAGCCCGCATTACACCGAGCCGCAGACCCAGCAGGAAATCTTCGACAAGATGCGCGGCGGCGGCGGGGTCGTGCCGGAGGGGCGCACCGCCCGGTCGGTCGCGGCGGAAAAGCTGCGCGAGGAACTGGGCGGCCAGTGGGGCGTCGACCTGGCCGCCTATTCGGACAGCGAGATGCTCGATTCGATCGAGTATCACTTCTTTCCGAACATGTGCCTGTTCCCCGGCGTGTCGCTGCCGATGATCTACCGCTTCCGCCCGATCGGGATGGACCCCGGCCGATCGATGTTCGATCTCGTCTTCCTGAAGATCGTGCCGGACGATGCGCCGGAGGAATTCCCGCCCGATCCGATCCCGGTCGCCGCGCACGAATCCTATGCGGATGCGCCCGGCATGAACCCCGGCCTCGGCGCGGTCTACGATCAGGACACCAACAATCTGGAGATGCAGTATCGCGGCTTCCAGGCCTCGGCGAAGCGCGGCCAGACGCTCGGCAACTATCAGGAGGCGCGCATTCGCCGCTTCCACCAGACGATCGACGAGGTCATGGCGCGGACATGATGGCGGCGATGGACCCGATCGACCGGCTGACCTCGTGGCACGCCATCTATGACCTGCTGTGCGATTACATGCGCGGGCAGGATCGGCTCGACCCGGTGCTGCACCGATCGGTCTTCCATGACGATGCCACCACCGATTATGGCGATGGCTGGCGCGGCGATGCCGACGGTTTCGTCGCCTTCGCGCAAAGGGTGCTGACCCCGCATCATGCCAACCATCACATGATCGGGCAGGTGCGGATCGACTTCGAGAGCGCGGACACCGCGTTTGGCGAGGTCTATTTTCAGGCGTTCCACCGCACCGAGAGCGAGGCGGGCGAGGAGGAGGATCTCTGGGTCTCCGGCCGCTACGTCGATCGCTACGAGCGTCGCGCCGGCGCCTGGAAGATCGCGCATCGCAGCGAACTGGTCGACTGGGTGCGGACCGAGCCGGCCGCCGACGGGCTGATGAAGGCGGGCCATTTCCCGCTCGGCGCGCGTGCGCCCCACGATCTGAGCTGCCGCCGCGAGGAGATGAGGGTCCGATGATCGACGTCGAGGACAGGACGACCGCCGAGGTCGCCGACCAGCTCGCCATCCGCCGGCTTCTGACGCTCTACGCACGCGGTATCGACCGCTGCGATATCGAGACGCTGCGCGCCGTCTGGTGGCCGGGCGCGACCGCCGACTACGGCACCGGGCCGGGCGATGCGCTGGAATGGTCGGAAGGGGTGGTGGTTGCGCTCGCGCAGATGCGGCGCACCCAGCATTTCCTCGGCAACATGGTCGTCGAGATCGATGGCGAGGCTGCCACCGCCGAAACCTATTGCCGTGCCTATCACGAGGTCGACGGCCCGGACGGTCCCTTCGAGATGGAGGTCGGCGGCCGCTATCTCGATCGGCTGGAGCGGCGCGGCTCCGAATGGCGGATCGCGGAGCGGCGCTACGTCCACGACTGGAACCGCAACCAGCCCTCCACCGCGCGGTGGGAGGGCGATCTCTACGGCAACCTTCTGCGGGTCGGCCGGCGCAAGCCCGACGACCCCTATTACACGGGCGCCTGAAGCCCGGACCTATTGGCGAATTTACGGAAAGGTGATCCCATGGCGACCGTGATCGATCCCAAATCCCGCCCGCGGGCGGACATGTCGAAATTCCCCGAGCCGAATTTCAAGGACACCCCCATCACGCCGGACCGCTATTACTCCAAGGAGTGGGCGGATCGCGAATGGGAGATGATCTGGACCAAGACCTGGCAGATCGCCGGCGTCGCCCAGCAGGTGCAGAAGGTGGGCGACTGGTTCACCGCCGATCTCGGCACCGAGACGATCGTGTGCGTACGCGGCGAGGACGATGTGGTGCGCGCCTTCTACAACGTCTGCCAGCATCGCGGCATGCCGGTGGTGCCCAACGGCAGCGGCAACGCCAAGCGGCTGGTCTGCCCCTATCACGGCTGGGCCTACAATCTGAAAGGCATCCTGAAGACGGTGCCGGACGAGGCGGACTTCGTTCAGGGATCGCCGTGTGGCAAGACCAACATGGTCGAGATCCAGTGCGAGGTATGGGCCGGCTTCGTCTGGTTCAACATGGACAAGGACGCCGCACCGCTTAAGAGCTTCCTCGGCCCGATCGTCGACATGATCGACACCTATCCGATGGACAAGATGGTCCGTACCCATTGGATGACGATCGAGGGCGAGTTCAACTGGAAGCTCATCCAGGACAATTTCAACGAGAGCTACCACGTCCCCTTCGTCCATCCGCAGACCAAGTTCGTGATGGAATATTCCCACAAATTCTGTCAGTTCGACCTCTTCCCCGAAGGCCATGCCCGCATGTTCATGCCGGGCGCGGGGCCGACCAAGACGTTGCGCGGCGGCGAGAACGAGACGCTCGACCAGCTGGCGCAGGAGCTGGCTTTCTGGGGCCTCGACCCCGAGCAGTTCCGTGGCGGCAAGACCGGCGAGATTCGCCTCGCGCTGCAGAAGGCCAAGCGCGAGAAGGGTGCGTCGAAAGGCTACGACTTCTCCACCTACCATGATGACCAGCTGACCGATCACTGGCATTTCACGATCTTCCCGAACCTGTCGTTCAGCCTGAAGCCCGACGGCAATATCTGGCTGCGCGGTCGCCCGCACGAGACCGATCCCGAGAAATGCTATTTCGACATGTGGTACATGACGCTCTTCCCCGAGGGGACCGAGCGTTACTACTCGCAGAGCATGACCGAGTGGGTCGATGTCAGCGTGCCGGCACCGCACGTGCAGGGCAAGGTGGGCGAAGTCGATATGGGGCCGGGCATCAGCCAGGACGTCGATGTCTGGGGCTACCAGCAGCGCGGCCTGCGCTCGCGCGGCTACAAGCGCGACTATCTCGCGTGGCAGGAGCGGCGCGTGCGTTTCTTCCACGAGAATCTGGAGAAATGGATGGCCCGCTGAGGCCATCCATCCGTTTCGGCCAATAAGAAAGGGCCGGCGTCCGCTGCGGGACGCCGGCCCTTTCCTTTGCGGTCTATCCGATCAGGAATGAAGCCCGATATAGCCGAGCTGGGTCGCCTTGAAGAGCGTCTGGCTGCGGTTCACCGCGTCGAGCTTCATCGAGGCGTTGTGCATGTGGAAGCGCACGGTGGCGCGGCTGCGCGCCATGATCAGGCTGATCTCGTAATCGGTCTTGCCGACCGCCGCCCAGCGCAGGCACTCGACCTCGCGCTTGGAGAGGGCCGGGCCGACCGGCACGCGCTCCGGCTCGCACATCGTGCGAACATAGCCCGAGATGAAGGTGCGGATCAGCAGGCCGAGCGTGTCGCTGTGCGCGGCGAACTCGGCGGAAAGATCGGTATGCCCGCGATCGCGCGGCACGAAGCTGGCGGCGCCGATCTGGCCGAAGGGCAGGTGCACGGGCACCACGATCGAGGCCGGACTCAGCCCGCGCCGCTCGAAATTGGTGATGTCGATGGCGTCGAGCAGGGGGTTGTGCGCGGCGGTGCGGAAGCCTTCGGCGTTGCACCAGAAGGGTTCGCTTTCGTAGCGGCAGGCGGTCGGGAGCGGTGAGACGAGCGCGAGGCGGGGCATCCGCCACCAACGATCCGCGCTGTCCTCCGTCCAGCCGAAGACGCTGGTGGCGAGGATGTTGCCGTCGGCGTCGAGCATCGGCTGCTTCGATGCGATATTGTGGCAGGGGGCGATGCGGAAATCCATCATTTCCGCCACGATCGCACGCAAATTCTCGGCGGCTGGCCGCACGTCGCGCGGTTTCGCGATGCGGACGGAATCGATGTCCAGAGTCATTTTGCCCTCTCCGATTCGCTCAATTATCTTCTGCGTGTCAAAATCTACGGCGACCCTATCCCTTTAGCAAGTCATTCCGGCGACAGAGCGGTTTCGGCGCAGGCCCGGACGCGAGCCGTTGCCCCGTCAAAAGCACAGTTTGCGCAGGCTGTGGCGGTGCGCGAAAAACAGGGCTGGCGAGGATGAAGGCGAACGGCGATGCGGCGACTGGACGGCAAGGTGGCGCTGGTGACGGGCGGGACGAACGGCATCGGTGCCGCCACGGTCCGCCGGCTGGCGAGCGAGGGCGCGACGGTGGTGTTCACCGGTCGCAAGGCCGAGGCGGCGCGCCCGATCGAGGCGGAGACCGGCGGCATCTTCGTCGCCCACAGCATCGAGGATCGCGCCGGCTGGGATCAGGTCGTGGCGACGATCCGCGATCGCTGCGGCCGGCTCGACATCGCCTTCGCCAATGCCGGGATCGAGGGTGGCGACACCAATATCGAGGGGATCACGCCCGAAGCCTGGGATCAGATCGTCGAGGTCAACCTCACCGGGCCGATGCTGACCGCGCAGCACGCCATCCGCCTAATGCGCGACAATCCGGGCGGATCGGGCGGATCGATCATCCTCAACAGCTCGATGAACGGCATCCTCGCGCTGGCGGGGAACGTCGGTTACTCGACCACCAAGGGTGCGCTGCGCCTGCTGTCCAAGTCGATCGCGATGCACTGCGCGGTGAACGGCCTCAACATCCGCTGCAATTCGATCCACCCCGGCGTGGTGGAGACGCAGCTGATCTCGGACGCGATCGCCGGCGCGCCCGATCCCGCCGCCGCCCGCGCGCTGCTGGAGGGCCTGGCGCCGATGAAGCGGATGGCGAGCGTGGAGGAGATTGCCGGCCTCGTCGCCTATCTCGCGTCGGACGAGGCGGCGTTCGTTACCGGATCCGAATATGGCATCGACGGAGGCTCCACCGCCGGCATGATCGCGCTCTGATCGTGACCGTCCTGCCGATCCGCCAGATCGCCTATTTCGTGGCGGACGTGCGGGCGGCGGCGGCGCGGCATCACGCGCTGTTCGGCTCCGGCCCTTATTATGTCGCGGACAATATCCCGCTGGCCGCCTGCCTCTATCGGGGCGAGCCGGCGGAGCTGGATCACAGTTCGGCCTACGGACAGTGGGGCGATCTGATGATCGAGTTCGTCCAGCAGAACAATCCCGGTCCCTCGGCTTTCCACGACATGTATCCGGAAGGATCGGGCCGCGAGGGCATCCATCATGTCGCCCTGTTCGTCGACGATGTGGACGCGAGCATCGCGGCCTATGCCGCGCAGGGCCACGACTGCGCGCTCCGGGCGGTGACCGGCACCGGCCTCGTCTTCGCGATGATCGACATGGTGGCGACGCATGGCCACATGGTCGAACTCTACAGCCCGACGCCCTCGCTCACCGGCTTCTACGCGATGATCGCCGATGCCGCGCGCGAAGGCGTGGGCAACGCGCTGATCCGCCCGATCCGCTTCGACTGATCCCTGTCGAAACTGTCGCGAAGGATAGGCGCTCGGCGCCGGCCGATGGGGCATGGAAGGCGCGGCTTATCATCACGAAGGAGACGGTTGGTGGATCTCGGGCTCAAGGGATTGAAGGTGATCCTCACCGGCGGCAGCCGCGGCACGGGGCGGACGGCGCTGGAGAAGTTCGCCGCCGAGGGCGCCGACGTCGGCTTCTTCTCGCGCAACCAGGACCAGATCGACGATGCCGTCGCGGCCTATACCAAGCATGGCGTGAAGGTGGTCGGCAAGAAGGGCGACCTCGCCGATCTCGATGCCTATCCCAAGCTGCTGACCGACATCGCCGACGAGCTAGGCGGCTGCGACATCTTCATCCCCTCGGCCAGCGCGTCCGGCTCCAAGCTGGCGCAGGACTGGGAAGCGTGCTTCCGCATGGACACGCTGGGCACCGTGCAGGGCTGCGAGGCGCTGCTGCCCTATCTGGAAAAGTCGAAGCATGCCGCCATCGTGATGATGTCGAGCATCGCGGCGACCGAGACCTTCATCGCGCCCAACGCCTTCAACGCGATCAAGGCGACGATCCTCACCTATTCGGGTCAGCTCGCGCAGGCGTGGGGGCCGAAGGGCATCCGCGTCAACGCGATCTCGCCGGGGCCGGTGTGGTTCGAGGGCGGCAACTGGGACGACGTGAAGAACGGCGCCCCCGATTTCTACAAGGCCAGCGAGGAGACCTGCGCGCTCGGCCGGCTCGGCACCACCGAGGATGTCGCCAACGCCATCCTCTTCCTCGCCAGCCCTGCCGCCTCTTGGATCACCGCAACCAACCTGATCATCGACGGCGGCTACACCAAGCGCGTGCAGTTCTGAGGCTCTAAAATCCTCCCCCGCCAGGGGGAGGTGGCGCCGGAGGCGACGGAGGGAAGGCGGTGGTGTCCGTCACGGGAGTCCCGCCGTCGGCCCCCACCACCATGCTCCGCATGGTCCCCCTCTCCCTGGCGGGGGAGGATTGAAGGTTACGGCTGCTGCATCGCGCCGCCGTCCACCAGCATGCCATGGCCGCTGACGAAGCGTGCGTCGTCGGACATCAGGAAGGCGATCACGTCGGCGATGTCTTCGGGCTGGCCGAGCCGGCCGAGCGCGGCCTTGTTGGTCCAGAAGCCGGCATAATCGGGGTTGGAAAACACCTCGGCGGTCAGCGGCGTGGCGATCGCGCCGGGCTGCACGCAATTGACCGTGATCCTGTCCGGCCCCAGCTCCGCCGCCATCGCGCGCGTCATGCCGAGCACGGCGTGCTTGGAGGCGGCATAAGCGACCAGCCCCGGCGCGCCGAAGCTCGACATCACCGATCCGATCGTGACGATCCGCCCCCGGCCGGACGCGCGCAGCGCCGGGATGGCGGCGCGGGCGAGGCGGAAGACGGCGCTGACGTTCACCGCCAGCACCAGATCCCAATAGGCATCGTCATGGGTTTCCAGCGGCTCGCCGCGCGCGATGCCGGCGCAGGCGGCGACGCCGTCGAGCGCGCCCATCGCCTCGATCGCGGCGGCGACGATCCGGTCCGACGCGCCCGCCTCGGTCACGTCCAGCCGCAGCTCGACATCGCCCGCGCGATCGACGCCGAACACCTGCGCGCCGTCGCGCCGCAGCCGTGCGGCGGTCGCCTTGCCGATGCCCGATCCGGCGCCGGTGACGACGACATGACGCCCTGCCAGCCGCTCCATCATTCGCCCCCGATCTTCAGGATCATCTTGCCCTGGTTGCTGCCCTCGAACAGCCGGAGGAAGGCGGGCAGGGCGTTCTCGATCCCCTCGTCGACATGTTCGTCGGCGCGGATCTTCCCCTGCGCCACCCACTGCGCCATCGCCGCCGCACCCTCCGGAAAGCGATCGAGATAGGAGGAGACGAGGAAGCCGTTGATCGAGGCGGACTTGACGATCAGCTGCCAGACGTTGCGCGCGCCGACGGCGCCCTCGGTGCTGTTATATTCGCTGATCAGCCCGCACAGCGCGATACGGGCGCCCTGATTCAGATTGTTGAGACCGGCATCGAGGATGACCCCGCCGACATTCTCGAAGATCACGTCCACGCCGTCCGGCGCCGCCGCGCGGATTTCGGCGGTGAGCGCGGCCTCATCCTTGCCGCGATAGTCGATTGCCGCGTCGAAACCGTAGTCGCGGGTGAGGCGCGCGCATTTGTCCGCCCCGCCGGCGATGCCGATTGCGCGGCACCCCTGGATCTTCGCGATCTGGCCGACCAGCGAGCCGACCGCACCGGCCGCACCCGTCACCAGCACCGTCTCGCCCGCTTTGGGCTTGCCGACGTCGAGCAGTCCGAAATAGGCGGTGAGGCCGACCGCGCCGAGCACCGAGAGATAGTTGGTGACCGACGGCACCGCCTTCGCGTCGATCTTCATGGTGAAGCCGCCGGGCTTCGCGATCGAATAATCCTCGATGCCGTTCAGGCCGAGCACCCAGTCGCCGGGCGCGAAATCCGGATTGGCAGACGCCGCGACCTCGCCGATCGTCGAGGCACGGACGGGGGCGCCGAGCGGCACCGGCGGCATGTAGGAGGGGCGATCGTCCAGCCAGCCGCGCATCGCGGGATCGAGCGAGGCGTAGCGGTTGCGGATCAGCACCTCTCCGTCGCGCGGTTCCGGCACGGGCTGCGTGTCGTGCGCGAAGTCGGCGGCGGTGGGCAGACCCGACGGGCGGCGGACGAGGGTGAAGCGGCGGTTGATCGTCGTCATGCGTGTCTCCTCGCGGTCAGGCGCGGGCTTCGGGCGAGGCGACCCAGCGGATCGCATTCTCCACCAGCCGCCGGTAGACCGGATTGTCGTAGGTGATCTGGTCGTCGCCGGGCTGGAGGTAGACGAGCGGGCTGTTGCCGGCACGCTTGGTCCAGCCGATCAGGTTCGATCCTTCCTCGTGGCTCCAGCCCTCGTTGCTGAACATCCGCCCCTCCATCGCGGCGGTCGCCGAATAGAAGCCGTCGCGCGTGAAGGCGTGGCTGGAACGGAGCAGAGGCGTCACCTCGTCCTCGAACACCTCGCCGAGATAGGCCTCGTCCGTCATCGCGAAGGTCGCGGGGATGCCTGCCATCACCGGATGATCGGGCGCGACCACCTCGGCGGTGTATTCGACCTGGTGGCGATAGCCGGAATCGGGCCGGTCGCGACCGCGCAACGGGCCGGGGCGGTAGAGGAAGCTGCCGCCCAGCGCATCGGCATAAGCGGGCCAGGCCGGCCATCCGGCGAACGCGTGATGCAGCGCGACGATGCCCTTGCCCTGTTCCAGCAGCGCGGTGAAGCCGGTGCGGAACGCCTCGCCCGGATCGACATAGCCGGGCCTGTCGGTCTCGGCCGCGAAATCGAGGCCGGGCATGTCGTAGAGGACGAGCACGTCGAACGGCGCCATCCCGTCCGGGTTCATCAGCTGCGCGGCGGCGGGCTGATCCACCATCGTGGCGGAGATGCCCTCCATGCCGTCGAACAAAGCGGCGAAGGCGTTGCGATCGAAGGGGTGGCCGCGCACTGCGACCAGCGCCTTCAGCGGCGCGCGATAATCTATTGTCGGCATGTATCGTCCTTGCCGGGGATCACGGGCATCTCCTCACGCAGCGCGATGCGATCGGCGGGGGGGAAGAGCACCCAGGTCTGGGCGCGTTCGGTCCAGTAATGGCTGGAGGGCTGGAGGTCGGTCGTGTCGTCGAGCGTGCCCGCCTTGACGAAGCGCACGCCCGCCTCGGTCGCCGTCGGCGTGTCGGTGAGGATCGGCGATCCGCAGGACGGGCAGAAACGCCGCCAGACGTCGTGCCCGCTATTGCCGATGTCGTCATAGGTGGAAAGGTCGCCCTCCACCTCCAGCATGTCGCGCCCGACGATCGCGACAACCGAGAGCGCACCGCCGGATTGCTTCTGGCAATGCCGGCAGCTGCAGGTGACGAGATCGAGCGGCGGCCACACCATCGTGTAGCGCACCGCCCCGCACAGGCACCCACCGGCACGTCGCTGGGCGCCGGCGGGTGCCTTGACCGGCATCAGAACTTGTAGGTGCCCTGGAGCACCAGCTCGCGCGGGCGGCCGATCGTGACGGCGATCTCGTCCGGTGTACCGAACGCCTTCTCCGAACCCGCCACCGCATAATATTTGTTGGTCAGGTTGCGGCCGATGAAGGCGAACTCCCAGCGATCGTCCGCCTCGTGCAGGCGGATCGAGGCGTTCAGGCGGGCAAAACCCTTCTGGTAGCCGTTGGGGTTCTGGTTCTCGAGCAGCCAGTAGCCGCTGGTGTAGTTGGCGTCGGACGAGAAGCCGAGCTTCATGTCGCCATTGCCCAGCGGCATGTCGTAGGTGAAGCCGCCGGTCATGCTCCATTTCGGCGCGCGGACAAGCGAGGTGCCGGTCAGATCCTGCGTGCCGTTGGCGCCGGTGCAGCCCGTCGCCGCCGTCTGGCCCGAATAGCAGGGCGCATCGAAGCTCAGATACTTGGCGTCGTTATAGCCGACCGAGGCACGGATCTGAAAATCGCGGGTGATGCTGTAGGAGCTGTCCACCTCCACACCGGTCGTCCGCGCCGAGGCGGCGTTCTTGATCGTGAAGGAGGGCGGCGTCGGGTTGAACGAGGTGAGCTGCAACCCCTTGTAGGTGTAGCGGTAGATTGCCGCGTTGATCGCCAGCTTGCCCCCCATCAGCGAACCCTTGGCGCCGATCTCGCCGCCGCGCGTATGTTCGGGCTTGAAGCTCAGATTGTCGGCATTCTGGCCCGGCGAGAGGATCGAGGGGTTGGAGAAGCCGCCCGATTTGTAGCCGGTCTTGTACGCCGCGTAGAGCGTGGTGTTGCGCGTCGGGTGCCAGGTCAGCGTCGCTTCCGGCGACCAGTTGGTGTCGGAGAACTTGCCCGAGCTGAAATCGCCCTCGGCCTCGACCAGCCCGAGCGCCGCGATATTCTCGTTGACGAAGCTGTTGCCGAGCGTGGTGTGCTTCACCTCGCGCGTCCAGCGGACGCCGCCGGCCAGCTCGAGGTTGGGCAGGATATTGTAGATCGCCTGGCCGAACGCCGAATAGGTCTTGCCCTTGTTGAAGCTCAGCAGCTGCCAGTTGTTGGTCTGGCCGTTGCGCGGATCGGGGCCGACATCGCCGATGAAGCCGTTGCCGCGCGTATCGCGCTTGCTGTCCTCGTAATAGGCACCGAACGCGAAGTTGAGCGGCCCCTCGAAGGTCGTGTTGAGGCGGAGTTCCTGGGTGAAGGCCTTGCTGTCGTCGAGGTTGGCGCCGAACACCGTCGGCGAGCTGTCGTTGGCGAAATTGTCGAAGCTGTCGTTGCGATAATGCCAGTAACCGGTCACCGAGGTGATCGTCGCCTTGTCGAGATGATAGTTCATCGTCAGCGAGGTGAGGAAGGCGTGATACTGGGTGTAGGGCACGCCGCCGTTGGACTTGGGATAGTTGGCGGCGATTTCGGGATTCAGGGCGCCCAGCGTGCGCACGCCGTTGATCTTGCAGTCGCCATAGGGATCGGTGACGAAGGTGCCGCTCAGCAAATCGAGCGTCTGCGGGTGGCCCGAGCATTTCAGGTCGTTGCCGCCGGTTTCGCCATGATCCTTGAGCTTGTCGCCGAAGATCTTGAGGTTGGCGTCGAAGCGGCTGCTCGGCTTCCACGCCAGCGTGCCGCGGCCCAGGAATTCGTGGGTGCCCGGATCGCGGCTGTGCGCGGCGCCGGGGCTGGGGTGGGTCGGGTCGCTCGGCACCGCCAATTCGCCGGCGACATTCTTGATATAGCCCGCCATCGCGTCGCCGCGCAGCGCGATGCGGAAGCCCAGCGTGTCGGTGATCGGCCCGGCGACCGCGCCTTCGACATAGCGCTCGTTCGCCTTGAACTCGTAGCCGGCGCGCATGTAGCCGGTGAAATGGTCGGTCGGCCCGTTGGTGTGGACCGAGATGACACCACCGGGGCTGTTCTTGCCGAAGAACAGCGCCTGCGGACCCTTCAGCACCTCGACCTGCGCGATGTCGAAGAAGCCCGATGTGATCAGGCGGCCACGGCTGATCTGCACGCCGTCGATGTTGAGCGAGACGGTCTGGTCGATGCCCGCGTCGAGCGCGGAGGAGCCGATGCCGCGGATCGCGAAGGAGGCGCCGGCGCCGCCGCCGCCCGTCTTGGCGAGGATCACCTGCGGCACCAGCTGGCCGATCTTGGTGAGGTCGGTCGCGGCGTAGCGGGTGATGTCGCTGGCGCTCATCGCCGAGACGGCGACGGGCACCTGCAGCAGCGTCTCGTCGCGCTTGCGGGCGGTGACGATGATATCCTCGGCGCCGGTCTGCGCGGCGGGCGCCGCAGCCGGTGCCGCCGGTTTCGTCGCGTCGGCGGCCTGTGCGTCGGCCGACGTGGCGGCCCATGCGAGCGACGTCGAGGCCAGCAGCATGGCCCCCAGGATGCGCGTGTTGCTCCCCATATCCATTCCCCTCCTGACGGTATTTTTTATATGTCTGTCTGTGTCGTCGAGATCGGCCGACGCGCCTACTATCGAAAGTTGCAGTGACCCTTTGCCGCGCTGGCGCGATCAGCCGACGCGGGCTTCGCCTTCGGCGATCATGCGGCCGATCAGCACGTGGAGAAGGCGGATCCGCATCTCCGAATAAAGCCCGAAGTGGACGACGCCGGTGCCTGAGGTCTTGAGGCCTTCCTGCACCTGCGGCAGGTTCTCCATATCCTGTTCGAACACCGGGCCGAGCGCGCCGAGCATCGGCGAGGAGGACCAGTCCTCCTCCAGCGTCAGGCGATGTTCCTGCACCGGCTTCGGGCGGGGGCCGGTCTTGGGCACGCGCTTCAGGATGATCACGTCCATGATCGACGTGTCGGGATCGAGCCCGTTCGGCCGCCAGCGATAGACGATGTTAGGGGCGTAGCCCGCCCAGAAGCTCATGTGCGGAAAGACGTTGTAGAGGAGGGCGTCGATGATCTCGGCGTCCGACACGTCCGAATAATCCCACCCATCCTCGATGCCGAGCGACTGGCGCGTGATGTTGCACGCGAACATGCGCGCGGAGACGCCCTCTTCCAGCGTGTCCGGCGCGTCCGGGGTGTCGCGGGCATTGTTGACCGGCTTCTTCTCGGCCGCGCCGCCTTCCTTGCTCGCCTGGCCGCCGGAGACGTGGCTGCCGCCGGCCGCCTCCATCGCTTTCAGGATCGCCATGTCGTCGATATTGCGGTCCGACAGCATGGGAGAGGCGACGCCGGTCGCGGTGAACTGCCGGGTGACGTGGTCGCTCAGCGCATCATACTGGCTGTTCACGTCGCCGAGGAAGGGGGCGAGCTGCGGGTGGGTGGCGATGGTGTGGTGGCTCTCCATGAAAGCCTCCGCCATCACCTTCCAGTTGCACGGTACCACCTTGGAAACGTGCGCCGCCTTGTAGCGGTTGGCGAAATCGTAGCGATCGAAATGGTCGGCGAGCGGCTGGAGCGTGTCCATCAGCGGCCGCGCGGCGGGATCGAAGTTGATGAAGACGAAGCCGCCCCACGTCTCCACCTTCACTTCGGGAAGGCTTACATCCATCCGGTTGAACTGCGGGAAATCCCAGCCGATCGGGTTGTGCTTGAACGCGCCCGAGCATTTCCAGGCGAGGCCATGATACTTGCAGCGGAAGTCGACCTTGTGGCCGCTCTTGTCGACCAGCTTGCGGCCGCGATGCAGGCAGCTGTTCCAGAAGGCCTTGATCGATCCGTCCTCCTGCCGGGTGACCAGCAGGCTCTTGCCGACATTCTCGTAGACGAAGACGTCGCCGGGGTTGGGAATGTCCTCCTCGCGGCAGGCCCATTGCCACACCTTCAGCCAGACGTGGCGGACCTCTTTGGCGAAGTGCGCGGGATCGAAATAGTTGGTGACCGGGATGCCCTCGTCGCCGAGGTCGCGGGTCGGCCCCTGGCGGAGATGATCGGGGATCGTGCGGGTGTCGCGCTCTAGGATGTCCTCGTAGGATTCGGACGGGTGACGATCCGCGCGAAAATGGTTCGGCTGGTCCACGATGTCTCTCCGGGCCGGGCGCGCTGTGCGCCTCTTGCGATGGGCCGGGATGTTCGCTCCGATCGGCGGATGCGAGAACCTGTCCTTTGTCATAGAAAACATGTCGGTCGTTCTGTTGCAGGATGGTCGTCCGGTTTTTGAGGGGTGAGTGATGACGCTGGCGCTGACCGAATTGCTGCCCGAAAGCCTTGCGGAAGAGGGAGGCGAGCCTTCGGGCTGGCAGCAACGCAAGAGCCGTGCGACGCGCAATGCGATGCTCGACGCCGCGCTCGCCTGCCTGGCGGAGAGCGGCTACGCCAACTGCTCGCTGCAGACGGTGGCGACGCGCGCCGGTATCTCGCGCGGCGCGATGCTCCACCATTATGCCAGCAAGCTCGATCTGATGGCGGCGGTGATCGAATATGCCTTCTACCGGCGCATGGCGGATTTCCTCGATCGCATCCGGGCGCTCACCGACACCCAGCGCGTCGCGCGCAGCGCCGGCATCGCCATTTCCTACGCGACCTGCGGCACACCCGAATATGCCGCCTATCTGGAACTGCACGTCGCCTCGCGCACCGATGCCGATCTGCGCGCCATCTTCCTCGATCGCGCGCGGCTCTACGATCGGGTGTGGCGCGACGAGATCGTGCGGGTGTTCCCCGAATGGGCGGGCGATCCCCGGCTCGACATGCTCAACGATTATGTCTGGGCGGCGGTGGAGGGGCTGGCGCTCAATAGCGACATCTGGAACGATCCGGCCCGCGCCGACCAGATGCTGCGCTTCGTCGCGCAGACGATCGTGGCGGTGCGCGGCGGCGTGCTGACCGTGGAGGAGAAGTGATGGCGGCCGTGAACCTTCCCCGTGTGATCCGCGTCGGCGGCGGGGCGCTCGCCGAGCTGCCCGCCGCGCTCGGCCAGTGCGGGCTGTCGCGGCCGTTCGTTGTCAGCGATGGCTTCCTGGCGGGTAACGGGATGCTCGACCGGCTGATGGCGGTGCTGGACGAGGCGGGGATGACCGCGCGCGCCTTCACCGATACCGTGCCGGACCCGACCGTCGCCGTGGTCGAGGCCGCGCTCGCCGCGCTGCGCGAGGGCGATCATGATTGCGTGATCGGCTTCGGCGGCGGCAGCCCGATCGACACCGCCAAGGCGGTCGCCGCGCTGGCGATCGATCCGCGCCCGATCCCCTCGATGAAGGCGCCGGCCACCACCGACACGCCCGGCCTGCCGATCGTCGCGGTGCCGACCACCGCCGGCACCGGATCGGAGGCGACGCGCTTCACGATCATCACCGACGAGGTTTCCAGCGAGAAGATGCTGTGCGCGGGGCTGGCCTTCCTGCCGACCATCGCGATCCTCGACTACGAGCTGACGCTGGCCAAGCCGCGCCGGCTCACCGCCGATACCGGCATCGACTCGCTCACCCACGCGATCGAGGCCTATGTGTCGAAGCGGGCGAATCCCTTTTCGGATGCGATGGCGCTCTCCGCGATGCGGCTGATCGCGCCCAACATCCGCCGCGCCTGCGATGCGCCCGACGACCATGCGGCGCGCGAGGCGATGATGGTCGGCGCGCACCATGCCGGCCTCGCTTTCTCCAACGCCAGCGTCGCCCTGGTGCATGGCATGAGCCGGCCGATCGGTGCCTTCTTCCACGTGCCCCACGGGCTGTCCAACGCGATGCTGCTGCCGGCGGTGACGGCCTTTTCCGCGCCATCGGCCCGCACCCGCTACGCCGCCTGCGCGCGGGCGATGGGCGTGGCGCGCGAGGAGGAGGGGGACCAGTCCGCTGTCGCCCGCCTGCTCGACGAGCTGAGCGCGCTCAACGCCGATCTCGGCGTGCCGACGCCCGCCGCCTACGGCATCCCGCAGGCGCGCTACATGGAGCTGATCCCGATCATGGCCAAGCAGGCGCTCGCCTCGGGATCGCCGGGCAACAATCCGCGCGAGCCGGATGCCGCCGAGATCGCCGATCTCTACCGCCAGGTCTTCGTCTGACCGGCATTTCCTAGGCACAATGCCAGCTTGTTGCGCGGTGCGACGGCGGCCAGAAAAAACAGCGACCACGAGGGGACGACATGAGCACCGAAATCCGCATTCCCAAGATCGGCATGACGATGACCGAGGCGACGCTGACCGAGTGGCTGGTGCCCGACGGCGGCACGGCGACGGCGGGCACGCCGCTCTATGCGGTGGAGCTGGACAAATCGACCAACGAGGTCGATGCGCCCGTCTCTGGCACGCTCAAGGTGATCGGCCAGATCGGCGAGACCTACGAGGTGGGAACGCTGATCGCGACGATCGAGTGACCATGAAGCTCTACAATTCGATCGGCCCCAGCCCGCGCATCGTGCGCATGGCGGCGGCCGAAAAGGGCATCGCGCTCGATCTCGTTGAGATCGACATCATGGGCGGCGAGTGCCGGCGCGATCCGTACATGGCGGAGGTCAATCCGCTCGGCGCGCTGCCCGCGCTGGAGACCGACGCGGGCCAGATCATCACCGAGGTGCTGGCGATCGGCGAATATTTCGAGGAATTGGTGCCCTCGCCACCGCTGATCGGCACCACGCCGGAGAAGCGGGCCGAGGCGCGGATGTGGGCGCGCCGGATCGATCTCGGCTTCGCGACCCCGCTGACGCTGGGCTTCCGCGCTGCGGAAGGGCGGCCGATGTTCGAGCCGCGCCTGATCGTGGCGCCGGAGGAGGCCGCACCCTCGCTGAAGGCGATGGCTTTCTGGACGCTCGATTTCCTGAACCGGCAATGCGCCGCGCGGGATTATGTCGCGGGTGCCACGCCCACCATGGGCGACATCCTGCTCCTCGCCTTCGTCGATTTCGCCAAGGCGGTGGGGATGGACCCGATCGGCGAGCGGGCGTGGCTGGCGGCGTGGCACGCGCGCATGTCCGCGCGACCGAGTGCGGCCGCCTGATCTAGCACTTTCCAGAGGTTACGCCGGCCGCCCCCGCGCCTCTTATGCGGGGCATGACCACCGACACCATTGACGAGGCGCTGGCCGGCCGCCTCGAGCTTATCGGCCTGCCTCGCGGCTCCTATGCGGTTAAGCCGCACGACCGACTGCGCCGCGTCATCGCCCAGCGCATGACCGAGAGCGCGCGCGACATCCCGCACTTCCCGCTCGGCATGGAGATCGGCCTCGACGCCCTGCTCGCCGCGCGTGCTGCGCACAATGGCGGGGAGGGGGCGGCCCGCGTCTCGGTCAACGATCTGGTGGTGAAGGCGGCGGCCCTCGCGCTGATCGAGGTGCCCGAGGCCAATGTCAGCTACGTGCCGGAAGGGATGCTGCAGCACGCCCATGCCGATGTCGCCGTGGCGGTGGCGATCAAGGGCGGGCTGATGACGCCGATCGTGCGCGAGGCGGAGGGCAAATCCGTCACCGCCATCGCCGCCGAGCTGAAGGACCTCGCCGATCGTGCCCAGCGCTTCCGCCTCCAGCCGGACGAATATACCGGCGGCACCTTCACCGTCTCCAACCTCGGCATGTTCGGGGTGACGAGCTTCGGGTCGATCATCAACCCGCCGCAGGCCGCGATCCTCTCGGTCGGCGCGGCGCGCACCCGGCCGGTGCTGCGCGACGGCGCGCTGGCGGAGGAACAGGTGATGACGGTGACGCTCACCTGCGATCATCGCGCGCTCGATGGCGCGACGGGCGCGCGCTGGCTCAAGGCCTTCCGCGCGCTGATCGAGGCGCCGGCGCGGCTGTTCGAGGGGGCGGGGGCATGAGCGGACGGATCGAGGGCAAGGTCGCGCTGGTCACCGGCGGCGCCTCCGGGCTGGGCGAGGCGATCGTGCGCCGCTTCGTCGCGGAGGGCGCGAAGGTGGTGATCGCCGACATCGACGCTACGCAGGGCGAGGCGCTGGCAGCGGAACTGGGCGACGCGGCGAGCTTCGTGCGGCTCGACGTGACCAGCGAGCCGGCCTGGCTCGATGCGCTGGCCGAGGCGGGCCAGCGGCACGGCCATCTCGACGTCCTCGTCAACAATGCCGGCATCACCACGCTCGGTTCGATCGAGGCGCTGTCGCTCGACGGCTTCCGCAATATGCTCGACATCGATCTGATCGGCGTATTCCTCGGCTGCAAGCACGCGATCCCGCTGATGAAGGGGCGCAATGCGTCGGTCATCAACATGGCCTCGATGTGCGGCATTCGCGCCAATGCCGATCTCGTCGGCTACAATGCGGCCAAGGCGGCGGTGACGATGCTCACCAAGTCGGTCGCGCTCCATTATGCGCGGGAAGGCTACGGGATGCGCTGCAACTCGGTGCATCCGGGCGCAACCCACACCCCCATTCTCGACAAGGTGATGGCGCAGGCGCCCGATCCGCAGGCGCTCTATGCCGGCTGGGTGTCGGGCCATCCGGTCGGCCGGCTCGGCAAGCCGGAGGAGATCGCGGCGGTCTGCCTCTACCTCGCCACCGACGAATCCGGCTTCGCGACCGGCGGCGAGTTCGTGGTCGACGGCGGTTCATCGCTCTGACGGGCAGGGGAGGGCAGGCGATGTACGAGACGATCCGCACCGCGATCGAGGACCGGGTACTCACCATCACGCTCGATCGCCCCGATCGGCTGAACGCCTTCACCGCGACGATGTGCGAGGAATTGATCGCCGCCTTCGACGCCGCCGACGCCGATGATGGCGTCGCCGCGATCATCGTCACCGGCGCGGGCCGGGCCTTCTGCGCGGGCGCGGACCTCGGCAATGGTGCTGCGACTTTCGATTATGCCAACCGCCCCGATCGCCAGAGCGAGGCCGGATCGCCGATCCGCGCCGACGGCAGCGTCGATTACGATCATCCCGCGATCCGCGACACCGGCGGGCGCGTGTCGCTGCGCATCTTCCAGAGCCTGAAGCCGGTGATCGGCGTGATCAACGGCCCGGCGGTGGGCATCGGGGTCACCATGACGCTGCCGATGGATATCCGCATCGCCGCCGACACCGCGCGCTTCGGCCTCGTCTTTGCGCGGCGCGGAATCGTACCGGAGGCGGCCTCTTCCTGGTTCCTGCCGCGCGTCGTGGGGATCAGCCGCGCGCTCGAATGGACCGCGACCGGCCGCCTGTTCGATGCCGCCGAGGCGAAGGAAGGCGGGCTGGTCCGTTCGATCCACCCGGCCGACGAGCTGCTCGGCGTCGGCCGCGCGCTCGCCCGCGAGATCGCCGACAATACCGCACCCGTCTCGGTGGCGCTCACCCGGCAGATGATGTGGCGCGGCCTCACCCAGCAGCATCCGATGGAGGCGCACCGGCTGGACAGCAAACTGGTCTATGCGCGCGGCCGATCGGCGGATGCGAAGGAGGGGGTGACGAGCTTCCTCGAAAAGCGCGCGCCCTCCTATCCCTGCACGGTGAGCGGCGACATGCCCGAGGTCTTCCCGTGGTGGGAAGAGCCGCCGTTCACGGTCTGAGGCCGGGGCGATGAGCGAAGGCATGGTCTCCTCCGATGCGGTCAGCGGCACCGGCGCGGTGCGCAGCGGCCACGCGTTCGACGAGCGCCGCCTCGCCGAATGGCTGGCGGAGCGCGTGCCGGGCCTGGGCGGAGCCTTGCGCGTCGAGCAGTTCAAGGGCGGCCAGTCCAACCCCACCTTCAAGCTGATCGCGCAAGACGGCCGCGCCTTCGTGATGCGCCGCAAGCCGGTGGGCACGCTCCACGCCTCCGCCCATGCCGTCGATCGCGAATATCGCGTGCTGACCGCGCTCGGCGGGGACGGCTTTCCGGTGCCGCGCACCATCGGCCTGTGCACCGACGACGCGGTGATCGGCAGCTGGTTCTACGTGATGGAGATGGTCGAAGGCCGGATCTTCTGGGATTCCGATCTGCCCGAGGTGCCCCGCGAGGAGCGGGCGGCCTGCTTCGACTCGATGAACGCGACGATGGCGCGGCTCCATGCCGCCGATTTCGCGGCGATCGGCCTCGGCGACTACGGCAAGCCCGGCAATTATGTGGAGCGGCAGGTCGCGCGTTTCTCGCGGCAATATCTCGCGGATGCCGATGCGGGCCGGTTCGAGGCGATGGACCGGCTGATCGAATGGCTGCCCGCCAATATGCCGCCCGAGCAGGGGCGGTCGATCGTCCATGGCGATTTCAAGCCCGACAACATGGTCTTCCATCCGACCGAGCCGCGCGTGATCGCGGTGCTCGACTGGGAACTGTCGACGTTGGGCGATCCGGTGGCGGACTTCGCCTACAATGTGATGATGTACCGGATGCCGCCGGGCCTCGCCAATGCGGTGATTTCGCCCGATCCGGTGTCGCGCGGGTTGCCCGGCGAGGCGGACTATGTCGCCGCTTACTGCCGCCGCACCGGGCGCGAGAGCCTGCCGCACCTGACCTACTACATCGCCTTCAACATGTTCCGGCTGGCGGCGATCGTCCACGGCATCCACGGGCGGATGCTCCGCGGCAACGCCTCGTCCGCCCATGCCCATGTCGCGATCAAACGCCTCGCCCCGCTCGCCGAGGCGGCGTGGGAGCAGGCCCAGCGAGCCCAGCGCGGCGAATAGGAGAGAGAAATGGATTTCGGCCTGTCCGACACGCAGACCCATTGGCGCGACCGGGTGAAGGCCTTCATGGCCGATCACGTCTTCCCCAACGAGGCGCGCTACGACCGCGAGGTGGATGCGGGCGAGCGGTGGAAGGAACTGCCGCTGATCGAGGAGCTGAAGGACAAGGCGAAGGCTGCCGGCCTGTGGAACCTGTTCATGCCGCCCTCGCATGGCGGCACCCCGGTCAATCCCGATTTCCGGTTCGAGGGGCCGTCGCTCACCAACCTCGAATATGCGCTCTGCGCCGAGGAGATGGGCAAGATCAAATGGGCGCCCGAGGTGTTCAACTGCTCCGCGCCCGACACCGGCAACATGGAGGTGCTGCTTCGCTACGGATCGGCCGAGCAGCAGGAGGCGTGGCTCAAACCGCTGATGCACGGCGAAATCCGCTCCTGTTTCCTGATGACCGAGCCGGCCGTCGCCTCGTCCGACGCGACCAACATCGAGACATCGATCACCCGCGACGGCGGCGATTATGTGATCGACGGGCGTAAATGGTGGTCGTCCGGCATGGGCGATCCGCGCGTGAAGATCACCATCGTGATGGGCAAGACCGACCCTTCCGCGCCCGCCCACCAGCAGCAGTCGATGATCCTGGTGCCGACGGGCGTGTCCGGCCTGACGATCGAGAAGATGCTCACCGTCTTTGGCTACGATCACGCGCCGGAAGGCCACGCGCAGGTGCTGCTCGACAAGGTGCGCGTGCCCGCCGCCAACATGCTGCTGGGCGAGGGGAGGGGCTTTGAAATCGCGCAGGGGCGGCTGGGGCCGGGCCGCATCCACCACGCCATGCGATCGATCGGCGTCGCCGAGCGTGCGCTGGAGACGATGATCCGCCGGCTGACGTCGCGCACCGCCTTCGGCAAGCGAATCCACGAACATTCGGTGTGGGAGGAGCGGATCGCGCAGGCCCGCATCGACATCGAGATGACGCGGCTGCTCTGCCTCAAGGCGGCCGACCTGATGGACCGCGAGGGCAATCGCGCGGCGCGCACCGAGATCGCGATGATCAAGGTGGCGGCGCCCAACACCGCGCTGAAGATCCTCGACAACGCCATCCAGGCGTTCGGCGGCGGCGGCGTCTCGCAGGTGACGCACCTCGCCTCGGCCTGGGCCTCGCAGCGCACGCTGCGGCTGGCGGACGGGCCGGACGAGGTGCACCGCCGCACCATCGCCAAGCTCGAATTCCGCAAATACCGCGATCAGGCGGAGTGATCGTGTCGCCTAGGCGGCGCGTACCCGCGTGATGATCTCCTCATATTGCCGCGACAGCGCCTCGCCATTGTAGGTGGCGTAGTCGCATTTCGAGAGGATCGACTGGGGCGGGAAGATCACCGGATTGTCCTTGTAATCCGGCCCCATCAGCGCCTTCGCCGCCGCATTGGGCGTGGGATATTTGATCGTCTGGCTGATCTCGGCGCCGGCCTTGGCGTCGAGCAGGTAGTTGATGAATTCGTGCGCCAGATCGGGGTTGGGCGCGCCCTTGGGGATGCACAGGCAGTCGGACGAGATCTGGCTGCCCTGCTTCGGGATCACGAAGTCGAGATCCTTGTCCTCCTTCATCACCTGCGCGATGTCGCCATTATATTCGATGACGATGTCGATATCGCCGGAGAGCAGCAGATCCTGCCCGTTGTCGTCGTGGAAGACGGCGATGTTGGGCTTCTGCCGGATCAGCAGATCCTCCACCTTCTTGAGCGCGACCGGATCGCCCGTGTTCATCGGATAGCCGAGATATTTGAGCACGAGGCGAACGAGGTCGCCGGCCTCCGCCAGCAGGCCGATGCGGCCCTTATACTGGGGCGAATCGAACACCCATTTCCAGTCGTCCGGCACGCCCTGGATCTTCGACTTGCGATAGCCGAGGCCGAGCACCAGCCAGGTATAGGGCATCGACCACTTCCGGCCCGGATCGAACGGCGGATCGAGGAATTCCGGCGCGATGTTCTTCAGGTTGGGGATCCTGGCGTGGTCCAGCGGCTCCAGCATGTCGGCCTTGGCCATGCGCTGGACGAAATCGTTGGTCGGCACGATCACGTCATAGCCCTGGTTGCCGCCGCGCAGCTTGGCGAACAGCTCGTCATTGTTGGAGAACAGGCTCATGTCGACCGTCACGCCGGTCGCCGACTTAAAGTCCTTGAGCGTGGTCTTCCCGATATAGGTGTCCCAATTGTAGAAATTGATGCGCTTGCCGGGCGGGCCGCGATGGCACCCCTCCAGCCCGGTCAGCGTGATGCCGACGGCCGCTGCGCCGACACCGGCGAGGAAACCACGGCGCGAAGGCATGAAGGGCAGGGGCATGAGGTTCGGCTCCTGGTGGAATATCTGCGATCGCAGGCTATGGTGCATCTGCGGAATGTCAACGGGAGGGATGGATGCGATCGACGGACGACGAGGCGATCTCGGCACGCGGCGACTATCCGCCAAGCTGGTATGCCGCGACGCGCATCGACGGACCGTCCGTGCAGCCTCTCGACGGCGAGGTGGAGGCCGATGTCTGCGTGGTCGGCGGCGGCTATGCCGGCCTTTCGGCGGCGCTGCACCTCACGCGCGCCGGGCGGAAGGTCGTGCTGCTGGAGGCCGATCGGCTCGGCTGGGGCGCATCGGGGCGCAACGGCGGACAGATCCATGTCGGGATGCGGCGCGAGCAGGAATGGCTTGAATCGCATCTCGGGCCGGACGACGCGCGAGAACTGTGGCGCATCGCGCTCGATGCCCGCGCGCATCTCGACTGGCTGGTCGAGGATCAGCGGGCCGCCTGCGATCTCACGCCCGGCTATCTGCATGTCGATCACCGCGCCGGCTATGTCCGCCACACCCGCGCCCATGTCGATCACCTGCGGGATCGCTACGGCTACGACGCGATCCGCTTCGTGGACAAGGAAGAAGCGCGGCACCTCGTCGCTTCGTCGGGTTATCATGGCGGGCTGCTCGACATGCGCGGCGGCCATCTTCACGCGCTCAACTTCGCGCTGGGCATCGCCAGGGCGGCCGCCTCGGCCGGCGCCGCGCTCCACGAACTGTCGCCCGCCACCGCGCTCGATCGGCAGGGCGATCGCTGGACGGTCCATACGCCGCGCGGAAAGGTCGTCGCCGATCGCGTCGTGCTCGCCTGCAACGGCTATCTGCGCGGGTTGCAGCCCAAGGTCGAGCAGCGGGTGATGCCGATCAACAACTACGTCGCGGTCACCGCGCCGCTGGGTGTCGAGCGCGCGCAGGCGATCGTCCGCAACGGCTATGCCGTTTCCGATTCGCGCTTCGTCGTCTATTATTTCCGGATCACGCCGGACGGACGCCTGCTGTTCGGCGGCGGCGAGAATTATTCCTACCGATTCCCCGCCGACATCGCCGGCTTCGTGCGCAAGCACATCCTCGCCATCTTCCCGCAACTCGGCGACGTGCCGATCGAACACGCCTGGGGCGGCACGCTGGCGATCACGCCCAACCGCCTGCCGTTCGTGCGCGAGGTCGAGCCGGGGTTGATCGCGGTCGGCGGATTTTCCGGGCTGGGCGTGGTGATGGCGCCCTATGTCGGCAAGCTGGTGGCCGACGCGCTCGCCGGAGACGATGCGGACTATGCGCGCCTCGCCCGCCTCCCGGTGCCGCGGTTCCCCGGCGGGCGGCTGATGCGCTGGCCGACCCTCGTGGCGGCGATGTCGTTCCTCGCATTGCGGGATCGCCTCTATTGACTCGGTCGCTGCGTCTGTGATCACATGGCGTCAGGCGCGAAAGACGCCATCATCGCAGGAAGGCACCAACGAGTAGACCAAAGGGGGTTGGGGCATGACCGCTCGCACGCGTATCGTTCGCCGTCTGCTGACATCGGGCCTGGTGCTCGCAGCACTTCCCGCGCCGCTGCTGGCGCAGGAGAAAGCGGGGCCGCCCGCTCCGCCGCCGCCCGCCGCCAATACGACGGCCCCGTTCGGCGAGATCGTCGTCACCGCGACCCGGCAGGACCAACTGCTCTCCAAGGTGCCGGTCAGCGTCAGCGCGTTCAACCAGAAGGCACTGGACCTGAAGGGCGCCAAGTCGCTCGCCGCGGTTGCCCGCTTCACGCCGGGCATCCAGGTCGACAACGGATCGAACGAGATCGCCATTCGCGGCATCTCGTCCAATGCTGGCGCCGGCACCACCGGCATCTATATCGACGACACGCCGATCCAGATCCGCAACCTCGGCTTCGATTCGGACGACACGCTACCCGCCATCTTCGATCTCGATCGTGTCGAGGTGCTGCGCGGGCCGCAGGGCACTCTGTTCGGTGCCGGCTCGGAAGGCGGCACGGTGCGCTACATCACGCCGCAGCCGGGCCTGCAGGATTACACCAGCTACACCCGCGCCGAGCTGTCCTCCACGGCGCATGGCGGGGCGAGCTGGGAATTCGGCTCGGCGGTCGGCGGGCCGATCGTCGAGGACAAGCTGGGTTTCCGTATCTCGGCCTATCACCGCCGCGACAGCGGCTGGATCGATCATACGGACTATGACGGCAACATCCTGAAGAAGAACACCAATTATTCGGACGTCACCGTGTTGCGCGGCGCGATCACCTGGCAGCCGGTCGATGGCCTGCAGATCACCCCGTCGGTTCATTACCAGAAGCGCCTGACCGCCGACGACGACAGCTATGTCGAGGGCCAGTCCGATCCGGGGAAGGGCGTCTTCCACGAATCCAGCCCGGAATATCGGCGCAATCCGGACAAGTTCGTGCTGCCGGTGCTCAAGATCGACTACAAGAACGACGCGTTTGAGGTCGTCAGCAACACCAGCTATTTCAAGCGCAGCAATATCTCGGGTTATGATGGCACGGTCTACGATCTGAGCTATTACCAGACGCTGACGCTCGATCCGAGCGGCGAGGATCCGGCGACTCCGCCGACGCTGCTCCTGCCGCGCGGCATCAATCCGGATGTCTCTTATTATCTGAGCCCCAGCGTCGTCACCAACCGCCAGCGCATCTTCACGCAGGAAGTCCGCATCCAGTCGGTCGATCCGACTGCGCCGATCACCTGGGTGGCGGGCGTCTTCTACCAGAAACAGCGCCAGCTCAGCCGCGAGGAACTCGTCGATCCGCACGGCAACCAGCTGTTCGAGCAGCTCTTCGGCATGTCGCTGGAGGATTATTTCGGCCAGGCGGCGGGCGCCGACGGGCCGATCCCGCTCTACGATGGGCGCGACAGCTACATCAACCAGTCGATCAGCCACGAGAAGCAGATCGCGGTGTTCGCCGATGTCACGTGGCACATCACGCCCAAGCTGTCGGTCACCGGCGGCGGCCGGTACGAGAAGGTGAGCTATAACTTCACCAACTTCGCCGACGGCCCGCAGAATTACGGCCGCACCGAGGCGCAGGGCGGCACGTCGTCCAAACCGTTCACGCCCAAGGCGAACATCAGCTGGCAGGCGACGCAGGACAATCTGTTCTACGGCACCTATGCACGCGGCTTCCGCCCCGGCGGCGCCAATGCGCCGGTGCCCTACGATGCCTGCTCGGACGATTTCGACAATCTCGGCATCACCGGCGCGCCGTCCTCCTACAAGTCCGACAAGGTCGACAGCTTCGAGATCGGCACCAAGGACAAGTTCTTCGATCGCAAGCTGTCGATCGAGGCGAGCGCCTTCACCATCCAGTGGAAGGGCATCCAGCAGTTCGTCAACCTGCCGACCTGCGCGATCCGCTACATCGACAATCTCGGCCAGGCCCGCGCGCGCGGCTTCGACCTGCAGATGACGGCCAATCCGATCCCCGGCATCACCGTCGACATGGCGCTCGGCTATACCGACAGCCGCTATACCAAGACGGCGCAGTACGTGACGCCGACCTCGATCCTGGCGGTGAAGGGCGACAGCCTCGGCGGATCGCCGTGGACCGCCAGCATCGGCGTGCAGTACGATTTCCCGGCGTTCGGCGAAAAGGGCTTCGCGCGCGTCGACTATCAGTATTCGAGCCCGAGCAAGCGGACCAAGGAGATGGACCCGCTGACCGCCAACTACGATCCGGGCGTGGTCGCGTCCGATGCGCAGCACTTCGTCGGCCTGCGCGCAGGCGGCATCATCGGCGGCTTCAACGTCTCGGTGTTCGTGGACAACCTGCTCGACAGTTCGCCGCTGCTCGACCGCAGCCACCAGGGCGTCGACACGCTGCTGTATACCGATACCACCTGGCGGCCGCGCACCGTCGGCCTGACTGCCAGCTACCGGATGTGAGGCAGGCGCTTCCCTTGTAGGATTGCGAATGTCATGAGGCGGGCATGAAGATGCCCGCCTCTTTCCAATTCGATCGAACGAGCGAGCGGCTTTCCGTTCGGCTCGCTGCTGTCAACTTCGTCAATTTCGGGAGCCTGCGATGACCTCGATCGGTATCCTCGGCTTCGATGGCCGCATGGGGCAGGCGATCGACGCGGCGGCGAAGGCGGCGGGCGTCGCGGTCGCCGGCGGGATCGACAAGGGCGATCCGGATCTCGTGGCGCTTGCAGGGCAGGCCGACGTGCTGATCGACTTCACCGCGCCCGATGCGCTGGCGAAGCATCTCGATGCGGCGGTGGCCGCCGGCACGCCGATGGTGATCGGCACCACCGGTCTGTCGGCGGAGGATCATGCGCGGATCGACGCGGCGGCGCAGTCGATCGCGATCGTCCAGACCTACAACACCTCGCTCGGCATCACGATGCTGCGCGGCCTGGTGGAGGAGGCGGCGCGGCGGCTGGGGCCGGACTGGGACATCGAGATCGTCGAGATGCACCACCGCCACAAGGTCGATGCGCCGTCGGGCACCGCGCTGCTGCTGGGGGCCGCCGCCAATGCCGGGCGCGGCGCCGCCGACGGGCAGAGCCTCAACCGGCTCGACCGGATGGGGCAGGGGCCGGGAACGCGCGAGCAGGGCGGTATCTATTATGCCTCGCTGCGCGGCGGATCGGTGGCGGGCGATCATCAGGTGGTGTTCGCGACCGACGGCGAGCGCATCGAGATCGGCCACCGTGCCGAGAATCGCGGCATCTTCGCGCGCGGGGCGCTCAAGGCGGCGCTGTGGCTGGCGGAAGGGCGTCCGGCCGGCCGCTACACGATGGCCGACGTGCTGGGATTGTGAAAAAGGCCGACGTCTTCGAATTCTACCGCCGTCTGGCCGAGGGCGATCCCGCGCCCGAGACCGAACTCAAGTGGACCAACCCCTACACGCTGCTGGTCGCCGTCGCGCTGTCCGCGCAGGCGACGGACGTGGGGGTCAACAAGGCGACCCGGCGGCTGTTCGAGGAGGTCGATACCCCGGCGAAGATGCTGGACTTGGGCGAGGCGGGCCTCAAGGATCACATCAAGACGATCGGCCTGTTCAACACCAAGGCGAAGAACGTCATCGCCGCCGCGCAGATTCTTGTCGATCGCTTCGGCGGCGAGGTGCCGGAGGATCGCGCGGCGCTGGAGAGCCTGCCGGGCGTCGGCCGCAAGACCGCCAACGTCGTCCTCAACGTGGCCTTCGGGCACGAGACGATCGCGGTCGATACCCATATCTTCCGCGTTTCCAACCGCACCGGCCTTGCGCCGGGCAAGGATGTGCGGGTGGTGGAGGACAAGCTGGAGAAGGTGACGCCGCAGCCGTTCCGGGGCGGCGCGCACCACTGGCTCATTCTTCATGGCCGGTACATCTGCAAGGCGCGAAAACCGGAATGCTGGCGATGTCCCGTCGCCGATCTGTGCCGTTACCGGCCGAAGACGCCTCCGCCGGGCGCGGTGGCGTAAATCAGGCGTATCAGGCGTATCAGGCGTTTATCGAGCAGAGATGCCAAGTCGGAGCAGGTTGCCATGAACCGTCCCCTCGCCACTATCCTCTTGATCGCCGCCATCGCCGGCCCGGCCGTCGCGCGACCGCTCAAGCCCGATCAGGAGGCGAAGATCCAGCCCGCCGGCCCGCCCGTGAGCTGCATCTCGCTCCACAACATCCGCGAGACCCGCGTGCGGGACGACAGCACGATCGATTTCTACATGAACGGCGGCAAGGTCTATCGTAACAAGCTGCCCAACAGCTGCCCCTCGCTCGGTTTCGAGGAGCGGTTCGGCTACGAGACCAGCATCGACCAGCTCTGCAACGTGGATATCATCCACGTCATCACCTCCAGCCCGCCGATGCGCGGGGCGTCGTGCGGCCTCGGCCAGTTCCAGCCGATCAGCGGTGCGCCGAAATAAGAGGCGGGTGGGGCTGGCGGGGCGCGAAACGCTCTGCTAAGCGCCCGCTCAGGCACCCGTAGCTCAGCTGGATAGAGCGCTGCCCTCCGAAGGCAGAGGCCACAGGTTCGAATCCTGTCGGGTGCGCCAATCGTCACCATAGCAGGCCCGCCAGCGGGCGATCGCACGCACCGCCGCGCCGTCCGTTCAACATGACGAAAACTTAAGATCGCGGACGGGTACGCCGCCATATGGGGCGGCCCATGCGCTCCGCCATGAGGGCTGCGTGATCGCCGGTTTCGGCGCGCGAAGACCGGTGTGTTGCGGCGATCGGAGCCTGTGTGAGAATGAACGGAGTGTATCGGCGGGCGATGGGCGCCGCCGGGCTTACCAGCATGTACGGCCTTCTGCTGGTGGCCGCGCCGGCGGGCGCGCAGACCGTTGCGCCGGCACCGGCCCCTGCCGGGCCATCGGCGGATTCCTTTTCCAAGGCGGATGCGGCCGAGGCGGAGGAAGCGGCGAAGGACGAGATCCTCGTCACCGCCCATCAGCAGCATGGCGCGGTCGCCACCGACATTCCGCCGCAGGTGACGATCAACTCCGCGGCCATCTCGGCGCTGGGCGCGGCCGATCTGCAGGAGGTGTTCGACCTCTTCGCGCCGGAATTCCGCAACGGTCAGAGCGCGCCCGGCAAGGCGGGCGACACGCCGATCGTACTGGTCAACGGCCAGCGCATTGCAGGTTTCGCCGCGATCAAGGATCTGCCGCCCGAGGCGATCCGCCGGATCGAGGTCTATCCGGAGAAGGTCGCGCTCCAATATGGCTACGACGCCAGCCAGAAGGTGGTGAACGTCGTCCTGCGCAGCAACTATCGCGCGCTGACCCTGCTCGGCCGCTACACCGCCGCGCCGGAGAATTGGCGTGGAGTCTACCGGGCGAAGGCCGACCTGCTGCGGATCGGCGAGAATTCGCACTGGAACCTCGATCTCGATTACGCGCACCAGGATCCGATCTATTCGGGCACCACTCTCGCCGATCCGGGCGCGACCGACACGTCCGTGCCCGCCCATACGCTCGCCACGCAGAGCGACGACCTGACGATCAGCGGCGATGCGACCCGGCAGATGGGGGGACTCACGGCGGAGCTTGCCGGGCGGCTCGAACTCCATTCGTTGCAGAGCAGGCTTGGCCTGTCGGACGATGACGGCGCCCTTCTTGTCGCGCAGGGATCGCCGGACGAGATTTCCGGCCCGCGCTACCGGTCGGACCAGACGGTCGATGCCCAGACCAGCCTGACGCTCAACGGCAAGCTCAGCGAGTGGCACTGGTCCTTCATCGGCAAGCTCGACGACACGACCCGCACCATCGACACGCTGGACGGTCCGGGGCGGTTCGACACGATCCAGCTGCCCTCGCCGGGCATGCTCGCACACCATTGCGATGGCCCGGCCGATACCGGATGCGTGGTGACGGACCAGCGCACGGCGAGCGGCGACTTCTACCTCAACGGCAAGCTGTTCGCGCTGCCGGCGGGATCGGCCAGCGCTTCGATCCGGACCGGTTTCGTCCTGTCCGGCATCCGCAGCGAGGCGCCGGGCGCGGGCGAATATCAGACGCTCAATCGCAACGAAGGCAACGTCCAGGCCAATCTCGATCTGCCGGTCACCACCGCGCGATCGCCGATCGGCAAGCTGACCGTCGGCCTCAATGGCGAGGCTCGCCACCTTTCCGACTTCGGCACGCTGACCACCATCGGATCGAGCCTGCAATGGACGCCGATCAAGCCGATCGAGATCGTGGCGTCGGCGCGGCGGGAGGAGCAGGCGCCGGACCTGACGCAGCTCGCCCAGGGGCTGCTCGTCACGCCGGACCTGCGCGAATTCGATTTCGTCACCGGGCAGACATCGATCGTGCAGCAGACGGTGGGCGGCAATCCGGCGCTCGACCGGGAACGCGCGCGCATCGCCGATATCCGCGCGCAGATCACGCCGCTCGCCAATCTCCAGCTTTCGGCCGAATATACGATCGAGCACGACCGCAATCCGATCTTCAACGTCACGGCGGCGACGGCCGAGACGGATGCCGCCTTTCCCGACTCCTTCACCCGCAATGCGGATGGCTACCTGACCGCCGTCGATGATCGCCCGGTCAACCTCTACTCGCGCGATCAGCAGCGCATCCGCTGGGGGCTGAATTACTCGACCGCCTTCGGTCCGGCCAATCCGGCACCGGGGCGGGACGGCAAGCCGATCGCGCGCGACCAGTTCCAGATCGCGCTCTATGATACCTGGCGCCTGCAGGACGATGTCCGCCTGCAGGAGGGATCGCCCCGGCTGGACCTGCTCGACGGCGACTTCATCAGCGATACGGGCGGCACGCCGCGCCATGAGCTGGAATTGCAAACCACCGTCGCCACCCGCTTGTGGAGCGCCGACATCAACGCGCGCTGGCAGGCGCCGACCCATGTCATGGCCGGCCCGCTGGCGGACGAGGACCTGACCTTCTCGCAAGGGGTCACGCTCGATTTGCGGCTGCAGCTCAACATGGGCGAGATCGGCTGGCTGAGCCGCGCGCTGCCCTTCCTGCGCGGCAAGCTCAACATCTCGGCCGACAATATCCTGGGCGCACATGCCACGGTGCACGATGCCCGTGGCGTCGTGCCGTCGGCCTATAGCGAATCCTACATCAATCCGACGGGGCGGACGTTCCGGATCACGCTGCGCAAGCGCTTCCACTGATCGCGCGGAGCATTTCGGCCACACCCAAGCGGAAATCCCGCTTCATCCATCGGGATTTTTCCGCATTGCCACAAAGCGGTCATGAGTCGTGGGCAGAGGCGCTGCGCTGACCGGAAGCGCCACCAAAGGCGCCCGGATCCAAGGGGCAAGACAGACATGACTTTGAACAAATCCGCCGCGTGGCTTCTGGCTGGAATTGCCGGGCTTTCGCTCGTTCCCGCGACCGCTTTCGCGCAGGCGCCGGCTGGCGACACGCCGACCAATGCGCAGACCGCCGGTGACGACAACGCCATCATCGTCACCGCGAACCGCCGCAGCGAAGATACGATGAAGGTGCCGGTCTCGGTCTCGGTGATCAAGCCCGAGGCGCTCCACGATTATCAGGCCGGTGGCGCCGACACCCTGCTGTCGCTCTCCGGTCGTGTGCCTAGCCTGTACGTGGATGACACCACCGGCCGCATCTTCCCGCGTTTCTACATTCGCGGTCTCGGCAATATCGATTTCTACCTCGGCGCCTCGCAGCCCGTGTCGATCATTCAGGACGACGTGGTCGAAGAGCATGTCGTCTTGAAGTCGAACCCGGCCTACGACATCGCGCAGGTCGAGGTGCTGAAGGGGCCGCAGGGCTCGCTGTTCGGCCGCAACACCACCGCCGGCATCATCAAGTTCGACAGCGCTCAGCCGAGCGAGACGTGGCAGGGCCAGGGTTCGCTGAGCTACGGCCGTTTCAACAGCGTCAACGCCGATGTCGGCGTCGGCGGGCCGCTGACCGAGGACGGCCGCGTGAGCTTCCGCCTGTCCGGCCTGTACCAGCACCGCGACGACTGGATCGACAACACCTACACCGGCCCGACCGACGACGGCACCAAGACCGGCAAGAACGTGATGGGCGGCTATGACGAGCGCGACGTGCGCCTGCAGCTTCTGTTCAAGCCGACCGAGGACCTGAGCATCCGCCTGTCCGGCCACTATCGCGACTATGACGGCACCGCGACGCCCTTCTATCGCGGATCGATCAAGGTCGGCACCGATGCCGTGCCGTCGGACTTCGATCGCGGGCAGGTCGCCAACGACGAGGCGCACAACAACCCGCAGAGCTACAGGATGCACGGCGTGTCGGCCAAGGTCGGCTACGATTTCGGCGGCATCACGCTGACCTCGATCACCGCGTGGGAACATGCGGCGGGCCACAGCCTGGGTGATACCGACGGTGGTGCTGCCGCCAATTTCGGCGGCGTCGCGCCGAACTATTGCGCGGCCGGTTGCGGCATGTCGCAGGGGCGCCTGCGCGGGCTGGACCAGTGGACCCAGGAAGTCCGCCTCGCCAGCGACGACACCGGTCGCTTCAAGTGGCAGGTCGGCGGCATCTACTTCGATTCGCGCGACCATACCGAGTTCGACCAGCGCAGCTTCTTCCTGACCAGCAACGCGCTGGGCACCGCGCCGAACCCGAACAACTGGGTGTTGCTGCACGACGTCAACAAGAGCTGGGCCGCCTTCGGCCAGGCGAGCTATGCGCTGACCGACAAGCTGACGGTGACCGGTGGCGTGCGCGTGACCAAGGACACCAAGACGACCGACCTGCTCGAGCATCCGAACTTCGCGACGCTGAGCGTGCCGGTGACCGCGCCGACCTCGTCCTACGAGTGCGGCAACAGCACCCACTGCCGCCTGTCGGACACCAAGCCGAGCTGGGATGCGAGCCTGCTCTACCGCGTGAACCCGGAGATCAGCGTCTACGCCCGTGTCGCGCGCGGCTTCCGCGGCCCGACCATCCAGGGCCGCTCGGCGGTGTTCGCGACGGCCTATTCGACGGCGAACTCGGAAACCAACACCAGCTACGAAGCCGGCTTCAAGACCGCGTTCCTGGACAACAAGGTCCACTTCAACGTCTCGGGCTTCTATTATGAGGTGAAGAACATCCAGCTCAACGGCAACGACAGCAACGGCAACGGCGTGCTGTTCAATGCCAACAAGGGCAAGGGTTACGGCATGGAGGCCGAGCTCGACGCGAAGCCGACGCAGAACCTCCACATCAATGCGGGCCTGAGCCTGCTGCACACCGAGATCGTCGACAAGAACGTCTATGCGCAGGTCGGTTCGGCGGGCGGCGTGCTGTCGGAGACGGTGCTGAACCCGGTCGTGAAGGTCGGCAGCAACTATTTCGCGCAGATCAACGGCAACCCGTTCCCGAACGCGCCGGACTACAACGTCAACCTCAGCGCCCAGTATGACTTCCCGATCAGCGACACGAGCAAGCTGTTCGTCGGCGGTGATTTCAACATGCAGGGCAAGACCAACTTCGTCGCCTACCAGTCGGTCGAGTATCGCGCCGACGGCAATTTCGAGCTGGGCGCGAAGGTCGGCTACGCCTTCAAGAGCTATCAGGTGGCGTTCTTCGTGCGCAACCTGACCAACGAGAAGAACCTGATCGACGTGATCGACACCTCGAACTATCGCGCCGGCATCTACAACGAGCCGCGCGTGTTCGGCGTGACGCTGAGCGGCTCCTTCCGCTGATCGGATGAAGAAGGGCGCCTCCTTCCCCCCGGCGGGGAGGGAGGCGCCCTTTTTTTATTCCTCGACGTCGATCAGTCCGCGCCCGTCGCCGATATCGGCGCGGATCGCGTCTGCCAGACCCGCCGCATCGCCGCGCACGATCGCATCCAGCGCCTGCTGGTGCTGATCGACCAGCCGCGCCGTGCCGACCCGCCCGTAGACCACCCGCATCAGCGGGCCGAAGCGCATCCACAAAGTCTCGATCATCCGCGTCAGCACGCCCTGGCCCCGCGCGCGATAGATCAGGAAGTGGAAGGCGTAGTTGTTTTCCATGTAGCTGTTGACGTCGCCGCTCTCGATCGCGGCATCGATCGCGGCGTCGGCGGCGCGCAGCTGACGGATCAGCTTGGCGTCGATGGCGGGCAAAGCGAGCGCCGCCGCCTCCGGCTCCAGCAGCAGCCGGCAGTGCATCACCTCTTCGAGCAGCTCGGGCGTCATCACCGGCACGATGATCTTGCGCTTGGAGCGTATCTCCACCGCGCCCTCTGCGGCGAGGCGGGAGAGGGCGTCGCGCACCGGCATCTGGCTGACGCCCAATTGCTGCGCGAGGCCGCGTGTCGAGATGCCGAGGCCCGGCGCGATGCGGCCGGTGATCAGGCGCTGGCGCAGTTCGTCATACACGCCGGCGCGGAGCGTCGCCTCGCCTTCCTGCTCCTTTTCCTCGGTCTTGCTCAGCTCAGCAGCTCCCCTACGGCGCGGTGCGCCTGGTCGATCGCCACGCTGGTATAGGCGCCGCGCCCGGAATCCGCATTGGCAATCGCGATGCGGCCGAATCTTTTGCGCGCGATCACATTGGGTTGCTGATCCTCCGGCAGTACCGGCTCCCACAGCGGATTGAATTCGGGCGCATAGCCGTGCGGCCAGCGGTTGACGGTGATGCCGGTGATGTCGCGATCCGGATCGAAGCCGCCGCCCGCCAGCGCACGGCCCATCTCGTCGCGGATATGATGCTCATATTCCTCGAACGGCGTCTGGAGCAACGCCATGCGGCCGGCACGGTTCTGGTCGAATTCGGGCAGGCCGGGCTGGCAGGGGACATGCTCCAGCCGCACGATCGTCGGCTTGGAGGGATCGCGCGGCGTCGCATAGCCGCCGACGTCGACCACCTCGTTCAGCCCGTAATCGGTAAAGTAGCAGCCCGGCGCATAGACACGGTTGATCTTGAGCCGGTCGAACGCCTGCCAGTTGGCCAGCTCAACCGAGGTGTAGACGAGCGGTGCCTTCACCAGATCGTGCAGTGCGGCCTTCTGCGGGTCGGGCAGTTCGGGCACGATATAGGGGATCATCATGTTCCAGCTGGCCATGATTACCTGTTTTGCGCGGACCATTTTCAGATCCATGCCGGTGACGTAGGTCACCTGCACCTCGCGTGCCGTGTCGGGCGATCCGAGATGGTGCACCGCCAGCGCGATCGACGAGAGGCGGATGCGGACGGCATGTTCCGGTCGGTCGAGCTGGCTGTAATCGGCCTGCGCCAGCACGCTGTCGGACGCATCCTTGCCTGGCAGCGCCTCGGGGATCAGCGAGCGGACCAGCAGGCGCGCGATGGTGGCGTTGCCGTCCGGGAAATGGAGCGTGTAGCTGCCCCCCGTCTCGGCATAGCCATAGGGCGTGAAGCCCATCCGCGCGATGCCGCCTTTTTCCAGCTTCAACCCCTCGAAACCGGGGAAACCCATGCCCCAGGCATCGAGCGCTGTGATCGCATCGATCCCCACGCCCCACCAGCCCTGCGAGCGCGGCTGGAAATAGGCGAGCGCCTGCGGATCGGCCTTGGCGTAATCGGCCAGATAAGCTTTGTAGGAGATGCGGCTGAGCTTGTCCTTCATCTCGGCCGAGGAGAGGCCAGGCATCCACGCCTCGCCGCCGCTTTCGATCGCCGCGATATTGCGCTTGGCCTCGTCGGAGAGCGGTGCCTTGGCGAGCAGATCCGGCCAGGGCGTCGCCTTGGTGCCGACCGCCAGATGGTCCGCGCCGAAGGTCTGCTTGTCGAAGAAGATGCCGTGGCCGAGGCCGCGCGAGGCGTAATAGCCTTCCTTCTCGATCCCCTTCATCGCCTCCACGTCGAGGCCGATCGCCTTGAGCAATCCGTCCGCCTGCGGGCTGTAGGGATAGGGGCTGTCGATGCCGAGCGTGCCGCCGTTGCACAGCAAAGTGGGCGATCCGGCCGGGCGGAACTCGTTGCGCTTGGCATGGCCGCCAAAATCGTCGTGATTTTCGAGGATCAGGATGCGGGCGTCGGGCTTGGCCTGCCGGAAGAAATGCGCCGCCGACAACCCGCTGATGCCGCCGCCGACGACGACCAGGTCGTAGCGTTCGCCGGTGTCGACCGGATTGCCCTTGCCCGGATGCCCGCCGTCGCGCAGCACATGCGCCTGCTCGAACGCGCCGGGGTGCGATCCACGCAGGCCCGTGCGGAGCGGGGGATAGGTGGCGGCGAGGTCGCTCGCCGAGGCGGCGGCGTTGCCGGCGGGCGAGCAGCCGGCCAGCAGGCTCGCGGACGCGAGGCCGGCCGCGCCGACCGCCACGCCATTCACGAAATCGCGCCGGGTGATGTCTCTCGCCATGTAAGCCCCCGCAGCCGGATACTGTCATGGACAATCTAAGATCACAGATTGAGGCGAGTCAAATGCCGATCGTGGGCTGCGGAAGTCGGCACGGGCAGGTCAACCGTCTGAGGGAGGCGTCCTGCGGCTCAGCAACCGGATTTCGATCGCGGAGAGACCGTCGAACGGATCATCCATGCCAATCTCGCGGATCAGGTCGCCGGATCGGAGGTGGAGGCGCGGCCCTTCCTGCATGGCGACGAACATGTGAGGCTGTTCATCCTGCCATGGGGCCGGACGGATGGGTCGGGGGGCGCCCACCTCCTGACGCCAATCGCGCGCTGTCGCCATGACGTTGAGAACGTGCATGGGGGTGGCACCGACGATCGCCGATACGGCCTCCTCGCCGTCGAAACGCAGGATCGTACCCGGCTCGACATCCACCAACCGGCCCGAGACCCGCAGGACACCGACGCCGGCCAGGCCGACGAGCGTGCGTTCCACGCCTGGAAAACGCGAAAACGGGCCGTCCCGCGCGATCGTCGCCACGCTGATGCGCCAAGCGAGGCCCTGATCGCCTGGCGGTGCGGCGAGCAGTTCCCGCGTCGTGCCGCCGCCATTCTTCCACGGCATGTCGGGCTGGTCGGCGACCCGTATGATCTGCACGTCATCCCCTTCGCCGCGCCGGCCTTCGTTCAGGCGTCGATCTCTTCCCCGTCCACCCGCGCCGCATTCTCCTGAATGAAGGCGAAGCGGTGGGCCGCTTCCTTGCCCATCAGCCGATCGACCAGATCGCGCACCGCCGCCCGTTCTTCATATTCCTGCGGCAGCGTCACGCGGATCATGCCGCGCGTCGCCGGGTCCATCGTGGTTTCGCGCAGCTGCTGCGGGTTCATCTCGCCGAGGCCCTTGAAGCGCGCGACCTCGACCTTCTTGCCCTTGAACGGGCCGGCCTCGATCCGCGCGCGATCCTCGTCGTCCCTGGCGTAGAGGCTCTTGGCGCCCGCCGTCAGCCGGTAGAGCGGCGGCTGTGCGAGGAACAGGTGCCCCTTGCGCACCACGTCGGGCATCTCCTGGAAGAAGAACGTCATCAGCAGCGTGGCGATGTGGGCGCCGTCGACGTCGGCGTCGGTCATGATGACGATGCGTTCGTAGCGCAGCTGGCTGGCGTCGCAGCGCTCGCGCGTGCCGCAGCCGAGCGCCTGGATCAGATCGGCGATTTCCTGGTTCGCCAATATCTTGGCGCTGTTCGCGGACGCGACGTTGAGGATCTTGCCGCGGATCGGTAGCACCGCCTGCGTCTTGCGGTCGCGCGCCTGCTTGGCGGAGCCGCCGGCCGAATCGCCCTCGACGATGAACAGCTCGGTGCCTTCGGGCGAGTCCGAGGCGCAGTCGGTCAACTTGCCGGGAAGCCTGAGCTTCCGCCCGGAAGTGGCTGTCTTTCTTTTGACGTCGCGCTCCGCTTTCCTGCGGAGCCGCTCGTCCATGCGATCGAGCACATAACCGAGCAGCGCCTTGCCGCGATCCATGTTGTGGCTGAGGAAATGGTCGAAATGGTCGCGCACCGCTGCCTCGACCAGCCGCGCGGCGTCGGGCGAGGTGAGGCGGTCCTTGGTCTGGCTCTGGAACTGCGGGTCGCGAATGAAGACCGAGAGCATCAGTTCGGAGCCGGTCATCACGTCCTCGGGGGCGATGTCCTTTGCCTTCTTGTTGCCGGTGAGGTCGGCGAAGGCGCGGATACCCTTCACCAGTGCGGCACGCAGGCCCTGTTCGTGGGTGCCGCCATCGGGCGTCGGGATGGTGTTGCAGTAATAGCTGTACGATCCGTCCGAGAAGAGTGGCCAGGCCACCGCCCATTCGGCCGAGCCCATGCCGTCGGCGAAATCCTGCCGGCCGTTGAAGAAGTCCGCCGTCGCGCACTCGCGCCCGCCGACCTGTTCCTTCAGGTGATCGGACAGGCCGCCGGGGAACTGGAACACCGCCTCGTGCGGGGTGTCGTCGGTGAGGATCGCGGGATCGCACTTCCAGCGGATCTCGACGCCCGCGAAGAGATAGGCCTTGGATCGGGCGAGGCGGTAGAGGCGTTGCGGCTTGAACTTCAGCTCGCCGAAAATCTCGACGTCGGGCACGAAGCTGACCGAAGTGCCGCGCCGGTTGGGCGCCGCGCCTACCTTTTCCAGCGCGCCTTGCGGATGCCCGCGCGAGAAGCGCTGCTGGTACAGTTCCTTGTTGCGCGCGACCTCGACCACCGTCTCGACCGAGAGCGCGTTGACCGCGCAGACGCCGACGCCGTGCAGGCCACCCGACGTCTGATAGGCACCGCCGGAGAATTTGCCTCCGGAGTGGAGCATCGTGAAGATCACTTCGAGCGCCGACTTGCCCTTGTGGCGGGGGTGCTCGTCGATCGGGATTCCGCGCCCGTTGTCGATCACGGTCAGGCGGTTGCCGGCGCTCAGCGTCACCTCGATGCGGGTGGCGTGTCCGGCGACGGCCTCGTCCATCGCATTGTCGATCACCTCGGCGGCGAGGTGGTGGAGCGCGCGCTCGTCCGTGCCGCCGATATACATGCCCGGCCGCCGCCGGATCGGTTCGAGACCTTCGAGCACCTCGATCGAGGAGGCGTCATAGCCTTCGTTGGAGGAGCGGGGCGGGGGCGTGAAGAGATCGTCGTCGTTGGCCATCGTGCGCCAGCATAGACGGGCGAGGGCGCCCACGCCAAGCGGGGTGTGCTTGGTCCGTTCCGGATGCGGTTTCCGACTTTCGGTTACCTGCCGCTCACCATGCCACGCGCATCACCGGCGCGGGAGGTTCGGCTATGTTGGTGAGGGACGAGGCGCCGGTATGCGGCAAGATGGGCGTGCTCGCTGCGGCGGGCGCGGCGGGCGTGGTAATGGCGGCGTGGATGCGCCTGGCATCCGGCGGCGCGCCGGGATGGCCGCTGATCGTCGCGATCTGGCTGGCGGCGGGCGCGATGATCATCGTGCTCTGTCGCACGACGATGCCGGCGCAGTTGCGCGGGCCGCTGGTGCTGGCGCTGATCGCGACGATGTTCTTCGGCGTCGCGCGCGGAAACATTTTCGGGGTGCACGCGGTCGGCGATCAGGTGGCGCAGGGCGTCGATCAGGCGTCGGCGGCGCGTGGCGCGATCGACAGCTATGCGACCGGCGTGGCGCCGACCCCGCAGGCGGGCGAGGGTGGCGCGGAGGTCGCGCTCACTGCCGGGCGCAACGGAGGCGGCGACTGGGCGCGAGACATCGATACCGCGTGGCGGGATCGGATCGGTGGTGTCGGGGCGCGCGACATCCGCATCGACGGGTGGGTGGACGAGGAGGGGGAGGCCGACGGGCTGACCCGGATCGCGGTCGACTGGGGCGTCACCCACGGCTTCGCCAGCGCGCATTGCGGACGGACCAGCAGCGCCGGTCGCGATCGCGCGACCATGATCGATGCCGTCGCCGAGCCGATGGTGCAGGCGGTGGAGCGTACGATGCGCGAGGGCAAGGCGAACTGCCCTTAACCTGAATCCTCCCCCCTGGCGGGGGAGGACCAAGTCATCAACGCACGCGCGGGCCGCCATAGGGCAGCGGCGGCGGCGGGCGCCGGTCGCGGCGCGGCATCTGGGCCTGATAGGCCTGGCCGCAATGCTGCACGCAATAGGGGAAGCCGGGGTTCACCGGATCGCCGCAGAAGTGGAAATCCGGCTCGCCCGGATGGCCGAGCGGCCACTTGCAGATGCGATCGTTGAGTTCCAGCAGCGAGGTCTTGTCGGCGATCTCGGGCGCGGGCTTGGCCGGCACCAGACGGCGCGGCGGAGCCGGCGGGATCGGCGACTGCTGCTCGCCCGGCTGCTGGCGCTGGAAACCGCCCGGGCCGATCGAGCGATAGACCGGCTGGTCGGCGCGCGGCTCGGCCGGTGCCGGGGCGGCAGCCGCGGGGACCGGATCGGGACGGGGGGGCGGCGCGGGGGGCGGCTCGGGCGCCGCGGCGACCGGGCGCGGGCGAGGCGCCTCGACCTTTTCCACCTTCTCGACCTTCGGGGCAGGCGGCGGCGCAGCCTCCTTGGGCGCGGCCGGCGCGGGCGCCGCATCGTCATTGCCCTTCACGGGCGAGGGGCGGCTTTCGAGGCCCAGGCGGTGCGCCTTGCCGATCACCGCGTTGCGGCTGACGCCGCCCAGCTCATCGGCGATCTGGCTGGCGGTGAGGCCCTGTCCCCACAGGCTCTTGAGCTTGTCGATCCGCTCGTCCGTCCACGACATCGTTCGTTTCTTCTCCGTATCCCTTGCGGGGGCGGCACCGGAGGCTTAGGTCGCAGCCATGCTCGACCAGCCCCACAACGCCACGCAGCCCATGATCTCCCCCCCGGGCGTGCCCGTGATCAAACAGGTCAACTGGGGAGGATTGCGCACCCTCTATGTGAAGGAGGTGAGGCGCTTCTTCAAGGTCCAGCTTCAGACTGTGTGGGCGCCGGCCGTCACGACGCTGCTGTATCTGGTGATCTTCACGGTCGCATTGGGCGCGCGGGCGGCGGTTCCGGTGGGTGGCACGACCCGCCCCTTCGCCGATTTCATCGCGCCGGGCCTGATCGTGATGGGCATGATGACCAACGCCTTCGCCAATTCCAGCTTTTCGCTGCTGGTCGGCAAGCTGCAGGGCACGATCGTCGATTATCTGATGCCGCCGCTCTCCTCGTCGGAGCTTCTGGCGGGCCTGTCGCTGGCGGCGGTGACGCGCGCTTTCCTGGTCGGCGGCGCGCTGTGGATCGCGATGCTGTGCTGGCCGGGCGTGCATGTCGCCATGGCCAATCCGCTGGCGGTTTTGTGGTTCGGCCTGATGGGCTCGCTGCTGCTCACTTTCCTGGGCGTGCTGACCTCGATCTGGGCGGAGAAGTTCGATCACGCCGCCGCCGTCACCAATTTCGTGGTGCAGCCGCTCGCGCTGCTTTCCGGCACCTTCTACTCGGTGGACAAGCTGGCGCCGACGTTCCGCCTGATCAGCCACTTCAACCCGATCTTCTACGTGATTTCGGGCTTCCGCTACGGCTTCCTGGGCGTCGCCGATTCGCCGGTGGCGTTCGGGGCGGGGCTGCTGTTCGTCATCAACGTCGCGATGGGCGTGCTCTGCTACACGCTGTTGCGCCGGGGCTGGAAGATCAAGAACTGACCAGTACGCGTCAGGGGCAGGATGCCAGCGCGCTCGGGTGGGCGCGCAACGCCGATCCCGTCAGGATGCGTATGGCGGACCCGGACTGTTCCTGAAGCACCCACAGGCAGAAGGGCGGGTAGTGGCCCCGCGGTGTTTTCTTCAGCAGCGTCTGGTAGTCCGCGTCGGTGATTTCGACCTGCGTTTCCCCGGCGTTGAATGGATCGATCGAGGCGTATTTCGCCGTCCCGCGACCGGCTTTCTGGAAGGAATCGACGTCATAGGGTTTCGGCGTGCCGACCGGCGCGCGCCAGTCGAAGGCGTAGAGATCCGCGAGGCGCCACGCGAAATGCCCGCCGATCGCGCCGTTGAGCGGGGCGAAGATGAGCGAGAAGAAGGCGAACGTGCCGATGCTGCGCCCCCAGCCGGGGCGACGCGGCGACATGCGGGTGAGCACCATGAAACAGGCGCCGATCGCGAGGCCGCCCAGCACGCCGATCGCGATCCCCATATCCCGCACGGCCGGCGAAATGGGCGTGATGAGCACGGTACGCGTCGTGTTGATGTCGATGGCCGCGAGGGGAAGCGGCGCCATCAGCGCGAGCATGGCGATGTTGATCCGCCTCGGCGCACCCGCCCGCCCGAAATAGGCATCCCCGAGAGTCGTCGCTTTCGCCATCGTGCGGACCATGCCGATCGCCGGTAAACGCCCCGTTACGCCCGGATCCGGCGGGGTTGTCGGATGCCGATCGCTCCAGTAAGGAGCCTTCCCCAGACAGGCGGCCCCACGGTCGCCTTTTTGCTTTCCCGGAGCTGTTCTCCACAACGACAAGAAGGAGTGCTTTGCCATGACGATCACGCCCCTCATGCCCGTTTATCCGCGGTGTGGCGTGCGTCCGGTCCGAGGCGAGGACGCCTATCTGTTCGGCGAGAATGGCGAGCGCTATCTCGATTTCGCCAGCGGCATCGCGGTGAACCTGCTCGGCCACGGCCACCCCGCCTTCACCAAGGCGGTGCAGGATCAGGTGGCGACGCTGATACACGTCTCCAACCTCTACGGCTCGCCGCAGGGTGAGGCGTTTGCCCAGCGGCTGGTGGACAATACCTTCGCCGACACGGTGTTCTTCACCAATTCGGGCGCGGAAGCGGTGGAGTGCGCGATCAAGACCGCGCGCCGCTATCATTTCGCCAAGGGCAATCCGCACAAGAACACGCTGATCTGCTTCAACAACGCCTTCCACGGGCGGACGCTGGGCGCGATCTCGGCGACCAATCAGGAGAAGATGCGCGACGGCTTCGAGCCTTTGCTGCCCGGCTTCAAATATGCGCCGTTCGACGATCTCGAGGCGGCGCTGGCGCTGGTCGACGACAACACCGCCGGCTTCCTGGTCGAGCCGGTGCAGGGCGAGGGCGGCATCCGCCCGGCCTCCAAGGAGTTCCTGGAGGGCCTGCGCAAGATCTGCGACGAGCGCGACCTGATGCTGGTGCTGGACGAGGTGCAATGCGGCGTCGCGCGTACCGGAACGCTCTATGCGCACGAGCAGTACGGCATCGTGCCGGACATCATGGCGTCGGCCAAGGGCATCGGCGGCGGCTTCCCGTTCGGCGCCTGCCTCGCCACCGAGAAAGCGGCGGTCGGCATGGTGATCGGCACCCACGGTTCCACCTATGGCGGCAACCCGCTGGCGATGGCGGCGGGCCAGGCCGTGTTCGACGTGATCCTGCAGCCGGGCTTCCTGGAGCAGGTGAAGACGACCGGTGAGCGCCTGCGTGCGACGCTGGAGCAGCTGATCCCGAACCACGATCACCTGTTCGAGAGCGTGCGTGGCATGGGCCTGATGCTCGGCGTGAAGATGAAGTCGGACAGCCGCGCCTTCGTGGCGCACGCCCGCGACAAGCACGGGCTGCTGCTGGTCGCGGCGGGCGACAATGTCGTGCGCGTGCTGCCGCCGCTCATCATCGAGCAGAGCCATATCGACGAGTTCGCCGGGCTGATGTCCGAAGCGGCTCGGAGCTACACGCCGCCGGCGTGAGTCTAACCAAGCGCAATATCCGTTCGGGCTGAGCGTAGTCGAAGCCCATGCGCAGCCGGTGGCTGCACTTCGACTACGCTCAGTGCGAACGGACGTGGGATGTGAAAGCCATGACCATCCGCCATTTCCTCGATTTGTCCGATGCCGGTACCGCCGCGATTGCCGCGATGCTGGCCGATGCCAAGGCTCGCAAGGCGGCCCGCGCGACGCTGCCGAAGGGCGCCCCCGATCCCGATCGCCCGCTCGAAGGCCGCACGCTGGCGATGATCTTCGAGAAGAACTCGACCCGCACCCGCGTGTCGTTCGACATGGCGATGCGCCAGCTCGGCGGCACGACGCTGATCCTCGACGCGGGCACCACCCAGCTCGGCCGGGGCGAGACGGTGGCCGACACCGCCCGCGTCCTCAGCCGCATGGTCGATGCGATCATGATCCGCACCGACGATCACGCCAAGATCGTCGAGATGGCGCGGTACGCCACGGTACCGGTGATCAACGGCCTGACCGATGCCTCGCACCCCTGCCAGATCATGGCGGACATGCAGACTGTGATCGAGCGGCGCGGATCGCTCGCCGGATCGAAGTGGGCGTGGTTCGGGGACGGCAACAACGTGCTCCACTCGATCATCGAGGCGGGCAGCCTGATGGGGTTCGAGGTCGTCGCGGCCTGCCCCGAGGGCTATGATCCCGATCCAGACGTGATCGGCACAGCTACCAACCGGGGCGGCAAGGTGACGCTGATCCGCGATGCTGCCGAGGCGGTGGCGGGTGCCGACATCGTCGTCACCGACACCTGGATCTCGATGGGCCAGAAACATGCCGAGGCGAAGCTCGCCGCGATGATGCCCTATCAGGTGACGACCGGGCTGATGGCGGGCGCCAAGCCCAACGCCACCTTCCTCCACTGCCTCCCCGCGCATCGCGGCGAGGAGGTGGTGGACGCGGTGATCGACGGCCCGCAGTCCGCGATCTGGGACGAGGCGGAGAACCGGCTCCACGCCCAGAAGTCCGTTTTGCTGTGGTGCTTCGGGGAGCTGTGAGTGGACATTCCGGCGCTCGCTTCCAATATCCGCTGTAACTTCCCCTAACCCGTTCGTCCTGAGCGAAGTCGAAGGACGGGCTGCAAGCCACGTTGCTTGAGGCCCGCACTTCGACTTCGCTCAGTGCGAACGGATGGGATATTGGGATTTTGCCATGACCACCGAAACCGCCACGCTCGACACCGCGCTCGGCTTCACCATCGCGTCGCGCCATGCGCGCGGCCGCCTGGTGCGGCTGGGGCCGGCGCTCGACACCATCCTCGCCGCCCACGCCTACCCGCCTGCGCTCGCGAAGATGCTGGCCGAAGCGCTGGTCCTCGCGGCCCTGCTCGGCTCCACGCTCAAGAACGAGGTGGGCCAGCTCACCCTGCAGGCGCAGACGCAGGGCGGTGCCGTCGACCTGCTCGTCGCCGATTATAAGGGCGGCGAGATGCGCGGCTACCTCCGCTTCGATGCCGACAAGGTGGCGGAGATGCCGGCCGAGCCGTCGCTGTTCGCGCTGTTCGGCAAGGGCTATCTGGCGATCACTTTCGATCAGGAGACCACCGGCGAGCGTTATCAGGGCATCGTGCCGCTGGAGGGCGGGTCGCTGGCCGATGCCGCCCAGCATTATTTCGCCCAGTCCGAGCAGATTCCCAGCCTCGTCCGCGTCGCGGTGAAGACGCGCGAGGACGGGACGCACGTTGCAGGCGGCATCCTGATCCAGCATCTGCCCGAAGGCGAGGAAGGGCGCGAGCGGCTTCACACCAAGCTCGATCATCCGGAATGGCAGCATGTCGAGGCGTTGGCTACCACGGTGCAGGCCGACGAACTGACCGACATCGGCCTCGGCCTCGACCAGCTGCTCTGGCGGCTGTTCCACGAGGAGGAGGAGGTGCGCATCCTGCCGGTCGCCTCGCTGTCGCGCGGCTGCCGCTGTTCGCCCGATCATATCCAGTCGGTGATCGCCCGCTTCCCGCCCGAGGAGCGCGCGCAGATGGCGGACGAGAACGGACTCGTCCATGTCGATTGCGAATTCTGCGCGAAGAGCTTTCCGGTCGCGCTGCCGGCGTGACTCTCCCCTTCCTGAAAGGGAGGGGGCGGGGGTGGGTTCGCCCGAGGCGGACGGAAGCTCGATCCGGAAACGAACCCACCCCAAACCCCTCCCTTTCAGGAAGGGGCTTTCTGGAGTAGCGCAGCGAACATGACAGATACCAACAGCAACGGCGCGCGCCGGGCGGTCGTCCTGCTTTCGGGCGGGCTGGATTCGATGGTGACCGCCGCCATCGCGAAGGAGCAGGGCTACAAGCTGCTCGCGCTCACGGTGAACTACAACCAGCGCCATCTGGTCGAGCTGGCGTCCGCGCGTCGCATCGCCGCCGCGCTGGAGGCCGATCGCCATATCGTGCTGCCGATCGACCTGCGCGCCTTTGGCGGATCGTCGCTCACCGACGATATCGACGTGCCGAAGGAGGGTGTGCAGCCTGGCATCCCCGTCACCTACGTGCCGGCGCGCAACACCATCTTCCTGTCGCTGGCGCTGGGCTGGGCGGAGGCGTGCGACGGGCGCGACCTGTTCCTGGGCATCAACGCGCTCGATTATTCGGGCTATCCCGATTGCCGGCCGGAGTTCGTCGAGGCGTTCGAGAATCTCGCGGCGAAGGCCACCAAGGCGGGCGTCGAGGGCGATCGATTCAAGGTCCACGCGCCGCTCCAGCACATGACCAAGGCGGACATCGTGCGCGAGGCGGCGCGGCTTGGGCTGGACGCGGGCATGAGCTGGTCCTGCTACGATCCGCAGGGCGGCCAGCATTGTGGCCTGTGTGACAGCTGCCGCCTGCGCATCAAGGGGTTCGAGGAGGCAGGCCTGCCGGACCCGACCTCCTACGCCACGAGCCCATGATCCAACGACCATGAGCTTCGCCGTCAAGGAGATGTTTCTCACCCTGCAGGGGGAGGGGATCAATGCCGGCCGCCGCGCCGTCTTCCTGCGTTTCGCCGGCTGCAACCTGTGGTCGGGCCGCGAGGAGGACCGCGCCACCGCGCAATGCACCTTCTGCGACACCGATTTCGTCGGCATGGATGGCGAGGAGGGCGGTCGCTACGATCTCGACGCGCTGGTGGCGAAGGCGGTCGCCTTGTGGGGTGACGATCCGCGCGGGCGGCTGATTGTGATGACCGGCGGCGAGCCAATGCTCCAGGTCACGGACGATCTGGTCGATGCGCTGCACGCCGCCGGATTCGAAGTGGCGATGGAGAGCAACGGCACGATTCCTGCTGCGCCGGGTATCGACTGGGTGACGATCAGCCCCAAGGCGGGAACCGAGGTGGTGCAGCGATCGGGTGCCGAGCTGAAGCTCGTCTGGCCGCAGTCAGGCGTCGATCCCGAGGTCTTCCGCGACTGGGCGTTCGATCACTTCCTGATCCAGCCGATGGACGGCGCGCATCGCGAGGCATGGCGCGCCGAGGCGCTGCGCTACGTGATGGAGCATCCCGGCTGGCGGCTCTCCGTCCAGACCCACAAGATGATCGGTATCCCCTGATCCGGTTGCCGCGCTGATCCCGAAACGAGAAGGGCCGGCTCACCTCGCGGTGGCCGGCCCTTCCTGTTTCTGGCGAAGCGATCAGTGCTTCTTGCCGTGCCAGATGTTCCGGTAGGCGCCGAAAGCCAGCAGCGTGGCGATCACCAGATAGCCGAGTACGACGAGGCCGAGCGAGTGGCGCTGGTTGAGCTTCGGCTCGGCGGCCCACATCAGGAAGGCCGAGACGTCGGTCGCCATCTGCTTCTTGGTCGCGACCGTGCCGTCCGAATAGGTCACCTGCCCATCGGCGGCGAGCGGCGGCGGCATCGCGATGTTGAGGTTCGCGAAATAGGGGTTGAAGTGCAGGCCGGTCGGCACCGTGAAGTCGGGGAACTTCTTCTTCAGCTCGGCCGGCACGTCCTCGTAGCCCGTCACGATCGACTCGATATAGGCCGGGCCACCCTCGCGCGCCTTGGCCAGCAGAGACATGTCCGGCGGCAGCGCGTTGTTGTTCGCGGCGCGCGCGGCGGTCTCGTTGGCGTAGGGACCGGGGATGAAGTCCGAAGGCAGGGACTTGCGGGTCGCAGGCTCGCCGGTGTCCGGGTTGATCGAGGGGGTCTCGGTCGCCCAATTCTTGGCGATCGCCTTCACCTCGGGCTTGGAGAAGCCGATCCCTTCCAGGTCGCGGAAGGCGACGAGGCGCATCGAGTGGCAGGCCGAGCAGACTTCCTTGTAGACCTGGAAGCCGCGCTGCAGCTGCTGGTTGTCATACTTACCCAGCGGCCCCTCGAAGCTGTAGTGGACGTCGTTCGGCTCCTTGTGGAAGCCGCCTTTTTCCTCGGACGCGGTGGGCAGCGGCGCGACGGGATCGCGCGGCATCGCGAAGGCGATCAGCAAGGCCGCCACGAAGGCGAGGCCGACCAGCGGAGCGATCAGGGGAGCGAAGAAGCGAAGCATGGTCGTTCGGTCTCCCTATCAGGCGACAGCCGGAGCGGCTTCGGGGTCGTGACCAAGCACGGCCTCGGTGATCGAGTTGGGAAGCGGCAGGGGCTTCTCGAACTTGGCGATCAGCGGCACCAGGATCAGGAAGTGGAAGAAATAGTAAGCGGCGCAGAACTGCCCGATGCGGACATAGGGTTCCTCCGCCGGGCTCTTGCCGACCCAGCCGAGCACCAGCACGTCGGCGACCAGCACCCAGAAGGCGATCCGGTACATCGGGCGATAGTTGGCCGAGCGGATCGGCGAACGATCGATCCACGGCAGGAAGAAGAGGAGCGCGATCGCCGAGAACATCGCGACCACGCCCCACAGCTTCGCCGGGATCCACAGGAAGTTCACCGTGAAGGCGCGCAGGATCGCGTAGAAGGGCCAGAAATACCATTCGGGCACGATGTGCGCGGGCGTCGTCAGCGGGTTGGCCGGGATATAATTGTCCGGATGGCCGAGCGCGTTCGGCGCGAAGAACACCACGAGCGAGTAGCAGATCAGGAAGACGCCGAGGCCCATCCCGTCCTTCGCCGTGTAATACGGGTGGAACGGCACGGTGTCCTGCGGACCCTTCACATCGACGCCGGTGGGGTTGTTGGAACCCGGAATGTGCAGCGCCCAGATGTGCAGGATGATCACCGCGGCGATCACGAACGGCAGCAGATAGTGGAGCGAGAAGAAGCGGTTGAGCGCAGCATTGTCCGGCGCGAAGCCGCCGAGCAGCCATTGGCGGATCGGCTCGCCAACCACCGGGATCGCCGAGAAGAAGCCGGTGATCACCTGCGCGCCCCAGAAGCTCATCTGGCCCCACGGCAGCACGTAGCCCATGAAGGCGGTCGCCATCATCAGCAGGAAGATCACGACGCCGAGCAGCCACACCATCTCGCGCGGGGCCTTGTACGATCCGTAATAGAGGCCGCGGAAGATGTGCATGTAGACGACGATGAAGAAGAAGCTGGCGCCGTTGGCGTGCATGTAGCGTAGCATCCAGCCCGAATTCACGTCGCGCATGATGTGCTCGACGCTGTCGAACGCCACGGTGCCGTTGGCGGCATAGTGCATCGCCAGGATGATGCCGGTGACGATCTGGATCGTCAGCGCGAAACCGGCGAGAACGCCGAAGTTCCAGAAATAGTTGAGGTTGCGCGGCACCGGATAGCCGGCGCCCACCGCGTTGTAGACGAGGCGCGGCAGCGGCAGCTTCTCGTCCAGATAGCGCATCAGCGGATGCTTCGGCGCGTAATGCTCAGCCCAGGGGAAGCTCATCTGTTCTTACCTCAACCGATCTGGACAGTGGTGGGCGACTTGAACGCGTACTCCGGCACGAAGAGGTTCTTCGGCGCCGGCCCGCCGCGGATGCGCGCGGCGGTGTCGTACTGCGAGCCGTGGCACGGGCAGAAATAGCCGCCATAAGGGCCGCGATTCTCTTCCGGCGAGATGCCCAGCGGCACGCAGCCCAAGTGGGTGCAGACGCCCAGCGTGATCAGCCAGTTCTTGTGGCCGGGCTTGGTACGCTGCTCCAGCGTCTCGGGATCGCGCAGCGAGGAGACGGGAACGGCATCGGCCTCCGCAATCTCCTTGGGGGTCAGGTTGCGCACGAACACCGGCTGCTTGCGCCAGGAGACCTTGATGCCCGATCCGGATTCGATCTTCGAGATGTCCACCTCGATCGAGGCGAGCGCCAGCACGTCCGCCGACGGGTTCATCTGGTTGACCAGCGGGATCAGCACGGCGGCACCGCCCACGCCGGCGAAGGCGACGGCGGCGATGTTCAGGAAGTCACGGCGGCGGGGGCCTTGGCCCTCGTCATGTTCCGGGCCGATGACCGGGGGGCGCTCATTGGGATCTTCGTGATTCTCTGGCGTCGCCATGCAGTCAACCCTCGGCAGTGAGACCTTGTCCCTGCCTGGAGGATGGACCCCGAAAACCGGCGCTTTGACCCCCAAGCCTAACCACGCACCGGTGTTCCCCGGTTACGCTGTCCGGCGTGATAGCGTCGCTTCCGCAGGTTTGCCAACCACCTTTTCGTGGCGCTTGCGAAACAGGGGGCGAATGGCCTAGCGGGCGGGGCCATGCGGTTCGCGCTCTTCCAGCCCGAGATTGCCGGCAATGTCGGCGCCGTCCTGCGTCTGGGCGCATGCCTCGGCATGCCGGTCGACGTGATCGAGCCGTGCGGCTTCGCTTTCTCGGATCGGGCGATGGCGCGATCGGGCATGGACTATGCCGAGCGCCACGCCGCCGTCCGCCATGCCGACTGGGATGCCTTCCTGCGCGCGCGGACCGGCCGGCTGCTGCTCTTCACGACGAAGAGCGCCATTCGCCTGCCCGAAGTCGTGTTTCAGCCGGACGACGTGCTGCTGTTCGGCTCCGAAAGCTCGGGCGCGCCGGACTACGTGCATGACGTGGCGGACGTGCGCGTCCGTATCCCGATCGCCGCCGACGCGCGATCGCTCAACCTGTCCACCGCCTGCGCGATCGCTGCCGGCGAGGCGCTGAGACAGACCGGAGGCTGGCCGACATGATGGATCTCGATTCGGAGCAGCAGGCGGCACGCACCTGGTTCGAGAGGCTGCGCGACCGCATCTGCGCCGCCTTCGAGGCCATCGAGCAGGAGGTCGGGTCGACGGCGGCCTTCGAATATACCCCATGGGCGCGGGTGGATTCGTCCGGAGCCGACGGCGGCGGCGGGGTGCGTGGCGTCATGAAGGGCCGCGTGTTCGAGAAGGTGGGCGTCAACGTCTCGACCGTCGGCGGCGCGTTCGAGGGCGAGTTCGGCAAGACCATCCACGGCGCCGGCGACGATCCGCGCTTCTTCGCGACCGGCATCAGCCTCGTCGCGCACATGGCCAATCCGCACGTGCCCGCCGTCCACATGAACACGCGCTTCCTCGTCACCACGAAGCGCTGGTTCGGCGGTGGGGCGGACCTCAACCCGCCGATTCCCTATGCCGAGGATACGGCCGACTTCCATGCCGCGTTCAGGGCGGCGTGCGACGATCACGCGCCGGTCGGCGACTATCCGCGCTTCTCGAAATGGGCGGAGGACTATTTCTTCATCCCCCACCGGCAGGTGGCGCGCGGCGTCGGCGGTATCTTCTACGATCATCTGGATGCGGAAGGCGCCGCCTTCGATCGCGCCTTTGCCTTCACCCGCGCGGTGGGCGAGGCGTTCCTCGCCATCTACCCGCAGATCGTCCGCCGCCGGCTGGGCCTGCCCTTCACGCAAGCCGAGGAGCGGCAGATGCTGGCGTGGCGCGGCCGCTATGCCGAATTCAACCTCGTCTACGATCGCGGCACGCTCTTCGGTCTCAAGACCGGTGGCAATATCGACGCGATCCTGATGAGCCTGCCGCCGCGCGCGGTGTGGGAGTGAGCCTCACCGCCGTCTCGCCCGGCGAGATCGCCACCATCGTCACCTCGCTCCAGATGCTGGAGCGGCCGAAGCCGCGACCGATGGCGCCATCGAACCTCCGCCTCGATCGCTGGCGCGAGCCGTCGCCCGATCGCTATCGGACCCTGTTCCGTCGCGTCGGCGAACCATGGCTGTGGTTCTCGCGGCTGGTGATGGACGAGGCCCGGCTGATCGCGATCATCCACGATCCGGCGGTCGAGATCTACGCCGTCACCGACGCACGCGGTATCGAACTGGGGCTGCTGGAGCTGGACTTCCGCGAGGCGGGTCAGGCCGAGCTGTCCTTCTTCGGCCTCGTCCCGGAACTGACGGGGCAGGGCGAAGGGCGCTGGCTGATGGGGCACGCGCTGGCGCTGTGCTGGCGCAAGGGCATCGAGCGGGTGTGGGTGCATACCTGCACGCTCGACCATCCCAGGGCGCTCGGCTTCTACCGCGCGCAGGGTTTCGTGCCTTATGGCCGCGCGGTGGAGACCTTCCCCGATCCGCGCGTCATCGGCGTGCTGCCGGCCGAGGCCGCGCCTCACGTTCCGCTGTTGTCGGCCTCCAGCCGGCGGTAGAGCAGGGCAACGAAGACCGTCCAGGTTCCGACCATGCCGGCGACGATGATGCCCATGCAGACGAACGACAGGACGAAGCCGATATTCTGATTGCCGGACAGCGCACCGACGAGCCGGGTCACCGCGCCGATCGGGATGAGCAGCACGATCAGCGTCACCACCACCGCGAGCAGCATCACGAAGCGGAGCGCCAGCAGGCGGACGTAGCAGAAGCGAGTCAGTGCGAAGGCGCGCGTCACTGACGCCCAGGACGATTGCGGCCGTTCGGCGACCACCGCCCAGATCGGCATCACGCGCACGAACACCCAGATCATGAAGGCTACGCCGGCGAGATAGACCAATGTCGAGATCGGCCCGGCGCCGCCCTCCGCCAGATCCGCGAGGGCGAGCGGGATGCTGAGCGCGACCTGAAGGCCGACATAGAAGGCCGCCAGGCCCAGGCCCGCCGGTATCCGCCGGATTGCGATCGCGATGCTTTCGCGCACGCTGATATTGGGCGTCAGCACCAGCGCCGAGACCGCGAGCGAACCCAGCATCGACACGAAGAGGCATGGGATCACCCAGAACATCCACGGCCCCGGCTGCAGCTTACCGGTGATCGCACTGTCCGCCGGCACCGCGAGCAGCAGCGCGACCATCGGCAGGCCGAAGCCCAGCAGCGACAGCGGCGCCACCAGCGACAGTTCGGCCTTCAGAAATGCCACCGTCTCTTCCCAGACGGCGCCCAGCGACAGGTTGCTCTTGCTCATCCTGCGCCCTGTAGCACGGCGGCGCGCGGCGCCAAGCGGCTTGATCGCGCGGGCCTCCCACGCCATCTGCACATCCGACATGCTGAGCGACGACATCGAATGGCGGGTTTCCGAAGGCCTGCTCCCTTATCCCGAGACGCTGGCCGAGATGGAGGCGCGTGCCGCCGCCGTCCGCGAAGGCAGGGCGCGCGAACTGGTCTGGCTGCTCGAGCACCCGCCGCTCTACACGGCGGGCACCAGCGCCGTGGCGGAAGACCTGATCGTGCCGGATCGCTTTCCGGTCTATCCGGTGGGGCGGGGCGGCAAATATACCTATCACGGCCCCGGCCAGCGCGTCGGCTATCTGGTGCTCGATCTCGACAGGCGCGGCCGCGACGTACGCTGTTTCGTACACAAGCTCGAAACATGGCTGATCGGCGCGCTTGCCGATCTGGGCGTCGAGGCGTGGATCGCGGAAGGCCGCGTCGGCGTATGGACCGAGGCGCACGGGCGGGAGGCCAAGATCGGCGCGATCGGCGTACGCGTGCGGCGCTGGGTCACTTTGCACGGCTTCTCGGTGAACATCGCGCCCGACCTTTCGCACTTCGGCGGCATCGTGCCGTGCGGCCTGCCGGACTATCCGGTGACCAGCCTCGCCGATCTCGGAAAGGTTGCCGGGGTGAAACAGTTTGACGCTGCGCTGCGATCCGGGTTTGAAGCCTTCCTGTCCGGCCTTGGTGGCGCCTGTGCGTCGCCTGGGGCCGACGCCTGATTTTACCCGGCAACATTTTACCCGGCAACATTTTACCCGGCAACATTTTACCCGGCAACCGAACCGCAGGAACCGAACCGATGCGCACCCTCTCCAAGATCGCCACCTCCACTGTCGTCATCGCCGGCGCGCTGCTGGTCGCCGCCTGCGGTCACAGCGACAACACCGCCGCCACCGACACGAACATGACCAACATGGACACGATGGACAGCTCGGCCGGCATGACCAACGACGCGAGCGCGCTCGATGCGACCGCCAACGACGCGACCGCGCCGGCGGATGCCAATGCCGCCGCGCCGGCGGAGAATGCCTCCAACGCCATGTAACACGCACGCCGATGCGTGCCGATTTGCGGGGCCGACCGGTTCGCCGGTTGGCCCCGTTTCGCATCCGCAACGTGGTTTTCCACAGTTTTGCGTCGCCTGCTGCGCAGCATTGGCGGAACATCTTGCGGGCGATCCGCGATTGGTTAAGGCTGCATGCAGGTGAAAGGCGCACTGATGGCATGCAGCGCGCGGCCCGATGGGCATGTCGGAGAGGTTGATTGATGAAGCTCGCTTCGCGCCGTGTTTCGGCGGCGCTGCTCTGCATGGCGGGGATGCTTTCCACCTCCGCATCGGCCCAGCTCTATTGGGAATCGCCCGATTTTCGCGGTGCGCCGGTGACCGGTGCCGAACCCGGCATCGTCATCCCGCTGCCCGGTGCCACGCCGCAGGAGGTGAATGCCGAGCTGGTGTGGACGCTGCGCGCCGGTCTCAACTTCGCCGCTCTCCAGTGCCAGTTCGCGCCGTCGCTGATGGTGGTCGCCAACTACAACCAGTTGCTGGTCCACCACAGCAAGGAACTGGCCAGCGACTACAAGATCCTCCAGGGCTATTTCAAGCGGACGGCGGGCAAGAAGGCGCCGCAGAACGCGATCAACGCGGCGTTCGACAGCTTCAATACCCGCTCCTACAGCAGCTTCTCCACGGTCTATGCACAGCGCGGCTTCTGCCAGACGGCCTCGCGCATCGGTCAGGCCGCGCTGATGGAGCCGAAGGGGTCGCTGCAGGTCACCGCGCACAACCGCCTCCGCGAGCTGCGCAACAGCCTGAAGCCCGCCGGCGACATCGACAATCACTATGCCGCGCCGGTGCTGCTCAGCGTCGGGCCGCAGGTGCCGGCCTTCCCGCCGCAATGCTTCGACAAGAAGGGCGAACTCAAGAAGAAGTGCATGGGCAAGGACTGATGCTGGCCCAGGCCCGAAACGGTCTTTCCTTTCGGGCCTGACCCTGCGAGGAGGCGCGCATGACGCAAGCGAACGCCGATCTCGCCCAGCTTATCCGCACGATTCCGGACTTTCCCAAGCCCGGTATCCAGTTCCGCGACATCACGACGCTGCTGCTCGATGCCAAGGGCTTCCATGCCTCGATCGAGCGGCTCGCGGCGTCGGCGCCCGACGATTTCGACCTGATCACGGGAATCGAGGCGCGGGGCTTCATCTTCTCGTCCGCCATGGCGACGCAGACGGCCAAGGGCCTCGTGCTCATCCGCAAGGACGGCAAGCTGCCCGGTGCCACGATCGGGGTGGACTATGCGCTGGAATACGGCACCGACCGGGTCGTGATGCACGAGGATGCCTGCGTGCCTGGCCAGAAGGTGCTGCTGGTCGACGATCTGATTGCCACCGGCGGCACCGCGCTCGCCGCCGTCCGCCTGCTCCGTCAGGCCGGCGCCGAGGTGGTCGGCGCGAGCTTCGTCATCGACCTGCCGGACCTCGGCGGCGCCGACAAGCTGCGCGCGGCCGGTGTGCCGGTGACGACGCTGGTCGCGTTCGAGGGCGATTGAGAGGCGGGCGGATCATCCCCTGCTCGCTGCGGGCGGCACTGGTCCTGTGCGCGTCACCTTCATCGGCGGGCCGCCATCGACGAAGGTGAAGCTCGAAAAGTCCGCCGCGAATTCGACCGTGATGCCGAGTGATTCGGATCGAAAGCGCGTGGGTGAGAGCGCGATCAGATGTTCGGCAGCGGAAGCGGGTGCACCGACGAACCGCGCGAACAATCCCTCCGGGCGTGCCTCGATGTCGATGTTGAGGCCGCTCCCCTGAAAACGTCCTGCCGCCTTGGATAGTTCTGCGAGCGGAAGCGTCTTTTCCTCGGTTGCTGGCAGCGCGATGTCCGGCCAGCCATAATCGGTCGCCACGGCGCGCACCACTTCGTTGATCAGCCGCCGGCCGTCGCCGCCATTGGTCAGCACGGCGATGCCTTCTCCCTTGGCGACATAGGCGGCCATGAAGGATTCGAAGCCCGGATTCACGCCATCATGGCCGAAGCGCGGGACACCATCCCGATAGAGCGCCAGCCCGAGGCCCCAATTGTCCTTGACCGGCGTCATCATCAGCCGCGTCATCGCCGGCGAAAGGCGGTGCCCTTTCCGGCCCGCGGCGGAAGCCTGCAGGTCGATCAGCAGGCGGGCAAGGTCGGTGGCGCTCGTCCACAAACCCGCGGCCGCGAGTTGGGGGGTGACGACATAGTCGCCCGGGATCGGTTTTCCGCCAGCCGAACCGAAGGCCATGTCGGCCCGGATCCTCGGCGAAGGCGGCATGGCGAAGGCGCTGCGCGTCATGCCGAGCGGGCCGAGTACCTCGCGTTGCGTGAGGTCGGCGAAGGACATTCCGGTCACGTCGGACAGCGCGAGCTGCACGACCATGTACCCGCCGCCGGAATATTCGAACTGCGCGCCGGCCGGCAGAATGCTGCGAACCGGCGGGCTGTTGGCGGGCGGCAGACCATCCAGAATCTGGACGGTCGTGGGAAGGGGCGCACCGGGCATGAATCCCTGATCGAAGCCATGGACGCCCAGCCCGGCGGTGTGGCTCAGCAATTGACGCAGGGTCACGCCGTTGGGTGCCAGTTTCTCGTCCTTCGGCAGCTGCCAGGAACGGAGTGCGTCGTTGATGTTGCGATCCAGCCCGATCCTGCCCTGCTCGACCAGGCGCAACGCCGTCATCGCCGTCACGACCTTGCTGATCGATGCTGCCTGGAAGGCGGTGTCCGGGGTGACCGGCGTGCAGCTCTCGAGATCGCGAACGCCCCAGCCGCGCGCCCAAGCGATCTTCCCGTTATGGATCACCGCGACGCTGATCCCCGGCACGTCGTACCTGCGCATCCGATCGACGAGGCTGAACGGCCTGTCGCCCGGCTTGACGACCGGAGGTCGCAGATGGGCCTCGACATAGCGGGTGTGGGCGTTGCTGGGACCGCCCCTGGCCTCAATGGGGACCGGACAGCGACCGGGTTCGGAGAAGGCCGGCGTGGCGAGCGCACCAGCGATCGTGAGACCGGCGTTCAAAAGAAAAGCGCGTTTCGGGAAGCGTCGATTCTCTGTCATTCCAGAAAAGTTACATATGTAGAATTATTGGTCAAACTCTTTTCGGGTGCGCCTTGCTATGTAGGATTTCGTCTGACACGCCCGGACCAACTCGCCTCTGGGCGACCGCTCTTTCTCAGCGTCGATTTCACTTCGCACGTGTAGCCTTTGTCGCTTTTCGCGCGAATTCCGCCCCTCGAAGCTCGTTCTCACGCCGATCGCCGCCGGTACAGCACGATCGGCTCGAAGCGCATCACGGGATCGCCGTGCTGGTCGAACACCGTCGTGCGGTTGCGGATCGAACCCATTTCCGGGCGGCTGGACGAGGGGCGCGTCTCGATCACCTCGGTCTCGACGCTGAGCACGTCGCCCGGCTTCACCGGTTTCAGCCAGCGCAGATTGTCGATGCCGACCGCGCCGAGCGATCCGCTGCCGTCGTCATCCTTGCCCTGTTCGGCCACGACCATCGCCATCGTCATCGCGGCGGTGTGCCAGCCGCTGGCGGAAAGCGAACCGAAATGGGTGGCGGCGGCGCCATCGTCCGACAGGTGGAAGGGCTGCGGATCCCAGCGCCGGGCGAAATCCAGCACCTCGTCGCGGGTGACCTCGTAGTGACCGAAGCGGTGGCGGTCGCCGACCTTGAAATCCTCGAACCAGGGCATCGCATCCTCCTTTTCGACGATGCGTACCAGATCGCAACGGGTTGCCAAGCCGGGAACCGCAGCGCGGGCTGGCCGGTTGATGCCGCCGATGCGGGCCGGAAAGAGGAGTTGAGGGAATGACCGACTATCGCACCAACGATGCCGAACGCGGCACTCACACCACCATCATCGAGCGTCGCGGCGGCGGCGGGACGATCATCCTCGCCATCGTGCTGCTGGCGGCCGTGGTGGTGGGTGCCTGGTATCTGTTCACCGTCGCGCCTGCGCAGAGCGCCAAGGACAAGGCGATCACCGGCGCGGCGACCAGCGTCAGCCATGCCGCCGACAAGGTGGGCGACGCGGCGAGCGGCGGCTCGTCCAACTAAGCAAGGCGGGGCGGCCGCAAGGGCCGCCCCGTACCTTATACGTTGAAGCGGAACAGCATCACATCGCCGTCGTGGACGACGTAGTCCTTGCCTTCCGAACGCAGCTTGCCGGCGTCCCGCGCGCCGGTTTCGCCGTTACAGGCGACATAATCGTCATAGGCGATCGTCTCGGCACGGATGAAGCCGCGCTCGAAGTCCGAGTGGATCACACCGGCCGCCTGCGGTGCCTTGCTGCCCTTCGCCAGCGTCCAGGCGCGGGTTTCCTTGGGGCCGCAGGTGAAGAAGGTGATCAGGTCGAGCAGCGCGTAGCCGGCGCGTATCACACGGGCGAGGCCGGTCTCGGTGAGGCCGAGGTCGGAGAGGAACTCGGCACGATCCTCGATCGCCATGGTGGCGATCTCGGCCTCGATCGCGGCGGAGACGACCACCGCCTGCGCGCCCTCGGCCTTGGCCTTCTCGAATACGCGAGCGGACAGCGCGTTGCCGTCCGCCGCCGCGCCTTCGTCCACGTTGCAGACGTAGAGGACGGGCTTGCCGGTGAGCAGCTGCGCCTGATCGAAGATGCGGGCGTCTTCCGGATCGGACGGGCGGCCGAGGCGGGCGGGCTTGCCGTCGCGCAGCAGGTCCAGCACCGGCTGGAGCACGGCGGCCTGCGCCTTTGCTTCCTTGTCGCCCGACTGGCTCTTCTTGGCGAGCGCCGGGACCCGCCGCTCTAGACTGTCGAGATCGGAGAGCATCAGCTCGGTCTCCACCGTCTCCGCGTCGGCGATCGGATCGACCTTGCCCTCGACGTGGGTCACCTCGCCCTCGAAGCAGCGCAGGACATGGATGATCGCATCCACCTCGCGGATGTTGGCGAGGAACTGGTTGCCGAGGCCTTCGCCCTTCGACGCGCCGCGCACCAGCCCGGCGATGTCGACGAAGCCGAGCTGGGTCTCGATTATCTTGGCCGATCCGGCGATCTTCGCCAGATTGTCGGCGCGCGGATCGGGCACGGCGACGTTGCCGACGTTCGGCTCGATCGTGCAGAAGGGATAGTTGGCGGCCTGCGCGGCGGCCGTCTCGGTGAGCGCGTTGAAGAGGGTCGATTTGCCGACGTTCGGCAGGCCGACGATGCCGCAGCGGAAGCCCATGGTATGCGTGAACCTTGTGTCTGGAAAGGGCGTGACGCCCATCGTTGCGCGGCAGATAGCGGCTGTCGCACGGATATGCCAGCCGCATGGGGCGTTGCTGCCGCATGAGCTTCGTTACCGAAACGCACAGGCGGGATCAGATGTGGTCGGCGGGCGGCGCGGCGCTGATCGTCGCGCTGCTTGGCTACGGGCTGGTATCCGGCCTCACCGTATCGCCGTTCACCCGCGTCGAGCAGGCGCTGGCGCTGGTGGATATCACGACGCCGCCCCCGCCGCCCAAGCCCAAGGAGGAGGTGAAGGTCGTCCACCATGTCGCCGAGAAGGCGAAGGGCAGGCCGTCTCCCCCCAATCTGAAGAACAAGGCGACGCCGATCTTGGCGCCGCCTCCGCCGGTCGTCCCGATGAAGCCGACGGTGATCGCCGCGCCCAAACCCAACGTCGGCATGGCGGCGCAGACCGGCGCGTCGGATCGGGCCGGGCCGGGGCAGGGCGCCGGCGGGGAGGGCAATGGCTATGGCGGCGGAGGGGACGGTGATGGTGGCGATACCGCGCCCGAACCGATCCGCGATCTGCTCAAGATCAGCTGGCTGCCGATGGAGGTGCGTCAGATGGTCAATGAGACGATGCAGATCGTCTACGTCCGCTACAGCGTGGAAACCGATGGGAGGATCGGCTCCTGTCAGGTGACGCGGTCGAGCGGCAATCGTGCTCTGGATGCCGCGACCTGTGCCGCGATCCAGCAGCATTTCAAATATCGTCCCGCGCGGGATCCGGACGGCCAGCCCTTCCGGGCCTATGTCGTCACCAGCGAGGGATGGCAAATGGACCGCGACGACCCATGAGGTCGCCGCGGCCCGGACCCTGAAATCAGGTTGTTGAATCAGATTATATCAGCAGCCGTTGCGGCGGTTCTGCGCGGCGTCGTGCTTCTTGTCGAGGTGGCGACCGAGCAGGGCGCCACCGACGCCACCGGCCACCGTGCCGAGCGTGCCACCACCGAGCGCGTTGCCGACCAGCGCGCCGCCCGCGCCGCCGGCGATCAGGCCGGTAGTGCCGCTGCTCTTCTTGCAGCGATAATGATAGCGGCCGTCTCGGCCATTATAATCGCTGTAATGGTGACGGGCCATCGCCGGCGCAGGGATCGCGACCGGGGTGGCGACGACGGCCGCCATCGCGGCCAGGATGAACTTGCGAGACATGACGGATCCTCCTTCGTTGCGACCTGACCAACGAAGAAAATCGGCAAGGGTTGCTCTCTGAACAGCCGTTCAGTTCTGCTGGCGCAGCGCGGTCTCGTTCATGAAGCGCGCATCGTCGCCGGCGGCGAGCCAGGGCGCCTCGGCAGCGATCGCGCCGAGCATGTCGGCGAGATAGTCCATCTCGGATTTCGCATAGTTTCCAAGGACATATCCGGTCACCCGATCCTTGTGGCCGGGGTGGCCGATACCCAGTCGCACGCGGCGGAAGGGGTTGCCGATATGCGCTTCGGTGGAGCGCAGGCCATTGTGGCCGGCGGTGCCGCCGCCGGTTTTCACTTTTACCTTGAAGGGCAGGAGATCGAGCTCGTCGTGAAAAACCGTCACGTCGCCGACATCGAGCTTATGGAAGCGCATGGCTTCGCCGATCGCGCGGCCGCTCTCGTTCATGAAGGTGCCGGGCTTCAGCAGCAGGATCTTCTCCGATCCCACGCGGCCTTCGCGCACCCAACCGTGAAAGGCCTTCTTCTCGGGCGAGAAAGAGTGGAATTCGGCGATGGCGTCCACCGCCATGAAGCCGACATTGTGCCGGTGCATCGCATATTGCGCGCCCGGATTGCCGAGGCCGGCCCAGAGTTGCATCGATGGGCCTCCCGGATAAGCCCCAGCCCGCCACCCCGGATTTCGCCGGGATGACGGGGAATGGGGTGGGGCGGATTATTCCGCCTCGCCGCCTTCGGCTTCTTCGGCCGCGGCGGCTTCGCCCTCGGCAGACTTCAGCGCCGACGGAGCGGCGATCGTGGCGACGGTGAAGTCGCGGTCGTCGATCGCGGTCTTGGCGCCCTTGGGGAGCGTCACGGCCGAGATGTGGATCGACTCGCCGACATCGAAGCCGGCCAGGTCGACCGTGATCTGGTCGGGGATCTCGGCCGCATCGACGATCAGCTCGACGTCGTGACGGACGATCGAGAGCACGCCGCCGCGCTTCAGGCCCGGCGAGCCTTCCTCGTTCACGAACACCAGCGGCACGTTGACGTGGATGGTCGAATGCTCGCCGACGCGGAAGAAGTCGACGTGGAGCGGGCGATCGGTGACCGGGTGGAACTGCACGTCCTTGGGCAGAGTGCGGATCGCGCCCTTGTCGGCACCCTCGATCATCACGATCGAGTTCATGAAGTGGCCGGTGCCCAGCATCTTGGCGAGCTCGCGCTCGTTGACGCTGATCGAAATCGGCTCCTTCTTGTCGCCGTAGATCACGGCGGGGACGCGGCCTTCACGGCGCAGATGACGGGAGGCTCCCTTGCCAGCCCGATCGCGCGTTTCGGCGGACAGCGTCAGCTGATCGCTCATCGCTCAATCTCCAAATATTAGCTCATGTGACATGCCGGACAGGCCTCCAGGGATGACCCTGCACGGCAAGCGGGCGCGCATAGGCGAGATCGAGGGATTCGGCAAGCGCCCGTGTGGCTATTCGACCCGCACCGCCTGATAGCCGAGCTTCGCCAGCATCGCCTGTACCGAATCCGTGCCGACCAGATGCCCGGCGCCGACCGCCACCAATTGCGTGCCGGGCTGGTTGAGCCGCTGGACGATCGCGTCCGCCCAATGCGCGTTGCGCCGCGCGATCAGCACATTGCGCAGCGCCTGCGACTTCTTCATGTCCTTGTCGAAGCTCTTCGCGATGCCCTTCTCGTCGCCTTCCTTCCAGGCGCCGAGCATCTTGCCGAAATCGGCCGCGTCGTCCGATTTCTGGTCGACCACGCCTTCGAGGAACTGGCGCTGCTCCGGCTCTGGCATCGTGTCGAAGAAGCCGAGCTGCTGCTCCAGCGTCTCAAGCCCCTCGATCGGCTTGTTCTGGGCGCGGAACTGGGCCTTGAGGTGCTCCTCCACGCCGTCGGCCGAATTGACGCCGAGCGTCTGCGCGGTGGCGCCGAACAGCACCATGCCTGCTGCCCACGTTTTCAGCTTGTTGAGCGTGTCGGCGGGGACGGAGGACTTCTTTTCGAGCGCAGCCAGCGCACCGCGATATTTGGGGTCGATCCGGTCGGCGAGCGGCGCGATCGGGCCGGTGGCGGTGCCCATCTTGAACAAGGCGGCCGCCGACTTGGTCGGATCCTGATCAAGTCGGATCGTAGCCATGTCGTTCTGTGAGCCAAGGAGTTGTGTACACACCTTGTCTTCCTAAGACCGCTTGGCCTCCGACTTCCGAACAGATAGACGGTCGACGGACCCTTCTGCAGCCGCCAGATCGCGGGGTGCGCCTGCGCCTTCGCGACATGCTGGCGGGCCAGCAGCGCGGAGGGAAGGGCGGGTTGCAGGAGGGCGAGGAAGGCGGCGGCGAACGCGCGCCAGCGAGTCAGCTTCATACAGCCCGTCCTACAGCCAGCTTGGGCGGGCACAAGCGCCCTTTGCTTGACCCGCGACATGCGAGGCGCCAGAGGCGGCACCCATGTCTACACCGGTTTCCTCGGGGCCTATGAGCTTCCAGCGGCTGATCCTGACTCTCCATGATTATTGGAGCGATCGGGGCTGCCTGATCCTCCAGCCCTACGACATGGAGATGGGGGCGGGCACATTCCACCCCGCGACGACGCTGCGCGCGCTGGGGCCTAGCCCATGGAAGGCCGCCTACGTCCAGCCCTCGCGCCGCCCGACCGACGGCCGCTATGGCGAGAACCCGAACCGGCTCCAGCATTATTATCAATATCAGGTGGTGCTGAAGCCCTCGCCCCCGAACCTGCAGGAGCTGTATCTAGGCTCCTTGAAGGCGATCGGCATCGACTTCACCAAGCACGACATCCGCTTCGTCGAGGACGATTGGGAAAGTCCGACGCTCGGCGCCTGGGGGCTGGGCTGGGAAGTCTGGTGCGACGGCATGGAGGTGACCCAGTTCACCTATTTCCAGCAGGTCGGCGGCTATGACTGCAAGCCGGTGCTGGGCGAACTGACCTACGGGCTGGAGCGCCTCGCCATGTATATCCAGGGCGTGGACCGGGTGTACGACCTCAGGTTCAACGACGAGGGCGTGACCTACGGTGACGTCTTCCTCGAAAACGAGAAGCAGCAGAGCGAATACAATTTCGAGGTCGCGAACACCGAGGCGCTCTTCGACACCTTCCGCAAGGCGACCGCCGAGTGCCAGGTCTGCCTCGACCGCAAGCTGCCGCTGCCGGCCTATGAGCAGGCGATCAAGGCCAGTCACACCTTCAACCTGCTGCAGGCGCGCGGCGTGATCTCGGTTGCCGAGCGGCAGGCCTATATCGGCCGCGTCCGCGATCTGGCGAAGGGGGCGTGCGCGAGCTGGATCGAGAAGAACACGCCTGAATGGGAAGCGCGTTTTCCGGGGTGGGTGGCATGACGGACTTTCTGCTCGAACTGCTCTCCGAGGAAATCCCGGCGCGGATGCAGGAGAAGGCGTCGGCCGATCTCGCGCGTCTGTTCGAGGCGGAGCTGGCCAAGAGCGGCCTCAAGGCGGAAGCCATCGAGAGCTTCGTCACGCCGCGCCGCCTCGCCCTGATCGCGAAGGGGCTGCCCGCCGCGACCGAGGCGGTGTCGGAGGAACTGAAAGGCCCGCGCGCCGATGCGCCGGAGCAGGCGCTCGCCGGCTTCCTCGGCAAGACCGGGCTGACCCGCGAGCAGCTGGTCGAGCGCGAGGATGCCAAGGGCAACAAGGTGCTCTTCGCCGTCATCGAGAAACCCGGCCGCCCGACCGCCGAGGTGCTGGCCGAGGCGATCCCCGCGATCGTCCGCGCCTTCCCCTGGCCCAAGTCGATGCGCTGGGGCACGGCGTCGCTCTCCACCGAGAGCCTGCGCTGGGTGCGTCCGCTGCAGGGCATCGTCGCATTGTTCGGCGAGGATGTGGTGCCGTTCGCAATCGCCGGCGTCGCTTCCGGCGCGACCACGGTCGGCCACCGCTTCCACCATCCGGACGTCGTGACGATCGGATCGGCGGCGGACTATGCGTGCAAGCTGCGCGCCTGCCATGTCATCGTCGACAGCGAGGAGCGCCGCCGCATCGTCCGCGAGGGTGCCGAGGCCGCCGCCGCCGCCGAGGGGCTGGTGCTGGTCCCCGACGAGGGGCTGGTCGCCGAGAATGCCGGTCTCACCGAATGGCCGGTGCCGCTGCTCGGCCGCTTCGATCCCGCGTTCCTGACCGTGCCGCGCGAGGTGATCCAGCTCACCATGCGGACCAATCAGAAGTATTTTACCTGCAACGATGCGGGCGGTACGCTCGCTCCGGCCTTTGTCTGCACCGCCAACATCGTGGCGGCGGACGGCGGCAAGGCGATCGTCGAGGGCAACGCCAAGGTGCTCGCCGCGCGGCTCAGCGATGCGCGCTTCTTCTGGGAGCAGGATCTCAAGGTTCCGCTGGCCGAGCAGGCGAAGAAGCTCGACCAGATCGTCTTCCACGAAAAGCTCGGCACCGTCGCTGACAAGGTGGAGCGGGTGGCGAAGCTGGCCGAATGGCTGGTGGAGGAGGGGATCGTCAAGGGCGCGAGCGCCGACGAGGCCGAACAGGCCGCGCGGCTCGCCAAGGCGGACCTCGTCACCGGCATGGTCGGCGAGTTCCCCGAGTTGCAGGGCGTGATGGGCGGCTATTATGCGCGGGCCGAAGGCTTGCCTGATGCCGTCGCCGACGCCATCCGCGATCACTACAAGCCGGTCGGCCAGGGCGACGACGTCCCCACCGGGCCGGTGACGGTCGCGGTGAGCTTGGCGGACAAGCTGGATACGCTGTCTAGCTATTTTTATCTTCGCGAAATGCCGACTGGATCCCGTGACCCGTTCGCGCTCAGGCGAGCCGCTCTAGGCGCGATCAAGCTCATTCTAGCGAACAATCTTCGTATGGCGCTTATTCCGCTCCTGCTGAAGCAGTTCAAATTGGTCGAAGAGACTTCCGAAAAGGTCGCCGCTGCGGATCACGACAAAGCTCTTGCTGCCGCCGGTATGGAAACCGGTGCTATCGTTTTAACGCTCGGAGATTTCGACGACCAAGTTGTCAACCTTACCGACTTCTTCGCCGATCGCCTCAAGGTCCAGCAGCGCGAGGCGGGTGTCCGCCACGACCTGATCGACGCGGTGTTCGCGCTCGGCGGAGAGGACGATCTCGTCCGGCTGCTCGCCCGCGTGAAGGCGCTGCAGGCGTTCGTCGAGACGGAGGAGGGAGCCAATCTCCTCGCCGGTTATCGCCGCGCGGCGAACATCCTGCGGGCCGAGGCGAAGAAGGGGACGGAACCGCAGCCCTTCTCCGGCTTTACCTACACGCCCGATGCCGCCGAGGCCGCTCTGGCCGAAGTGCTCGACGCGCAATTGCCGATCGCGGAACGCGCAATCGAGGCGGAGGATTTCGAAGGCGCGATGACTGCGTTGTCAGTCATTCGTCCGACAATTGATCGCTTCTTTGATGATGTGACGGTGAATTCGGAAGAACAGGCCAAACGAACTACCCGTCTTGCTCTACTTGAAAAATTGCGTGTTGCGATGCACAAGGTCGCCGATTTCTCCCGGATAGAGGGTTAGATAACGTGGTGACTTCCGCCTCCGCAGCCAACAGCAATGCGAAACTGAAGGGGGACGGCGACGTGCAGTACGTGTATCGATTCGGTGGCGGCGTGTCGGATGGCGGCGCGGGCGATCGCAACCTGCTCGGCGGCAAGGGTGCCAACCTGGCCGAAATGGCCTCGATCGGCCTGCCGGTGCCGCCGGGCTTCACCATCTCCACCGAGATGTGCACCCGCTATTACGAGGACGGATCGGCCTTTCCGGAAAGCCTGAAGGCCGAAGTCGCCGCCGGTATCGCGCATATCGAGGGGATCACCGACAAGGTGTTCGGCGATGCGGCGAACCCGCTGCTCGTCTCGGTCCGCTCGGGCGCGCGCGCCTCGATGCCGGGCATGATGGACACGGTGCTGAACCTCGGCCTCAACGACCAGACCGTCGAGGGGCTGGCCGAGGGTTCGGGCGACGCGCGCTTCGCGTGGGACAGCTATCGTCGCTTCATCCAGATGTATTCGGACGTGGTTCTGGAGCTCGATCACGGCGCCTTCGAGGAAGCGCTGGAGATCGCCAAGGAGGATCACGGCTATTCGCTCGACACCGAGCTTTCGGCCGATGACCTGAAAGCGCTGGTGACGACCTACAAGGGCCTCGTCGAGCAGCAATGGGGCAAGCCCTTCCCACAGGACGTGCACGAGCAGCTCTGGGGCGCGGTGGGCGCGGTGTTCGGCTCCTGGCAGTCCGAGCGCGCCAAGGTCTATCGCCGGCTGAACGACATTCCCGCCGACTGGGGCACGGCGGTCAACGTGCAGGCGATGGTGTTCGGTAACATGGGCGACACCTCGGCGACGGGCGTGGCCTTCACCCGTGATCCGTCGAAGGGCGATCGCGCCTATTATGGCGAATTCCTGATCAACGCGCAGGGCGAGGACGTGGTCGCGGGCATCCGCACGCCGCAATATCTCACCAAGGCCGCGCGCGAGGAAGCGGGCGCCAAGGCCGCCTCGATGGAAGAGGCGATGCCGGACGTCTACGGCCAGCTCGCCAAGGTGTTCGACCTGCTGGAGACGCATTACCGCGACATGCAGGACATCGAGTTCACCGTGCAGGAGGGCAAGCTCTGGATGCTCCAGACGCGCTCCGGCAAGCGGACGGCGAAGGCCGCGCTCAAGATCGCGGTGGACATGGCGAACGAGGGGCTGATCGACCAGAAGGAAGCGATCCTGCGCGTCGATCCGCTGGCGCTGGATCAGCTGCTGCACCCGACGCTCGACCCCGATGCGCCGCGCGACGTGATCGCCAAGGGCCTTCCGGCCTCGCCGGGCGCGGCCTCGGGCATCGTCGTGTTCGACGCCGAAACCGCCGAGCAGCGCGCCGAGCGGGGCGACAGCGTGATCCTCGTCCGCGTCGAGACGTCGCCCGAGGACATTCACGGCATGCACGCGGCGCGCGGCATCCTGACGGCGCGCGGCGGCATGACCAGCCACGCCGCCGTGGTGGCGCGCGGCATGGGCCGCCCCTGCGTCTCGGGCGCGGGCACGCTGGCGATCGAGGGCAAGGCCAAGCGGATGCGCGTCGCCGGCCGCGAGTTCAAGGAAGGCGACGTCATCACCATCGACGGCTCCACCGGCGAGGTGATGGCGGGCGAGGTGGCGACGGTGCAGCCCGAACTCGCCGGCGATTTCGGCACGCTGATGGAATGGGCCGACGCCGGCCGGCGCCTGAAGGTGCGCGCCAATGCCGAGACGCCGCTCGATTGCAAGACGGCGCGCGATTTCGGCGCCGAGGGCGTGGGCCTCTGCCGTACCGAGCACATGTTCTTCGAGGCGGGGCGGATCACGGCGGTGCGCCAGATGATCCTCGCCGAGAAGGAGGCGGGGCGTCGCGCCGCACTCGACAAGCTGCTGCCCGAACAGCGGGCCGACTTCGCCGCGATCTTCGAGATCATGGCCGGCCTGCCGGTGACGATCCGCCTGCTCGATCCGCCGCTCCACGAGTTCCTGCCGCATGAGGAGACGGAGTTCGCCGAGGTGGCGCAGGCGTCGGGCATTTCGGTCGAGGCGCTCAAGCAGCGCGCGTCCGAACTGCACGAGTTCAACCCGATGCTCGGCCATCGTGGCTGTCGCCTCGGCGTCACCTATCCCGAAATCTACGAGATGCAGGCGCGCGCGATCTTCGAGGCGGCCGTCGAGGTCGCGGAGAAGACCGGCGAGGCGCCGATCCCCGAGGTGATGATCCCGCTCGTCGCCACCGCACGCGAGCTGGAGCTTATGAAGGCCGTCGTCGATGCCGCCGCCAACGCGGTGTTCGAGGAGAAGGGCCGCGCGCTCGACTATCTCGTCGGCACGATGATCGAGCTGCCGCGCGCCGCGCTCAAGGCCGGCGATATCGCCGAGGTGGGCGAGTTCTTCTCGTTCGGCACCAACGACCTCACCCAGACCACGCTCGGCGTCTCGCGCGACGACGCGGCTCGGTTCCTGGGCGTCTATGTCGAGAAGGGCATCTACGCGAAGGATCCGTTCGTCAGCCTAGACACCGACGGCGTCGGCGAACTGATCGAGATCGCCGCCGAGCGCGGCCGCAAGACGCGCCCCGGCATCAAGCTCGGCATCTGTGGCGAGCATGGCGGCGACCCGGCCTCGATCGCCTTCTGCGAACAGACTGGCCTCGATTACGTCTCGGCCTCACCCTATCGGGTGCCGATCGCGCGTCTGGCGGCGGCGCAGGCGGCGTTGAGGGCGACCAAGTGAAGCTCGTTCTCGCTCTCGTGGCTGGCGGACTGCTGATCGCGGCCGCCCCCGTCAAGATCGTCCCGGCGCCCGCCGACGACAAGCCGGCCGAGCCGGTCGGCGCGGCGGCGCGGCAGAAGCATGGGCCGGAGCCGCTGGCGAAGCCGCCGGCGGATGTCGGCGCGGCGGAAGATCCCGCGCCGGTGCCGGGAGCGCCAGAGACACCGCCGGCCGCTCCTCAGCCGAAATAAGCGAGGTCGAGAGCAGGCATCAGGCGACGGTGCCCCACCGCGTGCGGTGGGCATCGACGCCATCCGCGCGCAAGGTGGCGGCCTGCTCACGCCACTCTTCATAGGCGATGGTGCCGCTCTTGAGGCCGAGCCGGTTTTCGAGCGTCGCCGCTTCGCCGTCCGACAGGGCTTCGACCTGGCGATAGCGGTGGATGCCGGCTTCGTTGAGGCCGGTCTCGCCGGTCCGCCCGATACCCCGGATCAGGGCGAGGTCGTCGCGGTTGCCGGCGGCCGCAGCGCCGATCGCGCCCGCCGTGCCGGGGACCACCGTGTGGCCCGCGACCTGCCGTTCCAGTTCGACGTTGCGCTCTCGCACCGCGGCAAGCTCCACCTCGGCATTCTTCCGTGCCGCGATCTCGTCAGTATAGGCGCGGCGCCACTTCGCTCCGCCTGAGCGGGACAGCAGGCCGAACAGCCAGCCAAGAATGAGCACGAGGGCGACGATCGCCCACTGGTTCGGGGTGAAGCCCATCACAGCCTCCTCTTGTTACGGAGGCAGAACCGACGAGGGGGGACGGCGTTCCGTCACCCCCTCCGGTGGATCATCCCATCTTGCCCGAGGACATGGCGTCGCTGATCGAGCAGGCCGCCGGCCCGAGGATCACGATGAACAGCACCGGCAGAATGAACAGGATCAGCGGCACCGTCATGATCGCGGGCAGGCGCGCGGCCTTTTCCTCGGCACGCATCATGCGTTCGTTGCGGAACTCCGCCGACAGCACGCGCAGCGCCGAGGCGAGCGGGGTGCCGTATTTCTCGGTCTGGATCATGGTGGTGACGACGCCGCGCACCGAATCCAGCGCCACGCGCGTGGACAGATTCTCGAAGGCCTGGCGGCGTTCCGTCAGGAAGCCCAGTTCGATTGCGGTCAGCATGAACTCGTCGCCAAGCTCCGGATAGGCCTTGCCCAGTTCCTTCGACACGCGATTGAATGCGGCATCGACGGTCAGGCCGGCCTCGGCACAGATCACCAGCAGGTCGAGCGCGTCGGGCAGGCCCTTGCGGATCTCGGCCGAGCGTTTCGAGATGGTGTTCGACAACCAGATGTCCGGTCCCTTGTAGGACAGAACCAGTGCGCCGGCGACGAAGCCGTAATGCTTGAGCGGACCCCAGGTCGGGAACCAGCCGAGCCCGTAGACGCCGATGATAGCGATGCCGCCGATGACGATCGGCAGCACCATCCGCGCGAAAATCACCGCGACGGCGGCGTCCTTCGAACGGATGCCGGCCTGCAGCAGCTTGATCTGCGCGGCCTTGAGCTGGCTGTCCTGAAGCACTTTCAGGCTGGCCAGCGCCGAACGCATCTTGTCCGTCGCCTCGTTGCGCGCGGTCAGCTTCGCGCGGCGCTTCGAGGTGGAGGCGGTGATGCCGAGCTTCAACTGTTCGCGGCGCTCGTTCAGCGCCTTGACGCGCTTCGCCATCGGATCGCGCACGGTGGTCGCGAGATAGAGCGCGAAGAGCACCGCACCGGTGGCGAGCATCGCCATGACGGTGCCGAGCACCATCGCATCGATGCCGAGGACGGAAGGATGGCTGGCCATATCGTGTGCTCCCGCCTCAGATCTCGAAGTTGACCATCTTGGCCATGATGAAGGCGCCGATGCCCATCCAGGTCAGGCCGATGCCGCCGGCGATCATGAGGCGCGTCTCGTGGAAGAAGCCCATCATGTAATCCGGGTTCATGAAATAGACTGTGCCGAACACGAAGAAGGGCAGCGAGCCGACGATATAGGCCGAAGCCTTCGATTCCGACGACATCGCCTTGATCTTCAGCTTCATCTGCGCGCGCTTGCGCAGCACGTCGGCGAGGTTGGCGAGAGTCTCGGCCAGGTTGCCGCCGGTCTCGCGCTGGATCTGCAGGGTGATACAGAAGAACTGGAATTCGGGTGTGCCGAGGCGGTCCGCAGTCTCCTGCATCGCGGCTTCCATGGTACGGCCGATCTTGATGCGATCGCCGATCAGGCGGAATTCGACGCCCACCGGGCCAGGGACCTCGTGGCCAACGACGCTGAGCGTCTCGGTGATCGGCAGGCCCGACCGCAGGCCGCGCACCAGAAGCTCGATGGCGTCCGGAAACTTGGCGTTGAACTGCAGCACACGGCGCTTGATCAGCACCCCGATCACCTTGTGCGGGACGCCGAGACCGACCGCGAGGCCGAGGAACAGCGCGATCGCGATCGGGACGTGCTTGATGATCAGAAGAAGCGCGACGACCAGCGCGATGCCCATGCACGCCATGAAATACTGGCCGAGCGTCCAGCTGCGGCCGGTCTGTGCAAGGCGCGCGCGCAGCATCTCCGGCTTGGGCAGGAAGCGATTGGCATAACCATCGAGCTTGGTGTCGCGCTGGGTGAGCGCACGGCGCATCTGCGCCTGCATCGCACCTTCGGTGACGCCCGAATGGCGGTTCTTCAGGCCGTCGATGCGCCGCGACTTCGCCTTCGACGCGGACGGACCCGAAAAGGCAAGCAGGATCAGCCCCAGTGAGAGGCAGCCGCTTAGCGCCATGAGCAGTGCCGGTAACATCAGCCGATCGCCTTCCCGTAACCTGGAACCCGTCGAGGCCGCCGCCGCATGACGGGGGCGGCGGCCTCGATCATCACTTCGCCTTGCGCTTGGGCAGCAGCGCCTTGAGATCGCCGAGCTTGTCCATCAGCGACTTGCCGTCGGAGCCGGCCTTGCCCTCGCCATTCTCGGCCGCACGGCTGATGCCGCGCGCCAGTTCGATCAGCGGGGCGCCGGTCTTGCTCGACTTGGCGACTTCGGCGAGCGGCTTGCCCAGCTTCGCGGCCTGGGCGAACAGCTTCGCATCGTACGGGATCGCCAGATCGACCTTGCGCTCGATCGAATCCTCGAACTCCTTGCGGCTGATCTCGCCTGCGCCCGACACGATGCGGTTGGCGACGACCGTGACGGCGGCGCCCGGCGCATTGGCCTTGAGCCAGCTGAGCATACGGATCGTGTCGCGCGCGGCGGCCAGCGTCAGTTCGGTCACCAGCACCACCGCCTGCGTATCGTGCAGCAGGTGGGGATGCTGGATCAGCATGTGGCGCGGCAGATCGAGCACGGTCGATTCGAACGCGGCCTTCAGCTCTTCCTGAAGCTGGTAGAAGGCCGATCCGTCGGTCAGCAGCGGCTGGTTCAGGGGCGCCTCGGCGGAGAGGACCGAGAGCTTCTCGGCCGCCTTCACCATCGCGCGCTCGATGAACAGACCGTCGATGCGGCTCGGATTTTCGATCGCGTCGGTCAGGCCACGGCCCGGTTCGACGTCGAACGACAGCGCGCCGGTGCCGAAGTGGATGTCGAGATCGAGCAGCGCGGTCGAGCGTCCCTCATTCTCGCCCATCAGCCAGCCGAGCGAGGAGGCGACCGTGGAAGCGCCGACGCCGCCGCGCACGCCGATGACCGTCGCCATCAGGTGCGGGCGGTCGGCAACATGCTCCGGGGTGCGCGGGCCGGACAACGTCAGCTGGGCGTGGGCGAAGGCCTCGCGCGCCTGATCGGCGCTGAACGGCTTCAGCAGATAGTCCTGAATGCCGCTCGCGACGAGATCGCGGTACAGCCGCACGTCATTCACCTGGCCGGCGGCGATCACTACCGTACCCGGTTCGCAGACTTCCGCGAGCGCGTTGATGTCGTTCAGCGGATCGCCGCTTTCCGACATGTCGACGAACAGGATGTGCGGCGAGGCTGAGACGGCGAGCGTCTGCACGGCATTGCGCAGGCCGCCCTTGTGTACCTTCTCCGGCGGCCAGCCCATCTCGATGGCGACGGGGCGCAGCGCGTCGGCGGTCTGGTCGTCGCAGACGAAGGCGGCGAACGGATCGCGCAGCGTCGCGGTGCGAGGATGGAACGGAGCGTTCATATCAGTTCCCCTTGCTGCTTTCCTGCTTCAGACCACCGGCGCCGGTGGTGACAGCATCGCGATAGGCTTTGATTGCCTTGAGGCTCTGGCTGGCGTCGGCGCGATCGTAGGCATGACCCTCGACCAGATCCTGCGGGTTCGCGATCATCGCCGCCAGGTTGATGGCGGAGGCGCAGCCATAGTTCGATGTGGTGGAGCCGGCGACGTCGGCAAAGTTGCCGCGGCGATAATCCGGACAACCCTCGACCGAAGCGATCGCCCGGCTGACGACCACGCGGATCGTGCCGGGGGCCGGGTGGCCCGCGGTGATCGGTGCCGGTTCGTGGCTGACGAGCATCCCGTAGCGGGCGACGACGCCGCCCACCGTGTCCTGCGCGACGCCACCTCGCCAGCCGGCCGGATCGTCGAGCGTGATGGTGTCGCCGTACCCGAGGGCCAGGCCGTCGAACCAGCCGGCAAGGCGGTCGATCTCGCCCGGCGCCAGACCCTTCGGCGTCGTGGCGACATCGAGCACGTAGTCGGTGCGGCTGACGACAGGCTGATGGACCGAATCGACGCTGCGATTGACTGGACCTTCGGCGCGGCCGGCGCCCGCGCCGATCAGGAATACGACAACCGCCGTCGCGGCGCGGAGCTTGGAAATGCTGTGTGCCATGGGCGTTGTCCTCAGTTGCCGGAGAAGCCGGGGCCGACGGCCGGCTGGGTGACGGGCGGCGTCGCGACCGGCTTCGGCCGCTTCTTGCCCGAGACGCTGTCGCTATGCTGATCGAGCAGGACTTCCTGCGCGTCGGTGCCCATCCTGTAGCCGTCGGTCGGCAGCGCGATCTTGCTGTCGCTGACCGGCTTCACGAGATACGGCGTCACCACGATAACCAGCTCGCTCTCGGAGCGCTTCCAGCCGTTCGAGCGGAAGAGCTGGCCAAGGATCGGCAGATCGCCGAGGAACGGCGCCTTGTTCACCGAGTTCGACGTGTTGTTGTTGAGCAGACCGCCGATCACGAAGCTCTGGCCAGAGCCGAGTTCGACCGTCGTCTCCGCGCGACGGGTGGTGAGGCCCGGAATCTGATAGCCGTTGATGCTGACCGTCGAGGAGGTCAGCTGCGACACTTCCGGGCGCACGCGCAGCGAGATGCGGCCATCGCCCAGCACCGTCGGGGTGAAGGCGAGACTGACGCCGTACTGCTTGTATTCGATCGTGGTCACGCCCTGGAACTGCGGCACCGGGATCGGAATTTCGCCGCCTGCCAGGAAGCTGGCCGTCTCGCCTGAAAGCGCCGTCAGCGTCGGCTGGGCGAGGGTGGTCGCATAGCCGTCGGTCTCGGCGAGATCGAGCGCGGTCAGGATATCGAGGCCGAGCAAGTGACCCATGAAGCCGAAGCGGGTCGTGCCGGAAGCGGCCGCCGCGAGATTGTAGAGCGTGTCGCCGATGTGCGCGCCGTTGGCGTCCACCGCGCCGGACGTGCCCGGCGTGCCGGGGACGGTCGAGATCGTGCCCGCATTGCCCTGCGAGGCGCCGAACAGGAAGCCGCCCGAATTGTCGCGGGTCAGGATGTTGAACCCGATATTCTTCGACAGGTCGCGGTTCACCTCGGAGAAGCGGACGCGCAGCATCACCTGCAGCGGCGTCGCGGTCTTCAGCCGGCTGACCACCTGTACGTCCTTGCCGACGAAGGCGGTGACGAGACGACTGGCCTCTTCGATGTCGTCGGGGGCCTGCACGGTGCCGGTCAGCACGACGATGCCGTTCATCGGCGTCGCGACGATCTGTGCCTCGGGCATGGCGACCTTCAGCATCTGCTGGACGTTGCCCATGTTGGTGCCGACGCGCACGGTGGCCGCGAACACTACCGAGCCATCCTTGGCGGTGGCCGACAGTGTCGTCTCACCGGGCCCCTTGCCGAACACGTACAAGCGGGTAGGCGAGCGGACCTGAACATCGGCGATGCCCGGATCGGCCACGAACAGGTCGCTCATGGCGCGGGGCAGCGTGATCAGCTGACCGCGGCCGGTCGAGAGCGTGATCACCTGGCCGGTGAGCGGCGCGGCGGCCGGAGCGGAAGCCCGAGCGAGCTTGGCGCGCGGCTGCCACTTGGCGGCGGCCGGGGCCGCGGGGATCGCGGCGAGGCCAAGGGCCAGGACAGCAGCCAGCGCGGTGCCGGCAGCGCCGTGGCGCGGTGTCTTCAGGATCGACATGTTCACTTACCCCCCACGGGCGTGTCGGTGACGGTGTTACCACGGGCGACATGGACGACCGGCGGTGCAGCCGGTGCGAGCAGGGCCTGCGACGGCATCTTGCGGCCGTTCTGGGCGAAGGCCTGAGCGCGCGTCATGTTGCCACGGGCGAAGCGCGAGACTTCACCACCGGTGGTGAAGGTGGTGCCCTGATCCTGCGGCTGGCTGGCCACGTCGAGCAGCATCTTCTTCTCGGATTTGGGATCGGTGCCGGCGGGCACGGAGATGTCGCCGGCGGCGATCGCCTTTTCGAGATCGGTGGTGCTGTCGGCCAGCGGGCGCAGCGAGAGCGACAGCGAGCCGAGCTTCTGCGCGACGGCGATCTTTTCGGCCATCTTCGGCGTGGCCTCGACGGTCACCAGCGAGAAGTTCGAGATCTGCGTCTTGCCGTCGGGCGTCGGCTGGTTGTCGTAGCGCTGGTCGGTGGCGAGCACGCGGACGTTGCGCATGATCGTTTCGGACGTCTGCAGCGGGCGATCATCCTTCGCCTGGAGCTGGCCAGGGGCGCTCGGCGCGCTGGAATTGACGTCGACGTTCGACGTCAGCATCAGATCGACACGGTCGCCTGGGAACACGAAGCCCGCGACGGCCGATGCCCCGCTGACGGAGACGGTGACCGCGCGCATCCCCGGCGTCAGGGCCGCGGCGAGGAAGCCGCGATCTTCGGGCGATACGAGCGATCCCTGCGTGACCGGCTGTCCGGCGGTGACTTCGGAACGCACGACCATGCCGATCATCTTCGTCGGATCGACGTTGGCCTGGCCCTTCACATAATAGGCACCGTCCACCAGATCCTTCGGCCACGGCTGGAAGCGCACCGAGTCAGGCCCCAGGATGGTGCCGACCGGCAGCGGCTTGGCGGCGACGAGAACCTGCGGCCCGGTGGGTTGCGGGGCAATGGCGGCCACAGCCTGCGGCGCCGCGGCCGTGCCGAACATGTTCTTCGCCATGATGGCTGTCACTGCCGCGACGAACAACGCGCCCACCAGCAATGCGATCTTCTTTCCGTCCATGACGTCTTCCGCCCCCTACAGGCCTAGGTTCAGTTCCGATTGAGCTTCATGCCGCGAATTGGTAAAAATATCGTTCGGCGAGAACTGGGATCGCGGCGAGCGCTATTGCGACCCCGTAAGGAATTTCGAGCGGGGTCTCGATTTTCCGCGCCTTGTGCCAGACGAGCATTGCGACGGTGAGGATGCCGCCGCCGATCGACATCCACACGATCACCTTCATGAAATCGAGCGGTGCGAGCCACAGGGCGAGTACGGTAATCAGCTTGACGTCGCCGCCGCCCATCGCGCCGATCGCGAAGGCGCCCATGAAGATCAGCAGCGCCACGGCCGCGACAGCCAGCTGGATCGCGATCCCCGGCCACGGCGCGACCCCGCACGCCCACCACCACAAGGGGGCGGAAAGCGCGATGCCCGCATTCAGCGGATTGGGGATGATACGCGCACGGATATCCGTCCACGTCGCGTAGAGCAGGGCGGCGATGAGTCCGCCCGCCAGGATTCCGATCAGAGGGGTCTGCATGGTTACCGCTCTAGACGGAACCGCTTGCCAAACCGTAACCAGCGGAAAAATGGCACCGACAGCTCTCCTCCCCGAATCGAACTTCGATCGCAGGGCCTATCCGGACGGGATGGACTTCCCCGTCTGGCACGCCGCCGACGGATGGCCGCACCGCGCCTATCGCTGGCCCGCCGGGGGTGTTCGGCGCGGGAGCCTGCTCTTCCAGTCGGGCCGCGCCGATTACATCGAGAAATATCTCGAAGCCTGCGATCACTGGCACGGCCAAGGCTGGGACATCGAAGGGTTCGACTGGCGCGGGCAGGGCGGATCGCGCACCTTCACCGGCACGCTCGATCCCGACGACCGGCTGAGCTTCGATCCGCTGATCGACGATCTCGCCGCCTATGTGGCGGAATGGAAGGCGCGGACGCCGGGGCCGCATGTGCTGATCGCCCATTCGATGGGCGGCCATGTCGCGCTGAGGGCCTGTGCGGAGCGGGGCGTGGTGCTCGATGCACTGGTGCTGGTCGCGCCGATGCTGGCGCTCAACACCGGCCACATCCCCCGCTTCGTGGCGAGCGCGGTGGTCGGCGGCGCCAAGCTGGCGCGGCTCGGTCGTCGTGCGATCTTCCGCGACAATTACGCCAATCCGCGCCGCTACCTTCGCCTCACCGCGAGCCTGCCGCGCTACGAGGATTCGCAATATTGGAAGCGGGCCATCCCCGGGATCGCGATGGGGCCGCCGACCTGGAACTGGATCGGCGCGGCGTTGGCCGGTGACCGCCGTATAGCGCGCGAGGGGGAGCTGGAAGGCGTGCGCACGCCGGTGCTGCTGCTGGCGGCAGGGCTCGACAAGCTGGTTCGCGACGAGGCGATCGCGTCGGCGGCGAAGCGCCTCCCCGATGCGGAGATGAAGCTGTTTCCCACCGGCCGCCACGAGTTGCTCCGCGAGGCTGACGAGAATCGCCTGCCCGCACTGGCTGCCATCGACGATTTCCTCGATCGCCGGGCGGCGCGACCGTGAAGCGCTACGACGTTGTAGTGGTCGGTGCCGGCATGGCGGGCGCGAGCCTTGCCGCAGAGCTGGCGCCTCATGCATCGGTGCTGATCGTCGAGGCCGAATCGCTGCCGGGCTATCATGCGACCGGCCGCTCCGCCGCTTTCTGGTCGGAAACCTATGGCGGCCCCGGCGTCCAGCCGCTCACCAGCGCTTCTGGCTTATTCTTGCGCGAAGGAGGCTTCCTGCGCGATCGCGGCGCGCTGCATCTGGCCGCGCCGGAGCATTTCGCGCTGCTGGATCGCTTCATCAGGGAGTTCGCCGACACCGGCATCGCCCTCCTTCCGCTCGATGAAGCGGCGATCGCCGCACAGGTGCCCGGATTGCGGACGGGCGCGTGGCGTGGGTTGCTGGAGGCGAGTACCGCCGACATCGACGTCGCGGCGCTCCATGCTCACTATCTTCACGCGGCTAAGGTGGCGGGGGCCGATCTGGCCTGTTCGGCGCCGTTGCGCTTCGCGGGGAGAGAAGGCGGGCGCTGGCGGATCGACGCGGGGGGCGTCCTCACGGTGGAGGCGGACATCCTCGTCGATGCCGCCGGTGCCTGGGCGGACGCGGTTGCGCGTGTGGCGGGCGCGGGGCCGATCGGCATCCAGCCCTATCGCCGGACGATCGCGCAGCTTCGCGTCTCACCCGACGCATCGGAGGATCTGCCGCTGGTCATCGACGCGGCCGAGCGCTTCTATTTCAAGCCCGAAGCCGGCGGCCGCCTCTGGCTCAGCCCGCACGACGAGACGCCCAGTGTCGCAACCGATGCGGCGCCGGAGGAGATCGACGTCGCCGTTGCGATCGACCGGATGGAGCAGGTGGTCGACTGGCGGGTCGAGCGGGTAGAGCGGAGCTGGGCCGGCCTGCGCAGCTTCGCGCCGGATCGGCTGCCGGTCTATGGTTTCGACGCGGCGGTGCCGGGCTTCTTCTGGTTTGCGGGGCAGGGTGGCTTCGGCATCCAGACGGCTCCGGCGGCCGCACGGCTCGGCGCGGCGGTGCTGCTCGGAAGGCCGGTCGAAGCCGGGCTGGACGCCGAGCGCTATGCGCCGGGGCGCTTCTCCCCGGCCTGATTCAGCGGAACTTCAACGCCTCGGCGCTGGCGAGCTGGTCGACCCGCTCATTCTCGTCATGGCCGGCATGGCCCTTTACCCACTTCCATTCCACCCGGTGGGGGGCGGCGGCGGCGAGCAGTTCCTGCCAGAGGTCGGCATTCTTGACCGGCTTCCTGTCGGCGGTCTTCCAGCCGTTCTTCCGCCAGCCGTGGATCCACTTGGTCAGGCCGTCCATCACGTAGCGGCTGTCGGTGGTGAGCAGCACGCGACAGGGGCGTTTCAACGCCTGCAGGCCACGGATCGCAGCGGTCAGCTCCATGCGGTTGTTGGTGGTCTGCGCCTCCCCACCGGACAATTCCTTCTCGGTTCCGCCCATGCGCAGCAGCGCCCCCCAGCCGCCGGGGCCGGGATTGCCCTTGCAGGCGCCGTCGGTGAAGATCTGGACGAGAGACAGTTCGGCGTCGGTCACGCGGTGAAGCACTCCGGGTGTTGGGCGTAGAAATCGAGCCGGCGCAGGAAGGCCAGCGGATCCTTGCGGGTGACGAGCGCGTCAGCCGGCGTATTGAGCCAGTCCCACGCGCGAGTGAGGGTAAAGCGCAGCGCCGCGCCGCGCGCCAGAATCGGCAAGGCGGCGCGCTCGGCGTCGGTCAGGGGGTGGGCGGCCTGATAGCCTTCGATCAGCGCCCTGCCGATCGCGGCGTCATAGTCGCGTCCGTCGGCGGAGAACCCCCAGGCGCTGTGCGTCACCGCCACGTCCCACGCGCGAATTTCGGAGCAGGCGAAGTAGAAATCGATCACCCCCGTCACCCGGTCACCGAGCATCAGCACGTTGTCGGGGAAAAGATCGGCGTGGATCACCGATCGGGGTAGATCGGCCGGCCAGCGGGCGTCGAGAAAGGCGAGTTCTTCGGCGATGCGCGCGGAAAAGCCTGGCACGATCTCATCCATCGCGGTGCCGCAGCGACCGGCGAGTTCATGCCAACCGGCCAAACCCAGCGTGTTGGGCCGCTCCGGCGTGAAATCGGCGAGGGCGCCGTGCATCTGGCCCAGCGCTTGGCCGGTCGCGCGCGCCTGCTCCGGCGTCGGATGTGAAAGCGATACGCCTTCCAGAAACTCGATCAGACAGGCCGGGCGGCCCGCGACCGTCTGGATCTGGACGCCTTCGCCATCCTTCAGCGCGCGCGGCACCGGCAATCCGCGATCCGCCAGATGATCGAGCAAGGCGAGGAAAAAGGGCAGGTCGCCGGCATCCACACGCTTTTCGTACAGCGTCAGGATGAAGCGCCCACCCTCGGCCTCGACCAGATAATTGCTGTTCTCGACGCCCTCGGCGATGCCCTTGAACGATCGCAGCGCGCCGACACCATAGCGCATCAGCAGCGCGGCCATCTCCTCGGCCGGCACATGGGTGTAGACCGCCACTTGCTTCCCCCGCGAATATCGCCCGTCAGGCGGCGAGCCCGCGCGGCAGCTTGAAGACCATATGCTCGATGGTGTGCTCCACCTCGCGCTCGGCGATCGCATAGCGGGTGGCGAGCCGATCGACCACCTCGCGGACGAGAACCTCCGGGGCGGAGGCGCCGGCGGTGATGCCCAGCGTGCGGACACCCTGGAGCCAGTCGAAGTCGATGCACTCGCCACGCTGCACCAGCATCGCGCGCGTACCCTCGCGTTCGGCAACCTCGACAAGACGCAACGAATTGGACGAGTTGGGCGCGCCGATCACCAGCATCGCATCGCACTGGTGCGCGATGGCCTTTACCGCTGCCTGGCGGTTGGAGGTGGCGTAGCAGATATCTTCGCCGCGCGGCCCCTGGATAGCCGGAAACCGGTGCTTGAGTGCAGCGACGATGCCGGCCGTGTCATCCACCGAAAGCGTCGTCTGGGTGAGAAAGGCGAGGTTGTCGGCATCGGCGACTTGCAACGTCGCGACGTCCGCCTCGGTTTCGACCAGCGTCATCGCGCCATCGGGAAGCTGGCCGAGCGTGCCGATCACCTCCGGATGGCCCTCATGGCCGATGAACAGGATGTGTCGCCCCTGTTCGGACAGGCGCTCGGCCTGACGGTGGACCTTGGAGACCAGCGGGCAGGTCGCATCCAGCCAGGTGAGACCGCGTTCGGACGCCTTGAACGGCACCGCCTTGGGTACGCCATGTGCGGAAAAGACCACCGGAGCGTCGTCCGGCACCTCGTCCAGCTCTTCGACGAACACGGCACCCTTGCTCCGCAGTTCGTCGACGACGAACCTGTTGTGAACGATCTCGTGCCGCACATAGACCGGCGCGCCGTATTTCTCGATCGCCAGTTCGACGATGCGGATGGCGCGGTCCACGCCGGCGCAGAATCCGCGCGGAGCGGTGATCAGCAGGTCGAGCGGGGGCAGCCCGCTCGTGGCGGGATCGGCGGAAGCTGGGGTGACTTGGACCATGTCCCCTTCGGTGTACGCGATTGCTTGCCTGCACGAAAGGCGGTTCCTATGATCCGCGCCCGATCGTTCCCCATTCAGGACATACCCTCTTGTCGATGACCAAGCGCCTGCCGCTCGCCTTCCTGCTCGCTCCGCTGGTCCTCGCAGGCTGCGCCAACAGGGATAACGATATCACCGCGATCGGCGGATCGATCGGCATGGAGGTGAAGCGCACCAGTTGTCCCGCGGTCGGCGTCCCCGCCCATGCCGGAGACGTGACGCTGTTCAATCCCGAGGGCAGCCGCGACGCGCGCGCCATCGACGTGGTGGCCGTGATCACCGACGTGCACAGCACCTGCGACGATGCGGAGGATAACGGCAAGAAGCCGAACAAGAACCAGGCGTCCGAATCGCCCAACCTCAACAGCAACGTGACCTTCAAGGTCGAGGCTCGGCGCACCGATCCGCATGGCGCCCGCGATGTCGTGCTGCCTTATTTCGCGGTGGTTCTGCACGGTGGCACGAACGTCGCCTCGAAGTCGGTCAGCCGTATCGCGCTGCACTTCGACGACGGTCAGCTGCTCGCCACCGCCAACGGGCAGGCCAGCGCCACGGTGAATCGCGCCGCGGCGACCCTGCCGGAAAACATCCGCAACCGCCTGATCCGCAAGCGTAACGCCGACGATGCGGACGCGACGGTCGATCCGATGACCGATCCCACGGTGCGCGCCGCGCTCGCCAAGGCGAGCTTCGAATTCCTCGTCGGCTTCCAGCTGACCCAGGAGCAGCTTGCGTACAACGCAACCAAGTGATCTCCGATTGACTCCCCGAGCGGGTTCGCCCACTCGGGGAACGTCTCCGGCGGGCAACCGTCGGCTGCACGCGCGGGAGAGCGTGGCGGACCGCGAGGGCCGTCGCCGCCGAAGGAGCAACCGCCCCGGAATCTCTCAGGCCTCGGGACCGCGCGGGCAGGACAGGACACTCTGGAAAGCGGGCGAACGGTTGCGACCGGGCGCCCCACCGAAGGGGTAAGCGGCCTCGCAAGGAGCCGCGAAAGCTCTCAGGTTCCGTGACAGAGGGGGCGAGGATGGCCAGGGCGAATCCGCCCGCGTCGCCTCGTCACACCGGCACGGAGGCCCTGATGACCGATACTGCCACCGAAGATTTCGTAGAGACCGTAGAGGCGCTGCCGCTCGATGCCTGGCACCGCGCGAAGGGCGGCCGCATGGTCGAATTCGCCGGCTATCACATGCCGATCCAGTATGAAGGCATCATGGCCGAGCATCTCTGGACGCGCGAGCATGCCGGGCTGTTCGACGTTTCCCACATGGGTCAGCTGGTCTTCACCGGAGAGGGCGTCGCCGAGGCGCTCGAAACCCTGCTCCCCGCCGATATCAAGGGGCTGGGCGAAGGCCGCCAGCGTTACTCGCTGCTGCTGGCCGACAATGGCGGCATCCTCGACGATCTGATGGTGACGCGCCTTCCGGCTGCATCCCCGTTCGATGCCGAGGGTGGCTATTACATGGTCGTCAACGGCGCGACCAAGTGGGACGACATCGCCCACCTGCGCGAGCATCTCGAAGACGATATCACGCTGTCGCACCTCTACGAGCAGGCGCTGCTGGCGCTGCAGGGTCCGGAGGCGGTGACCGCGCTCGCCCGCCTCGCGCCGGGCGTCGAGGCGCTGACCTTCATGACGGCGGGCGCCTTCACCATCGCCGGGATCGACTGCTGGGTCAGCCGCTCCGGCTATACCGGCGAGGACGGGTTCGAGATTTCGGTGCCCGCCGAGGATGTCGAGAGGCTCGCCGACGCGCTCTGCGCCGAGCCGGAGGTCAAGCCGATCGGCCTTGGTGCGCGCGATTCGCTGCGGCTGGAGGCGGGCCTGCCGCTCTACGGCCACGATCTCGATCCGGAGACCACGCCGGTCGCCGCCGATCTCGGCTTCGCGCTCTCCAAGCGCCGCCGCGAGGAAGGCGGCTTCCCCGGCCACGATCGCATCATGCTGGAGCGCGAGAACGGCCCCATCCTCAAGCGTGTGATGCTGGTGGTCGAGGGCCGCCAGCCGGTGCGCGAGGGCGCCGCCGTGCTCGATGGAGAGGGCAGTGAGGTCGGCCGCGTCACCTCGGGCGGCCATTCGCCCTCGCTCGGCAAGGCGATCGCGATGGCCTATGTGCCCGCCGCCTCCGCCACGCCCGGCACGAGCATCACACTCAACCAGCGCGGCAAGATCTTCACCGGCATCGTCACCCCGATGCCGCTCGTCCCCCACCGCTATCACCGCAAGGGAGCCTGACCATGGCGATCGTCTATTTCTCGAAGGATCATGAGTGGATCAGCGTCGACGGCACCGCCGCGACGGTCGGCATCACCGATTATGCGCAGGCCCAGCTTGGCGACATCGTGTTCGCCGAAGTGCCGGCCGCCGGCACCCAGGTCGAGAAGGGCAAGGAGGCGGCCGTCGTCGAATCGGTCAAGGCCGCGTCGGACGTCTACGCGCCGGTCTCGGGCGAAGTGACCGAGGGCAATGCCGCGCTCACCGAAGATCCCTCGCTGGTCAACACCGCGCCGGAAAGCGAGGGCTGGTTCTTCAAGCTGACGCTGTCGGATCCGTCCGAGCTGGAAGGGCTGATGGACGAGGCCGCGTACAAGGCGTTCGTCGATACGCTCTGATCTCTTGAGTGCCGTTCGTCCCGAGCGAAGTCGAGGGACGTGTCTCGACTACGCTCGACACGAACGGAGGAGGTGCGCCCCATGTCTGTCAACGCCACCAGCCGCTGGGATGCGGAGGATTACAAGAAGAACGCCGCCTTCGTGCCCGCCTTGGGCGCGCCGGTAGTGGACCTTCTCGCGCCGAAGCAGGGGGAACACATCCTCGATCTCGGCTGTGGCGACGGTATCCTGACCGAAAAGCTGGTCGCGGCCGGCGCGGTGGTGGTCGCGGTCGATGCCTCGGCCGAGATGATCGCGGCGGCGCGCGCGCGCGGCCTCGACGCCCATGTCATGGACGGGCAAGCGCTCGTCTTCGGCCCGGAATTCGATGCGGTCTTCTCCAATGCCGCGCTGCACTGGATGCTCGATGCGCCGGCCGTGGCGAAGGGCGTGTACGCCGCGCTCAAGCCGGGCGGCCGCTTCGTCGGCGAGATGGGCGGGCAGGGCAATATCGCCACGCTGCGCGCCGCGCTCCATGCTGAACTGCAATCGCGTGGCTACCAGACCAACGACACCGATCCGCAATGGTATGCCGCGCCCGACGAATTTATGGCCGTCTACGAGGCCGCCGGTTTCACCGACATTTCCGCCACGCTGATTCCCCGCCCGACGCCGCTGCCGGCAGGCGTGCGGGGCTGGCTGCACACCTTCCGCACCGGCTTCCTTGATGCCGCCGGCGTTCCCGATGCCGAGCAGGATGACGTGGCGCAAGCCGTTGAATCCCGCCTCGAAGCCGCCTTCCGCCAGCCCGACGGCAGCTGGCTCGCCGATTATGTCCGCCTCCGCTTTTCCATGAGGAAGCCCGCCTGATGCGCTATCTGCCCCTCCAACCCGAAGACCGGCAGGCGATGCTGGGCGTGATCGGTGCGAACACGATCGACGACCTGTTCGTCGACGTCCCCGGCGCCGCCCGCCTGTCCGGCACGGTCCCCGGCCTGCCCATGCACGCCACCGAGTTGCAGGTCGAGCGTCAGCTCGGCGCGCTGGCCCGGATGAACCAGGCGGCCGGCGACGGCCCCTTCTTCCTCGGCGCCGGCTCCTACAAGCATCACGTCCCCGCCAGCGTCGATCACATCATCCAGCGTGGCGAGTTCCTGACCAGCTACACGCCCTACCAGCCCGAGATCGCGCAGGGCACGCTGCAGGCTTTGTTCGAGTTCCAGACGCAGGTCGCGCGGCTTTATGGTTGCGAGGTGGCGAACGCCTCGATGTATGACGGATCGACCGCCTGCTGGGAGGCGATCGTAATGGCGCGGCGGATCACGCGGCGCGCCAAGGCGGTGCTCTCGGCCGGGCTGCACCCGCATTACGTCTCGGTCTGCGAGACGATGGCGAAGTTCACCGGAGACGTGCTGGAAACCGCGCTGCCGAAGCTCGATGGCACTGCCGGACAAGAGATGGCGCGCCTGATCGCCGCCATCGACAGCGAGACGAGCTGCGTCGTGGTGCAGAACCCCGGCATCCTCGGCCGCGTCGCCGATCTGTCCGAGCTGGCCGAGGCATGCCACGCCAAAGGCGCGCTGCTGATCGCGGTTGTTACCGAGCCGGTGTCGCTCGGCCTGATCAAGTCGCCCGGCGAGATGGGCGCGGATATCGTGGTGGGCGAGGGCCAGTCGCTGGGCGTCGGCCTGCAGTTCGGCGGGCCGTATGTCGGCCTGTTCGCCTGCGCCGAGAAGCATGTCCGCCAGATGCCCGGCCGCCTTGCCGGCGAGACGGTGGATGCGGACGGCCAGCGCGGCTTCGTGCTGACGCTTTCCACCCGCGAGCAGCATATCCGCCGCGAGAAGGCGACGTCGAACATCTGCACCAACTCGGGCCTGTGCGCGCTGGCCTTCACCGTCCACATGACGCTGCTGGGCGAGAAGGGGCTGCGCGATCTGGCGGCGCTCAACCATGCGCTGGCGGTGCAGGCGGCGGACCGTCTGGCGCAGGTGCCGGGCGTGAAGGTGATGGACGGCGCGTTCTTCAACGAATTCACGTTGACGCTCCCCAAGCCCTCGCGGCAGGTCGTGCGCGACATGGCGCAGAACGGCGTGCTGGGCGGCGTGTCGCTCGGCCGGCTCTATCCGGACGGGGACGGGCGCGAGAACGGGTTGCTGGTCGCCGTCACCGAGACGACCACATCTGAGGATGTCGAAGCGCTGTGCGGCGCTCTTGAGGAGGCGCTGGCATGAGCGCGATCAACCAGTCGGGCTGGCGCCCGGAAATGGGCTCCGGCGCAGCGGGCGATGCGCCTGCGACCTACACCGGCAACAAGGCGCTGATGCTGGAAGAGCCTCTGCTCTTCGAGATCGGCGATACCGCCCGCACGGGTGTGGATCTGCCGGAGCGGCCCAAGGTGGCGTCCCGCCTCTCGGGCCTCGAGCGCAACAAGCCGATCGGTTTGCCGGGCCTCTCCGAGCCGGAGGCGGTGCGGCACTACACCCGCCTCAGCCGGCAGAATTACGCGATCGACCTCGGTCTCTTCCCGCTCGGTTCGTGCACGATGAAGCACAATCCGCGCCTCAACGAGAAGATGGCGCGGCTTCCCGGCTTCGCGGACCTCCACCCGCTCACCCCGGTGGACGGCACGCAGGGCGCGCTCGCCGTGATCCATCTGGTCGCCGAGTGGCTGAAGGCGCTCACCAACATGCCCGGCATCGCGATGAGCCCCAAGGCGGGCGCGCATGGCGAACTGTGCGGCCTGTTGGCGATCCGCGCCGCGCACGAGGCGAAGGGGGACGCGCGCAAGATCATCCTCGTTCCCGAGAGCGCGCACGGCACCAACCCCGCCACCGCCGCCTTCGCCGGCTATCAGGTGAAGGGCATCCCGGCGACCGAGGACGGCCGCGTCGATCTGGAAGCGCTCAAGGCGGCCTTGTCGCCGGAGGTAGCGGGCGTGATGATCACCAACCCCAATACGTGCGGCCTGTTCGAGCGCGACATGATCGCGATCTGCGAGGCGGTGCACGCCATCGGCGGCTACGTCTATTGCGACGGCGCCAATTTCAACGCGATCGTCGGCCGGGTGCGGCCGGGCGATCTCGGCGTCGATGCGATGCACATCAACCTGCACAAGACGTTCTCGACGCCCCATGGCGGCGGCGGGCCGGGTTCGGGACCGGTGGTGTTCTCGGCCGCGCTGGCGCCATTCGCGCCGCTGCCCTTCGTGGAGAAGCATGACGACCGCTATGTCCTCGTCGAGGAGGAGACGGTCGCCGAGGAAGGCCACAGCAGGGCGTTCGGCCGCATGGTCGCCTTCCATGGCCAGATGGGCATGTTCACCCGTGCCGCCGCTTACATGCTGTCGCACGGTGCGGACGGGCTGAAGCAGGTGTCGGAGGATGCGGTGCTTTCGGCCAACTACATCCTGCGTTCGCTCGAAGGGGTGATGGATGCGCCGTTCGCGGGTGCCGGTCCGTGCATGCACGAGGCGATCTTCTCGGATAAGGGCTTCGCCGAGGGCTTCTCGACACTGGACGTCGCCAAGGGGCTGATCGACGAGGGCTTCCACCCGATGACGGTCTATTTCCCGCTGGTCGTCCACGGCGCGATGCTGGTCGAGCCGACCGAGACCGAGAGCAAGGCAGCGCTCGACCAGTTCATCGGCGCGCTGCGTTCGGTGGCGGAACGGGCCAAGGCGGGCGATGCGGCGCTGAAGGCCGCTCCCATGTACGCACCGCGCCGCCGCCTCGATGAGACGGCGGCTGCGCGCAAGCCTGTTCTGGTGTGGAAGGATCCTGTTCAGGCTCAGGCGGCCGAATAGGGCCTCCGGATATGCCGGGCGGTCCTTGTAGGCCGCCCGGCTTCCTCTCCAAACTTACTTCTTCTTCTTGGTCCAGTGCTTGTGGGCGGTGGCGTGGCCACCGCTCTGCACGCACTTGTCGGTGACCGTCTTCGAGCATTTGGGCAGGTTGCTGTCATCGACCGACGAGGCCGCCTGCTGCGCACCGGCCATGTTGCCGGAGGAGTCGGTGGCCGCCGGCGCGGCAGAGGCATCGGGGGCCGCGGCAGGTGCGGTCGCATCCGGGGTCGCCGGGGCGGCCGGCGGGGTCGAGGCGTCCGGCGTCGCGGCCGGGGCAGTGGCGTCGGCCGGCGGCGTCGCGGGGGCCGTCGCGTCCTGCGCGATGGCAGCGGTGCTCAGCGCCAGTGCGGACGCGAAAAGGATGATTTTCATTGTCTTCGTTCCTCCAACCGTGGTCGGCGAGTGAACAGGTCTCGCAAGGGGGCCAAACCCGAGGAAGCGCGGGCGGTTCCATGATAATTTCGTAGGCGACACCATCCGGACCTCGTTTCCGGGGCGGAACGAGGCTGATTCGGCGTCGAAACGAGCCTCCCGATTTGGATGTGAGCACCGCGCTCCCTCTTGGCGCGTCGCCGGCATGTGTCATGATGCGCCGAAACAGGGAGTGAGACGATGCAGGCGCGCAGCATGTTCGGAATCGTGACAGCACTGGGCTTGCTGGTGCTGATCCTGGTATCGGGGGCGCTGGTCGGCTGCCCGCGCTATCTGGTCTATCAGCAGGAGATGGCGGGCCGCGCCAAGCTCGCCGAGGCGCAATCCTCGCGGCAGGTCGCGGTGCTGGAGGCACGCGCGAAGATGGAGAGCGCAAAGTCGCTCGCCGAGGCGGAGATCACGCGTGCCGAGGGTGCCGCCAAGGCCAACCACATCCTGCAGAACTCGCTGGGCGGGCCGGAAGGCTATCTGCGCTATCTGCAGATCCAGGCGCTGCAGGACAGCAATGCGCGGCTGATCTACGTGCCGACCGAGGCGGGCCTGCCCGTCACCGAGGCCTCGCGCCTGCCGGGCGATCCGGAGCAGACCGACAAGAATTGAGAATGGGGGCGACGGCGGGATGGTGGGCTCGCCGGGACTCGAACCCGGGACCTACAGATTAAAAGTCCGTTGCTCTACCGACTGAGCTACGAGCCCGGCTCGCGCCGTCGCTGCGCGCGTCCCTATGGGGTGCGGGGCCTGCGGTCAACCGGTCGGCGGCGGGTCAGTCGCGCTTCCAGCTGACGGAGCGTACGGCCGAGGTGCGGATGGCGCCAGTCCGGCGCGATTGCGGCGGCGGGACGCAGGGCGAAATCGCGCACCGCCAGCCCGGCATGGGGGATGACGAGCGAGCGCGCCCGCCATTCGCCGCCGCTCCACGCGAGGATGTCGAGGTCCAGCACGCGCGCGCCCCAGCGGCGATAACGGCGGCGGCCGAAGTCGCGCTCGATCCGCTGGAGCAGGGCGAGCAGGGCAGGCGGCAGGAGATCGCTTTCCACAAGCGCGGCGGCATTGGCGAAGTCGCGGTCGCTCGGCCCCATTGCGGACGTACGGATCGTGCGGCTGATCCTGCGAACGGCCAGCCCCTCAGCGACCACCGCTGCGATCGCCGCGCGCACGACGCGCTCGGGCGGGCCATGGCGGCCATGGCGTCGGTTGGAGCCGAGGCCGATCACATAGCTTGCCGATCCCATGCCGCCCCGCCTATCGCGCGCGGATGATCCCGCAAAGCCCCGAACCGTCGCCCGATTGTCCGCTCTGTCCGCGTCTTGCCGATTTGCGGCAGGCACAGCGCGTGGCGCATCCCGACTGGTTCAACGCGCCGGTGCCGGCTTTCGGCGATCCCGAAGCGTGGCTCGCCATCGTCGGCCTCGCGCCGGGCCTGCAGGGCGCCAACCGGACCGGGCGGCCCTTCACCGGCGACGGGGCGGGGCCGCTGCTCTACGGCACGCTGGCGAAGCTCGGTCTGGCCGAGGGGACGTACGAAGCGCGACCGGATGATGATCTGCGCCTGACCGGTGCGATCATCGTCAATGCCGTGCGCTGCGTGCCGCCGCAGAACAAGCCGACGCCGGAGGAGGTCCGCACCTGCCGCCGGTTTCTCGAGCCGGCGCTGGAGGCCCTGCCGAACCTGCGCGTCGTCGTGGCGCTCGGCCAGATCGCCCACCAGTCGGCGGTGAAGGCGCTGGGCGGCAAGCTGCCCAAGATGCCGTTCGCGCACGGTGCGGAACATCGGCTGCCTTCGGGGCTTCTCCTGGTCGATAGCTACCATTGCACGCGCTACAACCAGAATACCGGCCGCCTCACTGATGCCATGTTCGAGTCGGTATTTGCGCAGGCGGTGGCATTGGGAGACACCGCCCGTTGATGGCCCGCATGCCGGGCGCCGCGAAGGAAGCGCCTTGGTCCACCTGACGCTCGCGATTGCCGATTTCATGAAGATCCTGATCACGGCCGCGCTCTATGCGGCGGCGTCGGCGGGCGGCCTGGTGCTGCTCGGCATCGCGGCGCTGGGCGGCATGGTGTGGGGGGTGCGGCGGGCGTTCGGCGGACGGCGGGGCGAGTGACGTCGTTTTCGACTCGCTGAATCGGCAGCGGCACGTTGCCGTCGAGCGATGCTCCGGAACGACGTGAAATTGACAAAATTGACAGCCATGACGCCGAAAAGAAGACCTTCCTATAGGCCGATCGACGGTGAGAAAGAGCGATCGACGAACTCGATCGGATCCATCTTCGCAGCCGAAATCCTACATGGGAAGAGAGGAAACCTTCCCATCCCCTCGTCGCTCCTGCGTAGGCAGGAGCCCATCACCTGAGCTGTCGCTCTCGCGGAACGGTGAGGAGTTGGGCCCCTGCCTTCGCAGGGGCGACGATCATGGCAGCTAGCGCCCCAATTGCGGACATCGATGGCTCCCGCTAGGTGGATAGGGGGAGAGCAGTATGCGGCCACTATCAATTCTGTATTTCGAGCGACTTATTTTTGGCACGCTCTTCTTAGGTGTGATCCAATCCTATTTGTCATGGGATCGATCGATCGCCGCAGCCGCTGCGATCGGAAATAATCCTGTCGTGTTTATGGCCACGACGCTGATCGGTACATTTGCTATTATGGCAACTCTAACCCTACTGGTCTCGCGTCGCAGAAGCAAAGTAGCAATGTGGATTTCAGTCTTATTTTTCGTGCTTGGGCTACCGCTATTTTTTAAGGTTCTATCTAGCGGTCTTCTGTTTGGTTCTGGTTTTATCTCATTGTTACAGACGACCGGACAATTGGTTGCCTTTAGTTTGCTCTTCACCCGATCGGCGCGTCTGTGGATGAACGGGGAAGACGGTGCGTCTTCCGAATTGAAAGACGTTTTTCGCTGATCATTAGCCACGAGCGGACCGACGGCAATCCACCACTTCCAGCCATTGCGACCCCGGACTTGATCCGGAGGAGGCAGTCCACTGTCGCCGTCGCTCGCCAAGGGGGGCGGACTCGTGAGGAGGGTTAGGGAGGTGGCTGTCCGCCAAAGGCAACCTCTCCACGGACCACCCGGAGCGATTAACGCCCTCAGATGTCCTGCGCCAGCCGCCCGTAGAGATCGGGCCGGCGATCGCGGAAGAAGCCGAAGGCGGCGCGGTGGCGGCGGATGCGATCGATGTCCAGCGTCGCGACCAGCACGCCTGTCTCCTCCTTGCCGAACTCGGCCAGCATGTCGCCGCGCTCGTCGCAGATGAAGCTGTGGCCGTAGAAGATCTGGCCTTCCTCGTTGCCGATGCGGTTGGACGCGACCACCGGCACGACGTTGGAGACGGCATGGCCGACCATCGCGCGCCGCCACAGCCGCGACGTGTCGAGGCTCGGGTCGTGCGGTTCGGAGCCGATCGCGGTCGGGTAGAAGAGCACTTCCGCGCCCATCAGCATCATCGCGCGTGCCGTCTCGGGATACCATTGATCCCAGCACACGCCGACGCCCAGCGTGGTCGGCGCCGCATCCGGCCAGACCTTGAAGCCGGTATTGCCGGGGCGGAAGTAGAATTTCTCCTCGTAGCCGGGGCCATCGGGGATGTGGCTCTTGCGGTAGATGCCCTGCACCTTGCCGTCCGGCCCGATCATCGCGAGCGTGTTGTAATGGTGCTGGCCGTCCAGCTCGAAGAAGCTGGTCGGGATCGCGACCTTCAGCTCCGCCGCGAGCTTCTGCATGGCGAGAACCGCCGGGTGCCTGTCCACCGGACGGGCGCCGACGAACAGCCCCTCATCCTCGACCCGGCAGAAATAGGGGCCCTCGAACAGCTCCGGCGGCAGGATCACCTGTGCGCCCTTGGCGGCGGCCTCGCGCACCAGTTCGGAGACGGCGGCGATGTTGGCGGCCTCGTCATCCGAAAAGGCGAGCTGCATGGCGGCGACGGTGATCTCGGTCATGGCGCGTCAGATAGTCCCTGAGGAGTGACAGTTCAAAGCGTCGGAATCTGCTGCGAGATGCAGTGGAGCGATCCGCCGCCGGTCAGCAGATGGTCGGCGCGTACGCCGATCGCCTTGCGGCCAGGGAACAGGGCGCCGATCGCGGCCACCGCCTTCTCGTCGTTGGCCGCGCCGTAGACGGGCACCACCACCGCCGCATTCCCGATGTAGAAGTTCATGTAGGAGGCGGGCACGATCTCTCCGTCGCGCTCGACGGCGCCGGGGGAGGGGATCGCCACCACCTCGACGCCGAACGCCTCTGCCCGCGCCTTCGCATCGGCGTAGACGACGGCGTTGGGATCGTCGTCGCCGTCGGGCGCGGGTAGCGCCAGCCGGTTCGGGCCGACGAAGCGGGCGAGATTGTCGACATGGCCGTCGGTATGGTCGTTGGCGAGGCCATCGCCCAGCCACAGCACCCGGTCGATGCCGAGGTCGTCCTTCAGCCGCGCCTCGATCTCGGCGCGGATCAGGTCCGGGTTGCGATTGGGGTTGAGCAGGCACTGTTCGGTGGTGACGGCGAGGCCGGTGCCGTCGACGTCGAGCGCGCCGCCCTCGAACACCCAGCCGCATTTGCGTGCCGCGATCGAGCGGCTTTCGGCCAGCTCTCCGCCGATCTCCTCGTCGCCGGGCAGATCGTATTTGCCGCCCCAATAGTTGAAGGCGAAATCGCGTGCCGATCCGTCGTCCATCAGGATCGGGCCGGTGTCGCGCAGCCACACGTCGCCGAACGGGCGCACAAGGATCTCCGCGAAATCGCCGGCCAAAGCGCGCGCGGCCTCACCGGCAGCCTCATCGGCGCAGACCAGGATGGGTTTCTCGCCCTTGCCATCGGCCCATATGGCGCGGGCGAAGGCGGTGACCTCGTCGCGCGCGGGGGCGAGATCGTCCTCCCAGAGATCGGGGTGGCTCGGAAAGCCGATCCAGACGGCGGTGTGGGGCGCCCATTCGGCGGGCTGGCGGACGGTCATCGTCACCTCTTTCGTCTCGGGGCTGCGCCCATGGCAGCGTCTGCGGTTCGGCGCAACGGGCTTGCAGCCGGCCGTGCTTGATGGAAGAAAAGCGGCGGGGATTGTAGCCTGGGGGCCATGACAGAATGACGAAGACAATGAATGCTTGCCGGCAGGCTCTGCTGGCGGGGATTGCCGGTTGCGTGTTGGCGACCGCCGCGCTGGCGGCGGACAAGGCTCCGCCCAGCACATCGGGCGCCACGCGGGACGCCGCCGATATCTTTGGCGCGCGCGAGGCGATCATCGGCGCGGCGATGTCGCCGGACGGCAGCAAGGTCGCGTATCTTGCCGCCGATCACACCACCGGCACCGCGGTAATGGTCGCCGCTTCGGACGGCAGCAGCGCTCCGCACGTCGCCATGACATCGGACGGTGCCGAATCGATCCTGCGGTGGTGCGACTGGGCCGACAATACGCGCCTCGTCTGCGAGGCGACGGGGGCGACGAGCTACATGGGCAACCAGTTGGTCGGCTTCCAGCGGCTGATGGCTGTCGGTGACGACGGCAAGAACGCCAAGTTGCTGTCGAACCAGTCCTCCACCGCAATACAGGTGCGCCTCGCCCAGTATGATGGCGACGTGATCGACTGGATGGAGGGGACGACCGGCAAGCTGCTGATGGCTCGCGATCACGTTCCCGAAATGGATATCGGCACCAAGCTCGCCAAGACGGCGGACGGGCTTGGCGTTGATCTGGTCGATACGCATACGCTCGCGGCTTCCAAGGTGGAACAGCCCGATCCCGATGCGGTCAACTACATCAGTGACGGCAAGGGCACCGTCCGCCTCGTGGAACGCGAGGCATCGGGCAGCGGCGGGCAGCTCAGCGGTGTCCACCAGTGGTTCTATCGCCGGCCGGGAAGCCGACAGTGGGAGAGCTTCTCCACCCGCACGCTCGACGGCCCCGGTCTGCGCCCTCTCTCGGTCGATTATGCGACCGATAGTGTCTATTGCCTCGACAACAGGGAAGGGCGCGACAAGCTCTATCGCGTCGCCCTGGACGGATCGATGAAGACCGATCTGGTTTTCGAGGATCCGAAGGTCGACGTCGACGATGTCGTCCGGCTTGGTCGGCAGGCCCGGCTGGTCGGCGCCCGGATCGCGAGCGAGAAGGGCAGCGTCGTCTATTTCGATCCCGAATATCAGAAGCTGGCGGCCGCCTTATCCAAGGCGTTGCCGGGCCTGCCGCAGATCAACTTCGTCAGCAGCAGCGCGGACGAGAGCAAGCTGCTCCTCTCGGCCGGCAGCGACAGGGATCCGGGCCGTTATTTCGTGTTCGACAAGACGACCAAGCATCTCAACGAGATCGCGCTTGTCCGGCCCCAGCTGGAGAATGTGCCGCTGTCCGAGATGACGCCCGTGAGCTTCCGGGCATCGGACGGTACGATGATCCCGGCCTATCTGACGCTCCCGCCGAACGGCGTGAAGAAGGGCCTGCCGGCGATCGTGATGCCGCATGGCGGCCCGGCCTCGCACGACGATTGGGGTTTCGACTGGCTGGTCCAGTATTTCGCGCATCAGGGCTATGCGGTGCTGCAGCCCGAATTCCGCGGATCGACCGGATATGGTGACGGCTGGCTGCTCCAGAACGGCTTCAAGAGCTGGCGTACCGCGATCGGCGATGTGGTGGATGCGGGCCACTGGCTGGTGTCGCAGGGGATCGCGGCGCCGGACAAGCTGGCGATCGTGGGCTGGTCCTACGGCGGCTATGCGGCGCTCCAGTCCAACGTGGTAGATCCGGATCTGTTCAAGGCGGTCGTAGCGATCGCGCCGGTGACGGACCTCGATGCGCTGAAGCAGGAGTCCACCTTCTACACCAACCATGCGGTCGAATCCGATTACATCGGGTCGGGTGCCACCGTCGTCGACGGCTCACCGGCCCGGCATGCGGATCGCTTCAAGGCGCCGGTGATGATGTTCCATGGCACCAGGGACCAGAATGTCGGCGTCGCCGAATCCCGCCTGATGAACGACAAGCTGCGCGCGGCCGGCAAGCAGAGCGAGGTGGTGATCTACCAGGGTCTCGATCACCAGTTGCCGAGCGGCGAGATGCGCGCCGACATGCTGCGCCGGGCGGATGGCTTCCTCCGCCAGACCATGCACATCTCGGGCTGAGGACAAAAGAAAGGGGCGGCCCCCGCGATGGAGCCGCCCCTGATCTTTCGCCGAAGCGAAGCCGTTAGCGCGAGTAGAACTCGACGACCAGGTTCGGCTCCATCTTCACCGGATAGGGCACCTCGTCGAGGGCCGGCACGCGCTGGTAGGACACCTTGGTGGTGCCGTCCTGCGCCAGATAATCCGGAACCTCACGCTCGGAGAGGCCCTGCGCCTCGATCACCAGCGCCATTTCGGCGGCCTTGGCGCCCAGCTCGATCACGTCGCCGACCTTCACGAGGCGCGAGGCGATGTTGCACTTCACGCCGTTGACGCGAACGTGGCCGTGGCTGACCAGCTGGCGGGCCGAGAAGATCGTCGGCGCGAACTTGGCGCGGTAGACCACCGCGTCCAGACGGCGCTCGAGCAGGCCGATCAGGTTCTGGCCGGTGTCGCCCTTCATGCGGGCGGCCTCGACATAGGCCTTCTTGAACTGCTTCTCGGTGACGTCGCCGTAATAGCCCTTGAGCTTCTGCTTCGCCTTCAGCTGGATGCCGAAGTCCGAAACCTTGCCCTTGCGGCGCTGGCCGTGCTGGCCGGGACCGTACTCGCGCTTGTTCACCGGGGACTTCGGACGACCCCAGATGTTCTCGCCCATGCGGCGATCGAGCTTGTACTTGGCGCTGGAGCGCTTCGACATATGTCTTCCTTCAATTGCGTTCAGACCGTCCGGGGACGATCGGGAAATGCCCGGTACCGCGCTGGCGACTCGATGATGGAGACGACAGGGCACCCGCTTCACCAGGCGTGCGGGGCCAATTGCGAGCGGCCCCCTTAGCGATTGCTGCGTGAAACGCAAGTGTCATCATGCGCTGGCGGCGGGGTGGGTGGCCCCGCTAAGGGGGCGGGATGACGAATGTTCTTTCCCCCGAAGGCTGCACGAACATGATCGAGGTCCGCGCCGGCGTGGACGCCACCGACCGCGCGATCGCAGCACTGCTCGCCACCCGCTTCGGCTACATGCGCGCCGCCGCCCGCATCAAGCCCGAGCGTGGGCAGGTGCGTGACGAGGCCCGCAAGCGCGAGGTGATCGACAACGCCATGGCGGACGCGCGGGCGCAGGGCTGGCCGGAGCAGGTCGCCGCCGACCTGTGGGAGACGCTGGTCGAGGCCTCGATCGCCTACGAGCTGGATCGCTGGGACGAAACTCAGCGCTGACGCGGATTGGCCAGCGCGGACAGGACGCCGCGCAGGGTGCGGACCTCCTGGCTGTTCCAGCCCGGCTTGGTGAGCATGGTGCGCAGCGTCCGCCTGGTCGCAGGGGTGCGATCGGGCGGGAAGAAGAAGCCGGCGGCGTCGAGCATGCCGTCGAGTTGGTCGATCATCCCGTCCAGCTCCGCCTGCGGGGCGGGGGGATCGATATCGACCGCTGGGGGCTGTGCGAGTGCCTGCCCCTTCGACCATTCGTAGGCGACGAGGATCACCGCCTGCGCGAGGTTGAGCGAGCCGAATTCCGGGTTGATCGGCACCGTCAGGATCGACCGCGCGATGGCTACGTCGTCGGTCTCCAGCCCCGAACGCTCCGGCCCGAACAGGATCGCCGAACGGCCGGGCGCCTTCCAGATCTCGTCCGCCGCCTCGACCGGCGTGACCACCGGCTTGGTGACGCCGCGCTTGCGCACCGTGGTGGCGTAGACGTTCGAGCAGTCGGCGATGGCCTCGGCGACCGTCTCGAACACCTGCGCCTGCTCCAGCACGATGTCGGCGCCGGATGCGGCGGGGCCGGCCTCCGGATTGGGCCATCCGTCGCGCGGGGCGACGAGGCGCATCTCGGTGAGGCCGAAGTTCAGCATCGCGCGCGCCGCCTTGCCGATATTCTGGCCAAGCTGGGGGCGGACGAGGACGATGACGGGGGGCTTGGTTTGCGTTGCGGCTGTGCTTCGACTGCGCTCAGCACGAACGGATGTTTCCACGTCTTCGACCTCCGTTAGCCCTGAGCGAAGTCGAAGGGCACGCGAATCCCTCTCCGCAGGCGGTATTGCCAGCGCGCTGATCGTCGCCCAATCGCTCGCGATCAGCGCTTCCTTCTTGGTACGCGACCAGCCCTTGATCTGCTGCTCGGCGGCAAGAGCCTCGTCCCGCGTCGCGAAGCTCTCGCTCCACACCAGCTCCACAGGCCGCCGATCATGCGTGTACCCCGGCAACCCGCCCGCCTGATGCTGCGCGACGCGGCGCTCTAGATCGTCGGTATGCCCCGCATAATAGCTGCCGTCCGAGCAGCGGAGCAGATACGCCGAGAAGCTCACGCCTTCCCCACCTCGTTCACCGTGCCGGCGAACTCCTCGAAATCCCTGGCCTCGGTGAAGTCCTTGTAGACGCTGGCGAAGCGGATGTAGGCGACGGGATCGAGGCCCTTCAGCCCGTCCATAACCAGGCCACCGATCTGGGTGGCCGTGACCTCGCTCTCGCCCGATGTCTCGAGCTGGCGCTGGATGCCGGAGACGAGCTTGTCGATCTGCTCGGCGGTGATCGGGCGCTTGCGGCAGGCGATCTCGATCGAGCGTTCCAGCTTGGTTCGCTCGAACGCTTCGCGCTTGCCACCCGACTTGGCGACCGTCACCTCGCGCAGTTGCACGCGCTCGAAGGTGGTGAAGCGGCCGCCGCACCCTTCGCACTGCCGGCGCCGCCGGATCGAGGCGCCGTCCTCGGAGGGGCGGCTGTCCTTGACCTGGCTATCCTCGTGTCCGCAGAAGGGGCAGCGCATTCTCTGTTTCTCCGCACCGGCCCGCTCCCCCACCCGGCCTCCCAAACAGCGTATCCTAGATGGGAGGCCGGGTGGGGGAGCGGGCCGGTGCCGTTATCCGCGTGAGCGGATCAAAAGACTCATCAGTAGATCGGGAAGCGCTCGCAGAGCGCGCGGACCCGCTCGCGGACATTGGCCTCGATCTGCGCGTCGCCCTGCTCGCCATTCTTGCGCAGGCCTTCCAGCACGTCGGCGATCATGTCGGCGATGTCGCGGAACTCCGCGACGCCGAAGCCGCGCGTGGTGCCGGCAGGCGAACCGACGCGGATGCCGCTGGTCTTCACCGGCGGCAGCGGATCGAACGGGATGCCATTCTTGTTGCAGGTGATCGCCGATCGCTCCAGCGCCTCGTCGGCATCCTTGCCGGTGACGCCGAGCGGGGTAAGGTCGATCAGCGCAAGATGCGTGTCGGTGCCGCCCGAGACGACCGCCGCGCCACGCTCCTGCAGACGGCTGGCGAGCGCCTTGGCATTGTCGATCACGGCCTGGGCATAAGCCTTGAACTCCGGCTGGAGCGCCTCGCCGAACGCGACCGCCTTGGCGGCGATGACGTGCATCAGCGGGCCGCCCTGGAGGCCGGGGAACACCGCCGAGTTGATCTTCTTGGCGATCGCCTCGTCATCGGTGAAGATCGCGCCGCCGCGGGGCCCGCGCAGCGTCTTGTGGGTGGTGGTGGTCACGACGTCGGCGTGGCCGAAGGGCGAGGGGTGCGCGCCGCCCGCGACGAGGCCGGCGAAGTGCGCCATGTCGACCATGAACTTCGCGCCGACCTTGTCCGCGATGGCGCGGAAGCGGGCGAAGTCGATGTGGCGGGGGTAAGCGGAACCGCCGGTGATGATGAGGGTCGGCTTGTGCTCGATCGCCATCGCCTCGACCGCGTCGTAATCGATGAGGTGGGTGTCGCGGGTCACGCCATACTGCACGGCATTGTACCACTTGCCCGACATCGCCGCCTTGGCGCCGTGGGTGAGGTGGCCGCCGGCATCGAGGCTGAGGCCCATGATCGTGTCGCCGGGCTTGGTCAGCGCCAGCATCACGGCGCCGTTGGCCTGCGCGCCGGAATGCGGCTGGACGTTGGCGAAGCCGCAGCCGAACAGCTGCTTGGCACGCTCGATGGCGAGGGTTTCCACCTCGTCGGAGGGGGCGCAGCCCTGATAATAGCGCTTGCCCGGATAGCCCTCGGCATATTTGTTGGTGAAGACCGAACCCTGCGCTTCCAGCACCGCCTTGGAGACGATGTTCTCGGACGCGATCAGCTCGATCTGGTGGCGCTCGCGCGACAGCTCATGCTCGACGCCGGCGAAGACTGCGGGATCGGAATCCGCGAGGCTCTGCGTGAAGAAGCCGCTCTTGCGGATCTCGGGGATGGAGGCGGGCTGGGTGCTCATGCTGGCTCCTTCGCGAAGCTGGGGTGCGTCAGTTTCTCGACGCGGCCGGTGTGGCGGTCACCGGCGAAGCCGGTGGTGAGGAAGGTGGTGATGCAGGCCTTGGCCTGTTCGATGCCGATCAGCCGGGCGCCGAGCGCAATGGCGTTGGCGTCGTTATGCTCGCGGCAGAGCTGGGCGGACAGCGGCTCGGAGACGAGTGCGCACCGCAGCGCCGGGTGGCGGTTGACCGCGATCGAGATGCCGATGCCGGAGCCGCAGAGCGCGATGCCGTGCTCTGCACGGCCATCCGCCACCGCCTCGGCCAGCTTGTAGCCATAATCGGGATAGTCGACGCGGCCATCGGTCTCCGGCCCGAGATCGAGCACGTCATGACCTTCCGAGCGCAACCAATCGGCGATCTCGGCTTTCATCGCGAAGGCGGCGTGGTCGGATGCGATGGCTATGGCCATGGGCTTTCGGCTCCGTCGAGTCGGGAATGGCGCCTCCTTAGGGGCGAGGGTCCATGAAGGCTAGGGAGTATGACGTGACGAAGACAGGATGCGCGATCGCGGCCTTGATGCTGCTCGCGGCTTGCAAGCAGACGGCGGGCAACATCGGCAACTCGGCGAGCGCGACGGCCAATCGGGTCGGCAATGCCGCCGACACTCTCGCGGACCGCACCGACGACTGGGGCGACCGCGCCTCCAACCGGATCGACAATGCCACGGCGCAGGATCAGGCGCGGATCGGTAGGCTCAATGACAGGATGGCCGTGCTCGCTGATCCGGGCGTGCCGACCGACAAGTGGGTCGGTCGCTGGCGTGGGGTGGAAGGCCTCAATCTCGTGATCGCGAAGGATGGGAAGAAGGGCGCCGGCCACTACACGCTCACCCAGCAATATACGCTGGACGACAAGGGCGTGTTCGAGGGGACGGGGGTGGGGAACACCATCCAGTTCACGCGGCCCGACGGCGATCAGGTGCTGCGCGAGACCGATGGCGCCGCCACCGGCCTGAAATATCTCGCGACCAAGAAGGATTGCCTCACGGTGAAGCCGGGTGAGGGTTATTGCCGCGATTGATGTGACAGATCGGGCACGGCCGGTAAGGGGGATCGTATGAGTATCGTCGCTTTGTCCATGGCTCTGGCCGCAGCAGCGGCGCCTCCGCCGCCTCCGGTGACTGTCCCTTTGCCGCCGCCGATGTCCACCGTGATGTCGGTGACGGTGACGGCGGATCACCGCATCGTCGCCCGCATCGCGCTGATGAACGTGATGGACGATATCGCCATCCGCACGCCCGACGACTTCGATGTCGTCCTTCACGCGGGTGGACGCGACCTGCCGCTCACCCTCACGCGAAGCGACGGGCCGACGCAGGTGAAGGGGCATGATTATGCCACCGTCGATTATGCCGGCGCCGTGCCGGGCGACGTGACCGGGCGCGCGATCCTGTCGCTCGACAATCGGGCGGACGGCTATGCTTTCTCGATGGGCGAGCCGGCCAGCGGCACGCAACTCGCTGCGCAGGTTCCGGTCGCGGCGCCGACGCCGCAACCTGTCGCCGCACCGGCCAACCCGCCGCCTCCGCCGCGGATCGGCAACGGCTTCCTGCCCAATCTCTCGGCCTACAACCCGATCTACGCGGTCACCGGTCATGGCACCGACACCAACACGCGGCTGCAGCTGAGCTTCAAGTATCAGCTGCTGGGCCACCCCGACGACGGCAACTGGTACAGCGGCTTCCACCTCGCCTACACGCAACGCATGTTCTGGGACACGGCAGCGAACAGCGCGCCGTTCCGCGATGTGAACTACCAGCCCGAATTCCTCTATTTCTACACGCTGCCGAAGAACGAGGCGGGTGACCAGCTGGGCGTGCGCGGCGGCTTCCTGCACGAATCCAACGGGCGCTCCGGCACCGCCTCGCGCAGCTACAACATCGTCTACATCCAGCCGACGCTGGACCTGCCGATCGGGAGCTGGACCGCCTCGATCGGGCCGCGCATCTTCCACTATGTCGGCAGCCGCGACGGCAACGAGGATATCGCGCGCTATCGCGGGCATCAGGCGCTGGCCTTTTCGATCGCCCAGCCGGATGGCTTCAAGCTGTCGACCTGGAGCCGGCTGAACGTCTCGACCGGCAAGGGCTCCGTCGATGCCGATCTTAGCTATCCGTTGACGCACATCTGGCATGACCTGCCGCTCTACGTCGTCGTCCAGGGCTTCACCGGCTATGGCGAAGACCTTCTGGACTATGACCGCAAGCAGACGCGGTTGCGGGTGGGGATCGGGATCGTTCGATGAGCGAAGGCGAACTGGTGGCATTCGGGCGGGGGCGCAGGCCGCCGATGCAGGCGATCGTGCTGGGCGCCATGGGCCTGCTGCCGATGGTGATCGCGTTGTTCGTGCGGCTGGCGGCGGGGATGGACCCGGATACGCCGCTGCCCGGCAAGATCGGCGGCCTCGCGCTCACCTATGCGGCGATGATCCTGAGCTTCCTTGGCGGCATCTGGTGGGGCGTCGCCTCGACCCGCGCCAGCGAGGAGGAAAGATCGCGCCTGATGGTGATCGCGGTGGCGCCAGCCATTCTCGCGACCCTTCTCTACGGCCTGTCGGCGGACATGCCGGTTATGTGCTCCACTTTGCTCGGCCTCGTCATCGCACTGACTCCGCTGGTCGATCGGATGCTGGAGAAAAAGCGCCTCGTCCCGGCCTGGTGGATGAACCTGCGCCTGCCGCTCTCGCTCGCACTCGGTGCTTTGACCATCGGACTGGGCTTCGCGCTCACCTGAACCGGCTGCTTGCCCTTTGCCGGCGCTGGTCTACATATGTCGCCCTTCTGAGGGAGGCGTGGATGCGTAGTTCGGTAAGCCTGATGATGCTCGGTGTCGCGCTGGCGGTGGCGGGATGCCACAAACAGGCCGATCAGGCGCAACCGGGAGCGACCGAAACCTCCGCCAAGACGATTGCCTGGCGCGAGGGGGACGTCGACGACGCCTTCGCCGAGGCCAAGGAGAAGAAGAAGCCGGTCCTGCTCTATTGGGGCGCGAAATGGTGCCCGCCGTGCAACCTGATGAAGCAGACGTTGTTCAAGGATCCGGCGTTCATCGCCGAGACGGCGAACTTCATCCCCGTCCACCTCGACGGCGATGCCAAGGACGCACAGCTGTGGGGCGAGAAATTCGGCATCCAGGGCTATCCGACCGTCATCATCCTCACGCCCGACCGGCAGGAGGTGACGCGCCTCGCCGGTGGATCCACCGCCGGCCAGCTGGCCGACGTGTTGAAGGTGGCTGCCAACCGCACCAGCTCGACCGAGGATCTGCTCAAGCGCGCCGACGATCCGGCGAAGCTGTCGGCGGACGACTGGCGGTTGCTCGCGAGCTTCGACTGGTTCGACGATCCCAAGCATTTCGGAGACTATAAGAAGGGGGCCGCTTTCGTCGCGAAGCTCGCTGCCGCCGCGCCGGACCCCGCGCTCAAGCGTCACTTCGCGCTGACCAGCCTGTTCATGGCGGGCGACGGCAAGGATGTCGCCAAGCTCACGCCCGATCAGCTGGCGCAGGTGCGCGCCGTGCTGCCACCGATTCTCGACAGCTATGACGAGGTGAAGGCCAACCGGCAGGAGCTGAGCTACGGCACCACGCCGCTGATCCTCGCGCTGCCCGATCCGGCCGAGAAGCAGGCGCTGTCCGCGAAGCTGGTCGCGGCGATGGACCGGATGGCGGCGGACACGTCGGTACCGCTGGGCGACCGGCTCTCCACGATAAACCCCGAAATCGCGCTGTCCAAGGCGGCGAACGGCGGCAAGGTCTCGCCCGACGTGGTGGTCAAGGTGCGCGACCGCGTCGCGATGGTGAGCAAGGCGGCGACCGATCCCTCGATGCGGCAGGCGGTGATGCCCAATGCGGGCGACGCGCTGGCCGAGGTGGACGACAAGGCGGGCGCGGAGAAGCTCTGGAAGGCCGAACTGCCCAAGGCGGTCGCGCCTTATTACTTCATGGTCGATCTTGCCGGGCTGAAGGAGGACGAGAAGGATTATCCCGCCGCGATCGGCTGGCTGAGGCAGGCGGCCGAGGCCGCGCAGGGGCCGGCGACGCGCATCCAGTGGGCGATCTTCTATTCCAATGGCGTGATGCGCATGACGCCGAACGACAAGGCGGCGGTGGAGCACGCCGCCACGATGGTGATCGACGCGCTCGGCGCCAACGACGCGGGCTATGCCGAGCGCACACAGAAGAAGGCCGACGACTGGGCCAAGAAACTCCATGAGTGGAGCGGCAAGCATGATGGCCGCGAGGTGCTGACGCGCCTCGACGCGAAGATGGGCGCCGCATGTGCCAAGGGCGGCTGCAAGGACGTGCTGAAGGCGTAGAAGCCCTAGGCTACCGCTGCGGCTCAGGCCGCAGCGGTGCGGATCAGGGCTGCGTGCCCCCGTGCATCAGGCTGCTGACGGTCCAGTTCACGGGGGCGGCGCCCGGTGCCACGCTGCTGCCGTCCGCATTCACTGCGAGCGGATTCTGGTTGAGCAGGACCCGGCGATAATCGTCATTGATACGGTCGAGCTTGCGATCGAGCGCGGCCTGGTGATCGGCGGTGAGCGTGCCGCCGTCCTTGGCCTGCTGGGCGAGCGCGTCGCGGCGGAGCTGTTCGAGATTCTGGCGGTATCCGGCCTGAATCTGGCCTGGCAGCAGCTGAACCGCACCGCTCGCGCTCATCGTTACCGGGCCTGCCACGGCGGCGGTGGAAGCGAGAAGGACGACACCGACAAAAGACGGGACAAGGGATTTACGCATGATCGACTCCTCGATCCCCCCGAGGCGGGAAGCCAGTCCAGATCGCTTCCCACAATAGAAATAAGTTTGATTGTCGGCGCCCGCAATGGTCCGAAAGAAAAAGATGGATCAATATTGATCGTCGCGGCCGCCCCGCGCGATCCGCAGGACGTCAAGGTATCTGGAATGCGCCGAGCTTACGCCGCCTGGCGCAGCTCCAGACGGTCCCAGATCTCAACCAGCGCGCCGACCAGTTCGACCATCATCTCTTCGCTGTGGCTGGGGCCGGGCGTGAAGCGCAGACGCTCGGTACCGCGCGGGACGGTCGGGTAGTTGATCGGCTGCACGTAGACGCCGTATTCGGCAAGCAGGATGTCGCTGATCCGCTTGGCCTTCACCGGATCGCCGACCAGCAGCGGCACGATGTGCGTCACCGATGGCATCACCGGCAGCCCGGCATCCGCCATAAGCCGCTTGAGCGTCGCGGCGGCGGCCTGCTGGCCGTCGCGCTCGGCGGACGATCCCTTGAGGTGCCGCACGCTCGCCAGCACGCCCGCCACCAGAACGGGCGACAGCGAGGTGGTGAAGATGAAGCCGGGCGCGTAGCTGCGGATCACGTCGATGATCTGCCTGTCGGCCGCGATATAGCCGCCCATCACGCCGAACGCCTTGCCCAGCGTCCCCTCGATCACGGTGAGGCGATGGGCCACGCCGTCGCGTTCCGAAATGCCGCCGCCGCGCGCGCCGTACATGCCGACGGCGTGCACCTCGTCGAGGTAGGTCAGCGCGTTGTATTTGTCGGCGAGGTCGCAGATTTCCGCGATCGGGGCGATGTCGCCGTCCATCGAATAGACGCTCTCGAAGGCGATCAGCTTGGGCGCCTCGGGATCCTCGGCCGCCAGCAGTTCCTCCAGATGGACGAGATCGTTGTGGCGGAAGACGCGCTTCTCGCAGCCCGAATTGCGGATGCCCGCGATCATCGAGGCGTGGTTCAGCTCGTCCGAAAAGATGATGCAGCCCGGCAGCACCTTGGCGAGCGTGGAGAGCGTCGCCTCGTTCGAGACATAGCCCGAGGTGAAGAGCAGCGCGCCCTCCTTGCCGTGCAGATCGGCGAGCTCGGCCTCGAGATCGACATGGTAATGGGTGTTGCCGCCGATGTTGCGGGTGCCGCCGGCGCCGGCGCCGACATCGTGCAGCGCCTCCTCCATCGCGGCGATCACCTTGGGGTGCTGGCCCATCGAGAGATAGTCGTTCGAGCACCAGACCGTGATCGGCTTCGGCCCGTTATGGCCGTGGAAGCAGCGCGCGTTCGGGAACATGCCCTTGTTGCGCAGGATGTCGATGAAGACACGGTAGCGCCCCTCGGCATGGAGTCGGTCGATCGCCTGGGCGAAAACGCGCTGGTAATCCAAAGCTGCCACCTCAATCCCGCGTCCGGTCTCAGGCCGGCTGGTTAGCCGGTCATGCCCTATTATTCCATCCATACCTAGGGAGGAATTGCGATGGGACAAATCGTCCCAGTCGGTCAGAGCCGCTCGATCCGGGACAGACCGCGCGCGGCCAGAGCAGGGCGAAGCGTCTCCACATCGATGTCCGACGTGAACACCGCGAGGCCTTCCGGCGTAGCCTCGGGCCAGGGCTGGCCATCGGTGAGATGCGCCACGCGGCGCGCGATCCCCTCCGCGCCATCGACGAAGTGGACGGGGTGCGGGCTGGCCGCCGCCAGCTGATCGGCGACCAGCGGGAAATGAGTGCAGGCGAGTACCACCGTATCCACCTTGTCGCCGCCTGGCAGGCTGAACAGGCCGTCCATCACCCGCTTGTAATCGGCGGGGTCGCCCGGATGCCCACGCAGCGCCGCCTCGGCCAGTTCCACCAACCGCGCGGAACCGTGGCGGAGCACGATGCAATCGGACGCGAATTCGGCGGCCAGGCGATCGACATAAGGCTGGCGCACGGTCGCGTCGGTGCCGAGCACGCCGATCGCCCGCGTCTGGCTCGCGAGCGCGGCGGGCTTGATCGCGGGGACGGTGCCGACGATCGGCAGGTCCAGCGCGGCGCGCACCGCCGCCAGCGCGATGGTGGAGGCGGTGTTGCAGGCGATCACGATCAGGCGCGGCCGATAGCGCTCGACCAGCCGCCCCAGCAACGCCGGCACGCGTGCGGCGATCTCGACCTCGGTCTTGGTGCCGTAGGGGAAACCACCCGAATCCGCGGCGTAGACGATCGGCGCCGTCGGCAGGCGGCGGCGGACCGCGTCCAGTACGGAAAGGCCGCCGACACCGGAATCGAAGACGAGCAGGGGGCGTGTCGCATCCATGGCGGGCGATGTAGGCGGGGCGGGGATGGCGCGCCACCTAAATCCAGATTGTTGCGCTGGCGGCACCAGCCCCTATGCTTGGGCACCCTAGGAAGAGGTCGCGTCCTTGATTGCTACGAACTGGCTGGTGCTGGGCGCTGCCGCCCTGATCGGCTACCTGCTGGGATCGATCCCGTTCGGCCTGCTGGTCACCCGCGCTGGCGGCGCTGAGGATCCGCGCACCATCGGCTCCGGCAATATCGGCGCCACCAACGTGCTGCGCACCGGGCGCAAGGAATTGGCGATCATCACCCTGCTGCTGGACGCCGCCAAGGGCGCGGTGGCGGTGGTGCTGGTCGGTCATGTCTGGCCCGATCCGATGCCGCCCTCGCTGCCGGCGATCGTGGCGGGGGCCTTCGCCTTTCTCGGCCATGTCTATCCGGTCTGGCTGCGCTTCCAGGGCGGCAAGGGCGTGGCGACCTTCCTCGGCATCGCGCTGGCTCTGTCGTGGCCGTGCGGCCTTGCCTTCGCGCTGGTGTGGCTCGCGGCCTTCGCGATCACCCGGCACAGCTCGGTCGGCGGCATGACCGCCGCGATCGCCACCCCGGTTGCGGCCGCGATCATCAACCGGTCCGACCTGACGCTGACCTTCCTGCTGCTGGCGCTGATCGTGCTGTGGAAGCACCGCGCCAACGTCGAGCGGCTGCTCGACGGCACCGAGCCACGCTTCGGCAGCAAGGGCTAGAGCCGGTGCACGGGGGGATCGACGAGGCGGATGGTGGTGGATCCTCTCCGCGCGTCGATCGTGAGGATCGCATAGCCCGCCTTCGCCTGATGCGCACGCCGACTGTCGGCCCGGTCACCTACGCGCAGTTGCTGGCCCGGTTCGGCACCCCGGCGGCCGCGCTGGAGGCGGTCCCTGATCTTGCCCGGCGAGGCGGGGGCAAGCCGCCGACCGTTCCGCCGCGCGGCTCGATCGAGCGCGAGGTGGAGGCGGTCGAGAAGGTCGGCGCGCGCTACCTTTTCCTCGGCTTGCCGGGTTATCCGGCGATGCTGGCGACCATTCCTACCGCCCCGCCCGCGCTGATCGTGCGGGGCAGGCGGGCGCTGCTCGATCGGCCGGTGGTCGGCATGGTCGGCGCGCGCAACGCGTCGGCCTCGGCGGGGCGGTTCGCGCGCGGCATGGCGGCGGAACTGGGCGAGCGCGGCGTCACGATCGCCTCGGGCCTCGCACGCGGCATCGACACGGCAGCGCATCAGGGCTCGATGGAGGCCGGCACCGTCGCGGTGATCGCCGGCGGCATCGACGTCGCCTACCCGCCCGAAAATGCGGAGCTGCAGGAACGGATCGCCAACGAAGGCCTCCTGATCGCCGAACAGCCGCCCGGCATCGAGCCGCGTGCGCGCCACTTCCCCTATCGCAACCGGATCATTGCCGGGCTGTCGCAGGCGGTGCTGGTGGTGGAGGCCGCGCCGAAGTCCGGCTCGCTGATCACCGCGCGCTATGGCGGTGAATATGGACGCGAGGTGCTGGCGGTGCCCGGCTCGCCGCTCGATCCACGCGCGCAGGGCTGCAACCTGCTGATCCGCGAGGGCGCGACCCTCGTGCAGACCGTGGACGACGTGATGGAGGCGCTTCGCCCGATCGACCCGCGCATGCTGGGCGAGCCGGGTGGCGGAGGCTATGGCGTCCCGCGTCCGGCCGCCGATGCCGGCGATGCCGATCGCCGCGCGGTCACCGAACTGCTCGGACCCGTGCCGACGCCGATCGACGAGATCATCCGCCAGTCCGCCCTGCCGCCCGCCATCGTCCAGACCGTGCTGCTGGAGCTGGAGCTCGCGGGGAGGCTGGAACGCCATGCCGGTGGTCAGGTAAGCCTCGCCTGACCCGAGTCGAGAGGCTTCATCCATGGGCCCGTGGGGCGCACTCATCTTCGCGATCTTCGCGACCGCTTTCTTCATGGCCGGCCTCGGCCCCACCGTAGGGCCGTCCAGTCCGATCCTGCTGCTCGGCTTCGTGCTGGCGGCCCCGGTGGTGATCCGCGCGATCCAGCGCGTGGTGCGGCCGGATCCACCCGGCGGTATCCAGACCGGCCGCGTGATCATGTGGACGACGATGGCCGAGGCGGCAGCGATCCTGCTGGTGGTCAACGTCTTCCGCAACACCGGCCTGGATGACGTGATCCTGCCCGGCATCGCGCTGGTCGTGGCGATCCACTTCCTGCCGCTCGGCTGGGCATCCGGCCTCAGGCGATTCTACGCGCTGGCGGCGGCGATGGTCGCGGCCTCGTTCATCGGCTTCGCGATCCGCGGTACCGAGGGGACGCTGGTGACCGGTCTCGCGTCCGCCCTGACCTTGTGGTTGGGCGGCATCTTCGCCCTCAAGAGGCCGACCTACGGATGATCCCGCCCAAGCTGCTGCCGATCCTGCTGCTGACCGGCTCCAACCTCTTCATGACCACCGCCTGGTATGGGCACCTGAAGTTCAAGGATCAGCCGCTGTGGCTGGTGATCCCGATCAGCTGGGCGATCGCCTTCTTCGAATATTGTCTGGCGGTGCCGGCCAACCGTTACGGATCGAACGTCTATTCGGCCGCTCAGCTGAAAGGGATGCAGGAGGTGATCACGCTCACCGTCTTCTGCGGCTTCTCGGTGTGGGTGCTGGGGCAGAAGATCACGGTGAACCAGCTGATCGGTTTCGCGCTGATCGCGGCCGGCGCCTTCTTTCTCTTCCGCGATGGGGCGTCACACGCTTGACGGATGGGTAAAGCCGTACCCACTCTCGTACGCGTACACGTAAGGATCATTCCGACATCATGAAGCTCGTCGTCGTCGAATCCCCCGCCAAGGCCAAGACCATCGAGAAATATCTGGGGCCGGGCTACAAGGTGCTCGCCTCCTACGGCCACGTCCGCGACCTGCCCGCGAAGGACGGTTCGGTGAACCCGGACGAGGGCTTCGCGATGGAGTGGGAGAATTATGCGGACAAGGCGCGCCAGCTCAAGGCGATCGCCGACGAGGCCAAGGGCGCCGACGCGCTGATCCTCGCCACCGACCCCGATCGCGAGGGCGAGGCGATTTCGTGGCATGTGCAGGAGGTGCTCGCCAAGCGCCGCGCGCTGCCCAAGGACACCCAGCGCGTCACCTTCAACGCGATCACCAAGCCGGCGATCCTGAAGGCGATGGCGGAGCCGCGCGCGCTCGATGAGGATCTGATCGACGCCTACCGGGCGCGCCGCGCGCTCGATTATCTGGTCGGCTTCACGCTCTCGCCGGTGCTGTGGCGCAAGCTGCCGGGCGCCAAGTCGGCCGGCCGCGTGCAGTCGGTGGCGCTGCGTCTCGTCGTCGATCGCGAGCGCGAGATCGAGGCGTTCAAGCCGCAGGAATATTGGTCCGTCACCGCAGACATGGAGCAGGACGGCATCGGCTTCGTCTCGCGGCTGGTGAAGTGGAAGGGCGAGAAGATCGATCGCCTGACCATCGGGCAGGAAGGCGATGCGCTCGCCGCCAAGGCCGCCGTGGAGGCGGCGCGCCTCTCTGTCGTGTCCGTCGAGACACGTCCGGTCAGCCGCAATCCGCAGCCGCCCTTCACCACCTCGACGCTGCAGCAGGAGGCGGCGCGCAAGCTCGGTTTTTCGGCCAGCCACACGATGCGGGTCGCGCAGAATCTCTACGAGGACGGCCTGATCACCTACATGCGGACCGACGGCGTGCAGATGGACGAGAGCGCCATCTCCGCCGCCCGGAAGGCGATCGCCGAGCGCTTCGACGGCGGCTACGTGCCGGACAAGCCGCGCCACTACCAGACCAAGGCCAAGAACGCGCAGGAGGCCCACGAGGCGATCCGCCCGACCGATTTCAGCCGCGACAAGGCGGGATCGGGCGATCATGCGCGCCTCTACGACCTGATCTTCAAGCGCGCGATGGCGAGCCAGATGGCGTCGGCCCGCATGGAGCGCACCACCGTCGATTTCGCCGACGGCACCGGCCAGCTTGGGCTGCGCGCGACCGGGCAGGTGGTGCTCTTCCCAGGCTATCTGGCGGTGTACGAGGAGGGCCGCGACGATGAGGGCGACGAGGATTCGCGCCGCCTGCCGCGCATGAAGGACGGCGATTCGCCGGCGGTGAAGGAGGTGAAGGCCGAGCAGCACTTCACCCAGCCGCCGCCGCGTTATTCCGAGGCCAGCCTCGTCAAGAAGATGGAAGAGCTGGGGATCGGGCGCCCGTCGACATATGCGTCGATCCTCCAGACGATCAAGGACCGCAATTACGTCCGCGTTGAGAAGAACCGCTTCCATGCCGAGGAGAGCGGACGGCTGGTGACGGCCTTCCTCGAACGCTTCTTCGAGAAGTACGTCTCGTTCGATTTCACCGCCGAACTGGAGGAGGAGCTGGACGATATTTCCGGCGGCCGCGCTCAGTGGCAGGCGGTGCTGGAGGCCTTCTGGCGGGACTTCAAGCCGAAGACCGCCGAGGTGATGGAGCAGAAGCCCTCCGAGGTGACGGCGGAGCTCGACAAGTTCCTCGCGCCCTTCCTGTTTCCCGAGAAAGCGGACGGGACGGACCCGCGCCTCTGTCCCAATTGCGGGCAGGGCCAGCTGGCGCTGCGCGGCGGCCGCTTCGGTGCGTTCATCGCCTGCTCCAATTATCCCGAGTGCAAATATACCCGTCGCTTCGCGCAGGCGGGCGCAGCCAATGACGGTGCGGACACCGGGCCGGAGACGCTGGGCACCGATCCCGAGACGGGGCTTCCGGTCGAGCGCAAGGCGGGGCGGTTCGGGCCATACATCCAGCTCGGCGAGGGCAAGGAGGCCAAGCGCTCGTCCATCCCCAAGGATGCCGGCGAACTGACGCTGGAGCTGGCGCTCAAGCTGCTCTCGCTGCCCCGCACGATCGGCCCGCATCCGGAGTCCGGCAAGGATATCACCGCATCAATAGGGCGTTATGGGCCGTATCTCGCACATGATGGCAAATATGCGCGGCTGTCCTCCACGGCGGACGTGTTCGAGACGGGCATGAACGCGGCGGTGGTGAAGCTCGCCGAGGCGGCGGCTGGCGGTGGTCGCCGGCAGGGCGCGAGCCGCGAGCCGATCGCGACGCTCGGCGCCAATCCGGACGGCGCCGAGGTGAAGGTGATGGAAGGCCGCTTCGGCCCCTACGTCACCGACGGCACCACCAACGCGACCTTGCCCAAGGCGAAGGACCCGAAGGAACTGACGCTCGACGAGGCGCTGGTGCTGCTGGCGGAGCGTGCCGCCAAGGGCCCGGCCAAGGGCAAGAAGACCGCGAAGAAGGCGGCGGCTCCGAAGAAGGCTGCGGCCAAGAAACCCGCCGCGAAGAAGAAGGCATAATCTCCCCTCCCTGAAAGGGAGGGGGCGGGGGTGGGTTCGCCTGGGGCGGGCGTGACCTCGATCCGGAGAAGAACCCACCCCAAACCCCTCCCTTTCAGGGAGTGGCTTAAAAGGAGGGAGGGGCTAGGAAGCGCTCACCGCCCCCGCACGTAATCCGCGATCTTGCGATCCGTGTCCCATTGGCTGAGCGCATAGACAGCCCAGATCGCGGCGGGCAGCCAGCCGATCAGGGTGATCTGCAGGATCAGGCAGACGATGCCTGCGAGCGGTCGCCCGATCGTGAAGAACAGCAGCCAAGGCAGCAGGATGGCGATGATCAGTCGCATGGAAAGCCCTCCGGTTCGCCGGCAGGCTAACGGACCTGCCGGCAAAGTCGAGCCTGCCACTATTCGAACGCAGCCCGGTCGAGGGCGCCGACCGCGCGGAGCAGGGCCGCCTGCTGGATCAGCAGGTCGCTGCGGCTGCGCGCTTCCGCCAGCTGGGCGGCGCGCAGGCTTTCGTCGGCGACGAGGATATCGAGCGTCGACCGCAGATCGAAGCCGTATTCGGCGCGCACGCCCTTGAGCGCGAGGTCGGCGGCGACCGTCCGGTCGTGATTGGCGGAGAGCTGGGCGCGGGCGCCCTGCATCCCGGCCCAGGCGGATTCGGTGGCACGCACCGCCTCGCGCGCGGCGGCATCCCTGTCGAACTGCGCGGCGCGATAGTCGGCACGCGCCTGCCTCACCTGTGACGCCACCAGGCCGCCGGTGAGGATCGGGACATGCAGCACCACGCCCGCCGAGGCGGCGCGCGGAAAATAGTGGTCGTCGCCGGTGATCCGGCCGTCATAGCCGTAGGTGCCGCCGAGCGAGACGGTCGGCGCGCCATTGGCCCGCGCGGCATCGATCCGCGCCGAGGACGCGTCGGCGACGCGCTGGCTCTGGCGGTAGAGCGGATTGCTGTCGAGCGTGCGGTCGCGCGCCTGATCGAGGCCGACGGGGAGTGTCGCCAGCGTCGCGGGCGGCGGTGCGAGTGAGCCGGGATCGCTGCCCACCGTCGCACGATAGCCGGCGGCGGTGACGGCGAGCGTCGCCTCCGCATCGGCCAGCGTCGCGACTGCCGACGCGCGCTGAGCCTCCAGCTGGGCCACGTCGGTGCGGGTCGCCTTGCCGAGCTTGTAGCGGGCATTGGCCTCGGCCACCTGGTGGTCGAGCAGCTCGATGTCGGCACGCGCGATGTCGGCCGCCTGCTGGTCGTAGAGTAACTCCGCATAGGCGCCGACGACGTCGCTCAGCACTGCCGCCTGCGTGTCGCGCAGCCCCTCCGCGCCCGCCGCGACGTCGCCCTGCGCGGCGCGCACCGCCGAGGAGACGCGGCCGCCGGTCCAGATCGGTAGGTCGGCGGAGACGGTCGCAGCGCCGCCCTTGCCGTAATCGAACTTGTCGTAGCCACCGGCTGCGTCGGCCGATGCGGTGAGACGGCCACCGGCCCGCGCCTGCTCGGGCGTTTCGGCGAGCGACTCCTGCCGGGCGCGGGCGGCGGCCAGCACCGGGTTGGAGGCGTAAGCTTGGTCCACCGCCTGGGCCAGCGTCTCGCCGCTGGCAGGCGTCGCCAGCAGTGCCAGCAGAGCGAGCGCGCGCTTGTTCACGGCACCCTTACTCATGGCCCCCTTACTCATGACGGAGCGCCCAGGCCGGGGCTGCGCGGGCGGCGCGCAGCGACTGCGCGATCACCGTCGCCACCGCGATCAGCAGCGAGATCACCGTCGCCGCGACGAAATAGAGCGGCGACAGCGCGATCCGGTCCTCAAAGCCCGCCAGCCACGTCCGCATCGCCAGGAACGCCAGAGGCCAGGCGAACAGGTTGGCGATCAGCACGGGGCGCAGGAACTGGCCGACCAGCAGCCTGACGATGTCGGTCGATGAGGCGCCCAGCGTCTTGCGGATGCCGACTTCCTTCACGCGCCGCGCGGTGTTGAAGGAGGCGAGGCCCCACAGTCCCACGCAGCCGATCAGCACCGCCAGGCCCGCGCCGATGCCGAACAGACGGGCGGCGCGATCGTCCGGCTTGTAATAGCGGGTGAGATTCTGAGCGGCAGTCTTGGCCTCGAACGGCACCTCCGGAGCGATCCCGCGCCAGGCGTTGCGGAATGCGGACAGCGCGATCTGCGGATCACCCTGAAAACGGACGCTGGCGACCGTGTATTCCATCGGCTGCGAGGTGTAGTGATAGAGCGCGCCGGCAAGTTCCTTGCGCGGCGAATGGAAGCGGATGTTGTCGATCACGCCGACGATCACGCGCGGCTGCGCGGGGCCGTCCGGCTCGGTTTCCAGCACCGTCTGGCCGATCGCCTCATCGGGGTTGCGGAAGCCGAACTTCGACAGGGCCGCGCGGTTGATCACCACGTTGGCGGTGCCGGTGCCGGTCAGCCCGGAATCGTCCTGCCGGTGCGCGGTATCGAGGAAGCGGCCGGCAGCCAGTCGCGCGTCGTTTGTGGCGAACCAGTCCTTGCCGATGCTGTAGGTGCTGATCGAAGGCGCGCTGTCCTCGCTCTGGCCGGGGCGGTAGATTCCGGTCGCGTTGGTATAGCTCTCGTCGCCCGGCGCGCTGTCGGCGGTGGTGACCGCGACCGTCATCGGCAGGCTGCGGAAGGCGGCGAGCAGCGAGGCGCGCTGACCATCGTTGAGGCTCTGCGATCCGAAGGACGAGATCACCATCAGACCATCCCGCCTGAAGCCCAGATCGGCGCTGCGAAGATGGCTGGTCTGCGCGAAGAGCACGCCGGTGCCGATCAGGAAGGCGATGGCGAGCGCGAACTGGATCACGACCAGCCCTTCGCGCAGCCGTGTGCCCGTCCGCCCGCCGCCGGGGCTGCGCGCGGACGCCAGTACGGCGGCTGCCGGGAAGCGCGAGAGCAGCAGCGCAGGATAGAGACCTGCCGCCACGCCGACCACGATCGCCAGCAGGGCGAGCAGCGGCACGACGAAGACATAATCGATGGTCAGGGTGACGTCGCCGGCGGCATTGACCACCGGCAGCGCCATTTCGGCGAGCGCCAGCCCGATCAGCGCCGCGGCGAGCGCGGTGGCGATCGCCTCGCTCAGGAAATGGCGGACGAGCGCGCCGCGGCTGGCGCCCAGCACCTTGCGCATCGCCACCCCGCGTGCCCTGAGACCTGCGCGCGCCGTCGCCAGGTTCACATAGTTGATGATCGCGATCAGCAGGGTCAGCACGCCGACCAGCCCCAGCGTCGTCACCGCGAGCTTGCCGCCGGGGCGCGACAGATGGACATCACGGATCGGCACCAGAGGAAAAGCGAGCTGATCGCTCGGGCGGCCGTTGGTGAAGTCGTGCTGTGCGCGCCGATCGATGAAGGCGGGAAGGCGGGCGGAATAGGCCCGCATCGCCGCCTCGTTCGGAAACCGGAGATAGGTGGAGAGCGTCGCGCTGCCCCAATGATACCAGTTCGATCCGGGGATCTGGGTCGGCACCAGGCGCATCACGATGTCCCAGTCGAGCTCGGTATCGCGCGGTGCGTCGGCAAGGATCGCGGCGACCCGATAGTCGCGCGAGACGCCGAACAGGGCGATCGTCATGCGCTGGCCGATGGCGTGGCCGCCGGGGAAGTATTTCTTCGCGATCTTCTGGCTGATCAGCACGTTGTTGGGCGCGGCCAGGGCGGCGCGGGCGTCGCCTTCGATCACCGGCACGTCGATCACGTCGAAGAAGCTCGGATCGACCAATTCGGCGCCTTCGGTGGTGGCGTTGCCGTTGCGCAGCACGGTGGCCTGCGCGCCCTTCATGCGGGTGCCGACCGTTTCCGGAAAATCCTGGCGCAGCTGTTCGAGCAGGCCACCCATCGATCCGTCATAGTCGGCCGCCTTTACGCCATGCAGCGTCCAGCGGTTCTTGAGCAGGTAGGCCTGCTCGTGATGCGGCAGGAAGGTTTCGTAGCCCGTCTCGAAACGGACGTAGAGGGTCAGCACGAGGAACACTGCGATGCCCACCGCCAGCCCGCCGATGTTGAGCGCGGCGTAGAGCTTGTGGCGGACGAGCGAGCGGTAGAAGCTGATCAGCGCGAAGCGGTTCATGGGGATGCCTCCGGCTCAGATCGCGCGGGCGACGGAGGAGACGACGCGCCCGTCCAGCATGTCGATGCGGCGCTTCGCCATGTCGGCGTGGGATGGCGAGTGGGTGACCATGATGATCGTCGCGCCTTCGCCGTTCAGGCTGGTGAGGATGTCCATCACCTGCTGGCCGTTCTCGGTATCGAGGTTGCCGGTCGGCTCGTCGGCGAGGATCAGGCTGGGATCGCCGACGATGGCGCGCGCGATCGCGGCGCGCTGCTGCTGGCCGCCCGAAAGCTGGTGCGGGTAATGGCGCGCGCGGTGCGAGATGCCGACGCGGTCCATCGCCTGTTCGATCCGCTGTTTCTTGTCGCCCTGCGAACCCTTCCGGTAGGCAAGGCCGAGCGCGACATTCTCCTGGATGGTCAGCTCGTCGATCAGGTTGAAGCTCTGGAAGACGAAGCCCAGCGTCTGCCCGCGCATCTGCGCCAGCGCTGCCTCGTTCATCACCGCGAGGTCGCCATGATCGCCGAACAGGTAACGGCCGGAACTCGGCCGATCGACCGTGCCGAGGATGTTGAGCAGGGTGGACTTGCCGCAGCCGGAAGGCCCCATGACGGCGAGGAATTCGCCTTCGGCCACCTCCAGGTTGATGTCGGCGAGCGCGGTGGTCTCAACCTCGTCGGAGGCGTAGCGGCGCTGGATGGATTCGAGGCGGATCATGAAGCTCTCCGTCAGCGGATGTTGAGGGTGCCGCTCTTGTCGTAGGCGGCGGTGTTGGAGGTGACGATGCGGTCGCCGGGGGCGAGGCCGGACAGGATCTCGACCTGTTCGGGATTGCGGGCGCCGGTGCGGATCGCGCGGCGGCGGGCGTGGCGGCCGTCGGCGTCGATCACATAGGCCGAATTGCCGCCGCCGCTGTCGACCCAGCCGCCGACCGGGGCGGTCAGCGCCTCGCGGGCGGAGCCGAGCGTCACGCGGATGTCGGTGGTCTGGCCGCGGTTGAGGCCCTTCGGCGGTGGCCCGACGAAGCCGAGCTCGATACGGAAGCGGCCGTTGGTGACGGCGGGCAGCACCTTGGTGACGGTGAGCGTCAGGCCGTTGTCGCCGCTGGCGCGCTGGCCGACCGCGACACGGCCGAGATAATATTCGTCGACGTCGGCGACGAGCTTCCACGAACCCTCGCTGTCGACCTGGCCGACCGGATCGCCGGCTTTCAGCATCTGGCCCGGCTGAATGGTGAAGTTGGTGAGGCGGCCGGTGACGGGCGCGCGTACGATCAGCGCATCGAGCCCGGCCTGCACGGCAGCGAGATTGCTGGTGAGGCGCGCGCGCGTCTCGGCGAGGCGCGAAGCCTGAAGGTTCGCGGTCTTGTCCTCGCGTGACTGGCCGGAACGGAGCTGGGCGAGGCGTTTCTGCTGATAGTCCGCCTCCTCGCGATAGCTCTTCACGCCCTCGTCGGACACGAAGCCCTGATCATGAAGCTGCTGGCGGATCGAAAGGTCGCGGTTGGCCTTGATGAGATCGTAGCTGGCCGACGAGGTCTGGCTGGCGCGATCGAGGCGGCTCTTCTCCAGAGCCAGATCGTCGCCCGAAAGCGTGCCGAGCTGGCTGGCGATCTCCGCCTCGCGGGTCAGCACGTCGAGCTTGAGTGCCGGATTGATCAGGGTCGCGATCGGCTGGCCCTCGGTCACGGCGGTGCCGTCCTGCACCAGCAGCTTCTCGACCTGCCCGCCCGAGACGGCACCGACGAAGGTGGTGATGTTCGGCGCGACGGTGGCGCGGACGGGGAGGTAGTCCTCGAACCGGTTGCGCGCGACATTGCCGGTCTCGATGTCGGCGGCGGAGACGTCGGTCGATCCGCTCGACGGGATCAGCCGCCAGCCGAGCACGAGCAGCGCCAGCAGACCGACCGCCGCGGCAACCCAGCGCCAGCGACGGTCGGTACGTGGCCGCTCGATGCGGCGGTCCATGGCCGCGCCGGGCGTGCTCATCAGCGGGCCGACAGCTCGGCTGCGGCGCCGGCATAGGCCTGGGTGCGACACGCGCCCTCGGCGAACTGCTGGCCGGCTTCGGTCGTCTCGCAGACGCGGGCGGCGGCGAAGCGGATGCGCTTGGCGATCGCGGCGCGACCATCCGTGCTGGCGAGTTCCGCGCTCTGGTAGTGGACGGTCGCGGTCGGTGTCTCGGCCATCGCCGGATCGGCATAGGCGACGATGCCGGCGGTGCCGAGGAGGCTGGCTCCGGCGAACATCAGGGTGGTGACGAACTTACGCATGGGATCTCTCCTTTCCTCGTGGCCGGCGACATGTCGGTCACGGGAAGGACTGAGCAGGAGCCGTGCCAATTCGACGAAAGTCGGGAAATCGGGGCTTTTCGGGCGGGCGGCTACGATGGCTTGTTCTCGAACTGTCCGGATCCGGACAGTCGAGTGTCCGGAAACAGACGTTGTCGCCGCCGCCGAACGATGGCAGCAAACGGGCATAGAAGGAGTGGGTCTTGAGCGAAAAGCCGTTCGGTCTGTGCGTCGTGGTGGATGACGACGAGGACATCCTCCTCGCCGCGCGGCTGTTGCTGCGCCAGCTCTTCGCCGAGGTGAAGGTGACGCCGCAGCCGCAACAGGCGGTCGACTGGATGGCGGAAGCGCGGCCCGACGTGATCCTGCTCGACGCCAACTTCGCGCGCGGGGCGACGGACAGCAGCGAGGGCTTCCGCTGGCTGGGCAGGATACTGGAACGCGATCCGCACGTTTCGGTGGTGCTGATCACCGCGCATGGCGGGGTGCAGGTCGCGGTCCGCGCGATGAAGGAGGGGGCGACGGACTTCGTCTCCAAGCCCTGGGCGAACGAGAAGCTGCTCTCCGCCGTGCGATCGGCCGCCGCGCTCAGTCGCTCGCGCCGGCAGAGCATCGAGACGAAGTCGGCCAAGACTCCCGTCGCGCCGTCGGAAACCCCGCTGCTCGGCTCCTCGCCGGCGATGGCGCGCGTGCTGTCGCTGATCGAGAAGGCCGGGCCGACCGACGCCAACGTGCTGATCCTCGGCGAGAACGGCACCGGCAAGGAACTGGTCGCGCGGGAATTGCACCGCTTTTCAAGGCGCCGGGACAAGGCGATGCTCACCGTCGATCTCGGCGCGGTGGCGGAAAACCTCTTCGATTCCGAGCTGTTCGGCCATGTGAAGGGCGCGTTCACCGACGCCCGCGCCGATCGTGTCGGGCGGCTGCAGGCGGCGGACGGCGGCACGCTGTTTCTGGACGAGGTTGGCAACCTGCCGCTCCACCTCCAGCCCAAGCTGCTGACCGCGCTGGAGCAGCGCAAGGTGACCCCGGTCGGCGCCAATGCCCCGGTGCCGATCGACGTGCGGGTGATCTCGGCGACCAACCTGCCGCCCGATCAGCTCGGCAGCGAGAGCCGCTTCCGGCAGGATCTGCTCTACCGGCTCAATACGGTCGAGATCGAACTGCCGCCGTTGCGGGACCGGCGCGAGGACATCCCGCTGCTGCTCGACCATTATCTGCGCCAATATGCCGCGCGCTACGATCGCCCGGCGCCGGCGCTGCCCGACGACGTGCGAGATGCGCTGGTCGCCTACGACTGGCCGGGCAATGTGCGCGCGCTGCGCCATGCCGCCGAACGCGCGATCATCCTTGCCGACGGAGCGACGCTGGCGATCAAGGACTTCCCGTTGCCGAGGGCGGCATCGGCGCCGGTGCCGCATGTCCAGGCGTCCGCCGTGGTCGAACCGGTCGCGGCCGACCTCAACCTCGATCGGGCCGAGCGCCAACTGATCGAGCGCGCGCTCCAGAAGCATGGCTACAACATCTCCAACGCGGCCTCCGAACTCGGCCTGACGCGCGGCTCGCTGTACCGGCGGATGGAGAAGCATGGGCTCTAGGCAGCCCTTCGTCCTGCGGCTGGCGGGGCATATGGCGGTGCTGGTCGCATTGCTGTTCGGCTTCGCCTGGTTCCTGGCGCAGCCGGGCCATGTCGCGACGGTGACGCTGTTCGGCCTGCTCGCGATCGCCGCCGCCGCGGCGCTGTGGCGGGCGGTATCGCGCAGCAATGCCGAGATGACCCGCTTCGCCACCGCGATCCGCCACGAGGATCTGACGCAGGTGTTCCGCGAGAGCGGGCAGGGTAGCGGCTTCGACACGCTGGGCGCGACGCTCAACGCCGGCATCCGCCGCCTGCGCGACCATCGCGCGGCCGAGGCCGCCGAGAACCGCTTCGCCGCCACCCTGGTGGACGAAGCGCCGACCCCGATCCTCGCCATCGACGCGGACGGACGGGTGGAACTGTCCAACAAGGCCGCACGCCGCCTGTTTGGACAGGCCAAAGGCACGCGCGTCGCCGATCTGGGCGTCTATGGCGAGGGCTTCGTCGCGGCGCTCACCGATGTCGTTCCGGGCGACCGGCGGCTGTGCCGGGTGACGATCGGCGGCCTGCCGCAGCGCGCGATGGTGGCGGTGACGCAGGTCGAGCGGCTGGGGCGGCTGTGGCGGATCGTATCGGTGCAGATCATCCAGGGCGAGCTGGATGCCGCCGAAGTGGCGACACAGGCCGATCTGGTCCGCGTGCTGACCCACGAGATCATGAACTCGATGACGCCGGTGACGTCGCTCGCCGAGAGTGCCGTCTCGATCATGGCGGAGATCGACAAGAGCGACGATCCGGCGATCGGTGACGCTCGAATCGCGGTGGAGACGCTGGCGCGGCGCGCGGCCGGCATCATGCACTTCGTGGAAAGCTATCGCGAGTTCAGCCGCGCGCCGGCCATCGCGCCGCGCCGCTTCGTCGCGAAGACGTGGGCGGACGAGTTGGCGCGGCTCTATCGCGCGATGCCGGTGGGCGAGCGGGTGGAACTGGTCGTATCGGTCGTGCCCGATCGGTTGCAGTTGAACGCCGATCCCGAGTTGCTGTCGCAAGTCGTGCTCAACCTGATGAAGAACGGCGGCGAGGCGGCCAGCGAGCATGACCCGGCGCCGCGCGTTTCGCTGTCGATCGAGGCGTTACCGCTCGATCGGGTACGGATCATGGTGGAGGATAACGGGCCGGGCGTGCCGGACCAGTATCTCGGCGAAATTTTCCTCCCCTTCTTCACCACCAAGCGCGCGGGCACAGGCGTGGGGCTGAGCTTCGCGCGGCAGGTGGTGCTGCTTCACCACGGCGCGATCCGCTATGCGGGCGAGCCGGGCGGCGGCGGGAGCTTCGAGATCATCCTCTGATCCGTGGCGAGCGATCCTCGGCGAGCGGGATGACGAGGTCCGCGCGCGCCGGCATTTCGCTGAGGATGTGTCGCGTCAGCCGCTCGTAATGCTGGATGAAGCGGGCGATCTCGGCGTCGTTCATGCCGCCTTCGCGTTCACGGCGGAGCGCCTCTTCCTGCTCGATCCGCCAGCGCAGAACGATCTCGAAACCGGGCGCTGCGAGCAGGATCAGGCGGTCGATCCGCGCGAAGAAGGCTTGATAGGGACCGGCGAGCTGGTCGTTGACGTACTGCCGCCAGATGCCGTGCGCATCTTCCTCGCGCTCGAGCGCATTGACCGGATCGGCCAGCATGGCGGCCGCCTGCGGACGCGCGCCGACGCACCAGCCATCGAGGATCAGCAGGCGCGTCCCGGCGGGCGCAACTTCCCATTGTGAGACCGGGGCGCGATCGTCGGTCGCCTTGTCGAAGCGTGGCAGGCGCGCGGAGCGGCCCGCCGCCAGATCGTCGATCACGTGACGGCCGAGCACGAGGTCGTGCGTGCCAGGGACGCCACGCGTGCGCAGCAGCGGATGGATCTCGCGTGCCAACCGCTCGCGCTCCGCCTTCGTATGATAGACATCGTCGATCGACAGGATCGCGCTCGGCACGCTTTCTTGCCGGAAAAGGGCGGCCAGTCCGGCGGCCAACGTGGACTTGCCGCTCCCCTGCGCGCCGCACAGGCCAATGAGGAGCAGAGAGTCACCCAGCGCCGGTCGGATCGTCGCGGCGGCGAGATCGATGGTTCGAAGGTCAGGCGACACGGTTGGGCAATTCGCGGCCGGTGAAGAACGCCTCCAGATTGTCCGCCGCCTGCATCCCCATGGCGGTGCGCGTCTCGATCGTCGCGCTACCGAGATGGGGGAGCAGCACCGCATTCTCGCAGGCCAGCAGATCGGGATGGACGGCGGGTTCGCGCTCGTAGACGTCCAGCCCGGCCGCCGCGATCCGGCCTCCGCGGAGCGCCGAGGCAAGCGCCGCCTCGTCCACCACCGGGCCGCGCGCGGTGTTGATGAGGATCGCGCTCGGCTTCATCCGCGTGATCAGCGCCGCGTCGACCAGATGGCGGGTGCCGGCCCCGCCGGGGACGTGGAGCGAGAGGATGTCCGCCTCCTCCGCAAGCGTTTCCAGCGTATCGACATATCCCGGCTCGCCGGACGGGCGGCGGCTGTGATGGATCACCCGCATTCCGAACGCGGCAGCGCGCAGTCCCGTGGCGCGCGCGATGCGCCCATAACCGACGAGGCCGAGCGTCTTGCCGCCCATAGCCTGGCCCATCATGTGCGTCGGCCGCCAGCCGGCCCAGCGCCCGGCACGCAGCTCGCGTTCGCCTTCGCCCGCGCGGCGCGCGGCCATCAGCATCAGCAGGATCGCGATATCGGCGGTGGCGTCGGTGAGCGCATCGGGCGTGTTGGTGACGACGACGCCGTTGGCCTGAGCTGCGGCGAGGTCGATATGATCGACGCCCGCGCCGAAATTGGCGATGAGGCGGGCGCGCCGACCGGGCAGGGCAAGCAGGTCCGCGTCGAGACGATCGGTGATCGTCGGCAGGATCGCGTCATGTTCGCGCATCGCGTTTTCCAGTTCGATGCGCGTGCGGGGAGCGTCGTCGGGGTTGAAGGAGGCGTCGAACAGGCTGGTGAGTCGCGCCTCCACCGCGCCCGGCAGGCGGCGGGTGACATAGAGGCTGGGGCGGCCGGCCCCGTAATCGTCCTGCATTCGAGCGACTCCTTTGTCATGCGGGGCCGGCTCTAGCGCAGGATGATGGTCAGGCGCGATCCTCGGGTTTCTGTTCGCGGAAGGTCGCGGGAACATGGGGCAGCCAGCGATCGGCGACGATCACCCGGTGGAACAGGCGCGGCCCCATCACCGCCAGCGCCACCCCGGCGCTCGCCATCAGGAAGGTGATCAAGGCCAGCGGGTAGGCGATGGCGGGTTCGTGCCCGGCATGGCCGAAGCCGATGGCGAGCAGCAGATGCCCCAGGAACCAGGCGAGGCCCAGCATCGCAAGGCCCGCGCCATGTAGCATAAGAGATCGCTCGGCCTTGCTGGCGGGAAGCATGTCGGCCTTCTCCTGATGACGTCGAGCCTGCTATCTGGGGCCGATCCCCGTAAGGGTTCGAGCAGCGATCGCGGTGGATGCCATAAGGATCGCATAAACAGATCACCGCCTTTGCTGCACTGCAGTCCGTTCCAGCAATCCTGCGTTCACCCGGAAGGTCGCATTTCGCCGTTCTCGTGCTTGACAGCGTGCCCCTTATGGGTACGCGGCTGCGGTGCGGGATGCCGGATTTCCGGCGCGTGAGTCTGGCTTTTGAGCAAGGAGGAGAACATGGCGTATCGGGCGACCGTCCGTACCGACATCGATCCGCAGCCGCGCTCGCCGGACGTGGCGCCTTATCGCGTACCGCCGATGGAACCTGCGAGCTTCACCGATCTCGAGGAGCAGGTGATCGCGCTCGCCCGCACCGATCGCCTCGGCAGCATCGAGAAGCCCGGCCGACTCGAACGGATGGTCACCAAGCTGTTCGGCCTCAATTCCGAGCGGCGGGCGCTGGCCGATCCCCGGCTGGAGACGCTGCGCCGCGCGATCGTGGTGGCGCATCATCGCCATCACCTGCCCGACATGCAGGCGGCCGAACTGCGCGAGGCCGGTTTCAGCGTCGCGCAGATCCGCGCGATCGAGACGAAGGCGCTCAGCGCCTAATCGAACCGGTAGGGTACGACCTCGCGCCGTTCGGGGTCGATGCGCAGTGCACGGCCCGAAGGCGGAAAGGCGCGCTGCTCGCATCCCTCGCGCGGGCAGATGCGGCAGGAGACTCCGATCGGCGTGGCGGCGTCCGTGCGGGTCAGGTCGAGATGGTCGGCATAGACGAAGTCCTTGGCCTCGCCGATCTCGCAGCCGAGCGCGACCGCATAGCGGCGCGGTGATCGCGCATAGCTGCCGCTTTCCTTCACCAGCCCCTTGGCGATCGCGACGTAGCGGGTGCCCTCCGGCATCTCGGCGAGCTGGGTGAGGATGCGGTCGGGGATCGCCACCGCCTCGTGCATGATCCACAGCGGACAGGCACCGCCGAAGCGGGCGAATTGCAGGCGGGTGGCGCTGTGCCGCTTGGTGATGTTGCCCGCCATATCGACCCGGCAGAAGAAGAAGGGCGTGCCGCGCTGGTCGGGCCGCTGGAGGGTGGAGAGGCGGTGGCAGGCCTGCTCGAAGCTGACGGCAAAGCGGCGGCGCAGGCGATCGATATCGTGGCGCAGGCGGCGCGCTTCGGCGCGGAAGGCTTCGTAGGGCATCAGGATCGCACCGGCGGCATAATTGGCGAGGCCGATCGAAAGCAGGCGTGTCGCTTCCACGGAAGGCATGGTGGCGCGGGCGAGCACCTGCCCGATCTCCTCCGCCAGTTCGATGCGGGCGAGCTGGTGGGCGAGCTGGAAAGCGCGGCTCTCCGGTGCCTGCGCGGGATCGAGCGTCAGGATGCGGTGCGCGGGGTCGAAGGCGCGCAGCGGCGCCGACTCTGTGCCGGGAGTGCGCAGGGTGATGCGATGCCGGTCGCGCAATCGCTCGGCGAGCGCGTCCGGTCCCGGCTCCAGCGCGTCGCCGATCGCCTCGGCCGCCGTGTCGATCAGGTCGACATAGTTTCCGGCATCGTGGAACCAGTCACGCACCTCGTCCCACGGCAGGCGCCCGCCGGAGGGGGCGCCTGTGTCATAGGCGTCGTCGAGGCGCTGGAGCTGGTCCTCGGCGCGGCGCCAGGCGGCGTGCATCGCAACGAAACGGCGGGCGAGGGCGGGCTGCTGCTCCACCGCGCGGGCGAGCATCTCCGGCTCGGGCGGCGGCTCGGGCAGCAGTGCTTCGGCAGCGGCTTCGGCGAGGCCGGCGAGCAGGCGTGCACCCTCGTCCTCGTCGATGCCGGACCAGTCTGCGGGGAAGGCCGCGGCCAATGCCAGCGACACGGCAGCGGTGAGAGGGCGCCCGTCGGTTTCGATCTGCGACAGATAGCTGACCGAGATGCCCAGCCGCTCGGCCATTGCCACCTGGCTCATCCGCAGCCGGCCGCGCAGTTCGCGAACACGCGTGCCGGCATAGAGGGGGCGAGGGGCGCGGGGCATGTCTCCACCTATTTCACAAAAAGGTCATTCGCAACTTCACAAAACCACATTTGCGTCTCGCGCGGCGCTGCGGCAGGCCCTGCGCATCACCGCCGCCCAGGAAAGGAGAGCGATGCCCACGACCCTCGAGACGCTTGAACAACGCCGCGCCGAGGCCCGCCTGGGCGGCGGACAGCGGCGCATCGACGCGCAGCATGCCAAGGGCCGGCTCACCGCCCGCGAGCGGATCGACATCCTGCTCGACGAAGGCTCGTTCGAGGAGCTCGACATGTTCGTCGAGCATAATTGCGTCGATTTCGGCATGAACGAGACGCACATCGCCGGCGACGGCGTCGTCACCGGATCGGGCACCGTCAACGGCCGCCTCGTCTTCGTGTTCAGCCAGGATTTCACCGTGTTCGGCGGCTCGCTGTCCGAGCGGCACGCGCAGAAGATCTGCAAGATCATGGACATGGCGCTGAAGGTCGGCGCGCCGGTGATCGGCCTCAACGACAGCGGCGGCGCACGCATCCAGGAGGGCGTCGCCTCGCTCGGCGGCTATGCCGAGGTGTTCCAGCGCAACGTGCTCGCCTCTGGCGTGGTGCCGCAGCTCAGCCTCATCATGGGGCCGTGCGCGGGCGGCGCGGTATACAGCCCGGCGATGACCGACTTCATCTTCATGGTGAAGGACTCATCCTACATGTTCATCACCGGCCCGGACGTGGTGAAGACCGTCACCAACGAGGTCGTGACTCAGGAGGAGCTGGGCGGCGCCGTCGCCCACACCCAGAAATCCGGCGTCGCCGATCAGGCCTTCGAGAACGACGTCGAGGCGCTGCTCGCCGCGCGCGATTTCATCGATTTCCTGCCGGAGAGCAACCGCTCGGGCGCGCCCGTCCGCCCAACCGAGGATGCGTGGGATCGCATCGAGCCGAGCCTCGACACGCTGATCCCGGACAGCGCCAACAAGCCCTACGACATGCACGAGCTGATCGCCAAGATGGTCGACGAGGGCGATTTCTTCGAGCTCCAGCCGAACTATGCCGGCAACATCATCATCGGCTTCGGCCGGATCGAGGGGCGCACCGTCGGCATCGTCGCCAACCAGCCGATGGTGCTGGCCGGCGTGCTGGACATTTCGGCGAGCCGCAAGGCGGGCCGCTTCGTGCGCTTCTGCGATGCCTTCGACATCCCGATCATCACCTTCGTGGACGTGCCGGGCTTCCTGCCGGGCGTCAGCCAGGAGCATAACGGCATCATCACCCACGGCGCGAAATTGCTCTTCGCCTATGCCGAGGCGACGGTGCCCAAGATCACGGTGATCACCCGCAAGGCCTATGGCGGCGCCTATGACGTCATGGCCTCCAAGCACCTGCGCGGCGATTTCAACTATGCCTGGCCGACCGCCGAGATCGCGGTGATGGGCGCGAAGGGCGCGGTCGAGATCATCTTCCGCGGCAAGACGCCGGAAGAGATCGCCGAACGCACCGCCGAATACGAGGCCCGCTTCGCCAACCCCTTCGTGGCGGCGTCCAAGGGCTTTATCGACGAGATCATCATGCCGCATTCCACCCGCAAGCGCGTGGCGCTGGGGCTTCGCAAGCTGCGCAACAAGCAGCTCGAGAACCCCTGGAAGAAGCACGACAACATTCCGCTGTGAGCCGCAAAACCCTCCAGCTTCGCCGCGATGCGCAAGCCCGCTGGCTCACTCTGGACCAGTTCCTCGGTGGTTATTGCCATCAGGATTTCGAGCATGAGTTCGGCAGCGTCGAGAAGGCCATCGACGCGGCGGTGCTGGATCATGATCGAGAGGCACGCCTGCAGGTTGCACGCGAATGGTGGGATTGGAACGGGGCTACGGCAGCAGATTACGATGTGAGGGAAAAGGTGGCGGCGTTGGGTGTCGATGTCTGGTTCGAGGCACCGCACGACGCGCGCCAATTCATGAACATGGTCTACGACAAGCTGATCGTGGCCATTCGCAAGGATCAGCCGGGTTGGCGCCCTGGCGCGCAACCGGCCAACTGAGGAAGAGCATATGTCCACCACCGATCCCGTAGTCTTCCTGTCCTTCGCCCGCACGCCGATGGGCGGCATGATGGGCGAGCTGTCCTCGCTCACCGCCACCGAACTCGGCGCGATCGCCGTCAAGGGCGCGGTCGAGCGGTCGGGGCTGACCCCCGAGCAGATCGAGCGCTGCTACATGGGCTGCGTGCTGCCGGCCGGTCTCGGCCAGGCGCCGGCGCGGCAGGCGGCGATCTATGCCGGGCTGCCCAACACCGTCGAAGCGACCACCATCAACAAGATGTGCGGCTCCGCCATGCAGGCCGCGATCATGGCGTCCGACGCGATCGCCGCCGGCTCGGCCGACATCATCGTCGCAGGCGGACTGGAGAGCATGTCCAACGCGCCCTACCTCAACCTCAAGCACCGCGCCGGCGCGCGCATCGGCCATGACCGGCTCTACGACCACATGTTCTTCGATGGGCTGGAGGACGTGTACGAGAAGGGCAAGCTGATGGGCAATTTCGCCGAGGACGTGGCCGGCGAATATCAATTTACCCGCGAGGCGCAGGACGAATTCGCGATCAACTCGCTGACCCGCGCGCAGAAGCATACGGCCGAGCTGGGCAACGAGATCGTGCCCGTCACGGTCAAGACCCGCAAGGGCGAGGTGGTCGTCGATACCGACGAGCAGCCGCGCAACGCCAATCTCGCCAAGATCCCGACGCTGAAGCCCGCCTTCGCCAAGGACGGCACGATCACGGCGGCCAATGCCTCGTCGATCTCGGACGGTGCTGCGGCGCTGGTGATGACGCGCATGAGCGTCGCCGACAAGCTGGGCGTGAAGCCGATCGCGCGGGTGGTGAGCCACGCCGCCTTCGCCCACAAGCCGCAATATTTCACCACGGCGCCGGTCGGCTCGTCCAAGCGCGCGCTGGAGAAGGCCGGCTGGACGACCAAGGATGTCGACCTGTTCGAGGTCAACGAGGCCTTCGCCACCGTCGCGATGATCGCGATGCACGATCTCGGCGTGCCGCACGACGTGCTGAACATCCACGGCGGCGCTTGCGCGCTCGGCCACCCGGTGGGTGCTTCCGGCGCGCGCATCCTCGGCGCGCTGATCAACGGCTTGCAGATCAATGGGTTGAAGCGCGGTCTTGCTTCGATCTGTCTGGGTGGCGGTGAGGCCACGTCGATGGCGGTGGAGCTGGTGTGATGAAACTGGGGCGGCTCAACCATATCGGCGTCGCGACGCCCTCGATCGAGAAGTCGGTAGCCTACTACCGCGACGTGATGGGCGCGACGAAGATCCACGAGCCGTTCGACCTGCCCGCGCAGGGCGTGAAGGTGTGCTTCGTAGATACGCCGGGGGAGGGCAGCACCGCCGGCACCCAGATCGAGCTGATCGAGCCGCTGGGCGAGGCCTCGCCGATCCACGGATTCATCGCCAAGAACCCGGCCGGCGGGCAGCACCATATGTGCTACGAGGTGCCTGACATCCATGAGGCGAAGGCGTGGTTCGAGGGCAAGGGCGCCAAGGTGCTCGGCGAGCCGCGCATCGGCGCGCATGGTACTTTGATCTTCTTCGTCCACCCCAAGGACATGAACGGGGTGCTGACCGAGATCATGGAAACGCCCAGGCAAGGGGCGCACTGATATGGTGCGCAACGCCCATACCCCGTTCGTGCTGAGCGTAGTCGAAGCACGTGCCCCAAACGACACCGCCTGCAGCACGTCCTTCGACTTCGCTCAGGACGAACGGAGCTTTTGACGATGAGTGAGAAGCCAACGCTCGGTCAATGGCAGGCCGCCTCCGACAAGGAGGTGAAGGGCAAGGACCTCACCTGGCACACGCCGGAAGGGATCGACGTCAAGCCTCTGTATACCGAGGAGGATGTCGACGGTTGGGAACCCGGCCTGCCCGGTTTCGCGCCCTTCACGCGCGGCGTCCGCGCCTCGATGTATGCGGGTCGCCCGTGGACGATCCGCCAATATGCGGGCTTCTCCACCGCCGAGGAGTCCAACGCCTTCTACCATCGCAACCTCAAGGCGGGGCAGAAGGGCCTGTCGGTCGCCTTCGATCTCGCCACCCATCGCGGCTATGACAGCGACCATCCGCGCGTCACGGGCGATGTCGGCAAGGCGGGCGTGGCGATCGATACGATCGACGACATGAAGATCCTGTTCGACGGCATCCCGCTCGACAAGATGTCCGTGTCGATGACGATGAACGGCGCGGTGATCCCGATCCTCGCCTTCTTCATCGTCGCGGGCGAGGAGCAGGGCGTCCCTCAGGAGCTTCTGGACGGCACCATCCAGAACGACATCCTCAAGGAGTTCATGGTCCGCAACACCTATATCTACCCGCCCGAACCGTCGATGCGGATCATCTCCGACATCTTCGGATACACGTCCCGCAACATGCCGAAATTCAACAGCATTTCGATCTCCGGCTATCACATGCAGGAGGCCGGGGCGACGCAGGTGCAGGAACTGGCCTTCACCATCGCGGACGGCGCGGAATATGTGAAATACGGCGTCGCGAGCGGGCTCGATATCGACAAGTTCGCGGGGCGGCTCAGCTTCTTCTTCGCGATCGGCATGAACTTCTTCATGGAGATCGCCAAGCTGCGCGCCGCGCGCGTGCTGTGGCATCGGGTGATGACGAAGCTCGGCGCGCAGGACGAGCGCTCGAAGATGCTGCGCACGCATTGCCAGACGTCGGGCGTCTCGCTGACCGAGAAGGACCCCTACAACAACGTCATGCGCACGACGATCGAGGCGATGGCGGCGATGCTGGGCGGCACCCAGAGCCTCCATACCAACGCCCTCGACGAAGCGATTGCGTTGCCGACAGATTTCTCCGCCCGCATCGCCCGCAACACGCAGTTGGTGATCCAGGAGGAGACCGGCATGTGCAACGTCGTCGATCCGCTCGGCGGCTCCTATTACATCGAGAGCCTGACCAAAGAGCTGGTCGATCGCGCCTGGGAAATCATCGAGAAGGTGGAGGCCGAAGGCGGCATGGCGAAGGCCGTGGCGGCGGGCTGGCCCAAGGCGATGATCGAGGAGGCCTCGGCCGCCCGCGCCGCGCGGATCGATCGCCGCGAGGAGGTCGTCGTCGGCGTCAACAAATATGCCAAGGACAAGGAAGACCCGATCGACATCCTCGATGTCGACAACGTCGCCGTCCGCGCCGCCCAGATCGCGCGCATCGAGAAGGTGAAGGCGGGCCGCGACGAGGCGGCGTGCCAGGCCGCGCTCGCGGCGCTGACCGAAGGGGCGGGGGGCAAGGAGAACCTCCTCGGCCTCGCCGTCGAGTGCGCGCGCAAGCGGGCGACGCTGGGAGAGATTTCCTCGGCTATGGAGGCGGTGTTCGGCCGCTACGGCACCAAGCCGACGCCGGTGAAGGGCATCTATGGCGGCGCCTATGGCGAGGATGCGCGCTGGGTCGGGCTGATCGAGGGCGTCTCCGCCGTGGAGCGGCGCAAGGGCCGCAAGCCCAAGATGTTCGTCGCCAAGATGGGGCAGGACGGCCACGATCGCGGCGCCAACCTCGTGTCGTCGGCGTTCGGCGATCTCGGCTTCGATATCGTCGCGGGGCCGCTGTTCCAGACGCCCGCCGAGGCGGTGGATGTGGCGATCGCGGAGGATGTCGACGTGGTCGGCGCCTCCAGCCTCGCGGCCGGTCACAAGACTTTGATCCCCGAACTGATCAACCTTCTGCGCGAGAAGGGGCGGAGCGACATCAAGGTCATCGCCGGCGGCGTGATCCCCGCGCAGGACTATCAGGCGCTGTACGATGCGGGCGTCTCGGCGATCTTCGGGCCGGGAACGAACCTTGCGGATGCCGCCGCGGAGGTGTTGAAGCTGCTGGGCCACAATATGCCGCCCGAGAGCGAGAAAGAGAAAGCCGCGTGATGTCCTCCGATACCCTCTCCACCGTCCGTCCTGAGCCTGTCGAAGGACGTGCCGCAGGCGATGCGCGTGAGGCACGCACTTCGACAGGCTCAGTGCGAACGGGTCTTTCTGGTGCCGGCCGTAACGACTGGACCCGCGAGGAGATCGCCGATCTCTTCGATCTGCCCTTCCTCGATCTGGTGAGCCGCGCGCACGACGTGCATGTGCGCCACCATCCGGAGAACGAGGTGCAGCTTTCGACGCTGCTGTCGATCAAGACGGGCGGCTGTGTGGAAGACTGCGGCTATTGCAACCAGTCCGCCCACGCCGAGACGGGGCTGAAGGCCACCAAGCTGATGGAGGTCCAGCAGGTGCTGCAGGCAGCAGCCCAGGCCAAGGACCATGGCTCGACCCGCTTCTGCATGGGCGCCGCCTGGCGCAACCCCAAGGACAAGGACATTCCCGCGCTCGCCGCGATGATCCGCGGCGTGCGCGAGATGGGGATGGAAACCTGCATGACGCTCGGCATGTTGACGCCGGATCAGGCGCAGAAGCTGGGCGAGGCGGGGCTCGATTACTACAACCACAATATCGATACCTCGCCCGAGAATTACGCCAACGTGATCTCGACGCGGACGTTCGAGGATCGGCTCGACACGCTGGAGAATGTGCGCGGCGCGGGGATCAACGTCTGTTCGGGCGGGATCATGGGCATGGGCGAGACGCGCGGCGATCGCGTCGGCTTCATCCATGCGCTGGCGACGCTGCCGGTGCATCCGGGCTCGGTGCCGATCAACGCGCTGGTGCCGGTGGCGGGCACGGTGCTGGGCGACATATTGAAGGACGTGCCCTCGGCCAAGATCGACGACATCGAGTTCGTCCGCACGGTCGCGGTGGCGCGGATCACGATGCCGGAGAGCATGGTGCGCCTGTCGGCGGGCCGCGAGAGCATGCCGGACAGCACGCAGGCGCTCTGCTTCATGGCGGGGGCCAATTCGATCTTCACCGGCGACAAGCTGCTGACCACCGGCAACGCCGGCGACGACCGCGACGCCGCCCTCTTCGCCAAGCTCGGCATCGTGCCGATGCGGGTGGAGCAGGCGCATCTGGAAGCGGCCGAGTAACGTCGCAATGCCGGTCGCCCAACTTCTTCTGATGCTAGCGGCTGCGCAAAGTCAGCTCCCGCCCTGTGCCGAGGCTTATCCTAAGGGCGAAGCGGCAATGCTGGAGTGTGAGCGAGCGAGATACTCGACCGCTCAGACGGTGCTGGAAGGTTCGTGGCGCCGAGCGTTGGCCAATAACAAAGGCGATGACGCGCAGACCGTGTTGACCACTGCGCAAAACGCATGGGTGAAGTTTCGCGACGCGCACTGTGAGGCTGTCGCGTTTCCATCGAGAGGAAGTTCGCTGGCCGATCAGGTGAAGTTGGCGTGTCTGGCTGATTTGACCGAAGCGCGCAGCAATCAATTGGCCGAATTTGGGGGCGACTGAATGTTCAAGAAAATCCTGATCGCCAATCGCGGCGAGATCGCCTGCCGTGTCATCCGCACCGCCAAGAAGATGGGCATCAAGACCGTCGCGGTCTATTCGGATGCGGATGCGCTCAGCCCGCATGTGAAGATGGCGGACGAGGCGGTGCGGCTCGGGCCGCCGCCGGCCGCCGAAAGCTATCTGCTCGCCGACGCCATCGTAGAAGCCTGCAAGGCGACCGGCGCCGAGGCCGTCCACCCCGGCTACGGCTTCCTCTCCGAACGGCAGAGCTTCGCCAAGGCGCTGAAGGATGCCGGCATCGCCTTCATCGGCCCGCCGGTGAACGCCATCGCCGCGATGGGCGACAAGATCGAATCCAAGAAGCTGGCCAAGCAGGCGGGCGTCAACGTCGTCCCCGGCTTCCTCGGCGAGATCGCCACCACCGATGACGCGGTGAAGATCGCGAACGACATCGGCTATCCGGTGATGATGAAGGCCTCGGCCGGCGGCGGCGGCAAGGGCATGCGCCTCGCGTGGAGCGAGCAGGACGTGCGCGAGGGCTTCGAGGCGACCAAGCGCGAGGGCCTCGCCTCCTTCGGCGACGATCGCGTGTTCATCGAGAAGTTCATCGAGAGCCCGCGCCACATCGAGATCCAGGTGCTGGGCGATCAGCACGGCAACATCGTCTACCTGAACGAGCGCGAATGCTCGATCCAGCGCCGCCACCAGAAGGTCGTCGAGGAGGCGCCGTCGCCCTTCGTCTCGCCCGAGATGCGCAAGGCGATGGGCGAGCAGGCGGTCGCGCTGGCGGCGGCCGTGGGCTATTACAGCGCGGGTACGGTCGAGCTGATCGTCTCGGGCGCCGACACCACCGGCCAGAGCTTCTACTTCCTCGAGATGAACACCCGGCTCCAGGTGGAGCATCCCGTCACCGAGGAGATCACCGGGCTCGATCTGGTCGAGCAGATGATCCGGGTGGCCTATGGCGAGAGGCTGGCCTTCACCCAGGCCGATGTCGGCATCAACGGCTGGTCGGTCGAGACGCGCGTCTATGCCGAGGATCCGTATCGCAACTTCCTGCCCTCGACCGGGCGGCTGACCCGCTACAATCCGCCGAAGGAGAGCCGTTCGGATACCGCCGTCGTCCGCGTCGATACCGGCGTGGAGGAGGGCGGCGAGGTCTCGATGTTCTACGACCCGATGATCGCCAAGCTGGTGACATGGGCGCCGACCCGGCTGGAGGCGATCGACCTGCAGATCGGCGCGCTGGATGCCTATGAGATCAGCGGCGTCTGGACGAACATGGATTTCCTCTCGGCGCTGTCGCAGCACGAGCGCTTCCGTTCGGGCAACATCACGACGGGCTTCATCGCGGAGGAATATCCCGAGGGCTTCCACGGCGCGCCCGAGACCGAGGCGAATGCGCAGGCGGTCGCCGCCGTTGCCGCCGCGATCACGCAGGCGGATTCGGCGCGCTCGCTGCATGTCGATGGCCAACTCGGCACGCCGCTGGAGGCGGGATCGCATTGGGTCGTCCGCATCGACGGTGCGGAGCATGAGGTCGAGCTGGAGGCGGATTGCGCCGAGGTCGATGGCAGGAGCGTGAGCCTGACGCTCGGCTACCGGCCGGGCGCTACGCTGGTCGAAGCGGAGGTTGACGGGCAGCCGATCACGCTGCGCGTCGCCCGCAAGCGCAATGCGATGACGATCACCCATGCCGGCCGTGCGCGCACCGTGCAGGTGATGCGCCCGGCGGTGGCGGCGCTGCGCCGGCACATGATCGAGAAGATCCCGCCAGACATGTCCAAGTTCCTCGTCTCGCCGATGCCGGGCCTGCTGACCCGCCTGCTGGTGAAGCTCGGCGACACGGTGGAGGCGGGGCAACCGCTGGCGACCGTAGAAGCGATGAAGATGGAGAACATGCTGCGCGCCGAGAAGACGGCGGTTGTGAGCAAGGTGGCGGCGGGCGAGGGCGAGAGTCTCGCGATCGATCAGGTGATCCTCGAGTTCGAATAAGCATCATCGTCATTGCGAGCGAAGCGAAGCAATCCACAGCCACAAGCGCGGCGCCTATGGATTGCTTCGTCGCTTCGCTCCTCGCAATGACGAGGCTTCTGCAAACCCAGTGGCATTGTCACAGGCTCAGGCTAGGGTGGCCCGCATGACCTCTCCCAAGCGCGTCCACCTGATCGCCGCCGCGCGGCCCAATTTCATGAAGGTGGCGCCGCTCTGGCACGCGCTCACCGCCGCTGAGGATTTTGAGCCGGTGCTGATCCACACCGGCCAGCATTACGACGCCAACATGTCCGACGCGATCTTCGAGGATCTGGGTCTGCCCCAGCCGGACCATCATCTCGGCGTCGGCTCGGGCAGTCATGCCGAGCAGACCGGCAACGTCATGATCGCCTACGAGAAGATCGTGATCGCCGAACGCCCCGACTGGCTGGTGATCGTCGGCGACGTGAACTCGACGCTGGCCTGCGGGCTGGTCGGCACCAAGCTCCGCATCCCGACCGTGCATCTGGAAGCCGGCCTCCGCTCGCGCGACCGCGACATGCCCGAGGAGATCAACCGGCTGGCGGTCGATGCCATCTCGGACGTGCTGTGGACGCCATCGCCCGACGGTGACGAGAATCTGCTGGCCGAGGGCTGCTCGCCCGCGCGGATCACCAACGTCGGCAATATCATGATGGACAGTTTCGAGCTGGTCCGTCCCAAGATCGAGGCCGCCGCCGAGCCGGCCGCGCTGGGCCTGCCCGAACGCTACGGCGTGGTGACGCTGCACCGCCCTTCCAACGTCGATACGCCCGAGGCGCTGGCCGCGCTGGTCGAGGCGCTGCTCGCGGTGCAGGCGGTGCTGCCGCTGTGCTTCCCGGTTCATCCCCGTACCGCGCAGCGCCTCGCCGCCGCCGGGCTGGACGCGAAACTGGCCGAAGGGGGAGTGAAGCTGGTCGGCCCGCTCCCCTATGTCCGCTTCATGAGCCTCGTCGCCGGTGCCACCGCCGCCATCACCGATTCGGGCGGTATCCAGGAGGAGACGACCTATCTCGGTATCCCCTGCCTGACGCTGCGCGAGAATACCGAGCGGCCGATCACGATCACGCAGGGCACCAACCGGCTGGTCAACGCATCGACCCTGCTGTCGGCGCTGGAGGAGGCGCTGGCCCAGCCGCGTTCCGAGCGCGCGCGGCCGGCGAACTGGGATGGCAAGACGGCGACACGCTGCATCGAGGATCTGAGGAGACGGGGGTGACGGACGAAGTTCTGGTATCGGTCGAGGGCAAGGCGGGACGGCTGAGGCTCAACCGGCCGCGCGCGATCCATGCGCTGACCGAGGCGATGTGCACCGCCATGATCGGCGCGCTGCAGGGCTGGCGCGGGGGCGAGGCGGTGGAGGTCGTGCTGGTCGACCATGCCGAGGGTCGCGGATTCTGCGCGGGCGGCGACGTGGTGCAGGCCTCGACCGACGCGGCGGTGGCGCATGCCTTTTTCCACGAGGAATATCGGCTCAACCACCTGATGTTCACCTACGCCAAGCCGATCGTCGCCTTCATGGACGGGGTGACGATGGGCGGCGGCGTCGGCATCTCGCAGCCGGCGAAATACCGGATCGCGACCGAGAACACGCTGTTCGCCATGCCCGAGACGGGGATCGGCCTGTTCCCCGATGTCGGCGGCGGCTGGTATCTCTCGCGCCTGCCCGGTGCGATGGGCGAATATCTGGCGCTGACCGGTGCGCGGCTGGATGGGGCGGAGTGCGTGGCACTCGGCATCGCGACCCATTATGTGCCGTCGGACGCGTTGCCGGCGCTCAAGGCCGCGATCATCGACGATCCGCGATCGCTCGACGCGCTGCTCGCCGATGCCGGGATCGAGCCGCCGGCTGCCGGCATCATGGCCCGCCAGCCCAACATCGATCGGCTCTTCGCGCATGAAAGCTATGAGGCGGTGCTGGCCGCGCTGGCGGCGGATCGATCGGACTGGGCGGAGGCGACGCTGCGCACGCTGGGGAAGAAATCCCCGCAATCGTGCAAGGTCAGCCTCAGGCTGGTGCTGGACGGCCGCGACCGTGTCGATTTCGCGGACGAGATGCGCGCCGAATACGGCATCGCGGTACATGTCTGCCAGCGGCCCGATTTCCGCGAGGGCGTCCGCGCCCTGCTGGTCGATCGCGACAACAAGCCGGTGTGGGAGCCGGCGACGCCGGATGGCGTGACCGATCAGATGATCGACACGATCTTCGCGCCCCTGCCCGACGATCAGGCGTGGACGCCGATTGGGCGGTGATCCCCGTATAGGTTACTCCGTTCGCACCTTCATGCGAACGGAGTGATCGGGACGGCTTAGCGCCAATAGCAGCGGCGCACGCGGTGATGGTGATGCCACACGGTGCGGCAGACCTTGCGCTTGTGCCAGCCGTGATGATGGCCGGGGCGGCCATGGCCGTGATCCCAGCCCGGACGGGCGGCGGCGGGCGAAGCGGAGAAGCCGGCGGTGACGAGCGTGGCGGCGGCCACGATGGCAAGCAGACGCATCCTGATATCCTCCTGTTATGCAGTGGCGGGGTATTCCCCGTCCGTAACGATCCATACGCCGTTCGGTGCCATGTCGCCATAGTGACGCGGCGCTTGCGGGCGGCTAGATTGCGCGGCGATGCCAAAGCCCACCGTCGTCCCCGGCCTGCCGAGCCGCGAGCAGATCCTCCGCTTCATCGAGCAAAGCGACCAGCCTGCGGGCAAGCGCGAAATCGCGCGCGCCTTCGGCCTGAAGGGTAATGAGAAAATCCGCCTGAAGGCGCTGCTGAAGGACATGGCCGACGAAGGCCTGATCGACGGCGGGCCGGGCCGCGCCTTCCACAAGATGGGGGGCGTGCCGAAGGTGACGGTGCTGCGCGTGATCGACGTCGATGACGGGCAGGTGATCGCGACGCCCGAGCAATGGGTGGCGGAAGGCCTGCCGGCGCCGCGCCTGCGCGTGATGGAGCGGCGCGGCCGGGGCGGGACGGCGCTGGGCGTCGGCGATCGTATCCTCGCGCGTACCGAGGAGGCCGGCAAGGGCTGGGTCGCGCACCCGATGAAGAAGCTCGCGCGCGGCGAGGAACTGGTGCTGGGCGTCGTCCACAAAGAGGGCGACCGCCTGTGGCTCAAGCCCGTCGACAAGCGCGAGCGGCACGATCTGCCGATCTCCGATGCGGGCGAGGCCGATGTCGGCGATCTGGTGCTGGCGGAGAAGGCCGGACGCCCGCCGAAGATCATGGCGCGCGTCACCGAGATCCTGGGCGATCCCTTCGCGCCGCGCAGCTTCTCGCTGATCGCGATCCACAAGTTCGGGATTCCGGACGTGTTTCCGGAAAGCGCGCTGGAGGAGGCGGATCGGTCGGCGAAACAGAAACTGGGGGAGGGGCGGGAGGATCTGCGGCACCTGCCGATCGTCGCGATCGACCCGGCCGACGCGCGCGACCATGACGACGCGATCTGGGCGGCGCCCGACGAGGATCCAGCCAACGAGGGCGGCTGGCAGGCGATCGTCGCCATCGCCGACGTCTCCTTCTACGTCCGCCCCGGCACGCCGCTCGACAAGGAGGCGCGCAAGCGCGGCAACTCGGTCTATTTCCCCGATCGCGTCGTGCCGATGCTGCCGGAAATCCTGTCGGCGGACGTCTGCTCGCTGGGCGAGGGCGCGGATCGCGCGGCGATGGCGTGTCACCTGACGATTGATGCCAGGGGCGAGATCAAGGCCTTCCGCTTCAGCCGCGCCGTGGTGCGGATCGCGGCGGTGATCGCCTATGAGGACGCGCAGGCGGCGATTGATTCTGTTTCTACGCCAGCCCCAAATACCCCGTTCGTCCTGAGCGAAGTCGAAGGACGTGCAGCAAGCGATTCGCCCGAAGCACGCACTTCGACTTCGCTCAGTGCGAACGGACCGATTTTGGAAGCGCTCAAGAACCTTTGGGGCGCATGGGCGCTGCTCAAGGCAGCCCGGGATCGCCGCGAGCCGCTGGCGCTCGATCTGCCCGAACAGCGCGTGATGCTCGACGAGAAGGGGCGCATCGCCTCGGTCGCCGCGCGCGAGCGGCTCGACGCGCATCAGGTGGTCGAGGACTTCATGATCGCCGCCAACGTCGCGGCGGCGAAGGCGCTCGAGAAGAAGCAGGCGCCCGTCATGTACCGCATCCACGAGACGCCGAGCCGCGAGAAGATGGTCGCGCTCAAGGAGTATCTCGCCACCTTCGACGTGCAGCTGGCGCTGGGGCAGGTGGTGCGGCCCAAGACCTTCAACCACATCCTCGACCAGATCGAGGACCGGCTGGAGCGTCCCGAGATCATGACGCAGGTGCTGCGCACGCAGATGCAGGCGGTCTATTCCCCCAACAATATCGGCCATTTCGGGCTGGCGCTGGGCAGCTACGCGCACTTCACCTCGCCGATCCGCCGCTATGCCGATCTGCTCGTCCATCGCGCGCTGGTCGGCGCCTACAGGCTCGATCCGGCGGCCGAGGAAACCAGGCTCACCGCCGACGATGCCGCGCGCATGGAGGATCTCGGCGAGAAGATCAGCCAGGCCGAACGCCGCGCCATGGAGGCCGAACGCGAGACGATCGACCGCTATATCGCCGCCTATCTCTCCACCCGCGTCGGCGAGCTGGTCGAGACGCGGATCACCGGCGTGCAGCGCTTCGGCTTCTTCGCGACCGTCGAGGGGCTGGGAGGCGACGGGCTGGTGCCGGTCTCGACTTTGGGGGCCGAGCGGTTCCACCATGACGAGGCGTCGCACAGCCTGATCGGCGAGGAGAGCGGCGAGCGCTATCATGTCGGCCAGCGGCTGACGCTGCGACTGGTGGAGGCCAATGTCGCCTCCGGCGCGTTACGCTTCGAACTGCCCGAAGGGGCCAATCATATGCCGGGCCGCCGGCTGATCCGCCGCGACGGGCGCCGCCCCGTCGGCAAGCGCGGACGGCCGGCCAATATCCGGCATCAGGGGAGGCGATGATCCATGGGTGAACCGGTCGTGGCCACGGAGCCGTTGCCCCGCCAGATGCGCGCGCGCCTGATCCTGGCGCTGGCGCTGCTCGCGCTGGGCATCTGGATCACGCACAGCTTCCTGCCCGCGCTCGTCTGGGCGGCGGTGCTCGCCATCGCGTTCATGCCGCTCTACGAGCGCGCGGCGCGGCGCTGGCCGCGCTTCCGCAAGGGCGCGGTGCTGCCGGCGATCTTCACGCTCGGCATCGGTCTGCTCGTCGTGATCCCGGTCGGCCTCGGCCTGTTCCGCGCCATTGCCGAGATCAAGGACCTGATGCACTGGTTCTACACGGCGCGCGAGACGGGTATTCCGGTGCCGCATTGGCTCTATTCGCTGCCGTTCGAGCGTGACGCCGCCGTCGCCTGGTGGCAGGAGCATTTGACTACGCCCGAGGCGACGCAGGCCGAACTCGCCCGCTTCGACCAGCAGCGTATCCTGCAGCATACGCAGAAGATCGGCGGCGTGATCATCCATTCCAGCGTGATCTTCGCCTTCACCCTGATCGCTTTGTTCTTCCTGCTGCGCGACAGCGACCTGCTCGTCGCGCAGCTCCGTTCGGCCAGCAATCGCCTGTTCGGCCCGTCCGGCGAGAGGATAGGGCGGCAGGTGATCCAGTCGGTGCGCGGCACGATCGACGGCCTGGTTCTGGTGGGCTTGGGCGAGGGCGCGGTGATGGCGGCGGTCTACGTGCTGCTCGGCGTGCCGCACCCGATCCTGCTCGGCATCGCGACCGCGATCGCGGCGATGATCCCGTTCGGCGCGGCGGTGATGTTCGAGGTGGCGGCCTTCATGTTGCTGACGCAGGATTCGGTGACAGGCGCCATTCTCGTCAACGTGATCGGCTTCGCGGTGGTGGGCGTGGCGGACCATTTCATCCGCCCCGTGCTGATCGGCGGTGCGACGCGCCTGCCTTTCGTGTGGGTGCTGATCGGCATCCTCGGCGGGGTGGAGACGCTGGGGCTGCTCGGCCTGTTCGTCGGCCCGGCGACGATGGCGGTTCTCGTCATGCTCTGGCGGGAGTTCGTGGAACGCCGCTTGCCGTCCACGCCGGCTGATGTAGGTTAAGTCCTCCACTGGAGGAGATGTCCGATGGCGCACAAGTTCGTGATCAAGAAGGACAAGGCCGGCGAGTTCCGGGTCAATTTCGTCTACAATGGCGAGACGATCTTCGCGACCGAGGGCTATTCGAGCAAAAGCTCGGCGACCAGCATCATCGAGTCGATCAAGAAGAACGCGCCCGGCGCGCCGACGGACGATCAGACAGTAAGCTAATCCAAACCCGTTCGGGCTGAGCCTGTCGAAGCCTGTCCTTCTTCGGCGCCCGGCCTGAGGAAGGACAGCCCTTCGACAGGCTCAGCGTGAACGACTCCACCGATTCACAGCCGCGGCAGCGTCACCCCGCGCTGGCCCATATATTTGCCGGCTCGGTCGGCGTAGCTCGTCTCGCAGGGTTCGTTGCCCTGGAGGAAGAGGAACTGGCAGGCGCCCTCATTGGCGTAGATCTTGGCGGGCAGCGGCGTGGTGTTGGAGAATTCCAGCGTGACGTGGCCCTCCCACTCCGGCTCGAGCGGGGTCACGTTCACGATGATGCCGCAGCGCGCATAGGTGGACTTGCCGAGGCAGATCACCAGCACGTCGCGCGGCACGCGGAAATACTCCACCGTGCGGGCCAGCGCGAAGCTGTTGGGCGGGATGATGCAGACGTCGGTCTGGCGATCGACGAAGCTGTTGGCGGCGAAATCCTTGGGATCCACAACCGCGCTGTCGATGTTGGTGAAGATCTTGAACTCGTCCGCCACGCGCGCGTCATAGCCGTAGCTGGACAGGCCGTAGCTGATGCAGCCCTCGCGCCGCTGCGCCTCCACGAACGGCTCGATCATGCCATGGTTCAGCGCCTGCTCGCGAATCCAGCGGTCGGATAATATTGCCATGGCCAACCTTTCGCGGGATGCGGCGGAAGGAGCAAGCCCTTAGCGAAAGGCCGATCGGCACGGAGCCGTTCTGTCCGGCGGACGGCGGGATGCGGCGAGCCGAGCCGTTCGCACGCGCAGCATAGTCTGCGATTAACCATTCTCTGCTAGAGCCTGTCCCGGCAAAAGGTGATGTCGGGGGACATATGCTGGTTCAGATCGTGGGTGCGACCGTGTTTTCGGTAATGGCCGTTTCGTTGGCCGGTATCATGCAGCGCATCGGGAAGATGCTCTGACCTAGCCCTCTTCGTCATTGCGAGCGTAGCGAAGCAATCCACAGCCGCGAGCGCTGCGTCTATGGATTGCTTCGTCGCTGCGCTCCTCGCAATGACGATCGTATATCACCCCGCCGCCTTCGCCAGCCCCTTCGCCAGCTGCGTCGCGCCGTGCAGACGCGCGGCCGGGTCCACCCAGTTGCGGGTGATGACCAGCTTCTGATCCGGGCGCAGCTTGGCCGTGTCCTTCAGCCGCTCCAGATAGGCGAGCAGCCCCTTCACGTTGGGGAAGCCGCCGTCCGCGAACGTCACCAGCGCACCCTTGGCTCCGACATCCAGCCGCGAAATCCGGGCCTTCTTGCAGTCCAGCTTGATGCCGATCACGTCGATCAGGTTCTTCGTCGCGTCGGGCAATTTGCCGAAGCGGTCGATCATCTCGGCGGCGAAGGCCTCGATGCCGGCCTTGTCCTCGATCTCGTTCATGCGGCGGTAGAGGCCCATGCGCAGATCGAGATCGGGCACATACTCCTCTGGGATGAGGATCGGCGCGTCCACCGTGATCTGCGGCGAGAAATCGGTCTTCGACTCCGGAATCTCGGTGCCGCCCGACTTGGCGATGATGATCGCCTCCTCCAGCATCGACTGGTAGAGTTCGAAGCCGACCTCCTTGATGTGGCCGCTCTGCTCGTCGCCGACGAGATTGCCCGCGCCGCGGATGTCGAGATCGTGAGAGGCAAGCTGGAAGCCCGCGCCGAGGCTGTCGAGGTTCGCCAGCACCTGTAGCCGCTTTTCCGCGCCCTCTGTGGTGATCCGGCCGGCGGGCGTGGTGAAGTACGCATAGGCGCGCGTCTTGGAGCGCCCGACGCGCCCGCGCAGCTGGTAGAGCTGGGCGAGGCCGAAGCGATCCGCACGATGCAGGATGATCGTGTTGGCGCTCGGGATATCGATGCCGCTCTCGATGATCGTGGTGGAGAGCAGCACGTCGTACTTGCGATCGTAGAAGGCGGACATCTTGTCCTCGACCTCGGTCGCGCCCATCTGGCCGTGCGCGGTGACGAAGGTGATTTCGGGCACCTCCTCGCGCAGGAACTTCTCGATATCCGGCAGATCCTTGACGCGCGGCGCCACGAAATAGGCCTGCCCACCGCGATAATGTTCGCGCAACAACGCCTCGCGGATCACCACCGGATCCCACGGCATCACGTAGGTCCGCACTGCGAGGCGATCGACCGGCGGGGTCTGGATCACGCTGAGTTCGCGCAAGCCCGACATCGCCATCTGTAGGGTGCGCGGGATCGGCGTGGCGGTGAGGGTGAGGACGTGGACGTCCGCCTTCATCGCCTTCAGCCGCTCCTTGTGGGTGACGCCGAAGCGCTGTTCCTCGTCGACGATGACGAGGCCGAGCCGCTTGAACTCCACCTGCTTGGCGATGATCGCGTGGGTGCCGACGACGATGTCGATCGTGCCGTCTGCCAGCCCATCGCGCGTCGCCTTGGCCTCGGCGGCGGGGACGAGGCGCGAGAGACGGCCGATGCGGAGCGGGAAGCCTTCGAAGCGCGCGACGAAATTCTGGTAGTGCTGGCGGGCGAGCAGGGTAGTCGGGCAGACCAGAGCCACCTGCTGCCCCGCCATCGCCGCCACGAAGGCGGCGCGTAGCGCGACTTCGGTCTTGCCGAAACCGACGTCGCCGACGATGAGGCGATCCATCGGCTTGCCGGCGGTCAGGTCCTCCAGCGTGTCGACGATCGCGCGGTCCTGATCCTCGGTTTCCTCGTAGGGGAAACGATTGACGAACTCGGGGTAGGCGGCGTCCGGATCGAGTACCTCTGCGGGGCGGAGCGCGCGGGCGGCGGCGGTGGCCATCAGCTCACCCGCAATCTCGCGGATGCGCTCCTTCATCTTGGCCTTGCGGGCCTGCCACGCCACGCCGCCCAATTTGTCGAGGCCGACGCCCTCGCTGTCCGCGCCGTAGCGGCTCAGGACTTCGAGATTCTCGACCGGCACGTAGAGCTTGTCGCCGCCGGCATATTCGAGCTGCACGCAATCGTGCGGCGCCTTGCTCACGGGAATCGAGGTCAGCCCCTCGTAGCGGCCGATGCCGTGATCGACGTGCACCACGAGGTCACCCGGCGAGAGCGTCGCCAGCTCCTGCATGAAGGCGTCGGCGGATTTCTTGCGGCGCTGGCGGCGGACGAGGCGATCGCCCAGCATGTCCTGCTCGGTGAGGAGCGCCACGTCCGGCGTGGTGAAGCCGTGATCGAGGGGCAGGACGGTGAGCGCCACCGCGCCCTTCGCGCTGGCCTTGGCCGAGCCCAGTGCCTCCTGCCAGCTGTCGACCAGTTCGAGGTGATCGAGACCATGATCCGCCAGCAGCCCGGCTAGCCGCTCGCGCGAGCCGACCGAATAGCTGGCGAGGATCAGCTTGCGCCCATCGCGGTGCAGCTTGCGCGAGTGCGCCGCCACCGCCTCGTAGACATTCTCCTGCGCCGTCCGCTCGGGCGTGAAGTCGCGCGGGCCTTCGACGTCGAAGTCGAGCACCGTCGCGCTCTCCGGCTCGCGGAAGGGCGTGGTGAGGTGGAGCGGGCGGTCGGCGATCTGCTGCTCCCACTCCTGCTCGGAGAGGTACAGCGTGTCGGCCTTGAGCGGGCGATAGCTGCCCGGATCGCTCGACTGCGCGCGGACGCGGTTGGCGTGATAGTCGGCGATCGCCTCGAAGCGGTTTTGCGCGGCGGCAGGCGCGCCCGAATCGCGGACGATCACGTCCTCATCCGAGAGGTGATCGAACAGGGTCGCCAGCCGCTCCTCGAACAAGGGCAGCCAATGTTCCATGCCGGCGAGGCGACGGCCATCGCTCACCGCCTGGTAGAGCGGGTCGCCCGTCGCGGTGGCGCCGAAGCGCTCGCGATATCCGGTGCGGAAGCGCTTGATGCTGTCCTCGTCCAGCAGGGCTTCGCTGGCGGGCAGAAGGGTGAAGCCGTCGACGCGATCGACGGTGCGCTGGTCGGCGGGATCGAAGCGGCGGACGCTCTCGATCTCGTCGCCGAAGAAATCGAGGCGCAGTGCCAGTTCCTCGCCCGACGGCCACAGATCGACGAGGCCACCGCGCACCGCATATTCGCCCGGATCGGCGACGGTGTCGGTGCGGACATAGCCGTTGGCCTGCAGCAGATGCGCAAGCTTGTCGCGATCGATCCGCTCGCCGGGCGCGAGCTTGGCGACCAGCTGGCGGATGCGGAACGGGGTGAGCGTGCGCTGGGTGGCGGCGTTGACCGTCGTCACCAGCAGGGTGGGGCCTTTCGCCGGTTTCTGCAGTGCCTGCAGCGTCGCCAGCCGCTCTGCGGAGGACCGCAGCGAGGGGGAGGAGCGGTCGAACGGCAGGCAGTCCCACGCCGGGAAGGCGAGCGTGGTCAGTTCGGGGGCGAAGAAGGCGGCGGCGTCGGTGACGGCGCGCATCTGGATATCGTCGGCGGCGACGAACACCGCGCGGCTCTTCGCAGCGCGCGCGAGGTCGGCCAGCAGCCACGGCAGGAAGCCCGGTGGCACGGCCGAGAGGGTGAGCGGCCGGGTGGCCTTGAGGATTTTCTGGAGGGGGTCGGTCAAAACTACACCGTTCGAAATGGGAGCAACCCCAAACCCCGTTCGTCCTGAGCCTGTCGAAGGACGTGCAGCGAGCGCTGCGTCTGGGGCGCGCACTTCGACAGGCTCAGTGCGAACGGGGTGGGGGTATCGCGTAAATCCATCAATGCGCCCGCGAGGCCGGAGTACCCGGCAGCGGCACGTAATCCAGCGTCTGCATCGCGCGCATCAGCGGGCCATCATACGCCTCCGGCACCGGCTTCACGCCCATCGCCCAGGCCATGACGTCGACATCGTCCTCCACCAGCAGCGCCTCGAACCACGCCAGCTCTGCCTCGCCCCATTCCGGCGAATAGCGATCGAAGAAGCCGCCGATCAGGTAATCCGCCTCGCGCGTGCCGCGATGCCAGGCGCGGAAGCCGAGGCGTTTGAGGAGATGATCGCGATCCATATCCATCCAATAGCCAAATGGCCGGCGGGCGCTTCCGGCGCGCGTCGGCTCAGGGTAGAGGCCATGTAGGCATGAGACCGGACATCCTCAATCCATTGTTCGCCGAGGTGGAGGCGCTGAAGGGCGTCGGCGCAGCCTTGGCCAAGCCGCTGGCGAAACTCGGCATCGCGCGCGTCGTCGATCTGCTGTTCCACCTGCCGACCGGCATGGTCGAGCGGCGCCGGATCGAGCGACTCGACATGGCGGATGCCGGGCGCGGCGTGATCGTCACGCTGACGGCGGTATCCTACAAGGGATCATCCTCCCCGCGCGGCCCCTTCCGGGTGCACGCCACCGATGCCGAAGGAAACTATGTCAGCCTCGTCTTCTTCGGCGGCAATTCCGGCTGGGCGAGGAAGCAATTCCCGCTGAACGAGCCGCGCATCGTGGCGGGGCGGCTCGATCTCTACGGGCAGGAGCTCCAGATCGTGCACCCCGAATCGGTACCGCTGGAGGAGGCCGGCGAGATCGTCGAGCGCGAGCCGGTCTATCCGCTGTCGGCGGGCATCACCTCCAAGCGGCTGGCGCAGCTGGTCGCGCAGGCGTTGGAGCGGGTGCCGAGCCTCCCCGAATGGATCGAGCCGAGCCTGATCGCGCAGAAGGGCTGGCCCAGTTTCGCGCAGGCGCTGGAACGCGCGCATGGCGATCCCGCCGACGCCGTCTCGCGCGAGCGGCTGGCCTATGACGAGGTATTCGCCAACCAGCTCGCTTTGATGTTGGTGCGCGGCGCGACCCGCCGCCGCAAGGGCCGCGCGCTGGCGGGCGACGGGCGGCTGCGTGGCAAACTGGACCTGCCCTATGCCCCCACCGGCGCGCAGGCGCGTGCTATCGCCGAGATCGAGGGCGATATCGCGCAGGAAACGCCGATGCTGCGGCTGCTGCAGGGCGATGTCGGCGCAGGCAAGACGCTGGTGGCGACGATGGCGCTGCTGGTCGCGGTGGAGGCGGGGGCGCAGGGGGCTTTGCTGGCGCCGACCGAGATCCTCGCTCGCCAGCATTTCGCGACGCTGCAACGGCAACTCTCGCCGCTCGGCCTGACGGTGGCGATCCTCACCGGGCGCGAGAAGGGGCGCGCAAGGGAGTCCACGCTGATGGGCCTCGCCGACGGATCGATCGACATCCTGATCGGCACCCACGCCATCTTTCAGGAGGCGGTGGCGTACAAGGCGCTCGGTCTCGTCGTGGTGGACGAGCAACACCGCTTCGGCGTCGCCCAGCGGCTGATGCTGGCGGCGAAGGGCGAGCGTCCCCCGCACATGCTGGTGATGACCGCCACGCCGATCCCGCGCACGCTCCTGCTGGCGAGCCACGGCGAGATGGACGTCAGCCGTCTAGACGAGATGCCGCCCGGCCGCCAGCCGATCGACACGAAGGTGATCGCGGTCGAGCGAATGGACGAGGTGGTGGCGGGCCTAGGTCGCCATGTCGCGGCAGGCGGGCAGGCTTACTGGGTCTGCCCGCTGGTCGAGGAGACCGAGGCGGGCGACGATGCGGCGGCGGAGAGCCGGGCGGCGGCGCTGCGCCTCGCGTTCGGCGAGGAGAAGGTCGGTCTCGTCCACGGCCGCATGAAGGGGCCGGACAAGGATGCGGTGATGGCCGCCTTCCAGCGCAACGAGATCGCGGTCCTTGTCGCGACGACGGTGATCGAGGTCGGTGTCGACGTGCCCAACGCCACCCTGATCGTGATCGAGGGCGCCGAGCGTTTCGGCCTCGCCCAGCTCCACCAGCTGCGCGGCCGGGTCGGGCGGGGCAGCGGCAAGTCGACCTGCCTGCTCCTGCGCGACAACGCGCTGAGCGAAACCACGCGCGCGCGGCTGACGCTGATGCGCGACACCAATGACGGCTTCCTGATCGCCGAGAAGGACCTCGAACTGCGCGGCGGCGGCGAGATCCTCGGCACCCGTCAGTCGGGCGAGCAGGGCGCGCGTCTCGCCGATGCCACGCAGACGGCGCTGCTGATCCCCACCGCCCACGCCGACGCCCGTCTGCTCACCGATCGCGACGGCGGACTGGAGGCGCCACGCGGGCAGGCGGCGCGGACTTTGCTCTACCTGTTCGAGCGCGACGCGGCGGTGGGCCTGCTGCGGGCGGGCTAGAGGATGAGGGGGCAGCTCGAACCGCCCGCAAAAGGGGGCGGACGTCGCCCAATCCACGAAGCTATCATCGCGACGTGCGAAGCGGAGCGGCGATCCACTGCGACGGGTAGATTGCTTCGCTGCGCTCGCAATGACGGGATGTGGTGGGTTGCGGTCAGTCCTCTAACGGAATGGCGTTCGATCGTGACGAATGCTAGATACTCTGGCGATGGCGCTCTGGCTTATCCCATTTGGCCTATTCGTGGCTTACGCTCTTTGTAAGTTCGTGTCTGGTCTCATCAACATCGAGCCCACACGGGACGCCCCATTGCGCACCGAACAACAGATGTCGCAATCTGATGGGCACGGCGGATAGCTATCGAGGCAGCCGGAGCCATTTGAACGGCGTCAACTGGGACGATTTCAGCCTGACGGCAGATGTCGTGCAAGCCTGTTTTGCAGCAGCTTCACCAGTGCGGGGTCCATAAACTCGAACTCGTCGGGTATGTCGAGGCAGATCAATCGTTTTCCGCCAAGGAACGAGCGAAAACGCTTCTGCACCTTGGAACGATGCGCCTTCTCCATGACGACGATCACGTCGGCCCACGTCACCAATTCGGAGGTGAGAGGGTTGTCCGCGTCGTTGTTCGTGCCTGCGGAGGCCACCTCAAGGTCCGGCCGTGACGAGAATACCTGTTCAGCGGTTGGACTTCGAAGGCGATTTTGGCTGCACACGAATAGGACATTTTTCATTTAACGGGGCCTTCGGGATCAAGCTCGCAGCCTTATCGCCAATGACCGTTATCTGGAACCGCCGAACCAAGCCACAACGACCGGATCTGGAGCGCTAGCTGCCAACGACGACCGCCGGACGCACCTCGACTCCGAAATCAGGACAGGGGGAGAATACGGCCGGCGCGTCCGCGCCAACGGCACCCGGTGCTGGACGGCTTGGGTAAGCGAGTGCGGGTGTTGAAAGCCGCGTCCAGGCTTCGATGGATCGACTGGGCCTTCCATCGCTGGCACGATGGCATGGCCGTCAGAACGCCGATCCCTTGGTTTACTGACGTGCGAAGCATCGACTTGAACCGGATGACTTCGCGCCGGCCGCCGGGCCGATGCGCGAACGCCCCGGCCCGGTTCCCATCCCTCGATCCCGATGCGCTACGGGTTCGAATGATGCGACATCATATAACCTAATTGGTTTATTCTGTCAAGGGTGGCCCGTGCGAGCCGGCGGAAGCCGTTGCGCGATGCCCTCCGTGAAGGTCCGGTATCCCGTAAATCTACGCATATTCCATGTTGATTTGAATTAAGCTGTTTGTTTTTCGAAAGATACGACTTTTCAATATTTAGACTTTAGTCGCGAACTTTCGATCCGGGGGGATGGAAGACGTGACGAACACCAATCGCCATCAGGTATCCGGCAGGACAGGGCGCTAGCGCATGCTGCGTCGGATCAGCCCCTGCCATGTCCAGCTCGGCATGTATGTCCACGCGCTCGAGGGGCGCTGGGCGGATCAGCCGCACTGGCCGCGCGAGCGGTTGCTCGACGACGAGGGCGAGGTCGAGCAGCTGCGCCGCAGCGTGCTGACCTCGATCGTCATCGATACCGACAAGGGGCGATCGATTCCGTTCGCCACCCGTCGCACGCCCGCGCCCGCCGGTGGCACCGTCGCCGGGCTGCGCGTCGGCAAGGCGTCAGCCGACCCGACCATGAAGGGCCTGCTGCAGACCGTCGGCCGATCGCGCCGCGAGGTGATGCGCGTGGTCGAGGACGTGCGGCTCGGCCGGCCGATCTCGGTCGCGCGGCTGGGGCCGGTGCTCACCGACCTGTCCGAGCAGGTGGAGCGCAACGCCGCCGCCTTCCTGGGCATCCTGCGGCTGAAGGCGCGCGACGAATATACCTATCTCCATTCGGTCGCGGTGTCGGCGCTGATGATGAACCTCGCGCGGACGCTCGATCGGCCGGCGGAGGAGGTGTCCGCGCTCGGCATGGCGGGCCTGCTCCACGATGTCGGCAAGATCGCGATGCCGCCGGATATCCTCAACAAGCCGGGCCGGCTGACCGAGGAGGAATTCGCGGTGATGCGTCGCCATGCCGAGGATGGCGCGCGGATCCTCAAGGCGGGGCAGGGCGTGCCGGATGCGGCCTTCGACGTCTGCCTCCACCATCACGAGCGGATGGACGGCAAGGGCTATCCCTTCGGCCTCACGGGCGATCGGCTGAGCCTCGCCGCGCGGATGGGGGCGATCTGCGACGTGTACGACGCGCTCACCTCGCACCGCGCCTACAAGGATGCCTGGTCGCCGCAGAAGGCGCTGGCCGAGATGCAGAGCTGGGCCGGGCATTTCGATCCGGCTTTGCTTAAGGCGTTCCTGCGCAGCCTCGGCATCTTTCCGCGCGGGACGCTGGTGCGGCTGCGCGACAGCCTGCTCGGCGTGGTGATCGCCGACAATGAGGAGCAGCCGACGCGCCCGACGGTGCGCTGCTTCCACTCGATCCCGATGGATGCGCCGATCGCGCCGGAGGACGTCCGCCTCGCGCACGACAATGTGCTGACGCTGGAGGATCCGGCCGACTGGCGGATCGCGAACTGGCCGGCGGTGCGCGCGCGGCTGCTGGGCGAGGCGGCCTGAACCGCCCCGGCGGCTGGATCAGAACTCGTTCCAGGCCGGCTTGTCGTTCGGCGCGCGCTTCAGCATCATGCCGTAAATGTCCGACGCGATGGGTTCGAGGAACTCGCCGCCAACCCGGCCGCCCAGCGACCAGACGATCTTGGCGGCGCGATTGCCGACCACTGGCAGCTTCACCGCCACCACGTCCCCCGGTGCGAGCGGCGCCTGGCAGCGCGACATGAATCCGAAAGGCGAGACGTCGACTATCAGCACCGTGGTACGGATGCCGGCCGGCCCGTCGATCGGCGCGCGGAAGGACACGACGTCACGCGGTGCGCGACGGCTCTCGATCGTGGAAATTGCGGTCGCCATTACTCACAAACCCCCGGCTACATGGGGACTTTGTGCAAGTGCGGCATGAACGATGCATCAAGAGACAGCGTTAAGACGCGTTTACCGACGATCGTATAAGATCCGTGTCCTCAGCGCGTCAGGATGCCGTGGCGCTTCTTTCCGAGGCTGATCTTCACCGGAACGTCCTCCAGCACGATCTCGAAGGTGGGATCGGTGATCGCGAGATCGTTGAGGCGCACCGCGCCCTCGCCAATCTTGCGCCGCGCTTCGCCGTTGGAGGCGGCGAAGCCCAGCACGGTGAGCGCCTGCACGATCGGGATCGACCCGCCGTCGATACGCAGCGTCGGCAGGTCGCCGCCGGCAGCTCCTTCCTCGAAGGTCCTGCGTGCGGTCTCGGCGGCGTCGCGCGCGGCCTCCTCGCCATGCGCCATCGTGGTCGCGGCGTTGGCGAGCGCGATCTTGGCCGCGTTGATCTCGGCGCCCTCCAGCGCCTCCAGCCGGGCGATCTCGGCGAGCGGCAGGTCGGTGAACAGGCGCAGGAACTTGCCGACATCGGCATCCTGCGTGTTCCGCCAGAACTGCCAGTAATCGTAGGGCGCGAGCATGTCGGCGTTGAGCCAGACGGCGCCCTTTGCGGTCTTGCCCATCTTGCCGCCGTCCGCCGTGGTGATCAGCGGGGTGGTGAGGCCGAATACCTGTTCGCCGGCGACGCGCCGGGTCAGCTCGATGCCGTTGACGATGTTGCCCCACTGGTCCGATCCGCCCATCTGCAGGCGACATTCGGCGCGGCGGGCCAGCTCTAGGAAATCGTACCCTTGCAGGATCATGTAGTTGAATTCGAGGAAGCTCAGCGATTGCTCGCGATCGAGCCGCAGCTTCACCGAATCGAAGCTCAGCATCCGGTTGACCGAGAAATGCTGGCCGATCTCGCGCAGGAAGGGGATGTATTCCAGTCTGTCGAGCCATTCGGCATTGTCGAGCATGATCGCGTCGGACGGACCGTCCCCGAAGGTCAGGAAGCGCTCGAACACGCGCTTGATCGAGGCGATATTCTCCGCGATCGTCTCGTCCGTCATCAGCTTGCGCGCCTCGTCCTTGAACGAGGGGTCGCCGATCTTGCCGGTGCCGCCGCCCATCAGCACGATCGGCTTGTGGCCCGCCTGCTGGAGACGCCTGAGCATCATGATCTGCACGAGGCTGCCGACATGGAGCGACGGCGCGGTCGGATCGAAGCCGATATAGCCCGGCACCACCTGGCGCGTGGCGAGGGCGTCCAGCCCTTCCGCATCGGTCAGCTGGTGGATATAGCCGCGCTCGTCGAGTAGGCGCAGCAGTTCGGATTTGTACGGCATCGTCGTCATGGCGGCGGGGCGATAGCATGGGGGCAGGCGCATGGGTAGCGAGACGATGCTGGCGATCGGTCTGATGTCCGGCACCTCGCTCGACGGGATCGACGCCGCGCTGATCGAGACGGATGGCGAAGGCATCGTGAAGCCGATCGCCTTCCGCACCGAGCCTTATTCGGATGCCGCCCGCAAGCAGCTGCAGGAAGCCACCGCGCTGGCGCTGACCTACGAGAAACCGCGCCTCTCGCCCGAGATCGGCGCGGCGACCGAGATGCTGACGCGCCGGCACCTGATCCTGATCCACCAGCTGCTCGCCTCCGCCGGGAAAGACGCGAAGGATGTCGACGTGATCGGCTTCCACGGCCAGACCGTCGCGCACCGGCCCGATCGCGGCTGGACCTGGCAGATCGGCGACGGCGCGATGATGGCCTCCGCGCTCGGTGTGCCGGTGGTCCACGATCTGCGCGGGGCGGACGTGAAGGCGGGCGGGCAGGGCGCGCCGCTGCTGCCGGTCTATCACCGCGCCCTGCTGTCGGGCGCCACGCTGCCGGTGGCAGTGCTCAACCTCGGTGGGGTAGGCAACATCACCTTCGTGGGGAGTGACGGCACGCTGGTGGCGTTCGATACCGGCCCCGCCAACGGCCTCGTCAACGACTGGATGGCAGCGGAAACCGGCAAGGAGTTCGATGACGGCGGCGCCTTCGCGGCGACTGGCACGATCGACAAGGCGGTGCTGGCCGCGATGCTGGACAATCCATGGTTCGATCAGCCTCCACCCAAGTCGCTCGACCGGGCGGATTTCACCATCCAGCCGGCACGCGGCCTTGGCGCGGCCGATGGCGCCGCGACGCTCACCGCTTTCACCGCCGCCACCGTCGCCCTGGCGCTCGATCACCTGCCGGAACGGCCGACGAAGATCATCGTCGCCGGCGGCGGCCGCCACAATGCGACGATGATGGCCATGCTTTCGGATGCCTGCGAAATTCCCGTGGAGCCGATCGAGGCGGTCGGGCAAAATGGTGACGCGACCGAGGCCGAGGGATTCGCCTATATGGCGGTGCGGTCGCTGAAAGGTCTGCCGATCAGCTTTCCGGGCACCACGGGGGTGCCGGAACCGTTGACCGGGGGGCGGCTCAGCCGCCCGTGACGGGGAAAGAATCGATGCCGTTGTTGCCGTTGTTGATGCTCGCCGCCGCCGCTGCCCCTGACAACGATGGCAGATCGCGCGACGCCTGCCTGCGCGCGAGCGGGATGGATGGGGCGGCGGCCTCGGCGCCGGTCCATTTCTCGGATCGGTCGGCGCTCGACGTGCTGCTGGTGACGGGCCACTATCCGCCCCGCGTCAACAAGGGGCGCGCCGGCACGATGCTGTGCCTCTACGATCGCCGGACGAAGATGGCGCAGGTGCGCGACGCGGAGGCGTGGAGCAGGGCGCCGAAGCCCTAGCGCGAAGTCAGGCGTGGCGCCGCGCGCTTTCGCGGCTTTCGAGCAGATCCCACAGGCCGCGATGCTGGACGAGCAATTGCTGCGCCCCGAACGCCATGGCGCGCTCGATGCCCGGCGTTTCGGAAGCCTCGGTGGCGATGGCAAGCGTTTCGGACACGCCCGGCAGATCGAGCGGGGGCACCTGGATGCCGAAGCGCTGGGCCGCGGCATCGAGCACGCGGCGGATCGGCCGCCAGTCGAGCACCAGCGCGATCGCGGCGCCGATCGCGGTGCCGTTGCGTTCGGACTGGGCGAGCGTGGCGAGCGCATGGCTCTGGTTGGCAACCGCCGCCTCGCTCTGCGACTGGCCGAGCGTGGAGGGCAGCGGGCCGGCCGCGACGACGAGCCGCGTCAGATAGGAACGCTCCGCCGCGAAGCCGGGGGCGGCGCGATAGATGAAGGTGCGCGCGGTCGGGTGGACGACGCGCGCGGCGGCGTGATCGATCACGCCCGGATAGCGGCCGTGCAGCAGACAGACGAAATGCGCGATGTCGGCGAGGTTGCGGACGGCGGGATCGCCCTCCAGCGCCGGGGAGAGCGGATAGCCGTGGCTCGCACTGCCTTCCTTCGCGACCATGTCGGACAGGAGTTCGGCTACGCCGGACGGCTGCCTGTCGATCGCCTGCGATGCCATGCGCTGCCCTTTCGCTCGCGTGCCAACACGCGGCCCCGTGCCCGCGCTGTCGGTCGGCTCTACGCGAAAGGGGTAAAGGTGCGGTTTACGAGGACGGCTCATCCTCCCTGCGTGAAGCGCGGGGGGGGGGGGGGCGATGCGGGACGCCTGACACGAGAAGACCGCCGGCTTGCGCCGACGGCCCCTCCACCGGCTTCGCCGGTCCCCCTCCCCAGCAAGCTGGGGAGGATGAACGTTACTGATCGAGGAAGCTGCGCATCTTGCGGCTGCGGCTCGGGTGCTTGAGCTTGCGCAGCGCCTTGGCCTCAATCTGGCGGATGCGCTCGCGCGTCACGCTGAACTGCTGGCCGACTTCCTCCAGCGTGTGATCGGTGTTCATGCCGATGCCGAAGCGCATCCGCAGCACGCGCTCCTCGCGCGGCGTGAGGCTGGCCAGAACCCGCGTCACCGTCTCCTTCAGGTTCTGCTGGATCGCGGCATCCACCGGGATGATCGCATTCTTGTCCTCGATGAAGTCACCCAGGTGCGAATCCTCCTCGTCGCCGATCGGCGTTTCGAGGGAGATCGGCTCCTTGGCGATCTTCATCACCTTGCGGACCTTCTCGAGCGGCATCGAGAGGCGCTCGGCCAGCTCTTCCGGGGTCGGCTCGCGGCCGGTTTCGTGGAGGAACTGGCGGCTGGTGCGGACCAGCTTGTTGATCGTCTCGATCATGTGGACCGGGATGCGGATGGTCCGCGCCTGATCGGCGATCGAGCGGGTGATGGCCTGACGGATCCACCACGTCGCATAGGTGGAGAACTTGTAGCCGCGGCGATACTCGAACTTGTCGACCGCCTTCATCAGGCCGATATTGCCCTCCTGGATGAGATCCAGGAACTGCAGGCCGCGGTTCGTGTATTTCTTGGCGATCGAGATGACGAGGCGCAGGTTCGCTTCGACCATCTCCTTCTTGGCGATGCGGGCCTCGCGTTCGCCCTTCTGCACCATGTTCACGATGCGGCGGAATTCGGGCAGCGCCATGCCGGTGCTGCCGACGATCTCGCTGATCTCGTTGCGGATGCGATCGACCGCGGTTCCTTCCGCGGCGGCGAACGCGGCGAACTTCTTGTCGATGCCCTTCACGCGATCGAGCCAGCCATCCTCCAGCTCGTGATCGATATAGGCGTCGAGGAAGGCCTTGCGCGGCACCTTGTGGCGCTCGGCGAGGCGCAGCATCTGGCCGCCCAGCGCGGTCAGGCGCCGGTTGAACGCGTAGAGCTGATCGACGAGATGCTCGATCTTGGCGCCGTGGAACTGGACGCTCTCCACCTCGGCGGTGAGCTGCTCGCGAAGCGCCTGGTACTTGGCCTCCTCGCGCTCCGGATAGCCGCCGGAGTTCAGCGCATCGACGCGCGCCTGCTGGATCTTGGCGAACTGGTGGTAGAGGCTGGTGATCGTCGCGAAGCGCTCCAGCGCCAGCGGCTTCAGCTGCTCTTCCATCTGGGCGAGGCTGAGGGTGTTGTCCTCCTCGTCATCCTCCTGCGGGCGCGGCGTGCGGCGCTCGGTGAGACCGTCCTCGTCCTCGTCGGCGGACTGCTCCTCCTCCGGCTCTTCCTCTTCCTTGTAGGATTTGCCGGCGGTCTTCTCGGAGATTTCCCCGTTGTCGTCGCCGTCATCGTCGTCGGACATGTTCTCCGGCGCCGGGTCCTTGTTGAGCATCGCGTCGAGATCGAGGATCTCGCGCAGCTGCATCGTGCCCTCGTTGAGCGCGGTAGACCATTCGATGATGGCGTTGAAGGTGATCGGGCTTTCGCACAGCCCCAGGATCATCGTGTCGCGGCCGGCCTCGATGCGCTTGGCGATGGCGATCTCGCCCTCGCGGCTGAGCAGTTCGACGGCGCCCATCTCGCGCAGGTACATGCGGACGGGATCGTCGGTGCGATCGACCGTCTCCTTCTTCTTCTCGACCTGGAAGACCTCGCCCGAGCCGTCGTCGGAGGACTGCTCCTCGTCGGCGTCGTCCTGCTCCTGCGGCTTCTCGTCCTCGCCGGCGTCCTCGTTCTCGACGATGTTCACGCCCATCTCGTTGAGCGCGGCCATGATGTCTTCATATTTGTCGGGATCGATCTGATCCTGCGGCAGCGCCTCGTTCAGCTCGTCGAAGGTCAGGTAGCCGCGCTTCTTGGCGCGCGCGATCAGCTTCTTGAGGCCGGCCTCGTTCAGGTCGACGATCGGCGCATCGCCGTCACCGCCACCCGCACCGCCTGCAGTCGCTTCCGCTACGTTCGTCTTCGCCATGCCTACCCTCAGAATTCGGCCTGCTCCCTCAACTCGGAGAGCCGCCGTTCCGTTTCAACTTTCTCGCGCTGGAGGTGCTGCTGCTCCTCCCACGCATGCTCATCCGTTCCGTCGGCCAGTCGGGCCGTGGCTTCCGCGATCCGCGCATCGAGCTCGGAGCGCCTGACCATCACGTCGATCACTTCCCCCAGATCGCGACGCGCGCGCTCAGGGTCCGCATTGCCGCGCTGGAAGGAAAAGGCAAGCCCGTTCGCGCGGCCGGGCTTCCCGAGAAGGTCCAGACCACCGACTCGCCGCAATATGGTGCTTATGCCTTCATCTTCAAGCGCCTCGCCGCGCCATGCCGCCTCGACCAGCGCGGTACGCACCCGGTCGAGCGCCGGATCGGCGAAATGGAGGTGTGAAAGCGGCTCGGCATGGTCGCCGATCACGGCGGGCAGGCGGATCAGCCCGGCAAGGATGGCGCGCGCCTCGATGGGGCCGATGCCGGACTGGTTGAGCGCCTTGGTCGCGGCGTGGGGCGGGGGCGGGGCGTCCACCCAGCGGCCGCGCCGATCCTGCACCTTGCGGGGGCGGAAGCTGCCGGTACCGCCGGTGCGGGGCTGCCAGTCGCGACGGGGACCGGCGAACTTGTCGTCGATGCGCTGGCGGAAATCCTGAAAATACTGGTGCGATACGTCCTTGTCGGCGATGGCGCGGCTATGCTCGGTGAGGCGCTGCTTGAGGCCGGCGCGGGCTTCGGGCGTGTCGAGCGGCAAGGCGGCCTCTTCGTGGCGCCAGAGGCGATCAACCAGCGCTTCGGGCGTTTCGAGCAGCGCTTCCATCGCGGTACGACCACCCGAGCGGATCACGTCGTCCGGATCCTGCCCGCCCGGCAATGTCAGGAAGCGCAGCGTCCTGCCGGGCGCGAGGAACGGCAACGCCCGCCCGATGGCGCGCACCGCCGCCTTCTGCCCGGCATTGTCGCCGTCGAAGCAGAGGATCGGCTGCGGGTCCATCCGCCACAGCCGCTCCAGCTGCCCTTCGGTGAGCGCGGTGCCGAGCGGGGCGACCGCCTCCTCGATCCCGGCTCCGGCGAGCGCGATCACGTCCATATAGCCCTCGACCACGATCACGCGGTTGGCCTTGCGGCTCGCTGCGGCGGCGAGATCGAGGTTGAACAGGGTGCGGCCCTTGTCGAACAGCACCGTCTCGGGCGAGTTCAGATACTTCGGCTCGCCCTCGCCGAGGATGCGGCCGCCGAAGGCGATGGTCCGCCCGCGCGCGTCGCGGATCGGGATCATCAGGCGGCCCCGGAAGCGATCGTAGGGTTCGCGATTGCCTTCCTCCGGGCGGATCAGCAGGCCGCATTCGACGAGCTTGTCGTCGCCCGCCTCCTTGAGCGCGGAGCGCAGGCCGGTGCGGGTGTCTGGCGCGAAGCCGATGCGGAACTTGCGGGCGAGCGCCTCGGAGATGCCGCGCTTCTGGAGATAGGCGCGGGCGTGCGCACCCTCGGCGCGGCCGAGCTGCTCGACGAACCAGGCCTCGGCCTGCGCCATGACGTCATGCAAGGTGGAGGCGCGCTCGGCCTTCTCGCGGGCGCGGGGATCCTGCGCGGGCACCTCCATGCCGGCCGCCTGCGCGAGTTCCTTCACCGCATCCATGAAGGGCAGGCCGCGCTGGTCGGTCATCCAGCGGATCGCGTCGCCATGCGCCCCGCAGCCGAAGCAATGGTAGAAGCCCTTGTCGTCGTTGATCGTGAAGCTGGGCGTTTTCTCGTTGTGGAACGGGCAGCACGCCTTCCACTCGCGTCCGGCGCGCTGGAGCTTGGTGGTCTTGCCGATCAGCGCGGAGAGGAGGGTGCGGGCGCGGAGTTCGTCCAGCCAGGCGGGGGAGAGGGTCATGGGGTGGGGGCTGCGTTTGGGGCACGTCCTTCGACAAGCTCAGGACGAACGGTGTTTATGTGGCCGGCCTCTCCCCCCCCGGATTGTACGCTGGCCTCAAAAAACCCGTTCGTCCTGAGCGAAGTCGAAGGACGTGCCTCACGCGATACCGCCAGCTCCGAAACCCTTTTCCAGTCGCCCGCGATCAGGGCTTCCTTCTTGGCGCGCGACCAGCCTTTGACCTGTCGCTCTGCCGCCAGCGCTTCCGCCCGTGTGCTGAACGCCTCGCTCCAAACCAGCATTACCGGCCGCCGCCTTGCCGTGAAGTCACTGCCTTTCCCAGCTTCATGCTGTGCCACCCTCGCTTCAAGCGCGTCCGTATGTCCGACATAATATCGGCCGTCCGCGCATCTTAGCATGTAGGTCCAGAAGGCCACCGAATCTCCTGCGGCACGTCCTTCGACAGGCTCAGGACGAACGGGGAAAGTGTGCCGCGCCCCGACCCCTCCCGCAAGCGGGAGGGGAGATTAGCTCAGCCGCGCCTTCACCAGGCCGCTCGCCTTGGCCATGTCGAGGCTGGTGGCGTGGCGTGCCTTCAGTTCCGCCATCACGCGCCCCATGTCCTTCAGCCCCTCGGCGCCGATCTCCGCCTTGATCGCGTCGATCGCGGCGACCGTCTCCTCGTCGGACATGCGCCTGGGCAGGAAGCCCTCGATCACCGCCAGCTCGTTCGCCTCGGCCGCCGCCAGCTCGGGGCGGTTGCCTTTTTCGTACATCTCGATCGATTCGCGGCGCTGCTTGGCCATCTTGTTGAGCACTTCGACCACCAGAGCGTCGTCGTCGGCCGGAGCGCCGCCGGTGCGCGCCTCGATGTCGCGATTCTTGATCGCGCTCTGGATCAGGCGGATGGCGGCGGTTTTCTCGGCCTCGCGGGCCTTCATGGCCGTCACGAGGGCGGTCTTGATGTCGTCTCTGATCATGGGAACCCGGCAGAAATCGGAAAGGCGGAGCTATAGCGGAGACGGCCGGAACTTACTAGATTGACCCTGCCTGCCCGCACCCCTAGGACGCCGCCCGTTTAACCACCCGTCCACCACCTCAAGGAGAGCCAGCCGATGGCCGATACCAATACGCGCGTCCCCGATGGAGCGACCGGCGTTCTGGTTCTGGCGAGCGGCGTGGTGCTGTTCGGGCGCGGCTTCGGCGCGGTCGGACAGGCGGTGGGCGAGGTCTGCTTCCACACCGCGATGACCGGCTATCAGGAGGCGATGACCGATCCCTCCTTCGAGAAGCAGATCATCACCTTCACCTTCCCGCACATCGGCAATGTCGGCGCCAACGGCGAGGATATCGAGGCGACCAACGCCCACGCGCTCGGCTGCGTGGTGCGCGAGGATGTGACGGCGCCCTCCAACTTCCGCGCCGCCCAGCGTTTCGACGAGTGGCTGAAGGCGAACGGCCGCATCGGCCTGTCGGGCATCGACACCCGCGCGCTGACCCGATCGATCCGCGTGAACGGCGCCCCCAACGGTGTGATCGCGCATGATCCCGAGGGCAAGTTCGACATCCCCGCGCTGATCGAGCAGGCCAAGGCCTGGCCCGGGCTGGAGGGGATGGATCTGGCGAAGGACGTCTCCGCGCTCCAGAGCTACCAGTGGGGCGACGGCCTGTGGACGCTGGGCGCCGGCTACAAGGCGGACGAGGCGAAGGCCGACGCCCCCCACGTCGTCGCGATCGATTATGGCCTCAAGCGCAACATCCTGCGCAACCTCGTCGCCGCCGGCGCGCGGGTGACGGTGGTGCCGGCGACCGCCAGCTTCGAGGACGTGATGCGCCACGAGCCCGACGGCGTGTTCCTCTCCAACGGCCCCGGCGATCCGGCCGCGACCGGCGAATATGCCGTCCCGGTGATCCGCAAGCTGCTGGAGGTGGGCAAGCCGATCTTCGGCATCTGCCTCGGCCACCAGATGCTGGGGCTGGCGGTGGGCGCCAAGACCTACAAGATGCACCAGGGCCATCGCGGCGCGAACCATCCGGTGAAGCGCGTCGGATCGGTCGAGGGCGCGGGGCGCGTCGAGATCACCAGCATGAACCACGGCTTCGCGGTGGACGCCGACACGCTCCCCGCCAATGCCGAGGCGACGCACGTCTCGCTGTTCGACGGCAGCCTCGCGGGGCTTCGCCTCACCGACAAGCCGGCCTTCTCCGTCCAGTACCACCCCGAAGCCAGCCCCGGCCCGCAGGACAGCCACTATCTGTTCGAGCAGTTCGTGGGCGCGCTGGGGAAGGGGGCGTGAAGCGCTACGTCGCCTGCGTCATTGGGTGCGTTCTTCTCGGATCGTCGGCATCTGCCGCACCGACGTCGGCGGATGAGTGCGTAGGCGCGAAGCTGCCGGCGAGCCTCGGCGTGATCGATCAGATGGCGTCCAATAGCCTCGATCTCACCAAGTCTCGCGCAATCACACAGCTGTTTCTCGGTTCGCCCAAGGCGCTTGCCAAGCTGCAGCCATCGCTGACTCAGGCTGGGTACAAGGTGAGCCTCGATCCAGCGGGCGGTCGTTTGATCGCCGCGAAGGATGAGGTCGTCACCAGCGACTGGGTCAAATCCGTCATTCCGCAGATGTGTAACGCCGCCGCCCGAAACGCCGTCGAATATGATGGTTGGGATGTCGACGTTGCCGCCGATCACATTTCCTCAAACTGAAGAATAAAGATGCCCAAACGCACCGACATCTCCTCCATCCTGGTCATCGGCGCGGGGCCGATCGTCATCGGGCAGGCGTGCGAGTTCGATTATTCGGGCACGCAGGCGATCAAGGCGCTCAAGGAAGAGGGCTATCGCATCGTCCTGGTCAATTCGAACCCGGCGACGATCATGACCGATCCCGAATTCGCCGACGCCACCTATGTCGAGCCGATCACGCCTGCCGTCGTCGCCAAGATCATCGAGAAGGAGCGGCCCGACGCGGTGCTCCCCACGATGGGCGGGCAGACCGCGCTCAACACCGCGCTGGCGCTGTTCAACGACGGCACACTGGAGAAGTTCGGCGTCACCATGATCGGCGCCGATGCCGAGGCGATCGACAAGGCGGAGGACCGGCAGAAGTTCCGCGCGGCGATGGACAAGATCGGCCTCGAAAGCGCGCGCTCCGGCGTGGCGCACACGATGGACGAGGCGATGGCGGCGCTGGAGACGGTCGGCCTGCCGGCGATCATCCGCCCGTCCTTCACGCTGGGCGGCACCGGCGGCGGCGTCGCCTACAACAAGGAGGAGTTCGTCCGCATCGTCGGCACCGGCCTCGATGCGTCGCCCACCACCGAGGTGCTGATCGAGGAATCGCTGCTCGGTTGGAAAGAGTATGAGATGGAGGTCGTGCGGGATCGCAACGACAATTGCATCATCATCTGCTCGATCGAGAATGTCGATCCGATGGGCGTCCACACCGGCGATTCCATCACCGTCGCGCCGGCGCTGACGCTGACCGACAAGGAATATCAGATCATGCGCAACGCCAGCATCGCGGTGCTGCGCGAGATCGGCGTGGAGACGGGCGGTTCCAACGTGCAGTTCGCGGTCAATCCGAAGGACGGCCGCCTGATCGTGATCGAGATGAACCCGCGCGTCTCGCGCTCCTCGGCGCTGGCGTCCAAGGCGACCGGTTTCCCGATCGCCAAGGTCGCCGCCAAGCTGGCGGTGGGCTACACGCTCGACGAGATCATGAACGACATCACCGGGGCGACGCCGGCGAGCTTCGAGCCGACGATCGACTATGTCGTCACCAAGATCCCGCGCTTCGCCTTCGAGAAGTTCAAGGGCAGCGACGATACGCTGACGACCGCCATGAAGAGCGTCGGCGAAGTCATGGCGATCGGGCGGAATATCCACGAATCGGTGCAGAAGGCGCTGCGCGGGCTGGAGACGGGGCTGGCGGGCTTCAACCCGGTGCAGCATCTCGCCGGGCGCCCGCGCTCGGAGATCGAGGCGGCGCTGGCGCGGCCGACGCCGGACCGGCTGCTCTACGCGGCCCAGGCGCTGCGCGAGGGCTTCACCGTCGACGAGATCCACGCGATCGCGAAATACGATCCCTGGTTCCTGGAGCGCATCCGCGAGATCGTGCTCGCCGAGGAGGAGGTGCGCGCCAACGGGCTTCCCCGTGACGCGGCGGGGATGCGCCGCCTCAAGGCGATGGGCTTCTCCGACCGCCGCTTGGCCTGGCTGGCGCTGGAGAGCGCCAACCTGCGCCCCGGCACCGAGCGGATGCAGGCGCGCGGCTCCGGCCTGATCCACGATACGCTGGTCGCGATGACCGGCGGCGTGACCGAGGCCGAGGTGCGGGCGCTCCGCCACAAGCTCGGCGTGCGCCCCGTCTTCAAGCGCATCGACACCTGCGCGGCCGAGTTCGAGGCCAAGACGCCCTACATGTATTCCACCTACGAGGCGCCCGTCTTCGGCGAGCCCGAGAACGAGGCTATGCCGAGCGACCGGAAGAAGGTGGTGATCCTCGGCGGCGGCCCGAACCGGATCGGGCAGGGCATCGAGTTCGATTATTGCTGCTGCCACGCCTGCTTCGCGCTGGCCGATGCGGGCTACGAGACGATCATGGTCAACTGCAACCCGGAGACGGTGAGCACCGACTATGACACGTCCGACCGCCTCTATTTCGAGCCGCTGACCGTCGAGGACGTGCTGGAAATCCTCCACGTCGAGATGTCGAACGGCACGCTCCACGGCGTGATCGTCCAGTTCGGCGGGCAGACCCCGCTCAAGCTGGCGGCGGAGCTGGAGGCGGCGGGTATTCCGATCCTCGGCACTTCGCCCGACGCGATCGATCTGGCGGAGGATCGCGAGCGCTTCGCGGCGCTGGTGACGCGCCTCGGCCTCAAGCAGCCGCGCAACGGCATCGCGCGCTCGCGCGAAGAGGCGATCGCGGTCGCCGAGCGGGTCGGTTATCCGGTGCTGATGCGGCCGAGCTATGTGCTGGGCGGCCGGGCGATGGAGATCGTCGACAGCCAGGAGCAGCTGGAAAATTACATCCAGACCGCCGTGCAGGTCTCCGGCGACTCACCCGTGCTGATCGACCAGTATCTGCGCGACGCGATCGAGGTGGACGTCGATGCCATCGCCGACGGAACAGATGTCGTCGTGGCGGGCGTGATGCAGCATATCGAGGAAGCGGGCGTCCATTCGGGTGACTCCGCTTGCACGCTGCCGCCCTACAGCCTGTCCGACGCGATCATCGCCGAGATCAAGAAGCAGGCGGATGCACTGGCCCGCGCGCTGATGGTCGAGGGCCTGATGAACATCCAGTTCGCGGTGAAGGACGGCGACGTCTATCTGATCGAGGTCAACCCGCGCGCCAGCCGCACCGTGCCGTTCGTGGCGAAGGCGATTGGCGTGCCGGTCGCCAAGATCGCGGCGCGGGTGATGGCGGGCGAGAAACTCGCCACCTTCCCGTCGATCGAGCGCAAGCCGGAGCATATCGCGATCAAGGAGGCGGTGTTCCCCTGGGCGCGCTTCCCCGGCGTCGATCCCGTCCTCTCGCCGGAAATGAAGTCCACCGGCGAAGTCATGGGAATCGACAGCAATTTCGGGGCGGCTTTCCTGAAGTCCCAGCTCGGCGGCGGCGTCGTGCTGCCCACCAAGGGCCGCGTCTTCATCTCGGTAAAGGACGGCGACAAGGCGCACATCCTGCCCGGCGCGCAGGTGTTGGCGGAGATCGGCTTCACCATCGTCGCCACCGGCGGCACCGCCGATTACCTGACCCAGCAGGGCATCGCGGTGGAGAAGGTGAACAAGGTCGCGCAGGGCCGCCCGCACATCGTCGACATGATCAAGGATGGCGGGATCGACCTGATCTTCAACACCACCGAAGGGTGGCAGTCGCTGCTCGACAGCCGCGCGATCCGCGTGTCGGCGGTGGCGGGCAAGATTCCGTATTTCACAACCGCGGCGGCCAGCGTGGCTGCGGCGCGTGCAATCGCTGCGTTGCGGGACAGGCCGCTTGAAGTGCGGCCGCTCCAATCCTACTATACTCCGCTGCCGCTTTGATCTCCCGAACACGATAAGCGTAAGGAACGGCCCGGAGGGAGGGCCGGAAGGCGGTATATTTTGACGACGAAAGGCAGTGGGTAGGATGGCGACCGTCGAGAAGATGCCGATGCTCAAGGAGGGCTACGAGCTTATCTCCAAGGAGCTGGTGCGCCTCAAAACCATCGAGCGCCCCGAGGTGATCGACGCGATCGAGGAAGCGCGCGCCCATGGCGACCTTTCCGAAAACGCCGAATATCACGCCGCCAAGGAGCGTCAGGGCCAGATCGAGGCGACCATCGCCGATTACGAGGACCGGATGAGCCGCGCCGTCGTGATCGATCCGACCGAGCTTTCGGGCGACAAGGTGGTGTTCGGCGCCACCGTCACCCTGCTCGACGAGGACGACAAGCCGGTGAAGTACCAGATCGTCGGGCAGATCGAGGCGGACGCCAAGAAGGGCCGCATTTCGTACAATTCGCCGCTGGGCCGCGCGCTGATCGGCCGGAAGATCGGCGACGACGTCGAGGTGACGGTGCCGTCGGGCGACCGCTACTACGCGGTCGACAAGATCGAGTTCATCTGAGCCGACCGTCCATGACGATCGTCATGGCGAGCGAAGCAATCCGGCGCCGCGAGCGTAGCGGCATGGATTGTCGCGTCGCTACGCTCCTCACAATGACGGCCCGCTGATGCGCCTGCCGCCTGCGCGCGCGACGATCGCGATCGCCGCAGTCACCGCGCTCGCCTGGGTGGCGGCGGTGCTCGCGGGGCAGACCGATCGCATTGCGATGCTCGCCGGTTTCATTCCGGCGCGCGTCGGCAGCCTGCAGGTCGAGGGCGCGGCTCCGGTCTGGCTGACGCCGCTGAGCTGCACGCTGATCCATGCCGGCATCTGGCACATCGCGTTCAACCTGCTGATGATCGTGTTCTGCGGCCGGCTGGTCGAGGCATCGGTGGGGCCGGGCGGGGTGATCGTCACCTATCTGATCGGCGCCTACGTGTCCTGCGCCGCGCAATATGCGGTGGCGCCGCACTCCGGTATCCCGATGGTGGGCGCGAGCGGAGCGGGGTCGGCGCTGATCGGGGCCTACGCGCTTCTCTACAGCCGGCGCCGTGCGGTGGGCTGGGGTCCGTTTTCCGGCCAGTTCCTGCAGATCCTGTGGCTGGCCGCCGCCTGGATCGGGATCCAGCTGCTGATGAACTTCGCGTCCGGCGAGGTGCCGGGGACGCCGGACGGGGCGCTGATCGCGGCGCCCGCGCATGTCGGCGGCTTCCTGGCCGGGCTGGCGCTGGCCCGGCCGCTACTGCTGTTCCGCTACCGCGACGCCTGAGAATGAAGCCTTAGAGGTCGTTCTCTTCGAGCAGGCGGTGCAGGTGCACCACCACATACTTCATTTCGGCGTCGTCGATCGAGCGCTGCGAGGCCGAACGCCACGCATCCTTGGCCGACGCGAAATCGGGGTAGACGCCGACGAAGTCGATCGCCTTCAGATCCTCGAAGTCGAGGCCCTGCGGATCCTTCACGCGACCGCCGAAAACGAGATGGAGCTTGCTCATGAGTGCACCTGCCGCTGCTTCTGCTGATGGGGCAGGCGCCTAGGCTCGTTTGCCGCGCCGCACAAGAGGCGGCGCGACAACGTTGGCGTGAGCGGGTTGCCGTGGGTGCGCAGAGGGCAATACTCCCCGCAAGGGCGGGGAGGTGGCATGCGAGCATAACGCAGGGGAGGGCGGCGGCGGAGCGTCGGCGAGCGTGCCGCTGACCGCCCCCTCCGACGCCCTACGGGCGCCACCTCCCCCTGGCGGGGGAGGATTTTATGGCCGGAACCGAGGCTTCAGCCATAAGGGGCGTCAGCCGCGCGATTTCATGAACGCGACGAGCTTGTCGAAGCCGTTCTTCTGTACGTAGGAATCGAAGTCCGCCGTCTGGGTCAGCACCAGGTTGATGCCCGAGACGGTGAGGTTCGACACCTTGTAGCCGCCGCCGATCCGCTGCACCGTCCAGATTGCGTTGATCGGCGCCTTGCCGGGCTGCAGCACCTGGCTCACCACCGCCGCGCCATCGCCGCGCGGCACGGCCCGGATCACCTTCACCTGCGCGTTCGCATAATCGAACAGCCGGTCGGCATAGGTGTTGATGATGAAGCCCGGCAGCGCCGCCTTGTAGGCCGAATATTGCGCCGGGCTGATCTGCGGCTTCCAGCGCGCGATCAGCTTGTCGCCGATCTCGTCGACCGCGAAATACTGGCCGAGCAGGGTGCGGAACTGCGCGCGCGCTGCGGACTGGCTACCCGAATGGAGCGTGCTGAACGCCTGGCCCGACAGCGTGGTGATGAAGCGCGACGGGTCGCTGTTGTCGACGGCCGCCGCCGAGGCGGGGGCAACGCCCATCGTGGCGACGAAGCCGGAAGCGCCCAGCAGCGCGGCACCAAGCATCAGGCGGAAACGGGACATGCAACACTCCGTGAACATCGGCCGGAGATGCTCTCTCCGGGCCGTAAAAGATGGGCCGTGCTATGGCCGGGCCGACATGAACGCAGCCTGTGCCGGTTGGTTCACCGCTTGTTTCAGCTGCTCTTCTTCTTGGCGCTGTCGATGGCGGCGGCGCCGGCCGACCCGGCGGCGGCGATGGCGCCGTCCAGCAGCGACTTCATCGTCTCGCGGGCATGGTCCTTGCTGAGGCCCAGTTCGTCGAGCTTGTCGCGGCCGGCGCCCTTGGCCGCCTCGATCGCCTCGCCGGCGGCGCCGCGCACCTTCTCGCCCATAGCGCCCAGCACCTTGGCCTCGCGCTCGGTGCGCGGGAGGAGGGCGCCGAGCACGGCGCCGACGGCGATGCCGCCGATCAGTACCGCGAGCGGGTTGCTGTCGAAGCCGTCGGCCGTCTTCTGGCGCGCAGAGGCATAGGCCTCCGAAGCCTTGTCGCGGCCCGAGGAATAAGCGTCGGTCACCTTGCCGCGCGCCTGCTCGATGCCGTCCTTGGTGCGTTCGACGGCCGCGTGGGCGGTCTTGCTGGCCTTGGCATAGGCATCGTCGATGCCGTCGCGGATCGCCTGGCGGGTGGTGGTCGCCGGGGTCTCGTCGCTGCCGGAGGTCTCGGTCATGGGCCTTGTCCTTTACGAAGCGGGCTTGGGGGAGGGGCGTTTGCGGGGTGAACGGGGTTTGGGCGCGGAGGGTTCCTCCGCCTTCGCCTTGCGGCCGGCAAACAGCTTCGACAGCGGTTTGGCGGCGAGCAGCAGCCCGATGCCGGCGGCGGTCGCGGCGACGGTGGCGGGGCGTTCGCGTACCACCTGACTGGTGCTGCGGGCCAGTTCGGCGGAGCGTGTCTTCACCTGCTCCAGCGCCTCGTCCATCAGCGTGGAGGGGGCGATCTTCTGCTGGATCTGCTCGATCGTCGCCATCAGCCGGCCACGCGCGGCATCGACCTGCGATTGCGCGACATCGACGTCGTTGATGTTCGAGAAGAGGCGCTTGAGGACGCTCGTCATGCCGGCGTCTCCGGTTCGGGCCTGGCGGGCGGCCCGGCGAGCAGGCGGATCGCCAGCCAGCCGAGGAACGCGGCCATCGCCAGCCCGCCGACCAGCAGGATCAGGCCGGCCAGTGCGGCGCCGACATAGGGCGCCAGCTCCAGCACCAGCCCGAGCATCAGCGCGACGACCGATGCGAAGGCGAGGCACGCCGCGATCAGCAGCAGGATGATCGCCGTTCGCGACCGGCGCAGGATCGCGAAGCCCTTGCTCTTGAGCAGATTGGCTTCGGCCCGCGCCAGCGCGCGCCCGTCCTCGATCAACTGACCGATCAGGCCACCCAGACCCAGCATATCCCCCGCGATCCCCGGACGGCTCAGGAGGTCGTGCGCGGCTTGCGCTTGGGCGGCGCCTTGCGGGTGGCGGCGCTCACCGTCTCGGCGCCGTCGCTCGCGGCCTTCTTGCGGGGCGTCTTGGGTTCGGCCGCCTTGGCGGTCTCGTCCAGAGCTTCGCTGCCGGCCTTGACGATGCGGGCGATGACGAAGCCCGCCGCCGCCGCCGCGCCGATCGCGATCGCCGGCGAGCGGCGCACGAGATCGCGTGCGTCGTCGAGCAGTTCCTCGACATCCTTGTCGCGCAGCGAGGCCGAGAAATCGGCCACCGCGTCGCCCGCTTTGCGGGCATAGTCGCCGTAGGCTGCACCCAGCTTGTCGTCGATCGTGGACGCGCTGTCCGAAATCATCCTGGCGACCGAATCCAGCCCGGCGGAGGCCCGCGCCTTGCCCTCGTCGGCATATTCGCGCGCCTTGTCGGAGGCCTGACCCTTGAGATCGGCCGCCTTGGCCGATGCCTTGTCGCGGAAATCGGCGGCGTCCGCCTTCAGTTTCTCGCGGGTTGAGCTGTTCTGTGCACCGGGGATGACGTGATCGGTGCCCTCGGGGAGCGTCTCGGCCATGGCGAACCCTTTCGTTCGTTACGCGCGCGATCATAGACGCGCTCTCCCTCACAAAACCAGCCGTCTCTTGGCCGGTTCCGTACAAAGCGGCAGGCCGTGCCGATTGCCTCGCCGGTGTTGCGCGGCTAACAGCCGCCGCGAACCATTGGAGGGAGCCTTCCGCATGACCGCCATCATCGACATCCACGCCCGCGAAATCCTCGATAGCCGCGGCAACCCGACCGTCGAAGTGGACGTGACGCTGGAGGACGGCAGCTTCGGCCGCGCCGCTGTGCCCTCGGGCGCGTCCACCGGTGCGCACGAGGCGGTCGAGAAGCGCGACGGCGACAAGTCCCGCTACGGCGGCAAGGGCGTGAAGGATGCGGTGAAGGCCGTGAACGGCAAGATCGCCAAGCTGCTCGCCGATTTCGAGGCCGAGGACCAGGCCGAGATCGACGCCGCGATGATCGATCTCGACGGCACCGACAACAAATCGAAGCTCGGCGCCAACGCGATCCTCGGCGTCAGCCTCGCGGTTGCCAAGGCGGCGGCGGAAAGCCGGGGCCTGCCGCTCTACCGCTATGTCGGCGGCGTCGCGGCGCATGTCCTGCCCGTGCCGATGATGAACATCATCAACGGCGGCGAACATGCCGACAACCCGATCGACTTCCAGGAATTCATGATCGTCCCCCACGGCGCCGACACGCTGGCCGACGCAGTGCGCTGGGGTGCCGAGATCTTCCACACGCTGAAGAAGGGCCTGTCCGAAGCGGGCCTCTCTACCGGCATCGGCGACGAAGGCGGCTTCGCCCCGAACATCGGCTCGACCAACGAGGCGATCGAGTTCATCCTGAAGTCGATCGAGAAGGCCGGCTACAAGCCCGGCGAGCAGGTCGCGCTGGCGCTCGATTGCGCCGCGACCGAATTCTACAAGGGCGGCAACTACGTCATCTCGGGCGAGGGCAAGACGCTGACTTCGGCCGGGATGGTCGACTATCTCGCCGATCTCGCCGCGCGCTACCCGATCTGGTCGATCGAGGACGGCATGGCCGAGGACGACTGGGACGGCTGGAAGCTGCTCACCGACAAGATCGGCGACAAGGTCCAGCTGGTCGGCGACGATCTGTTCGTCACCAACCCGAAGCGCCTGGCGCGCGGCATCAGCGAGGGCATCGCCAACTCGCTGCTGGTCAAGGTCAACCAGATCGGATCGCTGACCGAGACGCTGGAAGCGGTGAACATGGCGCAGCGCGCGCGCTACACCGCGGTGATGTCGCACCGTTCGGGCGAGACCGAGGATTCGACCATCGCCGACCTCGCCGTCGCCACCAACTGCGGCCAGATCAAGACGGGTTCGCTGGCCCGTTCGGACCGGCTTGCCAAATACAACCAGCTCATCCGCATCGAGGAGGAGCTGGGCTCGATGGCGCGCTATGCGGGCAAGGCGGCCTTTGCGACGAAAGTTGCCTGATTCCAGTGAAAAGAGGCTTGAGTCGCGATTCGTTTGACTCGATAATGACGGCGTAATGCGAAGCAAGCGTCGTCCTGTCGAAATCATCCGAGCCGCGGCTCTGCCCGCGCTGGCCTTGCTCGTCATCGGCAATTTCGCGGGCTACGCGATCGCCGGGCCGAACGGTCTACTCGCGCTTGGTGACTACAAGACGCAGCTTGCCCAGAGGCAGGCTCAGCTCAAGGTGATCGAGGCGCAGCGCGCGGCGCTGGCCCGCAAGGTCGCGTTGCTGGATGCCAAGCATGTCGATCCCGATATGGCGGACGAACTGGTCCGCCGCGACATGGGCCTCGCGCGCCCCGACGAAGTGATCATCCAGACCACGCCGTAAGGCATCCAAATCTCCGCTCGTCCCGAGCGAAGTCGGGGGACTGCCGCAAATCCTTCCTTCGTTCGGCCTGAGCGAAGTCGAAGGCCATGCGCTGCGGCTACACTTCGACTTCGCTCAGTGCGAACGGATGTTTGCACGAGGGACAGCCCGGCTTCGCTCGGCGAAGCTGGATCATGTGACGTTTCCGGTAACAACATGCAATTCCTGCAATTGCGTCTCCTGCAAACGCAACCACACCCTCCCGTTGCGTGTTTGCGCTGTCAGCGCCTATACCACGCGCCAACGAAGCCCATTCCGAGAGGCCTGAATCGTGGCGAGAACACCTGCCAAAAGCCCTGCGGCTGCCAAGCCGAAGGCGGATCCCATTCCCAATCGCGAACGCCCCGGCGAGCCAGACCGCTATCAGGCGAGCAAGGAAGAGCTGCTCGAATTCTACCGCCAGATGACGCTGATCCGCCGCTTCGAGGAGCGCGCCGGCCAGCTGTACGGTCTCGGCCTGATCGGCGGTTTCTGCCACCTCTATATCGGACAGGAGGCGGTTGCCGTCGGCCTGCAGTCCGCGCTCAACGCCGAAACGGACAGCGTCATCACCGGCTATCGCGATCACGGCCACATGCTCGCCTACGGCATCGATCCCAAGGTCATCATGGCCGAGCTGACGGGGCGCCAGGCCGGCATCTCGAAGGGCAAGGGCGGCTCGATGCACATGTTCAGCGTCGAGCATAAGTTCTACGGTGGCCACGGCATCGTCGGCGCGCAGGTCAGCCTCGGCACCGGCCTCGCCTTCAAGCACAAGTACGCCAACGACGGCGGCGTCTGCCTCGCCTACTTCGGTGACGGTGCGGCCAACCAGGGCCAGGTCTACGAGAGCATGAACATGGCGGAGCTGTGGAAGCTCCCGATCATCTTCGTGATCGAGAACAACCAGTATGCCATGGGCACCAGCGTCAACCGCGCTTCGTCCGAGGACCAGCTCTATCGTCGTGGCGAGAGCTTCCGCGTGCCGGGCATGCAGGTGGACGGCATGGACGTGCTCGCGGTGCGCGGCGCCGTCGAGGAGGCCCTCAAGTGGGTCCGCGCCGGCAAGGGCCCGATCGTGATGGAGCTCAAGACCTATCGCTATCGCGGTCACTCGATGTCCGATCCCGCCAAGTACCGCACCCGCGACGAGGTGCAGGCGATGAAGGACAAGTCCGACTGCATCGACCATGTGAAGCGCGAACTGGAAGCGCTCGGCGTCACCGAGGAAGAGCTGAAGAAGACCGACAAGGATATCCGCCAGATCGTCGCGGAAGCGGCCGACTTCGCCGAACAGTCGCCCGAACCCGATCCGAAGGAGCTGTATACCGACGTGCTGGTGGGGACTTATTGAGATGGCGATCGAACTGAAGATGCCGGCGCTGTCCCCCACGATGGAGGAGGGCACGCTCGCCAAGTGGCTGGTGAAGGAAGGTGACGCGGTGAAATCCGGCGACATCCTCGCCGAAATCGAGACCGACAAGGCGACGATGGAATTCGAGGCGGTGGACGAGGGCACGATCGCTCAGATCCTCGTGCCCGAGGGCACCGACGGGGTGAAGGTCGGCGCGCCGATCGCGATGCTCGCCGCCGAGGGCGAGGATGCGTCGGCCGCCAAGGCTGCCCCCAAGGTCGAAGCGCCGAAGGAAGAGGCGACCCAGAAAGAGGCTAAGCCCGCCGTTCCCGACGCCACCACGCCGCACCAGATGGAGACCGCCGCGCGCGAGCTCGTCGCGGACGTCGCCAAGGCCGAGAAGGCCGGTGTCGATGCGCGCGATCCGGAGATTCCCGAGGGCACCGAGATGGTGAAGACCACCGTCCGCGAAGCACTGCGCGACGCGATGGCCGAGGAAATGCGCACCGACGACCGCGTCTTCGTGATGGGCGAGGAAGTCGCGCAATATCAGGGCGCCTACAAGGTGACTCAGGGCCTGCTCGACGAGTTCGGCGATCGCCGCGTGATCGACACCCCGATCACCGAATACGGCTTTGCGGGCGTCGGCACGGGCGCGGCGATGGCGGGCCTGCGCCCGATCGTCGAGTTCATGACCTTCAACTTCGCGATGCAGGCGATCGACCACATCATCAACTCGGCCGCCAAGACCAACTACATGTCCGGTGGCCAGATGCGCGCGCCGATCGTGTTCCGCGGCCCCAACGGCGCCGCTGCTCGCGTGGGCGCGCAGCACAGCCAGAATTATGGCCCGTGGTACGCCTCGGTGCCGGGCCTGATCGTCATCGCGCCGTACAGCGCGGCCGATGCCAAGGGCCTGCTCAAGGCGGCGATCCGCTGCGAGGATCCGGTCGTGTTCCTCGAGAACGAGCTGCTTTATGGCCAGTCTTTCGAGGTGCCCAAGCTCGACGATTTCGTGCTGCCGATCGGCAAGGCGCGGATCGCCAAGGAAGGCAAGGACGTCACGCTGGTGAGCTACTCGATCGGCGTCGGCGTCGCGCTCGAAGCGGCGGTGAAGCTCGCCGAGGATGGCATCGACGCCGAGGTGGTCGACCTGCGCACGCTGCGCCCGCTCGACACCGAGACGGTGCTCAAGTCGCTCGCCAAGACCAACCGCCTGGTGGTGGTGGAAGAGGGCTGGCCGACCTGCTCGATCGCGTCCGAGATCGCCGCCGTGGTGATGGAGCAGGGCTTCGACGATCTCGACGCGCCGGTGCTGCGCGTCACCAACGTCGACGTGCCGCTGCCTTATGCCGCGAACCTGGAAAAGCTGGCGCTGATCAAGGTGGACGACGTCGTCACCGCCGCGAAGAAGGTCTGCTACAAGGGCTGATGCAGGCTGGCCTGGCCGTTCGCGGTCAGGCCAGGTAGCTGGAGCAGGACGAGATGGTCTGTCCGTTCGTGTTGGTGACGCCCGAGGCATAGCTCCGGGCGTCATCGCGCACGATGTAGGACGACACGTAATGGATCTTCTTCGGCGTCACGAAGAAGTTGCCGAACAGCGGCTGGTACAGGTAGTTGATCTCGACGAACATCACGCCCGATCCGTCGGGTGCGACGACCTTGTAATTGGTGTCGCCCATGCCGGTATTGGCGATGTAGGTGCCGGATGTGCCGCTCGCTGTTCCATAATTTGACTGATAGTCGGTGGCCTTCATCTGCCCGATGCAACGCTGCCAGTGCAGCAACTGCTTGCCACCGGTCCCTTCCAGGCTCGAGAGGGTGATGCGGCCATAGGTCGTCAGCCCGAGGCTGGCGCCTTCGAGGCGGACGCCCTGCATGGCGTCGTTGATGTTGGCTTCGTCGATCGTATAGGTCGACAGGCCGGCCTCGTCGCCCATGCGCGCGGCGTTATCGGCGAGATCCATCGTATATTGGCTGATCCGCATGTTCACGAGCGCGAGATTGGCCAGCTCGATGCCGTAGAGGCCGGTCACCACGATCAGCGGCGCGGCAAGCGCGAATTCGATCAGGGCGAGGCCGCCGGAGTCACGACGCAGCTTCGCCCCGAGGCGACGGATACGGCCGGCCGGGCCGGCGAGGATGCGATGTGCAGGCATCAATTGCATCCCGATCCGGGGCAGCAGGTTTTGGGGCTGGTGCTCGATTGCGCGGTATAGGGCTGGTTACGCATGATCGTCTGCGACGTCATCGTGGCGAAGGTCGACAGGCCCGCCAGCTTGTAAAGCGGGAAGGGGCGCAGATACTTGATCGTGAGCGTGTAGACCGCGACGTCGCTTGCGCCGCCCTGCTGGCCGGTCGCCCCCTGATCGCTATCCCACGTCTGGTTGCCGTTCACATCGGTGAAGCATTCGGTCGCGGCATCGTATTTGCCGTTGTTGTTGCTGTCCGTATAGGGTTCCGGAACCTGCACCTTGGAGAAGCTCGAATAGCTCTGGTGCACCGAACTCACGATGCTGGCCGAGGCGGCGACACGCTGCACCTGCGTCAGCACCGACTGGTCGATCGTGGACCAGTTCTGCTGGCCGCCCTGGATGCCGGCGTCGCGGCCGGCTTTGCGGATCGCGCCGTTCAACGTCGACTGGACGTAGGTTTCGTAGCACATCTCCATCAGGCCCATGAGCATCAGCAGCATCACGGGCGCGATGAGCGCGAACTCTAGCACCGTGGCGCCGTCGTTCGAGCGGCGGAGCCTGGAAAGCAGTCGGCGCATCATTGCGAGACCCTCAGCATGGAGACGGCAGTCGCGATATCCTTGAACTTCGCGGACAGATCGGTGCTGCTATTGACGAAGATCGCGCGCTCGGGGTGCGCCGAGCCGACGCAATCGATCAGCGGTTGCGTGAGGCTCTGTCCCACTGCGACCACCCAGACCTGGATGTTCTTCTGCTGCGCCTTCTGACATTCCGCGAGGAAGCGGGCGTTGTGCCAGTCGTCCAGATCGCCCGAGGTGGTGCCGCGCACGCGCTTGTCCAGCGATTCGATGCCGGTCATCCCGTAGCTGAGCGGGCTTGTCGACATTGCACCGTCGGTCAGGAAGACGATGACGCGCTTTGGTTCCGCATGGCCTGGCCACTTCGCGGTGTCGTTGCCGAAGATTCCCTGCGGCGAGATCATGCGCAGGCCCCAGATCATGCCGGTATCGTGATAGGTGCCGCCGTGCGCCCGCAGCGATGCCATGTAGCTGACGACCGCGGCCCGATCCGCGCTGTTCTTCGGATCGCGGGGGGTCAGGCGTTGCGCGGGCTGGCCGCACGGGGCGTAGCCGGCATATCGTGCGTAGGTTCCCGCGAAGTTGGCATTCTGTGCCAGGCCCGACGATGTCGTGTCGGTGGCATTGTTTTCGCCGTTTTCGACATCGTTGGCGCTATTGTAGAAGCCGTAATCGCCGTTCGCGTAGGAGTAGGACTGGCCATTGCGGGCATATTCCACCGCGGGCCACATCGGTGCCCATGGTGACGCGGCCGCCGAGGCCGGGATCAAATCCGGGTTCATATCGGCGGGCAGCGCGTTGATATTGTAGCTGCTGACGTTGTTGTAGTTCCCGCTGCTCTGCTCGTCGATGCAGCCCTGCCAGGAGGTCGTCGCGCCGGTGACCTTGCTCGGGTCCGTAACGGAGCCAGAGGAGAGCGTGTTGACGAAGGCGCTCGTGTTGTAGGTTACCGGCTGGTACGTCCAGACCGGGCCGAGATTATAATATTGAACCGAACAGATGCTGTTGCTCCAGGTGCCGAGCTTGCCGGTCGCCGGATAGATATAGGCAGCCGCCGAGCGCGTGTTCGCGAGGGTGAAGCCCTGGCACGTCGTCTTGTTGTCGCTGGTGTTGGATGCGTTGCCGGACTTGGACACGGCATAGTCGCCGGTCACCTTGCGCGACTGATAGGTCCATTGTGTCGCGAGATAGTTGGTGCCGAGCGAGGTGAGCGCCGCTCCGGCGTTCACCGTCGATGTATAGGGCACGAAACCGTAGCGGACGTTGGTGCCCGGCGTCAGATTGGCGGCGAGCGTATCGTAGAAGGTCGCCACCGCATCTCGCACGGCCTGCAGCTTCGAACCGCTTTTCTCCGGGTTGTAATAGTCCGTGCTGCCGTCGGCCATCGTGTAGGGCACACTCGTCGTGCCGCAGCTCGTCGGGTCGGACGGCAGGCACGACATGGAGCCGGTGGTATCCAGCACGAACATCACGTCGGCGTCGGGCGTATCGAAGCTCGCCTGGCAGGTGACGGCGATCGTGCGGTTGGGCGCGCCGAACATGCGCATCAGTGTCATCGGCACCTGGGTGGATGCGGCGCCGTTGACCTGCGTAATACCGTTGCTGTCGGAAAAGGCCGTTGTCGTGAAGCTCTGCGAGCCGGCGACGAACCAGCTGCTCGCGGCCCAGCTCGATCCGAAATTGTTGTTGAAATAGGCATTGGCCTGGGTCAGCGCGGTGCCGCTCAGGGGCTGGCCCACCGCCTGCGTGTTGGAGTCCATGAACTTGCGGCCGGCGAGCACGCCCGCGTCGCAGGCGGTCTGCAGGCGCGTGCGGACCACGTACATGCGGCCGAGATCGATCGCCGATCCGGCGAAGGCGCACAGCGGGATCATCGCGGCAGCCATGATCGCCAGCGCATTGCCCCGCGCATCCCTGCGCAGGCGGGCCAGGAACCCGATTACCCCGTTCGATCGTGCCATCGTCCGCCTCAAATTCCCCACCGTCCGGCTCCGCAGATTCCGGTCCATTGGGCGCCCATGCCAGAGCGCGGCTCAAGGGCGCGTTCACGAGGATGGTTAACGGGATTTTTCGGGCGCGCCGGCTGTGCCAGAAGGCGGCATGGACCAGCCGATCTCCATCCAGCATCCCGAGCGCCTGCTCGCCGTCGCGCACGCACCGCGCCTCACACGCGACAGCCTCACCACCCTGTTCGCGCTCGACGAGCGGCTGGCCAGTCTCGTCTGGCGCGCCAGGGAGCCGACGATCGGGCTGATGCGGCTGGTCTGGTGGCGCGACGCGCTCGCCGCGCTCGATGAGCGGCCGCCGCCGGGCGAGCCGCTGCTCCACGCGGCGGCGGCGCTGCGGCCCGATCGCATCGCCGGGCATGACCTGGCCGCGATGGTGGAAGGCTGGGAGGTGCTGCTCGACGACCCGGACTGGACGGCCGAGACGATGGAGATGCACGCCCGCCTGCGCGGCGCGGCGTTGTTCCGCCTGGTCGGCCGCGTGCTCGGGCGCGAGCATGAGCGGATCGAGGCGGCGGGTGAGGGCTGGGCGCTCGCCGATCTCGCCCGGCAGGCGAGTGATCCGGCGACGGCGGAGAGGCTGCTCGCCATGGCGGAGGCGCCGCTCGACAAGGGGATCACCGGCGGGTGGCCGCGCAACCTGCGTGTGCTGGGTATGCTGGCGGTGCTGGCGCGCGAGGATGTGCGGCGCGGGCACGGGGCGCTGCGCCCGCCGGCCTCGCGCTGGCGACTGATGCGGCTGCTGGCGCATCGCTGGACGGGGCGTTAGTCTTCGCGCTGCGACAGGGGAGGCGTTGCGATGTGGCGGTATCTGGTGGGCGGCGTCGCGGCGCTGCTGATGGCGGGCGCGGGAGTGATGATCTGGTCCGGCCTCGCCTCGCGTGACAGCCGTATCCCGCCGCCTCCCGCCGCCGTGGTGGCACCGGTCGCGGTGGTGGCGCCGGCCTCTGTCGAGATGCCCGATCCGCCTCAGGCGACGGAAAAGACGAAAGAAGAGAAACGCTTCAGCCGCGCAGATCACGACAAGGACGGCAAGATCGAGCTGGCCGAATTCCTCCAGGCGCGGCGTCGGAATTTCGACAAGCTCGACACCAACCATGACGGCAGGCTGAGCTTCGACGAATATGCCGCCAAGGCCGAGGCAAAGTTCGCAGGCGCCGATGCCGACAAGTCGGGCGCGCTCACCCCGGCCGAGTTCGCCACGACCCGCGTGGTCCGCAAGACCAGGCCGCGCTGCCCGCCCGCGCAGGCCGCCGCCCCGGCACCGGCCGGAGCGGACGACGACGCCAGCTAAAGAAAATCCTCCCCCGCCAGGGGGAGGTGGCGCCGTAAGGCGTCGGAGGGGGAGGACGGCGGCGCCGTCTCGATCGTCCCGCCGTCATCCCTCTCCGTCAGGCTGCGCCTGCCACCTCCCCGTGGCGGGGGAGGAACAGGTCAGGCCGGAACAGCCGTGATCTCCTCGCGCCACTTCGCGAGGTCTTCCCGCGCGCGAGACGTGTAGGCGGCCTTGCGGTCGGCCTTCTTCGGCAGGCTCTCGAACGGTGGAAACAGGCCGAAATTGACGTTCATCGGCTGGTAGGTCTCGGCTTCCGCCTCGCCGGTGATGTGGCCAAGCAGCGCGCCCAGCGCCGTGGTCGGCGGCGGCGGGGGCAGGGTGCGCCCGCCCAGTTCGGCGGCGGCGAAGCGGCCCGCGAGAAGCCCGATCGCGGCGCTTTCGACATAGCCCTCGCAGCCGGTGATCTGGCCGGCGAAGCGGACGTTCGGGCGGCTCTTCAGCCGGAACGTGCCGTCGAGCAGGATCGGCGATCGGATGAAGGTGTTGCGGTGAAGGCCGCCCAGCCGCGCGAACTCGGCATTCTGCAGGCCGGGGATCATGCGGAAGACGCGCACCTGCTCGGCATGTTTCAGCTTCGTCTGGAAACCGACGATGTTCCAGAGCGTCGCCTGTTTGTTGTCCTGCCGCAGCTGCACCACAGCGTAGGGCCAGCGACCGGTACGCGGATCGTCGAGGCCGACCGGCTTCATCGGCCCGTGCCGCAGCGTGTCGACCCCGCGCGACGCCATCACCTCGATCGGCATGCAGCCATCGAAATAGGGCGTGTCCTTCTCCCACTCCTTGAACTCGGTTTTCTCGCCCGTGTTCAGCGCGTCGATGAAGGCGAGATACTCGTCCTTGTTCATCGGGCAGTTGATGTAATCCTTGCCGTCGCCCTTGTTCCAGCGCGACTGGAACCAGCAGGTCTCCATGTCGATGCTCTCGCGGTGGACGATCGGAGCGATGGCATCGAAGAAGGCGAGCGCGTCCTGCCCCGTCTCGGACTGGATCGCGCCGGCGAGGCTCGCGGCGGTGAGCGGGCCGGTGGCGATGATGGCGGGGCCTTCCGGCAGTGCGTCGATCCGCTCGCGGACCAGTTCGATGTTCGGATGCGCCGCGATCGCGGCGGTGACGCCGGCCGAGAAACCGTCGCGGTCCATCGCCAGCGCCGAGCCGGCGGGGACACGGTGGGCATCGCCTTCGCGCAGGATCAGCGAGCCGAGCGCGCGCATCTCCGCATGGAGCAGGCCGACGGCGTTCTTCTCGGCATCGTCCGACCTGAAGCTGTTGGAACAGACCAGTTCGGCGAGATCGTCGGTGTGGTGGGCGGGCGTGCCTTCTACGCCGCGCATTTCGGAGAGGCGCACCTTGTAGCCCGCCTCGGCCAGCTGCCACGCGGCTTCCGATCCGGCGAGGCCGCCGCCGATGATGTGAATGTCGTGCATGAGGGCGCCATAGCGCCAAGGAACCGGGGCGGCGACCGCTTTGTTGATCCACCGGGCGGGACGCAGGAGGAGAGAGACATGGCCACCGCCGCCGGCCCGCATCCCGTCAACCGCTGGACCTGGACGATGGCCTGCGGTGTGCTGCTGTTCGTCGCGGGCATCTTCTTCCTCGCGGCACCCGGCTTCACCACCGCCGCGATCGCGGTGCTGATCGGCTGGCTGCTGCTGTTTACTGGCGTCGCGACCGTGGTCATGGGCTTGCGCAGCCACGGCACCCACCGGCGCTGGACGGAGATTCTCTACGGCGCCGGATCGATCCTGGTCGGGCTGCTGGTGATCATCAATCCGGTGGCGGGCGCCGCCTCGCTGGCGCTGCTGGTGGCGCTCTGGCTGTTCTGGCGCGGCATGATCGAGTTCGGCGCGGCGCGGCTCGCCGGGCCGGGGCCGACGCGCGGGATGCTGCTGGGGATCGGTGCGATCAACTGGGTGCTGGCGTTGCTGCTTCTGTTCAGCTGGCCGTTTCCAGCAGTGCGGATGCTCGGCGTGTTCGTCGGCATCAGCTTCGTGCTGGGTGGCGTCGCGACCATGCTGGCGGCGTGGCAATTGCGAAGCATCGCGGCCGCTTGACGAATAATTCTACATATGTTGTAAGGCGACATGCCCGGAAACCGCCGCCCGTCGAAACAAATGATCGCGTTGTTGAACGCGCTGGCCGTCCGCGCGCAGGAATGGCGGCACGGCTATGACATCATGAAGGAGACGGGGCTGTTTTCCGGCACGCTCTATCCCTTGCTGATGCGGATGACCGAGCACGGGCTGGTCGAGGCCGAATGGCGCGAACCCGCGCAACCCGGACGACCTGCCCGCCACGCCTATCGGCTGACCGCCAGCGGCCTCGAACTCGCCCAACAGGTGCATCGTGAGGGCGCTTCGCTCGTTGGAAAGGTCTCTCCCGCATGAGCCTGCTGGCCGCCCGCCTGCTGATGCGGCTGGCGACCTGCTGTCTCGGCCGTGATCGGCGCGAGTGGGCGTGGGCGATGGAAGCGGAGTTCGAGGCGGCGGTGGAGGACGGCCGGCCGCTGGCCTTCGCGCTCGGCTGCTTCGCGGGGGCCTGCCGCGAAATTCCGGTGCAGCCGGAGGGGCGCTTCGCGCTCGCCAGTCATGCGGTGGCGATCGGTCTGCTGATCCCGGTCGCGGCTTTGCTGATGTCCGGGCCGCTCTTCGGGGTCTCGCTGCTGCACGGCGGGCCTGCCTCGATCCATGAGATGATGGGCAGTCGTGGCGGGGAGATGCTGCTCAACGTTTCCACTCGCAACGCCGCGCCTGCGCTGGTGCTGCTCGTCCTCGCGCTCACCGCCGGGCATCTCTCGCTCGCGTGGGCGATGCTGGATCGGGACTGGAACCGGGTGGCGTTCCTCGCGCGGCTGAACGCGGCGGCGACGTTGACATTGGTGATCGTGGGCAGCGTGCTGTTTCTCGACGAGGACTGGATCGTCCCGCCGATCGCCGGGCTGGCCGTGCAGCTGACGACGGTCATCTGTCTGATGTGGTGGAACGGTCGGATACGGAACGCCCTCGCGCCGGCGATCTAGGCGCGACGAAAGATCTTCACTGGAGACTGAGGATGGGGAGCCGTTTGCCCACGGGGGGCCGCGCGATGCGTCGCGCGGTGCTGATGTCGATCGCCATCTGCGCGGGCGGCTGCACGCCGCACCGGACGCCGCCGCCGAACCTCACCTTCGACGGCCTGCCGGTCAGCGGCACGCTCGCCTTCGCGAAGAGGAGCGGCTTCGTGAACTGCTTCGGCGATCCGATCTCGATGCGCTGCCGCAAACCGGGAATCATGTTTCAGGGAAAAGGGCCATATGAAGCCGCCGTCGATCTGGTCGGCGGGGACGGCAATGGCGGCTTCGATCACCTCATCCTGTGGAGCGAGGACGACCAGATGGCGGTGCAGGATGTCGGCGACGCGCTGGAGCGCACAGGCTGGACGGTCTGCTTCACCGGCCACGACAATGTCGGCGATCAGGAGATCTACACGCGGGCGGACAGGCGGCTCACCGTCTCGATCGATATCAGCTACTGGGCGATGCGGCGCCTGAGGCTCTTCCCGCAATGGCAGAAGCCCAAGCCCGCCTGCTGAACAAGCCGGGGGCGGCCGGGCCGCCCCCGCTCACGGTTCAGCTTTCGCTGCCGTCCGCCAGATCCTCGCCGGTGTCGCCGTCGACCTGCGGATCGGTGGCGGGGGCCACGGCCTCGTCGCCGAGATCGGCCTCCGCCTCGTCCTCGCTCTCCTCGATCCGCGCTGCCGAGACGACATGCTCGTCGTCCGCCACGCGGAACAGGATCACACCGGACGAGCCGCGCCCGATCACGCGGGTGTCGCCCACCGACATACGGATCAGCTTCGCCTGATCGGTGACGAGCATCAGCTGCTCGCCATTGTGCGCCGGGAAGCTGGCGACGACCGGGCCGTTGCGCTTCAGATTGTCGATGTTGGTGATGCCCTGACCACCGCGACCGATGCGGCGATATTCGTAAGCCGAGGAGCGCTTGCCGTAGCCGTTGGCGCACACCGTCATCACGAACTCTTCGGCATCCGCCATCGCCTGCATCGTGGCGGCGTCGAGCGTCGGCTCGGCTTCATTCTCCTTCCACGGCGCGGCGCGGAGATAGGCCTCGCGCGTCTCCGTGTCCTTGTCCCATTCGGTGCCGCGCAGGATCGACAGCGAGATCACCTCGTCGTCGCCGAGCAGCTTCGCGCCGCGTACGCCGGCCGACGTACGGCTCTGGAATTCGCGCACGTCGGTCGCGCGGAAGCGGATCGCCTTGCCGTTGCGGGTGGCGAGGAAGACGTCGTCATCCTCGGTCAGCAGCGTCACGCCGATCAGCCGATCGCTGGTCGTCTCGGCCGCATCATCGTCACCGTCGCTCTCGGAGAAGCGCATCGCGATCTTGCCGGCGGTGGGGATGCGGGTGAACTGGTCCATGCTGTTGCGACGGACGAGGCCCTTGGCGGTAGCGAACATGATGTGGAGGTTGCCCCATTCCTCCTCATTTTCGGGCAGCGGCAGGACGGTGGAGATGGTCTCACCCTCGGCCAGCGGGAGGAGGTTCACCATCGGCCGACCGCGCGCCTGCGGGGCGCCTTCGGGCAGCTTCCAGACCTTCTTGCGATAGACCTTGCCGGCGGTCGAGAAGAACAGCACCGGCGTGTGCGTCGAGGTGACGAACAGCTTGGTGATCGCATCCTCGTCCTTGGTCGCCATGCCGGAGCGGCCCTTGCCGCCCTTGGCCTGCGTGCGGAAGGCATCGAGCGGGGTGCGCTTGATATAGCCGCCGTGCGTGACGGTGACGACCATGTCCTCACGCTCGATGAGGTCTTCGTCCTCGATGTCGTCGCCGGCGGGCATCAGCGTGGACTTGCGCGGCGTGGCGAAGGCGGCTGAGACCGCGTCCAGCTCCTCGACCAGCACCTCGTAGAGGCGCACGCGATCGGACAGGATACGCAGCAGCTCACCGATCGAATCCGCAAGCTCCTTCAACTCGTCGCCGATCTCGTCGCGGCCGAGCGCGGTCAGGCGGTGCAGGCGCAGATCGAGGATCGCGCGGACCTGCGCGTCGGAAAGCACGTAGGTATCGCCCTCGATGGTCTTCTCGACCGCCTCGACCAGCGCGATGTACGGCGCGATCTCGCCGATCGGCCATTCGCGCGCGAGCAGCGCGGCGCGCGCCTCGGCGGGCGAGCCGGAGCCCCGGATGATCCGCACCACCTCGTCGAGGTTCGACACCGCGACGACGAGGCCGAGCAACAGGTGCGCGCGCTCGCGGGCCTTGAGCAGCTCGAACTTCGAGCGGCGGGTGATCACCTGCTCGCGGAACTGAACGAAGGCCTGGATGATGTCGCGCAGGCCGAGCAACTCCGGGCGGCCGCCACGGATCGCCAGCATGTTCGCCGGGAAGCTGGTCTGCGCCGGGGTGTGGCGCCACAGCTGGTTCAGCACTACCTCGGCGGTTGCGTCGCGCTTCAGATCGATGACGATGCGGACGCCTTCGCGGTTCGATTCGTCGCGAATGTCCGAGACGCCTTCGATCCGCTTTTCCTTGGCGGCCTCGGCGATCTTCTCGACAAGCCCGGACTTGCCGACCTGATAGGGGATTTCGGTCAGCACGATCGAGGTGCGGTCCCGCTTGGTCTCGACCTCGTGGCGCGAGCGCATAATGATCGAGCCGCGCCCGGTGTTGTAGGCGTTGCGCGCGCCGCCCTGGCCGAGGATGAGCGCGCCGGTCGGGAAGTCCGGCGCCGGCACGATTTCCATCAGCTCCTCGGTGGTGACGAGGGTGCCGCCATGGACCTCCTTGTCGATGTAGAGCTTGCAGGCGGCGATCACCTCGCCGAGATTGTGCGGCGGCACGTTGGTCGCCATGCCGACGGCGATGCCGCCGGCACCGTTGACCAGCAGGTTCGGGAAGCGTGCCGGGAGCACCGTTGGCTCGTCGCGCGAACCGTCATAGTTCGGCTGGAAGTCGACGGTATCCTTGTCCCAGTCCTCCAGCAGCGTCATCGCCACCTTGGCGAGACGCGCCTCGGTGTAGCGCATCGAGGCGGGCGGGTCGGGATCCATCGATCCGAAATTGCCCTGGCCGTCGATCAGCGGCACGCGCATCGACCAGTCCTGCGCCAGACGTGCCAGCGCATCGTAGATCGCGGCGTCGCCATGCGGGTGGTAGTTGCCCATCACGTCGCCGACGATCTTGGCGGACTTGCGGTATGGCCGGCCGGGGACGAAGCCGCCTTCCTGGCTGGCGTAGAGGATGCGGCGGTGGACCGGCTTCAGGCCGTCCCGCACGTCGGGCAGCGCGCGGCTGACGATCACCGACATCGCATAGTCGAGATAGCTCGACTTCATCTCGTCGACGATGGAGACGGGGGAAATGTCCGAAGGTTCGATGGTCGGCGGGGCGCTGGCCAAGGGGATGAGCTTTCCGGTTCTGTTATGGTCTGGAGCGCCCGGTGGGGCGCCTATCCGACCTCCCTAGACCAGCGCAGGGGCGGGCGCCAGCCCTACGCGTGCGCGCGTGCGCGAGGGCGCACGGAAAAAGCGGCCGGTGGAGGTTTGTTTGGAATCCGCCCTTCGGCGGATCGCCGCACCAGCCCGCGCTGGCGAGGCGCGTGACTCGCCTGCGCCCACCCGGCCTCCCAACGGCAGTATTCTATGGGAGGCCGGGTGGGGGAGCGGGCTGGTGCAGCCTCGAAATGCGCTCTTCCGCGCATTTCCAAAGGATACTCAGCGCTTCACGAACAGCCAGCGGCGCTCGTCGGAGCCGGACGCTTCGAAGGCATAGCCGTCGCTGTCGAAGCCCTTGAGCGCGTCGGCGTCGGTCAGCCGGTGCTCGCAGATGTAGCGCGCCATCATGCCGCGCGCCTTCTTGGCGCCGAAGCTGTTGAAGGTGAGGCCCCTGGACCGATCCTCCAGAAACTCGATGGTGAGGATCGTCGCGCCCTTCGGCGGATGGCGGTCGATCGCTTCCCAATATTCCTTGCTGGCGAGGTTGACGATGGTGCCCGATCCCTCCGCCGCCAGATCGTCCGCCAGCAGAGCGGAGATGCGATCCTTCCAGTGGCCGTAGAGATTGGTCGCGCGGCCCGGCGCCCAGCGTGTGCCCATCTCCAGCCGGTAAGGCCGGATCGCGTCGAGCGGGCGGAGCAGGCCGTAGAGGCCCGACAGGATGCGGACGTGATCCTGCGCGAAGTCGATCGCCGGCTCGTCCAGCGTGCGCGCCTCGAAGCCCGTGTAGACATCGCCGGCGAAGGCGAAGAGGGCGGGGCGCTCGGGCTGGTCGAGGAAGCCGCGATAGCGATCGATGTTGAGCTGGGCGAGCTTGTCCGAGATCGCCATGATCTCGCCGAGCTTCTTCTTCGACAGCTTCGCTGCGCGCGCCGCGATCGCCGCCGCCTCGTCCGCGAAGCGCGGCGCCGTGGCGGCGAGGTCCGGCAGGGGCTTGTCGAAGTCGAGCGTCTTGGCGGGAGAGAGCAGAGCGAGCATCGTCGCCGCCTAGACGCAGAGCGCGACGTCATGCAACCGCCGCGTTCAATGCGTGTTCAGCCCTCGGGCGCCAGTGTTTCAGGTGGTCCAGAGCTTGAACAGGGACTTGGCTTGAACAGAAACGGGGCAGGGGTTAGCACCCTTGCCCGCGGCGCACCCCTCGGTGCCGACAGAGGAGAGTTTCATGAAGTTCGTATCGACGACGGCGCTCACGCTGGCCCTCGCGCTCGGCGCGGTGGCGGTGACGGGCGCGACGCCCGCAGCCGCCAAGAAGAAGGACGATGCCGCCGACGCATCGAAGCCCAAATTCTCCGATGCCTTCCGTCAGGCCGCGCAGCCCGCGCAGAAGGCGGTGGAGGCGAAGGACTGGGCGACCGCCAAGACCGCGCTCGCTGCGGCGCAGGCCGCGGCATCGACGCCGGACGACAAGTATCAGGCCGGCATCATGGCCGTGATCGTGGCGCAGAACACCAACGATCAGGCCGCGCTCGGGCCGGCGATCGACCAGGTGCTGGCGAGCGGCAAGGCTCCGCCGGAGCAGCAGATCCAGCTCTACACCGCACAGGCGCAGACCGCGTTCAACGCCGGCAAGCTGGATGTTGCGGACAAGGGCTTCACCCAGGTCAACACGCTGAAGCCGAACGATCCGGAAATCCTGATCTCGCTCGCCGCCGTGAAATCGCGCGAGAACCAGACGCCGGCGGCCCTGCAATATACCGATCAGGCGATCGCCGCGCAGAAGGCGACCGGCCAGCCGGTGGACGAGGATTGGTATCGCCGCGCTCTCGCCATCGCCTATGACGGCAAGCAGCCGGCGGGCGTGGTGAAATACGGCCAGCAGCTCGTCGATGCCTATCCGCGTGCCGACATCTGGCGGATTTCTCTGCAGACCTATCGCGAGACCAGCCAGCTCGACCCGCAGGTCGATCTCGATACCCTGCGCCTGATGCGCGCCACCAATTCGCTGGCCGGCGAGCGCGACTATTACGAATATGCCAACACCGCTCTCAACAAGGGTTTCCCCGGTGAGGCGAAGGCGGTGATCGATCAGGGCATGAGCTCGAACATGATCGACAACAAGGCGCTCGCCACCAGCAAGGCGCTCGCCGAGATCAAGTCGATCGCCGGCCCGAAGGTCGCCGCCGACAAGGCGGATCTGCCCAATGCCGACAAGAAGGCGCGGGCCGCCGCGAACGGCAATCTCGCCTATCAGACGGCGGACGCCTATCTCGGCTACGGCATGTATCCGCAGGCCATCGATCTCTACAAGGTCGCGCTCCAGAAGGGCGGCGTGGATGCGAATGTCGTGAACCTGCACATGGGCGAGGCCCAGGCGCAGGGCGCGGACAAGGCCGGTGCGGCGGCGACGCTCGCCAAGGTGACCGGGCCGAGCCAGACGATCGCGCAATATTGGGCGATCTACGCCAACAAGGGCTCGGCCCCCGCAGCGCCGTCGCAGCCGGCCGCCAAGTAAGGCGCGGGCCGACAGCGGAAACAGGCCGGCGCCGCTTCCTTCGGGAAGCGGCGCCGGTTCGCGTTTCGGGGCGTGCCGCGATTCAGGGAGTGTCGACGGGCACGCCGGGCTGGTCCTTCGACGTGCGGATGGTCAGCGATGTCTTCACGCTGGCGACGTGCGGCGCGGTCGTCAGATGCGAGGTGAGGAAGCTCTGGAAGCTCTGCAGGTCGTGCGCGACGATCTTCAGGATGAAGTCGATCTCGCCGTTGAGCATGTGACATTCGCGGACTTCGGGGAGCGTCGCGACATGCGCCTCGAACCCGCGCAGATCCTCTTCCGCCTGGCTGCGCAGCGAGACGAGCGCGAAGACGGTGATGCCGTAACCCAGCGCCGCCGGGTTGAGTCGCGCATGATAGCCGTTGATGACGCCCGCTTCCTCCAGCGAGCGGACCCGGCGCAGGCAGGGCGGCGCGGTCAGCCCGGCGCGGCGCGCCAGTTCCACGTTGGTGATGCGGCCATCGTCCTGAAGCTCGGAAAGTATGGTTCGGTCGATCGAATCAAGCAATAAAGGTGAGGCCACCACAAGGCTTCCTTTCTCGGTATGGCTCAGACCTATAAGAATATTGCTGTGGAAGGCAATTGTCCCACTATGCGACGATGCGATAAAAGTCGCTTTGCCCCCCGGAAAAGGAACAGATAGTCAACCTTGATCCGGCAGGAGGATCCGCTCGCCGGGTGCGTGGAGGAGTGCGTGCGGTTCGATGATATGCTTGCCACGGTGCTAGCCCGGCCGGCCGAAAGGCCGGTGGACCGGGTCGCCCAGTGGCGGCAGCTGCTCGACCTGCTGGCGCAGCATCGGCCCGGCTCCGATCCCTCGCTCGCGCGGGAGGCGCTGGCGCGGCTGCAGGATCTGCGCCGCGACGTGCCGGTGACCATCCGCCGCGAGACGGCCTCCGCCTTCGCCGGCCGGCCCGTGCCGGCGCCACTGGTCGTATTTCTCGCCGCCGACGTCCCGGTCGTCACCAGCGCGATGCTCGGCCATGTCCGGCTGAGCGAGGCGGACTGGCTGGCGGTATTGCCGCGCCTGTCGCCGACCGGGCGGGGCGTGCTGCGTCATCGCCGTGATCTCGGTTTCCGTGTCGAGCGGGCGCTGGCGTCGTTCGGGCGCACCGACCTCGCGCTGCAGGGCGAGGGCCGCGCCGTCGGCGCCGGCGCGGCGGAACCCATCGTCGTTCCCGATCCCGAGCCTGCGTCCGTGGAGGATGTGCCTGCGACGATCGAGACGCCGGTGGAGCAGGCGCCACCCATATCCGTGCAGGCGCTGGAACATGGTGCGGGCGAGGGACAGATCCGCGCGATCATCGATCGCATCGCCGGCTTTCGCCAGCGTCGCGACGAGGCTCCAGTCGTCGGCGATGCCGAAGACCATCCGGACAGCTTCCGCTTCGAGACCGGCAGCGACGGCGTGATCCGCTGGGTGGAAGGCATCGCGCGGGGGCCGCTGATCGGCGAGACGATCGCGACGCCTGCCTCCGGCCCCGTCGGTGTCGATGCGCAGGCGCCGGGCGCCTTCCGCCGTCGCGCGCCCTTTCGTGACGCGCGGTTGATCGTCGCCGGCGGATCGGACGCGGCGGGCGAGTGGCGGATCGCGGGCGTGCCGATCTTCGCCGCCGACACCGGCCGCTTCCAGGGCTATCGCGGCACCGGTCGTCGCCCGCGCAGCGACGAGCGCGCCGAGCCTTCGCTCGGCCTCTATGGCTTCGGTCTCGATCCGGATTCGCTGCGCCAGCTGGTCCACGAACTGCGCACGCCGCTCAACGCGATCGGCGGCTTCGCCGAGATGATCCGCCGCCAGATGCGCGGGCCGGTTTCCACCGCCTATCGCGACCGCGCGCAGGCGATCGCAGAGCAGGCCGGGCGCCTGCTCGCGGCGGTCGACGATCTCGATGTCGCGGCGCGGCTGGAAACGCAGCGGCTTGATCTTCAGCGCGTCGAGGTCGATCTTGGCGCCATGCTCGGTTCGATCTGTGGCAATCATGCGGACAACGCGCGCGGCCGCGGTGCCGACCTCCAGTGCGTCGCCGCGCCCGGCCTGCCGCCGGTGCAGGGCGACCCCGCCGCGTTGAGGCGGATGCTCGGCCGGCTCGTCGCGGGTGCCAGCGCGCTGGCGGGTGAGGGCGAGACGATCCGCGCCGATCTCCGTCTCGCGCCGGAAGGCGGCCTCGCGCTCGCGGTGGATCGCCCGGCGCGGCTGGCCGGCATGGCCGAGGCGGCCCTGCTCGATCCGGGGTTCGGGCCGGATGGGGATGCGCCGGACGCGCCTCTGCTCGGTCTCGGCTTCTCGCTCCATCTCGTGCGCCGGCTCGCCGCGACCGCCGGCGGCACGCTGGCGATCGAGGCGGATCGCTTCCTGCTCCGCCTGCCGGCGGTCGCGTCGACAGGACATGCCGGGGCCGGTGGCTGAACAATGCGCGAGCGCATGGCCGACGGCCGGATCGATCGCCCGCCGGTCCCACGCGATCGGCTGAGTCCGCCCGCCGCGATCGGCCGGCGCTTCCTGGTGTTCGTCGACACGGAGGAGGAGTTCGACTGGACGGCGCCGCGCAGCCGCGACGCCACCGCCACCACCGCGATCGCCGCTTTGCCCGAGGCGCATCGCAGGCTCGCCGGCTTCGGCATCTGCCCGACCTATCTGGTCGATTACCCGGTGGCTTCCGCACCCGGCGCGATCGAGGTGCTGCGGCCGCTGATGGAGGCCGGCGAGTGCGCGATCGGCTCGCAGCTCCATCCCTGGGTGAATCCGCCGTTCGACGAGGTGCTGACGGTCGCCAACAGCTTTGTCGGCAACCTTCCCGAAGCGCAGGAGCGCGCCAAGCTGGAGGCGCTCACCCATCGGATCGCCGCCGCCTTCGGCAAGCGCCCGCAAGTCTATCGCGCCGGGCGCTACGGCATCGGCCCCAACAGCGCGAAGCTGCTGGAGGAAGCGGGCTACCGGCTGGACGTCTCGGTGCGTGCGCTGTTCGATTATTCGGATGAGGGCGGGCCGGATTTCACCCATCGCGACGCCATGCCCTGCTGGGCAGGCCCACAGCGCCTGCTGATGGAACTGCCGCTCACCGCCGCCTATACCGGTTTCGCACGACGCTTCGGCCACCATATCTATCCGGCGGCGGGCAGGGTGGCGCGGCTGCGCGGGCTGCTCGCACGGACGGGAGCGCTGGAGCGGATCGCACTGACGCCCGAGGGCACGCCTTTGCCCCAGGCGCTGCGGGCCATTCGCACATTGCTGGACGACGATGCGCGGCTGATCTCGATTTCCTTCCACTCGCCTTCGGTCGAGCCGGGCCATACGCCTTATGTGCGCGACGCCGCCGATCTGCGCGGCTTCTACGCCTGGTGGGACGGTGTGCTCGATCTGCTGGCGCGGGAAGGCGTGGAGCCGATCGGCGCCGACGCCCTGATCGCCGCCGCCTGGGCGGAGCGCGACGTCGGCTTGAAACTTGCCAGATGAACGATGTGCGGGCTATCGAGCGCGCGGGTGGGGCCTGTAGCTCAATGGTTAGAGCTGGCCGCTCATAACGGCTAGGTTGCGGGTTCGAGTCCTGCCGGGCCCACCATTGAAAAAATATCTAACAAAATCAATATGTTATATAAAAATATTCTGCTTTTGGATGTTCGTGCTGGAAAAATAAATTCGTAAAAATCAAGCTGTTATTCAAGGCCTTCGAATCGCCAAATTCGTCTTGGGGGCATCCATGTGGTCATTGATGGGGGCACCAACATTCTCCAGCATCTTGTCGGTCGAGCGCCAATCACCGCCGTAACCGCGCCCTAGCGCTGAGCCCAAATCCAGCCTTTCGGTCATATCGCGTACAATAGGTGCGTTGACGTCGCGTCGTGGGACTTAGCGGTCATTCCGGTGGTTCCCACCAACGACGGCTTCCGCCAGGATAGGACATTGTCCGCTTGATGCACCGTCGGTCGAATGTGAGCGAGCCTTGGTCGTAAGGAGACCTGCGAGCGGGGTTAGGCCAGCCATAGAAGCGCGCGAACGAATGCCGGCACCGTATCCCGCGTCAATCCGGCAATGTTGATCCGGCCGGAAGATGGTAGGTATACGCGCTGTTCGTCCCGAAGTCGCGCGACCATCATCGGCGTCAACGGCAGGGTCGAGAACATGCCCTGCTGGTGCGCGATCGGTGCCAGATTTGCCTTAGCCTGCGCTAGCAGAGTGCGGATCTCGCGCATTCGGCAGGCCATGTCCGATAGTTCGGTGCGCCAATCGGCTGCGAGCGTCGCGTCTTCCAGTATGATGCGGACGATCGCCGCGCCATGATCCGGCGGCATGGACCAGTTCGCTCGGGCGAGCGCGAGTAGATTGGACTGGACGATACCCGCCTGCCCAGTCGACCGCGACAACGCGTAAAGCGCGCCAACTCGCTCGCGATAGAGGCCGAAATTCTTGTCGCAGCTATACGCGATGAATCCTTCTCCGACGATGTCGAGCGTTGCTCGAACGCCCGCGACATCCTCCTCCAAGCCGCGTCCGAGCCCCTGATAAGCAAGATCGATTAACGGCAGGACGCCGCGCGACGCCATGGCCCGAGCGATGGCGATCCACTGGCTGTCGTCGAAATCGGCGCCAGTCGGGTTGTGGCAGCAGCCGTGGAGCAAAAGGACGTCGCCAGCATTTGCCGCTTCGATCGCGGCCATCACCCGATCGAAGCGTAACCGCTGTGTCGTGACATCGAAATGCGGATATTCCTCGATGGCGAGATGCGCTGACGCCATGATCTGCGAGTGATTGGGCCAGGTCGGCGTGCCGAGCCAGACGCGCGCGCCGGGACGAGCACGAGCAATCAATTCGGCGGCGAGGCGCAGCGCGCCAGTCCCGCCCGGCGTCTGCAAGCCGCAAAGGCGCGCGCCGTAGGGCTGTAATCCGAAAATGACGGGCATCAATGCCTCGACGAAGCCGACATCCCCTTCGGCACCGAGATAAGCCTTGGTCAGTTGACCCTCGACGAGCCGCCGCTCGGATTCCTTGACAGCCCGAAGCACCGGGGTTCGTCCCTCGTTGTCGCGATAGACGCCGACTCCCAAGTCGATTTTGCCTGGCCGCGGGTCACTCCTGAATGCGCTGATCAGCCCGAGCAAAGTATCGGACGGCTGCTCCGTTAGGCCGTCGAACAGGCTGGTGTAACACTCGATGAGCGAGGGATTGCCGCCCACGGCTAGAAATCCTTGCGCAGGGAGACACTGATGATGCGCGGGCGGATCAGATAGTAATCGGCATAGCCATCGGTGCCCGTGCCGGTGGAGAAATAGCTGTAGGCGGCCGACGAGATGCCCTTCGATCCGAACAGGTTCTCGATGCCGATCGATCCGTCCCAGCCGTCGCGGGCGAGTTTCGCGCGGACGTCCACCGTGGTGTAGGACGGCAGCGTCAGGTCGCTGTCGATCTGGGCGCGGCGGCTGCCGGTGTAGCTCAGCGTGCCGGACAGCGTCATCGTCGTGTCGAACGGACCCGCCGTCTTGAACTCGGGCTGCAGGCTCGCCTGGATTTTCGGCGTGCCGGGCAGGCGGGTCCCGGACGGCACGGTGAAATTGCCCGAATAGTCGCCGGCCACGTCGGTGCCGAAATTGCGCGTGCTCTGGAAGGGCGCGTCGGTCTTGGCATCTGTGTACGTCGCGCCGGCTGAGACGGTGAAGCTCCGCACCGGATGCCATTGCGCGCTGACCTCGACGCCCTTCGACGTCGCCTTGGCGACGTTCGAGACGATCAGGAAGCCGTTCTGGTCGGCCGAGGTGATCTGGGGGCGCTTCCAGTCGATATAGAAGCCGGCGACGTCGAAATTCAGCGTGCGGGTGGGCTGGAGGCGGATGCCCGCCTCGTAATTCCACAGATTGTCGGACTTGTAGGTCTTCGATCCGGGCGCGGTGTTGACGCCGCCGAAGCGATAGCCCTTCGCCGCGTCGGCATAGACGATGACGTGGCTGTCGAAGCGGTAGCGCGCCTGGAACTTGGGCGTGAAGCCGTTCTCGCTGTGCGAATAGCGGACGTCCTGCGCGCCGGCTTCCAGCGTCGCGACGCGCGTCTGGTGGAATTTGACGCTGGTATCGAAATAGCGGCCGCCTGCGCCCACTTCCAGCGCACCGAGATCGAGGTTCGCCTCGCCGAAGATGGCGCGTTCCTTCGCCTCGCCGTCGCGATGGACGTTGAAGAAGCTGTCGCCATAGGTCGGGTCGTCGGCGCCGACGAGATAGACGTCCTGCGTCCGGTGGAAATTCACGTTCTGCCCGAACGCGCCGATCAGCCAGTTGAACGCGGACTTGTCGGCCGAGGCCACGCGGAATTCCTGCGAGAAGCCGTTCGAGCTGCGCTGCTCGACGTTGCGGGCTTCCTTGACGTCGGGGAAGGGGCCGAAGCCGTAGATATCCTCCGACGGCACGTCGATGCCCACGGTCGCATCGGGCACCAGCAGGCGCGTCAGATCGCCGTCCAGGTTACGCACCTTGCTCTGGTGGGCGGTGAGCGAGGTCAGCTTCACTGGGCCGAGGCGGTAGTTGATCTCCAGCTTCGCCATGCTGAAGTGCGAGGTGTAGGAGGAGGGGCGCGGGGAATCATAATAGCGCACGTCGGGTCCAACGGATGCAGACGTGTCGCCCTGGTGCGACTGCTGATAGATATAGAGCGCGTCGATCGTCAGGTCTTCGACCGGCTTGAACAGCAGGAGCGCGCGGCCGCCCTTCACGGTGCGGCCGTTCACGTTGGTCTTTCCGGTGCCGATATTGTCCTGATAGGCGGGATCGTCCTGATACTGGCCGACCACCCGCAGCGCGAGCTTGTCGGTGACCAGCGGCAGGTTGAACGCGCCGTAGACGGACGGCCGGGTGTTGCCGCCCTGCGCTGAATCCAGCGTCGTCAGGAAGGAGCCGCCGATTTTGTCGAGATCGGGCTTCTTGAACGTGTAGTTGACCGCGCCGCCGAGCGAGCCCGAGCCGTAGAGCGCGCCCTGCGGCCCGCGCATCACCTTCACCGCATCGAGATCGAAGGCCGAGAGATCCGGCGTCGAGATATACTGGAAGGGATCGGTGAAGGGGACGTCCTCGATATAGATGCCGGTCGGCAGCTGGCCGACGCTGGTATTGTCCGACGAGGTGTTGGTGCCGATGCCGCGGATGGTGAGCAAAGATCCGTCGGCCGATCCCTTGTTGAACTGGATGCCGGGTGTCAGCTTGAAGATGTCCTCGGCATCCTTGGCGCCGGCGGTCTGCAGCTGCTGCGACGACAGGACGTTCACCGTGCCCGCGACGTTGCGCAGGTTCTGGAGCCGCTTGCCGACCACGACGATTTCCGGGGACGGCCCGCCGGCATCGGCGGCTGGGGCATCGCTCGCCTGCTGCTGCGCGTGGAGAGCGGACGGCATCGCCAAAGCAAGCGCCACCAGACTGATGTGGCAGGCCAGGCCCGGACGGGTCGAGACGCGCATGGTGAACCCCTTCTCTCTCGCGGCCGGGATATTCGCCCCGTTCCGCCCTTGGACGAGCCGCTAGCCGACGGGATGCCGGAACGCAGCCTTCTTCCTGCACGGACGCGCGTCTTCGGCTGCGGAAAAGTGGCTTTCGCCACGTTCCGGCCGCCGGATCTTCGCCGGCACGCGCCCTCTTGAAAGCCGATGCTATGTTATGGTGGTTTGGCCCGGCCAATGCCGAGATTGGATCAAACGATAAGGGCGGAGCATAACCGATGGAGCTGATGTGGCTCGAAGACTTCCTGGCGCTGGCGCGCGGGGAGAGCTTCTCCCGCGCCGCCGAGACGCGCGGCGTCACCCAGCCGGCGTTCAGCCGCCGCATCCGCGCGCTGGAGACGTGGCTGGGCGTGGTGCTGGTCGATCGCGACACGCACCGCATCTCGCTGACGGCCGCGGGCAGCCGCTTCGTGGAGGTGGCCGACGCGACCTTGCGCACGCTGGAACATGGCCGGCGCGAAGTGCGCGAGATCGCCGGCGCCTCGCAATCCAGCCTGCGCATCACCGCGACGCACGCGCTGTCGCTCACCTTCTTCCCGAGCTGGGTGCGATCGATCGAAGCGCTGTCCGCACAGGAGGTCTCGATCCAGCTCACCGCCGATAATATGGCGGCGGCCGAGCAGACGATGCTGCAGGGCCGCGCGCAATTCCTGCTGTGCCACCATCATCCGGCGGCGGCGACGGTGCTCGACCAGCGCAACTTCGCCTGCATCACGCTGGGCAGCGACCGGCTTGTACCGGTCAGCACCCGGACAGAGGGTGGGGAGGGGCCGCTCCATGCGCTCCCCGGCACGGAGAGCGCGCCGGTCTCCACCCTCGAATATGGCCCTGAATCGGGCATGGGGCGGATCGTCGCGGCGGCGCGGGCGGCGGGCGGGCCGGTCGCGCATCTGTCGTCCGTGTTTCGATCCCACGCGGTGCTGGTACTCACCGCCATGGCGCGCGAGGGCAAGGGCGTCGCCTGGTTGCCCGAGAGCCTCGTTGCGGAGGATATCGCCGCCGGCCGGCTCGTCCTGGCGGGGGACGATGCGTGGAGCGTGCCGATGGAGATCCGCCTCTACCGCCCGCGCGCGCGCCAGTCCCCGGCGGCGGAGGGCTTCTGGGCGCTCGCCTCGGCCGGGCCGAAGGGCAATATCGAAGAAGGCATCAATTGATAGACAGCCGGCATTGGCCCGCCGGAGAGGAGCGCCGCTAAGCATCGGCCTCTTCCCGGCGAGGTTCCGATGCCGTCTCCCCGTACGCTCTACGACAAGATCATCGACCGGCATCGGGTGATGCCGCTCAACGATATCGAGGGGCCGGGCGAGCAGTTGCTGCTCTATGTCGATCGCACGGTGCTCAACGAATATACCAGTCCGCAGGCGTTCAGCGGGCTGCGCGAGGCGGGGCGCACGGTGTGGCGGCCGGAGGGGGCGCTCGGCGTCGTCGATCACGTCAACTCGACCGCGCCCGACCGGACGGCCATCGCGCCCGACGCGGATGCGCAGCGCCAGATCGACTATTTCGCGCGCAACGGCCGGGATTTCGGGATCGAGATGTACGACGTGCTGCACCCCCGGCAGGGGGTCGAGCATGTCGTGCTGCCAGAGCTCGGCTGGGTGGTGCCCGGACTCGTCATCGCGGCAGGGGACAGCCACACCACCACCTACGGCGCGTTCGGCAGCGTCGGTTTCGGCATCGGCACCTCGGACATCGAGCATCTACTGGCGACACAGACGCTGCCCTACACGCGCCTCAAGTCGATGCGCGTGACGATCGACGGCACGGTGGCGCCCGGCGTGACCGCCAAGGACATGATCATGGCGGTGATCCGCGCGATCGGGGCGGCGGGCGCACACGGCCATGCGCTCGAACTGGCGGGCGATGCCGTCCGCGCGCTCGGCATCGAGGGGCGGATGACGATCTGCAACATGGCGGTGGAATGCGGCGCCCGCGTCGCGCTGATCGAGCCGGACGAGGCGGTGATCGACTATCTGTCTGGCCGTCCGAAGGCGCCGAAGGGCGAACTGCTTGAACAGGCCCGCCGCGTCTGGGCGGACCTGCGCAGCGATGACGGCGCGCGGTTCGACCGGGAGGTGCACATCGATGCTGCGGACATCGCCCCGATGGTGACGTGGGGCACCAGCCCCGATCAGGCGCTGCCGATCGACGGCGCGATCCCCGATCCGGCCGCGCTCCCCGCTGCCGAGCGACAGGATGCCGAGCGCGCCATCGCCTATATGGGCCTCACGCCCGGCATGGCGCTGGAGGCGGTGACGATCGATCGCGCCTTCATCGGCTCCTGCACCAATGCACGCCTCACCGATCTGCGCGCCGCCGCCGAGATCCTGAAGGGCCGCAAGGTCGCGCCGGGCGTGCGCGCGATGATCTCGCCGGGCAGCAGCACCGTCCGCCGCGAGGCCGAGGCCGAGGGGCTGGACGCGATCTTCACGGCGGCCGGGTTTGAGTGGCGCCAGTCCGGCTGCTCGCTCTGCCTCGCGATGAACGACGACGTGCTAGCGCCGGGCGAACGCTGCGCTTCCAGCACCAATCGCAACTTCGAAGGTCGGCAAGGCAGCGGCGGTCGCACCCACCTGATGAGCCCCGCCATGGTCGCCGCCGCCGCCGTATCCGGCCACCTCGCCGACGTGCGCCGGATGCCGCTGCCATGACCAGTAAGGGCTTCTCCCGCCTCACCGCGACGGCGGCCGTGATGCCGGCGGCGAACGTCGATACCGACGTGATCATGCCCAAGCAGTTCCTCAAGGGGATCGATCGCGCAGGCCTCGCGCGTGGACTGTTCCACGATCTGCGCTTCGACTCGGAAGGGCAACCCGATCCCGCCTTCCTGCTCAACCGGCCGGGATTCGAGGATTGCCGTATCCTCGTCGTCGGCCCCAATTTCGGCTGCGGATCGTCGCGCGAACACGCCGTGTGGGGGATGCTGCAATATGGCATCCGCGCGATCGTCGGCACCAGCTTCGCCGGCATCTTCGCGGACAATGCCGCCAATAACGGCCTGCTGCTGATATCGCTCGACGAGGAAGCGCACGCGCGGCTTGCGGCGCACCTCGCGGCGCGACACACTGCGCTGACGATCGATCTGGAGGCGGAGACTATCATGGTGGACGATCTCGTCCTGCCCTTCGCCATCGACCCCAGACGGCGGCGCGCGATCATGCTGGGGCTGGACAGGATCGGCGGGACGCTGGCTCATGCCGACGCCATCCGCGCCTTCCAGACGGACTATCTCGCCGCCGCACCCTGGCTTGCATGACGCCGGTCCGCGGCCATCCCGAGATCATGCCGGGCTTTCGCTGGCACGATGTCGAGACGGACGAGGTGACGATCCGAGCGGCGGTCGGTGGCGAGGGGCCGCCGCTTGTGCTGCTCCACGGCCACCCGCAGACCCACCTCACCTGGCACAAGGTCGCCCCGATTCTCGCCCGGCGCTTCACCGTCATTGCCAGCGACCTGCGCGGCTATGGCGACAGCGCGAAGCCGGAGGGCGGCGTCGATCATGTCGCCTACTCGAAGCGGGCGATGGCGCGCGATCAGGTCGAGGTGATGCGGCAGTTCGGCCATGACCGCTTCGCGGTGATCGGCCACGATCGCGGCGCCCGCGTTGCGCACCGCATGGCGCTCGATCATCCCGATGCCGTGTCGCGGATCGCCTTGCTCGACATCGCGCCGACCGCGACGATGTACGCGCGCACCGACATGGAGTTCGCGCGCCGCTATTTCTGGTGGTTCTTCCTGATCCAGCCCTTCGACCTGCCGGAGCGGATGATCGGCGCCGACCCGGACCATTTCCTCGATCGCCATATCGCGGACCAGATCAAGGTCCCCGGATCGGTGGACCCCGCCGTGCTCGCCGAGTACCGCCGCTGCTATGCCGACCCGGCGACCCGCCACGCCATCTGCGAGGATTATCGCGCCTCGGCCGGCATTGATCTTACTCATGACGCCGCCGATGCCGATGCGCGCATCCGGGCGCCTTTGCTCGCACTCTGGGGCCGGCTCGGCACGGTCGGCGCGCTGTACGACGTGCTAGATACGTGGCGGGAGAAGGCCACCCATGTCGAGGGGCACGCGCTCGAATGCGGACACAGCCCGCAGGAAGAGGTGCCCGATGCGCTGCTCGAAGCGCTCGACGGCTTCCTCGCGCCATTGCGGGGCGAATGATTTGATGACGAACAGGCATTGGGCATCGGCGGCGCGGGCGCCCTACGATGCCGGATCGTTTGCGCAGGACCGGGAGGACGGGCTTCGGTGACGGTGATGTCGGACCACAAGGCGCCCCCCGCCACCCTGACGCGCACCAACATGGTGGGCATCGTCGCGGGCAACGTCCTCGAATTCTACGACTTCACCCTGTTCGCCTTCTTCGCGACCCAGATCGGCGCGAGCATGTTCGCGCACGGCAAGGGCACGGACGGCCTGCTCCTCGCGCTCGCCACCTTCGCGGTGGGCTTCATCGCCCGCCCGATCGGCGCGGTGGTGATCGGCCGCTATGCCGACCGGCACGGCCGCAAGCCCGCCATGCTGCTGAGCTTCGCGCTGATGGGCGCGGCCTTGGTCGTCGTGGCGCTGACCCCGCCATCCTCGGTGCTGGGCGTCGGCAGCGCGATCATCATCACCGTCGCGCGGCTGGTGCAGGGCTTCGCGCTGGGCGGCGAGGTCGGCCCGACCACCGCTCTGCTGATCGAGGCGGCGCCGGCGGGCAAGCGCGGCCTTTACGGCGCGTGGCAGATCGCGAGCCAGGGGCTGTCCGCGCTGATCGCGGGCCTCGTCGGCCTCGCCATCTCCTTCCTGCTGAGCCCGCAGGCGGTGACCGAATGGGGCTGGCGGATCGGCATGCTGCTCGGCGTGCTGATCCTGCCGATCGGCTTTCATCTCAGGCGGATCATGCCCGAGACGCTGCATGCGCCGGTGGACGAGGCGATCGACCGCGAGGCGGCGGCGCTGCCGCTGGCGCGGGTCGCGGGCATCGGGCTGATGCTGATCCTCGCCGGCACGGTGACCACCTACACGCTGCAATATTTCAACACCTATTCGCTGGCGATCCTGAAGCTCAGCCCAACGCTCGCCTTCACCACCACCGCGATCACGGGCGCGAGCATGTTCGCCTTCGGGCTGCTCGGCGGCTGGCTGTCCGATCGAGTCGGCCGGCGCGCCGTGATCGTCTGGCCCCGGATCGTGCTGCTGGTGCTGATCTATCCGCTGTTCGTGCGGATCCTCGCCGCGCCATCGCTCGGCACGCTGGCACTCGGCGTGTTCCTGATGACCGCGCTCTACGCCATGTCGACCGCGACCGCGAACGTCTGCCTCGCCGAGAGCTTCCCGCGCGCACGGCGCAGCACTGCCTATGCGGTCACCTACACGATGGCCGTATCGGTGTTCGGGGGCAGCGCGCAGTTCCTGATCACCTGGCTGATCAAGCGGACCGGCGACACGATGGTGCCGGCCTGGTGGCTGCTCGGCGCGACGCTGGTCGGTGTCGTGGCGGGCGTGGCGATGCCGATGATCCGCGCGGGGCGCCGCCGGCTCCGCCCCGATCCCCTCATGCCCACCGCAGGATAAGCCGATGCCCCACGATCTTCCCGGCTATGACGACGATCTGCGCGCCTGGCGCCACCATATCCACAGCCATCCCGAACTCTCCTGGCAGGAGCATGGCACCGCCGCCTTCGTCGAGGAGAAGCTTCGCAGCTTCGGGATCGAAGATGTCGTCACCGGCATCGGCGGCACCGGCATCGTCGCGACGATCCGGCGAGGCAGCTCGCCCCGCGCGATCGGCCTGCGCGCCGACATGGATGCGCTGCCGCTCACCGAGCAGCCCGGCCGCGCGCATGGATCGCGGACGCCCGGCGTGATGCACGCCTGCGGCCATGACGGGCACACCACGATGCTGCTCGGCGCGGCGCGCTATCTGGCGCAGGAGGCGGACTTCGACGGGACCGTCCACCTGATCTTCCAGCCCGCCGAGGAGTCCTTCGGGCCGGAGACCCAGCCCGGCGAGAAGCCCGGCGGCGCCAACGCGATGATCCGCGACGGGCTGTTCGATCGCTTCCCGATGGACGCCATCTTCGGCATGCACAACCGCCCCGGCCTCGCAGCCGGCAAGCTGGGCGGGCGCGCCGGCCCGCTCTACGCCGCCGCCGACATCTTCGAGATCGTCGTGCGCGGCAAGGGCGTACACGCCGCGCGGCCGCACCTCGGCATCGATCCGGTGTTCGTCGGCGCGCAGATCGTCGTCGCGCTGCAGGGCGTCGTCGCGCGCATGACCAACCCGCTGGATTGCGGCGTCGTCTCGATCTGCCAGTTCAACGCCGGCACCGCGCCCAACATCATCCCCGATCAGGCGACGATGGTGGGCACCGTGCGGACCATCGAGCCCGACGTGCAGGACAAGATCGAGCGTTCGATCCACGAAGTCGCGACCGGTGTCGCCGCCGCCTTCGGGGCGGTGGCGGAGGTGCGCTACATTCGCGGCCACCCCTCGCTCCACAACGAGCCCGCCGCCTTCCGTGCCGCGCGCGAGGCGGCCATCGCGGTGGTCGGCGAGGCGCAGTTCGCCGACGTCGACGAACCGACGATGGGCGGCGAGGATTTCTCCTGGTTCCTGCGCGAGAAGCCCGGCTGCTTCATGCTGATCGGCAATGGAGACGGGGACTCCCGGGGCGCCACGATGCTCCACAATAACGGCTACGATTTCAACGACGACGTGGCGACGATCGGCGTCCGCTACTGGGTCTCGCTGGTCGAGCACCTGCTCCGCCCCGGCGGCTGAGCCTTCCGACAAGGGGATCGATCATGCGTACCCGACCGTCCCGCTTCATCCTGCTGGCCGGGATGGCGCTGCTGGCAACCACGGCGGGTGCCGCGCCGCGCGAGCGGGCGACGCGCGCCGAGATCTTCGCCGCGCCGGCCTATGACGCGCTGAAGTTCAGCCCCGACGGGCGGCAGATCGCGATGCTGCGGCCGACCAACGGCGTCCCGAATGTCTGGGTCGCGCCGGTGACGGACATCGCCAAGGCGGTGCCCGTCACCCGCTTCACCGATCGCGGTGCCGATGGCTTCCGCTGGGCCGCCGACGGCCGCTTCATCCTCGTCGAGAAGGATGTCGCGGGCGAGGAGGACAACCAGATCTATGCGGTGGACCTCCAGACGAAGGCCGTCCGCGATCTGATCGCCAACCCGGCGGTTCAGGCGCATATCCTGAAGACCTCGGCGAAGCTGCCGGGCAAGGCGCTGATCAGCCTCAACGATCGCGATCCGAAATATTCGGACGTCTATCTGGTCGATCTCGCGAGCGGAGCACGCACGCTCGTGCTGCGCAACGACCAGCATTATACCAGCTTCGTCGCCGACAAGGATCTGCACGTCCGCCTCGTCGGCCGGGTCGATCCGGCCGATGGATCGACCACCTATTACGATGTGGCCGGTGCGACTCCGCGCGCCTTCTTCCGCATCCCGCTCGCCGCGCTGCGCAGTTCGCGCGTGCTCGGGCTGACCGGCCCCGGCACGCTCCGCATGCTGAGCAGCAACGACGGCGATCTGGCATCCGTGGTCGACATCGACATCGCGACCGGCAAGGTCACGCCGCTCGCCCAGGCGAAGGAGGCCGACATTGTCGACCTCGTCACCGACGACAAGACGGGCGCCGTCCTCGCCACGGCGGAGGACCCGCTCGTCACCCGCTGGACGGCCCGTTCGCCGGATGTGCAGGCCGATCTCGATACGCTGGCGGCGAAGCTCGGCGCCGGCTTCCAGATCGACGACGAGACCGATGGCGGGAAATTGTGGCTCGTCCGCCAGATGCCGGCGGGGCGTTTTTATCTCTGGAAGCGCGACACCCGCACGCTGTCGCCGCTGGCCTCGGCCCGCCCGGCGCTGGAACAGCGCGCCATGCCGACGACGCTGCCGATCGAGTTCCGCTCGCGCGACGGGTTGCGCATCACCGGCTATCTGACCCTGCCGCCCGGCCTCGTGCTCGATGACGGCAAGCTCAAGTCGCCGATACCGCTGGTGCTCAACGTCCATGGCGGCCCGTGGCTACGCGATTCCTATGAATTCGATCCGGCCAACGTGTGGCTCGCCGAACAGGGTTATGCCGCGCTGTCGGTCAACTTCCGCGGCTCCTCGGGCTTCGGCAAGCACTTCATGCAGATCGCCGATCACCAATGGTCGAAGACGATGCACGGCGATCTGCTCGACGCGGTGCAGTGGGCGATCGGCCAGGGCGTCACGACTAGGGACAAGGTCGTGATCTGGGGCCTGTCCTATGGCGGCTATTCGACACTGGTCGGCCTGAGCTTCACGCCCGACATATTCCGCTGCGGCGTCGATATCGCCGGCCCGTCCAACCTCACCACCCTGCAGGATGACGCGCCGGACTGGTGGGCGTGGCAGCGCTCGCAATTCGTGCTGCGCATGGGCGACGGCAGCACGCCGGAGGGCAAGCAGGACCTCGCCGACCGATCGCCGATCACCCACGCCGCACAAGTGAGGAGTCCGCTGCTGATCGCGCAAGGGCTGAACGATCCGCGCGTGCGGCCCGCGCAATCGATCAAGATGGCCGAGGCAGTGCGCGCCCACGGCACGCCGGTGACCTTGCTGCTCTACCCGGACGAGGGCCATGTGTTCGAGAAGGCGGCGACCGACATCTCCTTCCACGCCATCGCCGAGCATTTCCTCGCGCAATGCCTGGGCGGCACGCCCCGCCCCTATGGCAAGGAGCTGATCGGCTCGGGCGTTCAAGTGCCGATGGGCGTGCAATATGTGCCGGGGCTCGAAGCAGCGCTGAAGGCCGGGCGATGAGGGCGCTCACTCTCCTCCTGTCGGCCACAGTCCTGTCCGCGACCGCCTTTCCGACCGTCGCCGAGCAGGTCCGCATCGATCGCGACGCGATGGGTGTGCCGCACGTCTTCGGCGAGACATCGGCTGCCGTCCTCTACGGCGCGGGCTATGCCGAGGGGCAGGACCGGCTCGCCGACATGGAGATGTCGCGCCGGCGCGCGCTGGGCCGCACTGCAGAGTTGCTCGGCCCGTCTGCCGTCGCCTCCGACATCATTTCGCGCGACCGGATGCTGCCGCCCGCCGAACTGCTGCGCATGTACCGCGCGCTGGCGCCGGAATATCGGCGGATGATGCAGGCCTATGTCGACGGCGTGAACCGCGCGATCGACGAGATCGCAGCCGATCCGGCACGCAAGACCCCTTATGAATTCACCCAGTGGGGCGCGAAGCCGGAGCGCTGGTCGCTGCTCGATTATCTGCAGATGGTCGCCGCCTTCCCGCGCGACCGCGAGGGCAACGAGTTGCAGAACCTCGCCTTCCTGAACGCGATGGTCGCGCGCTACGGGGAAGCGAAGGGCCGCGCGATCTTGGACGATCTGGTGCCGCCGAGCGACCCCGATTCCCCGACCGCGATCCCGGCGGGCGAGGATCTCGCGCCGGCACGGCCGATGCCGAAGGCGACCTATCTCACGCTCGACGCCGACAAGCCCGGCGCGCCGACTGCGCCACCTTCGACGTCTACGCAGGACCATAGCCGCTGCCTCGTAATCGGCCCGCAGCGATCGGCGAGCGGCAAGGTGCTTATGCTCGAATCCACCGCCGACGGACCGGAAATCCACCTGTACGGCGGCGGCTTCGACAGCAGCGGTTTCACCGGCCCGGCCTGGGGCGTGCCGATCATGGGGCGCGGCCCGCATCACGGCTGGCTGGTGACGTCGGGCATGTCCGACTCCACCGACTATTTCGCCGAAAAGCTCGATCCGAAGAACCCCTACCGATACTGGTTCGACGGTCGCTGGCGCCCGATGGAGCGGTGGCAGGAGACGATCCACGTCAAGGGCGCCGCTCCCGTCGTCCACGAAGTCGCCGAGACGATCCACGGCCGCATCATCTCCTGGGACAAGGCGCACGGCGTCGCCTATTCGGCGCGCTACGCCCAGCGGGGGCATGAATTGGATAACTGGGTCGGCGTCGTCGAGATGCAGCGTGCGCGCTCGCTGCAGGAGTTCGAAGCCAAGGGCATCGCGGCGCTCTCGACCGATTTCGGCGTCTGCTACGGCGACGAGCAGGGCAATATCGGCTTCTGGGAAACCGGCCTGCAACCCAAGCGCGCGCCTGAGGCCGATCCGCGCCTGCCCACGCCCGGCACCGGGCAATTTGAATGGCAGGGCTTCCTGCCGCTCGCCGAGCGGCCGCACATGCTCAACCCGAAGCAGGGCTATATCCACGCCTGGAACAGCAAGCCGACGACATGGTCGCGCGAGGGCGACGAAGGGCGGTTCGGGGCGACCTTCCGCACCTGGCTCGGCAACCGGCTGGGCGCCGCATCGCATGGAACGACCCTGCTCGACATGGCGGATTACAACCGCCAGATCTGGAACGCCTATGGCGCGCGCGACCGCAATCAGACCTCGCCCGATTTCTTCGCGTCCAGCCTGCGCGCGGCGGCCCAGGCGGCGCACGATCCTGAGGTGACGCAGGCGGTGGCGCTGATGACCTCGTGGAACGGTCTCTACGAGGATCGCGACGGCGACGGCGCCTACGACAATCCCGGCCTCACCCTGTTCCGTGCGTGGCTGCAGATCGCGCCCGACATGATCTTCTCCCGCGATATCGGCGACTGGTGGAAGACGATCGACGAGAAGCGCTACCTCAAATACCAGACCAGCTTCCTGCTGCGCGCGCTGCAGGGGCCGGCGGCGGGGCGGCCGCTCAGCTTCGACTATTTCGACGGACGCCCGCGCGAGGCGGTGATCGCTGACACCATCCGGCGGACGATCGAGGAGACGCGCAAGCGCTTCCCCGGCAAGCCGATGGACGCGTGGCGCACCCCGATCTTCTGGAAATATTTCACCGACCAGCCCGACGAGCCGGGCCGCCCATCGCTCCCCGACGATGACGAGCGCGGCACGACGACTTGGGCGAAGCTGGGCATTGGCCCGAAGATCGTGCCGCTCAACGGCGGCGAGGAATGGACCGGGCTGATGGAGCTGGGGTCCGCCGCCCCCGTCCTCTATTCGGTGACGGAAGCCGGGGGCCAGGACCAGTTCATCGATCCCGCCGGCCACGGCACGCCACACCTGACCGATCAGGTGATGATGCACGTCGACGGCCGCTTCAAGGCGATCGAGATGGACCCGGCCGCCGTCGCGCACGATCGTGTCTCCTCTGTCACTCTGACCTATCGGCATTGAGAGACGACAATCGGCCGTATGAAACGCCCTAAGCTCTCTGCGCGCATGCTGAGGTAACCTGTCGATCGCAACTGGCTAGGCGCCGGCATCTGCTGCGGACGGTCGACAATCAGGAAGCGTCTTGCGGCTCGGTATCGGCGAGAATCGGCGCGTAACTCGTCGGCGGTTAGCAAAGTTGCGAATGACCAGTTTGGTCGCGAACGGCCGGGCAGGGAGGCGCCCAAAGATGGTCATATCCGCGCCTTTGCACCGTTCCCGAATCCTGCCGGGCGGCTTCGACGTCAATCGATCCCGTTGACCGCAGCGGCAACGGCGTTGGGACCCCTAGTAGTTGGCGGCGGGGATCATGGGTTCTCAAGCCGGCCCTTCGCCTGAGACGAGCCAGAGCGAGAATGCGATCTCGCGCCGGACTGAACTCGATCACCCCGACTAAATTGCTGATCGATGCGATGATTGCAACCTTCCGTGGCGACGGAGGCTTAGCGACGCACGGGTGGCGGCGGCTCGGCGGGCGGCAAGCGACCCGGATGCACCGCCCAGGATTCCGGCGGGCAGGGATGTAGCACGGTGGGTGGAGGACGTGCACTGACGCGCGTCGCCAGACTGCTCCCTCTCTCGGAAGGCGTTATTCGCCATGAGATGTGGGGTGCCGCGAAACGTTATCTCACCGGGGTTGGCGATCGCTCACCAGTATCGGCAGCGTCGTGGTCAGTTTGACCGATTTGAGCGCAAAGCTCGAATTGATCGATCCGACCCCTGGCAGGTGGAGAAGAACCTTCTTGAGGAAAGCCTCATACTGCTCGATATCGCGTACGACGACGCGCAGCAGATAGTCTCGCTCGCCGGACATCGAAAAGCATTCGACGATCTCGGCGCGATCAAGAACGGTCCGCTCGAACCCTTCCAGGGTCTCCTCGTCGTGCTGGCGCAGTCGGACCTCCGCGAAGACGCTGACCCCGAGACCCATGGCCTTTGCGTCCAGGATGACGGCTCGCTCGCGGATCACGCCTGATTGCTCGAGCTTCTTCAGTCTCCGCCAGCAGGGCGTATGCGACAGGCCCACGCGCTCTGCGAGCAAGGCCGTCGGGATGTCCGACTCGCGCTGCAGGACGTCGAGAATTTTGAGATCGATCCGGTCCATGCAATCTGCATACTAACAAATCGCTATAACCCGCTACTCAAATTGCGCGACCAGGCCCGATCCGCAAAGGGAACGAACGGATTTTGCTCGATCCATCGTGGCATATTGCGTTTTCGATCCACGAGGGTTCCATGAGCAATTGTCCGCGCCTTGATCTCCACATTCCCGAGCCGGCTTCTCGCCCGGGTGAGCAGAGCGTCCTAGGTGTGCTGGTTCTTCCCGAGGCCGGCGAGACGCGACGGCCCGACACGCTCGCGCCTGAGCCGGAATTGCGTGACTTGCCATTCGGCTTGATCCGTGTCCTTGATGATGCGGGCAGGGCGGTCGGACCCTGGCAGCCGAGCATCTCTCCCGACCGGCTACGCCACGGCCTCCGCGCGATGATGCTGACGCGGGCGTTCGACGAACGCCTCTTCCGAGCCCACCGTCAGGGCAAGACCAGCTTCTACATGAAGTCCACCGGCGAAGAGGCAATTGGAGCCGCGCAGTCGATGGTATTGGGGCGGGGCGACATGTGTTTTCCCACCTATCGCGTGATGAGCTGGCTGCACGCCCGCGATTATCCTGTGACCGAGATGGTCAACCAGATTTTCTCAAATGCGAAGGATCCGCTCAAGGGCCGACAGTTGCCGATCCTCTATTCGGCGCGAGATTACGGCTTCTATTCGCTGTCGGGCAATGTCGGCAGCCGCTTCGGCCATGCGGTCGGCTGGGCGATGGCGTCCGCCTACAAGAATGACGACAAGATCGCGCTCGCTTACATCGGCGAGGGCACGACCGCCGAAGGCGACTTTCATGAGGCGCTGACCTTCGCGTCGGTCTACCACGCACCCTGTATCCTGTGCGTCACCAACAACCAGTGGGCGATCTCCAGCTTCTCCGGCATCGCCGGCGGTGACGAAACGACCTTCGCGGCCAAGGCGATCGCCTACGGGCTCCCCGGCCTGCGCGTCGACGGCAACGACTTCCTCGCCGTCTGGGCGGCGACCGAATGGGCGGCGGAGCGTGCGCGGGCCAACAAGGGCGCCACGCTGATCGAGCTCTACACCTATCGCGCCGGCGGCCATTCGACGTCCGACGATCCGACCAAATATCGCCCCGCCGACGAGGCCGAGACATGGCCGCTGGGCGATCCGGTCGAACGGCTGAAGCAGCACCTGATCGGGCTGGGCGAGTGGGACGAGGAGCGCCACGCCGCCCTTGCCGAGGAGCTGGATCAGCAGGTGCGCGCCGCCGTGAAGGAAGCGGAGGCGGTGGGCACGCTCGGCAAGTCCAAGCCGCCGGTCTCCGAGATGTTCGAGGGTGTCTTCAAGGAGCCTGACTGGCGCGTGATCGAACAGCGCCGCGAGCTGGGGGTCTGAGGCTATGCCGACGATGAACATGATCCAGGCGCTCAACAGCGCCCTCGACGTAAAGCTGGGCGATGACCCCGACACTCTGATCTTCGGCGAGGATGTCGGCTATTTCGGCGGCGTGTTCCGCGTCACCGACGGGCTGCAGAAGAAGCACGGCCTCAAACGCTGCTTCGATGCGCCGATTTCGGAAGGCGGGATCATCGCCAGCGCGATCGGCATGGGCGCTTATGGCCTGCGCCCGATCGCCGAGATCCAGTTCGCCGATTATATCCTGCCGGCCTTCGACCAGCTCGTCTCGGAAGCGGCGCGGTTGCGCTATCGCTCGAATGGCGAGTTCTGGGCGCCGATCACGGTACGCTCGCCTTATGGCGGCGGCATCTTCGGTGGCCAGACGCACTCGCAGTCGCCCGAGGCGATCTTCGCGCACATCACGGGGCTGAAGACGGTGATCCCGTCCACTCCCTATGACGCCAAGGGTCTGCTGATCGCGGCGATCGAGGATGACGACCCGGTGATCGTGCTCGAGCCCAAGCGGCTCTACAATGGCCCGTTCGACGGCCGCCACGACCAAACACTCAGGACTTGGGCTGGCCTGCCCGAGGCGGAGGTTCCGGAGGGCCACTATACCGTGCCGCTCGGCAAGGCTGCGGTGGTGCGCGAGGGGGGCGACGTAACCGTGCTGGCCTATGGCACGATGGTGCACGTCGCCAAGGCCGGGATCGAAGACGCGCAAGTCGATGCCGAACTGATCGATCTGCGCTCTATCGTGCCGCTCGACATCGACACGATCGTGGCGTCGGTCACGAAGACCGGCCGCTGCGTGATCCTGCATGAGGCCTCGCGCTTTGGCGGCTTTGGCGGCGAGTTGTCGGCCCTGGCGCAGGAACGGTGCTTCTGGGCGTTGAAGAGCCCGGTCCAGCGCGTCGCGGGATGGGACACACCATATCCGCACGCCTTCGAATGGGATTATTTCCCCGGCCCCGCACGGCTCGCGGCGGCGCTCCAGCGCGCGATGGAGGATTGAGCATGGGCCTCTATCAATTCCGCCTGCCCGATGTCGGCGAAGGGGTCGCCGAGGCCGAGGTCACCGTCTGGCACGTGAAGCCCGGGGATGTCGTGAAGGAGGATCAGAGCCTCGTCGATGTGATGACCGATAAGGCGACGGTTGACATGACCTCGCCGGTTGATGGCGTCGTGACCGCGATCCACGGCGTGGTGGGCGCGATGATGCCGGTCGGTTCGGTGCTGGTCGAGCTCGAGGTCACACCCGAGGCTGCAACCGAGCCCACTCCGGTTGCGGTGTCCGAACCCCTCGCGACGACCGTTGCCGCTTCCGCGTCCGCGCCGTCCTCCGGCTTCGTGCCACGCGCCCCTTCGGCCGACCTCATGCCGGCAGCTGCGCCTTCGACACGCCGTCGCGCCAAGCAGGCGGGAATCGACTTGCGGGACGTGCCGGGCAGTGGGTCCGGCGGCCGCATCACCTCGCACGACCTCGACGCGATATTGGCTCAACGGCAAGCGCCTCCGTCGAGTGTCGCTCCACGCACCGACGTTCACGAAACCAGGATCATCGGCTTGCGCCGCAAGATCGCTGAGAAGATGCAGGAGGCCAAGCGGCGCATCCCGCACATCGCCTATGTCGAGGAGGTCGACGTCACCGAGCTGGAGGCGTTGCGGCAGGATCTGAACGCCCACAAGGCGGCCGAGCAGCCCAAATTGACCTTGCTGCCGTTCCTGATCCGTGCGCTGGTCCGCGCATTGCCGGACTTCCCGCAGATCAACGCGCGCTACGACGATGATGCCGGTATTCTCCACGGCTATGAGGCGGTCCATATCGGCATCGCCACCCGGACGCCGGGCGGGCTTATAGTGCCCGTGATCCGACACGCCGAAACCCGCGACCTCTGGGCGCTCGCCGCCGAGCTGCAGCGCCTTGGCCAAGCCGCCCGCGACGGCAGTGCCAAGCGCGAGGAATTGTCGGGCTCGACCATCACCATCACATCGCTCGGCTCGCTCGGCGGCATCGCGAGCGCGCCGGTGATCAATCATCCCGAGGTGGCGATTATCGGTCCCAATAAGATTGTCGAGCGCCCGGTCGTGGACGGCAGTTTCGTGACCGTGAGGAAGATGATGAACCTCAGTTCCTCCTTTGATCATCGCATCGTCGATGGCTACGATGCCGCCATGTTCGTCCAGCGCCTTAAGCGGCTGATCGAACATCCCGCCCTGATTTTCATGGATTGATCCGATGACCTCCCTCTACCCGATCGCGATCGAGCCCAACCCGGCGGCGCTGGCGGCGGCCGATCGCGCGGTATTGCTCGCCGATCCGGGCTTCGGCCGGGTGTTCACCGACCACATGGTCACCGCCACCTGGACGGAAGGGAAGGGCTGGCATTCGGCGACGCTGGGCGCGCGCAAGCCCTTCACGCTCGATCCGGCCTGCGCGGTGCTGCATTATGCGCAGGAGATCTTCGAGGGCATGAAGGCCTATCGGTCCGACGACGGCGGCGTCACCCTGTTCCGCCCCGAGCAGAATGCTCGGCGAATGAACGAGAGCGCGCGCCGCATGGCGATGCCCGAAATTCCCGAAGAGCTGTTTCTCGAAGCGATCGACGCGTTGGTGAAGATCGACGAGGCATGGATCCCGGAGGGCGACGGCAGCCTCTATCTGCGCCCCTTCATGTTCGCCTCCGAGACCTTCCTCGGCGTAAAGCCGGCGAGCGAGTTCATCTTCTGTGTGATCGCCTCGCCGGCCGGCTCCTATTTCAAGGGCGGCAAGAAGGCGGTGTCGCTGTGGGTCTCCGATCATCTCAACCGCGCCGGGCCGGGCGGCACGGGCGCGGCCAAGTGCGGCGGCAATTACGCCGCCAGCCTGATGGCGCAGGCCGAGGCCTATGAGCATGGCTGCGATCAGGTCGTGTTTCTCGATGCGGTCGAGCATCGCTGGGTCGACGAGCTCGGTGGGATGAACATCTTCTTCCTGTTGGACGACGGCAGCATGATCACCCCGCCGCTGACCGGCACGATCCTGTCCGGTATCACCCGCGCCTCGATCCTCGCCTTGCTGAAGAAGCGCGGCATCCAGGTGACCGAGCAGCCCTACGCGATCGACCAGTGGCAGGCGGACGCGAAGTCCGGTCGCTTGCGCGAGGTGTTCGCCTGCGGCACCGCCGCGGTGGTGACGCCGATCGGGCATGTGAAGAGCACGGCCGGCGACTGGACGATCGGCAATGGCGACGGTGGCCAGCTGACCGACGAGATCAAGGCCGAACTGGTCGGCATCCAACGCGGCCGCGACGACGGTCCGGAAGGCTGGGTCCGGCGGGTCGCGATCTAGAGGATGAGAGAGACAGTGCCTTCAACGACAACCGATAGTCCGCCCGACGAATTGGCTCTCATCCGGCGCGACATTCACGCGCATCCCGAGCTGGCCTTCGAGGAACATCGCACCTCTGACCTCGTCGCCCGCGCGCTGACCGGCTGGGGCATAGCCGTCGAACGCGGCATCGCCGGCACGGGGCTCGTCGCAACCCTGAGCCGCGGCGATGGTCCCTCGATCGGCCTGCGTGCCGATATGGACGCACTTCCTGTCGATGAACTGGGCTCGGTAGCTCATAAATCGCGCCATGCCGGGCGCATGCACGCCTGCGGGCATGACGGGCATACGGCTATGCTGCTTGGTGCCGCCCGCGAGCTTGCAGCGGACGGGGGCTTTCACGGTACAGTCCATTTCATCTTTCAGCCCGCCGAGGAATGCGATGGTGGCGGGCGCCACATGGTGGAGGACGGCCTGTTCGCCCGCTTCCCGTGCGACCAGGTCTTCGGTATTCACAACTGGCCGGGCTTGCCGCTGGGCGCGATCGCGGTGCGCGAAGGCGCGATGATGGCCTCGTTCGATACGTTCGAGATCCTCGTGCAAGGCAAGGGCGCCCACGCCGCGATGCCGGAACAAGGCCATGATCCGGTTGTCGCCGGGGCAGCCCTGGTGTCCGCGTTGCAGACAGTGGCCAGCAGGATCGTCACTCCGAACGAACCTATCGTGCTGTCGGTCACGCAGTTTCATGCCGGCGACGCCTATAACGTCATCCCTCAGGATGCCGTGTTGCGCGGCACCGTGCGCTGCTTCTCGTCCTCTGTACGCGACAAAGTGGAGGCGGAAATGCGGCGTATCGGCAATGGCATAGCACAGGCCTATGGCGTCGCCGTGGCGCTCGACTACCGCCGCGGCTATCCCGCGACGGTCAACGCTCCGTCGGGCGTCGAAGCCGTCGTGCGCGCCGCGCGCGCGACAGTGGGCGACGCTGACCTGCGGACCGATTTCGCGCCTTCCATGGCGTCGGAGGATTTCTCGTTCATGCTGGAAGCCTGCCCCGGCGCCTATCTGTGGCTCGGCGCGGGCGTTGATAGCCCCGGCCTCCATCACCCGTGCTTCGATTTCAACGACGCGTTGTTGCCGATCGGCGTCCGCTTCTGGACGACCCTGGTCCGGCAGATGCTGCCCGAACGGCTGCCGGCGACCTGATCCTATGAGCCGGATAAGCGGGATCGCACGTCTTGACAGGCCAGCGGCAACCGAGAGAACATGCGGCGGCTTTGGTATCGGCTGATTTGTAATGGACTTGCAAACTCCAACCACGTTCCATGTGCGTAGTGGCGCGACGCAAGCCGTTCTACATGATGGCGGTCATGAGGATGGCACCGATGAAGTGGTCGAGGGAAGCTCCACTCTGAGATGTAAAATCCAGCTCGACGGATTTTCGCGATATGAATTCGGCAGAAATCCGTGCGTAATGGCGGGTTCTTCCCTTGTTTTCCTCTACAGTCCACCAGGAGAGACCAAGAGAGTCATCACGGAGCCGGACACGAACGAGCGTTCGATCACTTTTGTTTTTCCGGTGAGTGGTGATTGTCTGGATGATCTCGATCGGGAAGACCCCGAGGTGAACAATGTCCTGTCGCTATTCCGCGATACGACCGTATTTTCCCATATCAATGTTCCAGGTGGCCTTCTGCATCTGGCCCGGGATATATTCTCGTTGAACGAGGGGCGGCACTTTCAGAGAATACTTTCTCTAAAGCTCGAAGAGCTGTCATGTAATGTTCTGGACTTCTTTATCCATTATCATAATGGCCGCTCCGATGTGGCACTGGGTGCGCGCGAGCGTCGCCAGATGGCGGAGGTCCATAAGATCATCACAGAAAATATATCGGAATCGTACACGCTGGATTTTCTGTCTTCGCAGGTCGGCACCAATCGCACCAAGCTCAACCAGAATTTTCGAGCGACCTTCGGATTGTCGGTTTTCGATTTCATCCGCCAGACGCGGATGGAACTGGCCAATTCGCTGATTAGAGATGGCAAGCACAGCATCACGGAAATCGCCGAGGTCTGCGGCTACGATCATCTGAGCAATTTCTCCAGCGCATTCAAAACCCATTTCGGTCGCCCGCCCTCGGCGCTGCGCCAGATTTCCGCCTAGGCGGGGCCTCCGGCGCGCCGAGTGACGCCAGGCGGTCAGGTTGCACCCGCGCCGCCTGTCTCTGCTTATAATTCCGCTCGCATAAGCTTTGTGCGGCCATCAACACGACCATCGGCGAACCGTCGGTTATCCAGTCATGACGCGCTTGAGCGCTGACATGCTGGAAAGGCTCACCCGCCCGATGACATCCCGTTCGGAACCGCAGACTACCGTCGATCCCGGCCGCTTTTCCCAGTCCTGGATCGCAGGCGGAGCGTACGGATCGAACGAAGGGCTCTACGAGCATTTCAACCCCGCAACCGGCGCGTCAATCGGCAGAGTCGAAGTGGCTGGAGCGGAGGCGGTCGATCACGCCGTTGCGGCTGCACGCGCGGCCCAGCCGGGCTGGGCGGCGCTGAGCAAGACCGAGCGTGCGCGGATCATGATGAATTTCAGCGCACTGATATCGCGAGACGTCCTGATGCTCGCGGAACTCGAGGCGCTGGAGGTCGGTCGGCCGTGCAACGCAGCCGCAGGCCTCATCGCGGCCGTGCCTGAGATGATGCGCCGCTATGCTGGTCTCGCAGATCAGATTTCAGGGGATCTTTTCGAGGCGTCGTCCGCGCGGCTGGCTTTCGCGCGCAGGCGACCGCGAGGGGTGGTGGCCGCCATCGTCCCGTGGAACGTGCCAGTTCTCAACGTCCTCATCCGCGCTGTCCCGGCGTTGATGGCCGGTAACACGGTGGTGGTGAAGCCGTCAGAATATTCCCCGCGCGCAGCGGTTGCGCTAGCGATGATTGCGACCGAGGCGGGACTGCCGGACGGCGCGTTCAACGTGGTCATCGGGCTTGGCCAGCAGGCTGGCCAGGCCTTGGCCGAACACCCCGGCATCGATTTCCTCACGTTCACGGGGTCTACGGCGTCGGGGATGGCAGTGACGCGCGCAAGCGCGATGCAAAGTCTCAAGCCCGTCGCGGTGGAATGCGGCGGCAAGTCTGCGCAGATATTGCTCGACGACATATTCGAGGATGGCGGGATCTGGCCTCACATTTTCGTGTCCGCCTTCTGGAATTCGGGACAGTGGTGCGCGGCGAAGACGCGGCTGTTGGTTCCGGCCTCCCGACTTGCAGACACCATTGCGGGGCTGCGCGCGGCATCGTCGGAATTTCCTGTAGGCGATCCATTCGATCCGGCGACGGCCCTGGGGCCATTGGCGAACCGTGTCCAGCACGAGCGTGTCGAGCGCTATTTCGAGATGGCGCGCAGCTCGACCTCTTATGTAGAACTGGATTGTCCCAACCGGTCTGCCGAGAAAGGGGGCTGCTTTGCCCTTCCGGGCATCGCAACTGAGGTGCCGGACAATAGCCCGTTGCTCCAGGAAGAGATTTTCGGACCTCTGCTGTCCGTGCAGACGTTCGAAACGGTGGATGACGCGATAAGGATCGCAAATTCAACGAATTATGGACTGTCCGGCGCGCTGTGGACCAATGATGCCCACGATTCACACAAAGTCTCGTCGGAGATCGTAACGGGCAGTCTCGCCGTATACTCATCAGCGCGCGCCGCGCGCCCGGCGCTGCCGGATCTTGGATCCCTGCAATATTATGAGCCTCAGCGCCAATCGGGCTTCGGAGCCGATGGCGGTCTTGCCGGTCTTCATGCCTATACGACGGCGCAGGCCGTGGCATTCCACAATTAAACATGACGTCTCGGCGCCGTGGAGGAAAATTCTGGAAATAGATAATTCGAAATAACGAGAGGAAAACTCAGGATTTTGGGGGGTATATGAAGAAGATCGATCTCGTTGTAACCACTCTCGTCGGAACCTGTGTGTCATTCTTTGCGCTGCCATTTTCCGGGCAGGCGCAGGATGCCGCCGCCTCGTCCGCACCAGTTGCAGTTGGCGGCGCAGCCGAAGGGCAGGCCGATATCGTCGTCAGCGCACGCAAGCGTGACGAGCGACTGCAACAACTGCCGTTGACCGTTTCGGCCTTGACGGGCGCGGCCTTGGCAAGCAGCGGTGCTCACGACGTCAAGGACGTGCTGCGTGCCATTCCCGGCATTTCCTATTCGGGCGTCGATCGCGGGCTCAGCAACTATAATATCCGCGGTATCGGGACCAGCGCCAACAGCCCGACTGTCGGAATCTATCTCGACGACGTCGCGCTCAACACCCTTTCGACGTCTTTTTCTGGCGCTTTCGACCCCGCTTTCTTCGATATGGAGCGGCTGGAGGTGCTCAAGGGGCCACAGGGCACGCTCTATGGCGGCAGCGCGATGGGTGGTGCGATCAAATATGTCAGCCGCAGGCCGTCCCTTGTCGCAACGACCTTCGACAGCGCGCTGGGCGTGGCGGGCACGCATGGCGGCTCACCCGGCTATAACGGCGAAGGTGTCGTCAACATTCCGCTGTCGCCTACCATCGCTGTTCGCGGTGGCTTCTCCTATCGTCATGATGGCGGCTATATCGACAATGTCGCCGATGGGACGGTCACCTATTACAAGTTTGCCGCCGCCAATCCGCCGGCGGCCTTCTCGCCTGCCCAACGCGCGTCGCTGAGCGGATATTCGAACGACAATTATAATGATGCCCGCACGATGGTTGGTCGCGGCTCGATCCTCTGGCAGCCCGATTCGAGCCTGTCGGTTCTGGCACAGGCCTTCTACCAGGATTACCGCCAGGCGAATCCGACGCTGGGCTTTCCCGACCAGCACGGCCTGATCGCTTCCTACCGGATCGCGCAGCCGACCACCGACAAGGATGGCATCTATAGCCTGCAGGTGCAGAAGTCCTTCGCATCTGTCCAGCTGACCTCGCTCACGGCTTATTACGATCGCAATATCGCCTATGATCGGGACTACAGCTATTTCATCGGCGGCCTGATCCCGAGCCTCTACGGCCTGACCAGCATCAACAGCTCGGTCAGCAAGACGCATACCTACAGCCAGGAATTGCGTCTTTCATCGGACTACGGGTCGGCCTCGCGCTTCCAGTGGCTCGTCGGCGCCTATGCCTCCCGCCAGAACGACCGGCTGATCCAAGCGGTGAACACGCCCGGCGGCGAAGCGACGCTCGGAGGCACTACGCTCGGCTATTACGGCAATATCCAGACGATCACCAAGCAGGTGGCGGGATTCGCCGAACTGACCTATTCGCTGACCGACAAGCTGAAGCTAACCGCGGGCGGTCGGGTCTTCTACATCCACATCTACGCGAACTCGCTCGGCTCGGGCCTGCTGAACGGCGGTGTCACGAGCCTCGCCCGCAGCAGCAAGGAGAGCGGTGTCAACCCGAAGGCGCAGGTTTCCTACCAGGCGACACCTGATAATCTGCTATACGCCTCGGCGACCAAGGGCTTCCGGCCTGGCGGCCCCAATCGCAACAATATCAGCTCCGTCGTCTGCGGCTCGGCGCTTGCCGAACTGGGGCTGACGGCCGCGCCCACCGATTTCGGCTCGGACAATCTGTGGACCTACGAACTGGGGAGCAAGAACCAGTTCCTGGGCCGTGCAGTTACTGCCAATGCGTCAGTTTACTATACCGATTGGAAGAAGATCCAGCAGCAGGTGTCCCTATCCTGCGGCTTTGCCTATACCGGCAATGTCGGCAGCGCCGACGTCAAGGGCGCCGAGATCGAACTCAGCGCCAATCCGACCCGCTGGCTTCATATCGGAGGCAACGCCACATTTGCCGACAGTCGCATCACGGCGACGGCGACGGGGCTCACGGCACAGGTCGGCGATGGCATCCTCGGCGTCCCGAAATGGATGGCGAATGCCTATGCCGCTGTCGATTTCCCTGTGGGCAGCCTGGATGGCTCGTTCCGCGTGGATTATCAGTACCAGGGCAGGGCGCGCCGGCAATTCGAGAGGACGCTCACGACCGCATATCCCGATGGCACGACCGGCATGATCGCCAATCCCGCGCAGTTCCGTGCCGGTTATCAGCTCGTCAACCTGCAGGTGTCGGTCAAACACGGGGCATGGGATGCGCAGCTCTACGCCAACAACCTGTTCGACGTGCACCCGGCTTTCGATGTGTCGACCAGCCTCGGCGCGCTGACGGAGTCGGTGATCCGCCCGCGGACCATCGGCATCCAGACGCACTTCCACTTCTGAACGCCGCTGCCCCCAAACCAACCCATGCGAGGGATGTGTCATGTTCAACAGTGCCGATAGTTTCAGTCCTGACTATGCCGCCGCGCGCTCAAAATTCTTGGAACACGCGTCCGCGCATGGCGGTGGGTTGGAAAGCATCCGTCATCCCGAAAGGGGACCGGACGGTGCGGAACTGACCACGGATGTCGCATGGTTCGGGCCGCGGTCCGCCGACAAGGTGCTCGTCATGATCTCCGCGACGCATGGCGTGGAGGGATTTTGCGGATCAGGATCCCAGATCGATTTCCTGCGTCGCGGGGAGGTGGAGGCGGCGCCTGACGGCGTGGCGATTTTGATGATACACGCCATCAATCCATATGGGTTTGCCTGGATCAGGCGCACCACGCACGAGAATATCGATCTCAACCGCAACTGGATCGATTTTGCGCGCCCTCTGCCTGTCAATGACGGCTACGAAACCCTTCATGACGACCTATGTCCGTCCACGTGGGATCAGGCTTCTCAGGACCAGTCGCAGAAAGCGCTTGCTGCCTTCGCCGAGCAGCATGGTGAGTATGCGATGCGCCGCGCGGTGACCGGCGGCCAATATCGTCATCCCGACGGGCTGCACTATGGCGGCGTTGGGCCGAGTTGGTCCCGTGAGACGCAAACGCGCGTCTTCCAGACCTATCTCGATCAGGCCGGCATGATCGCCATCCTCGATTATCATACCGGGCTCGGCCCATGGGGCTATGGCGAGCAGATCGTCACCGCGCCGGTGGACAGCGACATCACCGCGCGGGCGCGCGACTGGTTCGGAGCGGGCATCACCTCCATCCGAGATGGCAGCTCCTCGGCGGCGGACCTCGACGGTGACGGGTTGAGCGCAGCGCCGGCGCTGCTTTCGCACGCGAAAGTCACCGCCGTGGCGCTGGAATTCGGCACCAAGCCATCGCCGGAGGTGAGGGCGGCAATGCGCGCCGACAATTGGCTCCACAGCCATGGCGACCCGCTCAGCCCGCAGGGGCAAGCGATCAAGCGGGAACTGCGCGATGCCTTTTACGGCGATTCCGACGACTGGAAGGGGCTGATCGCGGGACAGTCCCTGCTGGCCTGCCGCCAGGCGATGCGCGGATTGGCGAGCAGCCCGGCGGGCGCCACAGTCTGAAATCATCGCACGCCGCATCGCGACCATGAAGGGATAATCATGCCTGCCAGCAAGCCTGTTACGCCCGATGAAGAGTTCGATTACGTCATCGTCGGTGCCGGAAGTTCCGGATCGGCCCTGGCCGCAGCGCTTGCCCGCTCTTCGCAGGCGACGATCGCGGTGATCGAAGCGGGCGTGCGGCGATGGCCGAAGATCACGGCGATCCCGGCCGCGTTGCTGACCACGATCGGGCATCACAAATATGATTGGCGGTATGTCTCCGAGCCTGATCCCACGCGGTTCGGGCGGACGGAGGCATGGCCCCGCGGCTTGGGGCCGGGCGGCAGCGGCCTCATCAACGGCATGATCTTCGTGCGCGGCGCGCCGGACGATTATGACCAGTGGAGCCAACTGGGCGCGGATGGCTGGGCCTATCGCGACGTCCTCCCGCATTTCAGACGGTTTGAATCGACCGATATCGGGTCGGAGCAGTCGAGAGGCGGGCTGGGGCCGCAAACCATCTCGGCACTGCGTTACGTTCATCCGATGACCACGACCTTCATCGAGGGGGCGGTGACGGCGGGACTCGAATTCAATCCCGATTACAACGGCAGCCGTCAGGATGGCGTCTCGTATGTGCAGGCGACCCAATCCGGAGGAAGGCGGCACAGCCCCTACGACGCCTATCTGGCGCCGGCGATCAAGTCCGGCCGGATCCGGTTGATCGAGGGCGCCCACGTGAAGCACGTGCTGTTCGAGGGCAGGACGGCGACCGGCGTGCTGCTGGAACAAGGTGGGGGCGAGCGCACGATACGGGCGCGTCGCCTGGTCGTGCTCTCGGCGGGATCGCTGAACACGCCGAAGCTGCTGATGCTGTCCGGTATCGGCAAGGCCGCGACGCTGAAGGCGCACGGGATCACGCCGCTGGTCGAAAGCCCGGAGGTCGGCGCGAACCTGATGGAGCATGCCGGCATCTGGTTGCGCGCAGAGGTCGATCGACCAACTTTCAACCAGGAGGGGCGTTCCGTTCGCCGGATGGTGAACGTGGTGCGCGCGCTGATGGGGCAGGGGCCGGGCACGAGCCCTACTGCGCAGGCGGTCGGCTTTGTTCGCACTAAAGCCGGTCTCGCAGCCCCCGACGTCCAGATTCATTTCACGGCCTTCGGTCGCGAGGCGCTCGACCCGAAGCTTCCCGATCGTCGCTTGATCTCGGTCGTTCCCAGCGTCAACCACCCGCTGAGCCGCGGCGAAGTCACGCTCGCCTCGGGTGACTATCGTGACGCACCCCTGATCCATCCCCGCCTGTTCGCCGAACAGGAAGACGTCGAGACGCTCAAGCGGGGTCTTGCCAAATGTCTGGAGATACTGGGCAGCGAGCCGCTTGCGAGCCATGTCGTCCGTATCGAGAATCCGCCGCCCGAGGATCCGGAGGACCTTGATCGCCATATCCGGGAATCCGCAGGTCCCATCTATCATCCGGTGGGCACATGCCGGATGGGGTCCGACGAGCAGGCGGTGCTCACACCCGCACTGCATGTGCGCGGCACGCAGCGCCTGGCGGTCTGTGATGCGTCGATCATGCCCCGGCACGTCAGCGGCAACACCCACGCGGCGAGCATGATGATCGGCGACCGGGCGGCCGATCTTTTCCTGAAAAACGTCCAGTGAACCGGGTTCGGCAGCCGCGCCGGGGGGCTTCGTGACGCGGGTGATTGCCATAGACCGTGCGACCGGCGCCCTGCGCGAAGGGCGCTTCGCCGATCTGCTCGGAAAGCTCGTGGCGGCGCGCTCCGAAAGCCAGGCGGGAGATCGCGGGCAGCTCCGCGACTTCCTCGACAATGTCCTGCACCCCCTGCTCGCACGGACGGGGTTCGTGGCGCGCCGCCACGAGGCGCCGAACGGAGCCGACGGCGATTTCCTCATTGCGGAGCGCTGGGAAGCGGACGCACTCCCGACGATTCTGATTTATTGCCATGGCGACACAGTGCGGGGCGATGCTGCTAGCTGGTCGCCCGGACTGGAGCCCTTCGTGCTGACGAAGCGGGACCGGCGCTTCTACGGGCGTGGTACTGCGGACAACAAAGGGCAATTGGCGATCAACCTGCTGGCGATCGAAGCCGCCATCGCGGCGCGAGGCGGACACCTGGGCTTCAACATCCGCCTGCTTGCCGAGATGGGCGAGGAAATCGGATCGCCGGGGCTGCACGCGCTCTGCGCGGCGCGGGCAGCGGAGTTGCAGGCGGACTTTCTGCTGGCATCCGATGGACCAAGGCTCGCGGCGAATATCCCGACCCTCTTTCTGGGGGGGCGCGGAGCAGTGAATGTTGAGCTGCGGATGGATTGCCGCGATCGGCCCTATCATTCGGGGAATTGGGGTGGTTTGCTGGTCAATCCGGCTACCGTGCTCGCCAACGCCATCGCGGCGCTGGTCGATGCCCGAGGCATCATACGTGTCGCGGGTCTCCGGCCCGCCCCGCTTTCCGCCGAGTTGCGCGAGGCGGTCGCGAAGCTCACGCTCGCGCCGGAGACTGGCGACCCGATTACCGAAATCGCCTGGGGTGAGCCTGGCCTTCGGCAGGAGGAGCGGCTGTTCTGCTGGAACGCGCTGGAGGTGCTCGCCTTCGAGGCAGGCGATGTAGAGCACCCCCAGAATGCGATACCCCCGTCGGCGCGCGCCATACTCCAGTTGCGCTGCGTGGTGGGGACCGACGTCGCCGATGTCCCCGCGATCATTCAGGCATATCTGGCCGAAGCCGGTTTCGACGATGTCGCCGTACGTCTCGGCAACTTCCCACCGATGCCGGCGACGCGGCTGGACATGGATCATCCATTGATAGCCTGGGCGGCGCATTCGATCGAGCGAACGCTGGGTGAGGCGCCCGCGATCGTTCCGAACATCGGCGGCTCGATCCCCAACGATGCCTTTTCCGCGATATTGCGCCTGCCGACGATCTGGATTCCCCATTCCTACCCGGGATGCGGCCAGCATGGTCCCGACGAGCATATGCTGGAGGATATCGCTGCGGAGGGGCTGGCGATCATGGCCGGGATCTTCTGGGATTTGGGCGACGGGCTTGGCACAGCCGATCTGAACCATCGTGCATGAACGCCGCGCGCGCCCAGATTTCGCGCACGCCGCATGACGGCGCAACGGCGGGCATGACATGCGCCGCATGGATCGGTCTAAGTGTCTTCAGCCGCCTGAACTGCACAGGATGACAATGGATATTTCTGGATATGCCGCGAACGCCGATCAGGCCGGGAAGTCGCCACTGTCTGCGGCGAAGCGCGCAGCCTATGCCGGGATCGCCGTACCAATTGCGGTCATCAACGTGCCGGTCATCATCTATATCGCGCCCTATTATGCCACCGAGCTTGGGCTTGGGCTTGGCACCGTGGGAACGCTCTTCCTGGCGGTGCGCCTGATCGATGCGCTGTTCGACATCGTGATCGGCAAGACATCCGACAGGACGCCGTGGCGGTTCGGCCGGCGTCGCTCCTGGATCGCGATCGGGACGCCGATCCTGATGATTGCGACATGGTTTCTGTGCTTCCCGCCGCCCCATCCAAGCGCGACGCGGCTGGGTGTGTCGATCGTCATCTTCTATGTCGCCTGGACGCTGATTCAGATACCGCATCTCTCCTGGGGGCAGGATCTGGGTGTGGATAGCGTCGATCGCGGCCGGATGTCCGCCTGGCGGGAGAGCGGAACGATCTTGGGCACCCTTCTTGCCATGACGCTGCCGATCATAATACCTGCCGGAAACGAGACAGCGGTTGCCCATAGCGTCCACCTGCTGGGGGTCGTCGCTATCGCCGGCCTGTTCCTCACCGCCACCGTCGCCATCGCGGCCGTGGGCGACACCCCGCCGGAGGAGGGTAAGACCCATTCGCGTCTGATGGACCTTCTGACCGATCGGATCCTTGGGCCGGCGATCCTGGCCAACCTTCTGATGCAGATCGCAATCGGCTGCTATAATGCCGTCATATTCCTGCTGGTCGAAAAGGAATTGATGCTGACCGGGTGGTTCATGAAGCTGGTTTTCATGCAATATGTCATTGCCGTCGCGACTGTTCCGATATTCGTCTTCATTTCGAGGCGTATCGGTATGATGCGCTCCGCGATCGTGGGGGCTGTGCTGTTTATTTGTGGCCTCCTGGTTATGGCCTTCGCGCAGGACTCCGTTGCGATCGCCTGCTTGGCCTTTTTCCTGGTGGGTACAAGCGTCAGCGCCATCAATATCTCGACGCCGACGGCCATCGCCGATCTTGCTCGCCGGCGCCAGGCGATGGACGGCCTCGACAGAATGGGCGAGCATCTGGCACTTTACAACCTGACCCTGAAGCTCGGGCTCGCTATAGGTGCTGGAGCAGGGATGCTGCTTCTAGGCGTCGCGCAGAACCAGATGACCGGGGTAGCACCCTTTCTATTCACTCCGGCTCGAGTGGTGGGCTGCTACTTGTCTGCAATAATATTCGCTTTGAGCATTCCCGTATTCTCGTATTGTCAGCGCATCTTAAGGCGAGATGACATTATGAATTAGGGTCAGGACTCACTGATCAGAGCCAGAAGATGACGGTGGCCGCGAGTGCAATCGCCGAGAAGAAGGCGGTTGGGCAGCGGTCGTAGCGGGTGGCGACGCGGCGCCAGTCGTTCAGACGGCCGAACATGATCTCGATCCGATTGCGTCGCCTGTAGCGGCGTTTGTCGTATTTGATGGGTTCGTTGCGCGATTTCCGGCCCGGTATGCAGGGCTTGATGCCCTTTTCCTCCAGCGCATCCCTGAACCAGTCGGCATCATAGCCTCGGTCGGCGAGCAGCCATTGCGCCCTGGGAAGTTCGTCGATCAGGGCCGCGGCGCCGATGTAATCGCTGATCTGGCCGGTGGTCATGAAGAAGCTCAAAGGGCGGCCGTTGGCATCGGTGACGGCATGAGCTTGGTGTTCATGCCGCCCTTCGTGCGGCCGATCAGGCGGCCGAGATCCCCCTTTTTACCGCCAGGCTCGATGCCGTGCGGTGCGCCTTCAAATAGGTCGCATCGATCATCACCGTCTTGCGCTCGGCGCCGGCCGAGAGCCCTTCCATCATGCGCGTGAAGACGCCCATCTGACCTCAGCGCTTCCAACGATTGTAGAGCGTCTTGTGCGGGCCGTAATCCTTAGGCGCATCCCGCCAGCGCAGCCCGTTGCGATTGACGAAGATGATCCCGCTCAGCACGCGCCGATCGTCAACCCTCGGCCTGCCATGGCTCTTCGGAAAATATGGCTCCAGCCGCGCCATCTGCTCGTCCGTCAGCCAGTACAGGTCGCTCACAATCAGTCTCCTTGCGGAGCCTGAATCAGATCGCGGCGCTCACATCAATGGGTCCTGACCCTAGCGGCCAACAACCGCTGCTCGACTTTGAGACAGCGATAGGCACAGCGGCGCAGATGGCAAGCGACCATAGCGAGCCATAAGCGATATGGCAGCTGCTTGTCTGCTCTGAGCGGTGCATTGGAGCTCCGACCGGCCCGTCGGAGTTCGTAAATGGACGGAGTGGTTTTCATATGGGCCGTCGATCCAACTGGTTGTGGGATGTTCAAAGGGATCAGTCGGGCAGGTTGGTATTGAACGTCGCGCTTCTTAATGCCGGGTGATTATCGACATGCCCGCGCCGTAGGCGTCCATTCGCGGCTTGATCGCCCGTGTAGGCAAAGCAAGTCCCGGCCATGGCTCGGTTGATGGTGTTCGAGGCGCCGGCCATGGTTTCGGTCAAGAAGCGGCGTCCACGCGCGATATACCATGCACGTTCGAGTATCATCGCCGCTTCGAACTGATCTTCGTCGAACGATGCGCTCGCCCATCGCGCAAAGCCGGAAAGCAGAGGGCGCCCGGCCAGATCGAGCGGTCCCATAATGGCGGCATCCTCAACATCCCAGGAATGCACCATTGCCCCATCCCGTCTAACCAGCCACCCTCCGTCGCGAGGCGCGTCGGAGATGGTGGCCCATCCCCGCCGCCCATACGTCAGCGACGTCCCTGGCGCGCCTTTCGGGCCGCGTAACGCGCGTCGCGCGCCGCTTTCCGATCGGCTTCGGTCCAGTTTTTCCGCTCCGCGACCCTTTGTGCCTTGGCGCTGGCCTTCGCCTCGGCGGCGGCGTGCGCTTCCACCTTCGCGGCGGCTTCGAGGGCGGCGGCTTCCTGTAGCTCCTTCTCGCGCTTGGCGGCTGCAGCCGCTTCCTTGGCGAGAACGGCCGCGGCCCGCTTTTCCGCTTCGACTGCCTCGCGCGCTTGCCGCCGAGCGATCCGCTCGGCGATCACCGCTTCGTCCACCTTGGGTCTCGCCCGATACATGGCGAGTGCTGCACTCTTTGCGCGCGCGGCGGCTTCCTGTCTGTCTTGAAATCCGGGGGTCTTGAATGCTGGCATCTTTGTCTTGCTATCCTTATTTCCATCCGTAGCGACGCTATTGTCGAAGGTTCACGAGCAGATCTGGAAAAGATCCGGGAGCAACGCGCACAAGCGGCGGTGCATTCAGGCTCGGCTAAGACCGAAAGCACGAGACCCGATCAGCCTCGTTGACCGTTCGATTCCGTCCGGCAACAGCCGGCTCGATATACGCGGTTTATCGCCCTTGGCTAGGGCATCAGCCCGCGCGCTGGCGATAGAGCGAGCGATACCAGGCAGTCGGGCCCTGCGAATTTGCGCTTGTGGCCCGAAGCGGTAAAGCGGCGGCATGACTCGAACGCTCGGAACTGTCGAACGCGCCTATCAACTCGCGAAGGCGGGCAGCTGCCGCTCGGTCGACGACATCGTCAGGCAACTCAACGCTGAACGGCACGAAAGCCCACAAGCTCACCTTGCGGGGAAAAGCCTTCGACTGGAACTGCGCCGCCTGCTCAAGGCTCGTCATGACGGTGCGCGCACTGACCAAGGCGTGTCCATACCAAAGGCCGAATCGGCGTTCTAAAATTTCGGCGCTGACTGCTCGGATTCGGTCGTCGCTAGCCAGATCGTATGCCAGGTGTCGGGGTTTGCCTCGCCAGCGTCGACACTGAGTTCTTCCACCGCAAAACCGGCTTGTTTCAGGCGCTCGGAAAAAACAGGATCCTGATAGGCCGACCATACTGCCAACACACCACCCGGCCGCAGCGCCCGGTGGGCGGCGCGCAGCCCCCAATTGCAATAAAGCCGTTCGTTCGCGATGTGGATCAAGCTGTCCGGCCCATTATCGACATCGAGCAGGATGGCGTCGAAGCTGTCGGCCTGCTCCACGATCACGTCGTGGACATCCCGAATTTCGAGCAAAACCCTCGGATCACGAAGCGAATCCCCGAACAGCGGGGCCAACAGGCCGCTGGCCCAGGCCACGACTTTCGGCACGAGCTCTGCGACGACGATGGACGTGTCGGCGCTGAATGCGGTTCGGGCCGCCGCGAGCGTGAAGCCCATCCCCAAGCCGCCGATCAGAATGCGCTCGGCGCGTGCTCCGAGACGATCGGATACCAGCGTCGCCAGCGCTTCCTCGGATCGGTGGGCCCAACTACCCATCAACTGCTCGTCGTCGAACAGGATCTCGTAGTCCTGTCCATAGCGGACGAGTTGGAGTTGGCCGCCGCCCAGGATATCGGCGGTGTCGACAAGACTGCCCACGGTGTCAGTCACTCTCAATCTCCAGGATCGGCCGCGCCTCGGGGGAAGCGCGGCGGGATCGAGATGCGGATCTGTGAAACGTCCTGTGACGGCCGGCGGCGACCGTCAGTCGGCTGCGTCAGCTTAGGCGGGCTGGAGGTTCACCGCGGAGGTCTTGCCGCGACGATCAGTCTCGAGCTCGTAGGAAATCCGCTGGTCTTTATCCAGCGTCCGCATCCCCGCGCGCTCGACAGCGCTGATATGCACGAAGGCATCCGTGGTGCCATCCTCGGGCGCTATGAAGCCATAGCCCTTGTCGGCATTGAAGAATTTGACGGTTCCAGTGATCATATCATGTCCTTTCCTGCGCTGGGGCGTGCGCCCAACGGTTGCGCGCCGGCCTCTTGAAGCTAGAAAAGGATAGGAGGAGCAGAGCGGCCCGTATCCGTCGCAGGCAACGTCAGCGATCCGCTTATGGGCGATATCGGAAACGAAGCATAGCCTCAATCGGAACGACTCGGTCGAACATGTATTCCCGGTAGGCGAATGGCGAAGGTAGTCTATTCGTATCGGCGCGGCGGACCTCCGCCACATATTCGAGCGGAGCTAATCGGCGCACGAGCCACCGCTCGCCATTAGGTGCGCGCGCGGGCTCGCTACGCGAATTTATGCGAATGCTCGGGCGAGGCCTCTCCGTCCGGATGAGCACACCAGGTCTGGCTAATCCATGGGTGGTTCCGTTGGATGCCGGAATGGCCCATCTGCTTTGCTCGCGGCCGTTTACGGTGGAGATATGGCGTGCAACTCCCGATACTACCCGATCAATAGTAGGCACATCGCAGTCCAGAGGATTGCGGCCATAGGGACAAAGAAAAAAACGCTGGCGAAGATGCAACGATGCTGATCCGGTCTGCAAACCTGTCTAGCACGCCCGCCGCCCCTGCGCCGCTATCGAACGAAACGTCCGTCGAGAGCCCGTCAATCCGGCGCAAATCTGATCGGAGCTGGTCCGCCAAGGGATCCGGATCCGGTTCCGCTTGGCTCTGGCTGGACAACGCCGGGGACGAGGCACGGAGTGGGGGAACTGTCACAAAATGGTCACTACAGCTGGCCGCGCGTTCGGTCGAGCAAGAGTTCCGATAGCGCCGCTTGCTCCGCGAGGGTAGGCGCGTGGAATGAGCGGTTCGCGTGTTCATCGTCACCAAGTCGAACTTCGTTCTAAGGTGCCCTTCCTTCCCACCCGCTGGCTTATTCTGATCGTGACAATATCCGCGCTGATGGACGGCGTCCTGCTGCACGCGGCAGGGCTGTCGATCGCCGAAACCCCGACAGCGCTGGGCTTTGGCGTGTGGGCTCTCGCCGCAGCATTCTTTTGCATCCACTTCCGGATGCCAGCTACTGAACGACAACGAATTGCACGGGATTTCATTGAGGGATTGTCGCTCTTCGCTCTGATCAGCCTCTTGGGCGCGATCGCGAGCTATCCGCTCGCCGCTGGCCATCATGCTTTGGTGGACCCGGAGCTGGAGCGGGTCGATCTTACCCTGCATTTCCACTGGGTCAGCCTGTATGAATGGATCGCTGGTCATTCTTGGGCTCAGATGCCCGAGCGCGTGGCCTATCTCAGCATTTTTGCGACGCCAGCGGTGTTGATCGGCTATTTCGCCTGGACAGAGCGCCGCGCGGAAAGTCGCGCCTTTTTAGCGACCTTCTGGGTTGCAGCTGTCATGACACTGAGCCTCTTTCCGCTGTTTCCGGCTGCGGGGCCGTTTTCGAGCCTGTGGCGAGGAGCCGCTCCCTACATGCCGCTCAGCGCGTTGTACCAGGATCAGGTTATCTTGGCGCTACGCCAGCACGCCATCCATCAAATCGATCTCGGCGAGCTCCACGGTCTGGTCTGTGCACCAAGTTTTCACGCCGCGAGCGCCGTGATTTATATCGCAACGGCGTTACGCGTCAGGAGTCTGCGATGGCCGCTCGTCGCACTCAATATCTTGATGTTGATGGCAACTCCAGTGGAAGGCACGCATTATCTTGCGGACCTTCTGGCGGGCGGGATCGTCGCAGTCACAGCGCTTTGGCTCACCCCGGTGTTGATAAAAATGGCCGAGGGAGCAAGCTTTTCCTGGTTTCTGCGGATAAGGGAACTGCAACCCGTCGCCGCGGAGTGATCCTCCCTAGCGTAAGAAGTTCATCTTGGGCGGCGAGAGATGGCAAGATTCTTGTCCCCCAAATTTCTATGCAAAAGCCGATGCCGATGATCCAGTTGACAAAGGTCAACCGGCAGGTTTACGCCCAATGTCGGTCGTAGAAGCGCTTTTACGCTCGTCCCAATTGCCGTCCGTCAGCTTTCCGGCAAAGGCGGCGGTGGCCGATCATCGGGAAGGGGGCGGACTGGGACAAGGCGCTCGGGCAGCTGTCGGGCGGCAGCCTTGGATAGCTGCCCGACTGTTTTTGTGATTCCTGACGGACGGTAGCCGACTGGGTCCTGCCGATCAGCAGATCCCGACCCGCTGCCGAGGCTGGCCATTTCGTATAGCGCAGCAGTTCCGTTTCTTCGTCCTCAACCAGCGGTTTCGGGGAGCGGCATTCGGGAACAGATTTTGGGAACGCCTCATGTCGATTTCGCCAAGAGGCCGGCCTTGCCCGGCTGCCTGTCAATGGTTCCTTTCCGGGACGAGGCCTTGGCGTTAAGGCGCCACCATGAAGATCGTGTTCGCCATGCTGTGTCGGCTGCAGCCGGGGCGCAGGCCCTGACACCGCAGGCACGGCCGAGTGAGAGTCCAGTAATGACAGATCCCGCCAACGTAATTGCAGTGGACCACACAGGCTTCGCCGTATCGTCTCTGGACGAGGCCGTTCGATTCTGGACGGAAGCGCTAGGCTTCACACTTGAGCGGCAGTCGGAGATGGGGGGCGATTTCCTGCATCAGGTGACAGGTGTCGATGATCCGAGTGTGAAGACGGCGATCGTCAAGGCACCAGACGGCTACGCGGTCGAGCTGCTACAATATTCTAGAGGGCGCCAGAACGGAGTGGTGCCCAACTGCGCGGGATCGATCGGAGCCGCCCACCTCGCTCTGACCGTGAAGGATATTCATGCCGCCATTGTGCGCGTCGAGGCAGCAGGTTGGAAGGCGAAGGGTAGTCCGCTGCCGATCCCGGGCGGCCCACGGAAGGGAACTCTGGTGGCCTACGTTGCAGGCCCCGATCATATCACGATAGAGCTCATGCAGCCGCCAGCCCGTCAATGAAGCTAGAGCAGCTTCCCGCCTCATTATCGTCTTCGGGACGGCAGCCATAGCGCTCTCCGGCCCCTAACCTGACCATCCCACGCCGATCGCCGAAGCAAGGCTGCACAAGGCCGTGATGAATAGCTGCTGGTCGGCAATCGGGAGGCCGGCTCACGCGTCGGAACGGCGATAACTGGTCGCTTTCGCCATCTTTTACACCGGAAAGCCTCACCGCGCCTTGCCCCGGGATCAGGACAAACGCGACCAAGCTTGGAATGCTCGATCGAGATGCTGGCCCAGGCCGGCCGATGGATCATTGAACCACGACTCCATCGCCTGTCCGATTACCCCCATGCCGGACGCGGCCGCCAGCGTCGCGACGTCCTGGTCGACGCCGCGCATCCGCAAAGCTTCTGCCAGCAGCATGCTGGTGGCTGCGGCCTTGGCCAGATAGCGCTCCTGCAGCACGGGCGTAACGGCGATGATTGCGCGCGCCGGCTCGCTCAAGGGGCGGTTGCGCTCGAGCAGCGGGATCAAGGACACGAAAGCGCGGCGCAGCAGCGCCATCGGCGACAGGCCGTCGGACGCCTCCGCGATCGCGGCTGACAGGCCCTCGTGCAGCGCGTCTTCGTCGAACAGCACGTCCCGTTTGCTCGCGAAATAGCGGAAGAAGGTACGTTCGGTCACCCCGACGCGCGCCGCGATTTCGGTAGCGGTGGTACCGTCATAACCCCGCTCCTGAAAAAGCGCCAGTGCCGCCTCCTGCAGTCTGCGCCGCACATCCCCCTTGCTCATCGCCCTACACCTTGTCAGCCGCTGACATTAAATCTATGTCAGCCACTGACAGGCTACGGCTCCGGTTGCGACGGTGCAAGCCGCACCTGTCCGTTTCAGTTGTGCAGGAGATCGACATGATGATGGTCGCGTCCACCGCCAAGATAATGTGTACGCTGCGTTTCCACGAATTCGGCGAGCCGGCCGACGTTCTGCGGCTCGAGCGGGCTGCCATGCCCGAGCCGATGGCCGGCACAGTGGCTGTGCGGGTGGACGCCTGTGGGCTCAACCCGGCCGACTGGGCCTTGTGTCGCGGCCTGTTTCCCGGGGATCTGCCTCGGGGCATCGGGCTGGACGTGTGCGGCACGGTCACGGCGATCGGCGCGGGGGTGAACGACGTTTCGATAGGCGACCGCGTGTTCGGAGCAGCGGACTATCGCAACCATCCGACCGCCGGTGCCTCCGATCATGCGGTTTTGGACCATTGGGCACCGGTCCCGGAGGGACTGGGGCCGCTCGAAGCCGCCGCGCTGCCGATGGCGGTCGAGACCGCCTGTCGCTACATCGCCTTCCTCGATCCCAAGGCCGGCGAGACGTTGCTCATCAACGGCGCGGGCACGATGATCGGTTTCGCGGCGGTGCAGGTCGCGCTGCTGAAGGGCGTTAGGGTCGTCGCAACCGCCGGGCGAACATTTGCCGATCAACTGCGCGCGCTTGGCGCCGAGGTGACGGCGCACGGCGATGGCATGGTCGAGCGGCTGGGCGCGTTATTGCCGGCTCCGCCGGATCATGTGCTGGATGTCGCACCCGTCAATCTTACACCCGGGGGCGGCATCGCGAGCGCCCTGCCGGATCTCGTCAAGGTCGCCGGCGGCGATGCCAGGCGCGTCGTCACCGTTGCCGATTTTGCGGGCGCCGCCGCGACGGGCGCGCGGACCGGCATGGAAGACATCACGTCGATCGAGGACGTCATGCGGTGGGACCAACTCGGCATCTATGCCGCCCATGCCGCCGATGGTCGGTTCACGATCCCGATCGCTCGCACCTTCGCGCTTGAGGATTGGCGCGAGGCACTGGAGATCAGTCTGAGCGGAAAGTCGGGTGGGAAGCTTGTCCTGCGGATCGGATGCGATATCGGGGCTTGATCTGGCCGATCAACGACCGCTTACGACTTCCCAATTGCTGGCCGTCAGCTTCTGCTGCCTGACGACAGTCGAGCTTGATCAGCGCGATCCCGCCGGGGACGTCGCGCTGGCCTACGGTCCCGCGTGATTGTTGAAAAGTGAGAGACTTCCGCGCCGCCGCGCTTGGCCGCATTGACCATCCAATCGATTTCAGGCGAGGAGTAGTTGGTGAGGCGCTGACGGACGATTAGGGTATGAACTACGAGCGTACCACCCGATACGGCGACCTCGTCCTCGACAGAGAATGCTTGTTCGCGATCCGCGGCGGAAACAAGGTTCATTTCACCAGGAACGAACGCGCCATCCTGCTGGCGCTGTCGCGCAATCCGAACCTGCTCATGACACGCAGCCGCCTTCTGGACGAGATCGAAGCGGATGAGGACCGATCAGACCGCTACATCGATTTCCTCATCAACAGGATCCGGTTCAAGCTGGACGACAATTCCAAATCGTCGACGTTCATCCATACCCGCTATGGCGAGGGTTACACGTGGGTCGCGACGCAGAATGCTGTTGTAAAGATTGATGCATTCCTGGTCATCGCGGCGAAATTTTCTCCCGATCGCCATATCATAGGTCGAGATGCGTCCGCGCTGATCGAAAGGCTCCACAAGGCGATCAGCGCGGGTGTCGCGCCTCACAAGACGATCCTCGCGAGTGAGAACTGGCGCCACGGTGTCAAGGACAAGGTGCGCCACCTCCTGCACCTCAATTTTCAAGCCAGTGGCGAGACGATCTTTTGCGTGGTCACACTGCGTGAGATGCCGTCGAGGCGGATCACCATGTCTTTCCCGGTTGACCTCAAACCGTCCAACGCGGCGAGCCTCACAGCAGGAATAGACGAGATTTCTCGAACAGTTGTGGTCGCTCTGAATCGCAGCCTCGACAACGCATCGACTGGCCTCGGCCTGGCTTCGGGCGACCCGACCGAGGACCGCCTGCAGCAGACTTCCATCGTTCTGCTCGGTGCGAATCCGCGATGGACGAGCGGAGCCCAGCTCGCCGAGGAAAGGGCGCACCATCCCGGCAACGCCGATCTGGCATTCCAATGGTGCTTGCATCTCTTTTCCCGCCTCACCGTCGCGAATCCATTCGAATCCGTCGACTTGGCGGAGCGTCATCGCTTCGAACGCGAGATCGAGGCGACGGTGCTGGAGCACCTGCCTTCCGCAGAAGACAATCCGTTGCTGATGTTCGCCGCCGCCAAGTTGCTTTATTACATCGACCGTGGGCATCTCGAGCTCGCCGAAGATCTGGCCGACCGCGCGCTCGCCCGAACCGGCGACTCCACCGCTTCCTTTGCCCTCATGGGCCAGTTGCGTTGTGCGCGCGGCCGCTTTGACGAGGCGGTAGAATTCTTCGATCGAGGCACGAAGCAGATCGACCTCGGGCGCGATTTTCAACTCCATATCAGGACCATGAAGTGCCTCGCCCTTCTCGCGGCGGGGAGGCGCGCCGCGCTCGATGCCGCGTTGGCGCAGATCGACACGGCGCCGCCATGCCCTCACTACATCGCCTCCATGGTCGACTGGACTTTCTCGCCCCACGAGCAACCGCTGTCGGCCGCATCGGCAAGAGCGCTCGCCGCGATTGGCCCGACGGGTGCGGCGAACGCGATCGAATATGCCTACCTCACCTCCGTGCGACAGATGATCTCGGAGCAGGCCCGTGCGAATGTGATGCGCGGTCTGATCGCGCAGGTCATGCGCGTCCATGGCGTATCGGCGATTCCGGCCTTCTTTCGTAGCGCCATCGGGCTGAACGCCGCCGCGTGATCCGGTCCGCTCCCTGCTACGGGCAGCGATTGTTTTTCCCTCCAAATATTGAGCTAACAATTCGGCGATAGCTGGCTCGGGACGGCGGGGCGCGTCTGGGAAGGCTCGGACGCGCTCCGCCGACGTACATCAATAGCGATTCTTTGCGGGATGGCTTTCCCCGGGGGGCGGGGGGCTCGCGTACATCGATCCGTCACTTGGGAATTTCCGGTATGCTTTTCGATTGGCTGGCGAGCGCAACGACGAGGCGTCTTGCACGGGAGGAGGCCACCTACGCGATGCGAGAACATGGCGAACGCGCCGAGGATGCCGTCCGCACGAAGATGGAACAGACGACCAGCGAGCAACGCCGGCAGATCTATCGCCTCACTTTGAAGGCGCTGCGGGACTTGCGGTAGCCTCGCCGGTCCATCCATATTGGTGGAGCCGCCCTCGCAACAAGCCAGCTTTCCCGTTTAATCATGCCCGCATTCTCAGACGGCAGAAGCTATACTGACCGCGCTTCCGCTCAGGTGTCCCGGCGCTGCGACCTGCCGGTCAAAAGCGCGCCAATTGTCGATCATTCCCGATCTCACGCACGGATCCTAATTGCCGCCCGTCAGCATATATGCATCAATGACTGCCCCCCTGACATCGAGCAGTCGACGGACCAGTCCGTTTGGCGCTTGCCAGATTGGGGGAAAAGCAGCACGGGCGCCCAACTCAATAGCTGAAGCGCAGCGTGCCGATCGCACTGCGCGGTGCGGCGTAGAAGGCCTGGCCCCACTCCACCGAGTTCAGATATCTGACATTGGTGACGTTGCGGATGTTGACGCTGGCTTCGACATGCTCGGCGATCTTGAACCCGGCGAGCAGATCGAGCGTGGCATAGCCGCCCTGCCGGATCGGCAGTCCGTTAGAATCGTCGTTGCCGCGCACCGCGCTTTGATAGCGGAAATTGGCGCCCAGCTTGAAGTCGTGCCATTCGGGAATCTGGTAGGTGGCGGTCACTTTCAGCGTGCCGCGCGGCACGAAAAGACGCGCATCCGCGCCGGTGTCGTCGCGCAGGTGCAGGTGCGTGATGCCGCCGCCCAGCATCCAGCGATCGGTGACGCGGCCTGATATCTCGGCTTCCACGCCGCGCGCCGTCGTGGTCTGGCCGGTGTAGAAGGATCCGCCGATCGGCCCGTTGCCGTTGGTGCCGTCGAATGTCCCGGCGAAGGTGGCGAGGCCGCTCTGGCGGGCGCGGAACACGGCGGCGGTGGCGTAGAGCTTGCCGTCCAGCCAGTCGCCCTTGATACCCGCCTCGAGACTGCTGCCCCTGGCTGGATCGAGCCGCCGGCCGGTCGAGGCGACCTCGACCTGCGGATTGAAGATGTCGGTGTAGCTCGCATAGACCGTCAGGTGCTTCGTCAGGTCGAACAGCAGGCCCGCATAGGGGCTGACCTTGCTGTTGCTGCGCGCCTCGTCCGTTCCGTAGGAATCGCCCGTGGTGTCGAGCCAGATCGCGGTGAAACCGGCCACGCCCTTCAGCCGGTCCGCAAAGTCGATGTGCGCGGCGCCGTAGACGCGGGTCAGATGGTCCTCGAGATGACCCTCCCGCGTGATCGGGCCATAGGTCGGCACCGGGAAGCGCGCCGAAGCGAGCTGGCGGATGTCGCCATAATCGAGGGTGGCGTCGGTATCGGCGTCGGCCTCGGTCTGCGGCGCCCAGCCGCTCGACACGCCGAAGGCGAGCTGGTGGCGGCGGCCGAACAATTCGACGCTGCCCGAGGCATAGCCGTCGACGAGATATTGCTTGTAGCGATCGCGGAAGAGCGACGAATAGCCTTGGATGCCCTCGCCGGTCGCCGGATCCGGCCCGATCTCGCCGCCGGACGCATAGAGCACCCGCGCGTTCGACTTGAGATCGTGATAGGTGAAGACGCCGCGCAGCGTCCAGTCGCCGCCTACCTTCCAGGCGAGCTCGCCGAAGGCGGTCTGGTCGAGGTTGTTCCAGTAGGTCCAGGGCTGGCCGGTGTTGGCCGATCGTTTGTACGGGATGCGGCTGCCGTCGTTGAACACCAGCGGGAGCGCGCCCCAGATCACGCCGCGCGAGCGGTTGTCCTGGGCGGAATAGCCGATGGTGGCGGTCAGGTCCGGCGTGATGTCCGCCGCCAGCAGCACGCCGCCGACATCACGATTGGTGTGATTGTAGTCGAGGTAGGAGCCGCGCTCCTCATGCGCATCGATCACGCGGGCGCGGATCGTGCCGGCGGCATTGAGCGGGCCCGATACGTCGCCTTCGATGCGCCACATGTCGAACGATCCCCCCTGGGCCGATACATTGGCCTGGAACTGCGCGGTCGGGCGCTTGCGCAGATAGTTGATCGTCGCGGACGGATTGCCCACGCCCGTCATCATCGCGTTCGCGCCCCGGACGATGTCGACGCGCTCGTAAAGGACGGTATCGAGATCACCGAACTGGACGCCGCCCTGCAGCGCGACGCCGATCCCGTCGACCTGCCGGTTAGTCACGTCAAAGCCGCGCGATGTGTAGTCGGTGCGATCGGTCTCGTTGCGGTTGACGTTCACGCCGACCGCCTGATCGAGCACGTCGGCGATATTGGTCAGCGCGAAATCCTCGATCCGCTGACGATCGATGACGGAGATCGACTGCGGCGTCTCGCGGAGCGAAAGATCGAGGCCGGTCGCCGACGCGCTTTCGTTGAGTTGGGCTTCCTTCAGTTTGGCGGCGGTGACGACGATGTCGCTGCCCTGCTTGTCCTTCGCATCCGGATCGGCGGCCATGGCCGGGAGCGCGACGAGCGCCGCGCAGGCTATACCGGCCAGCAGGATCACCTGGCGGGATCGCGAAAAAGCCTGCGCCCGGAACGCCGTCATCATCTGTTCATGCCCTTCTTGCCCCGACGCGCGGCTCCATGCCGTCTCCATTTTTGCGAGTCAAACGCATTATCAAGAAAGCCTTTCGGCATCGGCATGCAGTGCGACCCCGAAAGCGCACAGGGCGGCAGCGGCGTCCGTGATGATGCTCCGAAGCGGTTGCGGCATCCCGTCGTCGATCGTCCCGACCTGGGCATCGGCGATCAGATGCAGCAGCCGGAGTTCGTCCAGATGGACGTAGGCCGCCCTCGGCGGCTGGATGGCGAAGCCGTGGCCCATGACGGTGCGAGCGATCTCGCGAAGGTGTTTAAGAAGCAGCCCTGTCTCAAAGGCGCCCAACTGCAGTCGTGGCCGACGTGGAGGGAGACTCCTAATTGCAGACCGACTGCTCTTTCAAATGCCCAGAGGGGATGAGCTCCAAAAAATACGCCGCCCGGTGAACTGTCGTCGGTTTGGGTTTCCCGCTAAGCCTCGAACATGCTCGACGCACAAAGCCTCGTCACGATTTTCCTCGCCAGCGTTGATACGGGCAGTTTCGCCGCCGCGGGTCGGAAACTCAATCTGTCACGCTCCTCCGTGGGCAAGGCGATAGGCCGGCTCGAAGACGATCTTGGTGTTCGGTTGTTTCATCGGTCCACCCGTCAGCTCGGGCTGTCGGAGGACGGGCATATCTTCCTGGAACACGCAAAGCGCGCCCAGGCGGAGTTAGAGGTCGCCAAACAGATTTTTGCCTCTAGTCGGGAGGTGCCCGCCGGAGTGCTCCGGGTCTCGGCGCCGTCGGCTCTGGGGCGCCACGCGATCGGTCCTCTGCTGATGGACATGGTTTCCCGATATCCCGATCTGAAGCTTTCGCTGTCGCTCACCGACCGGCCGATCGACCTGATAGACGAAGGCTATGACATGTCGATCCGCATCGGCGCTTCGCTCGATACGATCGGCATCGTCGGCAGAAAGATCGGCATGCAGAGGATGGGGCTGTATGCGGCACCTGCCTATCTGGTGGCGCATGGCGTGCCATCGCGCGTTGACGAGTTGGAGGAACATCAGATGCTCGTCTATTCCAAGGAACGGAGTTTGCGGTGGCGAATGTCGACCGACGCTCCCGCTGTGCGCGGTCTCATAACTGGGGTCGGCAAGGCGCGCTTCGACGATTTCGACCTGTTGGCGGATAGCGCGATACGAGGCCATGGGATTGCGAGCCTCCCCCATTGGCTCGCCGGCCCTCATGTGGTGAGCGGTGCCTTGGTGGAACCGTTGACGATCCCGTGCCGGGCATACGATATCATGGCTTTGTGGCCGCAAAGCGAGTTCTTACCGGCCAGAACACGGGCAGCGATCGATCATCTGGCACAGGCATTGCCACCTTTCCTGGCAGAGAGGATCGCGGCTTAGACGGCTCCGATTGTCGCTTACATCGCTACAATGTCGATCCCGAACGGCGCGCGATGGAGCGACGCCGCCCCGCTATAACGATCACACCCGCAGGCGGATCGACGATGGACGCAAGCGGACACCATCCACGCGCGGCCGATCAGGCTCGCCTGTCCCCATGGGGACAGGCGTCTGGGCCGAGTGCCTATTCGGAGATCGGTCCATGCTTCTGCCCCAGTTCCAGGCCCCCGGCGTCAACCGTCGCAGAATTGGTGAGATGCTCGTCACCATGATCAGCGACGGCTATCTCGACGTATCGTTCGACGTGCTGTCGGGGATCGAAACGGCCGAGGCCGAAGCGGTGCTCGCCGCGCACAACATATCGCAGCTGCCACGCATGAACATCAACGTCTATGTCGTGCAGACGACGCAGAACACGATCCTGATCGACGGCGGCGCTGGCGGCTTCAACGGATGGGGCGGCCGGCTTCCCGCCGCGCTTGTGGCTGCAGGCGTCGATCCTCTCCAGATCGACACGATCCTGCTGACCCATGCCCATCCTGACCATATCGGCGGATTGGCAGCGCCGCTGGCGCAGCCGCTCTTCCAAAATGTGCAGCGGCTGTTCGTTCATCAGGTCGAACATGCGTTCTGGACCAACGATAGCATAAGGGCGGGCGCCCCCGACGGCTTCAGACGCTTCTTCGACCTCGCGACCAATGTGTTCAGCGCCTATCGCGACAAGCTCGTTCTCTTCAGCGGGGAGAGCATCATGCCCGGCATCGATGCGGTGGCCCTGCCGGGCCATACGCCTGGCCATACCGGGTATCTTCTGAGCGACCGGGGCGAGTCCCTGTTGATCTGGGGCGCCATCGTTCATTTCCCACATGTCCAAATCGATCATCCCGAGGTCACCATCGCCTTCGACGCCGATCCGGACGCTGCGGCAAAAGCGCGACGGCGTATCCTCGACCGGGTGAGCGACGAGAAGCTTGCCGTCACGGGCATGCATTTCAACATGCCGACAGTGGGCCGGATCGTCCGTGCAGGCAGCGGCTATGCGCTGACCTATGACCCCTGGTCCCCAGCCTTGATCTAAAAGGGGTGGGCGGGGATTCATGCGCCGCCGATCGACGAATGCCGCAGCGATCAACTCCTCGGCCACCATGCCGACGTAAGTGCGCCCCCCTCTGACGGGAGATTTCACAATGCGTGAAGACACCGCCGCGAGCCGGCATGCGGGACCCGCTCTTCGGCCGGGCGACTGGGCCATCCTCGCCGCGGCGTTGCCTGCGATCGCCATCCTGTCGCAGGGTGTGCACGATCTTGCGATCAACTGTCTCGGCATCCCTTATCCTTACGACACCGCGGTTCCCGTCTGGGTCAGGTCACACGCTATGCGGCGGCGGTTCTGTTTTGCCGTCGCGCCGGGTGGTGGCTCGATCGCAGCAGTCTGCTCGTCGCAGCGGTTGTAGCCGGCACGACCATCGCGGCGACCGCAGAATCGCTTCGCACAATCGTGATGAACTGGGTGGTTGTCGACGGTACGAAGGGGCTGAATTGGCTGCCCGTGCTCGACGGACAGCTGCCGAAGGCGCTGACGAATTTCTATGAAGGTGCTGCGGCGCTGCTGATCGCACGCGGGACGCGCGGCGGTGGGAAGGCCGATCTGCTTTTGGCCATCGCCATCGCCGCTGCCAGTGCGCTAGGCTATTTCGTGCTGCTGCCGGCGATGCAAAACGGTTTGGACGCGATCGTCAGATATACGGGCGTTCCGGATCCCGTCCCGCTCTACCTGCCGCCCTACGGCTGGCATGTCCGAACCTATATCTATCTGACATTTTTGGAGCCGGTATGCGCTGTGTGGTTCATGGCCGCGCTGCTATGGCCGGACCTCATGCGCCGAACGCATCATCCTGTTGGCTGGTTTGTCCTTTTCCTGCTGTTTCTCGACGGCAGGGCGGCGTCCTTCGCATTGTTCAGCTTTTGGATCGCGAGGCCCTTTCCCATCTCCTTCCTTTCTGAAGGCCAATTCTTTGCAGAAACGCTGATCCTTGCTCTTCTCGTCGGTCTTCTACGGAAAATCCTCGACGGGCGCGGGATGAAAAACAGGAGAGTGGCTGTCAGATCCGATTGTGCCCCGCGTCGTTCGTGATCTTGACGAATTCCCGCCAACACGTAGTCAGAATATGAGCAGCCATTCGGTTAAGCGCGCCAATTGCCGCCATACGCGCGCCATCCTGGATCTTCCAAAAGCGGACCTCCGCTTCGGGCATCTCGCTGTGACAGATGCGGGTAGACGTAGTCCTACCGACGGACGTGCCGGCAGTGGTGCATCTCGGCCGTCGTCGCCGTAGAAGGCGCTAATGGACGAAGATCTAAGCGACGGTCATTATGAAGCCCTGGCGAGCATTCGTCACGAGTTGCGCCGCTTCCTGCACTTCAGCGAGCAAGCCGCCGCATCGTCAGGCGTCACACCCCAGCAGCATCAGGCTCTTCTGGCGATTCGGGCCTCAGGAGGCTCGATGCTCGTGGGGGAGTTGGCCGAACATCTTCTGCTGAAGCCGCATAGCACGAGCGAGCATGTCGATCGTTTGGTGAGATTGGGATTGGTCCGTCGTCTCGCGGGTAAGACAGACAAGCGCCAGGTGCCGATCGAATTGACCGCAGAGGGCGGCGCGCTGCTCGCATCCTTGTCGCGCGTGCATCGCGATGAGCTTCGGCGAATTCGCCCATTGCTGACGCAACTGATCGGGACGCTCTGATCTTCCTATCCTCTCGCTAAAGCCGATTGTTGGAGTGGTGAGTTGCAAGCTTCTGGAGCATGCGACGCAGGCGGTCTTGTTCTCGCCAAACCTTGCCGACGGGAATCAGCGCGAGCGCGCCGATGGCGAGAAACAGCATAATCATCTGGACGAACGGCCGCCGTGCCGCGCCGGAGATGATGAACAAGGATACGAACACTAGCCAGGGTCCAAGCTCGGGGAACCGCACCCATTTGAACACGTGCCATGCGACCCAGGCCGCGAGGGCGGCTGCTATGATACCGCCAAATACCTGGAGCATGCAGTTGGCAGACACGACAAGCATATCGCGGTCCCCCTGCTGGTGCGTATAGCGTCACGACATAAGTATCGTGAAGCGATATATGCTCCTGATCAAGTCGCTTTCGTGAAGCGGGAGCGCGCGGTTTCGGCGTGCCGATGAGCGCTCCGCGCCTTGAGAAGATCTTGTCTCGAGAGAATGCCGACGACGCGATGGGCCGTATCGACGATGGGTATGCGGCCGACCCCCGTCTCGATGATTATGTCGGCTATCTCGCCGCAGGGCGTCTCCGGATAGGCGGACGGTTGCGAAACGTCCGATAGCGTCTCAGCGAGGCTTGTCCTGCTATCGACACCCTCGACCTGCCAGCGCAGCGCGTCGGTTCGCGAGGCCATTCCCAGCAGCCGCCCTTCGGCGTCGACAACCGGATAGCTGCGATGTTTCGCCCCCTCGGCAAAATGGTCGCTCGCTGCGGCCACCGTCATGGAGCCGGGCAGGGCATCCGGATGTGGGGTCATCAGCTGGCCGGCCTGCAGGAACTCCAGCGGATCGACGGTATATTCCTGAAGGATGTGGCGCCCACGCCGCGCAATCTTCTCGGTCAGGATCGATCGGCGCGCGATCAGCACGCTGACCGCATAGGCAATGGCTGCCGCAGCGATCGTCGCGGGCAGGCCGTCGAGGTGGCCAGTCAGCTCGGCGGAGAAGAGGGCACCGGTCATTGGCGCGCGCATCGCCCCGCTCATGATCCCGGCCATGCCGATCATCGCCCAGAAACCCGCATCGCCTGGCAGGACGTGGCCAACCAGACAGCCGGTCGCGCCGCCGAGGATCAGCAATGGCGCGAGAATGCCGCCCGACGTGCCCGATCCGAGGGCGATCAGCCAGACGATCGCCTTCACGAACAGCAAGGCGAGCACCACGCGGGTCACGAGGCTGCCGTCGAGCAAGGCCTGGATGCTGGCATAGCCCGAGCCCAGCACATGGCGATCGACCAAGCCGCCGATGCCGACGAAGATCGCGCCGATCGCGGGCCACCACATCCAGTGGACGGGCAGGCGGTGGAACAGATCCTCTACCCGATAGAGCGTGCCGGAGAGCAGGGCCGCCTCCAGCCCGACGACGAGGCCGAGCGCGCCGGCGGCCGCAATCACCCACAGGCCGGCCGGCTGGCCGGAGGCGGTCGCGAACATCGGGCCTGCGCCGATCAGCAACGGTCGCCACGCGAAGGAGACCAGCACGGCCACCACCACCGGCACGAAGCTGCGAGGCTTCCACTCGAACAACAACACTTCGATCGCCAGCAGGATGGCGGCAAGCGGGGTGCCGAAGATCGCGGTCATGCCGGCGGCGGCGCCCGCGACGAGCAGGGTCTTCCGCTCGGCGGCGCTCAACTGGAAGCATTGGGCGAAGAGCGATCCGATCGCGCCGCCGGTCATGATGATCGGCCCTTCCGCGCCGAACGGGCCGCCGCTCCCGATCGAAACCGCGGCTGACAAGGGTTTAAGCAACGCGACTTTAAGCGACAGACGGCTTTCGCCGAACAGGATGGTCTCGATCGCCTCGGGAATGCCGTGGCCACGGATCTTGTCCGATCCGTAGCGCGCCATGACGCCGACGATCAGGCTGCCGATCACCGGGATGACCGCCACCGCATAGCCGACGGGGCTGTCGGTGATCAGCGCCGGCCCGGCGGACAACCTGCCGAACCAGAAAAGGTTGGTGGCGAGCGCGATCAGCTTGAGAATAGTCCAGGCGCCGAGCGCGCCGCCGCTTCCCACCACGATCGCCATCGCTGCGAGCAGCAGCATCCGCCAGTCCGCGCTGTGATCGCCGAGCGGGCGGTGGCGGAGGCGGTGAGGGGCATGAAGGTTCATGAAGCGGGCTAATATATCGTAGAGCGATATTATTCAATCTATCCCTTGTTCATCCGGTGACGCATTGCGAGGCGGATTGACGGCGCCGGTTCGCGCCGACACTTTCTTCGCGACTGCGGAATCGGGGTGGCTTGTCCTTGCGGATCGTGATCGTCGACGACACCGGGCTGCGCGCGAGCATCCTCGAGGATGGCCTCGCCGAAGCCGGATTCGACGATATCCACATCGTCCCGCCGCGCGGCGGCTTCGTCGCCCGGATCGAGCGCCTCGCGCCCGACGTGGTGCTGATGGACCTCGGATCGCCGAGCCGTGACACGCTGGAGGAGATGCTGGTGGTGAGCCGCGCGCTGGCCCGCCCGATCGCGATGTTTGTCGACCATTCGGACGACGACATGATCGGCGCCGCGATCGACGCCGGCGTTTCCGCCTACGTCGTGGATGGCTTGCGCAAGGAGCGGGTGAAGCCGATCCTCGATCTCGCCATCCGTCGCTTCAACGCCTTCGCCAAACTTCAGTCCGAACTGGACGAGGCGCGGACGGTGATCGCTGATCGCAAGACCATAGATCGCGCCAAGGCCATCCTCATGAAGAGCCGCAACCTCGCCGAGCCCGACGCCTATGCGCTGCTGCGCTCGACCGCGATGAATCAGGGGCGTCGCATCGTCGAGGTGGCCGAGGCGCTGATCACCGCCAGCGATCTTCTGGGAGATGGCGCATGACCCGGATTTCCGCCGCCTTCCTGCCGCTCACCGACAGCGCCGTGCTGGTCGCGGCGCGCGAGAAGGGGTTCGCCGCCGAACAGGGGATCGAACTCGATCTGATCCGCTCCGAAAGCTGGGCGACGCTGCGCGACCGGCTGGTCTACGGGCAGGTGCAGGCCGCGCACATGCTGGCGCCGCTGGCGATCGCTGTAACCTTGGGGCTAAGCCAGCACCCGGCATCGATCTCGGCGCCGTTCAAGCTCAGCGTCAACGGCAACATCTTCGTGATGGGCACGGTGTTCGCGGCCGCGCTCGATCCCGATATCGCGCGGCGCGTCGAGGATCCGATCGCCACCGCGCACGATTTCGCCGCCGCGATCGGCCTATACCGGCGCAAGCCGGTGATCGGCATCGTCCATCGTTTTTCCTGCCACGCGCTGCTGCTGCGCTACTGGCTGGGCTATGCCGGGATCGATCCGGATCGCGACCTCGTGTTGCGCGTCCTGCCGCCGTCGCTGATGGCGGCGGCGCTGGAGGCCGGCGAGATCGACGGGTTCATCGCGGGCGAGCCGTGGAGCACCGTCGCCGTGCAGGCCGGCAGCGCCGAGATCGTGATGGTCGGCGCGCGGGTCTGGCAGCGCGGCGTCGAGAAGGTGCTGGCCATGCGCACCGAATGGATGGACGCCAATGCCGAGACAGTCGACCGGTTGCTGATCGCGCTCGACCGAGCAGCGGCATGGTGCGACGACCCGGCGCATCATGGCGAGCTGGCCGAGCTTCTGGCGCGCAGGGAGTATGTCGGACAGAACGCCGAGGCGATGCTGCCGACGCTGGCCGGGCGGCTGATCGTGCGATCGGGCGAGGCGCCAGTCGAGGTGCCCGCGACGATGCTGTTCCACCGCGAGGCCGTCGGTTTCCCGTGGCGCAGCCATGCGCTGTGGATCTATTCGCAGCTGGTCCGCTGGGGCATGGCGGAACCGTCTCCTGAGGCGGAAGCCCGAGCGGCGGATGTCTTCCGCTCCGACATCTACCGGCGCGCGCTGGCCGATACGGGCGCGCCGATGCCGGGCGCGAGCCTCAAGGTGGAGGGCGCGCTGTCCAAGCCGATGGGCGTTGGATCGCACAGTGCGGGCTTGATCCTTGGTCCCGATCGATTCTTCGACGGCAAGACGTTCGATCCTGCTGATATCGAGGGATATTTGCGATCCTTCGGGTGATGAGAAATTTTGCACTTGCGAAATGAGACGATTCGATGAAGTCTTGAAGCGTCGCGCAAGGATGCGCGTCTAGCGGAGCAGCGCCCCAGCGCCGGGGCCGTCTCCATCAGATCAGCAAAGCCGCTGTCCGGCCGTCGCCATGCGCGAGGGGTCGGGGCGGCTTTTTTCATGTCCAACGCACTTCGACAGGGGATTCGATATGGCGACGGCCTATTGGCAGGACGGGAAGGCGGAGAGCGGGGGCAGCAGCTTCTGGAGCGCGGGGCACAGGCCCACGCTGATCGCGGCCTTCCTCTATTTCGATCTGGCGTTCATGGTGTGGGTGCTGCTCGGGCCGCTGGGGCCTGAGATCGCCAAGACCCTCCACCTCACCGCCGCGCAGAAGGGCCTGATGGTGGCGACGCCGACGCTGGCGGGCGCGATCCTGAGGGTGGTGAACGGCCTGCTGGTCGATCGTATCGGGCCGAAGCGTTCGGGCGCGATCAGCCAAGTGGTCGTGATCGCGGGGCTGCTCTCCGCATATCTGGCCGGAGTGAACAGCTTCGGCGGTACGCTGGCGCTGGGCGTGATCCTCGGTTTCGCGGGGGCCAGCTTCGCGATCGCGCTGCCGCTCGCCAGCCGATGGTATCCGCCCGAGCATCAGGGCAAGGCGATGGGCATCGCCGGCATGGGCAATTCGGGCACCGTGCTCGCCTCGCTGTTCGCGCCGATGCTCGCCAAGCTGTTCCGCTGGAACACGGTGCTGGGTCTGTCCTGCATTCCGCTCGCGATCGTCTTCGTGGTCTATCTGGCGCTTGCCAAGGATGCCCCGAACGCGCCCGCGCCGAAGCGCTTCATCGATTATCTGGAGCCGCTGAAGCAGGGCGATGCCTGGTGGCTGATGCTCTTCTATTCGGTGACGTTCGGCGGTTTCGTCGGCCTTGCCGCCTCGCTGCCGATCTACTTCACCGATCAGTTCGGGCTGACCACGGTCACGGCCGGCACCTGCACCGCCGCCTGCGTGTTCGCCGGATCGCTGGTGCGGCCGCTGGGCGGGGCGCTGGCCGATCGGATCGGCGGGGTGAAGACGCTGACCATGGTCTATCTGGTCGCCGCCGCCGCGCTGGCCGGGGTGAGCGGGGCGCCGACGCTGGCAAGCGCGCTCGGCCTGTTCGTGGTGGCGATGCTGGCGCTCGGCACCGGCAACGGTGCGGTGTTCCAGCTGGTGCCGCAGCGTTTCCGGGCCGAGATCGGGGTGATGACCGGACTCGTCGGCATGGCGGGCGGGGTCGGCGGCTTCTACCTCGCCTCGTCGCTCGGCTTCGCCCGGCAACTGACCGGCAGCTTCGCGCCCGGTTTCCTGATCTTCGCCGGCCTCGCTTTGGTGGCGGTGGCGGCGCTGAGCGCGATCAAGGGGCGCTGGCGCGCGACGTGGGAGGCGGCGGCCAACGGCATCCGAATCTGAGCTGACCGACCGGACGGGCGGCACACGGATGCCGCCCGCCGGGCCGACCAAGGGGCATCCATGAAGATATTCATCGCAACGGCCGCCGCGCTGGCCGCCGTAGGGCCTGCTTGTGCCCAATCCGTCACCCTCACGCCGCTCGCCGACCTTCGCGCGCGGTAGGAAAATGTCGATCAGGATGGGCTTCAGAAGGACGCCGACGCGCTCACCTTCCGCCTGCGCGGCGGCGTGCAGGCGAGCGACGGGCCATGGTCGACGCTGATCGAGGGCGAAGGGACGCTGGCGGCAATCGACCATTATGACGACGGCCTGCACGGCGCGAGCAACCGCCCGCTGGTCGCCGATCCGCAGGAAATCGGTCTCTACCGGGCGCAGATCCAGTACAAGGCGAACGACGTCACCGTCACCGCTGGGCGCCAGCGCATCGTGCTCGACGACGAGCGCTTCGTCGGCGCGGTCAACTTCCGCGACAATGGCCAGACCTTCGATGCGGTGCGGGTGGAAGCGAGCCCGATAAGGGGGCTGAAGGCCGACATTGCCTATGTGTGGAGCGTGCGGACTATCTGGGGCATCGACGGCAATGCCGCGCGCCAGCAGGCGATCTCCGGCAACAGCGTGCTGGCCAGCCTCTCCTACGCGACGCCGATCGGCACGCTGACCGGCTTCGCATACCTGATCGACGAGGATGAGTTCGCCGTTCAGAAGTTCGCGCTTTCCAGCCAGACCTACGGTGCCCGCTTCGCCGGCACCCATGCCTTCTCCAAGGCGGTGAAGCTCGGTTATCAGGCGAGCTACGCCACTCAGTCGGACTGGCACAGGAACCCGAACAACTATCGCGCCGATTATTATCTGATCGACGGCACGCTCGACGTCTCGTCGCTCAAGCTCAATGCCGGCTACGAAGTGCTCGGCGCGGCGCATGGGCATGAAGGCGGCACCGCATTCACAAGTTTCCAGACGCCGCTCGCCACCGGCTTCAAGTTCCAGGGCTGGGCGGACAAGTTTCTGACCACACCCGCCAACGGCGTGCGCGACCTCTACGGCAGCGCCGGCCTCGGCTGGAAGCAGGCATGGCCGGCCAAGGCGGTGACGTTGCAGGCGATCTATCACCGCTTCACCAGCGACCGGCTCGGCCTCCACTACGGCAACGAATGGGACGCCCTCGCATCCGCGAAGCTCGGCAAGACCACGGTCTCGGTGCGTTACGCCGATTATCGCGCGGACCGGCTGTTCACCGATACGCGCAAGATTTGGCTCCAGCTGGACTGGTTGCTGTGATTTTTGCCGCAGTGCAAAATCGGTACTTGAGCGGGACTTCGATTCGGGTCATCATCTCCTTCGAACGGGCAAGGACGCCCGATCGATCATAGCCGGAGCCATCCAGAGCGGGATGGCACCGGCCCATCGCCCCGGCGGGCACATCCGCCGGTCCACGATGCAGGCAAGGCCGCCATCCCGACGTCGCTGAACAAGCGAGGTCCGGATGGCGGCTTTTTTCATTTCCGGAGCAGCAGGCATGGATTTCCAGAGGCACGACAGCGTTGGAGAGGAGGCGGTGGTCGATCAGGCCGCCGCCCGTATCCTTCCGCATCTCGTCGTCATCGGCAACGGCATGGCCGGGTGTCGCGCGGTGGAGGAATTGCTGGCGCGCGACGCCGGGCGCTACCGCATCACCATCTTCGGCGCCGAGCCGCACGTGAACTACAACCGCATCATGCTCTCCCCCGTGCTGGCGGGCGAGAAGACGTTCGACGAGATCGTCATCAATGACCGCGCCTGGTATGCCGACAACGGCATCGAGTTGGTCGTTTCCGATCCGGTGGACACGATCGATCGCGTGGGCAAGACGGTCACGTCGCGATCGGGCCGCACCGTCTCCTACGACCGGTTGCTGATCGCGACCGGCTCCGATCCCTTCATCATCCCCGTGCCGGGGCGCGATCTGCACGGCGTAATCAGCTTCCGCGACATGCACGACGTCGATCATATGCTGGCGGCGGCGGAAGCCGGAAGTAGGACGGGTGGCGGCGACGCCGTGGTGATCGGTGGCGGCCTGCTGGGCCTGGAAGCCGCGCACGGCCTGACGCTGCGCGGCATGAAGGTCACGGTGCTGCACATCATGCCGACGCTGATGGAGCGCCAGCTCGACGAAGCGGCGGCATGGCTGCTCAAGACCGCGCTGGAAGGCAGGGGCCAGACGATCCTCACCGGCGCCGACACCGCCGAGATCTTCGGCGACGGCAAGGTCGAGGGCGTTCGCCTGAAGGACGGGCGCGAGATTCCCGCCAGCCTGGTGGTGATGGCGGTCGGCATCCGCCCCTCGGTGGCGCTGGCGCGCGATTGCGGGCTGGAGGTCGGGCGCGGCATCAAGGTGGACGACCATATGGTCACGTCTGATCCGGCGATCCTCGCGGTCGGCGAATGCGTCGAACATGACGGCATGGTCTATGGCCTCGTCGCGCCGCTGTGGGAGATGTGCCGCGCGCTGGCGGACGGGCTGGTCGAGACGCCGAGCGGCTATCGCGGCTCGGTCATCTCCACCAAGCTCAAGGTGGCGGGGCTGGACGTCTTTTCCGCCGGCGATTTCTCGGGCGGCGACGGCACCGAGGACATCGTGCTGCGCGACGCTTCGCGCGGCATCTACAAGCGCGTCGTGCTGAAGGAGGATCGCGTCGTCGGCGCGGTGCTCTATGGCGATACGGCGGATGGCGGCTGGTATTTCGATCTGATGCGCAAGGCCGAGGATGTCGCGGAGCTGCGCGACATGCTGATCTTCGGCCAGGCCTACGCCTCCGGGGGTGGGCGGGCGGACCCTAAGGCGGCCGTTGCGGCGCTTTCCGACGATGCGGAAATCTGCGGCTGCAACGGCGTCTCCAAAGGCAAGGTGGTCGCGTCGATCCAGGGTGGCGCCTGCAGCCTCGATGCGGTGCGCGCGACCTGCAAGGCGTCGGCCTCCTGCGGTTCCTGCACTGGGCTGGTCGAAACTCTGCTCGCGCTGACGCTGGGCGACGAGGTCGAGACCGGGCCGAAGACGATGTGCAAATGCACCAGCTTCACCCATGACGACGTCCGCCGCGAGATCGTCGCGCAGTCCATGCGATCGATCCCCGAGGCGATGCAGAAGCTGCACTGGTCGACGCCGGATGGCTGCTCGTCCTGCCGCCCGGCGCTCAATTACTATCTGCTCTGCGCGCTGCCCGGCGAGTATGAGGACGACCAGCAGAGCCGCTTCGTCAACGAGCGTCTCCACGCCAACATCCAGAAGGACGGCACCTATTCGGTGGTGCCGCGCATGTGGGGCGGCCTCACCAGCCCCAAGGAGTTGCGCGCTATCGCCGACGTGGTGGAGAAGTTCAACGCGCCGATGGTGAAGGTGACGGGCGGCCAGCGGCTCGACATCTTCGGCATCCGCAAGGAGGATCTGCCCGCCGTCTGGGCCGATCTCAACGCCGCCGGGATGGTCTCGGGCCATGCCTATGGCAAGGCGCTGCGCACGGTGAAGACCTGCGTCGGCTCCGAATGGTGCCGCTTCGGCACGCAGGATTCGACCGGGCTCGGCGTGAAGATCGAGAAGATGACGTGGGGATCGTGGATGCCCCACAAGTTCAAAATCGCCGTCTCCGGCTGTCCGCGCAACTGTGCCGAGGCGACGATCAAGGATTTCGGCGTGGTCTGCGTGGATTCGGGCTACGAGCTCCACATCGGCGGCAACGGCGGTATCAAGGTCCGCGTCACCGACCTGCTCTGCAAGGTCGAGACCGAGCAGGAGGCCATGGATATGTGCGCCGCCTTCATCCAGCTCTATCGCGAGGAGGCACGCTATCTGGAGCGTACCGCGCCGTGGGTGGAGCGCGTCGGCCTCGATCATGTGAAGAGCCGGCTCGTCGAGGACGAGGGCAACCGCATCGCGCTGACGCGGCGCTTCCTGCATTCGCAGAGCTTCTCGCAGGACGATCCATGGGCCGGGCGGGCGGCGGGTGCCGACCATCAGCTTCACCGGCACATGGCCGAATTCCAGCCGATGACGGCTGTCGCAGCGGAGTGATCGACATGATCGGGGACTGGATCGATATCGGCTGGGTCAACGAGATCCCGGTGCGCGGATCGCGAACCGTGCCGGTGGCGGGCGGCGAGGAGATCGCCGTGTTCCGCACCGCCGATGGCAGGATCTTCGCGCTCGCCAATCGCTGCCCGCACAAGGGCGGACCGCTCAGCCAGGGCATCGTCCACGGCCACAGCGTCGCCTGCCCGCTGCACAATTGGCAGATCGCACTTTCGACCGGCGAAGCGCAGGGCGAGGACAAGGGCTGCACGCCCGTCATTCCGGTGAAGATCAGTGGAGGCCGGGTGCTGCTCTGCCGTGCCTCGACGCTGAAGGCTGCCGCCTGACGTGAGCGTGCCCGTCCGCACCACCTGCGCCTATTGCGGCGTCGGCTGCGGGGTACTGGCCACGCCGACGGGCGAACGGTCGGTGACGATCCAGGGCGATCCGGATCATCCCGCCAATTACGGGCGGCTCTGCTCCAAGGGCACGCATCTCGGCGAGACGGTGGGGCTGGAGGGGCGGCTGCTTCACCCCATGATCGGGGACAAGCGCGCAAGCTGGGACAAGGCGCTCGATCTCGTGGCGCGGCGCTTCAAGGAGACGATCGCGCGGCACGGGCCGGACAGCGTCGCCTTCTACGTCTCCGGCCAGCTGCTGACCGAGGATTATTATGTCGCCAACAAGCTGATGAAGGGCTTCATCGGCTCGTCGAACATCGACACCAATTCGCGGCTCTGCATGTCGAGCGCCGTGGCGGGGCACGTCCGCGCCTTCGGGGAGGATGTCGTCCCCGCGAGCTACGACGATCTCGACGCGGCGGACCTGTTTGTGCTGGTCGGCTCCAACACAGCCTGGTGCCACCCGATCGTCTACCAGCGCATCCAGGCGCGCCGCGCGGCGTCGGGCGCCAAGCTCGTGGTGATCGATCCGCGTCGTACCGAGACGTGCGAGGATGCCGATCTCCACCTTCCGATCCGGCCCGGCACCGATGTCGCGCTGATGAACGGGCTGCTTGCCTATTGCCGTCGCGAGGGGCTGGTGGACGAGCCCTATCTTGCCGCCAGTGTCGGCGTGCCCGAAGGCTTCTGGGAGAACCTCGACGAAGGCCACGATCTCTGGACGATCGCGAAGGGCTGCGATGTGACGCCGGCCGATCTCCAGCGTTTCTACGATCTGTTCGCGGCGCATCCGCGCACCGTCACCCTGTTCAGCCAGGGCATCAACCAGTCGCGGCGCGGCACCGATCAGGTCAACGCGATCTGCAACCTCCACCTCGCCACCGGACGGATCGGCAAGGCGGGCGCGGCGCCTTTCTCGATCACCGGCCAGCCCAATGCGATGGGGGGCAGGGAGGTGGGTGGCCTCGCCTCCAGCCTCGCATCGCACATGGATTTCGCCGCCGACAACGTCGCGCGGGTGGGGCGCTTCTGGTCGGCGCCGCGCATGGCGACGAAGCCCGGCCTCAAGGCGGTCGACCTGTTCCGTGGCGTAGGTGAGGGGCGGATCAAGGCGATCTGGATCATAGCGACCAACCCGGCCGTCTCGATGCCGGACGCAGGCCGGGTGCGCGAGGCGCTGGCCGGCTGTCCCTTCGTCGTCGTTTCGGACGTGATCGCCGACACTGACACGACGCGCTACGCCCATGTCCGCCTGCCCGCCGCCGGCTGGGGCGAAAAGGACGGCACCGTCACCAATTCGGAACGCCGGATCAGCCGCCAGCGCCCGCTCTTCGCGCTGCCAGGCGAGGCGCGGCCTGACTGGTGGATCGTCAAGGAAATCGGCCGGCGGATGGGTTGGAATCACGCCTTCGCCTTCGATCGCCCCGCCGACGTCTGGCGCGAGCATGCCCGCCTCTCGGCTTACCAGAATGACGGCGCACGGCTGTTCGACCTCAAGGCCCATGCCGCGATCGGTAACGCGGCCTATGATGTGCTGGAGCCATTCTGCTGGGGCGGGCGGCCCTTTGCCGAAGGCCGCTTCCCGACGCCGGAAGGCCGGGCGCGGCTTGTCGCGGTACGGCAGGCGCCGCTCGCCGAACCGCTCGACGCCTGGCCGATGACGCTCAATACCGGCCGCTATCGCGACCAATGGCATACGATGACGCGCACCGGTCTCTCGCCAAAGCTCGCACGCCATCGCGAGGAGCCACTGGTCGAGGTGCATCCCAGCGACGCCGAGCAACTGGGCCTCGCCGAAGGCGACATCGCCCGTGTCGCCACGCCGCAGGGCGAGAGCCTGTTCCGCGTGACGCTCAGCGAGGGCCAGCGGCGGGGCGAACTCTTCACACCTATCCACTGGACCGATCGCCAGTCCACCGGCGGACGCACCGGCCTGCTGCCGCGCCCGCTGGTCGATCCGCATTCGGGCCAGCCCGGCTTCAAGCAGACCCCGGCGCGGGCCGAGAAGGCGGCGGTGGAATGGCGCGGCTTCCTGCTGCTCCAAGGCCATGCCGACCTGATGCCGGATTGCCTGTGGGCGACGCGGGTGACGGTGCCGACCGGCACGCTCTATGAACTGGCGGGCGCCGGCGATCCCGCGCGGCTCGATCGCATGCTGCCGAAGGGCGAGCGCGTAGAAGTGTCGGATGCAAGGCGCGGCTCGCGCAGGACGGCGATCATCGCCGACGGCAGGCTGGCCGCCGCTCTCTTCATCGTCCGCGACGACAGCCTGCCGCCGCGCGACTGGCTGATTGCACAGCTGGGCGAGGCCGCCAACGCCGCCGTGCTCGCAGGGCGCCCGGTCGGTATGCAGGTCGATCGCGGGCCGATCATCTGCGTCTGCTTCGATGTCGGCCTGCGCACGATCGTCTCGGCCATAGCCGAGCAGGCGCTCGTCGACGTCCCCGCTGTCGGCAAGGCGCTGGGCGCCGGCACCAATTGCGGCTCCTGCCGCCCAGCACTCGCCCGCATCCTCGCCGAGCATCCGCCCGTCCCAAAGGAAGGTATCGCATGACGCAGGACGACTTCGCGCCGGGGACGGTCTGGCTGGTCGGCGCCGGGCCGGGTGACCCTGAGCTGCTCACCCGCAAGGCGGAGCGGTTGCTGGGTCGGGCGGACGTGGTGTTCCACGATGCGCTGGTCGGCGCGAGAGTGTTGGCGCTAGCTGGGCCGGGTGCCGAACTGGTGAGCGTCGGCAAGAGATCTGGCCGCCACTCGAAGAGCCAGGAGGACATCAACGGCCTGTTGCTGAGGGCGGCGCGCGAGGGGCGGCGCGTGGTGCGCCTGAAAGGCGGCGATCCCTCCATCTTCGGCCGTTCGGCGGAAGAGATGGATTGCTTGGCAGCCGCCGGCATTCGCGTGCAGATCTGCCCCGGCATCACCGCCGCCAGCGCGGCGGCCGCATCCGCCGGCATCTCCCTGACGCTGCGCGGGCTGGCGCGGGGGCTTACTTTCGTCACCGCGCACGCACGCGCCGGAGAGACGCTGGCGATCGATTGGCCGGCGCTGGTCCACAGCGAGGCGACCCTGGCGGTCTATATGGGACGCAGCGCGGCCGGCGAGATCGCGCGCAACCTGATCGCAACGGGCCTGTCGGCAGAGACGCCAGTGCTGGTCGCCGTCGATGTTTCGCTGCCGAGCGAGCGCCTGGTCCGCGGCCGCCTCTCCGGGTTCCCCTTCCTCGTCGAGGCGGTGAGCGACGACAGCCCGACCCTGCTGCTGATCGGCGAAGCGACGCGGAATAAGCGTGCTGCGCCAGTCGTTGGTGAGGCTGTCGCCGCTCGATTGGCCACGTCGTCCCAGATTGAGCAAGGTCAGGAAGAACATTGAATGTCCCAATCGATCATTACACTTTTGGCCTGTGAGAAACCAAAGCATTTACCTAGCGGTGCCTTCGGGTGAGCTTGAGGTGTTCGTGACGGGCGAGGCTCTGGAAATGCTACGCGCGGACGGTCATCTGTTTCAGGATGGAAGTAGCCTCGTTCGACATTACCGTAGCTTCATGGCCGAGATCGCATTGGAGAAATATCAGCAGTCCGAAGAACGATCTCAAGTGATCGTTCTCAAGGCCGCAGACGTCTCCGGTTGATCAGGATTTCCGCATCCGGCCGGTTGCCCTACACAGAAAGCTTGCTCGAACCTGCTCCAACTTGCCGGGCACCTGTGCGCCCAATGCCGTCGTTCGAGGCTGGATCCTTCGGCGCCGAGACCCGCCCTTTGTTCGTCATCACGAGATCGAATTCCGGCAAGGCCGTTGCGGCTGCCGCGACTGGGAATGGATGTCAGGCGAAAAAGAAGGCGATTGTGCTGCGGTGAGATGGTGACCGCCATAGGACACGCGCTATAGAGTCGCCATGTTGGAGGTGTTGCGTTGACCGAAGCGGGTCCGGATGTCGATGTGGCGACGGAACTCGCGAACGCCTTCATGGCGCACAGGCCGCAGCTCGCCGGATTCCTGCGTGCCCATATGGGAAGCGGCCTTGCGGGGATCGACGTCGAAGATGTGATGCAGGAGCTCTGGCTGCGCTGCTGTCGGACGGACACGGCCAGTATCTCCAACCCCCGGTCCTATCTGTTCCGCATGGGCCATAACCTAGTGCTGAACCTTGCGCGCGAGGCTGCGCGTGCACGGGCGCGTGACGCGGAGTGGGGCTATGTCAACAATCGGGACAAGGATGCGGTCGAGATGCCTTCGGCCGAACGCAGCCTGCTGGCCAGCGAGCAGCTGGCGCTGGTCGACGATACCTTGCTGAACGTCGGGCATCGCGCGGCGGGCATCTTTCGCCGATATCGTATCGATGGGGTCGATCAGCGCCGGATTGCCGAGGAGTTCGGCGTCAGCCTGAGCACCGTGGAAAAGGATTTGCGCAAGGCCTATGACGCGCTGTTGGCGCTGGGGAGCCACCGTGATGAGGTTTAGTGCCGCCGGCGGTGTCCTGTATCCGGAGAGTCTATGATGAGTCCGGTTATCAGCGCAACGGCGCAAGAGTGGGTGATACGCACCCGGCATCCCGAATTCGAGGATTGGGACGCGCTGGGCTTGTGGATGTCGGCCGACGTTCGCCATGCGGACGAGTTCAATCGTCTCAGCCTGCTCGATCAGGATATCGCCGAGGCCGTCGCGGCCTTGCCGCCGCACGGTGAACCCATTCCGCTGCTGCCGCGGACGCGGTCTCGCTGGCATGGCTGGGCGCTTGCCGCGAGCTTCGCGCTGTTGGCAGTGCCGGCCGGATTGTTCGTCCGCCACAGGACAGTCGTAACGCAGCCGGCTTCCGAGATGGCGATCTCCACCCGGCCGGGCGAAACCCGGACGCTCGCATTCCCGGACGGTACGAGTATCGCCGTGGCGGGAGGCTCGAGCCTTACGATCGACAAGGCCGCGCGGCGTGTCGATATGGGCAGGGGGCTCGCGACCTTCAGCGTCGAGCATGACGCAGCCCATCCCTTCGCGGTGACGCTGGGCGACATCACCGTAACAGACGTCGGCACCGTGTTCGAGATCCGGCGTAGGGGCGACGAGAGTGTGGTCAGCGTCGGGCGGGGTGAAGTGCGCGTCGATAGCCGCGACAACCAACCTGTTCGGCTGGTCGCCGGGCAACAGGTCCGCCTTTCTTCGCAAAGGACTTTCGAAACGGGCGCCTCGGCCGACGGCTCTGTCGGCCAATGGCAGCGCGGCGTGCTGGAATATGATGGCGCAACGATCGCCGATGTCGCCGCCGACATCCAGGATCTCACCGGCGCCCAGGTAACCGCTTCTCCCGCAATCGCCGACCGGCGATTTGCCGGCACGATAGCGATGGCGGGCGATCCGGGGCAGGCCCTCCAGCATATCAGTCCGCTGCTCGGTGTGACGGTAAGACGACACGGCGAAGCGTGGATACTGGAACCGTCCTCGAATGCGATCACGCGCTAGCGGTTTCCTTGCCGTATTGATGCTTGCCGGCACGGCGCGGGCCGGCGCCCCCCGGACGCAACTCGATTTGCCGGCCGGGCCTCTCTCGAAGGCTCTAGCCGCCTTAGCGGCGCAGGATGGTACGAGTGTCGGAGTTGCCGAGGCCGGCCTGCTAAAGACCCAGCTTCCACCGCTCCATCTGGAGGGTTCGGCGGACGGGAAGCTCAGGCAGATCATCCGGACCGCGCATCTGACCGGGGCGCGGCTCGGGCCGGGACTCTGGCGCATCGAACGGCCGTTGCCGGGCCGCAACCAGGCCCCCGCCGCGCCGCAATCCCCGGTTCCCGCCGGGGAGATCGTCGTGCGGGCCTCCAAGCAGGACGAGCCGCTGGCCAAATATCCCGCCGAGGTGTTTGTCGTCGATGCGGTAGGCCTTGATCGTTATACGCGGGCTCCGGATACACAAGCGCTCACCGCGCAGGTGCCGATCCTGCTGTCCACCGATTGGGGCGGGGGACGCGACAAGCTGTTTCTGCGTGGCATCGCCGACAGCAGCTTCACGGGTTCGAGCCCCGCTCTGGTGGGGCAATATTTCGGCGACCAGCGCCTGACCTACAGCGCCCCGGATCCGGACCTGCGCCTGTACGACGTCGCCGACGTGGAGGTGCTCGCGGGGCCCCAGGGCACGCTCTATGGCGCGGGATCGCTGGGCGGGATCATTCGCGTTGAGCCGAACGCGCCGCAACTTGGCCGGGTCGCCGGCGCGGTGTGGCTGGGATTGTCCGACACCGCCCACGGCGCTGTCGGCGGCGACGCGGGGGCCATGATCAACTTCCCGCTCGTGGGCGACCGGCTGGCACTGCGTGCGGTCGGCTATATGGCGACCGACGCCGGCTATATCGACGACGTCGAGCGCGGACTGAAGAACATCAACCGGTCATTGACGCATGGCGGGCGGCTCTCGCTGCGCTGGAAATTGTCCGATCGATGGACCCTCGACACGAACGGCATCGCGCAGCGTATCGACAATCGGGACGCACCTTTCGAGACCGCCGGTGATCCGGTGCTCACGCGATCCAGCCTGTTCCCCCAGCCGTCCTACAACCTCTTCCTGTCGGGCAACGTCGTCGTCACCGGAAAGATCGGCACGCTCTCCGTCCACTCGACCACCGGGTTCGTGGATCAGTCGCTGGGCGAGCGGTTCGAGGTTCTGTTGCCGGCGAAGAGCATCAATCTCTTCGACGAGAAGGAACATGCCGATCTGATCTCTCAGGAAACGCGGGTCTCCGCCTCCTCGCCGCTCGCGGATTGGGTTCTGGGCGCAAGCTTCCTTCAGACAAACGAGCACGAAAGCCGCAGTTATGGGAGACCGGCTTATGTGGCGCCGTTGGCGCAGCTCCACCAGCGGACGTCCGAAGCCAATATCTACGCCCAGGCGACACGGCGGCTGATCGGAGCCCTGTCCGTCACGCTGGGTGGCCGTTTCGATCTGGACCATCTGTCCGGCGAAACGATCAACGTATCCTCGCCGTTCCAGGTACTCACCGAGGACTCGCCGTTGCAGGTGACTCGCGACAAGCGGCAGCGGGCGACCAGCGACGAACACCGCTTCGCGCCGTCGGTCGCCCTTTCCTATACCCCTCTTCTGGGATTGCTGACGTTCCTGCGCTACGAAGCGGGCTTCCGCCCCGGTGGCCTTACGCTGGGCATGGACGCTCAGCATTATGCGGGGGACCGGCTGGGTGCCGCCGAGCTGGGCCTGAGATACGGCGTTGCCGGCAAGGACGGTCTGGCCTTTTCTCTCACCGGGACGGAGAGCCGGTGGCGTGACATCCAGGCCGATATCCTGGACGGCATCGGCGAGCCGGCCGTCGCCAACATCGGCAACGGACATGTCGCGACGATCGACGCCACGCTGGATCTTCGCATCATGCCGGAGATACAGCTGCACGCAGCCGGTTTCCTTGCGCGCAGCAGGCTTCATTCCCCCGGCGTGCTCATCGACGACGACTACACCACGGTGCTTCCGAACGTCGCCCGCAATGGCGCCAGCGTCACGCTCGATTATGCGCATGATGACGCGGAGGGGTGGGGGTGGCGGGGCGGTATCCGTGTCCAGCATGTCGGGCCCTCGATCTTGGGTATCGAAACCCTCCGGACAGGCCGGCAGGGCGATTATACGACGGCCGCGCTCGATGCCGGGCTGACCGTCCGCCGGATCGCCTTCACGATCGACGTCACCAACCTGTTCGGCAGCCGCGCACCGGCGTTCGACGTTGGCACGCCGTTCGCATCGTTCATCGAGCATGACATTACGCCGCTGCGGCCCCGGACAGTGCGGCTGGGCATGCATTACAGCTTCTAGGGAATTTTCTTTCGGAACGGTTACGGGTCACGCGCTCGCCCGGTGTCCTCCCCTCAGACAAACATATCTGGGGGCTGTTCCATGCATGAACGCTGCGTCGCACGTATTCCCGTATCGCGTCTTGGTTCCCGTCTCAGGCTCGGCACCGCTCTTGGCGGAGGTGTTGCCGCCATGCTGCTGCTGGCTCCGGCGGCATCTGCCAACGTCAACCCGGCTTATCAGCTCTCCGCTCCGAATTTCAGCCTTCCGACGCGGAAAGCCGCCGCGTTGCCGCTCGATCTGACGATCCACACTGCCGAGGCCGCCCGATCCGCGGCCAGCCCGACCGTGAAAAGCACGGCGATCGACCTCGCGAGTGTCGGGCCTGTGGTGACCGGTACCAACTCGCCTGCGTCGAAGGTCGAGCAGTTTCTGTTGCTCGGCAATAGCAATGACACCCTGTTGAGCAAGGCGGAGGCGGGGATTCCCTCGCTCCTCTCCCCGTCCGAAGCCGCCCGTGCGGTCGGCCCGCAGGATCTCACGGTCCGCCCCGTGCTCCGCGCGGCGGCGACTCCCGCGGCGTCCGGCGACGTCAGTGTCACCTATGGGGACGTCGCGACGAGCGGGGACTACGCGCCTGGCATTTCCATCTCCTCGCCCGGCGGCCTCACGATCGCGGCCGGGACGGTGACGACCAGCGGAAACTCTTCCGACGGCATCGACGCGAGCGCGGCAGGCTCCCTCTCGATCGACGTGGCGGGCATCAGCACGACGGGCAACAACTCCACCGGCATCTATGCGACGGCGGGCGGAGATATCAGCATCACCGCCGGATCGATCTCCGACAGCGGCACCCTTGCGAAGGGCATCCACGCCGTCTCCTACAATGGCGACATCAGCATCGATGTCGGTAGCGTGTCGACCGTGGCTCCCGCGGCCACCACGGGCATCTACGCGCTCGGCCATGACGTAAGCATCACCGCGGGATCGGTATCCGCATTCGAAACGAACCGCTTCCCGGCGCTCGGCATCTATGCGGGCGGGATCGGCGCGGATGCCGACGTCAACGTGACCGTCAACGATTATGTCTATGCGCACGGCGCGCGGGCGCAGGGCGTCGTCGTAAATTCCGGCGGCACCGCCGAAGTCACCAACAACGGCTATATCGGTGTCGTCGAATTTCCCGGCGAGAAGTCCAACGGCGGCGCCATCAACGTCTATGCCGGCAGCGACATCACGATCACCAACAACGGAACGGTCAGTTCGGGTGTCAACGGAATCGTGGCGCATTCCACGTCCGGGAACATCACCATTTCATCGGATGGCAAGGTCGATGCCTACCAGAACGGCATCTACGCATCGACGATCAGTTACGTGCCCGACGGCGGCTACACGCAGAACGGGAATTATTACGCCACCTTCAAGCGCGTGGCCGGCGGTTCGGTGACGATCGACGCCAACCAGGTCAGCGGTGGTAGCGGCATCGGCCGGGCGATCTTCGCGGCCGGAAGCAGCGTCGATATCACGATCAGCGGCGGTGTATCGAGCCCCGGTTACGACGATGCGGTGGACGCGCTTGGCTATGCCGGCGGGGTCTCGATCCACAATGAAGGGGCGATTTCCGCAGCCAACGGGTTCGGCATCGATGCCCAGGCCTATGGCGACGTGACGATCGACGGCACCGGCTCCGTAGATGCGCCCAAGGTCGCGATCGGCGCGCTCAGCATCGGCGGATCGGTTTCCATCACCCAGGGTGACATAACCGGAAGCGTCAACGCGGAAGCGGATGTATCGCCGACGGGATCGTTCCTCGGGGATCCGACCAAATCCGTGTCCGTCGACGTCAACAGCGTGACGACCAGTGCCACCCAGGACAGCGCCATCGTGGCGCTCAACCACAATTACTACGGAAGCGTTTCGATCAAGGCCGGCAACGTCAAGACCTACGGCGACTATTCGGCGGCGATCGTGGCGATCGCCCCCCTCGGCACCGCCGACGTCACGGCCGATTCGGTATCGACCAAAGGTCTCGGCGCGACGGCCATCGCGGTATATTCCGCCGCGAACGTCGGCATCGATGTCGGCAGCGTGACGACGGCCAACAACAATGCGAGCGGGATCGAGGTCATCGGTGTGACCGGCCTGACGGGCGGCAAGGTCAATGTCGAAGCCGGCAGCGTGACCACCGCTGGCAACGATGCGGCCGGCCTGGTTCTTGAGAGCGACTCAGACACCACGGTCAACGTTGGTTCCATCACCACCGCCGGCACCGGCGCGCTGGGCCTCTACGCATCCGCGATCGGCGACGCGACGCTCGACATCACGGCCGGCACGGTCGCGACGACCGGCGATCATGCATCCGGCGTGTTGGCGTTTGGAAAGGGTGGGGCGATCGATGTCTCGTCCGGCACGATCACGACCAGCGGCACCAACTCCGCCGGCATCGTCACGCTTTCCTATGGTGGTCCGGTTAGCATTCAGGCGAACGCGATCACGACGAGCGGCGGCGGTGCGATCGGCATCGTGGATTATGCATTCGGCGCTTCGACGGACGTGACGGCCGGTTCGGTCGCGACGAGCGGCATCAAGGCGGCCGGCATGATCGTGGAGGGCGACACGGGCGTCACGATCAATGCGGACACCGTCACTACCTCCGGTGACAATGCCAACGGCATCGTCGCCCGCTCGGGCGGGCTCAACTCTTATGGCGTCGGCTATAGCGGCAACGCGAACATCACGGCCGGCAACGTGACGGTCAGCGGCTCGCTGAGCGCCGGCATCGATGTGGCCACTGCCGGGAGCGATGGCGCCGCCGCATCCGATATCGCCGTCAAGGCGGGGACCGTCACCGCGAGCGGCGATTTCGATGTCGGCATCGTTTCGAACAACAATTATGGCTCGACCACGATCGATGCCAGCACCGTCACTGCTCTCGGGCGTCGCGGCGTCGGCATCTACGCCACCGCGTCGGGCAATGTCGCGATCACAGCGCAGAATATCGCGGCAAGCGCGGGCGATATTCTCGTGCGCACCAATGCCGGCCAGTTCGGCGACGGAAGCGTCTCGATCGACCTGACGGGCAAGATCGCCTCGGCCGGGCAGACCGAGGATCTCTTCCCCGATGCGGCGGTCGCGGTGATCAACCAGTCGGGCACGACTGCCGTCAACGTGAGCAGTACCGGTTCTGTCACGGCTGCGGGCGACGCGATCCAGGTGCAGAACGGCGGCGGCGCCGTGAAGATCACCAATGCCGGGACGATCCAGGGCGGTAGCGGGTATGCCGTCGATGTCTCGGGCGTGGTGAGCTACGTTTCTCCCGATCCGACGCCGATCGTCACCGGCACGCCGGCGACCGAGATCGACAACCAAGGCAAGCTGATCGGCGCCGTCCGGCTGTCGGGTGGCGACGATCTGCTCACCAACAGCGGCACATGGGCGGTCGCCAAGGACAGCGACTTCAGCGGAGGCAACGACCTCGTCGTCAACAGCGGCACCCTGCTGGTCAACGCAGGCACTACGCCCGGAAACGTCTCCATGCTGGGTCTGGACGCGTTCCAGAATACGGGCGGTCTCGTGGATCTGCGCAACGGCGTGGCGGGCGACACGCTGACCCTGCCGGGCACCTACGTTGGCTCGAACGGGGCGAGGCTGGGCCTCGATGTCGGCGCGAACGGCGTGGCGGACAAGCTGATCGTTGGAGGCGCCGCGACCGGTTCGACCACCATCCTGATTAACGGCAGCGCCGCGAACGCGACGCTCCTGTCGAAGTCGGTGACGCTCGTGCAGGCGGGTGCTGGCACGTCGGCGACGGCGTTCAGCATTGCCGGCAATGACGTGGGCTTCGTGCGCTACGGCCTCGGCTTCGATGGCGGGACGAACAGCTTCCAGTTGACCGCCACGGCCGGATCGGCGGTGAACCGTCTGGCGAAGGCGACGCAGGCGGCGCAGTCGATCTGGCAGCAGTCGGCGGATGCGTGGAGCACGCATATGGCGGAGCTTCGCGATGGCGGCGATACCGGCCAGCGCGTCTGGGGCCAAGCCTATGGCAAGGTGGACACGTTGCACCAGCATGCGGGCGGCGACAATGTCGGCTACCGGCAGGATTATTACGGCTTCCAGACCGGGGTGGATCTTGCCGGCAAGCAGTCGGAAGACGGCAAGGCCGTCATCTTCGGCGTGACCGGCGGTTACCTGTCAAGCGACGTCAACTTCCGCGCCGGGGCAGAGCGGCTGCGCTTCGACACCGAGAACCTCGGCGGTTATGCGAGCTTCCGAACCGGGCCGTTCTTCGCCAACCTGCTGGGCCAGTACGACCATTACCGGATCAACGCCCACAACGGCGACGAGCAATGGAGCGACAGCTTCAATGGCAACGGCTATGGAGCGCAGGGCGAGGTCGGTGCACGGTTCGGCGGCGACGGCCTCTTTGCGGAGCCGGTGGCGAGCCTCATCTGGCAGAAGACTGATCTCGGCACGCTGCATGCGCTCGGCCAGTCGATCGACTTCGACAACGGCAGCGCGCTCACCGGCAAGCTGGGTCTCCGCATCGGCGGCACGTTCGACATGGGCAAGGGCGGCAAGGCGGTGTTCTACGCCCGCGCAGCCTGGGTCCACGGCTTCCATGGTGACGGTTCGGCCCTGCTCGAAAGTGGCGGCGCGTCCGACGGTGTCACGACCGCGAAGCTTCGCGATCATGGCGAGGGCTCGATCGGCGTGAACCTGTTGACCACCGGGCGCCTCTCGGGCTTCATCGAGGGTGATGCCGACGCCGGCAACTCCTACAAGGGCGGCGGCGGGCGCGTCGGCATCCGCTTCAAGCTCTGATCCTCAATCCCGGGAGGTGCCTGAGAGGGTGCCTCCCGATCCTTCTAGGCATATCCCATGTCCAACGCGAACGAGACGCCCGAATACACCGCCCCACAGCCGACCACCGGGCAGGCATTCGCGCCCGGCGAAGGGCCGGCGGCCGCTGCGCCCGGCACCACTAACATCTCCGTCTCTCGCGGGTTCAACGCCTGGCTCCAGGCGCACAGGCTGAGCCTTGCCTTTACCTCCTACCAGACCGGGCAGCTCTTCCTGGTCGGATCGCATCCCAACGGGACGGTCTCGTTCGATCAGCAGAATTTTACGCGCGCCATGGGCGTATGCTGGTCATCCGGCCGCCTCTATCTCGGATCGCTCTTCCAGCTCTGGCGGCTCGAAAACATGCTGAAGCCGGGTGAGATCGGGAACAAGGCCTTCGATGCGGTGCTGGTGCCCAGGAATGCCCAGACCACGGGCGATGTCGATATTCACGAGGTCGGCATCGATGCGGACGGTCGGGTGATCTTCGTCAACACCAAGTATAGCTGCCTCTGCACCCTTGATCTCACCCATAGCTTCAAGCCGATCTGGAAGCCGGGTTTCATCTCGAAGCTCGCACCCGAGGATCGCTGCCATCTGAACGGCCTCGCCATGGATGAAGGCAGGCCGCGTTACGTGACGGCGGTCAGCCGTTCGGACGTCCTGTCGGGCTGGCGCGAACGGCGTCACGAGGGCGGTGTCCTGATCGACGTCGAGACCGGGCTGATCGTTACCAACCAGCTCTCCATGCCGCATTCACCCCGCGTCGTGGGCGGTCACGTCTATGCGCTCGACAGTGGGCGCGGGCAGATCATCCGCATCGATCCGGCCACCGGCCACAAGACCGACATTGCCTTCTGCCCGGGTTTCCTGCGCGGGCTCGCCATCCACGACGGCCACGCCATCGTCACCCTGTCCAAGCCGCGCAACGGCACGTTCAATGGTCTGCTGCTCGATGGGGCACTGCGCGGACGCGATGCGGATCCCTGGTGTGGCATCCTGATCGTCAACCTCCAGACCGGCGATATCGTCGAATGGGTCCGGCTGGAGGGCCATATCACGGAGCTGTTCGACGTTGCCGCCATGCCGGGCGTCCGCTGCCCGATGGCGCTCGGGCCCAACACCGTCGAAATCCAGAACAGCATCTCCTTCGAACCGCTCGCCGCGCTGCCGACGGCTGCGGCGGCCTGAATCCGGACTCTGGAACCATGAAGCCGTTTGCATTCCTCGTGCTTTCGATCGCCCCGCTCCATCCGTTCGCAGCCCAGGCGGACGTTCCGCCGCAACCGGCCTCGGGCCTCGGCGGAACGCCGGTCGCAGGCCTCTGCATGCTTTCGCGACCAGCCGTATTCGCCAATTCCAAAGTGGGTATCGCTGCGGGCGAGCGTCTCAAGGAATTGACGCAGCAGGCCGATGCCGAACTCGCCCCCGATCGCAAGGCGCTCGAGGCCGAGAGGCAGGCCCTTGCCGATCAAGCGGGCAAACTCAGTCCTTCCGACCGGCAGGCCCGGGTCCAGGCGGTCGAGCAGCACGCCCGCGCGCTTCAGGCCAAGGCGGAGCAGCGCAACCGCGAGCTCGAAGCGACCAAGGTCAAGGTGATCGAGCAGATCGGCGCATCGATGCAGCCGATCGTTGCCCAGATCTACAAGGCGCGGGGCTGCGGTTTGCTGCTGGATCGCGGGAGTGTCATTGGCGGCAACATGGCCAACGATCTCACACCGCAGGTTGTACAGGCTCTCGATACGAAGATCTCCGCGATCTCCTTCAACCGGGAAGTCCTGACGGGCGCCGGAGATGGCAAACCCTGATCAATCGGATGCGCATGCACCACACTAGCAAGGTCGCGCATATGGACGATGCCCCTAGGAGAGCCCATCGACATCAGTCGGGCGGGAAACGAGCGACCGCTATCCTCCGATAGAGGTCCGAAACTTGTCAGTCAGCTTTCGGCCAAATCCGAACTTTGTCACGCCCGCCGGAGCATTTGTTTGTCTTGTAAATCGCAGATGCTGGGTGTCCGGGTGCGCTATGCTATGCATCGTAAACGCATCCGGATCAGTTTCGGTTCGAGATAGGCTGAAAGCCCCTCCGGCCCGAGTTCGCGGCCGATCCCGCTCAGCTTGCAGCCGCCGAACGGCGCCTGCAATTCGGACGTGTCGTTCACGTTGAGGCCGATCATCCCGAAATCCAGCTCTTCCGCGATCCGCCAGCCGCGTTCGAGATCCTCGGTATAGAGATAGGCCGCCAGCCCGTAATCGAGGCCGTTGGCGACGCCCAGCATCTCGTCGAGCGTGTCGAACGGGCGGACGGCGGCGAGCGGCCCGAAGCTTTCCACCGACATCGGCAGACTGTCGAGGGACGCCCCGTCGATCACGGTCGGGCGGAAGAAATAGCCGCCCTCCAGCCCTTCCACCGTCTCGGACGCGCCGCCGGCGACGATCCGCCCGCCCTTGGCCACGGCGTCGGCGATATGCGCCTCGGTCCGGGCGATCACGTTCGGGTTGAGGACGGGGCCGTAGGCGATGGCGGGATCGAGGCCGTGGCCGAGACGGATGGCGTCCGTCTGCGCCGCCAGTGCCTCGACGAAGCGTCCATGGACCTCGCGCTGGACGAGGATACGGTTCACCGCGATGCAGATCTGCCCCATGTTGGAGAAGGATCGCCGCAGTGCCGCCTTGGCTGCCGCCTCGATATCGGCGTCGGCCATCACGATGAAGGGCGAGTGGCCCCCGAGTTCGAGGCTCAGCCGCTTGAGATTGCTGGCCGCGCGGCGCGCGATCTCCTGTCCCGCCGCGATCGAGGCGGTGGCCGAGATCATGGCGATGCCGGGATGCCCGGCCAGCGCAGCACCCGCTTCCGGTCCCGTACCGGGCAAATTGGCGAGGACGCCGGCGGGCAGGCCCGCATCCTCGAAGCAGCGCACCACCTCGGCGATGGCGAACGGTGTTTCGTGCGGCGGCTTGATGATTGCCGGGCAGCCGGCGGCCAGCGCCGGGGCGAGCTTCCAGCAATAGAGATCGACCGGATAGTTCCACGGCACGATGCCGGCGACGATGCCGACGGGCACGTTCGTCACGACGTTGCGCACCTCGGGCGAGACGCTTGGCCGGAGCGATCCGCCGATGCGGCGCCCTTCCTCCGCATAATAGCGGATCACCTCGACGCCGAAATCGATCTCCTTGCGCGCATCGGGCAGCGGCTTGCCCTGTTCGAGCGTGAGGATGCGCGCGATCGCATCGGCACGCTCGGCGATCAGATCGGCCGCACGGTGCAGCAGTGCGGCCCGTCGATCCGCCCCGACCTTCGCCCACGCCCGGCGCACCTTCCGTGCCGCCTCGACCGCCAGATCGACATCCTGGCCGGTCGCGAGCGCCGTCGTGCCGATCGGCAGGCCGGTCGCCGGATCGACGACGGTGAAGCTCCCGCCCTCGACCGGCTGATGCCATGCGCCGCCGTAATAGAGCCCGGTCTCGTGGGTCTGTGCCATGCTCATCGTGCCCGCAGCCTGCGCCACAGTTCCGCGTAATTGCGGTCGTTCTGGGCGTCCGCGCTCTTCTTCTCGGTGGTGTTGGGGCTCACCATGATGTGCGTGTCTACGCCGCGCGCCTTCAGCTTCGCGACGGTCGCGGCGTTGATCGCCTGGCCGATCGCGATGGTGATGCTGGTCGATGTGGCGCCGGTACGCCCCACCACGCCCTTGACCTCCAGCCCGGCATCGCCCCTCGGCACGCCGGTATCGATCACCACGTCGGCCACCTCGAACAGTCGCTTGCCCGAGGAATGGCGGGACGGCGTGCTGGAGGAATGGGGCAGGGAGGTGACGCCGATCACCTTCATTCCCCGCGCCTTGGCGCCCAGCGCCATGTCGAGCGTAACGGCATTGAGGCCGGAGTGGGAGAAGATCAGCATCGCGTCGCCGGCCAAGGTCTGGTGCGAGCTCAGGATCGCATCGCCATAGCCTTCCTGCGCGTGGATGAAGCGATATTGCCGCGCGCCCATGTCACCCAGCACGCGGTGGAAGGAGATCATCGTGCTCTCCACGATCGGGCGGAAGCCGACGACGGTTCCGGTGCGGGGGAACATCTCCAGCGCGGGGAAGGCGCCGTGGCCCGTGCCGAAGGTGAAGACGAGGCGATCGGCGGCGATCGCGTCCGCGCAGATTTCGGCGGCCTCGTCGATCAAATGCTCCTGGGTCTGGAACACGGTGTCCAGGCGCGCGGACAGCATGCGGTGATAGTCGGCGATGATCGACATCGATGGTCTCCCGGATGCGAAGGGGTCAGGCGGGTTCGGCGGGCTGCAGGCCGGCGAGCGTATCGAGCGCGGTGAGGAACAGGCGGCGTTCCAGCAGGTCCATTTCCTCGCCGTCGATCTTGGCCTGCGTCTCGCTGTCGACGGTCGCGACGCAGAGGCTGCCCGCCGCCACGCCCAGCGCTCTTGCGGCGGTGAAGATGGCGGAGCTTTCCATGTCGGTGACGAGGACACCTTCGCGCAACAGGTTGCGGCGGACGTCGGCGACCCGCTGGCGGGTTTCGGCCTCCAGCGAGAACATGTCGCGGTAGAAGCCGTCGAAGCTCGCGAAGCGACCCTTGCGCCACGGGATGTCGGCAGCGGTGACGGCGCGTTCGAGGGTCTCGACGAGGCGTGGCGCGGCGGCGACCGGGCCGCCCGATCCGCCATAGGCGAGGGTCGCCCCATCGGTCCCGATAGCCTCGCTTGCGATCAGGAACTCGCCCAGCTTCACCGGAGGCAGGGCCATCGACGTGCCGATCCGCAGGAAGGTAGCGGCGCCCAGATCCGCCAGCTCATGCAGCACGATTGTCGCGATCGGGCCGCCCATGCCGAAGGCCGATGCGGTGACGCGCACGCCCTTGTGATAGCCGGAGATCGTCCGCAGCCCCCGATTTTCCTTCACCCAATGCACGTCGTCGAGGATCGCGGCGAGGCGCGATACCCGCCCCGGATCGCCGATCAGCAGCACGCGGTCCGCAATCTCGTTTTCGTCGCAGCCGATATACCAGGCGCGTTTCGCCACTTCTCTCTCCCTGTTCGGACGTTACAGGCCGGATCGCGGCCTCAAGAGGTCTGCCGCCGCCGAGACACCCGCCTCGACCGCGCGCAGGATGTCGGTCTCGCCCGCGATCAGCGCGGCCAGCGTGCCGCCGGCGAGCGTGTCGCCCGCGCCCGTGGTGTCGCGCGCGTCGATCGGGCTGACGGCGATCGGCGTGGTCCGCGTCTGCTCGTGGACCAGCACTTCCCCGGCGCCGTTGGTCTGGATGATGATGCGGTCGCCGCGATCGCCGCCCAGCGCCTCGTCGACCCAGGGAAGTTCGCGCGCATTGCAGAAGATGTAGCGCGCGCGGCTCGCCAGCTGCTGGCGAAAGTGGGGTGGGAAGGAGGCCGGATCGTTCTTGGTGACCCAGGCGATGACGGCGTCCGGCCGGGTCAGCGACAGGGCCTGTTCGGCCGCCTGCGGGGGCGCCACCGTCATGCAGACGAAATCCGCCGCCGCGAGGACGTCGGCCTGCGCTGGTGTCACCGCCTCGCGCCCTGACAGCCCGAAATCGATGAGGCAGGCACAGGCGCCATCATCCTCGTAGACGAGGAAGCAGAGCGGCGTGTCGCCGCCTTCGATCACCGCCATGCCGGCGTCGCTCATGCCCTGCGCGGTGCAATGGCCGCGATATTGCGCACCCGGCACATCGTCACCGATCCACGTTACCAGCGCGGTGTCCGCGCCGGTCCGCGCGATCGGCATTCCGGCATAGAAATGGCATCCGCCCGGCCGGGGCCAGGGGCCGCCGCCACGATGGCGGATCGGGGTGGTCCAGTGCGAGCGGAACTGGCCGGCGAGCTGGATCGGATGATCGAGCGCCGCATAGCCGACGAGCGCCACCCTTTTTGGTACACTGGTCATCCGAGCGCCGCTTCCGCATCGGCGAGCGACACGCTCCAGCCCATGTAGCGATCGATATCCTCGGCCGATGCGGCTTCCAGATTGGCGCGGTTGGAATTGGTCGCGTCGCGCGCCAGCAGGCAGCGATAACCGAGGCCGAACCCGTCCTGAATCGTGGCGCGCACGCACACGTTGGTCTTCACCCCCGCAACGACCAGACGTTCGATCCCGTTCTCGCGCAGTGCGGTATCGAGGTCGGTGCCGAAGAAGGCGCTGAACCGCCGCTTCACGATCGTGATCTCGTTGGCCGGGGTGGGCACGGCGGGGCCGAAGCCCTGGAAGAATTCGGCGTCGAACTCCGCCTCGATGCAGTGGCCGGGCAGCTTGTGGCTCTCGAAATCGGGGGCGCCCGGCCGATGGCGATCGGCGACGTGGACGATCAGCCGGCCTCGCTCGCGGGCATAAGCGAGCAGTCTCGTCAGATTGGGGACGATCGTCTCGACCGCCGGATAATAATTGCCGCCGTCCGGATGCAGGAAACTGTTCTGCAGGTCGATCAGGACGAGCGCGGTGCGCTCCGGCGATACGACGTCCCAGGCCAGCATCAGTGTGTATCAGCCGGTTGAGCGAACTGGTGCGGCGACCCCATGCTGGTGATGCCGCGATTGCGCGTCAGCCGCGTCTCATAGCTGTATGAGTCGCCGACGTAGCTGGTTTCGACCAGCTCGACGATGCGACCGGCTTCGTCGAAGGCGCGGCGGTTGATCGCCATCAGCGCGGTGCCCGAAGGGACGCCGAGCAGCGCGGCCTCCTCCGGCGAGGCGGAGCGCGCCCGCAACAGTTCGTCGGCATGGTCGGCGACGATGCCCACCTCTTCCATCGACTGATGCAGCGAGAATTCGGGGGCGTGCAGCAATTCGGCTCCATCCGCCGTCAGCGCCGGGATGCGCGACGCGACCAGTTCGGGGACGACGCTGTTGTGGATCGCCCAGGGGATGCCATCGACCATGCGCAGGCGGGAAAGCCGGACGGACGGAGTGCCGCAGCCATATTGCTGCGATTCCGCCGCCGTCAGCCAGCCGACGGATAGGATGCGATGTGATGGCGTCCGCCCCTGATCGCGAACGGCGCGCGAGAAGCCGGTCAGGAAACCCGGCTGGCGGTGTAGGGACGGGCGCGACACATAAGTGCCGTCGCCCTGCCGGCGGTGGGCGAGGCCTTCCTGCAGGAGGATTTCTATCGCCCGCACCACGGTGCCCCGGCTGACGCTATATTCGCGGCACAGCTGGGGTTCGCTGGGCAACTGGTCGCCCGGTTGCCAACGTCGCGACAGGATGCCTGCGCGGAGTTCGTCGGCGATCTGGATGTAGAGCGGCCCAGGGCGTGCCATCTGTCTGATCATGCTTCTCTCCTAGGTTCAACAGCTTGACTAGTCAACTGCTCGTTTTTCGACTTCTTTTATATCGCTGTTATAAAACAATAAAATTACAAAACCTTTGAAACGATCAAACGATCGGTTGACTAGTCAATATGTCAGGCGTAACGATTCGTGACGATCGCGTGAAAGCTCGGTCGCGGCAAGCCATCCCGCTCGCAAGGGTGTGAGAGATGGTCCGCGCCGGGAGGAAGACAGGGCATGAGCCGCCCGGCACATGCCCCTCTCAAATACTGCAAGTCATGAAGGGGCTGTGCATGACCGTTTTCGTCCGTAGATCGTCGCTTCTCGCCGGCGTGTCGCTGGCCCTGCTGTTCGGCGCAGGTGGTGCCGCGCTTGCGGCGGATGCCGCGCCCGAAGCGGCCCCCGCGCCGGATAGCGGCGAGATCGTCGTGACCGCGCAGCATCGCGCGGAACGTCTCGACAAGGTCGGCATCACCATCGATGCCTTCGACGGGAACCGCCTGCGCGAAGCCGGGGCCAGCACGGTGCGCGATCTGGCTTTCTATACGCCGAACCTCGCGGTGCATCTTCCCTTCGGTGAGAACAGCTATCCCGAAATCACGCTGCGCGGCATGAGCGCGGACAATTTCAACGAGACGTCGCCGCAGACCACCGGCGTCTATGTCGATGGCGTTTACCAGTCGTCCGCGCCGATGCTCGCCTTCCAGATGTTCGACCAGGAACGGGTCGAGGTGCTGAAGGGGCCGCAGGGCACGCTCTACGGCCGCAACACCACCGCGGGCGCGGTCAACTTCATCTCCCGCCAGCCTACCTTCATGTCGGAAGGTTATATCCAGGCCGATTATGGGCGGTACGACTATACCAATTTCGAGGGCGCCTATGGTGGCCCGCTGGTGGGTGACTCGCTGGCCGGGCGCTTCGCGGCGAAAATCGTGCGCCAGTGGGGCGGCCCGCAGGTCGATCCGACCGGGGGCGACAACAAGGGGCAGACGGACACCGGTTATTTCCGGGGATCGCTGCTCTACCGTGACGGGGACAAGCTGCGCATCTCGCTGGTCGGCCATGGCGGTTTCGACAAGTCGGACTCTTGGCCCTATGTCGAGGTCGCGGCGCTGGTGCCGCAGGGGCAGCCGAATGCCGGGCAGATCTGCCCGCAATGGCTGGCGGGCGACATTTCCGGCGCGAACGCCAATTGCGTGGACGTATCGGGCAACCGCAAGACCACCAAGAGCCCCTACGATAATCCGCGCAGCCTCTACGGCAAGCATGACGACAGCACCTACGGCGGCGTGGCGCAGATCGACTACAAGCCGATCGATGCGATCAAGATCACGTCCGTCACCGCCTACGATCATCTCAAGCGCCGCGAAGGGCTGGACGAGGATGGCGGCGTGGGCGTCGTCACCGATACCGTGCGCGGCAGCAAGGTCGATCAATTCTCGCAGGAACTGCGCATCGCCTCCGATACGAGCGGGCCGCTCAGCTGGATCGCCGGCGGCTATTATTCATGGGATCGCCTCAACGGCTCGCCGATCTTCATCTCGGATTTCACCGACTGGTTCGGCGCCTCGACCGCCGACTATGAGAAGCTGACGACGCAGACCGGCGCGATCTTCGGCCAGGCCGACTATAAGGTGACGAACACGCTCAAGCTCACGGCAGGTATCCGCGAGACTTGGGTGCATCGCCATTTCGACTATACCGAATATTCGATCCCCACGGGCGGCACCGCATCGGTCGCTTTCGCCGGCACCAACCACATGAACCAGAGCGACTGGTCCGGAAAGATCGGCGTCGATTACACGCCGACCGACCATGTGCTGCTCTATGGCAGCATCTCGCGCGGCTTCGATGCCGGCACGTTCAATTCCTATTTCCTGAGCAGCCAGGCAGCGCTCGAGCCGACCAAGCAGGAAACCGTCACCGCGTACGAGGTCGGCTTCAAGGCGACGGTCATGCCGGGGCTCAGGATCAACGGCGCGGCCTTCTACAATCGCTGGAAGAACATCATCCTGACCGAGATCGAGAACCGTACGGGTGTCAACGCTCCCTATCTCACCAACGGCAAGGGGGCCGACATCGCCGGCGGCGAACTGGAGATCGACTGGCGGCCGATGCGCGGCCTGAGCCTCAGCGGCGGCGCCAGCTACACCTACCAGAAGCTCGACGACCTGTTCGAGCAGGATCTGTTCGGCAACGTCGTCAACCTGAAGGGAGGGCGCCTCGCCAATTCGCCCAAGTGGACGCTCAACGGCACCGCCCGCTACGAGATACCGCTGTCGGAAAGCTACAAGCTCGTGCCGCAGTTCGACGTCAAATATGAAAGCCGGGCGCAGCGCGACCTGCTCAACACCAAGATCCTGCAGACGCCGCCGCACGCGCTGGTCAACGGACGTCTGGCGCTGCAGAACGACAAGGGTTGGGAAGCAGCACTTTGGGTGCGCAACCTCACCAACCGGATCTATGTGGCGGAAGGCTATCAGGTCGTCGGCGGCGGCTATTCGGGCCTCGTCTACAACATGCCGAGGACGTACGGGATCAGCATGTCGAAGAAGTTCTGAGCGGCGCGTCGAGCGATATCGGGAGGGAAGAACGGCATGGCCAACGGCGTGTCCGGCGAGACCGGAAGCATGAGGGGGCGCATCGCGGGCGCGATCGCACTCTATACCGCCGGGGGCCTGTTCTGGGCTTTCCTCCCTTTCTTCGTGGCGCTGCAGATCGGGCAGGGCGGCCTTTCGGCGGCTTCGGCCGGTTTGCTTGGCACCGGCTATCTGGCGGGTTTCACCTTGTCTTCCATGGCCGCGATATGGTGGACGCGCGCGTTCGACATCCGCGCTGTCATCGGACTTGCGCTTCTCGTCGTCATCGCCGGCTTCTCGATCCTCGGCATCTTGGGCGGCTTCGCGCTCAGCCTGGCCTGCTGTCTGCTGATCGGCTGCGCCATGGCGGCCTTGTGGGTGGTCGCCTACCGGATGATCGCCCAGTCATCCAAAGCGGACCGGAATTTCGCGGCGGCGATCGGCATTTCCTATCCCGCGCTGGCGCTGATCACCTTCCTCGCCTCGCACGTCGTCGTTCCGCATGCCGGGCTGGCCGGGGTGTTGCTGACGATCGCGGCGCTCGTCGCCATCCTGGGGTTGGGCGGGTTCAGGGTGCCGGCGAAGCTCGATATTTCGGTGGCATCCGGGGTCGGGGCCGAGGGCGGGCGGTTTTCCGCCGGGCTGCTCGCTCTGGCATCGCTGCTCGTGGTCGGCTTCGCGTTTGCGTGCATCTGGTCCTTCGGGGCCAGATTGGGCGCCGATGCCGGTTTCGACGATCGGATCGTCGGGGCGATCCTGTCGTCCAACCTGTTGCTGACGGGCATCGGCTCGCTTGGCGCGACCGCGATGGGCAAACGCTTCGGCCGCCTGCCGCCGATCCTGGCCTCGTTGATCCTGATGGGCTTCTGCATGGCGGGACTGGTCGCGCACGCCAGCCTTACGGTCTTCGCGCTCTCGATATGCGGCTTGGGCCTCGCCATGGGCGTGGCGATGCCGTTTCAGCTGGCGGCGATCGCCGCGGACGATCGCAACGGCCGGCTGGTGAGCCTGATCGCTGCGGTTCAGGGCGGCGGAACGGCTCTGGCTCCGCCATTGGCCGGCTGGGTGCTGGAAACCCATGGAGCGGGCGCGATCGCGCTGATCGGCCTCATTTCCATTTTGATCGGACTGGTCTGTTCCATCCTGTCCCACCTCGTTTCGATCCGCCGAACACGTGGCTTGCAGCGACGCGCAGAATGAAGAGCTGGTAAGGGCTTCGGATGAATGCACGCTGCGACGGCTCTCGCTGGACCGCTGCGCGAATAAGGTCCGAAGGAACCGAAAATCGCCGATAGGAGCCGGTCGCCTAACGGCCAAAGCTCACCGGGCGCGGATTGTGGAATTCTATGTGGACGGCGTGCGGCGGTTAACGGCTGTTGCCGAGCGCGGCACCTTCAACGTTGGGTAGCTAAGCTCGCAATGCTTCACCAGCTCCGACCGGCCTGGTTCAACGCGAGGCCAAAGTCCGATCGTCGAGGGTGAATAGGATAAGCGGCCGGACGCATCGCGCCCGGCCGCCATATCCCCGACATCGGACAGATCAGGATTTCGGCTTCATCACCAGAAGCTGGACGGTGCCGGGGAGCGGATCGACATCTCCCGCCTTGTTGAACGGACCGAACCGCGCGGTCGGCAGGTAGAGCGTGCCGGTCTTGGGATCGATCGCGCCCGTCCGGGTGCCGACTTGTGTCGGAACCTGCTCGATCATCCTGACGTCGCCTGGCCCATCGACCTGGAGGACCGTGAGAAGGCCGTCATAGGCCGAAGGTATGAAGACCCGGCGGGTGGTCTTGTCATAGATCACGGCGTCGGCGCCCTTGCCGACGGCCACTGTCTGCAATTCCTTGCCGGAGCGGGCGTCGAGCACCTTCAGCATGTTGTTGAAGCAAACCGACAGCAGGGTATCCGTCTGCTCGGCATAAGCGAGGCCGCTGGGATCCTCGCATCCCTGCATCTTCCAGCGACCGACGACCTTGCGGCTGCGCGCGTCGATCGCGATGATCGAGGCGGATTCGACGTCGTTGACGAACACCCGGCCCCGGCCGTCGGTCTGCGAAAATTCGAGTTCGCCACCGACCTCGATCGAGCCAGTCTGCTCCATCTTCACGGGATCGATGATCGCGATCTGGCCATGGCCCCCCATCAGCCAGACCTGCTTCCCCGTCGGTTCATAGACCTCGGAATCCGATTGCTGAACAAGGGAGAATTTGTGAAGGACTTTCCCTTCGTCGTCGGTGTTGAACATGATCGCGGAGCTGTTGCCGGCCAGCACGGCGATCGCCTTGTCGCCGCCCGGCAGCATGATAACGCCGCGCCCCTCGGAGCCGGGAATGAAACGCTGGTCCATCAGGCCGGAGTTCAGGTCCAGCTTGAACACGCCGTTGCCGCGCGTGACGAACAGCAGGTTGTGGACCGGATCGATGTTCGCATAATCCCACCAGCCGTCGGTCATCGGGATGCGATCGACGATATGGTAACCGGGCGCATCGGCGGCTTGGGCGGCGGGCGTGATCATTGCGGCCGCCAAGGCTGTGATCGGGGCAAAACGGCGCACGTTCGTGGTCTCCCTGTTTTTATGCTGGATCATGACGAGGTTGCAGTCCTTCGGCGCCGCCGCTTCGCGCGAGTGGCAGCAAGATCAGCATGGTGGCCGCGACCAGCCCGCTCAGTCCCATCACGAACGAGACGAGCAGCAGGCCCCGGCCGCTTTCAAAGAGCGCTCCTACCGCCATCGGCCCCAACGCCGAGCCGCCGCGCCCGAGGCCGATGACGAAGCCGGTACCGGTGGCTCGCAACGATGCGGGATAGGCGCGGGCGAGGATCGGATAGAGGCCGACGACACCGACATTGATGAAGAAGGCGGCGATGCCGGCCGTGATCGACATCCGGGTCAGATCGTGGAAGCCGAGGCCAAACACGCAGATGGCGACGAAGCCCGCGATCATCGCGCCGGTGACCAGCGGCCGCGCCGGCCAGCGCTGCACGGCCAGCCCGATCAGCACCGCGCCCGTAAGATTGCCGACATTGGCGGCGACGAGGACATGGCCGGCCTGCGCGGCGCTGTAGCCCATATCGACGACGATCTTGGGGATCCACTTCACGACGAAGTAGAACAGCATGATCTGCGCGAAATAGGCGACGGTGAGGAGCAGCGTGACGACCGCATAGCCGCTGGTGAAAAGCGTCCCGATCGAAGGCCGGGCGGTCGGCGCCTCGATCACCGGAAGCGCATCGATCGGTGGATGGCCGAGCTTTCCAAGCGTGGCGTTGATCCGTCTAACGGCGTCGTCGCGCCGACGCATCGCGAGGGAGTCGATGGATTCGGGGAGGAAGAGCCAGGCGAGCGGCAGCGCCACTGCAGTCGCGACTCCACCGAAGGCGAAGACCCACCTCCAGTCGCCCACACCGGCGAGCAGCGCCGAGGCGACAAGGCCGCCGAGGATCGCGCCGGTCGAATAGCCGGCGATGTTCAGAGAGACGTTCAGGCCCTGCCGCCGCGTGTTCGAGAATTCGGCCACGAGCGCACTGGTCGAGGAAAGCATGCCGCCGATGCCGAGGCCCGTCACCAGCCGGGCGATCGAGAGCCACGTCACGCCCGTTGCCGTAGCCGCTCCGAACATGCCCGCCATCATTACGATCAGGCAGCCGAGGATCACCGGCCGCCGCCCGATGCGATCGGCGACATTGCCGATCAGCGCCGATCCCGCAGCCATGCCGAACAACTCCATCGAGAGCACGACACCGAGCGCGGCCTTGTCGATGCCCCACTCAGCCGCGATGCCGGGTGACGCGAAGCTGATCGCCAGCACGTCGAACCCGTCGAGCGCGTTGAGCGCGATGCAGAGCGCGACGATCACGACCTGTCGCCAATGCATCGGCGCGGTGGCTATCAACGATGTTGGCCTGCCGATCATGTCGTCCATCCTGTGGAGGCGACCGGGGTCAGGTGCTCTGCGTGCCGAGCCGCTTTATGTGGGTGGCGACCAATTTGGCAGTCTCCTCGCGCCGCTCGAGGCAGCGGGACACCGGGCCGACCACGACGATCGATAGGTGCCGGGAGGGATGTGTCAGCGGCAGGGCCACGCCGGCGAGATCGGGCGTATATTCGGCATCGCTCTGATGATAGCCGCGCGTTTCTGCGGCGGCGAGTTCGGCTTCCACCCGTTCGGGCGAAAGTGGTGTCGTCGCCGAATAGGCGATGAAATCGATCTTGCGATAAAGCGTTTGGCGATCCAGAGGCTTCATCTGCGCCAGCAATGCCCGGCCGGCCGAGCTTGCATGGATCGGCACGCGATCCCCGACATGCGCGAAGCAGCGCACGGCATGCCTGGATTCGATGACGTCGACGAATGTCGCATGGATGCCGGACGGCGCCGAAATCGCCGCCGTCTCGCCGGTTTTCCGCGCGACGATCTGGAGCAGTCGCTGAAATTCGTGGGGCAGGGGATCGGCACGGGCGATCTTTTCTGACAGGATCAGCCAGCGCGGGCTTGGATAATAGGATCCGCGCGTTTGGGGCTCGTAAAGATACCCCATGCCCGCCAGCGTCCCGATCAGCTTGAAGGTGCTGGAGCGGGGCCAGCAGAGATCCTCCGCCACCTCGGTTGCTGTCGCGGGCGCGAGGCGGCGCGCGAAATATTCTAGGATTTGCAGGGCGTTCGCCGCCTGGCGGACCGTCATCGCACTCGCTCCCGACCAAGGCGCCACTCGGCCTCATAGCTATTTGGAGGCCGTGGTGGCGAGCGTCGCGTGCACGGCGCGTGCGGCGATCGCATTGCGGGCCAGTGCGCCGGCCGCTTCCGCCGTCTGGCGCGCGGCCTGTGCCGCTTCCGGCGTCACTGCGGTATGCTGGAGGAAGCCGTGGATCAGCGACGGAAATTCGACGTAGCTCACGACATTGCCGTTTTCCGCCAGCTTGGCCGCGTAGGCCCGCTCGGAATCGCGCAGCGGATCGAAGCCTGCGGTGGCGATCAGCGTCGGCGGCATCTTGCGCGATTTGCCGAGCAGCGGCGAGATTTCAGGCTGGGAGAGATCGTCGCCGGGGAAGACGATCTGCAGGACATAATCCGTGAAGGGTTTGTCCAGGTGGAAGCCCGTTCCGAACAATCGGGATGAGGCATAGGTCGCGCGCAGCGTGTCGACGGCGCGCATGTCCACTGCCGGGTAATAGAGGATCTGGCAGAGCGGCGCGGCCTCGCCCTTGTCCTGCCGGCGGGTGGTGACGTCGATCGCCATGTTGCCGCCGGCGCTGTCGCCACCGACGCAGACCTGATCCGGCGATCCGCCGAGCCGCTTTGCCTGCGCGACGGTCCAGGCATAAGCACTCTCGGCATCGTCCCACGCGGCGGGGTAATGCGCTTCCGGCGAGAGGCGATATTCGACGCTGACAACGATCGCCTTCGCATCGTTGGCGAGCTGGCGGGACGAGCGATCGGAGGCTTCGATGCCGCCGATGAACCAGCCGCCGCCATGATAATAGACGATGATCGGCAGCGGGCCGGATGCGATCGGGTGGTAGATGCGCACCGGCACTGAGACGCCGTCATGTTGCACCACCGCATTCTCTACCGACTGGACCTTCGGCGGCAGCGCAGTTTGACGCGTCCAATCGACCACCTGGCCCTGCCGGATGGCGGCGCGCCCCTTCGCGGTGACGACGTCCTCTTTCGGCGCATTGGGTGCTTCGGCCGCCTCCCTGGCGAGCATCGCCTGAATGCCGGGATCGAGAGTCTGGCCGTCGAGCTGCACCGGCGCCGCGCCGGCGGACGTAACGGCCGCGAGGCTCGAGAGGAGGATCGTCCGTACCGTGAGCGCCCGCAATCCCATCATGATCTCCCTTGAAAACGATATTCCGGTTGTTCGCGGCCTCAGCGCGCGGTGAAGCCGCCATCGACCGGCAGCGCGATGCCGGTGACGAAGCTCGCTTCGTTCGAGACGAGCCAGAGTACCGCGTCGGCGATCTCGCCCGCTTTCACCAGCCTGCCCATCGGAACCGCCGCGACGATCTTGGCCTCGTTCGCGGCCGCCTCGGCCGGGTCTCCGCTGCGGCCGGTGAAGCCGACCTTCATGGGCGTATCGGCAAGGCCGGGGCAGACGACGTTCACGCGGATATTGTCCGGTGCCATCGCCAGCGCGAGCGACTTGCCCAAGCCCATCACGCCCCATTTCGCCGCCGAATAGATGGGGCTCATCATCGAGCCTACGAGGCCCGAGATGGACGACGTGAAGACGATCGCCCCGCCGCCACGCTTGCGCATGTGCGGCGCGGCGCGGCCGGCGCCCAATGCCGCGGAGGTGACGTTGAGCGCGATCGTCTTGTCATAGGCGGCGAGATCGAGATCCTCGACCGAGGCCGGCCCCGGCATCCCGGCATGTGCCCACAGGATGTCCACCCCGCCGAGCGCTTCGGCCGCCTGATCGATGCTTTCGGTGGCGCCTTTCGCAGTGGAGAGATCTGCGACGATCGGCACCACCTTGTCGCTGCCGATCTCGCCGACCAGCGCGTTGAGCGCGTCCGAGTTGATATCGATCGCGGCGACGCGCGCGCCTTCGCGGACGAAGCGCTCCACGCCCGCCCGGCCCATGCCGGAGGCGGCGGCGGTGACGATCGCGAGCTTGTTTTCGAGACGCATGCTTCCAGTCCTCAATTCGCGAAGGGATCGGCGAAGGCGCCGGTGGTGGAGACGATGGTGGTGCGCGTCTCGAGGTAGGAATCGAGCGCCTCGATTCCGTTCTCGCGGCCCCAGCCGCTCTGTTTGACGCCGCCATAGGGGGTGGACCAGCGGATGTAGCGGTAGGTGTTCACCCACACCATGCCCGCCTCGATCCGTTGAGAGACGCGGTGCGCGCGGCCGGTGTCGCGGGTCCACAGCCCGGCGGTGAGGCCGTATCGCGTGCCGTTGGCGATCGCGACCGCCTCGTCCTCGCCGTCGAAGGGGATCAGCGCGGCGACCGGCCCGAATATCTCTTCCTGCGCGATCCGCATGTCGGGGGCGACGCCTGCGAAGACCGTCGGCTCGACGAAATAACCGCCGGCGAGGCCATCGCGCTCGATCCGCGATCCACCGGTGACAAGCTCGGCGCCCTCGTCGCGGCCGATGCCGACATAGGAGAGCGTCTTGTCGAGCTGCTGCTGGTGCGCCTGCGGGCCCATGTGGGTGGCCGGATCCTGCGGAATACCGACGCGCACGCGGGCGGCGCGCTGGCGGAACTGGTCCACCACCTCGTCGTAGATCGGCCGCTCGACCAGCACGCGGCTGCCGAGCGCGCAGCTCTGGCCGCACAGCGTCCACGCCGATGCGGTCGCGGCGTTGAGCGCCTGATCGAGATCGGCGTCGGCGAACAGGATGTGCGGGGCCTTGCCGCCCAGTTCGAAGGAGAAGCGCTTGAGCGTCTCGGCGCCGGTGCGCAGGATCGTCTTGGCGGTCTCGCCTTCGCCGGTGAAGGCGATCTTGTCGACCTGCGGATGCGCGACGAGGTGTGCGCCAGCAGTCGGGCCGTCACCCGGCACGACGTTGACCACGCCGGCGGGGAAGCCCGCTTCCTCGAACAGATGGGCGAGGGCGAGTGAAGAGGCCGGCGTCTGCTCGGCGGGCTTGAGCACCACGGTGCAGCCGGCCGCCAGCGCCGGGCCGAGTTTCCACGCCGCCGCCATCAGCGGCACGTTCCACGGCGTGATCGTGCCCACCACGCCGACCGGAAGTCGCGAGGTGAAAGCGTGGACGCTGTCGTCCATCGGGATGGTGCGGCCGCCGAGCTTGTCGGCGAGGCTGGCGAACCAATGATAATATTGGGCGTGCAGGCCGATGTCGCCGCGCGATTCCCGGATCGCCCGGCCATTGTCGCGCGTCTCCACCTGCGCCAGATCCTCGACCGAGGCGGCGTAGAGATCGGCGAAGCGGCGAAGCAGGGCGGCGCGCTCCCACGGCGACATCCTGCGCCATGGCCCTTCGAACGCCTCGCGTGCGGCCGCGACCGCACGGTCGATATCCTGCGGCCCGCCATAGGCCACGTCGCCCCAGCTTTCGCCCGTTGCTGGATCGATGCTGCTACGCACACCGCCGTCGATCGGGGTGACCCATTCGCCCCCGATGAAAAGCCGATCGAACCGGAACGCCCGCGTCATGGAACCTCTAATCATTTTCTGTGTGAGGACTGGATTGTCTCTGAATGGAAATTCGCTTCAAGGTATGAGGCGATACCTTGCGGTCATCACGGCCATGCGAAGGCGTAGCGCAGAGTCGAGGTGACGGAGCGGCTTGGCACCGTGATATGGCCCTCGCCCATATAGACTTCGGACTTGGTGCGCAGGCCGTAGCCGGAGAGCAGTTCCATCCGCTTGGCGAAGGCGACGGCGTCGTCGCGCTCCAGCGAGGTTTCCTCCAGTTCGCCGCACACCACCATCAGGCGGCTGACCTGCGGGATCTTGCCCGATTGCAGCCGCGCGACGAAATCATGCTCCTCCTTCTGCATCTCCTGATCGTGCCAGAAGAGCGAGGGGCTGGCCGCGATGATGGCGTGAAAGGCATCCGGCCGGGTGAAGAGCGTGTGCACGGCGAACAGCCCACCCAGCGAATGGCCGAACAGCGCCTGCCGATCCGGGTTGATTCCGTAGCGCCGGTTGACCTCGGCCCGCAGCTTGCCGGTCAGGAAGTCAAGGAACAGTTCCCACCCGCCGGCCGGCACCTTCGAGAAGGCGACGCGCCACGGTTGCGGAGCCGGGCCGCTGGTGAAATCGAAGAGGCGGTGTTCGTCATAGGGCTTGTCGGTCTTGTAGCCGATGCCGACGATGATCGATTTGGCAACTTCGGACCTGTCGTCCATCGACTGGATCCGCCGCGTCTCGGCGAAACCGGCGAACATCGCATTGCCGTCCAGCACGTAGAGCACGGGCCAGCCGCCGTCCGGCGCCTTGCCTTCAGGCTTCGACACGAAGATCTGGTAGGGATAGCCGCCGGGGCCTTGCAATTCCCATGTTTCCGTTTCGGGCAGGACGTAGCCGGGCGCGGCCGATGCTGTGGCTGCCGGCGCGGTCTGGGTGAAGGCTGGCGATGCCGCCGCGAGGCCCAGCACGAGCGCCATGGAGAGGGAGGGCTTGGGGTAAAAGCGTGTCTTGCGCATCGGGCTCTCCGTCAGGCTTGGCGTCCCACGCTCGATGCACGATCGATGTAGGTCAGGAATATCCGCAGCGTTGCATCGTGATGGGTGTTCATGATGCCGTGCGGGGTTTCGAGCGGGGTGTGGATATGGCTTCCCGGACAGACGGGGATCGTCCGGTCGGCGAGCAGCATCGCGCCATATCCGGCCAGGATATAATAATATTTGTCATAGGCGCCGAGCGCGGGATCGATCAGGTTGTGGACGTGCAGGCCTTCGCTGGCGCCCGGCGGAATCTCGTAGATCAGGAAGTTGGCGGGCGAGGGCGCGCGCCCAAAATCGAATATGCGAACTCCGAGTGTGCCGAGGCCACCATGGATGTTGTCATAGCGGCGGATGCCCTCGCGATCGGATTCGACGCTCACGGATCCCGCTGCGCCGGATGCCGCCGACAGAGGTGAGATCAGCATTCCGCTTGTGCCCGCGCCTAGCAAGGTTCGACGCGACAGCTCGGTCATGCGCGCCCCGTCGCCCTGCCGCTGGCTGCCTGCCACGCCTTGTGCGAGGCGAGGGCGAAGCGGGTCTCGATCTTGCCGGTGCCGGCCATGAGATCGGCGACGTATCGCGCGACGGCCAGGCCATGCTTGAAACCGTGGCCGCTGCCGCCGCCGACGACCCAGGTGTCGGCCCATGCCGGGTGGCGATCGATCAGGAAGTTGCGATCGTCGGTATTCTCATACTGGCAGACGCGCTGTTCGGCGAGCGGTCGCTCGGCCAGCGCGGGGAAGCGTCGGCGGAGGTAGGCGCACGCGTCGGCCAGCGCGCGATCCCCGACGCGGCGATCGTCGGTGTCGGGATCGACCGCTTCGCCGGGGCCATCGAGCGCGATCTTGAAGCCGCGCGCCTCGATATCTGGGAAACCGTAATGGAGATCGGGATCGCCGGCATCGACCCAGGCCGGCATATGGGGTGGGGCGAAGCGACCGTCACCGGCTTCCGGCGAGAAGAAGAACACGTCCTTGCGGATCGGCACGATGCGGGCGCCGATCACGTTCGGAAAGAGCTTGGCCAGCCAGGGGCCGCAGGCGAAGACGAAGCGGTCGGCGTTCAATCGCTCGCGGCTCGTGGCGACGATCGTCGTGAGCTTCGATCCGCCCGCTTGCGGCGGTTCGACCGACAGCTGGCGGAAGGTCCCGCCGGCCTTCACGAAGTCCGCGACCAGGGTCTGCACCGCACGCCGCGCCATCAAAGCGCCCATGGTGGGCTGGAGCAGGCCGACGCCAACGCCTGCGAAGCTCATTTGCGGCCAGCGACGGGCGAGATCGTCGGGCGCCATCTTCTCGACCGGAATACCCATCGACCGCTGGAGCGCGATGCTGCGATCGATCTTCGCATCGTTCTTCGGATAAATGTAGAGCGCGCCGGTCTCGTGGAAGAGCGGGCTCTCGTGCCGCGCCGACAGCGCCTTCCATTCGGCGAGCGAGTCCCACGCCCAGCGCGTGTAGAGCGGATCGCCGCCATATTCGGTGCGGATCAGGCGTGTCTCGCCGCCCGATGACGCGCGGGAATGGGCCGCGCCCCAGGCGTCGAGCAGCAGCACCTTCGCGCCTCGATGCTGGAGAACCAACGCTGTCCACGCGCCGAATACGCCGGCGCCGACCACGACGACATCCTGTCCCTTCGCTGGGCGGGCCTGCGCGGACCTTGCCGTCAGCGCGCCGGCGACCGCGATCCCGCCCAGCACGTCGCGGCGCGAGACCGGCCGCCGGTCCGTCACCGATCCTTGTCCGCATCCGGGTGCGCGGCGCGCCACGCATCGAGCCGGGCCAGCCACTGTGCGGCGGAGAGCGGACCCTGCGCCTTCGTCTCGCTGTGGGTGGCGACGTTCTTGCGGATCTCCAGCCAGAAGGCCGGACCGGTTTTCAGGTGAAGCTCCTCGGCCTTGGCGTCCATCGCGGCCTGCTGCGCGGGCGTGACGGGCGTCTTGGGATAGGGCTTGAACAGCAGCACGTCCCAGCCTTCGCCGTCTTCGTGCAGGAACATCTGCGTCGTCGGCTGGCCGCCGGCGTTCGAGACGATGTCCCACTGGGCCAGCTTCCGGATGAAGGCTTCCTGATGGCCCGGCGCCAGCTGGAACACCTCGAACGCAGCCTCCGGAAAAGGCTTGCCGTCGTCCGGGTTTACCGGCGGCGAGGCGAAGGCCGCGGACGGAAGCAGCGCGGCAAGGATAAACATGGATGTCAGGCCGAATGTCTTCACGGGAACCCCTTTCGTCGGATCAGGCGCCGCGAGCTTTCCCTGCCCGTTCCGGATCGCCGTTCGGTGAGGCGAGGCTAGTGAGCCTGCAATCGTCCAAGCAATGACGATGAGATGATCGCATCATAACCTGGCCGCTCAAGTCGGTCCGCCGGGTATTCAGGGGGCCTCGACGGGTAAGGACGGGCGCACGCCGAGGAAGCGGTAGTTGCGGTGCCAGTCGCCATCCAGCCAGATCAGGTCGATCGTGCGCTCGTCACCGTCGAACCAGAGCGTCGGCACGCTGCCTTTTCCGTCGATCTCGGCAGCGGAGCCGAGTGCCACCACGGGGTGGCGCACCTGTGTGTTCGGGAACGCCTCACCATATGCAAGGATGTCGCCCATGCGCGCCGGTTCGAAGCCACCCTCGCGGATCAGGCGAGCGGCCTCATCGGAGGGGATGTTGCGCGCGAAATGGAAAAGTTTGTATTCGCGCCTGCCGATCTGGTCGCCGGTCACCGGGAACAGCGCTTCCGCGAGAGAGGGATGGCGCCAGCCATAATGTCCCCGCGCGATGCGGGCCTCGAATTCGAGTTCGGCCGGAATTTCCAGCGTCGCGTCGGTCATCGTCATCTCCGGAAGTTCGAAATCAAAGCGTGATGGATTGCCCCGCCGACAGCGCGATCGCGCGGCGGTAGACCATGTCTGCGACGACGAGATCCTCCACGGCATGGCCCATCGCCTTGTAGACGGTCACTTCGTCGATGGATTCCCGGCCGGGCTTTCGGCCGAGCAGGATTTCGCCAAGCTCGGTTCCCCATGCGGGATCGATGCCGGCCAGTTCCGCGCAGCCTGCCGGGGCGGGGGCGAAGGCGATCCTTGCCTCGACGACCAGTCTGTGGCGTGCGGCGATGGCCGGATCGAGCTCGCCACAGGGCGGAGCATAGCCGACCGAGCTGATATGCTGGCCGGGGCACAGCCAGTCCATGTGGATCAAGGGATGCTCCGCATGTGAGCACAGGCACACGATATCCGAGGCGCGAACCGCCGCCTCATGATCCTCGATGGCGATCGCCCGAGGATCGCGCGCGGCGAGACGCTGCGCGCTCTCGGCGCCGTGCGACCCCACATAGATCGTCTCGATATCGAAGTGGCGGCTCATCAGGTCGAGATGTGCCTGCCCCTGCACGCCGGCGCCGAGGATAGTCATCGCGCGCGAATCCGGGCGCGCCAGCAGCTTCGCGGCAAGCGTCGCGGCGCCGGCGGTGCGCATGGCGGTGATATGCGCGCCGTCCATCAGCGCGAGTACCTCGCCCGTCACCGAATCCATCAGGATGATGAGCCCGAGATGCGTGGGAATGCCGGCTGCCGCGTTTCCGGGAAAGAGCGTCACCAGCTTCGTGCCGAACGGCAGGCCCGGCACGGCCGCCGGCATGGTCAACAGATGTCCCGCATCGCCGATGGCCATTTCGCCGCGTGGGGGAGAGATCGCGGTCTCGTCGGTGATCGTCTCAAAGCCCTTCGCCAGCACGTCGAGCAACTGCTCGGTATCGAGCAGCCGCGCCACCTCGGCCGCATTCAGCAGGAGCGCTTGCCGCCTCACTCGAAGATCTGCCGGGGCATGTAGAAGGAGACGACGACGTTGGGCATGTCGACGATTTCGCTGATGCGCAGGTCGCCCGCGACGCTGCACAGCATGTAGGCGTCCGCCGCACTCATCTTGTGCAGCCTGGTCAGCCGGTCGATCATGCCGCGTACGGCGTTGCGGCTGGCTTCCATCAGGTCCGGGCCGATGCCCATCGTCGCCTCGTAGCCCCGGCTATCGATGTGCCGGGTGACGGGTTCGTGCGTCACGAAACGTGGAAAGCGGAGGTTCTCGCCCTTCACCAGATCAAGCTTCACCGTGGCGCCCATCGGCGATTCGATCGCCGTACCGCAGACCTCGCCGTCGCCCTGCGCGCAATGTGGATCGCCGAGCGAGAAGAGCGCGCCCGGCACCTGCACGGGCAGATAGAGCTCGACACCGACGGTGAGATCGCGCGTGTCGAGATTGCCGCCCGTGGCATAGGGCGGTACCGTGCTGAATTCACCAGCCGCGGCCTGCTCCACGCCGACGATGCCGCAGAACGGCCGGACCGGGATCTTCGCGATGGACGAGAAGGCGGTCGGCGTGCCGAGCGATCGATCGTAGGTCCAGATATGCAGGCCGGGGTCGGGAAAATCGTCCGCCAGCAAGCCGAAACCCGGGATGATGCCGGTCCAGCCCCAGCCGCTCGGATTGAATCCAAGCAACGTGATCTTCAGGGCGTCGCCCGGCTCCGCTCCGTCAACATAGACCGGGCCGACGATCGGATTGACGCGCGCGAAATCGAGATTGGCGATGTCCTCGGCCGTAGAGTGGCGCGAGAGTTGCCCGCACACCGCGTCCATCTCACCGTATTCGAGCGTGTCGCCAGGTGCGACGGTCATAACCGGCGCGTGATCCCGGCACCATGTCAGATGCTCGTGATGGGCGTGGATGGTGTGGCATCGCGACTGCATGATGACCTCCGGATGGTGATTTGTGTGATCAGACGGGGCCGGACACGACGCAGCCGCCGGCTCGCCATCCGCGAGGATAGGTTACCGAATAGGCTTCGAGATCCCAGCCCCGATCACGCCAGTAGGTGTCGATCGCCCAGAGTCGGCCTGTCGCGTCGGCAACATAGGCGAAGAACCATCTCGACCGGTCGGCGGTCTTCAGGAAGGCGAACAGGTGCGCGAGCGGGATTCGCGCTTGCTTCTCGCCGCCGAGCGCTGCGAAGATCGGTTCGTCCACCGTTCCCTTCATCAGGCGATATTGCAGGAGAGTGGCACCGGCCACATCCGTTTCGGTCAGCGGCAGAAAGTGGCTGGCGAAATCGTCGCCGACATAGCTGATCGGCAGCTCACCCTCGCGATCGACCACGAACTTCTGGCGCGTGACGAAGTGCGTGACGCCCGCGACCTCGATCGCGTCCGCGACGACCTCCAGAATACCGGCGACTATCATAGGTGGGCGCGCGGTCGTCCGCCCGGAATTGAGATCGCCATTCTTCATATCGCAAATGCTCCCGGCGCCTGGCCGGCGCTCAAAAATCTGGTGCTTGCGGCCTTGCCGACGATGGGGCCGGCCGCGCCTGTCATCCGAAGAGAAGATCCTCGTAGAAGGCGCCGAACGGCCGGCTGGGATGCCGGATCTGGATTTCCAGCACCCACAGTCCGCCGCTCGGCACGAAATCCGCTTCGATCAGCGGGCCGTCGTGCTTCACCGCATGCGGGAAGTCCGACAGGCGATGCCCCGTCATCTCGAGATTCAGCAGCCAGCCGCGATGCGTCGCCTCCGCCTCGACGAAACGGTAGAGAGCGGGGCCGGTGAGTCCGTCCGAGCGCCAGCGCGCCTGCGCCGTATCGAAGATCGCCTTCACGTCGACGGCTGCCTTGAGCATCTCGGGATCGTCGCCGATGACGAAGGTCGCGCCCGCATCTCCCTCATGCCCGCGCCAAACCGGCCCAATATCGACGAAGAAGATGTCGTTTTCCCCGAGCATCACACCCGGATCCGATTTCTCCTCGAAATCCTTCAGCGTGTTGCGGCCGCAGCGGACATGGATGCCATGCCAGCCACGCAGCATACCGGCATCCTTCAGCGACCGCCGCATCAACGCCACCGCCTCCTCCTCGGCCATGCCGGGGCGGATGGCGGCGGCGACCCGGTGCATGATCGCCCGCGTCCGCTCGCGCGCCTCCAGCATGATCGCCGGATCGAAGTGTGCGCCGTTGCGCTCCTGTTCGGTCTGAATGTCCGACATCGAAATCACTCAATCCTTTCCGATGTCGGTCCGCAGGTGCTCAAGATATTGGCCGATCAACCTCTCGACTGTTGTTTCCATGAGAAGAAAATTGCGGTCGAAGGCGGCGGTCTTCAATGACAGTTTGGGTATCGTCTCATGCCGGGCCGACGGGATCGGAGACGACGCCCTCGAATAAGAGCGCCTCGATCTCCGCGTCGTCATATCCGCAGCCCCGCAGCACCGCGCGGCTATGTTCGCCGAGCGCAGGCGGCGGCCGGTCGTCGTGGCGATCGACCGAGCCGAACGTGATCGGATGGCCGATCGTCCGTTTGATGGACGGCGGGTAGAGCGGGCCGGGCGTGAAGAAGCCGATGTCGGCGAGATGCGGATCGTCCGGCAGATCGGCAAGCGACGCCACTGTCGAGCACGGAATGTCCAGCAGGGTCAGCCGCTCGATCCACTCGGCGGTCGTGCGCGAGGGCATCGCGTCAGCGACGACGAGATAGAGTTCGGGAAGATGCGCCTGGCGCTGTGCCGGATCGCGAAACCATTCCGTCTGGATGAGATCGGAGCGGCCGATCTCGTGGAGAAAGGCCTGCCATTGCGGCCCGGTATAGGGCAGGGCGGCAATCCAGCCGTCGCGGGTGCGGTAAGGGCGTCTGTCCGGATAGAAGAGGCGCGGATAGCCGATATCCGACACGGGGCCTGCGGTGGCGCCGGAGAGATGCTCGTTCAGCAACGTCGCGACCGCCGCCTCGAACATCGGAACCTCGACGTGAATGGCGCCGGCATGGCCGCTCGCCTTGGCGTAGAGCGCTGCGAGGATGCCCTGCACCGCGTGCAAGGCGCCCAGCTTGTCGGCCAGGATCGTTGGAACGTAGGCGGGGTCGCTGCTGACCTCCAGCGAGAGGCCGGCAAGTCCGCTCGCCGCCTGCACCACGTCGTCGAAAGCCGGGCGATTGCGGTAGCGGCCGCCCTGGCCGAAGCCGATCGCGGCGCAATAAACGATATCCGGATTGATGGCGGCCGCCGTCTCGAAATCGATGCCCGCACGCGCCGCCGCCTCGACCCGCATATTGTGCAGCAGGACGGTCGATCGCGACACCAGCCGCCGGACGATGTCCCGGCTCCTCGGCGCTTTCAGATCGAGCGCCAGCGCCTTCTTGTTGCGATTGTTGTTGAGGAACAGCGTGCCGCTGCCGTCCACCATGGGGTGGGATGCGCGGGAGATGTCGCCGGTAAGCGGCTCGATCTTGATCACCGTCGCACCGAGATCCGCGAGCATCTGCCCGGCATAGGGACCCATCACGACGGCACCGAATTCGAGCACCGTCACATTTTTCAGCAGATAATACATTCAGGCCATCACCATCGCTCGACGTGCCTCACGAAGTGGCAGCCGCCCGCTTCATCGCTATCGGCTGCCGGCAACCCGGCAATGGCCTTTTTGGTATCAGTTGATGACCGGGGCGCACCGGCCCGATGTCGCCTTGCCGGTATGTCACAAAAATGTATCGTACCGTCAGTCCACGGCCCCGGAGCGATGGCATGTCACGTCTCACGCTCTCCCAGCTCTCCGCCTTCATGAAGCTCGCGGAGACGTCGAGTTTCAAGGATGCGGCGACGCAACTCGGCGTGTCGCAGCCTGCGCTCAGCCGCACAATCCAGCACATCGAAACGCGAGTGGGCGTCCGCCTGTTCGATCGCGACACGCGCACCGTGACGCTCACGCCTGCGGGTGAACGGCTGCGCCCATCGGCGGCACGACTGCTGGAAGATTACGAGACCGTGTTTCGCGAGCTTCGCGAGTTCGTCGAGGGGCGCGAAGGCATCATCCGCATCGCCACGCTGCCGTCTGTCGCATCCGCCGTGCTGCCGGGTGCGATTCAGCGGTTCCAGCCGAAGTTTCCGGGGGTTCGCATAGAGATATGGGAGGATGTCGGCGAGCAGGTCCACAATGTCGTGCGGGAAGGTACTGCCGATTTCGCCATCGCGCCCCCGCCCGATCTGGCGGGCGATCTGCGCTATCAGGAATTGCTCAAGGACAGTATCGTGCTGGCCTGCCGGCAGGACGATCCGCTCGCGGCGATCGCCGAGCATAACTGGTCTTCCTTCGAGGGATGCCGCCTCGTGACGATGTCGCCGGAGACGGGTCTGCGCAAGATGGTCGAGAGCGGGCTCGCCCAATCGGGCGTGGTGGTCGAGCGGATGTTCAACTGCAGCGCGGCGACCACAGTCGGAGCCCTGGTGAACGCTGGGCAGGGCATCACCGCGCTGACCCGGCTGACCATGGCGCAGATCGCGTCACCGTCTCTCGTCTGGCGGCCGCTGGTCGATCCGGCGCTGGCGCGGTCGATCGGCGTCGTCCGGCACAAGGCGAGGTCCTTGTCGCCGGCGGCGCAGGCCTTCACACGCGAGGTGGAGCAGCAGGCGCGCGTGCTGCGGATGGGCGATCTTGCGCCCTCCGCGCTCGATCTCGTCCAGAGTGCCTGACGATTAGCCCATAGCCCACCCCCGCGACAATCGAGGCATCGAGCGCGGGCACCGTCGTCAACGTCACGCCACAGGCGGTTCCGGCGAGGACGAGAACGAGCGAGCCGATCCAGACGGCAATCGCTTCCCAGCGGATTGCGGGTAGGTCGCGGAGCGACGCCTCGGTATCGGCATGGCGGAACAGCGTGAAGGCGTCGATCACGTAGATCGCGGCGATCGGCGGCACGATCATGCTGAGGAACACCAGGAACGGGATGAAATGATCCATGATCCCCATCAGCGCGAAGGCCGTGCCGATCGCGGCGCCCAGCAGGGTGAACATCCAGCCCTTCACCTTCGGGAAGGTCGCGCCCAGCGCCAGCGCGCCGGAATAGAGATTGGCGGCGTTCACCGTCAGCATCGGCGTCGCCAGCAGGAACAGCAAAGGCGTGCCGAGGCCGAGCGATACGATCAGGCCGGAGACGCTTGTCTGGCCGGTGGCGAGCGCGGGCAGCGCGGCGACGGTCATCATCAGCGGCGTCGCGACGGGGAAGGACAGCGCCATGCTGCCGATCGCCCCTCGCTCGGTGCGGATATAGCGCGACAGGTCCGGCATCGTCGCGACCGCGATCATATAAGCGCCGACGACCGAGGTTACCGCGATGCCGAAGCGCATCGGCACCGGTGGATGGAGCGATGGTACGACGACCAGCCCGTGCCGCCGGAGTGCCACCGTCGCCACGGTGACGAAGATGATGCCGAGGAGCGGCACGACGACCAGCGCGAGCCGTTCCAGCGCGCGAATGCCGATCGGCGTCGAGGTCGCGGCCAATATGCTGCCGGCGATCACGAAGGCCGTGAAGCTATCGGGGAAGCCGTTTACCCTTGCGGCCACCACCATCGCCTCGCCGATGAAGGAGGCGTTGATGCCAAACGCGCAATATTGGACCAGGGCCAGCACGATGTTGATCAGGGCGGCGCCGTAGGTGCCGAACGAGCGCTGTACCAGCAGATAGGTCGATAAGCGCGTGCGCACGCTGACCACCGCGGTGAAGCAGCAGCCGATGCACAGGATCAGCGCGGCCAGGAAGGCGGCGCCCACCGCGCTGCCGAGACCGAGCGCCAACGCATTCTGCGCGCCGTTGAGGAAATCGGGTTGACCGATCGAAAAGCTGGCGACGATCAGTGCGACCCGCCACCCGGCCATTGTGGCCCCATCCGGCACGGGGCTGTGCGAGTATTGGTCGCTGCTGTCCGCCGTCACCTGTCGTCCCATCCGTTGAGCGCCTCGATCGGAACATAGTCTTCGGCGAAACCGAAAGCCGAGGGGCCGACGAAGGACAATGCTTCTGCGCTGCGCAGCATATGTGGCGCGGCGGCGGCGAGTACCTTCACGCGCTGGCCATATTTCAGGCGATCGGTGGTGATGCTGTCGGCCGTCTCGCGATCCATGATGGTGATGATGTCCGGGACCATCGCGCAGACCGCGCCATTGCGCCAAGCGATCAAATTCTCGTTCTGGAATTCCAGGTCCATGCGGCTCGCCCCGTCGAACGCCTCGATCGCCACGCGCCCCATCGCGAAGCCGCCGCGCGTCTCGCGTTCGAGATCGACGATCTTGCCGTCGAACAGGATGCCCCCAAAGGGATAGAGATCCGATGTCTGCAATGCGGCAATCAGCGCAGCGAACGGATCGCCGCCCTTTTGACGCGCGTCCCGGATTGCCGCGCCGATCGCGATCGCGGTCGAAATGCTGCTGGGAATGGCATGATCTTTCGTCTGGCGACCGGTCAGCGGATATTCGACCATGTGGGCGTCCCCGCCCAGTGCGATCGACACCTGCCGGGCGATCCGCTCGTGGACATGGTTGTCCTCCGTCTCGATGATCGCCAGCGAACCGCAGGCGCCCGTCAGGATCGAAGGGCATCCGGACAGACCATGGATGCTGAAGATCGACATTTGCGATTCCGGAAACGCACGCGCCATGCCATCGGCGTCGACCACCGGAATGCCCAATTCCGCAGCGGCGATCAGGGGCGCCAGTCCGTTGCCGCCGCCGATCTCGATCGGCAGCACCGCGTCGACTTTGCGCCCGGTCAACCGCTCGATACGGCGCAGACCGTCCACCGCCTCGCGTCCGTTAGGCAGCTTCTCGATCGAAACGGTCGGCGCGCCGATCCACCCACAGGGCACGACCAGCGCGTCATCCGCCAATTGTTCGAGCGAGATCAGCTCGAACGGTCCACGCCGGGCGATGCGCGCCTCGCCGAGCAACCGGTTGTGATACGGATCGCCGCCGCCGCCGGAGCCGAGAAACGCGGCCCCGCAGGCAAGATCGCCAAGCGCGGTGGCGTCGATCCGTATCATGCCGCGTCCGTGCGATCAGAAGCGATAAGACAATGACCCGGTGACGTTGCGCCCCGCCCCGTAGAGCGCCAGCGCGGAGTCGCCATAGGCGAGGCTGGTGTAGAACAGCTTGTTCGTCACGTTGCGGACGTTGACCGTCGCCCGCAGGTTCTGGAGGATATCGACGCCCGCCATCAGATCGACGATCGCATAGCTATGTTGGCTGATCGTCACCGGCGGGGTGAAGCTGGTCACGTTCGAATAGATCCGGCTCTGCCAGCGCATCTGGGTGCCGATCGAAAAATTGTGCAGATCCGGAATGGTGTAGGTGGTCGATGCCTTGAAGGTCTGGCGCGGGATGAAGGTACGGCCATGCGAGTCCGTCGTCAGGTTCTTGAGCCAGATCCGCGTATAGCCGCCGCTCAGCGCCCAGTTCGGCGTGATGTGACCCGCCACCTCGGCCTCGACGCCCTGCGAGCGAATGTTCTGGCCCTCGTAATAATAGAAGTTGCCGTAGACCGGATCGACCTCCGAACCGATGTAGGTGGCGAGGCCCTTCTCCTTGGTCTTGAACACGGTGGCTGTCGCATAGAGCCGCTTGTCGAAGATGTTGGCCTTCAGGCCCGCTTCCATGTTCGTGCCCTTGAGCGGCGCGAGCTGGGTATGATCGATCTTCTGCTCGGTCTGCGGATTGAAGATCGTCGTATAGCTGACATAGGCGGTGAGGAACGGAGTGATGTCGTAGAGCACGCCGGCATAGGGATTGAACTTGGTCGCCTTGGTGGACAGCGTCGCGCCGTAATTGGTGCCGGGCGCATCATATTTCGTCCAGCTCGCGCCGACGACGGCCTTCAGCCTGCTCGTGAAATGGATCTGGGACGCCGCGTAGAGGCGCAGTAGCTTGGCTTCGGCATTCTGTGCCAGATTGTAGGCGCCGAAGGCCGGCTCGGCGAACTGAAAGCGGTCCGGATCGTTGAAGTCAGGATATTCGTAGTACGAATTGCTGACGATGTCCGAATTGCCGAGCGCCTGCCACTGCTTGGTGCGATCGTGGGCGTAGGATGCGCCCAGCACCAATTTGTGATCGCCGCCCAGCACGTGGACGGTGCCGTTTGCCACCAGATCGTAGAGGTAGCGCTTGTCGTCCGTTTTGAACTTGGCGATGTCGCCATAATAGCCCGTGCCGGTTTCCTTGTCGGGGAAGCCGTACTGGTAATTGATGATCGGCACATCCTGATAGCGGCGGAAGGTGAAGACGCCCTTCATCGTCCAGTCGCCGGTCTTGTAGGCGAGTTCTGTATAGGCCTGCTGTTCGCGCGTGTTCCACTGCGCCCATGACGGCGCCGGATTGTCCGAGCGCTTGTACGGGATCTTGGTCCCGTCCGAATAGAGCAGGGTGAGCGATCCCCAGGTCGCGCCCTTGTCGTCATTCTCCTGCCGGTCGTAGCCGACGGTCAGCGTCAGGTCGGGCGTGATCTTGCCGGCCATGACGATGCCGTAGACGTCGCGGTTGACGTGGTAATTGTCGAGGTAGCTGTCGCTTTCCTCGTGCGCGCCGATCAGGCGGACGGCGAGCTTGTCGTTGAGCGGCACCGAAACGTCGGCCTCGGCGCGCCACTTGTTCCACGATCCGCCATAGACCGAGGCATTGACGTGGAAGCCGTCGAGCGGGCGCTTGCGGACATAGTTGATCGTCGCCGACGGGTTGCCGATGCCGGTGGTCAGGCCGTTGGCGCCGCGGATGATGTCGATGCGATCGTAGAGGAAGCTGTCGGTATCGCCATAATAGAGATTGCCGATCAGCGGCAGGCCGATCCCATCGATCTGGAAATTGGTAACGTCGAAGCCCCGCGCATCGAACTGGGTGCGATCGGTCTCCTCGCGCTGGACGTTCACGCCGACGACCTGATCGACCAGATCCTTGATGTTGGTAAGCGCATAGTCCTGGATACGCTTCTGATCGATGATCGTCACCGACTGCGGCGTCTCCATGAACTTGAGCGGCAGGCCGGTGGACGAGGTCGTCGGCGCGTTGACGCCGGTGACTACGATATCGCCGGGGGCGGCGCTGTCGGACTTGGCGTCCGCTTTCTTCGCTTCCGATTTCGAGGACGTGCCGTCATCCGACTGCGCGTGGGCGATCGTCGGTGTCGCGACCAGTGAAAGATATGCTGCACTCGTCATAAGACGATGCGTCAAGCGCCAAAATGCCGTCTGGCGATTATCGACGATTCTGCCACTCGAGGCGAAAGTATGTGTTTCGAATTTCCCCATTTTTTCTCTCTTTGTCCGGAGGATAACGGCATGCGTCGACGTGTCGTCGCCTGTCGTTTCGTCGTCCAAGGTGCCCATTCATCTTTTCTTGATTTCGGGGAAAAGCTGCGATCCGTGCGGGTTGCTGGCAATGACAAACTGGATATCGTCCCATACCAACCGGATCAGATGTCCGGCGGTGAGCCTGTTCGACATCGACTGATAACCAAGGACGCATTGTCGGACGCTTCGCATGCCGCCACTCTCGTCGGCTTGATGGTTCGCGTGGGGAGCAAGCGCAGACGATGATGGCGGCCCGTCCCACTCGCCGTGCGGTGCTGGCAGGATTGGGCACCGTGCCGCTCATGGGCGCGGCAGCAAGCCAGGCGGCGCCGACTATCCTGATCCGCAACATATTGTTGTTCGACGGGACGGGTTCGCCTCGTCAGCCGCGTAACGTCCGCATCGTCGGCGATCGCATCGACGCGGTGAGCGGCGGCGACATACCGGTTCCCCCAGACGCGACGGTGATTGACGGATTGGGGCAGACGCTGATGCCCGGTCTCACCGATGCGCACTGGCACATGTCGGCGGTCAAGGGCGTTCCGTGGATGGGATCGGACGACGGGCTTGCCGTCGCGCTGGTGCTGAAGGATGCGGAATTCCAGCTGATGCGGGGTTTCACGACGGTCCGCGACACTGCGGGCTCGGTCTTCGGGATCAAGGCGGCGATCGATCGCGGCGTCATGCCTGGGCCGCGCTGCTACCCGAGCGGTGCGGCAATCTCGCAGACCTCCGGCCATGGCGACGTGACCCCGCCCGATCAGTTGCCGACTGCGCTCGGCGGCGAACCCTCACGGCTTGAACTGCTCGGCATGATCGCGGTGGCGAACGGCGTGCCCGAGGTGCTTGCCGCGACCCGGCAGCAGTTGAAGCGCGGTGCCAGCCAGATCAAGATCATGGCGAGCGGCGGCGTCACTACCGACAATGATCCGATCGACGTGCTGCAATTCACGCTGGAGGAAATGCGCGCGATCGTCGCGGCGGCGACGGATTGGGGCACCTATGCCTGCGCCCATGCCTATTCAGCGGGCGCGGTGCGGCGTTGCCTGGAAGCGGGCGTGCTCTCGATCGAGCATGGCCACGGCATCGACGACGCGACCGCGGCCCTGATGGCGGAGAAGGGCGCCTGGCTATCGACCCAGCCGTTCGAACCCGGCGACAACATCCTGACGCCGGAGCAGGAGGTGAAAGCGCGGGAATCGCTCGGCGGAGCCGGATGGAAGCCGAGCGTGCAGCTGGCCAGGAAGCACGGCGTCAAGATCGCCTTCGGCACCGATCTGTTCGCGCGCACCCGCACGTCCCGCACCGAGAATGCGATGCTGCCGAGGCTGGGCACGATCTTCCCCAATGCCGAGGTGCTGCGCATGGCGACCTCCGGCAATTGCAGCCTTTTCGCGCAGAGCGGCAAGCGCGATCCCTATCGCGCGGCGCCGCTGGGCGTCGTGAAGCCCGGTGCCTGGGCGGACCTGCTGCTCGTACGCGGCAACCCGCTCGACGATCTCCACCTGCTGGAGGATTACGATCGCAACCTGTTGCTGATCGTCAAGGATGGCGTGATCCACAAGAATATCGTGGGCACCTGACAGGCGCAGACGCCTTCAGTCCAGCGAGCCGTATACCGGCTTGCCCTTGAAGATCGTGGTGAGCACCTTCGCGGTGTGGATCTGCTTGGGGGCCAAGCGGAAGATGTCCTTGTCGAGGATCACCATGTCCGCGCTCTTGCCGACCTCGATCGATCCGGTCTCATGCTCCAGCCGGTTCACCCAGGCGGGCTCCAACGTATAATCCTTCACCGCCTCCGCGAGGGTAACCGCCTCGCCGGGGAGCAGCGGCTTGAGTTCGGGATGCTCGGGATCGGTGCGGGTCAGCGCCACCTCGATGCCCCACAAAGGATCGGCCGAGGCGACGGGCCAGTCCGATCCATAAGCGATGCGCCCGCCGCCCGTCAGCACGCCTTGCTCCGGATAGATATACCGGCTGCGCACCGGCCCGATCGCCTTGATGCTGAGGCGCATATAGGGCTCGTCGCTGGCCCAGAGCGGCTGAAAGATCGCGGTGACGCCAAGCTTACCGAAACGCGGTTGGTCCAAGGACTCGATCACGTTCATGTGGCTGATCATGTCGCGGCTGCGGGTGAAGCCGGCGGCGCGCGCTCCCTCGAAACCGTCGAGCGCGACATGCACCGCACGATCGCCGATCGCATGGACGTGCGCCTGCAGGCCGTGCGCGTCGACCTGCTTCACCGCCTCCTTGAAGACCGCCTCCGATACTTGAAGATCTCCCCGATCGGTGCCGCCCTCATAGGGCTGCAGCATGGCCGCGGTATGCTGCGGGATCACGCCGTCGAGCAGGAACTTGATGCCGTTGACGCGGACGCCCTCGGCGTCGGCGCGGGTGGCGGTGGCGAACAGCGTCGGCAGCTGCTCCAGCCCCCGGCCATTGGCCCAGAGCAGGTCTAGCGTGGCGTTGGTGGTGAAGTTCCCGCGCTGCTGGACGGCGCGATAGGCGTCCACCACCGGACTCGAGCCGTCCGGTGCCACCTCGACCAGCGCATCCTGCCAGTTGGTGATGCCGAGCGCGTTCAGCGTGTGGAGGGTGAAATAGAGCGCGTCCTCGCGATCCTTTTCCGTCGTCGGTGGCACCTGCGCGTCGACGAGGCCCTGTGCCTCTTCCTCCAGGCATCCGACCGGCTCGCCATTCGCATCTCGGTCGACCTTGCCGTTTCTGGGGTCCCGCGTGTCCTTGGTGATGCCGGCATTGGCCAATGCTTTCGAGTTCACCCAGACGGTGTGCCCACCGGTCGACTTGAGGATGATCGGGCGATCGGGGGCGATCGCGTCGAGGATCGCCTTGTCCGGCACGCCGTTCGGCGGGAAATAGCCGTCCTTCCAGCCGGAACCGTAGATCGTGCCGTTACCCGGCGACTTCGCCACGCATGCGGCGACGATCCGCTTGTAGTCATCGACGGTGTTGCCGTCCTGCAGCGAGCAGCCGGTATGGCTGAGACCGCCGAACATCGGGTGGACGTGCACGTCGCCGAAGGAGGGGAGCAGGAGACGGCCGTGGAGATCGACCACCTGTGTGGCGGGGCCTTTCAGCCGCGCGATCTCCGCATCGGATCCGACAGCCTCGATCCGGCCGGCCTTGATCGCCACTGCCTGCGCCCACGGGCGCCGGGCATCGACCGTGTAGATGCGCGCCTTGGTGAGGATTGTGTCGGCAGGGAGCGGCAGGGCAAAGGCTGACGTGCCGGCCGTCGACGCCAGAAGGGCGAGCGCGATGCGGACAGGCTTGGCGATCGGCATCGAGGATCCTCCGGTCTAACTTGGGCTTAGCCATTGGCTGGGGCGAGACGGGCGGAGGCGTGGCCTCGGGCGAGGCGCAGCACGATGGCGTAGCCGACGGCCGCGACGATGGTGGCGTCGAACATCGGGACGCCGGTGACCGTTACGCCGAGATGCGAAGCAGCGAGTACCAGCGCCACCGATCCGATCCATGTTCCCACGGCGGGCCAGCGGAAGGCCGGCAGCTCGCGGATCGAGGCAGCCGGGTCGGTCGTCCGGAATAGGGTGAAACCGTCGATCACGTAGATGGCCGCGATCGGCGGGATGATCACGCCGAGGAACAGCAGGAAGGGGATGAAGGCATCGATGATCCCGGCCAGCGCGAAACTCGCGCCGATCACGCCGCCCAGAAGGATGAACACCCAGGACCGGACGGTTGGGAAGGTCGCCGACAGCGACAGTCCGGCCGAATACAGGTTCGACGCGTTGATGATCCACGACGACAGCACCAGTGCGGCCAGCGCGGCGACGCCGAAGCCCAGGCCGACGATCAGCGCCATGATGTCAGTCTCGCCAGTGGCAAGCGCGGGGAGGGCGGAGGCGATCATCATTACCGGTGTCGCCAGCGGGAAGGAGAGCAGCATGCTCGATACGGCGCCGCGCCTCGTATGGATGTAGCGCGAGAGGTCCGGCATGGTCGCGACGGTGGCCATATTGCCTCCGACCAGCGCGGAAAGCGCGACGCCGAAGGTCATCGGCTCGGGCGGGTGCGAACTCGCGTGCAGCACGATGCCGTTGCGCCGAAGCGCGGCGACGCAGACCGCGAGCATGACGACGCCGAGCAACGGCACGGTCACCACCGCCAGCTTGTCGAGCGTCCGGAAGCCGAAGACGGTGGAGGCCGTCATCAGGACGCTGCCGCCGATCACATAAGCCGTGAAATGGCCCTCGATCCCGTAAATCTGCTTCGCCGCCGCCGCCATGGCGCTGCCGAAGAAGGACACGTTGACGCCGAACCAGCCGAACAGCACGAAAGCGATCACGATGTTGACGAGTGCCGCGCCGAACCGCCCGAAGGATCGCTGCACCAGCAGATAGGTGGTCAGCCGGGTCCGCACGCTGATGATCGAAGTCAGCGTGCCGCCCGCGCTCAGGATCAGCCCGGCCGCGATGGCGATCAGCACCGCATTCCAAAAGCCGAGCGCGAGGCCCGTATAGGCACCATTGAGGAAGGCGGGAAGGGCGACCGCGAAGGACGAGACGATGACGGCGATGCGCCAGCCGGGCACGGTCAGATGCTCGGGCAGCGGCCCGTTGGCATATTGGTCCGCCGCCGACTCCGCCATCAATGCCTATCCCAGCCGTTCAATGCCTCGATCGGGCGATAGGGATCATCGAAGCCGAACGCCTCCGGCCCGACGAAATCCAACGCCCGGCGTTCGCGCAGGATATTGGGGGCCGAGGCGCCGACGATCTTCACGCGCTGACCGTATTTCAGGCGCTCGGTGGTGATCGTGTCGGCGGTCTCGCGATCCATCACGGTGATGATGTCGGGCACCATCGCACAGATCGTGCCGGCGCGGCGCGCGAGCAAATTCTCGTTCTGGAAGAGGAGTTCCATCTCACCCTCGCCATGGAGGCCGTCGATGGTCAGGCGGCCGATCGAAAAGCCGGCCCGCGTCTCGCGTTCCAGATCGGTGATCTTGCCGTCGAACAAGCTGCCGGCATAGCGGTAGATGCCGGTCGCGCGGAGTGCGGCGAACAGCGCCTCGAACGGATCTTCGCCCGCCGCGCGGGCTTCGCGCACGGCACGGCCGATCGCGACGGCGGTGGAGATGCTGCCCCCGATGGCATGTGCGCGGGCTTCGCGGCCGCTCAGGGGGTATTCGACCATGTGGGCGATGCCGCCCATGGCCACCGACACCCCGCGCGCGATCCGTTCGTGGGCGAGATTGTCGCTATTCTCGATGACCGTGACGGTCCCGTTTGCGTCCGTCAGCACCGAGGGGCAGGCGGAGAGCCCCCTGATGTTGAAGATCGCCATCTGGCTTTCGGGGAAAGCGCGGCCCATGCCATCGGCGTCGACGACGGGGACGCCAAGCTGCATCGCCGCCGCCAGTGGGGCCAGGCCGTTGCCGCCACCGATCTCGACCGGGAGTACCGCGTCGATCCTTCGGCCCATCACCTCTTCGAGGCGGCGCAATCCCGCGACCGTCTCGCGTCCGCTCGGCAGCTTCTCAACCGAGACGGTGGGCGCGCCGATCCAGCCGCAGGGCGCGACGAGCGCGCCGTCGGGCAGTTCCCCGAGTTGGATGAGCTCTATGCTCTTGTCGCGCGCCAGTTCGGCCTCGCACAGCAAGCGGCCGTAATAGGGATCGCCCCCGCCGCCCGAACCTAGGAACGCGGCCCCGTAAGCGAGATCCAGCAGGGCGGTGGCATCAAAGCGCATGGGCCACTCCCGCCACGGCATCGGCATGAACCCGATCGCCGCCCTCAGCCAGATCGGCCACCGCCTTCATCCGCACCTGAGCGGCGCGGCCGGGAAGATAGCTGAGGAAGATCTCCTCCACTTCGACGATCTGCACGGTAGCCGCATCGCCTCCGGCTGCGACGGCCTGCGCGGCCACGTCAGCCTTCATCGCATCGAGCGCTTCGGCTCTCGGCGTCGCATCGTAATCGAGCACCTTCTCGATCTGCGCGCCGACCTGCGCGATCGCCGCGCCGACCGCATTGGCGATCGGGGCATGGGGCGGGCGGATCACCTGCGCCGCGCCCTTCAGTATATCGGGCACGAGAAAGGCGCCTCCGCCCACCGCTAGCACCGTCGCATCGAGACGCGCGGTCTTCATCCTGTCGATGCCTTCCTCCAGCATGTCGCGGATGCGCGACGCGATGGCGGAGAGGGCGGCGTCGCTGAGTGCGGGCAATTTCTCGGGTGCACCGAAGCGGGCAAGGCCCAGCGCGACGCCCACGTCGCTCGCGGTCAGCGTGTCGCCACCGAACAGGCGCGCATCCTCGACGATGCGGAAGCCGACCGAATCCGGCCCTATGCGCAGCGCCGCGTCATCAATCGCTTCAGCCTCGTAAAGCGCTTCATCGAGATGGATGCGGGTGCCGCCGCCGAGACCGATGGCGAGGATGTCGGGCATCCGGAAGTTGGTCCGCACCCCGCCGATATCGACCGCCACCGAGGATTCGCGCGGGAAGCCGTTGGCGAGAACTCCGATATCCGTGGTGGTGCCGCCGACGTCCATGACGATCGCGTCGGTCAGCCCCGTGAGGAAAGCCGCGCCGCGCATGCTGTTGGTCGGGCCGGAGCCGATCGTCATCACCGGATAGGCGGCGGCCTGCGCGGCCGAGATCAAGGTGCCGTCATTCTGGCTGATATAGAGCGGCGCTTCGATCCCCAGCCCACGCAGCGCCTCTTCGAAGGATGCCGCAATGCGGACCGCCAGATCGGACAGCGCCGCGTTCAGGATCGCGGCATTCTCGCGCTCGATCAGGCCGATACGGCCGATCGCGCTGGACAGCGTCAGGACGGCGTCGGGGAATTCTTCCTTGACGATCTCCGCCGCGCGCATTTCCATGGCGTTGTTGACGGGAGCGAAGGCGCTGATGATCGCGATCGCGAATATGCCGGCATTTCGCAGCGTGTGCGCGGCTTCGCGCACGCCCGCCTCGTCGAGCGGCGCGATCTCGCGGCCGTCCACCTCATATCCGCCGCCGAGCAGGAAGACGTGATCGCCGATGCTCCCGGAAAGGCCGGCGGGCCAACCGGTCTTGGGGGGCAGGGCCTCGCCCGAGGGGCTGGCGAGCCGCAGGATGCCGACCGGCGAGAGATGCTTGCGCTCCACCAGCGCGTTGGTGAAGTGGGTGGTGCCGATCATCACCGAGGAGATGGCGCCGGGCGCGATGCCCGCATCCTCCAGCACGGTGCGGATCGCGGACGCGACGCCGCCGCTCACGTCGGCGGTGGTCTGCGCCTTGGTCCAGGCGACGACCTCACGTCCGTCCATCAATACCGCGTCGGTATTCGTCCCCCCGACATCGACCCCCACTCGCACCGAGCATGCTCCAATCATTCTGATTACGAACCCGAATTTCACGGTCCGGCCGGTTCGAGGCAATCTTCAAAACGGGTGACGGCGGGCGGCAGGCGGGTAATCGGGCCGGTCACGGCGGGTAAGGCGCGCGTTTTCGGTTGGCATCGCGATGGATGCGGGGTGTCATCGATATGACATGGAACGCCGCGAATCGCCCCGAAGGCGCCGATCCTGCCGGAATTGCGGCCACGGACTCGCTCGCGATGCGTGAGCTGATCCAGACCAAGACCGCGCCGCCCTGCTGGATGGGCGACAAGATCCGTCGCGACGATCTGCTGCGACGGCTGGACGAGACGCTGGAGAAGCGCCTTACGGTGATCCAGGCGCCCGCCGGCTACGGCAAGACCAGCCTCCTGCTCCAGTGGCGCCAGCACCATGCGAACGACGATCTGCTGGTCGCGTGGCTGACGCTGGAGAAAGACGATGCCGACCCCAAGCGGCTGACCCAGTATATCTCGCTCGCCCTCGGCGGCGCGGCCGATATCGAGGGGGCGGCCGCCATCCCGGCCGATCTGCCGCCGCGCGCGGCACTTTCCGCGATCATCAACCGCCTGCTCCGCGAGGAGCGGCAGGTCGTGATGATCTTCGATGATTTCCACCGCGCCGAAAATCCGGCGGTGGCGGAGTTGCTGCGGGCTTTGATCCGTCTCGCGCCGGAGAATTGCCACTTCATCGTCGCCTCGCGCGATCATCCGTGGCTCGACCAGGCGGTGCTGGCGGCCGAGGACCAGCTGCTGGAATTGCGCAGCGAGCATCTCCGTTTCTCCGCGCTGGAGACCGAGGCGCTGCTGCTGCGCAATCAGGGGATCGAACTCGGCCCCGACGAGGTGCGACTGATCTTCGAGCGTACCGAGGGCTGGCCGATCGCCCTGCAATTGATGCTGCTCTCGCTGCGGCGGCGGGTGGATCGCCAGCAATTCGTCGAGCGGCTGCGCGGATCGAGCCAGGAACTGGCGGCGTATCTCTCCGAACAGGTGCTGGAGGCGTTGCCGGCGGACGTCCGCGAGATGGTGATCCGCACCGCGCTGATCGACACGCTCACGGGCGACCTCGTGAACCTCCTGTGCGAGCGTGAGGATGGCTGGCTCATGCTCGAGCGGCTGGAGCAGCAGGGCGTGTTCCTGACGCCGCTCAGCGAGGAACGGCAGGCCTATCGCTATCATCAGCTCTTCGCCGAACATATGCGCGAGCGCCTCGCCAGGCACGACATGGCCAAGTATCGGCGCCTGCAGGGCATCGCCGCGCGCTGGTTCGCGGGTGAGGACAATGTCGGGCAGGCCGTGGATCACGCCATCCAGGCGCAGGATCCGGTGCTGCTCTCTGCGATCGTCGACGAGGTGGGGGCGTGGCGCCTGATCCCGAACGGCTTGCAGGATGTCGCCACCCGCGCATTGCAGGCGCTGCCCGAAAGCATCCTGTGGTCGACGCCCCGGCTGGTGCTCATGCGCGTCTATCTCGCGATCAAGCAGGGCGAGATCGGGCAGGCGCGCGCCGATTATGATCGCCTGTTCAAGGATGCGGACGCGGCGGATCATTCGGCCGATCTCTGGATCGAGATCCAGGTCGTCGGCGATACGCTCGTCGAATATGAGAATGGCCCCGTCACGCTCGAAGACCTGCTGGCGCGCGAGGCGCTGCTGCGGACGCTGCCGACCAACGATCACTTGCTGATGGGCAGCGTCTGCGAGGCGCTCGCCGGCAAATATTTCGAAACCGGTCGGCTGGAACGGGCGATCGATCCGACGCTGGCCGCACGCGAACATTATCAGGCGCAGGGCTGGCTCTATAGCGACATCTTCACACGTTTCCTCGAGGCGCGCGTCCGGCAGAGCCAAGGGCGGCTGAAGGATGCTGCCGCGATCCTGGCCAATGCGCGGGGCGAGATCGAGGCGTGTTTCGGCGCGCACTCGGATCTGGCGGCCAATTGCGCGGCATTCGAGGCGTGGCTGCTCTACGATCAGGATCGGCTGCCCGAGGCGTTGGCGGTGCTCGACTGGGCGCTGCCGCACATGGAGCAATCGGACGGCTGGGCCGATGTCTATGCCGCCGCCTATCTGACGGCAGCGCGATCGGCCAGTGCGGACGGCGATATCGAGGAGGCGCGGGGCTTGCTCGGCCGCGCCCGCAGGCTGGCGCGGCGGCGGCGGCTCAACCAGCTCGAATTGCTGGCGCAATTGTGCGAGTTGGAGTTGCTGATCGAGCGCCTGGAGGCCGACGATGTGGCGAACTGCCTCGCGGCCGAGATAGGTCTCGACGCGCTCGCCGACGACATGGCGCTGGAATCGCCACTGTTCCGGAAGGCCGCCATCGCCGCGTCGCTCTGCCGGGTGAAGCTGAACCTGGCCGAGGGTGCGGTGCCGGCGGCGCTCGACGAACTCGAACTGCTGCGCCGCTGGGGCAGCGAGCATGGCTGCGGGCGGCTGCTGATCGATGTCGATCTGCTGACGGCCTGCTGTTTCCACCGTCTTGGCGACAATGGCCGCGCCCAGTCCTTCTTCGACGATGCGGTCGGCGCGGCGATGTTCCAAGGCATCCGGCGGCCGTTCCTCGATGCGCGCAGGTTCGCCGAGCCACTGATCAAGGACACGCTGCAGCGGGCGCACCGGGTCGATCGCTTTCGTGACCAGTTTCTCAAGGAAATATGCCGTGCGCTCACCGCGCACCAAGGCAAGGCCAGTACGCAGGCAGGGTTCAACCCCTCCGAGATCGCGGTGCTGACCTATCTGAGCCGGGGCTATGCGAACAAGGAAATCGCCCGGCTGATCGAGATGTCGCCGGATACCGTGAAGTACCGGCTGAAGTGGCTGTTCCGTAAACTGGGCGTGGACAATCGTCGCGATGCAGTGATCGCCGCCCGCGAGCGCAATCTCGTTTCGGAAGCGTAAGGCGCCGATCGTACCAGGATGACGGCGACTGGCTCCGCCATCGCCGTCATATCGCCCAAAACTGGCCCGCGCAAAACACCCGACTTACCCGCGATGACACGGCCGTTACCCGTCAAAGGCATGGCGATGACGCGGCGGGCGGGTTTCTATGTCGCATCGGATCGCGAGACACTCGCAGAAACGATGAACCAAGGGACAGGTCACAGGATCGTCCGATTGGGGAGGCCGGCAACGTTCGGATGGGGGTATTCATGAACAAGCAGTTGAATGGGAAATGCCGCACCGCCGCCCGGTGCGCTTCTGCCCTTGCAACGATCATCGCGCTGGCGCCGGCTTATGCCCAAGAAGCGCCGACCGGCGATGCCGGCAAAACCGAGCAGGAGATCATCGTCTCGGCGACGCGGGCGGTGACGGCGACCAAAACGGACACGCCGATCATCCAGATTCCGCAGTCGATCAGCATCGTGACGTCGCAGCAGATCAAGGATCAGGGCGCGCTGACGATGCAATCCGCGCTGGAATACACCGCCGGCATCACCAATGCGGGCGACGATACGCGGGGTGACTTCAACACGATCCGCGGCTTCTCGGCTGTCAATTATCTCGACGGGCTGAAGCGCGAGTTCGGCTTCGTCTACCTGCCGCGCAACGAGGTCTACACGCTCGATCGCGTCGACGTGCTGCTCGGGCCGGCGGCGGTGCTGTACGGTGCGGGCAGCTCGGGCGGCCTCGTCAACATGGAGAGCAAGCGGCCGCAATTCCAGTTCGGCGGCGAGGTGACCGCGAGCTACGGCACCTTCGATCGCAAGCAGGCGCAGTTCGACATTACCGGCCCGCTCAGCGACACGATCGCGGTGCGCTTGGTCGGGCTCTATCGCGATGCGGACATGCTGGTCGATCACTTGCCCGACAATCGCAAGATCGTGCAGCCGTCGATTACCTGGAAGCCCGACGACAAGACTGAGGTCACGCTGCTCGGTCTCTACCAGCACGATTATACCGGGCCGAGCAATTACCTCCCGCTCGCTGCCACGCTCTACGCGCCGGAAGGAAAGCGGGTGAGCCGCCGGACGGAGCTTGGGGAGCCGGACTTCGACAAGGGGCCGAAAGACGACAAGTCGCTGACCCTGCTGATCGATCATTCCTTCTCGAACGCGCTCAAATTCCACAGCGCGTCGCGGTTGGAGGGCGATCACACCACCTACGGCCAGATCTACGGCGTCTATTATGTCGGACCGACCATTCTCGATCCGTTCGTGTCCGATCTGGGTGATGGCCAGAGCTACATTCCGAGGTCGCTCTTCGCCTATAAGGCGCATTATAAGAGCTTCGATACGGACAATAATCTGCAATTCGATTTCAAGACCGGCCCGTTCACCCACAAGATCCTCGCCGGCGTCGATTATTCCTACTTTCATCAGATGTCGCAGCAGGCGTTCGACTATCTGACGGTCAATCCGATCGACATCTACAACCCGGTCTACACTCCCGGCACCGTCGCGGATTACGGCCCGTTGACCCGGCAGGTGCTGATCGACACCGGATTCTACGGGCAAGACCAGATCCGCTTCGAGGATCGCGCCTCGCTGGTCGTCGGCGTGCGCCACGACCATCTCAAGAGCGAGAATAGCGGCCTGCCGAACCAGATCGACAACGCCACCACCTTCCGTGCGGGCCTGACCGTCGACGTCACCAAGGGCCTGTCGCCCTATGTGAGCTATTCGGAATCCTTCCAGCCGGTGAGCGGGCTCAGCCAGTTCGGCAACACCTACAAGCCGCTCTACGGCAAATCCTACGAAGGCGGCATCAAGTGGCAGCCGGTGCAGGGCGCGATGATCCGGGCGACCTATTACGAGATCACCGAGCGCAACCACCTCGTCCCCGATCCGGCACAGCCGCTCAATTCGATCCAGGCCGGCAAGGTGAAGTCCAAGGGCTTCGAGTTCCAGGGTAATTACAACGTCGCGCGCAACTTCACGGTGAGCGTGGCCTACGCACACAATTCGACCAAGCTGTCCGGCCAGGATCGCCAGCAGGACGTCACGCCCAAGGATACGGCCTCGATCTTCGGCACCAAGACGATCCCGCTGCGTGAGGACGTGTCGCTGCGGGTCGGCGGCGGCGTGCGCTATGTCGGCCACCAGATTTCCGGGGACACGACGGCGACGAGCATCCGCGTGGTCACGCCCCATTATGCGCTGGTCGACGCATTGGTCGCCCTCGACGTGAAAAAGTGGACCTTGCAGGTCAACGCCGTGAACCTACTCAACAAATATTATTATGCGGCCTGCGACACCTACGGCAGCTGCGAGAATGGCGATCCGCAGACGTTCAACGTGGCGCTGACCTACCACTTCTGAGGACGTCGGCTCCGGACGGCCGCGTGGCGATCCGGGGTTGATATTGGGGGATGTAATGCGCAGCCTGATCACGCTTTCCGCTCTGCTCGCCGTCTTTGCCGTATCGGGAGCGTCGGCTGAGCACGCGCCAGGCTATCACATCGTCGATCGCATCCCGATGAGCGACGGCTGGTGGGATTATGCCAGCTTCGATCCGGTCCACCGCAACCTCTTCGTCTCGCGCGGGAACGGCGTGTTCAAGCTGGACGTCGACAGCGGACTGATGGACCAGCGCTTCATTCCGGGCTCGGAGGGGCGGGGCGTGATCCCGCTGCCCGGCGGGGACATGGCGATCGCCAACATGGCCGGCTACAGCGCGTCGATCCTGTTCGCGACCGATGCCGAGGGCAAGGTCGCCAAGATGTTCGAGCTGGTCCAGGCATCGGACGCGGCCGTCTACGAGCCCACCGGCAAGCAGGTGTGGGTGATGGGCGGGCATGGCGAGATATCGCTGCTCGATCCGGTGAAGAAGCAGCAGACCGGCACGATCGAGGTGGGCGAGGAGCTGGAATTCTCCGTCACCGACGGGCGTGGCCGGGTGTTCGTGAACGCGCCTGAATCCGCCTCCGTCGTCGCGATCGAGGCGGCCAGCCACAAGATCGTCGGCCGCTGGAAGATGAAGGATTGCGAGGATCCGTCCGGCATGGCCTACGCCGTGGCGAGCGACGTCATCCTCTCGGTTTGTGCGAACAAGATACTGAAGGTGCTCGACGCACGCACCGGCGCCGAGCTGGAGACCGTGCCCGTGGGAGCAGGAGCCGACGCCGTGATCTTCGATGCCATGACGAAGCGCGCTTTCGTGCCGTCCGCGATCGACGGCTTGCTGACGGTCCTCGCGGTGAACGGGCCGCACGACGTGCAGGTGCTGGAACGGGTGCCCACCCAGATCGGCACGCGGACCGGCGCGATCGATCCGAAGACGGGCACTCTCTACCTTCCCACCGCCCGCTTCGGCGCGCTCAACAAGCTTGGCTGGCCGGAGGCGCTTCCCGGCACGGTGCAGTTGCTGATGATGAAACCACAGCCCTGAGGGGCCGGCTCACCAGATGCGGACGCGCTGCCCGGGCGATAGATAGAGGGCCTGTCCGGGTGCCACGCCGAAGGCCGAGTACCAGGGGTCCAGATTGCGCACCGTCCGGATCCGGAACGCGGCAGGTGCATGCACGTCGGTCGCGACCTGCGCGCGCAGCGCCTTGTCGCGGGACTTTGCACGCCAGACCTGCGCGAAGCCGAGGAAGAAGCGCTGATCGCCGGTCAGCCCTCCGATCACGGGCGGCGGCTTCCCATGTAGCGAGGCATGATAGGCGTCGTAGGCGGCTGCGAGCCCGGCAAGATCGGCGATATTCTCGCTCAGTTCCTGCTGCCCGTTGAGGTGAAGGCCGGGCGCCGCCTCGTAGCGATCATATTGCGCGGCCAGCGCAGCGCCTGCAGCCTTGAAATGCTGGAGGTCCGCCGGCGTCCACCAGTTGGTGAGGCGGCCGGAAGCATCAAAATCCGCGCCGCTGTCATCGAAGGCGTGGCTGATCTCGTGGCCGATCCAGGCACCGGCGGCGCCGTAATTGACGGCAGCATCGGCGCTCGGATCGTACATCGGCGCGACGAGCACCGCCGCCGGGAAGTTCAGCGCATTCTGCAGCGGAAGGTTCACCGAATTGACGCGCTGCGGCACCATCCACCATTCGCCGCGATCGACCGGCCGCCCAATCTTCGCCAGTTGGTGGTGATAGGCCCAGAGGCTCGCACGCTGCAGGTTGCCGACCGGGTCGTCAGCCTGGATCTCGAGATCGGAATAATCGCGCCAGCTATCCGGATAGCCGATACCGACCTGCATCGTCTCGATCTTGTGCCGCGCTTCCACCTTGGTTGCCGGTGCCATCCACGGGAGCGCCGCGACGCGGCGATCGAAGGCGGCCAAGATGTTGCGCACCATCGTCTGGATGCTGGCCTTTGACGATGCCGGGAAATAGCGCTGGACGTACAGGCGACCGACGGCATCGCCCATCTCGCGACCGACCTCGGCGACGGCCCGCCGCTGACGCGGCGCTTGCTGCTCGGTTCCTGTCAGGGTCTTCTCGTAGAAATCGAAATGCGCCCGATCGAACGCCTGCGGCAGCGCGATCGTCAGCGTGTTGAGGCGATGGAAGATCAGCCAGTCTTTCCACTCGTCTAGCGGCTCGCTCGCCACCAGCGTCGAAAGCTTTGCGATCGCCGTCGGCTGCCACACATCGAATTGAGGTTGGGAGGCGAGACCCGCGGTCGAGAAGAAGGACGCCCAGTCGATACCGGGGGCATTCGATGGGAAATCGGTCTGCTGCCAGATGATGTCGGCCTTGTGGATGTCCTGCGTCTCGACGATCGTCGCCTGCGCCGCGGCGATCTTCGTTTCCAGCGCCATAATGCGATCGGCGCCGGCCGCTGCATCGGTGCGGCCGGCAAGGGTCAGGAAGCGTTCGACATAGGCGCGATAGGCGGTGCGGATGCCGGCCATCGCGGGCTTGTCGGAGAGATAATAGTCGCGGTCGGCGAGCCCGAGGCCACCCTGCAGGAGATAGGGTATCGTCGTCGACGGATCGTGCAGCGACTGGGTGACGAACAGGCCGAACAGATTTTCGGTGTGCAGGCTCGTCGCGTTGATCGGATCGACGTCTGCGCGCAGCGTGGATCCCAGCTGCGCGGAAAGCTGCCGGCGATCCTGGATGGTCTCGATCGCAGCAAGATCGCCGGCGAGAGGTGCCAGGCCGCGACGCTCGATTGCATCCTGATTCATCAGCGCCGCATAGGCATCCGCGATGCGATGCTGATCCGATCCGGCCGGGGCGTGGGCGCCCGATGCTTCCAGCACGATCTCCGTGGTGCGGCTTTCGGACTTCCTGAACATCTCGAGGAAACTTCCGGCGCTGGTCCGGTCGGCCGGAATCTCAGCCGAGGCGCGCCAGGATCCGTTGGCGTAGGCATCGAAATCGTCGCCCGGCCGTACGGAATGGTCGATGCCGGCGAGATCGATGCCACCCGAAGTCGTGGCTGCGGCAATCGTCAGGGCGGCGCAGCCGAGCAGGATCGAGGCACGGACGGCGGCAGGGGCCGATCTTGCGATCATCGCGAATTCCCTTTGCGACGGGGTGTGCGTCGGAGCCACCAGAGGCGGGCGCCGATGACGATCATGCTGGCCAGCCACAGCCCGGTGAAGAGGACCAACAATCGCCCGACGAATCCGCCAGCCTCGCCGGTGTGAACCGGAAACAGCGCGTCGAACGCCTTGCGCGCGAACGGGGCCTCCGCCTCCGGGAACACGCCACGTATCCGGCCGACCGTGGCATCGACGAAGACGAAGCTCGCGCCATAGGCGCGCCGCCACTCGCCCGGCGTGCGAAGCCTCACCTGATAGGTGGCGTCGGCCCGCTGCGGTGGCGTGACGGCGGCGAGGCGGCTGCCCGGAAGCGCCTGTTCCGCTATCGTCACGGCCCGCGCGAAGCCGATCCGGTCGGCTCCGGAGATCGCTGCAACTTCCGGCGGCGACGCGCCCATCAAAGCGGAAACGCTATCGTCGAACGCAAGCAGCGCGCCGGCGCCGACGAGGGCAAGGGCTGGCAGCACGCCGATCAGCCCGACCGCGCGGTGCCAGGCGAAATGGCGGGCGACCGGGGCGCCGCGCCGGCTCGGCCGCAGCACGCGCAGCCAGGTTCCGCGTCGAGGCCAGGCGATGACGATGCCGCCAAGGAGGTTGGTGAACAGCAGGATGCCGCTCGCGCCGATGATCCAGCGCCCCGTCTGTCCAGCGATGAGCGACTGGTGCAGCACCACGACGCTATCGATCAGACGACGTGGCGCATTGGGCGGGTCGATCCGGATCGGTGTCCCGTCACCGCTGACCCGGATCGTGGTGTCGTTCCCGGCCTTGTCCTCGATGGTGAGATCGTAGCGATCGTCGAAGCCGGCGGATGTCCATGCCGAAACGAGATGCCGTCCGGAACCCACAGGCGCGAGAAGCGCGATCCGCCGCTCCAACGCCGCCGGATTCGTGGGAGCGTGCGGTGCCACCATGCTCGCATCGTCTATCTCCCAGTGGAAGACGATCAGCATTCCGGTCAGAGCCTGGAGGAGCCAGAGTCCGACCAGGGCAAGGCTCAACCATCGATGGATTGGGACGATGGTCTTCCGTATTCGCTGCAGCGGGACGAGCGTGGCCATCGCCGTTCGATGCTCTGAATTTTGGGTTCGGAACAGTTCCACTTTTTTCGGGACGACGGGACCAGTGACGGATTTTCAACGCTCGCCGCTTGGACCCCAGCAAATCGATAGAATTGGATGTTTGCCGGATCAGCGCGGTCGGGCGATGTCACAACACAAACAAAAAAATGGCGGGTGGTTGATCGATAACGGGTAACATCGCAGATGCGATGCAGTATCAAGAAGGGGGCAATTCTGATGATGCGTTTGATCAGCATGAAATCTGGCGTGGGACTGGCGGCGGTCGCGACGGCGATGGCCGTCTTTCCCTGTCCAGCCCAGGCCCAGACTGCGAACGATACCGGCTCGGCTGACGCGAAGTCATCCGCCGAAATCGTGGTGACCGGCCAGCAGGCGACCAAGCAGGTCAGGAGCGACGGCGATCTCGGCGCGCTCGGCCAGGTCGATGCGATGAGCACGCCGTTCAACATCACGTCTTATACGGCCCGCCTGATCCTGGACCAGCAGGCCCAGACGATCGGCGACGTCATGAAGAACGATCCGGCGGTCCGCGTGACCAATGGCTATGCCAATTCCTCGCAGATGTTCGTCATCCGCGGTTTCCCGCTCAACGGCGACGATGTTGCGATGGATGGCCTGTACGGCGTGACGCCGCGCCAGCTCGTGTCGCCGGAACTGTACGACAGCGTGCAAGTGTTGAACGGCGCCAGTGCCTTTCTGTTCGGCGCCGCGCCGGGAGGCTCGGGCATTGGCGGCGGGATCAACCTGATCCCCAAGCGCGCCACGGAGAATAGCTTCATCCGGCTGACGGGCACTTATACCGGCGCGAGCATCTTCGGCGGCAATGTCGATGCCAGCACGCGCTTCGGCCCGGACAACGATTTGGGCATCCGCGGGAACTTCGTCTATCGCGACGGCACGGGCGAAATCGAGCACGAGAAGCACGGCGCGACCGTCGCCGGCCTGAGCTTCGACTGGCGCCACGGTGCCGGCAAGCTGACGGTCGATCTCGGCTACGAACTGCAGAAGGCCAATTGGGTCGAGCCGGAGACGTTTGTCGGGGGGGCGGAGGTGCCCGAGCCGCCGAAGAACGACCACAATTACGGCCAGCCCTGGACCTATACGCATCTGCGCGACATTTACGGCATCGTCCGCGAAGAGGTGGAAATTGCCAAGGATACCAAGGTCTTCGCCGCCTTCGGCTTCCGCCAGGGGCGCGAGAAGGGCAATTACTCTGCGATCACCGTGACCGATGCCGCGACCGGGGCGGGGACCGCCTACGGTTTCCCGGTGGCGTTCAATCAGGATGCCTATGCGGGCCAGGTCGGCCTGCGCTCGGCGTTCGAGATCGCCGGCATCACCAACAAGGTGAACGTGGGTGCCTCGATCAATTGGTCGGAGAAGCGCGTCGCCTATATCTTCGAGGCCGATCCGACGACCTTCAATTATGCCACCAATCTCTACACCACGCCGATCGTCGATGAGCCGCCTGTGGTATTCGGTGGCGGCGATTTCGATCATCCGACCAAGACCGGCGATACCAACCTCGGGAGCATCTACGCCTCGGATACGATCGGCTTCCTCAACGACCGGGTGCTTGTGATCGGCGGCGCCCGCTACCAGAACATGGAAATCAACGGCTACGACTACAACACCACGCAGCGCAACGCGCACTACAACGATCATGCTGTAACGCCGGTGGTCGGCGTGGTCGTCAAGCCGACGTCCTACCTGTCGCTGTACGCAAACCGCATTGAAGGACTGGCACAGGGGCCAGAAGCCCCCGCCAGCACCACCAATAGCGGCGCGATCTTCGCACCCTATCGTTCGGTGCAATATGAAGTGGGCGCGAAGGTCAGCATCGCCAGTCTGACGGCGACGGCATCACTCTATCAGATCAAGCAGCCCAGCGCTTACACGGACAACACCAACACGTTCGTCGAGAATGGCGAGCAGCGCAATCGCGGCTTCGAGCTTTCGGTGAACGGCGAAGCGAGCCGCTACATCCGGTTCATCGGTGGCCTCACGCTGAATCGCGCCAAGCAGACCAAGACCGCCGGCGGCCTGCAGGACGGCAATTACGCGATCGGCGTGCCGAAGACGCAGATCAACTTCGGCGTCGAGGTCGTGCCGCCCTTCTTCGACAAGCTGACCGTGACCGGCCGCGTGATCCACACCAGCAGCCAGTTCGTCGATATCGACAACAATCTCTCGATCCCGAGCTGGACCACCTACGAACTGGGCGCGCGCTACATCATCGTGACGGACAGCCATCCGATCACGCTGCGCGCGACGGTGGATAACATCACCAACAAATCCTACTGGCAGTCGTCGTTCGGCGGCTACCTGCTGCCCGGCATCCCGCGCACTGCGCGCCTGTCGGCGACCGTGGAGTTCTGAGTATCGGGGTGGTGCGCCACGCGCCGCCCCAATGAAAAGGGGCCGGGAGCGACGAACGCTCCCGGCCCCTTTTCATCGTCTCGATCAGCCGAAGCGCTGTACGCCATCGACGATCGTGCGGATCACCTTGGCCTGTCCGAGCTTTTCCTTGTCCATCGCGAACAGATCGTAGTCGATGACGGTGAGATCGGCGAGGTAGCCGGGGGCGATCTGCCCCATGCGATCCTCACAGAAGCTCGCATAGGCGGCCTCGCGCGTATAGCCCATCAGGGTCGCCGAAAGCGACACGCGCTGCTCGGGATACCAGCCGGAGGGGTTCTTGCCGTCCAGCGTCTCGCGCAGCACGGCGGCGGGGATGCCCGTCAACGGATCGAGCGGCGCCACCGGCCAGTCCGATCCCATGCAGACATGCGCGCCGGACGCAATCAGGCTCTCGAACGCATAGGTGCGGGTAAGCCGTTCCGGCCCGATCCGCTTGATCGCCCAGCGGCCGTCGTCGATCGCATGATAGGGCTGGACCGAGGCAATGACCTTTTGCTTTGCGAAGCGCGGGAGTGCGGCGGGCGTCAGTGACTGCGCGTGCTCGATGCGGAAGCGCCGATCGCGCTCGCCGTTGGCGGCCGCCACCTCTGCCATCGTGTCGAGCACGATATCGTTGGCCTCGTCGCCGATCGCGTGGGCCGCGACCTGCAGCCCGGCCTTGTCCGCCTCGCCCATCCATTCGCGCAGATCCTCGCGCTTGGTGACGGTGATGCCGTTGGTGGTGGGATCGTCCAGATAGGGTTCGTAGAAGAGCGCGGTGCGCGATCCCAGCGAACCGTCGAACACCACCTTGGAGGCGCCCCAGCAAAACCAGTCGTTGCCATGTCCTTCCGCTTTGACGAGCGCGACGGTCTTTTCCCAATCGCGCAGCGGATTGAAGACGCGGAACCGCATGCCGGCATGGCCGTCATAGTGTTCGCGCCTGAGCGTATCGAAGGTGTTCCAGTCGATCTCCGGGCAGTGGACGCGGGTGACGCCCTTGCTGAGGCCCAGCGCGATGCCGGCGCGGAAAGCCGCATCGATTTCGGCAGCGCTTGGCGGGGGGATGCGGGAGACGACAAGATCCTTGGCCGCATCCTTGACCAGGCCGGTCGGATCGCCATTCTTGTCCCGCACGATCACGCCGCCCGGAACGTCGGGGGTATTGCGATCGATGCCGACGGCCTTGAGAGCCACCGAATTGAGCAGCATCATGTGCAGGTCGTAACGGTAGACCGCAACCGGCGTATCGGGTGTGGCCGCGTCGATCCATGCGCGGGTCGGCATTTCGCCACCCCAGCGATCGGCATCCCAGCCGCCGCCTTGCAGCCAGCGACCCTGAGGTATCTTGCTCGCCGCAGCGCCCATCTGGGCGGTGAACTCGGCCGGCGTCATCGCCGTGTCGAGCGCCACCTGCGAGAGGCGCAGCGAGCCCATCGTGAAATGGGTGTGGCAATCGGTGAAACCGGGCACCACGAACGCGCCGCCGAGATCGACGATCTGCGTCGTCTTGCCCGTCCGGGCGTGCACCGCCGCCGCGCCGACGACGGCGATGCGGTTGCCGACGATGCCGATCGCATCGCTGCGATCGGTGGCGCTGCGTCCGGTCCAGACACGGGCGTTCACATAGGCGATGTCGAGCGTTCGCCCGGCCATCGCGGCGAGGCTGCGGGTGCCGAGCAGCGCCGCAGCGCTTCCGGCCAATAGCGAGCGGCGATCCACGTTCATCATGGCACCTTCGTGTCGTCGGCGTCGGGATGCGCGGCACGCCAGGCATCCAGCTTCGCGATCCATTGCGCGGCCGAAATCGGGCCATAGGCCTTGGTATCGGTGTGCGACGCGATCATCTCGCGGATATGGACAAAATAAGCGGGGCCGCTCGGCATGTTGAGCGCCTTGCGCTTCGCATCCATGGCGGCCTGCTGCTCGGGCGTCGGCTTGCTGTCCGTCTCCGGCTTGTACAGCATCACGTCCCAGTCGACGCCGTCTTCATGGAGGAAGATCTTGATCGGCGGCTGGCCACCGGCGGCGGAGACTTCGTCGGCTCGCGCGATATCGCGAATGAACGCTTCCTGCTTGCCAGGCGCGAGCTTGAAGATCTCGAGATAGGCTTCGGGCCACGGCGCCTCGGCAGCGGCCGGCGGCGCCACCGCGTTTGGCGATGCCGCGGGCTTCGCCGCGATCCCAGGCAGAGCGAGCAGCGCGACTGCGCCGAGCGCGATCGTCGTTTTCATGGGTTCCCTAGCCTCCCTGTGTTGTGCTGCAGGCAGCTTCCCCAAATCTGGTTGGGTGCACACCGCCAGTTTTGCAGATCATGCGGGGCCAATATCAGCCGACCGCCTGACGGATGCCGCGCAGCGCAAGCCGCGCCTCATGGGACGTCAGGCTGGCGAATCCAAAGCGGAGACCGCTGTCGACATCCTCGCTCGTGGCGAACGAGCGGGACGAGGCGAAACGCAGCCCGGCGGCTGGGGCGCGTTCCTCGATGCGCTTGAGGTCTTCGGGGCGATGAAAACGCAACCAGAAGGCGAGGCCACCATCGGGTATCGCATAATCCGCGATCCCGCGCAGTTCCGAAGCGAGCGCTTCGGCGAACGTCTCGCGACGGCTCGCATATACCTGACGGACCTTGCGGGAATGCCGGCGCAGTTCGCCATTCTCGATCAGTTCTGCCGCAGCCTCTTCGGTGAGACCATTCCCCATCCCGTCCGTGAGCGACACGCGATGCGCGATCGCGTCGATCACTTCTTCGGGGGCCGCAATGTATCCGATGCGAAGGGCGGGAAGCAGCAGTTTCGACAGGGAGCCCACATAGATGACCTGCGCCGGTGCATAGGCCGCCATCGGCAGCAGCGGCTGGGATTCGAAATGGAACTCGTGGTCGTAATCGTCCTCGATAACGGCGAATCCGAACTGTCGCGCAAGATCGAGGACCCGAAGCCTGCGTTCCGGCCGGAGCGATACGGTCGTCGGAAACTGATGGTGCGGAGTGAGGAAGATGGCCCTGATCGGGTGGCGCCGGCATTGCTTTTCGAGATGGTCTACATCGATCCCTTCGCGATCGAGCCGGATCGGCACGACCTCCGCCGCGCAGGCCTTGAAGGCCGCCATGGCCGGTTCGTAGGTCAGTTCCTCGACAGCGACGGCATTGCCTGGGCGAAGCAGGATCTGGGCGGCGAGGAAGATGCCGTTCTGGCTGCCCCGCGTGATGCAGATGTTGCGCGAGGTGACGTGCAGGCCGCGTTCGCCGCGCAGCATGGCCGCGATCGCCTCGCGCAGTCGATCGGAACCACGCGGATCGCGATACTGTAGCCGGTTTTCGCGCGAAGTGCGCTGGATGGCAACGCGATAGGCCCGCGTCAGAAGATCTGGGGGGAGCAATCTCCCATCCGGCGTCCCCTCGTCGATCTTGAGGCCCTTCCCCTCGGGGACTGCGAGCGGGCGGGCTGGGGCGGCCTCGAAACGGTAGTCGGCGGACCCTGAAGGATCGGGTTCCAGGGGCGGATTGTCACGTCGCGCCGATCCGGGGAGGAGGGTGGACACCATCGTTCCGCGCGTGCTTTCAGACGACAGCCAACCCTGGGAGATCAGATCCTCGTACGCGAGCACGACTGTCTTTCGGTTGACGGACAGTGCGGCGGCAAGTTCCCGGCTGCTGGGCAGGAAACTTCCCGGCGGAAGGCGTCCGCTCTCAATATCTCTGATGAGCGCCTGCGTGATCTGCAGGTAGATGGGCGCATCGCGAGAAGTGTCGATCCGTTCGCCGAGGCTGATCTTCCAGGGTCGCAGCATTGGCTCCCGTCCTGTGCCGATTCTGGGCAATTCGATGAACCAGTCTAGATTCGGGCAACGTGCTTTCGCAAGCGGCGGATTGGTCCATCCAAATTTTCGGAATTGGCGCTTGTGCCATGCCGGGGGACCGGAGATGACTTTTCGCAAGAGGCATGGCTCAGGCTCCGGGGGCGAAGTCATGCCATGCGGTAACGATCGGGGGACAGGCGCATGGCGGATCTATTCGAGCGCTTCGAGCCCGTAGATGCCCGTGATTTCATCGCCGAATATCCGCTCGCGTGGCTGCTGGCGACCGGAGGGCAAGCGAACGAGGCGGCGCAATTGCCGCTTCTTGGCGAATATGGTGCTGATGATGACCTCGTAAGCCTGTTGGGCCACATTCCGCGTCGGCACCCGCTGGTGCCGGCGCTGGAGGCCAGGCCTGCCGGTCTGGTGCTGTTTCAGGGCCCGCAGGCCTATATCTCGCCAAACCAGGCCGGAATTCGAAACTGGGCGCCGACCTGGAACTTCATGCAGCTCAGCATCGAGGTTGAAATAGAGTTCCTGCCTGGCACGACGGGTGCAGCGCTTTCGGCCCTCGTCCATCAGATGGAAAAGCGGCGTCCGAACCCGTGGAATGCGGGCGAGCTGGGTGACCGCTACGATGTTCTCGAGCAGCGCGTCATCGCCTTTCGCGCGCAGGTGAAGCGATTGGTCGGGCGGTTCAAGCTGGGTCAGGACGAACAGCCCGACGTTCGCGCCTCGATCATCCGTTCGCTTGATGACAGGCCGCTGGCTTCATGGATGCGCCGGTTCGAAGACCGGGATGGAGGCGTGTCGTGATGACGGGTGTCGCCCGAGGTGCGATCGCGGTGATGGCGGCGCTGTCGCTCGGTATGGGGGCGCAATCGGTTTCCCCGCGTGGGATCGCGCCGTGGCGGATCGATCCCTTTCCCAGCACCTATCGCCCCCTGCCGCGTTCGGATTTCCTTCTGACGAACGCGATCGTCCTCGATGGCGCCGGGCACCACCTCGATCGGGGCGAGGTGCTGGTGCGTGATGGCAAGATCGTTCAGGTCGGCGTCTCTCTTGCCCATGCGCCGGGTGTTCGCGTAGTCGACGCGGGCGGGCGCTGGGTCACGCCGGGGATCATCGACGTCCACACGCATAACGGCACGTTCGTCGTTCCGCTGACCGATATCGACAAGGATTCCTCCGACGTATCGGAGCTGAACAGCCCCGATGTCGCGGACACTTGGATCGAAACGGCCGTCAACGTGCAGGATACCGGTTTTTCCCGCGCGCTCGAAGGCGGGGTTACCACCATGCAGATCCTGCCCGGATCGAGCCCGATCTTCGGTGGCCGCTCGGTGATCGTCCATCCGATCGAGGCCACGAACATCGCGGCGATGAAGGTGCCGGATGCGCCCCAGGGCTTCAAGATGGCCTGCGGCGAGAATCCCAAGAGCCAGGATGCCGATGCCCACGACATCCATGGCCCGACCAGCCGCCAGGGCGAAATCACCTACATCCGGGACGCCTTCATGGCCGCGCGGGACTATCGGGACGCATGGACCCGCTATGCGCAGGGCAAGGCGGCGTCACCACCCAGGCGGGATCTGAAGGCGGAGGCGCTGGCCGGGATACTAGCCGGCGACATCCATGTGAACATGCACTGCTACCGGTCGGATGACATGGCGACGATGCTGGAAGTGGCGCATGAATTCGGTTTCACCATCGGTTCCTTCCATCATGCCGTCGAGGCGTACAAGATCCCGGCCCTGCTGCGCAACGCTGGCACCTGTGCGGCCGTGTGGGGCGACTGGTGGGGGTTCAAGATGGAGGGGCTCGATGGCGTGCGTGCCAATGCCGCGATGCTCGATCGGGCCGGCGTGTGCGTCAGCATGCATTCGGATTCGGCGATCACCGGCCAGCGGCTGAACGTCGAGGCGGCCAAGGCCGGCGGGGCCGGGCGGGCGATCGGGATCGACGTGCCGCCCGAGCGGATGATCGAGTGGGTGACGAGCAACTCAGCGCGCATCCTCGGCATGCAGACGCGCATCGGTACGCTGGCGCCGGGTTACGATGCCGATCTCGTGATCTGGTCGGCCGATCCCTTCAGCGTTTACGCGCGGGCCGATCTGGTCGTGATCGACGGAGCGGTCGCCTATGATCGCGCGTCGCCGCCGGCGCATTCGCCTTCCGATTTCGAGCTCGGACGGACGGGAGCACCCCACCCATGAGGACCGCCTTGCTGGGCAGCGTCGCGCTCGCCATCCTGTCCGGGACGGCCGTGCGCGCGCAACCGATCGCGATCGTGCATGCCAAGGCATGGACGATGACCGCCGCGGCTCCGATCGCGGATGCGACGATCCTGATCGATGGCGGCCGCATCGTCTCCGTGACGCCGAGTGGGGCCGTACCCCAGGGCGCGGAGACGATCGATGCCAAGGGGCAGCCTGTCACCCCCGGCATCGTCAACTCGGCGACCCAGCTGGGCCTCATCGAGGTCAGTTCGGCGGCAGGGACGCGCGACCAGACATCCGAAGCCCATGGCATAGGGCCGGGCTTCGATGTCAGCCCGGCGCTGAACCCCAATTCCGCTCTCGTTGCGCTCGCCCGCGCCGACGGCCTGACGGGTGCGCTCAGCTATCCGTCGAAATCGGACGAGGCACCGTTCGCAGGGCAGGCGGCGCTGATCAAGCTGCGGACCGATGGCGGGATCCTGGATCGCCGCGGAGCCGCTGTGGTTGCGGTCATCGGAGGCAACAAATGGCCGAAGGATGCCGGCTCGCGTGCCGCCCAATGGCAATTGCTTCGCAGGGCGTTCGGCAAGGTCGCCGATGGTCGTCGTGGCGATGGCGGCAAGCATGGCGACCATGGGCATGGCGACGGTCCGCCGGGGCCGCCTCCGGGCAGCGATGATGCGGTGCTGGGCGACGTGCTCGGCGGTCGCACGCCGCTCGCCATCTTCACCGATCGCGAATCCGACATTCGCGAGGCGATCCGCTTCGCACACGATTTCTCCGTCCATGTGGTCATCATGGGCGGTGCGGAGGCCTGGCGCGCCGCTGCCGAACTCGCCGCTGCGCACATCCCGGTGGTGCTGGATCCGCAGGCCAATATGCCGACGTCCTTCGACGAGCTAGGCAATCGGCTGGACGCGGCGGCGATCCTCCAGAAAGCGGGTGTGGTCGTGGCCTTCGGGATGGCCGGCGGCGCCATCGAGGAAAGCTACAATGCCGGGCTCGATCTGCGGGAGGGCGCAGGGCTCGCGGTTGCCAACGGTATGCCTTATAGCGAGGCGCTGAAGGCGATCACCGTCAACGCGCACAGCCTGTGGGGTGGGGGCGACGGCACGCTGGCGGCAGGCCAGCCGGCGGACATCGTGCTGTGGGACGGCGATCCGCTCGAGCCTTCGACCAACGCGCTTACCGTGCTGATCGACGGCCAGCCGGTCTCGACGGACAACCGCCAGCGCGCGTTGGAAGAGCGGTATCTCCCGCTGGCAAAGCCGCAATGAGGGGGGCGTCGGCCGGCATTCTGGCGCTGCTCCTCGCCGGCAGCGCGATGGCAACCGTGCCGACCAATGGGATCGGCAGCGATGGGAGGACCCAGCAGGCGCCCGGCCAGAGCCTGCCGATGCAGCCGGCGCGGACCATCCGGATCCACGCCCATAGCGGCACATGGATGTCGCTCGACATATCGCGCGACGGGCGCCGCCTGCTGTTCGACATGCTCGGCGATCTCTACACGATGCCGCTATCGGGCGGGCCGGCGCGACAGCTGACGCAGGGCCTCGGGTTCGACACCCAGCCGACCTTCTCGCCCGATGGCCGATCGATACTGTTCGTGAGCGATCGCTCGGGCGCCGACAACCTTTGGGTGGCGGATGCCGATGGCGGCCACCCGCGCCAGATCAGCTTCGGGGACGACGATGCCGTCCTTGTGTCGCCGGCATGGGCGGCGGACGGGCGATCGGTCTTCGTCAGCCGCTATCGGGCCGATCTCAACAATGTCGAGCTCTGGCGCTACGGGCTGGATGGCAGCGCCGAACTGCTGGTGCCGATTCAGCCGAATGCCGACGCGCCCCGATCGGCCTGGCAGAGCGCGCTCGGCGCCGTCGCCGCTCCCGATGGCGAATGGCTCTATTATGCCAAGCGGATCGGTGGCATCGACTTCGACGAGGTCGATAGCTGGACGATCGTTCGGCGCGATCTGAAGACGGGGCGGGAGACGTCGATCGTCGCCGGGGCCGGCAGCAGGGGCGCCGACCACGACACGGCGTTCCGGCCCGCTCTGTCCCCGGATGGTCGCCTGCTCGCCTACGAGGTCCGCACGGCGGGCCAGACCCGGCTGCGGCTTCGCGATCTCGTGACGGGGACGGACAGGCTGCTCGCCGCGCCGCTCGATCCGGATCAGCTCGAGGCATCGCTGTGGCAGGATATCATGCCGCGCTACGCCTTCACGCCGGATGGCAAGGCGATCGTCATCAGCCGTGCCGGCGGCTTCGATCGCATCGCGCTCGATGGTGGAGCGACCAGGCGGCTTGCGCTCGACGCGGACATGCGGGTCGATGTCGGGCCGAGCACGCGCCACGCGATCAGCGACAGCAGCGGCCCCGTCAAGGCGCGGCTGATCCAGGCGCCCGTCGCATCGCCCGATGGTCAGCGGCTCGCTTATATGGCGCTCGGCGGCCTCTACGTGCAGGCGGCCGTCGATGGCGCCGCTCCACGCCGCCTGCCGACAGGCGCGGACATCGTCGCCGAGCCGGGCTGGAGCCCGGATGGGACCTGGCTCACCTATGTGAGCTGGAGCGAGGAGGCCGGCGGAACCGTCTGGATGATCAAGGCCGACGGTTCCGGGCCGCCGAAGGCGGTCAGCCGCTTGCCGGCCTTCTACACGGCACCGGCCTTCACGCCGGACGGCACGCGGATACTGGCGTTCCGCTCCGCCCAGGCGGCGCGGCAGCAGACCAATTTCGAATTTCCGCGTGTCCGCGATGCGGAACTGGTCGAGATGTCCGTGGCCGGCGGTGACGCACGCGTCGTCACCCATGGCGAGATCGGCGGCCGGCCGCAGTTTGTTGGCGGGGGGCAATCCGTCACCATCAAGGACAGGAACGGGCTGATTGCGGTCGATCTGGCGACCGGGGCCACGCACCCTGTCGCAAGGATATTGGGGCCGGGCTGGTATTTCATGCCGGGATCCGTTCCGGCGGACGATCTGCGCATCAGCCCCGGCGGCAGGTACCTGCTTGCCGGGATCGCGCAGCAGCTGTTCCTCGTCGAGGTTCCGGAGGGCGGGAAGGTTGCGGACCTCACCGATCCGGCCCTGCCGAAGCGGCGCATCACGACCGGCGGTGTCGATTATTTCGAATGGGGGGCGGGCGACGAGATCCAATGGTCCGTCGGCAGCAGCTTCCGGCGTGAACCGCTGTCCGCGGTGCTTCCCCTGGCGACCGGCGCGCCCGCGCTTCCGCCGAGCCAGCCGCCGGCGATCGCGATGAATGTCGAGGTCCCGCGTGCCGTACCTGAGGGCAAGCTGCTGCTGCGCGGTGCGCGGGTGCTGACGATGGCTCAGGGTGACCGCATCATCGACGACGCCGATATCCTCGTCGATCATGATCGCATCGCAGCGGTCGGCCCGCGCGGCTCCTTTACCCTGCCGGCGGATACCACGATCCGCGACGTGACCGGCAAGGTGATCGTGCCCGGCTTCATCGACGAGCACGACCATATCGGGGAGATACGGCGCGACGTCCTGAGCACCGAGGATTGGGGGCTTCGTGCCCGGCTCGCTTATGGCGTGACGACCAGCTTCGATCCCTCCACGCTCAGCATAGACATGCTGAGCTATCAGGACATGCTCGATGCGGGCCTGATGACGGGGCCGCGTCTGCGTTCGACGGGCATGGCGATCTTCTCGATGAACCGCTTCGCCTCACTGGATCAGGTACGCGCCGTGCAGCAGCGCTACCGGCAGGATTACGGGCTGGGCAACATCAAGGAATATCGCACCGGCAATCGGCGCGTGCGCGAATGGATGGCGATGGCGGCGCGGGAAGAAGGCCTGCAGCCCACCACCGAAGGCGCGCTGTCGATGAAGCTCGATCTTTCGCAGATCCTCGACGGGTTTGCCGGGAACGAGCATGCCCTCGCCGCCGCGCCGCTGGGTGACGACGTGATCGGCCTGCTGGTCGCGATGCACACCAGCTATTCGACCACTTTGATGGTGACGAATGGTGGGCCGGAGGCGTCCGACTGGTTCATCGTCCACAGGAATCCGTCGGAGGATGCGAAGATCCGGCAATTCTGGACGCCGCCCGCGATCGAGCAGAAGCTGATCGACCGGCCCGGTCTGCCGCTGCAGGATTATCGCTTCCAGCCGATCGCGGCGGATGCGGCCCGCGTGGCCAAGGCGGGCGGCCTGGTTGGGATGGGCGCGCACGGCGAGGTGCCGGGCATCGGGTTCCACTGGGAAATGGAAGCGCATGCGATGGGCGGGATGACGCCGATGGCCATCCTTCATGCGGCGACCGCTGGATCGGCCGAAACGATTGGACGGCTTGCCGATCTCGGCACGATCGAGCCGGGCAAGCTGGCGGATCTCGTCGTGCTGGACCGCGATCCCCTTGCGGACATCCGGAACACGACATCGATCGATATGGTGATGCGGGGCGGATTTCTCTATCTTGGTTCGACACTCGACGAGCTTTGGCCGCAGCGGGTTCCGCTGGCCGAGCCGTGGTTCCGGCGTGCCGCCCCGGACCAGTGGTTGCCGTCGAACCAGGCGCCGTAACTCTGGCGCATCACAGAATTTGAAGCCTAGTTCGTGAAGACAAACCGTTATGGGGGGCGTTCGCCAGACGCTCGGCCGGCCGCGCATCTGCCCCTTCTCCGGCCTTCGATTGCCTTTCGCGGTTTGCGATCACTTTGCCAATGGTGGGCCTCCGGGCTGCAGCGCCGAGCGCAATCCAGCCGCATCGCACCCGGCGGTATCCGCGCAACCCGCGAAGCGCAGCGTCTGCACCGCGGCGGGCGAGAGCGGGGTCAGGCCGCGCATCTCGTCGAGCGACTGGCTGCGAAAGCGGACGGCCAGTCGGTAACGGCCGGATCCGTCGGTCCAGCGCTCGAAGATCAGGGCGCCACCGGGCGGCGGGTCGTCGGGCGCGAACTGGGGCGCCTTCCAGTGCAGGCCCAGCGCCCCGCCGATCAGCGCGAGATTGGTGTCGTGGCCCACGAACAGGCTGAATGGCGGCGCATCCGGCGCGGACAGGGCATTGGCCACCTCGCCGAGCAGTGCGGATGATCCCGCGCGAGCGATCGCCGGCGGGCGGGCGGTCAACGCGAATTCCCGGCTGTGCAATTCCAGCAGATGGGTGATCGTATCGCGGGTCGCGCGGCCCCAGCCGACCTGGGCGAGCGGCTGGCCGTCGGCATATTCCAGCGCCAGCGTCTCGGAGAAACTGCCGCCGGTCGCCAGCGCACCGCCCAGCTTCACCCGTCCACCGTTGGCCGAAACGACGGTCGGTTTCGCGGCGATGCAGGGGGATGCGTGGCAATCGAGGATATGATCGATCGCGGCCCAATCGTCGGCCAGATCGCGATCGAGCCGCGACGCGCCGCCCTGAGGCAGTGCCGCATTCGCGGCGGCGGCCGTCTCGGCATTGGTCAGCGGCGACGTGCCGTCGAACGGTGAGAAGCGCGGATCCCGTTGTCCAGCCGCCTCATGATCCACGCTCGTCGTGCAACCCGGCAGCAGCGCCGCGACATAGACTTCGGCGGTACGCACCGTGCGCTGGTCGGTGTCGGCCACGGCGCGGATCGCCGGGCAACCCGATCCCAGCACACCGGCATAGGTCGCCCGATCGAAGGCGCCGAGCATCGTCACCGCCTGCTCGCCATGGTGGCTGAGTTCGCCCCAGCCCACATCCCAGGCTGGCCAGGGCGCGGGGGCGAGGCCGGCGGGCAGTGGCTCGGCCTTGGTGGGCGGGCGGATGCCGTGGCGCATCACCACCACCACCCGGTCGATCCGCCAGCCGGGAGCCGGGGTGGCCGATGTCGCGAACGATGCCGCCGCCGACGTCGCCAGCACCGCCGTCAGCACGCGCGTCACGGCGCGCATCAGAAATGCGTCTCCAGGTTGAAGAACACGCTGCGGCCGGGCTGGCGCAGGTAGAGATTGTAGGGCGACTGCTCGCCATCGGCCGTGGTCGACTGGGTGCCGGCATAATCCATGACGGCGTGGCTGTTGAACAGGTTGCCGACCTTCACCGAGGCTGTCACTTCATGCAGCAGCCCTGCGACATGATCGAAGTGCCAGCCGAACGCCAGATCGGCAGAGAAGGTGGTGCCGATGCGGCTGGTCGGGTCGTCGATCGTGCCGGCGGCGATGGCCACGCTGCCGTTGAGATAGCCGGCATCCATCGGCACGTTGCCATTGTCGTTGCCGTAGCGCGGGCCGACCCACTTGCCGATCAGCGAGGCGAACGGGCCGTGCTTGTTCTCGTAGATCAGGCCGGCGGCGGCGGTCCATTTCGGCGCTTCCGCCAGCGTCGCGTGGCTGTGCTTGTATTTGGCCGAGTTCAAAGTGGCGTTGCCGTAGAAGGAGAGGCCGTGCGCCAGCACATACTGGCCCTCGAATTCCAGGCCTTTGTAGATCGCGCCGCCGGCATTGACGTAGCTGCTCTCCTCCGTGCCGTCGACGATGGTGGTCACCGGCGAGAGGAAGTTCGAGAAATCGATATAGTAAGCGTCGGCCGAGAGGCTCCAGCGGCGGCCGTGGAGCACGGTGCCGACCTGATAGTTCCAGGTCAGCTCGGGCTTCAGGTCGGTCGGGTCCTCGACCTGGAACACGTCGATCGGCGGGGCGAGGAAGCCGCGCGCGACCTGCGCATAGGCCGACCAGTTGGGCGCGATGCGGTAGTTGGCCGCGATAGAGGGCTGCCAGGCGTGATAGGAGATATCGGTTTCGCCGTTCGCGCCGCCCTTGTTGATCGTGGCGTGCAGATCGCGCTCGTAGCTGGTGTATTTGATGCCGGGGTTGAGGCTGAGTCCATCGACCGGATGGAAGTCGACCTCCAGATACGGCTGCCAAGTCGTGCCCAGATCGCTATATTGGTAGGATAGCGCCGTGCCGGTCTTGCCGGGGACGGGGATGCCGCCCTGCGAGATGTCGATCGTTTCCGAATAGCGCTTGTCGTGCTGGGAATCGAACCAGACCCCCCATTTGAAATCTGCGAATTTGGTCGGAGCCTCGAAGCGCAGCGTGTCGCCCCAGGCGCTGACGACGGCGTTGGTGTGCTTGCCCTTGATGTCGGTGGCGTAGGTGGCAACCTTCTTGCCGATGTCTGTCGGGCTGTAGAAGGTCACGCCGTCATCGGCGGGATTGTCGTCCGACGCGTCGCTCGACTCGGTATATTTGTGCGTGAAGCCGTTGTGATAGACCTGATTGTCGATCTGCACCGGGCCGATGCTGGTCTGCAGGCGGAGATATTCGAAGTCTGTCGTGTAGTGGCTCGGCTGGTAGCCGAAATAGCACATCGCGGTCCTGTCTTTGCACAAACCGTAATCGTCGCCGTACTTTGCATATTCCTGCAGTGTGGCGCCCTGCGTGGTATACTGGAATTCGCGATTGTAGCTGGCGAGCGCGGTCAGCTTGGTGGTCGGGCTGATCTGATAGATCGCCTTGCCGATCAGGTTGTCGCGATGCTCGGCCGAGCCGGTGAGGTAGCCGTCGGTCTTCTCGTGCTGCCCTTCGGCGAACATGCGGAAGCCGCCAATATCGCCGCTGTCGACGCGGCCGCCGCCCGAGAAGGTGTTGAAGCTGCCCGCCGTGCCATAGGCATCGACGTCGAAATGCTCGAGCGGATCCTTGGAGAGGAAGCCGACAGTGCCGCCGAAGGTAGCCTTGCCGATCGTGCTGGCCGAGCCGGGGCCGCGATCGATCTGCGCCTGCTGCAGCGCATGGGCGATGAACAGCGACGAGGTGGTGTGGTGGAGATCCTGCGAGTCGCCGAACGGAATGCCGTCGAACGTGACGTTATACTGACCGTCCTGAAAACCGCGGATCGCCATCGTCTCGGCCTTGCCGATGCCGGGGCCGTTGGGGTTGGAGGTCCAGACGCTCGGCTGGAACTTGATGATGTCGTCGATGCTGGCGAGCGGCGGGATGTTGTTGGCGATGAAGCCGGACTGGATGACCGAGGTCGGCTGCATCGCGTCCAGTGGCATCGAGGAAGGCGCCAGCGGCAGCGCGTGGCCGATGACGGTGATGTCGGCGGCGGGCGCGGTATCGGGCGTGCCGGTCTGGGCCAGCGCAGGCGTCGCCATGGCGAGCAGCGAGGTGGCACATAGAAGTGTCGGACGGCGCATGGAGAACCCTCTTCGATGGATCGGTCGAAGGGGTCGCTACGCAGCCGGTATGACAGATCGCTCGGCGGAACCTGATATTCCTGCAAGGTCGCCAATTTCCGGAATTTGCGCGGGGAAGCGGATCTCCACGATCATCCCCGGCGCGCCGTCCAGCAGCCGGAGCGAGCCATCGTGGAACCCGACGATGGCCTTGGCGATGGCGAGGCCGAGACCGCTGCCACGCTTCGATCCCTTGTCTCTGCCGCGCTCGAACGGGCGCAGAACCCGCGCGCGATCGGCGTCGGCGAGGCCCGGCCCGTCGTCGGCCAGCGTCACCACCGCCTCCATACCCTCGCGGCGCATCGCGATGCGGGCGCGGGTGCCGACGACGGTATGCCGGGCGACATTGTCGAGCAGGTTCATGAACAGTTGGAGCAGCAGGCTGCGGTCGCCCATCAGGATGGCCGGCTCGAACGGCCCGATGACCAGCGCGCAGCCCGCCTCGACCAGCACCGGCTCCATCGAATTGGCGACATCCTCGAGCAGATCGTCGAGCATCAAAGCGGCGCGCGGCGCATCGTGCCGCCCGGCCTCGATCTCGGACAGACGCAGCAGTGCCTCGAAGGTGGCGATGATCGCGGTGCATTCGCGCTCGGCGGCGAGGCGCAGGGCGGCAAAGTCGGCCGGATCGTCGCCTTCGCGGGTCAGCAGCGCGCGCAGGCGGGTGAGCGGGGTGCGCAGATCGTGCGCGAGGTGGCTGGCGAAATGGCGCTGGCCCTCGACCATCTCCTCCATCCGCGCGATCATGCGGTTGAAGCTCTGTGCCTGCGCGGCGAAGATCCCCTCCCGATCGTCGACGGGCACGCGCTGCGAGAGGTCGCCGGCGGCGATCGCATCGGCGGTGGTGCGGGTGAGCGCAAGGCGCGCCGCGATCATCCGCGCCATCGCCCGGCTGGCGAGCACGCCCATCAGCGCCCCGAACAGCGCGAGGCACAGGACCAGTGCCGGCAGCATGTCGCGCACCACCTCCTTCATCTCGTCATGATGGAGGACGGTGAGATGCGCGCCGTCGGGCAGGCGGATGGTAAAGGCGCGGCCGTCCTTGGGCTTGGAATCGCCGTCGCGGTAGCTGAGTGTCACCAGTCCGTCGCGCTGCAGCGGCAGGTCCACCCGCCCGACGATGCGGCGGCCGGAGGCATCGTACAGCAGGGCGATTTTCATCGACGTGGAGCGCGATGCAGCACGCCGGATTACCCTGTCGGCGACCGAGACGGTGTCGCGCGGCGCACCCGGCGGCATCAGCTTGCCCATCTCCTTGTAGAGCGACGCGTCGAGCTCGCGTGAGAATTGCAGGCTGGTGAGCGCCAGCACGATCGAGGCGGCGACCGCCATGCCGAGCGCCACCGCCGCGCCGATCCGCAGCGAGAGCCGGCCGATGCCGGGATCGGTTTCGGGTCGGCGCGCGGTCACTGGCATTGCTCGCTCAGCAGCACATAGCCTTCGCCGCGCCGGGTGACGATCGGGTCGCAGCCCAGTTCGAGCAGGCGCCGCCGCAGCCGCGATATGTTGCTGTCCACCAGGTTGGGGAGCGGCTGGAAGGAATGGCTCCACACCCCCTCAAACAGCATCGCGCGGGTCACCAGCCGATCGGCATGGCGCATCAGGAACAACAGCAGCGAGAATTCGATCCGGTTGAGATGGCGCTGCGCCGCGGCGAAGCGGACGTTGTGGTTGGCGCCGTCGAGCCGCAATTGCCCGATCGACAGGCTGATCACGTCGCCATGCACCTGATGTCCGCGCCGGACGAGTGCGGCCAAGCGCGCGTCCAGTTCGCCGATGTCATAGGGCTTGGCGAGATAGTCGTCGGCGCCCGCATTGAGCCCCTCAACCTTGTCGCTCGAACTTCCAAGTGCCGACAGCATCAGGACGGGAGGCAGGGGACCTTGTTCGCGCAGATAGCTGAGCAAGCCGGTGCCGGTAAGGTCGGGCAGCATGCGGTCGAGGATGATGGCATCGAACACCGCCTCCGCGAAGGCCTCGATCGCTTCGGTGCCCGTGACAGCAAGTTGGCAATGATGGCCGAGCGCGCCGAGCTTGGCAGCCAATTCCTCCGCGATAAGCGGGTCGTCCTCGACAAGTAGCAATCGCAACGCCGCAGCCTTCAAATGTATCGGCAAACGGTCACCCGTAACGGTGGATTGTGACAGTTCGCAGAGGCTGTGCATTGGGCGCACGGCTGCGTGGCGATAGGTGTCGAGCTGGCTTGCTTGATCGGGCGAGACCCGTTGGCTTAACCGGGCGGCAGGTCCGAGCAGGCTGGCCGCGGATCGGCTAAAAGCGTCGCCACCATGCTCTTCCGGCCGTGATCAACGAGTCCCGACGTGAAAATGCCAGGGGCGGCTCACCCGGCATGTCGGGGCTCGATCATAGCAATCGTCCCGCCTTTTCGTTGAGCTTGACGGTGACGACGATCAGGATCGCGGCGATTGTCGATAGGGACGCCATGATGAGGAACGCCAGGACGTAATTGTGCCAGACATCGTAGCATCGGGCGACGAGCACCGGCCCGACGATCAGGCCGAGATGCGCGACCCCGAACATGAAGCCGAAGATACTGCCGAAATATTCGACGTTGTAGAGCTTCCGGATGAAGAAAGGCAGGATGTCGGTTTCCGCTCCGTAGGCGAAGCTGACGAGGAATACGGCGACGAGCGAAGCACTCGGCCAATGGACGAAGGCCAGCAGGATGCAGCCGACGGCCTGGAGCAGGAACAATGTCCCGCCGAGCCAGTGCGCGGGGATCCTGTCCAGCAGCACGCCGCCCAGGAAGCGCGAGACCATGGAGGCCATGCCGATCGTCGCGATCGCGGTCGCCGCGAGATAGCCCAGCCCCTTGTCCGACAGCGCGGCCGCGACATTGATCTGCACGCCCGCCATGACGAGCAGCACCAGCGTGAAGGCGACAGTCAGCGTCCAGAACGATGTCTGCCTGAGATATTCCATCTTGAGCAGCGAGGTCCGAAGCGCCTTGGGAGCAGCCTGTTCACGCTGCTTGATCTGGCCCCATGGCACCATCAAATAGGCGATCACACCCACAATGGCGGTCAGGACGGCGAGCCAGTAGAGTCCCTCGCGCCAGCCCACCGCATGGATCAGCTTGCCGATGATGAAGGCATTGACCATCTGCCCGGTGCCCATGCCGCTCACCGCGATCGCGATCGCGAGGCCCAGCGATCGATCGAAACGGCTCGAGAGCAGCCTGAGATAAGCGCAGGGCGACGCTGCGGCGGCAATGCAGCCGAGTACCACCGAGGCCGCCATATAGGCCGAGTGGGACGGTGGTGCCCACGCCAGCAAGGCGAGCGAGATCGGCAACCCGATCATCGCCAGCAGCACCATGCCGCGCGCACCCCACCGATCGACCGCGACACCAACCACGGGGAGAAGCGGCGTTTCGATGATCGAGACGATGGTCAGTGCGATGGCAACATCGGCGCGCGACCATCCGCTGCCGGTCGCCATCGGCTTCAGGAAGAGGCCGTACGTGCTGAGGAAGGCCGGGCTGAGCGAGGCCGCCAGGCCGACATGGCAGGCGATCACCAGGCGGATGTTGCTCCAGCTCCATTCGGACGGGGGGCTGGAAATGTCCGTCTTCAACACGTCAGTCGCCACCGGCGTCTCTCCTCGCACGCAACATTGTCTTCATCCGGACCGGTTGCCGGCCGCTCGCCAATCATGTTCTCGCGCAGGCGCGGAGCGCGGGATACTGTTCTGCGAAACGGGTGAAATCGGCGAGCTTCGGATGCTGTGTCTCATCGGCCAGATCCGGCATCATGGCGAGCGCAAAATCCCAGACGACCGCCACCGTGATATCCGCCAAGGTCAGTCTATCGCCGAAAAGCCACTGCCCGGTGACGCCGATTTCCCGTTCGAGCGACGTGAAGGCCGCTGTGCCTTGTTGCCGCACCCGCGCCATCCACGGCGGATGCCGGCGCTCCTCGGGGCGCTGGGTCTGCTCGTAGATCAGCTGTACCGTCTTCTCGCACCCCGCGAGCGCCAGGCCGAGAATGCGCTGATGTCGTTCATAATCGACGCGCGAGTCGGGAGTGAGCGGCACATGTGGCGCCAGCTCGCGCTCGATATAGCCCAGGATCAGCGTTGAATCCATCAGCACCACGCCGTCGTCCGTGATCATGGTCGGCGCCTTGACCACCGGATTGATCCTCTCGAATCGATCATATTCGCGGAAGACCGAGACCGGATCATGATCGAAACCGACGCCGACGTGATGCAGCGTCGCGGCCACGCGGCGGACATAGGGCGAGTTCATCATGCCGATCAGCCGCACGAAACGTCTCTCCGGATGGCATCACGGCACCGGATGAGGCCGCCCCGTTCGCCACAGGCGGCCGCGAAAGACGCCGCTGCGATCATCAGGCGCCCAGACCCCTGGTCACCTCATCGAAAAGCGCATCGATCTGAACGGCTTCGGGGATAAGCTGCTGACGCACCGCCCAGCGGACCAGCAATTCCATGCCACGCCTGTTGGCCTCGATACCCGACGGCCAGTTGTCCCGGCTGCCAGCAGCCATGCCGAGCATCTTGCTTTCGCTCAGCATACGGAACAGTTCGCGGGCATATTCGGGCGACTGGTCATGGAGCGACTGCTTCAGCACGGCCATGTGGTTGATCGGCAGGATGCCGGTGCGGCGGCTCCATTCCTCGGCGGCGCCTTCGGGGAACAGGCGACGCAGTTGGGGATGTTGCGCCGCAATCGCTGGCTGAAGCCCGACGAGGACGTCGATCTCGCCGTCGATGAGCATCTGCAGGAGATCGGACCCCTTGGGCGCGCGTTCCAGGAAATCCGGCTCGCGATATTCGCGCACGTGCGGTTCCTGGACACTGATCCAGCGCTGCGCTTCCAACGGAACGCCATGATCGTCCTCGAGGAAGCCACGCACCCACAGGCCGGTGGTCTGCGTGTAGGATCGCACGCCGATCCGCTTGCCAGCAACCCGTTCGGGCGTCAGCTCGCCACGATCGCCATTGTAATAGACGTAGTCGTGCAGCGGTTCGGCGACCGCGACGAAGGGCAGCAACACCAGCGGCTTGCCGGCGGCGCGGGCCTGCAGGAACGTCAGGAGCGCCAGTTCGCCGAAGTCGTAGGCCATTTCCCGCACCATCGCGGGAAAGCCGTTCGTGGTCGGTCGAACGTCGTCGAAATCGAGCGCGAGCCGGTCGGAACGGACCTGCCCGTCGATGAGAGCTTCGGTGCGCGGCGAGCGGCCGAGAAGGGTCTTCAGCACGGTTGCTTCGGGATTTGGCATGATCATGTCCCTGCTGGACGCTCAGTTCAATGTGACGAACAGATCGGACACGTCGGGCTTCCGCTTTAGCAGCCCCTGGTCGGCCGCGTAGTCGATCAGCGCATCGATGCTCGGCCGGTTGGCGTCGACCCCGTATGGCAGCGGGTCGCTTCCGACGACGGTGGCAAGCTGGCGATAGCGCTGGATTTCGGCGTCTCCGCCCTCGGGCGTATCCACCTGCGCGAGAAACGGTGCCTTGGCCGCGAGGGCGGCATCGAACAGCGATCGCGCCACCCACGGATGCTCCGCCAGGATCGAGTCCTTCACCACCAGCAGGCCGTGGTGAGGATAGATCCGGGTGCGACGGTAGAAATCCGAGGCACGGTCGAAGCCGTGATCGAACAGATCGTGGGCGGCCACCGGCTGCGGCGGATTGGCGCCCTGGCTCCAGTTGGCGTCAGGCGCGCCCTGACGGCCAATGCCCGCGGCACCGGTGAAGGCCGCGTCGAGGTCGCCGGCCTGCCACTGGGCGACGAGCGAGCGGCCAGCGGGATCGCGTACGACATTGGGCGGCAGCGTCAGCCCCGGAACGGCCTCCTCGTCATCGACGACCCACGTCACGCCGGAGGCATCGAGACCGTAATCGTCCTTCATGATGCCGCGCTTCCAAACGCCGGTTGTGACGGTGAAGGCGCGGACGCCGACCTTCCTGCCCGCGAGATCGGCTGGGGACCGAATGCCGCTGCCGTCCCGGCACAGGATGCCGTCGTGATGGAAGAAGCGATGCAGGAAGATCGGCAATGCTGTGAAGGGCGAGCCGTGCTCGCGCGCGATCATGTAGGTGGTCGGCGCCATCTCGCAGACGTCGAACTCGAGGCTGCGGACCATTCGCCGGAACGCGCCGATGATCGGGGTCACTTCGACGAAATCGGCGGCGACGCCATCGATCGGCACGGTGCCGTTCTTCAGGTCGGCCGTGTGCGGGGCGGTGCCGATCGCGATCTTGAGGGGAAGCTGGCTCAACTGTCGGGCCTTCCGTGATTGGGGTGAGCAGCGGCGGCTGTCAGAGCGCCTGCATCGCGGGATAGATCCTGAGTGCGGTGCCGCCGAAGACGTCGGCGCGCTGCTCGTCGCTGAGAAAATCGAGAGCGGCCTCGGTCGCCGCGATCATCTCGGGCAGGGTCCCCGGCGAGGCCGGATAGTTGGAGCCCCAGGCGATCCGCCCGGATCCATAGCTTTCGAAGATCCGGCCGAAGAAGGTCGCCGCCGATGCCTTGCCATCGGTTGCATGACTGACGTTGAATGGCGTGAGCTTCAGGTTGAGGTTGGAGAAAGCGGCAAGCTCGAACAGCTTGGCGCACCGATCGTAGGGCGGCCCATCGGAGACATCCGGCATACCCAGATGATCGAGCACGACCGTCACGCGGGGAAACCGACGCAGCAGGGTTTCGACCATGCCGAGGCCCGCCGGCTGGACCTGCAGGCAGATCGGCAAACCCGCATCGCTGGCATATTCCCAGGCGGGGAAGGTTATGGGATCGTCGAGCCAGGTGCTCTGGCCCGGCATCGTGCTGCCGGTCGTGAACAGACGCATTCCGACGCCGCCGCGGGCCTGCCAGTGTTTCATCCTCTCCACCGCATCGGGCGCGAGGACGTCTATCGAGAAAACGGCGGTCAGTCGGTCGGGATGCTGCATGGCCACGTCGCAGACATAGCTGTTGTCGTGCCCGTAGGTTGTCGACGACTGGACCACGGCGGCGAGATCGATGCCGGCCTCGTCCATTGCCGCCAAAAGCCGCTCACCCGTGAGCGGCCGTTCCTGCGACCAGGTCGAACGGTTTCCGCCGAGCGGGGCGAGCGGATACCGGGCTTCGTCATCGGAGATGACATGGGGGTGGATGTCGACCTTCTTCATGCGTCCTCCCACGCCCGTCGATGCGGGCTTTGCTGTCCGCCTGGGCGGCCCCATCCCGCGGACGGCAGAGGGCTGCGACCGGCCGCCAATTCGCGGTCGATCGCAGTCGCTCTCCACTGTTCCGCCGATGGATCGATGTGCTTTTCGCGATCCGGTTGACACTGCCGAATGGTTACAGTCAAATATCATTCTGTCCGATTTCGATAGCAGGTTGTTATATGCACCTCCGCCAGCTTCTTCAGTTCGAGGCGATCCTGCGCGAAGGCAGCATCCAGGGCGCATCGCGGAAGCTGAACATTTCGCAGCCCGCGCTGACCAAGAGTCTCATGCGACTGGAGGAAGAGCTGGGCGTGCCGCTCTTCGTCCGCGAGAGCCGGGGGACGCGGCCGACGCTCTACGCCGACGCGCTACGCGATTTCGCGAACTCGGCACGTGTCGGGCACGAACAGTCGGTGCGCCAGATCAAGGCACTGAAATCGGGCGCGATGGGCACGGTTTCGATCCTGGCGGCTCCGCTGATCGGCGATCGCCTCTTTTCCAGCCTGGTCACGCAGGTTCGCGCGCTCCAGCCCGACCTGCTGCTCTCTTTCACCGAACAATCGGGCAATCTTTACGAATCCCTCGTCGAGGGGCGGCACGATTTCCTCGTCGCGACTATCAACGAGAATGTCGATCTGATGGATCTGAACGGCCAGCGCCTGTTCGACGACCAGTTCCTGATCGCCTGCGCGCCCGGTCATCCCGTGGAGAAGATGGACCGCCGGAATATCGCCGCCCTGCTGGACTACCACTGGATATTCCCGACCTCGAGCTACTATCTGCGTCGCAAGATCGAGCAGATGTTCCAGTCCGCCGATGTGCCTCTGCCGTCGCCGGTGGCGGAGATCGCGTCGGTGTCGGTGATCAAATCGGTGGTGGAAACGTCCGACTACATCACCCTGATCGGTCGTTCCGCTATCTATAACGAGTTGCGCGATGGCCGGTTGTCGTCCGTCGAACTCGATCTGCCGATCATGCAGCGGCCGGTGGGGATGATCTGGCGCCGCAACCATGGTCTCAGCGTCGCCGCCTCGATCGTCATGAAGACGCTGCTGAGCATCGCGCGCAACAGCGAAACCGACTGACCGGAACGTCGGACGTTCCGGATGGCGTGATCAGTAGCCGGCAAGCTCCCGTGCCTGGCCGGCCACGCCGTAGCTTCGCACGGGGGCGGGCATGAGGAAGCGGTAGCCCTCGTTTCGCAGGCGCTCGACATTCTTCTCGCTGGTGTGCGGATTGCCGACGGCGACATCGTGTTTGTGGCAGATCGCGACGATCCGGCGCATCGCATCCACCACCTCCGGATGATCATATTGGCGCGGATGGCCGAGCGCCTGGCTGAGGTCGCCCTCGCCGATCAGAATCAGTCCGATGCCGGGGACGTTGGCGAGGATGTCGTCGAGATTCTCGATCGCCTCGGGACTTTCGCACATCAGCCCGACCAATATCTCTCCATGCGGGGCGAGCGGCCAGACGTCCGCCCGCGCATAATATTCGGCTTGAGTAAGTCCCCAATAACGCGCGGCATGTGCGGGGCCGTCACCGCGCGCGCCCTTCGGTTCGTAGAGCGGCGCGTGCTTCGGGCGGGCGTAGCGACAGGCGGAGACGGCGTTATAGGCCTGCTGCATCGTCGCGACGTGGGGCCATATCACCCCGTAGACGCCGCGATCGAGAACCTGCTTCGCCTGCGCCTGGTTCATCTCGATCCCGTTGGCGGGGATGCGGGCCAGCGGCGTCACCGACGGCGCGATCGATCCGGTTTCGGCGATGGTCTTCCGATTGAGCATGTATTGCAGCGCGTCGCCCAGCGCCTCGACGTCATAGGGGTGATGCTCCATCTCGAACACGACGCCGTCATAGGGTGCTTCGCCCAGTTCCTGCGCGAGCAGCCTGTCGGCCTTCGCGAAGGCGGCGTAAGCCGGCCTTCCTTCTTCCCACGCCCGAATGATGCCGTTGAGGCGCCCGATAGCCATATCGTGTCGATCCTTGCGTTAGAGGGAGGCGGACATTGCCTGCCGCCACGCGATGCCGGCAAGCTCGGGAAAGACCCTGGCGCGTTCCGCTGCCTGCGCGGAAGCGGCGGTGCCACGGATCACGCGGCCCCTGATGCCATGGAAGATTGCGGCCAGCCGGAAGAAGTTGAACGCCATGTAGAAGCGATAATCGGGGATTCCGGCGCGGCCGGTGCGGGCGCAGTAGGCCGCGACATAGGCCGCTTCCGACGGAAGATTCAGCGAGGCGAGATCGGCACCGGCAAGGCCCGCCACGATGTGCGGTGGCATGTGATACATCATCGCATGATAGGCGAAGTCGGCCAACGGATGGCCGAGTGTGGAAAGCTCCCAGTCCAGAACCGCGAGTATACGCGGCTCGTGCGGATGGAAGATCAGGTTGTCGATCCGGAAGTCGCCGTGGACGATGCTGGTCTCGTCGCCCGCCGGGATGTTGGCTGGCAGCCATTCGACAAGCCTGTCCATCGCGGGGTCGCGTCCAGCCTCGGCATCGTCGAGATACTGCGCCGTCCAGCGCCCGATCTGGCGGGCGAAATAATTGCCCGGTCGGCCATAGTCGGCCAGCCCGATCGCCGCATAGTCCAGGCTGTGGAGCCGCGCGATCGCTTCGTTCATGGCATCGAAATAGGCCGGCCGGTCGGCATCCGGTACGTCCGGAAGTGCCGCGTCCCAGAAGACGCGGCCTTCCACCATGTCCATGATGTAGAACCATGTGCCGATGATGGCCTCATCGGTGCACAGGGCATGAACGTGCGCGACGGGGTAACCGGTCCGTTCCAGCGCGTCGAGCACGCGGGCCTCGCGCTCGATGGCGTGGGCACCTTTCAGCAAAGGCCCCGGCGGCTTGCGACGCAGGACATACGATTTGCCCGGTGTCACCAGCCGGTAGGTCGGGTTGGACTGTCCGCCCTTGAACTGTTCGACCGTGAGGGGACCGGAAAAGCCGGGAACGTGCGCTCGCATCCATTCGGCGAGACGCGGCTCGTCGAAGTGGAAACCCTTCCGTACGGCGGTGGTGCCTTCATTGGTACGGGCGTCGGCAGCAATGTTCATGCCATGGCCTCTCGATGCTCGCGCTTGATCCGCTTCGCGAGCGACCATTTGTGGACCTCGGTCGGCCCGTCGTAGATCCGGAAGGCGCGGATTTCGCGGAACACCTGCTCGACGATCGTGTCGCCCGATACCCCGCTTCCGCCCATCACCTGCACGCAGCGATCGGCAACACGCATCAGCGCCTCCGACACCGCGACCTTGGTCATCGAACTTTCGGTGGTGCCCAGCGAGCCACCGTCGAGCACGCCGGCACACCAGTCGATCATCAGTTCGGCCTGCTTGAGATCGATCATGTTCTCGGCGAGCATGAAGCCGACGCCCTCATGGTCGATCAGCCGCTTGCCGAACGCCTCCCGGCGGCAGGCGTAAGCGGTTGCGATCTCGTGCGCGCGCGTCGCCGCGCCGTACCAGCGCATGCAGTGCGACAGGCGCGCGGGGCTGAGGCGGACCTGCGCATATGGGAAGCCTTCGCCGGCCGCGCCGAGCATCTGGTCGGCCGGCACGCGCAGATTTTCGATCGTCACCACGGCATGGCCGCCGGGCATCGAGCTGTCGATCGTGTCGAGCAGCCGCTCGATCCGGATCGCCGGATCGGGCAGATCGACCAAGAACATGCAGGCGCCGCCGGCGCTCTCGGCCGCCTCCGACTTCGCCATGACGATGCCCACCTTTGCCCCGCAGGCACCGGTGATGAAGGCCTTGCGCCCGTTGATGACCCAGTGATTGCCGTCGGGCCGGCAGGTGGTGCGCATCATCGAGGGATCGGATCCCGCACCGCCGTCAGCGGCAGGCTCCGTCATGAAGAAGGCCGAACGCGCTTCCCCGGCGATCATCGGCGCGAGGAAATGCGCCTTCTGCTCAGCCGTGGCGACCTTGCCGATCAGATACATGTTGCCCTCGTCGGGGGCCATCGTGTTGACCGCGACCGGGCCGAGTGGCGAAAGCCCGGAACGCTGCAGCACGATCGCCGTCTCGCGCTGGGTCAGGTGGGAGCCATCTGGCAGAATGTGCGGGGTCAGCACGCCGGCATCACGCGCTTTCGCGCGCATCTCGGCGACGAGATCTTCACCCGGCCCGTGGCCGTGCACGGCGAAGCGCGGATCCTTTTCGTAGGGGATCACAACGTCGCGAACGAATGTCTCGACGCGATCGGCGATCGCCTGCGCCCGGTCAGTCATGCCATATCTCCGCTCTAGAGGCCGCTCGTCAGATGCCCGCCGTCCACCGGGATCACGGCGCCCGTCATGTAGGTCGAAGCGTCTGACGCCAGGAGCAGAAGCGGGCCGTCGAGATCCTCCAGACGGCCGAGCCGGCGCTGGGGGATGCGTTTGAGCATCGCCTTGCCAGCCTCGCCATCCCAGAAGGCGCCGTTGATGTCGGTCGCGATATAGCCTGGCGCGAGTGCGTTGACGCGGATGCCGAAGCGCGCCAGCTCCAATGCAGCTATCTTGGTGAGCTGGATCGCTGCCGCCTTCGACACCGCGTAGGACGCGACGCCTCCGGCCTGTCGTAGCCCCAGGATCGAAGCGATATTGATGATCGCGCCGCCGCGTCCGCGCGCACGCATCGCGCGGCCCGCCAACTGGGTCAGCAGAAACATGCCGGTCGCGTTGGTGTCGATCACGGTCTGCCAATCCTTCACGGATTGATCGAGGAAGGGGGCTTCGCGGGTGATGCCCGCATTGTTCACCACGATATCGATATCCTCGATCGCGGGCGCGAGCGCGGCGATTCCGGTGGGGTCGGTCATGTCGAGGGTCACTGCGGTACAGCGCCGGCCCATCGCATCGATCTCGGCGGCTAGCCCCTCCAGCAGATCGGTTCGCCGCGCCGTGATCACGAGATCGGCGCCTGCGGTGGCCAGCGTTTTTGCGAAATGCCGGCCAAGGCCGCTCGACGCGCCCGTCACCAGCGCGCGCTTGCCGAGAAGATCGAACATCGGGACGCCTTTCCGCTCAACCAGGGGATGATTGCCAACCATCTGAAAATTACGTATGTCATAACACGTATATAAGTCAATTGACGAGTAGGACAGGCGCGATGGCGGAAGCGATGGAGCGGGAATCGACGGTGCCGGCGGGGCGCGCGGTGAGTTTGGCCGACAAGTTCATGCTGCGATCCGGTACGGTGCTGATCAGCGGTGTGCAGGCGCTCGTCCGCCTGATGCTGATCCAGGCGGAGCGCGATCGCGAGGCGGGGTTGAGAACGGCCGGTTTCGTCTCCGGCTATCGCGGATCGCCGCTCGGTACGCTCGACATGGCGTTCGGAACCGCAGGGGCCGCGGTCGCCGACCATGGCATCGTGATGCGCCCGGCGGTGAACGAGGAACTCGCCGCGACGATGATCGCGGGAACCCAGCAGATCGAGCAGAGTCGGGAGGCGCGCGTCGATGGCGTGTTCGCACTCTGGTATGGCAAGGGGCCGGGTGTCGATCGCGCCGCCGATGCGCTGCGACATGCCAATTATCACGGCAGTTCGCCGCGTGGCGGCGTCGTGCTTGCGGTCGGCGACGACCACCTCTCCAAATCCTCGTCGATCGTCTGCAACTCCGACGATGTTGTCGCCGGCATCCACGTGCCGCTCTTCTATCCGGCCGATCCCGCCGAGATCGTCGAATACGGCCTGCATGGCTTCGCGCTCTCCCGGCATTCGGGATCCTATGTCGCGCTGAAGATCATCACCGAGGTGGCCGACGCGACCCGCGCGGTCGAAACCGACGAATTGGCGCTGTCACCCGTCCTGCCGGATGTCGCGGTGCCGCCGCTTGGCCTGCACAATCGCTGGCCGGACAACGCGCTGGATCAGGAAGCGCGGCAGATCGAGCATCGGCTTCCGGCGGTTGCCGCCTATGTCCGCGCCAACCGGCTCGACAAGGTGAAGCTCAAGCGTCCAGGCGCCCGGATCGGCCTCATCGCGGCCGGCAAGTCCTGGCTCGATCTGCTGGAAGCCATGCGGCTGGCGGGGCTGGACGAGGCGCGGATGGCCGCGCTCGGCATTGCGCTCTACAAGCCTGCGATGATCTGGCCGCTCGAGCCGGAAGGCCTCGCCGGTTTCGCGGACGGGCTCGATACGCTGATCGTGATCGAGGAGAAGGGCCGCTTCCTCGAAAGTCAGATCAAGACGATTCTCTACGATGGGCCGCAAGCCCCGGCGGTGTGGGGAAAACAGGGGCCGGACGGAGCGGCGCTGCTGCCCGCCACCGGCGACATCACGCCCGAGCGGATCGCCGCGACCGTGGGAGGCCTGATCGCGACGCTGACCAGTGACGAGGCACTGGCGACCAAGGTCGCGCGTGCCGACACATCGCTTCTCGTTCAGGGGCGCTTCACCGTGCCGCCCGCGCTGCGGAAGCCCTTCTTCTGCTCGGGCTGCCCGCACAACCGCTCGACCGTCCTGCCGGAAGGCAGCCGCGCCACCGGCGGCATCGGCTGCCACAGCATGGCCACCTACCTCCAGCCCAACACCAGCATCTATGCGCAGATGGGCGGCGAGGGCCTCCACTGGGTAGGCCTCGCGCCCTTCACCGACGAAAAGCACATGTTCGCGAACATGGGCGACGGCACCTATTTCCATTCCGGCATCCTCGCCATTCGCCAGGCGGTCGCGGCGGGCACGAACATCACCTTCAAGCTACTCTACAATTCGGCCGTCGCGATGACCGGCGGCCAGTCGGTCGACGGGGAGCTTTCCGTTGCGCAGCTTGTCGACCAGATCCGTGCGGAGGGGGTGGGCACGATCGTCGTGTCGACCGACGATCCCGATCGGTATCCGGCGGGCGATCCGGTCCGCGCCAGGGTGGACGGGATCGAGAACCGCACCGAATATGATCAGCTCCAGCGTCGGTTGCGCGACCAGCCCGGCGTCAGCGTCATCGTCTACGAGCAGATGTGCGCGACCGAGAAGCGGCGCTTGCGCAAGCGCGGCAAGCTGGCCGATCCGGCGCGGCAGGTGTTCATCAACGAACTGGTCTGCGAAGGGTGCGGCGACTGCTCGATCAAGTCGAACTGCCTGTCGGTCGAGCCGGTCGAAACCACTTTCGGCACGAAGCGCCGGATCAACCAGTCGAGCTGCAACAAGGACTATAGCTGCATCGAGGGTTTCTGTCCCAGCTTCGTGACCGTCGAGGGCGCGAAACCACGGCGGACGGGCGCGCGCGCGAGCGGAGATTTCGATGCCTCGACCCTGCCGCTTCCCTCCCGCGACGCCTCGTCACATGAGCGCGTGGTCGTTGCCGGCGTGGGTGGCACCGGCGTGGTGACGATCGGCGCGCTGGTCGCGATGGCCGCGCACATGGGTGGCCGGCGGGTCGGCGTGCTCGATCAGGTCGGCATGGCGCAGAAGGGCGGCGCGGTCGTCAGCCACATCCATGTCGCCGACGCACCGATCCACGCTCTGCGTATCCCGCCGGAACAGGCGAGCCTCGTCCTCGTCTGCGACGAGATCGTCGGCAATCTACGCGACGTGATGGCCGCGATCGATCCGGGCGGCACCTATGTCCTCGCCAATGCCGACGTCGCGATCACCGGCGATTTCACGAAGGATCGCGATGCGACCCCCGATGGCACGCTGCTCGCCCGCCGGCTGGAGCAACGTGCCGGCAGCGACCACTTCGCGGCCTATCCCTTCACGCGGTTGTCGGAACGCCTGTTCGGCGATGCCATCGGTTCCAACCTGATGATGGTGGGCTTCGCCTGGCAGAAGGGCTGGATCGCGATGGATCTGGGCGATTTCGAGGCGGCGGTGACGCTGAACGCCACGGCGGTCGCGATGAACAAGGCGGCTTTCGCCTGGGGCCGCAGGCTGGCGGTGGATCCGGATGCGGTGCTGGCGGCAGCCGGCCTCGTCACCGCCGTGTCGCCCATCGAGGAGGACATGGTGGATCGCAGGGCCGCTTTCCTCGCTGATTATCAGGACGGGGCCTATGCGGATCGCTTCTGCACGCTGGTCACGAGGGTGGCCGAGGCCGAGGCGCGCTGCGGCGGCAAGGGTGCGCTCGCCCGGACGGTCGCGAAGGGGCTGTTTCGCGTGATGGCCTATAAAGACGAATATGAGGTCGCCCGTCTGTATACGGACGGAAGTTTCGGCCGGGCGCTCGCCGATGCCTTCGACGGCGAGGCGACGGTTCGCTTCCATATGGCGCCACCGATCTTCGCGAGGCGCGACAAAGCCACCGGCCATCTGCGCAAGCGCAGTTTCGGCGGATGGATGTTGCCGGTGTTCCGCCTGCTCGCGAAGGGGCGGCGGCTACGCGGCACGAAGCTCGATCCCTTTGGCTACACCGCCGAGCGCCGTGCGGAGCGCCAATTGGCCGGCGACTACGAAGCTCTCGTGATGCGCATCGCCGAGCATCTCACGCCAGCCGGGCTGGCGCAGGCCGATGCGCTTGCTGCTCTGGTGCTGGAGGTTCGCGGCTACGGGCATGTCAAGGAGCGCGCGATGGAGACCTACCGCGTCCGGCTGCCTGCAGCGATCGAGGCCTTTGAAGCGGCGATCGCAGCGGGCACGGAGGCGATGACCGTCGCGGTGTGACGCCCGCTTTGCGCCGTCAGCCCAGCTTGTGAATGGTCTCGAAGCTGAACACGAACGGCGCGCTCGGAAAGGTCAGCTCGAAGGCGACGACTGCACGTTCGTCGGTGTCGAAGGACACGCTGGAAAGTGCGAGTACGGGCGAAAGGGGGTCGACCCCGAACGCTTGCGCTACGTCCGGGCTGGCACCGGTCGCGCGCGCGTCGAACTGTGACCGGATGACGCCGACGCCGCTCTGTTCGCGCAGGATGCGATAGAGCGGCCAGCGGCGCAGCAACGCGGTGGTCACCTCGCCCGCGAACTTCGGAAGAAAATACAGCGTCCCGTATGACCACGGACGTTCGTCGCGATAGGCGAGGCGTCGCACGTAGGCGAGTTCCGGCTGGTCGGGGAAATATCCGGCGAACTGGGCCGGCACGGGCGCGAGGCCACGTTCGAGCACCTGTGCGGGCTTGTCGAAATCCCGCGCATAGAGCGATTCCAGCGGCGTGGATCCCTCGGCGGCGTGAACCGTGTCGCTGACAAAGGTACCGCGGCCGCGCTGTCGTACGATCAGGCCTTCCTCGCCCAATGCGCGGAGGGCCTGACGGACGGGGACCACGCTGATGCGGTGTTGCTCCGCCAGCCGGACCTCCGGCTCGATCCGGGTGCCTGCGGCGAGCCGGCCGCTCATGATGTCCGATCGCAGCATCGCCGCCAGTTGGTACCAGATCGGCAGCTTGGGCGAAAAATCGGTCATCGGGCTTGGACGGGTCTCGCTGTTCGATCCCCCCGTGCGCCAGCATTTTCAGCCGGTCAAGCCGGCCCTCCTGGGGGGCGGTGGATCACGCCACCGCCCCCGGACCTGTCGTGGGGCTTACAGTTTCACGCCGAACCGTACGCCGACGATCCGAGGCTCGCCAGGCAGGTGCGAGGTTCCGATGGCTGTGCGGGTCATGTCGACGTTATAATGCACATTCCCGATATTCTTCGCATAGACTCCGATCGAGTAACGATCGCCCGGCAGTGTCAAAGTGGCGCTCGCATTCTCGATATTGTAGGCGTCCTGCTTGAGATTGTTGTTCACGTTGAAGAAGATTGCCGATTTGTGGCTGATATTGCCTGAAAGATCGAGTTTTCCGATCGGTGTCGGGATCGTGTAGATCGCCGTCGCGACCAGAGAGAATTTGGGCGCGTTGAGGAGATAGTCGCCTGAAACGTCGGCGATACTCTGGATATTGCCTCCCAACGGGTTGGGCGTGAAGATCGAAGCCGCAGGGAAATTGGTGTATTTCGCGTCGAGGATCTCGAAGCCGCCGCTCAGGGTAAGCCGCGACACGGGATGGGCCGTGAAATCCACGTCGATACCGCGCACCCGCGCCTTCGCCGCGTTCTGCAGGCGTGTCGTGCCATCGGTCGGGCTGCGCGCGGTGACGACGATATTCTGATAGTCATAGTCGAACAGCGCGACGTTCAGCATCAGCTTGCGATCGAACAGTTCGGACTTCGCGCCGATCTCATAGGCGGTCAGCGTCGCGGGCTTGAGCGGCGGGAGGCCCGGATTGGAAAGCTGATAGACGCCGGCCGTAGCCCCGCGATTGATCGATCCGTAAAGCATCACCGGCCCGACCTTGTAGTCGAGCGAGGCGCGATAGGTGAACTGGTTGTAGTGGATGCTGCCGTCCGGCACCGGCGTCACGACGCCGGTCGCGCTGACGCTGTTGCTGTCGAGCAGATTGCGCGTCTCGAACGTCCCGCGCGCGCCAAGGGTGATATGCGCGCGCGGCAGGAAAGCCCAGGTGACGTTCGCGAAGGGCGCATAGGAATTGGTCGTCTGCCGCGCGTTGATCAGCACGTAATTGCCGGGCAGCGCCTTGCCGAACTGCTGATAATAGTTCGTCGTGTCCTGGTGGAGGAAGAAGAATCCGCCCAGCCAGGAGAGACGGGAGTCGCCCTTGGAACTCAGCAGAAGCTCGTTGGTGATCGCCTTGTCCACGAAATTCTGATCGAGAAGCAGGCGCGGATCGGGTGTGAAATCGCCTTCCGAGAAGGATTCGGCGTGAACGTGCTGGTAGCCGAGCTGGTCGGACAGCGTCGCCCAGTCGAAGTCGATCGACGCCTTGACGGAACCGCCCGCGCCTGTGCCGACGAAGCCGATCGGGTTGTTGTTGATCGTGTTGTAGAAGCCGGAGTTGGTGTAATCGACGCCGCTGCTGACCGCGATCGTGCCCGGCATGAGGGAGAAACTGCCGAGATCGCTGTTCTGGTGCTGGTAGAAGCCGCTCGCCACCACCGTCACGCGCGAACCCGGTTGCCACTTGGCCTTGCCGCGGATGTTCAGGCTGTTGCTGTAGAAGGCGGGAATGTTGAGATAGGTGTTGCGACCCCAGCCGTCGCCCTGATCGCGCCAGGAAACCGCGAGGCCGACAGCGAGATTGTCGGTCAGCCCGGTCGAGCCATAGGCCTTGATCTGTTTGGTGTCGTAGCTCGAATAGTCGAACGTTCCCTGGAATTCCGGCTTGTAGCTGGGCATGCGGGTGGTGATGTTGATGACGCCGGCGACGGCGTTGCGGCCGAAGGTCGTGCCTTGCGGTCCCTTCAGCACCTCGATCTGCTCGACGTCGCCCAGATCGGCATTTCCGGAAACGGGCGACACCAGATAGAGGCCGTCGACATAGGTGACGACCGGGGATTCGATGCCTGGGATCGACACGTTCTGGCCGATGCCGCGCAGATAGGGCAGGGGGGCGGCGGCTTTCTGATCCTGCACGAGGCCCGGAACGATCGTCGCGAGATCGCGCGATGAGGTGATGCCCTGGGTCGCAAGCGCCTTGCCGCCCACCACGGAGACCGCGATCGGCACATCCTGCAGGCGCTGGCTGCGGCGCTGCGCGGTGACGACGATTTCACCCACGCCGGCGGCCTCGGGCGAGGCGGGCGAGGCGGCGGCGGCCGGCGTCGCATCTGCAGCTGGCAAGGCGGCCGGGGCCGTCGGCGCCGCGGCCTGCGCATGAGCGCCGGTCGCGATCGCCAGCATACTCACGATTGCGACGAGCGGAATCCGATCCCCGATATGCCGAAATCCCATCGTCCATCCTCCCTCATATTTTGGGTTTGAGGCTGCAGGACAGCCTCCGAAGTAGCCGGGCCATCGATCGCGGATGATCCGCTTCGTAACCTCTTTGGCCGCCATGTCGCGCTGCCAGCTATAAGTGTCAAATAGCAGTGTGTCTGTTTGGTATAGCATTAAGATATCGGAAGTCGGTGCATAACGATCTGCTATGGAACGAGGACAGACTGCTATTTGACGGTGCGAGCGACCCGCCCGAGACGGTTGCCGACGGGAGAGCGGGCTCAACCGGGGTTGCACCCCATGGCATGGCCGGCGCGAGAGGATCGGCGTAATGATTATCGATTGTCATGGGCACTACACGACTGCGCCAAAGGCGCTCGGTGTGTTTCGCGACCTCCAGATCGCCGCGCTTGAGGATCCCGTCCGCAATCCGGCACGCGGTTCGCTGGCGATCAGCGATGACGAGATCCGCGAAAGCCTGCTCGGTGCGCAGATCAAGTTGCAGGACGAGCGCGGGATCGACGTGACGCTCTTCTCGCCGATCGCCGGGCATATGATGCACCACATCGGTAATGCCATCACCAGCCAGATCTGGTCGGAAACCTGTAACGATCTGATCCACCGCGTGACGAGCCTCTACCCGAGGCGGTTCATCGGCGTGTGCCAGCTTCCGCAGTCGCCATTGGTGCCGCCGAAGAGCGTGATCCCCGAACTGGAACGGTGCGTGAACGAGCTGGGGTTCGTGGCGTGCAACCTCAATCCGGACCCGTCCGATGGCCATTGGAAGGATGCGCCGCTCAGCGATCGCTCCTGGTATCCGCTCTACGAGAAAATGGTGGAGCTTGACGTGCCCGCGATGATTCACGTCAGCGGATCGTGCAATCCCTGCTTCCATCCGACGGGCGCGCATTACATCAACGGCGATACCACCGCGTTCATGCAGTTCCTGACATCGGATCTGTTTCGGGATTTTCCGACGCTGCGCTTCATCATTCCGCATGGAGGCGGAGCGGTGCCCTATCACTGGGGCCGCTATCGGGGGCTTGCGCAGGACATGGGCCGGCCGCCTCTGTCAGAGCTGCTGCTCAACAACGTCTATTTCGATACCTGCGTCTACCACCTTCCGGGCATCGAACTGCTGACGCGAGTGATTCCGGTCGATAACATCCTGTTCGCGACGGAGATGATCGGGGCGGTGCGTGGTATCGATCCGGAAACCGGTAATCCGTTCGACGATACCAAACGCTATATCGATCAGGTGGAGTGGCTCACCGGCGAGGACAGGGCCAAGATTTTCGAGGGTAATGCGCGAAAGGTCTATCCTCGCATCAATGCCATCCTTGATGGAGATTGAAACACGCGGACGAACGTTAAGGGAGGCCTGCGCCGCCCTACGGTAGAGTGCTGCCTGAACAGCTCCGCATATCTGCGATGGGCGTGAGGAGTCAGATGCCAAACCCCGCCCCGACCCGTTCGGTCCGGGTCGCGACGTTCGCCTTTCAGGCTCGATAAAAATTCTTCGGATGATGCTGGGATCACGATATTCCGATGTGCCTGGCCCGCAATCCCATCCCTTATTTGGCCTCCTCATAAGCGCCGAATCCGATCTCCATTGATTGAATCGTGCCCCTGCGCAGGCTGTCCCTGAACGTCAGGAGTCAATGTCATGCGGGCCGAAGCCTTTCGTCGGAGAAAGCCGTGGGAACGGCGATGGGTCTCGCCGATCCTGCTCCTGCTGCTGTGGCAGGCGGGATCGTCGATCGGCGCGATCCCGACCCGTATCCTTGCGTCGCCGGCCTCGGTGCTCGGCGAGCTGGGCAGCATGGTGGCGTCGGGCGAGCTGGCGCATCATCTGGCGGTGTCACTGTTGCGGGTTTCGCTGGGGCTGGCGATCGGCGTCGGCAGCGGCACCGCGCTGGGGCTTCTGGCCGGCCTGTCCCGCACGGGCGACGCCGCGATCGATCCTTTGGTGCAGATCAAGCGCACTATCCCCGTGGTGGCGCTGACGCCGCTGTTCATCGTCTGGTTCGGCATCGGGGAGGCGACCAAGATCGGTCTGATCGCGTTCGCCACCGCCTTCCCGGTCTATCTCAATCTGCACCAGGGTATTCGCGGGGTGGATCGTCGCCTGCTCGATGCCGCGCGCAGCTTCGGCCTCTCGCGCCTGCAGCTGGTCTGGCATGTCGTGCTGCCGGGGGCCTTGCCCTCGCTGCTGGTCGGCCTGCGTTACTCGCTGTCGGTGTCGGTGCTGATGCTGGTGATCGCCGAGCAGGTGAACGCGACCTCGGGCCTCGGCTTCCTGATCAACGACGCGCGCGAGACGATGCGGACCGACATCATCGTCGTCTGCCTGATGATCTACGCGCTGCTCGGCCTGGGCGGCGACTGGCTGGTGCGATCGATCGAGGCGCGGGCGCTCGCCTGGCGCCCGGCTCTGGTGGAGGCCTGAGAGATGAGCGAAGTGCTGCGCATATCTTTTCCCGAACCGCCGGTGCGCGAGCCGGAGCCGATCGTCCGGCTGAAAGGCTTCTCCCGCCATTTCGGCGAGACACGGGTTCTGGACGATCTCGATCTTTCGATCGCGCCCGGCGAGTTCGTGGCGCTGCTCGGCCGGTCAGGCTCGGGCAAGACGACCCTGCTTCGCACGCTGGCCGGGCTGGACGAGGCCAATGGCGCCTCCGCCGTCATCCCGGCATCGCGCGCCACCGTGTTTCAGGATGCGCGGCTGCTGCCGTGGAAACGGGTGTGGCAGAATGTCGTGCTGGGCGTGACCGGGGAGGATCGGCGCCAGCGTGCGGAAGAGGCGCTGCGCGAAGTCGGGCTGGAGCATCGCCCCGATGCCTGGCCGCTGACGTTGTCCGGAGGCGAGGCGCAGCGCGCGTCGCTTGCCCGCGCGTTGATCCGCAAGCCGGAATTGCTGCTGCTCGACGAACCCTTTGCCGCGCTCGACGCGCTCACCCGTATCCGGATGCACGCGCTCGTGCTCTCGCTGTGGCGGCGGCACCAGCCGGCGGTGCTGCTCGTCACCCACGATGTCGAGGAAGCGATGGCGCTGGCCGATCGCATCCTGGTGCTCGATGCCGGGCGGATCGCTGCCGAGGAGCGGATCACGGCACCGCGTGGCCAACGGGCTTCGGTGGTGCGGCCATTGCGCGGGCGGCTGCTGGGACATCTCGGCCTGCAGACTGACGGCGGCGTCTATGCCGATCTGATCGGGAGGGATCATTGAGCGACGCGCTCGCCCGCTGCGTCCGCGGTTTCGAGGCGCTGCTTGGCGAAGCGATAGATGAGGCCGAGATCCTCGATCGGGGGCGTGGTCTTCTGGCCGATCTGATTGGAAGGGACGACTGGCTGCCCGAGAGCCACGCCCGGCCCGATCCGGTGCGTTATCGCCAGTATCTGCTCCACCGCGACGCCGCCGCGCGCTTCTCGATCGTCAGCTTCGTCTGGGGGCCGGGGCAGGCGACGCCGATCCACGATCATACCGTCTGGGGTCTGGTCGGCGTGTTGCGCGGTGCCGAGGTTTCGGAGCGCTTCGCCGAGACGGAGAGCGGCCTGCACTGGCTCGCGAGCGACCGGCTGGAAGCCGGCGAGGTCGCTGCCGTATCGCCCCGCATCGGCGACATCCACCGGGTCGCCAATGCGCATGCCGATCGCGTGTCGATCAGCATCCACGTCTACGGCGCAGATATCGGCGCGGTCGAACGCCACGTCTTCGACGCCGCCGGCAACACCAAGTCCTTCATCTCCGGCTATGCCGATCTGGAGCCTGCATGACCCTGAATATCGTTACCCCGCACGACGTGCGGCGGATGCTGCTGCTGCGCCATGAACTCGCGTTGATCGACCTGCGCACCGAAGCTGCCTTCGCGACCGGCCATCCGCTGTTCGCGGCCAATCTCGACGCTGATCGGATCGCCATTGAGGCGGGCATCCGTATTCCCCGTGCCGAAGTGCCGGTGGTCCTCTACGACGACGGCGAGGGGCTGGTGGAACCGGCAGCCGCCAAGCTCTCCGCGCTGGGCTATCGGGATGTCCGTGCGCTCGCTGGCGGACTGGCCGGATGGCGGGACGCGGGGTTCGAGCTGTTCGAGGACGTCAACAGCTACTCCAAGGCGTTTGGCGAACTGGTCGAGCATCGTCGCCACACCCCGTCGCTGGCGGCCGAGGATGTTGCGGCGCTGATCGAGGAGAAGGCTGACATCGCGATCCTCGATGCCCGCCGGCCGGACGAATATGCCACGATGAACATCCCCGGCTCGTCGAGCGCGCCCGGTGCCGAACTGGTGCTGCGGGCAGGCAGCGCTGCGCCCGATCCCGACACGACGATCATCGTCAACTGCGCGGGGCGGACGCGATCGATCATCGGCACCCAGTCGCTGATCAACGCCGGCGTTGCCAACCGCGTGGTCGCCCTGCGCAACGGCACGATCGGCTGGACGCTGGCGGGGCAGGGGCTGGAGCACGGCTCCACGCGCCATGCCGGGTCCGGCGATGCCGGGGAGGCGCGCGATCGCGCCCGTCAGGTCGCCTATCGCGCCGGCGTGCGCCGGCTATCGTCCGACGATGCCGAGGCGCTCACGGCCGATCCTGATCGCACGCTCTATCGCTTCGATGTCCGTACCGCCGAGGAATATGTGGCCGGCCACATCCCCGGCTTCCGTCACTATCCGGGCGGCCAGCTGGTGCAGGAGACCGACATGGCCGCGCCGGTGCGCGGCGCGCGCATCCTGCTCGCCGACGATCTCGGCCCGCGTGCCGACATGACCGCCTCGTGGCTCGCGCAGATGGGGTGGGAGCTCTACGTCCTCGACGGCGGCTTCGACGGTCCGCTGGAGACCGGCGCTGCGCCGGCCTGGCCGCCGCTCGATCCTGTACGACGCTACAAGCGGCCCTATGAGGGCACCGACAACGCGCAGGCGGCGATGCAGGCCTATCTCGACTGGGAATATGGTCTCGTCGCGCAGCTCGAGCGCGACGGCACGCACGGCTTCTTCGTGATCTGATACGAAGAGGCAGGCCCGGCGCAAACCGGGCCTGCCTCCTCTCTCACTCCGCCGCTTCGAGTACCGGCGCCGGCTCGCGCCGGTTGGTCGGGATCGGCAGGCCGAGATGGCCGCGCAGCGTGCTGTGCTCGTAATCGCGGCGGAACACCCCGCGCTCCTGCAGGATCGGCACCACTTCGCCCGTGAACCGATCGAACTGGTCGGGATGCCCGAGGTGGATGTTCAGCCCGTCGAGTGCGCGCCCTTCGAACCAGCGGACGATCTCGTTCGCCACCGTCTCGGCGGTGCCGCCGAAGGGGGTGCGGCGCTGGCCGCGGATATGCTCCACCGTCTGGCGGAGCGTGAATCGGCGCGCGACGGCGAGGTCGGTCACCTTCTTGGCATTGGTGTAGAAGCTGTTCTTCGCATGCTCGAGCGCGCCGGTGGGAAACGGCGCGTCGAGATCGTACTGGCGGAAATCGTGCCAGCCGAACGAGCGGCCGAACTCGCCCAGCGCCTGTTCGAAGCTCTGGTCGTGCTCGCGCGTGCGCCGCTCGATGTCGCGCGCCTCCTCGTCGCTGTCGCCGACGAAGACGACCACGCCCGGCATGATCACGATCTCGTTCGGATCGCGGCCCAGCCGCGCGGCGCGGCCCTTGACGTCCTGGTAGAAGGCCTGGCCCTGCTCGATCGTCGCCGAATGGGTGAAGATGCCGTCGGCGATGGTGGCGCCAAGATCGCGGCCCTGATCGGAATCGCCCGCCTGGAAGATCACCGGCTCGCCCTGCGGCGATCGCTGGATGTTGAGCGGGCCGACCACCGAGAAGAAGCGTCCCTTGTGGTTGAGCGCGTGCAGCTTGGTCTCGTCGAGGAACTGGCCGGTCTCGCGGTTGCGGGGCAGCGCGTCATCCTCGTAGCTGCGCCACAGGCCGCGCGCGACCTCCAGATATTCGGTCGCTCGCGCGTAGCGTGTGTCGTAGTCGTAATGCTCTTCCTTGCCGTAATTGCCGGCCGTTCCGGCATCGCCGCTGGTGACGACGTTCCAGCCGGCGCGGCCCTTGCTGATCAGATCCAGCGAGGCGAAGCGGCGGACGAGGTTGAAGGGATCGTTGTAGGAGGTGGTCGCCGTGCCGACCAGGCCGATCCGGCTGGTCGCCACCGCCAGCGCGGAGAGCAAGGTCAGCGGCTCCAGCCGGTTGAGATAATGCGGCGGCGAATCCTTGGTGATGAACTGGCTGTCGACGATGAAGACGAGGTCGAACTTCGCCGCCTCGGCCTTGCGCACCGCATCGATATACCAGTCGATATTGACGCTGGCGTCGGCCGGGATCGATGGATCGAGCCACCGGTTGCTGTCGCCGGGGCCACCGACCCCGGTCGGCACCAGTCCGAGCTTGAGCTGTCGCTTGGTCATCGCTCTTTCTCCTGTGCTTGAGCGTCAGATGCGGGTTCTGAGGGTGAAGCCGAAGGTGCGCGGCTCGCCGAGCGCGGCGTTGACGACGCCGAACTGGGTGCTCACGGCCTTGGTGTTGAAGTAATTCTTGTCGGTGAGGTTGCGGACCCAGACGGAGACGTCCCATTTCCCGTCCGGCTTGCGCACGCCCGCATGGAGGCCGAAGAGCGCGTAGCCGGGGATCCACGAGAAGGGATCGAGGTTCACTGCTGCGTAGAAGCCCGACCTGTAGCTGGCATCACCGCCGCCATAGACATCCACCGTGCCGGCGTGGTGCACATATTCGGCGGTTCCGGTGAGCGACCATTTCGGCGCGCCGGAGGCCGGACGGCCGGACAGGTCCACCGTGCCCTGATACGAGGTCAGATACTGTGCCGGCGCGCTGCGATAGTGGACGTAATAGGCGTCGTTATAGGTGCCGGCGGCGGTGAGCGTCAGCCCCTCGACCGGATTGGCACGAGCATCCACTTCGACGCCGCGCGAGCGCAGCTTGCCGACATTGGTGATGTAGGCGACCACCGGCGTGACGGCGGTGTTGACGTAATTCGCCTGGTAATTGCTGTCGTCCGTCCAGAACAGGGCGAGGTTCAGTTCCGCCTTGCCGCCGAGGAATCGGCTCTTCAGACCCAGCTCGTAATCGTCCACCTTCTCGGGCTTGACGAAGATGTCGATGCCGTTGGCGGGCGCCACGAGGTTGATGCCCGGCGACTTGTAGCCGCGCGAATAGCTCGCATAGGCATGGACGTCCTGGCTGAGATCGTAGGCGGCGATGGCGGTGCCGGACAGGTTCTTGGTGTCGCGCGAGGCGTCGTAGCTGCCGATCGGCACCAGCGCCGCGCGCCGGGCCGCGACGGCCGCCTGGATCGACGGATCGAAGCTGGAGATCGGCGCGAGGTCGCCGCCGCCATAGGCATCGTACAGGCCGGTCTTGTGCTCGTAGGTGAAACGCAGACCGGCGGTCACGCGGAAACGGTCCGACGCGTTCCACGTCGCCTGGCCGTAACCCGCATAGCTGTAGGTCGCGGGCACGACATGGGCGTAGGCGGTTAGGCCGTCGAGCGCCGCCGACGGCAGAGCGGCGGTCGCTGTGGGGGAGGCGGTGTTGGGCGTGGTCAGCCAGCCGGCGGCATCGCGGCCATAGCCCGTGACCTGCAGGTCATTGGCCTTCTGCCAGAAGAAATAGAGGCCGCCGGTGAAATCGATCACATGGTGGCCGTTGGAGGCGGCGCGCAGTTCCTGGCTGAATTGCTGCTGGTGGGTGACGACGATCGACTGGGTCAGTACGTTGGCGCCGATCTGGTCGCCGTCGTAATTGGGTAGCCACTTCCAGTTGCGATAGGCGGTGATCGAGGTCAGCGTGATCGGGCCGGTGTCCCAGTCGGCGCGGCCCTGCACGCCCCAGCTCGGCATCTTGTCATACTGGCTGGAATCGAGATCGACGCGGCGCGCGAAGGGATCGATCGGGATCGGCACGTACCCGACGTCCGCCGCGCGCCGGTAGAAGCCGCGTACCTGCGTGCCGTTCGCCAGGGTCGTCGGGAGCACGCTTGCGATGCTGTAGAAGCCGACATCGCCCTTCTGGATGCTGTAATCCGCGATCAGGCGGAACTTGAAGTTGGTGGTGGGCGCATAAAGCACGTCGAAGCGGGCGGAATGATTGTCCAGCCCATCCCAATGCTTGCCCGCGACTGTATTGTAGATCAGGCCGTCGCGCTGGGTGCGCAGATAGCTGACGCGGAAGGCGATATCGTCGTTGATCTTGGAATCGAACGAGAGATAGCCGCGCAGGTAATTATAGTTGCCGTAGCTCAGTTCCGCCTTCGCCTCGGGTGTGAAGGTCGGCTCCTTCGTCTTGATGTCGATCGCGCCGGCGACGGTGTTCTTGCCGAACAGCGTGCCCTGCGGCCCGCGCAGGAGCTGGATGGAATCGATGTCGATCAGGTCGGTGATTACCGATCCGGTGCGCGGGCGGTAGACGCCATCGACATAGAGGCCGACGCCCTGTTCGAGGCCGTCGTTCGTGCCGCCCGCGTTGGTGCCGATGCCGCGGATGGTGATCGTCTGGTTGCGGCCGCTGATCCCCTGGATGTTGAGGCCTGGTAATTGCTGCACCACCTGCTTCAGGTTGAAGGCGCCCTGTTTGGCGATCTGCTCGGCCGGCAGCGCGGTGATGCTGATCGGCACCTTCTGGGCGCTTTCCTTGCGGTAGCGCGCGGTGACGGTAATTTCCTCTACCTGCGTGGCAGCGGTGGCTGCAGCCGCCTGGGCGGGCATGGCCACCGGAAAGACGCCTGTCGCCGTTCCTGCCAGAAGCAGAGCCGGATAGGTCATCCGTGAAATCGAACCGGTCTTCAACATGATCCCCCTTGGAAGGTTAGGGATTTTGGCTATCGGATTGGATCAAGCATACAAACAAAGTCTTTTTGGATCGCCCGATAGATACTTTGCTTATCATGATTTGTATTTGAATATGATCGATGATCATTATTGATGAGTGAGATATGATTATGAGAAACTGTTATCGAATCCCGATTTGACGTCGATATGGTGATCGATGAGTCCGGCGCGCGCGTATCGGTCCGCCGTCTTCTGCTGGTCGGCGATCAGCGCGGCGCCGATGCCGGACGGCAGTCGCCGCGTCCGTGCGGTCACGGTCTGCCAGACATCGACGGGAATACCGGTCTCCCGGTTGAGCAACCGCGCATAGTCGTCCGGATGCGACGCCGCCCAGTCCCACCCCTGGTAGAGGCGGCGCTTGTAGTCGGCGAGCAGAGGGCGCTTGCCGGCGATCGCGGGATCGCTGCCGAACAGCAGGGCGTAGGACGGCACCAGACCCGGCTCGAAGATCAGGCGCGCGCCCTGTTTCGCGGCGATGGTCGCGTTCGGATCCCAGATCGCCCAGCCGTCCACCGATCCGCCGAGCAAGGCGGCATTGCCGTCCTGCGGGGAGAGGAAGGCGAATTGCACGGCGTCGAGCGGACGGCCCTGCGCCTCCAGCGCGGCGAGGATGAAATTGTGGCCGATCGATCCCTTTGGCGTGGCGATCCGCTTGCCGGCGATGTCCTTCAGGGAGTGGATGGCGGAATCGCGCCGCACCACCAGGATCGGGCCGGGGCCTTCATATTTCTGCGCGCCGATCGCTTTCAGCGCGGCGCCGGTCCCGATCGAGAAGATGAAGGCCGCGTCGCCGCCGATGCCCGTGTCGATCGCACCGGCGTTGAGCGCCTCCAGCAGCGGCGCGGCGTTGGGGAAGGACGACCATTCGATATGGTAAGGCAGGCGATCGAGGTTGTGCGACGCCTCCAGCACGACCTTGGAGCCGCCTTTCTGGTCGCCGGCGAGCAAGGTGCCGGCGCCACCGCCGGCCCGGTTGCAGGCGGCGACCAGTGCCCCCAGGCCGAGGCCGAGCGCGGCGCGGCGGCCAATCCAGCCCGATCCGCTCATGCGGCGATGTCCCGTGCCAGTGCGGCATCGACGGTTGCGAGGATCTCCTCCTCCTCGGGCCGGTCGAGCCAGTCAGGGCTGACGGTCACAGCGCGCACGATGCCCCGGCCGTCGACCAGCAGCGCCGTCGGCTGCGGCAACTCCCACGAGCTGGTGCCGGTGATCTCGCCGGGCCAGCCGGGCGGCGGCGGATCGGGCTGGACGTCGGGCGCGAAGAGGATGCCGATCGCGCGGGACAGCCCGCCAGCCTCGTCGCTCAAGACCGGGAAGGGCAGGTCGAAGCGCGAGCGGATCGCGCGCAGCCGTTCGGGAACCTGTGGGCTGATCGCCAGCGTCCCGATGCCCCGGCGCTGCAATTCCGGCCACAGGGTCCGCGCATAATATGGCAGCGCGATGCTGCAGGCCGGACATTCGGCATAGCGGAAGAAGAGCAGCAGCTGGGGATGGCCACCCAGATCGGGAAGCGCCACGGTGCCGCCATCCAGATCCTTCAGCAGCTTGGGCGGCAGCGGCGATCCCGGCTGGATCACGGCGGCGGGATCGAAGCGATCGACGAGTTGCCGGCGCTGCGCCACGTTACGGGCGAGCTGGTCCGCCGGCCAGCTTCGCTCGCGCTCCGCGATCAGCGCGCCGAACAGGGTGGACAGGCTTTCGGACATCCTCGGCTCCTTGGGCAATCGGGCGGGCAGGCTAGAGGCGGCGGCGGGTATCGGACCAATGAGATCGGGCGCGCCCGCATCAGCATCGCTCATGAGCGAACCTCAGATCGCGCCGACCACTTCGGCCGCGAGCTGCGCCAGCTTCGCGGCGGGCCGGCCGAGATCGCTCTGCCTGCGCACGACGCAAGCCACGTCGGGTAGCGACGGCAGCGCGTTGCTCTCCAGCGGCGTGCCCTCCGGAAACAACAGGCGGGTGCGGCAGGTGAGGCCGAGGCCCGCCTCCACCGCCGCGCGCAGGGTCGAGATGTTGGGCGTCTCGAAGGCGATGCGCCACGGCCGTCCGGCGGCATCGAGCGCGCTGGTCGCCGCCTCGCGGAAGCGGCAGGGGCGATCGAGCACGGCGAGCGGAACGATGTCGCGCCGGGCGTGATCGGCCGATCCGTACCAGACCGTCGGCGCGATACTGATCGCATCCGGATCGTCGGCGGCAGCATAGCCGATGGCGAGATCGAGCATTCCGCGATCGATCATCGCGACCAGCTCGGCGGTGCCGGCGACGCGGGCGTAAAGCTGCGCGTCGGGATGGAGTTCTCCGAAGCGGCTCAGCACGCCGCCCAGCAGGGTTTCGGCGAAATCCTGCACCATGCCGACCCGTACCGGCCCCTCGAACTGGCCGGAATTGACCGCGGCGAGGGCTTCGTCATGCAAGGCGAGCACGCGGCGCGCATAATCGAGCAGCAACTCGCCCTGCGCGGTAATCACCAGCCGGCGACCTTCACGCGCGAACAGCGGCTGTTGCACCATGTCCTCCAGCCGCTTGATCTGCAGGCTGAGCGCGGACTGGGTGAGATAGACCTGTTCCGCCGCGCCGAGCATCGAACCGGCATCGACGATCGCGACGAAGCTGCGCAGCAGGTTGGTGGGCAGGTTGACGGTCATGGCAGGACACCGCCTACCGGGTCGATGGCGAGAGCCGCAAGAAATCTCTACTAAATGACTAGGAAATTTTGGTTGGCTGTTTCGGGGCTGACGGAGATGTCGCCCATGCTCAAGGATCGCCGGAACCGGTGCTTCCGGCAACCTTCATATCGACTGTCGGGCGGGGATCGGCCGCGAGTGCGAGATCAGACACGGAGATGCCGTGCCACATCGCCCGGCACCTTGTTCGCGAGACCCGGTACCTCGTTGAGTTCGCGCAGGGACGTGGAGCGGCCGCGTTCTTCTCGAGTGCGCACGATATCGTGCCCGTGCCCTTCCAGACCGGGAATAGCGTCCAACTGATCCCGGTCGGCCGCGTTCAAATCGATGGGGTCGGTCATGGCGCGGCCGATCAGGCCAGCATCCTGATGCTCGGTTCGCGATCGTAAAAGCGACGAGCAGCCGCCTTCAGGAAATCGTCGCCGAGGCCGGTCACGCCGTCGTCCGGCTCGATCCCGGCCTTGTCGAGAAGCGGTTTGGCGGTCTCGCTGGCGCCGATCGCCTTGAGATGTCCGAACGCGTCCATCACGAACTGGATGGCCGCGCCTTCCTTCGCCATCACGGCGGCGCCGTCTTCCGAAAGGATCACCGCGACCGCGTCGAAGATCTGCGACGGCGAGCCGAGCAGTTGGCCGTCCGCCTTCAGGACCTTGCCATCGGAGAGTTTCGCGCCGCCGATCCGGGGGGCCACGACAAACGCCTTGGCGCCGGCCTTTTCGATCGCCGATTTGAGCGTCGTGATCTCGTCCGCGTCCGAACCGTCCGCGATGAGGATGCCGATCTGGCGGCCTTCGATCGTCGCCTTCATGTTCTTCTGTATCGACAGCGCGTCGGACGGCTCGATGTCGATCGGCTCACGCGCCGCCTTCGCCATTTTCGGGAGGTCGATCCCGAGGCCATCCGCGACACGCCTGGCCAGATCCTCGTCAACATTGCGCAGGTTCGCGACCAAGCGCGCCGGTACCTGCTCCAGTCCCACCTTGGACAGCTCGAACACGAAGGAGGAGGCGATGTGTGCGCGTTCGCTGTCAGTCTGCGACTTCCAGAACAGGCGGGCATGGCTGTAGTGATCGGCGAACAGCTCGGCGCGGATACGCAGCTTTTCACCCGTCTCGTCGTGATCGGCGCGCCCCTTGGCGGTCGCGAAGCCGGTCATCGGGCATTCGCGCGGGCCGCCGTCCTCGCCATGCGCTGCAAGGCTGTTGGGCTCGTAATTCGCTCGCCCCTTGGGCACGGTCATCTGCATCTGCCCGTCGCGCTGGAAGTTCATCACCGGGCACTTGGGCGCGTTGATCGGGATCTGGTGGAAATTGGCGGTGCCGAGTCGCGATTTCTGCGTGTCGAGGTAGCTGAACAGGCGCCCCTGCAGCAGCGGATCGCTGGTGAAATCGATGCCGGGCACGACATTCGCCGGGCAGTAGGCGACCTGCTCGGTCTCGGCGAAGAAATTGTCCGGGTTCCGGTCGAGCGTCATGCGGCCGATGATGCGGACCGGGATCATCTCCTCGGGGATGATCTTGGTCGCGTCGAGCACGTCCCAGTCGAGGCTGTCGGCTAAGGCCTGGTCGAACGCCTGGATGCCCAGCTCCCATTCGGGGAACGCGCCGGTGTCGATCGCTTCGTAGAGATCGCGACGGTGATAGTCGTTGTCGGCCGCCTGCAGCTTCAGCGCCTCGTCCCACACGGTCGATTGGAGGCCAAGCTTCGGCTTCCAGTGGAATTTGACGAAGGTGCTCTTGCCGGCCTGGTTGACCATGCGGAAGGTGTGGATGCCGAAGCCCTCAATGGTGCGCAGCGAGCGCGGAATGGCACGATCGGACATCGCCCACATCAGCATATGCGTGGTTTCGGGCATCAGGCTCGCCCAGTCCCAGAAGGTGTCGTGCGCGGAACCCGCCTGGGGGTAGGCGCGATCGGCCTCCATCTTCACCGAATGGACGAGATCGGGGAATTTGATCGCGTCCTGTATGAAGAAGACCGGGATGTTGTTGCCGACCAGATCCCAATTGCCCTCGGTCGTGTAGAACTTCACCGCGAAGCCGCGTACGTCGCGCGGGGTGTCGACCGAGCCTGCGCCGCCCGCGACGGTGGAGAAGCGCGTGAAGACCGGCGTCTTCGTACCTTTCTTGAAGAGCGCCGCCTTGCAGATGTCGGAGAGGTCGTCGGTCGCCTCGAAGGTGCCGTGCGCCGCCGATCCACGCGCGTGGACGATCCGTTCGGGGATGCGTTCGTGATCGAAGTGGAAGATCTTCTCGCGCAGCACGAAGTCTTCGAGCAGCACCGGGCCGCGCTCGCCCGACTTGAGGCTGTTCTGGTTGTCGGAGACGCGAATGCCCTGATTGGTCGTCAGGTGGGCGTCGGCATCCCCATGCGATCCCTTCGCCGGCGCCTGCTGATGGGTTTCGCCGCCGTTGCCGGTCGTCGTCTCGAAGCGGGTATCGGCCATCACGTCCTCCGGGCTGTTCACATCGGCAAGACGCACGAAACACCTCGAAGATGCCCGGAAAATTGCCGTTCCTGATACAGGTTAGCGGCCGTCCGCAGGGCGTGCCCGGATCGCGCCGACCGGAGTGGCGACGGCGCATATCCTTCTGCCCGGACAGAAACGGACGGATGCCGCGAGGCGACAAGCGCAGCTTCGCAAACAGGCAGAATCGACCGGTCGCGCATATCGCCGCCCGCGCAACCGTTCGCGATCGACGACGAGGATTCCGCTCAGCTCCCGCCGATGGGTTCTGATCCTAAATCCCAAGCAATTTGGATAACGACCGCAAGACCTTGGTCGCGCGCGCGGGAAGCGGCCATTCCGCTCGATGGATCAGCCACAATGTATCGGTCACGGCCGGGCTGCCTTCCGCCACGCTGATCGCCTCGGGCTGCCTGAACGCCTGGCGTGCATAACGGGGCAGCACGGTGAAGCCGAAGCCCCGCGCGACCGGCTCGAGGATCAGGGCGATCTGATTGCTGAACCCGCGGATCGGCAGTTTGCGTACTCCCGGATTGCCGCCGAAGCGGCGCGAGAGCAGGCGGGTCGCCATCGCCTGCCCATCGGGATGATCGATGAAGCCGATCCGTTCGAGATCCGTCCAGCCCGTCACCGTCTCGCCCGCCGGAACAATCAGTTCGAGTGGCTCCTGCAGGAAGGCGGTGGCGGACAGCCGCGCATCGTCTGGCTTCGTTGTGGCGATGCCAAAATCGCACGCGTTGGACAGCAGCGCCTCGATCACATCCCTGTCGGGAGCGAAGCGGTGACGGATGACGAGTTCCGGATGCTCGGCCTGGATGTCCAGCAGCATGGGATAGAGCAGCAGCCCCACGCTGCCCGGTGTGATCAGGGTCACGTCGCCCTGCTGCGCTTCGTTGCCGGCGATGCGCGCCGCGAAGCGTCGGTCGGCAGCCTCGAGCTCGCGCGCATGGTCGAGCAGAGCCAGGCCGGCGGGCGTCCATTCCAGCGACCGGGGGCGGCGGATCACGATCGGACCGAGCCGCTCTTCCAGCTGACGGACATGCTGGCTGACGGCCGCCTGCGTGAGGTCCAGCGCGGCGGCAGCGCGGGTGAAGCTGCCATGTTCGGCGAGCGCTGCGGCGCTGCGGATCCAGAGCGGATTCAACATAATAAATTTTTATAGCAACGATAAGTCTATGTCGCTTCATTTTATGGATGTGGCGGACGACATGAGCGGAAAGGAGATCCGTCTTGTCGACCTATCCGCGCAGTTTCTCGCACATCGGTCTGTCCGTGACGGACCTTGATGCGGCCGTCACATTCTACACGGAGGTGATGGGCTGGTATCTGATCATGCCGCCGACCACGATCCGCGAGGATGAGAGCGCGATCGGGGTGATGTGCACCGACGTGTTCGGCGCGGGCTGGGGCTCGTTCCGCATCGCGCACCTCTCCACCGGAGACCGCGTCGGCGTCGAGATCTTCGAGTTCCGCAACGCCGAGCGGCCCGAGAACAATTTCGAATATTGGAAAACCAGCGTCTTCCACTTCTGCGTGCAGGATCCGGACGTCGAGGGGCTGGCAGCGAAGATCGTCGCCGCGGGTGGCCGTCAGCGGATGCCGGTGCGCGAATATTTCCCCGGCGATAAGCCGTATCGCATGGTCTATATGGAGGATCCGTTCGGCAACATCCTCGAAATCTACAGCCACAGCTACGAGCTGACCTATTCGGCCGGCGCCTACGCCTGAGGACGCGATCATGACCGCATTGTTCACACCCTTCACGCTGAAGGACATCACCCTGCGCAACCGCATCGCGGTGCCGCCCATGTGCCAGTATAGCGCCGTCGACGGTGCCGTGACCGACTGGCATCTGCCCCATTATGCCGGGATGGCGCGCGGCGGGGCGGGCCTGGTCATCGTCGAGGCGACCGCCGTCTCGCCCGAGGGGCGGATCACGCCTGGCTGCACCGGCCTGTGGAACGACACGCAGGCCGAGGGCATGGCGGCGATCGCGGGCGCAATCAGGGCGGCCGGTTCCGTCCCCGGCATCCAGATCGGCCACGCCGGTCGCAAGGCCAGCGCCAACCTGCCGTGGGAGGGCGACGATCATATTCCGAACGATGCACCCGGCGGCTGGCAGACCATTTCCCCGTCCGCGATCGCCTTCGGCGGCGGGTTGCCCAAGGTGCCGACCGAGATGAGCCTCGCCGATATCGAGCGGGTGAAGGCCGATTTCGTCGCCGCCGCGATCCGCGCGCGCGATGCCGGTTTCGAGTGGCTGGAGCTGCATTTCGCCCACGGCTATCTCGCTCAGAGCTTCTTCTCGATCCATGCCAACACCCGCACCGATGCCTATGGCCGCGACGCAGAGGCGCGCGGTCGCTTCCTCGTCGAGACGTTGCAGGCGGTGCGCGCGGTATGGCCCGAGCGCCTGCCGCTCACCGCGCGCTTCGGCGTGATCGAGTATGACGGCCGCGACGAGGAGACGCTGGGCGAGGCGATCGCGCTGGTGAAACGCTTCAAGGCCGATGGCCTCGATTTCGTGAACGTCTCGATGGGCTTCTCGACCATCGAGGCCAGGGTTCCGTGGAGCGACGGCTTCATGGCCCCGATCGCGCAGCGCATCCGCACCGAGACCGGTCTGCCGGTCGCGACCGCCTGGGGCATGGACAAGCCCGAGATCGCCACCGCTGCCGTCGATGGCGGGCAGATGGATCTCGTCATGGTCGGGCGCGGCCACCTCGCCGATCCACATTATCCGTTCCGGCTTGCCCGCGACCTCGGCATTCCCAAATCCTCGTCGCTGCTGCCCGATCCATATGCCTATTGGCTGGCACGCTATCCGGGGCCGCAGAACGGCGATCCGGTCGACTGAACGAAAGGCGAGAGACGATGAGCTACATCCAGTGGCCCGCCGGCTACGTGCCCGGCTTCACCGACAATTTCTGCTCCAACGAGGTGATCGTTGCGGGCCTGACGACCGCTGACGTCTGGCCGTTCCTCAACGAGCCGGGGCGCTGGCCGGATTATTACAGGAATTCGGCCGACGTTCGTTTCCACGACGGCAGGGGGCCGGCGCTGGAGAATGGTGTGCGCTTCTTCTTCAGCACGTTCGGCTTTCCTGTGGAATCGCAGGTCGTCGAGCACGTGCCGCCGGTCGAGGGCCAGCCCGCGCGGGTCGCCTGGCATGGCTGGTCCGGTGAAGGCGACGGTCGGCTCGACGTCCATCACGCCTGGCTGATCGAGGATCTGTCGGGCGGCCGGGTGCGCATCCTCACCCAGGAGACGCAGAACGGTGCCCCGGCCCGCGAACTCGCCACCGCGCGGCCCAATCCGATGATCAACGGCCATCAGGAATGGCTGGACGGCCTCGTCGCGGCTGCCCGCGCCGCACGGGGCTGATCGCGTCGCCGCAGCATAAGCGCCGAACCAGCGATCCAGCGGATATTGTCTCGGAGTTCGACGTCGGGTGGCCGTTGACCGGACGGCCACCCGTTGCCCGTCATGGCCGTGTTTGTCTCGCTCAGGCGTTTTTCTCGGGCGCCTCGCGACCGACCATCGCCATCTGCGCAGGCGCGTAGCGGTCTCCTTTCGCCGAGATGCCGTCGGCGGCGGCCCGGATCTTGGTCAAGTCGGCGGCGGTCAGTTCGATGGCGGCGGCGCCGATATTCTCCTCGAGGCGATGCAGCTTTGTCGTGCCGGGGATCGGAACGATGAACGGACGCTGCGCCAGGAGCCACGCGAGCGCGATCTGTGCGGGCGTCGCGCCCTTGTCGTCCGCGACGTGCTTGAGCAGATCGACGAACGCCTGGTTCTTCTCCATCGCCTCCGGCGCGAAACGCGGTACGCTGCTGCGGAAATCGTTGTCCGGCAGTTTGGTGTCCTTGTTCATCGCGCCGGTGAGGAATCCCTTGCCCAGAGGGCTATATGGCACGAAGCCGATCCCGAGTTCGCCGCAGGCATCGAGGATCCCGTTGGTTTCGGGGGCACGCCACCAAAGCGAATACTCGTTCTGGATCGCGGCGACCGGCTGGACGTCATGCGCCCGGCGCAGCGTCTGGACGCCGGGTTCCGACATGCCGAAATGCCTTGCCTTGCCCTCGGCGATCAGATCCTTGACCGTGCCAGCCACATCCTCGATCGGCACGTTCGGATCGACGCGGTGCTGATAGAGCAGATCGATCGTCTCGAGGCCAAGTCGCTTCAGCGAGCCTTCGACGGCACGACGGATATCCTCGGGCCGGCTGCTGACACCGCGGTTCTCGCGTGTCTCGGGATCGATGTCGAACCCGAACTTGGTCGCGATCACGACCTTGTCGCGAATGGGGCGCAGGGCCTCGCCGACGACATCCTCGTTGACGAAGGGGCCGTAGACCTCGGCGGTGTCGAAGAAGGTGACGCCGCGCTCGGCCGCGTCGCGGATGAGTTTCACGCCATCGTCGTGCGAGAGGCTCGTGGCGTAGCTGAAGCTGATGCCCATGCAGCCAAGCCCGATGGCTGAAACCGGGAGGCCGCTGCGGCCGAGTTCGCGAATCTGCATGTCGGATCTCCGTTGAACGTGAAAGGTCAGTCGGCCAGCGATGCTTCGGCGTCGGCTTTCTCGAACGCCTGACGCACGATGCCGATCGCTGTGCTGGCCGTCGGCCAGCCGGCGTAAAAGGCGAGGTGGGTCACCATTTCGACAATCTCGTCCCGCGTGACGCCGTTCTGGAGTGCCTTGCCGAGATGGAAGGGCAACTCGTTGGTGCGGTAGAGCGAGATGAGGCTGGCGACCGTGATCATGCTCCGGTCTCGCGCCGAAAGGCCAGGCCGCTGCCAGACGTCGGCGAACAGGACGGCGTCGGTGATATCGGTGAGCTTCGGGGCGATATCGCCCCAGGGCGCACGCATCGGTTCGGTCTCGCTGATCATGGCTGCTCCTCGTTGTCAGCCATCTAGTCCTGCGTGGCCGGTGGGATTAGATTGCACAATCGGGAAACGGTTTTGAGTATCATTCAACAATGGCGCGCAGGGATTTCAACGACCTTCTTGCCTTCCGCGCTGTCGCGATGGACAGGAGCTTCACCCGCGCCGCCGCGCGGATCGGTGTCTCCACCTCGGCCATGAGCCATGCGATACGTGGCCTGGAGGAACGGATCGGCATTCGCCTGCTCAATCGTACCACGCGCAGCGTAGTGCCGACCGAGGCGGGCGAGCGGCTGCTGGCCACGGTGTCGGCATTGTTCGACGGCGTTGAGGCCGAACTGGCGAGTCTGGGCGAATTGAGCGACAGGCCGGCGGGTACGATCCGCATCACGACGAGCGCACACGCTGCCAAGACCATATTGGAGCCGGCGCTGCTCCCGCTGCTTGCGAGGCATCCCCTGCTGAAGGTGGAATTGAGTGCGGAATCCGGCTTCGTCGATATCGTCGCCGAGCGCTTCGACGCCGGCGTTCGGCTGGGGGAGACAATCGCGCAGGACATGGTGGCCGTGCCGATCGGGCCGGATATGCGCATGGCGGCTGCGGCATCGCCGGACTATTTCGACCGGTACCCGCCGCCCGCGACGCCTCATGATCTGAGCCGGCACAATTGCATCAACCTGCGGTTTCCGACCTATGGCGGACTATACGCGTGGGAGTTCGAGAAAGACGGGCGTGCGCTGAACGTCAGGGTGGACGGACAGTTGACCGTGAACGACACCGCGCTTGCGCTCCAGGCGGCCATGGACGGGTTCGGCATCGCATACATCACCGACGATCAGGTTCTTCCGCTGATCGATGCAGGGCGCCTGATCCGGGTGCTTGAGGATTGGTGCCCGCCGTTTCCGGGTTATCATCTCTATTATCCAAGCCGCAGGCAGCATTCCTCCGGCTTCGCCGCCGTCATCGAGGCGCTTCGCTACCGCGCGGAAGGTTGACGGGAGAGGGGGGCGGATCTTCAACGCTTCGCACGAACGGCGGACTTTGGCCGGTTGCGAAGGTCGAGGTGCCGAAGAGCCTCAGGATCCGAGCGCTCTGGAGAGATGATCGACGATCGCCCGGACCTTCGCCGACGGCCTTGGACCCGCCGGAAAGACCGCATAGACTTCCGCGGGATCGAGCCGATAGGCCTGGAGCAACTGGCTGAGCTGGCCGCTGCGGAGTTCCTCTCCCGCCATGACGCGGGTCGCCAGCGCGATGCCCATTCCGGCCACGGCAGCCGCGAGGATGCCCGGCGCGGAATTGATCCAGAGCTTGGCCCTGACGTCGATCGAGGTGACGGTCTGGTTATGGGTGAAGCGCCAGCTCTCCCGGCCGAACACGCCATGCTGGACGATACAGTCGTGCCCGGCGAGTTCACCCGGATTGGCGGGCGAACCGTGTGCGGCGAGATATGCTGGCGCCGCGACCACCAGCCGCTCGATCAGGGCGAGCCTGCGGGCACCGAAGCTCGAGTCGTCCAGCGGCCCGACACCCAGGCGAATGGCGACATCGACACCCTCCATGATCAGGTTCTGCCGCGCGTCGCTCATGACGATCTCGACTCGAAGATCGGGATGCCGGGCCAGGAAGGCTGCCAGCGCGGGGATGACGGCGCGCGTGCCATAGAGCACCGGCATGGCGAGCCGGATCACACCGTGCAGCGAATCGACGCCACGGGCCGCCTGTTCGGCCTCCTCCATTTCCGCCAGCAGGTGCTTCGAGCGCTCCAGGAAGAGAGCGCCGGCTTCGGTCAGTGAGATGCTGCGGGTCGTGCGCAGCAGCAGCGTCGTGCCCAGCCTCGCTTCCAGCGTGCCGACGATCCTCGACACCGAGGGTTGCGACAACTTCAGTTCCCGCGCCGCGCGCGAAAGGCTGCCGCTCTCGGCAACGCGCACGAAAACAGCCATCTCCTGCCAGCGGTCACTCATTTGCTATCCGGATATATGTTGTCTGTAATCGACGGATACACGGCTTTTCTCGGATAACCTAATTCCCGGCTCACGGCGGTTCCGCCGCGAAAATGGAGAATGACGATGACGCTTCAGGACAAGCTCGACGCGATGCGCGATGATTTCGAGAACGGGCGTTTTCCGCTGGTGCCGACCCGCGATCAACTGGACACGATGCAGCGCGCGACCCAGCAGCTGATCGACAGCGGGCAGGCCGATCATGCGCTGAAGGCCGGTGACACGGCGCCTGACTTCACGCTGCGAGACGCGGACGGCAACAGCATCGGTTCGCGGGCGCTGCTGGCGAAGGGGCCGCTGGTCGCGACCTTCTATCGCGGCGTGTGGTGCCCCTATTGCAACTATGATCTGCAGGCGTTGGAAGAGATCCGGTCCGAGATCGAGGCACGGGGCGCCAGCCTCGTTGCGATCTCTCCGCAGACGCCGGCGAACAGCCGCAAGTCGCAGCGAGACAACAAGCTCGGCTTCCCGATCCTGAGCGATGCCGGTACGGCGGTGGCCGCCGAATTCGGCCTGCGCTTCGCGCTTCCGGACGAACTCATCGCGGTCTACAGCCAGTTCGGTAACGATCTGCCCAAGATCAACGACGATCCGGCCTGGGTGCTTCCGATGCCGGCGCGTTACGTGATCGGCACGGATGGCGTGATCGCCTATGCCGAGGTCAATCCCGACTACACCCGGCGCCCCGATCCGTCCGAACTGTTGCCGGTGCTCGATCGCCTGCGCGCCGGCATCGTGGCCTGAGCCTGCCCATCGGGTCGGCCGTATGATCCGTCCGCACGGATCCGGCCGACCTGATACTATGCCCCGACGGCGACACGCCGCCGCGCCGGATCTGGTCGTGGACGACGGCCTGATCCTGCGGCATATCGTCGCGAGCTGAAATTCGTGGACCCCAGAGGCTTGCCGAACGGTTGTGTCCCGACCAGACGGCGCGGTCGCTGGAATTTGGGAGCGTATCGCCCGTGCCGCCTACCCGAGACGACATCATCACCATCATCGCCGAGGAAGCACGGATCGACGCGGCGAAGCTGACGTCGGACGCCACGCTCGCTTCCCTGGACATCGCTTCGCTCGACGTGATGAGCGTGCTTTTCGCGATCGAGGACAAATATGGCGTCGAAATTCCGGTCGAGACGGTGAATCCGGCCGACACGCTGGGGCAGTTCGTGGACGCGATCCTGGCCAGGGTCACGGCTGCTTGACCATCCGCGTCGCCGTCACGGGCATGGGCTGCATCAGCGGGCTGGGGCAGGGCGTGGCGGAAGCCTGGGCGCGGACGGCGGAGGGGAGGAGCGCTATCGTGCCCTTCAACCTGCCGCGTGACGAGCAGCCTCGCACGATCGGCCCGGCGGCCCCGATCGGGGAGATCGACGACAGCGGTCTCGCCGCGCATTTCGATCGCCGCGCGCTCGGGCAGCTGGACCCGTTGTCGCATTATGCCGTGATCGCGGCGACGGAGGCGGTCGGCGAAGCGGGGCTGATCGGCGATCCCGTGCTGGACCGGCGTACGGCAATCGTTATCGGATGCGGCAGCGGCGGCAACGCGACGTTCGAGACAGCCTATCGTCGCCTCTACGAGCGCGGTCAGATCAAGGTTCATCCGCAGACCATCCCGACAGGCATGATCTCCGCCCCGGCCAGCCAGATCGCCATGCTGTTCGGCGTGCACGGCCCCGCCATGACGATCGCGAGCGCCTGCGCCTCCTCTGCCCATGCGATCGGCGAGGCGATGCACATGATCCGGGCGGGCCGCGCCGAGGTGGCGATCGCCGGCGGAGCCGAAGCCTGCCTGACGCTTGGCTCCTGGATCGCCTGGGCGTCCCTGGGCGCGATGGCGACGGACACCTGCCGGCCCTTTTCGATCGACCGGCAGGGGCTGGTGCTGGGCGAAGGCGCCGCGATGCTGGTGCTGGAGGCATGGGATCATGCCGTGGCGCGCGGCGCCGCGATCCAGGGTGAGTTGATCGGCTATGGCACGACGAGCGATGCCGCGCACATCACCATGCCCGATCGGGCAGGCATCGAGGCGGCAATCCGGGCCGCGCACGCCGACGCCGGGCTTGCGTTGGACGCGCCGGTTCTGATTTCCAGCCACGGCACCGGAACCCGGCTCAACGACGCTGCCGAGGCGCAGGCGATCAACGCCGTCTACGGGGCGGCGCTGGCGCAGAGCCTCGTCATCGCCACCAAGTCCGCCCACGGTCACCTGATCGGGGGATCGGGCGCGCTCGAGCTGCTACTCGGCCTCAAGGCGTTGCAGGCCGGGCTGGCGCCGCCCGTTTGTCATCATCTGGGGCGCGACCCGGACTGCGACGTGCCACTGGCACTCGCTCCAACGCCGATCGATCATGACTATCTCGTTTCCAACAGCTTCGCGTTCGGCGGGCTCAACGCCGTGCTGATCGGCCGCCGGGTATGAGCGCGACCGCCCATGTCAACCGGATCGGCACCGCCGTACCGCCGCACGAGGTCCATGAGGCTTTCGTCGCCTTCGTCGCTGGCACCATTGCCGACGAGCGCCGTCGTCAGCTGTTTCTGCGGATGGTCGCGCGGGCCGGCATCGAGCGGCGCTTCTCGTTCCTCGAGCCGGTGATCCTGCCCGATGGCCGGGTGACCGACACAGAAGGCTTCTACGGGCTGGGCGAATGGCCGGGCACCGCCGATCGCATGGCGCGCTACGCCCAGTGGGCGCCGAGACTCGCCGGGGAGGCGATCGCCGGGCTGGGGCTGGACAGGGCGGATAGCGCCGCCATCACCCACCTGATCGTGGCATCGTGCACAGGCTTCATGGCGCCGGGACTCGATCAGCTCATCGTGTCCGAAAACGGATTGGATGCCGGCGTCGAGCGCACCGTCGTCGGGTTCATGGGATGCTATGCGGCGGTGAATGCGCTGCGCCTCGCGCATCACATCGTTCGATCGTCTCCAGAAGCGCGGGTGCTGGTGGTCAATGTCGAGCTGTGCTCGCTTCATTTCCAGCGGACCGACGATCTGGAGCGTATGCTCTCCATGCTGCTGTTCGGAGACGGTGCGGCCGCCGCTTTGGTGACGGCCGATCCTCACGGTATCGCTCTGGAGGATTTCCGCGCCACGACGATCACCGATACCGCCGGCGCGATCACCTGGAAGATTGGCGGGCAGGGCTTCGACATGCACCTCGGCGGCGAGGTGCCGGGCGCGATCGGCCGTGCCCTTGCAACGGAGATCGCCGGCGGAGCGGCCGACGGATTGCTGCGCGGCGGTTCGCCCGGCGACTATGCGCTGTGGGCGGTCCATGCCGGCGGTCGTTCGATCCTCGATGCGGTCGAACAGGGTTTCGGGCTGGCGCCCGATGCGCTTGCCTGGTCGCGGGATGTGCTGCGCGATTGCGGCAACATGTCCTCCGCCACCTTGATGTTCGTGCTCGCCGCCATGCTGCGCGAGGCCGACGATACGGAACGCTCCGGTTTCGCCATCGCCTTCGGGCCGGGGCTTGCGGCCGAAAGTTTCCGTTTCACGAGACGGGCACGGCGATGATCGCGCTCTCCGCCCGATCCTCGCAGTCCGAACTGATGGACGGCGAGGACCTTTCGGCGGAGGAGTTCGCCGCGGTGGTGGCCGATCTGGCGCGGGTAAACGGCGTGACGCGCGCCCGCCCGCCGACGCTGTCCTTCATCCGTCGCGCCCTGCGCGGCGTGCCGAAGACGACGCCCATCACGATCCTCGATGTGGGCTTCGGCGATGGCGACATGCTGCGCGCGCTGGCCCGGATGCTCCGTGGCCGAACCGCGGTGCGCCTGATCGGCTACGACATCAACCCGCGCAGCGCTCCCGCAGCGCAGGCGCGCACGCCGGCCGGGCTGCCGATCGATTATATTACCGGCGATGCCTTCGCGATCGATCCCGTCGAGCATATCGATTTCATCATCAGTTCGCTGGTGACCCATCACATGGACGATGCGGAGATCGTCCGTTTTCTCGCATGGATGGAGGCGAGGGCCGTCCGTGGCTGGTTCGTCAACGATCTGCACCGGAACATCGTCGCCTATCATGGCTTTCGGCTGCTGGCTGCCGTTGCGCGCTGGCATCCGATCGTACGGCACGACGGTGCCGTCTCCGTCAGCCGCAGCTTTACCGGGGCCGACTGGCGAGCGCTGATCGCCCAGGCCGCGCTCGATCCGGCGACGGTTCGGCTACGCTGGCATGTGCCGTTCCGCTGGTGCCTCGCGCGTCGGCGATGAGCGAGGTGGTCGTCGTTGGTGGCGGACTTGCCGGAGGGGGCGCGGCGATCCGCCTGGCGCGCGCCGGGCTTGCTGTCCACCTGCTGGAGCGCGAACGAGAGCCGGTCGACAAGATATGCGGCGAGTTCCTGTCGATCGAGGCACAGCGCGCGCTGGACAGGCTGGGCGCCGATCTCGACCAGCTCGGCGCCTCGCGCATTTCCACCTTGCGTCTTGCCTGGGGCAGCCGCCGGATCGAAGCCTCCTTGCCGTTCGTCGCGCGCGGGCTGGGCCGCAAGCGGCTCGATGCGGCCTTGCTCGACCTCGCCGAGCGTACGGGCGCGAAGATAGATCGCGGGGTCGCGGTCCGCGCGGTGGAGCCGGGGCGCCTCGTCACGACGCGAGGAGACCTGGCGCCGACGGTCACTTTCGCCGCCAGCGGCAAGCACGATGTGCGAGGCATCTCGCGCGACGTGGCGGGTTGCGACACCGACTATGTCGGCTTCAAGGTCCATCTGCGCCTGCCGGTCCGTGCCAGGGCGGATCTCGACGGCAAGGTGGACGTCATCCTGTTCGAGGATGGGTATGCCGGGCTGCAGTTGATCGAGGATGGCATCGCCAATCTGTGCCTGTTGATCACCAAGCGCCGGCTGTCCGCCATCGGCGGCACATGGCGGGCGGTATTCGAGATGCTGCTGCGCGAGCCGTATGCCGCCATGCTCGCGGACGCCGAGGAGATATTCGCCCGCCCGCTCACCATCGCGGGCGTTCCATATGGCTATCTCCACCGCGACAGCACAGACGATCGCGTCTTTCGGCTCGGCGATCAGGCTGCGGTAATCCCCTCATTTTGCGGGGAAGGCATGGCGATCGCGCTGCGCAGCGCCGCTCTGGCCGCCTCAGTCGTCGTGGAAGGCGGTGACGCAGCGGCGTACCATGCCATGCTTCGCCGCGATCTCCGGCGGAGCATGGCGATCGCCACTACGCTCCAGCGGTGCGGCCGGACCGCCTTGCCACGCCATCTGCTGCTCGGCCTGCTCCGTATCCATCCCGATGCGATCGGGCACCTGATCCGCGCGACGCGCGTGGCGGCGTGCTGATCCGAGAGCTTCGCCTGGGCGCCATGCCGGGTGATTTGTTTCCCATCAACCTGTCGCTTTCCATGCAGCGAGCGTCGCGCTCCTCCTTTGTCATCCAGCGCGGGGCCGGGACCGCCGCTCATCGCTTTCGCGGTCGACGCGGGCGACGCAATGTTGGGACGTTGCGGGCAATTCACTTGGCTTGCCCGGTTCCCTGGGTCAGTGCGTGATGCACAAGCGAATATAGCGTCCAGGGAGTATTCATGTCCGACGTGTTGCGTATCCGGTCGGTTTCCGGCTGTTCGGCTATTCTGGTGGCGGCGGGCGCGAGTGCGGTGGCGGTCGCCCAGTCGGCGCCGCCTCAAAGCAGTACCGGCGAGATCGTCGTCACGGCCGAGAAGGGCTATGCCACCCAGCCGGATTATGTGGTGCAGAATGCCGATCTCGGTCCGCTTGGGCGTCGGCCCATCGCCGATACGCCCGCCTCGGTCACCGTCGTGCCGGAGGATCTGATCGTCAACAATCAGGCCCGCACGGTCAACGACACGCTGCGTTGCCTGCCGTCGGTCGAGGTCCGCGATCAGCAGGGGTTCGAGGTTTCCCGCCCGCAATCGCGCGGATTCCAGGGCAGTATCGTGCAGGATACGCGGCTGGACGGCCTCAACGTGGTCGGCACCACCGCCATCCCGGCCGAGAACCTTGCCGGCATCCAGGTGCTCAATGGCCTGAGCGGCGCGCTCTACGGGCCGCAATCGCCGGCGGGCGTGTTCAACTACGAGCTCAAGCGGCCCACGCTCGATCCGCTGTTCCGCGCGATCGGCAGCTTCGACTCCCAGGGACTGTGGACCGGGCAGATCGACGCCAGCGCGACCGCCGGCCCGATCGGCTACCGCTTCAACCTCGTCCATGGCGAGGGTGAGGGCTATGTCGACGGCAGCCACTTCAATCGCACGCTGATCTCTGGCGATTTCGACATCCATGTCGACGACCGGACCGTGATCGAGGCGGATGCCAGCCATTACGAGACGCGCGGCTACGGCCTTCCCGGCAGCATCGTTTATTTCGGCAAGACCAACATCCTTCTGCCCAAGGCGATCGATCCGACGCGGCAGGGCTATGGCCAGCCTTATGCCGGCGTCGATCTGAACACGGACACCGGCCTCGCCAAGCTCAAGCACGATTTCGGCGCGGGCTGGAAGCTGGAGATCGGTGGCCTGTACCAGAATGCCGATCGCGGCCTGTTCGGCATCACGAATACGCTGACCGACAATGTCGGCGACTACACCGTCACCAAGAATTTCACTGCGGTGCCGCGTTTCACGGTGGCCAGCAACACCGCCTCGCTGACCGGCACTCTCAGCCTGTTCGGCCTTGCCAACGACGTCGCGATCGGCACCAACGGCTTCGTCAACGGTCAATATGGCGCGCGCAACTCGATCGCCGTCGCGCTCGGCACCGGGAACCTCGCCGATCCGACGATCCTTCCCGACAAGCCGACCCCGGCCGATGGGGGCCAATACAAATCGGGGCGGCTCTTCGTGCAGTCGATCGTTGCGGGCGATACAGTCCATTTCGACGAGCGGCTGGCTTTGCAGGGCACGCTCAGCACCTCGTTCCTGAGTTCGAAGAGCTGGTCGAAGACGGGTGCGGTTACGAGTTCGGACACGGAGAATGGCGTCGTCAGCGGCACCGCGAGCCTGATCTACAAGCCGATCGAGGTGGTGACGCTTTACGCCACCTATTCCAACAGCGTGGAGCAGGGCGAGACCGCGCCGGCCGGCACCGCCAACGCCAACCAGATCCTGTCACCCTATCGCGATCGCCAATATGAGGCCGGCGTGAAATATCAGGTGACGCCGGGCTTCCTGCTCACCGCCGCCGGTTTCCGTATGACGCGGCCATTGGCGACGACCGACGCCGCTACCAACATCTTCGCGGTGGTCGGCACCCAGCGCAACTGGGGTGGCGAGCTGTTCGGGCAGGGCGCGGTGCTGCCCTCCCTCAGCCTGTTCGGGGGTGTCACCTATATCGACGCTCGGCTGGTCCATTCCGGCGTTCTGGCGACGAACGACAAGCGCGTCGTCGGCGTGCCAAAGTTCAAGAGCGACGTCTCGGCGGATTTCCATCCGGCCTTCGCCGGCGGCTTCGCGCTGACCGGAACCTTCCACTATGAAAGCGATCGCGCGGCGACCAACCTCAACAACAGCTTCGCGCCGGCCTATGCCACGGTCGATCTCGGTGCCCGCTATAACGCTGCGTGGTTCGGCCATCACGAGACGGTGCGGCTCAACGTGATCAACGTCGGCGACAAACGCTATTATTCCTCAATCGCGGACGGCAACATCGTCGGCAGTCCGGGTGCCAACACAGCTTATTCGGGCGCGCCGAGGACGGTGCTGGCGAGCGTCGAGTTCGATTTGTGAGGGAAGGGGCCTTTGCAGCGAGATGTGGAGAACGCCCCCCTTTTTACTCGCCTTGTCGTGTAGGTGGCGGCGTGCCAAGCCTGAGCCGTGATCGCGATACCAGCCGCACGATGCCTCGTTACGGTCGCCCCGTGTTGACCCGTTGAGCGCAACGCCTGCCGCCACCGGCCCGCTGCGGCCGCACGACCGGGCCGGCCGCCGGCTGGCCTCGCTCGATCTGCTGCGCGGGCTGAGCGTGATCGGCATGATCCTGGTCAATCTGATGGCGGGAATGTCGCATCGCGGGCCGGTCTTTCCGCTGCTGCTCCATTCCCGCTGGGCGGGTTTCACCATCGCCGATGCCATCTTCCCGGCCTTCGTCCTGATGGTCGGAGTGTCGGTCGCTTTGACCGCGCGGGATGGCACGCCGGACGCCCGCCGCATACTGCTCCGCGCGGGGCGGCTGGTGCTGCTCGGTCTGCTGTTCTCGAACCTGTTGTGGCTCTACGATATGACCGAGGGGCAGCCCCGGCTACCCGGTGTGCTGCAGCGGATCGGGCTGGTCTTCGCGGCGACGGCGCTGGTCTATCGGCGCGGCAACGGGCGGCTGCGCGCCTTGCTCGTAGCGGCGATCCTGCTGATCTACTAGCCGCTTTGCCTGCTGCCCTCGCCCGACGGGCTGTCGACCGACATCGGGGTCCCCGGCCACGATTTCGTGTCGTGGTTCGACCGCGCCGTGTTCGGAAGCTGGCGCTACGTCGCCGGGCCGAAGGGCTATGATCCGGAGGGGGTGCTCGGCACGTTGCCGACCTTCGCGGAGGCGCTGATCGGTACGCTGGTGGGTGACTGGCTGCGGCGCGGACAGCCGATCAGACGGACGGCGATCAGGTTGGCGCTTGCTGGCACCCTGCTGATCGCGGCCGGGGTGGCCTGGGGGCTGGTGTTCCCCATCATCAAGGATTTGTGGACGAGCAGCTTCGTTCTGGTCTCGGCGGGCGTCGCGATGGTAGTGCTGGCGGGCTTCCACCTCGCCTGTGATGGACGCGGGGAGAAGATGCGACGCGGGGATCTGCTCGGCAGCTTCGGGCGCAACGCCATCGCCGCCTACGCGCTGCACGAGTTGACCTCGTTCTTGCTGTCCGCCGATGTCTTCCAGTGGACCTATCGGTGGGCGCGACCGGTGGTCGGACCCGAGCTTGCCGCGCTGGTGCCGGTGATCCTGTTCATCCTGCTGCTCTGGTGGCCGATCGCGGCGATGGATCGACGCGGCTGGTATCTGAAGACCTGATCCTCGGAGCCGCCGCGCGCGATCGCAGCCCTAGCCGTCGTCGATGCCGGACAGCTCCGCCACGAAATCATAGGCGTCGCCGCGGTAATAGGATTGGGTGAATTCCACCGGCCTGCCGTCCGGCAGGAAGCCGCGACGCTCGATCAGCAGGCCGGGGTGACCGATTTCGACCCCGATCGCTTCTGCCTGTTCGGCATCGAAACCGACTGCGCGCAACCGCTGGAGCGCGCGCGTCGGCCGCGATCCGGTCTGCGCCAGCGCTTCGTAGAGCGAGTGGGTGACCGCCGTGATGTCGGGCAGGTAATGCGCCGGCAGGATGGTGTATTCGAGCGCCATCGGCTTGCCGTCGGCGAAGCGCAGCCGGCGGAAGCGATGTACGGCTGTGCCCGGCGACAGCGCCAGCGCCATCGCTTCGTCGGGCGAGACCATGCCGGTCGATTGCGAGAGCCAGCGGCTGCTGGGCTTCATGCCCCGCGATTCCATGTCTTCCGAGAAGGAGGAGAGTTTCGAGAAGATCTTCTCGACACGGGTGTCCCTCGCCTCGCGCCGCATATCGGCGATGAAGGTGCCGGCGCCGCGCTTGCGCACCAGCAGCCCCTCGTCGACCAGTCCCTCGATCGCCTTGCGGATGGTGACGCGCGAGAGATCGAAATCCTCGCACAGATCCCGCTCGCTTGGCAGCGCCTGCTCAGGCTTAAGCAACTGCGCGCCGATCGCGTCGCGGAGCAGATGCTGCAACTGCAGGTAGAGCGGCCCGCTGCCTCGTTCGGGAAGCGTGCCGACCAGTTCGGAAAGCGACATCGGGTCTCCCGCGTTTCTCATTCGGTCTCGAATCCGTCCTAACCAGATTCGAGAGGAAAAGGGAGGCTCCCTATCGTCGCCCTATCGGGTCTGGACCCATTCGAGGACGGTAAGCGGCGGACGTTGCAGGATGCGCGTGTCGATCGAGGCGCCGGTCAGCACGAAATAGAGGTCATGCCGGCCGGAACCGCCATGCAGCTGCGTGGTCAGCGTGTGGCGCGCAGCCTCGGCCGGAAAGCCCGCGAGGGGCAGCGAAGCGACCAGCGGGCCGTCGATGGCATCGGCATGAACCTCGATCTCGCCTTCGGGCGTGCGGGGCTTGGGCAATTCGAGGATCGGCGACTGGGCACCGAGCCGTTCGTTATAGGGGAGGTGCACCAGCGAGAGATCGAGCGCCTTCGCGGTGCCGAGATCGACGCCGCGCTCGACCCAGCAGGGCTGGCGCATCGCCACCTTGACGCGGGGCGGGGCGATCGCGCCGCCGGGTGGGGGCGACAGGATCAGGCCGGTGGTATCGGGCACGCAGAAATCGAGCGCGACGCTGGAGACGCGGCCGCCCGTGGCAGGCTGAGGCGGCGCGGGTGGCCCGCCGGCATCGAGGCCCATCAGCCGGTAGCGGGTGCGCTGTACGATGAGGCGCTTCGAAAAATCGTCCCAGTCGAGCCGGCCGGCGGGTGTCCAGCCCACCTCCGCAATGGCGGACGCGCGCGGGTAGGTGAGCTTTGCGGCCCATGCCTCGGTACGGGCGCGCTCGGTCCATAGCTGGCCCTGCAGGCCCAGCACATGCGCCTGCTGCGCCGGGGTGAGGCCCGCCGGCACGGGATCGTGGCGATAGATCGCCTCGGTGCGGATCACGTCCGTCCAGCTCGGCGGTTCGTCGGGCGCGGTACTCTGGCGATTGTCGAGATAGTAAAGCGGCGCCTGCGCGATGATGACGTCATGCTCGCTGCGCGCCGCCTTCGCCGCGCCTTCGCCGCCATGCCACGACATCACCACCGCCTGGGTATCCAGCCCGTCGCCGGACGCGCCTTCCTGAATCTCGTCCCAACCGACGATGCGGCGGCCATGGGCCTCGACGAATTTGCCGAGCCGGCCAATGAACCAGCGTTCGAGCGCGGATTCGTCGGTGAGGCCGAGCGCGCGCATCTTGGCCTGTACGGCGGGCGAGGCTTTCCATTGGGTCTGATCGACCTCGTCACCGCCGAGATCGATGTAGGGACTGGGGAACAGGTCCATCACTTCGGAAAGGATGTTCTGCACGGTCTCGAACGTATAGTCGTCGGTGTTGAGCACCTCTGGTAGCAGGCCCCAGTCTGCGGTCACCGGCTCGGCCTTGAACCCCGCGACGCCGAGTTCCGGATAGGCCGCGATGAGCGCGGTCGAATGGCCGGGCAGATCGATCTCCGGCATCACGTTGACGTGGCGACGCGCGGCATAGGCGACCACCGCGCGGATCTGATCCTGCGTGTAATAGCCGCCGTAGCGCCCCGGCGGATCGGGAAACACCGCCTGCCGCCACGCGCCGACCGATGTCAGCTTCGGATAGCGCTTGATCTCGATCCGCCAGCCCTGATCGTCGGCCAGGTGCCAGTGGAAATTGTTGAGCTTGTGGAGCGCCATCCAGTCGATGAAGTGCTCAATGAACGCCACGGATTGCATGTGACGGGCGGAATCGAGCATCAGCCCGCGCCACAGGAAGCGCGGCTGGTCGGCGATGTGGAGCGGGGCAAGGCGGCGCCCGGCCGCGCCGGGACGTTCGGTGAGCAACTGCCACAGCGTCACGCCGCCATAGAACAGGCCGGCGCCGCCGTTCGCCTGGATGGAGACGCCCTGCGCATCGACGTCGAGCATGTAGGCCTCGTCGCCACCGGCCATCGCCGCAGCGGAGGCGAAGCGGATGTCGCCGCGCCGGGCCGGGCCGGTCGCCAGCGTCAGCCGCAGCTTCAGCGTATCCGCCAGCTCGTCGCGCAGCCAGCTCGCCGCCTCGCGCGCCGCGCTGTCGCCGGCCGGGATCACGATGCGCGTGGCCGGGCCGATCGTCAGCGCCGCGCCGGTCCGCATCGCAATGGTCGCGGGGCGGGGGAGCAGGGCTGGCTCGGGCGCAGTCTGCGCCTGCGCCGCGAGCGGTGCGGCAAACAGGGCGGCGGCAGCGGCGGCGCGGGCACGCAAGCTCATATCACCGGCACTCCGTGGATATTTTCCTCGCGCCCGTCCCAGAAATTGGACGTGGCGTAATTGTGGTAGATGTCGGGCGGGATGCTGAGTGGCTTCTCGGCCGGGGTCACGCCCTTGCGGACGCGGTGCAGACCGGGCAGGCCGATGCGCAGATCATATTCGGTCTCGTCCGCCTCGACGGTGGCGGGATCGTGCGCGAAGCGCGGCTCGCCGATCAGGTCGTAGAGCCGGGCGAGCGTCGCCTCGGGCGCCTTGGTCAGGCTTTCGTAGCGGACCACGATCAGCCGTTTCGCGAATTCGGTGAACCACAGGGAACGCAGCGCCGAATGGGGGCCGCCGATCACGCCGTCGCGGGCGTTCATCATGATCTGGACGCGGCCGTAGATCGAAGGCTCGTTCTTGTAGTTGAACAGCGAGTTATACTGAAGCGGATTGGCCCGCAGGATCCGCTCGAAACTGTCGATGATGCGGAACACGTCACGCACGCAGCAGATGATCCGCGCCTGCGGAAAGAGCTGGGCCAGCATCGGCGCGTTGGCGGTCCACATCCGGTTGGTGTCGAAGATCAGATCGGCCGGACTGTCCTCGTAATAATTCTCGAACAGGCCACGCAGCACGCGGGCGCGCTTCCCATCATCGAAGAAGGACGAATATTTGCGCTCCGCCCCCATCGCATCGACCATGCGATCGACCATCGCGTAGAGCGGGCTGGTGACGCTCGCGTGGCAGCGGGGATTCTGGCGCAGCAGCGCGGAAAGCAGCGTGGAGCCGGAACGGGGCAGGCCGGCGATGAAGTGGAAGGTCTGCGGCATCGGGCTCCTCGGCGACGGGTTCGGCCAGTGACCGGACGCAGCTGCGCCCGGCCACCTCGTGCCTTAGAACTTGTAGCGGAGATTGGCACCGAAATAGCGGGCATAGTCTCGCGGCAGATAGGCCATCTGCCCGTATGTGAAGCCCATCACCGCCGGTTCGTAGGAACGCTCGTAATAGAGGTGGTTGGTGATGTTCTTGACGTACAACGTCGCGCTCCAGCGGCTGTCCTTGGGCGCGAGCGTGTAATAGAGATCGAAGATCGTGTAGGCCGCGACCTCCTGCAGCGGATCCTCGGTAAGCACGCTTTGCTGCTGCCCGCGATGCCGCATCTCGAAACGCAGCTCGGATGTCAGATCCGGGCTGGGGAAGTCCGTCGTATAGTCGATATAGGCGTTGTAGGCGTTCTTCGGCGCATTGGGCAGCCGCGCGCCCTTATAGTTGATCGGGTTGTTGACGCCCCGGATGACGTTGGGGATCAGCACGTCGTCGACCAGCGTGGCCTTGCCGAGATAGGTGTAGCCGCCACCGGCGCGCAGGCCCTTCGCCAATGTGGCGTTGATGCCGAATTCCAGGCCGCGCGTCACCGCGGTGCCGGCATCCACCACTGCCAGCTGGAAGCGCGGATCGCGGATGATCGTGCGCGCCTGGAAATCGTGATCGCGCAGATCGAAGGCGGAGAACTGGAAGTTCAGGCGATCGTGGAACAGGTTGGCGCGCAGGCCGGCTTCCCACTGGTGCGGCTTTTCGGGTTTCAGCGGATCGACTGCGCGGGCGGCGGACGCGAGGCCGTAATTGTCCCACGACACGCCCTTGAAGCCCGTGCTTTCCGTTCCGTAGATCATCACCGGACCAAAATTGTACTTGAAGCCGACACGGTGCGTGATCGCGTTGCGATGGCTGCTGGCACTCACCTCGCCGAACGGATCGTCGGGGTTGAAGAAATAGCTCGCGGTGGTGTCGTCGGGCAGGTGCTGCAGCGTCATGTGCTGCTGCTCCCACAGCGCACGCGCGCCGGCGAACACGGTCAGGCCGCCGATCGGATTATACTGGACGTCGCCGAAGAAGGCTTCGTTGTAGGTCTTGATCCGCGTCTGGAAGTCGTTGACCGTGTAGCGGCCGGTATAGCCACCGGTGCACTGGAAATTGTCGACCGGGCCGGTCGGATTGGGATCGGGATAGCCCGCGCCGTTATAGTAGCCGTAGACGGCGTCGTTGCAGGTGCGGTTGGTCTCGCGGTGATAATTGTCGTTGAAGTAATAGAAGGCGCCGGCGACGTAGCTGAGCCGCCCGGACGTATCTGATTCCAGCCGCAATTCCTGCTGCACGGTCCGCTCGCGCGACGGCCCGGCATAGTTCAGCGTGTTGAGCCCGGCCGGCGAATTGGTCAGCTGCGGCGCGGAGACACCCCATTCGTTGTCGTTGCTGTAGAGGTTATAGTAGCGATAGGTGCCGAGATAATGGATGGTCGCCCAATCCAGCTTCTTCTCGGCCGTCAGCGAGAAGGCGTAGCTGTTGGTCTTGCCCCAGGTGCGATCGTCGTAAAGGTAGCTCTTCGTGCCGTTGATGATCGGCGTCGAGACACCCGACGAGCTGACCAGGTTGATCCCCGAATTGGACAGCAGGTTGAAGAACTGCTGCGCCATCAGGTTGGGATCGCCGGATAATGTCGCCGATGCCTTGTGGACATCGTCCGCGCTCAGTTCCTTGAAGGCATAGGGGATGATGCCCGTCTTCTTGTAGCTGTATTCGCCCTTCAGCTTGATCGACAGCGTCGGGTCCGGTTTCCAGAGATACTGGACGCGGATGCCGGCGCCCTTCTCGGCACCGCCATTGGGCTCGCCGTCGTGGACGTTCTTTTCCCAGCCGCCCTGATAGGCGCCATACGCATTGACGTAGAGCGCCGACGTATCGCCGACCGGCACGTTCATGCTGGCCTTGAGGCGGTATTCATTGTCCTGCGCGAGATCGAGCTTGATCTCGCCGGTGGTCTTGTCGCTGAGCTTGGGGCCGCGCGTCACGATGTTGATCAGGCCGGCGACCGCATTCTTGCCGAACAGCGTGCCCTGCGGGCCCTCGAGGATCTCGATCCGATCGATATCGACCGCATCGTAATTCATCTGCATCGTGCGGGCGAGCGTCTCGCCATCGATCACGATCGCCGCGTCCGGCTCGACGCCCGACGCGTTGCTGACCGAACTGATGCCGCGGATGGAGAGCGTGTCTGTGCGGGAATCGCCGGTCTGCTGGTAATTCACCTGCGGGGAATGTTCGAGCACGTCGCGGATCGTCGCGAGGTTCTTCTTCTCGATCGCATCGCCGGAGATGACGTTCACCGTCAGCGGCACGTCGAACAGCTTCTCCTCGCGGCGCTGCGCGGTGACGACGATGTCGGTCGGCGAGGCATCCGCCGTGCCCGGCGTGGAGGCCGATACCGGCGAGGCACTTGCGTCGCTGGTCGCGGCGGGCGTGGCAACCTGCGCCAGCGCGGGCGTGCCGGTTGCGGCGAGAACCAGGGCGGTGGAAGACAATAGACGATGACGCATGCGATTTTCCCCTTTGTCGCTCTGCAAACACAGCCGGTGCGTCAGCGCCTATTTGTCTCTATGCTGTACGCAAGTGGTATTGTTGACGTATTATGACAACTTGATCAAGCCCTCATCTCGGAGCCTGGATCCGTGAAAAGTCGGCGGTTTACCGTGGGGTGAAGGTGAAATTGCGCACCACCACCTCGGACGGCACGAAACCGATCGGTTCCTTCCCGCGGAACTGCCAGAGATTGATTCGGGTCTTCTCGTTACCCGGTGTCGGCACGCCTGCAGTCAGGTGGGTGTGGCCGATGATGTGATTGCTGGCCTTGTCGGTGACCGTGCAGTCGAATACGCCGGGCGCCCAGCTGAACTCGATGATCCAGCCCTGCCTGCCTTCGCCCGATGCGAAGCGGCCATAATGGTCGGGCCGGTCGTCGGCCGGCTGCACCGAGCATTGGATGTTATCGGTGCGTCCGTCGCCCCAGCGCGAAAGCTCGATGTCGATCTCGCGATTGGCCTGCGCGGGGTCGAGATCGTAGGTGAACAGGCCGAACACGGCGTTGTCGGCGATTGCGTTGGCGCCGGCCGCGATGTCGAAGCGGTAGGTGCCGTAGCCGAGCGATTCCCGCGAGACGATCTCGGTCGATTCCCAGCGATAGTGGCGATAGGCGATGGTGAGGTGCAACGCGCCGTGGTCGTCGACGAAGACGGCCTTGCGCGCATCGGTGAAGACATTGGGGCCGGGGCCGGCGGGATCCCCGTCGCTGCTCTTGATGTCCCAGATGCGGCCCGCGAAATCGAGCGAGCGTGCCCCGCCGGCGGAACTGGCGAGCAGGGCGGCGATGCAGGCCGCGGTCGCCAGCGTCTTCATGTGCCGATCTCCCCTCCGATCCAGGTCGAGACCACGCGCCCGTCGGCGTCGAGCGCGACGAGATCGGCCAGCCGCCCCGCCTCGATCGACCCCATGCGATCGCTCACACCGAGGAAAGCGGCGGGGGTGGCCGATGCCATCATCGCGGCCTCCTCCAGCGTGACCCCCAGCATCGCCACGGCATTGCGCACCGCCGTCGCCATATCGAGATGCGAACCCGCCAGCGTGCCGTCGGCGGTGGCGCAGACGCCGTCTCGCACCTCGACGCGGCGGCCACCGAGATCGAACCAGTCTTCGGTGCTGCCCACGGTCGGCATCGCGTCGGTCACCAGCATCATGCGTTCGATCGGCTTGCAGCGCATCGCGAGGCGCATCGTCGTCGGCGCGACATGGCGGCCGTCGACGATCATCGGACAATAGACCGCATCGCGTTCGAGCGCGGCGCCCACCAGACCCGGTTCGCGCCCGGTCAACTGCGACATTGCGTTGAACAGATGGGTGACGCCGATGGCGCCGGCATCGAACGCCGCCGATGCGGTGGCATAAGGCGCGTCGCTATGGCCGAGCGCGACCACGGCGCCTGCTTCGCGCAACGCCCGGATCAGCGCCGGATCGGCGCGTTCGGGGGCCAGGGTGATCAGGGTCACGCCGCCCTTCAGACTGGTCAACAGCGCGACATGCTCGGGCGCCAGCGTGCGGAAGAAGGCGGGATCGTGGACCCCCTTGCGATCGGCGCTGAGGAACGGCCCCTCGATATGGATACCGATCACGCCGGGCACACCCTCCGCAATCGCCTGCTCCACGGCAGCGATGCCGCGTGCCACCGTGTCCAGCGTGTCGCTTATCAGGGTCGGCAGGAAGGCGGTGGTGCCGAAGCGGCGGTGTGCTGCGCCGATGCGCCGGATCGCGGCGACGCTGGTGTCGGCGTTGAACAGCACGCCGCCGCCGCCATTGACCTGGCTGTCGATGAAACCGGGGCAGAGCGTGGCGCCGCCCAGATCGTGGCGGAGGACGCCGTCGGGCACGGCATCGTCCGGCGCCAAGGCGGCGATGCGCCTGCCCTCGACGATCACCGCCTGCCCCTCGACGAAGCCGCCGGGCGTGAGCACTCGACCGTTGACCAGGGCGATCGTCATCACAGCGTTTCCGTCACCTTGGCGAGGTGCGGCGGACGATCGGGATCGCGCCCGCGCGCCGGGGCCAGGATGCTCGCCGCCTTGTAGAAGCCGACGATCTGCACGATCGGCTGGAGGAGCGGGTGGACGACCGGGCCGGGCAGCATCGTCGTGCCGTCGATGCCGGTGCCCGCCACGAACACGCGTGCGCCGCGATCGCGCAGCGTGGCGAGGGTGTCGCGGGTGGTCGCCAGCGAGGCGTCGTCCTGCGCGAAGGCGAGGATCGGATAGCCCTTGCCGGCCAGCGCCGCCGGGCCGTGCAGCACCTCGGCCGCGCTATACGCCTCGGCGTGCAGGCCGCTCGTCTCCTTGAGCTTCAGTGCCGCCTCGCGGGCGATCGCATAGCCGGCGCCGCGGCCCAGCGCGAACAGGCTGGAGGCATCGGCCAATGCCTCGACCAGCGGCGACCAGTCCGCCTGCCACGCGTCCGACAGCGCGTCGGGCAGCGCCTCGATCGCCAGACGGAGCACCTCGTCTTCGGACCAATGTGCGACCAGCAGCGCGAAGGCTGCGACCGAAGCCACGAAGGACTTGGTCGCGGCGACGCTGCGTTCCGGCCCGGCCTCCAGCGGCACCAGGGCATCGGCGGGCGCGGCGAGCGGGGACGCGGCGTCGTTGACCAGCGCCAGCGAGCGCGCGCCGCATTGCCGCGCGAGATCGACCATCGCGAGCAGATCCGGGCTGCGCCCCGATTGCGACACGGCGATGCAGATCGCCCCCTGCATTGCCAGCGGACGACGATAGACCGAGCCGACCGACAAACCGGCCGCGCCTGCTACGATGCCGAGCCGCTGCTCGATCAGATATTTGCCGTAGACGCCCGCATGATCCGAGCTGCCGCGCCCGGCATGGAGCGCGAAGGCGGGCGGCGTGCGGCGAAGCTCGGCGGCGATCCCGGTGATATGGGCGCCTTGCCGCGCGATCAGACGTGTCACCGCCTCGGCCGATTCAGCCGCCTCAGCCGCCATGCTGCTCGACGGCGCGGTATCCCACGATATGATGTTGCTCACGATCACCCCGCTTCCGAACAGACAATACCGGTAAGATACCAATGATCGCTTGTAAAGCTGATTTGGTCGGATACTATGCTCATATTCCACCAGGGGGTGCGGGGCAAAAGCGAGATGTCATATTCTGGTACTGGTTCTCGCGCGGATGATGTGATCGTCACGGCGCCTTGCGCGGGCTGGGTCGGGCCGCTGGCCGATGTCCCCGATCCCGTATTTGCGGACGGCATGATGGGCGCCGGCGTGATGATCGATCCGGTTGACGGCATCATCGTCGCGCCGTGCGATGCCACGGTGATCGCGCGCGCGGCGAGCGGCCACTCTGTCACGCTCCGCCTTGCCAACGGAGCGGAGTTGCTGATCCATGTCGGCATCGACACCGTCGCGCTCGGCGGGCGGGGTTTCGCCGCGCTGGTCGAAGCCGGGGCGGGCGTGTCGAAGGGTGATCCGCTGATCGGCTGCGATCTCGATGCGATCGCGCGTGCAGGGTGCAGCCTGCGGACGCCGATCATCGTCATCAACGACGGCTTTGTCGTCGCGCCGCTGGAGACGGGCCGAATGGTCGCGGCGGGCGATCCCCTCTTCACCGTGGTGAGCGAGACCGGCGTCTCGACCGTTGCGGCGGCCGATACGGCGGCGCGGATCGCCGAAGTGGCCGTCCCGCTCGCCCACGGTCTGCACGCACGGCCGAGCGCGCGCCTCGCCGCGATCGTGCGGGGCCATGATGCGGACGCGACGGTCCTTTGCGGCCCCCGCAGCGCCAACGGCGCCAGCGTGGCGGCATTGATGGCGCTGGGTGCCAGCCTGGGCGACACCCTGCGCATCGAGGCAAGAGGGGCAGACGCGGAAGTGCTGCTCGCCGCGATGATAGCGGCGATCGAATCGGGACTCGGCGAGCAGCCGGCGGCGATCGCGGCGCCTGTGGGCGAGGAGGTGTCCGCCGCCGTGGCCGTGGCGCCGGCGCTCCTGCTCGATGGCAGCGAAGTGCTGGCGGGTGTCACCGGCGCTGCCGGGATCGTGATCGGCATGGTCCGCCAGTTGCGTGCCGCCCAAGCCGCGCTTGATCGACCGGCAGGCTCTCCCATCGACGAACGCTCGGCTCTGGATGCGGCCCGCACCGCCGCCGCCGCGCGCCTCCATGCACTCGAAGACGAGGCCAGTCTTGCGCAGCGCGACATCCTCGCCGCGCACCGCGCCCTGCTCGACGATCCCGATCTTGCCGCACGCGCAGACGGCGAGATCGCCGCCGGCGCCTCGGCCGCGCAGGCGTGGCGCGCCGCCTGTCGCGCGGCGGCGGCGGCGCTTGCCACGCTCGACAATGCACGCCTGCGCGAGCGTGGCGAGGATCTGCTCGATGTGGAGCGGCAGGTGCTGACCATGCTGGCGGGCGGGGCAGAGGCTGGCGAACGCTATCCGGCCAACACCATCGTGGTCGCCGAAGCATTGCTGCCCACCGAATTTCTCGATTGCGCGGCGCGGGGCGCGGCGGCGATCTGCACGGTGGGCGGCGGCGCTACTTCGCACGTCTCGATCCTGGCCGGCGGCATGGGAATCCCCGCGCTCGTCGCCGCCGATCCCCGCGTTCGCCTGATCCCCGACGGCACCGCCGCGATCCTCGACGGCGATCGCGCCACGCTTCATGTCGCGCCGACCGAGACTGCGCGACAGGACCTCGCGACGCGCATCGCCGACCGCCGCCGCTTCCATGATGAAGCGGTGGGTCGCGCCGCCGAACCGGCGGCCACCCGCGACGGCACGCGCATCCTCGTGCTCGCCAATCTCGGCGATCCGGGGGGCACGCCCGGCGCGGTGAAGGCGGGGGCGGAAGGCTGCGGATTGCTGCGCAGCGAATTCCTGTTCCTCGATCGCGCCGCACCTCCCGACGAAGCCGAACAGCGCCGGCAGTATCAGGCGATTGCCGATGCGCTGCCGGAGGGCGCGCCGCTGGTGATCCGCACGCTGGATATCGGCGGCGACAAGCCGGTGCCCTTTCTCGACATGCCGGCCGAAGAGAATCCGGCGCTCGGCCTGCGCGGCATGCGCCTGTCGCTGCGGCACCCCGAATTGCTGCGCACCCAGTTGCGCGCAATCCTGGGCGTCACCGGCGCGCGCGGCGTCCAGACGATGCTGCCGATGGTGATCGATGCAGAGGAATTGCGCGCCGCCCGCATCATCTTCGAGGAGGAACGGGCGGCAGCTGGCCTTGACGACGCGCCACTCGGCGTGATGGTCGAGACGCCGGCTGCCGCCCTGCTCGCGGACACGCTGGCGCCCCATGCCGACTTCTTTTCGATCGGCACCAACGATCTGACCCAATACGCGCTCGCGATCGATCGCGGCAGCGTGCCGCTCGCACGGCAGGTCGATGGCCTGCATCCGGCCGTGCTGCGGCTGATCAAGTCCTGCTGCTTCGCGGCGGCACGCGCGGGCAGGCCGGTGAGTGTCTGCGGATCGCTGGGCGGCGATCCGCTGGCGGTGCCGGTGCTGATCGGCCTCGGTGTCGCGCGCCTGTCCGTGTCGGCGGGGCGGATTGCGGCCACCAAGGCGGCGGTGCGCGCGCTGGTGCTGGACGATTGCCGGCAGTTTGCGCGCGAAGCCTGCGAGATGGCGAGTCCGCAGGCGGTGCGGGAGGCGGTGCGTACGCGCTGGCCCGAACTGGAAAATTGGGGCTGAGGAGAGAGACAGGATGTTCGCGAAGCTCAATCTCTCGCTCCAGGCGCTTGGCCGGACGCTGATGCTGCCGATCGCGGTGCTGCCCGTGGCGGCGCTGATCCTGCGGCTAGGGCAGGACGATCTGCTGGGTCTGCCTTTCCTCGCGGCGGCGGGATCGGCGGTGTTCGCCAATCTGGGGCTGCTGTTCGCCGCCGGCGTCGCGGTCGGCCTCGCGCGTGAAAACCACGGTGCTGCGGGACTGGCCGGCATCGTCGCCTTCCTGATCGCCAGCAACGGCGCGCAGGCGCTGGTGGCTGTGCCGCATACGGTGGGGGCGGGGCTGGATGCGGCGAGCCAGGCCCTGGCGGTGGCGGATTTCCGAGCCAAGTCGATCGCGCGCCTCGGTGTGCCGCTCGGTATCCTGTCCGGTCTGATCGCGGGGCTGCTCTATAATCGCTATGCGACGATCCGGGTACCGGAGTTCCTGTCCTTCTTCGGCGGTCGTCGCTTCGTGCCGATCGTCTCGGGCCTTGCCGGCGTCGGCCTTGCGCTGGTGTTCGGCTATGCCTGGCCGGCGATCGGCAGCGCGATCGACGCGCTCAGCACCGGTCTCGCACATGCCGGCTGGATCGGCATGTTCGTCTATGGCGTGCTCAACCGCCTGCTGCTGGTCACCGGTCTTCATCATATCATCAACAATGTAGTGTGGTTCATCGTCGGCAGTTACGGCGGGGCAACGGGCGACCTCAATCGCTTCTTCGCCGGCGATCCGAGCGCGGGCGGCTTCATGGCGGGGTTCTTCCCGGTGATGATGTTCGGCCTGCCTGCCGCCTGCCTCGCCATGTATCGCGCCGCACGGCCGGAGCAGCGGGCCGGCGTGGCGGGCATGTACCTGTCGCTGGCGCTGACATCCTTCCTGACCGGCGTGACCGAGCCGATCGAGTTCAGCTTCATGTTCGTGGCGCCCGTGCTCTATGCGCTCCATGCCCTGCTCACCGGCGCGGCGATGGCGCTGATGAGCCTGCTCGACGTCCATCTTGGCTTCGGATTCTCGGCGGGGCTGCTCGATTACATGCTCAACTACGGGCGCGCGACGCATCCGCTGCGGCTGATCCCGGTCGGGCTGGCTTATGCCGTCATCTATTACGGGATATTCTCGTTCGCGATCCGCCGGTTCGATCTCAAGACGCCGGGCCGCTCTCCCGAGGCGGATGGCGCCCCGATACGTGACGGCGGTATTTCCGACCGGGCGCCACTTTTCGTCACAGCGCTCGGTGGAGCAAACAACCTCAACCGGGTGGAGGCCTGCACCACCCGGCTGCGTATCCAGATCGCCGATTCGGCACTGGTCGATGAGGCGGCGCTGGGCAAGCTCGGCGCACGGGGAGTAATCCGGCCCGGACCCGGTTCGCTGCAGGTGGTGCTCGGGCCGGTGGCCGATCAGATCGCCGGCGAGATCAATGCCGTGCTGGGCGGGCGACGCGAAGCGAAACCGGCCGAGGTTCCACCGCAAGACTTGGTTCCGGACGGCCCCGCCTCAATCGACGCCAGGCTGCTCGGCATGTTGGGCGGCGCGGGGAATATCGAGGATGTCCACCGCACCCGCGATCGCACGTTGATCACCTTGCGTAGCCCGGTCGCGGTGGCTCCCCGCATCGAGGGTATCCCCGATGCGCGCGCGATCGCGATGATCGATCCGCTGCACGCGCACCTTCTGCTGAACCCGGCCCGCTGACCCCTCCGTCGGCGTCAGGCCGGACCGCTCGGTCGGCGTCGCCCCGAGCGGAGCGTCGCCATGCTCCCGAACACGCCGTCGCGGAACACGAAGGCGTGCATCAGCGCCGCGCCGAGATGGGCGAGCACGGTGAGGAAAAGCAGGATGGCGAGGACCGTATGCGCCTCTCGCAACACCGCGTAGAGGCCGAGATCGTGCGGCACGATGGGCGGCAGGTGCAGCGCGCCGATCAGCACGATGGGATAGCCGCCCGCCGACAGCATGCTCCACCCGACGATCGGCACGGCGAACATCAGCGCGTAGAGCAGGTAATGAGACAGGTGCGCGACGGCCTTGATCGGCACCGGCATGGCGGCCGGCAGCGGCGGGGCAGGGTTGAACAGGCGATAGACCAAGCGGATGGCTGCCAATGTCAGAATGAGAATACCGAGCGGCCGGTGGATCGCGACGAGCGCGCCGTAATGGGTGTCCGACGAGACCATGCCGATGCCGATGAACAGCATCGCGACGATCATGGCCGCCATGACCCAGTGCAGCAGCCGGGCGAAGGCGGAGAAGGGGGGCGAGCGGTCCATCAGCGGACACTCCCGGCGCTGGAGGGGAAGCGGACGGCGCTCACGGGCGCCGGTTCGCCGGCGCGTCGCCGGAAGGATTGCGCATAGGCGGCGGACCGCGCGCTCAGGATCGGATCGTCCGACGGCCGGATGCCGTCCGGCAGGATCAGCGGATCGAAGGTCACGTCGCGGCAGGCGCCGTCCGCCTCGTCCTCCAGCCGGTTCACCGACAGCACGCCGAGCTGGACCTGACGGCGTCCCGCGGGCCAGGCGATCGAGGGATCGTTGGTCGGATCGCCCGGCTGCCCGATCGTCGCCACGAGGCGCCAGCGGATCGGCCCCCTGTGTATCCGGTCGAGCAGGGCCGTGAACTGGGCGTTGGGATCGCCGGCCGGCTTCGCGGCCGGCTTGGTGCCCGGCGGCGGCGGGGTTGGCGCTGCCTGGAAGGGATCTTCCGCCACCATGCTCCACCGCACGGGCGTCGAGCGGCCATCGGCATTCACGAAGACGAAGGCGTCGAGGCTGTTGTAGCTGGTGTTGGCGAAGGCCGAGGCAAGCGGCGTCGCCTTGATGATGGCGATGGCGCGCGCGCTGGCCGGGTGGCTTGCGAGGAACGCCTTCATGCGGGCGGGATCGGGCTTTCCGGTCTTGGGATCGGGCGTCGCGGCGGCGAGTTGGGCCGTGAAGTCCTGTACGTCGGGGACCGGGAAGACCGGGATGCCGTTCATGCCGGTGCGCCAGAACTGGCCGTCGGCCTGCGTGAAGTTCACCGCCATGCTGTGCACGACGGCTGGCATATCAGGGAGAGCGGGTTGTCCGTTGGCGATCGCGAAGCGGCCGAAGATCGGCGTCCGACCGGGAGCGAAGAGCTTGGCCCTGGACAGTTCCCGGCCGCTGCCATCACTCTCGAACCAGCCGCTGAAGCACACGCCCTTCGGGTGGTTGCGGCGGAAGCCGGGGTGCAGGCCGTTGGTCCGCTCGAACTGGTCCACGATCCGCGCCGGGGTCAGCCGCGATGGCGAGAGCCAACCACCGACATAAGCGAAACCGGTCGCGGCGCCGGCGAGCAGGATGCCGATCCCCGCCACGGCCGTCAGGTTCCTCGGGGCCAGCAGACGTTCGATCCGGTAGGTCTCCGCGTCACCGGCTGGTGCGTTCCGCTCATCCATCAAAAGCGTCTCCTCGGGTCACGGCGTGCATTCATGCCGGAAGTGCCTTGCTGTTCGCGCAACACGACGCGGCAGTTACGCCTCCACATCTCTTTTTGACGGACGCAGACCGTAATCAGCCTGGGGTGAGGCGTATCGCGGGTCGTGCCCGCCGTCCATTGCCGGGACAAGCGAGGGATGACGACGGATCGATCAGACAAACTTGTGTAAATCCAAGTGACACAATAGAATTCGCTCGGGGATACTGGGGCGGGGGCAGTCTGTAGCGTGCTTGCATATTTGAAACGGCCGTTGGTGCCGGCGGCTGTCATTCTGATGGCCAGCTTTCTCGCGATTCCGGGCCATACGGCCGACAGCGGTGCCGCGACCGCGCCGGACACGAAGCTCTCGATGTCGGCGCGAACGATTCCGGCCGAGCCGGTGCCGTCATGGATACGCGAACGCACAATCCCCGAGGCGACCAAGGCGCGGCTGGACGGCGCGCAGGACGGCATCGCCTATCTGCTGAGCGATGAGCAGTACCGGACCCGCGCCGATGGCCACGACAGCTGGTTCCGCCTGTCGACGGAGGTGACCAACCGCAGCGGACTGGAAGCGGCCGGCCAGATCTCCATCACCTACGATCCTGGGTTCGAGAGCGTGGGTGTCAACTTCGTCCATCTGATCCGCAACGGCAAGATCATCGATCTGACCGGCAGCACGCAATTCCGCGTCGTCGAGCATGAGGAGGATCTGGACGACGGCATCGTCAGCGGCACGCTCAAGGCCATCGCGAACCTGCCGGATGTGCGGGTGGGCGACATCATCGATTATGCGACCACCACGCATACACGCACCAGCCTGTGGCCGGGCCATGCCTTCTACCACCTGTCGCAGCGTTATTCCGATCCCTTGGCGATGCGCGCGCTGCGCTTCGTCTGGCCTGCGGGAATGGCGCCCGACGTCAAGGCGATCAACAGCGACGTCTCCGTCGCCCGGCATACCAGCGCCGACGGCACGGACTGGGAGTGGACGGCCATCGATCCGCCGGCGATGCAGGCGGAGGACGACGTTCCCTACACGGCGTTCCAGTGGGGCCGCATCGACATATCGACGATGAAGGACTGGGCGGAACTGGCCCGGTGGGCGACAGGTCTTTATCAGGGCGACGAGAGCCTGCCCCAGGACTTCTCCGCGCGGCTGGATGCCATCGCGAAGGCCTTTCCGGCGCCCGGCGACCGGCTGACGGAAGCCGCCCGCTACGTGCAGGACAATATTCGCTACGTCGGCGAGGAGATGGGCGAAGGTTCCTATGTGCCGCGCCGCCCCAGCACGGTGCTCGCGCGGGGATATGGCGACTGCAAGGACAAGAGCCTGCTGCTCGCCGTGGCGCTGCGCCGGCTGGGTATCGACGCGGTGCCGGCGCTGGCCGCCACCAAGACGGGCGATCGCCTGCCGGACAGGCTGCCGTCCCCGCTCGACTTCGATCATGTGGTCGTGCGCGCGGTGATCGACGGCAAGGTGATGTGGATCGATGCCACCGGGACCCATCGCGGCGGACGCGGTACGGCGATCGTGCCGGCGGACTTCGGCTATGCCCTGCCGATCCGCGTCGGCCAGACCGGGCTGGAGCATATGGACGGCTATGCCACCCATGTCGGCGACGTCAGCATCGTCGAACAGTTCAGCGTCGATGAAACCTCCGCCACGCCGCTGACCCTGCATGTCGAGACCCGCTCGACCGGTGCGCGCGCCGACAGCAGCCGCGCGACCTGGGCGGCCAGCTCCGTGGCGAAGATCGCGGACGGCAACGTCGAATTCTACCGCCGACGTTTCCCCGGACTGGTCGAGAGCAAGCCGCTGCAGTTGAGCGACGATCGCGACGGCAACACGACGACGATGATCGAGAATTACAGCATGTCGCGGGACGCGTTCGCCAAGGCTGGCATCCTCGCGAAGATGATCACAAGGGCCTATTTGCTGCAGGGCGTGCTGCCGGATCGGCAGCCCAATCCGCGCGTCCAGCCGCTCGGCCTGAACTATGATCTGGTGGACGAGCAGACCATCGACCTGCACGTCAAGGGCCGGGTGCTGGACCCGATGGCGGACCTCGATACCAAGGCGGGGCCGATCGCTTTTTCCCGCCACACGACGAAGCTGCCCGACGGCTTGAGGATGGTCTACCGGCTCGATACCGGCCCCCGCTATTTCGTGTCCGCGAAGGATGCCGAAGCGGTCTACGCCGTATCGGATCGGATCAAGGACGAGACCGGCATCGAATTCTATCTCGACAAGTCACCGCAGGCCGCACCCGTCCCGCAAGGTATCGACGCTGCGAGTTGGGAGCCGATCCGGCCCGACATGGCGAAGGCGGGCGACCTCATGCAGAAGACCGATCAGCCTTCCAAGTTGGCGGCGCTGTCGCTGCTGTCCGCCTTGTCGGACAAGGTGGCGCATCCTTCTGCCGTTGCCGGCCTGATCGACGGGATGAAAGGCGCGGTTCTCTCCGACCTGCAACGGCCGCAAGCCGCGCTGGCGGCGCTGCAATCCTCGGCCGCGCAATATCAGGGCAATGCCGCCATCCTTCGCCTGTGGATCGCCTACGAACTGGATCTCGGCACCGGCGAGTCCGTGGCCGCGGCGATGCAGAAAGTGGCGAAGTCGCAGCCCGATGCCCTCGCGGGGATCGATCGCCAGTGGGTGCGCATCGCGATGCAGAAGGTGCAGAAGCTGCCGTCCGCGAAGCGCGAGGCCGCGCGCGGCGACATGTGTATGGCGCTTGCCGGCGTCGGCTGGCAGCAGCAGCCGCGCACCGATTTCGGCGATGACACACTCGGTTGCGCGATCACCGCGGAAAGTCTGCGCGGTGATCTGAGCGATGCGCGCGCGGGCCTCGCCAAGGATCCGCCGACAGACACGCTGGTGACCCTCGCGATCGACCGGCGCCACCAGGCGCTCTGGCCCGACATCGACCGGAACGCCGGCGACGGTTTCCGCAAGAGCCTGGAAAGCGAGGCGGACCGTGCAACCGCCGCCGCCAAGGCGTCACCCAAGGACTATGAGGTGGTGGCCCACCAGATGCAGGCACTTCGTGCGTTGGGTCGCTTCGCGGATGCGCTGCAGGCCGGAGAGGCGCTTGCCAGGGACAAGACGCAGATCGAGGTGACGGGAAACGACGCCTTCTGGCTCGTCAACGAATATGCGTCGAACCTCCGTGCGCTCGGCCGGATGGATGAGGCCATCGCCGCTCTGGACGGCCTGCTCGCGCTCGGTCTCGATCGTTACCCCGAACTCGTCTCGATGGCGATCAATCGAGACGAGATGGTGATCGCGTCCGGCCGTTATCAGGCCGGCTATGACAGCCTTTCCGATCTCGAGGCCCGTCACGCCGATCAGCTTTCCTCCTACGGCAGGATGTGGGTGTGGGCGAACGAGGATTGTGCGCTGAGAGCGCTGGGGCGCAACGACGACGCGAAGGCGACAGAAGCCAAGCTGGCGACCAAGCCCGACGATAATTGGAGCGCGGCCACCGCCGCTGCTGCGTGCCGCAACGACAGCAATGCCATCGCAGACATGCTGGTGGCGCGCTTGCGGGACGATGCTGCGCGACCCATGGCGCTCGGTCTCTTCATCACCTTCGAGGGACGGGAGGCGCACACCCCATTAGAGACCGCGATGCGCGCGGCGGTCGCCAAGGCCCGCGCGGTTCCGGAAGTTCAGGCGGAATTCCGGAAATATGGCCGCGCGATCCGCTATGCGGGGACGACGAAAGGATGGAGCGAATTCTGACGGTCAGCCGGTGGCGTGACGTTCTTCGCGCTCAGTGGCGATCGCGTGAAATCCATTCGAGCGCCGTGATCCCGCGCCGGCCGTTCGCACGGCCGAGCTGGACGATGACGTCGATCATCGATCGCGCATAGGCAAGCGTATCGGCACGATCGAGGCCGAGCCCCGCCTGCATCACCATCAGCGCCAGTTGCTCCAGCGCACCTGCCGGCGAGCTTGCGTGGATGGTGGAGAAGGAGCCGGGGTGGCCGGTGTTGATCGCACGGAGGAAGCTCACCGTTTCGCGGCCGCGCAGTTCGCCGACGACGATCCGGTCGGGGCGGAGGCGCAGCGCCGCGTGCAGGAGGTCGTCGGTGCCGATGCGGGCCTCGCCCAGTTCGCCCTTCACCGCGACGAGGCCGAGGCTGTTGGCGTGGCGCAGCCGGACTTCGGGTGTGTCCTCGATCAGCACGATACGCTCGTCCGCCGGCACTTCGCGCAGCAAGGCGTTCAGGAAGGTGGTCTTGCCGCTCGACGTGCCGCCGGAGATCAGGATCGTGCGCCGGTCGCGCACCGCCCGTGCGAGGAAAGCCACGGGATCGACCTGTGGATCGGGCATCGGCTCACGGGTGGCATCGGTCAGGAGCGGGCCGTGGTCATAGGCCGAGAGAGGGAGATCGACGAGGCGGTGGCGCCGGATCGCCAGCGCCCAATGCGCGCGCGTCGCGGAGGGCGCCACGAACTGCACGCGCGCGCCATCTGGCAGCACGGCGGAGAGCAGGGGGCGCTCGCGGTTCACGCCCTGGTGGCTGATCCGCGCCACCTGTTCGGCGAGGCGCTGGAGATGGCGGTCGTCGATTTCGGGCAGCGCGACGCGGCTCATGCCCGCGCCCGCCGCTTCGACCCAGATCTCGCCGGGGCGGTTGACGAGGATCTCGGTCACGTCCTCTCGCGCGAGCCAGGGCTTGAGGGGGGCCAGATAGGCGTCGAGATAGACGCCGCCGCTCACCGGCAGGGCCTCGACGCTGCTCATCCGGCGTTGGAGGCGGTCGAGAAATCGAGATCGCGCGCGGTGAACACGCGGATCGGCTGACCTTGCAGCACCTTCACCGTGGGGGCGATGTTGGTGTCGCGCTCCGCGGCGACCGAGGCCGCGCTCTGCCCGCCCGACACGATCACCGATGCGTTGCCCGCGATCGACGACAGGCCGCCGACGACGGAGAGCAGAACGGCGGAGCTGAACCGCTTGAAGAAATGGCTGTCGACCTTGCCCGTCAGGCCGGACTCGCCGGAAAAATCCACCGCCGGAGAGCCGAGCGCAATCGAGACGCCATCCGGCCGGATGAGGCGCGACCAGATCACGTAGGCGCGGGTCTGTCCGGAAGAGAGGCCGGACTTGTATTGGCCGACGAGGCGCGAGGAGCGGGGGATCAGCACCTTGGTGCCGTCGAACGATTTCACGTCGCGGCTCACCACCGCGCGGACATAGCCCGGTAGATCGGTGTCGATCGCGGTTTCCAGCACAGCGGGGATCAAGGTGCCCTGCGCGATCGTGTTGGACGGCGACGTCATCGGCTCTGCGGTGGCGACGTCGGACGAGCCGCCGACGCGCAGCGCGAATTGATCGTTGTCGTCCAGCTTGTCGTTCGCCGTCTTGCCCGGTGTCGGCGCGGGGGTTGCGGCGGCAGCCGGCGTGGCCGGGGCCTGCGAATTGTCGAACACCATCGCAGGCGAGGCGGCGGCGGCGATGGCGGGGGCCGATACGGTTGGGGTGGGCATCGGCAGCGGCAAGACGGCTGCGGGACGCGGCGGCGCGACCGGCGCGGGAAGTGCCGCGACCGGGCCGGCGATCAAGGGCTGTGGGGCTGGCGCGGGCGTCCGGTGGGCGCTCATCGACCAGAAAGTGACGCCGCCGAGCAGCACGGCGATGCCGGCGCCAGCCACCAGGCCGAACGAATCCGATTTCCGGCCGCTCTGGGCGACCAGCGGATAGGCGTTGCGACTTGCGAGCTGCAGTTCGCGCGGCTCGGTGAGGAGGCGGGGGTCGCTGTCCTCGATTGCGCGGAGCAGGATGGGCTGGCGGGTCGTGGTCATGGCCGGGCGCTCGCGGTCTGAGCGCCCGCCGGCGGTGTCGCATCGGAGGCCGGGTGCGGGGCGGGGGTGAGCGTCGCCACGAGCTTGCCCTGGCGCAGCACGAGTTGCGGCGGCACGCCGTCCACCACGACATATTCGCCCTGCACGCGGTAATTGACCGGCCCCTCCTGCCCGTCCGGCTCGCGCTGGAGGATGGCGGGCATCGAGGCATCCTTCGGCCAGGCGAGCCAGGTCGACTTGCCGTCGTCGAAGGCGCGCATCGGCAGGATCTGCTTCGATCCGCCGGTCGCCCAATCGAAATGGAGATCGGCGGGCGTCGCCTCAGGCACCTTCTCGGCAACCTGCGGCGCCGGTTCGGCGGGGGCGGGCGGCGGCGCGATTGCGATCGCCGGCTTGGGGCTTGGCGGATAGGTGAAGCGCATGACGTAGACCGGCGTCCCCATCGGGGTCGAGACGAGATCGAACAGGTAGGTGCGGCGATCGGTCACCACCGTCATGTTGGTGCGCGCGCTCGGCATCATCGGCTTCACGAAGACGATCGAGGCATGCTTGTTGGGCGTCACCTGCCAGCTCGCGGAATCGCCGATCGCGATGTTGTCGATATGCTCGTCGTCGCCGAATTCGATTGTGGACTGGATACCGGTGTGACCGTGCACCGTCACGATATCGCTGGGATTGTAGAGGCGCGTGGCAATGCGTGGATCCTTCGCCAGCAGCGGCGTGGCGACCAGAGCGGCGTATGTGGATGCCGCGCCGAGCGCGGCGAGGGGCAGGAAGCGAATCATGACAGGCGGGCCTTGACGGGAGTCTCGGGGCGGGCGCGGAAGCGGCTGCCGACGCCGTCGAGACGGCGATCGGCGCGCGGTGCGGGAAGGGCGGTGGCGGGCGCCATGCCCATCACCACGGTCTGCGTGCGGGACGGGGCGGTGCCGGGCGTGGAGGTACTGCTCTCGGACGGGGGCAGGGCCGCCAGCATTCCGCGTACCCGCTCGCTCGTCGGGCGGGCGCCGCCGTTCGTATCGGGCAGGACTGGCGGCAGGATCGTGGCGGGCGATTGCGAGGCGGCAGCGGGCGTTGCGCCCTCGGCCTGCAGGAAGGGGATGCGCCAGCCGGCGACCAGACCGCTCGCGACCCGCGCAACCATGATCATCAGCGCGGTGTAGACGCAGGCGGCGAGGAACAGGGCGGTGGCGCTCTTGCTGGCGACCTCGGTCGAATCCATCAGCGCGTCGCGGATCAGCGGGGTGATGAGGCTGATCGCCGCGCCGCCGATCAGCACGGTGAAAAGCGGTGTAAGCGCACTCGACACCACCGCCTTCAGCCAGCCCTCGAACAGGCCGCGCGTGGCGGGGAAGATGGCGAGTACGATAAACACGGGTCCCAGCGCCAGCAGGGCCGCCAGCGCCACCTTGGCGGTGACCAGCACGCCGACCGTGCCGACCAGCAGCATCAGACCGGAAATCCACATCATCCCCTGCGGCGACAGGATAGAGATACCGGTGGAGGAAGCACCATTGCCGGTCGCGTTGGCGGCCGCGACGGCATTCTGCGCATTTTGCTGATGGGTGCTGTCGGCGATCGCCTGGAAGACGACATCCAGCTTGTCGGCGAAGGCGGCGGTGGCCGATCCATGGGTGCCGGCGATGACGGATGCGAGTTGGTCCGGCGCGCCGACCGCCAGCATCCAGATCACGTTCTGGTAGGCGAGCCACGATGTCGCGAAGGTCAGCACCATGCCCAGCGTCAGCATACGCGGCGTGAGCGAACCGATACCGAGCCGGGTACGGCCGGTCAGCAGGCCGATCGCGAAGATCGCGACGTAGAGCGTCAGCAGGATGGTCAGCGCCGGGATCAGCGCGCCGTGATCGCCGAAGAGGCGACCGAAGGCGATCTGGGTGCCCTCGCCGGTGCGGCAGTCGATCGCGCGGAGCGCCTGCGCGAGACCGCCGGTCTCGATGTCGAGGGCAGGGCAGGCGTTCACTCGGCCGCTTCCGAATAGGCCGGTTCGTCGCCGGTGACGGGCCATGGCGTGCCCGTCAGCGCCTCGAACCAGGCGGCGGGCGCGTCGCCCAGCTCCTCCCGCAGGCGATCGAGCTTGCGCACGCTCGCCTCGCGGCCGGAGAGCACCGTCAGCAGGTCCGGTTCGCCGGCGAGATCGAGCCGCGCCACCACCGAATGGTTGGCATGGCGGACGAGGAAACAGCGGCTGTGTGCGGGCAGCTGTCGGATCAGCTCCAGCTCGTGGTCGGAAAGACCGAAGCCCTCGCAATAATCCTCCGGCCGGGCGCGCGGATTGGGCGTGAAGATCATCGTCGCGGTCTGCTCGACGATCGCCGCCGATATGCGGCTGTCGAGCGCATCACGCGCCGATTGCGTTGCGAAGCCCACCAGCGCGTTGCGTTTGCGCAGCGTCTTCAGCCAGTCGCGGATGCGCGCGGCGAAGACCGGATCGTCGAGCGCCTTCCAGCCCTCGTCGATCAGGATCATCGTCGGCTCCCCGTCCAGCCGCTCGTCGACGCGGTGGAACAGGTAGAGCATGGTCGGCGTGCGCAGCGTCGGGCTGTCCAGCAGCGCCGTCATGTCGAAGCCGAGCGTCCGCGCGTCGAGATCGAGCGCGTCGACCGCGTTATCGAACAGCCAGGCATGTTCGCCGCCGTTGATCCACGGATCGAGGCGCGAAGCGAGGTCGCCCGCCTCGGGCCGGCGCGATCCGCTCAGCAGCTCGCGGAAATAGCGGAGGCGACGGAAGCCGGGATCGGCCTCCATGCAGGCATCGACCGCACCGGCGATGGCAGCCAGCTCGTCCGGTCCCTCGGCGGCGAGCATAACGCCCAACCAGTCGCGCAGGAAGGCGCGGTTGACGGGCGTGTCGGCCAGCGCCAGCGGGTTGAAGCCGGTCGGCTGGCCCGGCTGCAGCTGCGCGTAGTGGCCGCCACAGGCGCGCAGGAAGATCTCGGCGCCGCGATCCTTGTCGAACAGGATGGTACGGGGACCAAACTTCTGCGCCTGCGCGGCGAGGAAGTTGAGCACCACCGTCTTGCCCGAGCCGGACGGGCCGATGACGGTGAAGTTGCCGAGATCGCCCTCGTGGAAGTTGAAGAAATAGGGCGTCGCGCTGGTCGTCTCGAAGACGGTGGCGGCCGGCCCCCAATGGTTGCCGTCGGGCTTGCCGAAAGGCATGCCGTGGAGCGACAGGAAGCCCGCCGCATTGGCGGTCGAGATCAGCGCGCGGCGGACGAGATAGGCCTCGTTGCCGGGGAACTGGCCCCAGAAGGCCGGCTCCATGTTGACGTCCTCGCGCGCCGCGATCGCGCCCATGTCGGCGAGTGCCGCACCGGCAGACGCCATCGCGCCGTCGAGCGCGCCGAGGTCGTCGGCGCGGACCAGCAGCGAGAGGTGATGGTCGCCGAAGCCGGCCTGCCCTGCGCCCAGCGCGTCGCGGGCGGCGAGCATCTCGCGGCGCTCGGCCCCGGCCTCCTCGTCGGCGGAGCGGAGGCGGCGGATGGCGAGGTCGATCCGCTCGCGGGCGATTTGGCGGTCGGCAGGCGCGAAGCTCTCGGTCAGCACCAGTTCGTGCGGCAGGCGCAGGATGTTGTCGATCAGGCCGGCGCGGGTGGCGTCGGGATATTCCTTCACTGAGAGCATGCCGGAGAAAGAGCGTCCCCCGGCCTGTGCCGTCTCGATCGCGTCGAGGCCGAAGCTGACGCGCGCATAGGGGATGTGGTGGCCGAGGTCGGTGTCCTCGGGCGGCAGCAGCACAGGCCGCATCTCGCCATTGTAGATGGCGGAGAGGATCTCCAGCGGCTCGGAACACAGCCCGCCGACGCCCTGATAGGTCCCGAGCTGGCGCGCGCCATAGGCCTCCAGCGCGGCCACGAGGGCGGTCGCCGCGGCGTCGAGAGCGCGGATGTCGGCGATTTCCGGCTCGGCATCCTTGCCGGCCATCAGGCGCTTGAGCTTGTCCGGCCAACCGGTCTTGCCGCGCGCGGGGCGGCGGACGATGCTCAGCACCTGCTCGTTGACGAAGAGGCGGCGCGCGTCGAGCCGGCGTTGCCAGCGCTCGTTGAGGAGCGCGGCGAACGGCTCCTCCGGCGCGCCGTCGAGCGTCACGCGCACCCGGCGTCGCACGACATGGTGATAGACCACGAAACGCGCATCCAGCACCGATCGCAGCATCGTCTCGCGCACGGCGAGATGATGGTCGAGCGCGGCGTCGTCCTCGGTCTCGAAGGGGAGGCCAGGCACCTGGATCATCCGCATCACCGCGCCGTCGCGCAGGCGCAGCGTCCGGTCGTCGAGATGGCGCGCGTAAGGCAGGCGGTCGCCTGCCTTCGCCTCCCTGGCCCCCCAGGCCGCGGCTCCGGTCCAGTTCTTCATGGCGCGTAGCTGTTGCAGCCCCAGCGCTTGTGATTGCGCACGCGGGGGCAGCGGCTGACCTTGGTCAGCCAGAGATCGAACACCCGCGGCTCGCGCAGGCAGGCGAGATAGCCGATGCCGTGGACCAACAGCGCGACGGGCAACGCCCAGAAGCTGCGGGTGATCAGGAAGGCCTCCGTCGTCACGCCCATGTTGATCACGAAGAAGCTGTAGGTGACGCCCCCGAACATCTGCGGGCGGGTCAGCGCGCGGAAGACCGGGGCGCGCTGCATCAGTGCGCCACCATCGCGGTCGACTGGATGCCCGAGACGATCGCGCCCGCGCCGAACAGCACGAAGCAGCCGATGATCACGGTCGCGCCGAACCGCCAGTTCATCCGGCCGGTCAGCATCATGAAGCCGACCATCGCGACCGCGATCACCGCGACGGCGGTGGCGACATTGCCCATCAGCGTGCCCTGCAGCCAGCCGAGCGCGGCGATGATCGGGCCGGAGCCGGCGGGGTTGGCGCCGGCGGCTTGCGCGAAGGCGGAGGAGGGCAGCAGGGCGGCTGCGAGCAGGGCGGCGATACGCTTGGTCATGGAATGGCAAGTCCTGTCGAGATGTCCGGCGTCAGCCGGTCGATGATGGTGGAGACGTAGTTGCGCGTCTCCGCGATGCGCGGCAGGCCGCCGGCGCGGATCACCCGGCCCGGCCCGGCATTGTAGGCGGCGAGCGCACGCTCGACGTCGCCATCGAACGTATCGAGCATCTGGCGGAGGTAATGCGCGCCGCCGTCGAGATTGGCGGCGGGATCCCTCGCATCGACCGCCAGCGCGCGCGCGGTTCCGGGCATCAATTGAGTGAGGCCTACGGCCCCTTTGGTGCTGACGGCGGCGGGGTGCCAGCGGCTTTCCTGCCAGACCAGTGCGGCCAGCAGGCTCGGGCTGACGCCGTAGCGGGCTGCCGCCGTCTGCAGCGGCGCGCGCAAGGTATCCGGAACCTGCGTCGGCGCGGCGATCTGCGTGACGGCAGCGGCGGGAACGAACGGAAGCGTGTCGGGCTTCTCGGCGTCGCCGGCCTTCGCGGACACCCATTGGACTTCGGCGCCCCCGCTACGGACATGGACGTCGCCCTGGTCGTCGATCTCCAGCACATCGGCATGGGCGATCGTCCCGGCGCAGAGCGACAGGATCGAAAACGCCACCGATGCCGCCCAAAGCCGCAAACCCGCCCCACTCATACACAGAAGGATGAAGCGACCGTACGCCGCCCACGCCCGATCTCGGCTTTGGATGTGACGGATCGGCGTCAGTTCGGAGACGGAATGAAGATGCGACGCGGCAATGCTTTGAGAATGATTTTCAAAGGGTTCGCGCACGGCCGGATTTGCGGGCTATCGCCCGTTCGTTTCCCGACATTAAAAACTGTTAATGTCGGATCGTCACGCGCCTGTCACGTTCCGGTGGTGGGTCGACGCCGGGCACGGGGGCCGTGACCTGCAGCTTTGCTGGTATTCCTTTCCTGGGCGTGCGTCCTCCCTCGGCGCGCGTCCCGTTCGGCTGTGGAGAATTCCATGATCCGCAAGCATTTGTCTTCCGCGTTAAAAATCGGCTGCATGGCGCTCCTTCTGAGCTCCTGTGGTCACTCGCGCGATAGCGGCAGCAGCACGGGCGGCGGTGGCACCACCACGCCTGTTTCTGAACAGGACGCGCTGTCGACGGCGACGCCGATCAAGCATCTCGTCGTCATCTTCGGCGAGAACGAGTCGTTCGATCACTATTTCGGCACCTACCCGCAGTCGAAGGATCCGAGCGGCGAACCGACCGAGGCATGGGTCGCCCCGTCCAACGTCGCCAACGTCAACGGCTACATCCGCAACGCCTCGCTGCTGACCGCCAACCCGAACACCACGAACGCCTCCAACCTGGCGAAGGTGTCGGATGCGAGCATGCTCAACCCGTTCCGCCTCGACCGGTCGCAGTTCGACACGGCGAGCCAGAACCACGCCTACACGCCCGAGCAGCTGGCGACGAACAACCTGAAGATGGACGCTTTCGTGGCGAACACCGGCAAGGGCGGCACCGGCGGCACGCCTAGCCCGAGTTCGGGCGCGGCATCCGGTGCGTTCACCACCGCCGCGCAGGTGATGGGCTATTTCGACGGCAACACCGTCACCGGCCTGTGGAACTACGCCCAGAATTTCGCGATGAGCGACAACGCCTTCACCGACAGCTTCGGCCCGTCGACACCGGGTGCGCTCAACGTGGTTTCGGGCACCACTTCGGGCGCCGACAAGCTCGTGACGGGTGACACGATCCCCGACGGCCAGGGCAAGTTCACGATGGTGAACGATGCCGATCCGACCGGCGACATGTGCTCGAACGCGGCGATCGTCACGACCATGGCGGGCAAGAATATCGGCGACCTGCTCAACGCCGCCAAGATCACCTGGGGCGGCTTCATGGGTGGCTTCGACACGTCCGCGACCAATGCCAACGGCACCACCGGCTGCGCCCGCAGCACGGTATCGCCGAACACCAGCCGTACGGTGAAGGACTATACCCCGCACCATGCCTGGTTCCAGTATTACGCCTCGACGATGAACCCGAACCATACCCGTCCGAGCTCGACGGCGATGATTGGTCACACCGAAACCGCCGACGGCCCGGTCGATCCCAATTCGGCCACGATCTCGACCAGCAAGGCGGTCAACCACCAGTATGACTATAACGACTTCGTCGCGGCGGTGAGCGCGGGCAACTTCGCCTCTGTCAGCTACATCAAGGCGCCTGCGTTCCAGGATGCCCATCCGGGCAATTCCAACGCGCTCGACGAGCAGGCCTTCGTCGCCAAGGTGATCAACTTCCTCCAGCAGCAGCCGGACTGGAAGAACACCGCCGTGATCGTCACCTACGACGACTCGGACGGCTGGTACGATCACCAGTCCCCGAACGTGCTGCGCTCGTCCTTCGACGCGACCACGACCGCGAGCGTCAACCTGCCGAGCGGTACCGTCACAGGCGCCGACCAGATGAACTCGCAGGGCGTCTGCACCGGCCCGAACGCCAAGCAGGCGACGGACGTCAACGGCAAGAAGATCAACGGCCGCTGCGGCCCGGGCACCCGCATCCCGTTCATCCTGATCTCGCCCTACGCCAAGGTGAACTACGTCGACTCGACGCCGATTTCCCAGGCTTCGGTGATCCGCTTCATCGAGGATAACTGGCTGAACGGCCAGCGTATCGGGGGCGGCTCTGCGGATGCCGATGCGGGCAGCATCATGGGGATGTTCGACTTCTCCTCCGCCCCGCACACCACGGCCGTGTTCATCGATCCGACGACCGGCAAGAAGACGGCGACCGCCCCCACCGCCTGAGGCGTGGACGATCGCCGACGTCAAAGGCCCTCCTGCCGGCACGCCGGCAGGAGGGTTCTCCTTTTTCCAGATTTTCGCGAAGTGTCATGAACCAGCATCCCAGCACGCTTTCTTCCGACGATCCCACGGTGCCAGAAAAGATGCGGCCAAAACCATGGCGTTGGGTGGCCGGCTCGGCGGGCGGCGTGCTGCTCGCGCTGGCGGGGACGGCGGGCTTCTTCCTCGCCTATCCCGAAAAGGCACCGGCCTCGCTCGATCGGACGATCGAGGATGTGAGCGGCGAGAACCCGCATCCCGTCGCACTGATCCGGCCGCCGGTGCAGCCATTGAGTGCGCTGGCGCAGCTTGGCGAGAAGATCTTCCACGATCCGTCGCTGTCCGGCTCCGGCACCCAGTCCTGCGCGTCCTGCCACGATCCGTCGCGCTCCTACGGCCCACCCAACGATCGCGACGTGCAACTGGGAGGCGTGGACATGAGGACGGAGGGTCTGCGGCCGCCGCCCTCGCTCGCCTATCTCTATCGGCAGGGGCCGTTCGGCATCGGACCGACCGACCAGGAGAATGACTCCCCGATCCCGCTCGATCAACTCGCGCAGCAGGCGCAGGGTACGGCGCGCGCGACCAAGTCCGCCGGCACTGCACCCGCTGCCAACCAGATGGTGCCGAGTGGCGGCCTGTTCTGGGATGGGCGGGAAGATACGTTCATGGATCAGGCCAAGGGGCCGATGATGAACCCGGCTGAAATGGCCAACAAGAGCCTCTATGATGTCGCGGCGAAGCTGCAGCGCGCCAGGTATGTCTCAGATTTCAAGCCGATCTTTGGCAATGATATCGTCAACCAGCCCGCGATGCTGTTCACCGAGGCGATGTCGGCGCTGTCGCGGTTCCAGGTAGAATCGGCTTCCTTCCACCGTTTCGACAGCAAGTACGATCACTGGCTGGAAGGGAAGGCGCGGCTGAGCCATGCCGAGATCCGGGGAATGCGGCTGTTCAACGATCCGGACAAGGGCAATTGCGCGGCTTGCCACCTCAGCCAGCCGACCGCCGACAAGCTGCCGCCGTTGTTCACAGACACCGAATATGAGGCGCTCGGCGTGCCGCGCAACCGCCGTCTCGCGGCCAATCGCGATCCCAGCCATTTCGACATGGGGCTATGCGGGCCGCTGCGGACTGACCTCGCGAAGCAGACCCAGTATTGCGGCATGTTCCTGACGCCGACGCTGCGCAATTCGGCGAAGCGCGGGGTCTATTTCCACAACGGCGTCTATCACGACCTGAAGCAGGTGGTCGATTTCTACAATCTGCGCGAGGTCCAGCCGGGCGCGATCTACCCGCACGACGCAAGCGGCAAGGTCCATAAATATGACGATCTGCCGGCCCGCTACCACGCCAATATCGACGTCGCCGACGCGCCGTTCGATCGCAAGGCGGGCGACAGGCGGCCGCTCAGCGACGCCGAGGTGCAGGACATCATCGCCTTTCTCCGAACGCTGGACGATGGCGACAAGGCAACCGGCTACTGAGCCGTCACATTACGGTATGGTAACGACATTGAACTGACGCAAATCCATCGCGGATGTGAAACCGTCGCCCTGCATGGACGGCCCCGAGAGCGCGATGCGCGCCGATTTCCAAAGGGGCTGATCCATGAAGATGTCGTTCCGACTGCTCGCCGGCGTTGCCTGCGCCGCGCTGATTCCCGCGATAGCAAACGCCGCGGACACGGTTGCCGCCACCGATGCGGGGGCGACCACCACGGCCGGCACGGATGGCGCTTCGGCCGATCAGCCGAAGGACATCGTCGTGCTCGGCTTCGGCAAGAGCCGCCAGGTGCAGGAGATCAACGCCGCCGACATTGCGCGCATCGTGCCGGGCGCCAGCCCGTTGAAGGCGATCGAGAAGCTGCCGGGCGTCAACTTCCAGTCGGCCGATCCCTTCGGCGCCTATGAGTGGGCGGTGCGCATCTCGCTGCGCGGCTTCAACCAGAACCAGCTCGGCTTCACCCTCGACGGCGTGCCGCTCGGCGACATGAGCTACGGCAACGTCAACGGCCTGCACATCAGCCGCGCGATCATCTCCGAGAACGTCGCCCGTACCGAGGTGGCGCAGGGCGCCGGTGCGCTCGGCACCGCGTCGACCAGCAATCTCGGCGGCACCATCCAGTTCTACTCGGATACGCCCAAGGAGAAGATGGGCCTCACCGTCGATGGCACCTACGGCGCCGACGACACCGAGCGCGCCTACGTTCGCGTCGACTCCGGCAACATCGGCGGCAGCGGCCTCAAGGGCTATCTGAGCTACGCCTTCAACCATGCCGACAAGTGGAAGGGCGACGGCCCACAGCGCCAGCATCAGGTCAACGCCAAGATCGTCGAGGATCTGGGCGATCTCGGCAGCATCTCCGCGTTCGTGAACTTCTCCGATCGCCGCGAGACCGACTATCAGGATCTGAGCTACGACATCATCGCGCGTCGCGGCCTGCGCGACGACAACCTGACGGGCAATTACGCGCTCGCGGTCCAGCTGGCGAAGATCTACCAGAACCAGGTTGCGACGGCGGCCGGACAGCCGCAGCCCTGGTTCGGCGCTGGCATCGTCTTCCCGTCGGGCTTCAGCACGGTGGACGACGAATATGCCGACGCCGGCGGCCTGCGCCGCGACTGGCTGGGCGGCGTCACCTTCGACGCGCACCTGACGCCCGAGATCTACTTCAAGGCGACCGGCTACTACCACAACAACAAGGGGCAGGGCAGCTGGATCACGCCCTACACGGCCACCCCGGCGGGCGCGCTGAACCAGGATGGCAGCGTCATCACTGATCCGGGGGCGCTGTCCTTCCGCACTACCGAATACAGCATCCACCGGGGTGGCCTGATCGGTGCCGCGACCTGGGAACATGGACCCAACACCCTCGAGGTCGGCGGTTGGTTCGAGAGCAACACCTTCGATCAGGCACGCCGCTATTATGGCCTCTCTGATGGTGACGTGCAGTCTCGTCCGACGCTCGACTTCCAGAGCAATCCGTTCGCGACCTCGTGGCACGGCAAATACGACACCCAGACCTGGCAATACCATGTCACGGACACGCTGAAGCTGTTCGACGACAAGCTGGTGCTGAACGGCGGCTGGAAGGGCGTGAACGTCATCAACACCGCCAACATGCGCGTGGACGGCGGCCTCGCCTCGGGCCAGATCGGCGCGCGCGACTGGTTCCAGCCGCAGGCGGGCGTGGTCTACCACGTGACGCCGAACGCCGAGGTGTTCGCCGACTATACCGAGAACATGCGCGCCTTCGTCTCGTCGGCGACGACCGGGCCGTTCTCGACCACGCAGGTCGGATTCGACGCGATCTCGGGCAAGCTGAAGCCGGAGCGTTCGAAGACCGCCGAGGGCGGTCTGCGCGTCCATTACGGGCCGTTCCAGGCGTCGGCGGTCGGCTATTATGTCGACTTCACCAACCGCCTGCTGGTGATCACCAATGGCGTCGGCATCCAGGGTCTCGCCAACACGCTCGCCAACGTCGGCTCGGTCCACACCTACGGCGCCGAGCTGACCGCGACCTACCGCATCTTCAACCCGCTCTCGGTCTATGCGAGCTATTCGTACAACAGCTCCAAGTACGAGAACACGGTGATCGATGCGGCCGGCAAGCTGCAGGTCAACAAGGGCGACAACGTCGTCGATACGCCCAAGAACATGGTGAAGGGCGAGGTCGTCTATGACGACGGCCAGTTCATGTTCCGCGCCGGCGCCGACTATATGTCCAAGCGCTACGTCACCTACACCAACGACGTTTCGGTGAAGGGCCGCGTGCTGGTCGATGCCTCGGCGGGCTACACGTTCCGGAACATGGGTATGCTGGATGGCTTCAGCATCACCGCGAACGTCACCAACCTGTTCGACAAGAAGTATATCGGCACGATCGGGTCGAACGGTTTTGTGGCGAGCGGCGACTCCCAGACGATGCTGGCCGGTGCGCCGCGGCAGTGGTTCGTGACGCTCAAGAAGGTGTTCTGATCGGGACCGGTTCGGGGGTGGCGGAGCACAGCTCCGCCGCCGCCGGGACGGGCATATCTTAACAGGCCCGCGAAGGGCGGCCGTTCAGCCGGCGACGAAGCGCCAGCCGATGCGCTCGCCGGCATGGAATGGCACGACGGCGAGCGCACCGTCGCCGATACGATCGGGCACCGGCACCTCGGCGCGCTCCAGCGTCACGCGCGCTTCGTTGAGCGGCAGGCCGTAGAAGCGCGGGCCGTTTTCCGAAGCGAAGGCCTCCAGCCGGTCGAGCGCATCCTCCTCGTCGAACACCTGCGTATAGCTTTCCATTGCGTAGGGCGCGTTGAAGATGCCCGCGCAGCCGCACGACGTTTCCTTGCGGCCGACCGCGTGCGGCGCGCTGTCCGTGCCGAGGAAGAATTGCGGGGCGCCGGATACGGCCGCCTTGCGCACCGCCAGCCGGTGATGCTCGCGTTTGGCGATAGGCAGGCAGTAAGCGTGCGGGCGAATGCCGCCGTCGAAGATCGCGTTGCGGTTGATGATCATGTGCTGCGGCGTGATCGTCGCGCCTAGTTGCGGCCCGTTGGCCAGCACGAAATCGACGGCTTCGGCGGTCGTGATATGCTCCAGCACGATCTTGAGGCCGGGGTAATCGCGCGCCAGCGGGGTCAGGATCGTCTCGATGAACACCGCCTCGCGATCGAAGATGTCGATCGCGCGATCGGTCACCTCGCCGTGGATCAGCAGCGGCATACCGATGCGCTGCATCGTCTCCAGCACCGGAGCCAGCTTGAAGATGTCGGTGACGCCGTGCGCACTGTTGGTGGTGGCGTGGGCTGGGTAGAGCTTGCACGCGGTGAAGGCGCCCGACGCGAAGCCGCGCTCGATTTCGGCCGGGTCGGCAGCGTCGGTCAGGTAGCAGACCATCAGTGGGGTGAAGTCCACACCCTCCGGCACCGCCGCCAGGATGCGGTCGCGATAGGCCTCGGCCTGCGCGACCGTCGTCACCGGCGGGGTGAGGTTGGGCATCACGATGGCGCGGGCGAACTGGCGGGCGGTGAAGCCGGCCACGGCCTGCAGCATCTCGCCGTCGCGAAGGTGCACATGCCAGTCGTCGGGGCGGCGGATCGTGATGCTGTCGGTCATGGATCGAGCGCTTAGCCTTGGTCGGCCCGACGCGCCAGACCTGTGGCGTGCGCCTGTTGTGCGTGGCAGGATGACGACGTGCGGAATCGTGGCGGCATCGATGACGACTCGGACGATCGGCCGATCCTGCCCTGGCGACTGGTCGCGGGCGCATTTCTCCATTTCGTGGTGCCGTTCTACCTGATCGCCATCGTGATCGACGTCCTGCTCTTCGGGCCGCGTGAGGCCGGTGCGGAGGCAATGCTCCGTCACGCGCTGGCGGCCAGCCCCGCGCTATTGGGCGGTTATGCCGGCGCGGCGTTGCTCGCGACCTTGCTGGCGGGCGGGATCGATCCCGTGCTGCGCTGGCGGCGCGAACGGCGGTCGAGGTCGAACCCGGCGGTGATGGACAGTCGCCTTGCTGATCGGGTCGCTCGGGCGGCCGGACTGGGGAAGGGGCGCTTCGGTCCTCGTGCCGACGCGGCACTGGCCGCTTTGACGACGGCGCCATGGCAATACGGTCATCCCGGCCATCAGGCTATCGCGCGCGATCTCCTCGATACGGTAAGGGCTTCCACGGCCGCACTCGCCTCAGCCCCGCCCGAACGCCGCGCCGCGATCGCGGACATGGCGACCGCGACGATCGAGCGCCTCGCCAACGCCCGGCGCGAACTGGCCGATGAGAATGCGGCGCAAGACGAGCGCAAGGCGAGGGCTGCGGCGGGCTATGTCGAAATGCGGTACGGCCCGTCCGATTTCTCTGGCGACGGCGATTGAACAGGCGTAAATATTTCTGCGAACGCAAATAGAGCGCTCGTCTTTAAGGTCCAAAGGACACCTTTCCCAGATGACAAATATGTATGTGCTCGGCGCCTCGGCTGTCGTGGCCCTCGTCGTCGTCTTTCTTTTCACCCTCTCGCGCATGGTCCGCTACGTCGGCAACAACCGCGTCGCCATCGTCGAGAAACTGTGGAGCCGCAACGGATCGATCTCCGGCGGCCTGATCGCCTTGTCGCGCGAGGCCGGCTACCAACCCGCCGTGCTGCGCGGCGGCTACCATTTCTTCGTGCCGTTCCAATATCGCGTCCACAGTCAGCCGCTGGTGACGATCCCGCAGGGCCAGGTCGGCTACGTGTTCGCCCGTGACGGTGCACCGCTGGGGCCGACCCAGACGCTCGCCAGCAACGCCACCACGGCGGATTTCCTCGATGTGCGCGCGTTCCTGTCGAACGGCGGCCAGAAGGGCCCGCAGCGCACGATCCTGCGCGAGGGCACCTACGCCATCAACCTCGCCCAGTTCGTGATCATCACGCGCGAGCATATCTATGGCCTGATGCTGGAGCGCGCCGACGAGGCGCTGTTCACCCAGATGCAGGGCGTGATCGAGGGGCGCGGCGGCTTCATGGCGGTCGTGATCAAGGATTCGACCGACCAGATCGGCATCGTCACCGTGCATGACGGGCCGGCGCTCACCGCCGACCAGATCATCGCGCCGGAAGTCGGCACCGATCAGGCCGACACCGCCACCTTCCACAACAGCTTCCAGGATCCGGAGAAGTTCATCGCGGCGGGCGGCCGTCGCGGTCGCCAGCTGCAGGTGCTCGTCGAGGGCAGCTACTTCATCAACCGCCTGTTCGCGACCGTCGAGATGGTCTCCAAGACGGTGATCGAGGTTGGCCATGTCGGCGTGGTGATCAGCTATACCGGCGAGACCGGTCGCGATACGTCGGGCGAGGATTATCGCCATGGCGAGCTGGTCGCGCGCGGCCATCGCGGCGTGTGGAGCGAGCCGCTTCTGCCCGGCAAATATGCCTTCAACACCTATGCGGGCAAGATCATCGCGGTGCCGACCACCAACTTCATCCTGAAGTGGGATCAGGACGTCACCGGCCAGCACAAGTTCGACGAGAACCTGTCCGAGGTGTCGCTGATCACCCGCGACGCGTTCGAGCCGACGCTGCCGCTGAGCGTGGTCGTCCATATCGACTATCGCAAGGCGCCTTTGGTCATCCAGCGCTTCGGCGACATCAAGAAGCTGGTCGAGCAGACGCTCGATCCGATGGTCTCGGCCTATTTCAAGAATGTCGCGCAGAAGAAGACGCTGATCGAGCTGCTGCAGGAACGCTCGGACATTCAGGAGCAGGCCGGCGAGGAAATGCGCACCAAGTTCGGCAACTACAATCTCGAGCTGCAGGAGGTGCTGATCGGCACGCCCCGCGCGGCGGCCGGCAACGACCAGATCGAGAAGGTGCTCCAGCAGCTGCGCGAGCGGCAGGTCGCCGAGGAGCGCGTCACCACCTACGAGAAGCAGCGCATCGCCGCCGAGAGCGAGAAGGCGCTGCGCGAGGCGGAGGCGCGCGCGCATCAGCAGACCTCGATCACCGAATCCGAACTCTCGATCACGGTGCAGGAGAATCAGGGCAAGGCTGCGCTCAAGCGCGCGACCCAGGATGCCGAGCAGACCCGCACGCTGGCGAAGGCGGAGGCCGATCGCACCCGCCTGCTCGGCGAGGGCGAGGCGGCGAAGGTCGTGGCGCTCGCGGGCGCCGAGGCCGAGCGGATCACCCGCACCGGCCTCGCCACCGCCGAGACGATCGAGAAGCAGGCGGCGGCGTCCGGCGGCGCGCAGTATCAGCTGACCCGGCAGGTGATCGAGCGGCTCGCCGATGCGCTGGAGAAATCGGGCGTCGACATCGTGCCGAGGGTGCAGATCAACACCGGCGGCGCGGATGGCGCTCAGGGCGCAGGCGCGTTGCAGGCGCTGATCGGGATGCTGCTGAGCGAGAAGGGCATGCACATGCTCGGCGAGCCGGCAGCCGCCAATGACGCGAAGCCCGCAACCGACATCGCAGCGGAATAGGCTCAGGGGTGACCGGCGCGTTACGCGTGCCGGTCACCTACCCTGCAACGAAAAAGCCGGGCCAAAACTGGCCCGGCTTTCACCTGCGATCACGCAGAAATGTCGTTGGCGCGCCCGGAACGATTCGAACGTCCGACCCTCAGATTCGTAGTCTGATGCTCTATCCAGCTGAGCTACGGGCGCGTTGTGGAGGCGCTGTTAGAAGGAGTTTTGCGGGAGCGCAACCCCATTGCTACGATAAAAACACAACTCTAGACGGAAGCCATGCCAGCCCGCTTTCCTGAGCCCGTCCGTGCGATCCTCGCCTCTGCGCTCGTCATCGCGACGGCGGGGTGTGCCGGATCGTCCGATCCCTATCCTTCGCTCGCGCCGCGCCCGATCGAACAGATCTCCATGGCTGAGCCGAACCGGCCCGAGGCGCCGGCCGCCGTCGCCGATCCGGCGGCGGTGCAGCGTTATGCCCCGCTGATCGCGCAGGCGCAGGCGGCCGATGCGGATTTCCGGCGCGTGCTGGAGGAGGAGCGCCCGGCGCTCGTCAGAGGGCGAGGCGCCGGCGAGGGGAGCGACGCATGGCTTGCGGCGCAGGTGTCGCTCTCGCGGATCGAAACGGCGCGCGGACCGGTGGCGAAGGCGCTCGCGAGCCTCGATGCGGCGCGCAGCGGGCTGGATCCGCAGACTGATACGGGCGCGATGGTCGCGATCGGGCAGGCGTTCGATGCGGTCCAGCGGATATCCGATCGCGAGGGCGCCTCGCTGGCGCAGGCGGCCGGTCGCTAGGCGGCCTCGTCGCTTTCCACGGACGTTATTCCGGCAAGCAGGCACAGCCGCATCAAGGCGGGCAGGCTGTCGGCATCCAGCTTCCGCATCACGTTGGCCCGGTGCATCTCGACCGTGCGGACGCCGATGCCCAGCGCATCGCCGATTTCGCGATTGGCGCGCCCCGCCAACATGCCGTCCAGGACGTCGCGCTCGCGCGGGGTCAGGCGGCCGCCTTTCACCATGGCGTCGCGAACCTTCAGGGCATGGCGCACGCGCTGCGGCAGATGAGCGAAGGCCTGCTCGAGCATCGCCAGCAACGCGACATCGGCGAGCGGCTGTGCGATGAAATCGAATGCGCCGGCGCGGATCGCGCGCACCGCGGCCGGCACATCCGCATCCGCCGCCATGATGATCACCGGCAGATCGGGACGGATCTCGCCAAGTTGGCGCAGAAGATCGATGCTGTCCCCGTCCGGCAGGTCGGTATCGAGCAGGACGCAGCCGGGTTCGATATAGGCGGTCGCGTCGATCAGATCGGCAGCGGTGGCGAAGGCATGGGTGCGAAAGCCGGTGACGCGGAGGATACGGGCGAGCGAACGGCGCGTTTGAGGACTTCCGCCGACGAGGTAGACAATCCGCGTCGTCATCAGGCTTTCCATTCTCGCAGGTGCTCGCGGGTTCGATACCCGGCCGTGGCGGGATCATGGCGTATCGAGATGATCTTGTCCTCCCATTTCCAGTCGCGGGCGGCGATGCCGGTCGGCTCTGCTGCCTAGAGCCGCATAACTGCGTGGGTGTTGGAGGACGCTACCGTGTTTTTCCGGGGGATGGGCACTCCCGCGCGACCGTCTGTGGCGTTCGAGGGATCAGTCGAAGTGGGCGATATCTCCGGAGAAATCGGCGTTAACCATACTTGCGGCCTCATGGCAGCGCATTATCAAGGCGGAGTGCCTGATATCGAAGACCCATCCGCCTGCCATCGCTGGTTCTATGTGAGCCGGTGTCTCCTTCCCGCGAATTGGGTCGATGCGGCGGTGGCCGACATCGTTAAGGTCTCGCGCATCCGTAATGATTCACTCAGGCTGACCGGAGCGTTGCTCTTCACCGGGCGGCGCTTCGCGCAATATATCGAGGGAGCGGCCGAGCACGTCGCGGCGGTTCAGGAGAGCATCAAGCGTGACGCGCGGCATGGCGAGGTGCAAACCATCCTCGCCGGCGCCGGGGAGGGGCGACTGTTCGACGACTGGTCGCTCGCTTATGCGGGGCCGTCGCTTTTCCTGTCGGCGCAGGTGGAGTCGGTGCTCGACGAGGCGCCTCATTCGGCGGCGCGCCTGATCGGCATTCTCCGCGAATTCGCGACGCAGGAGAGCTGATCTAGCTACGCGCCAGCAAATCGGGCAGCAGCTTGATCGCGATCCGATAGACTTGTCGCCGTGTCCGGCTTTCCGTTCGGCGTATCCTCTCGCGCAATTCCTGTTCCGCGTCCGCGCCCTTCACGCGGATGGCGTTGACAGCTTCCTCCCGGGCCGCGCGACGAGTGGCTGCGGGAGCGAAATAATCCAGCAGATACATGATTCCCTACCGATCCATGTGCTTCGGATCCGCTCCCAGCTCATTTTTTCGCAAAATTAGGTGGGGAATCATTAACGCAGCATCAACCACGTTTTCCGTGTTTGCCGCAAACCGGCCCGCCCGGCGATACGTTCACCAGGCGGGCCCCGTCCATTCATTGGCCGGTCGGCGTCAGGCCGTGCTCTTCCAGCATCGGGCCGACATCCGGATCCTTGCCATAGAAGGCCTTGAACATCGGGCCGTAATCCTCGGTATGGCCCTTGCTCAGGATCATGTCGCGGAAGCGCTGGCCGTTCTCGCGGGTCAGCCCGCCATGATCGACGAACCAGTGATAGGCGTCATGCTCCAGCATCTGCGTCCACAGATAGGCGTAGTAGCCCGCCGAATAGCCGTTCGCCCAGATGTGGAGGAAGTAGCTGCTGCGATAGCGCGGCGGCACGTCGGTCGTGTCGAGACCCGTCTTGGCAAGCGCCGCTGCTTCGAACTGATCGACGTCCTGCTTGCCTGCCGAAGCCGGCAGCGAATGCCAGTCCATGTCGAGCATCGCCGCCGCGATCACCTCGCCCAGCGCATAGCCCTGGTTGAACTTGGCGGCCTTCTTGATCTTGTCGACCAACGCCTGCGGGATCGGTGCGCCGGTTTTGTAGTTCTTGGCATAGTGCGCCAGCACCTTGGGGTCGAACGCCCAATGCTCGTTGAACTGGGAAGGGAATTCCACCCAGTCGCGCGCGGTATTGGTGCCCGAGACGGTTGGATAGACCTGGTTCGCGAACAGGCCGTGCAGCGCGTGGCCGAATTCGTGGAACATCGTCGTCACGTCGTCGGAACTGATCAGCGCCGGCTGGCCGGCGGCGGGCTTCTGGAAATTGGCGACGTTGTAGATCACCGGCTTGGTGCCGAGCAGCTTGGACTGGCCGACGAAGTTCGACATCCAGGCGCCGCCCGATTTGTTGTCGCGCTTGAAATAGTCGAAATACATCAGGCCCAGTTCGGAGCCGTCCTTGTCGTAGACCGTGTAGACCATCACGTCCGGCTGATAGACGGGCAAGTCGGTGCGCTTCTTGAAGGTCAGGCCATAGAGCTGGTTGGCCGCGTAGAAGACGCCGTCTTCCAGCACGGTGTGCAGCTCGAAATAGGGCTTCACCTCATTCTGGTCGAGGTCATACTTCGCCTTGCGGACTTCGGCGGCATAATGATCCCAGTCCCAGGGCTTCAGCTGGAACTTGTCGCCATCCTTGTCGATCTGCGCCTGCAATTCGGCGGCCTCGCGCTTCTGCTCGGGCGCGGTGGCGGTGCCGAGCTGTTCCATGAAGGATTCGGCAGCCTCGGGCGTCTTCGCCATCTGGTCGTAGAGCGTGTAGGCCGCCCAGTTCGGATAGCCGAGCAACTGCGCCTTTTGCGCGCGCAGCATCGCCAGCTGCTGGATCACCGGGCGAGTGTCGTTGGCATCGCCTTTCTCGGCGCGCGTCCAGCTGCTCTGGAACAGCGCCTCGCGCGTCGCGCGGTCGGTCATGTCCTCCAGGCTCGGCTGCTGGGTGGTGTTCTGCAGCGGGATCACGAACTTGCCGTCGAGTCCGCGGCCCTTGGCATCCTGTGCGGCCGCCGCGATCTTGCCATCGTCCAGCCCGGCGAGCTTCGCCTTGTCATCGACCACCAGCGCGCCGGCCTTGGCGGCGGCGAGCAGCTTCTGCTGGAAGCTCGTTTCCAGGCTGGCGAGCTGGGTGTTGAGCACCTTCAGCTTGGTCTGGTCGGCGGCGGAGAGCTGCGCGCCGGCGTGGACGAAGCCGTCATAATAGATCTTGAGGACCTGCGTCTGCTCGGGAGTGAGGTTCAGCGAGGCGCGCTTGTCCCACAGCGTCTTCACGCGGGCGAAGAGCTTCGGATCGAGGTTGATCGCGTCCGAATGCTGCGAGAGCTTGGGGGCCTCGACCTCCTGTACCTTGTCCAGCGTGTTGTTGGTGTTGGCCTGCACCACCCCAAAAAAGGCGAGGCTCACGCGATCGAGCATCCGGCCCGATTTCTCCAGCGCGCCGATCGTGTTGTCGAAGGTCGGTGCCGCCGGATTGTTGGCGATCTTCTGCACCTCTGCGAGATGCTGCGCCATCGCCGTCTCGAACGCCGGTTGATAGTCGTCGTCCTTGATCAGGTCGAAGCGCGGCGCCTGGAAGGGCAGGGTGCTCGGCACGGCGAACGGGTTGGCGCGCGCCGGTGCGGCGGCATGGGCAACCTGGGCGCCGAGTGAGGCGGAGGCGACGAGCAGGACGGCGGAACGGAAGAAACGACTGGCCATGGATGAACACCCCTTGGGAATCGATCGAGCTCTGCGGCTCATGCGCGAGGGGGTGGGCCTTTGAGGCGGCCGGGGCAAGCCCAATGATACGTCCGGGCAGGAGCCGCCATGTCGTTCATCGAAAAGTCGGTCATCGAAAAAGGCCGCCCGCATCGCTGCGGACGGCCTCATTCTCATCGGTCCCGGTGGGAAGCGATCAGGCCTCGGCCTGCTCGTCTTCCTGCGCGGGGGCCTCGGCGGTGGCGCCCGGCTCGGCGTTGGGATCGTAATCCTCGGTGAAGCCGGCCTCGTCACGCTCGAACATCTCAGCCATGACATCGACGCCCTGCGCCTGCAGGTCCGCCTCTTCCGGCGAGCGGGCGACGTTGACCTTCACGGTCACCGACACCTCGGGGTGCAGGGTCACGCGGACCTCGTGCACGCCGATCGCCTTGATCGGCTTGTCGAGTACGATCTGCGACTTGGTGACGTGCGCGCCGTCGGCGTGCAGCAGCTCGGCGAGGTCGCGGGCCGAAACCGAACCATAGAGCTGGCCGGTGTTCGACGCCTGACGGATCAGGGTCACCGACTTGCCGTCGATGTCCTTCGATTCCGACACGGCCACATCGCGCTTCTTGGCGTTTTCCGCCTCGAGATGGGCGCGGTTCGCCTCGAAGACCTTCTTGTTGGCTTCGTTGGCGCGCAGCGCCTTCTTGTTCGGCAGCAGGAAGTTACGGGCATAGCCGTTCTTCACGGTGACGATGTCGCCGATGGCGCCGAGCTTCTCGACGCGCTCCAGCAGAATGACTTCCATGGGGGCGTCTCCTTACTTCACGACGTAGGGAAGCAGGCCGAGGTGACGGGCGCGCTTGATCTCGCGAGCCAGCTCACGCTGCTTCTTGGCGGACACCGCGGTGATGCGGCTGGGGACGATCTTGCCGCGCTCGGACACGAAGCCCTGGAGCAGACGGACATCCTTGTAATCGATCCGGGGAGCGTCCTTCGCGGAGAAGGGGCAGCTCTTGCGGCGGCGGAAGAATGGGCGTGCCATTTCTTGTGTTTCCTATCTCTCTGGAGGGCTCAGGCGGCGTCGCGCGGCGCTTCGTCGCGGTCGCGACGGGGGCCACGGTCACCACGGTCGCCGCGATCGCCACCACGACCGCCACGATCACCACCGCGATCGCGCTCGTTGCGGCGCATCATCGCCGACGGGCCGGCCTCATGCTCGTCCACGCGGACGGTCATGTAGCGGATGATGTCCTCGTTGATCGCCAGCTGGCGCTCGAGCTCCTGGATCGTCGCGGCCGGGCCGTCGATCTCGAGCATCACGTAGTGCGCCTTGCGGTTCTTCGCGATACGATAGGCGAGGCTGCGCAGACCCCAGGTCTCGGTCTTGACGATCTTGCCGCCGAGTCCCTCGACGATCTGGGTGGCGTTTTCCGCCAGCGCATCAACCTGCGCCTGGGCGAGGTCCTGACGCGCGAGAAACACATGCTCGTACAGAGCCATGTGGCCGTCCTTCCAATGTTGGCCGATCGCTGGCGGCCACCCCGTGTGGACGCCCCTCCGGCTGTCTTTCAAATAGTGAACGGGGCGCTGAGCCTGTGCTCGGCACCCCGGACGCGCGGGCCTATGAGCGAAATCGGCGGGAAATGCAAGCCGGGGAACGGCTCAGGCGCGCGACTTGTAGAAAATGTGCGCACCGATTTGGCGTACGCGCACGAAACGGCGCGACCAGTCCGGCGAGACGGCGATGGTATGGTAGAAGGTGGCGGATCCGACCGGATCGTAGGTCTCGCCGCCGAGCGCGCGGCGCGCGATGCGCAGCGCGGCGGCCCAGGCGCCGGTCTCGCGACGGCCGCGTTGGGCGCCGTCGCAGACGAAATCGAACTGGCAACCGCCGCTCGCGGCCGATCGCTGGTGGATCACGCCGCACACGCTGCCCGCGAAGGACGGCTTGCCGACGCGGTTGAGCACCACCTGCGCGACGGCGCGCTGACCTTCCTCGGATTCCGAGCGGGCTTCGTAATAGACGGCAGCGGTGAGGCAGTTGAGCGTCGCCTCGTCGTCGGCGTTGACGGAGCGGGAATGGCGGCTGAGCGGCGACCAGGACAGCATCTCGTTGAACATGTTCGCTACCCGATACGTCAGACGCGGCGGCCCGGCCGGCAGCGGATCGTCCAGCGCAACAGTTAATCCAGATTCGGTCGCCCGTTGCGAAGATGGCGGGCGCAGCCCGATCGACGGCGCGGTGCACGATGCGCACAGCAGCAGGATCAGGAGGCCGGCGCCCCGACGATCTCGCATCTCTCCCGTCGCCCCGTCTTGTTTAAAGTGGAGCGTTATTTAATCCGGACGAGTCTTTTTAAGGTTAAGATCGATTTTTCGACTTTGGTCTACCGTGTCGGATCTACAACAAGCGCTGTGCGACCAGTTTGGCTTCCACGTCGCATCCTGTCGGCCTGGGCGTCGCTGGATCGGCGGTGAGGCGCCGCAGTTCGGCACGGGCGGCCGCGGCATCCGCCTGATAGGCCGGAGTCTGACGCACCACCTGCATCGTCGATCCGGCCGAGAGCTTCCCGGCCTCGACCGCGCTCTCGTTATGCGCGCCGCAGATGAAGCGGCTGTCGCCATAGGCCCGTCCACGCGCGAGGATGGCGGTGGCGCGTTCCGGCAGCAGATCGGAGAGGGCGAGCGCCCATGTCCAGCCGAGCGTGGTGTGGCCGGATGGGTAATCGTAGCTGTCAGCCAGTTCTGCCTCGGGCTGGCAGATCTTGCCGTGATCGATCAGGAATGGGCGCCGCCGCTTGTAGAAATCCTTGGCGATATTGGTCTGGCGGCTGGTGTCGGCACGCGCCCGCGCGACGAGGGCCTCGGTGCGCGGCGCGTCTTCCGGCGTCAGCGCCACGCCGACCGCGCAGGAGAAATCCGCCATCAGCGATCGCTGATCGGTCTTCACGTCGCTGGTGGCGAGCTGCCAGCGCGGCGTGCCGATCAGCTTGCGGGTCTTTTTGAAGATCGTCCGGTCCGCCTTGTAGCGCGCGTCTCCGGCGATCGGGGCGGGCGGCAGTACCTGCATCAGATCGAAGGCACCTTCGGCGAGATAGCCCTGCGGCTTGGCGGCGCCGAGCGTGGTGGCAAGCGTTGCGGAGAGGATGGCGACGGCGGACAGGGCTTTGATACGCATGGGGCGGGGCGTGCCACGGCTTGCGCTTCGGCGTCCAGCTTTCTATCGCGCCCCCTTCATCCAAGGAGAGGATCATGCGCGCGTTCATCTTTCCCGGCCAGGGCAGTCAGGCCGTCGGCATGGGTCATGCGCTTGCGCAGGCCAGCGGTGTCGCGCGCGAAGTGTTTCAGGAAGTCGACGATGCGCTGGGGCAGAAGCTCGCGGCGTTGATGGCGGAAGGCCCGGCCGACGCGCTGATGCTCACCGAGAACGCGCAGCCGGCGATCATGGCGAACGCCATCGCGACGCTGCGGGTGCTGGAGAAGGATGGCGGCATCCGCCTTGCCGACAAGGCCGAGTTCGTAGCCGGGCACTCACTCGGCGAATATACGGCTTTGTGCGCGGCCGAGGCGCTCGCGCTGGCCGAGACGGCGAAGCTGCTGCGTATCCGCGGGCAGGCGATGCAGGCGGCGGTGCCGGTGGGCGAGGGCGCGATGGCCGCCCTGCTCGGCCTTGATTTCGCCGCTGCGCGCCAGATCGCTGCCGACGCCGCCGAGAACGAAGTGTGCGAGGCGGCCAACGACAACGCGCCGGGGCAGGTGGTCGTCTCCGGCACCAGGGCCGCTGTCGAGCGCGCGGTCGAGCTTGCCAAGGTGCGCGGCGGCAAGCGCGCGATGCTGCTGCCGGTGTCCGCGCCCTTCCACTGCTCGCTGATGGAGCCGGCCGCCCGTGCGATGGAGAAGGCGCTGGCCGGCGCCGACCTGCGCGCGCCACTGGTGCCGGTCTATGCCAACGTGACGGCCGCCCCGGTCGCCGATCCGACGAGCATCCGCACGTTGCTGGTCGAGCAGGTGACGGGCACGGTGCGTTGGCGCGAGAGCGTCGAGGCGATGGTCGCAGCCGGCGTGACCGAGTTCGTGGAGTTCGGCGGCAAGGTGCTCGGCCCGATGATCAAGCGCATCGCGCCCGACGCCACCGCGACGTCGGTGATCACGATGGACGATATCGAAGCGCTGGCGAAAACGCTCTGAGAGAGGACGGAAGCATGTTCGATCTGACGGGAATGACCGCGCTGGTGACCGGCGCATCCGGCGGCCTCGGCTCGGCGACGGCCAAGGCGCTGGCGGCGCAGGGCGCGAAGGTCGCGCTCTCCGGCACGCGCGGGGCGGTGCTGGCCGAGGTGGCCTCCGGGCTGCCCAACGATCCGGTGACGCTGACCTGCAACCTCTCTGACTCGGCGGAGGTCGATGGCCTGATCCCGCGCGCGGTCGAGGCGCTGGGCGGCAAGCTCGACATCCTCGTCAACAATGCCGGCATCACCCGCGACAACCTCGTCATGCGGATGAAGGACGAGGAATGGGATCAGGTGATCTCGGTCAACCTCGAGGCCGCCTTCCGCCTGATCCGCGCCGCCGCCAAGCCGATGATGAAGGCGCGCTTCGGACGGATCATCTCCATCACCTCGGTGGTGGGCGTCACGGGCAATCCGGGGCAGGCCAATTACGCGGCCTCCAAGGCCGGGCTGATCGGCATGTCCAAGAGCCTCGCGCAGGAACTGGCGAGCCGCAACATCACGGTGAACTGCGTGGCGCCGGGCTTCATCCGATCGGCGATGACCGACGCGCTGAACGATGCGCAGAAATCCGCGATCCTGACGAAGATCCCGGCCGGCGACCTCGGCGACGGCGGCGATATCGGCGCGGCGGTCGCCTATCTGGCGAGCCGCGAGGCTGGGTACGTCACCGGCCAGACGCTGCACGTCAACGGCGGCATGGCGATGATCTGATCTTATTCCTCCCCGAGCTTTCTCGGGGAGGGGGATCATCCGCAGGATGGGGGAGGGGAGATGCGCCGCGCCTACCCCTCCACCACTCGCCTTCGGCGGGCAGTCCCCCTCCCCAAGACAAGCTTGGGGAGGAATTTGAAGTCCAGCACCCACGCCCGCCTCAGCGTGATCGCGAAGACCGCGACCAGGGTGATCCAGTCTAGAGGCACGAGCGTCAGCGCCGCGATCTGGCGGCCGACGAACGGCACGAGATAGGCGATCGCGAGAATGCTTTTCTCATGTCCCAGCCAGCCCCGCTCGCGCGCGTCCGCGACGAGGAAGCAGAGCGCGCCGCCGAGGATCACGAGGTCGTAGTCCATCGCATAGGGCGTCGAGAGCAGGGCCGCGCAGCATACCGTCGCGCCGCGCAGCGCCGGGCTCGCCCAGCGCGCGGCGAGCGCGGCGCCGGCGATGGCGAGCGCGGTCGAGATCGCCTGAAAGCCGTAAGCGAGCGGGATCGGCGCACCCAGTGCCCGCGCGGTCGCGAAGCTGGTGACGATCTTCTCCCAGCCGGTCTCGCCGGTCTCGATCACGCGGGTGCGGGTGAGGATCAGCGAATCGTGGAAGGCCTGCCACACCGGCCAGCCCCAGATGGCGAGCGTGATCGCGACCAGCCCGAGCGACGAGATCGCGGCTCCGGCAAAGGCGCGCCGGTTGCCCGCCGCGATCAGCACCACCGGCAGCAGCACCGCGAATTGCGGCTTGTAGACGAGGCAGCCGAGCAGCAGCCCGGCCGTCCACGGCCTGCGATCGAGCAGCGCCAGCCCGCCCGCGAGCAGGCTCGCGGTTAGGAAGGCGTTCTGGCCATGCCCGATACAGACGAAGCTCGCCGGCGCCGCCAGCACCGCCAGCGTCGTGCCGGGGCCGGGCACGATCTTCCGCGCCACCATGACCGCACCCGCCAGTGTCGTGCCGAGCCACAGCGCCAATGCGGCCAGATACGGCATCGTCGCCAGCAGGCTCGCGAGCAGCAGGAAGGGCGGCGGATAATGCCAGCCGTAGAAGGGCACCGCCTTGGAATGATGCAGCGCCTGCTGGACCTTATAATGTTCGGGCCAGACCCAGGCGGCGGCGGCGCGACCGTGATCGGCCATCCAGCCGGCGGCATAGACGTCCGAGAAATCGGTGCCGATCGGCCGGCCCTGCGCGTCCAGCGTACCGTGCGACATCGACAGCAGGAATCCGTATCCAAGGATCGTCGCCGCCAGCAGGAAGGCACAGACCAGCCGCACCCGCCGCGCGTCCACCCAGTCGCCGCTTTTCCACGCCTCGCCCATCGGGCACGCCCTAGCACCGTTCCGGCTGCGAAAGTCCTAACGCTGTCGCCGGCCCCTCTTGCCAGCCTTCGCCGCCCCGTCTAGGGCGTTTTCCCAACCCACAATCCCTTCGATCAACATGGGAAGAGAGACATGAGCGAGACCGCCGAGCGCGTGAAGAAGATCGTCGTCGAGCATCTCGGCGTCGAGGCCGAGAAGGTCACCGAGGACGCGTCCTTCATCGACGATCTCGGTGCCGACAGCCTCGACATCGTCGAGCTGGTTATGGCGTTCGAGGAAGAATTCGGTGTCGAGATCCCCGACGACGCCGCCGAGAAGATCACGACCGTGAAGGACGCGATCGCCTATATCGACAGCCACAAGGGCTGACGAGAGGCTTCGCGTCGGGCCTCCTTCGGGGGCCGACGAGATTGACGGCCCTCCGACCCGGATCAACGGGGCCGGGGGGCCGTTTCGTTATGAGGCGCGTTAAACGAAGCGCCGAGATGAGAGGAAGGAGGCGCCGATGCGCCGTGTAGTCGTCACCGGTCTGGGCCTCGTCACGCCGTTGGGCGGGGATGTCGAGACGAGCTGGGCCAACCTGATCGCCGGCAAGTCCGGCGCCGGGCAGATCACCCGCTTCGATACCGCCGACCAGAAGTGCACGATCGCCTGCGAGGTGAAGCCCAAGGACCATCCCTGGGGCTTCGATGCGGGCAAGCGCGTCGATCACAAGGTGCAGCGCCAGGTCGATCCCTTCATCGTCTACGGTATCGACGCCGCCGGCCAGGCGCTGGAAGATGCCGGCCTCACCGATATGTCGGTGGAGGAAAGCTGGCGCGCGGGCGTTTCGATCGGTTCGGGCATCGGTGGCCTGCCGGGCATCGAAAGCGAGTCGATCGTGCTGCACGAGAAAGGCCCCGGCCGCGTCTCGCCCCACTTCGTCCACGGCCGCCTGATCAACCTGATCTCTGGCCAGGTATCGATCAAATACGGCCTGCGCGGACCGAACCACGCCGTCGTCACGGCCTGCTCGACTGGCGCGCACTCGATCGGCGACGCCGCGCGGATGATCGCCATGGACGATGCCGATGTGATGCTGGCCGGCGGTGCCGAGAGCACCGTCTGCCCGATCGGCATCGCCGGCTTCGCCCAGGCGCGCGCGCTGGCGACCACCTTCAACGATCGTCCCGAACAGGCATCGCGCCCCTATGACAAGGATCGCGACGGCTTCGTGATGGGCGAGGGCGCCGGTGTCGTGGTGCTCGAGGAATATGAGCACGCCAAGGCGCGCGGCGCGAAGATCTATGCCGAGGTGATCGGCTACGGCCTGTCGGGCGACGCCTACCACGTCACCGCTCCGCACCCGGACGGCGACGGCGCTTATCGTTCGATGGAGATGGCGATCCGCAAGTCCGGCCTGAAGCCGGAGGACATCGACTACATCAACGCCCACGGCACCTCGACCATGGCGGATCTGATCGAGCTGGGCGCGACCCAGCGCCTGTTCGGCAAGGATCTCGGCGGCACCTCGATGAGCTCGACCAAGTCGGCGATCGGCCACCTGCTCGGCGGTGCGGGCGCGGTGGAATCGATCTTCTGCATCCTCGCGATCCGTGACCAGATCGTCCCGCCGACGCTCAACCTCGACAATCCCGACGAGGGCACCGAGGGCGTCGATCTCGTGCCGCACAAGGCGAAGAAGCGCGAAGTGCGCGCGGTGCTCAACAACAGCTTCGGGTTCGGCGGCACCAACGCCAGCCTGGTGATGCGCAAGATCTGAGGCTGCGGGCGTGCGCCGGCTCCTCATCCTGGTGCTGGCGCTCGGCGCGCTGGCGATCGGTGTGCCGATGTGGATGTGGCGCGGCCCCGGCCCGTTGCCCAAGCCCACGATCGTCCAGATTCCGGAAGGGGCGACCATCGCCAGCGCCGCCAAGGCGCTGGAGGAAGCGCACGCCATCCGCAGCGCGACCTGGTTCCGGGGCCTTGCCGGCAAGCTCGGCTCCCGCGATCCGATTCGCGCGGGCGAGTTCCGGATCCCCGCGCACGCCAGTGCGGCGACGATCCTCGATACGCTACAGCACGGCCGCCCGGCGCTGAAGCTGGTGACGATTCCGGAAGGCACGCCTTCGGTGATCGTGCAGGACAAGCTGATGGCGACCAAGGCGCTGACCGGCAGTGTTCCGGTGCCGCCGGAAGGATCGGTGCTACCGGACAGCTACGCCTATCAGGCGGGCGATAGCCGGCTGATGATTGTCCAGCGGATGCAGAAGGCGATGGACAAGGCGCTGGCCGCCGAATGGACCGCGCGCGCACCCAATCTGGTGGTGACCACGCCCCGGCAGGCGCTGATCCTCGCCTCGATCGTCGAGAAGGAAACGGGTGTTGCCTCGGAACAGGCAATGGTCGCGGGCGTCTACAGCAACCGGCTCAAGCTCGGCATGGCCCTGCAGGCCGATCCGACCGTGATCTACCCGGTGACCAAGGGCCGCCCGCTCGGCCGGCGCATCCTTGAATCCGAATTGCACGCGAAGAACGGCTACAACACCTACGCCGAACCGGGGCTGCCGGAGGGGCCGATCTGCAATCCCGGTCGCGCATCGATCAACGCGGTGCTGCATCCGGCGGTGACGCAGGCGCTCTATTTCGTGGCGAACGGGCAGGGCGGCCATGTGTTCGCGGACACGCTGGCCCAGCACAATGCCAACGTGAAGAAATGGTACGCGATCCGCCACGCGCGCGGAGAGATGTAAGCCCCGCATTAACCACGCTGAACGGCGGCTGCACGGGCTATTCCCAGACGGTTCAGGACGAATCGCCGATATCCTCCTTCGACACCCGGTTGGGGCCGGGAAGCACAAGGAGGGACGTCATGCGCAAACCCATTCTGGCGGTGGTCACCGCCGCCACGCTCGCCGCTGGCACGATCGGAATGGCCGCTCCGGCCGAAGCGCGGGTCAGCACCGGAACGGCTGTTGCCGCCGGTATTCTCGGTCTTGGCGTCGGTGCGGCGATCGCGTCGGATCATCCGCGCCGGGCTTATTATGATGACGGCTATTATGCGCCGCCGCCCCCGCCGCCTGCGCCGGTCTATTATGCGCCGCCGCCGCCGCCGCCGGCCTATTCCTACGAATATGTGCAGCGCTGCCGTGTCGTGGAACACTGGAGCCCCTATTACGGGCGCTACGTGCGCGATCGTCGCTGCTATTGAGGCGGAAGGCCGTCGTCCCTCGGGGGCGGCGGCCCTTTCGTCAGAGCCTCAGCCCCTCGGTTTCCGGCAATCCTGCCATCAGGTTGAGATTCTGCACCGCTGCGCCACTCGCGCCCTTGCCAAGATTGTCGAGCGTGGCGGCAAGGCGCAGGTGGCCGGTCCGCGCATTGGCGAAGACGTAGAGCTTCAGCCGATCGGTGCCGGCGACATCCTCGATGGTGAGCGCCTTGAGTGCGGCACTTTCCTCCAGCGAGGCGACCTCGACCAGCGGCGAGGCCGCATAGGCGTCGGCCAGCGCGGCGTGGACATGCTCGACGGCGCGATCGGGCAGCTGCGAGAGGTGGAGCGGCACTTCCACCAGCATCCCGCGATAGGTATTCGCCACCGCCGGCGCAAAGATCGGCGGCACGGAGAGGCCGGCGTGGGCCATCATCTCCGGCACATGCTTGTGCTCCAGGGTCAGGCCGTAACCACGGAAGGCGGTCGGTGCCGCGCCATTCTCGAATTCCGCGACCATCGCCTTGCCGCCGCCCGAATAGCCGGACGTGGCGTTGGTCACGAGCGGGGTAGTGGCCGGCAACAGGCCCTCTCGTACCAGCGGACGGACGAGAGCCAGGAAGCCGGTCGGGTAGCAGCCCGGATTGGAAACGAAGCGGGCGGAGGCCAGTTCGGCGCGCCGGCCAGGCTCGATCTCCGCGAAACCGTAGGCCCAACCCCCCGCCGTGCGATGCGCGGTGGAGGCATCGATAAAGCGCGTCGGCAGATCCTCGGCGAGCGCCACCGCCTCGCGCGCCGCGTCGTCGGGAAGACAGAGGATGGCGATATCGGCGGCCGCCAGCGCATCGGCGCGCGCGGCGGCATCCTTCCGGCGTTCGTCCGGCAGCAGGGTGAGCGCGACATCGGCGCGGTTCGAGAGGCGATCGACGATCTCGATGCCGGTGGTGCCGGCACCGCCGTCGACGAACACGTTCACAGTCATCACAATCTCCGCAGCGCTGCGATGCCCTGGCCTTCGGGCTGGCGCGCGACCACGTCCGCGAGCGGCTCGGTCACGACCTGCATCCAGAAGGCATTGGCGTGCAGCAAATGGGTATCGTCGGCCATGATCCCAACATGGCCGGGGAGGAAGACGAGATCGCCCCGTCGGAGTTCGTCCCGCGCGACGGCCGCGCCGAGTTCCTGCTGCTGATCGCTGTCGCGCGGTGCCGCGATGCCGGCGAAGGAAAGCGCCAACTGGACGAGGCCCGAGCAATCGATCCCGTCGCCCGATCGCCCGCCCCAGCGATAGGGCACGCCGGTCAGGCGCGCGGCGATGGAAACATGGTCGGCATCGGGCACTGCCAACGGCGCGAGATGACGATGATGGATGAAGCCGCCGTCGATCTGATGGAAATCACCCTCGGTCGATCTGACGGCCAGGCGCGCGCCCATCGGCAGGCGCTCCACCACCGGCGCCTTGATGCTGCTTGTCGCGAATACCAACGCAGCCGGAGACGCGACGATATGCGTCGGCTCGACCAGCGAGCCGATCGCATCCACCGGCACGTAGCCTACATAGTTGTCGTGCGTGGAATATCCCCATGCCCAGTCACCGCTGGCATCCACGACCGCAAAGGATTCGCCGCGCAGCAATTCGGAGACGGCGGTTGCATCGTATGAGGGCGTCGCGCGCATCGGAACGGCAGTGCCAAGGCATCCGTGCAGCAGCGGCTTCGCATAATGCGGCGCGAACACGCGGTCGGCCAGCGCGATGTCCGCGATGTCCTTCCGGACGGCATAGATGCGGGGATCGAGCTTGGCCGATGCGCCGGCGAGGCGGAATCGGTCAGGCGTGCGCGATCTGGGCGACGGCCTGGGGTCGGCGGCGCTCCTTGCCGGCGATGAGGCTTCGGAAGCCTTCAAGAAATTCTGCTCCACGGCTGGTGCGCGTCACGAAGATGTTGCGGCGATCCCGCTCGTCCCGTTCGCGGCGCAGATAGCCGAGGCGGCCCAGCGTATTCAAGGCGCGAGTGACGACCGGCTTCGATACGCCAAGGATGCCGGCCAGCCCGCGGACGGTGTGCGGCCCGTTGGTCCGGTAGACCAGCAGCAGCAATGCCATCTGTCGGTTGGTGAGATCCGGCTGGCCCGAGCGGACGTAGGCCACGAGAGCTTCCATCCAGGTGCTGAGCATATCGTTCTTCACGCGAGCATCCTACGAATTGCGCCGCGACCATTGTCGCTGGACACAGAGGAAAACACGCGAAGAGGCCGATCGTTTCCTTCCCGTTCAAATGAACGGCGTCAGTTCGACGCGTAGCGCTTGCGGAGCATCGCCCAGACCGCGCGGAGGCCCAGTGCCTCGCCACCCTTCGGACGGCCCGGCTTGGCAGCCGGATTCCAGGCGAAGGTGTCGAGATGCGCCCAGGGCTGATCGTCGGGCACGAACTTTTCGAGGAACAGGCCGGCGGTGATGGTGCCGGCGAAGCCGCCGTCGGGCGCATTGTTGAGATCCGCGACGTCGGATTTCAGCATCTCGCGATAACCGGGCCAGAGCGGCAGGCGCCAGAGCGGGTCACCCGTTTCCTCGCCGGCGGCGAGCAGATCGGCGCACAGCGCTTCGTCATTCGCCATCAGCGCCGGCAGGTCCGGCCCCAGCGCCACGCGGGCGGCGCCGGTGAGCGTGGCGAAATCGATCACCAGTTCGGGCTTGCCCTCCGACGCCAGCGTGAGCGCGTCGCCGAGGATCAGTCGGCCTTCGGCATCGGTGTTGGCGATTTCGACGGTCAGCCCCTTGCGGGAAGGCAGGATGTCGCCGGGCCGCATCGCATCGCCGGCGATGGCATTTTCCACGGCGGGGATCAGCATGTGCAGCCGCACCGGCAGCTTCGATGCCATGATCAGATCGGCGAGCGCCAAAGCGTGCGCGGCCCCGCCCATATCCTTCTTCATCAGCCGCATTCCGGACGCGGGCTTGATGTCGAGACCGCCCGAATCGAAGCACACGCCCTTGCCGACGATGGCTATGCGCGGATGTGAGGCGTCGCCCCATTCCAGCTCGACGAGGCGCGGCGCGCGGGCCGGGACAGCGGCGCGCCCGACGGCGGCGACCATCGGGAATCCCTGCTCCAGCCCGTCTCCGCGCGTGGTCTTTGTGCTGGCACCGTGGCGGTTGGCGACGTCCTCGATCGCGCCCTGCAGTTCGGCCGGCCCCATGTCGTTGGCCGGCGTATCGACGAGATCGCGAACCAGTGCGACGGCGCGGGCGAGCGCGATCGTTTCCTCGATGCGGGCGGGATCGTTGGTGAGCAGCACGCGCTGCGGCGCCGGATCGCCCTTCTTGTAGCGATCGAAACGATGTTGGGCGAGCAGCCAGCCGAGCGCGCCGGGCCCAGGCTGGCCGTCGGGCAGGCGATAATTCCCCTCGGGCAGCTTCGTGGCGGCGGGGGCGAGATCCCATGGCCCCGACGTCTCTCCGATGCCGAGCGCACACGACCATTCGTCCGCCTTGTTGCCGGGGATCAGCGCGAACTCGCCGGCCTTCGCCTTGAACTGCGCCGCCGCGATACCGGCGCGCACGCGCTCGGGCTGGGCGGCGAGCCATTCGTCGAAGCCTTCGGCACGGACGACGTGGATGACATGCGCGGGCTGGCCGCGATCGGGGACGAGCAGCGAAGCGAAATCGGTCATGGGACCGTGTTAACGCCTTCAGGCCGGCAATGGCACCCCGAACAGATCATGGTCGTCGGCGTCCTCGATCTCGACGCGCACGATGTCGCCCGCGGTTAGGTGCCCCGCGTCGCGCAGATGCACCTCGCCGTCGATCTCTGGCGCGTCGGCCTTGGAGCGACCCGAGGCGCCTTCGCCGTCCACCGCGTCGATGATCACGTCCAGCGTGCGACCCACCTTCGCCTGGAGCTTGGCTGCCGAGATCGCGGCGGTCTTCTCCATGATGCGCTGATAGCGTTCTTCCTTGACCTCTTCGGGCACGGGATCGGACAGCGCATTGGCCGCAGCCCCCTCGACCGGCTCGAACCGAAAAGCACCGACTCGATCGAGCTGGGCCTCGTCCAGCCAGTCGAGCAGATACTGGAAATCTTCTTCGGTTTCGCCGGGGAAGCCGACCACAAAGGTCGATCGGATCGCGATGTCCGGCGCAATCGCGCGCCAGCCCTTGATCCGCTCCAGCACCTTCGCCTCATTGGCGGGGCGCTTCATCCGCTTCAGCACCGCCGGGGAGGCGTGCTGGAAGGGAATGTCGAGATAGGGGAGCACCAGCCCCTCCGCCATCAGCGGGATCACGTGATCCACGTGCGGATAGGGATAGACGTAGTGCAGCCGTACCCACGCACCGAGCTTGCCGAGCTCACGCGACAGATCAGTCATGTGCGCCCGCACCTCGCCGCCGCCCTTCAGCGGGTAGGAGGCATGGCGCAGGTCCACGCCGTAGGCCGAAGTGTCCTGGCTGATGACCAGCAGTTCCTTTGTGCCCGCGGCGACCAGCTTCTCGGCTTCGCGCAGGATCGCATCCGGCCGGCGGCTGACGAGATCGCCGCGCAGGCTCGGGATGATGCAGAAGGAGCAGCGGTGGTTGCAGCCCTCCGAAATCTTCAGATAGCTGTAATGGCGCGGCGTGAGCTTGAGATCGCGCTCCGGCACCAGATCGAGATAGGCGGACGGCGTCACCGGTGCCGCATCGTGCACCGCGCCCACGACCTGCTCGTATTGATGCGCGCCCGTGACGGCGAGCACATCCGGAAAACGCTCGCGGATCAGCTCGGCTTCCTTGCCCATGCAGCCGGTGACGATGACGCGGCCATTCTCCGCGATCGCCTCGCCGATTGCCTCCAGGCTCTCTTCCTTGGCGGAATCGAGGAAGCCGCAGGTGTTGACCAGCACGATGTCGGCGCCGGCATAATCGGCGGACATGGCATAGCCGTCCGAGCGGAGCTTGGTGAGGATACGTTCGCTGTCGACGAGATTCTTCGGACAGCCGAGCGAAACCATGCCGACCTTCGGCGGGGAGGGGAGTTGTGTTGCCATGGGGACGCGCGCACATAGGCGAAGACGCGGCGTTTTTCCAGTAGGCGCTCAATCCGCCAATGTGATGCGGTTCCGCCCCTCTAGCTTCGAGCAATAGAGCGCCTTGTCGGCGCGATCCATCGCTTCGGCCAGCATCTGCTCGGGCGACGATCCGCCGAGGACCACCGATGCGACCCCGAAACTGGCGGTGACGGGCGCCGGTGCGTCATTGTCCTTACCGCTGGCGGCGATGTCGATGCGGATCCGCTCCATCGCTTCCGCCGCCTGCCGGGCGGAACTGTTGACCAGAAGCAGCGCGAATTCCTCGCCACCGATCCGCCCGACCAGATCTCCGCCGCGCAGCCCGTGGGTCAGGCGCCCGCACACGAAACCCAGCGTCCGGTCGCCGGCGGTGTGGCCGTGGCGATCGTTGATGCTCTTGAAATGATCGATATCGGCGATGGCGACGGCGATCGCTTGGCGCTGGCGACGGCCGTTGGCGACGGCACGGAGCGCGGCCTCATGGAAACCGCGTCGATTGAGCACGCCGGTCAGCGGATCGTTGGCGGCGAGCGCACGCAATTGCGCGGCGACGTCGGAGGCAAGCAACAGGATCGCGCCGATACCGTTGGCGACGAACACCGGTGTCAGGCCAACCAGATAGAGCGTGACGAACAACTCGCGCCCTTCGCGATGGCCGGGGCCATGCGAGGCGAGATCGGTGATGACGAGGAGGAGCTCGAAAAGGACGAAGACGGAGATCGCGCCGATCACCGCCCATTCCGCCGGCTCAACCTTGCGGGTTCGCGGCATGATCGCGGATGCCGCGATCAGCAGCATGACGATCGTGAACAGACCCGAAGTCGCCGAAGTCCAACCGAACCGGCCGGGCAAGAGATAGGGAAGATCGCCGATGATCATCGCGGCGAGCGTGATTCCCACGAAGAGCATGTAGCGCGGGTACAGGGCAGCGCGCTGGCGCGCGCCGATCGCTACCAGCGCAGCCGGCGCCAGCACGAACAACAGCTCGAAAGGCCCCAGAATGTCCGCGAGGGAAGGCCGGAGCGCCTCCAGCACCTGCGCCAGGATCTCGGCGCCGTAGCAGAGGTAAGCGATCGACCAGCTCAGTGCGTGAGACTGTCGCCCGAGCGACAGCCACGCGATCGCCATCGCGCCCGACAAGATCAGGCTGATGACCAGCATCGTCCCGGAAATGATCGCATAAGCCTGCACTGACTCGCCCCCGTTCCGTCGGCTAGTTCTGTGAGGGCGGCAGGTAGCGCAGCGGATCGACCGGCGTGCGCTTGTTGCGAATCTCGAAATGCAGCTGCGGCTTGTTGACCGATCCGGTGGCGCCGGCGCGTGCGATAACGTCGCCGCGATGGACGGTCTGGCCGCGGGTGACGAGAATCTGTTCGGCATGGCCGTAGGCGGTGATCCAGCCGTCGCCATGCTTGATCAGGATCAGCCCGCCGTAGACGGCGATGGCCGAGCCGGCATAGGCCACCACACCATCTGCAGCCGCGCGGATTTCCTCGCCCTTTTCGGCGGCGATGTTGATACCGTCGTTGCGGCGGCCGTCGCCGGCCGGGCCGAACCTACCGATGATCGCGCCGGACAACGGCCACTGGAATCGTCCGGTGAAGTTGCTCGGCGTCGCGACCGCCTCGTCCTTGGGCAGCGGCTTCTTCGGCGTCGCGGTCGGTGCCTTGGGCGTGGCGTTGGAACTGAGCGCCGGTTCCGATCCGGTGGCGAGATCGTCGATGTCGAGGCTGAAAGCCTGCGCGCGCTGCTCGGGCGTCATGCGCGCGACTTCCGTGTCGCTCGGCAGCAGCAGGCGCTGCCCGGTACGCAGCGTATAGGGCGGCTGCAGGTCGTTCAGATCGGCGATGCGCGACCATTCGACGCCGTAAGCGCGCGCGATGGCGATGCCGCTCTGGCCCGAACGGACGAGATGGTAGCGACCGCCCGGAACCTTCAGCCGTTCGCCGGTGCGCACGACGAAGGGGGCGGGAATATTGTTGGCCTTGGCGATCGCCTCCGAACCCGCTCCGGTCCTGTTGCCGATCGAGCGGATCGTGTCGCCGTCCTTCACCACGTAGGTTGAATCCGGAATCGTCACCGCATCGGCGGCAACCGGCTTCGCCAACCACGAGGGCGTCGGCTGCTTCACCGAGCTGGGGATTTCGGTGGTGCGTATCGTGTCGTCGGCTGGATACGGTGTGCCGGCGGTCTGCCTCGGCGGGCGTGGCGCGGCGGGCTCGCCATAACCGGCGGGCGGCGTGCCGTGCGGAATGCAGCCGGCTACACCGATGCACGCCGATACTATCATCCATCGCCCGAAACGCGACGCCATGCCGATCCCCGCACTAATCCCCTGCGGGTCCATTAACCTTGATGGTGAACCCTGCCAAGCGCGATAAGCGCTTCCCGATCAATAGCTTGCCGCCAGTTGCGCCAGTGCATCACGATAGGTGAGATCAAGATGAAGCGGGGTAACCGTGACGTATCCGGAACGGATTGCGGCAAAATCCGTGTCATCGCCGCCGGTCTCCACGACGCCGTTGAACGACAGCCAGTAATAAGGGAAGCCGCGCGGATCGGTGTGCTTGATCATCTTGGCGCGACCATAGTCACGCATCCCTTGCGCGACGACGCGGATGCCTTCGACTTGCTCGGGTGGCAATGCGGGGAAGTTGATGCTGGCCAACATTCCCGGCGCGAACGGCGTGTCGAGCAGCGGCCGGATGGCGCGCTCGCCCCAGGCCTCGGCCGCCGCGAAGGGCACGTCCTCGCCGGCACCTTCCTTCGCATAGACCTGGCTCAGTGCGATCGAGCGGACGCCCGCGAGCGCGCCCTCCATCGCCGCCGAGATCGTGCCCGAATAGGTCGCGTCCTCGCCGAGATTGGCACCCCGATTCACGCCGGAGAGGATCAGGTCGGGCTTGCCGTCCATCACCTCCAGCAGCGCCATCATCACCGTGTCGGTGGGCGTGCCGGAGACCGAGAAGCGGCGCTCGGCATGCTTGCGCAGCCGCAGCGGGCGGGTGAGCGTGAGCGAGTGGCCTGCGCCGGACTGCTCCTCCATCGGCGCCACAACCCAGACGTCGTCCGACAGCGTGCGGGCAATCGCCTCAGCGACCTTCAGGCCGCGCGCGTGGATGCCGTCGTCATTGGTGACCAGGATGCGCATCAGGCAGGCTCGACCGCTTCGATGCCATTCATGTAGGGCCGCAATGCGTCCGGTACGCGAATGGCGCCGTCCATCGTCTGGTAATTCTCCATCACCGCGACCAGCGTGCGACCGACCGCGAGGCCCGAGCCGTTGAGCGTGTGGACGAAGCGCGTTCCCTTGGTTTCACCCGCCGGGCGATAGCGCGCGTTCATGCGGCGTGCCTGGAAATCGCCGCAGGTCGAGCAGCTGCTGATCTCGCGATAGCGCTGCTGGCCGGGCAGCCACACTTCCAGATCGAAGGTGCGCTTCGCCGTGAAGCCCATGTCGCCGGTGCAGAGCAGCATTCGGCGATAGGGCAGGCCCAGCGCCTCCAGCACGCTCTCGGCAGCGAGCGTCATGCGCTCATGCTCGTCCTCGGATTGCTCTGGCGCGACGATCGAGACGAGCTCGACCTTCTCGAACTGGTGCTGGCGGATGATGCCGCGCGTATCGCGACCGGCGGCACCCGCCTCGGCGCGGAAGCAGTTGGTGAGCGCGGTGAAGCGGATCGGCAGCTCCGTTTCCGCCAGGATCTGGCCCTGCACATAATTGGTCAGGCTCACCTCGGCGGTGGGGATCAGCCAGCGGCCATCGGTGGTCTGGAACAGATCCTCGGCGAACTTGGGGAGCTGCCCGGTGCCGAACATCGCCGCGTCGCGCACCAGCACCGGCGGCACGACCTCGGTATAGCCATGTGTGCCGGTCTGCATGTCGAGCATGAACTGGCTCAGCGCGCGGTTGAGCCTGGCAAGGCCGCCCTTCAAATAGACGAAGCGCGCGCCCGAGACAGTGCCCGCCGCATCGAAATCCATGCCGAGCGCCTTGCCCAGCTCGTCATGCTCCTTCGCGGCGAAATCGAACGCCGCCGGTTCGCCCCACGTCTTGACCACGACGTTGCCGTCCTCGTCGGCCCCTTCCGGCACCTCGGGATAAGGAAGGTTGGGGAGCCCGGCGAGCTGCGCGTCGAGCGCGGTGCCGACTTCGGCAGCCTCGGCCTCGATCTTCGGCATCGATGTCTTGAGCGCAGCGACCTCCGCCTTCTGGGCCTCGGCCTCGTCCTTCTTGCCCTGGCCGATCAGCGCACCGATCGCCTTGGCGGCGGCATTGGCGCTCGCCTGTGCGACCTGCAGATCGGTCAGCAACTGGCGCCGCCGCTCGTCGAGAGCGAGCAGATCGGCCGATTGCGGCGCGACACCGCGCTTGGCGAGGCCGGCGTCGAAGGCGGCGGGGTCGTCTCGGATCAGGCGAATATCGTGCATGGAGGGCAGGCTATGGCGACGGCTCGCGGCTTTCGCAACCGTCTCGCCCCGCTGACGTTGGTCGGGAAACAGCCGAAGGAGAAAAGTATGCGTATTCCCCGCAACGCGATGGTTCTCGTCACCGACGGGCGCAAGCGGCTGTTCTTCCGCAACGAGGGTGAGGCGATGGCGCCCAATCTCGTGGTGGTGTCCGCCGTCGAGCAGAACAATCCCAAGACGGGCGAACAGGTGACGGACTCGCAGGGGCGGGCCTCGTCCCCGGTGACGGGAGGCGGGGCGATCCCGTCGGCCGACGCGCACGACATCGAGGAGCAGCGCTTCGCCGCCGAGACCGCGCAGGAGCTGAGCCGCGCCGCGCTGGCCGGCGAATTCGAGAATTTGATCCTCGTCGCACCGCCCCGGACGCTGGGGCAATTACGCAAGACGCTGCATCAGGAAGTGGAAAAGCGGACGCTGCGGGAGGTCGCAAAGGATGTCACCGGACACCCCGTTGGTGAAATCGAGAAGCTGCTCGTGAACCTCGATTGATGGGTTGGATCGTTTCACCGTCCCAACGGTTCGACTCATCTATCCGCGCTTCGCTTTCCGCGTTGCCGCGCGTTTCTGATCTGTGTTCCAGCGTATTTCGGATGGAGGGTTCCACATGAAGTTGATCAAGACGGGGCTATTCGTGGGGGCGAGCGCGTTGATTCCGGCGGTGGCGCTGGCGCAGGCGGCACCGACGAGCGCACCGCCTGCGGCTGGTGCCGCCACGACAGCGCCGGCCGCTGCGCCGGCTGCCACCGCCCCGACGGCCCTCGCGGCCGGCGCGAAGGTTGTCGATACGTCGGGTGGACCGGTCGGCACGATCGACAGCATCGATGGCGACTATGCGGTGCTGGCCACCACCAAGAGCAAGGTACGACTGCCCAAGACAAGCTTCGCCATGGGGCCGAACGGCCCGGTGATCGCGATGACGGCGGACCAGATCGACGCCGCCGCTGCCCAGGCTGCCCCGGCGCAGACAGCGGCTGCCACAGCAAAGCCCACGGTCGCGCAGGGTGCTGCCGTGGCTGATATGCAGGGCGGGTCGGTCGGTACCGTTGCAGCGGTCGACGGTGAGTTTGCGACCGTGCAGCTCGCGTCGGGCACCAAGGTGCGTCTGCCGGTTTCGTCTTTCGCGGCCGGTGACAATGGCGGCCTCAAGATCGCGATGACCGCGCAGCAGCTCGGAGCCGCGGCAGGTGCCAGCAAGCCGGCGGGCGGAGCCGGCGGCGCCGGCAAATAAGGCGCTTCGCCAAAAAAGAAGAGGGCCGCGACGCACCCGCGTCGCGGCCCTTTCTGTATTAATCGGAGTGGCTCAGGCCGCGGTTGCGACCTTGGCCAGTTTACGCCGCGCGACGAGCGCCGCAGCCGCGCCACCGAACAGAAGCAGCATCGGCGGGGCCGGCACATCATGATGGGGCGGCGGGGGCGGTGGCGGCGGAGGATTATGGCCACCGCCGCTGCTCGTACTGGTGCTCGACGAGGTGGACGAGCTGGTGGAGGAACTCGTGCTCGACGACGAGCTGGTACTCGAAGAGGTCGAGGTGGATGTCGACGAGCCGCCGGTGGATGTCGAGGTGGACGAACCGCCGGTCGATGTCGAAGTCGATGAGCCACCGCTCGATGTCGAGGAGGTGACGCTGCCGCTGGTCGAGCTCGACGAGGTGGACGAGATGAACCAGCCACCCGATCCACCGCCGCCGCCGCCCCAGAAGCCGCCGCCGAAGAAGCCGCCGCCACCGAAGCCGCCGCCGCCGATGATCGCGGGAGCGACCGCGCCACCACCGTAGGACGGCGCCTCGAACGGGGCCGGTGCCGGCGCCGCCTGAGCGATGCTCACCGACGCGGGCGTGCAGGTGGTAGTGGTGGTGACGGTGCGGCGCGCCTGGCGGACGGCGACGCGGCGAACCGCGGGCCGATGAACCACCGCCTTCTTCGTCAGCACGCGCTGGGCGGGCGGGCGCTCCGCATAGTGCACGGCACCGCCGCCGATGACGGCGCCGCCGCAGGCGCAGGCGCACAATTTCGCGATGGCCATCCGTACTGACATCGCCTTGTCCCTTGCCCCTCGATCCTGGGGTGCGCTCCCTGCACCCGTCTATTGCCACAGCCGAGCCTGCGATGTCGCTTCGACTAATCGCGAACCAATGCGAAACCGTTAATCGCAAACTCAGGCATCCTCTCTCGCCTGTCCCGACGCCGTTGAAAAGAGAGGGTTTCGCGGGCGTACCCCGTATTTGTCCCGTTTTGTGCCACTGGAAATCGAGCCGTGGCGATAACTGCGATGTGTCCGCGATGCAGCAGCGGGCAACATTCCGGTTTCGTTGGGGAACATATGTGCGACGGGGCCGCTTGTGCGGCATTAACCCGCCGAGTATAGGCCCGCTCCGGGGACAGGAGCATCGCGGTGCAGGCGTCCGGCGGCCTGGTTGCGGCTCCATCGTGGAGCGGAGAGTTGCATGGCTACGGCGGTGGACACGCTGGGTGGGGAAATGGCGTCAGGTGCGGCGTCGCTTCCGGACGATTATCGACCTTCGGCGGACGAGCCCTTCATGGGGCCGAGGCAGCAGGCTTATTTTCGGCGCAAGCTGCTGCAATGGAAGGATTCCATTCTGGAAGAGGCCAAGGGTACCCTGGCCCAGCTCCAGACCGATTCGCTGCGTGAGCCGGATATCACCGACCGCGCGTCGAGCGAGACCGACTGGTCGATCGAACTGCGAACCCGCGATCGTCAGCGCAAGCTGATCTCGAAAATCGACGCGGCTCTTCGCAGGATCGAGGAGGGCGAGTATGGCTATTGCGAGGTGACCGGCGAGCCGATCTCGCTGGCCCGGCTCGAAGCCCGTCCGATCGCGACCATGACCGTCGAGGCTCAGGAGCGGCACGAGCGCAACGAGAAGATCTCGCGCGACGATTAAGGCTTTGGCGACCGTTGCGCGGCTAATGTAAGCGTTCGGGGAACCGGGGGCTTCGGCGTACAACATCGCGGAACTGGGACGTGCAAGTGGAAGAAACTCCGATCGGTAACCATTCGTCCGAAGGGGGCGCGGATTCGCAGCGTCGCGATCCGCGCGACAGTCTGTTCGTACTCGCGCGCATCAAGCCGGAGGGCGAGGCCGGCGATGGGGTTTCGGTACGGGTCCGCAACGTGTCCGCCGGTGGCCTGATGGCGGACGCCCCGGACGACTATCGCCCCGGTATGCGCCTCGAAATCTCGCTGGACGGCGTGGGCGAGGTTGCCGGCTCGGTTGCATGGGCGGAGGCCGGGCGCATCGGCGTGGCCTTCGATCACCCGATCGACAAGGCGCGTGCCCGCAAGACCAAATCGGGGAAGTCGGACGAACTGTTCCGCCCGACCGCGCAGAATTATCGTCGCCCCGGATTGAAGCCCGACACGCGCGGTTGATCCGACGATGGAGGGAGCGGCCCGCCGCGCCGCCATGGCGCGAGCGGACCGCGACGGCGTCAGAGCCTCGCCAGGGCTTCCTTGATCTTCAGCTTCTGTTTCTTGAGGCTGGCGATGACGATCCGATCCGGCGAAGGCCGGCGCGTCTCGTCGGCGATGCGGGCGTCCAGACCCGCGTGACGAGCAACCAAAGCGCTGGAATGATTGTCCATAGGATAGGTCCTCCTTGGTTTGGTCAGCACATTCCAGTAGATCACGATTCCCCGGACTTGTCGCGTGAACAAAGCACGAAAACGGTCGGCCGCCTGATGAAATGCGACAGTCCGTTTTCATGCGTATGACAGTTGCGAATCGGGACTTGCACCAGGCGCTGTCGCGGGGCATCGAAGGTTAACACCGTAGGGTCGTTCCGATCCTCGACGGGCAGGGGACAGGCTGGCATGGACGCCGATGACATCGGCCGCAGGCTCGCGCATCTGCGCACCGAGCACCGCGATCTCGACGCGGCAATCGTCGCGCTCGCCTCCATGCCGCAGACCGATCAGTTGCAGGTCGCCCGGCTGAAGCGCCGCAAGCTCGCGATCAAGGACGAGATCGCGATGCTGGGCGATCAGCTCATCCCCGACATCATCGCCTGACACGAAAAGGCCGGCCCGGCGAACCGGACCGGCCTCCCGACTGGATCGCAGTCGTGCAGGTTTACGCGGCGGCGAGCACCTGCGCCTCGCCCCCGATCGTCTGGCTCTCGGCAACGCCATCGATCGCGATGCGGCGCGGCTTCTTGTGCTCGGGCACTTCGCGCTTCAGCTCGATGTTGAGCAGTCCGTCGGCATAGCCCGCGCCGGTCACCTTGATGGTGTCGGCCAGCTGGAAGCGGCGCTCGAAGGCGCGCTTGGCGATGCCGCGATGGAGGAACTGGCGCTCGGCATCCTCGGCCTTCTGCTCGGCCTTGCCGATCACGATCAGCACATTGTCCTGCACGGTGAGCTCGAGCTCGTCACGACTGAAGCCGGCGACGGCCATGGAGATGCAGTAGGCATCCTCGGCGAGCTTCTCGATATTGTAGGGGGGATAGGCATCGCCCTCGCCGCGGGTGGCGAAATCGACGAGCCGATTGAGATTCTCGAAGCCGATGGACGAACGCAGCAGCGGCGCGAAATCCAGGGTACGCATGGGTCTTTCCTTTCAAAGCGAATGACCGTTGGTGGAAGGCCCGCGGGCAACCCGCCAGACCCGTCTTCCGCGCCCCCGACCGGGCGACGCGTCGACCAGCCTCAGATGGGGGAGGCCGATCCGCTTTCAAGGGCTGTTCAGGGATGGGACGGTGGTCGCAACGACGCGGTTCAGCGTCCCCTTCGGGCGTGGCAGCATATGCCCATGATCACCGCCCCCCTCGTGCTGAACCGCAAGCTGGTCGATGCCCTGTATGTCGAGGCGATGCTCCTCGCAGACGAGGCGCGCAGCTATTTCGATCTCAACGGGCGCGAGGAGCGCGACGCGCTGCCGCCGCTCCACCGCGTCGGCTTCTCCTGCGAATCGCTGCGGGTGACGACACGGCTGATGCACGTCATTGCCTGGCTGCTGACCCGTCGCGCGGTGGATGCGGGCGAGATCAGCGAGGCGCAGGCCTCGGCGCCGGAGCGCCGGCTGGGCCGCGCGCAGGGTCATGATCCGGAGACGGTCGCCGCGCTGCCGGAGACCGCCCGCCAGATCATTGCCGCGACCAGCGACCTCTACGCCCGCGTCGCCCGGATGGATCGCGACATGGCGCGTCCGCCGGTGCCGTTCAGCCCCGCGCAGGGGCTGATGCAGCTTCTGCAGGCGGCCTTCTAGGCCAGTTTCTCGATCGCGCGCGCCAGTTCGATGTCGCGCATCGAGAGACCGTCGGCATCGTGCGTGGTCAGCAGGATGTCCACCTTGTTGTAGACGTTGGACCATTCCGGATGATGGTCCGCCTTCTCGGCCAGCAGGGCCACGCGGGTCATGAAGCCGAAGGCGCCGACGAAATCGTCGAAGGTGAAGCGCTTGGCGATGCCGTCGCGCGCCGCGTCATGTTTCCAGCCGTCGAGCGTCGGCAGCAACTCCGCCCGCTCGGCCTCGGTCAGCTTCGCCGTCACGCGCCGACCTCCTGTTCGATGGCACCGAAGATCGAGTGGCCATGCGCATCCTTCATCTCGATGCGCACGACGTCGCCCGCCCTCAGGAAGGGCGTGGAGGGCTGGCCGTCGCGGATCGTCTCGATCATCCGGACTTCAGCGATGCAACTGTAGCCGAGGCCACCGTCCTTTACCGGCTTGCCGGGGCCGCCGTCCGCATCGCGGTTGGAGACCGTGCCCGATCCGACGATCGTTCCTGCCGACAGCGCGCGTGTCTTGGCCGCATGGGCAACGAGCGTGCCGAAATCAAAGGTCATATCGACGCCGGCGTCCGCCTTGCCGAACTCCTCGCCATTGAGGTGGACCAGCAGGGGCACATGGAGCTTGCCGTCCTTCCACGCGTCGCCCAGCGCGTCGGGCGTCACCGTGACCGGCGACAGCGCCGAGGCGGGCTTGGACTGGAAGAAACCGAAGCCCTTGGCCAATTCGGCCGGGATCAGGTTGCGCAGCGACACGTCGTTGACGAGGCACACCAGCCGGATCGCTGCCAGCGCCTCCTCGCGGCTGGCGCCCTGCGGGACGTCGCCGACGATCACCGCGACCTCGCCCTCCATATCGCAACCCCAGGCTTCGTCGGCGAGCGGGATCGGGTCGCGCGGCGCTATGAAGCCGTCGGAGCCGCCCTGGTACATCAGCGGATCGCTCCAGAAGCTCTCGGGCAGTTCGGCGCCGCGCGCGCGGCGAACCAGCTCGACATGGTTCACATAGGCCGATCCGTCCGCCCACTGGTAGGCGCGGGGCAGGGGGGAGGCGGCGTTGTGTTCGCGGAAGCGCAGCATCGGGATGACCTCGTGCTGCAGGTCAGTCGCGAGATTGCGCAGCTCCGGCTCGGCATGCTCCCAATCGTCGAGCGCGGCCTGGAGCGTGGGTGCGATGTGCGTCGCGTCCGCGCAAAAGTGGAGATCGTCCGACACGACGACGAGGCGACCGTCGCGGCCACCCTTGAGCGATGCGAGCTTCAATGAACTCTCCCAACTGATATCAATTGTTACCACCTAACCCCTGGCGAGGCCTGGCGGCAACCCTTGTATCAGGCGGACGCGAGTCGGCGAGCCTCGCTCCAGTGCGTACCGACCAATTCGGTGGCACGCTCGAACGGAACCGGGCGACCGAACAGGTAACCCTGCATCTGGTGGCAGCCGAGATCCGCCATGCGGCGCCAGTCGTCCTGCGTTTCGACGCCCTCGGCCGTGATCGTCATGCCGAAGCAATTGGCGAGCGTGACGATCGCCTGGATGATCGAAACAGTCTCCGAGCGGGTGGCGGCGCCGCGCACGAAGCTGCCGTCGATCTTCAGCTTGTTGAAGATCGTGCGGTTCAGATAGCCGAGCGACGAATAGCCGGTGCCGAAATCGTCGAGCGCGATGCGGACGCCGAGCGCTCGCAGGCGGCGCAGGACGTCGAGCGAGCCTTCCGAATCCTGCAGGAAGACGCTCTCCGTGACTTCCAGCTCCAGCCGGTTGGCGGCGAGCTTGGCGCGGGACAGCGCGTCGGAGATCATCGCGGGCAAGCCCGGCGATCCGAGCTGGATCGGCGAGAGGTTGACGGCCACGCTGATCGGCGAGGGCCATTGCGCGCAGTCGCGGATCGCGGTGCGGGCGACCCACTCGCCCATCTCGTGGATCAGGCCGATCTCCTCGGCCAGCGGCACGAATTCGGCGGGGCTGACGAAGCCGCGCACCGGGTGCTGCCAGCGGATCAGCGCCTCGAAGCCCTTCACCTCCTGGGTCTGGGCGTCGATCAGCGGCTGGTAGAACAGGCGGAACTGGTTGAGCTGGAGCGCGAGGCGCAGGTCATGCTCCAGGCGCAGCCGATTCTCGGCCTCGGTCTGCATGCTGCGCTCGAACTGGCGATAGGTGCCGCGCCCGGCCGCCTTCGCCTCGTAGAGTGCGAGATCGGATTTCTTGACGAGATCGTCCACCGTGTCGCCGTCGACCGGGCCGAACGCGCCGCCGATCGAGACGCCGATGCGCACAGACACGCCGTCCAGCACATAGGGTTCGGAAACCTGCGCGATCAGTGAGTCCGCCAGTTCGCCCACTGCCTTGCGGTTCTGCGCATCGTGCAGCACGACGCCGAATTCGTCACCGCCGAGCCGACCGACGATGCCGTGATTGCCGATTTGCGCGACCAGCCGCTCGGCGACGGTCTTGAGTACCGCGTCGCCCTTGGGATGGCCGAACGTGTCGTTCACCGGCTTGAAGCCGTCGAGATCGAGCAGCAGCATCCCGCACGGACGGCCCGAGGCGCGCGCCGACAGCAGGGCCTCGCCGAGCAGTTCGCGCATCCGCATCCGGTTGGGCAGCTCGGTCAGGACGTCGAGGCTGGCGAGCTGGCGCAGGCGCCGTTCCGAGCTGCGCGTCTCGGTCACGTCCGAGCAACTGCCCCGGAAGCCGAGGAAGCCACCGGCCGAATCGACGATCGGCGTACCCGAGAAAGCGACGGAGCGGCGGGTCCGTCCCTCGCCGAATTCCACCTCGATGCCGTTGAACGCGGCGCGGCCCAGCATTGCCGAGCCGAGCGCGCCGCTGCCGCCGATCAGGGCGGGAAGAGCATTGCCGACCAGCCTGTTCATCGGCCGGCTGAGCAACGCGGCGATGCCGGGCGTCGCATAGGTCAGGATATGGGCCGCGTCCGTCTGCCACAGGCAGCTCGTGCCGCGCTCCTCATATTCGCGCATCAATCGCGCGGCCGCCTCGACGTCCACCAGCTGGCGCGCTTCGCGGTCTGCACGGTCGGCCAGCAGATGGGCGTTGCGGCGGATCACGGCGAAGACGAAGCCGAAGTGGAACAGCACGAGCACCGTCAGCGGAATCGAGAAGCGGTCGCCGCCCAGATGAAGCGCCAGGCCAAGCCCGACAGCGAGGATGCCGGCCCAGATTACTGCGGCACTCGGCACGGCGGCGATCGCGAGCGCGCCGCACATCATCGCGCAGAAGGCGCCCACCAGCACGGTCTGTATGTCGTCGGGCTGTGCCGGGTAGACCGCGACCGGGATCGACGCCCAGGCACCCGCGACCAGGCCGATCATGCAGCCTGCCTCGATCAATATCCGTTTCGGAGGTTCGCGTCTCACGTAGAGCAGCGCGTTGTTCTCCAGCCTGCGAACCATGATCCAGCTGCTGGCGATCACGAGCAGGGACCAGGCGATGATGTGCGAAAGCTCGATCTGTCGGAACAATATGCCGGCGAGCACGAAGCAGCTGAGCACCACCGCTCCGGCGAGCAGCGGCGCGAACTGAGCCAGCGCCTCCAGCCTGATTGCGCGCAACTGCGCTTCCGGCGGCATCGTGTCCGCGATGACGCTCACCCCCGAATCCGCCTGTACGAGGCTGCGGGTCTTGGTCTTCCTGGCCGGGGCGTAGAGCATCCTGGGATCACCGCGTTGATTTGGGTCCATTCTGGTATGGTCGGAAGATTTCCATCCCGTTAAGCGATCTGCGTTTTGTCTTGCGCCGCATGGATCGGCCGGATTCGACTATCGAGGGCCTTTTCTTCGATTTGTCATGCAGGCTATGACGCGCTGTCCAGGCAGCATTGTGTATGAGTGTCATGATCTTCAAACCCAAGGGAGTGGATATCCACGTGGAAACCCGTGCGCGCGACCAGGCGCGCTGGGCGATCCGGGATCATGGTGACGAGGCGGAAGAGGTCATGCGCGCCAAGCTGGCGCGGGATCGGGTGTCGGACGCCGATCGCTATCGCTACAAGCTGACGCTCAAGGAAATTGCCCGACTGCGGCAGAGCGATCCCGAGAAATACGGGCGCGGCAAGCCCCGTGGATTGCTGGGCGCGATCAAGGATCTGCTGCCCTGACATCGCTGGCGTAGCGCACGATCCCGTCGTAGGGTGCCGGCATGGCATCCAGTGAACATGGCGGCGATCGCCCCGATGGCGTCGCGGATTATTCCGGCCCGGCCGGTGGTTGGGGTGCGCTGCGGGCTGTGGCGCTCGCGGTGCGAGATCAGATGGGCGCCAGCCCGGATACGCGCGCACTGCTGCAGATGAACCAGCCGGACGGGTTCGACTGCCCAGGATGCGCCTGGCCGGACCCGAAACACACATCCTCGTTCGAGTTTTGCGAGAACGGCGCCAAGGCGGTGACGTGGGAGGCGACCGCCAAGCGCGTCGATCCGCAGTTCTTCGCGCAGCATACGGTGTCCGAACTGTGGGACTGGACCGATCATGCGCTGGAGGATGCCGGCCGGCTGACCCATCCGCTGCGTTACGATGCCGCGAGCGACCGCTTCCTGTCGATCACCTATGGCGAGGCCTTCGCCCGGATCGGGGCCGTGATGCGGTCGCTCGATCATCCGGACGAGGCTGAATTCTACACGTCGGGCCGGGCGTCCAACGAGGCGGCGTTCCTCTATCAGCTCTACGCCCGCGAATTCGGCACCAACAACTTCCCCGATTGCTCGAACATGTGCCACGAGGCGACTTCGGTCGGTCTCCCGCAATCGATCGGCGTCGGCAAGGGGACGGTGACGCTCGAGGATTTCGATGCTTGCGATGCGATCTTCTGCATCGGCCACAATCCGGGCACCAACCATCCGCGGATGCTCTCGACGCTGCGCGATGCCTCCCGGCGCGGCGTGCCGATCGTGGTCGCCAATCCGCTGCGCGAGCGTGGTCTGGAGCGCTTCAAGTCGCCCCAGCACCCGACGGAGATGCTGCTGCCCCGCGATACGCCGCTGGCGTCGGCCTATCACTTGGTGAAGGTTGGCGGCGACGCCGCGATGCTGAAAGGCATGATGAAGCGGCTGTTCGAGCGCGATGCTCTGGATCACGCCTTCATCGCGGCCGAGACCACCGGCTTCGACGCGCTCAAGGCCGATATCGAAGCGACCGGTTGGGAGGAGATCGAGCGCCGCTCCGGCCTTGCCCGCGCCGCGATCGAGAGCATGGCGGACACCTATGCCGCCGCCGAGCGCGTGATCATCTGCTACGGCATGGGCATCACCCAGCACCGCCACGGCACCGAGAACGTGCAGCAGCTCGCCAACCTGCTGCTGCTGCGCGGGAATATCGGCAAGCCCGGTGCCGGCATCTGCCCGCTGCGCGGCCATTCCAATGTGCAGGGCGATCGCACCGTCGGCATCACGGAGATCCCCAAGGAGGATTTCCTCGCACGGCTCGACACCGCCTTCGGCATCGAGAGTCCGCGCAAGCACGGCCACAATGCCGTGGAGACGCTGGCGGCGATGCGGGAAGGCAAATCGCGCACGTTCATCGGGCTGGGCGGCAATTTCGCGGTGGCGATGCCGGATCCGGAGGCCTGCCACGAGGCGTTCCGCAAGCTCGATCTGTCGGTGCAGATCGTCACCAAGTTCAATCGCACCTGCCTGCTGATCGCGAAGCAGGACACGATCGTGCTGCCCTGCCTTGGCCGGACCGAGCAGGACGTGCAGGCAACCGGCCCGCAATCGGTGACGGTCGAGGATTCCATGTCGATGGTCCACGCCTCGCGCGGCAAGCTGAAGCCGGTCGCGGAAGATCTCATGTCGGAGCCGGCGATCATCGCCCGGTTGGCGCGCGAGACGAAGCCGGCGTCGCCTATCGACTGGGAGGGGATGGTCGCCGATTACGATCGCATTCGCGACAAGATCGAGCAGGTGTTCCCTGATTTCTTCGATTTCAACGCGCGCATCCGCCAGCCCGGCGGCTTCCGCCTGCATGTCGGCGCGTCGTTCCGCGAATGGGGGACGCCGGACAGGAAGGCGAACTTCCTGGTCTTTCCGACGATCGACGAGGATGATGGCTACGACGACACGCCGCTGACGCTCACCTCGATCCGCAGCCACGATCAGTATAATACCACCATCTACGGGCTGAACGATCGCTATCGCGGCATTACCGGGCGACGCGACGTGATCTTCGCCAACGCGGAGGATCTTGCCGCCGTAGGCCTCGCGCATGGCGACCGGGTGGACGTGATCGCGGGCAAGCGGGTTCTGGCAGGGCAGACGCTGGTCGCGCATCCGATCGCGCAAGGGTCGCTCGCGGCTTACTATCCGGAATGCAACGGACTGATGGCGTTCGACGATTATGACGGGAAGAGCGGCACGCCCTCCTACAAGTCGGTGCCGGTCCGGCTGCGCAAGGCGGCCTGAGCTTTCGACGAACGCGCGACGCTGATCGATCGGCGCCGGGCGCTCCCTTGATCCGGTCGTCGAGGCGAGGCAGCCTCGACGCACAACAGGGGAGGTTCGCATGAAGCGTTCGGCATGGATGGTCGCACTCGCGCTCGGGCTGGCGATGCCAGGCATGGCGGCGGCGCCCGATTTCCAGGCGGCAGTGACGGCACCGGGGCGGCCCGCCGACGCGGTGAAGATGGACGAAGGCCGCAAACCCGCGGAAGTTCTGTCCTTTCTTGGGCTGCAGAAAGGGATGTCGGCGGCCGATCTCGTCACCGGATCGGGCTATTGGGCGGAAATCATGGCGCGCGCGGTCGGTCCCAAGGGCAAGGTGACCGCGTTCGAGCCAAACCAGTTCTACACCAGCCCTGAGGAGCAGGAGACGTGGAAGGCGCTCACCGCGCGCCGGCCGGACATTCGGCTCGTCCGCTATCCGTTCGAGGCCTTTGCCGCGACGCCGAAGAGTTTCGACTTCGCGATCATCAGCCTGAATTATCATGACCTCTACTGGACGTCGGAAAAGTATCACATCCCGCGCACCGATCCGGCCGCGTACCTCAGGACGCTCTATGCGGCAATGAAACCTGGCGGGATCGTAGGCGTGATCGACCATGTCGGGCCGGCGGGCGACACGCGGGCGATCGTCGATAAGCTCCACCGCATCGATCCGGCGACCGTAAGGGCCGACTTCAAGGCGGCCGGTTTCGTGCTGGAGGCGGAAAGCCCACTGCTGGCCAATCCGGCGGACGATCATAGCAAGCTGGTGTTCGATCCCGCAATCCGCGGCAAGACCGATCGCTTCCTCTATCGTTTCCGCAAGCCGCGCTGATCGACATCAGGCCGGCAGATCTCTTTCGGCCGGAACGAACGATTTTCCCGTGCGGAAACGCAACGGAATGAGGGCATGGGCGTTTATCGCCCCGTGGCGCCATATCGGCGCTCAGGGGGACATGAAACGGCCATGCTGGGCCTGCTGGCAGCCATTGTTGCAATCATTCTCGGCGCCGCTGGCCCCCGCTTTCGCTGGAAGGGCGCTGGCTGGCTGGCAGCGGTCGCCATTTTCATCGGGATGATCGCGACATTGCTGGAGCAGCGCGAGGCAAGCACGCGCGGCGCGGAGTTCGTCGTCACCCCGGCAAGCATATTGCTCGGCCTGCTTCTCCAGGCGGTCTTCATGCTCACCTTCTACGGGATGGCCACGCTTGCCCGGTGGAGTTGGCGTGGCCTGACTCGCGTCGAGGACGAGATCCCGCCCGCCGACGGCTGAGCATCACGGCGTCAGCCGGCGGTGGTGCCGACCTTCGCGTGGCTGCCTTCTTCGCTCGGATTGATCTTCGCGCCGAACAGCATCTTCACCTTGCCGCTGATCGACATGTCGGCTTCCCACAGCTCGGCGCTGTCGATGTCGAAGCGCAGCAGCGCCAGATTGGGATCGTCCTTGCCGCCGGGAAACCAGGCCTCGACCTGCCGCGACCACAGCTTCTCGATCATCGCGAAATCGTTGTGAATCCTGGCGGTTCCGGACAGGCAGGCGAAATAATCATGCCCCTTCGACACGAACTGGGCCATGGCCTTGCCGCCCTTGGCGAGGCGATTGTCCTTGCCGATGAAGAACCAGATCGTATCGACCTGATCCTCGTCGAGCTGCGCGGTCAGCGGTTCGCTATGCTGGCCCGTCTCGGTCAGCCCGATCATCAGGAAGGGGCTGCTCGCCATGCGCTTCCAAAGGTCGCGCTTCAGCTGGGTTTCATCGGTCATCATCGTCTCTCCCATGCTTGCTGAGAGGAAGAACGAACGCCGGCTCCACTATTTCCGTGCTTTCTTCGACGGATGTCCAATGGATGAAGACGAAGCTAACCGTCTTTGCTCATGCGTCGTTAGCGAGCGATGGCGTTCAAGGAGCCTATGAACACGCACCTGATCAGACAGGCGATCGACAGCGCAACCGAGCGTGGTCTCACGGTCGAGGAAGCACTTTCTCACTGGCAGCTGGCGGGTGGGGCGGCTGCCGGCGAGCGGTCGGCACACTGGGTTTCGATCGGTTTCGGTATCGCGCGTGACGAGCGCGCGGCGGTGCGCATCGAACGCTGAACCTCAGCCTCTCGTCTGTATCCCCCCGGCGGCCGGCTCCCGGCGGGCCGACCACAGCATGAAGATATAGATGGGTAGCCCCGCCGCCGTCATGGCGAGGCTCCACAGGCTCGCTTCCCAGCCGGCGCCGTAGAAGGTCCACATCGAATAGACGAAGCCGGTGATCGCGATCACCTCGAACCCGCGCGACGCGCCGATCCGGCCCGTGCGGAGCAGGCGGAAGCCGGACAGCATGGCCGCCAGATAGAAGATGATCGACACGGATGTCGTCACCAGCACCATGAACTCGAACAGGTTGGCCAGGCCGCGCGTATAGTTGGCGAGCACGAGGGCGCTCGCCAGCAGGCTCGATACGATATGCGCGCGCTGCGGCGTGCCGTGGCGGTTCTCGCGATCGAACCAGGCGGGCAGCATCCGTTCGCGGGCGAGCGAGAGCAGCAGTTCTCCCTGCAGCAACACATAGCCGTTGAGCGCTCCGAGCGCGGCGATGACCACGAACAACGCGACCACGGGCGCCAGCGCGGGATGGACGAAGGTACCGAAGAAAAGCGCGAAGGGCGCGTTGGATCGCGTCGCCTCCGCCTCCGGCAGCAGCAGCGTGACCGCCGAGCAGGCCAGCAGGTAGATCAGCCCGGTGATCGCGGTGCCGAACAGGGTCGCGCGGGGAATGTTGCGTTTCGGGTTCTCGATCCGGTCCCCGGCAACCAGCGCGCTCTCGAATCCCAGCAGCGGGAAGAGGGTGAGCGTCGCGGCGATGCGGATGCCGTCCGATGTCACCGGGTGTGCGTCCAGGGACGGCAGGCTCGCCTTGCCGCTCGACAACAGCCACGCGCCGACCGCGATCGCGCCGGCCAGCGGCAACAGCTTCAGGATCGTCGTGATCGACTGTACCCCGCCGGCGCGCCGGACGCCCAGGCAATTGATCAGCGTCAGCACCCAGATGGGAACGACCGCCGCGACGGCCGGCAATCCGGGGGTGGAGGCGAGGCCCGGAAACAGGATGGAGAGGTTGCTGACCGCGCCCACCGCCAGCGTGGCGTTGGCGACCCATACGGAGATCCAGTAGCTCCAGCCGATGATGAAGCCGGCGGCGGGACCGAAGGCTGCGTGGGCGTAGGTCACCGGCCCGCAGCCGCCCGCCATGTCGCGTGCCAGCCGGGCCAGGACGTAGGCTACGCACAGGCTGCCGCCGATGGTGAGGAGCCAGCCATAGACCGAACTCCAGCCGAGCGGGGCCAACGCGGTGGGCAGCAGGAATACGCCCGAACCGATCATGTTGCCGACGACCAGCGCGATGCACATGCCGAGCCCGAGGCGGCCATGCGTCCTTGCCGCCGAAATTCCGCCCGCGTCCGTTCCGTCCATCCCCAACCCCGCAGCCCGATGATCCAGCATAGTCGGATCGCGTGCAGGGGGAATGGCGATTTTCCATGCCGTGCGCTGGCGCGAGCGCGCCGAGGCTATTCTTCGAGCAGGCGAGACAGTGCTGGGCTGACGTGTTCGTCGAGCTGTTGTCCGGACCGTACGACCATGCGCGCCGCCAGCCCCTCGCGCTCGGCGATCTCCGGTGCACGGGCGGGGCCGAGCACGATGAGGGCGGTAGCCCAGGCATCGGCGTACATCGCGCGATCATGGATGACGCTCGCGGCGGCGACATCGTGTCGCACCGGTCTGCCATCGGTCGGATCAAGTGTATGGACCCCACGCACATAATGGCCCGACGTCGCGACCGCGATGTCGTGCAGCCCGACGCGCAGGGGGGCTGGAGCAGCGCCGTCGAGCGCCTCCAGATCAACCCACCAGGGCTGGCCATCGGGCTTCAGACCCCGGCCAGCCAGCTCGCCGCCGATCTCAACGAGTCCGTCCTCGAAGCCTTCGGCCGCCAGCAGATCGGCGATAGCATCGACCGCGAAACCCTTGGCGATGCCTGAGAAATCGAGCCATAATCCGCCGGGCTGGATGAGCCTGCGACGCGCGGGGTCGTAATCGAGCCGATCCAATCCGGCACTGGCGCGCGCATCGTGCAAGGCGCTTTCGCGCGGAGGACCAGCGATCGTTGCCGCGCCATAGCCGAGCAGCGCCGCCGCCCGTCCATGGGTCGGATCGAAGGCGCCGTCCGTGCGCCGTGCGACGTCGAGCGAGGCTTCCAACACCGCGGCGAAGTCGGGTGGCAGCACGAACGCCGATCCCGCCGGCGCCCGATTAAAGCGGGAGAGAAGCGAATCCGGCTCCCACTGGCTCATCTCGGCGACGATCGAGGCGAGCCGGCCCTCGATCCGATCGCGCAGCCGGATCGGCATTGCCCCCGGATCGACGGCGTACAGGACGCGCCAGCCCGTTCCCAGCGCGGACCCCGAAAGGCCGGCGACGATGCGTTGCGGATCGCACCGGCCGAGTGCCGCCGTCGATACGGTCGTCGGCAGCGCGATACGGGCTTCGCGCGCGATCAGGGCGTCATCACCTCGAACGTCGCCGCATAGCTCATCTGGCGGTTCTCGGCGCGCTTTTCGCTCGGTTTGCTGTCTTCGGCCTCCGCGCCGAGCCAATACATGCCGGCTGCGGGCCAGCGGATCGCGACCACGCCGTCGGCGCCGGTGGTAAGCGCCATCTCGCCGACATCGTCCCGGTAGCGATCGCCGCCCGGAATGACGCTGATCTTCAGCCCCGCCGCCGGCTTGCCGTCGATCAGGAAGCGGAAGCGCGCGGTCTCGCCGGCGACCACGGCATTGGGATGGGTGATCGGATCGAGCTCCAGGCCCTTGCCGGTCGGCTTGAAAACCGTGGCGGTAGGCGCGCCTTGCGTCACGAAGGTTTCGATCTTGCTGACGCGTTCGGTCAGGTGAATATCGGTGGCGTCGGCCGGCACGTTCTCGAATGCCACCGGAGGCTGTCGACGCGGGCCGCCTTCCGGATTGGCGACCGCCGCATCGCCTCCGGTGCGGGGCTGTTCGCCCCCGCCGGGACCATCGGCGGCGCCGCGCTCGCCGCCACCGGCCGGTCGCCCGCCACGCGCCGGGCCGACCCGCCGCTCCTCGCCATTCTGCTTGAACGTCCCGGTGATCGTGCTCTGCTGGCTCGCGACCTTCCAGGTCCCCTGCTGATCGAGCTTCAGGTCGAACACCGAGCGGAACCTGCCCTGCATACCATTATAGGTCTCACCAGTGCTGCCGTCGGGCTTGGTGACGGTGATCGATGCGAGCTGGACCGGGCGATGATCGAAGAAGAAGACATGGTCCGATGCGGCGGCATCGAAGGTGACGACATTGTCGTCGCCGGCCAGCGACGTGTTGGACGGCAGGATGAACGGATGATCCGCCAGTGCCGCCGAGGACGCGAGCAGGGCGAAAAGCGATGTGGCGACGATACGACGCATCATGATCCGCCCCCTCACTTCGCTGCAACCACGACGGCGCCGAGTTCGGCCTTGCCGCTCGCACGACCGTTGGCGGCCGGAAGCGTGACCGGCACGCTGACCAATTCGCGCGTGCCATGTTCGCGCGCAGCCTCGACATGGACCACATAATTGCCGGCCGGGAGGTTGGCGGGCAGCGCAACGGAATAGCTGCCCGGCCCGCGCGTCGCCCCGCTGACGCCGTCCGCCGGCAGCTGCATCATGCGCCCGCTCTTGCGCCACCAGGAGCGCAGCTCGGATAGCCACTTGGTGCCCGGTTCCTTGCCGCCGTTCCTGAGCTGATACCAGACGAACAGGCTGCGCGCCTGGCCGCCGCCGGCCGGCTCGATCCATCCGGCCACGTAGGGCTTCTTGTATTCGGCCAGATCGATGCGCGGCACCGTGACGGTGATGCTCGCCGCCGATGCAACGGACGCCGGAACGATGATGGTGCCTGCGACGAGAGCGAGACGGGTAGGACTCATGGTTCGGACCCCTAGTGGATGAAGACGATGGCGACGATCAGCGGCACCGCGATGCCGAGGCCGACGAGCGGCCAGGTCTTCTTGCGATGCTTGGCGTGGAACTGGAGGAGCATCAGGCCGGTGCTGGTGAAGACGAGGACGGCAGCCGCGAAGGCATCGATGAACAGCCGCCACGGCAGGCCCGTATTGGCGCCCTTGTGCAGATCGTTGAGCAAAGAGATCCAGCCCTGCCGCGTGATCTCGGCCTTGATCGTGCCATCGGCGCGACTGACGCTCACCCACGCATCGCCGCCCGGCCGCGGCATCGCGACATAGACCTCGTCGTCGCTCCATTCGCCTGCGCGCCCCGCCGGATCGAGCCCGACCGACGATGCGACGGCTTCTGCCACCGGGCCGGGCATCGGCGCGTCATCGGCCTTCGGCGTGGCCTTCAGCATCCGCAGAAGCGATGGGGCCAGCGTGGCGGTCCGGTCCTCGACGACCGCATGGCCGGGGATCGAGGCGGCATGGTTCAGTGTGATGCCGGTCAGCGCGAACATCAGCATCCCCGCGAGCGAGATCGCCGCCGAGATCCAGTGCCACGTATGCAGTTGCTTCAGCCACCAGCCGCGCGAGATTCGCTTCTTCTTGCGGGGCGGCTCGATGGTGGGAGAGGGCATGTTCACCGTGTCGCGGTGCGTCAAAAGCTGGCGCATTGCAATGGTATTGATTGTCATTCGCAGAAAAATCGTGTTTCAGCGTCGATACCAAGCTGAAATGATTTCCCCGGTTGGCGGCGGCGCTGCTGCGCTCGCTAGGCTGTTTTCGCCATCTCGCGGTCGAGATAGGCGCAGAACATGTCCGCCAGCGCATCCGCATAGGCGGCGATCTGGTCCGGTTCGCGCGGGATGGAAGAGAAGTGGGTTCCGGCCGCCTTCAGCGTCGTCCGCGTGATGTCAGCCACGATCGATCGCGTCTCCTCGCTCGCTTGCGGCAGCAGATCGTGGATGAACGCGTGGAAGATCCGGCCGCTGGCGGCATGAATCTCCTGCGCCTCGGGCGCATCGCGATAGAGCGGTGCGGCATCGTCGAGCGCGCCCCGTATCTGTGCTTCCTCGCATTCCGATTGGATGAAGGCGTGGACCAGCTTTCGCAGTCGGACAAGCGGGGGTGCCGTGTCATCCTGCAAGATGTCTCCCAGCATCGCCGACGTGCTGCGCCATTCGTCGCTCTGCAGCCGGAACAGGATCGCGGCCTTGTTGGGGAAATATTGGTAGAGCGACCCGACACTCACCCCGGCACGCTCGGCGACGCGCGCGGTGGTGAAGCGCTGGGCGCCCTCGCTCGCCAGAACCTGAACAGCGGCATCCAGAATCGCCGAAACCAATTCGGTCGATCGCGCCTGGCGAGGCTGTTTTCGCGAGGAAACATGGGAAGTTTTGCGCGGTGCCACGATGGGTGCCCGGTAATGCGAATAGGAGATGCGACGAATTATTCGTATTTTTTCGGCGCGGGCAAGTCCGATCGCCCGCCCATCGGAGAAACCGGATGACCACCCTCGTCAGCGCCCCCGTGGCGCCCCTGCTCGATCGCCTGTTCGCGGAGGCCGAAGCAACACCCCCGTCCACCAGCCCTGCCTTCGCGTCCGTATCGTCGGACGAACGCCAGCGGCTGATGCGAAGCAAGGCCGATTATCGCGCGCTCTATGCGGCGCTCAAGGATTTCGCGCTGCCCGTGTCGCGGGATACCGGGCGCCTGCTCTACATCCTGGCGCGCGCCACGCAGGCGAAGGCGATCGTCGAGTTCGGCACCTCGTTCGGCCTGTCGACGCTGCATCTGGCATCGGCTTTGCGCGACAATGGCGGTGGCCGCCTGATTACCAGCGAGTTCGAGCCGTCCAAGCTGGCCACTGCCAAGGTGAATCTCGCCGAGGGCGGGTTGGCCGATCTGGTCGAGTTCCGCGAGGGCGACGCCCTGCAGACGCTCGCCACCGATCTGCCCGACCGGATCGATCTGGTGCTGCTCGATGGCGCCAAGGCGCTCTATGGCGACATTCTCGCATTGCTGGAGCCGCGTCTGCGCCCCGGCGCGGTGATCGTCGCCGACAATGCCGATTACTGCCCCGATTATCTGGAACATGTCGGCTCGCCGGCGAACGGTTACCTTACGATGCCCTTCACCGACGATGTCGAGCTGTCGATCCGGCTGGGCTGATCGCCTGACCGCCGCCGTGTCCCCAAGGGCACGGCGGCGGGGCGCCTCAGAAATTCGCGAAGCGGATCACGAAGCGGACGTTGCGGCCGGGCATGACCACCTCGTCCTTGTTGAGCGCGGTCGCCGCGCGTTGCACGTCGTTGGTCAGGTTCTGGCCGACGACGGCAAACTGGATGTTCGGATAGGCCTGGAATGGCCGCACCGCGATCTGCGCGCTCAGATCGTTGTAATGCGCCGTCGCCGTATCGAAATCGCCATAGTCGTTCTGCTTGCCGACATAGAGGTAGAGCAGGTTGGCATCGACCATCCTGCTCTTCCAAGTGAAGCCGCCGCCGATGCGGTAGGGCGGGATGCGCGGCACGTTGCCGCCCTGGCCCAGCGTCGCGCGGGTATAGTCGCCGAGCGCGTTGATCTCGAGGCTGGTGTCGTCACGCTTCAGGAGCGCGTAGGACGCCTTGCCCTCCAGCCCCCGGAAATGCGCGTTCTGCTGGCGGTAGAACAGCTCCTTGAGATCGCCGCCGTCGCCCTCCACGCAGGTGCCGTCATCGTCGCAGGTGCGGCCGGTGAGGTCGCCGTAGATGTAGTTGTGGAACCATGTGTAATAGGCGCTGCCCTCGAAGCGGAACTTGCCGCTGTCGACGCGGATCGTGCCCTCCAGGGAGTTCGCGCGTTCGATCTTCAGGTTCGGATCGCCCGTCTCGTAAGTGTTCGGGCCGTCATGGCCGCCGCGCGCGTAGAGTTCCGTCTGGCCGGGCGCCCGCCCGGTGCTCGACGCCGTGAGGCCGAGCTTCACGCCCGACGCCAGATCATAGAGCGCGCCGATCGAGCCGCTCACTGGCGTGAAGCGCGCCTTTGTGAATACGTCGGACTTCGGCGTGCCGTTGACTTGCGTATGCTCGACGCGGCCAGCCGCCTGCAGCTTCAGCGCGTTCGTCAGCGGCATTTCGGCGAAAATGTAGCCGGATTCGGTCTGGGTCAGCGTCGGGAAGAGATAGCTCGAATCCTCGCCGATCGCGGAGAAGCGGCGGCGCTGCACCTCGCTGCCGATCGCGAGGTTGGAGATCGGTCCGATCGCATTGAAGGTCAGCTCGGCGCGGCCGTCCCACTCCCGGTTCTTGAAGGTGGTGTCGACGGTGCCGTCGGGCTCGACCTCCTGATGCTGGTAGTCGGCATAGCTGCCCCAGAAATCGAGCTTCTTGAGGATGCCCGAACTGATGTCGATCGTGTCGCGGGTCAGCGCCTTGGTCTGGTGCATGACGATGTGCGTCGTGTCGCTCGGGATGCCGTAATTGGAATCGAAATGCGTGACGGCCGCGCCGAGCTGGCTGTCCCCGAAGAAGTAGGAGGCGCCGCCCGATACGCCGTCGCCGTGGAAATAGCTGTTCTGCTGGGTGCCGAGCGGCGTGTCGTAATCGCTGGTGTAACGATAGAAGGCGTCGGCATGCAGCGCGAAGCCGCCGCCCGCATTCACGTCCGCCAGGCCTGACACCTCGGCGCCGTTGTTGACCGTATTGTAGCTGCTATTGATCTCGCCCTGCACGGTCTGCGTCGGCAGGGCGAGCGGCACGCGGTTGTTCAGCACGTTGACCACGCCGCCGATCGCTTGGCTGCCGTAGCGCAGCGTCGACGGGCCTCGCACCACCTCGATGCTCTGGGCCGAGAGCGGATCGACCGGCACGCCGTGATCGGGGCCGATGTCCGACACGTCGGATACGCTCGTGCCGTCTTCCAGCAGACGGACGCGGGTGGCGTCCATGCCGCGGATGATCGGGCGGCTGGCGCCCGAGGCGAATTCGGTCGCGGAGATGCCCGGCACGCTCTTCAGCGAATCCGCGATATTGTCGCCGCCGGTCGCGAGGATCTGGCTGCGATCGACCCTGGCGACGATCGTCGGCGTGTCGGTGCCGAACGGCGAGGCGGTGACGACGATCGCGGGCGCTGCGGCGGGGGGCGATGCCGCGTCCTGCGCGGCGGCCATGGCGGGGACGAGCGCGACGACAGCCGCGCCCAGCAGATAGTGGGATCGCATGATATTGCTCCGTGAACCTTGGGTCGGGCGCCGATGCCGTGCGGCGACGCCCGGAGAGGCGTGAGCGCCTTTGTTATGATGTCGGTGGGTTCAGGAAAGGAACGGTGGGCCTCGACCGAGCCAGGCATGTGACCGGTAGCGCCGCGCCCACGGGATGAGTGACGAGGCCACGGCACTGGCCACTATGACGGCCGGCACTTTGAGCGCAGGCGGTGCCGAGGAAAGCAGGTGGGCGGCTTGCGCCAGTTCCAGACAGAACGGGCAGATGGCCGGATCGCGCCCGAGACCAGTGGCGGCCGCAATTCCGGAGTGGGAGGCCGCACGAGCGACTACGGCGTCCGACCCAGCTTCCAGCGGGTGTACGTGCGTCTCGATGGCGAGGCTTTGCCAAGCGAGCGTCAGCAGCAGGATCAGCGTCGGGATAAGCCTGCGAGCCAGCGGACGGCCGAGCCGATGGGCCGGTTTCCGTTGGGCGACGCGCGCTACACACTGGAAAGTTCGACTGTTCACCGATGCCCTGATGGATTGGAACCAGCACGCCGCTTCGCGCTGTTGCAAATTCGTTATGTTATAATATCTCGTCCGACAAGCGGGCTTTTTGACGGCCAGGTGATAGTCGTCGGGTCTGTGGCCGATGCGCCACGCATTCCCTTGGTCGGTCCCGCCTTGGGCGGAGCCGTCGCTGCCGACGCGGATCAGTCCGGCCGGTAGCACCGCAGGAAGGTGGCAGCGATCCGCACGGCCTCGCGGCGGACCTCCTCTTCGTCGCGTTGTTCGATGCCCCAGAGCAGACGCTGGGGATAGCCGCCCGCGCACAGACTGAGGAAGGTGCCGGCTGCCTCACCCGGATCGTCGCGGCGCAGCGCCCCTGTTTCCATATGGATCGAGAGGTATTCGGCCAGAAGGATCCGGCTTCGTCCGGGCGCGCGATCGTAGAAGATGCGCCCGATCTCCGGAAAGCGCTCGACCTCGCTGATGATCAGCCGCTGGAGCGCCAACGCATCGGGCAGGGTTATGCGGGAGATGAATTTCTCCCCGAAGCCGACCAGTACGGTGTCGATGGGGAGCGTCGGGTCGAGCAGCGCGCTCATCAGTGCGCGGAAGGTGACCGTCGCGGAATCGAGCACGGCGGCGAACAATTCCTCCTTCGAGGCGAAATAGCTCCACAACGTGCCCTTGGAGCCGCCCAGATCGGCGGCGATGCCTGACATCGTCGTACGGTCGTAGCCATTCTCCAGGAAAGCGCGGGTCGCCAGTTCGATGATCGCAGCCCGCCGCTCGGCCTTGCGCGTCTCGCGGCGACCTGGGGGAGGCGTTTCGGTACTCGTCATGAATTCGTACTATAGAGTACGGTTTTAGATTGACAAGCGATTTGGGCAGGCCCAGAGAAAAACCGTACTTCATGGTACGGAGATTCGATCATGCATCTCGCGGGTATTCCTCGGGCGCCGTTGCGCGCGGCTGCCCTGTCACTGCTGCTGTCCGGATGCGTGGCGGTTCCGAAGCTGGGGCCGCGCCCGGACGTTCGCTCCGCGCAGAGTTTCGCCGCCGGGCGGAGCCTCGCGCCGAACGCCGGGTCGGATGCGACCTGGCCGGGGGGCGACTGGTGGCAGGGCTATAACGATCCGCAGCTCACGGCGCTGATCGGGGAGGGGCTTGCCGGCGCGCCGGACATAGCGGCGGCTGTCGCGCGGCTCCATCAGGCGGATGGGTATCGCCAGCAGGCGGGCGCGGCGTTGCTGCCGCGGATCGACGGTTCCGGCTCGGTCGGCGGTGCCAAGCAGAGCGGGCGAACCGGAATACCGTTGCCCCCGTCACTGGGGGGCTGGAGGGACACCGCCAGCGCCTCGTTCGATTTCAGCTTCGATCTGGATCTTTGGGGCAAGAACCGCGCGAACCTGCGTGCCGCGACATCCGATGCGCAGGCCGCGGCTGTGGACGTCGCCGAGGCGCGCCTGCTCCTTTCGACCAATATCGCGAGCGCCTATGCCGATCTGGCGCGCTATTATGCGGAACGCGACGTCGAGGTGAACGCGGTGCAACTGCGGCTCGATACGCAGAAGCTGGTCGCCAACCGCGTCGCCATCGGGCTCGATACCAAGGCCGAGCTCAAGCAGGCCGATTCCGCCGTTCCCGCCGAGCGGGCGCAGCTTTCCGCGATCGAGGAGTCGATCGCGCTCACGAAGAACAGGATCGCCGCCTTGCTGGGGGCCGGGCCGGATCGCGGGCTGACCATCCAGCGGCCGACGCTGAGCTTCGCCGCGCGCACCGTGCCGGCGGACGTCACCACCGATCTGATCGGCCGTCGGCCCGATGTCGTTTCGGCGCGGGCGCGTGTGGAATCGAGTGCCGAGCGGATCAAGGCGGCACGGGCCGATTTCTATCCCTCGGTCAGCCTGTCGGGGCTGATCGGCGTCCAGTCGCTCGGCATCTCCAACCTGTTCCTGTCGGGAAGCAGCTACGGCAATGCGGGCGCGGCGGTAAGCCTGCCGATCTTCCATGGCGGCGAGATCAAGGGCAAGTATCGGGTCGCGCGCGGCACCTATGACGAGGCTGTCGCCACCTATGACGGCACCGTCGCGGGCGCATTTCACGATGTCGCCGACGCGGTGACAAGCCAGTCCAAACTCGCCGAGCAACTCTCGCAATCGCGCCAGTCGCTGTCCGACGCGCGGGATGCCTATGACATCGCCCGCCAGCGCTACGAAGGCGGGTTGTCCGATTACCTGACCGTGCTGACCGCGCAGAACAGCGTGCTGACCGAGCAGAGGATCGTCGTCGATCTGGAGGCGCGTGCCTTCACGCTCGACGTCGCGCTCGTCAAGGCACTCGGCGGCGGCGCTGTCGCACCCGTTCCACCCCCCACTTCCAGCGCCGATGCCGGCGCCGTTTCCTCGGAGACCCATCATGGCTGAGGCCGATCCCACGCATGACGTTGTCGCTCCTTCCAGGCCGGGCAATCCGAAACGTCGCAAGGCCTTGCTCGGCATCGGTGGCGCGGTGCTGCTCGCCGGTGTCGGCTATGGCGGCTGGTATGCCGTCGTCGGCAGCCATCACGTCAGTACCGACAATGCCTATGTCGGTGCCGACACGGCCCAGGTAACGCCGATGGTCGCGGGGCAGGTGGCGCAGGTGCTGGTGTCCGACGCGCAGACCGTGAAGCGCGGCGATGTGCTCGTCCGTATCGACGATAGTGACGCGCGGATTGCGCTCGCCGATGCGGAGGCGGCCCTCGCCAAGGCGAAGCGCCAGTTCGGCCAGACCAGTGCGACGGGCACCTCGCTCGCCTCCACGCTGGCCGCCAAGGATCAGGCGATCGCGGGCGCGCAGGCGCAGCTTTCGTCGGCGCAGGCCGCTTTGCAGAAGGCTTCGATCGATCTCGATCGCCGCAAGAAATTGGCACCAAGCGGGGCCGTTTCCGCCGACGAACTGACCTCGGCGATCAATTCCTACGCAGCAGCCAAAGGCAGCGCCGACAATGCCCGTGCCGCGCTCCAGCAGGCGATCTCCGCGAAGAATGCCGCCAGGGGCGATCTCGCCGCCAACCAGGCGCTCATCAACGGGACCACGGTCGTTACCAGTCCGGACGTGCAGGCGGCGCAGGCGAAGGTCGATCAGGCGCGCCTCGATCTGTCGCGCACTGTGATCCGCGCGCCGGTCGACGGCGTCGTCACCAACCGCAACGTGCAGGTCGGCCAGCGTCTGGCGCAGGGAGCGGCGATCATGAAGGTCGTGCCGATCCGCCAGCTTTACGTCGATGCCAATTTCAAGGAAGGGCAGCTTGCCCATGTCGTACCCGGACAGAAGGTGGAGATCACTTCGGATCTCTATGGGTCGGGCGTGGTCTATCACGGCACTGTGGTGGGTTTCTCGGGCGGCACCGGATCGGCCTTCGCGCTGATCCCGGCGCAGAACGCCACGGGCAACTGGATCAAGATCGTCCAGCGCCTGCCGGTCCGCATCCGCCTCGATCCGCGTGAGCTCGATGCCCACCCGCTGCGCGTCGGCCTGTCGATGGACGCCGATATCCATATCTGAACCCGGAGGCCGCCGAGATGGACAGCCCGCAGGAGAAACCCGTCACGCTGAGCGGGGCGCCCTTGCTGCTCGCCGCGCTTGCGCTGGCGCTCAGCAACTTCATGGTGGTTCTGGATACCACCATCGCCAACGTCTCGGTGCCGCACATATCGGGCGGCATCGGCGTGTCGCCCGATCAGGGCACTTGGGTGATTACCTCCTATTCGGTGGCGGAGGCGGTGTGCGTGCCGCTCACCGGTTTCCTGACGGCGCGGTTCGGCAGCGTGAAATTGTTCATCGCGGCACTGATAGGCTTCGCCTGCTTCTCGATGCTGTGCGGCATGTCGACCTCGCTCGGCGAGATCGTGCTGTTCCGGCTGGGGCAGGGCTTCTGTGGCGGCCCGCTGATGCCGCTGACCCAGACGCTGCTGATGCGCGTGTTCCCCAGGGAGAAGCACGGGCAGGCGCTGGCGCTCTGGTCGATGACCACCGTTACCGCGCCGATCCTCGGGCCGATCCTCGGCGGCGTGCTGAGCGACGATGCGTCGTGGCACTGGATCTTCTTCATTAACCTGCCGGTGGCAGCAGCCTGCATCGCGGGTGCGTGGATGCTGCTCCGCCCCGTCGAGACGGCGCTGAAGCCCGCACGGATCGACGCCATGGGCCTTGCACTGATGGTGCTGTGGATCGCCGCGCTGCAGGTGATGCTCGATCTCGGCCACGATCGCGACTGGTTCCACAGCAGCTTCATCGCAAGCCTCGCGGTGATCGCCGTAATCGGCTTCGCCGTGTTCTGCGCCTGGGAATTGACCGAGGCGCATCCGGCAGTCGATCTGCGCGTATTCCGCCATCGCGGCTTCTCGGCGAGCGTGGTGGCGCTGGCTTTCGCCTTCGGGACGTTCTTCACCTCGGCGGTGATCATCCCGCAGTGGCTGCAGGGTTCGCTCGGCTACACCGCGACCTGGGCGGGCTATGCGACCGCCTTCACCGGCGTATCGGCCGTCATCGTCTCGCCGATCGTCGGCAAGCTCTCCACGAAGATCGATCCGCGCAAGCTGGTGAGCTTCGGCATCCTCTGGTTGGGCGCGACGACATTGTTGCGCACGCATTGGAACAGCGAGGCAGATTTCTGGTCGCTCGCGATCCCGCAATTGCTGCAGGGTGTGGGGCTGCCCTTCTTCTTCATCCCGATCACCAGCATCGGGCTGGCGGCCGTGGACGAGGAGGAACTGGCGTCGGCCGCCGGCCTGATGAGTTTCCTGCGGACCATGGCAGCGGCGATCGGCACCTCGATCTCCACCACGGCGTGGGATAACGACACGCGCATCGCCCGCAGCGAGCTGGTGTCGAAGCTCAACAGCAACGACGTGGCGACGACTCTTCAAGGGCAGGGTTTCGGCATCGATCAGGTGCGCGGGATGATCGAGCAGCTCGTCAACGGAGAGGCGACGTCGCTCGCCACCAATCACATCTTCCTCGTGTCGGCGATCGTCTTCCTGTTCGCCGCCGCCCTGATCTGGGTCGCGCCGAAGCCGGGCCGGAAAGTCGCGCCGGGCAGCGCGCATTGACGGAAAAATGGAAGGGGGTGGTGGACGCACTTGGGCTCGAACCAAGGACCCGCTGATTAAGAGTCAGCTGCTCTACCAACTGAGCTATGCGTCCACACAGCGGAAGTGACCGTCGCCGGTCCTCGTTGGGAGGCGGCCAAGTAGCAATCGAATCGGGGGCTGTAAACCGCCTTTTTGTGCCCCTGCGAAATTATCCGAAGGCGCCGCCCGAACGGCGCTGTCCGCGGTCGATCGCCATCAGCAGACCGAGGATGATCAGCACCGTCATCACCGCCGATCCGCCGTAGGAGAACAGCGGCAACGGCACGCCGACGACGGGCGCGAGGCCCATCACCATCATCAGGTTCACCGCGACATAGAAGAAGATCGTGGTGGCGAGGCCGGCTGCCGTCAGCCGCGCGAAACGGGTTTCCGCGCGCTGCGCCACGCCCATTCCCCACCACACGACCAGCAGATAGGCCAGGATCAGCAGCACCCCACCGATCAGCCCCCATTCCTCCGACATCGTGGCGAAGACGAAGTCGGTCTGTCCCTCGGGCAAATAATCGAGATGGCTCTGGGTGCCGTTGAGGAACCCCTTGCCGAAGATGCCGCCCGATCCGATCGCGATCTTGGACTGGGTGATGTGATAGCCCTTGCCGAGCGGATCGAGATCGGGATCGAGGAAGATCAGCACGCGGTTGCGCTGATAATCGTGGAGCATCCCCCAGGCAGCAGCGCCGAGCGGGATGGTCGCGAGCGCGCCGCCGACGAACAGCCGCAGCGGCAGGCCGGCGAGGAACATCGTCACGATGCCCCCCGCCGTCACCATTGTCGCGGTGCCGAGATCGGGCTGGATCATGATCAGTGCCGCCGGCACGCCGATGAGCAGCATCGCCGGCCAGATCGCCGTCCAGCGCCGTATCTCGCCCGCGGGCAGAAGATCGTAGAAGCGCGCGAGGGTCAGCACGATCAGCGGCTTCATCAGTTCGGAGGGCTGGAGCCGGATGATGCCGAGGTTGAGCCATCGCTGGCTGCCACCCGCCACCTTGCCGAGCAGCTCGGTCGCGACCAGCGCGATGCAGAGGATCACATAGGCGGGCGCGACCGCCTGCTTGATCTGCTCCTCGCGCAGTCGCGAGATCGCGATGGAGAGACCGAGGAACAGGCAGAAGCGCGTGCCCTGGCCAAGCGCCCACGGCTCGAGACTGCCGCCGGCCGCCGAATAGAGCACGGTCAGCCCGAAGAAGGTGATGCCGATCACCGTCAACAGCACGCGCCAGGGAAGCTGCGCGAGCGGAGCAGGAACGAGCGAATTGCGGATCATTCGGGCGACCCCTCATTGCCGACGCTTGCACCCGTGCGGGGCGGCGTGCCGGCCTGCGTGTTTTCCGGCGCCTCGTCCGGCGGTGCCACGGCGGTGGCGACCGAGCTGTCCGGTGGTTGCGTGGCGTTGGCCTGCGCACCCATGTCGCCCTCATCGGGCGGTGCGCCCTGCGGCTGGGCGAGCGCGGCCTGCTTGGCGGCCCAGTCGGCCTTCTCGCGCGCCATGCGCGTTGCGATATCGCCGCCCCAGCCGGCCTGCATCTTGGCGAGCGTATCGAGCGCGCGCTGCTTGTCGTACAGATAGGTGAAGGCATCGCGCGCGACGCCCGCCGCGAAGGTGCCGTGCCCGGCATGTTCCATGATGAAGCCCGCCGCATAACGGGGCTGATCGACCGGTGCGAACGCGATGAACAGGCCATGATCGCGCAGTCGCCATTCGCCTTGGGTGCCGAGCGCAACGGCACGGCCCGCCGCGCGATCCGCCATGCTGATGCGGCGGACCTGCGCGGAGCCGGTCTTGCCGCCCATCGCGATGCCGGGCACCTGCATCCGGGCGCTGTTGGCGGTGCCGCCGGGGCCGACGACGGCACCCATCGCGGCGCGAACGATGGCGAGATGCTCGTCCGACACGCCCAGCGGCTGGGGCGGCATGTCGGAATGGCGATGGACGATGCGCGGTATGAGCGCCTTGCCGCTCGCGATCCGCGCCGCCGCGACCGCGATCTGCAGCGGATTTACCAGCGTGTAGCCCTGCCCGATCGAGGAATTCAGCGTGTCGCTGACCGTCCAGGCCTTGTGATATTTGTGCTCCTTCCAGGCCGGGTCCGGAACGGTGCCGTAGCGCTGGGAGGAGAAGGGCAGGGGGAATTTCTCGCCAAATCCGAGCCGTTTGAGCATCGCCGCGATCGTCGTCGTTCCCACCCGGCGCGACATTTCGTAGAAATAGACGTCGCAACTCTGTTCGACCGCCCGGTGCATGTCGATCGCGCCGTGGCCCTGGTGCCGCCAGCAGTGGAAATAGCTGTTGCCGACGCGGTACTGACCCGTGCACACGACATGATCGTCGGGCGAGACACCGGCTTCCAGAAAGGCCAGCGCGTTCAGTGGTTTGATGGTCGATCCGGATGGATAGAGACCCTGGAGCGTCTTGTTGACCAGCGGCAGATGGTCGTTGTCCGACAGCATGTTCCATTCATCGTGGCTGATGCCGCGCGAAAAACTGTTGGGGTCGTAGGCCGGCATCGAGACCATCGCGAGGATGTCTCCGGTCGCGCAGTCGATCACCGCACCCGAACCGGACTGATCGCCCATCCGCTCCGCGATATAATCCTGCAGCCCGGCGTCGATGGTAAGCTGGAGCGTCTCTCCGGGTGTCTCGGGGCGCGCCGGCAGTTCGCGCACCAGCTTGCCGCGCGCGGTGACCTCGGAAGGCTTGGCGCCCGGCTGGCCGCGCAGGAAGTGGTCGAAGGTCTTTTCCAGCCCCTGCTTGCCGATCTTGAAGCCCGGCGTAATCAGAAGCGGGTTCTTGTCCTTCTTGTAGTCCTCGGCGGAGGCGGAGCCGACATAGCCGATCAGATGCGCCACCGCCGGCCCGGTCGGGTAATAGCGCGAGAATCCGCGGGCTGGCACCACGCCAGGCAGATCGGGCAGGCGCAGATTGACCTGCGCGAAATGCTCGTAATCCAGATCCTCCGCCACCTGTACCGGCTGGAAGCCCGCCGCCTTGGGAAGATTGTCCTGCAGCCGCTCGATGTCCTCGGGTGCGAGCTGGAGAAGGTTCTGGAGCAGTTCGATCTCGCGCTTGGGATCGTCGAGCAGATCGGGGATCAGATCGACGCGGAAGTCCGACCGGTTGATCGCGATCGGCTGTCCGGCCCGATCGACGATCCAGCCGCGGCGCGGGGGGATCAGGGTGGACCGGGCGCGATTGCTTTCGGCGAGCGCGGCATATTTGTCGTGTTCGAACACCGTCAGCCACGCCATGCGGCCGGCGAGCGTCAGGCCGACGGCGCCCTGCGCGACACCGACGAACAAGGCCCGCCGGCTGAACGAGAAGCTCTGATGGGCTTCGGTGACGAGGCGCCCGGCGCGGCGGCCGTTGCCGAACTTCATGGCATCAATCCTGCGCGCGGATCTTGCCGATCGCCAGCCGCCAGCGGTCGAGACGCGCGCACAGTCGCCCGATGATCGGGAAGCACAGGATGGAGATGGCGAGCTGGGGCAGGATCAGGCGGACCGGCGTCGCGCCACCCGTCCAGCAGGCGATCGCCCAGCCGGCAAGCATCGCGAAAGCGATGGCGATCGCGGCGAGCAGCCATTCCTGCCAATAGTCGCGCCAGAGCAAGCGTCCCTCAACAAGATCGGCGAGCAACAGGCACGCCGTCCACGTCACCATCCCCGTTCCCAGCGTCTGCCCCGTCAGCAGGTCATCCGCAAGGCCAAGCGGCAGGCCGACCCACGCCGCCCAGATTTCCGGACGCAGGAGACGCCACGCCAGCAGCATCAGCAGGCCCAGCGGCGGCCACGTCGGGGAGAGCGCGACGGTGGGAACGAGCGATGTCGCGGAACCGAGCAGCGTCGAGATGATCGGCACCACCTGCGCGCGGATCTCGATTGCGCGGGTGGGGGGGGCGGAGCTGGTCGGCGCGCGCATCAGGGTTTGGTGGACTTGGCCGGCTCGGGCGGGGGCGGCAGGCCGGCGAAAGGCTGTTCGACCATCGCGTAATCCAGCTGCGCCGGATTGGCGAGCGGCCAGCCGATCGCGACGTCGCCATCCTTGCGCAGGATCACGGCGACCGGCACGTCGGGCGGATAGAGGCCGCCGGTGCCCGATGTCAGCACGATGTCGCCGCGATTGAAGGGATTGCCACCGGCGCCGAGCGGGCGGATCTCGATCGATCCGTCACCGCGTCCTGCGGCGAGGGCGGGCGCTCCACCGCGCGCGAGGCGGACGGGAACGACACTGGCGCTGTCGGTGATCAGCAGGACGCGCGACGCGATCATGCCGGCATCGACGACGCGGCCGACGAGACCCTCCGGCGAGCGCACCGGCTGCCCCGGCCGCACGCCCTGCGCGGCGCCGGCATCCAGCGTCGCGTAACGGCGGCTGCTGACCCCTGTCGAGCCGACGATCCGCGCCACCGCGATCGATCCGTTGCGGTTCTCGACCAGCTTGAGCATCCGCCGCAGCCGCTCGTTCTCGAGCGCCAGGATGCGAGCGCGGACCAAGGCGGCGCGGTCGCTGTCCAGTTCTTTCGCCATCGCGACATTCTTGGAGCCGGCGTAGAAATAGGCGCCGATCCCATCGACCACGCTACCTGCGCTGCGCACCACCCCCCGCGCCGCGCCGGAGATCGGCGCGGTGGTGTCGAGCGCGGCGCCCTTGATCGTGCCGAAGCCGGTTGGATCGAAATGCGCGGCCACGACCAGCCCGAGGCCGACGAGGATGCCCGTCACCGCGATCACGTAGCTGAAGAACAGCCCGTATTGCGCGCGCCGGGAGAAACCGGGCCGCTTGTTGCGGGACGGGGCCTTCATGATGCGATACCGCCGGACACAGACAATCCGTTCGCCCTGAGCTTGTCGAAGGGCTGCCTTTCTCTTTTCAAGAAGGAAGGACAGTGCCTCGACAAGCTCAGCACGAACGGGTTGCTCAAGGGTGCCTCTGTAGGATGCCTCAGGCGGTCAGCAGGACGCCGCGATAGACCGGCTCCTCGAGCGCACGGCCGGTGCCGAGCGCCACGCAGGTGAGCGGATCGTCCGCGATGGTGACAGGCAGGCCGGTCTCGTCGCGCAGCACCTCGTCGATGCCCTGCAGCAGCGCCCCGCCGCCGGTCAGCACGATGCCCTGATCGACGATGTCGGCGGCGAGTTCCGGTGCGGTATTCTCCAGCGCGATGCGCACGCCCTCGACGATCGTGCCGACCGGCTCGGCCAGTGCGTCGGCGATCTGGCCCTGGTTGATGGTGATCTCCTTGGGCACGCCGTTGACGAGGTCGCGGCCCTTGATGTGGATCGTCTCGCCGATGCCGTCAGTGGGCATCTTGGCGATGCCGACCTCCTTTTTGATACGCTCGGCCGTGGCCTCGCCGATCAGCAGATTGTGGTTGCGGCGGACGTAGGAGGCGATCGCCTCGTCCATCTTATCGCCGCCGACGCGCACCGAGGTGGTGTAGGCGAGGCCGCGCAGCGACAGCACCGCGACTTCGGTGGTGCCGCCGCCGATATCGACGACCATCGAGCCGACCGGCTCGGTGACGGGCATGTCGGCGCCGATCGCGGCGGCCATCGGCTCCTCGATCAGGAAGACCTGCGACGCACCGGCGTTCGAGGCGGCGTCACGGATCGCGCGGCGTTCGACCGAGGTGGAACCCGACGGCACGCAGATCACGATCTCCGGGAAGCGCCAGGCGCGCATCTTGCCGCCGTGCACCTTGTGGATGAAGTGCTTGATCATCTGCTCGGCGACGTCGATGTCGGCGATCACGCCGTCACGAAGCGGGCGGATCGCCTCGATCGTGCCGGGCGTCTTGCCCATCATCAGCTTGGCGTCCTCGCCGACCGCGCGGACCTTCTTGACGCCCTGGATGGTCTCGATCGCGACCACCGATGGCTCGTTCAGAACGATGCCCCGCCCACGCAGATAGACCAGCGTATTGGCAGTCCCGAGATCGATCGCCATGTCGTGCGACATGAATTTGAAGAAACGACTGAACAACATCGCGTGCCCGCTCTCGCCCACATTGCGCCGGCCTCGCCCGTCCAGGCCGGCATGATCCGGATGCACCGCTCCCACCGCCCCCGAAAAGCGGCTGAAAAACCTCTGATCGCAAGTGGTCGCGGAAGGCCGTCGCTTGGGCTAGGACTTGTCCCATGTCAATACGCCGCCTCCCCGAACATCTGATCAACCGTATCGCCGCAGGCGAGGTGGTAGAAAGGCCGGCCAGTGCGTTGAAGGAACTGGTCGAAAACGCCATCGACGCGGGCGCCACGCGCATCGCGGTGACGTTGGGGGATGGGGGCCTTTCGCACATCGAAGTCGCCGATGACGGTTGCGGCATGACGTCATCGGAAATGGCGCTCGCGCTGGAGCGTCACGCCACCTCCAAACTGCCGGACGATGCGATCGAGGCGGTCGAAACGCTCGGTTTTCGCGGCGAGGCGCTGCCCTCGATCGCGAGCGTCGCGCGGCTGACGATCGAAAGTCGCGTCAAGGGCGCGGACGGCTGGCGGCGAATCGTGGACAATGGCGTGGTCGTGGCCGAGGGGCCGGCCGCCTTGCCGCCCGGCACGCGGGTGCGGATGGAGGCGTTGTTCGAGCGGGTGCCGGCACGGCGCAAGTTCCTGCGCTCGTCCCGTTCCGAATATGCCGCCTGCGTCGATGTCGTGAAGCGGCTGGCGATGTCGCGCCCGGAGGTGGGCTTCACGCTGGAGCATGATGGGCGGCGGGTGCTGTCGGTGCCGCCCGGCGAGAGCGAGCCGCAGCGCGTCGCGGCGCTCACCGATCGGGAACTGGCCGGCAACAGTGTTGTGCTCGATCATGTCCGTGGCGAGGCGCGTCTGGAAGGCGTTGCCGGCCTGCCGACCTTCAATCGGGGTGTCGCGGACCACCAATATCTCTTCGTCAACGGCCGGCCTGTTCGCGATCGCCTGCTCGTCGGTGCCGTGCGGGCCGCCTATCAGGAAATGCTGGCGCGGGACCGGCATCCGGTGGTGGCGCTGTTCATCACGCTTCCGGGCAGCGAGGTGGACGTCAACGTCCATCCGGCCAAGACCGAGGTGCGCTTCCGCGAGCCGGCGCTGATCCGGGGGCTGATCGTGGGTGGCCTGCGCGCCGCACTCGATGCGGCCGGCCATCGCAGTGTCCAGCGGCCGGCGGAGGATGCGCTGGCGGCTTGGCAATCGGAGCCGATAGCGCCGGTCTCTCCGGCTCTGCCGCTGCCGTTCGAGCAGCGCCAATATGGCGTGTGGGATTCTCGCCCGAATTTCGCAGCGTCACCGGCGATCGCACCCGCGCCGCAGGGCAGGGCGGAGATCGCCGTCGCGGCCCCGCCGGCGGCGATCGAGCACCCGCTCGGTGTCGCGCGCGGGCAGGTGGCGGCGACCTATATCGTGGCCGAGGCGGAGGATGGCCTCGTCCTCGTCGATCAGCACGCTGCGCATGAACGCCTTGTGCTGGAGCGGATGCGCCGTGCCATGGCGGAAGGTGGCGTTGCGAGTCAGGCGCTGCTGTTGCCGGAGGTGGTCGAACTGGACGAGGCGGGCTGCGACAGGCTGGAGACCCGGCTGGAGGAGCTGGCGGCGATGGGATTGGAGTTGGATCGCTTCGGCCCACGCGCGATGCTGGTCCGCGCGGTTCCGGCGATGCTGGGTCGAACAGACGTGCGCGGCCTCGTGACCGATCTTGCCGACGAACTCGCCGCTTATGACGAGGCGTTGAGCCTGCGCGAGAAGCTGGATGCAGTCGCCGGCACCATGGCCTGCCACGGTTCGGTGCGGGCCGGGCGCGTGCTGTCGGTCGCCGAGATGAACGCCCTGCTTCGCGAGATGGAGGTCACGCCTCATTCCGGGCAGTGCAACCATGGTCGCCCGACCTGGGTGAAGCTCGGTCACAACGACATAGAAAAATTATTCGGTAGAAAATAGAACGGTTTTGAGAGCCTTGAGCCCTGCTCGATGTAGGTCGGGCTGTCGGTGTCGAGGGACGCGCCCCGTTGTAGTCATTGGAGATGCCGGATAGCCATCTAAAGGTCGTGATCGGGGGACTTTATGATCAAGGGTTTTTCGGCGGCACTTTTCCTAGCACTCGCCGTTGGCGCAGAAGCAACTGTGCCCCAGATGCCTATTGCCGAAGGCCCCTTTGAAAGCGTCATGCTGGCAACGCAGGCGGCCCGAAATTGCGGGTTCAGCGAACTTCGCGTCAACGTGCGACCTAAACAGACGCAATTGTATATTGATGGAGTGATGCCATCAGAGGAAGTTCAACAGTGCTTCGAATCTTGGATGACTCCGCGAGGAAAGAAGTTGAAATTCTCTCCTCGGTGGTGGAACGATAATTTCACACGCGATCGGCCATAAACGACTGCTTTCTGCCAAAATCGGGCGTTCAGCGGTCGTATATGGCAAGACTATAGCGAATCACGGCCATAACGGCATCGGCAGTCGCCTGGCAGAAATCAAAAAGCCTCGCCCGCAGATCGTGCGGACGAGGCTTTCCCGATCAAAGTCGAAGCCCTTATTCGGGGCTGGTCGACTTGTGATTGCTGTCGAACGCACCGGCGGCGGCGGCAATGCCGACGCCCGCGGCGCCAGCACCGGCCACGAGGGCGATCGTGCCGGTCTGCGTCATGTCCGAACGCTTACCCTTGGACGCGCCATTGATGCGCGCGCCGGCCACGACATTCGTGGTCGGAGCGGCAGCAACGGTACCCGTCGACGGACGAACGGCCGCGATGCCCGACTGGGCTGCAAGCCCGGCAACGGCAAGAACCGCCACCCACTTCGCTGAGATCATAATCAGCTCCCTTTTTATGCGGCATATATTGCACCGCATTGTGGCTATAACAGAGAATTCGCTCGCGAGAAGCTAGCGATTTCGACTATTTGGCTCTCAAATGCTTCAAGTCGGCTGTTTCAATTTTGCAACGCAGCGCTGCTTGATCCCCGCAACCCCTGCTCGAACGAGCAGAGTCAGCTGGCGATCGCGTCCGGCGCCCGCTTGCCGCGCTTGACCAGCATCTTGTTAAGCGCGTTGGTATAGGCGCGGACGCTGGCCACCATCGTGTCGTGATGCGCGCCGGTACCGCGCGTGGTGCGGCCGTTTTCGGACAGGACCACGGAGACCTCGGCCTGTGCATCGGTGCCGCCGGTGACGGCGTGAACTTCGTAGCGGTCGAGCATCGACTGCTCGTGCGGCACGATTTCGCGAATGGCGTTGAACAAGGCGTCGACCGGGCCATTGCCGCGCGTCGCCGCCGTTTTTTCCACGCCATCGACCTCCAGCGTCAGGATCGCGCGGGCCGGACCGGTGCCGCAGTGGATCTCCACCTCCTTCACCTGAATGGAATCGTGTCCGCGCAGCACCTCGTCGTCGACCAACGCGACAATATCTTCGTCGAACACAGCCTTCTTGGCGTCGGCCAGCGCCTTGAAGCGCACGAAGGCATCCTGAAAGGCGTTGTCGCCCAGTTCGTAGCCCAGCGCCTCCAGCTTGGAGCGGAAGGCGGCACGGCCCGAATGCTTGCCCATCACCAGATTGGACGTCGAGACGCCGACGCTCTCGGGTGTCATGATCTCGTAGGTGGACGAATCCTTGAGCATCCCGTCCTGGTGGATGCCGCTTTCGTGCGCGAAGGCGTTGGCGCCGACGATCGCCTTGTTCGGCTGTACCTGGAAGCCTGTGACCGCCTGCACCAGCCGGCTCGACTTCATGATCTCGGTGGAGACGACGTTGGTGCGCACCGGCATCACGTCGTGGCGCACCTTGATCGCCATCGCGATCTCCTCGACCGAGGCGTTACCGGCACGCTCGCCGATGCCGTTGATCGTCGATTCCACCTGCCGCGCACCCGCCATCACCGCCGCGAGGCTGTTGGCGACGGCGAGGCCCAGATCGTTGTGGCAGTGCGTGGAGAACACTGCTTTGTCCGCATTCGGAACGCGGTTGATCATGTCCTTGAACATCGCGCCGTAAGTCTCGGGCGTCGCGTAGCCGACCGTATCGGGCAGGTTGATCGTGCGCGCGCCGCATTTGATCGCGGTCTCGATCGCGCGGGCGAGGAAATCCGGATCGGAACGGGTGGCGTCCTCGGCCGACCATTCCACGTCCTCGCACAGATTGCGCGCGTGCGAGACGGTGCGTTCGATCTGCTGCATCACCTCTTCGGGCGACTTGTTCAGCTTTACCCGCATGTGCAGCGGCGAAGTGGCGATGAAGGTGTGGATACGGGGGCGGCGGGCGTGCTTGACCGCATCCCACGCGCGATCGATGTCACCGATCGCGGCACGGGCGAGGCTGGCGATCACGGCCTTGTCGGCCTGCTTGGCCACTTCGCTGACAGCCTCGAAATCGCCCTCTGAGGCGATCGCAAAGCCGGCCTCGATGATGTCGACGCCCATCGCCTCAAGCTGGGCGGCGACCTTCAGTTTCTCTTCCAGGTTCATCGAGCAGCCGGGGGACTGCTCGCCGTCTCGCAGCGTGGTGTCGAAGATCAGGATGGTATCGGTCATGTCTGCCACTCCGGTGCGCCAAGTCTCGCGGCGCGGAAATCGTCTGTGAACCCGGCATATCGGCGGGCGGCGATCTGTCCCCTCAGGCGCGGCGCAGGTTCCGGACCCGCGCGGAAACGACACGCCTCAGGGGCGCGTAAGTCGAAGCAGGGGAAGGCGGATCACCGCGGACATGTGCGAGCCTTTGTGGCAGGCCCCGTCGAATGTCCAGCAATTTCGTGCGCGGCGTGGCGTTATACGCGCATCATTGCTGCTCGAACGCCGCCGCGATCGTAATCTGCACCTGATCCGAAACGAGCGGCACGCCGCCGCCGATGCCATATTCGCTGCGGTTGATCGCGGTTCGTGCGTCGAAGCCGAGCGACTGCCCCTTGCCCATCAGGCTCTTGCCGGCGCCGTGCAGCTTCACCGTCATCTGCACGGGATGCGTCTGGCCGTGGAGGGTGAGGTTGCCGTTGACCAGCACCTTCCCGTCAGGCCCGAGCAGCACGCTGGTCGAGGAGAAGGTGGCGTTGGGCCAATGCTGCACGTCGAAGAACTTTGTGCCGATCAACTCGTCGTTGAGTTCCTTGCTGGTGGTGTAGATCGAATCGATCGGGATCGAGACCTCCAGCCTGGTCGCGCCCAGATTCTTCGGATCGAGCTTCAGCGTGCCCGATACATTGGAGAAGAACCCGCGAAAGATCGAGAAGCCGAGATGATCGAGCGCGAACATCACCTGCGTGTGGCTCGGCTCGATCGCGTAGGTGCCGGCGACGATACCAGCCGGATCGGGCTTGCCGGGCGGTGCGGAGGGCAGCTTCATCGGCGGCTGGGCAGTGGCGGGTGAGAGGGCGAGCAGGGCGGCAAGGGCAAGCAAGCGCATCGATCGGCTCCGGACACGAGAACGGGCCGCACGCTCGCGCGCCGGCCCGTTCCTGTCAAATCCGGAGAACTGTTACTGCTTCTCGAACGCGCCGGCGATGGTCAGCTCGACATGATCGGAGACGACGGGGACGTATTTTGTCACGCCGAAATCGCTGCGATTGAAGCCCATCCGGGCGTCGAAGCCGACGGTCAGGGCCTTGTCCATCGGGTTGGTACCGGCACCATGGAAATGGACCTGCATACGCGCTGCCTTGGTGACGCCGTGGATAGTGAGGTTGCCGTCGACCAGCGCGGTGTTGTTCGGGCCAACCGTGATCGCTGTCGAGACGAAGGTGGCGTTCGGGAACTGGGCCGCGTCGAACCAGTCGGCCGAAACCAGTTCTTCGTTGAGCTTGGGGTTGCTCGTCTGCACCGAGGCGATCGGGATGCTCACCGAAAGCTGGGCTTTCGTCGGGTTGGCGGGATCGAGCGCGAGCGTGCCGGAAGCGCCGGTGAACACGCCCCGGAAGATCGAGAAGCCCATGTGATCGACGGCGAAACCCACCTGCGTGTGGTTGGGCTCGACCTTGTAGGTGCCGGCGGTGACGCGCGCAGTTTCCGGAGCCCCCGGAATGGCGGGCGCCTGCGAAATGGCGGGAACGGCGGCGAGCAGGGCGATGGCAGGCAGGAAGGCGCGCATGCGGGGGAAACCTCCGGTGAATGGAGGCTCGTTTCTAGCGCGCCACCGGCGTTCGCCTAGCGAGACAAACTTGGCGGAAACGTTCGATAGAGTTGAAAAGCAAAAAGCCCCTCCCTTTCAAGAGAGGGGACGGGGTGTGTGGTGGGTCGCGATACGGTGATCGAGCCGATTGAGGCTAATTTCACGCGTGCCAATACCTACCCTCAAACCCCCTCCCCAAGAGGGAGGGGGCTTCGACAGTTCAGTTCTTGTCCTTGTCGACCAGCGCGCCCTTGCCAATCCACGGCATCATGGCGCGCAGCTTGGCGCCGGTCTGCTCGATCGGGTGGGCGGCGGCCTGCTTGCGGGCGGCCTTCAGCTCCGGCTGGCCGGCGCGGTTGTCGAGGACGAAGTTCTTGACGAACCGGCCGCCCTGGATGTCGGCGAGGACGCGCTTCATCTCGGCCTTGGTCTCGGCCGTGATGATCCGCGGGCCGGTGGTGATGTCGCCATATTCGGCGGTGTTGCTGATCGAGTAGCGCATGTTGGCGATGCCGCCCTCATACATCAGGTCGACGATCAGCTTCACTTCGTGGAGGCACTCGAAATAGGCCATTTCCGGGGCGTAGCCGGCCTCGGTCAGCGTCTCGAAGCCCGCCTGGATCAGGTGGGTCAGGCCGCCGCACAGCACCGCCTGCTCGCCGAACAGATCGGTCTCGCATTCCTCGCGGAAGTTGGTCTCGATGATGCCCGAGCGGCCGCCGCCGATCGCCGAGGCGTAGGACAGCGCCACGTCCTGCGCGTTGCCAGAGGCGTCCTGATGGATCGCGATCAGGCAGGGCACGCCGCCGCCGCGGACATATTCGGAGCGGACGGTGTGGCCCGGGCCCTTGGGCGCGACCATGATCACGTCGATTGTCGACTTGGGCTCGATCAGGCCGAAATGGACGTTGAGGCCGTGGGCGAAGGCGATGGTGGCGCCATCGCGGATGTTGGGCGCGATGTCGTCGGCATAGATCTGCGCCTGATGTTCGTCCGGTGCGAGGATCATGATGATGTCGGCCCAGGCGGAGGCCTCGGCGGTGGACATCACCTTGAAGCCGGCGCCCTCGGCCTTCTTGGCGGTCGCCGAGCCGGCGCGCAGCGCGATCACCACCTCGCCGACGCCGCTGTCGCGCAGGTTCTGCGCATGGGCGTGGCCCTGCGAACCGTAGCCGACGATCGCGACCTTCTTCTGCTTGATCAGGCCGGCATCGGCATCGGCATCATAATAAACGCGCATTCTCAAGTCCCCTTTCGGATGGGATGGGCCGCGTGGGCGGCCAAGGGTGTGGGTTCAGGCGGCCTCTCGTCCGCGAGCCATGGCGGCGACGCCGGTGCGGGCGACCTCGACGAGCCCGACCTCCCGCATCAGCTCGCAGAATTTGTCGATTTTCTCAGGATTTCCGGTAACTTCGAAGACGAAGCTCGCAATCGTGCTGTCCACCACGCGGGCGCGGTAGACCTCGGCGAGGCGCAGCGCCTCGATGCGGTGATCGCCGGTGCCGGCCACCTTCACCAGCGCCATCTCGCGCTCGATGTGGGGGCCGAGATCGCTGAGGTCGGTCACGCGATGCACCGGCACCAGTCGGTCGAGTTGGGCGATGATCTGGTCGATCATCTCGGGCACGCCATAGGTGACGATGGTGATGCGGCTGACCGCGTGATCCTCGGTGATGTCGGCCACCGTCAGCGAGGCGATGTTGTAGCCGCGCGCGGTGAACATGCCGGCGATCCGCGCGAGGATGCCCGCCTCGTTGTCGACGACGATCGACAGGGTATGCCGCTCGGCGGCCTGTTCCTTGATGTGCATGGGATCAGTCTTTCTCGGGCGCGAGCAGGACGTTGCCGACCATCGCGAAATGCCAGTAGAGGCGGCCGCCTTCCTCCTTGCGGGGATATTGGATGTTCACGGCGGTAAAGCCGAAACCATCCAGTACCTTGGAGACCGTTTCTCCGGCGTAGCGGGAGGAAATCTTGATCTTGTCGAACTCGTCGTCGCCGATCTGGGCTGGGCGATCGAGATGGACCACCCAGTCCGAATAAGCCGGCGTCGCCTGCGCGGTCCAGCCGGTCAGGTCCGGGTTGCCGCCGTTGAGCCGCCCGAAATCGAACGGCTCGGCGACATGCACAATGAGGCGCATCTTCGGCATCAGACGAGCGCCTTCGCCTCGTCGGTCGCTTCACCGACCACTTCTTCGGCGTGGAGGATCATGTCGGTGTGCGCCGCGCCCGACGGGATCATCGGGAAGCAGTTGGCGAGTTGCGCGACGCGGCAATCGACCATCACCGGGCCGGGCGTATTCAGCATCGCCTCGATGCCGCCGTCGAGGTCGCCGGGCTGCTCGATGCGCAGGCCGGTCCAGCCGAAGCTCTCCGCCAGTTTCACGAAGTCCGGCAGGGCCTCGCTGTAGCTCTCCGAATAGCGGGACGCATAGATCAGCTCCTGCCACTGGCGGACCATCCCCATATACATGTTGTTGAGGATGAAGATCTTGATCGGCAGGCGATATTGCGCGGCGGTGGACATCTCCTGGATGTTCATCAGCACCGAAGCGTCGCCCGACAGGCCGATCACCAGCCGGTCCGGATTGCCGACCTGCGCGCCGATCGCGGCGGGCAGGCCATAGCCCATCGTGCCGAGCCCGCCCGAGGTCAGCCAGCGGTTCGGGTCTTGGAAATGGAAATGCTGGGCCGCCCACATCTGGTGCTGGCCGACTTCCGTGGTGACGATCGGATCCTTGTCCTTCGTCATCTCCCAGATGCGCTGGATCGCCTTCTGCGGCATGATCTCGTGGTCGGACGCCGGGAAGGCCAGCGACTGGCGCGCGCGCCAGCCCTCGATGCGCCGCCACCATTCACCGAGATCGGCCTTCTCGTGGCCACGCGCCTTCCACGCCGCGATCATGTCCGCCAGCGCCGAGCCGACGTCGGCGACGACGGGCAGGTCGACGCGGACATTCTTGTTGATCGACGAGCGGTCGATATCGACGTGAATCTTGCGGCTCTCGGGCGAGAAGGCATCCAGCCGCCCGGTCACGCGATCGTCGAAGCGGGCGCCGAGGCAGAGGATCAGGTCCGCCTTGTTCATCGCCATGTTCGCTTCGTAGGTGCCGTGCATGCCCAGCATCCCGAGCCACGCATCGTCCGCCGCCGGAAAGGCGCCGAGTCCCATCAGCGTCGAGGTGACCGGGGCACCGGTCAGCGCCTGCAGCTCGCGCAGCAACGTGGAGGCGTAGGGACCAGCGTTGATGATGCCGCCGCCAGTGTAGAGGATCGGTCGCTCCGCCGCCGCCAGCATCTCGACCGCCGCTTCGATGGCGGAGGCATCGGCCTTCACCTGCGGGCGATAGGTCTTGTGCTGGAGCGGGCCGGTCGGTTTGGTGTAGCTGGCTGAGGCGATCTGCACGTCCTTGGGCAGATCGATCACGACCGGGCCGGGGCGGCCCGAGGTCGCGATGTGGAACGCCTCGTGGACGATCGCGCCGAGGCTTGCCGGATCCTTCACCAGATAATTGTGCTTGGTGCAGTGGCGGGTGATGCCGACCGTGTCCGCTTCCTGAAAGGCATCGGTGCCGATCAGTTGCGTCGGCACCTGGCCGGTGATGACGACCAGCGGGATCGAATCCATCAGCGCGTCGGCCAGGCCGGTGACGACGTTGGTCGCGCCCGGCCCGGAGGTGACGAGGACGACGCCCGGCTTGCCGGTGGAGCGGGCATAACCCTCCGCCGCATGGGCCGCGCCGCCTTCCTGGCGAACGAGGATGTGGCGGATCTTCGCCTGCTTGAAGATCGCGTCGTAGATCGGAAGTACCGCGCCGCCCGGATAGCCGAACACGACCTCCACGCCGAGGTCCGTCAGGGCCTGGACGAGGATATCGGCTCCGCTTCGTTCGGTCGTCATGGTGAATCACCTCAAAGATTACGCGCCCGCCGCATAGCAGCATCGCGGGAGGGGCGCAGCTACCGGCAACAAACTAGCGTGTCAACCAGTCGATAGGAAATAATGTGTCGATCTCAAAATTATCTGAATCATAAGATTGCGCGATGCGCGGCCAATCTTGCGGAGGCTGGTGTCGGAACCAAGTTCGCTGGCGTTTGGCATATTGGCGGCTGGCGGCTTGTGCGCGCTCGATCATCGCCTCGCGGGAGAGCGTTCCGGCGAGCCATGCGGCGATCTCGGATACACCGATGGCACGCATGGCAGGCAGCGCGGGATCGAGTTTTCGCGATGTCAGGGCTTCGACTTCCTCGACGGCGCCCTGATCGAGCATCGCCACGAAACGGCGGTCGATGCGATCGGCCAGCCAACCAATATCCGGCACCAGCAGGAGCGGGGCAAGGCGAATGGCGTGGCCGATACCGCCAACCTTCTCATGCTGCCAGTCCGCCAGCGTGCGACCTGTCGAGCGCACCACTTCCAGCGCCCGTGCGACGCGTGTCGTGTCGCTCGGGAGAAGACGGGCGGCGGCTTCGGCATCCTCGCGCTGGAGTGCGGAATGGGCGTCCGCCACGACCATGCCGCGGATTGCGGTGCGTACAGTGGGATCGATCTCCGGCACCGGTGCGATGCCGTCGAGCAGCGTGCGGATGTAGAGGCCGGTGCCGCCGACGAGGATCGGCGTCCTGCCACCGCCGTGGATGTCGGCGATGACGGCCCTGGCCTCGCTCGCCCAGATGGCGGCGTTGTGGGGATCGGCCGCATCGACATGGCCGAACAGCTGATGCGGGGCGCGCGCCTCTTCCTTCAAGGACGGGCGGGCGGTGACGACGCGCAGGTCGCGATAGACCTGGCTGGCGTCGGCGTTGACGATGGTGCCACCGATGCGTTCGGCCAGCGCCAGCGCCAAAGCGCTCTTGCCGCTCGCGGTCGGCCCTGCGATGAGCGCCACCGGCGGCAGATCGGGAGAATCCATGTTCACGGCAACGCTGATAGCAGCGGGCAAGCTCACGCGCGGCGATATTTCGGCTGGGCAGGACGCATTGCGTGATGCCGCGTGCAAGCCCAACGGCGCGAACTGGGTGGACGAGGGCGACGCCGCGGACCTTTGGTTCGATGGCGATCCGCTCGTCGCGCGTTCGGCTCTTGAGGCCATGCCGCTTGATGTGATCGTCCAGCCCACGCTGGGCCGCGCGAAGAAGCTGCTCGTCGCCGACATGGATTCGACGATGATCACCGTCGAGTGCATCGACGAACTCGCCGATTATGCCGGCATCAAGGACCGGATCGCCGCCGTCACCGAGGCAGCGATGCGCGGCGAGCTCGATTTTGCCGAGGCGCTCGATGCGCGGGTGGCCTTGCTCAAGGATCTCGAAGCCTCGGCGATCGATCGCTGCCGGGCCGAGCGGGTGCGGCTGATGCCCGGCGCCAAGGCGCTGATCCGCACGATGAAGGCGCATGGCGCGCGCACAGTTCTGGTCTCGGGCGGCTTCACCGTGTTCGCCGAGCCGGTGGCGGCGGAGATCGGCTTCGATGTCGCGATCGCAAACCGGCTGGGGATCGCCGGCGACCGGCTCGACGGGCTGGTTGCCAAGCCGATTGTCGATGCGGCGACCAAGCTCACCACGATCGAGGCCGAGCGCGTCGCGCTGGGGTTGGAGACGGTGGAGACACTGGCGGTCGGCGATGGCGCCAACGACATCCCGATGATCCAGGCGGCGGGGCTGGGGGTGGCCTATCATGCCAAGCCCAAGACGGCGGCGGCGGCAGGGGCGCGCGTCGATCACGGCGATCTGACGGCGCTGCTCTGGGCGCAGGGCTACAAGCGCAGCGAGTGGGTGTCGGACTGATCCAACAGGGCGGGGCTTAGCCCGCTTTCCGCATGTCCGTCGCGATCACGGCGAGCGCGAAGGCAACCGAGGCCTCGTTTCGATCGAAGCGGAGTTGCAGCCCCTGACGGTCCTGCCCGATCACCTCTGCGGTGACGGTCCCCGCCTGCGGATGGCGCAGCGTCACCGGCGTGCCGGGATCAAGCCGCGCATGGGTTTCGATCCACGCGCCAGCGCCGGAGACTTCGCGCAGCGCGACGGGCAGAGGGCGATCGGCGAGCAACAGGCAAAGCGGCCGCCGCCCCTCGGGCAGCAGCGTCCGGTCCTTTGCGAGCCATTTCCCCAACGCCATGCGACCCTCCACACCCCCAACGGCCAAGGATGACAGCGAAGCCCGAAGGAAGCGTTAAGGCGCGACCGGGAAGCAGGCCGAGCCGACGGCTGCGCAGGCCCTGGCCGCAGCGGCCTTGTCGGCGAGCGGGCCGGCCCGCAGGCGGACCACGGCGCCGGCCTTCTCGTAGCTCGGACGGAGACCGCCGAGCTTGCCCGAAACCTTGCCCCAGGCAGTCGCGGCACCCGCCTGCGAGCCGAAGGCACCAAGCTGGACCATCCATTTGCCGCCCGACGCGGCGAAGGCCGGTGCTGGCTTCGCTGCGGGAGTCGGCTTGGGAGCGGGCGGCGTCAGCGTTTCAGTCGCGGCCGGTGGTGTCTTGGCGGGCTTCGTCGCCTTGGGGGGCTTGGCCTGGGCGGTGCGGACCGGCGGCATGGCGGACAGGTCGCTCGGGCGGCTCGGCACCACGGAAGACGGCGCGGCGATGGCGGTTTCGCCGCCGGTGACGAGCTGGCGGCCGGTCGGCGGGATCGGACGAGCAGCGAGCTGACTCGCGATCTGCAGGCCCTTCTGGCGATCCTCGGCGCTCATGAACTGGTCCATCTGGCTGAGGCTGGTCGTCGCCTGCGGCAGGCCGGCCGCGGCGGCGCGGGTCATCAGGCCATAGGCTCTCGGCCAGTCCTTGGTGGCGAGGTCTCCGTTGAAGAGGGCGGTGCCCAGCACATATTGCGCGCGCGGATCGCCGGCGTCGGCCGCCTTGCTGATCCACGGCATTGCGGATCGCCTGTCGCCATCCTGAAACAGCAGGAGGCCGTAATTGGCGGCGCCCTGTATGTGTCCCGCCTGTGCGGACTTGCCATACCACGTCTTGGCCTGGCCGAGATCGGTGGTGACGCCGCGGCCGAGCTTATAGGCCTGCGCGAGGTTGAAGGCGGCATCGGCGTCGTTCGCTTCGGCCAGCGGGCGCCAGATCGCGACCGCGCTGGCATAGTCGCCACGCTGCCATGCATCGACACCGTCCTTCACCGTCGCCGCTGCCGCCGGCGCGGCGATCACTGCCGTCACTACCATCGCCCCCGCAAACCGCATCTTGGGAATCCTCTTCACAATCACTCCCGTTCGCACATGGGATATCACGCGTTAACGATAAGTGTGCGCAGAAAAGCAGGGGCTTTTTAACCGGATATTAGGCGTGCCTATGGGATGCGATGCTCAAATCTCACGGTTGAAGGGCAGGGCATGCGCGTTCTCGCATTGGCATCGCAGAAGGGCGGATCTGGTAAGACGACGCTCTCGGGGCATCTCGCGGTGCAGGCACAGTTGGCCGGCGCCGGCCCGGTGGTGCTGATCGACATCGATCCGCAGGGTTCGCTCGCCGACTGGTGGAACGAGCGCGATGCCGAGATGCCGGCTTTCGCCCAGACAACCGTCGCGCGTCTCGCCGCCGATCTGGAGGTGCTGCGCCAGCAGGGCTTCAAGCTCGCCATCATCGATACGCCGCCGGCGATCACCATGGCGATCCAGAGCGTCATCCAGGTCGCCGAACTGATCGTCATCCCGACCCGCCCGTCGCCCCACGATCTGCGCGCGGTCGGCGCCACCGTCGATCTGTGCGAGCGTTCGGGCAAGCCGCTGCTGTTCGTCGTCAATGCCGCTACGCCCAAGGCGCGCATCACGCACGAGGCGGCCATCGCGCTCAGCCAGCACGGCACCGTCGCGCCGATCACCGTCCACCACCGCACCGATTTTGCCGCCTCGATGATCGACGGCCGCACCGTGATGGAGGTCGATCCCAAGGGCCGTTCGGCGGGCGAGGTCGTCGATCTGTGGTCCTACATCTGGGATCGGCTCGAAAAGAATTTCCGCCGCACCGTCTTCGCGGCTCCCACCCCCGGCGCGGCCGTTATCGCGCCGCGCCCCGCGAGCGGCTTCGGCCGCCGCGTGGTCCAGTAAGGGAGGGCCGTGAGTATGCGTGACAACAAGGCTTTCGCGTCGCTCTCCTCGGGGCTGCTGGCCCGCAAGGGGCAGGCACGTCCGGCGATGCGGCCTCAGGGCTTCGGCTTCAGCACCACCGGGCTTGACGATCTCGGCTGGAACGACATGGGCCACGATGCCGGGCCGCGCCCCGCGACGCCCCGTCTGCCCGCGAACCTGGCTGGCCCGGCGGTGTCCGTGCCGATGCCGGTCGAGGTGCCGCCGGTCGTCCGTCAGCAGGAAGAGATCGCCCGCGAATTCGCCAGGCCGGCGGAACCGGAAGTGGTTGCCGAGCCGGTGGTCGAGGTCATCGCCGAGGCTCCCGCACCGGTCGCGCCGAAGCCCAAGGCCGCGCCGAAGAAGGCCAAGGCCCCGAAAGTCGCCGCACCCGCGCCCAAGGGCGTCGCGAAGCGTGGCGAGGGGCGCAAGGCCGCCTTCACGCTGCGCCTCGATGCGGAGCGCCATCTTCGTCTGCGCCTCGCCTGCGCCGTGCAGAACCGTTCGGCCCAGTTGCTCCTCACCGACGCGCTCGACCAGTTGCTTGAGTCTCTTCCCGACGTCGCCCGGCTGGCCGCCAGCCTGCCGGCGAAGGACTGACATTCACGCGGGGGACAGGAACCATGAACCGCAGGACTCTCGGCCGGATCGGCATACTCTCGCTGATGCTCGGCGTCTCGACGGTGGCGTGCACCACCGGCACCAGCCACATCGCCTCGATCGCCGATCAGGCGCCCAAGGCGCAGGAAAGCGCCGCGAAGTTCGCCGACAAGGCGCGCGACGCGCTGAAGGCCCACAAGGGCGTGCAGGCGGTGGATGCGGCGGAGAAGGCGGTCGCCTTCTCGCCCAACGATGCCTCCTACCGGATGCTGCTCGGCCAATCCTACCTCGCCGCCGGCCGCTTCGCTTCGGCCGAGACGAGCTTTCGCGATTCGCTGAGCCTCAAGCCCGATCAGCCCAAGGCGAAGTTCAACATGGCGCTGGCCGAGATCGGCGCGGGTCGCGCCGGCGAGGCGCAGGCCGTGCTGCATGACCTTGATGGCCAGGTATCGACGGCCGACCTTGGCCTCGCGCTCGCGCTGTCGGGTGACCGCCAGACCGCGATCGACACGCTCAGCAACTATGTCCGCTCGGGCAAGTCGGACGCGCAGGCGCGTCAGAATCTGGCGCTCGCCTTCGCGCTCAACGGCCAGTGGCGCGAAGCCCGCGCGGTCGCCATGCAGGATACCCCGCCGAGCCAGATCAACGATCAGATCGGCCGCTGGGCGGAATTCGCCCAGCCGCAGTCGGCTGGCCCCGTTCAGGTCGCCGCGATGCTGGGCGTGAAGCCGGCCAGCGATCCGGGGCTGCCCACCGCGCTGGCGCTCGCCGCACCGGCGCCGAGCCAGGCCCCGGTCGCGCTGGCTATGGCCGATCCGGCCCCAGTTCCGGCCCCGGCCGCGGTGCCGGCACAGGTCGTCGCCGCCGATACGGCTTCGGTCACCGTGCCGCTCGACGATGCGCCCAAGGCGGCGGAGATGCCCGCCAATGCGCCCGCGAGCGCGGTCGCGATGGTCGCCCAGCAGGTCGCGAAGCCCGAACGTGTCTCGACGCCGGAACTGCTGCGCGCGCCCAAATCGCCGTTCCGCAGTGCCGTGCTGACCGTGCAGCCCAAGCCGGTGTTGCGTTCCAGCGGCTATGTCGTGCAGCTCGGTGCCTTTTCCAAGGCGGGCGCGATCCAGGCGGCGTGGGATGAGGCCGCCAAGGCGATGCCGCGTCTTGCCGGTTATGCCCCGGCGCGTGCGCAGTTCAGCTTCTCGGGCGCGTCGCTCGTCCGCCTGTCGGTGTCGGGCTTTGCGGACCGGGCCTCGGCCGTGGCGCTGTGCGAACAGATCCAGGCGCGCAAGGGTGCCTGCTTCGTCCGCGCCACTGCCGGAGATGCGCCGCTGCAGTGGGTGAAGGCGGAGAGCAAAGTCCAGACCGCGCACGCGACGGCGCCCAAGGCCGCCGTGCCGGCGTTGCTCGCCCGACGCGATGCCGGCGTGCAGGTCGCCTCGCGCTAAGATCTTTCCAACGGGGGAAAGAGAGGGGCGGTCAGCCTACGGGCTGGCCGCCCTTGATCGTTTTCAGAACGCGACCCTGCACGGGCAGGCCATCGAACGGCGTGTTGCCCGCCTTGCCGGCCAGCTTGTCGCCGACGATCTTCCAGGGCTTGCCGTCATCGACGAGGATCAGGTCGGCCGGGGCGCCGACCGCCATGCGACCGGCCTCCAGCCCGAACAGCTTCGCCGGCGCGGTCGCCAGCAGATCGATGAGACGAGGTAGGGTGACGACGCCCTCCTGCACGAGCGCCAGCGAGAGCGTCAGCAGCGTCTCGGCACCCGCCATGCCCGGTTCGGCCGAGACGTAGGGCAGCCGCTTCGCCTCCGGCCCGCGCGGATCGTGGGCAGAGCAGATCAGGTCCACCGTGCCATCGCGCACCGCCTCGATCACGGCCTTGCGATCGTCTTCGGAGCGCAGCGGGGGTGAAAGGCGCGCGAACGTCTTGAACGGCCCGATCGCCTGATCCGAGAGCAGGAAGTGCGCCGGGCTGACCCCGCACGTCACCGCCACTCCACGCTTCTTGGCGGCACGCACCAGATCGAAGGAGCGCGCGGTCGAAAGCTGGCGGAAATGCAGCCGTGCGCCGGTCTCCTCGGCGAGCATCAGGTCGCGCGCCACCGCCATCGCCTCGGCGATCGCGGGGGCGGAGGCGAGCCCGAGCCGGCTCGCCATCTCGCCGTCGGTGGCGACCGCGCCCTTGGTGAGGCTGCCGTCCTCGGCGTGGGTGACCACGATCATGTCGAAGGCGGAGGCATAGGCCATGATCCGGGCCACCAGCTCCGAATCGGCGATCCACTGCCGCCCGGTGCAGACCGCGGCCGCGCCGGCGCGCTTCATCAGGCCGATCTCGGCCATCTCGCGACCGTCCAGCCCGCGCGTCGCGGCGGCGAGGGGGACGATCGAGACGGCATCCGCCGGGAAGCTCGCCGCCTGCCGGATCAGCGCCGGCGCGTCGAGAGGCGGCGCCTGATCGGGCATCAGCAGCGACGTCGTGATGCCGCCGGCCGTGGCCGCCTTGGGATCGATCGCGAAAGCGCCGACATCGACGAGGCCGGGCGCGATCAGCGCACCGCGCGCATCGGCCACCACGTCGGACTTGCGAAAGACGCCATGCTCGATCTCGCCGAACGCCTCGATGCGGCCGTCCTTGATGAGAACGCCGCCTTCCTCGACGGTGCCGGCGACCGGATCGACGATCCGCCCGTTGCGGATGGCGAGCGTGCCTTTCACGGAGCCGATCATGCCCAGCCCTCCACACCGCGCCGGCTCCGCGTCAGCACGTCGAGGCAGGCCATGCGGACCGCCACGCCCATCTCCACCTGCTCGGTGATCGCGGATCGCTGGATGTCGTCGGCGACGTCGGAGGTGATCTCGATACCCCGGTTCATCGGGCCGGGGTGCATCACCAGCGCGTCCTTCGCCGCCAGCGCCAGCCGCTCGCGGGTGAGGCCGTAGAAATGATGGTATTCGCGCGGGGAGGGAACGAACGCGCCGTCCATCCGCTCGAGCTGGAGGCGGAGCATCATCACCACCTCGGTGCCCTCCAGCGCGGCATCGAAATCGGTGTAGGCCTTGACGCCCATGCGCTCGACGGCGGGCGGCAGCAGGGTCGGCGGCGCGACCACGCGCACCTCGGCGCCCAGCGTGCCGAGCAGCAGGATGTTGGAGCGCGCCACCCGGCTGTGCAGCACGTCGCCGCAGATGGTGACGACGGTGCCGTTGATGCGGCCGATGCGACGACGGATGGTCAGCGCGTCGAGAAGCGCCTGCGTCGGATGCTCGTGGCGGCCGTCGCCGGCGTTGAGCACCGGGCAATCCACCTTGTCGGCGATCAGGCCCACCGCGCCGCTGGCATCGTGACGGATCACGATCACGTCGGGCTTCATCGCGTTCAGCGTCGCCGTCGTGTCGAGCAGCGTCTCGCCCTTCTTCACGCTCGACTGGGCGGCGTGCATGTTGACGACATCCATGCCCAGCCGCTTGCCGGCGATCTCGAAGCTGAGCAGCGTGCGGGTGCTGTTCTCGAAGAAGGCGTTGATCTGGGTGAGGCCCGCCAGTCGGTCGTCATGCTTGGCGGTGGCGCGGTTGAGCGCGATCCACTGCTCGGCCTCGTTCAGCAGGAAACCGATCTCCCACGGCTGCAGCCCGGCGATGCCGGTGAGATGCTTGTGCGGGAAGGGGTGGACGCCATCGGGGAGGGCGAACTCGGAGGGGACGTCATCGGCCATGAACGCGCCTCCTATCGGCGTGACGGGAGGGTGACAAGCGGCCGCGCTGTGATAGGCTGACGACACGATCCATCGACGGGGAGAACGGCCATGATCCGTTCGTTGCACCTGCTGTTCGGTATCGTTGCTTATGCGATTTTTCTCGTGGTCTTTCTTTACCTTGTCGGCTTCGTCGCCGATCTCCCGATGCTGCCGACGACGGTCGACCGGCCCGAGCCGACAATGCCGGCGGGCGTCGCCGTAATGGTGGATGTGGGGTTGATCCTGATCTTCGGCCTCCAGCACAGCGTGATGGCACGGCGGGGCTTCAAGCGCGCGTGGACGCGGATCGTGCCGGAGCCGATCGAGCGCAGCACCTACATGCTGTTCGCCTGCATCGCGCTGGTGCTGATGTTCGCGCTCTGGCAGCCGATCCCGGCGACGCTCTGGGATGCGCGCGGCGAGCCGTTGGGGATATTGCTCTGGGCACTTTGCGGCATGGGTTGGGCGATCGTGCTGCTCAGCACCTTCCTGCTCAACCATTTCGAGCTGTTCGGGCTGCAGCAGGTGTGGAACGCGCTCCGCCAGCGCGCGGCGGTCGCGCCGCAGCTGCGCCAGCCGCTCTTCTACAGGGTCGTGCGGCATCCGCTCTACAGCGGCTTCTTCATCGCCTTCTGGGCGACCCCGCACATGACGCTGGGACACCTGCTGCTGGCGATAGGGATGTCGGCTTACATGCTGATCGCGATCGTTTACGAGGAACGCGATCTGATCGCCCTGTTCGGGGCGGAGTATGAGGCATACCGGGGTCGCGTGGGCAAGCTGATGCCGAGGTTTTGGCGCTCCTAGAAACGCGAGACCAAACGGATCACTGGGTCAGGCGAAGCCCGCCATCGCATCGATGGCGCCCTGCAGGATGTAGGCGGCGGCCATCTTGTCGACCACTTCGGCGCGTCTCGCACGGCTGGCATCCGCATCCAGCAAAGTGCGCGTCACGGCGGCGGTGGACCAGCGTTCGTCCCACAGCAGGATCGGCAGTTCGAGCGGCTTGCAGTTGCGGGCGAACGCACGGATCGCCTGGGTGCGCGGCGAATCGGTGCCGTCCATGTTGAGTGGCAGGCCGAGCACCAGCCCCCGGATCGACTGGCTCGCCACCACCTTGCGCAGCGCCTCCAGATCGGCGCCGAACTTGGTGCGACGGATCGTCTCGGCGGCCGTCGCGATCGTCCAGCCGGCGTCGCAATAGGCCAACCCGATCGTCTTGGTGCCGACGTCCAGCCCCGCCAGCCGACCGCCTGCGGGCAGGGCGTCGCGATATTCGAGGGTGGATCCGGTGATCACCGCCGATGCTTCTCGTAGGTCGCGAGCCGCCGCGCGGCATCGGCGCGGATGTTCGCCCAGAACAGCGCGTAGTCGAAGACGTGGAAGTTGTTGCCCGGCAGCACCGCCACGCCAAATCCATCCGGCGGCGGGCCGATCAGCAGCAGCCCGGCCGGATCGCAGCGCGCCGGCACCAGATGCGGAACGAGCGTCGCCGACTTGTAGCCCTCGTCCGGCTTCACCGATCCTAGGTTGGCGCCGGCATCCGCCGCTCCACCCTGCGTGCCGGTGATCGGGTTGACGCAGAGCGCCGGCGTGTTGGCGCGTGGGCTTCCGGTGAAGCCGATCCCCGCGTCGTAGCGGGTGCGCAGCTGCGCCGGGTCCGCAGGCTCGGCGAAGCTCTCCCAGCTCAGGATGCAGCCATGCTCGTCGGGCTTGGTGCAGGCGGGCAGGCCGAGCCTGGGCAGATCCGCGGGGATCGAGATCGGCCAGCCGACCACATAGGCCGCTAGGATCCGCTTTCGGAGCTTCTTGTCGGTCGCGACCCGATCTCTCAGCAGGCGGAGCAGGTGGTAGCTGCCCTGGCTATGCCCCGCGAGGATGATCGGAGCGGCCGGCGGGGCTTGATCCAGAAAGGCGTCGAAGGCGCGGCGCACGTCCGAATAGGCCAGTTCCAGCGCCTTGGCGGCATCGGGCTTGGTGGTGAGGAACGCGCCCGCCGTCGCCTCGCGATAACGCGGCGCCCAGACCCTCGCGACGTTGGAGAAGGCCGAGGCCTCGCTCGACACCAGCACATGGGCGCGCTGGTTCATGTCCTTGTCGTCGATCGGCGCGTTCCAGTGGGCGCGGCTGAGATAGGTGGTGGGCGGCACGAAGAAGACGACCGCCTTGGTCTTCGCCGTGCCGGGCACGCCGGGCGGCAGCCAGTTGGCCGGATCGTTCGGCGCGCCGGGGCGCGAGAGCCACGCGCTCGGGTCGCGATAGTCCGGCCCGCCATCCGTGGGCGTGGCGAAGGAGACGGTGGGCACGAACGTCAGCCGCATCACCGCTTCGGGAAACAGCGTCCAGACGATGCCGCCGGCGAGGATGAGGAAGATGATCGCGGCGATCACGTAGAGGAAGCGGCGAGCGGCCATGGGGGGCAGGGCTTAAGGCGCGGGCGAAGTTCCGGCAAGGCCGCGCTTGAAGTGTAGGATTTCGGATGATAGCCGCGCCATCATGTCCGTAGACCTCGCCACCGTCCGCAAGATCGCCGGCCTCGCGCGCATCGCCACAACCGATGCCGAGGCCGAGGCGCTCCTTCCCGAGCTCAACAACATCCTTGGCTGGATCGAGCAACTCGGCGAGGTGAACACCGACGGCGTCGAGCCGCTGGCCGCCGTCATCCCCAACCATCTGCGCCTGCGCGACGACGTTGTGACCCACGACCAGACGGGCGGCGGCATCCGCGACGCCGTTCTCGCCAACGCGCCCCAGGCCGAGCATGGCTTCTTCGCCGTGCCCAAGGTGATCGAATAATGACTGATCTTACCAACCTCGGCATCGCCGACATCCGCGACGGCGTCGCCGCCGGCACCTTTTCCGCGCGCGAGGTGGCGAGCGCCTTCAACGCCGCGGTCGAGAAGGGCCGCCCGCTCAACGCCTGGCTGGTCGAGACGCCCGACCATGCGCTCGCCGCCGCCGATGCCGCCGATGCGGCGCGCGCGTCTGGCGATCTCAAGCCGCTTTCCGGCGTGCCGCTCGGCATCAAGGATCTGTTCTGCACCAAGGGCGTGGAGACCACGGCCGCCAGCGGCATCCTCAAGGGCTTCGTGCCGCAGTACGAATCCACGATCACGTCCAAGCTGTTCGGCGCGGGCGCGGGGATGCTCGGCAAGCTCAACATGGACCAGTTCGCGATGGGCTCGTCCAACGAGACCAGCGCGTTCGGCGACGTGATCTCGCCTTGGAAGCGCAACGACGGCGGCAATGCCGCGCTGGCGCCGGGCGGCTCATCGGGCGGCTCCTCGGCGGCGGTGTCCGCGCGGATGGCGCCCGGTGTGACCGGCACCGACACCGGCGGTTCGATCCGCCAGCCTGCCGCCTTCACCGGCATCTCGGGCATCAAGCCGACCTACGGCCGCTGCTCGCGCTGGGGCGTGGTGGCCTTCGCCTCCTCGCTCGATCAGGCGGGGCCGATGGCCAAGGACGTGCGCGACTGCGCGATCATGCTCGAGGCGATGTCCGGCTTCGATCCCAAGGACGCAACTTCGCTCGACCTGCCGGTGCCGGCATGGGAAAAGGGATTGTCGGGCGATCTCAAAGGCAAGCGCGTCGGTATTCCCAGGGAATATCGTGTCGACAACATGCCCGCCGAGATCGAGGCTTTGTGGGAACAGGGTATCGCCTGGGCGAAGGATGCGGGCGCCGAGATCGTCGAGGTCTCGCTGCCGCACACCAAATATGCGCTGCCGACCTACTACATCATCGCGCCGGCGGAGGCCTCCTCCAACCTCGCGCGCTATGACGGCGTGCGCTACGGCCTGCGCGACCTGCCCGACGGCGCCAACCTGCAGGAGATGTACGCCGCGACCCGCGCGGATGGTTTCGGCGCCGAGGTGAAGCGCCGCATCATGATCGGCACCTATGTGCTCTCGGCCGGATTCTATGACGCCTATTTCACCAAGGCGCAGAAGGTCCGCTCGCTGATCGTGCGCGATTTCGAGCAGGCCTTCGAAAAGTGCGACGTGCTGCTGACGCCGACCGCGCCTTCGGCCGCCTTCGGGCTGGGCGAGAAATCGGCCGATCCGATCGCCATGTATCTCAACGACGTCTTCACCGTGCCCTCGTCGCTGGCGGGGCTGCCGGCGATGTCGGTGCCGGGCGGGCTGGACGGGCAGGGGCTGCCGCTCGGCCTCCAGATCATCGGCCGCCCGCTCGACGAGCAAGGCGTGCTCAACGCCGGCCTCGCCATCGAGGAGCGCGCGGGCTTCACGTCGCGGCCGGGGCAATGGTGGTGATATGCATGAGGTAATCGGATTTGTTTTCGATTGCCTCGTTGACCTCATCGTCAACGTAATTTTTGAAGGGATCGCACGCGTCGGTCATCGCGTGTGTAACGTCTTTAGAGGCGAAATATGAGCAGCTATCGCATCCAGGGCGGCACCGGCGAGTGGGAGGTCGTGATCGGCCTCGAGGTCCATGCGCAGGTCACGTCGCAGTCCAAGCTCTTCTCGGGCGCGGCGACCGCGTTCGGGGCGGAGCCGAACAGTCAGGTCAGCCTGATCGACGCGGCGATGCCCGGCATGCTGCCTGTGCCCAATGCCGAGTGCATCCGCCAGGCGGTCCGCACCGGCATGGCGATCAATGCGCAGATCAACAAATGGTCCCGCTTCGACCGGAAGAATTATTTCTACGCCGATCTGCCGCAGGGCTACCAGATTTCGCAGCTTTATCATCCGCTTGTCGGCGAAGGCTCGATCGAGATCGAGCCCGAGGGGGCAGAGCCCAAGACGATCGGCATCGAGCGCATCCATGTCGAGCAGGATGCCGGCAAGCTGATGCACGATCAGCACCCGACGCGCTCCTACGTCGATCTCAACCGATCGGGCGTGGCGCTGATGGAGATCGTCAGCCGGCCGGACATGCGTTCGCCTGCCGAAGCAGGGGCTTACGTCAAGAAGCTCAGATCGATCCTTCGCTATGTCGGCTCGTGCGACGGTAACATGGAGCAGGGATCGATGCGCGCCGACGTGAACGTCAGCGTCCGCAAGCCCGGCGACGAATTCGGCACCCGTACCGAGACCAAGAACGTCAATTCGATCCGTTTCGTGATGGCGGCGATCGAGTATGAGGCGCGCCGGCAGGTCGATCTGATCGAGGATGGCGGCAAGGTCGTGCAGGAAACGCGCCTGTTCGATCCCGACAAGGGTGTGACCCGCTCGATGCGCTCCAAGGAGGACGCGCACGATTACCGCTACTTCCCCGATCCGGACCTGTTGCCGCTGGAACTGGACGAGGCGTTTCTGGAGGAGGCGCGCGCCTCGCTGCCCGAACTGCCCGACGCCAAGCGCAAGCGCTACGAGGGCGATCTCGGCCTCACCGCCTACAATGCCGACGTGCTGACGGCGGACGTCGAGACGGCGCGCTGGTTCGAGGCGATGCTGGCCGAGGGCGCGGCCCCCAAGCCCGCCGCGAACTGGGTGACGTCCGAGCTGTTCGGCGCGCTCAACCGGCTCAGCAAGGATATCGGCGAAAGCCCGGTGTCGCCGAAGCAGGCGGCTGATCTCAACAAACTGGTGGCGGACGGCACGCTCTCCGGCACGCTCGCCAAGCAGGTGTTCGAGGTGATGCTGGAGACCGGGCAGGACCCGGCGGTGATCGTCGAGGAGCGCGGCCTCAAGCAGACCAGCGACACCGGCGCCATCGAAGCCGAGATCGCCAAGGTGATGGAGGCCAATCCGGACAAGGTGGCCGAATATCGCGGCGGCAAGGACAAGCTCTTCGGCTTCTTCGTCGGCCAGACGATGCGCGCCATGGCGGGCAAGGCCAATCCGGCGGTGGTCAACGAACTGCTGAAGAAGGCGCTGGACGCCTAATCATCCTCCCCACGCTTCGCGTAAGGAGGATTTAGAACGGCACTCCGAACGTCATCGCCATCGCGAAGTCGTGCGCCTCGCCCGGCGCCAGCGTGACGACGCCGGGCTTGTCCGCGAACTCGCCGTGGAAGCCCTCGTCGTCGGCGTGGCTCGCCCACGGCTCGATGCACAGATACCCCGCGCCCGGCTTCATCCAGATGCCGAGAAAGTTCAGTCCGGCGAAATCCACCCGCACGCCGGGATGCTCGGGTACGCCGTACCACAGGCCACGGCTGTTCGGCCGATCGAGCACCAGTGCGTCATGCGCGAACAGCGAATCGCGGAGCAGCAGTTCGTCCCCGCCGATCGGTGTCGGCTTGGGCGCGCCGATCAGCCCGTCGGGCGTCACGCCGCGGATCGGTTCGGGTTCCTCGGCATCGAAGCGGATCAGGTGCTGACTCCTGGAATTGCCGCCCGTCCCCGGCAGCGGCCAACGGAGCGCGGGGTGATAGCCGAAGCCCGCCGGCATCGCCTCGTCTCCCCTGTTGGTCACCGTCGCGACCGTCTCCAGCACCGCCCCGTCGAGCCGATGGGTGACGTCAAGGCGGAAGGCGAAGGGGTAGATCGCCCGGCTTTCCGCGCTGTCCTCCAGCCGGAAGGTCACGCTGTCGGCGAGCACCTTGATCACCTTGAACGGCGTCTTCCGGGCGAAGCCGTGCTTGGCCATTGCGAATTCACGGCCGCCGAAACGGGCGATGCCGTCGGTCAGCATCCCTACCGTGGGAAACAGGATCGGAGCGCGACCGCTCCACCACCGTTCGTCGCCATCCCACAGCCAGTCCCGCCCCTGCGCGTCCGTCACCGACTGCAGTTCGGCGCCGAGCGGCGAGACGGTGACGGTGAGATCGGGCGAGGCGAGGGTGACGAGATCGGTCATGCTGCTCAAGATGCCTCCCCACATGCGCCGGTTCCACCCGAATCCTTCGCCTTGCCCTTGCGCGCCGGCCTGCTATAGACGCGCGCCGACCGGCGGTTGCCGCGCGGGCGTGGCGGAACTGGTAGACGCGCTGGATTTAGGTTCCAGTATCGCAAGATGTGGGGGTTCGAGTCCCTTCGCCCGCACCAGTCCCGCCGCCCGGGCTGGTGCCGCCTCAACGAGATTCGTGGGAAAGAAGAGCCGAGATGCAGACTGTCGAGACGTTGAACGAGGGCCTGAAGCGGGCGTACAAGCTCACGATCCCGGCGAAGGAAATCGCCGCGCGGGTCGAGACTCAGGTGAAGCAGCTGGCGCCGCAGATGAAGATGCCCGGCTTCCGCCCCGGCAAGGTGCCCGCCAACCTCGTCAAGAAGATGCACGGCCCGGCGCTGCACCAGGACGCGCTGAACGCGACGGTGCAGGACAGCATCCAGTCGCTGCTGACCGAGCAGAAGCTGCGCCCGGCGACCCAGCCGGCGGTCGAGCTGGACAAGGATTATGAAGAGGGCATGGACGCCGCGCTCGAGGTGAGCCTCGAAGTGCTGCCGGACGTGCCCGCGCCGCAGATCGAGGGCCTGAAGCTGGAGCGCCTGACCGTCGAGGCTCCGGAAGCCGAGATCAACGATCAGATCGAGCGCATCGCCGCCCAGTCCAAGCGCCATGAGGAGGCCAAGAAGGGCCACCCGGCGGTCGAAGGCGACCTCGTCGTGATGGACTACAAGGGCACCGTTGACGGCGTCGCCTTCGAGGGCGGCACCGGCGAGGGCATGTCGGTCGAGCTCGGCTCGGGCCGCCTGATCCCCGGTTTCGAGGAGCAGCTGGAAGGCGTGAAGCAGGGCGAAAGCCGCGAGCTGAACGTCACCTTCCCGAAGGACTATCCGGCCAAGGAGCTGGCCGGCAAGGACGCCGTCTTCGCCGTGACCGTCACCGAGGTGAAGGTGCCGGCCGAGCAGGTGATCGACGACGAGTTCGCCAAGCAGCTCGGCCTCACCGGCCTCGACCAGCTGAAGGAGCTGATCAAGGGCCAGGTGGAGCAGGAACTGAACGGCCTGACCCGCACCTACATGAAGCGCAAGCTGCTCGATCAGCTGGCCGAGGGTCACGACTTCCCGGTGCCGCCGTCGATGGTTGATGCCGAGTTCGCCCAGATCTGGCAGCAGCTGGAGCATGAGACCACGCACGAGGCCGATCCGGCCGCGGCGATGGCCGAGCTGGAGGCCGACAAGGCCGATTACCAGGCGATCGCCGAGCGCCGCGTGCGCCTCGGCCTGCTCCTCTCGGAGATCGGCCAGGCCAATGGCGTCGAGGTGACCCAGCAGGAGATGCAGCGCCTGATCATGCAGGCCGCTCAGCAGTATAACCCCAAGGATCGCGAGCGCTTCGCCCAGTACGTCCAGCAGGATGCGATGGCCGCCGCCCAGCTGCGCGCCCCGCTGTACGAGGACAAGGTCGTCGACTTCCTGTTCGGCAAGGCCGAGATCAGCGACCGCGCGGTGACCCGCGAGGAGCTGGAAGCCGCGATCGAGAGCGAAGACGGCTTTGCGTCCGGCACGCACGTCCACAACCATGATCACGATCATGACCATCACGGCCATGACCACGATCACGATCCCAAGCCCAAGGCGAAGAAGCCGGCCGCGAAGAAGGCCGCCGCTCCGGCCGAGGACGAGGTGAAGGCCGAGCCGGCGAAGAAGGCTCCGGCCAAGAAGGCTGCTGCCAAGAAGGCCGAGCCGGCCGCCGAGGAGGCCGAGGCCGCCCCGGCGAAGAAGCCGGCCGCGAAGAAGGCCGCGCCGAAGAAGGCCGAAGCGACCGAGGAGGCGGCCCCCGCCAAGGCTCCGGCGAAGAAGCCGGCGGCGAAGAAGGTTGCCGCCAAGGAGGCCTGAGCCTCTCCGGCTTGAAGGATCAGCCCGGTCGCGACACCGTCGCGGCCGGGTTTTCCTTTTCTAGCGGGCCGTCGTCGGGTGGGCGGCCGGCGAAGCCGGCTCGGCCTCGCGCCGCCACAGCGCCAGCGCGAACAGCGCGAAGCCGCTCGCCAGCGTCCAGGCGAACATGCGGTCCATGAAGCGGCAATGGACGATGAAATGCTGCGAGAAGAGCGCGATCCACAGCAGGATGGCGCCGTTCGATCCCGCCAGCAGCCAGGCGCGCATCCGCAGCGTGCCATCGGCATCGCGGGCGAGACGCCACAGGCCCCATGCTCCGCAGGCGAGCGCCGCGAAGATAGCGAGCGCGCTCATCAGGTGCATCCCGACCGCCAGCGATCCGGATCCGCGCCACACCGCCTCGACGAAGCCGCGCAGCGAGATATCCGCCTGTTCTCCGCCCGAGACAAGGCCGGTGCGGACCGCCAGCTCGTCGGTGATGCTGTGCAGGCCCGCGGAGCCGAAATTCTGCCAGACCAGCCAAAGTTTCGCCCCCATCGCCGCCGCGACGGTCGTCGAGAAAGCGACGATGCCGGACAGGACGGCGCGCGCCATCCTGTCCGGCGGGGTGTCGGGCGGCAGGGCGAAGGGCAAAGCGCCGATCAGGACGGCCCAGCCCAGCGGTATGCCGCCGGTCAGGAACTCGAACACGATCGTACCCAGTCCGAACAGCGCGCCCAGCGGCGCCACCACCCATGCTGCTGCTCCGCCCATGCAACGGCAGACATAAAGCGACAGCAGGAAGGCCAGCAGCACCATGTCGGCCGGGCCATGACCGAGCGACTGACCGAAGCTCTCCAGCCCGAACCAGCGCGCCAGCGTGCCGAACGTCACCAGCCAGAAGAGATGATCGAGCCGTCGCCCGCGTCCCGAGACGAGATGCACCAGCGCCAGCCCGATGCCGATCGCCAGGATCAGCGTCTGCCCGCTCTTGTAGATCGCGCGCAGAGCCGAGACCGAGATGTGCGGCAGGGCGTAGCGCGCCACGATCGTATGGCCGTGAATGTAGCGATGATACAGGAACGCCTGCGGCTGCGGCGTGCCGTCGGCCAGTGCACGCAGGCTGCGGCAGGGATCGTCGAAGGTGGCGAGCGGGCTTGTCGCCAGCGCCGATTTCGGCGCCGCCTGGTCGATCGCCTGATACAGGATCAGGCAATCGTTGAACTGGTGGATGCCGCGATCGGTGTCGCCCGTGAGGTAGGCGTCGTCCTGCAATTCGCCGCTCGCGAAGGCCGCGCGCACGGCGGCCGCCGCGTCAGCCTTCCGGTAACCGATGCTGTGATAGTTCGCCCACCACACGGCCGGCATCAGCAGGAGTGCGACGAGCAGCCCCACACCCGCCGCCGGTATCGCCGCCGCGACGGTCCACAGGAACGCCCGTTTCGCTTGTGTCCCCACGCCGATACGCCCGCCGGTGATTGATCGTAGCCCGGAAGCGTATAGGGCAGGGGCCGGGAGTAAAGGCGGCAGGCCATCGGGCCATGCCGTTTCTGGACAGTGTTCTGACACAGGGATGATGATGGTCGAGACTGCAGCCAAGCCCCGGATCGCCGTGATCCTGCCCTGCTACAACGAGGAGGCGGCGATCGGGCAGACCGTCGCCGGTTTCCGCGCCGCGCTGCCCGGCGCCGCGATCTATGTCTACGACAACAACAGCAAGGACCGCACGGTCGATTACGCCCGCGCCGCCGGCGCCATCGTCCGCACCGAGCGGATGCAGGGCAAGGGCAATGTCGTCCGCCGCATGTTCGCGGACGTCGATGCCGACATCTACGTGATGGCCGACGGCGACGCGACCTACGACGCCGGCGCCGCGCCCGCGCTGGTCGCCCGCCTGATCGACGAGAATCTCGACATGGTGGTGGGCGCCCGCCGGTCCGAGGTGGAACTGGCCTATCGGCGCGGCCACCGGCTCGGCAACAAGATGCTGACGGGGATGCTGGCGCAGCTCTTCGGTCGTAGTTTCTCGGACATCCTGTCGGGCTACCGGGTCTTCTCGCGCCGTTTCGTGAAGAGCTTTCCGATCCTGTCCGCCGGTTTCGAGATCGAGACCGAGATCAGTGTCCACGCGCTCGAACTCAGGATGCCGGTCGCCGAGATCGAGACCGAATATGGCGCCAGGCCCGAGGGATCGACCTCCAAGCTCTCCACCTATCGTGACGGCTGGCGGATCCTCAATACCATCCTCAACCTCTATCGGGTCGAACGACCGGTGCTGTTCTTCGGCAATATCGGCCTGATCCTGCTGATCGTCGCGCTGGTCCTCGCCATCCCGCTGATCGCTACCTACGCGCAGACCGGCCTCGTGCCGCGCTTCCCGACGGCGATCCTGATCACCGGCCTCACCATCCTGGCGTTCCTCAGCTTCTTCTCAGGCCTGATCCTCGACACGGTGACGCGCGGGCGGCGCGAGATGCGGCGCCTCGCCTATCTGGCGCTACCCCCGCCGGGCGAGGGCTGAACGTCCCCCTTGAACTCCCCTCGCCAAGCGCCGATGTAGTCCGGGCTAAGGGCAGAAGGACGCTTGAAATCCCATGACCGTTGAGACTCCATACGGCATCTTCCACAACGATGCGGCGGCCGGCCTCGTGCCGATCGTCATCGAGCAGTCGAGCCGCGGCGAGCGCAGCTTCGACATCTACTCGCGTCTGCTCCGCGAGCGCATCGTGTTCATCACCGGCGGCGTCGAGGACCACATGGCCTCGCTGATCTGCGCGCAGTTGCTCTTCCTCGAGTCCGAGAACCCGAAGAAGGACATCTTCATGTATATCAACTCGCCGGGCGGCGTCGTGACCGCGGGTCTCGCGATCCACGACACCATGCAGTATATCCGTCCGCGCGTCGGCACGCTCTGCATCGGCCAGGCGGCCTCGATGGGCAGCTTCCTGCTGTCCGCCGGCGAGCCGGGGATGCGGATCGCCACCACCAACAGCCGCATCATGATCCACCAGCCGTCCGGCGGCGCGCAGGGCATGGCGGCGGACATCGAGATCCAGGCGCGCGAGATCCTGCGGATGCGGCACCGGCTGAACTCGCTTTACGCGAAATATACCGGCAAGCCGCTAGAGGCGATCGAGCAGGCCATGGACCGCGACAAGTTCATGGAAGCCGACGAAGCCAAGGAATTCGGTCTGATCGACGAGGTGTTCGACAAGCGCCCGGCGCCGACCGAGGAAAAGGCGGCGGCCTGATATCGGGACGGGCCGAGCGGCGCGATGGGCGAATCCCCATTGCCCGCCCGGCCCAACCGGTTAGACTACCATTGCGTGACAGCCGGGCGTGGCCTGGCGTTTAGGAAGCGAATATGCCCAATCTGAGCGGCGGTGACAGCAAGAGCACCCTCTATTGCTCCTTCTGCGGGAAGAGCCAGCATGAGGTCCGCAAGCTGATCGCAGGCCCGACCGTGTTCATCTGCGACGAGTGCGTGGAACTGTGCAACGACATCATCCGCGAGGAGACGAAGTCGGCGCTGGTGTCCAAGAAGGACGGTGGCGTTCCCACTCCGCAGGAAATCTGCGACGTCCTCGACGATTACGTGATCGGCCAGTCCAAGGCCAAGCGCGTACTCTCGGTCGCGGTGCACAACCATTACAAGCGGCTGAACCATGGCGCCAAGGGTGCCGAGGTGGAGCTCGCCAAGTCGAACATCCTGCTCGTCGGCCCGACCGGCTGCGGCAAGACGCTGCTGGCGCAGACGCTGGCGCGCATCCTCGACGTGCCGTTCACGATGGCGGACGCGACGACGCTGACCGAGGCCGGCTATGTCGGCGAGGATGTCGAGAACATCATCCTCAAGCTGCTCCAGGCATCCGACTATAATGTCGAGCGGGCGCAGCGCGGCATCGTCTATATCGACGAGATCGACAAGATCAGCCGCAAGGCCGACAATCCCTCGATCACGCGCGACGTGTCGGGCGAGGGCGTGCAGCAGGCGCTGCTCAAGCTGATGGAAGGCACCACCGCGAGCGTTCCGCCGCAGGGTGGTCGCAAGCATCCGCAGCAGGAGTTCCTGCAGGTCGACACGACGAACATCCTGTTCATCTGCGGCGGCGCCTTTGCGGGCCTCGAGAAGATCATCGCGGATCGCCTGCAGGGCAAGTCGATCGGTTTCGGCGCGTTCGTGGCTTCGCCCGAGGAGCGTCGCACCGGCGAGGTGCTGCGCCAGTGCGAGCCGGAGGATCTGCTGAAGTTCGGCCTGATCCCCGAATTCGTCGGTCGTCTTCCCGTCATCGCGACGCTGGAGGATCTCGACGAGACGGCGCTGGTGAAGATTCTCGCCGAGCCGAAGAACGCGTTGGTCAAGCAGTATCAGAAGCTGTTCGACATGGAGACGGTAAAGCTCTCCTTCACCGACGAGGCGCTGATCGCGGTCGCCCGAAAGGCGATCGACCGCAAGACCGGCGCGCGCGGCCTGCGTTCGATCATCGAGGCGATCCTGCTCGACACCATGTTCGAGCTGCCCTCGATGGAGGGCGTCGACGAGGTGATGATCGACAAGGACGTGGTCGAGGGCCGCAAAGAGCCGATCCGCGTCTTCGCCAAGAAGCAGAAGGAAGCGCCCGGCGCGGCGTGATCTTTCGCAGAATCGGTTGAGAAAGGGCGTCCGGAGCGATCCGGGCGCCCTTTTCGTTGATATTCGGTCGATCGATGGAATGGCTCGCTCTGCCGTGCCAGTCATTTTACGTCCGATCGATTCACCGCAAAGTAGGCTCTGGCCATCGGCGGCGAACAGATGGTTCCCGATGAAGTTAATCTGGCAGACAGGTTGGCGCCAACAAATTGGGTCGTCTGTGTAACGACTAGGGGACCTAGGATGCATATTATTACCAAGAGGCCGGAAGTTCGTATTCTTGCTGCAGTGCTGACCATGTCGTCGGTCGGTACTCTTTATGCGCAGCAGCAGGATGCGACCGATCCCAACATCGTCGTCAACGGGGCCGTGCCGACGCCAGCCGCCGCGCCTGCCGAAGCCGCGCCGGCGATGACGGCCGGGCCGGACATCAAGGGTACGATCACCGCGCGCAACGACGACAAGATCAAGGTCACGGCCGACGACGGCACCAGCACGGTCGTCGCGGTCAACGACACCACCAAGGTGCGCGGTGGCGGGCTGTTCGGCGGCGGCAAGTTCGCGACGAACGCGCTGCTCAACGGCCTGCCCGTCTCGGTGAAGACGATGCAGTCGGGCGACGGGCTGGTGGCGAGCCAGATCAACCTGCGCAAGGGCGACCTGAAGACGGCCAAGATGATCCGCAACGGCACCGCCCAGGGCTTCGACGAACAGACCGCCGCGACCGAGGCGCTGCGCGGTCGCATGGGCGACATCGACAAATACAACATCAAGGGGACGACCAACGTCAACTTCGATACCGGCAAGGCCGATCTGTCCGCGCAGGACAAGGCGGAGCTGTGCAGCACCGCCACTGCGGCGCAGGCGCAGGAGAATGCGTTGATGCTCGTGGTCGGCTACACCGATTCGACCGGCGGCGACGATCTGAACCAGGCGCTGAGCGAGAAGCGCGCCGCGCGCGTGATCAATTATCTCCAGCAATCCTGCGGCTGGAAGCCGTATCGGATGCTGACTCCGACGGGCATGGCAAAGGCGGACCCGCTGGCCGATAACACCACGGCTGAGGGCCGGGCGCAGAATCGCCGCGTCGCGGTGAACATCCTCGTCAGCAAGAGCGTCGACGGGCTGTAAGCCTGCGCGGGGCGGGAACGACCCGCCCCGCAACGCCTCTTGTCGCCTGATCGCAACCTCTGGCAATCAGGGCCGTTGGCCTCGCCGGAGTTGACGACGCACGGATGACGCAAGGGGCAAGGGATTGAACGAAGCCGGGATCGATACGGTGGCGCCGGCCGAGGGCTGGCGCCGCCTGCCACTTTATCGCTGGTGGCGGATGCGCCTCGTCGGCAGCGTCGATCATGCGGCCGTGATCGCCGAGATCGTCGAGGATAGCGGCTGGTCGCCGCGCTACGCCTTCATGATCCTGATGTCGGCGGGCATCGCGGTGCTGGGGCTGCTGCTCTCGTCGCCGGCGGTGGTGATCGGGGCGATGCTGATCTCTCCGCTGATGAGCCCGATTCTGGGCCTCGGGTTCAGCCTCACTCTGTTCGATTTCGCCGAGATGCGCCGTTCGCTGACGGCGCTGGTGATCGGCAGCGTGATCGCGGTGCTGTTCACCGCTCTGGTGGTGCTGGCCTCGCCGCTCAAGGCGCCGACCGCCGAGATCCTTGCGCGCACCCGTCCTAACCTGTTCGATTTGCTGGTGGCGCTGTTCGCGGCGCTGGCCGGCACCTTCTCGATCATTCGCGGCAAGGGGGCGACCATCACCGGCGTCGCCATCGCCACCGCGCTGATGCCGCCGCTCGCGGTGGTCGGCTTCGGGCTGGCCACCTGGAATCTGCCGGTGCTGGGCGGCGCCTTTGCCTTGTTCCTCACGAACTTCGTGACGATTGCCCTGTCGGCGACGATCATGGCCCGTTTCTACGGCTTCGGCCATCGGATGACCGCGCAGCAGACCTGGATGCACAGCGCCGTGCTGCTGCTCGTCTTCGTGGCGATGGCGATCCCCCTCGGCATCTCGCTCTCGCGGATCGCGCGCGAGGCCTATACCGCGACGCAGGTTCGATCCTTTCTCACGGATCGATACGGCGCACGGGCGCGCGTAACCCAGCTCGACATCGATTTCGATGCCGACCCGATCGTGGTGCGCGGTGTCGTGATCGCACCGCGTGCGGCGGTGCAGGCGGCCGGCAATGTGCGCGCCGGTCTCGCGGAGAAGATCGGGAGGCCTGTCAATCTCCAGCTCGATCAGGTGGCGCTCGATCCGGGTACGAGCGCGCTGGACGCGCAGAAGGTCGAACTCGCCAAGGCGCAGGAAGCCCAGCAGGCCGAGGCGCAGAGTCGCAGCGTCGCACGACTGGTGGGTCTGGCGGCGGGCATCTCGCCCGACGACGTGGTGATCGATCGCGACCATCAGAAGGCGATCGCCCACGACGCCCCGCTGCCCGGCGCCGAGTTGTCCACCTATCGCGCGATCGAGCAGCGTGCGCAGGCGCTGGCCGATGGCTGGTCGGTCGAGATCGTACCGCCGCTCGGCGATCTGCCGCTGATCCGCTTCGCCGATGGCGCGGACACGCTCGACGGGCCGGCAAAGGATGCCGCCGCTGTCTCGATATGGGCCGCGCGGCGCTGGCATATCGCGGCGCTCGCCGTGCCGGGCCTGCCGGAACAGGTGCCGGCGCATCCCTCGCTCGTCGAGCGGCGGGCGCTGGCGATCAAGGCGATGCTCGATGCCGCCTCTATCCGTGCGGTGCCGGGACGCGGCGGAGGCGGTGCTTACAGGCTCCAGCCGTCCCAACCAATGGACTAGGCGCTGCGCCATTGATGAAGCGGCGCGGCGCCTCCATATTGCCGGGTGAACAGGGGCGGGACTCGTACACCGCCCCCGCCGGAGACTGAATTGACCGAATCCCTTCCCGTATTGCCGCTGCGCGATATCGTCGTCTTCCCGCACATGATCGTGCCGTTGTTCGTAGGCCGCGAAAAATCGGTCGCCGCGCTGGAAGCCGCGATGGCGGCGGACAAGAACATCTTCCTGGTGGCGCAGCTCGATCCGGCCGAGGACGATCCCGATCGCTCGGCGCTCTACGATCTCGGCGTGGTCGCCACCGTGCTACAGCTTCTGAAGCTGCCCGACGGCACGGTGCGTGTGCTCGTCGAGGGCAAGCAGCGCGCCACACTGGAGACGCTGGACGAAGGCGCGGGCAAGTCGCTCACCGCCACCGTCGCGCTGGTCGACGATCCCGCCGAGCCGGAAGGCCCGGAGGCGCAGGCGCTGATGCGTTCGGTGCTCGACCAGTTCGACAATTACGCCAAGCTCAACAAGAAGCTGCCGGCGGAGACATCCACCCAGCTCGCGCAGGTCGATACCGCCGCCAAGCTGTCGGACATGGTCGCCGCCAACATTGCGGTGAAGGTCGCCGAGAAGCAGGCGCTGCTGACCGAGGGCGATCCGCTCAAGCGGCTGGAGATGGCCTTCGCCTTCATGGAGGGCGAGCTTGGCGTGCTGAAGGTCGAGAAGAAGATCCGCAGCCGCGTGAAGCGCCAGATGGAGAAGACGCAGCGCGAATATTATCTGAACGAGCAGTTGAAGGCGATCCAGCGCGAGCTGGGCGCCGAGGGTGACGACGAGAGCAACGAGATCGCCGAGCTGACGCAGAAGATCGCGACGCTCAAGCTTTCGAAGGAAGCCCGCACCAAGGCGACCGCCGAGATCAAGAAGCTCAAGACGATGGCGCCGATGTCGGCCGAGGCCACCGTCGTGCGCAATTATCTCGACGTCCTGCTTGGCCTGCCGTGGGGCAAGAAGAGCAAGGTGAAGCGCGACATCCCGGCTGCCGAGGCGATCCTCAATGAGGATCATTACGCGCTGGAGAAGGTGAAGGAGCGCATCGTCGAATATCTCGCGGTGCAGGCGCGTACCAACAAGCTGAAGGGGCCGATCCTGTGCCTCGTCGGCCCGCCGGGTGTGGGCAAGACATCGCTCGGCAAGAGCATCGCCAAGGCGACCGGGCGCGAGTTCATCCGCCAGTCGCTCGGCGGCGTGCGCGACGAGGCCGAGATTCGCGGCCATCGCCGGACGTACATCGGCTCGATGCCGGGCAAGATCGTCAACAACCTCAAGCGGGCAGGGACGTCCAACCCGCTGTTCCTGCTCGACGAGATCGACAAGCTCGGCCAGGATTTCCGCGGCGATCCGGCCTCCGCGCTGCTCGAGGTGCTGGATCCGGAGCAGAACAGCAAGTTCCAGGATCACTACCTCGAGATCGACATCGATCTTTCGGACGTGATGTTCGTGTGCACCGCGAACAGCCTGAACCTGCCGCAGCCGCTGCTCGATCGCATGGAGATCATCCGTCTCGAAGGCTACACCGAGCAGGAGAAGCTGGAGATCGCCAAGGCGCATCTCGTCAAGAAGCAGGTCGAGGCGCACGGCCTGAAGGACGGCGAGTTCACGCTGACCGACGAGGGGCTGATCGATCTCATCCGCTATTACACGCGTGAAGCCGGCGTCCGCACGCTGGAGCGCGAGATCGCGCGGCTGGCGCGTAAGGCACTGCGTCGCATCCTGGAGAAGAAGGCCGAGGCCGTGACGGTCGATGCTGACAATCTCGCCGAGTTCGCGGGCGTCAGGAAGTATCGCTATGGCGTTTCGGATACCGAGGACCAGATCGGCGCAGTGACCGGCCTCGCCTGGACGGAGGTGGGCGGCGAACTGCTCACCATCGAGGCGGTGACCGTGCCCGGCAAGGGCATGGTGCAGACCACCGGCAAGCTCGGCGATGTGATGAAGGAATCGGTGCAGGCCGCCTGGTCGTTCGTCAAGGCGCGCGCGCCGGCATACGGTGTTCGCCCGAGCCTGTTCCAGCGCAAGGATGTTCACATCCACCTGCCGGAAGGCGCGGTGCCCAAGGACGGGCCGTCCGCCGGCATCGGCCTCGCCACCGCGATCATCTCGACGCTCACCGGCGTCGCGGTGCGCAAGGACGTGGCGATGACGGGCGAGGTGACGCTTCGCGGCCGCGTGCTGCCGATCGGCGGCCTCAAGGAGAAGCTGCTCGCGGCCCTGCGCGGCGGCATCCGCACCGTGCTGATCCCGGCCGAGAACGAGAAGGATCTCGCCGAGATCCCGTCGTCGATCAAGGACGGGCTGGAGATCGTGCCGGTCAGTCATCTCGACGAGGTGCTGGCCCGAGCGCTGGCTTCTCCGATCGTGCCGATCGAGTGGACCGAAGCGGACGAGCTTGCGGCGGCGATTCGCCCCGAATCATCCGGCGAACAGGCGATTCGGCACTGAATCCAAACGGAATCCAACGGTTCATCGCAAGGAGGGGCGGGTCGTATTGACTCGCCCCTTTTTTGCGCCCCTCATCTGCAACAAGGTCGCACAGGTGGTGCGGTCTGACAGTTCCACGCGGGCGCTTGATAAGGCCCGGACACGAGGACAGGGGGCTTTGAGGGAATGAACAAGCAGGAGCTTATCGGTGCGGTCGCTGAGTCTGCCGGCCTGACGCGCGCGGATGCGAGCAAGGCCGTGGAGAGCGTGTTCGACAGCATCTCGGCCACGTTGAAGAAGGGCGACGAGGTTCGCCTCGTCGGTTTCGGCACATTCTCTGTGAGCAAGCGCAAGGCGTCCATCGGCCGCAACCCGCGCACCGGAGAACCGATGTCGATCGCGGCGTCCAGCCAGCCGAAGTTCAAGGCCGGCAAGGGCCTGAAGGACGCGGTCAACTGAACCAGGGGACGAGGCGGCCGGTTCGGGGGAAGCGGCCGCCTTTTCTTTTGTTCGATATCAATCTGGCGCTGGACAGCGTGCGCAAGGCGCGCTAACCGCGCCGCCTCGACGGGAACATCTCTTCCCGTCGCGCCGGAACGAGGCACAGCCTCTCCAAACCCGGCAATCCGGACGTGGGCGCGTAGCTCAGCGGTAGAGCACACCCTTCACACGGGTGGGGTCACAGGTTCAATCCCTGTCGCGCCCACCACGTCCCTTCGCTATGGATCGCCTCGCAATGTCGGGGAATGATCCATGAGCGCGACGATCCTGCTGTTCCATTCCGATTATGCGCGATCGAAGGCCAATCGCGCGCTGGCCGAGGCTGCCGCGGCGATCGACGGGATGGAGGTGTGCGAGGTGGCCAGCCGATCGCGGCCGGATGCGATCGACGTCGATGCAGAAGTAGCGCATCTGCTTCGGGCCAGGCGGCTGATCCTGCAATTCCCGATCAACTGGTATTCCACCCCGCCGTTGCTCAAGGCGTGGCAGGATCACGTCCTCACCCGCATGTATTACATCCGCGCCAAGGAGGAGGGCGATCGCCTCGCCGGCCTTCCGGTGATGGTCGCGGCGACGGCCGGCAATGTGCCCGAGGCCTATGCCGCGGATGGCGTGAACCTGTTTCCGCTGGAGGAATTGCTGAAGCCCCTTCATTCCACCGCACATCGCTGCGGCTGGCAGTGGGCCGACCCCTTCACCGTCTATCGTGCCAACCGCCTGAATGCGGACGAACTTGCCGTCGAGGCGGATCGCTATGTCGCGCGGATCGGCGAGTGGGTCGCCTCGACCGCCCCGCTCGTGGGAGAAGGATGATGACCGAGGGCCGCCCGCCATTTCCGCCCTTCACCCGCGATACCGCCATCGCGAAGGTCCGCGCCGCGGAAGATGGCTGGAACGGCCGTGACCCGGCACGGGTGTCGCTCGCCTACACGCCGGACAGCCGCTGGCGGAACCGCAGCGAGTTTCTCACCGGCCGCGAAGCGATCGTCGCCTTTCTCACGCGCAAATGGTCCGCCGAGCTGGAATATCGCCTGATCAAGGAACTCTGGGCGTTCGAGGGGGACCGGATCGCGGTTCGCTTCGCCTATGAGTGGCATGACGCGCAGGGGCGCTGGTTCCGATCCTATGGCAACGAGAATTGGGCGTTCGACGCGAACGGCCTGATGCGCGAGCGGCACGCCAGCATCAACGACGTGGCGATCGGGGAGGCCGATCGCCTGTTCCGCTGGGATTCCTCCGGCCCTCGCCCCGCCGATCACGCTTCGCTGAGCGATCTCGGCCTGTAGATTCGCAGCCGCTTTTGCGGGGTGGGTCAGAAGCGTTCACCGGTTCGCGCTTCCACGAACGAATCTGTTGCGTTCGACGGCAATTCTATTATCGGTGCGCCTCCCGACGGACGCTGCTTGACGCGGCTCGCCGGGCACCCCTATGGCCGCGCCCACGCTGCCATGGACGGCTTAGTGGCGATCGTAGCTCAGTTGGTTAGAGCGCCGGTTTGTGGTACCGGAGGTCGCGGGTTCAAGACCCGTCGATCGCCCCACCGTCCTCCTTTTCGGCAGCGCCTGTTCGGGGGCGGGTCGGCCGGCTTCTCCGGATATGATGGTCAGGACCGGCCGCGAGGTGATCGCCATGGCCCCCTGGGACTATCCCGATTTCGACGAGCATGAAGGCGTCCATTTCTTTCGGGATGCGCGCTCGGGCCTTAGCGCGATCATCGCCATTCACTCGACCCACCTTGGATCGGCGGCCGGCGGCTGCCGTTACTGGAGCTATGCGCGCTCCGACGAGGCGGTGACCGACGCGCTGCGCCTGTCGCGCGGCATGAGCTACAAGAACGCGATGGCCGGCCTGCCGATGGGCGGGGGCAAGGCGGTGATCCTCGCCGACGCGCAGTCGCCCAAGTCGCCGGAGCTGCTGGCGGCCTTCGGTCGCGCGGTTGAGTCGCTCGGCGGCCGCTACGTAACGGCCGAGGATGTCGGCATCTCGGACGCCGACATGGTCGAGGTCTCGAAGCAGACGAAGCATGTCTCCGGTCTGCCCGTGGCGGGCGGTGCGGCGGGCGGCGATCCCGGCCCGTTCACCGCGCATGGCGTCTATCTCGGCGTCAAGGCGGCGGTGCGCCGCGCGCTGAAGCGTGAGGACATGGCCGGCGTGCACGTCGCCATCCAGGGTGTCGGCAGCGTCGGCGGCGGGCTGGCGAAGCTGCTCGCGAAGGACGGCGCGAAGCTGACCCTCGCCGACGTCAACGCCGATCGTGCCAAGGCGCTGGCCGCCGAATTGGGCGGCGAGGCGGTGTCGGCTGATGAGATCCTGCGCGTCGAGGCGGACGTGATCAGCCCCTGCGCGCTGGGCGCGATCCTCACCGCCGAGAGCATCGCGGCGCTGCGCGCGCCGGTGGTGGCGGGTGGCGCCAACAACCAGCTGGCGACGCCGGACGACGGCTGGCGCATCCATGCGCGCGGCATCACCTACGCGCCCGATTACGTGATCAACGCGGGCGGCATCATCAACGTCGGCCTCGAATATCTCGGCCAGGGCGACCGCGCCGAGGTGGAGAAGCGCATCGCCGAAATCCCCGGCCGCCTCGATACGATCTGGCAGGAGAGTGCGGCGAGCAGCGAGCCGGCCTCGATCGTCGCCGATCGTATGGCGCAGCGCCTGATCGGCCGCGCCTGACGCTTCCGGAAGCGGGCTAGCACCAAAGCCCGCTTCCCCCCGCGCGCCGGTCATCGTAGAGCGGGCGCGACACATGCACATCTTCGCCAACCCCGCCCGTTTTCTGCAGATCGCGCGCCCGCTCACCGGATGGTGCGGCTGGATCGGCGCGTTGCTGACGGTTGCCGGGCTGGGCGCGGGGCTGTTCCTCACCCCGCCCGATTACCTGCAGGGCGAGACGGTGCGGATCATGTACCTCCATGTGCCGAGCGCGTGGCTTGGCATGGCGGGTTGGAGCGGTATCGCCGTCGCCTCGATCATGCAGTTGGTGTGGCGGCACCCACTCGCCGCCGTCGCGGCACGCGCGGTGGCGCTGCCGGGCGCGGTGTTCACCGGCATCTGCCTCGCCACCGGTTCCATCTGGGGCCGCCCGACCTGGGGGACGTGGTGGGAATGGGACGGGCGGCTGACCTCGATGCTCGTCCTGCTGTTCGTCTACATCGCCTATATCGCGCTTGCCGAGGCGGAGGCCGATCGCGGCGGGCAGGGGCGGATCGCGGCGATCTTCGGCATCGTCGGCGTCGTGAACCTGCCGATCATCCACTTCTCGGTACTGTGGTGGCGCACGCTGCATCAGGGCGAAAGCATTTCGCTCAAGGGATCGACCATCGCGGGATCGATCCTGTGGCCGCTGCCGGTCGCTCTGCTCGGCTTCACGCTGCTGTTTGCGGCGATCGTATTGATGCGGATGCGCGCTATGCTGGCGCGCCAGAAGGTCGAGGCGCGGCTGCGCCGGATGGGGGCGGACGCGTGAACCAGTGGCATTTCGTCATCGCCGCCTATGCGCTGGGCGGCATCGCGATGCTGGCGTTGACGCTCGCCAGCCTCTTCCAGATGCGCAAGGCGGAGCGCGCGGCGGAGGCGTTGAAGCGCCGGTGAAAGCCAAGAATCAACGTCTCGTGCTGGCGCTGCTGGCGCTCGTCGCCCTGGTCGGCGCGGTGCTGCTCGGCATGTCCGCGCTGAAGGATCAGGCTTCCTATTTCTACAGCCCCAGCGATGCGCTTCGTGATCATGTCGAGATCGGCCGCGCGGTGCGGCTGGGCGGCATGGTCGAAAAGGGATCGCTGAAGCGGCAGACGGATGGCGTCACCATCACCTTCAATGTCACCGATGGCGCCGCGACCGTCGCCGCACGCTACACCGGCATCGTGCCGGACCTGTTCCGTGAGGGATCGGGCGTGGTGGCGGAAGGCCGCTTCACCGCGCCAGGCGAGTTCACCGCCGACACGATCCTCGCCAAGCATGACGAGAATTACAAACCGCCCGAGCTTGCCGGAAACGGCATGCACGAAACGGGGAGCCTGAAAAAGTGATCGCCGAGGCCGGCCTCGCGGCGCTGTGGATCGCGGCCATGCTGGCTGCGCTGCAGGCGTTCATCGGCCTGGGTTCGCTCAAGGCGGGCGGCGAGGAGCTGTTGCGCGCGGTGCGACCGGTTGCCGTGGCGCAGGCGGTGATGACGGTGGCGTCTTTCGCCGCCTTGCTCTGGCTGTTCTATTCCACCGATCTCTCGGTAAAGCTCGTTGCCGAGGACAGCGCGATCAGCGTGCCGACGCTCTACCGGATCGCGGGCGCATGGGGAAACCACGAAGGCTCGATGCTGCTTTGGGTCACGATCCTTGCGATCGCCGGGGCGGCCGTGGCCCTGCTGGAGCGACGCCTGCCGGAGCGGACGCTCGCTGCCACCATCGCCGCGCAGGGCGTGATTGCGCTCGGCTTCTTCGCCTTCCTGCTTTTCTCGTCCAACCCCTTCGCGCGGCTGGAGATCGCGCCCGCCGATGGCAACGGCTTCAATCCGTTGCTGCAGGACCCCGGCTTGGCCTTCCATCCGCCGACCCTCTATGTCGGCTATGTCGGCCTGTCGGTGGCCTTCTCCTTCGCGGTCGGCGCGCTGCTGACCCGCGATGTCGGCCCCGCCTTCGCCAAGGCGATGCGGCCGTGGGTGCTGGGGGCTTGGACCTTCCTGACGCTCGGCATCACGGCGGGCAGCTACTGGGCCTATTATGAACTCGGCTGGGGCGGCTGGTGGTTCTGGGATCCCACCGAGAACGCTTCGCTGATGCCGTGGCTGGCGGCGACGGCCCTGCTTCATTCGGTGACGGTGCTGGCGACACGCGATGGCTTGCGCGCATGGACGGTGATGCTGGCGGTGGTCGCCTTCTCGATGTCGATGGTCGGCACCTTCCTGGTGCGATCCGGCATTCTGACCTCGGTCCACGCCTTCGCGCTGGATCCTAAGCGCGGTGCCTTCATCCTCGTGCTGCTGGCGCTCTATATCGGCGGTGCGCTCGCACTGTTCGGCGCGCGGATCGCGACGGTGACGGAGGGCAACCGCTTCGATCCGGTGAGCCGCGAGGGCGCGCTGGTGGTCAACAATCTGTTGCTGTCGGTGATCCTGGGGCTGGTGCTGATCGGCACGCTTTATCCGCTCGCCGCGGAGAGCCTGACCGGGGAGAAATTGTCGGTCGGCCCGCCTTACTTCAATGCGACGACCGGGCCGCTGGCGCTGGTCCTCGTCGCGGTGATGGCGGCGGGACCGGTGATGCGCTGGCGGCGGGATGACATCGCCAAAGTGGCGAAGCGGATCGCGATCCCAGCGGTGTTGACCGTCATCGCGTTCGTCGCGGTGCTGGTTCTGGCGCCGGGCCTGCGCATCCTGCCGCTGCTGGGGCTGACGCTGGCGGCGGGCGTTGCGGCCGCAAGCATCGCTCCGCTGTGGAAGCGCAAGCTGCGTCGCACGCCGCTCTTCACCTGGGGGATGGTGATCGCCCATCTCGGCGTCGCGGTGAGCCTTGCCGGCATGGCGTGCGAGAGCGCCTTCACCAAGGAGACGCTGGTCGCCGCGCGACCGGGCGAGACCGTCACGGTAGGCCCCTATGCGATCCGTTTCGCGAGCGTCGATCCGGTGCCGGGACGCAATTTCACCGCCGTGCAGGCGACTCTGGTGGCGACGCGCGGCTCCTCGACGCCGATCACCCTCAAGCCCGAGCAGCGCACCTTCGACAACCCGCCCCAGCAAACCAGCGAGAGCGCCATCGCGACGCGCTGGGACGGCCAGCTCTATACGGTGGTCGGCGCGCCGGTGCCGGGCGGGCGCTGGCAGCTGCGCCTGTGGTGGAAGCCGTTCGTGACGTTGATCTGGCTCGGCGGCGCGCTGATCGCGCTGGGCGGGGCGCTGTCGCTGATCGGGCGCGCGCTGCCCCGTCACAGGCCTGTCGTCGAACATACCGGATTTGCGAGGTTCGGATGAGTTTGCGTACCGTCCGCATCCTGCTGTGGCTGCCGCTGGTGGCCTTCCTGATCGTACTGGGCCTGGTCTCCAGCGGTCTGATCAAGCCGCATGACGCCAGCGTCCATTCGCGGATGGTCGGCAATCCGCTGCCCGCCTTCTCGCTGCCCAGCACGCGCGCCGGCCAAGCCCCCGTCACCTCCGCCAGTTTTGCCGACGGAAAAGTCCGCCTCATCAACATCTTCGGCAGTTGGTGCGTGCCCTGCGCGGTCGAGATGCCGCAACTGGTCGAGCTGAAGCGTGAAGGTGTCATCATCGATGGCATCGCAAGCCGCGACACGCCGGCCGACAGCCTCGCCTTCCTCAAACGCTACGGCGATCCGTTCGACCGCATCGGCGACGACAAGACTTCCGCCGTGCAGATCGCGATCGGCTCGTCGGGCGTCCCCGAAACCTATGTGGTGGACGGCAAGGGCATCATCCGCGCCCAGCATATCGGCCCGATCCAGCCGCAGGACATGGCGGACATCCTTGCCGCCATGAAGGATGCGCAGTGAAAAGGCTCGCGGTCCTCGCGCTGCTGATGGTGCCCGGTGCGTTGCTCGCCGATCCCACGATGGCGCCCGAGCCGCTGTCCTACACCCAGCTTCCCGATCCGGCGCAGGAGGCGCAGGCGCAGGCGCTGATGCAGACGATCCGCTGCGTCGTCTGCCAGGGCCAGTCGATCGCCGATTCGGATGCCGATCTCGCCGGCGACATGCGCGCGCTCGTCCGCCAGCGGATCGCGGAGGGCGAGAAGCCCGAGGCGATCCGCGCATGGCTGATCCAGCGCTATGGCCGCTGGGTGAGCTACACGCCGCCGGTCGATGCGGTGACGTGGCCGCTGTGGATCGCGCCGATCCTGCTGCTGGGCATCGGCGGCCTGCTTGCGCGATCGGCGTTTCGGAGGCGGCGCGCATGATCGGCTGGGCGATCTTCGCGATCATGGCGTTCGCTGTGCTTGGCCTGCTGGCCTGGCCGGTGAAGCTCGGCAAGCCGGCGCTGATGCTGGTGGCCGCCGCCCTGTTCACCGCCGCCGCCGGATATGCCTGGCAGGGCGAGCCGGGGCTGGTGGGCGCGCCCGCTGCGGACAAGCCGCAGGAGATGGCGCCGGACACATTGTTCGCCAGCGAGCGGATGCGCTTCCTCAATCACTATGGCGAAACCGGCATCGCGCTCGGCACTGCCGACGCCTTCCATCGCTTCGGCGAGGATGAGGCCTCCGCGTGGCTGCTTCGTAATGCGATCGTCAAACGGCCTGCCGACGTCGATCTGCGTGTCGGTTATGCCCATGCCCTGTTCGTGCTGGCGCGCGGCCGCATGACGCCCGCGGTAATCCTGGCCTTCGATCGCGCCGATGGGTTGGCCCATAAGGACAATCCCGCGCCGGCCTATTTCCGGGGTCTCGCCTATCTGGAGGCGGGCGATTTCGACGGGGCGGACCAGACGTGGCGCGCGCTTCGCGCTGGCCTGCCGGTCGGTTCCCCGTGGATCGCGATCATGGATGCGCGCCTCGAATTGCTGGGCCTCCTGCGCCAGCGTGCCGCACAGGAAGACGCGCCGCCGCCCTGATGCGACGTCCCGCCACGGAACGGGCGGACGCGGCTGGCGTTGCAGCAGGGGCAGGGGGGTGCTAGGGCCACGGCCCATCAGCCGGATCGGGGGACCGGCGCGTGGCGGGGAACGTATTTGTGATTGTCCGACGTCATCGTCCTGATCCGATGACCAGCCGATGAACGATCCGCAGGCACAGGCTCCGGATCCGGCCATGCCGCCGAAGCCCGGCGACCAGTCGTTGATCCCGCAGGAGCATCAGCCGCACGCGGGCGAGAGCCTGCTCAAGCTGTCGATCGGCGCGATCGGCGTGGTGTTCGGCGATATCGGCACCAGCCCGATCTACGCCTTCCGCGAAACCTTCGCCGGCCATCACAAGCTGCTGCCCGACGCGCCGCACGTGATGGGCGTGCTCAGCCTGATCTTCTGGTCGATGATGGTGGTGGTGACGCTGAAATACGTCTCCATCATCATGCGCGCCGACAACAAGGGCGAAGGCGGGAGCCTCGCGCTGCTGGCGCTCGTCTCGCGTTCGCTCAAGGGCGAGAAGCGCTGGACCAAGGGCCTCGTCCTGCTCGGCGTGTTCGCCACCGCGCTGTTCTTCGGCGATTCGATGATCACCCCGGCCATCTCGGTGCTGTCGGCGGTGGAAGGTCTCACCGTCGTCGAGAGCGGGATGGGCGAGTTCGTCATCCCGATCGCGATCGGCATCCTGATCGGCCTGTTCATGCTGCAGGCGCGCGGCACGGCGCGGATCGGCGTGCTGTTCGGCCCGATCATGCTGCTCTATTTCGCGGTGCTGGCGGTGCTCGGCCTCGTCAATCTCGTCGCAATGCCGGGCGTGCTGTGGTCGCTGAACCCGATGCACGCGCTGGCCTTCTTCGCGCACGAGCCGCTGCGTGCCTTCCTCGCCATGGGATCGGTCGTGCTGGCGGTGACCGGTGCCGAGGCGCTTTATGCCGACATGGGCCATTTCGGTCGCCAGCCGATCCGGCTGTCGTGGCTGGTGTTCGTGCTGCCGGCGCTGATGCTCAATTATCTGGGGCAGGGCGCGATGATCCTGTCGGCGACGCCCGCCGACGCGATGGAGATCATCAAGTCGCCCTTCTTCCTGCTGGCGCCGGACGAGTTCCGCCTGCCGCTCGTCATCCTCGCCACGATGGCGACGGTGATCGCCTCGCAGGCTGTGATCTCGGGCGCGTTCTCGGTCACGCAGCAGGCGATCCAGCTCGGCTTCATCCCTCGCCTGCGCATCACCCACACGTCCGCCGCCGCCGCCGGTCAGATCTACATCCCGGTGATCAACTGGACGCTGATGGTGATGGTGATCCTGCTGGTGCTGGGCTTCAAGACCTCCACCAACCTCGCCGCCGCCTACGGCATCGCGGTGACGGGCGCGATGCTGATCGACACGCTGCTGCTGGCGACCCTGCTCTTCTCGCTGTGGAAGTGGAACAAGGCCGGGGCGGGCGTGCTGATCCTGCTCTTCCTGCTGGTCGATCTCGCCTATTTCTCGGCCAATCTCACCAAGGTGCCCGACGGCGGCTGGTTCCCGCTGCTGATCGGCTTCATCGCCTTCACCCTGCTTACCACCTGGGCGAAGGGGCGTGAGCTGATGCTCAAGCGCCTCAACGAAGTGGCGATGCCCGTGCAGGTGTTCGTGAAATCCGCCGCCAATTCGGCCGAACGCGTGCCCGGAACCGCCGTATTCATGACGACCGCGCGCGACGGCGTGCCGCACGCGTTGCTCCACAACCTCAAGCACAACAAGGTGCTGCACGAGCGCGTGATCCTGCTTACCGTCCGCATCGAGGATGTCCCCTATGTCAGCCAGGCCTATCGCACGCAGGTGAAGGAGTTCGGGCAGGGCTTCTACCGCATGGTCGTCCATTACGGCTTCATGCAGGAGCCGGACGTGCCTGCCGCACTCTCCAACGTGCAGGGCATCGGCGCGCCGCTCCGGATGATGGACACCAGCTTCTTCCTCGCCCGCCAGACGCTGATCGCCTCGTCTCGACCCGGAATGTGGGTGTGGCGCGAGAAGTTGTTCGCCTGGATGCTGCGTAATGCGGAAAGCGCGATGGAATTCTTCAAGCTCCCCTCGAACCGCGTGGTGGAGCTGGGCAGCCAGGTCGAGATCTAGGGGCGATGGCGGGCGAGGTCGCGCCGGTCATCGTCGCGGCCGAGTTCGGCAAGGCGGATTCCGCCTGGCTCGATCGCCTGCGCCGCGCGCACTTTCCGGTCGAACGCAACGTCCTGCCGGCGCACCTCACGCTGTTCCATCATCTGCCGCCGGCCCTCCTGGCCGAGCTCGATACGCGGCTGAAGGCGGCGATGCGCGAAATGGCGCGGCCGTCTGCGACCATCGGCGAACCGATGCTGCTGGGGCGCGGCGTCGCACTACGGGTGCGTTGCGCCCCGCTGGAGGCGCTGAGAGCCGACCTCGCCGACATCTTCGCAGGATCGCTCACTCCGCAGGACGCCGCTGGCTGGCGCCCGCACGTCACCCTTCAGAACAAGGTCGAGCCATCGGTCGCGAGGGCGCTGCACGCCGCCCTGTGCCCCGAATTCGTCCAGCCACGTCCGCTCGTGCTGACGGGGCTGGCGACGCACCATTATCGCGGCGGACCGTGGGAGCGGATCGCCCGCTATCGCTTCGCGGGCTGATCTCAGTCGATCTGGCCCACGCCCTCGCAGCTGAGATCGAACGCGGCAAGCCCGGCTTCGAGATTTTCGGACAGGGTGGGCATGTCCATCAGGAGGTCGATCGCCGGCTCCGCGCCGTCGTCGCCGGCCTCCTCCAGCGCATCCTCCCATTCCGAAGCATCGTAGGTGCCCTGTCCGACCAGTGCGAGCGCCAGCAGTTCGATCTGCTGGTCTTCGGCGAGATCGTCGATGGCGGTGCGCAGTTCGTCGACCGCCGTCTCGTCCAGCTCGTCCTCCAGCACGTCGCGCTCGTCGTCCGAATCATCGACCGGATCGTCATTGTCGGGATCGATGCCGGGCACCTGGGCCTCCACCTCGCGCGAGCGGACGATGATGCGGCAGATGATGTCGAGTGGGGTTGCGAGGTCCATCGGTTTTCCTTGAGTCAACGATCCGGCTTTTCGGCGAAACGACGCTTGGGCGCCCCGGTTCCGGACCATTGCGACATCCTGTTGACCAGCCCGGCGCACGCCCCTATAGGCCGCGCTTCCGAGGCGGCGACGCGCCCCTCGAAGGACGGCGGGGCGGAGTAGCTCAGCTGGTTAGAGCAGCGGAATCATAATCCGCGTGTCGGGGGTTCAAGTCCCTCCTCCGCTACCACCGTCAATATCCCCGGCGATCTGAGTGATCGGAAATACCGCGGTTGCGCTGACCGGCATCGACACCCTATCTCACGATCAAATCCCGATACGAAGGCTTGCAATGACCGCCACCCATTCCACCCGTATGCTCATCCTCGGTTCCGGCCCAGCCGGTCTCTCGGCCGCCATCTACGGCGCACGGGCGGGGATGGCGCCGATCGTCGTGCAGGGCATCCAGCCGGGCGGACAGCTCACCACCACCACCGATGTCGAGAATTATCCGGGTTTCCGCGAGGTCATCCAGGGGCCGTGGCTGATGGAGGAGATGCAGGCGCAGGCCGAGCATGTCGGCGCGCAGATGATGTGGGACACGATCGTCGAGGTCGATCTCACCCAGCGCCCGTTCCGCCTCGTCGGCGACGGCGGCCATGTCTATCTCGGTGATACGCTGGTGATCGCCACCGGCGCGCAGGCCAAGTGGCTGGGCCTCGAAAGCGAGCAGAAGCTGCGTGGGCAGGGCGTCTCCGCCTGCGCGACCTGCGACGGCTTCTTCTTCCGTGGCAAGAAGGTGGCGGTGATCGGCGGCGGCAACACGGCCGTCGAGGAGGCCCTGTACCTCACCAATCACAGCCATGACGTCACCCTGATCCACCGCCGCGATTCGCTGCGCGCCGAGAAGATCCTGCAGGAGCGACTGTTCAAGCATCACGGCATCAAGGTGCTGTGGAACACCGAGGTCGAGGAGTTCGTCGGCGGCGAGGGCAATGAAGGCCTCGTCGCGCTGAACCTGAAGGATACGCAGACCGGCGAGACGAGCACGCTCGACGTGCATGGCGGCTTCGTTGCGATCGGCCACCACCCCGCGACCGAGCTGTTCGAAGGGCATCTGGCGCTCGACGAGGACCATTACATCAAGGTCGAGCCGGGCACGACGCGTACCTCCGTGCCGGGCGTGTTCGCGTGCGGCGACGTGATGGACAAGATCTACCGCCAGGCGATCACGGCGGCGGGCACCGGCTGCATGGCCGCGCTCGATGCCGAGCGTTATCTGGCCGAGGCGGACTTCGAGGCCGAGGAAGCGGTCGCCGCCGAATAATCGATCAGGGTCCGCGCCAGCGCCTCGAACGCTGGCGGGTCGGCGAAGCTGTGGCTGGCGGTGGGGATGGAGACGATCTCCGCTGCTGGTTTGTCCTTTAGGCGGCGCCAAGCGGCGGCAAAAGCCTGGGCGGTGCCGTCGCCATCGGCGAGCACGATGCGCGTTTTCGGCGGCAGACCATCGGCTACGCGCCGGGCGAGACTGTCGTCGTCGCGACGTCCCGATCGGCGGAGGCCCCGCCAGAGCTTGCCGAGATCCACGCCGCCCCGCAGCAGCCGCATCCACGCCTGAGGATCGCGCAGACGTTGCCGGTAATGGCCCCGGATCGCGGCGGCGGGCGGCAGATCGTCCACCGGATCGACCACCCACGGATTCGCCAGCACCGCGCCGGACAGCCGGGGCAGGACGAGCGCAATCGCTGAAGCGCCGTCGCAAAGGCCGAAACCAAGAACCTGGGAAATATCGGGAAAGTTGTCCTTGAGCGCGGCCAGAGCTGCTGCTGCGTCCGCTCCGCTGTCCAGATAGCCCAGGTCGATGCCGCTACTGTCTCCCACGCCCCGGCGTTCGAAGCGTATCACGGCCTGTCCCGTTTCGGACAAGCGGGCCGCCAGTCGTTCATAGAGGCGATGCGGACCGACCCGTGTCTGTCTCCCGCCGACCACGAAGATCCAGCCGATGCGCGCATCTTCGGGGCCATCGAGTGTGGCGAGCAGCGTTTCGCCCTCGCACGGCAACGCAACAATCCGCCTCAAGCCTTTATCCAATCGGCAATGTCACGCGCGATTGCCTCGGCGGTCGCGGTGTCGAAATCCGGTTCGGGGCGGCGCCAGAGCGGATGCCCCTCGATCCGCGCCTCGGCCGGCCGATCATCGGCTGCGAGACGAACCGTCCGTACGACGGGTGATGCCTCGGTATCCGCGGCAGCGAGAGCCTCGGCGAGATCGGGGGACAAGGTGTAGCCAGCGGGATGCGCCGGATCGCTGCCACTGGCGATGGCGCTTCGGCGCAGGTCGCTGAGCAGCGAACGACCGCTCGTCGGCGCCAGCCGCCATGCCGGGACAGCCAGGGCACGATCGAGCAACGCTCCGCCGCGAAACGCCGCGACGGCCGGGTGTCGCCCGGTCTCGCCTTCGACGACGGCCGCCGCTGCCTGCACCGCTGACTGCCATTCCTGCCAGCGGATCGTTTCCAGCCCGCGCGGGCTTTCGCCGGTGCCCGGCAGGTCGGGAAGCCAGCAGCCGATGCCGTTATGGGCGAGTGTCCGGCAGACGCTCGCGATCAGCAGCCGGCATCTGTTCATTTCCTCGAACAGAGGTTGCAGAACAAGTAGTTGTGGGCCGTTTGTCTCACCATATGCGAGCATGAACTCACCGCCCGCATACTCGTGGATGCGCGGGCCGCGCTGGCTCATTCGCCGCGCTTGGCCTTCACGAAGGCGACCAGCCCGCCGAACGTTTCCAGCATCTCGCCGCCTACCTCATCATCCTCGATCAGGATGTGCAGCCGGTCCTCGATCTCGGTGAGCAGGCCGGCAACCGCCATCGAATCGAGTTCGGGCATCGCGCCGAACAGGGGGGTGGAGGTGTCGATCGCATCGGCGCGCGCGGCGTCCAGCCCCAGCACGTCGCGCAGGATCGCGCGCAATTGGTCCTCTATGCTCATCGCCAGACCGCCTAGCCGCCCCGGAACCGGCGGACAAGCCGCGCCGCGCGCTCACGCCCGATGCCGGCGAGGCCGCGCAGACTGTCGGGCCGATAGGCGTCGATCCGGTAGATCGGGTTGGGTGTGTCCATCCACTCGGCCTTGTAGGGTTCGTCGCCGAGGCCGAAGTCGATGCGTGTGACCCGATCCTCGTCGATCGCGGCGCGGAACATGGCGTGGCTGAGGATCGTGCCGGGCGAAATCTCCTTCGCGCCTTCGCGGTGCGCCAGCTTGTGGATCGTCGCCGTGCCGTTCTCGATAAGCCAGAGCTGCGCCGCAATGGCCCGGCCCCGCCCGTCCTTCGCGATGCCGAGCCGGAGCGTGCCGGCGGCCCCTTCCTGCTCGGCCAGCGCGCGCAGGAAGGGCATCGATCCTTCGGACGGCTTCCAGCTGTCGGCATAGATCGCCTCGTAATCGGCCCAGGCGGAGGCATCGAACCGGCGATGGATCGTGATGGCGAGCGGATGACGCTTCATCCGCCGCGCGGTCGTGTTGCGGAGCTGACCGGGCCGCTCGCGCCAGAACTCGGCGAAGGTCTTGCCCGTCACGTCGATCGTCCAGTTTGTGGACACACGATCGGTGAACGCCCGCCAGCCCGCATGCTTCAGGGCGGCGTCGAGCCGGTTCGCCTCGGCCAAATCTAGCGGATTCAGGATGAGGCGGCTGTAGCGACGGCCCGCGTCCACGAGCATAGCAGCGAGCGCGGCCGGCTCGTCGATGATCGGCCGCCACGCGAGGCCGTACCATTTGGAGAGCGCCACCGCCCGGCCCGGCCCGTCGCCGACGAGGAACAGCCAGCCGCCGTCCGCGTGCAGAACAGCGGGCGGCGTCTCCGGATGGAGGTGCGTTCCCATCAGGCGATACCAGTCCAGCCGGTCGAACAGGATCGGCCGGCGCGTGCGATCGAGCGCGTCGCCGGCGCGGGCGGCGATCGCATCCCAGTCATCCAGCCATTCCACCGAGACGGTCATCGCGCTATCCCCACGCGCAATCTGTGGCGCGGCGGGGGATGGAATTGCAAGCGGCGAGCGAATGGGATGGGCTGGAAGCGCTGCCGCAAAGGCTCGATCGGCTGACGCTGTGCGGACGGCCGGCCGATGTGGCGCTGATCGACCGCGAGGGAGAACTGGATTTCGCCGGCCTTGATCATGCGGTCGGCGCGCTCGCGGCGCATCTTGCGGATCGCGCCGCGCCGGGCGAGCGGATCGCGAGCTGGCTCCCCAAGACGCGGACCGCCTGCCTGCTGGCGCTGGCGTGCGCGCGAGCCGGGCTGGTGCATGTGCCGGTCAATCCGCTGCTCAAGCGCGCGCAGGTGGCGCACATCCTCGCCGATAGCGGTGCGCGGCTGCTGATTACCCAGCCGGCGCGCGCGACGCTTCTGGCGCCGGGCGATCTGCCGGAGGATTGCGCCTTGTCGAGCGAGGAGGGCTTGCTCGATTATCCCGCGCCGCTGCCGCCGTCCGACGGCGACACCGATGCGCTGGCGGCCTTGCTCTACACCTCGGGTTCGACCGGCCGACCCAAGGGCGTGATGCTGAGCCACGCCAATCTGTGGCTCGGCGCGGTCGCGGTGGCGCATTATCTGCGCGTCGAACCGCAGGACCGGACGCTCGCGGTGCTGCCGCTCAGCTTCGACGCCGGGCTGAACCAGTTGCTGTCGACCTGGGCGGCGGGCGCCTCTGTGGTGCCGCTTGATTATCTGGTGGCCAATGATGTCGTGCGCGCGGTGGCGCGGTATCATGTCACCACGCTGGCGGGGGTGCCGCCGCTCTGGCTGCAATTGTCCGAGGCGAAGTGGGCGGACGGGGCGGGCGACACGCTGCGTATTCTCTCCGCGACGGGCGGGCGGATGCCGGTGCCGCTGGTGCGCCGCTTGCGCGGACTGTTCCCGCAGGCCAGCCTGACATTGATGTACGGCCTGACCGAAGCCTTCCGCTCGACCCGCCTCGATCCGACGCTGGTCGATGCGCATCCCGAATCGATCGGGCGCGCCATTCCGTTCGCCGAGGTGATGGCAGTCCGGCCCGATGGTGCGCTGGCCGGTGACGACGAGCGAGGTGAACTGGTCCATGCCGGGCCGCTGGTCGGGCAGGGCTATTGGCGTGATCCGGAGCGGACGGCACTGCGCTACCGGCCGGCGCCGGCGGGATCGCGCTACGGCGGCACCGCCGTCTGGTCCGGCGATACGGTGGTGCGGGACGCTGAGGGGCTTTTGCGCTTCGTCGGACGCGATGACGAGATGATCAAGGTTTCCGGCAACCGCGTCAGCCCGACCGAGATCGAGGAGGCGGCGATCGCCAGCGGCGCGGTGGCGGAGGCGGTGGCGCTTGGTGTGCCGGACGAGCGGCTGGGGCAGGCGATCCGGCTGGTGGTGCGCGGATCGGGCGACGAAGCCAGGCTGGCCGCTCACTTCAAGGCCGAGCTTCCCACCTTCCAGCAACCGCGCGAGGTGATCTGGGTGGACGCACTGCCCCGAAACCCCAACGGCAAGCTCGATCGTGCTGCTATCGCGAAGGAGCATGGCGCATGAAGCCGCTCGGCCCGATCCCGCCCGGTTATGATGCCGACGCCGAAGGGCGCCTGCTGATCGGCGGTCATGACGTCACCGCATTGATCGGGCAGGCCGGCGATACGCCGCTGTTTGCCTACGATCTCGGCATGGTCGCGCGGCGCGTCGAGCAGCTGCGCGCGGCGATGCCGGCGGGGCTGGAGATCCACTATGCGATCAAGGCCAATCCGTTCGCGCCATTGGTCGCGGCTATGGCGCGGATGGTCGATGGCTTCGATGTCGCTTCGGACGGCGAACTGGCGCGCGCGATCGATGCGGGGATGGCGGCCGATCGCATCAGCTTCGCCGGACCGGCCAAGAAAGCACGCGAGCTGGAGGCGGCGATCCGCGCCGGCGCCACGATCAACCTCGAATCGGAACACGAGGCGGACCGCGCGCTGTCGATCGGCGAGGCGCTGGGGCTGCCGCCGCGGCTCGCCGTCCGCATCAACCCGGAGTTCGAGTTGCGCGGATCGGGGATGCGGATGGGCGGCGGCGCCAAGCCGTTCGGCGTGGATCAGGCGCGGGTGCCGGCGCTGGTACGGCGCATTGTGGATGCCGGGGCGGATTATCGCGGCCTGCATATCTTCGCCGGCTCCCAGTCGCTCGATCGTGACGCCATCATCGAGACGCAGGCCAACAGCGTCGCGCTCGCCCGCGTCATAGACCAGGAGACGGGGACGCGCGCTCCACTGGTCAATCTCGGCGGTGGCTTCGGCGTGCCGTATTTCGCGGGTGACGTCGCGCTCGACGTAGAGGTAATCGGCGCCGCGCTGGCCGAGCAGGTCGGGGACGAGGCATCGCGTTATGCGATCGAGCTCGGACGCTGGCTGGTCGCGGAGGCGGGCGTCTATCTCGCCCGCGTGGTCGACCGGAAGGAGAGCCACGGCAAGGTCTTCCTCGTCACCGATGGCGGGTTGCACCATCAGCTTGCCGCCTCGGGCAATTTCGGCACAGTCGTCCGCCGCAACTATCCCGTCGCTGTCGCGACGAAATTCGGCGCCGAGCCGGAGGAGGAGGCGAGTGTCGTCGGTTGCCTCTGCACCCCGCTTGATCGGCTGGCCGACGATGCCATGCTGCCCCGCGCGGACGCGGGTGACGTCATCGCGGTGTTCCTCGCCGGGGCCTATGGCGCCACCGCCTCGCCCGCCGCCTTCCTCGGCCACCCGGCTCCCCACGAAATCACGATTTCCCCCGAAAGCGCTGTTATCCTAACGTAAAAATAACCTCTCACAGCGTAGGCCGACGATCGGAAGACCCGCGAATGCGTGTGCCGAAGGCCTCGGCGCACGTCCCTTCGCGGCGAATGAAGGGGATTTAGGTCATGCGGTTCGAGGGCGCTTCGAAGACGGTACTGGCGGCGATGCTGTGCAGTGTCGTGACGGGCTGCGCATCGGGGGCCGGCGGTCCACCGCTGCCGCCCGCCAACTTCGTGTCGACGCAGGAAGAGCCGGGCGAGGCGTATGTCATCGGCCCGATGGACCAGCTCACCATCTTCGTATGGCGCAATCCGGAACTGGGCGGCAAGGTGCAGGTGCGTCCCGACGGCCGCATCACCACGCCGCTGATCGCGGACCTGCCCGCCGTGGGCAAGACGCCCGCGCAGCTCAGCGAGGACATCAAGGCCGCGCTGTCCAAGTACGTGCAGGATCCGCTCGTCTCGGTGATGGTCGACAATTTCCAGGGCACCTACTCGCAGCAGGTCCGCGTCGTCGGCGCAACCGACAAGCCGGCGAGCCTGCCTTACCGTGCCAACATGACGCTGCTCGACGCCATGATCGCGGTGGGTGGACTGTCCCAATATGCGGCAGGTGATCGTGCCAAATTGGTGCGCTTCGACAAGGCGACGGGTAAGCAGAAGGAATATCCGGTCCAGATCGCCAAGCTCCTGAAGCACGGCGATGTCCGCGCGAACGTGAAGCTCGAGCCGGGTGACGTCATCATCATCCCCGAGAGCATGTTCTAAGCGGCCGGTAGCGAGGCTTAGGCAGAGACATGCAGGCGATCCTCGACGAGATCCGGGTGGGCATCCACGCCGTCTGGCGCCGCCGCTGGCTGGCGCTGGCGGTGGCGTGGGCCATCGCATTGGTGGGGTGGCTCGCCGTCTCGCTGATCCCCAACACCTACCAGAGCACCGCGCGCGTCTACATCACGCCGCAGTCGATCCTGCCGCAGGCCGTGGGCATCAGCGCCAACGACCAGCAGCAGGACATCGACAGCTTCCGCCAGACGCTGACCTCGTCCGAGAACCTGACGGGGGTGATCAAGTCGACCCCGGCGCTCGCCCGCCAGGCCAGCAATCCGCGCGACCTCGCCAACGAGGTGACGCGCCTGGCCAACGCCGTCAGCATCAAGTCCACGCAGGACGATCTGTTCGATGTCAGCGTGGCCTTGTCCGGCGGCGGCTATTCGGATTCGCAGAATGCGCACCTCGCCCAGACGGTGACGCAGAAGCTGCTCGACGCCTTCTACACCAGCTATTCGGCCGGCAATGCCGACGAGGCCCAGCGTTCGCTCAAGTTCCTCGACGCGCAGCTCGCGCAGCGGGGCGCGCAGCTTCAGGATGCCGAGAACAAGCAGCAGGCGTTCGAGGCCAAATATATGGGGATGCTGCCCGGCACCGGCTCCATCGCGGACCGGATGCAGACGGCGCAGGGCCAGCTGCAGGATGTCGAGACCCAGCTCGCCTCGGCGCAGGCGGCACTGGCCGCGGTGAACGGCCAGATGGCCGGCACGCCCGCGACCATTCCCGGCGTCGCCGTTCCCGGCACCGTCGGCGGGCCGCGCCAGCAGCTCGCGCAGCTGCAGGGCCAGCTCGCCGCCGACCAGGCGCAGGGCTGGACCGACCAGCATCCCGATGTCATTTCGCTGAAGAAGCAGATCGCCCGTATCTCCGGCGCTGCGGCGGCGGATACCGGCGGCGGCGCGGGCAGCCAGCCCAACCCGGCCTATCTCTCTCTGCGATCGTTGCAGGCGGACAAGCAGGCGACCTTCGCCGCACTTTCCACCCGTCGCGCCCAGCTCCAGTCCGATCTCGCGACTTTCGCCGCCAAGCAGGCCGGCGCGCCCGAAATCACCGCCGAGCAGGCCAAGCTGTCGCGCGATCACGACGTGCTCCAGCAGCAATATGACAAGCTGCTGCAGGACCGCGAGGCGATCAAGCTGCGCGCCGACGCGCAGAATAGCGACGGCAGCGTGCAGTTCCGCGTCATCGCGCCGCCGAGCTTCTCGAAGGTGCCGGCCAAGCCGATGCGCCCGCTGCTGCTGACCGGCGTGCTGCTGGTCGCGGTGCTGGGCGGCGCGGCGGTCGCCTTCCTCAAACACAAGATGCAGTCCAGCTTCTCGACGCCGACCGCGCTGGCGGCGGCGAGCGGCCTGCCGGTGCTGGGTGCCGTCAGCTTCGTGCACAGCGCGAAGCAGAAGGCCGAGGCGGCGCAGCAATTCAAGTGGTTCGCGGGGGCGGGCGGCGCGCTGGCGGGGGCGTTCGTGCTCCTGCTCGCGGTCGAGTTCGTCCAGCGCGGGCTGATGGCGTGACGGGAGACGATGGCATGAGCAAGCACAGCCCGATCGCCCCCGATCCCAATGGCGGCGACCGCCCCAAGGCGCCGCGCGGTCCGTCGCTCGTCGAGCGGGCGGCGAGCGTCTACGATTTCGGCGAGAAGCTGCGCGGCACCGGCCAGCCCGAGGTTGCGCCCCGGCCGGTCGAGCAGCGCGCGGCGGTCTCTTTTGCGCCCGTGGCCCCGCAGCCGGTCGATTTCGGCGCTGCCGCCGCACCGCGCTTCGGCACGGTCGCGATCGAGGAACTGCGCGAAGGCGGGTTCATCGTGCCGGACAGCGGCGCCACCGCGATCGCGGAGGAATTCCGTATCGTGAAGCGCCAGCTGCTGCGCGGCATGGACGATGCGCCGAAAGGCCGCACCATCCTGGTCTGCTCGGCGCGCCCCGACGAGGGCAAGACCTTCTGTGCGATCAACCTCGCGCTCAGCCTCGCCGCCGAGAAGGATGTCGAGGTGGTGCTGGTCGATGCCGACGTCGCCAAGCCGGAGGTGCTTTCGACCCTCGGCCTCGAGGGCGGGCCGGGCCTGATCGATGCGGTTGCCGATCCGTCGGTGGACGTCGAGGGCTGCATCATCCGCACCGACATTCAGGGCCTCTCGGTCCTGCCGGCCGGCCGCCAGACCAACGAGGCGACCGAGTTGCTCGCGTCGGCCCGTACCACGCAGATTCTTGAGCGGCTGCGGTCACGTGATCCGCGCCGGATCATCCTGTTCGATTCCTCGCCGGCGCTCGCCGCCTCGACGGGGTCGGTGCTGGCGATGCACGCCGGGCAGTTGCTGTTCGTCGTCCGCGCCGAAAAGACCGGCGAGACGGAGTTGCGTGAAGCGCTCGAGCTGCTGTCGGCCTGCCCGAAGCCACAGCTCCTCCTCAATGGCGTTGAGTTCGGCGGGTCCAGCCGCCGCTTCGGCCAATATTACGGAATCGACGGATGAAGCGGCTCGCTCTTTCCGCCGCCCTGCTGACGCTGCCGGCGCTCGTCGCCGCACCGGCGGGCGCGCGGACCACCATCCATCCCTATATCGAGGCCCAGCAGGTCTTCACGGCGGACCTGACCGGCCACGATCAGGATGCGGTGACCTATACCGGTGTCGCGGCCGGCGTGGACGCGACTCTCGATGGCACGCACGTGCAGGGCCAGATCGACTATCGCTACGATCACTATTTCTCCTGGTCGCACAAATATCAGGACACCGACACCCACCAGGGCCTGGGTGTGATCACCTACAAGCCGACCCAGTCGCTCTCCTTCGACGCGGCGGGCCTCGCGACGCGGGCGAGCGGCGGCTTCGGGCGCCGCGCGCCGGGTTATGTGTTCGGCGACACCAGCAACACGCAGCAGATCTATGCGGTGCAGGCCGGCCCGAGCTACGCGACGCGTGTCGGAGACGTCGGCGTGAGTGCCGACTACCGCTTCGGCTGGACCAAGACGGGCAGCGGCAGCGACCTCGATCTGGGGCCGGGGCAGCCCGTGCTGCAGAACGATTTCACCACGATCAGCAACTCCGTCTATGCCTCGGCGGGCACCGATCCGGGCGGGTACGGCCTGCCCTTCGGTCTCAAGTTGTCGGGCGGCGCGAACCGCGATCAGGTCCACTTCCTCGATGCGCGGCTGGACAGCGTCTTCGGACGCGCCGACGCGACCATGCCGGTGTCCGATACCGTCGCGCTGGAGGGCGGCGTGGGCTGGGAGAAGAACCGCGCCACCTCGCGCCAGATCCTGACCGACGCGCAGGGCAATGCGATGCTCGACGAGGACCGCCACCTGCAGGCCGACAAGAGCAAGAAGCGCCAGCTCACCTACGATCAGGACGGCCTGATCTGGGACGTCGGCGTGCTGTGGCGGCCGAGCGCGCGCACCTCGCTGGAGGTGCATGGCGGCCGCCGCTACGGCGAGACCGTGGTGTTCGGCAAGTTCGAGCATCAGATCAACGCATCGAGCGCGGTCGAGGTTGTCGCCTATGACGACGTGACCAGCTTCGGCCGCCAGCTCACCAGCGAGGTCGGCGCGATGCCCAGCAGCTTCAACAGCTTCGCGCCGCCGATCCCGACGACGCTGGCCGGCTGCGTGTTCGGCGCCAATGGCGGGCAGGGCGGCTGCCTGCCGGCGCTGTCCTCGGTCAGCTCGAACTTCTATCGTTCGCGCGGCGTGTGGGCGAACTGGTCCTCGCAGCGGGGCCTGTGGACCTACGGCCTCAGCGTCAGCTACGATCACCGCCACTATCTGGCCCCGGTCTATGGCGACCAGATCTTCGGCGCCTCGGCCGCCAACGACCAGAGCGTGACGATCAACGGGGTCGCGGTGCGCAAGCTCTCGGCCAGCTCCAGCGTGGCCTTCAACGGCCTTGCCGCCTGGTATGACAGCGACGCGTTCGATACCTCGCCTTACTGGGTCTATGGCGGATCGGTGAGCTATTACCGGGATTTCGGCCGCCACCTTTCGGGCACCGCATCGGTCAGCGCCTCGTCCGGCGCCGGCGACAACCGCGACAACGACGTGATCGGCACGGCCCTCGTCTCGATCCGCTATACGATGTAAGGGAAGGCAGCATGTACGACCGCCATTACGGCTTCAGCGATCGCCCCTTCCAGCTCACGCCGGACGCGCGTTTCTGGTTCGAGAGCAAGACGCACCGCACCGCCATGGCCTATCTGGGCTATGGTCTTGCGCAGGGCGAGGGCTTCATCGTCATCACCGGTGACGTCGGGGCGGGCAAGACCACGCTGGTCGGCCACCTGATGGCCTCGATCGATCCGCAGCGGCTTCACGCCATCCGCCTCGTCTCGACGCAGGTCGAGGGCGAGGACATGCTGCGCCTCGCCGCCCAGCAGCTCGGCCTCGCGACCGAAGGTCTGGCCAAGGCGCAGCTGCTCGATCGGATCGAGCGCACGCTGCGTCTCCACGCCGCCGAAGGGCGCCAGACGCTGCTGATCGTGGACGAGGCGCAGAACCTGCCGCTGTCCGCGCTGGAAGAGCTGCGTATGCTCTCCAACTTCCAGAATGGCGGCCAATCGCTGCTGCAGATCTTCCTGCTCGGCCAGCCCGAATTCCGCGAGCGGTTCGAGACCAGTCAGCATCTGGAGCAGCTGCGCCAGCGCGTGATCGCCACGCACCATCTGACCCCGATGGAGGCCGAGGAGATTGCGCCCTATATCCAGCATCGCCTGAAGCTGGTCGGCTGGGAGAACAACCCCGCCTTCACCGAGGATGCCTGGGTCGCGCTCTACAAACATTCGGGCGGCGTGCCGCGCCGGCTCAACGTGCTGGCGGGCCGCGTGCTGCTGCACGGATCGGTCGAGGGGCTGAACCGCATCGACGGCGCGACCGTCGACATGGTCGCCGCCGATCAGGGCGAGGAGCGCGCCACCGTGGCCGCGCCGCCGCGCCGTCGCGCCGCCGATGCCGCACCGCCGACCGAGGCCGCGCCCGTCCGCATCGTCACCGCGCAGGATCCGGCGCTGCTGGATCGGATCGCCGAGCTGGAAGAGCGGCTGGACGAGCAGGAGGCGGCGATCCGCCGCGTGCTCGGCCTGCTGATCGACTGGGTAGAGCGCGAGGAACCTGCCAACCAGCATTACGCCCGCTGAGCGAGGATGCCCCGGTGATGCGCGACGCGCTCTCCGTCCCCATGCGCAACGCGCTCTCCGTCGATGTCGAGGACTGGTTCCAGGTCGGCGCCTTCGAGAAGGTGATCGACAAGGGCGACTGGCCACGCCTCGAAAGCCGCGTCCAGCGCAACACCGACGCGGTGCTCGACCTGTTCCAGCGGGCGGGGGTGAAGGCGACTTTCTTCACGCTCGGCTGGGTGGCGGAACGCGCGCCCGAGCAGATGCGCCGCATCGTCGCCGAGGGGCACGAGATAGCCAGCCACGGCTGGGATCACGACCGCGTCTTCACGATGACGGCCGAGCAGTTTCGCGCCGATCTGCGTCGCGCCAGGGCGGCGATCGAGGATGCGGCGGGCGCGCCCGTCACAGGTTATCGCGCGCCGAGCTTCTCGATCGACAAGCGCACGCCGTGGGCGCACGCCGTGCTGGCGGAAGAGGGTTATGCCTATTCCTCGTCGGTGGCGCCGGTGAAGCACGATCATTACGGCTGGCCCGAAAGCCCGCGCTTCGTCTGGAAGCCGGTGGAGGGGAGCGAGATGATCGAGCTGCCCGTCACCACCGCGAGGCTGGGTGAGCGTACGCTGGCGGCGGGCGGCGGCGGCTTCTTCCGGCTGCTGCCTTACAAGTTCAGCAGCTGGGCGATCCGGCAGGTCAACGGCGAGGCGGGACGGCCGGCAGTGTTCTACTTCCACCCGTGGGAGATCGATCCCGGTCAGCCGCGCGTGGGGAACGCGCCTCTGCGCTCCAAGGTGCGCCACTACAGTCGCCTTTCTGCGATGGAGGGCAAGCTGGAGCGGCTGCTCAAGGATTTCGCCTGGGATCGCGTGGATCGCGTCGTCGCGGGCCAGCGGCCCAAGTCTCTCGAACAATGAACCCGGCCGAGGCAGTGTTTCCCGTCACCATCCGCACGCAGGCCGACGAGCCGGCTATCGCAGCCTATGTCCGCGCGCATCCCGAGGGCACGCCGTTCCACCTTCCGGCATGGCTGAACGGCGTCGCCAAGGGGACCGGCCAGCGCACCCACTGGATTATTGCCGAGCGGGGCGGGCGGATCGTCGGCGTGCTGCCGCTGACGGCGGTGAAGTCGATACTGTTCGGCAAGGCTCTGGTGTCGAGCGGCTTCGCGGTCGGCGGCGGCGTGCTGGCTGACGACCGGGCCGCGACCGACGCGCTGGTGCAGGCGGGCTGGGCGCTCGCCGAAAAGCTCGACTGCCCGAGCCTCGAACTACGCGGCGGCCCGCTGCCCGAGGGGGAGGGCTGGATCCACAAGCTCGAAAGCTATGCGGGCTTCGTTAGACCCATTGAGCAGGACGATGACGCGCAGCTGAAGGCGATCCCGCGCAAGCAGCGTGCTGAGGTGCGCAAGGCGCTCGATGCCGGCATGACGGTAACCGTCGGTCGCGGCGCCGAAGATCGCCGGGCGCACTACGCCGTTTATGCGGAGAGCGTCCGCAATCTCGGCACGCCCGTCTTCTCGCAGAAGCTCTTTGCCTCCGTCATGGATGCGTTCGGCGAGGATGCCGACATCCTCACCGTCCGCGACGAAGGCCGCCCGGTTGCCTCCGTCCTCAGCCTGTACCACAACGGGACGGTGATGCCGTATTGGGGCGGCGGCACCTTCGAGGCGCGGAAGTTGCGGGCGAATGAGCTGATGTATTTCGCGCTGATGCGCCATGCCCGTGGGCGGGGCTGCACGGCGTTCGATTTCGGCCGATCGAAGCCCGAGACCGGCGCCTTCGCCTACAAGAAGAATTGGGGCTTCGAACCGCAGCCGCTCGGATACGCGATCCGCACCGCCGACGGCGAGGCCCCGCGCGAGGTGAACCCGCTCAATCCGAAATATCAGGCGAAGATCAAAGCGTGGCAGAAGCTGCCGCTGTGGCTCGCCAACCGACTGGGGCCGCCGATCGCGCGCGGACTCGGGTAAGGCGATGGGCGATTTGCTGTTCCTCGCCCACCGCGTTCCCTATCCACCCGATCGCGGCGACAAGATCCGCTCCTACAACATCCTGAAGCATCTCGCGAAACGCCACCGCGTCCATCTCGCCGCCTTCGCCGACGACGAGGCGGACGAGCGCGCGGCGATGGAAGGCCTGAAACCGCTGGTCGCCAAGATGCATATCGAGCGGCGCACCCGCTCGCGTGGCGCGGCGGCGACGCTGGCGCTGGCGACGCACAAGTCGGTTTCGGTGACGGCGTTCGCGCATAAGGGCATGGCGGGTTTCGTCGATCGCCTGCTGGCCGACGAACTGATCGAGCAGGTCTACGTCTTCTCCGGCCAGATGGCGCAATATGCGCCGTCCGACCGGCCGTTCGTGATGGATTTCGTCGACATGGACTCGGAGAAGTTCGCCGCCTATGGCCGTGCCGCCAAACCGCCGATGCGCTGGATGTGGCAGCGCGAGGCGCGGCGGCTGTTCCATTTCGAGCGCGAGACCGCGCGCCGTGCCGTTGTTTCTCTTTTCGTGAGCGAGGCGGAGGCGACGCTGTTCCGGGCGCGGACCAAGCTCTCCGACGAACAGGTGCAGGTGCTGGAGAACGGCATCGACCTCGACGGCTATCGGCCGGCGCCGCATCCGATGGGGCAGGCGCCGCTGATCGTCTTCACCGGTCAGATGGATTATCCGCCCAACATCGAGGCAGCCGGCAGCTTCGCGCGCGATGCCATGCCGCGCATCCGCGCGCGCTTCTCCGATGCACGCTTTGCCATCGTCGGTCGCAAGCCCGATGCTTCGCTCATCGCGCTGGCGGGACGGCATGGCGTCGACGTGACCGGAGAGGTGGCGGATGTCCGTCCGTGGCTGGTCGAGGCCGATGCGGTGGTAGCGCCACTGCGGATCGCACGCGGCATCCAGAACAAGGTGCTGGAAGCGATGGCAATGGGCCGCCCGGTCGTCGCCAGCCGCCAGGCGTATGACGGCATCGACGCCGAGCCGGGCCGAGACCTGATCGTTGCCGATGGCCCGCAGGCGGAGGCGGACGCGGTGATCGCGCTGCTGTCCGATCCGGGCCGTGCCGAGGCGATCGGTAGCGCTGCCCGTGCGCGGGTCGAGGCACGCTATGCCTGGGCTGCGCGGCTGGCCCCGCTCGACGCGATGCTGGAGCATATATGAGCGAGGCCGCGCTCCCCGCTGCTTCGCCCCGTGTGGCGCTCGAAGGCTGGCGCGCGCATCTCGCGGCGCTCGGTGCGCTGGCACTGGCGATCCTCGCCATCTTCCACCGCGATGCCGCCGCGATGGCTTCGATCTGGTGGAACAGCTCCACCTACGAGCATTGCCTCGTCATCGTGCCGATCATCGCCTGGCTGGTCTGGCAGCGCGCGCCGTTGCTGGCCTCCATCGAACCGAAGAGCTGGCCGCTGCCGCTGCTGTGGATCGCGCTGGGCGGGCTCGGCTGGCTGGTGGGCGAGGCGGCGGGCGTGTCGCTGGCGCGGCAGCTCGGGCTCGTCATGATGCTGCAGGGCGCAGTCGCCGCCCTATTGGGGCGGGGCGTCACGGCCGGGTTGATCTTCCCGCTCTTCTACGCGCTGTTTCTCGTGCCGGCGGGCGACGGGCTGATCCCGCCGCTGCAGACGATCACGGCGAAGCTCTGCATGATCTTCCTCGCCATCGTGCATGTGCCCGCCACCATCGACGGTGTGTTCATCGCGACGCCTGCCGGGCTGTTCAAGGTGGCCGAGGCCTGTTCGGGCGCCAAGTTCCTGGTCGCGATGATCGCGCTCGGCGCGCTGGTCGCCAATCTGGGTTTCCGAAGCTGGTGGCGCCGCGCGGCGTTCATGGTCGTCTGCGTGGCGGTGCCGGTGCTCGCCAACGGGCTGCGCGCCTTCGGGACGATCTGGGTCGCGCAATATCGCGGCGCGCAATCGGCCGAGGGGTTCGATCACGTCGTCTACGGCTGGGTGTTCTTCGGCGTCGTGATCGCACTGGTGCTGGCGATGAGCTGGAAGTTCTTCGATCGTCCCGCCGATGCACCGCCCTTCGATCTGGCGCGGGCGACGGACGAGGCGGCGAAGCAGCGCGCGTCATGGTCGCTGCCGGTCGCGGCGGTGGCCGCGCTGGCCTTGTCGCTCGCGGCGCCCGCGTGGGAAATCGTCGCGACGGGGTCGGCCGCGACCTCGCCCGACATCGCGCTGGCGACGCCCGGCGGCTGGACGGAGGTCTCCGATCCGAAGGGCACGCCGTGGCGCCCGCGCTTCGACGGGGCACACGGCCCGGCCGCGCATTACCGGAACGCGCAGGGACAGGAGGTGGATGTCGTGCTCGCCTATTTCGACCAGCAGGGCGATGGCCGCTCGCTGGTCGGCTTCGGCCATGGCGCGGTCGATCCCGATGGGCCGTGGGCGTGGACCGCGGACCTGCCGGCGCCGGCCGATGGCCGTGCCGAGCGGCTGGTGGGACCGGGCGAGCGGATCGTGGTGAGTTTCTACGATGTCGGCGGCATGATCACCGGCAGCCCGGCGCGGGTGAAAATCGAGACGCTCAAGCGCCGGCTGCTCGGCGGCCCGCAATATGCCGCCGCCTATCTCGTCTCCGCCGACGAGACGAAAGGCGGCCGCGCAGCGATCGACCATTTCCTTGGCGGCCTCGGCCCCATAAAGCCGGCACTCGATCATATGGTGGGAGTGCGCTGAGTCCATGTGCGGCATCGCCGGCATCTTCCATCTGGAAACCCCCAAGCCGGTCGATCCGGCGCGGGTGAGGCAGATGCTCGGCGCGCTCGCCCATCGCGGGCCGGACGGGGAAGGGGTGTGGACCGCGCCCGGCGTCGGACTCGGGCAGAACCGCCTCGCCATCATCGATCTCGCTACCGGGCAACAGCCGATGCACTCGGCGGACGGCAAGCTCACCGTCGTGTTCAACGGCGAGATCTACAATTACCGCGAGCTGCGCGTCGACATGGAGACGTGGGGCGCCGAGTTCCGCACCCAGTCCGACACCGAGGTGATCCTGCACGGCTGGCGGCGCTGGGGGCCGGCCTGCCTCGATCACTTCACCGGCATGTTCGCCTTCGCCTTGTTCGATGCGGACCAGCAATGCCTGTTCATGGCGCGCGACCGGCTGGGGGTGAAGCCGCTCTATTACACCGAGCTGCCCGACGGGGCGGTGCTGTTCGGTTCCGAGCTGAAGGCGCTGCTCGCGCACCCGCGCCTGCGTCGATCGCCCGATCTGTCGGCGGTCGAGGATTTCCTCGGCCTGGGCTACGTGCCGGACGACGCCTGCATCGTAGCCGGTGTGAAGAAGCTGCCCGCCGGCCACCACATGACGCTGCGGCGCAACCATCGCCTGCCGGAGCCGCAGCGCTGGTGGGACTTGGGCTTCCCCGCCGATGCCAAGGGATCGGTCAAGGATCTCGAACACCAGCTGACCGATTACATGCGGATGGCGGTGCGATCGCGCATGGTGTCGGACGTGCCGCTCGGCGCCTTCCTGTCGGGCGGAGTGGACTCGTCCAGCGTCGTGGCGTTGATGGCCGAGGCCAGCCGCTCGGCGGTGGAGACCTGCTCGATCGGCTTCGATCAGCCCGATCTCGACGAGACCAGCCACGCCCGCCTCGTTGCCGAACGTTTCGCCACCCATCATCGCGAGCGGATCGTGTCGCCCGACGATTTCGGGCTGATCGATACGCTGGTCCATCATTTCGACGAGCCCTTCGCCGACGCATCCGCATTGCCCATGTACCGGGTGTGCGAACTGGCGCGTGAGCGGGTGACGGTGGCGCTGTCCGGCGACGGCGCGGACGAGGCGCTCGGCGGGTATCGCCGCCATCGTTTCTTCGTGGCCGAGAACCGGGCGCGGGGCCTGCTCGGCAATCAGATGAGCGGGCGGGTGTTCGGCGCGCTCGGCCGGGCCTACCCCAAGGCGGACTGGGCGCCGCGCCCCTTGCGCGCCAAGTCCACCTTCGAGGCGCTTGCCCGATCGCCGGAGGAGGCCTATGCCCGCGCCATCGGCTTCACCGCGCCCGAAATCCGCGCGCGTCTGTTCACGCCCGAGGCAACGCGCACGCTCGGCGGGCACCGGGCCGAGGCGCGGATCGAGACGGCGATGCGCAACGCACCCGCCACGGACTGGCTCGGCCGCGCGCAATATGCCGACATGACGATCTGGATGCCGGGCGACATCCTGACCAAGGTCGACCGGATGAGCATGGCCGTCAGCCTGGAAGCGCGCGAGCCTTTGCTCGATCACAAGCTGCTCGCCTTCGAGGCGAGCCTGCCCCAGCCGATGCGGCTGCGCGGTGGGCAGGGCAAGTGGCTGATGAAGCATGCCATGCGCCGCTATCTGCCCGAGGACATCCTCTATCGCCCCAAGATGGGCTTCGTGACGCCGATCTCGGCGTGGTTCCGCGGGCCGCTGGCCGGCGAGGCCGATCGTATAGCGGGTGGCGCGGCGCTGGCGAATACGGGCTGGTTCCGTCCCGACGAGCTTCGCCGCGTCGCCAACGAGCACCGCACCGGGCGCGCGGATCACGGGCGCCTGCTGTGGCAGCTGCTGATGCTCGACAAGTCGCTGACGCGGCTGTTCGGGGCGTAACCCTCAGCGCTTTTGGGTGTTGAGCGCGATCGCGGCGCGGATCATCGCCTTGAACGCCTCCTCGTCGATCGGTTCGCCTTCCGCGATGTCGATCGCGCGGCGCGTGCCGCCATCCAGGCTGGCGTTGAACAGGCTGGTGCTGTCGGTCAGCGCCGCACCCTTCGCGAAGGTCACCTTCAGCTTGTTCCGATAGCTTTCCCCGGTGGCGATCATGCCGGCGTGCGACCAGGCTATGACACCCAGAGGATTGGTCGGCTTGCGCCACTTGATCTCTTCGATCACGTCGGGATCGGCCTCGCGTACCCATGCGCGAAGGCGGGACAGCACCTCGCCGCGCCAATCGCCGAGCGAGGCGATCTTGGCGTCGACCGAAGCGTCTGGTTCGTCGGTCATCCTCTGCTCCCTGTCATTCGCATCCCCATTGTCGAGAGCTTCCGCTCGTCGCGCGCTAGGCGGGGTAGAGCGCCTCCACGAAATACAGCCCGTCCGGCGGTGCGTTCAACCCCAGCTCGGCGCGGTCCTTCGCCTCGAGCGCGGAGGTCACGTCGTCTGCCGACCACTTGCCCTGGCCGACCAGCGCCAGGCATCCGACCATCGATCGCACCTGATGGTGAAGGAAGGAGCGCGCCGCCGCCTCGATCGCGATGCCGCCCTCGACGCGTCGCACGTCGAGCCGGTCGAGCGTCTTGACCGGGCTGTCCGACTGGCAGTGGACCGATCGGAAGGTGGTGAAGTCATGCAGCCCCACCAGCCGCTGCGCCGCCTCGTGCATCGCCCCTGCATCGAGCGGCGGTGCCACCCGCCACGCCTTGCCGGCCTCCAGTACCAGCGGCGCCCTGCGCTCGGCGATGCGGTAGATGTAGCGACGGCCGAGGCAGGAGAAGCGGGCGTGCCAGTCGTCCGCCACCACCTCGCAGGCGACGATCGCTACCGGATTGGGGCGCATCCGGGCATTCAGGGCCTCCATCAGTCGGAAAGGGGTGATCGGCTTCTCTATGTCGACATGCGCGGCCATGGCCGTGGCGTGGACCCCGGCATCGGTGCGCCCGGCGGCATGGACGGCCTGGGTCTCGCCGGTGACGAGGGTGACGGCTTCCTCGATCGCCTGCTGCACGCTCGGCCCGTGTGCCTGCCGCTGCCAGCCCATGAAGGGGCGGCCGTCGAATTCCACCGTCAGCTTGAAGCGGGTCACGCCAGCACGCTGCCCTTCGGAATGGCGAAGCCGCGGAGCAGCTCGGATGCCGCCATGGCGCCCCGGCCGGCGCGCTTCACCGTCAGCGGACGGATCGCGCCGGAGCCGCAGGCGATCAGCAGCGCGTCATCGATCGCCTCGCCGGGGTCTCCGGTGCCGTCTGCCGGTGTCGCGGCGAGGATCTGGATCCGCTCGCTGGCGAACTCGAAGAAGGCTCCGGGCATGGGATTGAACGCGCGCACCTGCCGTTCGACCGCCTCCGCGCTCTGCCCGAAATCGATCTTCGCCTCGGCCTTCTCGATCTTGGCGGCATAGGTGATGCCCTCGTCGGGCTGGGCCTGGGGCGGATAGGTGTCCGGCTCGGCGAGCACCTGCACCATCAGCCGGGCGCCCAGTTCCGCCAGTTCGCTCGTGAGATCGCCTGCCGTCTTGCCGTCGATCGGCGTGCGCCCTTCCAACCGCACCGGTCCGGTATCGAGGCCCTTTTCCATCTGCATGATGCCGACGCCTGTCTCCCTGTCCCCGGCGAGGATCGCGCGCTGCACCGGCGCGGCGCCGCGCCAGCGCGGCAGCAGCGAGCCGTGGACGTTGAGGCAGCCGAACCTCGGCGCCTCCAGCACAGGCACCGGCAGGATCAGGCCGTAAGCGGCCACCACCGCGACATCGAGGCCGAGCGCCGCGAACGCCGCCTGTTCGTCCGCATCGCGCAGCGTGAGTGGGGAGCGCACCTCCAGCCCCAGCGCCTCGGCCCGCTTATGCACCGGCGAGGGCTGCACCGCCTTGCCCCGCCCGGCGCGCCTCGGCGGCTGGGTATAGACGGCGGCGATGTCGTGCCCGGCCCCATGCAACGCATCGAGCGTCGGCACGGCGAAATCGGGCGTTCCCATGAAGGCGATGCGCATCCTGCCCCTCAAGCGCTTGGCAAGCCCCAGCGCAAGCCCATATGCATGTCCGCATGGCTTCCCCCGAAATCGAGGCGCTCACCCAGGCGCTGGCCCGCCTCCCCGGATTGGGGCCGCGTTCGGCCCGCCGCGCCGTCCTCCACCTGCTCAAGAAGCGCGAGACGGCGCTGACGCCGCTGCTGCGCGCGCTGGAGACAGTGAACGAGCGGCTCTCCACCTGCTCGACCTGCGGCAATGTCGATACGTCGGATCCGTGCGCGATCTGCGCCGATCCGCGCCGCGACCAGCGCTCGCTCTGCGTGGTGGAGGAGGTGGCCGATCTCTGGGCACTGGAGCGCTCGCGCCTGTTTCCGGGGCGCTTCCATGTGCTGGGTGGCCGGCTTTCGGCGCTGGAGGGGGTGCGGCCGGAGGATCTGTCGGTCGATCGGCTCGTCGCGCGGGTTTCGGGTGGCGGGATCGACGAGGTGGTGCTCGCCACCAACGCGACGCTGGAGGGGCAGACCACCGCCCACTACATCGCCGAGCGGCTGGAGAGTTTTCCGATCCGCCTGACGCGCCTCGCCCATGGCCTGCCGGTGGGCGGCGAGCTGGACTATCTGGACGAAGGTACGCTGGCGCAGGCGTTGCGCGCGAGGCGGCCGATCGACTAGCCCGCACGCGCGTCGATCACCGTGATCGAGACGGTTCGCTTGACCTTGCCGGTCGTGCTACATAGCTGCGCATCATGGCCATTCTTCCGATCATCGAAATCCCCGATCCGCGCCTGCGGCAGATCTCCAAGCCGGTCGAGATGTTCGACGCCGAACTGCAGACGCTGATCGACGACATGTTCGAGACGATGTACGACGCGCCGGGCATCGGCCTCGCCGCGATCCAGGTCGGCGTGCCGCTGCGCCTGCTGGTGATCGACCTGCAGGAGAGCGCCGAGGGGTCCGACGAGCCGGGTCCGAAGAACCCGCGCGTGTTCATCAACCCGGAATTCTCCGATCCGTCAGACGATCTGAACATCTATACCGAGGGCTGCCTGTCGATTCCGGATCAGTATGCCGATGTCGAGCGCCCGGCGACGGTGCGGGCGAAATGGCTCGATCGCGACGGCAAGGCGCATGACGAGCTGATCGACGGGCTGCTCGCGACCTGCCTGCAGCACGAGATGGATCATCTCGAAGGCATCGTCTTCACCGACCATCTCTCGCGCATGAAGCGGGATATGCTGCTGAAGAAGCTGGAGAAACAGCGCAAGCAGAAGCGCGCCGCATAACTCGCGCTTGCGCCGTAGGATTTCGCCTGTTACGTTCCCCCTTCGTTCCAATCGGAGGGGTGCGTGGAGCCTGTCGTCGCTGTTTTGATCGCCTGCATCACGCTGGTCGTCGGCCTGATCGCCGGATGGTTGCTGGCGTCGCGCAGCGTCGCGCCGCTGAAGGCGGAGCGCGATCGGCTCGACGAGCGTAGCCGCGCGGCGGAGACGGCGAAGGCCGCCGCCGAGGAGCGGGCCAGCGCCGCGCCCTTGCTGCGTACCACCCTCGACGAAGTGACGAAGGAACGCGATTCGGCGTTGCGCGATCTCGCGTCCGAACGCGCCGCCGCCGGCCAGCGCGCCGAGGCGTTCGAGCTGCGGCTGGCCGAGTTGCGCGAGGCGAAGGACGCGCTGTCGGCCCAGTTCAGCGAGATCGGCGGCAAGATCCTCGGTGAGGCCCAGAAGGCCTTTCTCGAGCGCGCCGACCAGCGGTTCGCGCAGGCCGACGAGCGCTCGGGCGAGCGGCTGAAGGCGCTGCTGAAGCCGGTCGAGACGACGCTCAAGCGGTACGAGGAGAATGTCGGCAAGATCGAGCGCGAGCGCACCGAGGCCTATGGCAACCTCACCGGCCTGATCAGCGCGATGCGCGAGGGGCAGGAGGCGGTGCGCGGCGAAGCGGCGCGGCTGGTCAACGCGCTGCGGGCGGCGCCCAAGGCGCGCGGGCGCTGGGGCGAGCAGCAGCTGCGCAACGTGCTGGAGACTTGCGGTCTCGCCGAGCATACCGATTTCGAGATGGAGGTGTCCGTCTCCACCGAGGATGGCCGCCTGCGCCCCGATGCGGTGATCCGCGTGCCGGGCGGCAAGAGCCTCGTGATCGACGCCAAGGTGTCGCTCAACGCCTATCAGGATGCCTATGCCGCGATCGATGAGGCCGAGCGTGCGCGTTTCCTTCAGGCCCACGCCGCGGCGATGAAGGCGCATGTCACCGCGCTGTCGGCCAAGGCCTATTGGAGCCAGTTCGAGGACGCGCCCGAATTCGTCATCATGTTCGTGCCGGGCGAGCATTTTCTCTCCGCGGCGACCGACGCCGATCCGGGCTTGTGGGACTATGCCTTCCAGAAGCGCGTGCTGCTCGCCGCGCCGACCAACCTCGTGGCGCTCGCCCGCACCGTCGCGGGTGTCTGGCGACAGGAGAAACTGGCGGCCGAGGCGCGGCAGATCGGTGCGCTCGGCAAGGAGATGTACGAACGGCTCGCCAAGATCGCCAACGACATGCGCAAGGTCGGCACCGCGCTCAACAGTGCCGTCACCAACTACAACGCCTTCGCCAGTTCGCTGGAGACGCGCGCGCTGGTGACCGGCCGCAAGTTCCGCGATCTCAATATCGAGACCGGCGATCGCGAGATCGAGGCGGTGCCGCCGGTGGAGTCGCTCGCCCGCAGCCTGGTCGCGCCCGAGCAGGAGACGCAGCAGGCGGCGGAATAGCGCGGATTTCCGGGGATAAGCGGCGGTGTTTCGATTGACCTTCTCTGCCGGACCGTCTCAATAAGCCGATGGCCTGGCAGTTCCGGATCGATCGTGGCAACCGCTTCACCGGAATCGTTGCCGGCGATCCGCAGGCGGTGATGCGGAATGGGGCGCCACAGCCCGGCATGGTCGGTTCGTATGGAGATGCTGTCGTCGCGGTCCGCTGCCGACGGGTGGGCACGCGCTGATGCTGGTGCTGTCCGGCATCGCCGTCATCATCCTGGGTTTCCTGCTGCGCTTCAATCCGCTGCTGGTGGTCGCCGCGTCCGCGCTGGTGACGGGGCTGGCGGCAGGACTGAACCCGGTCGCGATTCTCGCCGCGTTCGGCCACGCTTTCAACGAGACGCGCTACGTCACGATCATCTGGATCATCCTGCCGGTGATCGGACTACTGGAACGCTTCGGCCTGCAGGAGCGCGCGCGGGCGGTGGTGGCGGGCTTCGGCCGCGCGACGGCGGGGCGCCTGCTGATCGTCTATCTGCTGTTCCGCCAGCTCACCGCCGCGATCGGGCTGACCTCGCTCGCCGGGCCCGCGCCGACCGTCCGTCCGCTGGTGGCGCCGATGGCCGAGGCGCTGGCCGAGCGTCAGGCAGGCGGTCTGGACGAGGCCACGCGCGAACGGGTGAAGGCGCTTGCGGCGGCGACCGACAATGTCGGGCTGTTCTTCGGCGAGGATATATTCCTCGCGGTCGGATCGATCCTGCTGATGAAAGGGCTGCTCCAGCAGTTCGGCATCGTGCTGGAGCCGTCCCAGCTCTCGGTCTGGGCGATCCCGAGCGCGATCACGGCCTTCCTGATCCACGGCTTCCGGCTGTGGTGGCTCGATCGCAGGCTGGCTCGGGGGACGGCGGCATGATCGGCCTGCCGTTCGTCTATGCCGTCGCGGGGGCGCTTTTCGCCGTCTACGCGGGTCTGGCGGCGTTCGACCGACGCTGGGGCAATGCCGCGCTCTGGGGCCTCGTCGCGATCAGCTTCCTGCTGGGTGACCGGCTGGGCGACATCGGCAATGGCGTGCTGGTGCTGGCGATCGTCGCCATCGCCGGCACCGGCCTGGCCCGCGCGGGAAGGCCGCGCGCGGGGGCGGAGGCGCCGCGTGGCAACGCGATCTTCCTGCCGGTGCTGATCGTGCCGGTGGTGGCACTGGTCGGCACCTTCGCGGCGCGCTGGTGGCCGGGCTGGGCGGATCCCAAGCAGGCGACGCTCGTCTGCCTGGCCATCGGCGTGCTGATCGCGCTGGCTGCGGCGGTGGCCTGGCTGCGGCCGCGCCCTGCCACACCCTTCCGTGAGGGGCTGCGGTTGATGGATTCGGTCGGTTGGGCGGCGCTGCTGCCGCAGATGCTGGCGAGCCTCGGCGCGATCTTCGCGCTGTCCGGCGTCGGCACTGTGGTGGGTGGCCTGGTCGGTGGCCTGATCCCGGACGGCAGCCTGATCGGCGCGACCATCGCCTATGGGCTTGGCATGGCGCTGTTCACGATCGTGATGGGCAACGCCTTCGCCGCCTTCCCGGTGATGATGGCGGCGGTCGGCCTGCCGCTGCTCATCCACCAGCACCATGGTGATCCGGCGATCGTCTGCGCGATCGGGATGCTGTCAGGCTTCTGCGGCACGCTGCTGACGCCGATGGCGGCGAACTTCAACATCGTCCCCGCCGTGCTGCTGGAACTCAAAGACCGCAACGGCGTGATCCGCGCGCAGGCGCCGACCGCCTTGCCGCTGCTCCTCGTCAATATCCTCCTGATCTGGTGGCTGGCTTTTCCGAGATGACCACTGTTGAAACCGCATCCCGTTTCGCGCGCCTGACGCTTGGCCATATCGGCCAGGAATATCCCAACATGCTGATGCACATGCTGGCCGGGCCGGAGGATGTGCGGACGCCGTCCGAGCTGCACCCGATCTTCTACGGCAGCTTCGACTGGCACAGCTGCGTGCATGGCTGGTGGCAGCTGCTGAGGCTGCGTCGGCTGTTTCCGGACATGGCCGAGGCGCCTGAGATTGCCGCGCGGGCCGACGCGATGCTGGTGCCGGAGAAGGTGGCGGGCGAACTCGCCTATCTCGCGCGGCCGACGTCACGCGGGTTCGAGCGGCCCTATGGCTGGGCGTGGCTGCTCGCGCTGCACGGCGAGGCGGCGCGGCACGATGCGGGCTGGGCATCGGCGCTGGAGCCGCTGGCCCGCGCCTTCGACGATCGTTTCAAGGCGCACCTCCCGCAGCTCACCTACGCGATCCGCAGCGGCGCGCATTTCAACACCGCCTTCGCGCTGGTGCTGGCGCTCGATTGGGCGCGCGAGCATGACGCCGCGCTCGCCGACCTGATCGCGGAGCGCGCGCCGGCCTGGTTCGGGGAGGATCGCGCCGCGCAGGCGTGGGAGCCGAGCGGGGACGACTTCCTCTCGCCGACGCTCACCGAGGCGCTGCTGATGAGCCGCCTGCTCGATGGGCCGGCCTTCGTGCGCTGGTTCGACGCCTTCCTGCCGGATGCGGCGGGCGGCCAGCCCGCGACGCTCTTCGCGCCCGCTTATGTTTCGGATCGCAGCGACGGCAAGATCGCGCATCTCGATGGGCTGAACCTCAGCCGTGCCTGGTGCTGGCGCGGCGTGGCGGCGGTGCTGGGCGAGGGGCATCCGGCGACGGCGGTCGCGCGGTCAGCGGCCGAACGGCATCTCGCCGCGAGCCTGACCCATGTCGAGGGGGATTATATGGGCGAACACTGGCTCGCCACCTTCGCGCTGCTGGCCCTCGAGGAACCCGTCAGCCGTTGAGGTGATGCTGGCCCTGGTTGACGAGGAACTTCTCGTCGATCGAATGATCGAAGGCGACGCCGAAGCGCGTGTCCTCGACCCAGGCGACCTTGCCCGAAACGGTGAGTTCGCCGTGGATCAGCGTGACCGTCTCGCCACGCGCCGGCGCGCGTTCGGCATCGAGCTTCGCGCCCGAATGCGAGATGTTGAGCAGGTGGACCTCGATCGTGCCGAGATCGCATTCCATCCGCGCCGTCAGCAGCAGCCGCGACCGCTTGTTGTCCCGCTTGTCCAGCGGCAGCTCGAACGCCGATGCGGCCATGCCCGCCTCCGAAAGTAAACCCGGCGCGGTGATGGCACGAAAAACCCTAAATCCGGGTTAATATCTAGATCAGCTCGCCGAGATCGAGCGCTTCCAGCAAGGCGGCGCGGGCGCGCACGGCCTCGGGCCAGCCCCCGAGCGTCCCGATCTGATCGGGTGCGACGCTTTCGGGCCAGTGCGCGGCGATCACTGCCGCGAGCCGATCGAGCCTGGTCTCATCGACCAGGAAGCGCGGATCGACCGTCGCGGGATCGCAGACCACGCGCAGCCGCAGGCAGGCGGGACCGCCGCCATTGGCCATCGATTCGCGCACGTCGACAGGGATCAGCCGCCGGATCGGTCCGTTGCCCGCGACCAGCGCCTCCAGCCACTCCCACACGCGGCCGACGCCCCGCGCTTCCGTCGGCAGGATCAGCGCCATTCCGCCTTCCGGCAACGTGACCAGCTGGGCGTTGAACAGATAGCTGGCGATGGCGTCTTCGAGGCTCACCGCCTCGGCCGGCACTTCGACGATCTCGACGGAGGGCAGGCGCTCGCGCAGATCGGCGAAGAAGCACGCCTTGTCGGCGAAGGCGTGTTCGTGCGCGAACAGCACGCGCTCGTTGGCGACGGCAACGACGTCGTTGTGGAAGGCGCCGGCCGCGATCGCCTCGTCCGACTGGCGAACGAAGAGCGCCTCGTTCAGCCCATGGCGGCGGGCAATGGCCGCGCTGGCCTGCAGATGCTGGCGGGCGGGGAAGGGGCCGCTGGCCTCGCCATAGACGAACACCTCGACGCCGGGCGCACCGTGATGATCGCACAGGCGCATGTGATTGGCGGCGCCCTCGTCGCCGAACGGCGCGGGGACGGGGCGGTGCACCGCGAACGCCTCGTGCGCGAAGGCGAGCCTCAGCTGGGCCAGCGTGCCGGGCCATTCGTGGCTGCGATGCGGCATCGTGACGAGATTGGCGACGGTCAGGTGGCAGCGGCCATCCGCACTGTCGGGCGCGGGCGAGACGGTCGCGGCATTGGCCGCCCACATCGCCGAAGCGGAGGTCGCGGCCGGCCAGAGCGGCCCGGCGTTGGCGGCATCGGTGGCCAGACCCTCCAGCCATTCCGAATCCGGGCGCCGGTGCGGCAGCAGGATGCCCTGCGTCAGACCGAGCCGGATATTGGCGCGCATCTTCTCCAGCCCCTGCAGCGCGGCGGCGCGGGGGTGCGAGGTCTGCCCGGCATTCTTCTTCGATGCGAGATTGCCGAGGCTCAGGCCCGCATAATTGTGGGTCGGCCCGACGATGCCGTCGAAGTTGATTTCGACGAGGTCAGCGCGCGACATAGACGATCTCGTCACCGGCCGAAACGCCCAGCAGTTTCGCGCTTTCGGCATCGATCACCGCGTCGCCGTCTCTCTCCTCGATCGTGCCGTGGACGCAGACGAAATCCTCCAGCCGGCCCTTGGCGATCAGGCCCTTCTGGCCACCGGTCGCATCGGTGGCGACCAGGGTCGCGGCCTTGGCGTCCCGCACGGTGCGGATCTTGTCGGTCTGCGCGGCCATGGTCGGGCCGCCGTCGAAGATGTCGATATAGCCTTCGTGGTGGAAGCCCTCGCCCTCCAGCATCCGCATCGCGGCGCGCCCGGTGGGATGCGGCATCCCCATCACCGCGCGCGCCGTATCGGGCAGCATCGCGGTGTAGATCGGGTGCTTGGGCATCAGATCGGCGATGAACTGGTTGCCGTGGACCGCATTGAACTGGTCCGCCTCCTGAAAGCTCATGCCGAAGAACTTGCCGGCGAGGCCATCCCAGAAGGGCGATCCGCCGGCCTCGTCGATCACGCCGCGCAGCTCGGCGATCACCCGGTCGGCGAAGCGCTGGCGGTGCTGGCGGATGAACAGGTAGCGTGAGCGGGCGAGCAGGAGGCCGAGACCCCCCGCGCGCTCGCGCGGGTGGAGGAACAGGCCGCCGACCTCGGTCGTGCCCTCGTAATCGGTGGTGAGGCTCAGCATCTCGGCGCGGAAGGTGCGGCCGAGTTCCTGGCTCGCCTGGCTCAGCACGCCGATGCGGTAGCTGTAGAAGGGCCAGCGGTTGCCGATCGTCGAGAAGACCTGCCCGGTGCCGATGACCTGACCCGTCTCCACCTTCTCCAGCATCAACAGGTAGACGTCGTCGCCGGTGGTCTCCTCCGTTTTCGCGAAGGCCTGCGCCGAGCGTGTCAGCTTGGCGGCGAGCGCGTCCTTGTCGGCGGGCAGGTTGGTGAAGCCGCCGCCGGTCAGCTTCGCCATCTCGTAGAGCGAATCGAGATCGGTCGCGCGCGAGGCGCGGATGCGGAAGCCGCTCACGGACGGCCCCGCTCGGCGAGTTCGAGCAGCACGAGGGTGGACAGGCGGGCCCGTTCGGCCAGGCTCTCGACGATCAGAAATTCCTCCCCTGAATGGATGGCGCCTCCGCGGACGCCCATCGTATCGACCACGGGCACGCCGCAGGCCGCTATGTTGTTGCCGTCGCAGACACCGCCCGACGGTGCCCATGCGATAGTCTGGCCGAGCCGCGCGCCGCAATCCCTGACCAGCTCGAACAGGCGTTCGGCGGCGGGATCGAGCGGCTTGGGCGGGCGGGCGAAGCCGCCGTGGCAGTGGATATGGACGCCATGTTCGGCCGCGACCATCGCGATCGCGGCATCGAGATGCGATTGCGCGCGGGCCTGATCCTCTGGCGTCGCGGGGCGCATGTTGACGCGCAGCACCGCGTGATCGGGTACGACGTTGTTGGGGCCGCCGCCGTCGATCTTCGCCGGATTGACGGAGAGGCGCGGGCCTTTCGCCTTCGCAAGACGCAGCGCGAGATCGGCGGCCGCCAGAACCGCGTTGCGCCCGTCCTCGGGATTGCGGCCGGCATGGGCGGAGCGACCGGCGATGACGATCGAGAAATTGCCGCTGCCCGGCCGCGCGCCTGCGAGCAGCCCCTCCGGCGTCGCGGCCGGCTCATAGGTGAGCGCCGCTGCCTTGCCCTGCGCGGCGCGGGCTATCAGCGCGGCGGAGCCGTGGCTGCCGGTCTCCTCGTCCGAGTTGATCACCACCTCGTAGCCGACGCGATCGCTGAGCGGGCTGGCCTCCAGCCCCTTCAGCGCGGCGAGGATGATCGCGATGCCGCCCTTCATGTCGGCGACGCCGGGGCCGTTGATGTGGCCGTTATCCAGCGTGCGGATCGACTGGAAGGGATGATCGACGCCGAACACCGTATCCATGTGCCCGGTCAGGAGCAGCTGGACGGGCGCTTCGGGCCGGACGATCAGGTGCAGGTTGCGTCCGCGCTGGGCCGTGCGGGTGGCGCCGTCGGGCAGGATGGATTCGACCGGATCGGCTTCCAGCAGTTCCACCTCGCCCGGCAGATCCGAAAACGCATCGGCCAATCGACCGGCCACGCTCGCGAGTCCGGCGAGGTTCGCCGTGCCGCTGTTGATCGCCGCCCAATCGAGCGTCTGGTCGAGCATCGGCTGCCCGGTGGCGAGTTCGAGGCTGGCGTCGCTGTGCGATGGTGACATCCGCAACCATTAGAGCGGAGCGCGACGCGGGCCAACCCCCGCCGCTCCGCCGCCTCAGAACGAATAGACCAAGGCGGCCGCCGTGATTGTGTCGAAGCTCTTAGCCTGCCCCGGCACGTCGTCTTCGTAGGTGAGGTTGTAGGAAAGCTGGCCCTTGATCGGCCCGAACAGCTTGGTCGTGAGCGCCGTGGTCGAGGTAATGTTGGTATCGTTATGCTCGACATAGAGCGCGGAATTGTTGGTCAGTTCGATATTGCCATTGGGCTTCCAGTCGAAATTGACCGAGCCGCGGCCCGCCGGCTTGGTATCGCGCGGCTGGCCGATATAGCTGGTCTCGCGCACGGCCGGGCCGGCTTCGACGCTCAGCTTGAACTTGCTGTTCCGGGCCAGCGTATAGCCAAGGCCGACACCCTCGGTGAAGCGGTAGCGGATACCCAGGATCTCGTCGCGGTCGAACTGGCCGATGCCATAGGCATAGAGGCGATCGTCGATCTTGTATTGCGGCTGGTAGGCGGCCGTATCCTTGTCGGTCGAAAGCTGGCCGCCGCTCTTGGCGTAATCGGCGCGGGCGGACAGCGCATGGCGCCAGCGCAACCCCTCCTTGTTGAGCTTGAACGCGCCGTAGACGGCGACCGCATCGACATTGCCCTTGGTGTACGAGCCGCCGAGATCGACCTCGCCCTTCCAGTTGTCGAGGAAGGTGGCGGCGGCCAGCGCCTCGGCCTTGGCGCGCGCGTCGGCCGCCTGCTTCTCGGCGATCTGCGCGGCATTCTTGGCGGCGAGCGCGTCGATCTGCGGGCCGCCGTCCGGATATTGTTCGCGGGCCGCCTTCTCCACTGCGGCGAAGGTGGCGGCATCGTGCGTGCCGATCGCCTGCTCCAGCACGGCGCGCGCGGCGGGGGGCAGCGCCACCGCATTGGGGCTGGGCGGCGGCGGGAGGTAGAGGGTGAGCAGCGCGGGCGGTGCCTCGCCATCGGGTGCGTCGAACGATCCGCTCTTCGGCGGCGGGGCGAGCCAGATGATCGGGGGCAGCGGTTCCGGTTCCGTGACGGGGAGGACGACCGGCGCCGGTTCCGTCACCGGTGCGTGGGCGATCGCGGCCGTCGCGCTCGATGCCAGGCACAGGATCAGGACGCGAGACAACATGCGCGAAATTCCCCTTTGGTGATTTATCAGATCAGATGCGCGAACGCGCGTAGCACATTCTGGTAGAGCGCGCGCTTGAACGGCACGATCATGTCCGGCAATTCGCTCGGCTCGGCCCATTTCCAGGCGCGGAATTCGGGGTGGGCGGTCTCGATGGCGACATCGGCGTCGGTGCCGAGGAAGCGCATCAGGAACCACGCCTGGCGCTGGCCGCGATATTTGCCCTTCCACAGCTTGCCGACCAGCTCGGGCGGCAGATCGTAGTCGAGATCCTCCGCTGCGCGCGCGACGATCTCGACGAGGTGACGGGGGATACCGGTTTCCTCCTCCAGTTCGCGAAAGGCGGCCTGTTCGACATCCTCGCCGGGATCGACGCCGCCCTGCGGCATCTGCCAGGCCTCCGCCGTCGAATCGAGCCGCTGGCCGACGAACACCTTGCCCTCGGCGTTCACCAGCATGATCCCGGCGGCGGGGCGGTAGGGCAGGTCGGTCACGCGGCAATCTCCGAAAGCAGGGACTTGAGGGCGGCGAGGCTGGCGGCGACGTCGCCCGCCGACGAGGGGATGGCGCGGCGCATGTTGAGGAAGCCGTGGATGTTGCCGTGCGCCTCGCGAAAGCTCACCGGCACGCCCGCATTGGCGAGGGCGGCGGCATAGGCGCGCCCCTGATCGCGGATCGGATCGAGGCTGGCGGTGGTGACGAGCGCGGGCGGCAGCCCGGCGAGGTCCGCCTGCATCGGCGATCCGCGCCAGTCGGTGACGTCGGGGCGGTAATGGCCGTTGAACCAGACCATCGCTTCCTCGGTCAGCAGATACCCTGCCCCAAGCGCTTTGAAGGAGGGATAGCGGGTCACCATGTCGGCGGCTGGATAGATCGCCCATTGCGCGACCACCGGCAGCGCGGCGGGTGCCTCGCGCAGCGCGATCGCGGTAACGATGGTGAGCGTGCCGCCCGCGCTGTCGCCTGCGATCACCAGTCCGGTGGGCGACAGGCCGAGTTCGGTCGGCGCACTCGCGATCCAGCGTGCGGCCGCCTCGCAATCGTCCGGTCCGGCGGGCCAGGGGGCTTCGGGCGCGAGCCGGTAATCGACCGAGACAAGAGGCAGATCCAGCACGCGTGCGATCTCCGCGCAGGCCGAGTCGTAGCTCGCGAGATCGCCCAGCACCCAGCCGCCGCCATGGAAGAAGACGATCACCGGCCCCGGCTCGCGGCTCTCGCGCGGATCGTAGAGGCGCAGCGGGATGTCGCCGGCCGGGCCGGGCATGACGAGATCCCGCTTCACTGTGATCGCGCCGGTGGGCGGATCGGCGACGCCGGACATCGCGGCGGCGAGCTTGCGCGCGACCGTCGGCTCGACCTGATCGATCGGCGGAGACGGCACCGAGGCGAGATAGGCCAGGAAAGCGGCGACGTCGGGGCGGACGTAAGGCTCGGTCACGGACGACTCCTTGGGCGGCGGGGTGTCCGTTCCCTAACCGGCGGACGACAGGGATGAAACCCACTCGCGCGCCTGCCGTTGCCGGCTATGACGTCATGGTGCTGCGCTTCGTCCATCATCCCGATTATGTCTCGCCCGGTGCGCCGGGCACGGGGATGCTGTTCGACAAATACGGCCTTGTGCCGATGGCGCTGGACGAGATGGGGGCTGTCTACGAGGTGCATCGGCCGGATCCGATGCCGCGCCACTGGATCGAGGCGGTCCACGATCCCGATTATGTCGAGCAGGTGATGACCTGCACCGTTCCGCCCGAGAAGGAACGGCGCATCGGCTTCCCGATCAGCGAGCGGATCGCGCGCCGCGCCTTGCTGTCACCGGGCGGGACATGGCGGGCGGCGCAGCTGGCGCTGCTGCACGGCTTTGCGGCGAATGGGGCGGGGGGTAGCCATCATGCGCTCTACGACACGGGCGCGGGCTATTGCGTGTTCAACGACCTCGCCATTGCGGCCAGCCGGCTGATCGCGGAAGCGGCGGTGCGGCGCGTCCTGATCGTCGATCTCGACGTGCATCAGGGCGACGGCACGGCGGCGCTCACGGCGGGCCGCGACGATATCGTCACCTTCTCGATGCACGGCGAGAAAAATTTCCCGGCGCGCAAGGCTGTCTCCGATCTCGACGTCGGGCTGGCGGACGGAACGGGGGATGACGTGTATCTGGCCGCGCTCGCCGATCATCTGCCCCGCCTGATCGAAGACGTGCGGCCGGACCTGATCTTCTATCAGGCGGGTGTCGATCCGCATGAAGGGGATCGTCTCGGCCGCCTGGCACTCACCGATGACGGGCTGGAGGCGCGCGATCGCTTCGTGATGCGGCTGGCGGTGGAAGCCGGCATCCCGCTCGCCAGCGTGCTGGGCGGCGGCTACGGCAACGATCGCATGGCGGTCGCGCGACGCCATGCCCGCACGATGCTGGCGCTCGCCGACGCGCATGACCGCTTTTCCTCATTGACCGGCGGGCGCTGAGGCCTACCTTCCTCTTTGCAAGAGCGCTCCCAAGCGCCGGCGACATGAGGGTGTTTAGATATGGCCACAGCCACACGCGAGCTCACGCCCGCAGAGGCCCAGGCGCATCCCGCGCCAGAGTCTATCGTCGTCCGCTTCGCCGGGGATTCCGGCGACGGTATGCAGCTGACCGGCGGGCAGTTCACGCTTTCCACTGCGCTCGCCGGCAACGACCTCGCCACCTTCCCCGATTTCCCCGCCGAGATCCGCGCGCCGCAGGGCACGACCTTCGGCGTCTCGGCCTTCCAGATCAACTTCGGCTCGACCGCGATCGAGACCGCCGGCGACCAGCCCGACGTGCTGGTGGCGATGAACCCGGCTGCGCTCAAGACCAACGTGGAGGCGCTGAAGGCCGGTGGCCTGATCATTGCCGACGAGGGCGAGTTCTCGGCGCGCAATCTCGCCAAGGCGGGCTATGCGGAGGGCGCCAATCCGCTCGCCGACGGCAGCCTCGCCAAGTGGCAGCTGTTCAAGCTCAACATCTCGCAGCTGACCCTCGATGCGGTGAAGCCCTTCGGCCTCGGCAACAAGGAAGCGCTGCGCTGCAAGAATATGTGGACGCTGGGGCTGGCGCTCTGGATGTTCGATCGGGAACGGCAGCCGTTGATCGACTGGCTGAAGGCGAAATTCGCCAAGGCGCCCGAACTGGCCGAAGCCAACATCGCGGCACTCAACGCCGGCCATGCCTTTGGCGAGACGGCGGAGATTGGCGGCGATGTCGCCCGCCTCCAGCAGCACAGCGTCGCCCCGGCTCCCGCCGAGCCGGGCCTCTACCGGACGGTGACGGGCGCGGAGGCGATCTCGCTGGGCCTCGTCGCGGGATCGAAGCTCGCCGGCGTCGACATGTTCTTCGGCGGCTATCCGATTACCCCCGCCTCGGCGATCCTGCACCACCTGTCGCGCCTCAAGGAATATGGCGTCACCACCTTCCAGGCAGAGGACGAGATCGCCGCGGTGGCGAGCGCGATCGGCGCCTCCTATGCGGGCAAGCTCGGCGTCACCTCCTCGTCCGGCCCCGGCATCGCACTGAAGGGGGAGGCGATCGGGCTCGCGATCATGACCGAGCTGCCGCTGGTTGTGGTCAATTCGCAGCGCGGCGGCCCCTCGACCGGACTTCCCACCAAGACCGAGCAATCGGACCTATATCAAGCGGTCTACGGCAGAAATGGCGACGCGCCGATGCCGGTGATCGCCGCTCGCTCGCCCGCCGACGCCTTCGACTGCGCGATCGAGGCCTGCCGGATCGCGACGCAGTTCATGACGCCGGTGATGCTGCTGACCGACGGCTATATCGCCAACGCCGCCGAGCCTTGGAAGGTGCCGGACATGGGGGGCTACGAGCCATTTCCTGTCGCCTTCCGCACCGAGGCGCCGGCCGAGGGCGAGAAATTCCTGCCCTATGCCCGCGACCAGAAAGGCGCGCGGCCGTGGGTGAAGCCCGGCACGCCCGGCCTGCTCCACCGTATCGGCGGCATCGAGAAGAAGGTCGAGACCGGCAACATCGATTACGGCCCCGCCAACCACCAGGCGATGACCGATGCGCGCAAGGCCAAGGTGGATGGCATCGCCGCGCATATCCCGCCGCAGGAGGTGACGCTCGGCGAGGAAAGCTCGGCGCTGGTCGTGATCGGGTGGGGATCGACCTTCGGGCCGATCCACCAGGCGGTGCGTCGTGCGCGGGCGAAGGGGCTGGACGTCAGCCACATCCACCTTCGCCACATCTGGCCCATGCCCGCTAATCTTGACGATCTTCTGAGGACTTACGGGAAGATCCTCGTGCCGGAAATGAATACCGGCCAGCTCAAGACCGTGCTGCGCGACCAGTATCTCGTCGACGCCCGCCCGCTCAACAAGGTCTCCGGCCAGCCCTTCCGCATCGCCGAGATCGAAGCCGCAATCGAGGGCGCGCTGAACTGATGCTCACCCTGTCCCCGATCGTGTCGAGTGAAGTCGCTACACGATCGGCCACGTCCCTCGACTTCGCTCGGGACGAACGGAGCCTGCGATAATGAACGACATGACTCCCATCACCTCCAAGCCCAAGGATTGGGAGACCGACCAGGAGGTGCGCTGGTGCCCCGGATGCGGCGACTATGCGATCCTGAAGGCCGTTCAGCGGACCATGCCCGAACTCGGCGTGAAGCCGGAGAATACGGTCTTCATCAGTGGGATAGGCTGCTCTTCTCGCTTCCCATATTATATGGAGACCTACGGCTTTCACACCATCCACGGCCGTGCGCCGGCGGTGGCGACGGGAGTGAAGCTTGCCAATCCGGAACTCGACGTGTGGATCATCACCGGCGACGGCGATGCGCTGTCGATCGGCGGCAACCACACGATGCACCTGCTGCGTCGCAATCTCGATTGCCAGATACTGCTGTTCAACAACGAGATATACGGCCTTACGAAAGGCCAATATTCGCCGACCAGCCGGGTCGGTACGCGCTCGCCCTCGACGCCGTTCGGATCGGTCGATCGCCCGGCCAACCCCTGTGCCTTCGCGCTGGGTTCGGGCGCGCGCTTCGTCGCGCGGGGGATCGACGTGCACAAGAATCTGCCGACCGTCCTCAAGGCCGCACACGCGCACAAGGGCGCCAGCTTCGTCGAGATCTTCCAGAACTGCATCGTCTACAATGACGAGGTGTTCGCGCCCTTCACCGAGAAGGCGCAGGCGGCCGCCAGGCAGCTCTGGCTGGAGAATGGCAAGCCGATGCTGTTCGAGGGTGGAGCCAAGGGGCTGACGCTCGATGTCGGGACGCTCACGCTCAAGGTGGTCGATGTCGTCGATGGCGACTGGCAGGCGGCGGGCGTGATCGTTCATGACGAGACCAATCGCGGCATTGCCCACATGCTGGTCGAGATGCCGTTCGGCGACTACCCGGTGGCGCTCGGCACGATCTACAGCAGCCCCGCGCCGACCTTCGAGAGCGCGGTGGTCGAGCAGAACGCCAGGGCCTCCGAAGGCAAGGCGGCCGATCTGCAGAAACTGATCGGGAAGGGCCAGACCTGGATGGTCGGGAAGGAACCACGGGCGGAGTGAGGGCGTAGGGGGCGGGATGACCAAACCCGTCCTGCTCTGGTTCCGCCAGGATCTTCGCCTCTCCGATCAGCCCGCGCTCGTCGCCGCCTGCCATGGCGGGCCGGTGATCCCGGTCTATGTGCTCGATGACGACGGACCGGGCGATCACGCCATGGGTGGCGCCTCGCGCTGGTGGCTGCATCACAGTCTCGCCGCGCTGGGACAGGCGCTGCGCGACAAGGGGTCTCGGTTGATCCTGCGGCGCGGGAATGCGGCCGACGTGCTGGCGGAACTGGCGGCGGAGTGCGGCGCTACGGCCATACACGCGATTCGCCACTACGAACCATGGTGGGTGGCGTCGGAAGAGGCGCTCGCGGACAGGCTCGATCTCGTTCTCCATGACAGTAACCAGCTCGCGCCGCCGGGATCGATCAGCACGGGGGCGGGCAAGCCGTTCAAGATCTACACGCCGTTCTGGCGCGCGCTCTCGCAGCATATGCCGCCGGATGATCCCGCGCGGATGCCTGCGAAAATTCCGACGCCGTCGAAATGGCCGTCAACCGAAGCGCTGGGATCGTGGGATCTGCTGCCGACGAAGCCGGATTGGGCCACAGGCTTCTCCGACTGGGAACCGGGCGAGGAGGGCGCCCGCGCGCGGCTCGATCAGTTCATCGGCGAGGCCAAGGACTACGAGGCGACGCGCAACCTGCCTTCACAGGAAGGCACCTCTCGCCTCTCGCCGCACCTGCATTTCGGCGAGATCACGCCCCGGCAGGTCTGGCATCGCGTGGCGGGCGAGGGCGGCTCGGTGCGGACGTTCCTCGGCGAGATCGGCTGGCGCGATTACGCGCAGGGCATCCTGCTGCAATATCCCGATGTCGGCCGAAAGAGTACGCGCGAGCAGTTCGACAGGATGCCGTGGCGCACGGGCAAGGCGGCCAAGGCCGATCTGCGCGCATGGCAGCGGGGCCACACCGGCTACCCGATCGTCGATGCCGGGATGCGCCAGCTCTGGGCGATGGGCTGGATGCACAACCGGGTGCGGATGATCGCGGCGAGCTTCCTGATCAAGCATTTGCTGATCGACTGGCGCGAGGGCGAGCGCTGGTTCTGGGACTGTCTGGTCGATGCCGATTACGGCAATAACGGCGTCAACTGGCAGTGGACGGCGGGGACGGGGGTGGATTCCAACATGTTCCCTCGCATCATGGCGCCGCTCAGCCAGTCGGAAAAATTCGATGCGGCCGACTATATCCGCGAATGGGTGCCGGAACTGGCCGATCTGCCCGACGACGCGATTCACGATCCCGACGAGGCGGGGTGCCGGCCGGAGAACTATCCTGAAAAGCTGATCGGCCACCGCGAGGCGCGCGAGCGGGCGCTCGCGGCGTATAGGCGGGTGAAGGGATAGCTCCTTCGATCCGTTCGTCCTGAGCGAAGTCTAAGGACGGGCAGCAAGCGCTGCGTTTTCAGCCCGCACTTCGACTTCGCTCAGTGCGAACGGAGTTTGGAATTCCGGCGGGAGCCTACTCGTTCCCTCCGATGAAATGCCCGAAATCGCCGAGGATCGATCCCTCGCCGCGATTGCCGCCCTTGCCACCGGCCGCGAGCAGCATCCGCCCGGCGAGGCGCGAGAAGGGCATGGACTGGATCCAGACCTTGCCCGGCCCGGTCAGCCGCGCGAAGAACACGCCCTCGCCGCCGAACAGCATGGATCGCACGCCGCCCGCCCGCTCCAGGTCGAAATCGACGCTCGGCGTATAAGCGGCGACGCAGCCGGTATCGACGTGGAGCTGCTCGCCCGGCGCCAGCGTCCGCTCGGTGAGCGTGCCGCCCATCTGCACGAACACCCAGCCGTCGCCGGACAGCTTCTGCATGACGAAGCCCTCGCCGCCGAACAGGCCGGTCATGATCCGCTGCTGAAAGTGGATGCCGATGGAGACGCCCTTGGCGGCGGCGAGGAAGGCGTCCTTCTGGCAGATCAAAGTACCGCCGAGATCGGCGAGGCGCAGCGGCAGGATTGCGCCCGGTGTCGGCGAGGCGAAGGCGACCCGCGCCTTGCCGGAGCCGTTGTGGGTGAAGACGGTGGTGAACAGGCTCTCGCCGGTGACCAGCCGGCGACCGGCGCCGAGCAGCTTGCCCATGAAACCGCCTTCGCCGCCCGATCCGTCGCCGAACACGGTGGTCATGCCGATCGCGGCATCCTTCCAGACGAAGGCGCCGGCCTCGGCCACCGCGCTCTCGCCGGGATCCAGCTCGATCTCGACGAACTGGAGTTCCTGACCCTTGATCTCGAAATCGATATCGTCGGCGATGCCGGCGCGGCGCTGATGTTCCCACGGACCCGGAGAGGGCATGACGGCCTCCTTGCTATTGGGAGGCGGAGCCTAGCCGGGCGGTGTGACGGATCAAGCGGTCAGGCTGGTGACCAGGCCGGGTTCGTAATCGTCCACGATCAGCCGCGCGATCTTCGCTCCGGCATCGGCCGGCTGCTGGATCGTCGCGGGATCTTCGCCCGGATAGGCGTCCGCGCGCATCCTGGTGGCGGTGGCGCCGGGGTTCACGATCGCGACGCGGATCGTCGAGAGGTTCACCACCTCGTCGCCATAGGCCAGCACGAGGTTTTCGAGGGCCGCCTTGGAGGCCCCGTAGGCGCCCCAGTACGCGCGCGGCTGGCGCGCGACCGTCGAAGTGATCGCGACGACGCGGCCCCGCTCCGAACGGCGAAGCATCTGGTCGAAATTGGCGAGCATCGCCTGATTGGCCAGCACGTTGAGCGTTAGCAGCTGGTTGAAACGCTTGCCGTCGATCGAGGGCACCGGCGCAAGATCGCCGAGCAGGCCGGCGTTGAGCACAAGGATGTCGAGCGCATCCCAGCGTCCGCCGATCGCGGTGGCGAGGCGCGCGATCGAGTCGCTCTCGGTCAGGTCCATCGGCGCGATCGTGGCGGAGCCCCCGGCCGCGTGGATGCGCTCTTCCAGTTCCTCCAGCCCGCCCGAGGTGCGCGCGGTCAGCACGACATGGGCACCGGCGGCCGCCAGCGCCTCGGCCGTTGCCGCGCCGATGCCGCGCGAGGCGCCGGTGACGAGCGCGAGTTGTCCGGCGAGCGGCTTGTCGGTCATTCTTCGCACATCCTGTGAAGAAGGGTTACGCCGCCCGCTCGCCCAGCAGCGAGAGCTGGTCGCCGGGTGCCACCTCTTCCTGGTCGGTCAGGTGGGTCGGATAGTCGCCGGTGAAGCACGCGTCGCAATATTGCGGCTTGCCCTCGTCACGGGCTTCCTCGCCGAGCGCCCGGTAAAGCCCGTCGATCGAGAGGAAGGCGAGGCTGTCGACCTTGATATAGTCGGCCATCTCGGCGACCGACATCTGCGCCGCCAGCAGCTTGGCCCGCTCGGGCGTGTCGACGCCGTAGAAGCAGGAATGGCGGGTCGGCGGCGAGGCGATGCGCATGTGCACCTCCTTGGCGCCGGCATCGCGCATCATCTGCACGATCTTGAGCGACGTCGTGCCGCGCACGATCGAATCGTCGATCAGGATGATCTTCTTGCCGTCGATCAGGGCGCGGTTGGCATTGTGCTTCAGCTTGACGCCGAGGTGGCGGATGCCGTCGCCGGGCTGGATGAAGGTGCGGCCGACATAGTGCGAGCGGATGATGCCGAGCTCGAACGGGATACCGGAGTGTTGCGCATAACCGATCGCCGCCGGCGTGCCCGAATCGGGGACGGGGATGACGTAATCCGCCTCGACCGGGTTTTCGCGGGCGAGTTCCACGCCGATCTGCTTGCGCACCGAATAGACGCTGGTGCCGTCCACGATCGAATCGGGACGCGAGAAATAGACATGCTCGAAGATGCAGGGACGCGGGCCGATCGGCGCGAACGGGCGGTGCGAGCGGATGCCCTTCTCGCTGACGATCACGATCTCGCCCGGCTCGACCGAGCGCAGGAAGGTCGCGCCCACCATGTCGAGCGCCACCGTTTCCGACGCGAAGACATAGGCGTCGCCGACGCGGCCCATCACCAGCGGGCGGATGCCGAGCGGATCGCGGCAGGCGAGCATCCCCTCGGGCGTGGTGCAGACGAGACTGTAGGCGCCCTCGATCTGCTTGAGCGCATCGATGAAGCGATCGAGCAGGGTGCGGTAGCTGGAGGTGGCGACGAGGTGGATGATCACCTCGGTATCGCTGGTCGACTGGAAGATGGAGCCGCGCCGGACGAGATCGCGCTTCAGCTTCATCGCGTTGGAGATGTTGCCGTTATGCGCCACCGCGAAGCCGCCCGAGGCGAGATCGGCGTAGAGCGGCTGGACGTTGCGCAGCGCCGTGTCGCCGGTGGTGGCGTAGCGGACGTGACCCGCCGCCATCCGGCCGGGCAGCGCGCGGATCACGTCGTCGCGGTCGAAATTGCCGGCGACATGGCCCATCGCGCGGTGCGTGTGGAAGCTCTTGCCGTCCCACGCGGTGATGCCGGCGGCTTCCTGTCCGCGGTGCTGGAGCGCGTGCAGGCCCAGCGCCACCATGGCGGCGGCGGTGTCGGCACCGTAGATGCCGAAGACGCCGCACTCCTCGCGCAGCTTGTCGTCATCGAAGGGATGAGTCGTGAGCATCGTCGGGCGATTCCGTTCGCAGTATCGGGGTTGCGCGCGCATATAGGGAATGACTTCGCACTTGTCGCCCCTTTGTCACATAGCTAGCCGAAGGTCATGGTGAACGACCGCGAGCAGGGCACGGCCCTCGATCCGAAATTTGATGCGAACGGCCTGATCACGGCGGTGGCGAGCCACGCCGGGACGGGCGAACTGCTGATGCTCGCGCACATGAATGCGGAGGCTCTGGCCAGGACGATCGAGACCGGCGAGGCGTGGTTCTTCTCCCGATCGCGCAATCGGCTGTGGAAGAAGGGCGAATCGTCCGGCCATGTGCTGACGGTCCGCGAAATGCGGATCGACTGCGATCAGGATGCGCTTTGGCTGATCGTCGACCCGGCGGGACCGGCCTGCCACACCGGCGAGCCGAGCTGCTTCTATCGGCGGCTGGATGGCGGCGAACTCGTCCGCATCTGACTTGACCTTAACGTAAACGTCAACTAATCGTTCGGGTCATGAACGGCCCGGCCACCATCGACACGCCCGACCTTCACAATCGGGATACCTACACCATCACCGATCTCGCAGAGGAGTTCGGCGTCACCGCCCGCGCGCTGCGCTTCTACGAGGACGAGGGGCTGATCGCGCCCGAGCGTGTCGGCCTCGCGCGTATCTATTCCAAGCGCGATCGCGCGCGGCTGGCGTGGATCCTGCGCGGCAAGCGCGTCGGGTTCAGCCTGTCGGACATCCGCGAGATGATCGATCTCTACGATGTCGGCGATGATCGCCACGAGCAGCGTCGCGTGACCGTCGCCAAGTGCGACGCGCATATCGAGAGCCTCAAGCGCCAGCGCGCCGATATCGATTCGGCGATCGCCGAGCTCACCCAGTTCGTCGAAGCGGTCAGAGCCGCCGACAGCCAGTAAGGAGTTTTCAGGATGCCGACCTACACGCCGCCGGTGGCGGACACGCGTTTCGTGCTCGATCAGGTGCTGAAGCTCGATCGCTTCTCGAACCTGCCCGGCTTCCAGTCGGCGACGCCGGACATGGTGGAGGCGATTCTGGATCAGGGCGGCCGCTTCTGCGCCGATGTGATCTTCCCGCTCAACCAGTCGGGCGATGCCGAGGGCTGCACGCGCCACGACGATGCCTCGGTGACGACGCCCAAGGGCTTCAAGGATGCCTACAAGCAGCTCGCGGAAGGTGGCTGGATCGGCCTTGCCGCGCCGGAAGAGTTCGGTGGGCAGGGCCTGCCGCACGTCGTCGCGACGGCGTTCGAGGAATATCTGATCTCGTCGGGCGTCGCCTTCGCCATGTATCCGGGGCTGAGCCAGGGTGCGATGGCGGCGATCCACGCGGTCGGATCGGACGCGCAGAAGGCCCTCTATCTGCCGAAGATGGTGACGGGCGAATGGACCGGCACGATGAACCTCACCGAGCCGCATTGCGGCACCGATCTCGGCCTGATCAAGACCAAGGCGGTGCCCAACGACGACGGCACCTTCGCGATCACCGGCACCAAGATCTTCATCTCGGCCGGCGAGCACGACATGTCCGGCAACATCGTCCACCTCGTGCTGGCCAAGCTGCCCGGCGCGCCGGAGGGATCGAAGGGCATCTCGCTGTTCATCGTGCCCAAGTTCCTGCCCGATGCTGACGGCAATCCCGGCACGCGCAACGGCGTCGCCTGCGGGTCCATCGAGGAGAAGATGGGCATCCACGGCAACTCGACCTGCGTGATGAACTACGACGGCGCCACCGGCTGGCTGCTTGGCGAGGAGAACAAAGGCCTCGCCGCGATGTTCATCATGATGAACGCGGCGCGTCTCGGCGTCGGCCTGCAGGGCCTCGGCATCGCCGAGACCGCCTACCAGAACGCCGTCGCCTATGCGAAGGATCGCCGCCAGGGCCGCGCGCTTACCGGGCCGGCCGAGCCCGACAAGCCCGCCGACACCCTGTTCGTCCACCCCGACGTCCGCCGGATGCTGATGGAGGCGAAGGCCAATCTGGAAGGCGCGCGCGCGCTGATCCTGTGGGGCGCGCTGCAGAACGACCTGTCGCACCATGCCGCCAGCGAGGAGGATCGCGCCGCTGCCGACGAACTGCTCGGTCTGGTGACGCCGGTGATCAAGGGCTACCTCACCGATCTCGGCTACCAGATCGCGACCAACTCGCAGCAGGTGTTCGGCGGCCACGGCTACATCCGCGAATACGGCATGGAGCAGTATGTCCGCGATGCCCGTATCGCGATGATCTACGAGGGCACCAACGGCGTGCAGGCGATGGACCTCGTCGGCCGCAAGCTGCCGCGCCACGGCGGCAATGCGGCGATGGCGCTGTTCGGGCTGATCTCGGCCGACATCGCCGAGGCTAAGGACGGCCCGCAGGCGGAACTCGCCGGCCATCTGGAGAAGGCGGTCGGCCAGCTGCAGGCGGGCGCGATGTGGCTGATGCAGAACGGCATGAAGGACCCGAACAATGCCGGTGCCGCGGCTTATCCGCTGATGACGATGATGGGCATCGTCGCGATTGGCTGGATGTGGCTGAAGATGGCGCGCGCCGCGCAGGTGCAGATCGACGCGGGCGAGGGCGACAAGGCGTTCCTCGAAGCCAAGCTGATCACCGCCCGCTTCTACGCCGAGCGCGTCCTCCCCGACGCCGGCGCGCTTCGCCGCAAGCTGGAGGGCGGTGCCGAGGCGATCATGGCGCTGCCGGTCGAGGCTTTCTAAAGGCTGAGATGCAGGAACTGGTTGAAGGCGCTCGGCGTGTAGTCGCCGAACGCCTCGCCGTTCGCGAAACCGCGTTTGCGATAGAGAGCCAGCGCGGGATCGAAGGCCGGGCCGCTGCCGGTTTCTAGGCTCAGTTGAGTGATACCGCGACGCCGTGCCTCGGCGATGATGTGATCGAGCAACGCGGCCGCCACGCCCCGGCGCAGGTGATCGGGGTGGGTGCGCATCGATTTGAGTTCGGCGCTGCCTCCGCCCAGCACCTTGAGCGCACCGATGCCGGCGAGCGTGTCGCCGTTCCATACGCCCCATACCGTCACGTCGGGCATCGTTAGTCCCGACAGATCGAGCGCGAAGACGCTGTCGGCGGGCGAATTGGCGTGCATTCCGGACAGGTGCAGCGCGAGCAAGGCGCGCGTCTGCTCGCCGGTCAGGTCGTCGGGGCGAATGTCGAACATGCCGGCGATCCTAGCGACCGCCGGCACGGTTCGTCATCCCTTAGCGGCGATACTGCCGATCATGCTTCTGCACGCGGATCGAGGCGCTCAGCGCGTTGAAGCGGCGATCGAGGTCGGCACGCTCGGCGATGGTCAGGCCGGGGCGCGAGCGGCGATAGTCCGCCTCGCGACGCTCCAGCGCGACGAAGCGGGTGCGCAGGCTGGCGGCCTCGGCGCGGGTCAGCGCGCCCGAACGCACGCCCTGCTCGATGCGGTTGTAGAGATTCGCCTGGCGACCGTTGATCGACTGCCACGGCGCCGCGCTGGCGATGCCGGGGACGATGGCGGTGAGGCTGGCGGCGGCTACGAGGCCGAGAATAGTACGCTTCATGATGTCACTCCCGAATGACCGTCCCCCCGGATCGGTGCATCGGGAATAGATCGATGCCGCTGAAGCGAGGCTGAGCAACCCGTTGCCGGGCGTTCAGCCTCGCATCGTCCGGATCACGCTTCAGGCAGGAAATCCGGCACCGAGAGATAGCGCTCGCCGGTATCGTAGTTGAAGCCGAGCACCTTCACGCCGTTGCCCAGCTCCGCCAGCTTCTGCTTGATCGCGGCGAGAGTCGCGCCGGACGAGATGCCGACCAGCACGCCCTCCTTCGTGGCGGACTGGCGCGCCATCTCCTTGGCATCGGCCGGATCGACCTGGATCACGCCGTCGAGCAGCTGGGTGTGGAGGTTGGTCGGCACGAAGCCGGCGCCGATGCCCTGGATCGGGTGCGGGCCGGGCTGGCCGCCCGAGATGACCGGCGACAGCGTCGGCTCGACCGCGAACACCTTGAGGGCCGGCCATTCCTTCTTCAGCCGCTCGGCGACGCCGGTGATGTGGCCGCCCGTGCCGACGCCGGTGACGATCACGTCGAGCGGGCTATCGGCGAAATCGGCGAGGATCTCCTCGGCCGTCGTTCGCACGTGCACGGCGACGTTCGCCGGATTCTCGAACTGGCTGGGAATCCACGCGCCCTCGGTCTGCTCGGCCAACTCGGCGGCGCGCTCGATCGCGCCCTTCATGCCCTTTTCGCGCGGAGTGAGATCGAAGCTCGCGCCATAGGCCAGCATCAGCCGCCGCCGCTCCACCGACATGCTCTCCGGCATGACGAGGATCAGCTTGTACCCCTTCACTGCCGCCACCATGGCCAGGCCGATGCCGGTATTGCCGGATGTCGGCTCGATGATCGTGCCGCCGGGCTTGAGCTTTCCGCTCTTCTCGGCGTCCTCGATCATCGCCAGCGCGATGCGGTCCTTGATCGAACCGCCGGGGTTGGTCCGCTCGGACTTGATCCATACCTCGGCGTCGGGGAACAGCTTGGCGTAGCGGACGTGGGGCGTGTTGCCGATCGTCTCCAGGATATTCCGGGCCTTCATGCTGCCGTTTCCTTCTCCAGGGGGATGTCTTCGAGTGTCTTGGGGGGATCAAAGGTCTTCGCGCGCTTCAACTCGGGGAACCACCAGCTCCAGCTTACCGCGACCAGCACCGCGCCGACGCCGCCCGCGATCACGGCGGGGACAGGGCCGATCAGGCCGGCGAGAAAGCCGCTCTCCGCCTCGCCCAGCTCGTTGGAGCCGGAGATGAACAGCGAGGAGACGGCTCCGACGCGGCCGCGCATGTCGTCCGGCGTCCACAGCTGGATCAGTGACTGGCGGACATAGACCGATATCATGTCCGCCGCGCCAAGGATGGCAAGGCACAGCAGCGACAACGGCATCCAGCGCGAGAGGCCGAAGCCCGCCGTCGCCAGCCCGAAGATGCCGACCGCGATCAGCATCTTGACGCCGACATTGCTCTTGAGCGGACGGATGCTCAGCGTCAGCGCCATGATCGCCGATCCGAAGGACGGCGCCGCGCGCAGATTGCCGAGACCTTCGGCACCGACGTGCAGCACATCCTTGGCGTATACCGGCAACATCGCCGTCGCGCCGCCGAGCAGCACCGCGAACAGATCGAGCGAGATCGCGCCCAGCACCAGCCGGTTGCGGCGGACATAGTGGAGTCCGTCGATCATCTGCGCCCACGGATTGGTCGATCCGCCGATCGCGCGGCGGGGCAGCGGACGGATGAACATCAGGCAGACGAAGCAGGTCGCAAACAGCGCCGTCGATACGGCATAGGGAACCCAAGGCGCCGCAGCATAGAGATAGCCGCCCAGCGCCGGGCCGATCACCGAACCGCTCTGCCAGCTGATCGAGCTGAAGGCGATCGCGGTCGGCAGCACGGCGGCCGGTACCAGATTGGGGGCGATCGCACCCAGGGCAGGCCCGGCGAAGGCGCGTGCAACGCCGAGCAGCGCCGCGATCCCGAACAGCGCTGGCAGGGTGGTCGTGCCGCTCCATGCGAGCAGCCCGAGCGTGGCGGCGCAGCACAGTTCCAGCAGCGCGGTCGATCGCGCGATGAAGCGGCGATCGACGCGATCCGCCGTCCAGCCCGTCACCAGCGTCAGCGCCAGCAGCGGCAGGAATTGCGCAAGGCCGATCCAGCCGAGCTGCAGCGCGGCCGCATGCACCCCCATCGTCCGGCGTGCGATGTCGTACACCTGCCACCCGATCACGATCACCATGGAGAGCTGCGCGATCGTGGAGGCGAAGCGTGCGACCCAGTAGAAGCGGTAATCGCGGAAGGTGAAGGGGTGGGGAGCCTTGTCCATCGCTGCCGTCCTTAGGACCGCCGCCGCCATCCGCGCAACCGCGCCGTGGTGGCGCGACGAAAGAAAGTCTATCCTTGCGCTAGGAAATGGGCTCAGGCGGCGCCCGATTCCAGCTCCCCGGCGCTGGGGCGGCGCAGCGCCGGATTGAGCCGCGCGAGGCTGCACGCTCCCGCCACGATGGTGAGCGCCATCGCGATCAGCGCCGGCATCCGGCCTTCGCCCAGGCCCATCGCCAGCAGGGTGGCGACCAGTGTCGCGCCGAGCGTCTGGCCGGTGAGACGCACCGTCGATATGAGGCCGCCCGCCGAGGCCATGCGGGTTCGCGGCGCTGACCCGACCACCAGCCGCGCATTGGGCGAGAGGAACAGGCCGAAGCCCGATCCGCACAACGCCATCCGCCACGCCACGTCGAACCAGTGCGGTTGCGCGGGCAGCATCGCGAGGAGGAACAGGGCGACGGTCGCGATCGCCATGCCGATCCCGCCCAGAAAGCCCGCCGGCACTTTGTCGGACAGGATGCCGGCGGTCGGCGCCACGAACATGGTGGTGAACGGCCAGGGTGCGATCATCGCGCCGACCTCGCCGGGGGTGAAGCCGTAACCGTGCTGCAGACGGAAGGGCAACGAGAGCAGCAGCAGCATCGATGCGACGAAAGCGAACAGCGCGCATGTGGCGGACAGGGCCAGCACCGGCAGCTTGAGCAGATCGACCGGCATGATCGGATGCGGCTCGCTCAGTTCGTGACGGACGAGCAGGATGGCGAAGATCAGCCCGGCACCGACGATCGCGCCCGCCACCACCGGCGATCCGCCGTGGACGCTGGCCTCCAGCCCCGAGATGGTCAGGCCGAAGGTCAATATGCAGTAGACGGCACCCAGCCCGTCATAGCCCACGCCGCGTGGGGGGACATCGGGCAGGCCGATACGGCCGAGCAGCAGGGACAGGATCGCGAACGGCACGCCCACCGCGAACACCCAGGGCCAGGGCGCGACCGCGAGGATCGCGCCACCCGCCGTCGGTGCCAGCGCCGCCGATACCGACACGAACACCGTGTTGAGGCCAAGTCCGCGCCCGAGCTGCCTGGCCGGATAGATGGAGCGGATCAGCGCCGCCATCACCGACAGCGCGGCCGCGCCGCCGAGCGCCTGGAAGGCGCGCACGATGAGAAGGAACGGCAGGCTCTTGGCGAAGAAGCAGAGTGCCGTCGCGATCGTGAAGACGAGCTGGCCGCCCTGATACAGGCGCTTGAGGCCGATCCGGTCGCCGAGCGCGGAGAAAGGCAGCAACGTCATCACCAGCACCAACTGGTAGACGGTGACGACCAGCACCGAGGCGGACCCGTCCACCTTCAGGTCGCGCGCGATGGTGGGGAGCGCGACGCCGGCGATCTGCCCGTCGATCACCGTCAGCACCGTGCCGAGCGAGATGGCGGCGATCGCCAGATAGCGCCTGGGCGTCGGCATCCCGTCCGCAGGGGTGCCCCCGCCACCCTCCTCGCGATCGGCCCTGCGGGGAGCGAGCGCCCAGATCATGCCGGGGTTACGAAACTGTCGAGGACATGCTTGGTCCCGCTATGTTCGAAGGCGATGGCGAGTTTGTTGCCCTCGATCCCCTCGACGATGCCGTAGCCGAACTTGGTGTGGAACACCCTCTGCCCGATCTCGATGTCGGAGCGCGGCTTGGCGGCGTAGGAGGCGGCCGACGCCTTCACCTCGACGATCCGCCCGCCATTGCCCGATCGCGCCGCCGGCTCGCCGAGCGCGGCCGCCCGCTGCCAGCCGGGGCCGCGCCCGGTGCCGCGCTCGATATGCGCGAAGGGATCGGTGCGCTCGCTCCACTGCGCGCGCCAGAGCGACTCGCCGCCCGACATGGTGGTCTCGGCCTCGACATGCTCCTCGGGCAGCTCGCCGACGAAGCGCGAGGGGATGGAGGAGGTCCACTGGCCGTAGATGCGGCGATTGGCGGCGTGGATGATCACGCAGCGCCGCCGCGCGCGGGTGATCGCGACGTAGGCGAGGCGGCGCTCCTCTTCGAGGCTCTTGGTGCCGCCTTCGTCGAGCGCGCGCTGCGAGGGGAACAGCCCTTCCTCCCAGCCGACGAGGAATACGGTGTCGAACTCCAGACCCTTGGCGGCATGGACGGTCATGATCGTCACCTTGGGCTGCCCGGCGTCGTTGGCGTCATTGTCCATGACGAGGCTGACATGTTCGAGGAAATCCCCGAGCGTGTCATATTCCTCCATCGCGCGGGCGAGTTCGGTGAGGTTCTCCAGCCGTCCGGCGCTCTCGGCCGACCGATCGGCCTGGAGCATCGCGGTGTAGCCGCTCTCGTCGAGGATCTGGCGACACAGCTCCGGATGGACGAGCGAGTTGGAGAGATCGCGCCAGCGGGCGATGTCGCCGACCAGTCTTCCCAAGGAGTTGCGCGCCGCTCCTGCCAGTTCGTTAGTGTCGCAAAGGCGCGCGGCGGCGAGCGTCAACGGCACGCCTTCGGCGCGGGCGAGGGTGTGGATCTTCGCCACCGCCTTGTCGCCGAGGCCGCGCTTTGGCGTGTTCACGATCCGCTCGAAAGCCAGGTCGTCGGCGGGCTGGTGGACCACACGGAGATAGGCGAGCGCATCCCTGATCTCGGCGCGCTCGTAGAATCGGAAGCCGCCGACGATGCGATAGGGCAGGCCGATCGCGATGAAGCGATCCTCGAACTCGCGGGTCTGGTGCTGGGCGCGCACGAGGATCGCGCAGTCGTCATAGCGGCCGCCCTGCCGGCGGTGGCTCTCGATCTCGTCGGCGACGCGGCGGGCTTCCTCGGGGCCGTCCCACACACCAACGACGGTAATCTTCTCGCCTGATTCCAGGGCTGTCCACAGCGTCTTTCCCAGGCGCTGGCCATTGTTGGCGATGACTTGCGACGCGGCGGCGAGGATGTGCGGGGTGGACCGGTAATTCTGCTCCAGCCGGATCACCTTGGCGCCGGGGAAGTCATGGTCGAAGCGCAGGATGTTCGCGACCTCCGCCCCACGCCACGAATAGATGGATTGGTCGTCGTCGCCGACGCAGCAGATGTTCTTGCGCTCCTGCGCCAGCAGCCGGAGCCACAGATATTGGGACGAGTTGGTGTCCTGATACTCGTCCACCATGATGTAGCGGAAGCGTTGCTGATAATTTTCAAGCACATCGCGGTGGGTCTTGAGGATCGTCAGCATGTGCAGCAGCAGGTCGCCGAAGTCGCAGGCATTCACCGCCTTCAGCCGCTGCTGATAGGCATCGTACAATTCTCCGCCCCGGCCGTTGGCATAGGCCTCGCTCTCCGCCGCATCGATATCGGCGGGCACCCAGCCGCGATTCTTCCAGCGATCGATCAGCCCGGCGAGCTGACGCGCGGGCCAGCGTTTCTCGTCGATGTCGGCGGCGAGGATCAGTTGCTTGAGCAGGCGCAGCTGGTCGTCGGTATCGAGGATCGTGAAGTTGCTCTGCAGGCCGACCAGCTCTGCATGGCGCCGGAGCATCTTGGCGGCGACCGAATGGAAGGTGCCGAGCCACGGCATCCCCTCCACCGCGTCGCCGACGATACGGTGTACGCGTTCCCGCATTTCGCGGGCCGCCTTGTTGGTGAAGGTGACGGCCAGGATCTCGCTCGGCCAGGCACGGCGCGTCGCGATCAGGTGGGCGAGGCGCGCGGTCAGCGCCGCCGTCTTGCCCGTGCCGGCGCCGGCCAGAACGAGTACCGGCCCCTCGGTGGTGAGCACGGCCTCGCGCTGCGGCTCGTTGAGGCCAGTTATGTAGCCGGGTTCGGAAGATGCAGGGGCCGGGTGAGTCACGCCCGAACAGGTAGGGAACGCGGGCGGTCAGGGCAACCGCCTGATCCGCTTTAGGGAACGCCGATCGTGTCTTCGGGCTGCGTCGGGTAAATCTGGAGCAGTGCGCGGGTGAGATCGGTGGCGACCGCCTCGTCGGTGCCGTTCCGCGCGCCGGTGGAGCGCACCGTGACGGCGGAGCCGCTCCACACGACGCTGTTATCGGCGCGGTTGCGGATGCGGACGTCTATTTTCGTCCGCCGCAGCGCGACGATGGCCGAATTGCCGGTGGAGAGCGGCACCACGACGCCGGTGCCCACGACTTCCGCCGGATCGCGCGGCCCCTTGCCCATGCCGGTGCCGATGTCGGCGCGGCTCAGCGTCAGGTCGACGACATAGGCGGTGTGCGCCGGGTCTTCGAGGATCGTGAAGCCCTTGCTGGTCAGCGCGTCGCGCGCGGCATCCGCGAAAATGTGGAGAGACGGGTCATAGTCCCCGTCGACGCTCGGATGCAGCGTGGTCGTGCCGCCATGGGGCGGCGGGGCCGCCGCCAGCGAAGGGGCCGCGACAAGCCCTGCGAGCGCCAGCGCGAGGCCCAGGATCAGTCTTTTCATACGCATCTCCAACACCCGGTCGCTCAGCCCAGATAACGGAGCAGCGTGACCTTCGCCTTGCCATATTGGCGCTCGGCCTCGACTTCGAAACCCTGCGGCGTCACCTCTTCGGCGCGCTCACCCTCGACGCTGGCCAGCGCGCCCGCCGCCAGCCAGCCGAGCCGGGCCAGCCGTTCCAGCGTGGGCACGCCGGCACGCATCGCATAAGGCGGGTCCATCATCATCACGTCATAGGCGCGCGGCGCCGGCCCCAGCGTGTTGACCGCCTGCGCGCGAATGTCTGGCTTCACGCCCAGCGCGGTGCAATTGGCGCGCAGGACGTCGAGCGCGGCCTTGTCCTGCTCGACGAAGGTGCACGATGCGGCACCGCGCGACAGCGCCTCCAGCCCCAGCGCGCCGGTGCCCGCGAACAGATCGATGATCGCCAGATCCTCGAAGCTGCCGAGCCGGCTCTGCAGCATCGAGAACAGTGCTTCGCGCGTGCGGTCGGCCGACGGGCGCGTCTCCATGCCTGCGGGCGCCTTGAGCGTGCGGCCGCGCCACTGGCCAGCGATGATCCTCATCGTATCGTCTTCCGGAATTCCTCAAGATCGTGCTGGCGCACCTCGACGACCTGACCCACCGGCAGATCGGCCAGCACGAACTCACCATATGCGGTGCGGATCAGGCGCGAGACCTGCAGGCCGAGATATTCGAGCACGCGCCGCACCTCGCGATTCTTGCCCTCGGTGATGCGGATCTCGATCCACACGTTGCGGCCGGTGCGTCGCTCCAGATTGGCGTCGATCGGGCCGTAGCGGATGCCGTCGATCTCAACCCCGTCGGAGAGCGACTCCAGCATCTCCTGCGTCACCTCGCCATAGGCGCGGGCGCGGTACATGCGCGGGATGCCGGTGGAGGGCAGCTCCAGCTTGCGCTTCAGCTCGCCGTCGTTGGTAAGCAGCAGCAGGCCTTCGGTATTCAGATCGAGCCGGCCCACCGGAATGACGCGCGGCAGGCCGGGCGGCAAGCGATCGTAGATGGTCGCGCGACCGGCCGGATCGAACGCGGCGGTGATCAGCCCGGTCGGCTTGTGGAACAGGAACAGGCGCGAGGCCTCGGTCGCGGCGACCGGCTGGCCGTCCACCGTCACCCCGGCGAGCGAGGTGAGGATCGTTGCGGGCGTGTCGATCACAGTGCCGTTGAGCGCGATCCGCCCCTCGGCGATCATCCGTTCGATCTCGCGGCGCGAGGCGACGCCGGCGCGGGCCAGCAGCTTGGCGATGCGCTGCGGCTCGCGGCTGGCGTGATGGGCTTCACGCGCGGCGCGGTTGCCGGCGGCGACGCTGCCGTCCTTGCGGACACGGGCGGCGGGGCGCTCGGTTCGCCTGGGTGCCGCGTCGCTTTGCGCGGGAGCGTCCTTCTTCGGGCGCGGGGCGGTGTCGCGCGCGGGGCGCGGCCGATCCGTTCTGGCGGGTTTGACGGGCGAGGCCTCTTCGCGACGGGGCGGGCGGGCGCGCTTGTTCGCCGGTGCCGGGACGGTCTCGGCAGCGGCTGCCCTGGCACGCGCAGTACGCACATCCTGACGGCCGCTGGCGACGCTGCCGTCCTTGCGGACACGGACCTGCTTCACCGCAGGCTCGGCGCCCGCTTCGGCGGCTTCCCGTGGTTCGCGGCGGACGCGCGGACGGCCGGGGCGTTTCGCCTTGGGCTTTGCCTTCGCCCAGCCCTTCTTCTTGGCGCCGGGTCGGCCATCGTCGCCGGGTCGGCGTGGCGCGCTCACTTCCTGTCTCCGCTGCTTCGGGGGTTCGGAACCGCCTTCCGCGCTTATCGATTGATGGTCAAGGGGCGCTCGTGTCGCGTGGGAGGTTGGATGTTCGGACGGGGAAGGCCAGGTGAGGAGGCGCAGTTGCGCCGCATCCTGGTGGTGGAGGACGACGCGCTCGTCGCCTTCGACAACGAATATGGCCTGAACGACGCCGGCTTTACCGTGGTCGCCACCGTCGACACCGCCGAGGATGCGGGGCAGCGCATCGCGGAGGGCGGGATCGATCTGGTGCTCGCGGACGTGAGCCTTCGTGGCGAGGGGACCGGCATCGACGTCGCCCGTCTCGCCTTCGCGGCCGGTATCCCGTTGCTGTTCGTGACCGGCCAATGCCCCGCCGAGGCGCGCGGCTTTGCCGCCGGATGCCTTGCCAAGCCCTATTCGCGCGCCGACCTGCTGGCCGCGATCCTCGCGGTCGAGGCGCGCAAGTCGGGCCGCAAGGCGCGGCGGCTGCCCAAGGCGCTCCACCTGTTCGGCGACTAGGCGCCGTCCCGATCGCCCCTTTCACATCGGCGAAGCGCCGCTAAGGTGCGCCGATGACCGACACTCCCGAGGCCACCGGCTGGCGCAGCCACCTCCCTGCATCGATCCGTCCCTATACCGAGCGGGAGACGCTGGCCGCCTTCTTCGTCGGCGTGTCGTCTGGTTTTCCTTACGCGATGCTGGGCGCGACGCTGACGACCCGGCTGGCGCAGGACGGGATCGACAAGAAATCGGTGACGGCGTTCAGCCTCGCCTTCCTCGTCTACAACTTCAAATGGCTGTGGGCTTGGGTGGTGGACGGCGTTGCGCTGCCCTTCTCGAAGCAGCTCGGCCGGCGTGTGACGTGGTTGTTGCTAGCGGGTCTGCTGGTGATCGCGGCGGTGATCAACCTCGCGCTGGTCGACCCCAAGGCGAGCCTGATGGCGACGGCGTGGGCGGCGATCCTCGTCGGCGTGGCGGGCGCGACCTTCGACATCGTGATCGACGCCTATCGGATCGAGACCTTGAAGCCCGAACAGCTCGGGCCGGGTTCTGGCATGAGCCAGTACGGCTGGCGGATCGGCGCGACGGTGGCGAGTTCGCTGGCGCTGCTCGTCGCCGCGAGATGGGACTGGCATTGGGGCTATGCGGTCTGCGCCTCGCTGGCTCTCCCGGCGATGCTGACGGGCCTGATCGTCGGCGAACCGGAGCGCCATCGCGAAGTCTCGCAGCGCAAGGGCGCGGCCGAGGTCTGGGCCTCGATCGCCGGCCCGCTGAGCGACTTCTTCCGGCGCGAGGGGGCGTGGCTGATCCTCGCCTTCATCCTCGTCCACAAGATCGGCGACACGCTGTCGCAGCTGACGGTGCGGCTGCTGTTCGTCGATCAGGGTTATTCCAACAACGAGATCGCGATCTACGATGTCGGGATCGGCTTCTGGGCGTTCCTGATCGGCATCTTCATCGGCGGCTGGCTCTACGCGAAGCTCGGCCTCAAACGATCGGTGATCTGGAGCCTGTGGGGGATGACCCTGCCCAATCTCGGATTCGCGGCGCTCGCCGCCTACGGCCACACCAATTGGGGGCTGGCCACCGCGATGGGGTTCGAAAACCTGACCAGCGGTATCGCTGGCGTGACACTCGTCGCCTATTTCTCGGCGCTGTGCGACCTGCGCTTCACCGCCGCACAATATGCGCTGATCTCGGCCGCCGCGAGCATCGTAGGCCGCTTCGTCACCGGCGGCAGTGCGGGCGCGCTGATCGAGGCGATGGGCTATGTGAACTTCTACATCCTCACCGCCGTGCTGACGCTGCCGGGGGTGGTCCTCTTCTGGTGGATGATGCGCACCGGGCTGGTCGACCGCTCGATCGGCAGCGCGGGGACCGAGGAGCCGGACGGGACGACGGCGACCGTATAGGTCAGTCCGGTAGCTGCTCGTTCTCGCGCAGCACTTCGCCCGCCAGATAGAGAGAGCCGAGGATCAGCACATAGGGCGGCTCGGTGCGGTCGGCGTGGCGGCCGATCCAGCCCAGCGCCTCGGCGACGCCCGCGGCCGGCATCGCGGTGAGGCCGACATGCTTGGCCTGCGCCGCCAGATCGGCGGGGGCGTGATGCTCGTGATCCGGCACCGGTACGGCGTGGAGCGTCGCATGGCGGCCCGCGAAGGCGCGCAGCACGCCTTGCGCATCCTTGTTGGCGAGCAGCCCCATGACCAGGTGGAGCGGCTTGCCGGCGGGCACGGCGGCACGCAGGTGGTCCGCCACCACGCGGGCCGCCGCCGGATTGTGGCCGCCATCGAGCCAGAGTTCCGAACCCCTGGGCAGCAGGTCACGCAGCGGCCCCGCGACAAGCGGTTGCATCCGCGCCGGCCACTCGGCCCAGCCCATCGCCGCGCGCATCGCCGCTTCGGGCACGGCCAGCGCCTGCTGGTGGCGAAGCATGGCGATCGCCAGCCCCGCATTCTGCGCCTGATGCGCGCCGGCGAGGCGGGGGGCGGGAAGGTCCAGCCGCCCCTCCAGATCGCGATAATGCAGCCGCCCGCGATAGGGTGCCGAATCCCAGCTGGTGCCGCGGGCTATCACCGGTGCGCCGGCCTGCTCCGCCACCTCGGCGACGGCATCGGCCATCTTGGGCGGATAACGCTGGGTGACGAGGTTGATGCTGGCCTTGGCGATGCCGGCCTTCTCGGCGGCGATCATCTCGGGCTTGTCGCCGAGGAAGGCCTGGTGGTCCATGCCGAGCTGGCAGATGCCGGTGACGGCGGGCGCCGGCAGCACGTTGGTCGCGTCGAGCCGGCCACCCAAACCGACCTCGATCACGCAGGCATCCGCGCGCACCTCGGCGAAGGCGAGGAAGGCGGCGGCGGTCGTCACCTCGAAGAAGCTCGGCTCGATACCGTCGGCGATATCGAGCACCCGGCCGAGATAGGCGGCGAGCGCCTCGTCGTCGATCAGCTGGCCGGCCAGCCGGATACGCTCGTTGAAGCGGACGAGATGCGGGCTGGTATAGACGTGGACCTTGTACCCCGCCGCTTCCAGCGCCGCGCGCAGGAAGGCGCAGGTCGATCCCTTGCCGTTGGTGCCGGCGACGTGGAAGACGGGCGGCAGCGCCTGTTCCGGGTTGCCGAGCCGCTCCAGCAGCAGCCCGATGCGCTCCAGCCCCAGGATGTCGCGGCCGGGCGACAGCGCCGCCAGCCGGTCCAGCTGGCGCTGCACCTCTGGATTTTCAGACCGCGCGTGATCCGCCATGATGTCAGGCGGCCGCCTTCTCCGGCACCAGATAGGCGATCAGCCGCGCCAGCGTCTCGCGCAGGTCCTTTCGGTGCACCACCATGTCGAGCATGCCGTGATCCAGCAGATATTCCGATCGCTGGAAGCCCTCCGGCAGCTTCTCGCGGATGGTCTGCTCGATCACGCGCTGGCCCGCGAAGCCGATCAGCGCGCCCGGCTCGGCCAGCTGGACGTCGCCCAGCATCGCGTAGCTCGCCGTCACGCCACCGGTCGTCGGGTCGGTCATCACCACGATATAGGGCAGGCCCGCCTCGTGCAGCTTCTGGATCGCTACCGTGGTCTTGGGCATCTGCATGAGGCTGAGGATGCCCTCCTGCATCCGCGCGCCGCCAGCGGCCGTGAACACGATGTACGGAGCCTTCTCGGCGATCGCCGCCTCGACACCCGCCACGAAGGCCGCGCCCACCGCGAGGCCCATCGATCCGCCCATGAAGGCAAAATCCTGCACGCCGACCACCGCCTTGCGACCCTCGATCTCGCCCTTGGCGTTGAGGAAGGCGTCCTGCTCGCCGCTGGTCGTGCGCGCGGCCTTGAGGCGCGCCGCATAGGTCTTGGTGTCGCGGAACTTCAGCGGATCCTCGCGCACGGTCGGCGCGGGCAGCGGCGTGTGGACGCCGCTGTCGAAGATCGTGTCGAAGCGCTTGGCAGCACCAATGCGGCCGTGATGGTCGCACTTCGGGCAGACATTCTGGTTTTCCTCATATTCCTTGAGGAAGGTCATCGCGCCGCATTGCGGACATTTGTGCCAGAGATTCTCCGGCGTGTCGCGCTTGACGACGAAGGGGATGGCGTTGCGGACCCGGTCGATCCAGCTCATGCTTCTACTCCTACGCGGGCGGTCCGTACCGCGTCCGCCAATTGTGATACCAGCGCACGCGCCGGTTCGGGATCGCCGCCGGCCTTGGCGAGCGCATCGACGATCGCCGACCCGACCACCACGCCATCCGCCACCCGCGCGATCGCGGCGGCCTGTTCCGGCGTGCGGACCCCGAAGCCCACCGCGATCGGCAGATCGGTGCCGGCGCGCAGCTTGGCGACGGCGGCCTCGATGCTGTCGGTCGCGGCCTGCTGCAGCCCGGTGATCCCGGCGACCGAGACATAATATAGGAAACCCGATGCGCCCTCCAGCACCGCTGGCAGCCGCGCGGCATCGGTGGTGGGGGTGGCGAGGCGGACGAGATCGACGCCCTTCGCGCGGAGCGCCGGGCCGAGCACGGCATCCTCCTCGGCGGGCACATCGACGCAGATCACGCCGTCAATACCTGCGTGCTCAAGGGCTTGCGCGAACCAGCTCGCACCCCGGATGAGCATCGGATTGGCATAGCCCATCAGCACCAGTGGCACGTCGGGATGCTTCGCGCGGAAACCCCTGGCGATGGCGAGCACGTCGGCGGTCTTCGTGCCGGCGCCGAGCGCGCGGATGTTCGCCTCCTGGATCGCGGGGCCGTCGGCCATCGGATCGGTGAAGGGCATCCCGAGCTCGATCACGTCCGCCCCGGCCTCGGCGATCATGTCGAGGATCGCGGGCGTGTGCGCGGGCGAGGGATCGCCGGCAGTGACGAACGCGACCAGCGCTGCGCGGTCGTCGGCGCGCAGGCGGGCGAAGGTGGTGGCGAGGCGGCTCATCGTTTTGCTCTTTTCTGGCGCCGTGTTTCCATGCCGACGCAGCAGACAGTCAGGATCAACCAGACCAGCGCCATCTGCCAATCCAAATGCCAGGGCTTATGCCAGAACACATGGCTCTGAATCTGGCTGAGCAGAATCAGCAAGCCGGTAAAGAGGGCGGCGCCGCACCACAGCTTGGGCCGGCTCATATCTTCACCCCCATCTCGTCCGCGACGGTGAAGATGTCCTTGTCGCCGCGGCCGGAGAGGTTGAGGACGACGATCTGGTTCTCGTCCATCTCCCGTGCCTTGCGGACGATTCCTGCGATGGCGTGCGCGCTTTCCAGCGCCGGAATGATGCCCTCCGCGCGGCAGCAGAGCTGGAAGGCGTCCATCGCTTGCGCGTCGGTGATGCCTTCGTACTTCACGCGGCCGATCTCGTGCAGCCAGCTATGCTCGGGGCCGATGCCGGGATAGTCGAGCCCCGCCGAGATCGAATGCGCCTCGGTGATCTGGCCGTCCTCGTCCTGCAACAGATAGGTGCGGTTGCCGTGGAGGATACCGGGCTGGCCGCCGTTGAGGCTGGCGGCATGCTTGTCGGTGTCCATGCCGTGCCCCGCCGCCTCGATGCCGAGCATCGCGACACCGTCATCGTCGAGGAAGGGGTGGAAGAGGCCGATCGCGTTCGATCCGCCGCCCACCGCCGCGACCAGCAGATCGGGCAGCCGGCCTTCCGCCTCCAATATCTGTTGCTTGGCCTCGATCCCTATCACCGACTGGAAATCGCGGACCAGCTCCGGATAGGGATGCGGGCCGGCTGCAGTGCCGATGATGTAGAAGGTGTCGTGGACGTTCGCGACCCAGTCGCGCAGCGCCTCGTTCATCGCGTCCTTGAGCGTCTGCGCGCCCGACGTGACCGGCCGCACCTCGGCACCGAGCAGCTTCATGCGGAACACGTTGGGCTGCTGGCGGGCGACGTCCACCGCGCCCATGAAGATCGTGCAGGGCAGGCCGAAGCGCGCCGCGACCGTCGCGGTGGCGACGCCGTGCTGGCCGGCGCCGGTCTCGGCGATGATCCGCGTCTTGCCCATGCGCAAGGCGAGCAGGATCTGGCCGATGCAATTGTTGATCTTGTGCGCGCCGGTGTGGTTCAGATCCTCGCGCTTGAAGTAGATCTTTGGGCCCTTGCCGGCGGGCGCGTCCTTGCGGAGCGCCTTGGTCAGCCCTTCCGCATAATAAAGCGGCGAGGGGCGGCCGACGAAATGCTTGAGCAGGCCGTCCAGCTCGGCCTTGAAGCCGTCATCCGCCTGCGCCGCGCGATATTCGCGCTCGAGATCGAGGATCAGCGGCATCAGCGTCTCGGCGACGTAGCGACCGCCGAATTCACCGAAATGGCCGTCGGTGTCGGGCTGTGCGCGCAGCGAATTGGGCAATGTCAGGGCGTCGGTCATGTCTCAAGTCTTCCGGATAAGGGTGGGCGTCCGCTTCGTCGTGGGAGAAGCGATCAGCGCCATCGTGCTCCGGCGCACCCGGTGAGAACGGCCCGTTTCAACATGCGGATACCGCTTTGCAGAAGGCGGCGATCTTGTCCACATCCTTGACGCCCGGCGCGCTTTCCACGCCCGAGGACACGTCGACCAGCCGCGCGGCGGTAATGCCGATGGCTTCAGCGACGTTCGCTGCGTCGAGTCCGCCGGACAGTGCCCAGGGCAACGGGTGCTGAAAGCCGTCGAGCAGCTTCCAGTCGAAACGCAGCCCCATGCCGCCGGGCAGCGTGCCTTTCGGCGTTTTGGCATCGTAGAGGATGCGATCCGCGACCCCGCGATAGGCGCGCGCGGCGTCGAGATCGGCACGGGTCCGTACCGGCACCGCCTTCCACACTTCAACACCGAGCCGCGCCTTCACCGCCGCGACGCGCTCCGCCGTCTCCTCGCCGTGGAGTTGCACGCCGGTGAGGCGCGCCGCCGTCACGGCGTGGGTTAGCAGCGCGTCATCGGGATCGACGAACACCCCGATCCGCCCGAGATGGCCCGGCGTTGCCAGCTGTCCGGCGCGTTCCGGCACGATGTCGCGCGGGCTTTTCGGGAAGAAGACGAAGCCGACATGACTCGCCCCGCCCCCGATCGCGGCATCGACGGTTTCGGGCGTGGAAAGCCCGCATATCTTGGCGGAAACTGGCATGATGGGCGGCATATAGGCACGGAAAGGCGCCACGCCCAGCGCGAAGCTAGCGCGGCTCGAACCGTAGCACGCCCGCTAGCCGTGCCTCGCCGCCATGATCATTGGGGTGGCGCTCCCCGTCGAGCACCGGCACTTCCGCGAAATCGAACGGACTGACGCCATCGAGGCACGCGACGTTGACGCCATATTCGTTGGGGTTCGATCGGCGCTGGTGGTGCGTGTAGATGCCGCAGACCGAGCAGAAGAAATGCTCCGCCGTGCCGGTGTTGAAGCGATAGCTGGTGAGCTTGTCCGCACCCGCGATGATGGTCACGCCGCCCATCTTGGCGGACACAGCAACGGCGCCGCGGCGTCGGCAAAGGGAGCAGGTGCAACGGCGGATCGTGGTGAAGCCGTCCGTCAACTCCGCCTCGAACCGCACCGCGCCGCAGTGGCAACCGCCCTGCATCGCGGATGACGTCAAAGCGTCGCCTCAATCGCGCGGGCGGCGATGTCGGGATCCTCGGCCTTGGTGATCGGGCGGCCGATGACCAGCACGGAGGCGCCGTGATCGAGCGCCTGGCGCGGCGTCACCACGCGCTTCTGGTCGCCGACCACGCCATCCGCAGGCCGCACGCCGGGGACGACGAAGAAGCCGCCCGGCCAGAGCTTCTTGGCGGCCTTCACCTCCGCGCCCGAGCAGACCACACCGTCCAGCCCCGCCTCGCGGGCGAGTTCGGTCAGGCGCGTCACCTGATCGTGCGCGTTGCCGCGGAAGCCGACGGCGTCGATGTCGCTCTCGTCCAGCGAGGTCAGCATCGTCACGCCCACTACCTTGGTACCGAGCGGCGCGGCCGCCTTGGCATCCTCCATCATCGCGCGGCCGCCCGAGGCGTGGACCGTGACGATCGCCGGCTCCAGCGTGGCGAGCGAGTGCATCGCCTTGCCGACCGTGTTGGGGATGTCGTGCAGCTTGAGATCGAGGAAGATCGGCAGGCCGAGCGCCGCCATCTCGCGCACACCGGGGCGGCCGTTGGCGGCGAAGAATTCGAGGCCGAGCTTGATGCCGCCGACATGGTGGCGAACCTTGGCGGCGATCGCCTTGGCATGTTCGATCTCTGGCGTGTCGAGCGCGACGAAGATGGGAGAACGGTGGGTCATGGCGCCTTGTCTGGGATCGGGGCGGGCGGCTCGATGATCGAGCCGGGCGCCGGCGTCAAGGCCGGGGCGGGATCGACACCGCGTATGTCGGCCAGTGCGCGCTCGTGACTTTCGATCCGGCGCTGCAGTCGCCAGCGCGAGGCGCGGTGCCAGCCGAAGGTCGGCAGGAAGCCGATCAGGAAAGCGCCGAACACCAGGATCGGCAGCTTGATCTCGAGGATCAGCCCGCCCCACAGCATCACCTTGACAGGCTGCCAGTTGTTCATCGCGAACACCACCGCGACGATCGCGAGCACTACCCAGAACAGGGTCTTGAGAAACTGCATGGTGCCGAGACTATGCGGGATCGTTGCGGGAAGCGAGTCTCTTGGCCCACCCTTTCAAGGGAGGGGCCGAAAGCTCACCCGACCTCGCGCTCCAGCGCATCGAACAATTCGGGCACATGCTTCAACCGGTCCCGCTCTTCGGCAAGGATGGCGCGGAACAGCTCGCGCTTCATGCCGGCGATCGCGCCGGGGCGGAGCGTGCGGCCGGCGGGCATGGTGGAGGCGACGATGTCGATCAGCCGGTCTGCGCCGTGGAGGCGGCCCCAAAGGTAGTCGTTCTCGCGATAGGCGCGGCTGAAGAAGGCGCCGAAGCTGTTGAACTGGATGCCCTTGAGCGTCGCCTCGGCGCCGCCCGAGCGGATCGCGCGGGCATCCTCCGGCGCGATGCGATCGACCTTCACCGGATCGAACTCGTCCAGCCCTTCACCTTGCAGCAGCGGCAGGATGGCGATGTCGTAGAAGGGGAAGCCGAGATAGGCGAGCAGCATCCGCCGCCGCGCATCGCCCTTGGGCAAGGCGGTGAAGGCCGTGGCGAGCCGCACGTCGGCGGCATCGTCGAGAGCGGCGAGGCCGCGCGTCTGCGCCACCCAATCGAGCGCGGCGCCGGTCTGCTCGACCGCTATGCGCGCAGCGGCGCGCGACGGCTCATCGAAGAAATCGTCCGATTGCCGGTCGAGATAGGGCGTGAGCGCGTCGAACAGCCCTTCGCGCATCGTCTGCGCGGCTTCGCGCGGCACCTCGCCCGCCTGCTCCATCGCCTCGATCCGGCGGGCGAGGAAGCGCAGGCGGCGGATGCGGAACCGCAGATCGTGGCGGCGGAAGAACAGCACCGCCGCGTCGGAGGCGCCATTAGCGGACAGCGCGTGCATGTCGCGCAGGCCCTGTTCGGAGACGTAGCCGGCGATCGCGTCGCGATAGGCCGGCAGCGAGGGTCGGTGCGCCGGGCCGGCGAGCGAGTGGAGCAGGATCGCCAACTCCTCCGACACGCTGTTGAGCTTGAGGTGGCCGTAGGAGGCGAAGGCGTAGCCCGCACCCTTGGTGGCCCGCTCGTGCGCCTTGGCGCGCCAGCTCACCAGCCGCGCGGGCGTCGGCGAATCGAGGAAGAAGGTGGAACCGAGCGCGTCTTCCACCGCCGCCTCCACCTCGGGACGAATCGCGTCGGTCAGGCTGCGCATCCGCTCGATCCGCTGCGACCGGGCCTCGATCGATTCGAGATTGTCGCGGATCGGCTGTTCGCGCGGAATGTCGGACATCGCGCCGAAGATCGTCTGGAAGAATCCCGGCAATTCGGCCGCGCCGCCAGACAGGCGGAAGCTGCGCTTGCCCGGATGCGGATCGATATAGACGAAGCGGCGATCGACCTCGCGCCGCGCCGGCCGGTTACGCAGCGCGTTGACGGCGGGGCGGAAGGGCGCGTTGGCGAGCACCGATCCGTCGATGAGAGCCGCTGATTCGACATGGCTGGCGGCATGGTGGCGGGGAAGGGCGCGGGCGAGGAAGTCGTCGCGGCCGGGCCATTCGCGCTCGCGTTCGGCCAGCACCGCGTCCAGTTCGCCGACATGGAAGGGTGGAAAGGCGCCGGGGAAGCTGGCCGTCGCGCGCGCCGCGAAGGCCAGCTCGGCCGGGTCCGCGATGGTGCGCACGCCGTCCGCGTCGGGCAAGCCGCGATCGGTGAAGCCCAATGTCAGGCGATGTTCGGTCTCCATCACCTCGTCGGGCGAATGGAGCTTCAGCCGCTCGGGGTGGCCGTGAAAATCGGTGACCGTCACCATCAGGTCGAGCGGCTGGCCATCGGGCAGCAGCGGCGGGCCGCCGGGGCCGGTCGCCATCGCGTCGAGCGCGTCGAGGATCAAAGCGGTGAAGCCCGCGCCGGCGAAGGGCGGCTCGAACCAGCGACCGCGCACGAAGGCACCCAGTTTCGAGCGGACCTCGGCACGGGCGGCGGGTTCGACCGTCTCCTCCAGCCCCGACTGGCGGCTCGCCCACGCCCAGGCGATCGGCGTGGCCCACAGCTTGGAGAAACGGTTGCCGGCTTTGGCCTCGGGATCGACCAGTTGCTCGACATCGGCATTTTCCAGCCAGAGCTTCGTCAGCGGCTCCAGCGTCTGTCCGCGCGAGATCGCCTGCGCGAGGAAGATGCCGTTCAGCCCCCCCGCGCTCGCGCCCGCGATGATGTCGACCAGCACGCGCAGGTGGACGTCGCCTTCCTGCGCCATGCATTCCAGCAGGCGGCGGTAGACGGCCTCGCTCTCGGTCTCGCACTCGTCGCCGGCCACATACGCGCGGCTGGCACGGGCGAGATGCCAGATCTCCTTGGTGATGCCGTGCATATACACGGCGAGGCTGATTCCGCCGTAGCAGACCAGCGCCAGCCTCAGTTCCTTCTCCCGCATATTGGGGCCAGAGGTGGCATGGCGGCGTCGGGGCGGCAAGGGGCGGCATCGCTTTCATGCGTGATGCGTTCTAGGATGGCGTCCGGGGGCAGGAGACAGCCGATGCGTATCCGCACCCCGATGGGAATCCTTTTCGCAATCGCTCTGTCGATACCGGCATGGGCAGCAGCGCCGATGTCCGGCCGCGATTTCGTCGCAAAGGCCGGCGCCGGCGACATGTGGGAGCTGAAGGAGGCGGCGATGATGACGACCTCCACCAACAGCGACGTTGCCGCCTTCGCGAAGCAGATGACCACCGACCACACGCAGAGCACCGCGATGGTGAAGGCGGCAGCCAAGGCGGATGGCGTGGCGGTGACGCCGGTGATGTCGCCGAAGCAGCAGGCCGATCTCGCGGCGCTTTCCGCCTCGAAGGGCGCGGCGCGCGACAGCCTCTACATCACCCAGCAGAAGGCCGCGCACGCCGATGCGCTGGCGCTGATGCAGGGCTATGCGGCGTCGGGCAGGGCGCCACACCTCAAGGCCGCCGCCGCGAAGATCGCGCCGGTGGTGCAGGGGCACATCGACATGCTGGGCAAGCTGGCGCTGTAGCGCCTCAGCCCTCGGCGTCGTCCAGCCGGGTCATCTTGAGCTTGCCGTTCTGCACGGCGAAACCCATGCGCCCCTCGACCAGATCGAGCGCGTCGCGGCCGAACTGTTCGTAGCGCCAGCCTTCGAGGATCGAGAGGCCGTCGCGCCGCCCCGCCGCCAGCGCTTCCAGATCGTCCGAACGCGCGATCAGCCGGGGCGCGACGTCGGTTTCCTTGGCGCGGATCTTGAGCAGCAGCTTGAGCAGGTCCGCCACCAGCGCGCCATCCTTGCCGAGGCCGGGCTTGCGATCCTCGCGCGCCGGCATCTCGTCGTCGGGCAGGTTGGTCGCCGCCTCCAGCGCGCCCATCAGCCGCGCGCCGATGTCGTTGCCGGCCCAGCTTTGCGAGAGGCCGCGCACCTTGGCGAGATCCTTCTGTTCGCGCGGCGGGTGGCTGGCGATGTCGGCCAGCGTCTCGTCCTTCATGATGCGGCCGCGCGGCAGATCCTTGCCCTGCGCCTCGCGCTCGCGCCATGCCGCCAGAGCCTTGAGGCGACCCAGCACCTCCGGGCGGCGGCTCGGCACCTTGACGCGGTGCCATGCCTGATCGGGTTCGTTGACGTAGTTGGCCGGATCGCCCAGCCGCTCCATCTCCTGATCCAGCCACGCGCCGCGCCCGGTGCGCTTCAGCTTGTCGAGCAGCTTGGGGAAGATCTTCACCAGATGCGTGACGTCACCGATCGCATAGTCGATCTGGCGCTTGTCGAGCGGGCGGCGTGCCCAGTCGGTGAAGCGCGCGCCCTTGTCCAGCTTGATGCCCGTCCAGCTCTCGACGAGGTTGGAATAGCCGACCTGCTCGCCCATCCCCAGCGCCATCGCCGCGATCTGCGTGTCGAACAGCGGGAAGGGCGTCTTGCCGGTCAGGTTGTGGACGATCTCGAGATCCTGCCCGCCGGCGTGAAAGACCTTCAGCACCTCGTCATTGTTGACCATCAGGTCGAGCAATGGCGTCATGTCGATGCCCGGCGCCTTCGGATCGATCGCGGCGGCCTCGTTCGAATCTGCGATCTGGATCAGGCACAGCTCCGGCCAGTAGCTGTTCTCGCGCATGAACTCGGTATCCACGGCCACATAGGGGCTGTTGGCGAGGCGGCTGCAAAGGTCGGCAAGGGTATCACTGTCTGTGACAAGCGGATGAATAAGCATGAACCTTCCATAAACAGACCGCCGCGCCTTGACAAAGAGGGCTTGGCGCCGGAAGCGCACGGCCTTTCATTATTCAGACGGACCGTATCTCCGATGCACGCCTATCGCACCCACACCTGCGCCCAGCTTCGTGCCAGCGACGTCGGGCAGAATGTCCGTCTTTCCGGCTGGGTGCACCGCGTTCGAGATCATGGCGGCGTGCTGTTCGTCGATCTGCGCGATCATTACGGCCTCGTCCAGATCGTCGCGGATTCGGATTCGGAGGCGCTGCGCGCGCTGGAGACGGTGCGCGCCGAGAGCGTGATCACCATCGACGGCGTGGTCGAGGCGCGCGCCAAGGAAGCGGTGAACCCCAACCTCGCCACCGGCGAGATCGAGGTGCGCGCGAAGAGCGTAACGATCCTCTCCGCCGCCGCCGAGCTGCCGCTGCCGGTCGCGGGCGAGCAGGAATATCCCGAGGACGTGCGCCTGCGCTACCGCTTCCTCGATCTGCGCCGGGAGACGCTGCACGCCAACATCGTGACGCGCACCAGGATCATCCGCGACATGCGCCGCCGCATGGAAGATGCCGGCTTCACCGAATATTCGACGCCGATCCTCACCGCCTCCTCGCCCGAGGGCGCGCGCGACTTCCTGGTGCCGAGCCGCATCCACGAGGGCAAGTTCTACGCGCTGCCGCAGGCGCCGCAGCAGTATAAGCAGCTGCTGATGGTTGCGGGCTTCGATCGCTATTTCCAGATCGCGCCCTGCTTCCGCGACGAGGATCCGCGCGCCGATCGCCTGCCGGGCGAATTCTACCAGCTCGATCTGGAGATGAGCTTCGTCACGCAGGAAGACGTGTGGAACACGATGGAGCCGGTGATCGCCGGCGTGTTCGAGCAGTTCGCGGAAGGAAAACCGGTGACGCCCTCGGGCAGCTTCCCGCGCATCCCCTATAGCGAGGCGATCCTGAAATACGGGTCCGACAAGCCGGATCTGCGCAACCCGATCGAGATCGTAGACGTCACCGATCATTTTCATGGCTCGGGCTTCGGGATCTTCGCCTCGCTGGTCGCGGGCGGCAGCGTGATCCGTGCGATCCCGGCGCCGGGCGCGGGGGCGGGCAGCCGCAAGTTCTTCGACGACATGAACAATTGGGCGCGCGGCGAGGGCTATTCGGGCCTCGGCTACATCAACATCAAGGATGGCGTCCCCGGCGGCCCGATCGCCAAGAACCATGGCGAGGAGGCGACCGCCAAGCTGATCGCGGCGCTCGGCCTCGGCCCGAACGACGGCGTGTTCTTCGCGGCCGGCACCCCGGCGGCGGCGGCCAAGCTCGCCGGCCTCGCGCGCACCCGTGCCGCCGAACAGCTCGACCTGATCGACAAGGATCGGTTCGCGCTCTGCTGGATCGTCGACTTCCCCTTCTACGAGTGGGACGAAGACGAGAAGAAGGTCGAGTTCGCGCACAACCCCTTCTCGATGCCGCAGGGCGGGCTGGAGGCGCTGAACGGGCAGGATCCGCTGTCGCTCAAGGCCTTCCAGTACGACATGGTCTGCAACGGCTACGAGATCGCCTCCGGATCGATCCGCAACCAGTCGCCCGAGACGATGGTCAAGGCGTTCGAGCTGGTCGGGCTGTCGAAGGCGGACGTCGAGGAGCGTTTCGGCGGCCTCTACCGTGCCTTCCAGTACGGCGCGCCACCGCATGGCGGCATGGCGGCGGGCGTCGATCGCATTGTGATGCTGCTGTGCGGCGCGCAGAACCTCCGCGAGATCACGCTGTTCCCGATGAACCAGAAGGCCGAGGATCTGCTGATGGGCGCGCCGTCGCCCGCCGGCATCAAGCAGCTGCGTGAACTCCACATCCGCACGCTGGAAGCGCAGAAGGATCTTCCCAAGATCGTGGAACCGCACAAGGGCTGAAGGTCTTTTCCTCCTCGGCCGTAACGAACGAGGAGACTGTGCCGTGGTGGGACGCACCCCGCGTTACCCTATCTCGCAAGCGGGCAAGCGGTCGCCTAGCTCCAAGAGCATGGCGATCCGCTTGGCCGACTATGAGAAAGACACGAAGCTGGACGGCGACTATGCCGAGCAGCTCGCCGCCGTGCAGGCGCGTCTCGAGCAGATCCAGGTCGCGCACATCGTCCACAAGCGGCGTGCGATCATCATGTTCGAGGGGTGGGACGCGGCCGGCAAGGGCGGCACCATCCAGCGGCTAACCTCGGGCTGGGACCCGCGCTATTTCGAGGTCTGGCCGATCAAGGCGCCGACCCCGCCCGAACTCGCGCGCCACTTCCTCTGGCGCTTCTGGACCAAGCTGCCGCCCGACGGGCACATCAACATCTTCGATCGCAGCTGGTACGGCCGCGTGCTGGTCGAGCGCGTCGAGGGTTTCGCCTCCGAGAAGGAATGGCGCCGCGCCTATGACGAGATCAACGAGTTCGAGGCGCAGCAGAAGGATAGCGGTACGCCGGTGATCAAGATCTTCCTGCACACCACGCAGGAGGAGCAGGACAAGCGGCTGAAGGCCCGGCTGGAGCATCCCTGGAAGCGCTGGAAGCTGGCCGCCGACGATTTCCGCAACCGCGACAAGCGCGATCACTATCTCGCGGCGATGGAGGATATGTTCGATCGCACCGACACGCGCTGGGCGCCGTGGAAGGTGATCGACGCCAACCACAAGAAATATGCCCGCATCGCCGCGCTGACCCACATCGCCGACGTGCTGGAGAAAGCGGTGCCGATGAAGCCGCCGGCGGCCGATCCGGAGGTCGCGAAGCTCGCCAAGGAGCATTTCGGGATCGATGTAGAGGGGTGAGGTCGTTCCCCTCCCTGAAAGGGAGGGGTTAGGGGTGGGTTTGTCTCAGGATACGGAGACGCCCACCGCCGGCCAACCCACCCCCGGCCCCTCCCTTTCAGGGAGAGGAGAAAAAAGACCCTCCGCCCGCATCTGCACCACCAGAGCGACAAGCAGGATCCCCGGTACCAGCGGGATGCCTGCCATCGCCAGCAGGATGCAGCCCTGCGGCACGAGGAATCCCGCCCCCAGCGCGGCACGCTCCCAGCCGGTCATCGCATCCCAGCGGCGATGCAGCGTCAGTATCATGCCGAGCGTGGCCACCGTCATGTCGTAATCGAAGGCATAGGGCAGGACGAGGAAGGTCGCCGTCGCCGCCGGGAAGCAGAGGCTCGCCAGTGGCACGCCCGGCTTGGCGGCGCGCCACAGCAGGACGACCGCCGTCACCGCCGTCGCCACCTGTGCCATGCCGGCCAGCGGCATGGTCAGCGCGTGCTGGCGCATGGTGACCATCGTGCTCGTCATCATCGTCTGGAAGAACTGGCCGCCCATGCCCATCGTCGAGACTTCGAGCGTAGCGGTCGTGTGGACATAGGTGCGCCACAGATCCGGTCCGAAGGCGATGAGACTCGCCACGCCGATCACTCCCACGCCGGCACCCGAGACGAGCATCGTCGTCCATCGCATACGGCGCAGCAGCAGCAGAGGAATGAGCAACGCGACGTGCGGCTTCACCGCCATCAGCGCGGTGGTGATGCCGGCGCGCTTCGGCTTCACATCGAAATCGCGGAACGCCAGCAGCCACAGCGCCCCCATCAGGAAGCCGAAATGCCCCGCCCACAGGTTGATCGTCGCGGCGGGCGTGGCGAGCGCCAGCCAGGCGGGCAGTCCCGCCTCGCGCATGTACGGTCGCGCGGCGAAGAAGAACAAGGCTGCCCCGCCGATCGTCCACAGCGCATAGGCCAGCGCATAAGGCAGCGCCCCGAACGGCACGTCGAGCAGCAGCGAGGTGGGCGGATAGGAATAGATGTGCAGCGCCAGCGGGCCGAAATTTGCCTGCAGGAAATCGTGATAGCGGCCTAGGTCGTAGAGCGCGTCGAGCCTGCCCTCGATCGCCAGTCGCCCGCCGGCCCAGAGGTTCAGGAAATCACGCCCCCACATCACATTGTCGCCGACACGGAAACCGTGAAGCTGGGAGATATCGATAGCGAATAGGCCGATCATCAGCAGATTGCCGACGATCCATAGATAGCGCTCGGTGACCTGCTGAAGCCGCATCCTGCCGCCCTAAACTGGTCAGGTTGAAGCGGCGTTAACCGTGAGGGCGCGTTCCAGCCGCTCGATGCGCGCGTGGAGCGCCGCCTCGCGGGTAGCACGGCGCTCGACGATGAAGGCGGCGCGGGCAATCGGTTCGGCCACGTCCGCCAGCGCCTCGCGCTCGTCCTTGCCGAACAGGCTGCCGTCCGGCCGCGCGCCGAGCAGCAGCCAGCCGACCGTTCCCGCCTCCTCCAGCACCAGCGGCACCCGCACCGGAAACACCGGGTCGTCGCGATCAAGGTCGATGCTGTCGGTCGCCGGCTCGGGCTGGCGGGATTGCCAATTTTCGACCTGCGCTGTCTCGACATCCCGTATCGCGGCGACCCGCCAGTCGCTGCCCGTGCCCAGCAGAATCGCGGAGCGCGACGAGCGCACGCCATGCGTCACCCGTTCGAGAACGACGGCCAGCAGAACCGGCAATTCGGCCGTCTCGCGCATGTCGGCAAGCAGGCGCGGCAGGCCCTGCTGCAACCGTACCAATGCCTTCTGGAAGCGATGTTCCGCCCAGTGGTGGATGCGGCCGTGCGCCGGCGCCACCACGGCCGTCGCGATCGCGGCGGCGACACCGGCGGAGAAAGTGCCGGCATTCTGGCCGAGGAACTGGCCGCCGGCCACCTCCAGCGCGGTTTCCGATCCGGCGAAGACGGCGCCCAGCATCAGCGTCAGGCAGGCATAGGCGGCGGAGCGGCTGATCAGCGCGTCGGCATCGTACAGGCGATAGCGCAGCAGCGAGACCAGGAAGCCGAGCGAGAAGGCCCAGGATTCGAGACTGCTCAGGGCTTCGCCGGCAATGTCGAGCCAGATGCGCAGCGCCGGATCGGTGCTGGCGTCGAGGACGAACTGGATCGCGACATAGAGGACGAGCAGGGCGAGGCAGGTGATCAGCCCGAACAGCACCCAGCGCATCTGCTGGCGCGCCATGCCGGGTGGTAGCCGGCGATAGCGCAGGACCACCGAGACGACGGCGAGCAGGAAGGCCAGTGCCTGCACCACGAACAGCGGCGTCGACCAGACGTCGGACAGATAGGGCGTCGCGAAGTTGGCGAAGACACTCAGCACCGACAGGGCGAACGCCCAGCGCGCCGTGCGGCCCTGCAGGCGGCCGTCCGGAAAGAAAAGCAGGCCGATCATCAGCAGCGGCGTCGAGGCGCCGAGTGGCAGAACCTTCAGCCAGGTCGGCAGCGGAGGATAGAGTTGCGCCAGATAGGCGAGGTTGAGCACCATGCCGGTGCTGATCAGCGCCACCACCGGATCGCGCGCGCGGCGGCGGAACAACAGCAATGCGGTCAGCAGGAACGGCACCGATCCGATCGCGGTGAGCGCGATGATGGTCCGGCTATGGCCGATATAGTCGATACCTGCATGGGCGTAGCGTTGTTCGAGATGCGCCCTGCTCGGCATGGTCACGATCACGCGCGGCGCGGCATCGCCGCTGCGGATCGTGAGCCTGATCCGCGTGCCCTCGGGCCGTGCGAGCAGGGCGACCACCGACGGGTCGTTCCAGCTCATGCCGGGTGCGATGGCGTGGCCGTCGATGGCGACCAGCATGTCGCCCGATTGCACCGCACTGGTTTCAGGTGCCTCGCCGAAGCGATCGAGGACGATGCCCTCCGGTGACGACTGCGCGATGAGGCCGGCGCGGCGAAAGGCGGTTTCGGCCGGCTCCGATCGCAGCGTCGTCACCACCATCGCGATCTGCGAGGCGACCGTGATCAGGAACAGTGCGATCCACGCCAGCCGATAGGCCGGCAACCACCGTCTGCCGATCAACGGCAACGTCCATGCGCGCGCTGTATCCCCCATGATCCCAAGGCTTAACCACTCGGGGCGCGCTGTAAAGCCGTTGATCAGGCGGGATATTCGATCCCGATCACCTCATATTCCTTGATCCCGCCCGGCAGCGTCACGCGGCGCAGGTCGCCAAGCGCCGCGCCCCGCAGCGCGCGGGCGAGGGGCGAGTGCCAGCTGATCCGGCCTTGCCCGGCCTCCGCCTCGTCCTCGCCGACGAGGGTGACGGTGCGCTGGTTGTCATCCTCGTCGGCGATCGTCACGGTCGCGCCGAAGAACACCTTGCCGCGCTCGGCCTGCTTGGCGGGATCGACGACCTGCGCCGCCTTCATCTTCTTCGACAGGCGGTTCAGCGTCCGGTCGATCTCCCGCAGCCGCTTGCGGCCATAGATGTAGTCGCCATTCTCGGAGCGGTCGCCATTGCCTGCCGCCCAGCTGATCGTCTCGACCAGAGCCGGGCGCTCGGTCTCGAACAGCCGCTGATACTCCGCGCGCATCGCCGCATAGCCCTGCTGCGTGATGTAGTTGGGCCGGTCCATGCCAATCAGCCCGGATTGCGCTTGCCGAGATAGTAGGACAGCCGGTTGGCGTTGCTCTGCCCGGTGCGGTTCGGGTTGATCGTGTCGTAGACCACCACGTTGGCCAGCACGTTCTGAACGTAGCCGCGCGTCTCGCCGAACGGGATCGCCTCGATCCAGTCCACCGGGTCGACCCCGCCGGAACGCGGATCGCCGTTGGTGGCGAGCCATTTGCGGACGTTGCCCGCGCCCGCATTGTAGGCCGCGATGGCGAGGATGTAGTTGCCGCCGAACGCATCCATCATCCGCCCGAAATAGGCCGATCCCAGCTCCATATTGTAGCCGGGATCGCTGGTCAGCCGCATGAAGTCGTAGGGCAGGCCAAGCTGCCCCGCCTGCTCGCGCGCGGTGGTCGGCATCAGCTGCATCATGCCGCGCGCGCCGGCGCCGGAGACGGCCTGCCGGTCGAACTGGCTCTCCTGCCGCATGATGCCGTGGATGAAGGAGAAATTGTTGGAGAGGTCGCTCGGCACCGGCAGCGTCGGGAAGCCCGAGCGGACATAATCGCTGGCGCTTTCCGGCTTGGCGGCGCGTTCGGCCATCACACCCAGGTCCATTCGGTTCAGTTCGCGCGCGAGGTTGGCGGCGAGCAGGTGGTCCGAATCGGACAGCGCGGCCTGCTGCCCGATGACGCGGAGGAACACGCTCTGGTCGGTCCAGTCGCCGAGCTGCCCGAGGATGCGCGCGGCCTTCACCACCTCGCGGCTCTCGAACGTGGCGCGATCGGCCTCGGGGATCTGCGTATAGTCGGCAAGCTGAGGGGCGGGGACGGGGCGGCCCGTCCGCTCCAGCGCGAGCTGGCCGTAGAACTGGTCGGGGAAGGCGGCGGCGTTGGCGAAATAGCTCTGCGCGCTCGCCTGATCGTTGGCCAGCAGTGCGGCGCGACCCGCCCAGTAATAGCCCTTGGCGCGCGAGTACGGGCTTTGCGAGGCGTCGCCGTAGAGGCGGAACATCGTCATCGCGTCGGCCGGGTGCTGGAGGTGCTGCATCGCCGCCGTACCCGCCAGCCAGGCGAGGCTGGTGTAGACGTCGCGCTGGGCGAAGGGCAGCGTGCGCAGATCGGCGCCGATCGGATAGATGTCGGTCAGCTGGCTGGCGATGCCATAGGCCTGCGCCCAGTTGCCGTCATTGGCGGCCCCCTTCGCGAACGAAAGCTGCTGCTCCATGAAGCGGCGACCGTCATAGGCCGGTGCATCGAGCCGGTGCGGCTGCGCCATCTCGATCCGCGCGACGCCTTCCTGCCCCGTCATGCGCAGCCAGGTCGAGCGATCGATCAGGTAGCCAGCGTCGTTGTTCGCCGTCGTGCCGAGCGCCGATGCCCGCTGCGCCGCATCCGGCGAGCGGAGCTGATAGGCCAGCCGCGCGCCGTAAAGCGCCTGCCGGGCTGGGCTGACCAAGGCGAGCTGTCGCTGCGCCGCACCGGTGTTGCGCGCCCAAAGCAGCGCTTCCATGCGTTTGTCCTGATCGTCCTGCGTCAACGCGGAGCCGAAGGTGGTGGTCAGTCGCCCCTCGTCGACGATGTTGAGCTGGCCCGACGCCCATGCCGCCTTGGCCGCCGCCTGAGCCTCGGGCGCACGACCGCGCGCATAGAGCGCCTCGGCGAATCGGAGCTGTGCGGTGCCGGTGGTCGGCGGGAAGCGGGTGAAGAAGGCGATCACGGCATCCGGCGGCGTAACGTCCGCCTGGATCTGCTGTTCCGCCATTTTTCGCATCGCCGATTCGCCGGGCCAGCCCGGATGGGCGAGCAGGAAATTGGCGTAATCCTGAAACAGCAGGTTGCTCGACTGCCGCAGGCGTCGCCACTGGACGAGTGCTTCGGCGATCGGATCGGCCTGCAGCCCGGCGCTGCTCGCGGCCGGCGGCGCGTAGGTATAACCGCCTGTCGAGGCGGGCATCACGGCGGAAAGACCGAGCTGGCTGCGATACCAGGCGACCTGCTGCGGGGTGAGCGAGGCACCGACGGCGGCGGCGGCGAAGAGCGCGAAGGGACTGACTAGCATCACCCGTCGATGGAGCATGCTGGACATCATGCCAACCCGCTCCTTATCAGGCGCTGAATGTGACGATCCCCCGTCATGGTGTGGATCATGCCGCACTGCGGTGGCGGCGTGAAGGAGTGGCAGATGTTTTCGGGCTCGATTCCCGCCTTAGTGACGCCTTTTCGCGACGGTCGCTTCGACGAGGCCGCGTTCCGCTCGTTCGTGGACTGGCAGATCGCCGAAGGATCGAGTGCGCTGGTGCCGTGCGGCACGACCGGCGAATCGGCGACCATGTCGATCGCCGAGCACGACAAGGTGGTCGCGGTCTGCATCGAGCAGGCGGCGGGCCGCGTGCCGGTGATCGCGGGCTGCGGTTCCAACGATACGCTGGTGGCGCTCGACCATATGCGATCGGCCCAGGCGGCCGGCGCGGCTGCGGCGCTGGTCGTGCTGCCTTACTACAACCGGCCGAATCAGGAAGGCATCTACGCCCACTTCGCCTATCTGGCCGATCACTGCGACCTACCGATCGTCGTCTACAACGTGCCCGGACGGACGGTGACGGATATCCAGCCCGAGACGCTCGGCCGGCTAGCGAAGATCCAGACCATCGTCGGTATCAAGGATGCATCGGGCAAGGCCGAGCGCGTCACCGCGCAGCGCCTCGCCTGCGGTGAGGATTTCTGCCAGCTGTCGGGCAATGACGACATGGCGCTCGGCTTCATGGCGATGGGCGGGCGCGGCTGCATCTCGGTGACCGCCAACGTCGCGCCGCGCCTGTGCGCCGAATTCCAGAACGCCTGCCTGCACGGTGATTGGAGGCAGGCGCTGGCGTTGCAGGACAAGCTCTTCCCGCTCCACACCGCGCTGTTTACCGATGCATCGCCAGGCCCGGTGAAGTATGCGCTGAACGCGCTTCGCCCGTCATTCCCCGACGAAATCCGTCTGCCCATGACCCCGGCCGGCGAAGCGAGCCGCAAGGCGGTGGACGCTGCGCTGAAGGTCGCCGGGCTGATCTGATGTCCCGTCCCAAGCCCATCGAATTCGAGAAGACCAAGATCGTCGCCGAGAACCGGCGCGCGTGGCACGAATATTTCCTCGAACAGTTTTTCGAGGCCGGCATCGCGCTGACCGGCACCGAGGTGAAGTCGCTGCGTTTCGGCGAAGGGACGATCGCGGAGAGCTATGCCGAAATCAGGGACGGCCAGGTCAACCTAATCAATGCCAACATTCCGGAATTCAGCCACGGCAACCGCTTCAATCACGAACCGCGCCGGCCGCGGAAGCTGCTGCTCCACGAGCGCGAGATCAACAAGATGGCGCAGGGCGTCAACCGCGAGGGGATGACGCTGATCCCGCTCGCCATCTACTTCAACAAGCGCGGCCGCGCGAAGGTCGAGCTGGCGCTGGCGAAGGGCAAGAAGCTCCACGACAAGCGCGAAACAGCCAAGGAACGCGACTGGAAGCGGGATCAGGCGCGGATCATGCGCGAGCGGGGCTAAGCGCCTGTTGCAAGATTGAAATGGCGTCGTGCGGCCGGTCGCAGCCTTGCAACAGCCTGTCCCGGTGCTACACATCCCTCATACACCAAAGGTTGAGGGACCAGAGAATGCGCCTGACTTTCGTCGCCCTGTTGGCGTCCACCATGCTCGCCGGTGCTGCTGTCGCAGCGCAACCCGATTTCGCCACCCCGGTCGTCTCCGGTGGTGCGCCCGCCGTTGCGGGGCAGCCGACCTACGGCACCTTCGGGTTCGACACCGCCGGCATGGACAAGAGCGTGAAGCCGGGCGACAATTTCTACGATTATGCCAGCGGCACCTGGCAGAAGACCACCGAGATCCCCGCCGACCGTTCCAGCTACGGCATGTTCCACAAGCTGCAGGACCTGAGCCTCGCGCGCACGCGCGGCATCCTCGAGGATGCCGAGAAGCAGCCCGACAGCAAGATCGGCATGTTCTACGCGAGCTTCATGGACGAGGCCGCTGCCGACAAGAAGGGCGCGACGCCGATCAAGCCGTGGCTCGCCGACATCAAGGCGGTGAAGGACAAGGCCGCGCTCGGCACCGAGATGGCCAAGCTCAGCCGTCTGGGCGTCACCACGCCCTTCGGCACGGGCGTCGGCCAGGACGACAAGGCGCCCGACACCTACATCGCCCAGTTCGGGCAGGACGGCCTTGGCCTTCCGAACCGCGATTATTACCTGAAGGACGACGCCGCGCTGGTGAAGAACCGCGCCGCCTATGTTGCCTACGTCACCAAGCTGCTGACGCTGGCCGGCGAGCCGAACGCGGCGGCGCGCGCGCAGGCGATCATGGCGTTCGAGACCGAGATCGCCAAGGTCCACTGGGCGCCCGAGGACACCCGCGACGCCGACAAGGTCTACAACAAGTGGGCGCGCGCCGACTTCGACGCCAAGGCGCCGGGCTTCCCGTGGGCGACCTACATGACGGGCCTTGGCTATGACGGGCAGAAGGACTTCCTCGTCGCCGAGCCGACCGCCTTCACCGGCGAGGCAAAGCTGTTCGCGAGCACGCCGCTTGCGGTGCTCAAGGATTACATGATCGTCCGCACGCTGGATGATTATGCGCGCTATCTCTCCAAGGATTTCGTCGACACCCAGTTCGCCTTCCACGGCACCGAGCTTTCCGGCACGCCGCAGAACCAGCCGCGCTGGAAGCGGGGCGTGAGCCTCGTCTCGGGCGGCATGGGCGAGGAGATCGGCAAGGTCTACGTCGCCAAATATTTCCCGCCGGAGGCCAAGGCGGCGGCCGATGCGCTCGTCCACAATATCATCGCGGCGATGGGTGCGCGCATCAAGAATCTCGCCTGGATGGCGCCCGAGACCAAGCAGAAGGCGCTGGAGAAGCTGGCCGCCTTCACGCCGAAGATCGGCTATCCGGACAAGTGGCGCGATTATTCGACGCTGGTGATCAAGCCGGGCGACCTCGTCGGCAACGTCGCGCGGTCCAACGAGTTCGAATATCAGCGGGACCTAAACAAGCTCGGCAAGCCGATCGACCGCGGCGAGTGGTTCATGACGCCGATGACGATCAACGCCTATGCCAACCCGGTGATGAACGAGATCGTCTTCCCGGCCGCGATCCTGCAGCCGCCCTTCTTCGACCCGAAGGCGGACCCGGCGGTGAATTATGGCGGCATCGGCGTGGTGATCGGCCACGAGATCAGCCACCATTTCGACGACCAGGGCCGCAAGTACGATGCGCACGGCATGTTGACCGACTGGTGGACGCCGCAGGATGTGACCCGCTTCACCGCGATGACCGACCAGCTCGTCAAGCAGTATGACGCCTACGAGCCGCTGCCCGGCCTGCACGTCAATGGCAAGCTGACGCTGGGCGAGAATATGGCGGATCTCGCCGGCCTCGCGATCAGCCACGACGCCTATGAGCTGTCGCTGGGCGGCAAGCCGGCGCCGACGATCGACGGCTTCACCGCCGACCAGCGCTTCTACCTGGGTTATGCGCAGGTGTGGCGCACCAAGTATCGCGAGCCGACGCTGCGCCGCCAGGTGCTCACCGATCCGCACTCGCCGGGTGCGCAGCGCACCGATGAGGTCCGCAACAAGGATCTCTGGTACAAGGCTTTCGACGTGAAGCCGGGCGATAAGCTGTACCTCGCGCCCGACCAGCGCGTGAACGTGTGGTGATCGGCTGACGCCCTTCCGCGAGGAGGGATGATCTGATCGGGAGGGGAGGAGCGGTCGCCCGCTTCCTCCCCTTCGTCTTGTCTGACGCGCGGGAACAGGCCGTTGACGAAGCGGCATTATCGGGCCGAAAGAGAAGCATGCGTCTCCCCGTCCTTCGTGCCGAACCCGTGCCGCTCCGTGCCGCCGCTCCGGCCAAGGCGGCACTGACGCCCGACCGGCTGATCGCGGCGGGCGTTGCGGGGCTGGGCGTCGCGTCCGCGGTCATGCTGGCGCGCGCGGCCGGCGACTGGCGCTTCGCGGTCGGGTTTCTCGTCGGCTTTGCCGCGATCGCTGCCGCCATCGTGCTCGCCGCGCGGATGCGGATCGGCGTGGTGGCGAGCGAGGAGAGCCCGCGCCCGGACCGCGCGCTGCTGCGCGCCGCGCTGGATGCCTGCGAGGAGCCTGCCGCGCTCACCGACCGCGCCGGCCGCATGATCGCCGCCAACGTCGCGTTCTTCGATCGCTTCGGTGCGGCGGCCGTGCCGCCGACGCTGCCCGGCCTCGATCTCTATGCCGAATCCATCGCCGCCGCCGGCCGATCCGCCTGGCGGGAGGGCGATGCGGAGACGGCGCTCGGCAACACCCGCATCCGCCTGCGCGTGCTGCGCGCCGGGGTGGGCGAGGATCATCTACTCTGGCGGATCGGTGACGGGCGCGGCGAGGGGCGCACCGATGCGTTGCGCCTGGTCGGTGGGGCGTTCGGCGACCGTCTCGGGCGTGCCGGCCTGATGACCGCGCTGATCGACGAGCGCGGTCGCGTGCTGGTCGCCAATAAGGTGTTCGCCGCGCGCGCGATCGGCCCGCAGGCAACCAGCATCACCGGTCGCGATTTCGCCGCCTGTCTCAGCCAGGACGAGGACGGAGCGCTCCATTTCGCGCGCGACCCGGAGGATGCGGACCCGCTACGTTTGCTCCATATTCCGCTCGACGACGGCGAGCTTGCGGCCGGTGCCGCCGCGATGCTGCTGTTCGACGATCCCGCCCAGCGCGTGCCGGAAGCGGTGACGCGGCCGGACGATCTCTACGGCCTGCTCGGCATGTTGCCGCTCGGCCTCGCGCTGATCGACCGCGACGGGCGTTTCCTTTTCCAGAACGAGGCGTTCCGGGCCGCCGCCGGCATGGGCGAGGCGGAACATGCCGTTTACCCGAGCGATCTCGTCGTGAAGGAGGACAAGTCCGCGGTATCGGATGCCGTCCGCCGCTTTGCGGGCGCGAAGCCGGCCTCCTCCGGCCCGTTCGGCAATGCGCCGATCTTCTCGGGCGACATCGCCGTCCGCCTGCGCCACCGGCCGGACGAACCGGTCTCGCTCACGGTCGCCTCGGCACGCGGACTGGGCGACGCGTCGGTGATCCTCAGCCTCAAGGATTCGGCCGAGGAGGGCCGCCTCCAGCGTCAGGTCGCGCAGGCCACCAAGATGCAGGCGGTGGGCCAGCTCGCCGGCGGCGTGGCGCACGATTTCAACAACATCCTGACCGCGGTGCTGGGCCATTGCGACCTCATCCTGATGCGCCACACGCCCGGCGACAGCGATTATGACGACATCCAGCAGATCCGCCACAACGCCAACCGCGCTGCCGGCCTGACCCGCCAGCTCCTCGCCTTCTCGCGCCAGCAGACGCTGCGCCCGCAGGTGCTGCAGTTGCCCGACGTGATCTCGGAGGTTTCCAACCTGCTGCGCCGGCTGATGGGCGAATCGATGCAGCTGGTCATCAACCACGGCCGCGCGATCGGATCGGTACGCGCCGATCCCGGCCAGCTCGAACAGGTGATCGTCAATCTCGCGGTGAATGCCCGCGACGCCATGCCGCAGGGCGGCACGCTGACGATCCGCACCTATGGCGTGAGCGCCGCCGAAGTCCGCCGCCTCGGCGCCGACGTGCTGCCGGCGGGTGACTATTCCGCGTTCAGCGTCACCGACACCGGCACCGGCATCCCGCCGGACGTGCTGCCCAAGATCTTCGAGCCGTTCTTCACCACCAAGGATGTCGGCAAGGGCACCGGCCTCGGCCTCTCGACCGTCTACGGCATCGTCAAGCAATCGGGCGGCTTCATCTTCGCCGATTCGGAAATGGGGAAGGGGACGAGCTTCGTCGTCTACCTCCCCGTCTTCCACGGCGAGACGGCCGCGCCGGAGAAGGAGAAGGCCAAGGAGGCACCGCAGGAATTGTGGGGATCGGGCTCGATCCTCGTGGTGGAGGACGAGGATATGGTCCGCTCCGTCGCCGAGCGGGCACTCAGTCGCCAGGGCTATCAGGTCCGCACCGCCGCCAATGGCGAGGAGGCGCTGGAAATCCTGTCGCACGTGCCACCGGGCGAGAAGAGCAGCGGCTTCGACCTGCTGATTTCCGACGTGATGATGCCGACGATGGACGGCCCCACCATGGTCGCCCATGCGCGCGAGCGCTTCCCCGATCTGCCGATCCTGTTCATGTCGGGCTATGCCGAGGAGCAGTTGCGGAAGTCGATCAACCTCGACAACGTGTCCTTCCTGGCCAAGCCGTTTTCGGTGCAGCAGCTGGCCGAGGCTGCGCGCGACGCGCTCGCCCGCCATGCCAAGGCCGAAAAGGCGCGATAAGTGCTTGTCGGCCCACGGCTTCGGCGGCTAGGCGTTAACGCATGACGAGCCGCTCCATCCTGATCGTCGAGGACGAATCGCTGATCGCGATGATGCTCGAGGATTTCATCGACAGCCTCGGCCACGCCGTCGCCGGCACCGAGGATACGGTGGAGGGGGCGCTGGCGCAGACGGAGGCCGGGGGGTTCGATCTCGCCATCCTCGACGTGCACCTCCACGGCAAGGCCTGCTGGCCGGTGGCCGATGCGCTGGCCGATCGCGACATCCCGTTCATCCTCGCGACCGGTGGCCACACCGAGGAGCCGCCCGCCCGCCATGCGGCCGCGCCGGTGCTCTCCAAGCCCTTCACGCTGAACGGGATCGAGCAGGCGATCGACGCGGTCGGGTGACCATGCTTCCCTTGCTCCTGTCTCTTTTGGCGGCCGAACCGTTCGATGTCGCCGCGCATTCCGCGATCCTGTCCACGCATGCCGAGGGCGCGCAACTCTACGAATGCAAGGCGGCGGCCGACGGCGCGCTGCACTGGGTCTTCCGTGAGCCGATCGCCACGCTGATCGTCGACGGGCGGACCGTCGGCCGGCATTATGCGGGGCCGAAATGGGCGCTCGACGACGGCAGCGTCGTGCAGGGCAAGATGGTCGGGACGACGCCCGGCGCCACCGCCGCCGACATCCCCGAACTGAAGCTGCAGGTCGTCGATCGGCATGGCGATGGGCGATTGAAGGAGGCTGCGTTCGTGTACCGGCTTCATACGAAGGGCGGGGTGCTGGATGGTACCTGCGCCATGGCCGGCGCGTTGCAGTCGGCGCCCTATTCGGCGGATTACGTTTTCACCAAGTGACGGTGTTCCACTCTTGTTCCATGTGAACATACATGGTACATGGCTGCCCATCGAGGACGCGCATTGATGCCCGCGCGGTCCCGCTCTAACGATGGGAGGACTGGCAATGGCCGCATCACTCAAGGTTATCGGGGCAAGCGCGGATATGATCGACAAGCTGGCGGTTTCGGACAGGCAGAAGGCGCTCGACGCCGCACTGGCGCAGATCGATCGCGCCTTCGGCAAGGGCTCGGCGATGCGGTTGGGGTCCAAGGAAGCGATGCAGGTCGAGGCGATCTCGACCGGGTCGCTGGGTCTCGACATCGCGCTCGGCGTCGGTGGCCTGCCGCGCGGTCGCGTGATCGAGGTGTACGGCCCGGAAAGCTCGGGCAAGACGACGCTGGCGCTCCACGTCATCGCCGAAGCGCAGAAGAATGGCGGCACCGCGGCTTTCGTCGATGCCGAGCACGCGCTCGATCCGGTCTATGCCAAGAAGCTGGGCGTCAACATCGACGAGCTGATCGTCTCGCAGCCCGATACCGGCGAGCAGGCGCTGGAGATCACGGACACGCTGGTCCGCTCCAACGCGATCGACGTGCTGGTGGTCGATTCGGTCGCGGCATTGGTGCCCAGGGCCGAGATCGAGGGTGAGATGGGCGACAGCCATGTCGGCCTGCAGGCGCGCCTGATGTCGCAGTCGTTGCGCAAGCTCACCGGATCGATCAGCCGCTCGCGCTGCATGGTGATCTTCATCAACCAGCTGCGCATGAAGATCGGCGTGATGTACGGTAACCCCGAGACCACGACCGGCGGCAACGCGCTGAAATTCTACGCCTCGGTGCGCCTCGACATCCGCCGCACCGGCCAGATCAAGGATCGCGACGATATCGTCGGCTCGGCGACCCGCGTGAAGGTGGTGAAGAACAAGGTCGCGCCGCCGTTCAAGCAGGTCGAATTCGACATCATGTACGGCGAGGGCATCTCGAAGATCGGCGAGATCCTCGATCTTGGCGTGAAGGCCGGTCTCGTCGAGAAGTCCGGTGCCTGGTTCAGCTACGACAGCGTCCGCATCGGCCAGGGGCGTGAGAACGCCAAGAATTTCCTCCGTGAAAATCCGGAAATGGCCGCCAAGCTGGAAGCCGCCATCCGCCGCAAGACTGATGACGTCGCCGAAGCGATGATGACGGGACCGAGCGAAGAGGACGACGTTTAAGGCAGGCTGAAGGGCCTGGCCCCACTCTTTCCCCTCCCTGAACGGGAGGGGGTAGGGTGGGTCAGCGTAGAAGAGGCTCGAAGGCTCTTCTTCGTTCGATGCCGGACGGTCGTTTCTTGCCGGGCGGCGCTGGAATGGCTGCGGTTCTTCTACTCTGAACTTCCCTCGCACGTGCAGCCTTTGTCGCTTTTCACCTGCTGCCCACGGGTCTAGCTTCGGTCCATGGATAAGGAAGAATGGGCAGGCCGCGTCGGCGACGTGTGGGCCACCGAGCAACGCCGCACCGATCGCACCTTCGAGCCGGTCGACAAGGCGCTGGTGGACGCGGCAGTCGCCGCCGTCGAAGGGATCGCCGCTCCGCATATCCTCGACGTCGGCTGCGGCGCGGGGACGACGAGCTTCTCGCTGGCGGCGCGTCTACGGGATGCTGGGATCACCGGCATCGATCTCTCGCCCGCGCTGTCCGGCGCTGCAACGGCCCGCGCCGCCGCGCTGCCGGACGGGATCGCAGGACGCTGCCGTTTCGAGCAGGCCGATGCGACCGTCTGGGCCGGGGGATCCGGCTTCGACCTTCTCGTTTCGCGCCACGGCGTCATGTTCTTCGACGATTCCGTAGCGGCCTTCGCCCATCTGCGCACGCTGGCGAAGGTAGGAGGGCGGCTGGCCTTCTCCTGCTTCCGGTCGCCGAAGGAAAATGACTGGGTCGCAAAATTCGCGCACCTGATGCCCGGTGGTGCCGCCGATCCCCACGCGCCCGGTCCCTTCGCCTTCGCCGACCGGGATCGGGTCGCGGCGATCCTCGCCGACGCGGGATGGCAGGATGCGCGCGCCACCGCGCTCGATTTCGCCTATGTCGCCGGCGCGGGGGACGATCCGGTGGCCGACGCCAACGATTTCTTCCAGCGTATCGGCCCCGTCTCGCGCGCCATTCGCGAACTGGACGACGCCGGTCGCGAGGCCCTGCGCGTCGCGCTCGACGAGCAGGTCCGCGCGCATCATGCGGACGGTGTCGTCAGCTTCCCCGCCGCCGCCTGGATCTGGGAGGCCCGTGCATGATCCGCGTTCACCACCTCGAGAATAGCCGCTCGCAGCGCGTCCTCTGGCTGCTGGAAGAACTCGGTCTTCCCTATGAGGTGATTCGCTACGAGCGAAACCCCAAGACCATGCTCGCCCCGCCAGAGCTGCGCCGCGTCCATCCGCTCGGCAAATCGCCGATCCTAGAGGATGAGGGCATCAAGCTGATCGAGACCGGCGCGATCGTCGAGCATCTCGTCAAGAAGGGAGACGGCTTCGGCCCGCCCGACGATCTGCCGGGGATGCTGCTCTGGCGGCAGTTCCTCCATTATGCCGAAGGCTCGCTGATGCCGCCGCTGCTCGCGCTTCTGGTTGTGAACCGGCTCGGCCTGCTCGGTCGCCCGGCGAGGAAGCCGATGCTCGCCATGTTCGCGCAGCATCTGCGCTACCTCGAAAGCGAACTCGCCACGCGCGACTGGTTCACCGGCACGGAGATCACCGCTGCTGACATTATGCTGAGCTTCCCGCTGGAGGCGGCGACGCAAAGGGGCGGTCTGGATGGGCGCTATCCGAAGTTGCAGGCGTGGCTCCAGCGCATCCATGCGCGGCCGGCCTATCAGGCGGCGCTCGCGAAGGGCGGGCCTTATGCCTATGCGTGAGCCAACCAATGCGCGCGGGTCCGTTCGTCCCGAGCGAAACGGAGGGATGTGAAGCGGGCGGTTTGTCTGCGGCCCGTACCTCGACTTCGCTCGGCACGAACGGATTGTTGGTGGCGAATGTCGGTAAGGGGAGTGGGGCTGCAATGATATCCGACCGTCGAACGTTGCTCACCGGCATCCTGGCCGCAGGCGCCACGCTCGCGCTCCCGCAACGCCTGCTCGCCGCCACCGGCACCCCGCTGCCTGCACCACCGGCCTACACCCCCCCCGCCATTACCCAGGCCGAGCGCGAACGCCGCATCGAGGAAGCCCGCCGCCGGATGCGCGCCGCCGGTATCTCCGCGTTGCTGATCGAGCCGGGATCGTCGCTGATCTACTTCACCGGCATCGAGTGGCACCGCAGCGAGCGGCTCACCTGCGCGGTGATCCCGGCGAACGGCGACATTGCGATCGTCATGCCCTTCTTCGAGGAGCCGTCGATCCGCCTCTCGCTCGCCATCCCGGCGGAGGTCCGCATCTGGAACGAGGACGAGGATCCGCTCGTCACCGTCGCCGGCATCCTCAAGGATCGCAAGGCGGCCGCCGGACCGATCGCGATCGAGGAGACGATGCGCTATTTCGCGGTCGACGGGCTGAAGAAGGCGCTGCCCAACGCCGCGATCGTCTCTGGCGCGGGCGTCGTGCGCGGGTGCCGGATGCACAAGTCCCCGGCCGAGATCGCGCTGATGCGCCATGCCACCGACATCACCATCGCCGCCTATCGCTGGCTGGTGCCGCAGGTCGCGCCCGGCATGAAGGCGAGCGCGGTCAGTTCCATGATGGACGCGGCCACCCGCGCGATGGGCGGATCGCCCGAATTCTCGATGGTGCTGGTCGATGCCGCCGCAGCCCTCCCACACGGCGTGCGCGAAGACCAGACGATCGGCGAGAACAGCCTCGTCCTGATGGATTGCGGCTGCACGGTCGAAGGCTATCAGTCGGACGTGTCGCGCACCTTCGTGGTGGGCCGCCCGAGCGACCACCAGCGGCAGGTGTGGGATCAGGTCCATCGCGGCCAGCAGGTCGCCTTCGCGGCGGCGAAGATCGGCGCGGCGGCGGCCAGCGTCGACGATGCGGTGCGGCGCTTCTACGAGGGGCTGGGCTACGGCCCCGGCTACAGGCTGCCGGGCCTCTCGCACCGCACCGGCCACGGCATCGGGCTGGACGGCCACGAGCCGGTCAACCTCGTCCACGGCGAGACGCAGGTGCTGGAGCCGGGCATGTGCTTCTCCGACGAGCCCGGTCTGTATCTGCCCGGCCAGTTCGGCGTGCGGCTGGAGGATTGCTTCCACATGACCGAGGCGGGGCCGGCCTGGTTCAGCCAGCCGCCGGAGAGTTTGGAGCGGCCGGTGTGATCATGGAGAGATTTTGGCGCGGCCTTTCGAGGATAATCCTCGTTTTGGGCGGATTGATCGGCATCGTCGCGCTCGCGGGGGGCGCACAGGGCAGTCCCATCGTCTACGTCTTTGTGTTTTCGTTTCCGCTGATAGCGTTCGCCTGCGTGTTCATTCACGAGGCGGGGCACGCGATTGCCGGTTTAGCTACGGGGGGCCGGGTAACGAGTTTTCTTGTGGTGCCTTTTGAAATCCGTTTTCGTCCAACCTCGTTTAGATTGAGAGGAAAGGCGGAGAGCGGCGACATCGGCGGCAAGGTCAAGCTCGACTACGCTGGGCTTCCCCGATCTCGTCGCAGCATTTTCATCATGGTCGGCGGAGGCCCGGCGGCCAATCTTCTTGTCGGTATTCCGCTGCTGTTTTGGGTGGCACATTCCAGTGCTTCCGGACTTGCCCAAGGGATAGCTGCGTCCGTCAGTTGGGCGTCGATTGCAATGGGTCTCGGAAATCTCTGCCCTTACCGTCGTGGGAGGCACGCCACAGACGGCTTGCAGTTATGGCTTTTGGCACGAACGCGTGACTTGAGCGAAAGCCCGGCCTCCCCTAAATCCGCCGAATGACATCGACCAACGACATCCGCCGCTCCTTCCTCGACTATTTCGGAGGTCAGGGGCACCAGATCGTTCCCTCGGCGCCGCTGGTGCCGCACAACGATCCGACGCTGATGTTCGTCAACGCCGGCATGGTGCCGTTCAAGAACGTATTCACGGGCCTCGAGACGCGCTCCTACAACCGCGCCACCTCCAGCCAGAAGTGCGTGCGCGCCGGCGGCAAGCACAACGATCTCGACAATGTCGGCTACACCGCGCGGCACCACACCTTCTTCGAGATGCTCGGCAACTTCTCCTTCGGCGATTATTTCAAGGAGCAGGCGATCACCCACGCCTGGACCCTGCTGACGAAGGAATGGGGCATCCCGGCGGACAGGCTGACCGCCACTGTCTATCATACCGACGACGAGGCCTTCGATCTCTGGAAGAAGATCGCCGGGCTTCCCGAAAGCCGCATCATCCGCATCCCCACCAAGGACAATTTCTGGGCGATGGGCGACAACGGGCCGTGCGGGCCGTGCTCGGAGATCTTCTACGATCATGGCGATCACATCTGGGGCGGCCCTCCGGGTTCGCCGGAGGAGGATGGCGATCGCTTCGTCGAGATCTGGAACCTCGTCTTCATGCAGTTCGAGCAGCAGGCGAACGAGATCGTCGGCGAGCTGCCCAAGAAGTCGATCGACACCGGCATGGGGATCGAGCGCGTCGCCGCCGTGCTCCAGGGCGTCACCGACAATTATGACACGGACACGTTCAAGGCGCTGATCGCCGCCTCCTGCGCGCTCACCCGCACCGATGCGGAGGGCGACCGCCGCGCCAGCCATCGCGTGATCGCGGACCATCTGCGCTCGTCCTGCTTCCTGGTGGCGGACGGCGTGCTGCCCGCCAACGAGGGCCGCGGCTACGTGCTGCGCCGGATCATGCGCCGCGCGATGCGCCACGCCCACCTGCTGGGCGCCGCCGAGCCGCTGATGCACAAGCTCGTCCCCGCTCTCGTCACCGAGATGGGCGCGGCCTATCCCGAGCTCGCGCGTGCGCAGCCGTTGATCGAGGAGACGCTGAAGCTGGAGGAGACCCGCTTCCGCCAGACGCTCGCCAACGGGCTTCGTTTGCTCGACGAGGCGACGGCGGGGATGGGCGAGGGCGATACGCTGCCCGGCGCCACCGCGTTCAAGCTCTACGACACGTTCGGCTTCCCCTACGATCTCACCGAGGACGCGCTGCGGGGCCAGAACATGGCCGTCGACCGCGCCGGCTTCGACGCCGCCATGGCCGAGCAGAAGGCCGCCGCCCGCGCCGCCTGGAAGGGTTCGGGCGAGACGGCCGCGCAGGAGATCTGGTTCGACATCGCCGAGGAACTGGGCGGCACCGAATTCACCGGCTACGCCGCCACCGAGGGCGAGGGTACCGTCGTCGCCATCGTCCGTGACGGCGCGCGCGTGAACGCCGCGATCACCGGCGATGAGGTGACGATCCTCACCAACCAGACGCCTTTCTACGCCGAGAGCGGCGGACAGGTCGGCGATGTCGGCATCATCACCGGCGAGGCCGGGTTCGAGGCGGAGGTGACCGACACCTCCAAGCCGCTCGGCCGCCTCCACGCGCACAAGGCGGTGATCGAGGGCGGTGAGGTGAAGGTGGGCGATGCCGTGTCGCTCAAGGTGGATGTCGAGCATCGCAACGAGGTGCGCGCCAACCACTCGGCCACGCACCTGCTCCACGCGGCGCTGCGCAACACGCTGGGCAAGCATGTCAGCCAGAAGGGCAGCATGGTCGCCGCCGAGCGGCTGCGCTTCGACTTCGCCCACCCCAAGGCGATGACGCCGCAGGAGGTCGCGCTGGTCGAGGCCGAGGTGAACCGCCATGTCCGCGAGAACGGATCGGTCGGCACGCGGCTGATGACGCCTGACGACGCGATCGCGGCGGGCGCGATGGCGCTGTTCGGCGAGAAATATGGCGACGAGGTGCGCGTGCTTTCGATGGGCAAGGTCGGCGACGGCACCTATTCGGTCGAGTTGTGCGGCGGCACGCATGTGAACGCGACGGGCGACATCGCCTTGTTCAAGATCGTCTCAGAGAGCGCGGTGTCGAGCGGCGTGCGACGCATCGAGGCGCTGACCGGCGAGGCGGCGCGCGTGTGGCTGACCGGGCGCGAGGACAGCCTCAAGGAAGTCGCGGCGGCGCTCAAGGCCTCGCCCGACGAGGTGCCGGCGCGCGTGATCTCGCTGATCGACGAGCGCAAGCGGCTGGAACGCGAACTGGCCGAGGCGAAAAAGGCGCTGGCGCTGGGCGGCGGCGGTGCCGGCAAGGCCGAGACGGCGGTGGAGCAGGTGGCGGGCCACGGCTTCATCGGCCAGGTGATCGAGGGGCTGGACCCGAAGGGCCTGCGCGGGCTGGTCGACGAGGCCAAGCAGAAGCTCGGATCGGGCGTGGCGGTGCTGGTCGCGGTCAATGAGGGCCGCGGATCGGTCGCGGTCGGCGTGACGGACGACCTCAAGGGCGCGGTGAGCGCGGTCGATCTGGTGAAGGCGGCGGTGACGGCGCTCGGCGGCCAGGGCGGCGGCGGGCGGCCCGACATGGCGCAGGGCGGCGGGCCGGATGGCGGTCAGGCGGCCGAGGCGGTCGCGGCGGTGAAGGCGGCGCTGGAAGGGGTGAAGGCGGCGGCTTGACCGACCAAGTCTGGCTCAGCGCATATCAGAAACCTTACGATTGGAGGCCTGCCGTCAAGGCGTGGTCGTCCGGCGCGGGCGATGTCGCGGCCAAGGAACTGTGGGGCAATCTTTACCATCAAGGTTCGATTGGATCGGCGTCACTCGCAGCGGCGCCGGATCTGGTTCGCCTCCTGAGCGATCTGGAGCGGCCCGATTGGAGCGCTTATGCATTGCTCGCTTCGATCGAGCAAGGTCGTGCGGATGGAGCGTTGCCGCCAGAACTTGAAAGCGCTTACCAAGCGGCTTGGGCTGATCTTGTTTCGCTCGCGTTTCGCGACTTGCGAGAAGCCAGCGATGACTTGCTCGTCAGGAGCATTCTGGCTGTTATCGCCCATGCGAAGGGGCAGCGTTCGTTGGCGGCGCTGGCGCTTTGTACGGAAGACGAGCGGCGAGAGATGCTCGCCGGATAGGCTCAGATTTGCGGTAGCTGACAAACCTGCCTCCGTTCGCACTGAGCGTAGTCGAAGTGCGGGCTTCATGCGCGGCGCTTGCGGCCCGTCCTTCGACTTCGCTCAGGACGAACGGGGTGCATGAGGCGCAGTCGCTGAACTTTCTCATCCTTCCCCGCCATGGGGAGGTGGCGCCGAAGGTGACGGAGGGGGAGGGGGCGATGCGCTCTCCGATAGAACGCCGCCGTCCGCCCCCTCCACCACCCTGCGGGTGGTCCCCCTCCCCCTGGCGGGGGAGGATTTGGGCGGTCACACCTCGCCCATCCTTCTGCCGCGCTCCTTCGGCGCCTCGCTCATTCCGCCCATCTCCATGATCTCCGCCCTTTGCTCCGCGCGCTTGTCGTGGATCGAGGCGATCACCGGGCCGACGGCGACGCCGATCTCGGTCAGCACCGCTTCGGAGAGCTGGAAACTCGATTCCAGCTGCTCGGGCACCGCGTCGGTGGCGCCGGCGCGGTAGAGCTGGGCGGCGTTGCCCGCGTCGCGGGCACGCACGATGATGGGGAGGTCGGGATGATCGCCCCGGATGCGGCGGGTGAGGCGCAGCTGCGCGACCGGATCGTCCATCGTCAGCACCACCGCCGCGGCTTCGCCGAGATGCAGCCGGTCGATCATCTCCGGCCGGCTGGCGTCGCCGAACAGGACGGAGAAACCCTGCGCGCGGGCGCGGGAGACCACGTCCACGTCGGTCTCCACGGCCAGATAGGGCCGGTCGTGCGCTTTCAGCATCTCCGCCACCAGCCGCCCGACGCGGCCGAAGCCGATCACCAGCACGCGGGGCTGGCCGGAGGGGGCGGGCGCATCCTCCGCCTGCTTGGTGCTGCGCCGCTCGACGCGCTTCGCCACGTCCTGCCCGGCACGCGCGAGCAGCGGCGTGATGGTGAGGCCGATCGCCGTCACCGTCTGCCAGAAGGCGGCGGTCTCGGGCAGTACCAGTCCGGCCGCCTGCGCGGTGCCGAGAACGATCAGCGTGGTCTCGGAGGGGCTGGCCATCAACAGCCCGGTCTCCGCCGCCACGCCCGGCCGCGCGCCGGAGAGACGGAGCAGCACTGCCGTCACCACCGACTTGGCGATGACGATTCCTACCACGGCGAGCAGCAAGGATGCCCAATTCTCACCGATCGCGGCGAGATCGATGCTCATCCCCACCGTGATCAGGAACACGCCGAGCGCGAGGCCGCGGAACGGCGCCGTGATCACCTCCACCTCGGTATGATATTCGGTCTCGGCGATCAGCAAGCCGGCGAGCAGCGCGCCGACGATCGGCGACAGGCCGGCCGACGCGGTCGCGATCGAGGCGAGGATCACGACGAGCAGGCTGATCGCCAGGAACAGCTCCGGGTTCTTCGCCCGCGCGGCTTGCGCGAACAGCGGCGGCAGGAGGAAACGGCCGGCTACCAGCAGGATCGCCACGGTGATCCCGCCCGTCAGCAGGGTCTGCCCGAGTTCCGCCCAGCCGCCGCCCGCCGTCGGCCCCATCGCGGAGAGCGCGAAGATGATCGGCACGAGCGCCAGATCCTCGAACAGCAGCATCGCGAAGGCCGAGGAACCGACCGGCCCGCTCGTTCCCACCATGGGCAGCACCAGTGCGGTGGAGGACAGCGCCAGCGCGAGGCCGAGGCCGAGCGAGCCGGACCAATCCTCTCCGATCAGCATCAGCGTGCCGCCGATCACGCCCGCGCTCAGCAACAGTTCGGCAGCGCCGACGCCGAACACCTTGGCGCGCATCTGCCACAGCCGCTTGAACGACAGTTCCAGCCCGATCGCGAACAGCAGCAGGATGATGCCGAACTCCGCGAACGGCTCGATCGCGTGCGGATCGCTGATCGTGACGTGGTACAGGCCCGGCCAGTGCGGCACGAAGCGCCCCAGCCCATGCGGCCCGAGCGCAAGGCCGACGAGGATGAAGCCGATCACCGGGTTCACCTTGAAGCGCGCGAAGGCCGGGATCACGATGCCCGCCGCGCCGAGGATCACGAGCGCGTCCGAGAAGCCGGTGGAGGTGGGGGAGAAGCCTGCCATGCGGGCATCATTGCAGATCGGTAACGTCGAAGGCCAATGAAAAGGGGCGGCGGAGCCGTGTCGCTCCGCCGCCCCTTTCAATCTGTTGCTCGGAGAGATCAGGCCCAGGTGGCCATTTCCTTCTCGAGGTTGACGCGGATCGCGTCGAAGAACTGCTCGGTGGTCATCCAGTTCTGGTCCGGCCCGACGAGGATCGCGAGATCCTTGGTCATCTGGCCGCCCTGCACGGTGTCGATGCAGACCTTCTCCAGCGTCTCGGCGAAGCGGGTGACGTCCGGCGTGTTGTCGAACTTGCCGCGGAAGGCGAGGCCCTGCGTCCAGGCGAAGATCGAGGCGATCGGGTTGGTCGAGGTCGACTTGCCCTGCTGGTGCATGCGGTAGTGGCGCGTGACGGTGCCGTGCGCCGCCTCGGCCTCGATCGTCTTGCCGTCCGGCGTCATCAGCACCGAGGTCATCAGGCCGAGCGAGCCGAAGCCCTGCGCCACCTGATCCGACTGCACGTCGCCGTCGTAATTCTTGCAGGCCCAGACGAACTTGCCGCTCCACTTGAGCGCGGAGGCGACCATGTCATCGATCAGGCGATGCTCGTAGACGATGCCGGCGGCCTGGAACTGATCCTTGAACTCGGTCTCGAACACCTCCGCGAACAGATCCTTGAAGCGGCCGTCATAGGCCTTGAGGATGGTGTTCTTGGTGGAGAGATAGAGCGGCCAGTTGCGGCCCAGCGCGTAATTCATGCTGGCGCGGCCGAAATCGCGGATCGATTCGTCCAGGTTGTACATGCCCATCGCGACGCCCGAGGCGGGGAAATCGAACACGTCATGTTCGATCACGTCGCCATTCTCGCCTTCCCACTTCATGGTGAGCTTGCCCTTGCCGGGCACGCGGAAGTCGGTTGCGCGATACTGGTCGCCGAAGGCGTGGCGGCCGACGACGATCGGATCGGTCCAGCCGGGGATCAGGCGGGGAACGTTCTTCATCACGATCGGCTCGCGGAAGATGGTGCCGCCCAGGATGTTGCGGATCGTGCCGTTGGGCGACTTCCACATCTTCTTCAGGCCGAATTCCTCGACGCGCGCCTCGTCGGGCGTGATCGTGGCGCACTTCACGCCGACGCCGTACTTCTGGATCGCCTTGGCGGAATCGATCGTCACCTGATCGTCGGTCTGATCGCGATACTCGATACCGAGATCGTAATAGTCGAGATCGATCTCGAGATAGGGCTTGATCAGGCGCTCGCGGATCCATTCCCAGATGATGCGGGTCATCTCGTCGCCGTCGATTTCGACGACCGGGGTCTTCACCTTGATCTTGGCCATGCGGGCGCTCCGTAGCTTGGGCCGGCAGGACACCGGCGCGAGGGGTCGGGAGGCGCTTAGGACGCGATGCGTTGCGGATCAACCGTGACAGCGGGTTCGGCAACGCTTAGACACAGGCGATGACATCGCTCGAAAAGCCCGATCTCGGCACCAGCACCGTGCGCTGGCGCTGGCCCTCCGTCCATCCCGAAGGCTACAAGTTCGCGGCTATCGCGGCGCTGGTTAGCCTTGCCCTGTTCATCTTCGTGGCCGAATGGCTGGGCTGGATCGGGGTGATCATCACGATCTGGATCCTCGCCTTCTTCCGCGATCCGATCCGTACCACGCCGAAGGATCCGAAGATGATCGTGGCGCCGGCCGACGGGCTGGTGACGATGATCGCGAACGTCCCGCCGCCGCGCGAGCTGGTGGGCGAGGGCGGCCTCGGCACCGAGCCGGTGACCCGCGTGTCGATCTTCATGTCGGTGTTCGACGTCCACATCAACCGGTCGCCGATCGCCGGCACGATCAGCCGCGTGGTCTATATCTCGGGCAAGTTCCTCAGCGCCGATCTCGACAAGGCGAGCGAGGAGAACGAGCGCCAGCACATCCTGGTCGAGGGCAAGGACGGGATGCGCATCGGCTTCACCCAGATCGCCGGCCTCGTCGCGCGGCGCATCGTGCCGTTCGTGAAGCCCGGCGACATCATCGCCGGCGGCCAGCGTGTCGGCCTGATCCGCTTCGGCAGCCGCGTGGACGTCTATCTGCCCGCCGGCACCGGCGCGCAGGTGCTGCTCGGCCAGCGGACGATCGCGGGCGAGACGGTGCTCGCCGTCGCCGGCCGCGACGAGCGGATCGACGGCATCGCGCAGTGACGCAGCGTTCGCCCTCCTTCGCGCCTCTGCCGCTTCGGCCGGCGGGGACCTGAGCCATGGCGCTCCCGTCCCGATTCCGCGATCGGCCGCGCCGTGGCATCCCGCTGCGCGCGGTGGCACCCAATGCGGTGACCGCGCTGGCGCTGTGCTTCGGCTTGTCGGCCGTGCGCTTCGCGATCGGCGCGGCCTACAATGCCGATCCCAACGGATGGTCCAAGGCGGTTCTGTGCATCATCGTGGCTGGTGTGCTCGACGGTCTCGACGGTCGCATCGCGCGCCTGCTCAAGGGTGAGAGCCGCTTCGGGGCGGAACTCGATTCGTTGTCAGACGCCATCGCGTTCGGCGTCTCGCCGGCGGTCGTGCTCTATCTCTGGTCGCTGCAATATATGCCGCAGTTCGGCTGGACGATCGCACTCAGCCTCGCGGTTTGCTGCGCCTTCCGCCTCGCGCGCTTCAATTCCCAGATCGACGCGACCGAGCAGCCGCGCAAGGCCGCCGGATTCCTCACCGGCATTCCGGCGCCTGCCGGGGCCTATGCCGCCTTCGTGCCGATCTATCTGTGGCTCGCCGCCAACGACGCCGGGCTGACGTCGACAGCGACCGTCCTGCGTTCCACCTATGTGGTCGTGCCCTGGACGATCCTGGTGGCGCTGCTCATGGTGTCGAGCGTGGCGACCTACAGCTGGTATTCGCTGCGCCTGCGCCGTCACGTCCGTTTCGAGGCGCTTCTCTTGATCGTGCTGGTGGGTGCCGCCGTGATCGGCGCGCCCTGGCCGACGCTCTCGATCGTGATCGTCGGCTACCTGTTGACGATCCCGTTCAGCGCGCGCTCCTATGCCCGGATCAGGCGGCAGCGCTCCACGGACGCGCGGCCGTCGCCGATGCCGCCTGCCAGCGACCTGCCGTCCTGACGCGCACGGGGCGATGCGCAGGGCGCGGTGCCGGATCGATGGAGAGGCCCAGCGCCGCCATGATCTTGTCCTGATCCTGCATCAGCAGGAAGACCGTCAGACCGAGCGCACCGAAAGCCACCAGCGTGAAAGCGAGCGAAGCAAGAACGTGGACCATGACATGACCTCCCAGATCTGAGGTTCCGCCCTTTCCCGAGGGTGCAGAACGACTTGCCGTGTTTCGCGTTCCGTATGTTCTCTATTTGTTCCGTTGTCAAGCGGGGCTGTTTCCCGCGCGCCGTCGCCCGTGTTCGTCGCCTCGTCGCGGAATCGTCGAAAAGCGGCTTCCGGGTTGCATTGCGCGGCCCGTCCCGCTAAGGGGTCGCCCATCCCACACGCGGGGCGACATAGCCCGGTGCCGGCATGTGCTGGTTCCTGCCCCGCGGAGGTTCAACCGGAAGGAGATATCCCTATGGCGGCACCGTCCGTCTCGATGCATCAGCTGCTCGACGTTGGCGCGCACTTCGGCCACCAGACCCACCGCTGGAACCCGAAGATGAAGCCCTACATCTTCGGCGATCGCAATGGCGTCCACATCATCGACCTGTCGCAGACCGTGCCGCTCTTCGCGCGCGCTCTCGATTTCGTGTCCGACACCGTCGCGCGCGGCGGCAAGGTGCTGTTCGTCGGCACCAAGCGCCAGGCGCAGGAGCCGATCGCTGACGCCGCCCGCCAGTCGGGCCAGCACTTCGTCAACCATCGTTGGCTGGGCGGCATGCTCACCAACTGGAAGACCATCTCGGGCTCGATCAAGCGCTACAAGGCGCTTGAGGAGCAGCTGGCGGGCGACACCGCGGGCCTCACCAAGAAGGAAGTCCTCCAGCTCACCCGCGAGCGCGACAAGTTCGAGCTGTCGCTCGGCGGCATCCGCGACATGGGCGGCATTCCGGACGTGATGTTCGTGATCGACGCCAACAAGGAAGAGCTGGCGATCAAGGAAGCCAACACGCTGGGTATCCCGGTCGTCGCGATCCTCGATTCGAACGTCTCGCCCGACGGCATCGCCTTCCCGATCCCGGCGAACGACGACGCCAGCCGCGCCATCCGCCTCTATTGCGAGCTGATCGCTGAAGCCGCGACCCGTGGCAACCACGGCGCCCGTGCACAGTCCGGTGCCGATCTCGGCGCCATGGACGAGCCGCCGGCGGAAGCGGCGCTCGCGTAATAATTTTGTCGTGTGCTCCCGCGTAGGCGGGAGGCCGGAAACTTCGGTTCTCTGGGTCCCCGCCTGCGCGGGGACACGCGTTTTTCAAGCGAAAGGAATAGGGACATGGCGGAGATCACCGCTGCGACCGTCAAGGAACTGCGCGAGCGCTCGGGCGCCGGCATGATGGACTGCAAGAAGGCGCTGAGCGAGACCAACGGCGACATGGAAGCCGCCGTCGACTGGCTGCGCTCGAAGGGCCTCGCCGCCGCCGCCAAGAAGTCGAGCCGCACGGCCGCTGAAGGTCTGGTCGGCGTCGCCGTCGCCGGCACCAAGGGCGCGGCCGTCGAGGTCAATTCGGAGACCGACTTCGTCGCCAAGAACGATCAGTTCCAGGGCTTCGTGAAGGCCGTCACCGGCATCGCGCTGGAAAAGGCGATCGAGGATATCGAGCAGCTGAAGAACGCCGCCTATCCGGGTGGCGGCACCGTCGCCGACGCGCTCACCGCGAACGTCGCGACGATCGGCGAGAACCAGACGCTGCGCCGCGCGAAGGTGCTGGAAGTGTCGCAGGGCGCGGTCGTGCCCTACGTCCACAACCAGACCGTGCCGGGCCTCGGCAAGATCGGCGTGCTTGTCGCGCTCGAATCGGATGCCGGCGTGGACGTGCTGGAGCCGCTCGGCAAGCAGCTGGCGATGCACATCGCCGCCGCTTTCCCGCAGGCGCTGCACCATGACCAGCTCGATCAGGACACGATCGAGCGCGAGCGCGTGATCGCCCGCGAGAAGGCCGCCGAGAGCGGCAAGCCCGAGAACATCATCGAGAAGATGGTCGAGGGCGCGGTCATGAAGTTCAAGAAGGAAGCCGCGCTCCTGTCGCAGCTCTTCGTCATGGACAACAAGACCCCGATCGAAGAGGTCGTGGCCAAGGCGGGCAAGGATGCCGGCACCAAGATCGTGCTGAAGGACTATGTCCGCTTCCAGCTCGGCGAAGGCATCGAGAAGGAATCGTCGGACTTCGCCGCCGAAGTGGCTGCCGCCGCCGGCGTGAAGGCCTGATCCTTCGACCGAACAGATGGGGCGCCCGCCGGTCGATCCGGCGGGCGCCTTTTCTTTGCCTGCGATACGGCTGCACCAAATCTCCTCGCCGCCATGCTTGGCAGGGCGCACCCCCGCCACTAAGGTGCGCGCCACTTCGAGACAGACACGGATTCTCCCCACCTCATGACGCGCCCGACTTTCCGAAGGATTTTGCTCAAGCTCTCGGGTGAGGTGCTGATGGGGCCGGGCCAGTTCGGCATCGATCCCGACACCGTCCTGCGCGTCGCCAAGGAGATCGTGCAGGTCAAGGAAGCGGGCTACGAGCTGTGCATCGTGGTCGGCGGCGGCAACATCTTCCGTGGCATCGCCGGCGCCGCCAAGGGCTTCGAGCGCGCCTCGGCCGATTACATGGGTATGCTCGCCACCGTGATGAACGCCATCGCGGTGCAGAACGTGCTGGAGCAGCTCGGCGTCGAAACGCGGGTGCAGTCGGCGATCCCGATGGCATCGGTGTGCGAGCCGTTCATTCGCCGCCGTGCCGAGCGCCATCTTGAAAAGGGCCGCGTGGTGATCTTCGCCGCCGGTGTCGGATCGCCCTTCTTCACGACGGATTCGGGCGCCGCGCTGCGCGCCGCCGAGATGAAGTGCGACGCGCTGTTCAAGGGCACTTCGGTCGACGGCGTCTACGATGCCGATCCCAAGAAGGTGCCGGACGCCAAGCGTTACGACGAGATCGGGTTCAGCGACGTGCTGAGCCGCGATCTCAAGATCATGGACGCCAGCGCGATCGCGCTGTGCCGCGACAACAACATTCCGATCGTCGTCTTCAACATTCGCGAGCAGGGCAATCTGCTCAAGGTGCTCGCCGGAGAGGGCGTGGCGACGATCGTCCGCAACGGAGAATAAGATGGCGGGACCAGTTTACGACAAGGCCGATCTCGAGCGCCGCATGGCGGGCGCCGTGGAGGCTCTCAGGCATGATCTTCAGGGCCTGCGCACCGGCCGCGCATCCACCGCGCTGCTCGATCCGGTGAACGTCACCGTCTACGGCGCGCAGATGCCGCTGAACCAGGTGGCGACCGTCTCGGTGCCCGAGCCGCGCCTGATCTCGGTGCAGGTGTGGGACAAGTCGAACGTCGGCCCGGTCGACAAGGCGATCCGCTCGGCGGGCCTCGGCCTCAACCCGATCGTCGACGGCACGACGCTGCGCCTGCCGATCCCGGATCTGACCGAGGAACGTCGCAAGGAACTCGCGAAGCTGTGCGGCGGCTATGCCGAGAAGGCTAAGATCGCGGTGCGCAACGTCCGCCGCGACGGCATGGACAACCTCAAGACCGACGAGAAGAAGAACGGCCTGTCGGAAGACGAGCGCAAGCGCCACGAGACCGAGGTGCAGAAGCTGACCGACGCCACGATCGCCGATATCGACACGGTGACGGCGGCGAAGGAGAAGGAAATCCTCGGCAAGTGAAGCCTGCGAGCGCCAGCGCTGCCGCCGGGGGCGGCACCGATCTGACGATGCCGCGCCACGTCGCGATCATCATGGATGGCAATGGCCGCTGGGCGAAGGCCCGGATGCTGCCGCGCGTGGCCGGTCACAAGCAGGGTGTCGAAGCGGTGAAGCGCACGGTGCGTGCCGCCGGCGACATGGGCCTGGAGGCGCTGACGCTCTACGCCTTCTCGTCGGAGAATTGGCGCCGGCCGGCGGCCGAGATCGCCGATCTGATGGGGCTGCTGCGCCGCTTCATCAAGTCGGAGCTGGAGGAGATCGCGCGCGAAGGCGTGAAGCTGCGCATCATCGGCGATTATCGCAAGATGGAGCCGGATCTCGTTTCGCTGCTTGATGATGCTGTGGGAAGAACAGCCTCCAACACACGGCTGACTCTCGCGATTGCGCTGAACTACGGCGCGCAGGACGAACTGCTGCGTGCCACTCGCCGGCTGATGCGCGAGGCGCGGGCAGGGGAGATCGATCCCGACGGGCTGGACGATGCGGCGTTCGAGAAGAGGCTCGATACGGACGGCCTGCCGCGGCTCGATCTGCTGATCCGGACTTCCGGCGAGCAGCGCCTCTCGAACTTTCTGCTGTGGCAGGCTGCCTATGCCGAGCTGGTCTTCACGGACACGCTCTGGCCGGATTTCGACCGTGCCCATCTCGCCGCCGCGATAGAGACGTTCGGGCGGCGCGAGCGGCGCTACGGGGGGCTATGACCGCCGATCCTGCCGCCGTTCCGCCGAAGAAGAAGTCCGACCTCGCCATCCGGACCGTCACCGGCATTGCCCTCATCCTCGTTGCGGTGGCCTGTCTGGTCTACGGCAAGGACCCGTTCTGGCTTTTGCTGACCTTCGCCGGCCTGGTGATGGTCGCCGAATGGTGCGGGCTTGTCGCAGTGCCGCGCTGGCAGATGTGGATCGCGCTGATCGGCCTGCTCTGCGCCTTCATCCTCGAAAACAACCATGTCGATGTGCCGCAGACGGCCAGCTGGTACACGCTGCTCGCGGCCACGCTCGCAGCCTTCGTGTTCAGTCGCAATGTCAGGCTTGCGGCGGGGATGCTCTATGTCGGGCTGCCCGTGCTGTCGCTGTTCTATATCCACGATCAATATGACGGGATCGACCTCAGCTTCTGGACGCTGGCGATCGTATGGGCGACGGACATCGGTGCCTATTTCTCCGGACGAACCTTCGGCGGACCCAAACTCGCGCCGGTGTGGAGCCCCAACAAGACCTGGTCTGGCCTGATCGGCGGGATGATCGCGGCGGAGGCGGTGGGTATCGGACTGACCCATGTGCTCCACGTATCGATGCGGCTTGCGGTGCTGGCCGGCGTCCTTGCGGTGGCGGCGCAGATGGGCGACCTGTTCGAGAGTCAGATGAAGCGGCGCGCGGGCGTCAAGGATTCGGGCAAGTTGCTGCCGGGACACGGCGGCGTGATGGATCGCCTCGATGGATGCGTGCCGGTGCTGTGCATCGTGGCGCTGATCGTGGCTTCGGGTTATTTGTGAGCATGATGCGGACGGTTACCATTCTCGGCGCGACCGGATCGGTCGGCACTTCCACCCTCGATCTGGTCGAGCGCGAACCGGATCGTTTCCGGATCGAGGCGCTCACCGCCTACAGCAATGTCGACGATCTCGCGGCCGCCGCGAAGCGCACGCGTGCGAAGATCGCGGTGATCGGCGACGCGGCGCGCTACGATGCGCTGAAGGCGGCGCTGTCCGGCACGGGGATCGAGGCGGCTGCCGGCCCCCAGGCGATCATCGATGCGGCGGCGCGCGGCGCGGACTGGACGATGGCGGCGATCGTCGGCCTCGCGGGTCTGGAGCCGACCATGGCGGCGATCGGCGCGGGCAAGTCCGTGGCGCTGGCCAACAAGGAATCCCTGGTCTCCGCCGGCTCGATCATGATCCGCGCGACCGAGGCGGCGGGCGCGCGCCTGCTGCCGGTCGATTCGGAGCATAATGCCGTCTTCCAATGCTACGAGCCGGAGCCGGGTCGGGTCAGCCGCATCATCCTCACCGCGAGCGGCGGCCCGTTCCGCACCTGGAGTCGCGAACAGATGCGCACGGTCACGCCGGCGCAGGCGGTGAAGCACCCGAACTGGTCGATGGGCGCCAAGATCTCGGTCGATTCGGCGTCGATGATGAACAAGGGCCTCGAACTGATCGAGGCGCACCACCTCTTCCCGATCGGCGCCGACAAGCTGGAGGTGCTGGTCCACCCGCAGTCGGTGGTGCACTCGATGGTCGAATATATCGACGGATCGGTGCTGGCCCAACTCGGCTCGCCCGACATGCGTGTGCCGATCGCCCACGCGCTGGCGTGGCCGGCGCGGATGCGGACGCCCTGCCAGCGGCTCGATCTCGCCGCCGTCGGCAAGCTGGAGTTCGAGGCGCCCGATTTCGATCGCTTTCCGGCCCTGGCCCTCGCCAAGGAGGCGCTGGCGGCCGGCGGTGCCCGCCCGGCGGTGCTGAACGCCGCCAACGAGACCGCCGTCGCGGCTTTTTTGGCGGGTGAGGTCGGCTTCCTCGATATTGCCGCAATCGTCGCCGAGGTTCTGGCGCAATATGAACCAGATGCACCCGAAACTCTCTCCGAAGTGGTGGCGATCGACGCCGAGGCCCGCCACAAAGCCGCATCGGTAATGCGGAGGATGGCGGCGTGAGCGCTCTCGGTGGCTTTGTCTGGGCGGTGATTAGTTTCCTGCTGGTGATCGGGCCGCTGATCTTCATCCACGAGATGGGGCATTATCTGGTCGGCCGCTGGTGCGGGGTGAAGGCGGAGGCCTTCTCGATCGGCTTCGGCAAGGAAGTGGTCGGCTGGACGGACAGGCGCGGCACCCGCTGGAAGCTCGCGGCGCTGCCCCTGGGTGGATACGTCCGCTTCGCGGGCGACATGAACCCGGCGAGCCAGCCCAGCCCGGAATGGCTGTCGCTCCCCGCCGAGGAACGTCGGCAGACCTTCCAGGCGAAGCCGGTGTGGCAGCGCTTTCTGATCGTGCTGGCCGGGCCGGCGACGAACCTTTTGCTGGCCGTATTGTTGTTCGGCGGCCTGCTCGCGACCTACGGCGAGCCGTTCACTCCGCCGGTCGTCGCCGAGCTGATGCCCCACTCCGCCGCAGCCAAGGCCGGCCTGAAGCCGGGCGACCGCATCGTGAGCATCGACGGCGAAGCGATGCGTCGCTTTCAGGACATCGGTTTCTATATCGAATTGCGGCCCGACACCGATATCTCGGTCGAGCTCGACCGTGACGGGCGGCATCTGCTGTTGCCGGTCCGCACCGGGGTAACCGAAGATAAGACCAGCCACACGCGGCTCGGCGTGCTGGGCGTGATGAGCGGCGGTGGTGGGATGCGGCCTGTGCCGTTGGCGGAGCTTCCAGCGCTCTCGACGGACTATGCCTGGGGGGCGTTCAAGAGCACGTTCGTCGGCATTGCGCAGGTAATCGGCGGAGAGCGATCGGCGAAGGAACTGAGCGGCCCGATCGGCGTGGCCCGAGTGGCCGGGCAGGTGGCCGACATGGGTTGGTTTCCGCTGATCGCCTTGATGGCGGTCATCTCGATCAATCTGGGGTTCATCAATCTGCTGCCAATCCCGATGCTCGATGGCGGCCACCTTATTTTCTATATCGTCGAGGCGGTTCGCCGGAAGCCGGTCGAGCCGCAGGTGCAGGAGTGGGCCTTCCGATCGGGGCTTGCACTGCTGCTGTGTCTCATGCTGTTCGTGACATTCAATGATCTCGGCTCCGCCGGGTTGTGGCAGAAGCTGGCCGGGCTGATCGGGTAAGAGGGATCCGGAGGCTTGGCGGCTTGATCGACCGCCCCTGATCGGGCAGGGGCGTAATACTGGGAGCAGCGACGCCCAAGCGTGGGGCGTCGTGCAATCGCGAGGGCGGGTACAAGCGTGAATATCGAAGGCAAGCACAGCCGGATCGTGTCCGTGCTGCTGATCGGAACGATCCTCGGCGCCGGCTATGCCGTGCCCGCCGAAGCCGCCAAGACGCCGAAGCCCCACGGCGTTCCGGTGCCCGTTGGCGCGCCGGCTCCCTCCGTGCCGGCTCCGGAGGCGGCCTCGCCGTCCGAGACGATCCGCACGATCAAGGTGACGGGCAACCAGCGCCTCGAGGCCGAGACGGTGCTGTCCTACATCAGCCTGCATGTCGGCGGCACCTACACCCGTGAGGCGGGCGATACGGCGCTGAAGGCGCTCTACGCGACCGAGTTGTTCGCGGACGTCCAGATCAAGGATGAGAATGCCGGCGACCTGATCATCCAGGTGCGCGAGAACCCGGTCGTCAACCGCATCGTGCTGGAAGGCAACAAGCGGCTGAAGAACGACAAGATCATGCCGGAGATCAAGCTCTCCGCGCGCGAGATCTTCACCCGTTCCAAGGTACGCGCCGACGTCGGCCGCATCATCGAACTGTATCGCCGCCAGGGCCGCTATGCCGCGACGGTCGATCCGCAGATGGTGCTGCTCGACCAGAACCGGGTCGACGTGGTGTTCGAGATCCATGAGGGCGACAAGTCCAAGGTCCGCCGCATCAACATCATCGGCAACGACCATTTCTCGGACAGCCAGCTCAAGGGGCAGATGGCCACCAAGGAGGCCACGCTCACCCACTTCCTGTCGTCGGGCACCAGCTACGATCCCGATCGCATGGCCTACGACCAGCAGAAGCTGCGCCAGTTCTACCTGACGCAGGGCTATGCCGACTTCCGCGTGGTCTCCGCCGTCGCCGAACTGACGCCGGACAAGAAGGACTTCATCATCACGTACGTGGTGGAGGAAGGGAAGCGCTACAAGTTCGGCGACATCAACGTCGAGAGCGACATCCGCGACATCAAGCCGGACATGCTCAAGCCGCTGATCAAGATGAAGCCGGGCGACTGGTATAACGCCAAGGCGGTGGAAGACACGGTCGACAGCATGACCGAGACGGCCGGCCTGCTCGGCTATGCCTTCGCCAACATCGATCCGGACTTCAAGCGCGACGGCGACAAGCTGACGATGGGTGTCACCTACAAGGTGAACCAGACGCCGCGCGTCTATGTCGAGCGGATCAACATCAACGGCAACACGCTGACGCAGGACAAGGTCGTGCGCCGGGAGTTCCGCCTGTCCGAAGGCGATGCATTCAACGGCTATTCGGTGAAGCGTTCGCGCGATCGCATCCGCTCGCTCGGCTATTTCCAAGACAAGCTGGAGATCGACCAGAAGCCGGGTTCGGCGCCGGACAAGGTGGTTCTCGAAGCAAACGTGCAGGAGAAGTCGACCGGCCAGCTTCAGGTCTCGGCCGGCTATTCCAGCCTCGAGAAGTTCATCATCAGCCTGTCGATCGAACAGAACAACTTCCGCGGCAAGGGCCAGACGGTCCGCGCCTCTGCGGACTGGTCGGCCTACTCGAAGTCGGTCAGCCTCGGCTTCACCGAACCCTATCTGTTCGACAAGAATCTGGCGCTCGGCTTCGACATCTTCCGGCGTGATTACCGCTCGTTCGACTATACCAGCACCGACAGCCGGAACACGACCTACAACCAGACGACGACGGGCTTCCAGATTCGCCTCGGCATCCCGCTGACCGAATATTGGACGCTGGCGACCCGATATGGCCTCAGCCAGGACAAGGTGTCGCTGGACAAGGACATCTATTACAGCACCTTCAATACGAGCGGGACACTGGCCTGCGATCCGATCGTGGCGGGCCGTTACCTCTGCGACGCGGTGGGTAACCGGACCACGTCGTCGGTGGGCTACAGCCTCGTCTACGACAATCTGAACAACCGTATCCTGCCGACATCGGGCAACCGCTTCGTGTTCAGCCAGGATTTCGCGGGCCTCGGCGGCAGCGTGAAATATGTCCGCACCACCGTGCAGGACGACAAATACAAGAATCTCGGCAGCGGCTTCATCCTCAACTTCCACGCGGAGGGCGGCTACATCCTCGGCTATGGTGCGAAGCGTTACGACGACGTCGGCAACGAGCTGGACCAGATCCGCCTGACCGACCGCTTCCAGCTCGGCAGCCCGCAGATCCGTGGTTTCGACATCCGCGGTGTCGGCCCGCGCGTGACGCGCTACGCCTACAATACTGACGGCACGCTCAACATGACCAAGGACGGCCGCCTGCAGGACGACGCGCTCGGTGGCCGTGCCTACTATCTCGGCCATATCGAGATGGCGATCCCGCTCGGGTCCGGCGCCAAGGAGGCGGGCTTCAAGCCGTCGGTTTACGTCGATGCCGGCTCGGTGTTCGGCACCAAGGCGCCAGCGACGCTGGATGAGCCGGCGGGTTCGCCGGGTCTGACCCGTCCGATCCTGGACGGCGACGGTAGCAAGCAGTGCCAGAACACGACGGACTCCAGCCTGTCCAAGCAGCCGACAAGCGGCGTCTGTCCGTCGGGCACGAGCCTCTACGCCTCCACGATCAGCCCCTTCAAGGAAATCTATACCGGCAACAGCTGGAAGCCGCGCGTGTCGGTCGGCTTCGGCGTCTCATGGAATTCGCCCTTCGGGCCGCTGCGCATTGACATCGCCAAGGCGCTCGTCAAGCAAAAGGGCGACGATACCAAACTCTTCAATTTCAACGTGGGAACCCAGTTCTGATGACCAAGATGTTCAAGTCGGCCATGCTGGCCGCCACCGCCGTTGCGTCCTTCTCGACGGTGCCCGCCCTCGCTGCCGATGGCGGCACGCTGGTCGTCGATTTCGACCAGGTGTTCCAGAACTCGGCGGCCGCAAAGAGCGCCACCGCCCAGATCCAGGCGAAGTATCAGCCGCTCGGCGCGCAGCGCAAGGCGGCGTTCGACAGCGCCGTGGCCGCGTACAACGCGCAGGTCGACGCCATCAAGAAGGCGACCAAGCCCGGCGCCCAGCCGAGCGATACGCCGGCCCGCCAGCAGGCCGCGGAGCGCGTGCAGCAGGCCCAGGATTCGGCCGAGCAGCTCAACCAGGAAGTGAACCAGGTGATGGGCTACGTCCGCTCGCAGATCGTCGATCATGCGCGCCCCGTCGCCGAGCAGATTCGCGCCGAGCGCAAGGCCACCGTGGTGATCCCGAAGGACGGCGTACTCGCCTCCGATCCGGCTGCCGACATCACCTCGACGCTGATCCAGCGCCTCGACACCAGCTTCCCGACCGCCAGCATCGTGCTGCCGCAGCAGCCGGCGGCGGGTGCCGCGGCCGCTCCGGCCAACCCGAAGGCGCCGCAGGGCCGGTGAGCGAGGCCGTGACGGAAAGCGCCGCGATCGGTCCGCTGGATATCCGGCGGGTGATGGCGGCGCTGCCCCACCGCTACCCGATGCTGCTGGTCGATCGCGTGGAGGAGATCATCCCCCACAAGTCGATCCGCGCCATCAAGGCGGTGTCGATGAACGAGGAGTTCTTCCAGGGGCATTTCCCCGGCCGCCCGATCATGCCGGGCGTGCTGATCGTCGAGGCGCTGGCGCAGGCCGCCGGCGTGCTCGCGGTGGAGAGCCTCGGCCTCGCCGGATCGGGCAAGCTCGTCTATTTCATGGCGATCGAGGGTGCGAAATTCCGTGCCCCGGTCGAACCGGGCGTGCTGCTGACCCTCTCCGTCGAGGTGACGCAGATGCGCGGCAAGATCTGCAAGTTCGCCGGAAAGGCGCTGCTCGGCGAGAAGCTGGCGGCCGAAGCCGAGTTCACCGCGATGATCGCGGACGCTCCGAGCGACTGAACTCCGCGAGATCCTCCGGCGTGTTGATATTGGCCAGCCCGTCGCCCCAGGCGATGGTGCTGGCCTTTATCGTTTCCGCCCAGGCGCGAACCGAGCGGGACCGGCCGCTCGCGAGATAGGCGGCCAGCCCCTCGGCATGATCGGCCGACCACAGGGCGATGGTCGGTTGGCGCTGCAACAGGGCATCGGGTGCGCCGAGCATGTCCAGCAGATCGCCGGGCAAAGCGGGGAGATCGCAGCTGCTCGTCAGCACCGCGTCGAAGCCGTGATCGCGCGCATGGGCAAGCGCGCCGGCCAGCCCGCCGAGCGGCCCGAGGCCTGGCTCCGGTCGATCGTCGACCCGCGTCAGGCCGGGCCAGTCGCGTCCTGCTACGACCAGTCCGTCGCACTGCCCGCGCAGCCGTTCAGCGACATGCTCCAGCATCGGACGGCCATCGATCACCGCCAGCGCCTTGTCGCTACCGAAACGGCTCGATCGGCCGCCGCCGAGGATCGCGCCCAATACCCTCATCGGCCCGCTCTCATGACTTGCGGAAGCCGGGGGTTTCGATTATCGGAGCCGCCTTCTGGAGCCGGTCGGAAACCGGCACCCTCTGGAGTTTTCGACCGTGAAGCAGAACACGCACCCCGATTACCACTTCATCACCGTCCAGATGACCGACGGCTCGACCTACCAGACCCGCTCGACGTGGGGCAAGGAGGGCGACACGCTGCTGCTCGACATCGATCCGCTGGCGCACCCGGCGTGGACCGGTGGCCGCGGCCAGCTGCTCGATCAGGGCGGCCAGGTGGCGCGCTTCAACAAGCGTTTCGGTGCCTTCGGCGCTCTCGGCAAGAAGTAATCGGCTCGGGGGCGCCTCAGCGCTCCCCGTTCAACTCCGATCGTATCGTCGCGCCGTCCGCGTCCAGACGCGGTGCGGCGCGATGTGCGTTCTGGCGCTCGCCGTCGATCACGATCGGGCAGGCAAGGCCGGGCAGAGGCCCGTCCGGCCCCGGCGACGCGATCGCCATGCCGCGCGCGACCACCTGCGCGTCGGCGAATACCGCATCGACCGGGTTGATCGGCCCGCCCGGCACCCCGTGCTCTTCCAGCTTCGCCGCCAGCGTGTCGCGTGGCCACAGCACGATCGCCTCGGCCAGCGTCGGGATCAGCGTCTCGCGGTTGTTCACCCGCGCGGGGTTGGTGCGGTAGCGCTCGTCCTCCGCCAGCGCATCGAGACCGAGGATCGCGCACAGTTTGGCAAACTGGCGATCGTTGCCCACCGCGACGATGATGTCGCCGTCGATGGTTCGGAAGGTCTGATAGGGCGCGAGATTGGTGTGGGCATTGCCCATCCGCGCCGGCGCCTTACCCGTCGCCATGAAATTGAGCGCCTGGTTGGCCAGCACGCCGACCTGCGTGTCGAGCAGCGCCATGTCGATATGCGCGCCGACCCCGGTCTCGTTCCGGCGATGAAGCGCGGCGAGGATCGCGACCGTCGAATAGAGGCCAGTGAATAGGTCGGCATAGGCGACGCCCGATTTCTGCGGCGCGCCGTCCGGCTCGCCGGTCAGCGACATCGCGCCGCCCATCGCCTGGATGATGAAGTCGTAGCCGGCGCGCGGCGCGTAAGGGCCGGTCTGGCCGAAGCCGGTGATCGAGCAGGTGATGATGCGCGGGTTCACCGCCGAGAGGCCGGCATGGTCGAGACCATATTTGGCCAGCGCGCCGACCTTGAAATTCTCCAGCACGATGTCGGACCGGGCGGCGAGCGCGCGCACCTCGGCCTGCCCCTCCGGCGAGGTGATGTCGATCGCGATCGATCGTTTGCCTCGGTTGGTGGCGTGGAAATAGGCGGCGTCGAGCGAGCCGCCTTGCGGGTCGGTGAGGAAGGGCGGGCCCCAATGGCGGGTGTCGTCGCCTTCCACCGGCCGTTCGACCTTGATCACCTCGGCGCCAAGATCGGCGAGCAGCTGCCCCGCCCATGGCCCGGCGAGGATGCGCGCCAGCTCCAGCACGCGCACCCCTGCGAGCGGTTTCGCGCTCATGACGTCAGAACGCGCTGATGCCGGTGATCGCCCGGCCGAGGATCAGGCCATGGACGTCGTGCGTGCCCTCGTAGGTGTTCACCGTTTCGAGGTTGGCGGCGTGGCGGATGACGTGGAATTCCGCCGAGATGCCGTTGCCGCCGTGCATGTCGCGCGCGACGCGGGCGATCGCCAGCGCCTTGCCGCAATTGTTGCGCTTGGCGAGGGAGATGAGGTCGGGCTTGAGGACGCCTTCTTCCATCAGGCGGCCGATGCGCAGCGAGGCCTGCAGCCCCAGCCCGATCTCGGTGAGCATGTCAGCCAGTTTCAGCTGCACCAATTGCTTGGATGCGAGCGGCACGCCGAACTGCTTGCGATCGAGCGTGTAGCCGCGCGCGGCCGCGAGGCAGGCTTCCGCCGCGCCCATCGCGCCCCAGCCGATGCCGTAGCGTGCGCGGTTGAGGCAGCCGAACGGGCCCTTCAAGCCTTCCACGTTGGGCAGCAGCGCATCCTCGCCGACTTCCACGCCGTCCAGCACGATCTCACCGGTGATCGAGGCGCGCAGCGACAGCTTGCCCTCGATCTTGGGCGTGGAGAAGCCCTTGGTGCCCCGCTCCACCACGAACCCGCGGATCTTGCCGCCATGCGCGTCCGACTTCGCCCACACCACCGCCAGATCGGCGATCGGCGAGTTGGTGATCCACATCTTGGCACCGTCGAGGCGATAGCCGCCGTCGATCTTGGTCGCCTTGGTCCGCATGCCGGCGGGATCGGAGCCGGCGTCCGGCTCGGTCAACCCGAAGCAGCCGACCCATTCGCCGCTCGCGAGCTTGGGCAGATACTTCTTGCGCTGCTCCTCCGATCCGTAGGCGTAGATCGGGTGCATCACGAGGCTCGACTGCACCGACATGGCGGAGCGGTAGCCGCTGTCGACCCGCTCCACCTCGCGCGCGATCAGGCCGTAGGCGACATAGCCGAGGCCCGCGCCGCCATATTCGTGCGGGATGGTCGCGCCGAGCAGGCCGAGCTCGCCCATCTCGGTCATGATCTCGCGATCGAAGCGCTCGTCCAGATAGGCCGAGGTGACGCGCGGCAGCAGCTTTTCCTGCGCATAGCCATGCGCGGTGTCGCGGACGAGCCGCTCCTCGTCGGTCAGCTGGTCGTTGAGATCGAAGGGATCCGCCCAGTCGAGCGGGGTGATGGTGGGTTCGGCCATGACATCCTCAGGCTAATTCGTTGCCGGAGGCAAAGCCGGTTATGGGGATGTTTGCAACCCCCGTGACGGGCTCAGGCCCGGCCCACCCGCTTCAGCCAGCTCATCTCGCGATCGTCGAGCCGGCGGTGGAAGGCGAGGCCGAAGAAGCTCTCGTTGGACCAGGCGACGGTGGCGACGATCTGCTTGCCAGCCGCATCGAGCACGATCTCGTCGCCCTTTTGGAGCTCGCTGGTATCGGCGGCGAGCATCGCGCCCCCGGTCGACAGGTCGATCACCGCGGCGGCGAGCGGAGCGGCGCGATAGGCCTTCACGGTCGCATCGAGCAGTACCCCATGCCGCTCCTCGCTCCGCAGCGCGACCTTGCCGATATACGCTGCCGACGACGCCATACCTGTGTTCCCCTTGATCGTTTCGGGGGCATGGTACGCCGCGATGACTAACAGGCTGTTAAGCACAGGGAATGGCGGAAGAGGTGGGATTCGAACCCACGGTGGGCGTGAACCCACGACGGTTTTCAAGACCGTTGCCTTAAACCACTCGGCCACTCTTCCGTGTCGGCGCCCGCCCTATCCCGGTCGCGGCCCAATGTGCAAGCGGCGCGACGAGGTGGGTTTGCGTGGCCGCGTCGCTATGCCATGAGCATGGGCCAAGGAGGCGGCGAAGTTGCGGAAATCTGCGAGAATCCTGGGTTTGATGGTGGCGGTCGCGGCCGGTGCGCTGGCGCCGATGCGCGGCCCGGACGGGATTGCGGCGCAGGCGCAGACGCCCGGCGGGGATCAGCAGGCCGCATTCCAGGCCTATCTGCAGGACTTTCGCAGCCGCGCGCTGGCGCAGGGTGTGACGGCCCGTACGCTCGACACCGTGCTGCCTACGCTCACTTACAGCCAGCGTGTCGTCGATCTCGATCAGTCGCAGCCCGGTGGGTCGCCGACATCGCCGGCCTCGGCCATTCCCTCCTTCGCCCCCTATCGCGCCAAGCATGTCAGTGACGCGTTGATCGCCAAGGGGCGCGCCGCTTACGCGGCCCAACGTTACCGTCTCCAGAAGATCGAGGCGGAGACCGGCGTGCCCGAATCGATCATGGTGGCCATCTGGGGACAGGAAACCAGCTACGGCGGCTATACCGGCAATTTCGATCTCGCCAATTCGCTGGCGACGCTCGCTTTCGAGGGCCGCCGCCGCGCGTTGTTCGAGGGGGAACTGACGGCGACGCTCAAGCTGATCGATCGCGGCATCCCGCGCAGCCAGCTCAAGGGCAGCTGGGCGGGCGCGACCGGCTATCCGCAATTCCTGCCTTCCATGTACCTGCGTCTCGGCCGCGATGGCGATGGCGATGGCAAGGCCGACATCTGGACAAATCCGGCCGACGCGCTCGCCTCGATCGGCAATTATTTCGTCAACGCCGGCTGGCGTCGCGGTGAGCCATGGGCGGTGCCTGCCTCGGTGCCGCCCTCGCTCGATCGCGACAGCATCGCGACCCGCATGAACAGCCCGCGCTGCCCGCGCGTCCACGCTCGCCACAGCCGCTGGCTGACGATGCGCGAGTGGCGGGCGAGGGGCGTCGTCCAGCTTTCCGGGCCGGCCGTCGCGGACGATGAGCTGGCCACCCTGCTGGAGCCGGACGGCCCCGGCAACACCGCTTACCTGACCTTCGGCAACTACCGGGCGATCCTCGATTACAACTGCTCCAACTTCTATGCGCTCTCCGTCGGCCTGCTCTCGGACGCGGTTTCCAACTGAGCGCTGGCTCGCGCTGGGTGTCGGGCTGCTGCTTGCCGGGTGCGGCGGGGGCGGGATCCATCATCTCGTCAACGACACGCCGGTGAAGCTCGGCCGCCCTTACACCGTGCGCGGCCAGACCTATGTACCGACCGACGATCCGAATTACGACCAGATTGGCGAGGCGAGCTGGTACGGCAATCAGGAGCAGGGCAACCACACGGCGAGCGGCGAGACCTTCTATCGCCAGCGCCCCAGCGCCGCGCACAAGACGCTGCCGTTGCCGAGCTATGTCGAGGTGACGCGGCTCGATACCGGGCAGCGTATCCTCGTGCGGGTCAATGATCGTGGACCGTTCGCGCGCGATCGCATCCTCGATCTCAGCAAGGAAGCTGCCGACGAACTGGGTATCGTCCGCGCCGGCCGCGCCATGGTGCGGGTGCGGCGGGTGACGCCCAAGAGCCGCGACCGCGACAAGCTGAGGCGGGGTTATCCGGTGGTGCTGTCCTCGGTCGCGCCCACCGCGACGCCGCCGCGCACCGGGCGGGTTGCGCCCTATATAGCGCCGACCGTTCAGCAGCCGGTGGCGGTCGCCCCCAGCCCGGAGCCTCTCTACACACCGCCCCAAGCCTATACGGCACCGCCTCAGCGCCGCATCGTCGTCGCCACGCCCGCCGATCCCGACGCCGCCGACGCACTGGCGGCCTCGCTCACGTCCGAGGGCGCGCAGGTTCAGCCGACCGCGAACGGCTACCGCGTCGTCACCGGCCCTTATTCCGATGACGCCAGCCTCTCGGCAGCGCTGGCGCGGTTGCGCGCGCGGGGCTATCAGGGGGCAGCCGTCATCGACGCCACACAACCACAAGAGCCGAACGGAACACCCTGATCATGAAGCCTGCCCAGTATGCTGTCGCCTTTCTCGTCGGAACCTCGCTGACGGCGCAGGCCTTCGCCGCGGCCCCTCCGTTCGACACCACGGCGCGCGTAGCCTTCATGCAGGACATGAATTCGGGCGCGATCCTCTACCAGAAGCAGCCCGATTTCCGGATGCCGCCGGCGTCGCTTGCGAAGATGATGACGGTCTACGTCGCGTTCAGCCTGATCAAGAGCGGCGACCTGAAGCTCGACCAGAAATTCACCATGTCGCCCGAGACGTGGCAGAAGTGGCATGGCCAGGGCTCGACCATGTTCATTGCTGCGGGCGAGCAGGTGTCCGTGGCGGATCTGCTGTCCGGCATCATCACGCTGTCGGGCAACGATGCCTGCGTCGTGCTGGCGGAAGGCATCGCCGGCACCGAGCCGGCCTTCGTCAACCTGATGAACCAGCAGCGTGAAAAGCTGGGGATGAACAACTCTCATTTCGGCACCGCCAATGGCTGGCCGGACAATGGCGTCACCTATGTGACCGCACGCGATCTCGCGACGCTGGCCGAAGCGACGATCCGCAACTTCCCCGATCTCTACAAGCAGTTCTACGCGAAGCCGAGCTTCCAGTGGGGCAAGACCATGGGCGGCGCCGACATCAGCCAGGAGAATCGCGATCCGATCCTCGGCAAGGTTCCTGGCGCCGACGGCCTGAAGACCGGTCATACCGAAGAGGCCGGCTACGGCTTCACCGGATCGGCCGAGCAGAATGGCCGCCGCCTCGTCATGGTGCTGGCCGGCATGGGCAGCTGGAACGAGCGCGTGAACCAGTCGATCAGCTTCATGAACTGGGGCTTCTCGGCGTGGCGCCTGAAGCCGCTCTTCGCCAAAGGCAAGCGGGTGGAGACGGCCGAGGTGCAGGGCGGTTCGTCCTCCACGGTCGGCCTCGTCGCGCCGAACGATCTGGCGGTGACGGTGCCGCTCGGCATGGGCGGCATCCTCGGCGCCAAGGCCGGCGGCGACGCGCCGCCGATGAAGGTGGTCTATGACGGCCCGATCAAGGCGCCGATCAAGGCCGGTCAGCACATCGCCGATCTCGTCGTCTCGCCGCCGGGGCAGGATCCGCAGACGCTGCCGCTGGTCGCCGAGAGCGACGTCGGCGAGGCGGGCTTCTTCGGCCGCATCTGGGCGTCGATCAAGGCGCTGTTCAGCTGGCTCTAAGCGTGGCGCGGGGGCGTTTCATCGCGCTGGAGGGCGGTGAGGGCGTCGGGAAATCGACTCAGGTCAGGGCCTTGGCCGCCGCTTTGCGCGGCCGGGGTCATGACGTCATCGAGACGCGCGAACCCGGCGGCAGCGAGGGGGCGGAGGCGATCCGTCGCCTGTTGCTGGAGGGTTCGGCCGATCGCTGGACGCCGGGCGCCGAGGCCTTGCTGTTCGCGGCGGCGCGGGCGGATCACGTCGCCAAGACGATCCGCCCGGCGCTGGAGGCGGGGCGCTGGGTGGTGACCGATCGCTTTCTCGACAGCTCGCTCGCCTATCAGGGTGGGACCGGCGGCATCTCGATCGGGCAGCTTCGCCAGCTCCATCAGGTGGGATCCGATGGCCTGCTGCCCGATCGGACACTGCTGCTGACGCTGCCTGCGGAGGAGGCCGCGCGGAGGGCCGAGGCGCGCGATCGCGGTGCATCGGATCGGATCGGCGGGCGCGATGCGGGCTATCACGCGAAGGTCGCCGAGGGCTTCGCATCGCTGGCGGCCGGCGAGCCGGAGCGTTTCCGCCTGGTCGACGCGCTGGGTGACGCCGCGACCGTGACCGGGCGCCTGCTCGCGGCGCTGGAGGATCTGTGAGCCTGTACGGCCAGACCGCGCAGATCGCCGCGTTCAAGGAAGCGCGCGCGTCCGGTCGGATGCACCACGCCTGGCTGCTGACCGGCCCGCAGGGGGTCGGCAAGGGGAGCTTCGCGCGCGCCGCCGCGCTGCGTCTGCTGGCGGACGAGGCGGGGCCGCCGGTGCGCGATCCGGGGCTGGAGACGCCGCCCGATCATCGCATCGCCAAGCTATGGGAGGCCGGCAGCCATCCCGACGTGATGACGCTGGAACGGCTCTATCGCGACAAGACCAAGGATTATGCGCGCTCGATCACGGTCGATCAGGTGCGCGGCCTGTCTCGGCTGTTCGCCACCTCGCCCAGTTTCTCGCCATGGCGGGTGGTGATCGTCGATGCCGCCGACGACATGGAGCGCAACGGCGCCAACGCACTGCTCAAGCTGCTGGAAGAACCGCCGGCCAACTCGCTGTTTTTCCTGGTCAGTCATGCGCCGGCTCGCCTGCTGCCGACGATCCGATCGCGCTGCCGGGTGCTGCGCTTCGATCCGCTCGGCCCCGCCGACATGGCTGCCGCGCTACGCGAGGCGATGCCCGAGGCCCAGGACCGAGAGATCGCCGAGCTGGTCGCCACGGGGGACGGCTCCCCCGGCAAGGCCGCGCGTTTCGCCGGACTCGACGTGGCGGGACTCGATACCGCCATGGACGCGATTATTCGATCGGGCGATCCTGATAATGGCGGGCGAGTCGCGCTGGCTCGCGAACTGGCGCTGAAGGCCGCGCAGCCGCGCTATGAAATCCTGCTCGAGCGCCTGCCGACCCGCATCGCCGATGAGGCGAAGAAGCGTGACGGACAGGCGCTTGCCGATGCGGTGGCCGTGTGGGAGAAGGCGCGCGCCCTGGCCGGGAGCGCGGTGCGCCTCTCGCTCGATCCCCAGGCGACGGTGTTCGAGCTTGCCGGGATGCTCGCGTCGCTAAACAGAAATGTGGGCCAACCATCTCGATGACCGAGAAATTCTACATCACGACGGCGATCAGCTATCCCAACGGCAAGCCCCATGTCGGCCATGCTTACGAAGCGATCGCGACGGACGCCATCGCGCGCTGGAAGCGGGCGCAGGGGCGCGACGTGCGCTTCCTCACCGGCACCGACGAGCATGGCCTGAAGATGGCGCAGAAGGCCCGCGACCTCGGCATCACGCCGCGCCAGCTCGCCGATGATATGTCGAGCCAGTTCAAGGTGATGGATGACGCCCTGAACATCTCCTACGACCGCTTCATCCGCACCACCGATGCGGATCACTATGCCGCCAGCGCCGCCATCTGGGAGGCTATGAAGGCCAAGGGCGACATCTATCTCGGCCGATACGAAGGCTGGTATTCCGTCCGCGACGAAGCCTTCTACGACGAGAAGGAAATCACCGAGACGGACGGCGTGAAGCTGTCGCCGCAGGGCACGCCGGTCGAGTGGACGGTCGAGGAAAGCTGGTTCTTCAAGCTATCCGCGTATGAGAGCAAGCTGCTCGAACTCTATGAGACGCAGCCCGATTTCATTCGGCCCGATACGCGCCGCAACGAGATCGTCAGCTTCGTGAAGGGCGGCCTGTCGGACCTCTCGATCTCGCGCACCAGCTTCGATTGGGGCGTGCCGGTACCGGACGCGCCGGGCCACGTGATGTACGTCTGGGTCGACGCGCTGACCAACTATCTCACCGGCGCGGGCTATCCGGGCGACGCCTCGTATTATTGGCCGGCCGACCTGCACGTCATCGGCAAGGACATCGTGCGCTTTCACACGGTCTACTGGCCGGCCTTCCTGATGTCCGCCGACCTGCCGCTGCCGCGCCAAGTGTTCGGCCACGGCTTCCTGCTGAATCGCGGCGAGAAGATGTCCAAATCGACGGGCAACATCGTCGATCCGCTGGAGATGGCGGAGGCCTATGGCGTCGATGGCCTGCGCTACTTCCTGCTGCGCGAGGTCAGCTTCGGGCAGGATGGCAGCTATTCGGATGAAGCCATTGTAACGCGGGTGAATGCCGATCTCGCCAACGGTCTCGGCAACCTCGCCCAACGCTCGCTGTCGATGATCGCCAAGCAATGTGGTGGCGTGCTGCCGGGCGCGGGAGACGAGCCGGCGCCGGTGCTGCCGTCGGCGCTCCTGCCGCGTATATCGGAAGCGATGGACGAGCTGGCGCTGCACCGCGCGCTGGAAATCATCTGGGAGGGCGTTGGTGAGGCGAACCGCTATTTCGCCGACATGGCGCCATGGGCGCTGCGCAAGACCGATCCGGCGAAGGCCGATGCCGTGCTCTACTGGACGGCCGAGGCGGTGCGGCAGCTGGCGATCCTCGTCCGCTGGGTGATCCCGGCGAGCGCGGACAGGCTGCTCGATCAACTCGGTGTCGCAGCGGACGCGCGCGGTCTCGTGGCGCTCGATACGCCTCTGACGGCCGGTGCCACTCTTCCTGCCCCGCAGGGTGTCTTCCCCCGGCTGGAGATGCCCGCCGAGGCCTAGCCATCGCACGAGCATGGCCCTATCTGCCGGGCCATGCTCGTCGACAGCCATTGCCATCTGAACTACGCCAAGCTGGTCGAGCGGCAGGGAGAAGTCCTCGCCGCCGCCCGTGCCGCCGGCGTCACCACCATGCTCAACATCTCGACGCGCGAGCGCGAGTGGGGCGATATCGTCGCCACCGCCGAGCGGGAGCCGGATGTCTGGGCCTCGATCGGCATCCACCCGCATGAGGCGGACGAGCATCCGGACGTCGATACCGCGAAGCTGGTCGAGGCGGCGCGGCATCCCCGTGTGGTGGGGATCGGCGAGACCGGTCTCGATTATTATTACGATCATAGCGATCGCACCCAGCAGCAGACGAGCTTCCGCGCCCACATCGCCGCCTCGCGCGAGACGGGGCTGCCGACGATCATCCACACGCGCGATGCGGAGGAGGATACCTATGCGATCCTTGTCGACGAGATGGGGAAGGGGGCATTCCCCGCGCTGATCCATTGTTTCACGGCGAGCCAGGATTTCGCCGACAAGGTGCTGGCGCTGGGCCTCAGCATCTCGATCTCGGGCATCGTCACCTTCAAGAGCGCGAAGGAACTTCAGGAGGCGGCGAAGACCATTCCGGCCGATCGTCTGCTGATCGAGACCGATTCGCCCTTTCTCGCGCCCGTGCCGCACCGGGGAAAGCCCTGCGAGCCAGCCTTCGTCGCTGACACCGCGCGCTTCCTGGCCGATCTGCGTGGCGAGCCGGTCGAGCAGTTGATGGAAACGACCGCCGTCAACTTCTTCAATCTGTTCACGAAGGCGCGCGCATGAGGATCCGGCTGCTGGGTTCTGGCACCTCGTCCGGTGTGCCGCGTATCGGCAACGATTGGGGCCAGTGCGACCCCAGGGAGCCGAAGAATCGCCGCCGCCGCGCCTCTCTGATCGTCGAGACCGACGAGGTGCGTATCCTCGTAGACACCTCGCCCGATCTGCGCGAGCAGCTGCTCGACGCGCAGGCCAGCCGCTTCGATGCGGTGATCTGGACGCACGATCATGCCGACCACACCCACGGCATCGACGACCTTCGCCAGATCGTGATCCTCAATCGCGCGGCGGTGGAGGGCTATGCGCGGCCCCATACGCTGAAGTCGATGCAGGAGCGCTTCTACTATGCCTTCGAGGGCAAGGACGGCTATCCGCCGACGGTCCGCGCCAACGAGCTGCCCGACGATTTCCGCATCGGTGATCTGCGCATCCGGGTGGTCGACCAGCCGCACGGCGCGATCGAATCGGCAGGGCTGCGCTTCGACTGGAACGGCTATTCGGCGGCCTATGCCACCGATTTCAACGCGCTGACCGATGATATGGCGACGCTCTACAAGGGCGTTGACCTGTGGATCCTCGACGCGCTGCGCCGCAAGCCGCATCCGACGCATCCCAGCCTGGACAAGGCGCTCGGCTGGATCCAGCGGCTCAAGCCCGATCTCGCAGTGCTGATGCACATGGACAACAGCATGGATTATCGTACGCTCGAGGCGGAACTGCCCGACGGGGTAGTGCCGGGTTATGACGGCATGGAACTCGATTTCTCCTGACGGAAAATGGCCGGCGCCGGATGACAGCGCCGGCCGGGGGGTCAGGGGCTGCAGGGATGGCCCGGATGATCCCATCCGCCGCCGGGAGGGCCGCCCGGATGACCGTGCCAGCCCCAGCCGGGGTGGCCGCCATCGTGATGGCCCGGATCATGGCCCCAAGCCCATCCGCCACCGCCATGATAGCTGGAGGACTGGAGAAAGCCGCCCGCCGGCCCGAAGTGGGACGCTGGTGATAGAGGTGCCGTCGATGGACGGATCGATGCCAGGGCAGCGGACGGTAATATCGCTGCAGTCAAGGCGCAGACAAACAACGTGGCAGGCCGCATGAAAGCCTCCTACGATTGAGCTACACGACAGTGTGTTGGCGCGACGCGTCCCCAATGACGCGCCGCAGCAACAGACATAACATTGCCGGTTTGTAACGGTGAATCGGGTCGTCGCGACTAAACATCGCTCTGTCTAGTCGGGTTAACAGGTGCAATTCGTGCAGTTGTTAACGCGTGATTTCATTGCGCGCACATGTGCGGCGCAGCGATTTTGTTCGCTGCATGCGTTAACGAAGCTGAGAGGAGCAGTATCTGGAGGCCCGAGCCGGAATCGAACCGGCGTAAACGGATTTGCAGTCCGGTGCGTAACCACTCCGCCATCGGGCCGCCAGAGGCGCGCCCAATGCGACGGGGCGCCGCGCATGTCAATGCGCATCCTCGTTGCGGCGCGTCACGGTTCGCCGTAGAGATCGCCTTGCGATATTAGTGTATTGCCAAACTAACACAGTTGTGCGAGGGCAAGGAATTATGAGCGAAGCGGATTTCTCGTCGCTGCGGGGCGCCATGGTGTCGAACCAGTTGCGCACCAACAAGGTCACCGATCCGGCGGTGCTCGCCGCGATGGGGTCGGTGGCGCGCGAACGGTTCGTCGGTGGGAGCCAGGGCGGCGTCGCCTATCGTGACACGATCGTGCCGCTGGGCGAGGGGCGCGGCCTCAATCCGCCGATCGCGACCGGTCGACTGCTCAGCCGTGCGCAGCCGCGCGCCGGCGAGAAGGTGCTCGTCGTGGGTTCGGGCACCGGCTACGCGGTGGCTTTGCTTGCCGAGATGGGCTGTGTCGTCACCGCGCTGGAACAGTCGCCGGCGCTGATCGCGCAGGCGCAGGTGGCCACGGTCGAAGGCCCGCTGGCGGCGGGCTGGCCGGCGGGGGCGCCCTATGACCTCATCTTTCTGGATGGCGCGGTCGAGCATGTTCCCGATGCGATCGTCGATCAGCTTGCCGAAGGCGGTCGCCTGGTCGGCGCGATCGACGAGCGCGGGGTGACCCGGCTGGTGATCGGTCGTCGCGTGGCGGGTGGTTTCGGCCTCGATTTCTTCGCCGATGTGGAGACGGCCACGCTGCCGGGCTTCGCGCCGGCACCGGCGTTTACGTTCTAGGATATCAACGAGGGGGGAGCATGCGGCGTGTGGGTGTAAAGGCGGGTGCGGCGTTGACGGCGCTCGCCATGGGGCTGGCACTGCCGCAGGCGGTGGGCGCGACGACGCTCACCGATGCACTGGTCGCGGCTTACAAGGGCAACCCCACGCTCACGGGCACGCGCGCGCAGCTGCGCTCGACCGACGAACAGGCCGCGATCGCCCGTGCGGGTGGACGGCCGACGCTGGGCGCCAGCGTCGGCCTCACCCAGGGCGTCGACAATTATCGCAAATTCTCGAGCTTCAACCAGCAGCTTACGGCCGGCGCACAGCTCAGCGTGCCGCTCTATCAGGGCGGCCGGGTGCGCAACGCGGTGAAGGCGGCGGACGCGCGCGTCGATTCGGGGCGCCAGTCGCTGCGCTCGACCGAAGGGCAGGTGCTGGTCGATACCGTCACCGCCTATATGGACGTGCTGCGCGATCGCGCGATCGTGGGGCTCAACGAGAATAACGTGAAGGTCCTCCAGACCAATCTGGAGGCGACCAGCGATCAGTTCCAGGCCGGCACGCTGACCCGCACCGACGTCGCGCAGAGCCAGGCGCGGCTGGAGGACGGGCGCGCGCAGCTCGCTTCCGCGCGCGCCACGCTGACGAACAGTGAGGAGAATTACCGCCGCGTCGTCGGCGTTTCGGCCGACACGCTGGAACAGCCGCCGGCGCTCCCGGTGTTGCCGACCGGCCCCGATCAGGCGGAGGACACCGCCATCGACAACAATCCGGACATCGCCGCCGCCGCCGCCGCGGTGAAGGCCGCGCATTTCGATGTGCAGACCGCGCGCGCCAGCCGGATGCCGACGATCACCGCGCAGGCGAACAACAATTACGCCCGCTACACGCAGGGCGCGTCCAACATCTACACGAGCGGCGCGGCGCAGTTGCAGGGCGATTCGACCTCGGTCGGCGTGTCGTTGAACGTGCCGCTCTATCAGGGCGGCCTGCCCTCGGCGCAGATCCGGCAGGCGCAGGATCTCGAACAGGTGGCGATGGAGCAGCAGACCGCGACCGAGCGCCTTGTGGTCGCCAACGCGCGCGCCGCTTTCTCCAGCTACGTGGCGACGCAGGAGGTGATCAAGTCGAGCGAGGAGGCCCTGAAGGCCAACACGCTGGCGCTGGAGGGCGTCCAGGCCGAGCAGAGCGCCGGTCTGCGGCAGGTGCTCGACGTGCTGAACGCCGAGCAGGAAAAGCTCAGCAGCCAGGTGACGCTGGTGAGCGCCCAGCATGATTCCTACGTCGCGGGCTTCACCCTGCTCAACGCCATGGGGCTGGTGAACTACCAGCATCTCGGCCTGGAGGGCGGGGCGCTCTACGATCCCACCGTCAATTATCGCCGCGCCAAGCACGCGCTCAGCGACTGGGAGGAAAATCCCCGGCCGCAGCCCATCGCCAAGCCGGTCTACGGTCCGCAGATGGTGTCCGAAAATCCCCCCGTGACAGGGCAAGCGAACTAGGCATAACATGGCCGCCATGGCCCAGCCCAACCAGGAACCGTCGATGGAGGACATCCTTGCCTCCATCAAGCGCATCATCGCCGAGGACAGCGAGGCGGTAGGCGTGCGCCCGGCCAAGCTGCGCCGGGAGGCGATGGCCGCCGTCGCGTCCAGCCCGATCGTGACGTCCGTTCACGAGGCGGAGCCTGTCGAGCAAGACAGCGTTGAGGAGCCGGAAGCCGAGGTCGTGGAACCGACCGCGGAGGCCGAACCCGAAGCCGTCGCCGAGACGGCCGAAACCCCCGATGTTCTGGAGCTGACCAGCCCGATGTCCGAAGCCACCGCCACCACCGAAGCGCCCCAGCCGTCGACCACGGGCGCCTTCGCCTCTGCCGCGTCGCTGGACGGGCTGCTCTCCTCCACGTCGGCCGAAGCCAGCCGCAGTGCGTTCGCCGCGCTGACGCAGCTTCAGGTGCGCAGCGAGGAGGGCAAGTCCAACACGCTCGAAGGCCTGGTGTCGGATCTGCTCCGGCCGATGCTGAAGGAATGGCTCGACCGCGAGCTGCCCGGCATCGTCGAGCGGCTGGTCGCCGTGGAAGTAAAGCGGCTCGCCGGTAGCTGATCCCTCCGTTGCCCGGCGGAGGCCGGGCTTCCTCTCGGAATTCGGTCTCTCGCACCGGGCTGCTTGGCTTTTGCCGTCTCCCCCTGCTAGGCGCGTCCCCGCCATGACCGAACTGCCCAAAACCTTCGACCCCGCCGCGATCGAATCCCGCTGGTACAGCCATTGGGAGGAGGGCGGCCTGTTCCGCCCCGCGCGGCCCGACGCTGAGCCGTTCACCATTGTCATCCCGCCGCCTAACGTGACGGGATCGCTGCACATCGGCCACGCGCTCGACAACACGCTGCAGGACATCCTCGTCCGCCACGCGCGTCTGCAGGGTAAGGACGCGCTCTGGGTGGTCGGCACCGATCATGCCGGCATCGCGACCCAGATGGTCGTCGAGCGCCAGATGAACGCGAAAGGCGAGAAGCGCACCGATTATTCGCGCGAGCAGTTCGTCGACAAGGTGTGGGAATGGAAGGCCGAGAGCGGCGGCACCATCACCCGCCAGCTCCGTCGGCTGGGCGCGTCGTGCGACTGGGCGAACGAGCGCTTCACCATGGACGAGGGCTTCTCGAGGGCCGTCATCCACGTCTTCGTGAAGTTGTACGAACAGGGCCTGCTCTATCGCGACAAGCGCCTGGTCAACTGGGATCCGGGCCTCAAGACCGCCATCTCCGATCTCGAGGTCGAGACGAAGGACGTCGCCGGCAAGTTCTGGCACCTGCGCTATCCGCTCGAGGACGGCTCGGGCTTCATCGCGGTCGCCACCACGCGGCCCGAGACGATGCTCGCCGACATGGCCGTCGCCGTCCATCCGACCGACGAGCGCTACACCGCTTTGATCGGGAAGAAGGTGCGGCTGCCGATCACCGGTCGCCTGATCCCGATCGTGGCCGACGAGCATGCCGATCCGGAACTGGGATCGGGCGCGGTGAAGATCACGCCGGGCCACGACTTCAACGATTTCGAGGTCGGCCGCCGCGTCGGCATCGCGCCAGCCGACATGCTCAACATGCTCGATGCCGAGGCGAAGATCGTCCAGTGCGGCGGCGTGCCGGAGGATTGGATCGGCCTCGATCGCTTCGAGGTGCGGCGGCTGGTGGTCGATCGGCTCAAGGCGGACGGCGTGCTCGTGCCGCATGTCGACAAGGAGGGCGTCGAGCATGACGCCGAGCCGCGCACCATCGCGACGCCGTTTGGCGACCGTTCGGGCGAGATCATCGAGCCTTGGCTGACCGATCAATGGTATGTCGACGCCAAGACGCTCGCCGCCGGCCCGATCGAGGCGGTGCGCGACGGGCGTATCAAGGTCGTGCCCGAGACGTGGAGCAAGACCTGGTTCAACTGGTTGGAGAATATCCAGCCCTGGTGCGTCTCGCGCCAGCTCTGGTGGGGCCACCGCATCCCGGCCTGGTATGACGAGGACGGCAACGTCTATGTCGCCGCGTCCGAGGCGGAGGCCAAGGACAAGGCCGGCCCGCGCCGTTCGCTGACCCGCGACGAGGACGTGCTCGATACCTGGTTCTCCTCCGCGCTGTGGCCGTTCGGCACGCTCGGCTGGCCCGACGTCGATCCGCGCGAACTGAAGCGCTACCCGAACGACATCCTCATCTCCGGCTTCGACATCCTGTTCTTCTGGGATGCGCGCATGGCGATGCAGGGCATGCATTTCCTGCAGGACGTGCCGTTCAGGACGCTCTACCTGCACGGCCTCGTCCGCGACGCGACCGGCGCCAAGATGTCCAAGTCGAAGGGCAATACGGTTGATCCGCTGGGCCTGATCGATCGTTACGGCGCCGATGCGCTGCGCTTCACGCTGGCCGCGATGGAGAGCCAGGGCCGCGACATCAAGCTCAACGAGAACCGCGTCGAGGGCTATCGCAACTTCGCCACCAAGCTGTGGAACGCGGCGCGCTTCCTGCAGGCGAACGGTGTCGGGCCGTCCGCCTCGCTGGAGGCTCCGTCGGCGGAGGCCCCGGTCAATCGCTGGATCATCGCCGAGACCATCCGCACCGTGCAGGCGCTGGACCTCGCACTCGCCGACCTGCGCTTCGACGAGGCGGCCAACACCATCTACCAGTTCGTCTGGTCGCGCTTCTGCGACTGGTACATCGAGCTGACCAAGGGGCAGGTGGACGAGGAGACGAAGCTCGTCGCCGGCTGGGCGTTCGACCAGATCCTCGTGATGCTCCACCCGTTCATGCCGTTCATCACCGAGGAACTGTGGCATTCCGGCGGCCGCACCAGCGACCTCATCACGGCGCGCTGGCCCGAAGCGGACGCAAAGTCGCTCGATCCGGAGGCTGCGAAGGAGATCGACTGGCTGATCCGTCTGGTGAGCGAGATCCGCGCGGCGCGGGCCGAACTCAACGTGCCGCCGGGTGCGCGCCTGCCGCTGCATGTCCGCGAGGCGGGTGACGTCACGACGTCGCGAATCGCGCGCCAGCAGCCGGTGATCGCCCGCCTCGCCCGCGTCGACAGCGTGGAAGGCGACGCGCCGGCCGGTGCCGCCGCGCAGATCGTCGTGGACGAGGCGACCTTCGTCCTGCCGCTCGAAGGCGTGATCGACATCGAGGCCGAGCGCACCCGTCTCGCCAAGGGCAAGGCGGCAGCGGAGAAGGAGCGCGACGGGCTTGCCGGGCGCCTCAACAACCCGAGCTTCGTCGAGCGCGCCAAGCCGGAAGCGGTCGAAAAGGCGCGTGCCGACCATGCCGAAAAGGCGGCGGAAGCCGAGCGGCTCGGCGCGGCACTGGCGCGGCTGGGGTGATCGCCCGGCTTCGCGAGGACGAAATCCCCGCCGCCATCGCGCTCTGGCACGCGGCGGGGTTGGTCTCGCTGCCGAACGATCCGGATGCCGATGCCCGCGCCGCGCTCGATTGCGCGACCGGCACGATCCTCGCCGCGCATGACGAGGCCGGCGCGCTCACCGGCACCGTCATGGCGGGCTATGACGGCCATCGCGGCTGGCTCTACTACCTCGCTTCCGATCCCGCCCGTCGCGGCGAAGGGATCGGCGTCGCGCTGGTGGCGGCGGCCGAACAATGGCTGGCGGAACAGGGCGCGCGCGTCATCCGCCTGATGGTCCGCGCCAGCAACGAGCAGGTCGCCACTTTCTATGACGCGCAGGGCTATGAACGCGGGGACTTCCTCGTCTTTGGCAAGCGCCTCTGACGCCCGGCTTTTAATGTAGGATTTGCTGTGTCATGGCGGGCGTGGGCGATGCCGTCGTGGCTGGTCCGCTAGGGCGCATGACGTCGTTTTCGGCTCATACGTGTCAACTTTGTCAATTTCACAGGCGCGGCGATCGGATGGCTGACCAGAACGCACCAAGGCCGGCTTCCCCGCGCGCTCAGGGCGGACGGGATCTCACCACCGGGCCGATCGCGCGCACGCTCGTGCTGTTCGCGCTGCCGACGCTCGGTACCAATATCCTTCAGTCGCTGAACGGATCGGTCAATTCGATCTGGGTCGGGCGTTTCCTGGGCGAGAGCGCGCTGGCGGCGACCTCCAACGCCAATCTGGTGATGTTCCTGATGCTGGCGGCCGTGTTCGGCTTCGGCATCGCCGCGACCATCCTCGTCGGCCAGAATATGGGCCGGCGCGACATTGAGGCAGCCCGGCGCGTGATGGGTACGGCGGTGGGCAGCTTCGCGATCCTGTCCCTGCTGGTTTCGGTGATCGGCTATCTGGCCTCCCCGGCGATCCTCCATCTGCTCGCCACCCCACCGGACGCGGCGCGGCTGGCCGAGGCCTATCTGCGCGTGATCTTCATCGCGATGCCGGCTGCTTTCCTGATGACGGTCATCACCATGGGGATGCGCGGCACCGGCGATTCGGTGACGCCGTTCATCATCATGATCCTCAACGTGGTGCTCGACAGCGGGCTGAACCCCGTCTTCATCCGGGGCCTGTTCGGCGCGCCCCAGATGGGCATTGCCGGCTCCGCGACCGCGACGGCGATCGCCTCCTACGTCAGCCTCGTGGTGCTGATCGCGATGATCTACGGGCGCGATCTCACGGTGCGCCTGCGGGGGAGTGAACTGCGCTGGCTGCTGCCCGATCCGGCGCTGCTGAAGGTGATCGTCGCCAAGGGCATCCCGATGGGCCTGCAGATGTTCGTCATCTCCTTCGCGGGGCTGACGCTGATGGGGCTGGTCAACCATGCGGGCACGGACGTGGTCGCGGCCTATGGCGTGACGCTGCAGCTGTGGACCTACATTCAGATGCCGGCGCTGGCGGTCGGCGCGGCCGTCTCGGCGATGGCGGCGCAGAATGTCGGCGCGGGGCTCTGGCCGCGCGTCGATGCGGTGACGCGCTCGGCAATCGTGATCAACCTCGTGATTACCGCCGCGCTGATCCTGCTGGTGACGTTGGTCGACCGGGCGATGCTGGCGCTGTTCCTCGGGCAATCCAGCCCGGCGCTGCCGATCGCGCGGCACATCCATCTGGTCGCGAGCTGGTCGTTCCTGATGTTCGGCGTAACGATGGTGATCTTCGGTACCGTGCGATCGACCGGCGCGGTGGTCGCGCCGCTGGTGATCCTGGCGATCGCGATGTTCCCGGTGCGCCTGGGCGCGGTGTTCGCGCTCAGGCCGTTCATCGGGATCGAGGCCCTGTGGTGGACGATGCCGATCAGCTCGCTCGCCTCGATGCTGATGGCGCTCGGCTATTACCGGGCGGGCACCTGGCGGAAGGTCCACATGCGGACGGTCAGCCCGCGGGAGACGGCGCCGCAACCCTGATCGCGCGTCGCGCGATCCGGGCGGTCACCGGCGTCTTCGCCAGTACCTCGCCATCGATCGAGATCGGCATCGGCTTCTCGGTCGACAGCCGGATCGCCTGGCCTTCATATTCGCGCGTGGTCTTCCTGCGCTCGCGATGGCGGAGGACGGAGAGCAGCCAACTCCGGATCAGGTGGCCGCGCGTCTCGCCCATCACCACCTGCACGACGATCCGCCCCGAATCGACCGCCGCCTCGTCGACCAGTTCGACCCCGCCATGATAGGGGCCGTTGGCGATCCGCACCTCGACGGCATCCATCGTCTCGACCGCCGATCCGGTATCCACGGTCAGCCGGAACGCCTTGAACTTCCAGAGCTGTCGCGCCGCCCATAGCAGATAGCCCGGTCGCCCCAGCCAGGCCTTCAACCCGTGCGGCACCGTCTGCGCAATCTGCGGCGCGATGCCCAAAGTCGCGCAATTGGCGAAATAATCGTCGTCGATCATGCCGAGATCGATGCGCCTGGCGGAACCCTTTGCGATCACCTCCACGGCGCCCGGCAGATCGAGCGGGATGCCGAGCGTGCGTGCGAAACTGTTGGCCGTGCCGAGCGGCAGCACCGCGAAGATCGTGTCGCTGCCTACAACATGATCGACCGAGCAGGAGATCGACCCGTCGCCACCGCCGACGATCACCATCGGCGCGCCGGATGCGATAGCCTCCTTCACGCGATCGGGCATGGTGGAGGGCTTGCGGATCGCCTCCGCCATGCTGAGTTCGACACCGGCCGCCTGCAGCAGCCGACACGCCTCCTTGAACAGCTTCCGCCCCTTGCGCGACTTGGCGTTGACCAGCAACGCGGCGGTGCGCGGCAGGGCATAGGTCGGCCCGGCGTCGCGAACCTGATCCATCGGGATCTCCACCATCTCCATCTGCGGTCCTCGGCCGATTTCTGCTAGGAGGCGGAATGATCGTTTCGGCCACGCCCGCATCCTTCCATCGCATCACGCCCGACGGCGCAATCCGTTCCATCGAAAGAGCGCTGGCGGTCGAGATGCCGGTGGCGATCGAGATAGATGGCATCGGCTATGCGGTGATGATGGCGACGCCGGATGCGCTGGACGATTTCGCGCTCGGCTTCTGTCTGTCCGAACGCCTCGTCGATCGCGCGGAGCAATTGCTGGCGGTCGAGCCGCACGAGGCGGAACGTGGCGTGCTGCTGCGGCTCGCGCTGGCGGCGGAGGTGCGCGGCCGGGTGATGGATCGGGTGCGGCATCGCATCTCCGAATCGTCCTGCGGTCTGTGCGGGATCGAAAATCTGGAGCAGGCGCTCCGGCCGCTGCCGGGCATCGTGGCCGCGAACGTTCCGATCCCGACCGAGTCGATGTTCGCGGCGCTCGACGCGGTGCGGGCCGAGCAGCCGCTGGGGCGCGAGACGGGCGCGGTCCATGCCGCCGCCTTCTGCGGGCCGGACGGCGCGATCCGGCTGATCCGCGAGGATGTCGGCCGCCACAATGCCTTCGACAAGCTGGCTGGCGCAATGGCGCGGGCAGGGGAGGATTGGCGGCAAGGCTTCGCGCTCACCACTGCTCGTCTCTCCTACGAACTGGTCGAGAAGGCGGCGCTGGCCGGGTGCCACACCCTCGTCGCCATCTCGGCGCCGACCAGCCTCGCGATCGAGCGGGCGAAGGAAGCCGGCATCCGCGTCGTCGCGCTCGCACGGCCCGATGCGATGCTGGAAGCCGCGGCGTCGAGCGACTAGGTACACCTCATGACCGCTTCCTTCCCCGCGCTCCGCCTGCGCCGCACCCGCGTCGCCCCCTGGTCCCGCCGCATGGTCGCCGAGCATGTGCTGACCCCGGCCGACCTGATCTGGCCGCTGTTCATTGCGGACGGCGTGGGTGTCGAGGAGCCGATCAAGACGCTCCCCGGCGTGTCGCGCTGGTCGATCGACAATATCGCGAAGCGCGCGAAGGAAGCCCAGGCGCTGGGCATCCCGTGCATCGCGCTCTTCCCCAACACGCCGCAGCATCTGCGCACGCCGGACGGGCGCGAGGCGCTCAATCCGGACAATCTGATCTGCCGCGCGGTGAAGGCGATCAAGGATGCCGCGCCCGATGTCGGCGTGCTGACCGACGTCGCGCTCGATCCCTATACCGAGCATGGCCATGACGGGCTCGTCGACGAGGCGGGCTACGTCCTCAACGACGAGACGATGGCGCTGCTGGTCGAGCAGGCGGTGGTGCAGGCTGACGCCGGCGCCGACATCATCGCACCCTCCGACATGATGGACGGTCGCGTCGCCGGGATACGTGCCGCGCTGGAGGACAAGGGCCACCGCAACGTGCAGATCATGGCCTATGCCGCGAAGTACGCCTCCGCCTTCTACGGCCCGTTCCGCGATGCGGTCGGATCGCGCGGCCGGCTGAAGGGCGATAAACGCGGCTACCAGATGGACCACGCCAATGCCGAAGAGGCGCTGCGCGAGGTCGCGATGGATCTCGCCGAGGGCGCCGACACGGTGATGGTAAAGCCGGGCCTGCCCTATCTCGACATCATTCGCCGTGTGAAGGAGCGGTTCGAAGTCCCTGTCTTCGCGTATCAAGTCTCCGGCGAATATGCGATGATCGAGGCTGCCGTCGCGGCCGACATGGGCGACCGCGACGCGCTGGTGCTGGAAACCTTGCTGGCGTTCAAGCGGGCGGGCTGCTCGGGCGTGCTGACCTATCATGCGGCGCACGCTGCAAGGCTGCTGGGCGCATGATCGAGACCGAGCGGCTGATCCTGCGCGGCTGGCGCGACGAGGACCATGCGCCGTTCGCGGCGATGGGGCGCTCGGCCGCGGTCATGGAGCATCTCGGCGATCCGATGGACGACGATCAGGTTGCCGCCGCGATCGCGCGCACCCGCGGCTTTCAGGCGTCGCACGGATATACCTTCTGGGCGATCGAGCGGCGCGCGGACGGAGCCTTCCTCGGCTTCTGCGGTCTGAAGCCCGGCACTGTCGGCCCGATCAAGGGAGAGGTGGAGATCGGCTGGCGCCTACGCGAGGATGCGTGGGGGCAGGGCTATGCCCGCGAGGCGGCGCAGGCGAGCCTCGACTGGGGTTGGGCGAACCTCGATACGCCGAAGATCATGGCGATCACCACACCTGCCAACACGGCGAGCTGGGGCCTGATGATCCGGCTTGGCATGACGCGCCGGCCCGACCTCGATTTCGGCCACCCGCAGTTCCAGCCGGGCGACAGGCTGTACGAGCACATCACCTACGAGATCGCGCGGCCTTAGAAGAAGCGCCCCTCCCTGAAAGGGAGGAGGATCACGCCCCGATCAGATGCGCCGCCACCTCGCGCTGATGAGGCCTGTGGCGGTGTTCGAACAGGTAGATTCCCTGCCACGTTCCCAGCACCGGTCGCGCGTCACGGACGGGGATCGACAGCTGCACCGACGTCAAAGCGGTGCGTAGATGGGCCGGCATGTCGTCTGGCCCCTCGTCATCGTGGCGATAGCGGTTCGGGTCTTCGGGCGCGATGGTCGCGAAGTAATCCTGAATGTCCGCCCGCACCTCGGGCGCCGCATTCTCCTGTATGAGCAGCGACGCCGAGGTGTGACGGCAGAAGAGCGTCAGCAGCCCCTCGGACACGCCCGCATCGCCCACCCATTCCAGCACCGCGTCGGTAAATTCGACGAGGCCCTGTCCATGCGTGTCGATGACGAGCGTGCCCGAGGCCTGCCTCACGCCCTGGCCGATCCGATATAGCCGTCGATCACGCCTTCCAGCAGCTCCAGCGGTACGCCGCCGGTGCGGATCACGACATCGTCATATGCCGCGAGATCGAACTTGGCGCCGAGCGCCGCCTTCGTCTTGTCGCGCAGGCGGGTGATCTCGTTATGGCCCATCTTGTAGCCGCAGGCCTGACCGGGTGCGGCGCAATAGCGATCGACCTCGCTGGTCGCTGCATTCTCGCCCTTGCCGCTTTCGGAGGTGAGGAAGCGCACCGCCTGCTCCCGGCTCCAGCCGAGCGCGTGGATGCCGGTATCGACCACCAGGCGGCAGGCGCGGAACTGCTGCGCCTGCAGATAGCCGATGCGGCTCCACGGATCGTTGTCGTAGAGGCCGCTCTCGTCGATCAGCTGCTCGGCATAGAGCGCCCAGCCCTCGACGAAGGCGTTGAAGCCGGTGAGCGAGCTGATCGAGGGCACCTCGTCATGATGCTCGGCGAGGTAGGCGAGCTGCCAGGTATGGCCCGGAATACCCTCATGCGCGCAGAGCGAGGCGATCTGGTATTTCGGCCAGAGCGAGGTGGACTTGAGGTTGATGTAATAGATGGCCGGGCGCGATCCATCGAGCGCGGCGGGGTTCATGTAGCCGAGGCCGGCACCGTCCTGAATGTCCGGCGGTACGCGCTTCACGATCACGTCCGCCTTCAGGCCCAGCTTGCTGAACTTCGGCATGATCTTGCGGACCATCGCGATGCGCTCGTTGCAATAGGCGATCAGGTCGGCGCGGCCCTTGTCGGTATCGGGGTAGAGGAAGCGCGGATCTTTGTTGAGCGCCGTCACGCGCTCGCCGACCGTGCCCTTGGTCATCCCCTGCGCCTTCAGGATCGCCTCCATCCGCGCTTTGATCTGCTCGTTCTGGTCGAGGCCGATCTGGTGGATCTCCTGCGGGGTGCGCGTGGTGGTGGTGCCGAGGCGGAGCGCCCAGGCATAATAGGCCTCGCCGTCGGGCAGGCGCTGCACGCCCGCCGTCATCGGCGCGTCGGCGGTGGAGGCGGCGAAGGCCGTGATCTCGCGATCGAGTGCCGGGTAGACCATGGTCTCCATGATCTTCGCGGCCTTCTCGCCATAACCGGTGAGGCCGAGCTTCTTGGTCTTCTCGTCGAGGTTAGTGACGAGGGTCTGCTGCGCGGCCGGCGTCGCGCGGAAGCCCTTGAGGATGCCCATCGCGTTGTCGGCGATGAACTTGGGCGGCACCACGCCGATCGCGGCCTTCTCCTTGAGCTGGACGGTCTCCTGTTCGATCTGGCGCGCGAAGGCGGAGACGCGGGCGAGATAGGCCTCGGCATCGGCCTTGCTCTTGATGTCGTGGGCGGAGACGAGGAAGTCCGGCACCGATCCGGCCGCGCCGTTCTGCTGGGTCACTTCATAGGGGCCGGTGCCGCCGAAGAAGCCCGCGCCCGCGCCGCCGCCATATTTGAACTTTGTGCCGTCGATCCCACGCTCAGTCGCGTATTTCACGGTGTCGTAGCGGATCTGTGCGGGCGTGGAGAGTGCGGCGCGGTCGGTCTTGAGCAGGCGGTCGTGGATCGACTGGATCGTGGCGTCGAACTTCGCCTCCGACGCATCGCTATTCTGAGAAAGCTCGCCGCGCAGCGCCGCCAGCTTGCCCTTGTCCAGCCCGAGTTGGGTCGCCGTTTCCGGCGTCTGCATCAGGATCTCGTCGGTGAAGCCGTCGAGCTGATCGAAGAACGCCTTGTCCGCCGGCGTGGCCGCCGCCTCGGCCGTGCCCGGCAGCAGCGAGAGCATGCCGCCGGCAGCCGCGCCCGCGAGCAGTTCGCGGCGACGAAATCCCTGATTCATCCTTGATACTCCCTGATATTCTCGTGACGTCATGACAGCGTCGTGATCCACTGATCGCCGATCTGCTGAAGGATTTCCAGCGGCACCCGGCCGTGCGCCAGCACAGCATCGTGGAACGCCTTGATGTCGAAGCGCTGGCCCTGCTTCGCCTTCGCCTTCTCGCGGATGCCGGTGAAGGTGGAGTGGCCGAGCTTGTAGCTGCAGGCCTGCCCCGGCGTCGCGCAATAGCGTTCCACCTCGCGGGTGGCGAATCCCGGCGCCTCGCCGTCCTGATCGACGAAATACTGGATCGCCTGCTCGCGGCCCCATTTCAGGTGGTGGATGCCGGTATCGACCACGCAGCGATTGGCGCGGAACAGCTGGAACTTGAGATAGCCCAGCCGCCCGAGCGGATCATCGTCATACATGCCGATCTCGTCGGCGAGCTGCTCGGCATAGAGCGCCCATCCCTCGCCATAGCCCGAGAAGCCGCCGGTCTTGCGGATCAGCGGCAGGTTCGTGTTGGAAAGCGCGAGGCCGCCTTCGAGCTGATGGCCCGGCAGGCCCTCATGATAGATCGTCGTGGCGAGGCAGAATTTCGGCCATTCCGCGCTGTCGTGCAGGTTGAAATAGACGATGCCGGGGCGCGATCCGTCGATCGCCGGCGATTGCGAGAAGGCGGAGGCGGCGCCCGCCTCGGTCTGCGGCGGCACGCGTCGCACCTCGAACTGGTAGGGCGGCACGCGGCTGAACACCGTGGGCAGCTTGCCCCGGATCGCGTCGAGCCTGCCGTTGCAATAGGCGATCGCCTGCAGCTTGCCCTCGTCGGTGTTCGGATAGAGCTGGCGCGGATCCTTGTAGAGCGCGGCCATGCGCTCGCCGATCGTGCCCTTGGTGAAGCCCTGCTGGCGGAGCAGGCCGTCGAGGCGCGAGGAGATCATCTTCGCCTGATCCAGCCCGAACTTGTGTACCTCGTCGGGCGAGAGCGCGGCGGTCGTCGTGGTGCGCAGCGCGGTGGCGTAATAGGCCTCGCCGTCGCGGAACTTCCACACGCCCGCATCGTGCGTCGCCTTCGCGCGAAGCTGCTTGGCATAGGCGATCTGCCGGTCGAGCGCAGGGCCGATCTTCTGGTCGTAGATAGCGGCGGCCTGCCTGCCATAATCGTCCCCCAGTCCCTTGGCCGCCGCACGCCTGGCGATCGAGGTGACGACGAGGGCATCGGCAGCCGGCACGCGCGTCTTGGTGAGCTGGGTCAGCGTGGTGTCGAGCAGGAAGTCCGGCGGGATCACGCCGAGGCCGGCGTCGTGCTTCATGCGCGCGGTGTTGTCGTCGATCTGTTTGCCGAAGGCCTCCAGCCGTGACAGATAGGCGTCCGCATCAGCCTTGGTCTCGATCTTGTGCTTGGTGTCGAGGAAGTCCGGCACGTCCTGATAGGCGCCGGTCAGCTGGCTGACCGCGTAGGGCGAGGGGCCGAAGGACGAACCGCCGAAATCGAAGCTCTGCACGGCGGCGGCCGATTTCTGCGTGTAGAGCACCGTGTCGTAGTCGATGCGGTCATTCTCCGAGAGTGCGCCGCGATCGATCTTCGCCAGTGCCGCGAGGTTCGATTGCGTGAGCGCACGCGATGCGGCGCGGCCCGCGTCGCTCTGGTCGGAGAGCTTGCCCCGCAGATCCGCGTTCGCGCCCTTGTCGAGCCCGAGCTGGGTCGCGCCTTCCGGGCGCAGCCGCAGGCCCGCCGTGAACATCCGGTCGAACAATGCACGCAGCTCGGGCGAGGGAGCGGCACTGGTCGCGGCCCGTGCCCAGCCGGGCAGCATCGCAGCGGCGCCCGCCGCGGTTGAGGTGAGCAGAAACGCACGGCGGTCGATCATGTGATGCCCCTTGATCCGCCCCCCGGCGGGGCGGAAGCTAGGCCGGGGCAGGGGCCGTGCGCAAGCGCTTATCCCCGGAGCGGTGGCTGCTTTTCCACGGCGAGGCGCACCGTGGCGATCGCGCCCTCGGCCTCCTTCACCTCCTTCATGATCGCGGCGCGGTCGCGGTGATCGAGGAAGGTGCCGGCCTCCAGCGAAGCCACCACCACCTGCATGACGTCGATCGCCTCGCGCACCGACGCGGCGACGGCCTGCCGGATGCTGACCGCCTCGTCCAGCAGACCGTCGGCCTTCTTGGCAAGCACGTAACCGCTGTCGTCGGCGAAGAACTGGAGCAGCCGCTGGTCGGGAATGATCGCGATGAGCTGGCGGATCTCTTCGGCGCGGAAGCGCGTGCGACTGGTCAGCCGCCCGTGCAGCGTTGCGTAGGTGAGGCCGAGCTTCTCCGCCGCATCCTCCAGCGAGATCAGCTTCTCGACCACCAGCAGCTGGTAGGCGAGCATCGCGAACCCGCAATGCCTGTGCGTCTCGACCGTCATGCAAATCGTCCCCTGATCCCTTGGCGCTAGGGACCAAGCCGCGCGACGCTTGTCAAATAGGGAAATGCCCAATGGGGGAATGCCGGCCGGCAAAGTGGTCGGGGAGACAGGATTCGAACCTGCGACCCTCTGCTCCCAAAGCAGATGCGCTACCAGGCTGCGCTACTCCCCGACGGCGCCGTCCCTACGGATGGCGTTCGGCCGGGTCAATCGCGTTGCTGGGTTACCAGCGTCGCGCCTGCATTTGCTGGACCTGGATCCGCTCCTGAAGATCGGCGATCTGCCACTGCCTTGCCGTCATGCACCTGTCGTTCCGGCAGATGAGTGGCTCTTGCGGCTTCTTCGCTTTTTTCGGCTTGGCGGAATCCGCCGCCGACTGCGCCGGAGGTGTCGCAACCTGCGGTGCGATGTCCTGAACGTCATTCTGCGCTGCCAGTTGGAACGGCGCCACCAGCGCAATGCCGGCAAACATGACCCAGACCCGCTTCATCGCCAATGCCCCCGAACCGCTCCAACGATCCGCAGGAATGCTCTTCCTCCGGGCAAGTCAAGGCAGGCGCCGATCCGCCGCAAAGAAAACGGGCGCCTCCACATGGGAAGCGCCCGCTTATCGGCAGGACCGCCGCACGGATGCGCGGCGGCGACAGGCCGGATTACTTCTTGGCGGCGTTGTCGATCGCGTCCGCCTTGTTTTCGGCGTCCGACTTCACCGCATCGGCCGAATTGTGCGCGGCGTCGGCAGCGTTATCGAGTTCGTTGGCGGCCATGGCGTTCGACGAATTGTCGGCAGCGGCCGACAGCATGTCGCCCTGGTTGTCGAGAGCGGCGGCGGCGTTGTCACCGGCGTTGGCGACCGCATCGGCCTGGTTGGTGCTGTGGCCGCAAGCCGCGAGGCTCATCAAACCGGCGGCGGCGAACACGAAGGCGATCTTCTTCATTTCGGGCAGCTCCCTAATTACTCGAGCACTTTTCTGTCTTCGGGCGCGGCAGCCGCCGTCCCCGGCGAGACGGCATAGCGCGCGCAAAGCACCGGTCAACGCCTCAGATGGGGTGTTTTGTTCCATCCGTCGCATAAGTTCGCGACCGCAACAAATTTTTGTGCAACCATGTTCCGGTTCAGACATTGAGCGGGTGAGGGGCGAACTGCGCATAGACTAACATCCATGCTTTTCAGGATGTTGTGCGACGCGCGAACGGGATGTCGATGATGGACTCAGCAAACGGGCCGGACGTTCGCAAGGTTGCCCTGATCGGCAACAACCCGCCTCGATTGTGTGGCATCGCAACATTCACGCGGGATGTCCGCAACGGGCTGCTCGATGCCTTTCCCGACCTCACGATCGACGTCTACGCGATGAACGATCGGAGTGCCCACCATGTCTATCCCGATGAAGTGGTCTGCTCGATCGATCAGGATGATCTGTCGAGCTATGCGCGCGCCGCCCATCGGATCAACGCGAGCGGCGCCGATGTGGTCTGCGTACAGCATGAATATGGCATATTCGGCGGCGCGGCGGGCGCACACCTGCTGAAGTTGCTCGATCGGGTAACGGCGCCGGTGGTCGTGACGCTTCACACCGTGCTGGAGCAGCCAACGCCCGAGCAACGCGCCGTGATGGAAGCGTTGGCACGTCGTGCTTCCACGCTGATCGTGATGGCGGAGAAAGGGCGTCGCATTCTGCAGGATGTCCACGGGATCGCGGAGGATCGTATCGCGGTCGTTCCCCATGGCGCGCCGGATCGCGCGATGGGCGATGGCGAGGCGATGAAGCGTCGGTTCCGCTGTGACGGTCGTAAAGTGCTGCTGACGTTCGGCCTGCTCTCGCCCAACAAGGGCATCGAAACGATGATCCGCGCGATGCCGACGATCGCGGCGCGGCATCCGGACGCGCTCTACGTCGTCCTGGGCGCGACTCACCCCCATCTCGTCGCGCACGAGGGCGAAGCCTATCGCGAGCGGTTGATGGCGCTGGCCGACGAACTTGGCGTATCCAGGCACGTCCGTTTTATCGATGGCTTCGTCGAGCAGCCTCGACTGCTCGATTTCATCGCGGCAGCCGACGTCTATGTGACGCCCTATCTCAACGAGCAGCAGATCACCTCGGGCACGCTGAGCTATGCGGTGGCGCTGGGCAAACCTGTTGTCTCGACTCCCTATTGGCACGCGGCCGAACTTCTGGCCGGGGGGGTAGGCATGTTGGTCCCGTTCGGTGACAGCAGCGCGTTCGCCGCGCGGATCATCGAACTGCTCGATCGGCCCGAAACGCTGGACGAGATGAGCCGCCGCGCTTGGTCGGTCGGTCGGTCGATGACCTGGCCGGCGATCGCGCGGGCCTATGTCGCGATCTTCGAGGAGGCGGTGCGGTCGCAGCCCGCACGACTGTTTCCGGGGGTGGAGCGCAACACCGATCCCGTCCCGCCGCGTCTGGGAGCCGTCGAGCGACTGAGCGATGGCGTCGGCATCATCCAGCATTCGATCTTCTCGGTGCCGGATCGCACCCATGGCTATTGCGTCGATGACAATTGCCGCGCGCTGATGCTGATGCACCGGATCGACGGGCCGGACAGCGTGCGCGCCGACGAACTGGCCGCCATCTATGCCGCCTTCGTGCAACATGCCTGGAATGGTCAGCGTGGCCGCTTCCGCAACTTCATGGCGTTCGATCGGGCCTGGCTGGAGGAGGAAGGATCCGAGGACAGCTTCGGCCGCACCCTCTGGTCGCTGGGCGACACGGCGGCGCGGGCGCGAAGCCATGAACTGCGCCGCTGGGCCTCGCACCTGTTCGATCAGGTCGCGCCGCACGTCCGCTCGCTCGGCTCGCCTCGTACCTGGGCCTTCGCCATGATCGCGGCCGACGCCATGCTGGAAGCGCATCCGGGGCACGAACTGGCGGTGGCTTTGCTGCGCGATCTGGGCGCACGTCTGCACGCCCGGCTCGCCGAGGCGCGGTTGCCGGGCTGGGAGTGGTTCGAGGCGGTGCTCGCGTACGACAATGCCCGGCTGCCCGAGGCGCTGCTGCGTGCCGGCCGCCGCCTCGACGATCCGGTCATGCGCGCAGAAGGGCTGGCGACGCTCGCCTGGCTCGATGCCCAGCAGAGCAACGACGACGGGCAGTTCCGCGCCATCGGGACGGACAGTTTCGGGCGCGAATATATGCCGCCGCTGCCGTTCGACCAGCAACCGGTCGAGGCGTGGGCGTCGATTGATGCCGCGCGCATCGCGCACGAGATCACCGGCGAACTGCGCTGGGAGGAAATGGCGCGCAAGGCCTATGCCTGGTATCTCGGTGCCAATGACGTCGGCCTGCCGCTCGGCTCGGTGATCGATGGCGGTTGCTTCGATGGGCTGATGAGCGACCGGGTTAATCTCAATCAGGGGGCTGAATCCGTTCTCGCCTTCCAATTTGCCTGTTGCGCGATGCGTGAAATGGCGGAAAAGGCCGAAGCTGAAGGTTCTGGTACGAAGGCCGGCATCGTCGCCTCCTGATCCGCAGGGGGCGCTTCGCCGGGGGTGGGAGGCGTTTTGCTCGACCTTGTGATGCACTGGCCGCTTCGGCTCCAGGCGGATGCCTCGCGCGTCGTGGTCCGCCCGTTTCATCTGCCAATCGATTCCAAGAACGGCCAGAAGAGCCGCCCGCGCCGCATCGTCGAGGCTGTGCTCGAGATGGACGAGCAGCAGGCCAAGCGCGAGCTGAGCGTCGTACTCAAGGATTTCGAGGCGCGCCACTGGCAGACACGCAGCGTGTTCCGCACGCGCTATGCCCAGATGGCGATGGCGCTGCACCTCGACGACGACGAGATTTCGGACATCAAGCAGCAACTCATCGGCGCCTTCTTCTGCAACGAATACAGCTATGCCGCCGCCGCGATCATGAACCCCTCAATCGTGCGGCACCCCGATCAGTCCGGCCTGTCGGAAGGCTCGTCGCGGATCATCATGTCCGTGCGCACCGTGGGAGAGGGGCATATCTCCTCCATTGCGTTTCGTGAGGGTATCCTGTCGCCCGGCACCCGCTTCGAGCTGGCGCCCGAGCCACCTTTCGCCACTGCGGCGGACTCGGCCAAGGAATTGGGTAACGGCGCGATCGAGGTGCACCGCCATCGCGACTCGACGCTGTCCGGAACCGTCATCTTCCCGCTCACCTCGGCCCAGTCCAAGGGGCTGGAGGATCTGCGCCTCGTCGAATTCACCCACGACGACGGCACGGTCGAATGGCTCGGCACCTACACCGCCTACAATGGCGAGAGCATCCGGTCGGAGATGATCCGCACGCGCGATTTCCGCAGCTTCACTCTCGCCCCGATGTCCGGACCGGCGGCGCGCAACAAGGGCATGGCGCTCTTTCCGCGCAAGATCGGCGGGCAATATGTGATGGTCGGCCGGCAGGATGGGGAGAACCTGTTCCTGATCCGCAGCAACAAGCTCGACCACTGGGGCGAGGGCGAGTTGCTGATGACGCCCCGATACCCTTGGGAAATGGTGCAGATCGGCAATTGCGGATCGCCGATCGAGGTGGACGAGGGCTGGCTGCTGTTGACCCACGGCGTCGGCGCGATGCGCAAATATTCGATCGGCATCGTCCTGCTCGATAAGGATGATCCCTCGAAGGTGATCAAGCGCCTGCCGGTGCCGCTGGTCTCGCCGGCGGACGAGGATCGCGAGGGCTATGTGCCCAACGTCGTCTACACTTGCGGCGCGATGCGGCACGGCGATCTGCTGTTCATGCCCTATGCGGTGGCGGACAGCTCCGTCGGCTTTGCCTTCGTGCCGATCAAGGAACTGATCGACGCGATGGTGTGAGGCCGCGACGCGCCACCCGACGTTGCTTTTCGGCCCCTGATCGCTAGATAAGCCCGGAAAATCCGAACACTTCGAACCCCTCAGACGAGCGAGTATCCGCATGGCCGGCCAGTACGCCTATGTCATGAAGAACATGACGAAGACCTTCCCCGGCGCTCCCAAGCCGGTGCTGAGCAACATCAACCTGCAATTCTACCACGGCGCCAAGATCGGCATCGTCGGCCCCAACGGTGCCGGCAAGTCGACGCTCATCAAGATCATGGCCGGCATCGATACCGAATTTTCGGGCGAAGCGTGGCCGGGCGAGAACGTAACGGTCGGCTATCTAGCGCAGGAGCCGCAGCTCGATCCCAACAAGACGGTGCTGGAGAACGTCAAGGACGGCGCCCGCGACGTCGCCGACATGCTCGATCGCTTCAACGCCATCTCGGCCGAGATGGGCGATCCCAAGGACGACACCGACTTCGACAAGCTGATGGAGGAGATGGGCGTCCTTCAGGAGAAGATCGACGCGGTCGACGGCTGGACGCTCGACAACCAGCTCGAGATCGCGATGGAGGCGCTGCGCTGCCCACCGTCCGACTGGTCGGTGGAAAGCCTTTCCGGCGGTGAGAAGCGCCGCATCGCGCTCACCCGCCTGCTGATCCAGAAGCCCTCGATCCTGCTGCTCGATGAGCCGACCAACCACCTCGACGCCGAGAGCGTCCAGTGGCTGGAAAACCACCTCAAGGAATATGCCGGCGCGGTGCTGATGATCACCCACGACCGCTATTTCCTCGATAACGTTGTCGACTGGATCCTCGAGCTCGATCGCGGAAAGTATTTCCCCTACGAAGGCAATTATTCGACCTACCTCGACAAAAAGGCCAAGCGCCTCGAGCAGGAGGATCGGGAGGAGAGCGGCCGCCAGACGGCGATCCGCAACGAGCTGGAGTGGATCCGGCAGGGGCCGAAGGGCCGCCAGACCAAGTCCAAGGCGCGTATCGCCAAGTTCGACCAGCTGGTCGAGGCGCAGAAGGATCGCGCACCCGGCAAGGCCCAGATCGTCATCCAGGTGCCCGAGCGCCTCGGCGGCAAGGTCATCAACGTCGAGGGCATCTCGAAGAGCTTCGGCGACAAGAAGCTGTTCGAGAACCTGTCCTTCATGCTGCCAGCCGGCGGCATCGTCGGCGTGATCGGGCCGAACGGCGCGGGTAAGTCCACGCTCTTCAAGCTGATCACCGGGCAGGAGAAGCCCGACAGCGGCACGATCGAGATGGGCTCCACCGTCCACCTCGGCTATGTCGACCAGAGCCGCGACGATCTCGATCCCAAGCACAATGTCTGGGAGGAGGTTTCGGACGGACTCGATTATGTGAAGGTCAACGGCCACGACATGTCGACGCGCGCCTATGTCGGCGCGTTCAACTTCAAGGGGCAGGACCAGCAGAAGAATGTCGGCAAGCTCTCGGGCGGTGAGCGCAATCGCGTTCACATGGCCAAGATGCTGAAGCGTGGCGGCAACGTGCTGCTGCTCGACGAGCCGACCAACGACCTCGACGTCGAGACGCTGGGCGCGCTGGAAGAGGCGATCGAGAATTTCGCGGGCTGCGCCGTGGTGATCAGCCACGATCGCTTCTTCCTCGATCGCCTCGCCACGCACATCCTCGCCTTCGAGGGCGACGGCCATGTCGAATGGTTCGAGGGCAACTTCGAATCCTACGAGGAAGACAAGCGTCGCCGTCTGGGCGATGCAGCCGATCGGCCGGGCGCGGGCGCGTATAAGAAGCTCACGCGCTGATGCGCCGCGCTCTCCTGTTGCTCGCGAGCCTCTGGGTGCTCGCGGCAGCGGGAGAGCCGGCTCCTCTCTCTCCGCAGGCATTCCGCGATCGCTTTGCGGCAGCGGTCGCTACGGCAACGGGCCATGCGACCAAGCCGATCGACGACTATACGTTCGATGCGAAAAGCTCCGACGGCAGCGACATCACGATCAACACCGACAACGCCTACGCCGCGTATCGGGCAGACCCGGCTCAACTCGATGCGATCATCGGTCGTTATACGCGAACTCTGGCGGGCACTGAGGACGCGGAGCACGACGCGACCGATCAGCTGATCGTGATCGTGCGCCCGTCGGATTATCTGGCGCGAAACCTGCCATCGGGATCGCAAACGGGGGGCTTCGTCGCGCCCCGGCCCATGGCTGGAGATCTCTCCTATTTTCTCGCGGTGGATTCACCGGAAAGTATTCGCACGGCCGGCAAGAGCGACCTCGCCCGATGGCATATCGACGAGGCGACGGCATGGAAGATCGCAATCGGAAATCTCGGCGCGCGGGTTGGCTCGATTTCGGTCCTGCATCTCGGCGCAGATGATGGCGCGAATGGCATTGGTGCGGCCAGTGGTCTCGCGCCCAGCATCCTCGCGGACCCGACCTATTGCGCGAAGGATTCTCCAGCAGGCGCGAACGGCGAAATCATACTGCTGTACGCCAAGGACTTCTTCCTGTTCACGATCCCCGCCGACAAGGCGATGACCAGCAGGTTCTGGACATCCGTCAAGGCTGAGATCGGCGCGGGCCGATCATTGTCGTCCACGCCACTGGCGTGCCGGGACGGGCGCTGGCAAGCCGTTCCCATACCCTGACCGCGCCCGAAGGGGCGCGGTCAGCGGCGACATCAATAATAATCGGCTGGATCGGGCGCGGGCGAATTGCAGGCCCGGTTGCTGCCGTGACGGCAGGCATAATCCTGCACGCGCCACGCTTCCATGGCGTCGGCATAGGCGCGCTTCTGGTGGGCATAGTGGACATCCTGGCGGGCGACCTGACGGCCGTGCGCCTGCATCGCCTGATCGTAGGCGGCGAGATCCTGCTGATACTGCGCCTGGCTGGCGGCGTTCTGGGCATGGACCGACTGGATGCTGTTCTGCACGCTGCCGTTGGCCATGGTCGTGCCGGGATCGACGCCCGGCGCGACCTGACCCGGCGGCACCGTAACCGATGCGGCGGCCGAGCCGTCGTTAGCAGGCTGATGCGGGTCGCTCTGCGCCAACGCGGCGGGATTGATGCTCGCCGTCAGCGCAGCGAAGGCTCCGGCCGCCAGCAGGGCAAAAGGAACGCGGGTCATCCATGGTCTCCCTCAAGCACTCGCCCCCCATGTTGATGATGGGGCGCAAACGGCCGGAGGTCGGCAGCGGTTCCGATCAGCGTCGAACCTGCCACGCGCGCGGCCAGCACCGCCCGTCGTCGATCGGCGAGACGAGCACGGGCGGGATGGCGGGGAGCATCCAGCCCGGAACGCGCGTGGCGTCGGCGAAATAATTCTCCTTGCCGTTCTGCGGGAAGGCGATGTCGGTGCCGCTCCACAGGTCGCAGCTTGTCTGCGGTGCGGGGCGGTTGATGACCGCGCGAATTACCTCGCGCAGCGGCGTCATCGCGCCGACCATCAGCATTCCCGCCAGACAGATGGCGGCTCCGCACCGCACGCCGGCAAGGATATCGGCGGACAGCACGGCCAGGATCAGCAGCGCGGGGATCGATGCCCGCATCTCAAGGTCCACACCCGCGCCGATATGCGCGAAGGGCAGGAGAAGCAGGCTCATCGTCGCGAGGGCGAAGGTCGCTGGACCGAACCTGCCGCCGCGCTGCGCCAGCCAGATGATGGCGACGAAGGGGATCACTTCCAGCATTTCGAACAGGCAGTAGATGGCGGTCGGGAGGGTCTCGAAATACAGGCCGAGCTTCGCGGGATCGACTTGCATGTACCGGATTGGCGCGGCGGCCAGCAGACAGGCGACGGCAGGGATGGCGATGTCTACGCGCTTCAGCCGCAGACCGGCCAGTGTCTCGACGCCGGCCAGCGCGACGAAGGGCAGCATCCCGATTTCGGCGAGAGGCGACCACAACATGCCCAGCGGCACGCTGGCGAGCAGTGGGAAGAGTGGCGCTTTGCCACTCCGCCACAGGAGGAAAAGGAGGCTGCCCAACCACCCGGCGAGCGCATGATGCGGCACCCAGAAGGCCAGCGTCACGGTGGAGGAATATTGCAGGCCCGCCCAGTCATCGATGTGATGATCCAGCGGCCAGAGCGTCGAAGGATCGGTGAGCAACTCGCCGATCGTGTCCAGCCCGCTGAACAGGACAAACACGACGAGCGCGATCGTCCGTCCGCGCGTCGTATCGAACAGAAGCGATCCCAGCGCCAGCAGCGCGCCGCCGATCAGCCCGTTCTGTACCAGCATCGCCCATTCGGCGACAGTCACCCCGCCGATCTTCCCGAACAGCGCGGGCGCCAGATACATGCCGAGCGGCGCGCGCATCAGCTGCGGGTCGCCATGTCCGCCGTAGAGGAAGGGCCACGGCCAGCGGACCATGTCCTGCAGCACCGCGTCGCGAACCAGCCAGTCGGTATTGGCGAAAAACAGCCGACCCTGCCCGCCGAGCAGCATCATGGCCAGCCCGACCGCCATGCAGATCAGCAGGCGCCGGACAGGGATAGTCGCATCGAACCGGATGCGCGCCGTCATGCCGGCGATCAGCGCGGTCGCACCGATGCCCACGATCCAGACCAGTGCCGGGGTCAGGCCGAGGAAACGGAGCAGCAGCAGATTATCGAGCGCGAACAGCCCGAGCAGCCCCGCGACCAGCCATGCGGGGTCGATGCCGTGGCGGGCGTCAGCGGCGGGGGCGGGCGAAGATGTCTCCATCATGGTCCCCGCCATGGCCCATCGACCGTATATTTATCGTAATCGCGCCGTCAGGCCGGCTTGAATGCCCCGCCGGTCTCGTCGAGCAGCTGGAGCTGGCCCTCGCGGATGCCGAACCATGCGCCGCGCAGCGTCAGCGTGCCTGCCGCCTCGGCCGCCGTGACGAAAGGGAAGGTGCGCAGGTTGGCGAGACTGACCTTCACCGCCTCGCGCTCCATGATGCGCTGGGCGTCGTCGCCTTCGCCATGATGCGCGACGACGTGCGCGCGCGCCTCGTCCAGCATATCGACCCAGTGACCGACGAAGCCGCCTTCCCCCGGCGCCTTGCCCGCGAATGCCTGGGTCAGCGCCGCCTTGCAGCCGCCGCAGAATTCGTGGCCGAGCACGATGATCTCTGGCACCTTGAGCTGGGTCACGGCGAATTCCAGCGCGGCGGAGACGCCGTGGCGGCTCGCGTCGGGCTCGTAGGGCGGCACGAGGTTGGCGACGTTGCGGACGACGAAGATCGTACCGGGCGCCACATCGAAGATCTGCGCCGGGTCCACCCGACTGTCCGAACAGGCGATGACGAGCGTGTCGGGCGACTGTCCTTCGGCCAGATCGGACCAGCGATCGCGCTGCGCCTTCCAGCCGTCGTTGCGGAAGCGGCGATAGCCGGCGAGGAGATCATCGAAGCTGGACATGGCCGTTTGACTAGGAGTGCGCGGCGGGGCTGGCAAGACCGCCCCGCAATCGCTATCTGCGCGGACATGACCGAACCGTTGCAGGAAGCCCGCCCGCCCCGCATCCGCAAGCCGGACTGGATCCGGGTGAAAGCGCCCACCTCCGTGGGCTTTTCGGAGACGAAGGCGCTGATGCGCCGGCTCAATCTCGCCACCGTGTGCGAAGAGGCCGCCTGCCCGAACATCGGCGAGTGCTGGACCAAGAAGCACGCGACGGTGATGATCCTGGGCGACACCTGCACGCGGGCCTGTGCCTTCTGCAACGTGAAGACCGGCATGCCCCGCGCGGTCGATCCGTTCGAGCCGCAGCACACCGCCGATGCCGCCGCCGAACTGGGCCTGGAACATATCGTCATCACCTCGGTCGATCGCGACGACCTGCCGGACGGCGGCGCCTCGCAGTTCGTCAAGGTGATCGAGGCGCTGCGCCGCACGACGCCCAGCACCACGATCGAGATTCTCACCCCTGATTTCCGCAACAAGGCTGAGAGTGCGGTCGAGAAGATCGTCGCGGCGCGGCCCGACGTCTACAATCACAATCTCGAGACGGTGCCGAGGCTCTATCCGACGATCCGGCCCGGTGCGCGCTATTATGCCTCGCTGCGCCTGCTGGAGAGCGTGAAGAAGCACGATCCGTCGATCTTCACCAAGTCCGGCCTGATGACGGGCCTGGGTGAGCAGCGGCTGGAGGTCCATCAGGTGATGGACGACATGCGCTCCGCCGACATCGATTTCCTGACGATGGGCCAGTATCTTCAGCCCACCCCGCGCCACGCCAAGGTGGAGGAGTTCACCACGCCGCAGGCCTTCAGCGCCTATGCGGCGATTGCGCGCGCCAAGGGCTTCCTGCTGGTCGCCGCCTCGCCGCTGACGCGTTCGAGCTACCATGCCGGCGATGATTTCGCGAAGCTGCGCGAGGCGCGTGAGGCGAAGCTGGGGAAGGTGCGGGCCTGACCCGGCCACTCCGTTAGACGATCAATGCCCAAGCACACCGAAACTCGCCACTTGCCCTATAGCCCCGATCAGATGTTCGATCTGGTCGCGGACGTGGCGCGCTATGGCGAGTTCCTGCCGTGGGTCGCGGCGGTGCGCGTCCGGTCGGACAGCGAGACCGAGATGGTCGCGGATCTCGTCGTCGGCTTCAAGAGCCTGTCGGAGCGCTTCACCTCGAAGGTGACGAAGGAGCGCGCGAGCCGGATCCATGTCGAGTATATCGACGGCCCGCTCGCCTATCTCCACAACGAATGGGGATTCCGGCCGGACGGGCAGGGGGGCACCCACGTCGACTTCATGGTCGACTTCGCGTTCAAGTCCCGTATCTTCGAGATGCTGGCGGGCCAGGTCTTCGACAAGGCCCTGCGCAAGATGATCGGCGCGTTCGAAACCCGCGCCGCCCAGCTTTACGGGGCCGGGGTCGGCGCCTGAGGCGTCAGCGCCTCGCCCACGCCGGGCGGGGGCGAGGGGAGCAGCAGTTCCAGCGCGCACAAGGCGGCCTGCAGCCGGATCGCGGCGCGGCCGAGATCGCCGAACTCGCGACGATCCGCCACGACGTCGTCCGGATCGCCCGAACGCGACGCGCGCGCGAACACCACGGTGCCCACCGGCTTCTTCTCCGAACCGCCGCCGGGGCCTGCGATGCCGGTGATCGCCACGCCGATATCGGCGTTGGTCTTCTGGATCGCGCCCTGCGCCATCGCCCAGGCGGTCGCCACCGAGACCGCGCCGAACGTCTCCAGCACGTCGGATGCGACGCCCAGCATGTTCATCTTGGCGTCGTTGGCATAGGTGACGAGGCCCGCCTCGAACACGTCCGAACAGCCGGCGATCTCGGTCAGCGCGGCGGAGACGAGGCCGCCGGTGCAGCTTTCGGCCACCGCGATGCGCAGGCCCGCCGCGCGGTTCTCCTCGATCACGCGGCGCGCCGCCTCGATCAGTTGCGAAGGAAGATTGGAATCGGTCATGGTTCGGCCCCTTCGCCCTTCGGCGGGCAGACCGCAAGCCCCTTCACGCGGCCCGGCCCGGCCAGCTCCAACGCCAGCAGGATCGCCTCGGTCATCCCGTCGGCCCTGAGATTCCCGGCCAGTTCGACCATCGAATCGATATTCTCGCAGTCCTTCAGCGGGACATGATCCTCGATCTGCTGATCGACGAACTGCCTGGCGAGGCCGGTGATCGTGTCGTCGGAGGCGAAACCAGCGAGGTTCTGGCCGGTCGCCTCCTGAATAGCTTGCCGCGCCGCCGCCGGATCGACCGGCGCCTCGGCGCGATAGCGGTTGGCGAGGCCGACACCCTCGTTCGGCAGGAAGGCGTCGCGCGGCAAAGCGGGCTTGCAACGCGTCGCAAGCGCCTCGACCGCATCCGGCAGCGCGAGGCGGATCAGCGTGCGCATGTCGTGATGCGGGATGCAGACCGGGCGCTCCGCCTGAACCTGCCCGGCGATCAGGGCGGTGGCGGCGATCGGAAGGGCGAGTCGTTTCATTCCACGGGCAACCTTACGCTTGCCACGGCCTGTGCCGCCATGCCCTCGCGACGCCCGGTGAAGCCCAGTTGTTCCGTCGTGGTCGCCTTCACGCTCACCCGGTTGATCGACAAGGCCAGCAACTCAGCAATCCGCTCTCGCATAGCCTGGCGGTGCGGACCGATTTTGGGTGCCTCACAGATGATGGTCAGGTCGACATGATCGATGATCCCGCCCCGTGCCGAGACGAGGCTCGCGGCGTGCTGGAGGAAGGCGCCCGAGTCGGCGCCCTTCCAGCGAGCGTCACTCGGCGGGAAGTGGCTGCCGATATCGCCGTCCGCGATGGTGCCAAGCAGCGCATCGGTGATGGCGTGGAGGCCGACATCCGCGTCGCTGTGGCCGGCGAGCTTGTGGCTATGCGGGATCTTCAGGCCGCATAGCATGATGTGATCGCCTTCCGCGAAGGCGTGCACGTCGTAGCCCATGCCGACGCGTGACGTCATGATCGCACCCAATCGCGCCTCGGCGGCGGCGAAATCGGCCTCGTGGGTGAGCTTTTCGAGCATGATGTCTCCGGGGACAGCAAGGACTGTGTGGCCGGCCGCACGCGCGACCTGCGCGTCGTCGGTGGGTTCGGCGTCGCCCGACCAGTCGCGATGCGCGGCGAGGATTGTATCGAAGCGGAACGCCTGTGGGGTCTGCACCCGCGCCAGCCCCTCGCGCGGCACGTTGTCGCCCAGCACGCCGCCGTCGGCGCGCACCAGAGTATCAACCATGGAGAGGGTCGGGATGGCGCCGGCCTTGTCCTCCAGCGCCGCCAGCAGCCGATCGATCACGGCGGGGGGCAGGAAGGGCCTTGCCGCATCGTGGATCAGAACCCGCCCGGCATCGCCGATCGCTTCCAGCCCGGCACGCACCGACTCGCGCCGTGTCGCCCCGCCGGATGAGGATGTCGCCACGCGCTCGCCCAGCGCCTCGGACAGCTGGGCTTCCTGGCCTGCGCCGATCACCACGTGCACCGCGTCGATCGCCGGATGCGACGCCAGCGCATCGACCGCGCGCGCGATCACCGGCACGCCCGCGACCTTGCGATATTGCTTGGGGATGCCCCCGCCCATGCGCGAGCCGCTGCCCGCCGCCACGATCAGCGCGACCGTCCTGTTCTTATCCATAAGTCGGGGCGATTAGCGGAGGCCGCGCTTGCCCGCCAGCCGGTTTCGGGGTAGGCGGCTGCCTCTTTTTCAGGCATTTTGTGGATACCATGCGTCAGCCGCTCCTCAGGCCGATCCAGATCGGCCCCGTCACCATCGACACGCCGGTGATCCTGGCGCCAATGACGGGCGTGTCGGACCTGCCGTTCCGCAAGATGGTGCGCCGCTATGGATCAGGCCTGAACGTCACCGAGATGATCGCTTCGCAGGCGGCGATCCGCGAGACCCGCCAGTCGATCCAGAAGGCGGCGTGGGATCCGATCGAGGAGCCGGTTTCGATGCAGCTGGTCGGCTGCAGCCCCAAGGAGATGGGCGAGGCGGCGAAGCTCAACGAGGATCGCGGTGCCGCGATCATCGACATCAACATGGGCTGCCCGGTGCGCAAGGTGGTGAACGGCGATGCCGGATCGGCGCTGATGCGCGACGTGCCGCTCGCCACCGCGTTGATCGAGGCGACGGTCAAGGCGGTGTCCGTCCCTGTCACGCTCAAGATGCGGATGGGCTGGGATCATGACAGCCTCAACGCGCCCGAACTCGCCCGCATTGCCGAGGATCTCGGCTGCAAGATGGTGACGGTCCACGGGCGCACCCGCAACCAGCTCTACAAGGGCACGGCGGACTGGGCCTTTATCCGCCGGGTAAAGGAAGCCGTTTCGATCCCGGTGATCGCCAATGGCGACATCTGCACGGTCGACGATGCCGAGGAGGCGTTGCGCCAGTCCGGCGCGGACGGCGTGATGATCGGGCGCGGCGCCTATGGCCGGCCGTGGCTGCTCGGCCAGACGATGCGCTACCTGCAGACCGGCGAGCGGCTGGACGATCCGTCGTTCGACGAACAATATGCCGTGATCGTCGAGCATTACGAGATGATGCTCGCGCATTATGGCATCGAGACCGGCGTCAACATGGCGCGCAAGCATCTCGGCTGGTACACTAAGGGGCTGCACGGCTCGGCCGAGTTCCGCAACACCGTAAACCAGGTGCCGGACGCGAAGCAGGTGCTGCGCATGCTCGATGAATTCTACGCTCCATGGCGCTGCCGGGCAGCCGCCTGATCCGCTTTCGCCGGGGGGCGGAAGAAGCGGGGGAGCCATCGCCGGCGGAGCTCTTCGCCGCGCTGCCGACTGCCATGCTGGTGATCGACGGGCAGGGCGTGGTGCAGGATTGCAATCCGCCGGCCGAAGCGCTGCTCAATCTCGCGCGCAGCGTCGTCGTCGGCCGTACGGTCGAGGAGATGACCGGCCACCCGATGACCTCGATCGCGCCGGATCAGCCGGTCGCCGCCTACGATACCGACATGGTGATGCCGGGCGGTCGCCACTACCGCGCCGACATCATGGTCGCGCCGCTGCCCGATCGGCCGGGCTGGCGCATCCTGATGATCCATGGCCGCGCGCATCACGATTTGTCGGCGCGTCGCGGCGAGCAGAGCAGTCGCGGGCTTCCGGCGGCGGCGGCGGCTTCGCTGCTGGCGCATGAGATCAAGAACCCGCTGTCCGGCATCCGTGGTGCCGCCCAGTTGCTCGAAAGCGGCGCCCCGCCCGAGCAGGCTGAGCTGACCGGCCTGATCCGGGGCGAGGTCGATCGCATCGCCCGGCTGATCGATCGGATGGAAGGCCTGTCGGACACGCGGCCCCGTCCGCTGGAGCCGCTCAACATCCATGTCGTGCTGGGCCACGCCCGCGATCTCGCGCGCGCCGGCTTCGCGGCGGGGCGCACGATCCGCGAGCTGTACGATCCCTCGCTACCGGACGTGCTCGGCAATCGCGACGCGCTGGTGCAGGTGGTGCTCAATCTTCTCAAGAACGCCGCCGAAGCGACCGGGGAGGGCGGGCTGATTACGCTCACCACGGCCTATCGCCACGGCGTCTCGGTCGCGAGCCTCGGCGGTGGCCAGCGTGTCGCATTGCCGATCGAGCTGTGCGTGATCGACGACGGACCCGGCGCGCCCGTCGCTATCGCCGAGCATCTGTTCGATCCGTTCGTCACCTCCAAGCCTTCGGGCAGCGGCATCGGCCTCGCGCTGGTCGACAAGCTGGTGGGGGAAATGGGCGGCATCGTGGAATATGCGCGTGAGGGCCATCCGGAGCGGACCGTCTTCCGCCTCCTGCTCCCCCGCGCACCTGCCCTGGGAAAGTGACGTCATGAGTTCAGTATCCGGCCGTATCCTCGTCGTCGACGACGATGCCGCGATCCGCACCGTGGTGCGCGAGGCGCTGCGTCGCGCAGGGCATGTCGTCGAGACCGCGGGATCGGTTGCCGACATGCGCCGTTCGCTGAGCAGTTTCGCGCCCGACGTGCTGGTCACCGACGTCATGCTCCCCGACGGCGACGGACTGGAACTGGTGCCCGAGATCCTGAACCGATACCCCGGCCTGCCGGTGATCGTGCTGTCGGCGCGCAACACCCTGGCGACGGCAGTGCGCGCGACCGAGCAGGGGGCGTTCGACTATCTGCCCAAGCCCTTCGACCTGGAGGAACTGGGCCGCGCCGTCTCGGGCGCGCTCGCCAACCGCGTCGCAGCCAATGACGAGGGCGAGAGCGAACGCCACGACCTCCCCCTGATAGGTCGCTCTCCGGCAATGCAGGCGGTCTATCGCACGATCGCGCGCGTGGTCTCGAACGACCTCACCGTGCTGATTCTCGGCGAGAGCGGCACCGGCAAGGAACTGGTCGCCCGCGCGATCCACGAGCTGGGGCAGCGTGGTTCCAAGCCGTTCGTCCCGGTCAACATGGCCGCGATCCCGCGCGAGCTGATCGAGAGCGAACTGTTTGGCCACGAGCGCGGCGCCTTCACCGGCGCCGCCCAGCGCACCGCCGGCCGGTTCGAGCAGGCGGCGGGCGGTACACTGTTCCTCGACGAGATCGGCGACATGCCTCTGGAGGCGCAGACCCGGCTGCTGCGCGTGCTGCAGGAAGGCGAGTTCACCACCGTTGGCGGCGCGCGCCACATCAAGGCCGATGTCCGCGTGATCGCGGCCACCAACAAGGAGATCGAGCGGCTGGTCGCAGAGGGCGGCTTTCGGGAGGATCTCTATTACCGCCTCAACGTCGTGCCGATCCGGCTCCCCGCGCTCCGCCAGCGGATCGAGGATGTCGGCGAGCTGGCCCGCCACTTCCTCGATCGCGCCGCTGCCGACGGCCTGCCGAGAAAGTCGCTCGACGAGGCGGCGGTGCAGCGACTCGTCCGCCACGGCTGGCCGGGCAACGTGCGCGAGCTGGAGAACCTGATGCGCCGCTTGGCCGTGCTGGTCCGCGAGGAGCGGATCGGCGGGCCGGCGGTCGATGTGCAACTCGGCAGCGCCGCCGCCGAAGCCGCGCCCGCGATGGAGGGTGATGGCGGGCTGGCCGGATCGGTGGAACTGCACCTGGCGCGTTATTTCGCCGGTTTCGGCCGCGATCTGCCGCCGGACGGCCTCTACGAACGCCTGCTCGCCGAGATCGAGCCGCCGCTGCTGCGCATCGCGATGAGCGCCGCCAAGGGCAACCAGATCCGCGCCGCGCGCCTGCTCGGCATCAACCGCAACACGCTGCGCAAGAAGCTGACGGAGCGGGGCATCGACCCGACAGCGGCGCGGCGGGGATAGCGTCTCGTATCTTGGTCATCGAGAGACGCGAAGCGGCGTGGCGATCCGATGCGGCCAGCAAATCGCTTCGCGGTGCTCGCGATGACGAAAGCGCCGAACCTTGGGTCACATGACACATCCTTAACCCCGGCAGGGCCGATATGTGTTGTATCGGCAACGCTGCGTGGTAGAACAGCCACGATGGACGCGGCGCAAGCCCCCACCTCCTCGACATCTGTAGACCGGCGGCCCCGCTGGCGCCGTCGTTTTGCCGTCTTGCAGCGGCGCGGCGCGCTGATGATGGCGGTCGAGATTCTCACCGGAATCGCCGCTTTGGCCATCTCGGCGGGGAGCTGGGCCTATATCTCGCAGGCGGGATCGCCCGAGACCCTGCTGACGCCGCCGCTCGTCGCCCTGCTGCTGGTGGCGAACCTCGTGCCGTGGATGGGCGTGCTCGTGCTGATCGCGCGGCGGATCGCGCTCCAGCGCGTGGCGGGGTCTGCCGGCGGTCGCCTCCACGTCCGCCTCGTCGCGATCTTTTCCGCCGTGGCAGCGGTGCCGACGCTGCTGGTGGTGATCTTCGCCTCCCTGCTATTCCAGTATAACGCAACCTTCTGGTTCGGAGACAGCGCGCGCACTGTGCTGGAAAGTTCGGATCGCGTGGCGCAAGCCTATGTCCGCGAATATCAGGACAACCTTGGCCGCAATATGCAACCGATGGCCATCGATTTCCGTAACGCGCTGTCCGACATCACGACTCTGGACGATCCGCGCGTGCCTGCTTTCATGGTCGAACAATGGGTTGGGCGGCAGCTCAGCGAGTTGGCTTTGCTGAGTGTCGGAAGTGATGGCACGCCGCATATCCTGCTCGTCGCCAATCCCAATTCGACGCGCAACGCGGTCACTATGCTGCCGAAGGCGGAGATCGCGGCTCTGGGTGACGGCAAACCGAAGACGGACGTGACCTCGGACAGGATCGAGGCTCGTCTACTTATCGATCCCAAGGCGCATCTCTATCTTTACGCCTCGCGTCGGATTGATCCGCTCGTCGTCGCGCAGGCGACCAAGGCGCGATCGGCGCTGGGCGACTATACCAGCCTTCTCAATCGCTCACGGACTCTCCAGCTGCGGTTTAACGCTCTGCTGCTCGGCGCGTCGCTGCTGATCGTGGCGGCAGCGATCTGGATCGCCTTCACGGTCGCGAACCGCATTACCCGGCCGATCACCGATCTGGTCGGCGCGGCGCGGCGGATCACGCTGGGCGATCTCACCGTCCGCGTGCCGCCGGCCGTCCGCCGTGACGAGGTCGGCGCCCTGGCCACCGCTTTCAACCGCATGACCCGCAGGATCGAGGAGCAGACCGGCGCGCTCGTCACCGCCAACGCCCAGATCGACCAGCGCCGTGCGCTGACCGAGGCGGTGCTGTCGGGCGTCAGCGCGGGCGTGATCTCGGTCGATGGCGACCGCCGCATCCGCCTGTCCAACCAGTCGGCCGACCGGATGCTCCGCACCGACGAGGAAGGGACGATCGGTCGCCCGCTGTCCGAACTGTCGCCCGAGCTGGACCGGCTGATCGGCGAAGGGCAACGCGAATCGATCGTCCAGATCGCTTCGGCGGGCGAAATGCGGACGCTCGCAGTGACACTGGTGCCCTCCGACGGCGGCCACGTCCTGACCTTCGACGACATCACCCAGCAGCTGCTCGATCAGCGTCGCGCCGCCTGGTCCGACGTCGCGCGCCGCATTGCGCACGAGATCAAGAATCCGCTCACCCCGATCCAGCTCGCCGCAGAACGGCTCCAGCGCCGCTATGGCAAGGATGTGCCCGCCGACGACACCACGTTCGAGCGGTTGACCCAGACGATCGTCCGCCAGGTCGGCGACATGCGCCGCATGGTCGACGAGTTCAGCTCCTTCGCGCGCGTGCCCAAGCCGGTGTTCCGCGCCGAGCCGATCGTCGAGATCGCGCGGCAGGCCCTGTTCCTCCACGAAGTCGCGCACCCCGCGATCCGCTTCTCGCTCGACGCGCCCGATCCCTCTCCGATGCTGGTGTGCGATCGCCGCCTGCTCGGGCAGGCGCTCACGAACATCGTGAAGAATGCATCGGAAGCCATTGTCGAGAAACATGAAGAGGGCGAGCCGGTGAGCGGCGCGATCGAGATGGTGATCCGCGCGGGCGAGAACCGCCTCGCCATCCAGGTCAGCGACACCGGTATCGGCCTGCCCGCCGAGCGCGAGCGGCTGACCGAACCTTATATGACGACGCGGGCCAAGGGCACAGGCCTGGGCCTCGCCATCGTCAAGAAGATCGTCGAGGAGCATTTCGGCACGATCGGCTTCACCGATCGGCCGGGCGGCGGCACCGTCGTCTCGATCCTGCTCGATACCGATACGCTGGCATCGCTGGGAAGCGACGCCATGCCGCCCGAAGACGGCGGCTCCGGGGACGAAACCCGCCCCGAACTCACGCGCATGAAGGCCGGCTGATATGGCATTGGACGTTTTGATCGTCGACGATGAGCAGGATATCCGCGAACTCGTCGCGGGTGTGCTGGAGGACGAAGGCTACGGCGCCCGCACCGCCGCAAACAGCGACGATGCGCTGGCGGCGATCCGCGAACGCCGTCCGAGTCTCGTGCTGCTTGACGTGTGGCTGCAGGGATCGAAGCTCGACGGGCTGGACCTGCTCGATGAGATCAAGCGCCGCGATGCCTCGATCCCGGTGCTGGTGATCTCCGGCCACGGCAATCTCGATACCGCCGTCGCCGCAATCCGCCGGGGCGCGACCGATTTCATCGAGAAGCCGTTCGAGGCCGAGCGGTTGCTCCTGCTCGTCGCGCGCGCGACCGAGACCGAAAGACTGCGGCGCGAAAATGCCACTCTGCGCGCGCAGGTCGGGCAGGACGAGGAACTGAACGGCCAGTCGGCGGCAATCAATCAGGTCCGCGCGACGCTGAAGCGCGTGGCGGCGACCGGCAGCCGTGTGCTGATCACCGGTCCGGCCGGTGTCGGCAAGGAAGTCGCGGCGCGCCTGCTCCACAGCTGGTCGACCCGGACGCGCGCACCGTTCGTGGTGGTGTCGGCCGCGAGGATGACGCCCGAACGCGTTGAGGAGGAATTGTTCGGCGTGGAGGAGGGCGGTGACGTCCAGCGCCCCGGCCTGCTCGAACAGGCGCATGGCGGCACGCTGTTTCTCGACGAGATCGCCGACATGCCGCTCACCACCCAGGCCCGCATCCTGCGCGTGCTGACCGACCAGAGCTTCACCCGCGTCGGCGGCACGCAGATGGTGAAGGTGGATGTCCGCGTCGTGTCGGCAACCGCGCGCAACCTTCAGGACGAGATCGATGCACGCCGATTCCGCGAGGATTTATTCTATCGTCTCAATGTCGTACCGGTGAATCTTCCGGCACTGGCCGAACGCCGCGAAGACATCCCGGCGCTCGTCCAGCACTTCGCCGCGCGCTACGCGGCGGAGCGGCGAGTGGCGACGCCCGAGGTGTCGGCGGAGGCGCTGGCAGCGTTGCAGGCCTATGACTGGCCGGGCAATGTCCGCCAGCTTCGCAACATCGTGGAGCGGACCCTGATCATGGCGCCCGGCGACCGGCTTGGCCGCATCGATGCCGACATGCTGCCGTCCGAAGTCGTGTCCGATCAGCAGCAACTGGCACCGGGCAACGCCGCCAAGTCGATCATGGGCACGCCGCTGCGCGAGGCGCGCGAGACGTTCGAGCGCGAATATCTCCGCGTCCAGATCCGCCGTTTTTCGGGCAACATCTCGCGCACCGCGACGTTTATCGGCATGGAACGATCCGCTCTCCACAGGAAGCTCAAGTCACTGGGGCTGGTGGATATGAAGGATGGCGAGGAGTAAGCCCATAAGCCCGTTGTGCGCGCGCGCCCTCGGGCCTACATGTTCGCAGGTGCGGAATCGGCAATCGTCGAGCGTCCGTGTCCAAGAACATAGCTGACGAGAATGAAGGAATAAGCGCGAATGAGCCCGGAAGAGACTCCCGCTGTTGAACCTGGCGCTGATGAAACGGGCGCTGTCGAGGTCGAGGCCGGAAAGCCCGCCCGCTTGCCGCGCAAGAAACTGGCCCCTAAATTCTCCGCACCGCCCCCCGAGCCGGAGGTGGTGTCCGAGCCGGAGGCGCCCGCGCAAACGTTGGCACCTGAGGCCAAGGCAAAGACCACCCGCGGGAAAGCACCCGCCAAGAAGACCGGAGAGAAGAAAACCGTGTCTGAAAAACCGAACAATCTTCAGGACATGTTCCTGAATGCCCTGCGCAAGTCGAAGACGCCGGTGACGATGTTCCTCGTCAAGGGCGTGAAATTGCAGGGCATCATCACCTGGTTCGACAATTTCTCCGTGCTGCTCCGCCGCGACGGCCAGTCGCAGCTGATCTACAAGCACGCCATCTCCACCGTGATGCCCGCCCATCCGATCGACCTCGCGCCGATCGAGAAGGCCTTTGCCGAGACCAAGCGCAGCGTGCTGCTGCAGGAGATTTTCCTGAATGCCGTAAAGGCATCGGGCGATCCGGTGACGATGTTCCTCGTCAACGGCGTGATGCTGCAGGGCGACGTCGCGGCCTATGACCTGTTCTGCCTGCTGCTGCGCCGTGACGGCCAGAGCCAGCTTGTCTACAAGCACGCCATTTCGACCGTCCAGCCGCTCCATCCGGTGAATCTCTCCGGTGTGGACGACGAGGAGGACGATTGAGCGGATTCGGCCGCGAGGACAGGGACGGCATCGTACGCGGAGGGCGCGCGATCGTCGCGCTCCCCGAAATCGGCCCGCACAACCGCACCGCTGAGGCACGACTGGAGGAGGCGGCAGGCCTCGCCGGCGCGATCGGGCTCGACGTCGTCGAGAAGCTAGCCTTTCGCCTGCGCCAGCCCAAGGCAGCGACTCTGCTCGGCTCCGGCCAGGTCGAGGCGCTGGCCGAAGCCGCGCGCATGGCCGAGGCCGAGCTGGTGGTGGTCGATGCCGCCGTCACCCCGATCCAGCAGCGCAATCTGGAGAAGGCGATCGAGGCCAAGGTGATCGATCGCACCGGACTGATCCTCGAAATCTTCGGCGAGCGCGCGGCGACGGCCGAGGGCCGGTTGCAGGTCGAGCTTGCCCACCTCGACTATCAGGCGGGTCGGCTGGTGCGGTCGTGGACCCACCTCGAACGCCAGCGCGGTGGCTTCGGCTTCCTCGGCGGCCCCGGCGAAACGCAGATCGAAGCCGACCGCCGGATGATCCGGGATCGCATGGCGAAGCTGCGCAGGGAGCTGGAACAGGTCAGCCGCACGCGCGGCCTGCACCGCGACCGGAGGCGTCGGGCGCCATGGCCCGTGGTCGCGCTGGTCGGCTATACCAACGCAGGGAAATCCACGCTTTTCAATCGGATGACGGGTGCTGACGTCATGGCGAAGGACCTCCTCTTCGCGACGCTCGATCCGACCATGCGGCAGATCCGCCTGCCGGGGCTCGACAAGGCGATCCTGTCCGACACGGTGGGCTTCGTCTCCGATCTGCCGACCCAACTCGTCGCCGCCTTCCGCGCCACGCTGGAGGAGGTCACCACCGCCGACATCATCGTCCACGTCCGCGACATGTCGCACCCTGACAGCGAGGCGCAGGCCGAGGATGTCGCGCGCGTGCTGGCCGAGATCGGCGCCACGGACGAGGAGGGCAGCGTGCCTATGATCGAGGCGTGGAACAAGGTGGACGCGCTGGATCCCGAGGCAGCGGCCGTGCTCCGCGCCGAGGCCGCGCGTCGCGACGACGCGGTGGTGCTCTCGGCGCTGACCGGGGAGGGGGTGGACGACCTGCGCCGCTTCGTCTCCGATCGCCTGAGCCGGGGCGCCCGCGTCCGCACCGTCCGCCTGCCGGCGAGCGACGGTGCCGCGATCGCCTGGCTCCACCAGCATGGCGAGGTGCTTGCGAGCGATGCGACCGGCGAGATGGTGAGCCTGGACGTGCGGATCAGCGACGTGGATTGGGCGCGCTTCGAGGCCCGGCCTTGAGCGCCTTGCGGAAGCCGCAAAGCTGGCCCAGCCTGACGCCACCGCTGCCCACAAATATCTCGGATCGAATGGATCCCAAGGGAAATTGCTGAACGCCTTGGGGCGGACCTAACCCCGCATCAATTTCCGGGTGAAGCCGATCAGCCCCAGCTGCCGGTGCCGTCGCAGCCGTTCCGCGCGCAGGATCAGCCGGACCTGCGCGAAGCAGCGCTCCACATCGTCATTGACCAGCACGTAGTCGTAGCCATCCCAGTGGCCGATCTCGGACACCGATCGCTCCATCCGGCGATCGATCACCTCCTTGGCGTCGGTACCGCGCGAGCGCAGGCGGCGGTCCAGCTCCTCCATAGAGGGCGGCAGGATGAACACGCGCACGACGTCGCCGGCCGCCTGCTGGTAGAGCTGCTGCGCGCCCTGCCAGTCGATATCGAACAGCACGTCGCGGCCATCGTGAAGCATCTGCTCGACCGGCCCGCGCGGCGTGCCGTAGCGATGATCGAAGACGTGCGCCCATTCGAGAAATTCGTCGTCCGCCACCATCCGCTTGAACTCGGGCACGTCGACGAAATGATAGTCCCTTCCGTCCACCTCGCCGGGCCGCATCGGCCGCGTCGTCGCGGAGACGGACATGGATATCTGCCCGTCCGCCTCGATCAGCTTGCGCGAGATGGTCGACTTGCCCGCGCCTGAGGGCGAGGAGATCACGAACAGCAGCCCACGCCGCTGTGCCTCGGTCTCATGCGCGGGGCGGCGGGGAAGGGGAATGGGGGAATCGTCAGGTTCGGCCATGGCCGCTTCTGCCCGCTCGTAGCGCGGGGCGTCAATCCGCTTGACAAATATAACCATTTAGGTTATACGTCACAACCGTCACCCGCATCCCTGATCATGGTGCGACGTGACGGAAGTGAAAGCCGGGGCGGATAGTGTCCGCATCCGAGCTTCCAGCGGCCGGCGCGCCGGGCATCCGGGTGGATTCCCGCAAACCCACCGTCAACCAGGCCAGCGCAGGCCCGCCGCTCCCGTGCCAACGGGGTGTCCATCCTGCGTCCGCCCCAACCGGGATAGTTCCCACCCCGGCGATCAATGCCGAGGAAAAGGGACGATAGGCCCTCGCGGGAAAAGAACCCCGCAAACCCCCGCGATGCACGAGGCACGCGCGGGGCGCCGGCCGCCTTCCAGCCCTGATTCTAGGGGATAAGTGTGTCCAGCGATCCTACAGCCCCCGCGCCTTGGCCGCCTGCCAGAGCGCTTCCTTGTCATCGAGGCTCAAGCCGGCAAAGGCGTCGCCCGCCTCCGCCTCCATCGCTGCAAACCGTCGTTCGAACTTGGAATTTGCCGCGCGCAGAGCTGCTTCCGGATCGATCTTCATATGGCGACCCCAGTTGACCAGCGCGAACAGCAGGTCGCCAAATTCTTCGGCCCGCGCGACCTCGTCCGGCGCCGAAGCGATCTCGTCCAGTTCCTCGATCACCTTGGCCCGTGGGCCGTCCTCATCGGGCCAGTCGAAGCCGGTACGCGCGGCTCGCTTCTGCAGTTTCTCCGCGCGCATCAAAGCGGGAAGGCCAAGCGCCACGCCGGCCAGCGCGCCCGTCTCTTCGCGGCTCGCCCGTTCCTCGGCCTTGATCTGTTCCCAGCCGATTTGCGCAGCCGTACCGTCGCTGCGCTCGGTATCGCCGAAGACGTGCGGGTGGCGGCGGACCATCTTGTCCGAAATGCTCTCGATCACGTCGGCGAGCGCGAAGTGGCCGGCTTCCTCGGCTATCCGCGCATGGAAGACGACCTGCAGCTGGAGATCGCCGAGTTCGCCCTTGAGGTCCGCCATGTCGTTACGTGCGATCGCGTCGGCGACCTCATGCGCTTCCTCGATCGTGTACGGCGCGATGGTCGAGAAATCCTGCTCGACATCCCACGGACATCCGGTCTCGGGATCGCGCAGTTTCGCCATGATGCCCGCGAGGCGCTCGATCGCGCCACCGGGAGAATCCCGGTTTTCCGCCACGGGGGGCTGCGAGGGGGCCTTGAGGGGACTAGAGTATGGGGCTGTATCATGGCTCATTGGTCAGTCCGATAATATACATTATGTAAAACATGGACCGATCCGGAGTGGAGGATCGGGATCTTCCCTGCTTATCGCGGCCTCCGCGCAAAAGCATCCGCAAAGGCTGTCCCCGGCGTTTCGGAGGCGTTAGGAAGCGCGGATGCTGCGCCGTCTGCTCCTGCTGTGTCTCGTCTTGCTGGCGGCGCCCGCCGCCGCGCAGGACGTCGATCCGATCATCGCGTCGATCAAGGCGCTCGACCAGGCGTCCGCCGATTATCAGTCCATCGACTCTGCGTTCAACGAGCGTGCGACGTCGAGTCAGGCGGATACAATGAAGGATCGCGCCGCCGCCGTGAAGCAAAGCGCGGCCGATCAGGTAAGCACGCTGCAGGACCAGCTTCAGCTCGTCGATGCGCGGGCGGCGCAGCTCGGCCCGGTCGCGCCGGGCGAAACGCCGGACATCACCGCGCAGCGCAAGCTGCTGACACAACAACAGTCGATGATCGGCTCCGCGATCAAGCGGGGCAAGCTGCTCGGCACCGAGGCGGACCAGCTGGCCACGGAGATCGGCCAGACCCAGGCGGACGCCTTTTCCGAGAAGATGTCGGAACGGGTCGCATCGCCGCTCGGCCGCCAGTTCTGGGGACCGCTGATCCGCTACCTGCCGCGCGATATACGTCGCCTGTCCGCCTTCTTCGCGGCCGAGGGCGATGCGATCGTGCAGGGGACGAAAACCGGCGGGGTGCCCGCCGCGCTCCTTGGGCTGGTACTCGGTCTGGGTCTGATCGGCCCGGCACGGTTGGCACTTCGCAGCGCCGGACGGCGTTATGTCATCGAACGGGTTCCCGGCAGTCGCATCCGCAGGTCGGGCCTTGCCTTGTGGCTGACCATCGTCGGAACGCTGGTGCCGGCTCTGGCGGCGGTGTCGCTCATCACCGGCCTGCGCGCCGGCGGCATGATCGCGCAGACCTGGGATGCGCTGGCGACCCACTTCGAGATTGCGAGCCTGATCGCGGCGCTGATCTCCGCCCTGGGGGGCGCCCTGCTCCAGCGTCGTCAGCCGTCATGGCGACTGATCGGTATCACGGACGAAACCGCGCACCGGCTCCGCCCGCTGACGTTCGCGGCGTCGGCGGTCACGATGCTGAGCGTGCTGCTGGTTGCGGTGCGCGACGGCATGGGGGCGAGCGGCCCCGCGCAGGCCGCCGTCGATGCGGTGACCGCCCTCCTGTATATCGGCTTGGTGCTGGGCATCCTGCTCAGTGGCGCCAGAGCCCGTGCGCAGCTGATCCGCGAGGCCGACGAGGACCGCGGCGATCAATCGATCATGGCGTTCCTGTCGCTTGCCGCGTGGGGCGTGCTGATCCTGTCCGCGATCTCGCTGCTGACCGGCTATGTCGCCTTCTCCTATTTCCTGGCGCGGTTCGTGATCTGGATGGCGGTGGTGGCGGCGACGCTCTACCTGCTCCTGGTCGCCGTCGACGATATCTGCACCACCGTCTTCGATCGCGACGGCCGGGTGGCCAACGCCTTCCATCACGGTTTTGGCGTGCGGCGCAGCCTGGTCGACCAGTTCGGCGTCACCCTGTCGGCGCTGCTGCGGCTGCTGCTGATCCTGCTCGCTATCGGAATGGTATCCCGCCCGTTCGGATCCGACGTACCAAGTCTCTTCAGCCAGATCGCCACGATCGCGCAGGGCGTGACGATCGGTCAGGTGACGATCTCCCCCGGCGCGATCCTGCGCGCGGCCGCGGTACTGGCGGCCGGCCTGTTCGTGGTGCGCGGTATCCAGAAATGGCTGGTGAACCGCTATCTGCCCGCGACCGAGCTGGATGCCGGTGCGCGCAACTCGATCGCGATGGTGGCGCGCTATACCGGGCTGATCCTCGCCGTGCTGTGGGCGCTGGCCTCGCTCGGCATCGGGATCGAGAGGATCGCCCTCCTCCTCTCGGCGCTGTCGGTCGGCATCGGTTTCGGCCTGCAGGCGATTACGCAGAATTTCGTATCGGGCCTGATCCTGCTCGCCGAACGGCCGGTGAAGATTGGCGACTGGGTACGGATCGGCGATCAGGAGGGCGACGTGAAACGGATCAGCGTGCGCGCCACCGAGATTCAGATTGCCGATCGTTCGACGCTGATCGTCCCCAATTCCGAGCTGATCACCAAGAGCATCGTCAACAAGACGCTGGCCGATCCGCTCGGACGGATCCAGCTGCAATTCTCCGTGCCGCTCGGCTCCGATGTCGACGAGGTGCAGCGTATGGTCATGGACATATACGAGCGGCAGGGCGCGGTGCTCGACGATCCCAAGCCGAGTCTGTTCATCGACAGCATCGCGGACGGGCGGATCAACTTCAACGGTTTCGCCTTCGTCAACTCGCCGCGCGCGGTCTACGGCACCCGCAGCGACATCTGGTTCCGGCTGCTGTCCGAATTGCCCAAGGCCGGCATCGAACTGGGCACCACGCCACAGCAGGTACAGTGGATCAACGGCGTGCCGACGGGAGCGGAAGGGATCATCGGCGACGAGGCGCCCGATCCGACGCTGCATCCGAAAGACTAGGGCTGCCGCCCGATCAGAGCGCCTGCCCGCAGGCCCAGCCGCTCGCCCATGCCCATTGGAAATTGTATCCGCCGAGCCAGCCCGTGACGTCCACTGCCTCGCCGATCGCGTAGAGGCCGGGCACCGCCCTCGCCTCCATCGTCTGTGAGGAGAGGCCGGCGGTGGCGATGCCGCCCACCGTCACCTCGGCCTTGGCGAAACCTTCGGTTCCGCTCGGCGTGAAGCGCCAGTCGGCAAGCCGGCGCTCGGCCGCTTCCAGTGCCCTGTCGGGCAGGTTGGCGAGTTCACCGGCCAGCACCAGCCTCTCGGCCAGCGCCTCGGCGAGCCGGTCGGGCAGCAGGGCGCCGAGTACCGATCGCGCCCCCGCCCTCGGCCGCGCCCTCTTGGCGTCGCGTAACCAGCCGGTGGGCTGATCGGGCAGGAAGTCGATTCCGATGCTCTCGCCATGCCGCCAGAAGGATGAGATTTGAAGGATCGCCGGCCCGGACAGGCCGCGATGGGTGAACAACGCTGCTTCACGGAACGCCGTCTTGCCAGCGCGCGCGACGACCTCGGCCGCGACGCCCGAAAGCTCGCGGAACAGCGCCTCGTCCGGCCCCAGCGTCAGCGGCACCAGCGCGGGGCGTGGCTCGACCAGCTTGAGGCCGAAGCGCTTGGCCAGATCGTAGGCGAAGCTGGTCGCGCCGATCTTGGGGATGGAGGGTCCTCCCGTCGCGATCACCAACTGCGGCGCACTCGCCTGTGCCCGGCCATAGGTCACCATGAAGCGCCCATCGGCGTGGCTCAGATCCCGGATCGGTTCCCCGCAATGGCTGGCGACCCCACCCTTCGCGCATTCGTCCAGCAGCATCGTGACGATCTGCTTGGCCGATCCGTCGCAGAAAAGCTGGCCGAGCGTCTTCTCATGCCAGGCGATGCCGTGCGTTTCTACGAGCGCGATGAAATCGGCGGGAGTGTAGCGGCCGAGCGCGGACTTCATGAAATGCGGATTGGCGGAGATATAGTTCGCCGGTCCTGCTCCCAGATTGGTGAAGTTGCAGCGCCCTCCGCCTGAGATCAGGATCTTCTTCCCCGGCGCCTCGGCATGATCGATCACCAGCACGCGCCGGCCGCGTTGGCCCGCGGTGAGCGCGGCCATCAGCCCCGCTCCTCCCGCGCCAAGGATGATCGCATCGAATGTGTCGGCGGCTGGCGTCATGGCGACGCCCTAGAGGCTAACCCCTCCCCTCGCCACCCCGTCAGCTCGGCAGATCGAACACCAGCAGCGTGGATGTCGCCGACGCGCAGAGCTTGCCCTGCCCATCCACCAGCTTCGCCTCGACGAAGGCAGTGCGCCGTCCGATGCTGAGCACGACGCCCTCGGCCCGCACCGGCTCTCCGCCGGGCTTCAGCGCGCGGTGGTACGACACCTTCAGTTCCAGCGTCGTATAGCCCTGCGTCGAGGACAGCATAGTATGCGCCGCGCAGCCGCAGGCGCTGTCCAGCAGCGTGGCCGCATAGCCCCCGTGGATGCTGCCGATCGGATTGAGTGCATTGGCGCCCGGCACGCCGGCAAACACCACCCGCCCCTTCTCGATCTCCGCCAGATCGAAATCCAGCGTGTCGGCGATCGGCGGCCTGCGCCCCGCTGCCTTCAGGGCGCGCAGTTGCTCGATGCCGCTCAGCGTGCCGGCGCTCTCCTCGATCACGTTCATTCTGACACCCTCATCGTTGTTGTACGGATCGGACGCCATATCGGCGCCCGATCCGTTTCAATCAACGACTGATATTGTCGGTCCGCCGGATGAAGCTCGCCACGTCGTCGTGCAGCTTCCGCGCCGAATCCGCATGTGCGTAGACCATGTGGCCGGACTCGTAATAGTGGAACTCGATATTCTTCTGCAGCTCCGCCGGGATCGGCAGGTGATGCATCTCATACCAGCCCTGATAATAAGGCGTTGCGAGGTCGTAATAGCCGCCCGCCGACATCACCTTGAGCTGCGGGTTATACTTCATGGCCTGCGCGAGATCGGGCATCACGCTGGTACCGACCATCTTGAGTGCCGGGGCGCCGGGCGTGGCGTGGCTCCAGTCCCACGGGCCGAACACGTCGATGCTCGGCTTGAACACCTCGTCCTGCCCGAAATGCAGATCCTTGCGGACGTAGGAATTGAACGCGCTGATATAGGCCGAGCTGAGCGCAGCTGACTGCGGATCGTAATCCGCATCCTTGGACAACGGGTCCATGTCCGCGCCCGAGAAACGGGTGTCGAGGCGGCCGGTGGTCAGCCCGGCGTCGTCCTGCAACTCCTTCGAGAAGGCCGGGCCGTCGATGCGCAGGTCCGACTTCAGGATGTAGCCGACGGGCAGGCCGGTGTAGCTCGCCAGTTTCTGCGCTATCTGCTGCTTGGCGGCAGGATCAAGCTCGCTGCCCTGAGCCAGTGCCGAGGCATATTCGGTGGTCGCGAAATGCTCGACATCCTTCAGATAAGCCTGGAGATCGGCCGGGCGTCCGCCGGGGATCTTGTTGTGATACCAGGCGGTCGCGGCCATCGTCGGCAGCTGCGTCACATAACCCTCGACATTGCCGGGATTGGCGCCCTGAAGCCCCGCGAACAGGCTGAAATCGAGGATCTGCGAGAGCAGAACGACGCCGTTGAAATCGATATTGTCGTCGGTGGTCAGCTCGTTGATCAGCACCGCCGATCGCGGCGTGCCGTAGCTTTCGCCGAACAGATATTTGGGCGAGTTCCAGCGGCCATATTTGGTGAGGAACGCCTTGATGAACTGATCGAAGGCGTAAGCGTCGGCGTCGATGCCGAAGAAGGCCTTCTCCTTGTCCTTGCCGGCGATGCGGCTGAAACCGGTGCCCGGCGCGTCGATGAAGACGAGGTCGGAGGCATCGAGCAGGCTGTTGGCGTTGTTGACCAGCGCATAGGGGGCGGCCGGCGTATGGCTGTCGTCCGCGGTCACCACCCGCTTCGGGCCGAAGGCGCCCATGTGCAGCCACACGGTCGAGGAACCGGGGCCGCCATTGTAGAGGAAGGTGATCGGCCGATCGGCCGACGGTGCGCCCTTGGCGAAATAGGCGGTGTAGAACATCGAGGCTTCGGCCTGCGCGTTCTTCTTGTCGCCGAGATCGCTGTCCGATTTCTCGCGCCAGGCGGTATCGTCCCAGCCCTTGGGATGCACGACGATCGTGCCGGCAACCGCATGATAGGCAATGGCCTTGCCGCCGACCGTTACGCTGCCTTCGCTGTCGGCCTGTTCGGGCGCGAACAGCACGCCCTTGTCCGGCGCGGCCGTGGCGGCGGGATCCGCCTTCTTGCCGGTCTTGTCGGTCGGCCCCTTGGTGTCGGCGGCATGCGCGGCGCCGAGCGCGAAGCATGTGGCGGCGGCGAGCAGAAGGCTTTTGCGGATCATGATTGCCCCTTTGGTGTCCGGTTTGGGCAACACACTAGCCAGCCGTTACGCCTCCGCCAAGTGAAACACTGTCACGGGGCTGAAATGATGCGGGCCTAGCTTTCCGACCATGGAAGCGAGCCAATCCGACATCGCCCAATCTGACTTAGACCGCCTCAAGGCCGAGATCACAGACGATTTCGACGAAGAGCTGGAGATGAGCCTCGAGGACGACCGGCTCGACGAGATCGCCGAAGGCCTTGCGGACGGCGATCCCTCGTATCGCGGCTTCGATCGCAAGGTCTATTTCCGCGAGCTGTTCCGGCTCCAGCACGAGCTGGTCCGCCTGCAGGACTGGGTGGTCCACAAGGGCCTCAAGGTCGTCATCCTGTTCGAAGGTCGCGACAGCGCCGGCAAAGGGGGCGCGATCAAGCGCATCACCCAGCGCCTCAACCCTCGCGTCTGCCGGATCGCCGCCCTCCCCGCGCCCAACGAGCGTGAGCGGACGCAATGGTATTTCCAGCGCTACGTCCAGCACCTGCCCTCCGCCGGCGAGATCGTGCTGTTCGATCGCAGCTGGTACAACCGCGCCGGCGTCGAGCGGGTGATGGGCTTCTGTTCCGAGGACGATGTGGAGGAGTTCTTCCGCTCGGTTCCCGAGTTCGAGCGGATGCTGGTCCGTTCCGGCATCATCCTGCTCAAATACTGGTTCTCGATCACCGATCAGGAGCAGCAGTATCGCTTCCAGGCGCGTATTCAGGATCCGCTGAAGCAGTGGAAGCTGTCGCCGATGGACGTGCAAAGCCGTGCCCGCTGGGAGGATTATACCCGCGCCAAGGAATCGATGCTCCAGAACACCCACATTCCCGAGGCGCCGTGGTGGGTGGTGGAAGCGGTCGACAAGAAGAAGGCCCGGCTGAACTGCATCAGCCATCTGCTTGAGCAGATTCCCTATGGTGATGTGCCGCACAGCGAGGTGGTCTTGCCCCCGCGCAAGCGCCATGCGGACTATGAACGCCACCCGGTTCCGCGCGAGATGTACGTACCGGAGACGTTCTGAGCCGACAAAATCCTCCCCCGACAGGGGGAGGTGGCGCCGAAGGCGACGGAGGGGGAGGGCGACGAGGGGCTCTCCAATGAAGCTCCGCCTCCCGCCCCCTCCACCATGCTTCGCATGGTCCCCCTCCCCCTGGCGGGGGAGGATTTAGGGATCACCCCCCTCGCCCCTTCACCAGCCCCATCGCGCGGAGCAGGATCCAGCTCAGCAGCGCGGAGAAGATCGCCACGAATGTCGCCAGCAACGTCCCGTGCTCGCCCTGGGCGAACGGAAGGCCGCCGGTGTTCATCCCGAAGAAGCCGGTCACCAAGGTCGCCGGCATCATCAGCGCGGTGAGGATCGAGAGCAGGTAGACGTTGTCGTTGGTCCGCTGCGCCGCCTGCAGGTCGAGCTCGTCGCGCAATAGCTTGAGCTGGTTCTGCGCCGCGACGATGTCCTGCTCCAGCGCCGCCAGACGCGGCTGGAACTGGCGCGCGACGGGCGCCAGCAGCGGCGGCAGATCCTCGGCATTGCCCATGCGCTGCAGCGTCACGCGGAAGCCGCCGGTGATCCGGTGGAGCTGCGCCGCCCGCCTGCGGGCGGCGATCAGGTCGCGGGTATCGGGCGCGATATCCTCGGCCAGCAATTGCTCTTCCGCGTCGAGCAATTCGGTCGACAGATCGAGCGCCAGCGTGGCGAGATTGTCGGCGAGCACGTCGAGCAGGAGCGCGAGCGCCTCGGTCGCGTCCTCCGGATTTTGGCCGCCCTCCAGCCGCTCGCGGAAGATATCGGCGCTGTGCAGCGGCTTGTAGCGGCCTGTGATCAGGATGCCCGGCTGGAGCGCGACGTGCAGCCCCGCGATCCGCGCGAACGACTCCGCGTCCAGCCCGCGCTCGAAGTCGTGGAGTACCAGCCCCGCCGTATCGCCCTCGATCGCGAAGCGCTGGTGGCTGTCGCGCTTGAGCATCAGTGCATGGATGGTCGGCGGCAGTTTCGCCTCACCCTCCAGCCAGCGCAGGCTGCGCACGTCCGAGAGGTTGAGGTGCACCCAGCGAAAGGGTGCGTCCGATGGGGGAACCGAGGCGTGGAGCTTGCTCTCCCCCTCTTCCGTCCGATGATAACACCAGACGAGGCCGGGCTGCCGGACAGTCTCCCGCAGCTCGGCCCCGCGATCCTGATACTCCAAGGCCTGTCCTTCAGATCACCTGCGACAGGATGAGGTATAGCGTACCGGACAGCAGCATGGCGACCGGCAAGGTGACCACCCAGGCGGCGACCATGTTGCGGAGGGTCGACATCTGCAGGCCGGACCCGTTGGCCGCCATTGTCCCCGCCACGCCGGACGACAGCACGTGGGTGGTCGACACCGGCATGCCGAAGCCGTCGGCGAGGCCGATCGTCGCCATCGCCACCAGCTCGGCCGAGGCACCCTGCGCGTAGGTGAGATGCGTCTTGCCGATCTTCTCGCCGACCGTCACCACGATCCGCTTCCAGCCGACCATCGTGCCGAGGCCGAGCGCGAAGGCCACCGCGATCTTCACCCAGGTCGGGATGAAGCGCGTCGCCTTGTCGAGCGAGCCCTTATAGTCCTTCAGCGCCTTGCCCTCGTCGCCCTTGAACGGGTTGCTGTCACCGTCGGTCAGGTGCTTGATCGTCTCCGATGCGAGATACATGTCGTTGCGGACGTTCTTGGAGGCAGCCGCCGGAACCTGGCGGATCGAGCCATATTCGGCGATCTGACGATCGATGCCCCCGACCAGCGCGCCGAGTGCCGGCACCGTTTGCGGGGTGGACGACTTGTTCTCCAGATAGGCGGTCAGCGTGGCGCGGGCATCGGTGGGAGCCTGCACACCGCCGCCATGGCTTGCCAGCACCTGCTCGACCTTCGCGGAGCCGGCGTGGAACTGCTGCTCATACTGCGCCGGCACCGCGCGGTTCAGCGCGTAGGCGGTCGGCACCGTGCCGATCAGGATCAGCATGATGAGGCCCATGCCCTTCTGGCCGTCATTGGAGCCGTGCGCGAAGCTGACGCCGGTGCAGGTGAAGACCAGCAGGCCGCGGATCCACCAGGGCGGCGGCAGGCCGTCCTTCGGCTCCTCGTAGAGCTTCTTGTTCCTGATCAGCACCTTCATGCCGAGGAACAGCAGGCCCGAGAGGAAGAAGCCGAGCAGCGGCGAGAAGATCAGCGCCTCGCCGATCTTGGTCGCCTGGCCCCAGTCCACGCCCGACGTGCCCGAACGGCCGTGGAGCAGCGCGTTGCAGACGCCGACGCCGATGATCGATCCGATCAGCGTGTGCGAGGAGGAATTGGGGATGCCCCACCACCAGGTCGCGAGGTTCCAGATGATCGCCGCGATCAGCAGCGAGAATACCATGGCAAAGCCGGCGTCGGATCCCACCTGCAGGATCAGTTCGACCGGCAGCAGCGAGACGATGCCGAACGCCACCGCGCCGGTGGAGAGCAGCACGCCGAGAAAATTGAAGAATCCCGACCAGACGACCGCGATATTGGCGGGCATCGAGTTGGTGTAGATGACGGTCGCGACCGCGTTGGCGGTATCGTGGAAGCCGTTGACGAACTCGAAGCCCAGCGCGATCAGCAGCGCGATGAAGAGCAGGAAGAAGGGCAACAGCGCGCGGGCGTGCACGCCCGCTTGCGCCGAGTCGTTGTAGACCGACCAGGCCACGAACAGAATCGCCGCGAGCACCGCCGCGCCGAAACCCGTCGCGCCGGCCAGGCCTAGCCCCTTGTCGAGATCGGGGCGCTGCACGCCCCCGACGTCACCCGCAATCGTCGCCATCGCTCGATACTCCGCTCGATATCGGGCGGCACGTTAACCAAGCGATGTGACAGTTGCGGGTCGATCAGGGCTGCGCGATCCCGACCAGCGCCCGCACCGTATCCACCGACGTGGTGAGCTGGCGGGTATGCAGGTCGAGCAGCGCCCGCTCGGCATCGAGCGCGGCGGTCTGCGCGGTCACCACCTCCAGATAGTCGGACGCGCCGTCACGGTAGCGGGTCAGCGCCAAGTCGCGCGTCGTCTCGCTGGCCTGCGCGGCGTCGCGCTGGTTGCGCTCCTGCGTCACCAGATCGCGGCCGGTGGCAAGGTCGTCTTCCACTTCCTTGAACGCGGTGAGCACGGTCTGCTTGTAGGTTGCCGACGCCTCGTTGAATTCGGCCCGCGCGACCCGCACCTGCGCGGCGCGCTTGCCGCCGTCGAAGATGGTGAGCGCCGCCGCTGCCGGGCCGAGCGCCCAGAAGCTGCTGGCGGTGCCGAACAGGTTCGGCCCGGTCGTCTCGAAGCCCCCCGCCCCGCCCAGCGAGATCGCCGGGAAGAAGGCCGCGCGCGCCACGCCGATCCGCGCGTTGGCGGCATAGACACGGCGTTCGGCCGCATCGATGTCGGGCCGGCGCTGGAGCAGGGTCGACGGCGTGCCGGTCGGGAAGGCGGGCGGTGCCGACTGGCGGGTATCCGGCGCCAGCGAGAAGCTGGAGGGACTCTCGCCGACCAGCACCGCGATCGCGGTCTCATAGGCGGCACGTTGCGAAGGCAGGCTCGCCAGTTCCGCCTTGGCCGAGGCGAGCTGCGCCCGCGCGCGCGACGTGTCGAGGCCGGACGCGATGCCGCCCGAATGACGTACGTCGGTCAGCTCATAAGCGCGCTGATAGGCCTCCACGGTCTGGCGAAGAAGCCCCTCGCGGGCATCGAGACCGCGCATCTGGAAATATGCGGTGGCAAGACTGGTCTGGAGACCCAGCCGCACCCCGGCGAGGTCCGCGGCGCTGGCCTGCGCCTCGCCTTTGCTCGCCTTCACCTGGTTGCGGATGCGACCGAACAGATCGATCTCCCAGTTCAGCGACGCACCTACCTCATAGGCATTCTGCGTAACCGTCTTGCCACTGCTCAGCGGGCGGTTCCTGGCGTAGCGCTCGCGCTCCGCATCTCCGCTCACTCCGATCGTGGGGTAGAGATCCGCATTGGCCGCATGCAGCGATCCAACCGCCTCGTCATAGCGCGCGACCGCTGCGGCGAGCGAGGGGCTGCCCTTTTCGATCCGGCCTTCGAGATCCGTCAGCACCGGGTCGCCGACCGCCTGCCACCACGCGGCGGGCGGAGCGTCGGCGGCGGGCGCGGCGACGCTCCAGCCGGTCGGCACCTCCTTGTAGGTGGAGGTCGCCGCCACCTGCGGGCGATGATAATCGGGCGCCAGCGAACATCCGGCCAGCAAGGATCCGGACGTCGCAAGCAGCGCGGCGGCGAGCGCCGGCTTACTGCTTCGCATCGGCGCCACCCTGCTGCGGCTGCATGACCTTCACGGGATCGCCGGTCTCGATCGAATCCGGCGGGCTGACGATGATCCGGTCGGTCTTGGTCAGACCGGATGTCACCTCCAGCGTGTCGCCCATGTCGCGGCCGATCTTGATCTGGTGAACAACCGCCTTGTTGTTCGGACCGACCGTTGCGACCAGCGTGCCATCACTGCGATAGAGGATGGCGCTGGCCGGCACCACGACCGAGCCGGAGGTGCCGGTGATCGGGAAGCGGACCTGCGCGTATGCGCCGGGCTTCAACGCGCCGTCACCATTGGTGGCCTGTAGCTCCACAAGCACCGTGCCGGACTGCTGATCCACAGCATCCGCCGTGCGCGTCATCACCGCATCGAAGGTGCGACCAGGATATTCCGGCAGCGTCAGCGTGGCGTGCAGGCCGGGGTGCAGCTCGGCGGAATAGGCTTGCGGCACCCGAACATAGATACGCATCTTGCTGACATCGGAGACGGTGAACAGCGGCTGGGCGTTGCTGGCCCCGGCAGTAACGAGCTGGCCGATCTGCGTCGACCGGCTCGTCACGACGCCACCGAACGGAGCGACGATGCGCGAGAATCCCTGCAGCGCCTGTAGACGGCTCACGTTCGCCGCGGCGGCATTGGTGACCGCACGCTTGGCAGCGAAGTCACCCGATTTCTCGTCGGCTTCCTGCTTGGAGACGGCATCCTTCTGGAGAAGCGTGGCCCAACGCGCCGATGTCGTAGAGGCAAGCGCCTCGTTGGCCTTGGCGGTCTGGAGATCGGCGCGCGCGGCGGCGAGCTGCTGGTCGACGTCCGGCGTATCGATTACCGCCATCACCTGCCCGGCCTTCACCGGAGAACCGATATCAACGAACCACTTGCTGACGTAGCCGTTCGTCCGGGCGTAAAGCGGAGCGGAGTTGAACGCCTGCACATTGCCGGGCAGCACCAGCGCATTGCCCGCATCCATCGCCGTGGGCAGCGCGACCGATACGGTGGAAACCGACTGATCCTGCGTCCAGTCCTTCAGCGCGTTTTCCGAACGATGGCGCGAGAAGATGCCCCAGGCCACCGCCAGCATCGCGACGATCAGCGCGATGATGCCGATCTTCTTCAGCGTACCGTTGTCCACCGACGGCGCCTCCCCGTCATGGGTGGTCACGTCATGCATGGGCTTCCTCCAGGCGGTCGGCGACGCTGTGGTCCGGGCGCCCCTTGCGGTGGGCGACGCTGAACACGACGGGCACGAACATAAGCGTTGCAAAGGTGGCGACCATCAGGCCGCCGATCACGGCGCGGCCGAGCGGAGCATTCTGCTCGCCGCCTTCGCCCAGCCCCATGGCCATCGGCAGCATACCGATGATCATGGCGAGCGCGGTCATCAGAACCGGCCGGAAACGGGTCATGCCCGCCTCGAAGGCCGCCTTGGTGGCGTCGCCCAACTCCTCCAGCTTCTCGCGGGCGAAGCTGATCACGAGGATCGAGTTGGCGGTCGCCACGCCCATGCACATGATCGATCCGATCAGCGCGGGCACCGAAAGCTGCGTACCGGTGAGGAAGAGCATCCAGACGATGCCGGCGACGGCGCCGGGCAGCGCCGTGATGATCACGAACGGATCGAGCCAGCTCTGGAAGTTCACCACGATCAACAGGTAGATCAGCACGATCGCACCGAGCAGGCCGAAGAACAGGCCGCTGAAGGCGGTGTTCATCGTCGCATACTGGCCGCGCATGGTGACCGTCACGCCCTTGGGCGCCTTCATCTTCTTGATCATGGCGTTGATGTCGCCCGCCACCGCGCCCAGGTCGCGATCCGCCGGCGTCGCGTAGATGTCGACGGTCGGCTGGATGTTGTAGTGGGTAACGACGGTGCTGCTCGCGCTGCGCTGGATATTGGCGACACCGCCAAGGATCTGGGGCGCTGCATTCGTATTCGCGCCCGTGACCGGGATGTTGTTCAGCTCGTTCATCGACCGGATGCGATATTCCGGTGCCTGCGCGACGACGGTATATTGCACGCCGTTTTCCGGGTTCACGAAGTAGACCGGTGCCGTCTGCGAAGTACCGGCCAGCGCGTTTGCGACCGACGTGGTGACGTCCTTCTCGGTCAGCCCGTATTGCCCGATCCGTGAACGGTCGGCGATCACCTTGAGCGTCGGATAGCTGGCCGACTGCTGGATGCGCCCGTCCGCCGCGCCGGGTATGGCTTTCAGCCCCTTCAGGATCTGCTGGGCGAACGCCATGTTCTGATCGGCCTTCTTGCCGCTGATCTGGATATCGATCGGCGCGGGCGAACCGAAGTTCAGGATCTGGCTGGTGATGTCGGCCGGCAGGAACGCGAAGTCGGTTCCGGGGAAGGCGCGGGGCAACTGCTCGCGCATCGTTTTCACATAGTCCGCGGTCGGATGGTGATCCTCGCCGAGCGTGATCAGAATGTCGCCGTCCTGCGGGCCGACCGTGCCGGAATTGTTGTAGGTCGTGTTGATGCTCGACACGGGCAGGCCCATGTTGTCGACCACCGTGACGAGCTCATTGGGCGGGATGATCTGGCGGATCTTGCGCTCGATCCGGTCGAACTCGGCTGCCGTGTCCTCGATGCGCGAGCCGACCGGCGCACGGACGTGCAGCGTGATCTGCCCGGCATCCACCGTCGGGAAGAAGTTGCGGCCGAGGAACGGCACCAACAGGAACGACAGCACGACGATGACCAGGAAGCCGATTGCGAACGGCTTGCGGGCACCAAGCGCCCTCTGCAACAACCCGCCATAACCATGGCGCACCTTCTCGAAGCGAGCCTCGAACCCGCGCTGAAAATTGACCAGCGGATTCCGGCTCGTCTGTGCACGCGCATGTTCGTGCGCGGCATCGTGCGGCTTCAGCAGATACATTGCCATCGTCGGCACCAGCGTACGCGACAGGATGAACGATCCGATCATCGCGAAGACCACGGCCAGGGCCAGCGGCACGAACAGGAAGCCGGCCACGCCGGGCAGGAAGAACATCGGCACGAACACGATGCAGATGCACAGCAGCGAGACGAAGGCCGGCGTCACGATCTGCGCCGCGCCGTCGAGGATCGACTGGACGACGCCCTTCCCCTGCTCGAGATGCCAGTTGATGTTCTCGATCGTCACCGTCGCATCGTCGACCAGGATGCCGACCGCGAGGCTGAGGCCGCCCAGCGTCATGATGTTGAGCGTGTTGCCCGTCATGCCCAGGAAGATGATCGCGAACAGGATGGCGAGCGGGATCGAGATCGCGATGATCACCGTCGAGCGCCATGATCCGAGGAACAGCAGGATCATGATCGAGGTCAGCGCGGCGGCAATGGCGCCTTCCTTGATGACGCCCGAAATCGCGGCGCGCACGAACAGTGACTGATCGCCGATCGGCTGGATCTTGAGCTGCGGCGGCAACGTCGCGGCGATGCTCGGGATCTTGTCCTTCACGCCCTGGACGATGGACAGCGTCGAGGCCTTGCCGTTCTTCAGCACGGTCAGCAGCACCGATCGGGTGCCGTCGACGTGGACGACGTTCTGCTGCGGCGCGAAGCCATCGCGGACGTGGGCCACGTCGCGCATGTAGATGGTGGCACCGTTGACCGTTTTGACCGGCAGGTCGTTGAACGCGTCAATCGAATCCGGCGAGTTGTTCAGCGCGATATTGTATTGGAACTCACCGATCTTGGCGAAGCCGACCGGATTGATCTGCTGCTGCGCCGCGATCGCGTTACCGACGTCCTGCGCCGAAAGCCCCTTGGACTGGAGCGCCTGCGGATCGAGATCGATCTGCACCTGACGTTGCTTGCCGCCCGACGGATACGGCATGGCCGCGCCGGGAATGGTGACGAGCGCCGGGCGGATCTGGTTCTGCCCCAGATCGAACAGCGTCTTTTCGGACAGGCCGTTGCCGGAGATCGCCAGCTGCAGGATCGGCACGGTCGACGCGTTGTAGTTCAGGATCAGCGGCGGAGTGACGCCCGGCGGCATCTGCTTCAGCACCGTCTGCGACACGGAGGTAACCTGCGCGGTCGCGGTGCGGATATCGGCGCCCGGCTGGAAGAAGATCTTCACGACGCCGATGCCGTTCATCGAGTTGCTCTCGATATGCTCGATGTCGTTGACGGTGGTCGTCAGCACGCGCTCGAACGGCGTGATGATGCGGCCGGACATGTCATCCGGCGACAGGCCGGTATATTGCCACGCCGTCGCGATCACGGGCACGCCGATGTTCGGGAAGATGTCGACTGGGGTGCGGGCCGCCTGGAGAACACCGCCGATGGCGATCAGGATCGCCATAACGATGAAGGTCAACGGCCTGGCAAGGGCGATCCGGACGATCCCGTTCATCGTGCTGCGCTACTCCGGGAGGCGGCCGGGAAGGCAGCCGAAAGACAGGCGCCGAACCCCATGCCCGCACCGCCGAGGGGGGATGACGGGGGCACAAGGTCCGGACGCCACCGCCATTGCTCCCGCTGTCATTGCTAGTCCAGTATGGATTTGCAACGGATCGAGACGTATAAGCTATCGATCATGGAACTCCGTCACCTCCGCTACTTCGTGAAGGTCGCCAGCGAGCTGCATTTCGGCCGCGCCGCCGAGGCATTAGGCATCTCGCAGCCACCACTCAGCCAGCAGATCCGATTGCTTGAAACGGAACTGGGTGTGCAACTTTTCGAACGATCGAGCCGGAAGGTGCGGCTGACCACCGCCGGGCGGCTGTTTCTCGAAGAAGCGAAGGCGACATTGGCGCAGGCGGATCACGCCGTCCGCGTCACCCGGCGCGCCGCCACCGGCGAGGTGGGCGAGCTATCCATCGGCCTCTCCGCATCGACGCTGTATGTCGAGATGGTGGCCGACGCGATCAGCACCTTTCACCACCAGCATCCCGACGTGCATCTCATCTTCAAGGAATTATCGATCGATGCCCAGCGCGATGCGGTCGAGAATGGCGGCCTCGATCTTGGTTTCGTGCGATCTCGCGCAAAGCCGATCCTGCCCGAAAGCGTGACGAGCACCTGCCTCATCACCGACAGGATGTATGTCGCCATGCGCAAGGGGCATCGACTTTCGGCCTGTGCGGGGCCGGTCGACGTCGCCGAACTGGCCGGCGAGCCCATGGTCCATTACCCCTATGATCGGGAGGGTTTCCTCGACGATCTTCGCAAGCTGTTCGGTAGCATCGGCCATCGCCCCCGGCTGGTGCAGGAAACCCACGAGATGTCGACCCTGCTCGGCCTCGTTTCCGCGGGGTTCGGAATTTCGATTCTGCCGGGTTCGCTGCGGCGGTTGGAAGTCGATACACTCCACTATCGCGAGCTGAGCGGGGAGACCGCGCTCAGTTCGATGTGGCTGCTCCATCGCAGCGAAGGAGCGAGCGCAACGGCACTGCGCTTCATCGATCTTCTTCGACCTGCCGACCAGATCGCGACCCGCGCGGCCTGATGATGCGGCCTGATGATGGTGCCCGATCTCGGCTTTGCCGCCATGTTCGGGCAATGCTAACCGCGCGTCCATGACCGCCTCCGCTCCGCCCGCCATAAGATCGATCGGCATCGTCCTGCACGATTTCCCGCTCGGCGGCACCGAGCGCATCGCGCTGCGGCTGGCGCACGCATGGATCGAGCGCGGCGTCGCGGTCACGATCTTCGTTGGAGAAGATCGCGGACCCCTGCGCGCGCTTGTTCCGACGGGAGCACGACTGGTCCTTGCCGAGCCGCCTATCCCGAGAGGACGTGGATCACGCAAGCGGCTGGGCACGGCGGCGGCGGTATTCTTCACCCACAATCCCGTCGACGGCCTGTTCGTCCCCGGCAATTTCCATTGGGAAATCGTCCCGGCGCTCGCCCGTATTCCTCATCGCCCGCCGGTACTCGTGCAGATCAGTTCGCCGCTGCGGATGAAGCCCCGCGGTTTCCTTCGTCAGTTCGCGTTCGAGCGGCGGATGCGTCGCCTGCTACGCGACGCCGATGCACTGATCGCGATGGGGCCGCTGCATCGGGCGCAGGCGGACAGCATCATGGGGCGGGCGGTCGCAACCGCGATCCCCCTCCCCGCCCTCGATGACGAGCGCCCCGTCAGGGCTGGATCGGGAAAGACCATCCTCGCTGCGGGACGACTGATCCATCAGAAGGGCTTCGACCTGCTGATCGACGCCTTCGCCGATCTCGACGATCCGGAGGCTCGATTGGTGATTGCCGGCAGCGGCCCGGAGGAAGCCGCACTGGCCGGCCGGATCGCGGCCCGAAAGCTGGGCGGCAGGGTCGAACTCGCCGGCTTCGTGCCGGACATCGCCCCGCTGCTCGACGAGGCACGGCTGTTCGTGATGGCGTCGCGGTTCGAGGGGTACGGGGCGGTGATCGTGGAGGCGCTGGGCGCCGGCCGCCCTGTCGTCGCGACCGCCTCGACGCCGGCGGTCGAGGATGTGCTGGGCGATCCGGAAAGCGGCATCGTCGTGCCGATCGAGGATGTCGGCTCGCTCCGCAATGCCATGCGTGCCTTGCTCGATCGCCCCGCCCCGGATCCCCACCACCTTGCCGGCATCGTCGATGGCTATCGCATCGGTGCGGGCGCGAAGGCCTATCTGGATAGCTTCCGGTCGGTGCTCGCCAGTCGGCGCGAGGTCGCATGATGCGGATCGCCTATGTCATCAATTCCGTCGAAGGCGGTGGCGCAGCCTTGCCGGTCCCTTCGATCGCCGAGGTTTTGCGCGGCTGCGGCGCGGAGGTTCGCATCTATGCCCTCACGCGCCGGGATGGCCGCGCGATCCCGCCGATGGAGGCGGCCGGGCTGGAGGTCATCGTACGCGACGGTGGCGAGAAGGATCATCTCGCCGCGCTGGGCTGGCTCGACGAGCGCATGGCTCAGGATCGGCCGACGCATATCTGGACGTCGCTCACCCGCGCGACGCTGCTTGGCCAGATGGTTGGTCTGCGCCGCCGCATCCCCGTGGTCAGTTGGCAACATGCCGCCTACCTCAAGCCTGCTAACCGGCGGCTGCTGCGTCTGCTCCAACCCCTCTCCCGCCTATGGGTTGGGGATTCGGATGCGGTGACGAAGCTGACCGCCGAGCGGCTCAAGGTGCCGCCCGGCAGACTCGTCCAGTGGCCGATCTTCCGCGCCGATCCCGCCGCTCCGACCGCGAGGGGGTGGAACCCCGGCGAACCCGTACGGATCGGCAGCCTCGGCCGCCTCCATCCGGTCAAGGGTTATGACGTGCTGATCGATGCACTGGCCCAGCTTCCGGGCGGCTTGCCAGCCCTGCAGGTCGTCATCGCCGGCGAAGGGGCCGAGCGCGACAATCTTCAGCAGCGCGCCGATGCCGCGGGTGTCGCGATCAACTTTGCCGGCTATTCGGCGAACCCGCGCGATTTCCTCGCCGGGCTGCACCTCTACGTCCAGCCTTCCCGTTCGGAGGGGCTGTGCGTTGGCGCGCATGAGGCGATGCAGGCGGGGCTGCCGGTGATCGCCAGCACGGTCGGCCAATTGCCCTATTCCGTCACCGCCGGCCGCAACGGACTGACCGTGCCACCTGGCGATGCCGCAGCGCTGGCGACGGCATTGGCCGAACTGCTCGCGCACTCCGACCGCCTTGCGATACTCGGCACCCAGGCCCGCAGTGACGTCCTCGATCGCTTTTCATCGGATCGCTTCCGTGAGGCGGGGTCTGCGATCGTCGAGCGGATGCGGCGCTTCTAGAGCTTCGCCAGCTCGCGCCTTGCCAGCACCGCCAGGCTGCGGGGAGACAGCAGCTTGCGCTTCACGTCGATCAGCGTCGCGTCGCCGATTGCGGAGAGCGTGTGCAGCCCCGCATCGAACGGCGCGAAACTGCGGGGCATGGCGAGTGGTTCGCCGAGTTCGGCGTCGAACAGGTCTGGCGTCAGCCTGTGGACGGTCAAAGGCCGGATCGCGCCGCCATAGGTCCGGCTGCAATCCTGCACGGGAATGACGAGCGCACCGTCAAGCACCACCGGAGTCCCGCCCGGCCTGCTGCCGTCGGTGCCGATCCGGACCGGGTTCCGCGCATGGGATGTCCATGGCCCGTCGATCCGCTCGGCCCAGGCTGCGAACAAGGCGCCGGTCTTGCTGCGCTCGCCGCCGTCGGCGGCCGAATAGAACAGCCACCACAGGCCGTCATGGAAGACCGGCGTCGCATCGATCGCGACATGGCCGAGCGGCAGCGCGCCGACGGGTTCCCACCGCCATGGAAATTCGGCAGCCCGGTACAAGGTGAGCCGACCGGATCGATAGGCCTCGGGGAGCATATATGTCTCGCCCTCCGCCTCGAGCACGAACGGGTAGGACAGGTGCCACGGCTCGGTAAGTACGGGGCGCAGATCGAGCAGGCTCCCGTCGCGCGTCATCACCAGACACTCGATCGTGCCGTGCCGGGTGCGATAGTCGTAATGCTCGACGAAGATGTGGCGCCGGCCGTCCCGCTCGATCCCGAACGGATCGGCGAGGAAGCGGAGATACCCCTCCGCCGGCAACCAGCGACATGCGAAGCCGTCCACGGTCCCCGCCCGCAGCACCGCCTCGATCGGCGCCTCGACGATCAGCGGGCGCCAGATATCCTTCGCGAGCGGCATGGCGCCTCCCTCTCACGCCTTTTCGCGATGGGCAAGATCAGGCGGCGACGACGCTCGACTGATCGACGGGGCGTGCCGCTGCGGGGCGCAACGGAACGACCGAGCGGACGGTCGGACGCTCCAGCGCCGAAAGCACCGCATCGGCCGCGCGCGACGCCGAAGGCTGATCCGTCAGATCGAAACTGCGGCCGAACAGCTCGCGCTGAACCGGAAGATAGTCCGCATGGCTTGCCACGGCGCGATCCAGCGCCGCGCCAAGGTTCTCCGGATTCTCGATCACCGGACCCGTCCGCCAATGGGCATAGTTCGCGTCGCCCTGCCATTCGACGCCGTGGCTGTTGAGGAACAGGCAGGGGCGCGGGCGGTAGAGGAATTCGTAGATCTGGCTGCTCACGTCACCGAGATAGATGTCGGCCGCCGCCGTGTAGGTCATGTCGGTGCAGGCGCGGCTGCCAAGATCGACGTGGATGTTCGGTGCATCGAGCACCTGCTGATCGATCAGGCCTGGGCGATCCACCCGCAGCTTGTCGATCGTCAGCACGAAGCGCCGGTGGAACAGCATCACGTGCGGCGCGAAGATCAGATTGTAGCGATCGTCGTGCAGGAAATGTTCGAGTACCGCGCGCCCGTGGCGATACCAGGACGACAGATGCGGCGAGACGTGCGGATTGTAGAGTACCGTCGGCTTGCCGTTCGCCTGCATGGGCAGACGTGGCGGCACCGCCGGCATCAGGTCGAACTTCGGATAGCCGACGGTCGACAGCCGTTCCGGCGCGACGCCCGCTTCCTGTATCAGCCGCTCGCGAATCTTCGGGCCGGACACCAGCACGTGATCGAAACCCGCGCTGCTCTTGTTGAAGCCGATGGCACGATCGCCCGCGCCGTGTCGCGTGTGGATCAGGCGAAGCCCGTCCAGCCCGTACCGGGTCTTCAGCAGCAGCGAAGTCTTCTCGGCTACCACCAGCGCGTCCAGCGAGCCGAAGAAATCGAGATTGTCGCGGTAGATTCCGACCTTCGAGACCGGCAGCACGGCCTCCAGATGCCGGGCGGCGAAACGGGTGAGACGGGTGCGCAAACCGAGTTGCTTGATCGGGATATCCATCCCGGCGGCCGTCAGGTGCCGGCGCACCTCGTCGGTCAGCCGGCGGCTCGTCGTCGCGATCACGATGTCCTGCGAAGGCGCCTGCAGCGCCAGCGCCATCGCGATTGGCAGCGAATGAGCGACCTGATGGATCTGGTCGTGATTGAAGAGGAAACCGATCTTCATAGCCGCCGTGCGTAGATGCATCTGTATGTATGAGACGTAGCCGAGCCGACCGACCCGCAGCCTGTCCTGCCCATTAAAAGACGCTCATGGAATCTTTGATGACACGGACCGACGTGCATTTCGCACGGAATGGGGATAATGCGTGGCCGACCGACAGACCGGCGCCTCGACGCGGAGGGTGTGCGGCTAGATCACCGAACGGAAAATGCAAGCCGAATCAGCCCTGAAACGCGTGCTCGCCAATCTTGCGCACCTGCTTGGGGGCAAGGCAGCGGCAGGGCTCATGAGCCTCGTCTATCTCGTGATCGTCGCCCGCACGCTGGGCGTTCACGATTATGGCGAGCTGGTCCTCGTGAACGGCTATGTCGTGTTCCTGGGCAGTCTGATCGCCTTTTCCGGTTTCCATGGCGTGGTGCGATACGGCGCGCTCGCGGTCGAGGCCGGCGATCCGGAGCGACTGGCGCGGATCGTACGCTTCATGGCGCTGATCGAAGGGATGCTCGGCATCCTGGCGTTGGTCGTCGCGCTGGTGGCGGTGCCCTTCGTCGGCCCGCGGCTCGGATGGTCGGCCGAGGCGATGCGCATGGCCGTGCCCTACAGTCTCGCCGTGTTCGCCAATGTCCGCGCCACGCCGCAGGGGCTGCTGCAGATTGCGGGGCGTTTCGATCTCGTGGGACTGCATCAGGCGGTATCGCCGAGCGTCCGCCTGATCGGCACGCTGATCGTCTGGGCGTGCGGCGGCGGGCTGGACGGGTTCCTGCTCGTCTGGCTGCTCTCCTCGATCGCTGAAGGCGGGGCCATGTGGGCGCTCGGCCTCGTCGCATGGCGGAAACTCGCCGTGGGTCAGCGGCTACGTGGCCCGTGGCGCGGACTGCTGCGGGATGGGGAAGGCTTTGGGCGCTTCATCCTGGTGACCAACTTCGATCTTACCTTGCGCGAACTGGCGCCCAATCTCGCGCCGCTGACGATCGGCTGGATGTTGGGTCCGGTAGCAGCCGGTCTCTTCTCGCTGGCGCAGCGGGCGACCACCCTGCTCCAGCAGCCCGCGATCCTGCTCTCGCAGGCGAGCTATGCGGTGCTGGCCGATCTCGTCGCCAAGCGCCGCTTCGACCAGCTACGCCGCACGGTATGGCGCAGCGCGACGCTGGCGGGCGCGCTCGGGACGCCGATCGTGCTCGCCTTCTGGTTCGCGGGCGATCGCCTCCTGCCAATGCTGGGTGGACACACCTTCCAGGGCGGCGTCGCGATCGTGACTCTCATTGCGGGAGCGCGGCTGGCTGCGCTGATCGCATCGCCGATCACCTCCGGGTTGACGGCGCTCGGCAAACCCCAGCGTTCGATGACGGCGACGCTCGCCACCAATCTCGCGCTCTACCCTCTCCTGCCGCTCCTGATCTGGTGGCTGGGGTTGCACGGGGCAGGCCTTCACGCGCTCGTCCAGAACGTGATCGCGACCGGGATGCTGATACTCTTCTTCTACAAGGACGCGCGCGATCCCCTGCCCGAACCGGCGACGCCGGTCGCCCGCCCGATCGAGACCATCGCCTGAACGCTTACGATGCAGGCGGGGCCGTGCTGCCCCGGACGATCAGCTCATACGGCAATTGCTGGTGGAAACGCCGATCGGCCGGCGCCTCGCGGTAGGCCGGGTCGATCAGTATATCGACCGCCGCCGCAGCCATGTCACCGACCGGCTGACGGATGGTCGTGATCGGAGGCCAGGCGACGCGTGCCGTCGGGCCGTCGTCGAAGCCGGCGATCGAGACGTCACCCGGCACCGATATGCCGAGCTTGGCAGCGGCCGCCGACACGCCGAGCGCCATATCGTCATTGCTCGCGAAGATCGCGGTAGGGCGTTTCGACCGGCCAAGCAGCGCTTCGCCGCCTTCGATGCCGGCACGGAAGGTGAAATCGCCGGGAACGATATTGGCCGCGTCGACCGGCAGGCCGGCACGATGCATGGCGGACAGGAAACCGGCCCGGCGCTTGGGTGTCGCCGCGTGGCTGGGAATACCCTCGATGAAGCCGATGTCGCGATGCCCGAGCTGCAGCAGATAATCGGTCATCGCGAAGGCGGCGCCTTCCTCGTCGATATCGACGACGCCCGAGCGCCCCTCGTCCTCCCCCGGTGAAATACGGACGTATGGCAGCTTGATCGCCTCCAGCCGTTCCAGCAACGATACCATGCGGCAGAGCGGCGGCGTCAGGATCGCGCCATCCAGCCGCAGGCTGGCGATGCCGTGCATCAGATCGATCTCCCAGCCTTCGATCCTGCTGTCGACCGGCTCGACGACGAGATGGTAATGCCGCTGACGGCTGCGGATCAGCGCGCCACGCTGCATACCCGCCGCATAGCCGGACCAGGCCGGATCATCGAGGAACATGCCGAGCAGGTAGGATCGCGCGCTCGACAGACTGCGTGCGAAGGCGTTGGGGCGATAGCCCAGTTCCTCGACCACCCGCATCACCGTATCCCGCAATTCGGGACGGACGTGGGCTTCGCCATTCATCACGCGTGATACGGTCTTGGTGGAGACCCCGGCTTTTTCGGCGACATCCTTGATGGTGACGGTCATGCGGTTCCCATAGCCAGACGGCGTGTGCGGGCGAAGGCGAAGATCACGCAATAACACAATACGGGTACGGAGAAGGACCGGGCGAGGCCGATGCGATCGGCGACAAGCCCGGTGGCCACGGGGATGATGGCACCACCGACGACGGCCATGCAAAGCACCATCGCGGCGATCGGAGCATCCGCTTCTTCGTCCGGCAGGGCGAGCGCGTAGACCAGCGGAAATATCACCGAGTTGCACAGGCCGATCGCCAAGATCGCCACCGCGCCCGGCAGGCCCCGCGCGAAGATCGAGACCGCCAGCAACAGGACGGCTCCCGTGCTTGCCACAAGGAGGATCGGCGCCGGGCCGATCCGACGGAGCAGGAAAGCTCCCACGAAACGGCCGATCATGGCGCCCGCCCAATACAGGCTGATCAACCGCCCGGCGAGCACCGCCGACAGTCCCACGGTATCACGCAGCATCAGGTAGTTCACGGCAAGCGTACCGATCGTCACCTCCGCCCCGACATAGACGAAGATGGCCAGGGCGCCGAAACGCATCCGTCCTGTGCCGCCGACGGCGCCGAGCCGGTGCAGCATCGGTCCACCCGAGCGAGCTTGGACCAGCATGTCGCGATTCAGCCAGAATGTCGTCGCCAGCAGGATCAGCCCTCCCGCCCCGATGGCGAACGGCAGCAGCGGTGCGGCCGCATCGCCTTCGCCCAGCAGGAACCATGCACCGATCAGCGGCCCCATCACCGTGCCGAACGAGTTGAACGCCTGAAGCAGCGTGAAGCGCGATGCCATGCGCGTCGATGGGCCGAAGACCGTCGTCACCGCATTTCCCGAAATCTGCAGGAAGGTGACACCGGAGGACATCACCAGCAAAGATGCCAGAACCAGCGAGAAGTTACGCTCGCCCTGCGCCAGCACGAAGAAGAGGCAACCCGCCGCCATCGTCGCAAGCCCGATGGCGATGGCGCGCATATAGCCCAGCCGAACCGACCACAAAGCGATCGGAAGGGCGAAGATCAGGTAACTCGAATAATAGGCCAGGTGCACGCACAGCGCCTGCGCGTAATCCAGGCCGAGCGTCATCTTCAGTCTGGGGACGAGCAGATTGACGACCGAGTTCAGCACGCCGCCGCCCAGATAGACTCCGATCAGCAGATGAAAGAGCCGGTCGATCCGTGCCTCGTCGCCGGTCTTCATCGTCTACTCAGAATCGCTGCGCCACGCCGAACACCAGCTCGATCCGGGGCGTCGCGCGGGTGGCCCCGACATAGGCCGAGAGATCGATCTGTCGGTCCTTGCTCGGCTGCCATGCCGCGCTGAAATCGATCGAGGCCTGCGTCTCGTGGCCCGAAGGATCCTCGTCGCGCATCGCCCAGCCTTCGGCGCTCAATTGCCATGCCTCACCGATCGAACGGGTGACGGCGGCCGCAAGCGCGTAGGCAAGGTGCCTGCCATGGCGATCGGAATCGGCGGCCGCGTCCACCTCGGGGTCGAGAGTCAGACGCCAATTTTCGGCCAGATCGGCGCCGAACGGCACCACCACGCCGGCGCTCCACGTTCCCGCACCCATCGGGCTCTTGCCTGCGGGAAGCGTCACGCTCGGCTGGATCGCGAGGGCCGTTCCCTTGTCATCCGGGTGACGGAGGTTCTGGCGAAAGGACAGCGTAAGATCGCCGGCCCCGCTACCATGACCGATCGCGTCGGTCATCCGGTCGCGCGAGCGGGTCCAGCCGTATCCGTCCCACCCGATCCGGGCCTCCAGGCTGTCATTCACCCCATAGACCAAGAGCAGATTGCTGGTCGAATAATCGTCTTCCACGGTATCGGAACCGCGGCTGTGGGCGTAATCGAACAGGCCAGCCTCGATCTGGAAATGGCCGGGGTCGAGCGTGCAGCTCGGTGTCGCCTTCCCCGGTCGATCGACGCACAGATCGCGTTCTTCCGCCTGCGCGGCGCCAGCGAGCCCCGCAAGCACACCCAACGTCGCGACGAACGCCATTCCCCTCACGACTGCCCCCTCTTTCGTCGACCGACCCATGCCGGATAGGGGCCGAGAAAGGAACGGTTTTCTGATCAGGCGGGCACGGCGACGACCATTTCCGGCTCGAACCGCACCGCATCATCGTCAAGCCGGCGGGCGTCGCGCGCGCAGACATGATCGAGCAGCCGGTCCAGGATCCGCTGGCCGTCTCGCCACTCGCCAAGGCCGGAGGCGGCGTTGATATGCCCCGCTTCCCCGGCATCGCACCAGGCAGCGAGCCAGTTCCCGGCCATCTCCCGCGATCGGTGCATCTCGCACCAGGGATCGTTGCGGCTGGCCACGACGACGGTGGGAAAGGGCAGCACGCTGCGCGGCGACGGCGCGAACTCCGCGATCCGCCGGTCGAGGCTCACCCGGTCGAGATCGGTCGGCGCGACCAGCAACGCCCCCGCCACCGGCCGCGCGGCGCCCTCGCCCGCCAGAGCGGCCCACCATGCGACGAGATGGCACGAAAGGCTGTGCGCGATCAGGACTACCGGCCCCCTCGCCTGCGCGATGGCGCGCTCCAGACGCGCGATCCACATGTTGCGCGACGGCTGCGTCCAGCTGCCGAGTTCCACACGCTCGATATTCGGGCGATTTTGCTCCCAGCAGGTCTGCCAGTGATCGGCGCCGCTGCCATCCAGGCCGGGCAGGGTCAGGCATAGGGGTGTCCGGCTCAGGCGATCCTGGAACATGGCGGGCATCCTTCCGATTGAGGCGGAAAGATGGCGAGACAAATTGTCGAGTGCAACCGGGGGTTATTCATCTGGGCGCAATCTTTCGTCCCCTTCGCGCCAAAGAGCCGCCGGCGCGCGCCGAAGCGTTTTGCGAACCGTTCGCAATTTTCTTGACCCTCAAACTGGATGCGGCATTATTGAGAATGAATCGCAGATGAGGAGAGCGTCATGTACGATCTGATCGACCGGCCGGTGATGCAATTGGCCCCCGGAGGACGCTTCATGATCTGGGCGATGCGGGGCTGGATCCAGTCCGCGACGCGAGGGAATTGCCCGCCCGGCGCCCTCGCCCCGGCCTTCGCGCGCCATGGCGTCCTGCCCGCGCTGCCGCACCTCCACATGATGCTGGCGGAACTCAACCGGCGCGCGAACCGCCAGATCGCCTTCTCGCCGCTCGCCTGCCATTGCATCGGTGATGACGAGGCCGTGCTGCTGCAGGTCTGCCGGGACGCGACGGACAATCCGCCTCGCGCTCGCGCGACGCTCGCGCTGCTGCTGGAGGAGGAAGCGGTCGGCCCGGCCTTCTCCGCGCTGATCACGGCCATGGCCTTCCTGCGTGAAGGGGGTCTCGACTCCATCGTCCTCCAGCAGGACGGTGCGTTCGATCCCCGCTGACGCTCTTTCCGCCGGCGCCGCGAGCGGCTAAGGCGCCGGCATGACGCAAACCGGCGCCCCGCTCACCCTCTTCAACAGCCTTACGCGTTCGATCGAGGCATTCCAGCCGATCGACCCGAAGATGGTGCGCCTCTACAGTTGCGGGCCGACCGTCTATTCGACCGCCCATCTCGGTAACCTGCGCGCCTACGTGTTCACCGATACGCTGCGCCGGGTGCTGAACTGGAAGGGCCATGCGACCACGCATGTCATCAACATCACCGACGTCGGCCACCTGACGTCCGATGCCGATGCCGGCGACGACAAGATGGAAATCGCCGCCCAGAAGGCCGGCACCACTATCTGGGATGTCGCGGCGCGCTACACCCAATTGTTCAAGGGCGACCTGAAGGCGCTCGGCATCCTTGATCCTGCGATCTGGAGCGTCGCGACCGACCATATTCAGGATATGATCGCCTTCGCGCAGTCGCTGGAGGATCGCGGCGCGACCTACGAGCTCGACGGCGGCCTCTATTTCGATGTGACCAAGGTGCCGGACTATGGCCGCCTCGCCGGGCAGCAGGCCGGCCCGGAAGTCGGGCGCATCGAGGTCGTCGAGGGCAAGCGCCACCCGGCCGACTTCGCGATCTGGCGAAAGTCCGCGAGCGGCGAGAACCGGCAGATGGAATGGCTCTCTCCCTGGGGGCCGGGCGCGCCGGGCTGGCATCTCGAATGTTCGGTGATGAGCCTCAAATATCTCGGCGAGCAGTTCGATATCCACACCGGCGGCATCGACCATCGCGAGATCCACCATTGCAACGAGATCGCGCAGAACCAGGCCTATAACGACACCGCGAAGACCGGCGCCAACATCTGGATGCACAACAATTTCCTCGTCGATCGGACGGGGAAGATGTCCAAGTCCAAGGGCGGCGTCGCGACACTCGGTGCGCTGGTCGCGCGGGGCGTGCATCCGCTCGCCTATCGCCTGCTCTGCCTCGGTGCGCATTACCGGTCCGAGTTGGAATTCTCGCTCGATGCGGTGGCGGCCGCGCTGACCCGGCTCAAGCGGCTGGTCATGGCGGTGGGTGCGCTCAAGCTCGAAGCGGCACTGGACGAAGCGGCATGGCGCCCCGTGCATGAGGCTTCGTTCGGTAAGGGCGCCCCGCTCGACTGGCAGCGGCGTTCGCTGGAGGAGGGGCTTTCCAGCGATGCCCTCACCTTCGTCGCGCGGTTCGACGAGGCTTTGGCGGGCGATCTCATGACGCCGCAGGCGCTTCCGGTTCTCGATGCGGTCCTCACCTCCTCGCTTGCAGCGTCGGAGAAGCTGCGTCTGGTCGCTACCTTCGATCTTGCTTTGGGTCTGGGGCTGCTCGATCTCGATCGCCGCTCGCTCTCGGTGCGCCCGCACGATGCCGCCGTCACGGATGTAGAGGTCGAAGCCCTGCTCGATCAGCGGCAGCAAGCCCGCGCGGCGAAGGATTTCGGATCGGCAGATGCCGCGCGCGACGCACTCAAGCAGGCCGGCGTCGAGATCATGGACGGAGACCCGCTTCGGTGGGAATGGCGGGCGCTGCTCGCGGATTGATCCGTATTAGACCAATTTTGCCATGACTCCGGACTGATTGCTGGTCAGGATACCCCAACAGCTTGGGGGCAGGCATGGCATTGTCGGGGACTGTCAGGATTCTCTGCATTGCCGGAACGCGACCGGAAGCGATCAAGCTCGCGCCTATACTTCTGGCAGCTGCCTCGCGCGCCGATCTGGATTGCCGGCTTTGTGCCACGGGCCAGCACGAGGCGTTGTTAGACGAGGCTCTGGAGGATTTCGGACTGATGCCGGACATCCGGCTCGATCCGTTGCTCCACGATCCCTCGCCCGATGTCATGATCGCGCGCTTCGCCGACGCGCTCGAGCCACTGCTCATGGCGGAGCGGCCCGACATCGTTCTCGTGCAGGGGGATACCAACTCGGCTTATGCGGGCGCGCTAGCGGCCTATCGGTTCGGCATCCCGGTCGGCCACGTCGAGGCGGGGCTGCGCTCCCACGATTTCGATCAACCCTGGCCGGAGGAGCGCAATCGCGTGATGATCGATCGGCTTGCGGATCTGCTCTTCACGCCGACGCCGGAATCCGCCGCCAACCTCGAGTTCGAGCGCGAGGTCGTGAAGGGCCGCTGCCTGATCACCGGAAACACCGGAATCGATGCCCTTCTCGCGATGCGATCGCGCCTGAAACTCGAACAGCCGATGGGCAAGCGAGCGTTGCTGCTGCTCACCTGTCACCGCCGCGAAAACATCGGTGCCGGTATCGAGGCCATCTGCGCGGCGGCCCTGCGCCTGGCCGATCGTGGCGACGTCGACATTCTCTGTCCCGTTCACCCCAATCCCGCCGTCGGCGACACGGTGCAGCGCCTGCTCGGCGACCATCCCGCGATCAAGCTCACCGGCGCGCTGCGCTATCGCGATGCTGTCACGGCCATGGCCCACGCGCGCCTCATCCTGACCGACAGCGGCGGCATCCAGGAGGAGGCGCCGGCGCTCGGAACTCCGGTGCTGGTGCTGCGTGAGGTGACGGAACGGCCGGAGGGTATCGCCAGCGGCAATCTCCTGCTCGTCGGCACCGATACGGATCGCATCGTTGTAGAGGCCAGCCGGTTGCTTGACGATCCCGCGCTCCACGCGGCGATGGCGCGGCCGTCGTTCCCCTTCGGCCGGGGCGATGCGTCGGTGAAGATCCTCGATGCCATCGAACAATATTTCTCGTCAGGGCCTTCAGACGATCATCCATTGCCTTTCGCGCGTACGTGGATCATGGACGGCGCCCGATAAGGAGTGAGACGATGGCCACCGCATGGGCCCCCGAAAGCTGGCGCAACTTCGAGGCGCGACAGCTGCCCGACTATCCCGACCGCCAGGCGCTTGCCGCCGCGGAAACGCAGATTTCCAAGTTCCCCCCGCTGGTCTTCGCCGGCGAGGCGCGCGCGCTGACGGCCGATCTGGCCCAGGTCGCGGCCGGCAAGGGATTCCTGCTGCAGGGCGGTGACTGCGCCGAGAGCTTTGCCGAGTTCCATCCGAACAATATCCGCGACACCTTCCGCGTCATCCTGCAGATGGCGGTGGTACTCACCTATGCGTCCAAGCTGCCGGTGGTGAAGGTCGGCCGCATGGCGGGCCAGTTCGCCAAGCCGCGATCGGCCCCGACCGAAACGGTCGATGGTGTCGAGCTGCCCAGCTATCGCGGCGACAACGTCAACGATATCGCCTTCACCGAGGAATCGCGCCGCCCCGATCCTGATCGGATGATCCGCGGCTACAACCAGTCGGCGGCGACGCTCAATCTGCTGCGCGCCTTCGCGCAGGGTGGCTACGCCAATCTCGTGCAGGTCCACCGCTGGACGCTCGATTTCATGGGTCGCTCGCCCTGGGCGGAGCGCTATCAGCATGTCGCCGATCGCATCGGCGACGCGCTGGACTTCATGTCGGCCTGCGGGCTCGATCCGGAAACCGTGCCGCAGCTTCAGGGCACGCACTTCTACACCAGCCATGAAGGCCTGCTGCTCCCCTACGAGCAGGCGATGACGCGCCAGGATTCGCTGACGGGCGAATGGTACGACACGTCGGCGCACATGATCTGGATCGGCGACCGCACCCGCTTCGAAGGTTCGGCGCATGTCGAATATCTGCGCGGGATCGGCAACCCGATCGGCATCAAGTGCGGCCCGAGTCTGGAGCCGGACGTGCTGTTGCGCCTGCTCGATACGCTCGATCCGGCGCGCACCCCGGGCCACGTCACGCTGATCACCCGCTACGGCCATGACAAGATCGAGAAGGGTCTCCCGGCCCTCGTTCGCGCCGTGAAGCGCGAGGGACGACCGGTGGTGTGGTCGTGCGATCCGATGCACGGCAACGTCGTGAAGGCCGCCAACGGTTACAAGACGCGCCCGTTCGAGCGCATCCTGGCCGAGGTGCGCGGCTTCTTCGCGGTGCATCGCGCCGAGGGCACGCATGGTGGCGGCATCCATGTCGAGATGACAGGCCAGAACGTCACCGAATGCACCGGCGGCGCCGTCGCGATCACCGATGAAGGGCTCGCCGCGCGTTACCACACGCACTGCGATCCACGCCTCAATGCCGGCCAGTCGCTGGAGCTCGCCTTCCTGCTCGCCGACATGGTGAACCAGGAAATGAAGGAGCGGGAACGCCACGCGGCCTGAGCTGCATTTTCTGTGTTGACGGGGGGCCGGCTCGCCCATAGAGAGCCGGCCTCCGCTTCACGGCCCCTTCGTCTAGCGGTCTAGGACGTCGCCCTCTCACGGCGAAAACACGGGTTCGAGTCCCGTAGGGGTCACCAGCGCGCTTCTCCCGATTTCTCAGAACCTTAGTGCTCCCCAGCACCCCAAAAGGCTGCGAAATTCCGGGCAAAATCGATACTTTCTGGTCCAATTTCGGTCCAAAAACTCCATTGAGCTTCGACTTCTCGCGACCCGCATCCGCGCCGTCGATCCACTTCGAATAGTGCTTGAATAGCATCGCCGTGTTGGCGTGCCCGAGCTGCCGCGCGATGTAGGCCGGATTGACCCCGGCCATCAGCGCCAGCGTCGCGAAGGTGTGACGGGTCTGGTAGGCGTCGCGCTTGCGCAGGCCCAGCCGCAGCAGGGTCGGATGAAAGTAGAGCTTGCGCTGGTCCTGCACGTCCGGCCACGGCAAACGGCTCGATGGGTTTTCGAAGATCGGCGCGTCGGCGCCCTTCATGAAGCTGAACGACCGCTGGCGGTCTAGAACGCCAAGCGTCCGGTCGGTGAGGTCGACATCGCGGATGCTCGACGTCTTGGTGGACTTGACCACCGCGCGCACCCGCGCGCGTTCGATGCGGATCGCCCCGCCATTCCAGTCGATGTCGCCCCATCGCACCACGATCTGTTCGCTCGGCCGTAGCCCCGTGCCGAACGCGAACTCGTACCAGTGGGCGACCTGCGGGTCGTAGCGATCGTAGAGGCTCGCGATGATCGCTTCCATCTCCTCGGCACGAAACGGATCGGGCTTTGGAGACTGGTGCTTCAGGTTTTTGATATTGAGTGTCGGTGCGCGATCGATAATCTCGTCGTCGAGGGCGGCTGCGAAGACGCCGCGCAATGGGATCAGACTGTTGTTGACGGTCTTGCCGGTCACGCGCTTGGCGAGTTCGGCGACGATCGCCTTGATCTCCGACGGCCGGATCGAACCGATCGGACGATCGCGGAAATGCGGCTTCCAGACCTCCTCGATTGCGCCCAGGTAGCAGCTGTAGGTGGATTTCTCGACCGTCAGGCTAGCCAGCCACCTGTCCGCGAAGTCGCAGAAATAAGTGGTCTCGGCCTCGCGCTCGGCAAGCGCCTGCTGCTCCGCTTCGGCCTGCCGCTCGGCCTCGGCACGGGCAAATTCCGAGTTGGGAAACGTCCGCGCATAGTCGAAGAGATCATATTCGATCTCATGGTGCAGCCGCGCCATCAGACGCTCGGCCGCCTTGATGTTGGCGGGCGTCGGGGCGAGGTCGAGATATTCGCTGCATCTCCGGCCCGCCCAGGTGAAACGAACCCGGATGTTCGAGCTCAGCGCCTGTACGCCGGTGCCTGGCCTCCCTCGACCCATAGACTAAACCCTTCCATGTCGATGCAGATGTTGCCGTCCGGCGCGCGGCGATATTCCCGCCCGGCGATCCAGATGCCCCTGGCGATCTTCATGTAGACCGCGCGCTCGGAATAGCCGGTGATCTCCGCGAATTTCCGGATGCGGACGAAGCGAGCCCAAGACGGCACACCGGAGCGACCGGGTGCCCGTCCGGTTGGATGATCGGGATCCCGCATGGGTGCCTCCATCCGCCCGTCCTGCTCCGATTCGCATTGCGCCGATCTCCGCCTGGACGAGGCCGGCACCGTGCCGGCCTCGTCCGGTTTGATCCCCTGCGAGGCAATGACCTCCCGAATATTTTCGTGCGTCATGATGGCATCCCTCCGCCGGCGGCATCCGGTAACGCCCTATGCTTGGCGAATGCGCGATCGCTGGCGAGAAACGCGGCCAGCATGTGCGGAACGAGATCGGCCACGGCCACCTGCGCGCCATATGTTGCCCGGTAGAGATCCGCATAGTCGCCGAGCATCTGGTGAAGCTCCGGGAGCACAGCGATCGTCATCTTGATCGGCGTCAGATCGGGGATCTTCGATAGCTTGATGCTGGTCATTTCGCGGCTCCGGTCCAGCGACGCAGAACCAGGTCGCGGTGGACGATCAGGCGAATGGGTGCGCCGGGCCTGATCGTGATCGTCGGCTGGATATTGAGCGTCTTCGAGGTCAGCTGGTCGCCGGCGCGCGACACGTTCTGTTCGCCCGACTGCCGGATGGCGTCGACCAGGCCGCCGCGACCGCTGAACTGCAGGTCCGCGCCGATCCCCAGCAGGGTCGAGATCGCAACACCCTTCAGAAGCTGCCAAGTGTGGAAGTCCACCTTGTCTTCAAGCCCGGAATAACCCGACGCGTCGGTCGCAGGCACATTGTCGATCGAGATCGAGCTGCTGTCCGGCCAGATGATCCTCTGCCAGACGACAAGGGCGCGGCGCTGGCCGAACGCCACCACGGAATCGTAGCTGCCGATTAGTCGGGCGCCCTGCGGAATGAGCAGGATGCGCCCCGTCGCGGTGTCGAAGACGTTTTGGGTGACCATCGCCGTGACCAGCCCCGGCAGATCGGATCTCAGCCCGGTGATGAGGCTGCCGGCGATGATCGTGCCCGCCGACAGCATATTGGGCGAGGCCGGCGCCATCATCGGGTGCGCATTGACCACGCCTTCCGTGTCGAGCGTCTTCACGAAATCGGCCTTATGCCCCTGCGCGTTCGGGTCGTTCCCTGGATCGAGACTGGTTTGGGTGGTAGTCGGAGGGGTCGTCGCCGCCGTTACCGATGATGTCGGCGCGGGTGCTGAATCGGACTTCGTCTGCACAAGCAGGCCTGATTGGCGGGCTTCCCGCAGGGCATCCGCCGCCTTTTGTTGCTCCGCCGCCACGGCGCTCTCGGCCACGCCCGGTTGCTGCCCTGCATCCGTTACCAGCGTCGACTGCTGGTGTTCGAGGATCGGCTTGCCGAGATCGCCGGGCAGTGGCGGTCCCAGTTTCGGAACGGCACCATAGCTCGACGGAAGGCCACTCAGTGCGTCGGGCGTACCGGACTGGGCTGGCTGCGAGAGATCGGACTGCTGGTCGCCTGCGGTGTGGATATGCGGTCGCAGTGCGACGTAGCCCAGCGTCGCCACTCCGCCCGCGCCGACGGCGGCGGCGCCGATGATCACGCCACGCTTGAACCGGGCGGCGAGCTGCGGCCGGGCGCGCAGGACCAACGTCTCCGGATCGACCTTAGGCGGCATGGCAGGGGCAGCGGGAGTCTCGGCCTCCATCAGCCCCTCCTCTGAACCGCTGTCCGCGTCACGCGCACGACGTCCTGGTGCTTGAGACCGAGGCGGAGTTCGGCGGCGTCGAACAGGCGGTCGACGACGTAGAAATGGCCGCGCTGCCGGAAGTTGACGAGTTCGGCCTCGCCCTTCGGGCCGACCAGGAAGAGCGGCGGCGCTTCCCCCTGCCCGAGCGCTGCCGGGAATTCGATGAATGTCTGCCGGCCGTCATCGAACGCGCGCAGCGGGCGCCAGTCGGGATTGTCGCCGCTGATCGCGTAATTGAAATGGAGTGCCGTCAGATCGACGCCCGATGCCACGGGTGCGGCGGCCTCGGCGTCCTTCGCAGCCCGCTGGATCGCCAGCAGCTGGTCTTGCGGATAGGTCCAGGACAAGGCCGACATCGCCGTCGCCGGCGTGCTCGACAGCGCGATGTGGTAGGTCCGCCTGTCTGTCGTCACGACCAGATTCGTTACCAGCCCGGCCGAGAAGGGCTTCACCAGAATATGCGAGCGCTTGGCGTCGCCCGTGCCGCTGCTCGTGTCGCCGATCACCCAGCGGGCGGTGTCGCCGGATGCCACCGCGCCCAGCACCTCACCGGGCTGGAGCATGATGTCGGTCACCTGGCCCGGCGCCGCATAGGCGCGGTACACGACGCCGTCCGAGAAGGGGTAGATCTGCATGGCGGCGACGAAACCGGACGGGATCGGCGCCATGGTCGCCGCCCGATTGGCTACCGTCACCGTCCGAACATCGACGGAACTGACAGGATGACGCGGCTCGCGGTCCGGAACCGCTATCGGGGCTGGTGCGATCACGGGGGTGGTTGCCGAAGACGACGACGGCCCGGTCGCGGGCGCGGCCGGTGGCATATCGGCGGCAATCAGCGTCACAGCGCCGATCAGCAGGATCGATTTCTGATTACGGTTCACGGCTGGACCTCCTTCGTGGGTTGTGAGAGATCGGCAGCGGCCGGTGCGACCGCGCTCGGCGCGGCAGGCGCAGGCGGCATGGGTTCGAGCTCGCGGCTCCAGTCGATCGCATCGACATAGATGCCGAGCGGGTTCTTCCGGAGCGTGTCGGCGTTCGCCGGCGGTTGACGCACGATGGTGAGAATCGCCGTCCAGTGGCTGGTCCCGGACGCGGCACCGTGATCGTAGGCTGTCTCCGTCCATTTCACCTGGAAGGAGCGGTCGGAGGCCCGCACGACGCTCGTCACCTCGACCGAGACCGTTCGATCGCCAAGATCGGAAAACGGATTGGCGGCCCGCGCATAGTCGCCAATCGCCTGACCGCCGCGACGGGTCACGAAATCATAGGCCTCGAGCCAGCTGCGCCGCATCAGCACCGGATCGAGCGACACTGTCCGGATGTCGCTGATGAAATGGGCAAGATGCCAGGCGATCTGCGGGTCGGTCGGCTGATAGCCAGCCTCGGCCGGCGATACCGCCCTCGCCTCGCCCAGCCGGTCGACCTCGACAACATAGGGCGTGACGCGGCTCTGTGTGGATTGCCAGATTAGCCCAATCGCCATCGCGCCACTGAGCCCCAGGCAACCGAAGGCCATCAGCCGCCAGTTGCGGGCCTGGACGCGGGCCGACCCAATCCGCTCGTCCCAGAGCTGACCGGCACGCGCGAACGGCGTCTCGGGCTCGGGCGTGCGGCCGTAGCGTTGCAAACTCCGTCGGAATTGCATGGGCTCAATCCTCCTTCTCGGAAATGTCTGGGGTGGCGGCCGCGCCGCCGCTGTCACCTTCGCGCAGCGTCTGTGCGACGGTTTGGCGCACATGGCGGGCCGATTGCTGCGACTGGACGGCGCGCGCCCAGGCCGGCATATCGGGCGCGTCGTTAGCGGCGGCCGGGGCTTGGCCGGTCATGCTGCTCCAGGCGGCGTTACGCCCACTCTCCGCCGCTGAACGGAGACCGAAAGCGTCGGACATACGGGCACGAGCCGCGCCGCCAGCCGCGCGGCCGACACCGGACAATCCGGCGGAGATGCTCGAGGAGCCGGCCGCTTCCTGGCCCATGCCGTAGGCGGCCTTCGTGGCGGCGCCCATGGCGGTGCCGGCGCGGACCGCACCAAGTGCGGCGCCAGCGGCTGCGCCGCCGACCGATGCGGCCGCCATTGCGGCGCCCGCAACGCCGACGGCGGTGCCTACCACAGCGCCTGCGCCGAGTTGGGGCGCGCCGGCGACCAGGCCCGACGCGATGGACGGCCCGTAGATGCCGAGGCCGAACATGGCGAGGCTGGCGAGGACCAGGCTCATCGCCTGCCCGATGTCGGGCTCCTTGCCCTGGAGGGCGGCGGTGAACTCGGCGAAATAGTTGGAGCCGATGCCGACGATGACGGCGAGCACCATCACCTTGATGCCCGAGGAGACCACGCCGCCCAGCACACGCTCGGCCAGGAAGCTGGTGCGGTTCCAGAAAGCGAAGGGGACGAGTACGAAGCCGGCGAGCGTCGTTAGCTTGAACTCGAGGATGCAGACGAACATCTGCACGGCGAGGATGAAAAAGGCCAAGACGACGATCGCCCAGGCCAGCACCAGCACCACGATCTCGAGCACGTTGTCGAAAAAGGTGGTGAAGCCGGTCAGCTGGCTCGCTTGCTGGAGCAGCGGCCAGGCAGCCGAGAAGCCGATGCCGGCGAGCTTTCCGGGCTTGAGCAGGTCGGCCGCCGACATCGTGCCGCCGCCGGCCTTGAGACCGAGTGCGGAGAAGCTGTTGAAGATGATCTTCGAGAGCGACGCGAAGTTGGTCAGGATGTAGGCGAAGGCGCCGACATAGAGGATCTTGCGGACGAAGCGGATCATGATGTCCTGCTCCGACCCCGTCGCCCAGAAGAGCGCGGCGAGCGTGACGTCGATCCCGATCAGGATGGCGCTGAGGCTGTGAAGGTCTGGGCCGAGCAGGCCGAAGCCGCTATCGATGTAGCTCGAAAAGCTACTCAGAAACTGATCGATGACATTGAGATCGCCCATATTCGCAGATCCTGTGAGGAGAGTCGCGGGACGCACCTGGGGGGAGCGACCAGGCGCGCCCCGCGACGACGCGGCAGGAGGTGTGCGACTGCCGCGCCGATCCGGCCCCCGGCTTACTGGGGGGTGTAAGCGGAGCCGGAACCTAGGAACTTGGTGGTGGCAGCCTGCCCGTCGGACTCGGCCTGGTCGCGGCGCGCCTGATCGATCGCCTGCGCACGGTACTGGGCGGCGACCATCTGCTCGATCTGGAACTGCTGCTTGGCTGTGAGCGCGAGCAGCTGGTTGGTCGCCTGCGCCGCCTGCAGCGCGCCGCTCGCCCCTTGGCTCTTGGCGATGATGGTGTTCAGGCTAGTCGCGTCGGACTGGACGTTCTCGACGATCTGGGCCTGCACCGTCATCGTGTGCTGGTAAGCGGACATCGCCGTCCGGTAGCGGGTGTTGGCCTGATTCGCCCTTTGAGCATTGGTCATCAACTGGCTGAAACTACTCGGGAAGAGTTGCTGGAACTGGTTCTTCATCGTGTCGACGCGGAACTGGATGCCGGACGCTTGGCCCATCAGCGTCTGGATCTGCTGGAGCGTCGCGGTCAGCGGCCCCAGCTCCGAGAATCCGATCGTCTCCAGATTGCGCGCTTGATTAAGCAGGCTGGTGGCCTGGTTCTGCAGCGACTGGATCTGGTTGTTGATCTGCTGGAGCGTGCGCGCGGCCGTCAGCACGTTCTGGCTGTAGTTGCTAGGATCGAAGACGATGATGGCGTCGGCCGGTGCCGGCACCAACGTGGTGGTCGATACCGAGGCGAGCATCATCACGATTGGGATCAGACGTTTCACGACAGGTCTCCATTGGTCTGGGGGGCAGCGAAATCGGTGATCAGCGCCGGCGCCCAGGCCGGGCCCGCGGCGCGCAGGAAGTGCGCGGCGAAATCTTCGGTCCCATGCTCGGCGAGGATCGAGTCGATCGTCTTCTGGCTGGCGGGATCGGACGATCCGCAGAGCGACAGCGTGACCGGGCCGAGCCCCAGTTCGAACAGGCGGTTCCCGCGTGCGGACTGGAGATAATAGTGCCGCTTCGGTGTGGCGCGGGCGATCAGCTCGATCTGGCGCTGGTTAAGCCCGAAGCGCTCGTACGTCGCCCTGCCCTGTGGCTCGATCGCGCGATCGTTGGGCAGGAAGATGCGCTGTGGGCAGCTTTCGATGATGGCGGGTGCGATGGTGCTGCCGGCGATGTCGGCGAGGCTCTGGGTCGCGAACAACACGGCAACATTGCGCTTGCGGAGCACTTTCAGCCATTCGCGGATGCGCGCGGCGAAGAGCGGGTGGTCGAGGAAGATCCAGGCCTCATCGAGGATCAGCAGCGTCGGCCTGCCGTCGAATCGCTCTTCCAGCCGATGGAAGAGATAGGTCAGCACCGGTGCGACGACGCCCGCCTGCCCCATCAGCGCCTCGGTATCGAAGCACTGGACCTGCGCGATCCGGAAGCTCTCGTCCGATGCGTCGAGCAACCGGCCATAGGGTCCGTCGATCGTGTAGGGGGCGAGCGCGGTGCGAAGCCCGTTGGACGGCAAGAGCAGGCCGAGACCGGTCAGTGTCCGCTCCGCGACAGGCGCGGTCGCGAGATTGCCGAGCGCCGCCCAGATGGCATCCTTGATCTCGGGCGTGACCAGCACCTTCTCGTGAGCGAGTAGCGCCGCGATCCACTCCGCCGCCCAGGCGCGCTCGCTCTGCCGATCGATGTGGCGCAGCGGCTGGAAGGCGATCGCGTCACCCTCCTCACCGCCGATGCCCAGCGCATGATGCGCGCCGCCCATCGCCAGCACGGCCGCGCGCGCCGAATAGCCCTTGTCGAAGATGATGACCTGCGACTCCGGATAGCGGCGGAATTGCAGGGCGAGCAGTGAGAGGAGGACCGATTTGCCGGCACCAGTAGGACCGACGACCAGCATATGCCCGACGTCACCGATATGGGTGGATAGCCGGAAGGGCGTCGATCCCGACGTCTTGGCGATGAGCAAGGGCGGCCCGCCGAGGTGGCGGTTCTCCGCTGGCCCCGCCCAGACGCTTGATAGCGGCATCAGGTGGGCGAGGTTCAGCGTGTGGACCAGCGGCTGGCGGACATTGGCGTAGGCATGTCCCGGCAGCGACGACAGCCAGGCTTCGACCGCGTTCACCGTCTCGCGGATCACCGTGAAGCCGAGCCCGTTGACGATCCGCTCGACCGCCCTCGCCTTCTCCTCGACCCGCTCGCGATCCGTATCCGCGACGGTGATGGTGGTGGTCAGATACCCGAAGGCGACATGGTCACCGCCAAGTGCCTGGAGCGCGGCATCGGCATCGGCGACCTTGTTGTCGGCGTCGCTGTCGGTCAGTGCCGTCGGCTGGTTATACATCACCTCACGCAGCATCGCGGTGACCGACTTGCGCTTGTTGAACCACTGGCGGCGCAGTTTGGTCAGCGTGTTCGTCGCCATCGCCTTGTCGAGGCTGATGAAGCGGGTCGCCCAGCGATAGGCGAAGTCGGCGGCGTTCAGCGCATCGAGGATTCCCGGCCGGCTGAGCGTCGGGAAGCCGAGCACGGTCAGCGTGCGCAGGTGCTGATCGCCGAGCCGCGGTTCCAGCCCACCGACCAGCGACGTGTCGGCGAGCAGCCCGTCGAGGTACATGGGCGACTCGGGAACGGTGACGTCATGCCGCCGTGTCGAGATCGTCCGGTGCAGGTAGGTGAGCGTCTTGCCCGAGGTGAGCACGCGTATCTCGGGCATGAAGGCCGCGAAGAGGTCGAAGGCCCGGTCGGTCTCGGCGATGAAGTGGATCAGCGCGCCCCGCCAGTCGCGGCCCTTCGGCGCCTCTGGGCTTTCAATCAGCGACCGCGTCGCGCTGTCCTGGCCATCGGGTTGGGGCAGCCAGAGCAGCGTCAGATGGTAGGCGCTCTCGAAATGCTGACCCTGTTCGAGGAAATCTGCGCGGCGCTCGCGATCGACCAGCCAGGATGCCGCGTCCGGGAATGCGCTGTCGGGATAGGTGTTCGCCTCGTGCCGCTCGGCGTCGAGGAAGAGCGCCCAGCCGGTGCCGAAGCGCTTGAGCACGTTGTTCGCCCGCGCGCAGGCACCGACCAGTTCGGCCTCGGTCGCGCTTTCGAGATCGGGGCCGCGAAAGGCGAATGTCCGCTGGAAGCTGCCGTCCTTGTTGAGGACGATGCCGGGCGCCACCAGCGCCGCCCAGGGCAGATGGTCGGCAAGTCGGTCGGCGGACGAGCGATATTCGGCGATGTTCAGCATACCCAGTGGCCTTTCTGGCGGAGATGGCGGGCTAGGACCGGCGCGAAGCTCGGATCTCGGCGCGCTGCGAGAATGGCCGCACTGTGGCCGATCGCCCAGACGACCAGCCCGGCGACCCATTGCTGGAGCCCGAGCCCCAGCGCGGCGGCCAGCGTGCCGTTGACGATGGCGAGGCCGCGCGGTGCACCGCCGAGGAGGATCGGGCTGCCGAGGCTCGCGTGGATCGGGACTTCGAAGCCGGCGATGTGATCGCCAGCCTCGTCGCGGGCGGTGGTCATGCGACCAGCGCCCCGCCGCCGAAGCTGAAGAAGCTCAGGAAAAAGCTCGATGCGGCGAACGCGATCGAGAGGCCGAAGACGATCTGGATGAGCCGGCGGAACCCGCCGGCCGTCTCGCCGAAGGCGAGCGTCAGGCCGGTCGTGATGATGATGATCACCGCGACGATCTTGGCGACAGGGCCCTGCACCGAGTCTAGGATCTGCTGCAATGGAGCTTCCCACGGCATGCCCGTGCCCGACGCCTGCGCCGCGGTGGCGGTTAACAGGGCGAGAGGAAGCGCAAGCCACCAACGGCGCGGCGAACGGGCACGACAAGAGACGAGCATGGTCAGACTCCTTTGAGGTTTGGGGCAGTGAGGAGATCGAAGAGGGCGAAGCCGCCGTCCGGATCGACGCCGGCGACGCGCAGCACCTGGTCGACGCGGCGCCCGGCACCGCGACCGGCGATGAACACAATGATGTCAATGGCGTCGGCGACGAGCGCGCGCGGCACCATGACGACGGCCTCCTGGACGAGCTGCTCGATGCGGTTGAGCGCCGACGCCGCGCTATTGGCGTGCACCGTCGCGATCCCGCCCGGATGGCCGGTGTTCCAGGCCTTGAGCATGTCGAGCGCTTCCGGCCCGCGCACTTCGCCGACGACAATCCGGTCTGGGCGTAGGCGCAGGGTCGAGCGGACGAGGTCAGTCATCGAGACCGTGCCGGGACGGGTCCGCAGTGCCACCGTGTCGGGCGCCTGACTCTGCAGCTCGCGCGTATCCTCGATCAGGATCACGCGCTCGTCGAGATGAGCCATCTCGGCCAGCAGCGCGTTCGCAAGCGTCGTCTTGCCCGAGCTCGTCCCGCCGGCAACGAGGATGTTGCGCCGCTCGACGACCGCCATCGACAGGATGCGCGCAGTGTCCGCATCCATGAAACCATCGGTCACATAATCGACCAGCCGATGGATGCGCGTCGCGGGCTTTCGGATCGAGAAGCATGGACCGGTCGAGACCGGGGGGAGCAGGCCTTCGAAACGCTCGCCGGCAACGCCTTCCTCGCGTGGCGGCAATTCCGCCGACACGATGGGCGCGTCACTCCTGATCTCGGTCCGCGCGTGGCTCGCTACCAGACGGACGATACGCTCGACCTGGTCGGCATCGATGGTGATGCCCGTCTCGACGCGCCCTTCGCCGAGCACGTCAAGGCGAAGCTGACCGTCCGGATTGACCATGATCTCGAGCACGCGTGGATCGGCGAGCGCTGCCGCGATGCCGGCGCCCATGGCGGTGCGAAGCATGGCGCGCCGCCGATCAGCGGAGACGGAAGCGGTCATCGGCCGCCCTCCCCGCGCGTATCGAGGGTGCGGCGCCCCGAGGCGACTGCCTGCCCAACCTGCTCGATGAAGAGATTGAAGCGCTCGCGTCCCTTGGCGCGGCCGGCCTGATCGGTTTCCGCAAGCGGCGGATGAATGGCGAGCTCGTAGCGGATGAAGAGCGCGAAGGACTCGAGCAGGATGTGGTCGGCCCGTTCGATCCGCGAAAGGGCAGCCGTGATGCGGTCAAGCCGGAGTCCGAAGCGATCATCGAGATCGTGGTGGCCCTTTCGGGTCAGCCATTGCTCAAGGGCTTCTTCGAGCATCGCTGACTTGTTTGCACCCGGCTTGGCGGCGAGCTTTTCGAACCGCTCGGAGAGTGCCTCGCTCAGATGGAGCTGGTGGCGGATCTTCCCGGCCATCTCAGCGCCCTCCGAACAGGTCATCGCAGCGGTCGCCCTCGCCCACGCCGAAAGCGAGGTTCGCATTGCCGCGCGCCTGGTCGATCAGGCGGGCTTCGCCTTGGTCGGTGTCGGCATCATCAAGACCAAGGGCATTGGCCGCTTCCGGCTCCGGCTCGGGAGAATGATCGTCAGCCGCCAGGCCGGGGTGGCGCTGCTGCTCGAGGCCACCGTCATTATGGTCGGCCGCTTCCTCAGTCCGGGCGGAAAGCAACTCGTGAGTACCGCTCGTTCGACCTGTCCAATCGTCCGGTCGTGCCGGCGGACGATCGGCATAATCGCCATCGCCCAGGACCGGCGGACGCACCACGCGCTCCTTGAATGCGGGGTCTTCATAGTAGCGGAGCTTCGTCGCCTTGATCGGCGGCAGGCCCGACACGAGGATCAGCTCGTCCGTCGCCGGCATCTGCATGACCTCACCGGGTGTCAGCAACGCGCGGGCGGTTTCCTGGCGGCTGACCATGACGTGGGCGAGCCAGGGCGCGAGCCGGTGCCCGGCATAGTTGCGCATCGCGCGCTGCTCGGTCGCAGTACCGAGCGCGTCGGAGACGCGCTTCGCGGTCCGCTCGTCGTTGGTCGCGAAGGCGACGCGGACATGGCAATTGTCGAGGATCGAGTTGTGGTCGCCATAGGCCTTCTCGATCTGGTTGAGGCTCTGGGCGATCAGGAAGGCACGCACGCCATAGCCCGCCATGAAGGCGAGGCTCGTTTCGAAGAAGTCGAGCCTTCCGAGCGCTGGGAACTCGTCCAGCATCATGAGCAGCTTGTGGCGACGCCCATCCTTCTCAGCATGGAGCTGCTCGGTGAGGCGGCGGCCGATCTGGTTGAGGATCAACCGGACGAGCGGCTTCGTCCGTGAAATGTCGGAGGGCGGCACGACGAGGTAGAGCGAGACCGGCTGCTTCGCCTCGACGAGATCCGCGATCCTCCAATCGCAGCGCGATGTGACCTCGGCGACGGTCGGATCGCGATAGAGCCCGAGAAAGCTCATCGCAGTCGAAAGCACGCCGGAGCGTTCGTTTTCTGATTTGTTGAGCAGTTCGCGCGCGGCAGAGGCGACGACCGGATGAACCAGCGGAGCATCGTTCGTGCCTAGATGATTGGTTTCCATCATCCGCCGGAGCGTTGAGACGAAGCTGCGTTGCGGATCGGACAGGAAGGTCGCGACGCGGGCGAGTGTCTTCTCTTCCTCCGCGTACAGGACATGGAGGATGGCGCCGACCAGAAGGGCGTGGCTGGTCTTTTCCCAGTGATTTCGGCGCTCAAGGGCCCCTTCCGGGTCGACCAATATGTCGGCGATGTTCTGCACGTCGCGCACTTCGTTGGCGCCACGCCGAACTTCGAGCAGCGGATTATAGCGGGCCGATCGGGGATCGGTCGGGTTGAGCAGTAGGCAGTTCGAGAACCGCTCCCGCCAGCCGGCGGTCAGCTGCCAGTTCTCGCCCTTGATGTCGTGAATGACCGCCGATCCGGTCCAGCCAAGCAGCGTTGGCACGACCAAACCCACGCCCTTGCCGGAGCGAGTTGGCGCGAACGCCATGACGTGCTCGGGACCGTTGTGGCAGAGGTAACGTCCGTGCAGCCGCCCGAGGAAGAAGCCGACATCACCGTACAGTCCTGCGCGCGCGATCTCGCCGTCGGTCGCCCAGCGAGCCGATCCATAGGTCGTGAGCAGACGTCCTTGGCGTGCGCGCCACAGCGATCCGACGACGGCGGCACCGCAGCCGACGAAGCCGCTCGCGCCGGCAATGGCGCCGGCGTCGCTGAAAATCCGCGGGGCGTAAGCATCGAAGTGATACCACCACGAGAAGATTGACCACGGGCGGTAGATGGCGAGGTTGAATAGATAAAACCACGGCCGGCCGAGTTCAGGCTGGTATTCGAGCCGAGCTGCCGCCCACTGCGTCGCAAACCAGATGCCGAGCACGACGATCGCGAAAACCACGACGATCTGCCCGAGAAGGAGCTTGGTTGGCGACATGAGGCTCTCCCACCGCGCGGCCAGCGCGGGATGAGCCAAGGATCAGCGATCGATTGATTCGAGGGTATGTGCACAGTAACGCGCCGAGACGCGCAGTAGCGCAATTTGGCCGTTTGAAGGCTGACAGCTTTCGGGAACCCGATAAGAGATACCAGTCGTTTGCGTGCCGGCTGACAGCCTGTTTCTAAGAGCGATGAGCCAATAGGACCGGCAGGCTTGGCTACGCGAAATTCAGAAGCGGCCAGACCAGATTCCGCGACGGTTCGCATCTACACTCGGCGGTGACCAGCCGTGGGTTTCGCGACCGGGCGTCCGGTCCAGAGCCGGATGCAAAACCGTCTTAGGCCTGACCATCTCGACTGAGCCGAGCCTGACAAACCGCAACGCTATCGGGGTGGCGACAGAAATCGTGGTTCGGGTGTGCGATCCGAGACCTGATCGCTATTCTGGCGTGCCTGCCAGAAGTCGAACAGGTCGAGGCCTGCGTCGAGTGTCTCGACATGGACGACCTCTCTGGTTTCTTCCTCGTCGTACGGTGCGGCAAGGCCCGCGAGCGTCGCGGCGTCGCCCACCACGACATAGCTGAACCGTTTCAACGAGCCCGGATCGATCGTCGCCGCGCCATTCGCATAAGCGAGCGCCATCCCGGGTTGGACCCCGATGCGATAGATCTCCGGCCCGACGACCTCGTAATAGGGAAGGTCGCCAAGTGGACGGTGGATCAGGAGGTGCGGAGGGGCCAGAAGATCGGACGCAACGCTCACCGGCAGCCGGGCGGTGCGCCCCTTGGTGCTTTCGCGGTAAACGGTGAGTTTGAGTGTCTCCTCGCGAGGCCGGCTGGAGGTCGTTTGAAAGTTGATCGCCCCGTCGGACGACATGGCGATACGGCGAAGATCCTCCTCGGACCTGACCGCGGGCAGGCTCGTCAGGTAGACATAGGCGACATTCACGAGCTCCCTCGTGCCCTGCAGGTTCCACCGGGACGAACGCAGCTCGCCGCTGGTTCTGATCGCAGCATAGGCAGCCGGATTGGTGATGTGCGAAAGGTGGATGTCGAAGTCCTCATCGTCCCGTTGCAGGCATTTGCCTGAGGCGTATCGCAGCAACCGCGAAGGCGCCTCGACGATGCATCGATAGAGTTGTGCGCCGTCGACATAGCCGCGCACGAACCCATCGGAGCGTATTTCGACTATGACGCGGGTCGGATCCGTTTCGCGTGGCCCGCCGACATCGATGCTGAAGCGCGCGACATGGAGGCCCGGCTCTATATTGAAGCCCAAGATCGGCGGCCCGAAGAAACTGGGCTGATAGAAATGCCAGCCGCCCCGCTGCACGAACATCAGCTCCGGGAGCAGGATGCTTCCGAATCGTGCGTGCCCAAGCCTCAATTTCACCAGCCCCTCGAACCGCTCGAGCTCGGCATTTCCGAAAGCGGGCGAGTAGCGTGACGGCGGTCCGGCGAGGCTCGGATCAAAAGGCGCCCGCGCACTGCGGTCTTTGCGTCGCGACATAGGATCTCAGACTCCGCTCAATTCTCAAGCCAATGTACCGTCCGCTCCCTGTCCTTCCCTTACGGCACACGGCACACCGGAGTGAGTGGCAAATGCATCTCCATTCGAGGTGATGGGGATCAGAGGCTTTTGCGAGCGCCGGTCGGCCGGACGAGAGCCAGCTCGTCAGGCGGGGTTTCCAGGATCCTTTTGCGCAGTGCGGCCGCTGGATAGGGAAGGTGGACGCTCGCGTCCACGACCTCCCGCGTATCCGATGCCGTGAGGCGCAGGCGTCCCAATGCGATCGCGAGGAGAAATTCGAGACTTCCCTCGTTCGCCGGCGGTTTGGCGACAAAGGTCCGCTTGACCAGATCCGCCATCTGCCGGCTCAGCTGCGGCATCGAGGCATAATAGAGTTCCTGCGGCAGCGCGCAGCGCAGCAGCGACGCCTGGATGACGCCGTCATTGTAGCGGCCGAACATGCCCGGATCGATGACGCGCTGTGTGAAGGAATCGCTGACCAGCTTCGGCGCGTCGCCATATCGAAGGTTCTCAAGGACCGACGCCATCGTGAACACGACGTCGCCCTGCGACACGCTGCGATACAGATCTCTTTTCCAGAACGCGAAGGTATCGCGCAGTTCGAGCGGATGGCCGTCCGGAGAAGACAGGAACAGCTCCTCGACGGCGAGCGATCCCGTCTCGCGCAGCCGGTCCAGCCGGGCGTCCAGAAAATCCGTCTCTCTGCTGTCGCCTGCGTCGGTCGCGTCTTCGAGGAGCAGGCTCAACAGTTTGAACTCGGCTTCCCACGCCGAGCGGGCGGGCCGGTCCGGAAGAATCAGAGATTCAATGGGTCTTACGACATGCTCATAACCCTGGCCCGAGGCGCTCAGGCTGTTGAACTTGAGATTGTTGACGAGCTGCTTGCTGCGATCGGTGTGGCTGTGCTTCGAAAAGCCGATAATATAGGTTCGTGGCGTCTCGCCGAACGGATCGCGCAGGTCGCGGCTGATGCCGTCCAGATCGTGCCCCTGGCCAACGCTCCCCGCAATGACAACGATGCCACCGTCGAGAGCGCCGCTTTTGGCCAGCGAGCGCAGGTCCTGTGCGGCGATCGGGCTTGTGTCGTGGTTGTCGGATACCTTCAGGAATTCCGCCGCGAGTTTTCCGCTGGCCTCATCGTCGAGATGGACCAACGCGGTCAGGTGACGAGGCGCGTGGCGATGCACCGCCGCCTTGAACCGCGTCTGAAACCGATCGACGGCGAGCAGTCTCGCCGGGTCGATGCCGACCTGCCGAAAGGTGTCCCCGTCATCGTCCACGGCTCTGAGGCCGAAGCCCTCATGGCCGTGATAGTTCTGCATGAACTCGCGTAAGCTCTTCGGCGCATCGTCGCGCAGGATCGCGATCGGCTCGTAGCACACCGAATCGGCCAGAAACTGGTCGCCGACGAACCGGATCGGACGCGACTGGGCATCGCACAACGCGCACTTACCCTCGCGATATTCGGCACTGACCATCGGTTCGGCGCCCGCCCAGAACACCTTGTCGGCGGAGAGATCGCACACGATCGGAGGTGTGCCCGCCTTTGCAAACGAAAATAGCGTGACGACCTCGTCGGCGCGAAAGCCTTGATCGCTCACAAGCCGGCGCGCGAGGTTGCCGCTGGTCGTTGCCGAGACCAGGGCGGCGCGATGGGGCGTTCTCGGGATGGACTGCTCCTGGGAAATCGCCCTCCATGAAGAGAAGCTGCTGATCGTCGGGATCGGAAGATCGGGCGCCAGCAGATGGCGCAGGAGAGCAAAAGCGTGGGCGACGCTGGCGATCGAGGAGGTGTCGATCCAGAGATCGCGCGTCTGCTCCGGCACGCAAGCCAGCAGGCACGCGGCGACGAACATCGTTTCCGGGCCGTCGACAAATACGTTGGCGGCCCGGATGAAGGCCTGGGAATGCTTGCCCGAAGGGTGGACGAAATGCTGCCCATCCTCGGCGCGGATCAGGGCACCGCGCCGGACGAAGATTTCGCGCAGTCCCTGATGAAGAAGGGAGGCGAAAAGGTCCTCGTCGATCGTCGGAGCCGCGGCTTTCCCAATCCTTACCGTGCGGGCGCATTTCCCTCGGCGATCCAGCCCGAGCAGCACCAGGGGCACAGTGTTCGTATCGATCCGCCAGTCATCGGAGGCATGACCGCTTGCCTGGATCTGCTTTTTCGCATGGTCAAAGACGTCGTCCCGCACGATGATGAGGAGCGCGGTCGGCAACAGATGCCGGTCGATGTCGGCTGCCATGTCGGTGTAGAGCGTAGGGAGCGGCAACGTGTCGGCGGGCGTGAAAACGACCTTCCACGTCGGATACACGCCGTCGTCGGATTGCGAGGCCCGATAGGAGAAAATGTCTTTCACCGACGACCGCCAAACAAGGGAATGAGCAAGGTGAGGAGGGTTCCTTCGGCCTTGGCCATTTCCGTCGCGACATGCGTGGCCGAGGCGGCGTCGAGGAGCTGCAGGTCCGCCGGCTCGAGTGGAGCGTCCGAAGCTGTGTGAAAATCCTTGTAGAAGGAGGTTCTGCCTGTCCGCAGCCGCAGAAAGCCGCCGTCCGATTTGAGGCGCCTTACGGTTCGACGCAGACCCTTGCCGGCCCCGTCCCGACCGTAACGCAGCTTGGGATCATGGAAGCGCGACTGGACGAGCCGTTGCTCATCGCCGATCGGTGTTTCCGCCTGCAGCTCCGTGCCGAGCGCGCGGGCGGCAAGGCCGGGCCCACTGTCGAAGATAGAAATTTCCAGAACTTGGGTGTGCTTGGATCGAAACCTGCCCGTGATGCCCTGCAGATAGCCGGCGAGGGGCGCATAATCTCCGGTGAGTGTCGGTATGTCGCCGGGCTCGACCTGGTGCGTCTGGGCATGGAGCCCGCGTATCGACTTCCTGTACTGGTTGCCGCGCGCATCTCGCCTGGCATAGCGATGGGTGTTGTCGATCAGCTCGCGCATCATGACGCCGACATCGCCTGCGTAGCGCGCCACTTCGTCCGCTCTCGCCTGGTTGACCGAAGCACGAAGAACGTCGCTGGCCAGCTGTTGGAATTCGACCTCGGTGCGCAAAACCGCGCCTTGCGGACCTTGCGCATAAAATGGAGTGAGGTAGCCGAGACTGCTGTGGTCCGCGCAGAGCAGCGCCACCGCATTGCCTTTCGTGGTTTCGACGAACCTGCTTTGGTCCATCGCAAAAGAGACCCGCGCAGCAGCCTCATAGGCCGCGCGCCGCCAATCCTCCCGATGCGGTCCCGTGATCGCTCTGGCCATCAGGATTGCGGTGAGGCCATGGGGCCGCATCGCGAGATCATGGAATGTCCGGTGCGCGTCGAATTGCGGGAACAGCTCGGCATCAGGCGATCGGCGTGCCCAGGTGCACATCACCTGGGCCAGGGCGGCCGAGCCTCCGAATGCTGCATAAGAAAGGCGTTCGGCCAGCAGCAGGGGCGCGGGGTCCTGCGCGATCTGGGCGAGATAGGATTCGCACGCCGAGATGCTGCCATTCTCGCCGATACGGATCATGTCGACAGCTCACCTCGCGATATGTCTCGGGGCTTCACTAGGGGTTCAATCCGGCATGTCCAGTGGGCCGGGGACGGATCTCGCGGGCGCGTACAGACCTCGGGCATTCGAAGTCCCGCCCCTTCCGGCCGTCTCGGGGCGCCGCGTCCTTCCGCAACGGCGTCGACAATGCCATCCGCGCTTTGTGATGGAGCACGGGACGTCATCATTCCCCAAGCTTGCGCTTCGGCGACGTTAGAAGGCATAGCGACCCCGGCTTTGCCGGACGAGACACGCGCGCTCGGCGGGGGCTCAGGCCTGGGGGACGAAAGAGGCGTGCAGCCATAGGGTGTGAGCCTTTGCTAACGACAGTATGAAGCAGCACCATATCTTCATCGCGAGCACCGAGTGGGGCGGCTCTACCGGGGGCATCAACCTCTTCAACAAATCGCTCGTAGAGGCGTTGGCGCGCGTGGTCGGCGATCGGGTCAAGATCCACGCCGCTGTCACATCCGGCGATGCGGGATTGCCTGTCGGCTTGGCAGCTTCGATCGAGTTCCTCGACTATGACGGGACCGGCATTTCGCTTGCAAAGGCTATCGAAGGGACCCTGCCGGTAACGGGAGATCGGCCGAGCCTCCATATTTTCGGGCACGATGTCCATACCGGCGCCCATGCCATCGAGGCCCGCGATCTGCTGAAGAGAGCGGGCTATGATGTCCGGGCGGCGACCGTCTGCCATATGGACTATTCCGCCTATGAGCATCTGAAGGATACCGATGCCGGAGCGATCCTCGACAAGGCGCAGAGGCAGCGCGACATCGTCTGCGCGGCGGACGATGTCTATGCGGTCGGCCCGTTATTGTGCCGGAATTTTGAACGACTGCGGCAGGCAGAGGCCAGCGAGACACGGGTACACCAGATCATCCCAGGCTTCCCAAACGCATTTGTGGATAGGGCGCAGGGCAATCCGTCCTTGGCACTCAAATTCTTCTTTTCGGGCCGGATCGATCCGGCACTGGATCGCCTGAAAAATAGCCGCCTCGTCCTGCGATCGCTCGTCAAAGCCTATGAAAATGGATCCAAGGACCCGGAATCGCGATGGCGTCAGCGCGGCCAATTCTTTTGCTACGGCTTTCAGGCCGGTTCCGATCATCGCGACTGGTATTGCGACGATCTCTCCGAACAGGCTCTGAAAACGCACTTCACGCTTCATATGGAGGATTTCGCCGGCCAGGAGCCCATGTTTCGCCAGCTTCGTGACAGCCATGTGGCGATCATGCCGTCAACACATGAGGGCTTTGGCCTGGCGGGTTGGGAGGCGCTCTGCGCGGGCGTACCGCTGATCTGCTCCGAACAATCGGGGCTGGCACTGTTCCTGCAGAACCTTTTCGCGCGAGATCATGATCTGCCCAGTGAGTCGGTCGTCATGGTCCGCCTGACCGAGGGGCCGGATGACGAGGCAACACTCGCCGGGGCCATGCACGAGCTTGCGCGCGCCTATGAGCGACGTCGAAGTCATGCGGAAAAACTGTCGGACCATCTCAGGGAGCATTTCTCCTGGGATGATTGTGCGCGTTCTGTAGCCAGCGCGATAGGTCTTGCGCCGATCGGCTCAGTAGATTGGACCGATCGCCAATATCAGGGGCAGGTCGCCACACGTGGCTCGATCCAGGCCGGGCATGACGCCAAGGAGATCGAAAGGGCGCTCAATCTGGCCAAGCAGGGGCGGGCATTGAGCGAATGGAGTGTGACTTGCACCGCGCTCAACTATCTCAGCGACATCGCCAAAGAGCGCAATTATGCCAGTCTCGATCGCGCTCGGCGTCAGATCGACACCATCGCCCAAGGGATCGGCAAGGCCTATGCGAGCGATCAGGCGCAGCAGCCAGATGTCCGCCGATCCGGCCGCTTCGATGTCGCCTGGCGTTTCATGGCCGCTGCGTCGGGCCTCCAGGAGACGCTCGGAAAATTTGAGACGTGCCATCCCGCGGAGATGATGGACGAGATCGAACAAGACAGCTTTCTCCGCCGTGAGTTGCTTCACTACGCGATGAAATTCAGCGATCGGTTCGACGGTGTCTCGAGCAACGTTGCGTACGAGCTGTTTTCAAGGCTGGCCGCCTTGAACCGCGACGATCATGCGTTTCAGACACGCTTCGCGCGTCTGGAGTCGATCTCTCCACCGCTGTCTTCGCTCGGGATTTTCGATCCGACGATCAGTCCGGCCTATCGCGAGGAAAAGGCGCGATGCGACAAGATTCGCGCAGGCGCGTTCGATTTCAACGATCTGCTGGCCGACGAGGGGGCGCTCGGGCCGACTGCGCTGGCACTGTCGACGATCGATAGGAGCCTTGCGGGGCGCGGGATCGACCAGCTATTTCGTGCGGGACAGGAGCATGGCTATGTTCCACCGCCGTTAAAATGGCGGGGCGACAAGCTGCTCAGGGCGGCACTCCTCGCGGCCGCCATCCGCCCGCGTGCACTGCTCGATTTCATCTCGGCTCTCGCTCGCGATGAGGAAGAGGCGTTGCGCTGGGCTGCTATCGATCTCGCTTTCTCGCCCACGCTCCGTGCCCGTCTGTTCCAGGCGAGTCGGGCAGGTCAGGTGGATTTGAGTGTCGCACAGCTCAAGGCCGCCCTTGGCGGGGTCGTCGACCAGGCGCTCGAGGCCGAAGGCTGCCATCCTTGGATGCAAAGAGAGTTTCTTAATCGATTTCAAAGGGAGCATCTCACCCCGGCACTCAAGACTGTCGAAGAGCGCTTCACGCTCACCGATTTCCCGATCGGCCGCACTCTCATTGGCGCGGCGCCCGGGGAGGAGGACAATTGGCGGTTCAAGGACCTCCATCCCGAAGTTCGAAGCGCCGCGCGCAAGCTGCGTGACCATGTCCAGCGGATCATGCTCGTCATGCCCCCGATTTCCAGCGGTGGAGACGCGCAGCAGGTTTCACAAACGTCCACACCCCCAATCGGCCTGGGGATGATCGGCAGCCGGCTGCTTTCTTGCGGACACGATGTTCACCTGCTCGATTGCCATCGCGATCCGTCCCTAGTGGACACGGTGCTGAGAGCAGCATCGCATTGCCAGTGGGTGGGCTTTAACGTCGTGCTGCCGACCATGCGCTCCGTTCTGGGCATGGCTGCGCAGATCAAACGCTCTGCCAATCCGCCGCTTGTCGTCCTGGGTGGACCAGCCGTCAACGCCCGGGCTCTGCGAAGCGCTGCGGTCGACGAAGAAGAGCTTGAGAGCTGGGATTTCGAGATATGCGCGGATGGCACGGACGGTTTCGCGGCGCTCGTCGATGCGACCGCAGCCAGCCGGTCCGAATTCGCGAAAGGTATCGTTCCCAATCCGCGCAGCCGCCATGTGATCGCGACGTGCCGCTCGATTGCTTCCGACGTCGTCCTGGACGGCAACAACAACCCGGTCTGGCACGAGCCCGTCGTCCTGGACCGTCGTATTTTTACGACGTCTGGCGCGATCTACGAACCTGGACAGACCCGGGCGCATGGCGCGGCAGTCGAGGCGCACGTCGTGATGTCGCGAGGTTGCGACTGGAACTGCACCTTCTGCACCGAGCGAAAGACACAGTCGGGCGGCGAACGGCGCCGATCCGTCGAAGCCGTCGGTGCCGAGTTGATCGAATTGTCGCGCCGCTATCCCGACCTCCGCATTCAGTTCGTCGACGATAATCTTCTTCCCCAGATTGCTGCGACGGATTCGTCCGAGCGCAAGGGCAGAGGGCTGGATTGGACGGGCCAATTTCTGGACCTGCTCGACGGTATCAGCGGGCGCAAGCGTGGCCGCTTCGGCTGGCGAGGCATTTTCAGAGTCGAAGATTTCTTGGCCTACGAGAAGGAAATCCCGGATTTTATCGCTCGGCTGGCGGCGAGCGGTTGCCGCATGCTCGCCTTCGGCGTGGAGCATGGCGACGAGGAGCACCGGCGGAAGATGAAGGCCGGGGCGTCGGCCAGCAATTCCGAGTTCAAGGATTTATTCGAGAGACTGGCAAGGCAGTCGATCCATTCCAAGGCCTACCTCGTCCTGGGCGGTCCGAAGGAAACGGCGGCAACTTCGGAAAGCACCATCCGCTTCGCGCTCGAATCGGGAGTTAGCATTGCCTATTTCGCCATCTACAAGGAGTTCGTGCCGGCCCTCAAAATGCTCGCCCAGGAACAGTCCGCGGACAGCCGGATCCATGATCAATATTCGCGTTACGAACAATTGGAGATCGGGTGGGATGACATATTCATCGCCGCATCGAATAATCCGACCGACCCGGCGTTGCGCGCGCTGGCCGGCCATGCCGGCTTCGCCCAACTCGCGGACGTCACGCAATGCCTGCAAACCTATCGCAAACTCGAAAACCTAGGGTTCCGCTTCGCGGACCTGGTCAAGTATAGCGACATGCACGCATCGGTCGGCCCGGCATCGCACATTCTGCTCCGGGTCAATTTTGGCGATCAGGAGCTCTTTCGCAATATCCTCGCCTCGGCCTATCTCCGTTTCTATCTCCGCCCTGAATTCGTCGAGACTTACAAATCCCTTCTGGCCGAGGGCTATTGATAGAGAAATAAGGGGTCTTCATTCGCAACGGACGCCCGCCCGACGGGCCGAAAAGGAAGACGGATGTGTCAGACTATCGGCCGGCGGGCGAGGCCCTTATTGTCTGCCCTCGTTGACGACGGCATCCGCCAGCTGGCGCAGGGCGTGCCGGTGCCTGGCGGCCATGGTTCGCAGGCGCGCCCTGATGCCGAGGCGCGTGAGGCTGACCGAGGCGGACAATAAGGGATGAAGAGCCTTTTCCATGGCGCGCCAGATCCTACGGATGCCATGCAAGAGCAAGTCGATCATTACGGGCACAGTTATCGATATGGTCGATCTATGCGATCCAGGTGCCGGCACTCCTGCAACAGTCGGGAGCGTCATGATCCCGGCTTCACGATCGTGAAACGGATCGAAGGTTTGCATCGGGGGGAGTCCACCACGCCCTCAACCCGCATGGCGGGCTTTCCACACATTAAATAATGTGATAGTTTACATTAATCTATGTAGCGGCACGCCCATGATGGTCTATGCGGAGTTTCTCGAGGAGCTTGACAGAGCCGGGTTGAGTGTCCGGGCTTTCGCGGAATTGACCGGAATGAACCCCAATTCGATTTCGAACTATGCGCGCGCTGGCGAGCTTCCCACCCATCTGGCGCTGATCGCCGTTCTCGTGGGAGAGGTGCGTGCGCTCGGCGGTGATTTCCGTCGTGCGATGGCGAAGGTCGAGCGCGCGCCCAAGAAACCCAGGGGTGGTGCGCGCCTCGGTCATTTCGGCGGAGACCGGCAGACCAATCTGGACCTCAAGTCATGATCCATGCCTGCGCCGCGCTCTATGGCATCCAGGCTCGTTACGGGCGTCGCTATCATGGGTGATATTGCGGCCTTACTCGCCGACTTTGGCGGCGATCCGGCGAGCCTCAGGCTTCTCGACGCCGACGGGCCGGACCTGCTGCCCTACGCGACGCTTCTGACGGCAAGGCGGAACGGAAACGCTGCGCTCGAAAGCGTGGGCGCCGTCTACGAATGGCAGGGCGCGCCGCTTATCTTCCTCGTGGATGCCGACGATCTTCACGATGACGACCACCTTCACCGGATCAGGCGCCTGCTCGCGATGCGCGGCGACGCACCTTATGTCGGGGTTCTGGGCCCAGGCAGGCTCACGGTTTATCAGATCGCGCTCGACAGCAAGTCTCCTCGCCAGGCGCGGGTGGATTGGGGCGATGAGACGGCTCGCGGCATGGCCTTCGCGCGTCTCGGCAATATTCGCCCGCACGCGGCCATCAATCAGCGTAACTGGATCTCAAACGTCGTCCTCAATCTGCTGTCCGGATCGATCAGCAGTCTGATCGCGATCAAGGGCGTCTCCGACGAGGATGCGATCTCGCTCGTGGGGCGCGCGCTCTTCACCCGCTTCCTGGCGGACAGGGGCTTGCTGCCGGCCAGCCTGTCGGCGGATGATGAGGGCGCTAGCCTGTTCGATACACGCGCGGTTGCCGAACAGACTTCGGCCTGGCTCGATCTGACCTTCAACGGCGATCTCCTGCCGCTCAGCGATCGCATGTTCGCGCGGCTTCCCGAACGTGCGTTCGCGATCCTCGGCGACGTGCTTCGGCGTGCGCCCGACGGTCAGCTATTCCTCGGCTGGCAAGAGAAATGGGACAATCTCGACTTCGCCCATATCCCGGTCGGAGTGCTCAGCCAGGCTTACGAACTTTATCTGCGAAGCCATGCACCGGCCCGCCAAAGGCGGGAGGGTGGCTATTATACGCCGCGGCCGATTGCCGATCTGCTGGTGCGCGCATCGTTTCGCGCGCTGGAACGGCAGGATTCGTGTCACAAGGCCCGGGTCCTCGATCCCGCCGCCGGTGCCGGCGTCTTTCTGCTGACCGCGTTTCGCGAGCTCGTCGCCGAACATTGGCGCGTCGAGGGCAGACGCCCCGATACCGACGCGCTCCGATCGATCCTCTACGAGCAGATCACCGGGTTTGACATCAACGAGGCCGCGTTGCGCTTCGCCGCGCTCGGATTGTATCTGTCGTCGATCGAGCTCGACCCGGACCCGCAGCCCGTCGACAAACTCGGGTTCAAGGATCTGCGCGGCAGGGTGCTCCATCGCATCTGCCGCGAGGTGGACGTCGAAGGTTCAGCACTCGGAAGCTTGGGGCCGCTCGTGGGCGACGAGCATGTCGGCCGCTACGACCTGGTCGTCGGAAACCCTCCATGGGCGAGCGGTACACAGCTTTCTGACTGGCATCTGGTCCGCGCCAAGGTCCGGCAGATCGCGGCCGACAGAAAGATTTCGATACTCTCGCCTCCGCTTCCCAACGAAGGGCTCGACATCCCCTTTGTCTGGCGCGCGATGGAATGGGCGAAGCCTGATGGGCAGATCGCGTTCGCGCTGCACGCGAGACTGCTGTTTCAGCAGGGTGACGGCATGCCGGAAGCGCGCCAGGCCTTGTTCGAGGCCCTCGATATAAGCTCGGTCATCAACGGCGTGGAATTGCGGCAGACGAGAGTTTGGCCCGAAATCACGGCGCCGTTCTGCCTCCTGCTTGCCAAAAACCGATCCCCCAGTTCAAGTGCGGGCTTCCGGCTCATAAGCCCTCGGATCGAGGAGTCGCTGAACGACGCGGGCAGCATGCGGATCGACGCGCTCAATGCTGAGGTCGTACCACCTTTCCTGTTCGCCGAGACGCCCGATATCCTGAAAATCCTGTTCCGCGGGACCAAGGCCGATCTCGGTCTCGTCGAACGCATTCGGAACCGTGGCTTCCTCACGCTCGAGGCCTTTTGGAAGGAAGCGATCGGCACCGGCGACCGCGGACAGATGCGTGGCAGCGGCAATGGCTACCAGAGATTTCGGGACAGCAGCCGGGTCCGGAAGAAGGGCGACGGCAAGCCTGGCGTCGATGCGCGCTATCTGCATGGCCGCCGCGAGATGACGGCACCGACCTTCTCCCGGGTTTTCACCGAGGCGAGCGCGCTTCGTCCCTTTGCGCAAGACCGCATCCATGACCGGCGGTCGCCCGAGCTATTCGTCGGGCCGCTCGTCGTCGTGCATGAGGCGCCGCCCGTTCTGACCGGACGCATCGGAGTGTCGGTGTCGGACGAGGATGTCGTCTTCAACCAGAGCTTCTACGGATATAGCCCGCACGGCTTTGCCGAGGCGCATATCCTCGTCCGCTACCTTGCTCTCGTGCTGGGAAGCGAGCTCGTGACTTGGCTGACGCTTGTGACCAGCGGCCGATTTGGGGTCGAGCGGGAGGCGATCGAGAAGGCGACGCTCGATCGCATTCCGATACCCGATTTCAGAACACTGACGCGGTCGCAAAAGGGCGAAATCCTTGCCCTGTTCTCGGCTTTGCAAGACGACGAGCGATCCTGGCCCGCAGTTGATCGGTGGGTTGCCGAGCTTTACGGTCTTGGTACGCGCGATCTGCAGGTCATTTCCGACACTCTCAGGTTCAATCTGCCCTACGCCTCCAACAAGCGCGGCGCGCAGGCCATTCCGATAGCAGAGGAAGAGTTGCGCTTCTGCGAGACGTTGCGCGCTGAGTTACAGCCTTGGGCCGAAAGGTTCGGCTCGAAGGTCGACGTTCGCCGAATGGAGCAACCGGCCAACTCACCCTGGCACGGCATCGAAGTCGGCGTTGTGGGTCCGGATGACCGCACCGCCGTGGATCAGCAAGATTGGGCTGGACTGCTGCGCGCAGCGGACGATGCAGCGGCATCCGAAATCGTCATACGCGACGAAACGGGCGCTTTGTTGATCGGCCGACTGGCGCAGCGGCGCTACTGGAGCGAAACGCAGGCACGCCTCCTTGCGCAACGCATCATCTGGTCGCATGTCGATATCTTCAAGGGGCCGGCGCTCTCGTGAGGGCGGCGTCGATCCGGCCGCGCGCAGATCAGGTCGCCGAATTGACGCGCGGCCTGGCGTTGCCTTTGCCGGAAGTTCCGGCTCTCCATCTCGAGATTATCGGGGAGAGCCTTTTCAGGGCTTTCGGAGATATTCGATCGACCGCATCCGCCACGGTGGGGACCGGAACCGAGGCGGAAGTGACAGCTCTCCTCGAAGCGCGTCTCAATGCGATGATCGACGATGATCCGTTCTGGAGGCAGCTTGTCCTCTGCGTTGCGCGGGGAAAAGAAAGCCTGAGTTTCGACGGCTCGCATCTCGAGAAGCGACCGGATCTGTCGATCTATCTCTCGAACCGGCACAGAGGCTTCCCGCTCGTGGCGGAAGCCAAGATCATCGACACGACAGCAGCGAAGAGCGAGGCGCTCTATTGCGACAATGGTATCCGCAGGTTCGTCGATGGTGAATATGCCTGGGGTAGCCGCGAAGCCTTCATGATCGCCTATGTGAGAGACGGATCATCGATCGGCGCTACTCTCACGCCTTTTCTCGCCAAGGCCAGAGCACAGCGTCCCCCAGGCTATCTTGTGGAAGACCTCCCCGCCAATGTCGGTTCGGGGAGCGCGGGTATCGCCATGTCGCGCCATGGTCGCGACTTCGCCTATCCTCCTTCGTCTGCAGCGGATGCACGTCCGGGGCCAATTTCCGTATGGCATCTCTGGTTGGCTTAGGCGCCAAGAACGCCCGGGCTATCAGATCGGTGACGAGGCGCTCAGTCCCAGACCAAGCCGTCGGACATACATCCGTCTGCCCCAAGCGGACCGTCGGCGATCAGGGACGGCGTCGCGGCGCCGCTATGACCGAGATTGGGCGCCTAGCAGATAGGCTCCTTGTGCTGGAGTACCCATTCTGCTTCGTGCGTCGATTTTATTCTCAAGTCCGCTCAACATTTCCCCACAATGCAAAGGCGCGTTCAACGGCATCAAACGCCTCCGCTCCCGCTCCGCGGTCAACCAGCCAAAGCCTGATGTCGTAGATGCTTGCCTCCGACACCTCCGGGAAATCGGCCACGATCGCCGCTAGAGTGGCGATATCGCGATCCGGATAGCTTGCCTGGCTCGATAGCCACTTGGCGAAGGATTCAGCCATTGCGGTCCTCTCCATGCGCAACGCGAGAGTGGGGCCGCGGTTTGGAGACCGCGGCCCCTTCAGCTCAATAGTCCATCGCGGGCATGGTTGCCGCGGGCTTCTCCTCCTTGGGCAGCTCGGCGACAAGTGCCTCGGTCGTGATCAGCAGCGCCGCGACCGACGCCGCATCCTGAAGGGCCGTGCGCACGACCTTCGCCGGATCGATCACGCCCGCCTTGACGAGGTCCTGATACTCGCCGGTCGCCGCGTTGAAGCCCCAGTTATAGTCATGGTTCTCGAGCAGCTTGCCGACGATATAGGCGCCATCCTCCCCGGCATTCTCGGCGATCTGGCGCGCGGGTGCGCGAAGTGCCCGTCGGACGATGTCGATCCCCGACTGCTGGTCGTCATTGGCGGCCTTGATGCCGTCGAGCGCCTCGATGGCGCGCAGCAGTGGGATGCCGCCGCCCGGCAGGACGCCTTCCTCGACCGCGGCGCGCGTCGCATGGAGCGCGTCGTCGACGCGATCCTTCCTCTCCTTGACCTCGACCTCGGTCGCGCCACCGACGCGGATCACCGCGACGCCGCCGGAAAGCTTGGCGAGCCGCTCCTGCAGCTTCTCGCGATCATAGTCGCTGGTCGTGGTGTCGATCTGCTGGCGGATCTGGCCGACACGGGCATCGATGTCCGCCTTCGTGCCGACGCCGTCGATGATCGTGGTGTTGTCCTTGTCGATCGTCACCTTCTTGGCGCGGCCGAGCATATTGACGGTGACGTTCTCGAGTTTGGTGCCGAGTTCCTCGGAGACGACATTGCCTCCGGTCAGGATGGCGATGTCCTCGAGCATCGCCTTGCGACGATCGCCGAAGCCCGGCGCCTTGACCGCCGCGACCTTGAGACCGCCACGCAGCTTGTTGACAACGAGCGTGGCGAGCGCCTCGCCCTCGACATCCTCGGCGATGATCAGCAGCGGACGGCCCGACTGCACGACCTTCTCGAGCAGCGGCACGAGCGCCTGCAGGTTGGAAAGCTTCTTCTCGTGGATCAGAATGTAGGGATCGTCGAGCTCGACCTTGAGCTTCTCGGCATTGGTGATGAAGTAAGGCGACAGATAGCCGCGGTCGAACTGCATGCCCTCGACCGTCTCGAGCTCGGTCGCGAGGCTCTTGGCCTCCTCGACAGTGATCACGCCCTCGTTGCCGACCTTGTCCATCGCCTCCGCCAGGATGCGGCCGACCTCCTCGTCGCCGTTGGCCGAGATGGTCGCAACCTGCGCGATCTCGCTGTTCGCCGAGACCTTGCGCGCGTGGCTCTCGAGGTCCTTGACGACGGCGCCGACGGCAAGGTCGATGCCGCGCTTCAGGTCCATCGGGTTCATGCCAGCCGCGACCGCCTTGGCGCCTTCGCGCACGATAGCCTGGGCGAGCACGGTCGCCGTGGTCGTGCCGTCGCCGGCCTTGTCATTCTGCTTGTTGGCGACCTCGCGCAGCATCTGCGCGCCCATATTCTCGAACTTGTCGGCGAGCTCAATCTCCTTGGCGACCGTCACGCCATCCTTGGTGATGCGCGGCGCGCCATAGCTCTTGTCGATCACGACGTTGCGGCCCTTGGGCCCCAGCGTCACCTTCACGGCATTGGCCAGCACATCCACGCCGCGCAGCATGCGATCACGCGCGTCCGACGCAAATTTCACGTCCTTGGCAGCCATGGTATTTGTCTCCTGTCCTTTCAGAGATTGTGATTGAAGATACGAGCAGGGCCTGACGATCAGGCAGCCTGCTTCAGGGGTACGACATTGTCGATGATACCGAGGATGTCGCTCTCCTTCATGATGAGCAGATCCTCGCCATCGACTCGGACCTCGCTGCCCGACCATTTGCCGAACAGCACCCGGTCGCCGGCTTTGACGGCGAGCTCGACCAGCTGGCCGTCCTTGTCGCGCGCACCGGCGCCGACTGCGACCACCTCGCCTTCCTGGGGCTTCTCTTTGGCGGTGTCGGGGATGATGATCCCGCCGGCGGTCTTCTCCTCGGCCTCGACCCGGCGCACGAGCACGCGATCGTGAAGGGGACGGAAATGCATGAGCACAAACCTCCTGTTGCTTCAGCGATGATAGGATCTGCCGGCACTCGCGCGACGGCAGTCGCGGGCGGGCCACAGGGGAACGGACAACCGCCTCCGGGCACCCGCGCAGCGCATTTTTAGCACTCGTCGATTTCGACTGCCAAGAGAAAATTTTGTCGCTGCCGCGCGCTGCACCACTCTTGACGGAAAGCTCGCATCGAACAAAATTTTCGGGTTGCCGGTAATTTGCTGGCCGAGAAAGGAGCGGCAATCAGACAGGAGGTATCGCCATGTCCGAACCTTTTTCCCGCTATCTCCATCCCTTCGACGTAGTGCAGCATCCGAGCCTGGAGCCGGAGGTCAAGCGCGCCATCCTCGCATCCTGGGCGTCCGACCGGTCGGCTGTGAAAGACCAGCCTGCTATGCGCAGGCCCCCGGGCGCAAAGCGCGCCGTCCGTATCGATGAAGTCTTCGCGGCAATGCGGGCGCTCGATGAACCGCCGGCTAGCGGCGGATCGCTACAGTGAGCGATCGGGCGTTCATCGCGCAGCTGGAGGGCTATGGGCTCACCACCGCCGAAATCCTTTATCATCGGCCTTATGCGCCCTCGCTCCTCCAGCTGTTCGTCTGGCAGGAACATGATCTGGCGCCCGACTTTCCGGTGCTTTTCGACTTCCTCGATCATTGGCGGCTTGAGATCAGGGCGGCGCTCCATTCGGTGAGGATTGCCCACGACCGGTTGATCTGGCCCACCGAATGGCGAGCCGTGGACGGGATCATCACGATCCAGTGAGCTGCTGGACGACATCCCGCCCCTGCGAAAATTTTTTCTCGCCGAAAATCTTGAAGGCCGATTTTTCGTTTCCTAGCTCATCTGTGCCGGGCGCCGTGTTCGGGTCCGGTGGGACATAGAGGGCGCTGGCTCCCGACATTGCCGGCGCTCCTTGTGCCCAGATCGCTTCATTGGGAGGATTTGGATATGAGGACCAACTTCGACTTCACGCCGTTCCGGCGTTCCACCGTCGGTTTTGACCGGCTCTTCGACCTGCTCGAAACGGGCACGCGCGCCAACACGCCGACCGACGGATATCCGCCATTCGACATCGTGCGGGAAAACGAGGACAGCTACCGCATCACGCTTGCGGTTGCCGGCTTCGCGCCGAACGAGATCGAGATCGTCGCACAGCAGAACCAGCTGACCGTTTCCGGCAACAAGACCGACCAGGACGAACAGCGCCAGTATCTGCATCGCGGCATCGCGACCCGTACCTTCGAGCGTCGCTTCCAGCTCGCCGACTTCATCGAGGTGGGCCATGCCCGCTTCGAGAACGGCCTGCTCTCGATCGAGCTCAAGCGCGTCGTCCCCGAGGCGATGAAGCCGCGCAAGATCGAGATCGGCGGCGGCCATCCCGCCAACGACCGGATCGAGGCGCCGAAGGCCGAACACAGGGCGGCCTGATCCCGTTCCGAACCGGCTCGCCGGCGTCGTTCCCTGCGGGGGACGGCGACCGGCGGGTCATGCCCAGTTCCCAGCCCAACGAGGAGATGATCATCATGGCTATTCGTGATCTCATTCCCTGGAGCCGGCAGGAAAACCGGCTGCCCATACCCGTGAACGGCGAGCGCGATGTCGAAAGCCATCCGCTGCTGTCGCTGCATCGCGAGGTGAACCGCCTGTTCGACGATGTCTTCCGCGGCTTCGGCGTCCCGTCGATTGCCAGCTTCGACCGCGGGCCCGGCTGGCCGCAGCTCGAGCTTGCCGAGACAGACAAGGAGGTCCGCGTCACCGCCGAGCTGCCCGGCCTCCACGAGAAGGATATCGACCTTCAGGTCGAGAACGGCGTGCTGACGATTCGCGGCGAAAAGAAAGCCGAGGTGGAGGACAAGGAGCGCGGCTATTCGGAGCGTAGCTACGGCCGCTTCGAACGGCGCATCGGCCTGCCCAGGGGCATCGACCGTGACAGGGCGAGCGCGACCTTCAGGAACGGCGTGCTCACTGTGACGCTTCCCAGGACGGAGGCGGCGAACGAGAATGTCCGCCGTATCCCGATCCATGGCGCGGCCGCTTGAGGATATGGCCCGGGACCTGCGTCCCGGGCCTGTCCGTCGCGAAGCCCGGCCGGAGACGGCGGCGAACGACAATGGCGTTCCAGGGCCGCATCCGTCGAGTGCATTGCCACCGGATGCATTGGCGATCATCGAGCCGACGCCGATCGCCACCAACCAGAGCGGGCGGGCGCGTTGCGATCAATGGCGGCTGCGCTTTCCAGCGCGGACGCGGCCCTTCGTCGATCCGCTGACCGGCTGGACGGGCGGCAGCGATCCGCTGGCCCACGTGGTTCTGCGATTCCCGAGCCTCGAAGCGGCCGAGCGATACTGTCGCTTGCAGCACCTTCGCTTCGAGGTTCGCCGGCCGGCGTCGCGTCCGGCTCACGTGATGCCAATCAAGCCGGATCCATTTTGTGAACAGCAGGAAAGGAGCAGACATGCGTAAATTCGGCACACCTGCCTTGGCCGGCGTCGTGGCGCTGGCAGTCGCTGGCGCCGCGTTGGCCGCCAGCCAGGACATGCACATCATGAAGGTCGGCCTGCCCGACGGATCGTTCGCCAGGATCGAATATGCCGGCGACGTCGCGCCCAGGGTGACGGTTGCGCCGGCCTCCGGAGCCGTGCCCATTGCCCTGTTTAATGCCTTCGACACCGCGCCTTTCGTGGCATTCGATCGCATTGCCGCCTCGATGGACCGCGACATGAATGCGATGGTCCATGAGATTGGTGCTCTTCAGCCTCCTCTGATGCCTGACGCCGGCAAGCTCGATCTTGCGGCGCTTTCCAAATTGCCGCCGGGCACGGTGAGCTATCGGTTCGTCTCGACCAGCAACGGCAACGACATGTGCGGCCGCAGCGTCGAAGTGACGTCGTACGGGCCGGATGAGAAGCCGAGGGTCGTGTCGAGCAGTTCGGGCGACTGCACGTCGACGAAGCGGGCGCCGACGCCGACCCGGCTCGATTCGCCAACCGGGCCAGCGGTACCCGCGTTGAGGCGAGCCGGCGAGACCGACGTGGCTAAACGCTCACGCGCGGCCAACACCATCTGAATCAAGGCGGAGGCGGCCTTATGCGCCGCTCCGCCCGCATCCTGCCCGAACTTCCCATGCATGTGCCTCCCAGCGTCCTCTCCAGCTTCGTCATGCTGCTGGTCACGATTGGCCCGATCGAGACCGCAGTGGTCTTTGCCAGCCTGACTGCCGGTGTCCATCGTGGCGAGCGGGCAAGGCTTGCAATCCGTTCGACCGCGATTGCGGGGTTGGTCCTGCTGCTCTTCGCCATCGGCGGCAACTTCACGCTCGGTCTGCTTCATATTTCGATGCCGGCCTTCCGCGTCGCCGGGGGGATATTGCTCTTCCTTCAGGCTCTCAGTCTGACCTTTTCCGGGCCCGGCCTTTCCTCGATCAGCGAAGGCGAGCGCCATGATGCCGAGCGTCCCGGCGATATCGCCGTGTTCCCTCTGGCTTTTCCGCTGATTGCCGGGCCGGGCGCGCTGTCCGCGGCCGTGCTCCTGATGGGAAGGACCGAGGGCTGGATAGAGGTGACCGGCGTGCTTGCCATGATCGCCGTCTGTCTTGCTCTGACCTACGCCGCGATGCGGATGGCCGAGCGGCTGGTGATCCTGCTGGGCTTGACCGGAGCCGACGTGGTGCGGCGTATATCCGGTGTCTTGCTTGCGGGTTTAGCCACGCAGTTTGTTTTCGACGGCCTTGGAAGCGCTTCGTTCATCCGGTGAGCCTCTTGCCATAGCACGATCAAGGATCTTTGAGCGCAAAGCCCTTCTTCGCCGCCCCGATGCCGCAGGAATCACTGGGAAACGCAGCGCCGTGAAGTTGTCGCGCGCCGAAGCAAGGAACTGGGTCGATCTCTTGATCGCTGATACCCACCCGAGCAAGCGAGACGCGCCGAACCTCATCAGAACCTATCGAAATCCACAACGTAGGTCTCGGTGGGATGGGCGCCTATGAGATAGGGGTCGCCGCGTACTATTCCTCGATTAGGAGTGCACAGGTAGATGAGCTTGCGATGAGCGGCCTCAAGAATGATGATCGTCTCTTCCCTAAGCTTGCCGAACATCTTTCCCACCTCGACTTCATAATCGCTCCCGTTCTGCCGAAAATACACCTTTCGTATGCGACGCTCGGTGGTGGAAAGGCCCTGCTCAATGAGAAACGCGCGAACGCCTGTCCAGATCTTTTCGGCCTCCTTTTCTCCGTTGGTATAGGGCACATAGAATTTCATGCGGCGCTTTCCTTGCGCAACGAGTTCAAGAGAACGATTCTAATTCTCTTTTTTGTATTTTTCTCGGGCCGCATTATTTTTCTACGCCGTGAATTTTACGAGAATTGCTAAGCAGCTCATCTCTGTTAAGATGCATCGAGAATTTGCGTCATGTGTGCGATCGTGCATCTTGGCCAATTGGGTTCGGGGACTGGCTCCCACCCTTGGCCGGATGTTCATTCCGAAGGAGCTCGGCGCGCGTGTCTTGCATCCAGCACACGGCGCAGTTGCGGGCTTCGACGACGAAGCCATCTACCGTGCCTAGCGAACGCCAGCGAAGCCAAAGATGTTGATGTGGTCGCCGCACCTTGCCTAAACCAGCCGTTTCGCGGACCATAATCCAGATCAATGTGCAGTGCTAGATTGTATCGGAAGCGTGACAATCTCGGTCTGGCGCGGCTCCCAGATCCCATCTGTTTGGTTGCAGAACGTCATTGGTGAAGATCTGTGCGCAACCGGACCGACCGGAATTAGGATAGGATCGGAAGCTCGGGAACGACCGGCTTGGGCGCAAATCTGAAATTGGCGCGAAACAACTTTCCAAACCGATCGCGATCAACTTTCCGTCACAACTTCTATCAGCGCGCGGAGCGCAGCAGATGGGTGTCGTCGGCTCGGATGATAAAGGTAGAGCCCTTCTTCGACCGGCGTCCAGCGTTCGAGCAGTGGTATGAGCCGGCCGGCCGCGACGTCCGCCGCGACGCGCCACTCCGCTACGTAGGCGAACCCCGCCCCCGCAAGCGCGGCATGGCGCATCAGCCCCGGATCGTCGAGCGTCAACGTACCCGGCACGTCGATCGCGAAATCTCGCGCCTCGTCGCGGAATTCCCAAGGATAGCTGGCACCGTTGGCAAGCTGGATCCGGATGCACCGGTGATCGAGAAGATCGGCCGGAACGCGCGGCGCCCGCCTGCCGACGAGATAAGCCGGCGACGCCACGACCATGAAACGGACAGGGCCGGAGATCGGAACGCTGGCCATCCCCGTCGGTACGGATCTCGCCTGTCGGATCCCCGCATCGAAACCCTGCGCGACGATATCGACAAAACGCCCCTCTGTGACCAGATCGATGGCGACCGCAGGATAGCGTTCCAGGAAGGGCAGGATCAGCGGCTCCAGAATCTGGCGAGCCGCACCGGACGAGCAATTGATCCGCAGCGTACCGCCCGGCGCATCGCGCTGGTCCGTCGCATCGTCGATGGCCGCACCGATTTCGCGTAACGCCGGCATCATGCGCGCGACGAAGCGCTCGCCTGCCGGCGTCAGCGCGACGCTGCGGGTGGTCCGCGCGAAAAGCTGGACGCCAAGACGTTCCTCGACGCCGGCAATCGTCCGGCTCAGTGCCGTCGTCGAAAGACCGAGATCAAGCGCGGCTTTGCGAAAGCTCCGCTGCCGGGCAACGGCGGCGACGGCCTCCAGTTCGAGCAGGCGCCCCGCCCTGATTATCCCGCTTCTCGGCATGATATGATGAATATCGTCTCCCTTATCGGGATCATAGTCCCATTCTATCTCACGGCCTTCATCATCCGGAGGTCATCATGCCACAAACCTGGCTCATCACCGGCAGTTCGCGCGGTCTCGGTCGCGCGCTCGCCGAGGCCGTACTCGAAGCCGGGCACAATCTCGTCGCCACGGCGCGCGCGCCCGAGCAGCTTGCCGACCTGGCCCGACACTTCCCCGATACGATGGTGGCGGTCGCGCTCGACGTGACCGACGCGCAGGCGGCCAAACAGGCCGTGGCGCTTGCCGTCGAGCGGTTCGGCACGCTCGACATCCTCGTCAACAATGCCGGTTACGGCGATCTGGCGCCGATTGAGGATGCCAGCCTGGAAAGCTTCCGCCGCCAGATCGAAACCAATCTGTTCGGCACGATCATCGTGACGAAGGCCGCGCTTCCCCTGTTCCGGGAAAGGCGATCGGGGCGCTTCATCCAGATCTCGTCGATCGGCGGACGCGCCGGCGCGATCGGGCGCGGCCCCTATTCGGCCGCGAAGTTCGGCGTCGAGGGTTTCTCAGAGGTGCTGGCGCAGGAGGTGCGGCCGTTCGGGCTCCACGTCACGATCGTCGAGCCCGGCGGCTTCCGCACCGACTTCGCCGGTGCCTCGACCCTGATCGAGGATGGCCATCCCGATTATGCGGAGACGGTTGGCGCCGTCGCCGCACGGCAGCGCGCCTATGACGGCAACCAGCCCGGTGACCCGGCCAAGGCGGCTCAGGCGATCCTCACCCTCGCCGCCCTGCCGGCACCGCCGCTGCGGCTCGTGCTGGGCAGCGATGCGTTCGACCGGGCCGCCGCGCTGGACCAGGCCCGCATCGACGAGTTGCACCAGTGGCGCGCACTCAGCCGCTCGACCGACTTCTAAACGGCATCGTCCCTGAGATGGCTGAGCAGGTTGTCGCGCACCCTGGCGACCGTAGTCTGCACCTGCCGGAACTCGTCCGGCGCGAGCCCCGTCGCCGCGACCAGTGTGCGCTGGGCGCCCTTCTCGCGCAGCGCACGCCCCGCATCGGTGAGGCTGACGATCACCTGCCGCTCATCCTTAGGGTCGCGGCGGCGGACGAGATAGCCCAGCGACTCGAGCTTCTTGAGGATCGGCGTCAGCGTGTTCGATTCGAGAAACAGCTTCTCGCCCAGGCCGCTCACCGTCTGGCCGTCCTCCTCCCACAAGGCGACGATCGCGATCCACTGCGTATAGGTGACGCCCAGCTCGTCAAGGATCGGCTTGTAGGCCCGGCCATAGGCCAGGTTCGCGGAATAGATGGCAAAGCACAGGAAATCGCCGAGCTTGGGCAGATCGGGTTTGTCGGGCGGCGTGGGCATCGAATTGTCTCCGTGATGACCATCCTCATATAGATCGCGTCCGATTGAATCGGAAGCGTTGACAAAGTGTGCGACCCAATCTAATAAACTCGTATCCGATCTAATCGGATGCGATGTTAAATGGAGACACGCCATGAGCCTGATCGACAAGGTTCTCTACACCGGCCGGACCCATGTCACCGGTGGGCGCGACGGCACCGCGCGCAGCGACGACGGCCGCCTCGACATCCGCCTCTCGCCGCCGGGCAGCCCGGCACCCGGCACCAATCCCGAAGAGCTCTTCGCCGCCGGCTGGTCCGCCTGCTTCATCGGCGCGATGACCATCGCCGCGAAGGCGCAGGGCATCGCACTGCCCGCCGGCACGGCAGTGGATGCCGAGGTCGATCTCGGCACCGGCGAGGGCGGCTATTTCCTGCAGGCCCGCCTCAATGTCAGCCTGCCGGGTATCGAGGCCGGGGCGGCACGCGCCATCGCCGATGCCGCGCACCAGACCTGCCCCTATTCCAAGGCCACGCGCGGCAACATCGCCGTGGAAATCGCCCTCGCCTGAGACAGAGGACAGCGCCCGGCCGCTGCGCCGGGCGCCCTTCACCGGAGCTACCGCCATGACCCGCACAATCGCCCCGAATTTCCGTTTCCACGCCGTCTCATTCGTCGTCGCTGCCGTCGCGGGTCTCTCGACCTTCGGCACGATCGCGGTGATGCTGCCCGCCTCGGCCATGTTCCTCGGCTGGGTTGCCTTCAACATGGCGCCGTCGATGCGGGAAGGGCTCGCCAATCTCGGTTGCTTCTTGATCGGCCTCGTCTTCGGGATCGGCACCGCGATCGCGATCGGTTGGCTCACCCCCTCGCTGGGCGCCGGCGCGACGCCGGTTGCCGTCTCCGGCATCGTGGTCCTCGTGCTGAGCCTCAGAAATCTCGCCCCGCTCAACAATCCGCTCGCCTATTTCCTGGGCCTCACCAGTTTCTTCTATTCGGGCTTCGCGCCGACCGGCACCACCTACGCGATCCTGGCCAGCGCCGGCGTCATCGGCGCCGCCTCCTGTGCCGCGGCCACCCTGCTGCAGACGCTGGTCGATCCGACCGCGGCCCCCGAAGCCGCACGCTGAACGCCGGAAAGTCCGATGACCCGCATCGACGCCTATCTGATCGCGGTCGCGCTCGCCATGACCGCGATCGGTACAGCCGCCCATGCCCAGAGCGCGGCGGCCGTGCTCGGCCCGGCCGGCGTCGTCCCACTCGACGCGCCCCAACCGCCAGCCAGGCTGATCGTCGACCCGCCGCTTCCCGGCCCGCTCTCCGAGGGCAAGGTCTTCATCCAGTATGGCGCCCAAAATCTCCGCATCGAGCCGGTGTTCGGCCCCGCCGCGCTCGCCGTCACCCCGCGCATCGGCCACATCCACGTCGTGGTGGACGGCGCCCCCTGGCACTGGGCCGACGCCAGCGGCTAGCCGCTGATCCTCGTCGGTCTGCCAGCCGGCCACCACACGGTCGAGATCATCCTCGCCAATGCCAACCATCAGCCGCTGGATCGCAAGACGCTGTCCTTTATCGTGCCGCCCGTGAAATGATCGTCCAGCAAGGAGTGTCCGCCATGACCAACACTTCCCCGGAAACCGTGATCCTCAGCCGCCGCAGCCTGCTCGGCATGGCGGCCGTGACTGTCGCCGCGAGCCAGTCCGGCCTGCTCGCCACCGCTGCCCGTGCCGCCTCAGTAGCGGCCGGTGATTTCGGCCCACTTCGCCAGATCGACGCCGGCCCGCTCTCGATCGGATATGTCGAGATGGGGCCGGCCAACGGCGCGCCGGTGATCCTGCTCCACGGCTGGCCCTACGACATCCATGCCTTCGCCGAGGTGGCGCCGCTGCTCGCCAAGGCCGGGCACCGTGTGATCGTCCCCTACCTGCGCGGCTATGGCAGCACCGTCTTCCGCTCGGTCGATGCGGTGCGTAACGGCCAGCAGGCCGCCCTCGCCTTCGACGTGATCGCGCTGATGGACGCGCTCAAGATCCGCCGCGTGACGCTGGGCGGATTCGATTGGGGTGCCCGCACTGCCGATATCGTCTCGGCACTCTGGCCGGATCGCGTCGCGGGTGTCGTCTCGGTCAGCGGCTATCTGATCGGCAGCCAGAAGGCCAACGCCGCGCCGCTGCCGCCGAAGGCCGAGCTTGCCTGGTGGTATCAATTCTACTTCGCGACCGAGCGTGGCCGGATCGGCTACGCGCAGAACCGGCACGATTTCAACAGGCTGATCTGGCAGACCGCTTCCCCGCAATGGCATTTCGACGATGCCACCTACGAACGCTCCGCCAGGTCCTTCGACAATCCCGATCATGTCGCGATCGTCATCCACAATTATCGCTGGCGGCTGGGTCTCGCCGAAGGCGAGGCGCGCTACGATGCGACCGAGGCGACGCTCGCCACCGCGCCTGCGATCACCGTGCCGACCATCACCATGGAAGGCGACGCCAACGGCGCGCCGCACCCCGATCCGGCGGCCTATCGGGCGCACTTCACCGGCCGTTACGAGCATCGCCTGATCACGGGCGGCATCGGCCACAATCTGCCGCAGGAGGCGCCTGCCGCTTTCGCCGATGCCGTGCTGGCGGTCGGTCGTATGGCCTGAGCGCTCAGCCTGTCAGATCGACGCGCCGCACTACATCGATCGCGTCGAGAAAGGCCTCGTCATGGCTGACCACCAGCAGCGCACCGTCATAGGCCGTCAGCGCCGCCTCGATCGCGGCGATCGAATCGAGATCGAGGTGGTTGGTCGGCTCGTCGAGGATCAGGAGTTGCGGCGGCGTCGGGCTACCCAGCGTGCAGGCGAGCCCCGCCCGCAGCATCTCACCGCCGCTCAGCGTGCCGACCCGCTGCAGGGCGGCGTCGGCCCTGAAGCGGAAGTGGGCCAGCGCCGAGCGGCACGCAAAGTCATCGGTCCCCGGGTTGAGCCGCTGGTAATTGTCGGCGATCGACAGCGCGGGATCGAGGAGGGCCGCCGCCTGATCGAACATCGCGAAGCGCGCGACGCGGTCGACCGAGCCAGACCATGGCGCGATGCGGCCGGCGATCACGCCGAGCAGGGTCGTCTTGCCCGATCCGTTCGGCCCCATGATCGCCACGCGCTCCGGCCCGGTCATGGTCAAAGAGAGGTTGCGGATCACCGGTGACGCCTGGTCGTAGCCGGCGGTGACGCGGTCCAGTTCGAGCACCATCTTGCCGCCGGGCAGCCCGGTCGGCGCGAGCGAGACCTTCATCGTCTCGAGCCGCTCGATCCGGTCCTGCGCGGACGCGGCGACGGCCGACGCCTCGCCTTTCTGGCGTTCGGCGAGCCGGGCATTCTCGCCGCCGCTATTCTCGGCGCGCTCCTTCCGCGCGCCGATCAGAATGCGCGGCATGTCGCCCCGCGCTCCCTTCCGGCTGCCGGCAGCGTCGCGTTTCTGCTTCCGCTCGATCGCGACCTGCGCCTTCCGCTCGATCTCGCCGAGCTGCCGCTCCGCGACCTTCAGGTCATGCTGCGCGGCGGCCAGCTCGATCGCCTTGCGCTCCCGATAGTGGCTCCAATTGCCGCCATAGCGTGTCGCGCCGAGCGAAGTCATCTCGACGATCGCGTCCATCGTCTCCAGCAGCTCGCGATCATGGCTGACGACGATCGCACCCCCACGCCAGGACGCGAGCAGATCGAGCAGCGCCGCCCGCCCCTCGCGATCGAGATTGTTGGTCGGCTCGTCGAGCAGGAGGATATCGGGATCGGCGAGCAGCACGCCGGCGATGGCGGCGCGCGTTCGCTGCCCGCCGGACAGCGAGGCCAGCCGGGTCCCGGCATCCGCCTCCAGCCCGACCCGCGCCAGAGCGGAGGCGAGACGGGCTTCCAGCGTCCAGTCCGCCTCGGCCAGCTCCGCCGCTGTCGCCATACCGGCGTCCGCCCTGCGCAGGATGGCGAGATCGTCCGCAATGCCGAACAGATCGGCGATGGTTTCGCCCAGGCCGACCTGTACGATCTGGCGCAGCACGGCGACGGTGCCGTCGACGACGACCCTGCCGGCTGTCGGCTCGCGCTCGCCCGCCAGCAGCTTCAGCAGGCTGGTCTTGCCGACGCCGTTGCGCCCGACGATGCCGACGCGCTCGGCGTTGAAGACCAGATCGAGATGGGAGAAAACCGGATGGCCGTCCGGCGTCGACCAGCCAAGGTCGAGCGTCGTGATCGCAGCGGGCATGAACATGATTTCCCTGAAGGCAAGACGGATCGCATTGCTGTCAGATCGAAATCACATGGCTCAATATATCCTGGTTTAATCGGGGCATCGTAGGGCCATTGGATATTCTCGGCAACACGATCCCGGCAGGCTCGGCCCATCGCCATCCAGTTACCGATCTCGAACAAGCCAAAAAGCAGACCGCCCAAAATTAAGAGCGGTGCGGCAGCACTCGGATGGCCGCAATTGGCGCGCTTTTGACCGGCAGGTCGCAGCGCCGGGACACCTGAGCGAAAGCGCGGTCAGTACCCACAATCGCCACGCTTATCTATTGCGTGGGTCGATAAAACCGTCTTGGTCTCACTCGGCATCGGCCAGCACCGGATTTAGAAGACCGCCTATCGATGCGGAGATCAAGGACGAGGATATCAGAGTGGGTGACCGAAGAGACCCCGTGGTCGGCGTGCGGCTCGCGCACGAGTTGATCGCCAAGATCGACAAACATGCGAAAAAGCACGGCGCCTTCCGATCCGAATCAATCCGATCACTTCTAGAGGCGGGTTTGGAGGCGACCCAGCGCGACGACGCACAGCGGCGAAGGCCACCGAATGGCCGCAGTTCATCACGCCGGATCGGAGGCGGGCATGATTAAACGGGAAAGCGGGCTTGTTGCGAGGACGGCTCCACCAGAATGGATGGACCGGCGAGGCTACCGCAAGTCTCGCAGCGCCTTCAAGGCGAGGCGATAGATCTGCCGGCGTTGTTCGCTGGTCGTCTGTTCCATCTTCGCGCGGACGGCATCCTCAGCGCGTTCGCCATGTTCTCGCATCGCGTAGGTGGCTTCCTCCTGCGCAAGACGCCTCGTCTTTGCGCTCGCCAGCCAATCGAAAAGCATACCGGAAATCCCAAGTGACGGATCGATGTACGCGAGTCCCCTGCTGAAACATAGTTACAGGTCCGCAACGCCATCGCGATTAACGCTTTTGCCGTAGCAGCCGCATTTTGAAGTCGATCCCGGTGCGGGAAAGATCTGGTTCACGATCGAAAGCTGCCCGTCCGAAAGCAGGAAGGCCGCGCAGGTTCGGGAACAGCGAGAATTGGGCGCCTTGCCGCCGCAACGGCCCAACCGCGAGCCGATGATCGAATAGAACGATCCCAGCTCTACGTAAGCCCGCTCATCTGACCATTTCCGGAGCCATTGACGGTGTTTATCGAACTCGTACGCCCGCTCGCCCTGCGTTCCATGGCGCAAGGTCATGTCATGATCGGAAGTGCTCGGCTCCAGCTCGCTTGCCATATATCGCTCTACGATATATCTGCTCGCGAACCCTCAGACGAGTGTCGCCGTGACCGCTTACACGCAACCCGATTTCACGCGGCGACCGCTCGCCGATCATAGCGTCGATGCGCGCATGCTGCTCCTTGCCGCCATGGCGCTGGTGGTCGGCACCGGTGGGGCCGTCGGTGCATGGCTCCTCCTCAAGATGATCGCGATCGCCACCAACCTGTTCTGGTTCGGACGGCTGTCGGCCGGGCCCGCGCTAATCACCGACAGCGCCATCGGACTTGGCGTGTTGGTCATGCCCCTGGTTGGCGCGCTGATCATCGGCCTCATGGCGCGCTACGGATCGGAGAAGATCCGCGGCCACGGAATTCCCGAGGCGATCGAGACCATTCTGTTCGGCGAGAGTCGCCTGTCGGTGAAGGTTGCTTTGCTTAAGCCCCTGTCTGCAGCCGTTTCGATCGGCAGCGGCGGCCCATTCGGAGCCGAGGGTCCGATCATCATGACCGGGGGCGCGATCGGATCGCTTTTCGCCCAATGCTTTCATCTGAGCGCCGCGGAACGCAAGACATTGCTGGTGGCGGGCGCGGCAGCCGGGATGACCGCGATTTTCGGGACGCCGCTCGCCGCAATCCTGCTCGCGATCGAGGTTCTGCTGTTCGAGTGGAAACCCCGCAGTTTCGTGCCGGTGGTGGTCGCGGTGCTGGTGTCCTTCGTCTGGCGGCCGCTCTTGCTCGGATCAGGCCCCATGTTCGCGACCGCCTCGCTCGCACCGAGTGGTCTGTGGGTGGTCGGCGCTTCCAGCGCCGTCGGTCTCGTCGTCGGCCTCGAGGCCGCCTTGCTCTCCACCTTGCTCTATCGCGTGGAAGACCTGTTCCACCGCCTGCCCGTCCACTGGATGTGGTGGCCCGCCATCGGCGCGATCTTCGTCGGTATCGGCGGGCTGATCGATCGGCATGTCCTGGGTTCGGGCTATGCCAGCATCCAGGCGCTTCTCGACGGCAGCCTCGCCATCCGCGTCGTGATGGCGCTGCTGTTTGTGAAGGCGGTCGTCTGGTTGATCGCGCTGGGATCCGGCACGTCAGGGGGTATCCTCGCTCCCCTTCTCATCCTGGGTGGAGCGACCGGCTGCCTGATTGGGCATGCCTTGCCGGGCGACGTCGGCTTCTGGGCGATGATCGGCATGGCCGGGATCATGAGCGGCGCCATGCGCGCGCCGATGACAGGCGCGCTGTTCGCCGCCGAGCTGACCGGGCACTTCGAAAGCCTGCCTGCGACGATCGCCAGCGCGGGTGCCGCCTATGCCGTCAGCGTGCTGCTGATGCGCCGCTCAATTCTCACCGAGAAGATCGCGCGGCGCGGACGCCACATCCTCCAGGAATATACGGTCGATCCGCTCGATTTCCTGCAGGCGGGCCAGCTCATGACACCTCATCCGGACACGCTGCCCGGCTCCATGAGCATAGCCGCTGCCGGGAAGTTCTTCGCGGACGGTGCGAAGCATCGGAGCTATCCCGTCGTCGATGCGGACGGGCGCCTGCTGGGCCTCGTTTCGCGCACCGACGCGCTTCGCTGGCGCGTCTCCGACACGGATCACGACGTCCGCCTCGCGGATACACTTTCCGACATCTCTCAACCCGCCGCCCATCCCGAGACGCCATGCGGCCTGATCGCGGACATGATCATCGAGAGCGGGGTCGGCCGCGTGCCTATAGTCGACCGCGAATCCGGACGCGTGGTCGGCTTGCTTTCGAGGCAGGACCTGCTCAAGGCACGGAGTACGCACCGTAAGGCCGAAAGCGATCGGTCCCGCTACGAATGGCGGTCGAGCTGACAGACATGCTCGACATACTCGGCAACTGTCTGGCCCAGGTGTTCGGAGGAATGGCCGTGGCCGCGTTCTTGGCCTGGTCGTCGTGGCAGGTCTTCAAGCTGCTTCGCCGGCCCGCCCTTGGCCCCTGGATCGCGATGCTGTCCCTGCTCGCAATTCCTGGCGCCGCCCGACGCCCGCTCGTCCAGATGGTGATTCTGTTCCTCGCCATCGCCGCGCTCACGCTGATCCCCGTCGGCAGAGCCTGGAGAGAGCAGGATCGGCTGCGTCGCATGCTCCGAAGACTTGCTAAGAGCGGCATCACGGGTAGGCCGGCAACTGCGAAGACCTCGGATCAGAGCGTCCCGATGAGCTGAGTTAGCAACGGGCGAATTCGCCGAAGCTCTTCGCGATGCACCCGAGACAATGAGGCAAGAAGGGCACTGCCCTCTGTGGTCAGTTCGATAGGCACCTGTCGCTTGTCCGATGTGCCTGTACGGCGGCGGACCAGCCCCAATTTCACCAGCCGATCGACATGCTCGCTTGCGCTATGCGGTTTCAGCAGGAGCCGTTCGGCCAGCTCACCGACCAGCATCGCCCCACCTGAAGCGCGGATCGCCAGCAGGGCTTGATGCTGCTGAGGCGTAACGCCCGACGAGGAGGCAGCCTGCTCGCTGAAATGCAGGAAACGGCGCAGTTCGTGCCGAATGCTCGCCAAAGCCTCGTAATGCGCGTCGCTCAGATCTTCGTCCATTCCTGCCTTCTACGGACGCCGCGCCAAAGATGCATCTCCATCGATCCCTGCGACAACAGGAACCTGTGCGCGGTCCGATGGCTGACCATCGGCAATTGCGTCAGCCCGCACCCCTTCGCTGCTGGGCACGGCCGACAAGTTCGTGAACAAGAGCACTCAGATCGTCTCGGCTGATGTCGAGCGCGTCTCCGTAATCGGCAAGGACCTCGTCGAGATCATGTCGAGGTCGTTTGCGGGGACGCGCGCGATCAAATCGACGTGCTGGTTCGCGATGCCGAAGCCATTCCCAAGCGCGGCTTATCCGTTGCTCTGGGACGCGACTGTCACGCCATCGGGGCCTGGCCCATTGCCGGTATCGAGGGTAGCCAGCTTGGCCCCAACAAGAACGGGTGCGGATGGTGACGGTCGCTGTCGGCGCGACGTGGTTGATTGCGGGACTTTCGACGGCGGGCGTCATCAGCCGGCCCATGCGCTGGCCCGAATGGATCTGGGCCGTCGCAGGCGCTTTTCTCCTGCTCGGCCTTGGTCTGATGCCGCTCGGCGCGGCAGCCGGCGCCATCGTTAAGGGATTCGACGTCTATCTGTTCCTGACCGGCATGATGCTGTTGTCGGAGACCGCGCGCGAGAATGGCGTATTCGACTGGGTTGCCGCCACCGCCGTCAACAGCGCGGGTCAATCGAGCAGCCGGCTCTTCCTGCTGGTCTATGCGACCGGCGTCGTCGTCACTACCTTCATGTCCAACGACGCGACCGCGGTGGTGCTGACGCCAGCGGTCTTCGCGGTCGCAAGACAAGCCAAGGCCGAACCGCTGCCCTTGCTTTTCGCCTGCGCGCTGATCGCCAATGCCGCGAGCTTCGTGCTTCCGATCTCCAACCCAGCCAACCTCGTTCTTTATGGCGGGCACATGCCGCCCCTCGTGCAGTGGATGGGATCGTTTGCACTCCCCTCCCTTGCCTCGATCATGGTGACATATGCCGTGCTTCGTCTCGTCGAGCGCAAGCGGCTGGCCGGTGATTGCGCCTGCGATGTCGAGCGTCCCCAACTGACCCCAGGCGGCAAGGCGGCCTTTGCCGCTATCCTGCTGACCGCTCTGGTGCTGCTCGCAACGTCCGCGTTCGACCAGCCGCTCGGCCTACCGACGGCAGCGGCCGGCATCGCGACCGCGCTCGGTGTTTCGGCGCTCGGCAAGCGCTCCCCGCTGCCGCTGGTCCGCAACGTCTCATGGGGCGTGCTGCCACTGGTCGCAGGCCTCTTCGTCCTCGTTGAGGCGCTCGATCGGACCGGCGTCATCTTTATGGTGTCCAGCGCCATTCGGAACGCCTCTCAGGACCCGATGAAGGCAGCCGCTGCCTCAGGCACGATCCTCGCGTTCGTCTCGAACCTGATGAACAACCTGCCCGCTGGTCTCGTTGCCAGCACCGCCGTCGCTCAGGCTGCACCGCCCCGGATCGTCACCGATGGCCTGCTGATCGGCGTTGATCTCGGACCCAACCTGTCGGTCACCGGCTCGCTTGCGACCATCCTCTGGCTCCAGGCGATCCGCCGCGAGGGCGAGGACGTGACGTTCCTCGCCTTTCTCAAGGTCGGAGCGATCGCCATGCCGCTGGCCCTCCTGGCGGCCTTGGGCACTCGCCTGCTGATCGGATGAGTGAGGCGCCTGATTACCTCAGCGGTAGGCTAGCGATTGAGCGTGAACGTCTTGGCGAAGACGCTCAAAAGCCTGCTGATGAGTGCGGAAGGCCTGCAAAATCCAGGAACGCGTGTTGATCGCTTTGCGACCGGCTCCGGCTCGCCCCTACCGCACCAAGCCTGGAGCATTGCTTCACCCTCAGCACGTTCGATTTCCCGCCAAATGTCGTGACCGACCGCTCGATCCTCATGCATATTCGATCCCACCCTGCTCCAACCACTATCTCACGGATGCATTAAATTGCTGTGACAATTCCGGTATTTAATTGCGCCCAGATAGCCACTTCTCCGCAAAACCCGCTTCATGGTGCGTTGTGCGATGCTCCCGCGCGAAGGCCTCCGCATCATCTTCCAATTCGAAAAGCGCGATGGTCCGGTGTTCGGTCCGCCACACTCCACCCGTGGTCCAGCCACGTGAGATGGATAGCTTGATCAGCGCACACCCTATGATCACTGCTGACAGCTTGCCGAACGGCTCGTTTTCGCGCTCGATTTCCACTGTTGGGTGCTGGTCGTCGCTGTAGTAGATGCGGTGCAGAGGCTTCTGAAGTGCCACGGCAAAATCGTAAGCGATGATCGCCGGAGCGGCGAACAAGCGATCTTCGAAGACGTATTTGGAATCTCGGTCACGATGAGCTTCGGCGATCATCGAGATATGGAGCGGATAGTCCCCCACGCTGAAACCCTTGCATTCTGTCCTTGGGCAACAATGCGCGCGAGGGCGTGTTGGGTCCGTGACCCTCGCTTGTAAAACTGGCACCGGCGATTCGCTAAGGGCGCCGGGCAGTGTCCAGCGCCCCAAGACGGCTATTGCGGGTTAGTCGTGGTCGTCGCCGTCTTGGTGTGAACCATCGTCCCATGCGGCGTCTTTATGATCGTACGATGGGTGTAGTGCGTGACCTGCTTGTGCCGCTTTCCATCATTGTGTGTGGTCGTTTGGACCGCCAACTTCTGGTGATCCACGACGGCTGGCGGCGTCCCTTGGGCAAATGCCGCTGAACCAACTCCGATCAGGGCCAAAAGGCCCAGAGTTTCCTTTTTCATACCTTGCTCCTCTCTCGCGCACACGTGGTCGACCCACCCCTCCACCCCGACGGCCGGTTAGGGTTGCCGGTTTCGGACGCCGCCATCAGCGGAAGATTTCACCGTCCTCGAACGCGTACCTCATCTCGCCGAATACCGCCCGCGTAGCTCGACATACGCATCAAGTGGTCGTTGAGATCCGCTGATCTGTCTAACTGGAAGCGGCAGGTTCCGAGAGCACGCAACGAGTAGACCACCGGCAATTGGGAACAGTCATATTCGACGCGGCGACTGGCATTATACGCGTTGCCCGCGCGAGAGGCACATGAGGAGAATGTAACGCAACCGTCGCGGCACAGCGCGGTTTCACCAAGATGGACCGCTTCTCAGCGCCGTCATTCAAGGCCTTGCAAGCCAAGATAGCTCGACGCCGAGACCACCGCAAAACTGGAGCACAGCGACGACAGGTCCGATCGCGACATGGACGGATCGCTCCGGCGCAGATGATTTTCAGGAAGGGAGCCTTTGCAGTGACCCAGCGTGTCATCGTCGTAACGGGCGCGGAATCTGGCATCGGAGCAGCCTGCGCGGCCGGTTTCGGCGCGCTGGGAGATCGAGTCGCGGTGCTCTACTTTTCCGATTGTGATGGCGCGGACCGGAGCGTCCGGGCCATCGAGGAAGGCGGTGGCGAGGGCCTCGCCGTTCAATGCCACGTGCAGGACGAGGGCTCGGTCGATGCGGCGTTCGCCGAGATCGCGAAGCATTGGGGTGAGCCCGACGTGCTGGTCAATTCGGCTGGCCTCAACATGAGCGGCGTCGAGGTTCGCGACATGTCCCTTGCCCAATGGCAGAGGTTGCTGGACACCGACCTGACCGGAGCTTTCCTCACATCGCGCCGCTTTCTGCGGACACGCGGCGAGAAAGCCGGACCGGCCGCCATCATCCACATTTCGTCGATCCACGCTTACACCGTCCGCGCCGGAGGTGCTGACTATTGTGCCGCGAAGGGCGGCCTGTCCAACCTGGTCGAGACCCTCGCGATCGAGGAAGCCGGACGCGCCATTCGCGTCAACGCTATCGAGCCGGGCATGATCCTGACGCCGATGAACGAGCGCGCCGAGGACGATCCCGCCTATCGGCGCACGCTTGAGCACAACATCCCGCTCGGACGGGCCGGCGATCCGTCCGAGGTTGCCAATCTCGCGGTCTTTCTTGCCTCCGACAAGGCTCGATATATTACCGGCGCCCGGATCGTGATCGACGGCGGCCTGTCGCTGATGCAGGCACTCGGCGCATGATCGCTGATCCTGCAGCGCCGCCGATCGACGATGCCCACGTCAAGGACAGGGTGAGCCCGCGGCACATCAGGCTCGATTTCAACGTCGAACTGATCGAGGACGTGCGGATGGAAGGACCGGCGGCGCTCATGGAGCGCGATTGGATGAGCCCTTATGTCTGGCTCGACGCCGATGGCCGCTATGGCTTCATGGTCCGGGCCGTGCCGAAGCCGGGCGCGCCGCGTTCGGACACGGGGATGGTCTGGACCGGATGGAGCGGCGACGGAAGAAACTTTACCATGCTCGACGCTCCATCGATCGTTCCCGGCCCCGACGCCTTCGATGCCGGCGGCGTCGAGGATCCCACCGTCGTGCAGCGCGAGGACGGCTCGTATCTCGTCTATTACACCGGAGTTCTGGCCGATCAGGCGCATGGCGAACTTTGCTATGCGTCCGGCCCGTCGCTCGATCGCCTGCACAAGCGGGGCGTGGTGCTCGCATCGACCAAATCGGAGGGCAACACCAAGGAAGCGACGATCGAACGGACGGCAGACAGCCAATGGCGGCTCTTCTACGAATATGCTGCGGACAACGCGTCTCGCATCGGGCTCGCTCTCGGCGCCGACTGCGCCGGCCCCTGGATCGAGCAGCCGACCCCGTTCATGCCGCGCGAGCAAAGCTGGGACGATTGGCATCTATCCACCGGACCAATGCTAACGGACGATCCCGACATCCCGGTCATGTTCTACAACGGGGCAACCCGCGATGCCCGCTGGCGGATCGGCTGGATCGCCTTCGATCGCGACTGCCGCACCGTTCTCGATCGCTGCATCCAGCCGTTGATCACGCCCCCGCCGGTCGATGACCGCACCGCCACCGACATCGCATTCGCGGCTTCCGTCATAGTCCGCGAGCACGCGATCTGGCTGTATTATTCACTTGAGGATCGCCGCCTGGCGCGTGCCCGGATCCGTCGTAGCTGACCGTACCTCCTACCAGCGCCAAAATTCGAACGGCGGCTATTTGATCCGATCAATAATTTTGCGAAATGCAAGAATCGGCGACCTTCCAGACAACATCGCAATCCATATTTCTGCGGCTAACCCACCGGCAAATCAGAGCAATCCGGTGGATTAAGCTGTCTGCTCTGCTATGCTCGACCTCGTCCCGTCCTCAAGCTGATGAGATCGCTGTGCGCGTCACTCTCGCAATCCTAATGGGTTGCGCGGCCTCTGGCTGTTCCGCCTCGGTCCCCGGTCCGGCAACGCCGGTGGGATTGACTTGCACGGCGTCCAACGGAGCGGTCGTGCGGCTCAATCTCGATCTGGCCGGCCGTACGTTTCAGAAGGAGGGGTTTCCCCGTCTCCCGATCGCGTCCTTGAGCCGTCGCCAGATCGTGCTGATGCGCGCCGAAACGGCCGGCTTCACGGTGACTGCGTCGATCGACCGTGCCGCGATGGACTACGTTGCCTTGTCTGAAGACCGTAAGTCTCGTGCCCGAACGGAAACGCGCTACGCATGCGCCGCCGGCCCGGCTTTCGAGGTCGCCAGCAGGCCATGACGCAAGCGATCAGACCTGCGGAGGACCGCCGCGCTCCAGATTGCTGAAGACAAGCCTCTGCGCACACCAAAGCTCAAAGGCGCCGCCCTCCGAATGGGCCGCCTTGCCCAATTCGATTGCTTCGCCGTCGTCGGAAGCCTCGAGATCGGTCCCGAGCTTGATCGTACCCCGCGCTTTATCCAGCGTGTACATACGGTAGTGCACTATCCGTGTCCCCCACATTTTCGACGAAATCTACTCGGGACAGCGGGAAACGCGCATTGTTCTAAATCAGCTTCAGCGACACTGTCTAAGCCAACCTTACCGGGAGTCCCCGGGCCTAGCCTGCCTCGATGGGGATCCGGAACTGGGTTCGTTGTGCTAAGAGGCGAAGTGCGCGCTTCTTCCATGACGTCCTCACCTCACCTTCGAGCAATCATCGATGAAGTACCTTCGTTTCGTCGGCTGCGGTTCTCGCGCCAAGATTAATCCCGCTTAGCACGATTGTCGTACCCCCTCGGATTTCTTGGGGAACGCTGAGGGGCAGTTAGGGTTCTGGCGTCGGCAATCGAGAGGAAGGAAATCGTCCGTGAGTTCAAACCTGCTGTCGGCCGCCGATTTCAGCGCTCCGTCCATCCTCCTGCATGGCGGGGTGGACTACCAGATGTATCAGAGTTTCCGGGATCAGTTGGTGATCGCGCCGACAGAGGGGTTGGTCACCGTGGAGCTTTCGACCTTGGGGGGCGACCCCGAGGTGGCGCGCATGATGGGTGAGGACATCCGCTTCCATTCGGAGACCGAGCCTCAGCGCCGCTTCGTCTTCCTCGGGAAAGCGGCGATCTACTCGGCGGGCACGACCTTCATGAGCTTCTTCGCCCGGGAGAACCGCTACCTCACCCGCGGAACGCGCCTGATGATCCACGAGCGCCTGCTCACCAAGACCATTCAGATATCCGGCCCCCTCACCACCTGCATTCCTGCCTTTAAGGCGACGCTGAACGAGATCGAGGCATCGATAGCCATTCAGAACGAGGGTTTCGCGAACCTCGTTCATGGCTCGAAGGTGGCGTTGGATGAGGTAACGCGGCGCGCACCGGAGAACTGGTACGTCGAGGCGAACGAGGCGCTCGAACTCGGCCTGATCGAGGGGATCCTCTGATCGGACTCTCGGAAGGGTTGCGCCTGGCGCGCCGCCCGGCGGCATCAGGCCGCCGACTTCAGCCTCGGCGCTGTATTTGACGGCCCACGCACGTCGATGATCTGAAACCAAGACGCCGGCATCCGCTCGCTCCCGTCGTCCAGCCGGATCGGTTCCGGCGCGGAAAGCGATAGGTCGTCGGCCCCGAGCGCGATGCGACCGCCCCCAAACCAGCGCATCGATACCGCCTTCGCCTTCACGTCTTCCATGATGCGCGCGACCGTCTTGGCGCCTAGCGCAAACCCGGGATCACCGAGTTCCAAGAGCGCGTCGTGGTCGAGATCAATAAGCCAGATCGCCACTACGACACGCGCTTACGGCGTGAGGCCGGAGGTAGGGTCGGGAAGATTGAATTGCTGGATAGCGGTGGCCATCAATGCCGAACGCCGCAGCGAATTATCAGATCCAGCTCATCCGGCGTTAGCGACGCCTCATTTTACCGAAGGTCTCGCAGCGCCTTCAAAGCAAGGCGATAGATTTGCCGGCGTTGCTCGCTGGTCGTCTGCTCCATCTTCGCGCGGACTGCATCTTCGGCACGCTCGCCATGTTCTCTCATGGCGTAAGTGGCCTCTTCCTGCGCAAGACGCCTCGTTTTTGCGCTTGCCAGCCAATCGAAAAGCATACCGGAAATCCCTAGGAGACGGATCGATGTACCCAAACCCCTTGCTGAAACAAAGTTACAGGTTCGCAATGCCACTGGGATTTGCGCTTGTCCCGCAACAGCCCCTTTTGAAAGCGATCCCAGAATGGGGCATCTTGGCCGAGCTCAAAACCGGACGGACCGAAAATAGGAGACTCACGCAGGTTGGGGATCATCGAAAATTGGCGCAGGGCAGCCCCGCTCCGCCGCATTCCGACGCGCTACCTTGCAGGAAACAGATAGCGAGCGCGCCGGGCGCGGGACTGCTCGATCATGATAACGACCGCAGGCGACCCTGATATTTGTCGTTCCCGTCAACACTTGGAACGCCCAGTCGACGCGTGGGCGAACGACCGAAAGGAGATCGCGAGCGGCAAAGGGGGGCCGGAAGAGCCGCTTCGACCCCGATCAATAGAAGAATTAGCCGCAAGCTTCACGAGACGCCGTGCCAAGAGGCACTGCCGTCGGCCCCGCCGCGCTATCGCGGCTGGCGCGCCGTTCATATTCCCGCGCCATCTCCTCATACGAGGCTCGCGCCGCAGGATCGCTTGAGCGCGACGCAGCTTCGCGAGACTCCTGCGCACGAAGAAGGTGATATTCGATATCGATCATGGACATGCGAGTCCTCCGAAAAAAAGCGGGAGCTCTCATCTGTCTCTCGGTCACTGCCATGCTTGTTGCCGAAAGCAGCGGTAAGGCAGCAATAGCAGATCTCGGTTTAACGTCGCTGATTCATGTCAAGGCGCACACCGCAGGCAGCTCGAGCCGTGCTGCCAATGCGGCACGGGGGTAATCATTTTGCGGCGAATGTTTCAGGCGTTCGAGGGCGCGCCGATCGGAATGTCGTCGCTGCCGAGGAATTCGATCTGATAGTCGATCGGCCGGAAGCTCCCGCCATTGGATGCATAGGCCGAACACGCCGTCAGTCCGATCACTAGGTCCATCTCCGCTTGAAACGAGATGCGGTCGCCGGGCTTGCTGACCGGCGGAAGGACCGATAATTTTCCGGTTTGAGCATCGACGGGCACGTTCATGAAGCAGTTGAACGCGACCGGAATACGATCGGGCGCGACGCCATAGGGCTCAAGCGCCTCCGCGAGATTGCCGAAGCATCCGCGATGCACCGGCTTGTCGGGATAGAAATGCAGAAAGGTGTCGACCGAGCACGGCGTCAGCAGAAAGTCGTGGCAGCCGACCGTGTCGTCAATGATCGTGAGCATCGGCCTCGAACGGTTCGAATAGAGCACGTGGCCGGTCGTGAGGGCGATCGTTTCGGCATAATCCAGAGTCCGGCCCGACGAGATGACCTCGTTCACGTCCTCGCTGCTGAATGCCAGCAGGTCGGCAACCTGGCATCCCTCGGGATCGATGACGGTGAGGGTCGCGCCGGCTGGAACCTTGAAGGCGGTCCCGCTGCGCGGCGGTATCCGCTCGACGTCGCTCATGCATCGTCTCCCGAATAGCTGAACGGGCATCGCCACTCGCTGCCGACCGCGCGGCCACTATATTGGCGGGCTTCGCTCGCCTCGCCATGGCGCGCGAGCATCGGATTGCGAGAGCCGGCCAGAGCCTCGTCCCTAGTCATGATCTTTTCGCGCATTCCCTCGTATTTGCCGATGTCCCGGAGTGTCTCGAACTGATCGTGCAGGTTGAATACCATGGTCGGACGGTCGAAGCGGCGCGCCGGCCGGCTCGCATGTGGGTGGAGGCCGACCACGAAGAAAGCCTCGCCGCCGAAGCTCAGTGAGAAGTGCGGGCTGGCCGGGTCCGCGCTGACACGGTCGTCGTAGGATTGTCCTCGCCAGACGTCCTTGTCGGAGATGGACTGGATGCGCTCCCACATGGCGCTCTCAAACGCAGCTTCGGTTAATTCGGCCGGCCCTTCGAAGATTATGGCGAGGCTGCGGAAGAGCCCGGGATTCTGCTGGTAGCTCTTTGCGAACAGCAGCAGTTCGTCGTGGATGCGAAGATCGTCCCACGCACTCGTCAGATCACGACATCCAACGACCTCCAGCGTCCCTCGCGCAAGCGCGGACTTGGCGCCCACGCATGGGAAAGAGGGATCGGCGACATAGGATTTCAGCGCGCGTTCGAGGCCTTCCTGGCTCTTGGGGTGCCAGGGGAAGAGAGAAGATCGATGGGATGTCATGGCCGGATAGACGTAAGCGAGCGGGCGAGAGTTCCGCACAAATCCCGATCCTGATTTCGATCAGCACGATTTCCGCACAGGCGCTACAGATGATCGAAGCGTCGTCCGCAGCTGAGCAGTAGGCCGACCCCCCAATCGTCTGCGGGAGTGGACTTTGCGACCGGATCTCGGAGCGCGTCGCAGCTTGTGCACGCACCTCCATAGCCCGCTATCATGGATCAGTGCGATCCGTCCGTGCGGGCTGTTAGAGCTTCGGGATAATGCAGCCTACAGGGACAAACGCTTTTGCTTCCTCCACATCGTCTCCGTGATTTCTCGCTGCTCTCCTCCTCCGATATAAGCGCGCTTCAGGCCCTCGGGGGGCCTACGATTATCTTGCCCCGCAGATCGATTATCCGGCCTCAGGGCACGACTGACCGATCCGCCTACTTCCTCGTGGACGGATGGCTCGCGTCCTCGATGCTGCTCGCCGACGGTGAACGGCAGATTCTCAAGCTTCACCTTCCCGGTGACATGCTCGGCAGCACCAGTATGTGCGTTGAAGACGCCATCGACACGTTGATGGCGCTGACGCCGGTCACCGTCAGAAAGGTGCCTCTTGCGCCGCTAGGGCAACTCATCGTGACAAATCCCCGGATTGCGATGTTCCTGCTGTTGTCAGCGCAGAAGGAACGCGTCGCGCTTATGGACCTGCTCGCATCGAATTCCAGGACCAGCCCGATAGCTCGATTGGCTTTTCTTCTGCTGAACCTTCATCAACGATTGTCCATCGTCGGGCAGGCCGGGTCAGACGAATTAGAAATTGCGATCAATCAGGAGCAGCTCGGAGACATCGTGGGATTGACCCCCGTGCATGTGAACCGCGTACTACGACAAATGACCAACGACGGTCTCATCGAGCGGCATAGGCGTCAAATTCGGATCATCGATTTCGAACGGCTTAGGGAGCTTTCCAAGATACCACTGCGCGACATGTCGATCGCTTCGAGCTGGCAGCATATCGTGGCATGACTCGGTGCCAGAGCGAGATGCCTCAAAGTCGAAGGAGCGCTGCAAATTTTTCAAAAATTTGATTGTGGATAGTGAACTGGGTGTCACGATACCCTTATTTTGAGCCGCTGGCGGAGTTCTTCGCCACCTGCCAAATGCCTCATCATGCGGCGGGTTCATTGGAACGAGCATGCCACTTCGCTTCCCGACGCGGCGTCCTCGTTCGTGTCGGAAAGTTACGATGAAAGTCGGTCCCCGAGTTCACGGGCAGAATATGGTTCTTCGGGTAGCGCAAGCGATCCACGAAAATGATCCCAACGCATCAGCGCCTTGGAACAGTCTCGATACGGAACAGCTGGCAACGCGCCTACGACAGGCACAAGCTGCCTTGGCCGCCATGCGAGTACCTACAGATTCCATGTTGCTGGCTGCGATCCGATTGGATCGGAAATGCGCCATCGAGCATCAATGGCCGATGATGATCGATGCCGCCTTGGAAATATAGCCTAAACTTTCCGAATATCCAAAACGCAATCATCGCCAATCGAGAGCTTCTTTCGGCATGAGCGAGAGCTGGCGGAAGGCATTCGGGGCGCACTTCAAGGGCGGGAACGACCGGAACCGGCCCAGAAAAGCCAAGCTGCTCGCGACCACTTATTGCCGTTCCGACGCCCGAGCCGCGTTCCCAGTTGCCGACCGGCAGCTAACCTCTGCGACCAACCATGTCGTCACGGCGCAAATCTGAGCGATACAGACCGTCTAATCAGTTCCACAACAGCGCAGGAGTTCGCCGCTGAGCGCATCGACCGTCCCGCAAGTCTCGAACAGGAGTGCCCGGGCCCAGCGATGGCCTTCGTCGCTATGGGTACGCCCATGCCAAACGGCGAGTTTGGTAAAACCCGGGATGGCGACTGGCGGCTCGAGAAGCGCCAATCCGTCGCCTGCGGCAGCGAGCCGACGTGGAGCGACCGAAATCAGATCGGTTTCGCGCAGCACCTCGGCCAGCGCGAGGAAGCTGTGAAATGAGAGCGCCACATGTCGTTCGCGTCCCAGATGGGCCAGAGCGTCGTCAGTTACGCCATGAAAGGATCCGCCGGAAAACGAGACGAGCGCGTGATCGAGCGTACAGAAGCGGTCGAGCGAGATACCGGCTGCACTCGCGTCGGGATGACCTGCACGCAGCGCGCAGACATAGCTCTCGTCGAACAGGCGCCGGGAGTGAAGGTCGAGCGGCGCGGACTCCGGCGTCATCAGTGCAAGATCGAGTTCACCCCGCTCGAACTGCTGCGCGACTCGATCATTGTCGACCGGCCGGGTCGCGACCCGGATACCGGGGGCGTAGCGGCGCAGCTTCGTGACGAACGGCACTACCACCGCCTGGAGCGCATAGTCCGTGGCCGCCAAGGTCAGCGTGAATGATGCCGTCGCCGGATCGAACGCCGCCGGCCGCAGCAGCGCCTCGACGTTGGCGAGGACCTGCTTAATGGGTTCGGCAAGCGCCAGCGCGCGCAGAGTCGGCTGCACGCCACGCTGTGAGCGCACGAACAGGGTGTCGTCGAAACTCTCGCGCAACCGTACCAACATGCCGCTGACCGCAGGCTGGGTGACGCCGAGCCGCTCCGCCGCCTTGCTAACGTTACGCTCGTCGAGCAGCGCGTCGAGCGCGCGCAGCAGGTTGAGGTCAATCGTTCTGATATCACGCACGATGATACGCCTGATAGATGGGTCTTATTTGCCTTATCATCGCACGAGGACCATCTGCGGGGAAGCGGCAACCGACCCATAGTACCGAGGGCAAGCGTCATGATGAACGATGTCCATTGGCCCGACGACCATCTCCCCGGCTTCAGCGACAATTTTGCCTCCAACGAGGTGATCGCGGCGGAGCTGACCGCTGCCGATATCTGGCCGCTGCTAGCCGAGGCGCCGCGCTGGCCGGATTATTACGCCAACAGCGCCAACATCCGCTTCCGCGATGGTGCCGGTCCTGAACTGGCCGAAGGCACGCGTTTCTATTTCGAGACCTTCGGCTTCCCGGTCGAGGCCGAGGTGGTGGAATATATCGCGCCCGCCGGCGATGCGCCGGGTCGCGTCGCCTGGCACGGCTGGGCTGGCGAAGGCGAAACCCGCCTCGACGTCCACCACGCCTGGCTGGTCGAGAACCTGCCCGGCGGCCGTGTCCGTATCCTCACCCAGGAAACGCAGAATGGCGTGCCGGCGAAGGAACTGGCCACGACAAGGCCCAACCCGATGATTAACGGCCATCAGGACTGGCTCGACGGCCTCGTCGCGGCGGCCCGCAACGCGAAAGGCTCACCCCCATGAAGATCCTCATCATCCTCAACTCTCACGACCGGATCGGCGACAGCGATCGCAGGACCGGCCTGTGGTTTGAAGAACTGACGACGCCCTATTACGCTTTTCTCGATGCCGGCGCGCAGGTGGACATCGCCTCGGTCGCGGGCGGCAAAGTGCCGATCGATCCGCATTCGATCGAGGAGGCGGACAAGAACCCCGCCAGCGTGACCCGTTTCCTCGCCGATGCCGCCGCCATGGCGAAGATCGGATCCTCCCCCGCCATCGCGGACGTCAGCGTGGACGACGTTGATGCCGTGTTCCTGCCGGGCGGTCACGGCACGATGTGGGACATGCCGGAGAATGCCACGCTCGGCGCTTTGCTGTCCGATCCCTGGGCGAAGGGCAAGGTCGTCGCCGCCGTCTGCCATGGCCCGGCAGGCCTCGTTGGCGCCAAAGACGAGACCGGCAAGCCTCTCGTCGCCGGGCGCCCCGTGGCCGCCTTCACCAACGAGGAAGAGGAGATGGCCGGTTTGACCAAGCAGGTTCCCTTCCTACTCGAAACCCGCATGCGCGAACTCGGCGCGCACTATGAGAGCGGCGCGGCCTTCCGGCCTTTCGCGCGGCGCGCAGGCAAGCTGGTGACCGGCCAAAACCCGCAATCCTCCGAAGAGGTCGCCCGCCTCGTCCTCGAAGCCGCGCGCGGCTGATCCCTTTCCCCGGCCAAGGAGCCTTCATGTCCGCTTTGTTCGAACCGTTCACGCTAAAGGGCGTCACCCTGCGCAATCGCATCGCGGTGCCGCCGATGTGCCAGTACAGCGCCGTCGACGGCGTCACCAACCGCTGGCACTGGATCCACTATCCGTCGATCGCGCGCGGCGGCGCCGGCCTCGTCATCGTCGAGGCGACCGGCGTGTCGGCCGATGGCCGGATCACGCCGGGCTGTACCGGCCTGTGGGATGACGGCCAGATCGAGGGCATGGCGCGGATAGCAGCCGAGATCAAAGCGGAAGGCTCCGTCCCCGGCATCCAGATCGGCCATGCCGGCCGCAAGGCGAGCGCCAATCTTCCGTGGGAAGGCGACGATCATATCCCCGCCGGCGATCCGCGCGGCTGGGAGACGATCTCGCCGTCCGCCATCGCATTCGGCGGTGGCCTGCCGCGATCGCCTCGTAGAGGTCACGCTGATGGCTCTCACGATCAGCGGCGATGACGGCGCCCGCCTCCCCGCGACCGCGTTCGGCCGCTATCAGAGCATCGCCACCCTCGCGAGCTGCTTCGGCAATCTGGCGCTCGCCGCCTGGGTCGCTCGCGCGCGCCGCACGGGGCCGATGCTATTGGCTTTGCTCACCTGCGGTGGCGCCTGCGCGGCGCTGACAACCACCACCTCGCCGCTAGGCTTCGCGGTCGCGCTGGCCCTCTACAACGGCAGCTGGTTCGTCACCTATCCGTTGCTGCTCGGCATCGGTTATGCGGTCGAGCCATCGGGCCGGCTCGCGGTGCTATGCTCGGCGACGTGGCTGGCGATGACCTCGCTCGGCTCGCTGGTGACCGGAGCGATCGCGCAAGCGTTCAGCAGCTACGTTCCGGTTGGGCCGATGGGCCTCGTATTCTGTCTGGCCGCCCTTCTCACCATCTGGCCGTTGCTCCGCCGCCTCGATACCACGGTGACTGCACCGTCGATCAGGAATGCCCAGCCTTCGACAGCAGGTTGATGACGAGCGTACCCGCGATGATCAGCCCGATCGCGGCGAGCGCCGGCGCGTCCAGCCGCTGCTTGTAGACGACGAGGCCGATGATCGAGATCAGGACGATTCCGATGCCCGACCAGATCGCATACGCCACGCCCATCGGGATCGAGCGCAGCACGACCGACAGGCAGTAGAAGGACGCGACATAGCCCAGCACGACGATCGCTGTCGGAAGCGGCTTGGTGAAGCCATCCGCCGCTTTCAATGCCGAGGTTGCGATGATCTCGCACCCGATTGCGCCGGCCAAATATATCCAAGCGAGCATATTGTTCCCCCGGGCGCGACGCGATGGCGCTACCTGTCTCGACCGTGCGTGTCAAAGCGCTGATGGACAACATAGATAGGCAACCTTGAAGCAGACTGTCTGCAGCTAGGCAGAAGTTCCAAGCATGGGATCGACTGAGATTGGGCGCTGACCCGTCCAGCCGGTCGCATTTCTAATTTGTCGCAGCGATCCGCACCGGCACAGACTTGGCGGCCGGCACGTGGCTCTCCTCCGCGTGGTGCTCGACCGGCATCAGGACGTTGGCCTCCGGATAGTAAGCGCCGAGGCACCCGCGCGGGATGTCGTAGGGCGTGACGATCAGGCCGTCCCGGCGGCGACAGACACCGTCCGCCGCATCGCTTTCCAACGCGACGACCTGGCCTTCGCAAAGCCCGGCATCGGCGATGTCCGCCTCGTGCATGAGCAGCACGTCGCGCGTGCCTTTGATGCCGCGAAAGCGATCGTGATAGCCGTAGATCGTGGTGTTGAACTGGTCGTTGGAGCGAAGCGTCATCAGGCGATAGCGGCCGGCAGCCTCTCCGAACCCCGCCGCCGAGATGTCGGTGGGCGCCAGGAATTCCGCCTTCCTGCTTGGTGTCTCCCAGATGCGCTCGGCCGCCTTGTTGCCCTTCCAGAAGCCGCCGGGCGTGAACAGGCGCTGGTTGAAATCCTTGAATATGGCGGGATAGGTCTCCTCGATTGCATCGCGGATCGTGGAATAGTCGGCGACCCAGGCCTCCCAGTCCACCTTCGGATTGGGGGGCAGGATCCGCCTGGCAATACCGGCGACGATTGCCGGCTCGGAAAGTAAGTTCGGACTTGCAGGCGTCGCCTTGCCGCGCGAGCCGTGGATGCAGCTGGTCGAATCCTCGGTGGAGACCGCCTGCGGCCCGCTCGCCTGCACGTCCCGCTCGATCCGGCCGAGGCAGGGCAGCAGGTAGGTCACCTTGCCTGCGAAGAGATGGTTGCGATTGAGCTTGGTCGCGATCTGGACGGAGAGATCCAGCTTCGGCCAGGCCGCCTCCATTGCCTCCGTCTCGGGCACCGCACGCAGGAAATTGCCGCCGAGGCCGACGACCGCCTTCACCCATCCGTTGATCACCCCCCGACAGGTCTCGACCGTGTCGAGCCCTTTCTCGCGCGGCGCCTTGAAGCCATACTGCTTTTCCAGCTTCTCGACCGGAACCAGCTCGGTCTTCTCGGTGATCCCGACGGTGCGCTGTCCCTGGACATTGCTGTGTCCGCGCACCGGAGTCGGCCCGGCGCCCGGCTTGCCGACGTTGCCGCGCAGGAGCAGCAGGTTGACGATCATCCGGACGTTCTCGACGCCCTTGACGTGCTGGGTGATGCCCATGCCGTAGATCGCCATCACCGCCTTGGCCTTGGCATAGATCCGGGCAGATGCCTCCACCTCCTCGCGAGCGAGCCCGGTCTCGTGCTCGATATCGGACCAGGCGGTCTTGCGAACGGCGGCGGCGAAATCCTCGAAGCCCGTGGTGTGCTGCGCGATGAAATCGTGATCGAGCACCGGCAGATCGCCTTCGGCCTTGGCCAGATCGTCCCAGTGGATCAGGAATTTGCAGATGCCGATGATCGCGGCGATGTCGCTTCCGGCGCGCAGCTGATGATATTGGGTGGAGATCGCGGTTTCCCGGAGCGTCGCCATCTCGATCGGATTCTGTGGATCGGTGAAGCGCTCCAGCCCCCGCTCCTTCAGAGGATTGAAGGTGACGATCTCGACGCCGCGCTTTCGGCACGCGCGCAAATCGTGCAGCATGCGCGGCGCGTTGGACCCGACATTCTGGCCGAAGAAGAAGATCGCGTCGGTCTCCTCGAAATCCTTCAGCTGCGTCGTGCCGACCGGTACGCCGATGGCCGCCTTCAACCCGACCGAAGTAGATTCGTGGCACATGTTGGAACTGTCGGGCAGGTTCTGATTGCCGAACATGCGCGCCATCAGCCCATACATGTAGGAGGCCTCGAGGCTGGTCCTGCCCGAGGAGTAGAACACCACCGATTTGGGATCGAGGCGCTTCAGTTCCTGCCCGATCTCGTCGAAGGCCTCGTCCCATCCCACCGCGGCATATTGGTCGGTCGCAGGATCGTAGCGCATGGGGTGGGTCAACCGACCGTGCTGCTCCAGATCGTAATCCTTCCACCCCCGCAGCTCGGTCAGCGTGTGCTCGGCAAAGAAATCGGGCGTGGTGCGATAGTGGGTCAATTCCCAGGCGGTCGCCTTGGCGCCTTCCTCGCAGAATTCGGCCGGGTGATGGTCGGCGGGCTTGGGCCAGGCGCAGCTGACGCACATGAAGCCATCCGGCTTGTTCTGGCGGGCGAGCTCGCGATAGCCCTCAGGCCCCGGATGCTCGCGCGGCAGGATGTCGGCGAGCGAGCGCACCGATCCCCAGCCGCCGGCCGGTCCCTCGAACGGCTCGATCTGAGGGTCGTCGTCACGCTGCTTCGTCACGGGTCACCTCTCGACTGCGTCTGCCCGAACGCCCTGCCACCTGTTTAGACCTCGGGCGTCGCCTGATCCCTGGCTTCGCGTGCAGCCGTGATCAGGCTGGTTCCGGTCTCTTCCGCCGCATCCGGCGTCATCGAAATCGCGATTCCATCTGGTCCATCCAGCAGGACCAGACCTTCCTCGGCGACAGCCTTTCCGCCGATTTCGAAGGGAGAAACGTTACGCGGATCATTCATCCGAACTCTCCTTGCCCAAGCGCCCCTCCGGATCGGGGGACCGGTTCTTCAAATACAGATAGGTGGGATCGAACTGCCCGATCTGTTGCAGCCGTGGCAGATCGGCGATCTCGACACGCGAGGATCGGAACGTGCAGATTTTCTCCTCGCGAAGCATTCGAAGCACGCGATTGACGTGGATGGCGGTCAGGCCCGTAATTTCACTGAGATCCGTCTGGTTGATCGGCAGCTGAAAGCTTGTGCCGTCGCTGTAGCCGATAGCTTCCAGCCGGGCATTGGTTTCCGAAAAGAAGTGGGCCACCCGCCCCACTGCATCGAGGCGCCCGAGACGAAACAGCCATTCGCGATGCATCGCGGCGTCGAGCAAGGTCGATCCCCACAGCTTCTGCGCAAGGTCGGGATCCTCGCCCGTCAGGCGCTTGAGCGTGGTGTGTGGGACGATCCCGATCTCGACTTGGGTCAGCGTTGCGATCGAGTGATCAAGCACGTGCAACGGAAAAGCGTGGAGATCGACAAAGTCGCCCGGGACGTGGAAGGCCACGATCTGTCGGCGCCCTTCGCTATCGTCGATGTACCGGATCATGAAACCCTGCACGAGCATCGTGCTCTGTCGGAGATGTTCGCCTCGATCGAGCAGGGTTGCGCGGGCCGGCATGCGCCGTCGCTCCGCGACCGATTGTTCGAGCCGGTCGCGTTCCTGCTCGGTAAGCACCGCGATCGTCCGGTTACGGAGGAAGAGTTCCATGCATCTCATGCAGTGAGAACCCTTTGCTGTTCTATCCGATCCTCATCCGTATCAGCGAAAGAGCCCGGCCATGTCACAAAGGATGCAGACGTCTCTTCGAGGGTTGGCCCTCGGCGAAACTCAAGCTTATCCGTCGTCCATTCGACAAGTCCCATGCCGTGGAACGCCCGCAGCCAACCCTCCATCGGCCACCGGTTCCAGCGCCGTCGGAAGAAGTTAGCATTGCGGACAATGTCTGCCACATGCTGCACCGGGGGCTCAAAGGTGTCGTGGTGCTGGTGGCAGACAACCGACCCGCCGACGAAATAAAGCGGAACGTCGTTCTTCGCTGCGCGGAATCCGAAGTCGGTGTCCTCCGCGCCGTACCCGACGAACTGTTCATCGAAGCCACCAAGGCTTTTGAAACGCCGGGCATGGATCCCGAACGCCAGCGACCAGAAGAGGCCTGGGTTACGCTCCTCGCGGATACCGCTGGCTGGAAACGTCCGAACGGGATGGGATTTGCCGCGCAGCATCAGCTCCGCTTCCGACCAATCGCCGCGCGCCTCACCGGGACCAAGGTAGCGCACGTCCGCGCAGACGACGCCATCGGCGGTGTGCATCGCCGTGAGCATCCCATCGATGCAACCCGCCATCGGAATGCAGTCCACATCGAGGAAAAGCAGATGCTCGTGCTGCGCAAGCGACGCGGCCCGGTTACGCGCTTTGGCGAGCGGGAGGTCGGTCCCGTCCAGCCGCTCGACGATGACTGGGAACGGCATCTCGTCCAGCCGGGCCGGATCGTCGCTCATGTCGACGACCACGAGTTCATCCGGCATCCGGCCGCTTCGGCGGAGACCCTCGGCGAGTTGTTGCAGGTGCGCTTCGCGGTTCCGCACGATGGTCAGCACGGAGACGCCGCTCACATGCGCCTCCATAGATCGAGCCGATACCGGTCGTGACGGTCACTTCTCTCCTGCTCGAAGCAGCCTTTCAGGTCCGCCCAGAGCGTCTCTACCGCTTCGTCCGCGCTATGCGGATAGTCCGTCTCGCCTGTATAGTGGACGAGCAGTATGCGGCCGCCGGCCGCCACCCCTCGTTGCAACCATTCGCTGGCCCGATCGAGGTCTACGACGCCCCAATAGTAGGCGACCTCGGACAGGACGACGAGGTCGAACGTTTCTTCCGGTGCTTCTTTGGGGAAGGCCATCCGCTTCAGGCTGAGCCCCGGCCGGTCGCCCACCCGCTTTAGTGCCAGGGACAGGGCCCTCGGGCTGATGTCGATCGATACGAGTTCGTCGCAAACGGTAACGAGCCGCTCGGTGAGCACGCCCTGCGCGCAGCCCACCTCGAGCGCACGGGCGTATCGACGGCCGGCGATCGCCTCCATCGTCGCGTCGAACTTGCGCGACTCGTATTCGCTTGTCGCGAGATCCCACGGATCGTCGTCGCCTTCAAAGATCCCTTCGAAATAGGCGGCGTCCAGGCTCGAACTGGCGATCGTCATAGACGGCTCCGGAGATAGAGGGTGTCCGCCCTGTCCATCGAGCGCATCTCCCGCGGGAGCCGGAAGCCATCACCAAAGAGCGGCGAAAGCTGACTCCGGTGCGCGCTGAGGGCATGCCGCCTGCGTCCAGCCGCCATGTCCCGCGTCTGGATCCGGCGAGATGCGACAGGATCGGGGTCGCTCCACACGCTATACGTGAACAGCGAGATCAATCGCCGCGCCCGCCTGATGGCTGCGCGCGCCAGCCAATGGGCGGCGACGTGATCGCAATGGCTCTCCGCGACGTCGGTGACGGCGATCGCGTCGACCCGTTGCCGTCGGAGCAACGCGCCGATGCGCATCGCCTGGGCTTCGAACTCAGGAGAGCCCTGACTGGGCGGCTGTGCGTCCTGCCAGCCGAGCCAGACTGTGGGCACATGCCTCCCCGTCAGTCGATATAGTGCGGTCCGTGCTTCCGCTCGGCGCGCGCATCCCAGGCGGGGCGTGCCTTCGGGATGTGACCCGGTCCCGTTGTTCAGATAGATCACGCCAGCAAGACGGTCGTCACCGGCTGACTGAGCGATGAGGCTTCCGACGCCGATGGTCTCGTCGTCGGGATGCGGCGACATGACCAGCCAATTGGCGGACCTCCAGACGGAGCGATCGAGACTGACTGCGATCACCACAGCCGGTCCTCCGCGTCCCACCGGTCCGCTTCGATGAAGGCGGTCGCCGCTCCGTCGCGAGCGTGATCGGGACCAGCCTGCCTGAGATACAGCGAGAGATCCCGGATGATCTTGTCCATCCGCTCTCCGTCGAAGGCGCTCCGGGTCCCGACGATCCGGGCCGCCGCCTCCATCACCTTGAAACCTGCATCCTCGACCACGCTGCGCGTGAGTTTCGAGATAGAGACCGCGTCCGCATGCTCCGCCGCCGCCCGTCTCGCTGCCTCGGCGACCCAGAACCCGGCCGTTCGCGTTGCGGTCAGAGCTTCCGCGAACCGGGCACGTTGTACAGGATCGCCGCGTGCTGCCTGCGGCATCGCCTGTCTGGTCTCCGCGAGAAGGGCCTCGATGCCGCCCAGCTGGACCGCGCAAAATCTCCAGGCCCCCGCCGCGAAGCGCGGATCGAGATCGTAGTCGCCTGGCGCGCCCAATAGCATCTGAGGCTCGGCCCGGATGCCATCGAGCGAATAGGTCCCGCTGACGCTCGCGCGCATCCCACGCACGCGCCACCCGGACGTGTCCGACCGGTCGCCATCATTCGCTGGCACGATCACCACCCGCCGGTCGGCTCCCGGAGCCGCGGCGGTGATCAACGCATAGTCGAGGCCGCCACTGCCGCTGGCGAACATCTTGCTTCCAGAGAGCATTCCCTCCTCGCCTCCGGTTATGGAGACACCGGGTTGCGGTTCCGTCGCCCACACCCCGAACCAGGCTCCGCGGTCGAGCATCTTGCCGAGCCACGAGATCTGCTCCTCGGACCCATACCAACCGAAGAGAAGGAGCGCGTTTACGTGTCCCTCGAAGAGTCGTCCGACGCTGAGGTCCCCTCGACCGACGATGCGCAGACCATCCTTCATTGCGGCATAGCGGGCCTGTTCGGTCTCGAAGCGCCGACCTCCGGCGCCGACCGGGGCGAACACGCGGTGGAGACCGGAGGATATGACGATGCGCAAGCTCTCCGTCGGATACCGGGGGGAGGCGTCGAACCTCTGACCGAGGACCGCGAGGGCTTCTGCGATCCCGCCTGCGGAGTCCGTCACGTGATCGGGCTTGGAGCTCATGCCGACCTGCTCCGGACCTTGCTCGTCTCGTCCGCGACCATGCGCAGCCATCTGGCGGCATTCTCGGCGCCGTGTGAACTGCCGAGCCGGCCGATCGCATCGGTGCCGAGCGACCGCGCGCGGGCAACCAGTCCGCCCCATCGCTCTGCGGCAGGCAGATTCAGGCAGACTATGGCGGCGCCCAGAGCGGAAAGCCGTCTTGCCTTCGACAGCTGCTCCTCGAACGGCCTTTCCTCGGGGACGCAAATGAAGGGCTTCCGATGGGCGATCACGGACCCGACGAGACCGTCGCCTGCGCCGCCGATCACCACGCCCGCCGATGCGATCATCCGTTGCGCGTCGTCGACCCATCCCCGCAGTTCGAGGTTCTTCCGCATCGAGCTCGGCACGGAGCACGGACCGATGACCCGCCAGCGGAGCGTCGGGTTCGCTGCGGCCGCCTCGGCCCAGATTTCACCGTCCGACGGCATTCCTCCCCGTCCGACGACGACGAGGGCCACGTCATGCTCGACAGGGGAGGACGTCATCGGCGCTGACAATATGCCCGGCGCGTAGAACGTCTTGCGGCGTATCGCGTCGGGTGTCCGATCGTCGTCCAGATCCGGATGGAAGGGCGCGAGCAGATAGGCGGCGCCCCTATAGGCGTCGAAGTGCGGCCGGTCGAACCGGTGCCCACTAAGGCGCACGTAGACGGTCGGCACCGAGGCCAAGCGTGCCAGCATCGCCACCTCGACCGAGACGTCGACGACCATGAGTGCCGGGCGCGCTTCCGCGATCCAGTTCGTCATCCGTGCGACCCGGCGGCGCACGCCCTCATGGTCGATCGGTGCGTAGTGGAGCGCGGACGGTCGCTCGCCATGATCCGACCCGTCGAATCTCGCACCGGGAAGGCGATCATCCGGAACGTCAACATGTGGCACCTGGCCGGTGCGCTGGGAGAGTCCGGATCCGATGAGCGTGAAGTCGCGTCCGGCGGCCTGGGCAATAGCGACCGCCCGCTGCCGATGGCCATCGCCATGGTGGTGCACGTAGTAGCCTATCGGTCGCGCCACGTCAGAACTCCGGAAGCATCATGTCGCAGGGCATGGGCGCGAGGGACTGCTCGGCGATCGCTATGGGAGCACCTCCCGAGATCGCTCTCTGCTCCCTGCGCCACTGCGCGCGCGCGCGCCAATGCGCGAACGCCGGAACCATCGGGGCCAGTCCGCCATGGGATGCGTCCATCCAGCGGCGCATGTCGCAGGCCATGCCGCCCTCCGCACGTCCAGCGATCCGGGCGGACGCTCTTGTCCAGACCGACGCCGGGTGGACGAGGACCCCGCCGGCGTTCACCGCCGCCGTCACGAGGGCGTTGTCCTCTCCCACGGGAATGAGCGGCACTCCCCCCGCCCGCCGATACAGCGAGACGGTCATGGCGAGACTCGCACCGGTGTGATCGCCGTGACGTGGCGACGGATCCCACATCTGCGGATCCAGCGTGTCCTCTATGGTACGAACGCACTGCCAGTAGAAGTCGAACCGGCGCTTCAGCGAGACGATCTCGGGCGGGGTCTCCTGCGTCTCGTCGAGCTCGATACGGCCGCCGACCACCCGATCCGCAGCCGCGGCGCTGAGGTTCGCGGCTATCCACCCCTCGGGCGGCCTGCAATCCGCATCCGTCGAGATGAGAAGCCCATCGTCGTCCTCGAGGAGATCGGCGCCGACCTCCATCGCGCAGCGCCTAGCGGACCCGACATGCGCGAGGTCCGGTTCGAAATCGCGCTCGATGATCTTCAGCTGCAAGGCCCCGGCCGCGCGGTCGGCCGCGGCGATCGCCGCGCTCGCGGTACCGTCACTTGAATTGTTTATGCAGATGGCGACGAGAACTGGCTTCTCGACCGTCTGTCTCGCCAATGCGGCGATGAGCACTCCGATGTGCGCGGCCTCGTCGCGGGCAGGCACGCAGACGCAGAACGGCCTGCTCATGCGACGCTCAGAGCCGCAGGCATGACGGCGTCGATATCGCTTCGCTCGGAAACCATGATCGGCGCGAGAGATATCTTCTCGTACAGCCTCTGGTACGCGTCCACCATGCACGAAGCGTCGCAGGTCGTCTCCGCCCGGCGCCGACAGGCGTTCCGATCGAGTTCCACCGCGCGCTGCACCGCCCCGGCCAGCGATTGGACGTCGTCCGGACGCGCCAGCACGCCGCATTCTCGATCGAGAATGTCCGGAACGCCGCCTCGCTTGAATGCGGCCACGGGCGTTCCACAGGCCAACGCCTCCGCGACAACAAGCCCATAAGGCTCCTCCCACCGTGGCGTGCACAACGCGGCGCGGGCACCGCCGACGAGAGCAGCCAATTCGCCGTGGTCCAGATGCCCGACGTGGATGGCGTCGCTGCCGAGCCAGGGTGCGATGGCTTCGTTGTAGAAGGCGCGATCCGATATCGGACCCGCGATGCGGAGCGGGAACCCCGCCGATCGGGCGGCATCGATCGCAAGATCCAGCCCCTTCTCAGGAACGATGCGGCCGTACCAGACGAGGTAGGGTTCAGGCGACGGATCCTTGGTAAAGGGAAACTGGGCGAGGTCGATACCGTTCGGAATGACCTTCTCGACCTTCGCCACATGCTGCCACATCCTCGCAGTGGCGGCCGACACCGCAACATAGCGGTTGCCCGGCCGGCTCAACCGGATGCCGCTTTCGAGCCAGCAGAAGGGTGGCGTGTGCAACGTGGTGAGGATCGGAGTGGCGAGCGTATCCGCCATGCTCACCGGCAGGTAGTGGAGCGAGTTGTTGTGGATGACGTCGAAATGACGGTTTCGAAGCTCGGTCATCAAACGCAGATACGCGTGATGCTCCCTGAAGAATGCGACGTCGTTGGCTTCGGCTATCCCCGTCTCGAGTAATGAGGTCTCGTCACAGATCGCCTCGACCCCAAGGGTCGGATCGGATTGTGTCGAAGCGAACAAGGTAACGTCGTGTCCACGCGCGCGTAGTTCCCGGGCGAGCATGTGCGTGTGCATCTCCAGCCCGCCTGCAAAGGGTTCGCGTATCGCATGTTTCAGATGCGCTATGATGCCGATGCGCAAGACCGCCCTCCAGAAAGACAACGCCCCGATGCGCGGTCGATACCGGAGATTAACGTATTAAAAGAAAAGTATATCCCTGATCTAGATCAGTGCTCATCTTGCTACAGATTAGTCTGCTGGCTTTCTAGGACGTCGTCCGGTCGAAAGCATAGTTGTGCACATTCTTTTCGAAGGCAGCCGCCTTCGATGTCGAGGTCGTCGCGATAGGCGTCCCGCACGAAGTCCATTGTATCGAGGTTTCGATCTTCGAAATACATGCGGTGGACATCGTCGCGGCCGGCGCCGAAGACGATCCGCTGAACCTTGGTCCAGATCGTCGCCATCGTGCACATCCCGCATGGCTGAAGCGTCGCGTACAGCGTGGCTCCGTTGAAGTCAGGCGCGTCGCCTGTCTTTGCCGCCTCGCGAAACGTCACCATCTCGGCATGTGCCGTCGCGTCGGTCCAGTCGTCCGTCCGATTGCGTCCGCTCGCGATCAGCCGCCCGTCGCGAACGAGCACGGCGCCGATCGGAGACTTCTCCGGCTCGGCGCAGTCCTGCGTGGCGACGCGGATCGCCTCTCGCATCCAGCGCTCGTCTTGGTCGCTGATCATCCCTTGAGGAAGGGCTTGCCCTCGTGGGCCACGAGGAGGTCGTGCATGTCCGAGGCGTGGTCCTCCTCCTCGGCGAGGATGTGCTCGAGCATGATCCGCGTGGTGGGATCGTCGTCGCCGAAGTATCGGATGAGCTCCTGATAGTGTTCGATGACGATCCGCTCGGCGATCAGGTTCTGCTTGATCATCTCGACCAGATTGCCGCCGTCGCCATATTCCGTAGCCGATCTCGAGGCGAGCCCCTCGGGATTGAAGTTGGGCACGCCGCCCAGCTGGTCGATGCGCTCCGCAGCCATCAGCATGTGTTCCTGCTCGGATTCGGCATGCTCGACGAACTCCGCCGCGACGCTCTTGGAGGTGATGCCGTCCGCGGCGATCGCATGCATGCGGTAGCGCAGCACGCAGACGAGCTCTGTTGCGACGACGGACTGCAGCAATTCGATCGTTTTCTCAGGATCGCTCTTGTAGGTCGGCATGATGGCGCCGTCGTCGAGCGACTTCCTCGCCCTGTCACGCAGCGTCTTGACGTCGGTGAGGAAGGGATCTGCCGCTTCAGCCATGGTGCACTCCGGGACTGGGTGGAATGCCGCTTACAAGATTTCCTTTGACCGCCGGTTCCACCCGAGAACGATTATCAAGGATTGTATTCACCTTGATCAACGTTCGGGTGCTGCGATTTAGGCTGTCATTTATCCGCGTCATTAACTGCATCCCGACGTATCGTGCCCCTAGCGTCGGTCCGAAGTCCAATCGGCTCTCGTACCCGATAAGCGGTCCTCACGCTCACAGACCAATGAAAAAGCGTGACGTACCCTGGCTCGGGCACGACCGAACCAGCGCTCGAACAAGGAGATGCACAGCGACTGGAGCGATGCGAAGTCAGCCTGCCTTGATCTCACCGCGGACCTGCCCGTGCGCGATCACGGCGAACAGTCCGGTCCCGCCGATGATGTTGCCGACCAGCGCGGGCAAGATGAAGCCCATGATGGCCTTCCCCAGGCCAATGCTGCCTGCAAGCCAGAGCAGCCATGCCTCGGTCGAGCCGGCCACGACGTGGCTGAAACCGCCGATCGCGATGACATAGGTGATCATCACGATGATCCAGAACTCCGATCCGCGGGCATTGGGCATCATCCAGGCGATGCTCGCGACGAGGAAACCGGCCGGCATGCCGAGCAGCAGCGTGTGCCAGGCGTCGTGCGCGGCGACCGGCGCCGCGACTTCGATCGCGGACGCTCGTGCCTCAGGTGAGAGTATCGCGCCGCCGGCGATCAGTGCGGCGACGAGCAGCGTACCGGCCATGTTGGCCCCGAACACCGTGATCCAGAGCTTCGCGAGGCGGCCTAGGTTGCGACGAGTCGGGTGCGTGGCGATCGGCAGCACCGCGGTCACGGTGTTTTCGGTGAAGAGCTGAAGATTCCCGATGATGACAATGACGAAGCCGACGCAATAGCCGAACGAGGCGACGAGCTTCGTCCATGGTGCGTGCGGCAGCGCCAGAACGAGAAACGCCTCTGCCAGGACCGATACCGATATCGCGACGCCCGCCGCGAACCCGGAGAAGAGCAGCGAAAGGACCGGGCGGTCGAGCTCCTCGTCGCCCTGGAGGCGGATGACCTCGTGAACGACCTTCGCCGATCCCGCCTTGCGCTCGGCGACCGATTCTGCCTCACTGTCGGACAGGCCCTCGGACGGACCGCTCTCGCGATCCTCGGCATCAGCGCCCTTGGTGCTGGGATCGACCGTCATGCGGGACGTACCGTCAGGCTGCCGCGGCCATGGCCGGGAGGCGCGTCACCGCCAGGCCACTCGCGAAGACGGCGGCTTCCTCGACGAAACCGGTGGCCGTCTGGCCGAACCGCGCCATCGCGGCACAGCGCAGGCGCCAGCCGAGATAGGAAGAGGCGAGCGCCGTCCCGACTGCGACGGCCGCGCCGAGCAGCCGCCGATCGCGCGGGGCAAGGGCGGCGCCGGCATAGGCGGCTGTCATCGCGCGGGTGGCAAGACCGATCGGCACGATCCGGTCCGGCGCGGACTTCATTTTGTCTCCCACCATCTCGGCGGCGGCCAGCGCGGCCGTTCCGGCAGCAACGACAGGGTGCTCAAGCAGACCTTGCGCGGGAAGTTCGGGCGGGAGCGAGCCGTTCCGAGTAGCGACCGCGACCACGGCGAGCGGCGTCATGCCACGCTGGCCGGCGACCAGCCCGATGAGAAACGAACGAAGCATGCGATACTCCTCGTCGAAACTGCTTCCGGACGCAGAACCAGCGATCAGCCTGTCTGGTTCACTTGCCATAGGAACGGGCGTGCGGCCGGGTCACAGCATCTCGAGGGCCACGCGGCCGCGCGGTCGAGGAAACGCACGGTCGAGCGCTTCGATCTCCGCGGATGCCAGCTCGAGGTCGGCCGCGGCGCGGTTCTCGTGGACGTGCGCGATCGACGAGGCTTTTGGGATGACGATCACATCGCGCCGCCGTGGCTGCGTCGAACTCCCGCGTACCGGTCGGCTTGGGAAGACCATGGCCAGTGCTCCGGGAGCGCACGCCGAATTGCCCGGCGTTTTGGCCTTGAAGATCTGGAAGATCCGTCTGTCGCGGTGCCCCACGCACGACCGGTTTGGTCGCGTTCGGTGCTTGCGAGCGTGCTCACAGCCAACGTGGCAAACATCCATGCGCCAGCTTCCGAACGGGTCGATCTCCGGCTACTCGCACCGTTCGTCACGATCGTCATCGGGCACAATGAAACGGAGCATCTCCTGTTCAGCGACGGTCGTCGCTTCCTGCGCATTGACGTCATCGAAGGAACGCTGATTGGCTGCCCTTCCTCACTGTCCTACCTTCTCAGGGGACTTACTCAGCTTCAGGGTCCGATAGCCTCTCTCAACCGGCTGGCCCGTCTGGTGAGCTTTGGCGGATTCCATGCCGAGAAGCCGTCTCCGAGCAAGCGGCATCACCGTTGGGTACTGGAATTGCGCGTTGCCGATGCGCTCGCCGGCGGAGCCGATCAGCAAGAGATCGCCCGCGCGCTCTTCGGACCAAGGATCGCCGACCGGCGGTGGCGATTGGACAGCCCATCATACCGCAGACAGGTGCAGCGCCTCGTCAGCGAGGCTCGATCAATGCTGCGGGCACCGCTGGCAATGTGGCGTAGGGCTTGAATGACGGAACAAGGCGTGGAAACAAGCTCGAACCAAATCAACCGAACAGAGTTGGCCAGGCCACGGCCTCGACGAGCAACCTATGCGACGGCCGACCAGACGCTCTATTGACGGATCGCCTCGGGGGCCGAGGCACGTCACTTCGCCAGGCGGCCGTCCTCGATCGCGGACTTCTCGAAGGTGAAGAGGATGTCGGGATCAGGGCCGTCTATCTTCGACCCGATGTCCGCCGGCGCGACCTCCTTCACCAAATGCCGTATCACCGCGAGCCGGGCCGGCTTCTTGTGATCGGCGCGGACGCAGACCCAAGGCGCCAGCGCCGTGTGGGTGCGCTCGAGCATCGTGTCGCGCGCCTTTGAATAGGCCTTCCATCTATCTTGAGCGACCTGATCCATGTCGCTGATCTTGAGCGCCTTCAGCGGATCGTCCTTGCGCGCCTCCAGCCGCTCATTCTGCTCGGACTTGTCGATGTCGAGCCAGATCTTCACGATCCTGATGCCGCTCTCGACGAGCATCCGCTCGAAGTCGGGCGCGTCGCGCAGGAACTCCGCCTGCTGGCCTTCGGTCGAGAAGCCCATCACCACCTCGACGCCGGCGCGGTTGTACCAGCTGCGGTTGAAGATCACGAGCTGGCCGCTGGTCGGAAGATGATCGACGTAGCGCTGGAAATACCATTGGCCGAGCTGCACGTCGGACGGCTTCGGCAGCGCCACCACGCGCGTGGCGCGCGCCGTGAGATGCTCGGTGATGCGCTTGATCGTGCCATCCTTGCCGGCGGCGTCCCGCCCCTCGAGCACGACGACCGCGCGCTCCCCGGTCTTCATCATCGACTGCTGCATCCTGAGCAGCGCGAGTTGGAGGTCGCGCACCTGCTTTTCGTAATCGTGCTTCTTCATGGGGCTGTAACATGCCAGCGCCGCCGATGTTTCAGATGGCCGGGGCCGGAGTGTGCACGCCCCGAACGACAAAGGGCCGCCCCGCGAGGGACGGCCCTTCCATTGTTCAGCCGCCGCGGCGGCATGTCGATCCCGGGATCCTGCGGCCCGCACCAACGGTGCCGGCGATCCCGGCGACGCCTCAGGCGCCGACCACTCCCGTGGAGCGGATCGAGCCCAGGTCCTGCCTAAGCGGCGTGAGACAATGAGACATTCGATCACCTCCTTCCATGCTGTTGAACTCGAACAGGGACATGGGGATGGAGATCCCGATTGTAAGACCCGATTCACGTCGCTCGACTAGGATTTGCGGATGAACAGGATCGGGACGAGGATCGACGAGACGGGAACGCTGGTCCGGGACGGCGGCGGCTTCGCGCTTCGGCGCGACGTCGGAGGGCGCTACCAGCTCGATCTCCACCGCGTGCCGGTAGACGAGGTCGAGAAGCGCGTCCGCATCGTCGGCACGCTCGTCTCGGAAGGACTCGTCGACGTCGACGGCGTCTCGATCGCCTAGATCAGGACCGACCGTCCTCGCGCCGACGCGCTGCGGAAGGTGACCGACCAACGCGTCCGATCCATCTCGACGATGCTATGCTCCCAATCGTGCCGCGCCTCATCGGACAGATGATAGGCACCGCGCGGCTCAAGCGGGAGCGAGGCGCGATCGAAGCGTCCGTCCGGCCGCCGACGACGGAACCGCATGTCGGCGGGCGCGCCGAGCGACAGCCCCACGACGTGCTCATAGATCGGGCGGTCGCGGTGCCAACCGATCCCGGCTCCGGGATCGTATCGGATCAGCAGCGCCTGGATCAGCGTTCCGGCGTCGATACCGGCGAAGGCGGCCATTCGATCACGGATCGGCATCAGCCAGTCGGGAATCGGATCGGCCCGCGCCGCCCGCTGCGTCTCGAAGTCGTAGCTGAAGCCGAACGAGCTGGTCAGCCGCCTCCCCGTCCATCCCTGGAAGCGGAACGGAGTCAGATCCGTCGCGTCGATCGCCGCGACCAGAGCGCGCTCCTCAGCTTCGTCGACCAATTCGGGCCGCGAGGCTAAACCAGGCAGGACCGGGGCGTCGAAGAGGTCGAGCACGGCTAGAACGGCATCTCGGCGACGAACTCCGCGAACTCGCGGAACGTGTCGCCGAAGGTCGGACGGCCGTCGACCACCACGACGGTGGCGAGTGCAGCCGCCTGCCGGAGGGCCTCCTCGCTGATTCCGTCATGTTCGTACTCAGTGCGCCACCGGAGCAACGCAGCAGCCCGATTGGCGTCGAGAGGCGGCGATCCGGCGGGGTCAGCACTGAAACCAGTCTCTATGAGCATACGCCCTATATAGAACATAGGACGAACGATCCAAGGGGCGATCATCCGCGCACCCGACTGATCCTCAATGCATCTCGCGCGTTGCACCCGCATGCCGTCACATGACCTCGAACACTTCGTATCCGCACAGGAGCAGACCTACGTCCGTGCCCTCGACGAGGTGCGCGCCGGTGCCAAACGCAGCCACTGGATGTGGTACATTTTCCCCCAGATCGCAGGGCTCGGGCACAGTCCGATGGCTCAGCGCTACGCCATCGCAGACCTTGAGGAGGCGAGAGCCTATCTCGGTCACCCCATTCTCGGCGGGCGGCTGCGCGAGATCGTCATGGTTCTCCAGGATCTGCCAGACGCCGAGCCAGAGGCGGTGTTCGGTCACGTCGACGCGATGAAGCTGAGGTCGTCCCTCACGCTTTTCGCCCTCGCGGACGCCGAGCCAACCTCACTGTTCCACCAGGCACTCGACCGCTGGTTCGATGGTCGGGAGGATCCGGCAACCGTTGCGCGGCTGTGAGGATCGCCACCTACAACGTCAACGGGGTCAACGGCCGCCTGCCGGTGCTGCTGCGCTGGCTGGAGGAGACCTCTCCCGACATCATCTGCCTTCAGGAGTTGAAAGCTCCGGACGAACGCTTCCCGGCCGCCGCCATCGAGGCGGCCGGCTACGAGGCGATCTGGCACGGCCAGAAGAGCTGGAACGGCGTCGCGATCCTGAGCCGCGTCGGCACGCCAGTCGAGACCCGGCGCGGTCTGCCGGACGACCCCGACAACACGCAGAGCCGCTACATCGAGGCGGCGGTGAACGGCGTCCTCGTCGCCGGTCTCTACCTGCCGAACGGCAATCCCCGACCCGGGCCCAAGTTCGACTACAAGCTCCGATGGTTCGAGAGCCTGGTCGCGCATGCCGCCGAACTCGTCGCAACCGACATGCCCGTCGTCATCGCCGGCGACTTCAACGTGATGCCGACAGACCGCGACGTCTACAGGCCGGAGCGCTGGCTCGACGACGCCCTGTTCGCACCCGAGGTGCGCGAGGCCTATGCACGCCTGCTCGCGCAAGGATGGACGGACGCGCTACGCGCCATGCACCCAAGCGAGACCATTTACACCTTCTGGGACTATCTCCGAAACGCCTACGCCCGGAACGCGGGATTGCGCATCGACCATCTCCTGCTCAGCCCCGCTCTCGCCCCCCGTCTCGCGGCTGCCAATGTCGACCGCGACGTCCGCGGCTGGGAGAAGTCGAGCGATCACGCACCGGTCTGGATTGAACTTGCAAACAAACCCGTCCGCGCATCGAGGCGGAAGGGGCCGAAGATCTGAAGGAGCGAACATGTCGATCGAGGACACCATCGTCGAGACACCGGACGGTCCGATGACCTGGGCCGAATGGAAGAAGAAGAACCCCGTGCAGGTGCCGTCGCGACGCACCAGGGGGAAGGATCTGCCCAATAAGGTGAAGGTCCGGACGGAGGACAAATAATCCTCGCGCCGGTCACGCCCGTCGCTGGTTCGGACAACATCGGCGCACACCGTATTTGAGAAAATCCCCAACAACTCGGGAACGGCTACCGGCCCGCGTCAGGGGGGCGCCGCCTCGGTGAAACGCCGGTTTTAGACGACGCCTTGATCGGGTAAGCCGTCGCAAAGCTGCAGCGGGATCGCGCGATGCATCAACCGGACACGCGTCTCGAGCCCTAGCCCGGAGATCCTATAGCTTCAGACCGGGTGGCGCCTTTTATTGCAGGTCCCGTTCGCGCGCTCTCAGCGCCAACAGCCCATCCGGTCGGGCCCTCGCTACGGCAACTGCCGCCTGCCCTTACTGGCTAGACGGCTTCACCCGTCGAGCACGTCGCGGACCTTCTTGGCGAGCGCCTCGATCGAGAAAGGCTTGGCGACGAACGCCACGCCGTAGTCGACGATGCCATTGTGGACGATCGCATTGCGTGTGTAGCCGGTGGTATAGAGTATCTTGAGATTGGGGCGCTCCCGGGAAGCGCGATCCGCGAGTTCGCGTCCCGTCATGCCAGGCATGACGATGTCGGTGAAGAGCAGGTCGATCCGCGGCTGCAACGCAAGCTGCTCCAGCGCCTGGTTGCCGTCGCCTGCCTGAACGACGGTATAGCCAAGCTCTCTCAGCGCATCCACCGTCATGTGCCGAACCTGAGCCTCGTCCTCGACGACCAGAATGATCTCGTCGCTCTGGCCACGCGGCAGCTCGCTGCGCTCTGCGGCCGTCAGTGCCAGCGTCTCCTCGCCGATGTGACGCGGCAGATAGAGCTTGATCGTCGTGCCCCGGCCGATCTCCGAGTAGATCTTGATATGGCCTCTCGACTGCTTGATGAAGCCGAAAACCTGGCTGAGCCCGAGGCCTGTCCCTCGCCCCACGCCCTTGGTCGTGTAGAAGGGCTCGAAGGCGCGCTCGATGACGCTGTCCGGCATACCGGTGCCCGTATCGGTCACCGACAGCATCACATATTGTCCGGCGGTGACCTCGTCGTGCGCGGCCGCGTAGCGCTCGTCGAGTTCGCAATTACCTGTCTCGATGGTGAGCTTTCCGCCATCGGGCATGGCATCGCGGGCATTGACCGCGAGATTGACCAGCGCGCTCTCGATCTGGGCTGCGTCCGCGCAAATCCGCCAGAGGCCGCCAGCGAGCACGGTCTCGACCTGCACCCGTTCGCCGAGCGTGCGCCGGAGCATCTCTGACATGCCGCCCACCAGCTTGTTGGTGTCGAGGACTTTTGGTTCGAGCGGCTGCTGGCGCGAAAATGCCAGCAGACGAGCAGTTAAGGTGGCGGCGCGCTCCGCACCTTCCGAAGCGTTGTCGAGGCATTGCGCGATCTTGGGATGTTCGCTTCCTGTAAGGCGCCGCCGCGCGATGTCGAGGCTGCCGATGACAATCGCGAGCATGTTGTTGAAGTCGTGCGCGATGCCACCGGTCAGCTGGCCGACCGCTTCCATTTTCTGGAGTTGGCGCACCTGGCTTTCGGCGGAGTGGCGATCCTCGATCTCCTTGGTGAGCTTCTGGTTCGCGCGCTCGAGGGCCGCGAGCCTGCGACTGGCATCGCGAACTGCGAAATAGGCGAGAATGAGCACCAGTGCGGCGCTGACGAACAACGCGGCCCGCGCTGCGATCGTGAACCAGCGGAGGCTCTTGACGCGGTCCGCCAGCAGCCGGTTTTCCTCCGAAACCATGCGCGCCAGCACGGCTCGGACCTCTACCATGTAGCGCCGGCCCGTATCCGTGCGCGCCACGGCGACTGCGTCCCGGCCCCGTCCGAGATGGGCGAGCGCGATGCTTCCGCCCAGTTCGCTCAGCTTTTGCTGAACCGCAGGGCGAAGATCATCGAGATTTTGACGTTCTCTTGGATTGTCGGCCGTGCCCTCGCGAAGCGCATCGAGTTCGGCGGGAATGCGCGCCACCGCCGCCTGATAAGGCGCAAGATAGATGCTCTGTCCGGTCAGGAGGTAGCCGCGCTGTCCCGATTCCGCGTCGGTGATAAGGCTGCCGATCAGGTTGATGCGATTCTCGACCTCCAGCGTGTGGCTCACCCAGCCTACGGCCGCCTCTTGGCGTGCGGACAGCCAGATCGCAGCCACGGCGCTGGCGATCAGCAGCACGAAGCCAAGACCGAGCGGCACCAGCGCTCGAAAGGAACGATGCGTCAACATGCTTCACTGTCCGGATGCAGACCGCTTGCGGTCGTCACCCCCCGCCAGGAAGCTATACGGAGAGCGTTCGAAACCGCAACTCTCGTCGCTGGACGATCATATGTCGGCAGCGACCATGGAAAGCGGCGCAGTTCCGCAAATCGCGTGCTTCACGCGCTCAATCTTCATCGGCCCCCGTGGCTGCCCGTGGATCGAGAAGGATCGACGTCCGTTTAGCGAAAAGGCCGTAGCTCAGACTGCGCCCGAAACAATAATAATGGAGATGGGCATGCCGATTCTTCTCTGGCTCCTGGGAGTTCCGATCCCGATCATCCTCATCCTGCTCCTCGTCTGGCATTGAGAGGAGCGAACATGCCACCTGAACTCACACGCGACCGCGTCGAGGCGGCGCGCTCCGCCGTCAACTGGGCTTCGGTCTTCGCTGGAGCCGTCGTCGCTATTGCGACGACCTTGATCCTCATCGCCCTGGGCTCTGGCCTTGGCTTTGCGGCAGCCTCGCCGTGGCCGGGTTCCGGGCCGACAATCACGTCTTTCGCGATCGGCGTCGGGATCTGGCTGATCGTCACCCAGTGGCTGTCCGCAGCGTTGGCCGGCTACATCACCGGACGCCTGCGAACGAAATGGACCGGTATCCACACTCACGAGGTGATGTTTCGCGACACCGCGCACGGCTTGCTCGCGTGGGCGGTGGCCACTGCGATCGTCGGGGGTGTCGCACTGTCGGCGACCGTCTCGGCATCTGGGGCGGCGGTGACCGCATCGACGACCGCCGTAAACAACGCGGCCGATACGCTGCTTCGTACGACGCATCCGGGCCCCGAAAGTTCGGCGGCAGTCCGCGCTGAAATCACCAGGCTGCTCGCGCGCGACGATCTTCAGGCCGATGACAGAAGCTATCTTGCCGCAGAGGTCTCTGCACAGACGGGCATCTCGCCCCAGGAAGCCCAACAGAGGGTCGATGCTGCTTTGACGTCGATCCGCGAGGCCGCCGACAAGGCCCGTAAAGCATCGTCGGCGCTAGGCTTCTTCACGGCTCTCTCGATGCTGATCGGAGCGTTTATTGCGAGCGTAGCGGCGGCGTACGGGGGCCACCAGCGCGACGAAACGGCCGACTTGATCGACGCGATCTGAACGGTTGACTGGAACGCTCAATCGACACCAGAGCGCTCCAACCGCGCGTAGCCCGATTTCCGGGCTGCGCGCGGCGACAATCCCTTTTCGGGCTGATGAAGGGAGCGGAACCGCGGCATGTCGACTTTGACGAGGCCCTTCAGGGTCAATTCGCTGGCGGTCTGCATTCGTGAGGCTCATTGTCGGACGTGCGATGGCACCCGACCCGCGCGACACGTCAGAGCGGCATTCTGGAAGCTGCGGACGAAAAGGCTGTCTCACGTTTCGCGAGCAATAGGGGCGCGATGCAGCAGCCATCAAAACAGTAGCTTGAACGGGCCAGCTTCACGCGCTGAGGTCCGCCTTGCGGTTCCTGATCGGTAGATATTCGCATGTGAAATGAAGCGGGTGTGTCTGCTCACTCCGGATGAGATGGATATAAAAGCGCTGATCGCTCCCTACACCGTCCAGCGCAAATGCCTGCTCAGCTTCGTAAAGATCGTCGCGATGGGCCGCATCCCAATCTTTGACCGTCCGTAGCGCGCGACACTTCGCCTGGGCGACGCCCTTGGCGACGACGAACATGTTGCGATGCTTTTCCGAGAAATCGGCCGGGTCGTAACCGCCGAGATTGACGTAATAAAGCCTCTCGGCCCCTTCATAGGGCTCGGATCGAAGCGACACATCGTATCCATCGGCATGATCGATCTCGGCCCAGCAATCGATGTGGAGGCTCCCGGGCCTGCCCCACCATTGACGCCGAAGCTCATTGTGGGTCTGGTCAATCGAGGAAGCGACGACGAAGCGCATATCGTGGACTTCGATGTTCGCCCGCGCGACTTCGCCGCCGATGTAGATCGCGAAAAGCTTTATACCGTCTCCGTTTCCGGCCGGGCTTGGTTCGGGGACGTTCCCACGTCACGGTCGAGCGCCTGAGCGAGCTGCTCGCCGACGACCAGCCCCATTTCGTGCGAGCTGGTGATGCCTTGGCTAAAGGGGTGCCGGCCAAGGATGAAGGGCAGGCTCAGGCAAAACAGCCGGTCTGCCGGAATATCGTCTGCCACGGGGTGAAACTGATCGTCGATGGCGATGCCTCTTGGTGGCGTGTCATCGGCCGTCGGCTCGTCGTGGACGATCCCCTGCTTTCGAAGCGAGGGAAAGGGAAAATCTTTGGCCTCCAGCGGGCGCTGACCGGTCGCCTCGATGAACGCTGGGAAATGGATGTGCCGCTCGCCGAGATGGAGGGTCGCGCCGCCCTCAGCGCAATGGCTGTCGATAGTGTAATCGTCGCCGAGCTCGATGAGGTCGAGCTTCCCGGCGCGATGCAGCGCGAGCATCCGCTCGATCGATTCATGCGGGACGGTCGCATAGTCGTCGACGAAGACCGGCTTCCAGAATCGCGAGAAGCACGCGAACTCGGCGTCGTCCAGGTGCGGTATGATGAGCTCGATCACCTCGTGCATGCGCAGGATCGCGTATCGCCAAGGGACCGTCGTCTCGGTCTCGAAGTTCCGCCTGGCTTCTTCCAGATTGCGCTGCGCCCAATCGAACGGGTCGGCGGCGATCCGCTCCGCGAAGAAGCGGTCGCAGAATTCCTCCATGTCGAGATCGGCGAGGTCGATGCGCGCGGCATAGCCCGGATCGGCTGCGGCCAGTTCCTGCTTGAAGAGCGCATAGGCCTTTTCCAGCAGCTTTTCGTCGGCGTCCGCCTCAATGAGCATCTGCATCGCCTCTTTCGTGCAGATCGACAGCGGCTCGTAAGGGATCGGGTGGAAGAAGTCGGCCTCCGGCAGGAGCCCCTTGCGCGACATCATCGTCAGCCGGAAAGCCTCGGCATCGGAATTGGGCCGGTAGCGAAGATCGTCACCTTGCTCGAGAAAAGAGCCATGCTCGACGGCAACCGCGACAGCCGCATCGATGGCGGTAAGCGAGGTTCCGCGAATACCGACGTGGCCGGGCGAAATCCTGGCGAGCGCGGATGCGGGCCAGGGGCTGAGGAAGTATCCGGGTCGCACTTCGGGCTCCTCCGGCCATTGGTGTCCAGTCGCCATGACGACATGGTCGAAGCGCGCCTGGAATGCCTCGCCACGCCTCGGCTGTATCGACAGGTGGATGCCGTCGGTCCGGTTGACCGCATCGGTGACGCGGCAACGAGTCCGGACGTCGACATTCACGTCCTTCGCCCGCGCCCGGTCCAGGATCGCCTCAAACTGGTCCCTGAAGTACTCGCCCAGCGCGAGGCGGGGATAGAAGGCGCGATCGTCGATGTCGCGATGATCGATCCCGAAGGTGCGCAGGTGGTCGACGGGTTGCCGTCGGAGCCATTCGACCAGCGTTTCTTCCAGCGGAGGCAATTCGATGCTCGCGATGTTCGACAGCATCGCCGGGTCGTTCCAGCCCGGGCGATACGGTGTCCCGCGACCGGCAACGGACTGCTCCTCGAAGATCGTCAGCGCGTATGGCGCATCGGCACGGCTCACCAGCGCATGCAGGGTGTAGATGGTCGTCGGGCCCGCGCCGACGAAGGCGACCGATGGATGCATATTCGCATAATGCGCCGTCGAGCGTTCGGTGCCCTGTCGAACAAGCCGAGCGCGCTTCAATGCCAAAATGCTGATCCATGTTTTGAAACCTCGGGCACGCATCGATTTCCAGCCTGGTCGGCCTGGCTCCGCCTGCGCTGTCACACCGCAAGGATCGACGCCGGTCGCGCAACCGGGCGGTTCGGATCAAAATCGATGATCGGCCCGTTCGACCGGTCACACAGGCGCGGTGCTCACCGCAGGAATAGGACGATCAAATGGACCTGGCAGCGATCGCGCACCGACTGGATGCCGAACAGGGGATTTGCCGCGTCGTCATCGAAACGCCCAAAGGCAGCCGCTCGAAATACACTTGGGACGCGTCGATCGAAGCCTTCGAGCTTTCGGCCTTGCTTCCTGCCGGCATGAGCTTTCCACTCGACTTCGGGATGGTGCCCTCGACGCTCGCGGATGACGGGGACGCGTTGGACATATTCGTGATCGGCGAAGAGCCTGCCGCCGTCGGATGTGTGATCGACGTCCATATTCTCGGCGTCATCAAGGCAGAACAGACGGAGCGCGGGCACACCTTTCGCAACGACCGTCTTATCGGCCGCGGGGCGCTTTCGGTCAGCTACGATCATGCCCGTCATGTCTCCGACCTCGGCACGCCGTTCGTCGAGCATCTCGGCCGGTGGTTCGCCAACTACAACGCACTAAAGGGCAAGGGCTTCGAAGTCATCGGAATTGGCGATTCCGCCGAGGCCATCCGGCTGATTCAGGATGCGGCCCGGCGATGGGAGGCGGCGCGCATAGCGAGCGTCGGACCATGATCCGGCCGCTCTACCGCGCCACCCGGCACGTCTCGAACACGATAGCCGATGCCGCGGGGCATCCGGCGGCGCAACTGGGCGTCGTCGTGCTGTGCGTCGCGTGGTGGGCGCTTGGCGGCAGCGAGACAGCGCTTGCGTCGTCGGTCTCGATCGGAAGCTTTGTGCTGACCCAGATGGTTCTAAACCAGCAACGTCGCCGCGAACTCGCACTCCAGCTCAAGATCGACGAACTCATATTGTCGAAGCGCGGTGCGCAGGACGAAGTAGCCGGCATCGAGAGTAAGACGGAAGCCGAGATAGAAGAGATCCGTGCGGGCCGGGAGGCCGGCGAATAGCCCTTGCCCGCCACCCCATCCTGTTTAGGAGCGCTCCTCTAGCCTTGCCAAGCTGGCGACAAGACGCGAAGCCACGACTTGCGGCTAGCGTGCCATCCCGCCCAGAATTTTCACGGCGGCTTGGGAGAAATTGAGGTCGCGCTCACCGTCTGAGCGAGGCTCCACTCGGAAATTCCGTTCACGCACCAACCCGAGAGGGAACGCGTCGCCCCGCGAAGCGTCGAGCAAGCGTGGTTGTCAGGTCGATCCTGTTGCGTTTCACGATCGGCCTGGCAGCTCTTTCCATCTCGATCCTGGCAGTCTTGTTGTACCTGCCGGTCGATCGCCTTCGCGCTCCGATCGAAGCCGCGTTGAGCCGGCGGCTCGGAACGCAGGTACGGATACACGCCTTGTCTCGCGTATCGGCACCATCTTTCACACCGCTCGTCGACATCCAGGGCTTGAGCATCGACCAGCCCGGTTGGGCCGGACAAGGTCATTGGGCCGAGGTCGATCATGCGCGCTTCCGTCTGCCCCTGATCCCGGCGCTGTTTGGTCGCTTTCACCCCCACGACTTGGTGATCGACGGCATGCGCCTGTTGCTCGAGCGCAGGCGGGACGGCAAGAAAAACTGGACGGCAGGGTCGAGCCAGAGGCAGTCCATGGTGTCACCCGCAGGCTTGCGCATTCACAATAGTCGCATCGTCTATCGGGACGCCAAGCGAGATCGCGCTTTCGACGCTCGGTTTGCGACACGCCCGGATGGCGCCCTCATTCTTTCCGGAACCGGCACCGTCCGCGACCGGCCAGTCCGGATCGTCGCGCAGGGCGCGGCCGTCGCCCATGGCGGGCCGTGGCCGTTCTCGGCGAGGATCGAGGGTCCCACGTTGCGCTTCGCGATCGCGGGAGCGATGGACCGTGCGCTCGACAGTCAAGACATGACGATCGACGTCTCGGCGCGCGCCGACGATCTGAAGACGCTCGATGCCATCATCGAAGCGGGACTTTTCGAGACCCAGGCGGTCAATCTGGCCGCGCACGCGCGGCACGAAGGCGGCACCTGGACAATTACGGGGCTGCGTGGCTCAGTCGGCCACTCCCACATTACAGGGCAGGTTTCCGTCGCCAATCGGTACGGCCGACACAGGATCGACGGCTCGATACTCGCGGATCCGCTCGATTTCGCCGACTTAAGCTCGACCGAGCATCTCGCGCAGCAGGCGGCCTTGAAGCGGCAGGGCAAGCAGCGGCTGATCCCCGACACGCGGGTCGATCTGGCCAAGCTCGCCCACACCGATGGGGTCATCAGGCTTGACGCCCGGCAAACCGTCGGCAGCGCCTCGCCGCCCTTGTCGTCGATCAAGGCCACTCTGACGCTCGATCACGGCCTACTCTCTGTCGCCCCGATCGAAGCCCGGCTCACCAAGGGCGTCGTGACCGGTTCGATCGACGTCGACCAGCGCGGTCGGGCCGTGCCGCTGGTAACGATCGCGCTCGCTCTGACGAGAAGTGATCTATCGGCGTTCAGCCCGCAGTCGAAAGTCGCCGGCCAGCTTGCGGCACGTGTCCGCCTCGTCGGCGCGGGCCGCTCGATCGGCGACGCGGTCGGCCATTCGAACGGCCTGGTCCATCTCGTGACGGGGCAAGGCCGGCTTCCCGCTCGTGTCGCAGCGATGCTCGGGCTGGATGCCGGCAGGGCGCTGACAAAGTCGCAGGCCGACCAGAGTGAACTCCGGTGCGCTCTGCTCGACATGCCCGTCAACAACGGAAAGGCAGCGCTCGGCGCGATGCTGCTCGACACGAGCATGTCCCAATCGCGCGGAACAGGCCAAATCGACCTCGCGACCGAGAGCGTTGCGCTGCGTCTCACGGGAGCGCCGAAGAAAGCAGGGTTGATCCAATTGCCCGGCGCGATCGAAATTGGGGGCACGCTAGCCAAGCCGAGCGTCTCGCTTCCCCGTAGAGACAAGTCGGCGGGTGCCGTGTTCAAATCGATAGGACGGGCGATCAAGGGATCCCAGCCGGTATCGCAGGACGTAGATTGTACGAAGCTCGTCAGATAAGGCTCGATCGGTCGGTCAGCCGACTGGTCTCAGCCTGGGCTCCGGCACGGAGAGGCTCACGACCTCGACCAGCCTGAACCACAATCTCGGCATTACCTCGCTCCCGTCGTCGAGGCGGATCGGTTCCGGGGCCGCCAGCGCGAGCTCGGAGGCATCGAGCGTCATGTGCCCGCCGCCGAACCATCGCATGGACACCGCCTTCGCCTTCACATTCTCCATGACCCTCGCAACGGCAGGAGGGGTGAGGTCGCCGGTCTCTCCAAGCTCCTCGAGAGCGGCGCGGTCGAGATCGATCGTCCAACGTGCCACGCCGACGATCGCCTCGATCCGAGCGCAGTGGTCGGCTCGGGAAAAGTAGAATTGGTCGAGAGCGGTCGCCATAAAGCGTAAACGCCGCAGCGGGTTATGCGATCCCGCGATACAGACCTGACCGCTCGTCGCCGCCTGGGAGCCTCATATTGGTTCCTCGCGCGCGAACGGCGTGGAAATCAGGACCGCGGCCAGGCTGACCGCAGCGACGAGCGTCAGCCAGACGCCTGCGATGGCCTGGCTGTGGCTCGCTCCAATCGCCCAAGTGACGATGAAAGGCGTGAATCCGCCCACGGCTGTCGCCAGGCTGTAGGCGAGGCTGAAACCCGAGGCGCGCACCTCGGGCGGCACGATTTCGGTCAGATAGACGACCATCGCAGAGTTGTAGCTTGCATAGATGGCGGACAGCCACAGTTCGACCAGAATGAGCTTGGCGACGGTCGGCGAGTTGGTCAGCCACAGCATGGTTGGATAGGCGGTCAGGATCGCGAGCGTTGTGCATCCGATCAGGATCGGCTTGCGTCCGATCCGATCCGAGAGCGCGCCCATCAGTGGCAGCCAGACCAGGTTGGAGGCACCAACGGCAGCCGTCACGAGCAGATTGGCGCGCTCGGGCAGACCGAGCAGCTTGCCAAAAGTCGGTGTGAAGGCGGTGATCATGTAGAAGCTGACGGTCGTCATCAGGACGAGGCCGAGGCCCATCAGCACTCTTCCGCGCGACTCCCAGAGCGTGCGCAGGATTGTTGCCGCTTCCACATCTCTGCGCTTCTCGAACGCCTCGCTCTCGCGCAGATGGCGTCGCAGAACGAAGAGCAACGGTACGAGAAGACAACCGATGCCGAGCGGGATTCGCCATCCCCAGTCGGCGAGCGAAGCAGTGTCGAGCCGCCAAGTGAGCAGCACGCCGATCAAGGCGGCGGTGATCACGGCGACCTGCTGCGATGCGGATTGCCAAGAGACGTAGAAGCCCTTGGCGCCGGGCGGCGCCATCTCCGCGAGATACACGGACACGTTCCCAAGCTCGGCGCCAGCGGAGAACCCCTGCAAGAGACGCCCGGCAAGCACGAGTATCGGCGCCAGCAGCCCGATCGTCGCATATCCTGGCGTGACCGTGAGCGTGACGATGCCGACACTCATCAAGGCGAGTGTCAGCAGCAGCCCGGCACGTCGCCCGTGCCGGTCCGTGAAGGCGCCGAGAATGATGGCTCCGAGTGGCCGCATGAGGAACCCGACCCCGAAGGTCGCCAGGGATTTGAGCAGCGTGCTGAAGGCGTCGCCGGAAGGGAAATAGGCCGCCCCGATGGCGGCGGCGAAATAGCCGAATACCATGAAATCGTACATTTCGAGAAAGTTGCCGCTGGCGATGCGAACGACATCGAGCGCGGTCAGACGGGTTCCGGGAGAGCGAGACGTCATGATCCGATCCTAACGGTGTCCGGAGCCGGCAGGCCAGCCACTAGTCCTCACGCGAGACTTTGCGACGCTTGCGGCGGGGGTCACTTCGAGACGATCGGCCGGGCCGCCTGGATCCACGAGGCAGGCGTCGGCGTTGGGACCGCGATAGTCGAAGGAGCGGACATGGCCGACACGGACAACCAAACGGGGAAGAAGCCCGCCCGCTATCTCGGTCTCTACATCGCGGTCGCCTTCATCGTTGCGATCGTCATCGTCGTGGCATCGATCCATCATATGGGCACCCGCTGACCTTCGATCACCAGGCCGTCGCCTCAACGGGTCCAAAGGTCGGCGAAGGTCATCAGGAAGAGAAAGCTCAGCCAGACGACGCCGGCGAGCGCGGTTGTTCGCACCAGCGCACTCGATTTGCCGAGGCGCATGAACCCGATGAGGACCAGTCCCGCCTGTGCGATTACGATCGCGAGGCTCGCGACGAGCTTGAACGGAAGCCCCGGGACGAGAGCGTAAGCGAGGCTTATCCCGCCGAGCAGGAGCAGCGCAGCCCAAATGCCGCAAGGCGCGAGCAGGATCCGCCGGCGATCGGCTTCGTCCGGCATTACCGACCCACCAGATAGAGAAGCGGCCAGAGCAGCAGCCAGACGATGTCGACCAGATGCCAGTAGAGCGTGGTCACCTCGGCGACCATCCAGCGGCGTGCAAGCGTTCCCCGTCTTTCGAGCCAGAGCAGTCGCGCCACGCATCCGAGCCCGATCGTCAGGTGGATCGCATGGACGAGCGTGATGAACCAGTAGAAGGACCAGAAACGCGTCGCCCCGGTCTCGCCGGTAAAGGGGAAATCCGGCGCCGCCGGAAAAAGATGCTCGGCAAGGTCCTCGCGATATTCAAAGCCTTTCACTACCAGGAAAGCCGTCCCCAGCACGAGGGTGAAGACGATTCCCCAGCGCGCCGCCCGCATCCATCCGTCCCGTGCGGCGCGCTCCGCGATGGTCAGCGTGGCGCTGCTCGTCATCAGCAGGATCGTGTTGACCGTGCCGAGAAGCAAATTGGCATGGGCGGCCCCCCTGGCGAAGCCAACGGGATCCTGCATGCGCGCGACGGCGTAGAGGAAGAAGAAGCCGCCGAAGAACAGGATCTCGGTCGCGAGAAAAAGCCAGAGCCCGAACACCATCGCTTCGCGCTGCCGCTCCGCCTCCTCGAACGGCTCGACGAGGATCGGCGTCGCGCTCACGCCGGCTCGTCCTGCCGGGTCTCGTCGGCTCCGCCCGGTGCTTCGTCCCAGTCATGATAGGCATAGGGCTCGGTCAGCACGACCGGTGGCTCCAGGAAATTGTGCTTGGGTGGCGGCGAACTCGTGGTCCACTCCAGGCCCGTAGCCTCCCACGGATTGTCGCTCGCGCGCTTCCCGTTGAGCAGTGAATAGGCGAAATAGCCGAGCGGCATCAGGTAGCCGATCGCGAGCACCACCGCGCCGGTCGATGACATCACGTTCCACACCTGAAATTCCGGCGGATATTCGTGATACCGGCGCGGCATGCCGAGATAACCAAGAATGAACTGCGGAAAGAAGGTGAAATTGAAGCCGAAGAAGAGCGTGATCGCCGCGAAGCGCGCGAAGCTCTCGGAGTACATGCGTCCCGTGATCTTCGGCCACCAGAAATGCAGGCCGCCGAAGAAGGCGGATACGGCACCGCCGACCATGATGTAATGGAAATGGGCGACGACGAAATAGGTGTCGGAGAGATGCACGTCGACCGGGATGGAGGCCAGGAACAGGCCGGTCAGCCCACCCAGCGTGAAGAGACCGACGAAGCCCAGAGCATAGAGCATCGGCGCGGAAAAGCGGATCGAGCCGCGGTAGAGCGTGCCAGTCCAGTTGAACACCTTGATCGCGCTCGGAACGGCGATCACGAACGACAGGAAACTGAAGATCATGCTCGCAAAGGGCGACTGCCCGGCCACGAACATATGGTGGCCCCATACCAGGAAGCCGATCACCGCGATTACCAGCATCGCATAGACCATGAACTGATAGCCGAAGACCCGCCGGCGCGCCTCGCAGGCGATGATTTCGCTGACCACGCCCATTGCGGGCAGGATCATGATGTAGACGGCCGGATGGCTGTAGAACCAGAAGATGTGCTGGAAGAGAACCGGGTCGCCCCCTGCCCTTGGATCGAAGATCGGCAGGCCCAGCAGGCGCTCTGCGCAGATCAGCAACATCGCCATTGCCAGCACGGGCGTCGCCAGCACCATGACCAAGCTGGTCGCATACATCGCCCAGGCGAAGAGCGGCAGGCGCATCCAGGTCATGCCTTTGGTGCGCAGCAGATGGACGGTCGCGATGAAGTTGATGCCCGTCGCGATCGAGGAGAACCCGACCACGAAGATGCCGAAGGCCGCGAGCAGGACGTAGCTGTTCGAATAGAGCGTCGAGAGCGGCGTGTAGAAGGTCCAGCCGGTATCGACGCCGCCGAGCAACAACGCAGCGAGCGTGAAGATGCCGGCGATGATGTAGAGATACCAGCTCATCAGGTTGAGTCTGGGAAAGGCGACGTCCTTGGCCCCCACCATCAGCGGCAGCAGGAAGTTGCCGAGTGTCGCCGGGATCGAGGGAACCAGGAAGAACCAGACCATGATCACGCCGTGCAGCGTGAAGAGGCGATTATATTCGTCCGCCGTCGTGAAATCGCCCTGCGGTGTGAAAAGCTCCAGCCGGATCATCGTCGCGGCAGCCCCGCCGATGAAGAAGAAGCCGGTGATCGAAATGGCGTAGAGGATCGCGATCCGCTTATGATCGGTCGACAGCAGCCACGAACGCAGCGTCGTGCCTTCGGTCAGGTAGCTCGTCTCGCCTGGTTCGCGCGCGAGCAGACCGGTATCGTCACTCCTCATCGCGCCTGGCTCCGCTTGCCATCCTGGGATTTGATGTAAGCGACCAGCGCCACGACCTGCTCCTCGCTGGCGACTCCCTGATAGGAGGGCATGGTGGACTGGTAACCCGCCGTGACCTTGGCCTCGGGGCGTTCGATGCTCTCGCGCAGATAATCCTCGTCGGCCGTGACGCGGTTGCCGTCCGCCAGCACCACCTGGCTGCCATAGAGGTTCGCAAGCGACGGCGCAGGGACGCGTGCCTGCGCGCCATGGCAGGCTGAACAGCCGAGCGCGGTGAACAGCTGCGCGCCCTCGCCCGCCAGATCCTCGCCATGTGGCTGCTCTGCGAGCCAGCGTGCATAGGCCTCAGGCTCCATCACCGTGATCGTGCCCGTCATGCGGGCATGATCAGTGCCGCAATATTCGGTGCAGAAGAGGTGGTAGTCGCCCACCTCCTTCGCCTCGAACCAGGTCGATGTGTAGCGGCCCGGCAGGACATCCTGCTTGATGCGGAACGCCGGCACGCCGAAGCTGTGGATGACGTCCTGGCTGGTCATCTCGAGCTTCACCGGCACGCCGACCGGCACGTGTAGCGCGTCGATCTCGCGCACGCCTTCGGGATGCTGGACCTTCCACATCCATTGCTTGGCGACGACATGGATTTCGAGCGCCTTCTTTGGCAGCAGGAAATGCGGCAGCTGGGCGGCCGCCGCCCACCAGAAGATAAAGAGTGCTACGAACAGTGTGGCGACCGTCCAGCCGATCTCGACCTCGCGGCTCATGATGTCGGGCAAGGGCCCGCGGTTAGCCTTGGTCCCCCGCCGGTACTTGATGGCGAAGGTGAGGATGAGGCCGCCGACGATGGCCATGATGACGACGCTCAGGGCCACGAGGCCCCAGAAGATCCGGTCGACCGCCGGTGCCAGGGTCGAGGCCTCAGGCAGCATCCTGGGCCCTCCGATGCCGGCGCAGGCTGCCGAAAACGAACAGCCCAAGCCCCAGGCAGATCAGCAAGCCACCGATGCGCAGGCCGACCACGATCGGGCCGGCATAGACGCCGTGTGCGCTTGCCAGCCCGTAACAGATTGCGCTGACACGCCAAATGAGACCCGTGTCGGCCTTGGGGGTGGGCGGAGCGAGTGCGACGTCCTGCCATGCGCCCGCGACCGCAGCCTTCAGTTGCGCGGCGGTCGAGGCCGTTTCGGGCAGCAGCGCCGAAAGCCGCCCGCCGGGTGAAAACACATAGATGGCGGCGTCGTGGGCGAACTGGTCGGCCGCCGCGTCATAGACGGCATGATAACCGAGCGCCTGTTCCGCGCGTGCGACCGTAGCCGGCAGTCCGGTCAGCAGCTCCATTCCGGCCGCTTCGGCGAACAATCCTTTCAGCCGCTGCTCAGCAAGACGGCGTGCCAGCAAGGGACCGTCCTGATCCATTCCGATCACGATCATCCGATAATCGACGCAGGGCTTCAGCCCGGCATCGTGGAGCGCACCGGCCGTCAGGGTCACGCCGGGTCCGCAAATGTGGCGGCAACTGTAATCGGCGAAGAGGAGCACCGTCGGAGTGGCTCCAAGCGACACGCGATAGGGTCGACCGGACTGGTCGATGAACGAAAGGCCGGCTGGGAGCGCGGCGCCTGCCGGCGGGGTTGCGCCGACATCGGCCAATTGCGCAGGCGTGAGCGCCGCCGACGCCGGATGTACGAGCAGAACCGCCAAAAAGGCCAGCCAACGTGTCAGTCGTTCCACAGCGCGTCTCCCCGGGCTGCAGTCGCTGCCATCGCGCGATCGATGCCTGCTGGCGGTCGCGAGGCTGGAACCGGTTGCCGGTCGCGAGGAGCGCTGTCGATCGTCTCCAGCTCGGGCTGTGGGAAGCGCACCGGATCGGCGCGTGTCCGGGCGGCATAATATCGGTTGTAGAAAAGCCCTGTCCCGACCACGAGGATGAGGAGCAATACAACGAACGCCGCGAGCCCCTTGAGCGCCGGCCGATCGTCGACCTGCCAATCCTCATATTCCTGGCTCATATGGCGGCTCCCCATACGCATGCGCTCGTCGCGACAATCCCGGCGAGAACCGCCAGCAGCCCAAGCCATCCCGCAGGTCCAGCTGCGATCCAGCAAAGCGTCAGGCCGAGAGCGAACAAGGCGGCCACACCGGCCCGGCGACGCGATGAGTCATCTCGACCAAGACCGACGAAAAGGATCGGCACCAGCAGGCCGATCAGCAGTGCCGACCCCGGCAGAACCGCGGCCGGCATGCCCTGCCGCCCGGAATACCAACCGACATGCGCTGGAAGATTCCCAAACCAGACGATCGCGAAATCGATGTAGAGCAGATAGGCGAGGCCGAGCGCGCTCGCGACGAGCAGGTAAGCAAGGTCGCGACGTTGTGTCGGGCTGCCGAAGCCCGCCGCACAGGCGAGCGCAGATGCGCCTCCGATCTGGATGACCGCCAGCATCATCGGCGCTGCGGAATTGGGCTGGGCCGGCGCGCTCCCTAGCAGCCAGTCATATCCCATCACCGACACGATCAGTCCGTGGGCGAGCAGCAATGGTCCGGCCGGAAGCACCCGACCTCCGGCCAGAGCGCGCGCAAGCCACGCCCAGAAGGCCCACGCCACCGCCGAGCGCAAGGCGAATGCCGGGGGCGAAAGCCAGATGTGGAGGTGACCATCGGGCCAGTGGAAGAGCGCCTGACCAACGATCAGCGGTAGGGCGAGCAGGGCCAGCCATGGTGTCCATCCAAGCATCGGCTTCAGCGCCGCATCCCAATCGGCACCGACGACGCGCGCGATCAGAAGCAGCGCGACGGCTCCGATCGGCGGTGCGCTCAGCCAGAGGAACGCGGCCCTCCAGCCATCGGCGGCGGCGCGCGGTGCGATGGCGACCAAGGCGAGCAGCACGGCGAAGCCCGCCATAGCGAGGAGGACGACACGGAGTCTCACGCCCCTTTCCCTGTCGGCTCGCCGGCGCGAAGCCGCTTCAGAGCCTCGACGTAGGCGGCGATCGCCCAGCGATCGGATGGTTCGATCCGATCCGCAAACGGGTACATGACACCCGAACCGTGGGTGATCACGTCGACGGTCCGGCGCGAATGATCCTGCGAGCCGAAGGCCGGTGGACGCGGGAAGCCGCGCTGCACGACACGCCCCTCGCCTCCACCGTCTTCGCCGTGGCAGGCGGTGCAGAAGATCCCGTAGCGGTCCTGTCCTCGCTCCAGCAGCGCCACGGTGACGGGTGGAGGTTCGTCGAGCGCCACGTCGCGCGCCGGCTGGTCCTGGGCGATGCTGCCGTCCGGCGCAACGCTCGATACGGCCGGACCGCCCTTCCAGAGCGTCGCGTCGCCCTGAGCGTCGTGGCGATCCTGCCTGGTCATAGACAGATCGCAGCCGACCAGCGGCAGCAACAGGATCAGCCACTGCGCCCTCATCGGGTCACCATCCGGCTGTGCACGGCCCCGGCATCGGCCAGCATGGCGAGCACATCGCCTCCATCGCCCGCGTCACAGGCAAGCGCGATCACGAAATGCTCGGACGAGGCCCGTTCGACCTCGGCGATGTCGAATGCCGGATGATGCAGCCGGGTGAGCCCGGCACGCACGATGAAGGCGATCATGCCGGCGACACCGGCCGCAAGCGCTCCGAACTCGATCGGAGCGATCAGGAACACCTGCCAGCTGTGCAGCGGCCGCGCGCCGCTGTCGAACGGGTAGGATTGGGTCGCGGTCCACCAGATGAAGCCGTAGAAGAGCAAAGCGGCCGCCAGCCCGCCCGCGATCGCGATCCAGGCGATCGGTGCCGCCGACTCTTCGCCGATCGCGCCGATCTCGACAGGATAGGGCGACCAGAGCCCGACCACACGCCTCCCGGCCTCGTCCGCTTTGGCGACGCCCACACGGAACGCCGCCTCGTCGGCGAAGCTCGCGAGCGCGAGCGCCGTCACCGGGTGCTCCCCTTCGCGGCTTCGGCCAGCTCGCGGATCTCGTACATCGGGACCAGCGGGATAATCCTGGAGAGCAGCAGGAATGCGAAGACGAACAGCCCGCCGGTCCCAAGCAGGATCGCGAAATCGACGAGCGTTGGAACGTAGAGCGTCCAGGCGGCCGGCTCATAGCCGATCGACAGCGTGTTGCAGATGATCAGGATGCGCTCGAAATACATGCCGACCAGCACGCCTGCCGAGACGACCACCAGCACGGGCACGGAGCGCCGAAGGGCCGGGCTCCAGAAAAGCTGCGGAAGAAGGCAGTTGCCGAGGATCATTCCATAAGTGAGCCCGGCATAAGGCCCGGTGAAGCTGAACCGCAGGAAGCGCAGGTCAGCGGCCTCGCCGGTCCAGAGCGCCGACATCCACTCGCTGCCATAGGACAGAAGCATCACTGAGGCCGCGGCCAGCAACATCTTTGCGCAGGCGTCGAGATGGGCCGGGCGGATCATCGCCTCGAGGCTGAGCGCCGCGCGGATCACCAGCGCCAGGAGGACGACCATCGCGAACCCGGAGAAGAAGGCGCCGACGACAAAGTAGGGCGGGAAGACGCTTTCGGTCCATCCGGGCATCAGCGAGGCGGCGAAGTCGAGACCGACGATCGAGTGAACCGAGCAGACCAGCGGCGTCGCGATCACCGCCATCACCCGCTGCAGGCGCTGGTGCGAGCGCCACTGCGCGGGCGTGCCCTGCCAGCCCAGGGCGAACGCCCCCCAGATCCGGCGCCAGTGCCGCGGTCCGTCGCGGTCTCGCAACGTCGCAAGATCGGGGATCAGGCCGAGATAGAAGAAGATCAACGAGAAGAGCAGATAGGACAGGATCGCCCAGAAGTCCCAGACGAGCGCTGAGCGCCATTGCGGCCAGAGCCCCATCGTATTCGGATAGGGCGCCATCCAGTAGAAATACATGGGCCGCCCGAGGTGGATGATCGGGAAGAGCCCCGCGATCGAGACCGCGAGGATCGTCATCGCCTCGGCGAAGCGGTTGATCGCGTTGCGCCATTTCTGCCGCGTCAGGAGCAGCAGGGCGGAGATCAGGGTCCCGGCATTGCCGATGCCGATCCACCAGACATAATTGGCGATCGGAAAGCCCCAGACGACCGCCGAGTTGTTGCCCCACATGCCCGGGCCGTAAGCGAACGAAATACCGGTCGCGAGGACTCCGATGCCGGTGACGCCAAGCGAGACGAGCACGGCGATCCACCAGCGCTTTCCGGCTTTGCCCTCGACCAGCGGACCGGCGATCGCATCAGTGATCGCCTTATGGTCGGACATGGAAGGGAGCAGCCAGCGCGCCGCGTCGCTCATGCTGTGCCCTTCCCTTCACCGACGTCGCGGACCTTGGCGAGATAGGTGGTTCGTGGACGGGTGCCGAGCTCTTCCAGCAGTGCATAATGACGGGGGTCATGGCGGAGTCTCGCCACGTCGGAGGTGGGATCGGCGATATTGCCGAAGCGGATCGCCTGTGTCGGACAGGCCGCCTGGCAGGCGGTTACTGGCGTCGTGAGCGCTTCGCCCGTCGCGTCGGCCTCGTGCTTGGCCGTCTCGATCCGCTGCACGCAATAGGTGCATTTTTCCATGACGCCGCGCGCGCGCACCGTGACGTCGGGATTGCGTTGCGCGGTGACGGGCGCGGGATCGAGATCGCCCCAGAGATCGGCGCCGGCATAATCGAGGAAGTTGAAACGGCGCACCTTATAGGGGCAGTTCGCCTGGCAGGTGCGCGTGCCGATGCAGCGGTTATAGACTTGCAGGTTGAGACCCTCGGCGCTGTGCACAGGCGCCTCAACCGGGCATACCGGTTCGCATGGCGCCGTCTCGCACTGCATGCAGGGTACGGGCTGATATCCGCCACCATGCTCATGCTCGTAGCGGTCGACGCGCAGCCAGTGCATGTCGCGCCCCTTGCCGATCTGCTCGGGCCCGATCGCGGGGATGTTGTTCTCGGCCTGGCAGGCGACCACGCAGGCATTGCAACCGATGCAAGCCGACGTGTCGATCACCATCGCCCATTGCGGTGCGTCGGCTGGTCGCTCAGGCCCGACCCCGAGCAGTGTGGCGCGGGAGGGCGGCTTCGGTATCGTCTCTCCGGGAGCCACCACGGGGAAGAGCGAGGTAGCCTCGCCATCGAGCGCAAAGTCCTTCTGATTGCGCGGCGTGTGGGCCTTCGCGCCGGTCGGGACCAGCGTCACCTCCCCGCTCAGCCAGCCGCCACGAGACCCGCGCAAACGGTAGGCGTCGGTCCCGGCACCGAGAGTGCCCGGTGCCGTCGCAATGGGCCCACCGGCGGTTCGCCCGTGGCCCAGCGGGAGAGTCGCGACCCCGTCGGCCTGCCCTTCGACGACCTTGATCGGAGCGCTGAGCCCGGCGAAGGCAACGAGATCCTCGTCGCCGACGCCAAGCCGCCGCGCGTCGCCGGGCGAGATGCGGAGCGCCGCCCCCCAGACCTGGCGTGTCACGGGATCCGGGCATTCCTGCGCCCAGGCATTGGTCGCGCCGCACCCGTCCCAGAGCGTCGGCGAGGGCGGCAGGGTCACGATCGTTGCCGCCGATGCCCGCCCCGGCGCCGGCATCACCAGTCTCGCGTCGCCTGGGGAATCGGGAGCCGCCGCCGTGCCCTCGATCACGCCCGCCACAAGCAGGTCGCGCCAATGGCTGTCGTCGGTCGCGTTCCACTGGCGGCGGACACGGTCATGATCGGTGGGACGCGGCCCCGCAGGATCGAGCATGGCGAGCGCAGCCAGCGCGCTTCGCCCGCCGAAGAGCGGTTTCACCATCGGCTGGATGAGACTGGCGGTCCCGTCCGGGCCACGCGCATCGCCCCAGCTTTCGAGGCTGTGAGCCAAAGGCGCGCGCCACCGCGTCGCCATCGCCGTCTCGTCGGGAAAGGCCGAGAAGGAGACGCTGAGCGGCACGCGTCCCAGCGCCTCGGCGAAATGCCAGGACGGAGGCGCGTAGAGTACCGGATTGGCATCTAGCACCATCAAGGTGGAAACGCGCCCGGCGGCCATGTCGCGCGCCAGGCCCGCGAGGCTCTCGATGTGGCTGGATGGATCCGGATCGACCGGGTCGATCCAGTCGACCGGCGCGTGGAGGCGCTGATTGACCCAGGCGGCAAGGGCATGAACCTCGGGCGGCTGCCCGCGCCCGGCCATGACGACCGCCCGGCCCTGCGCTTCACGGAGGTCCCTGATGACAGAGGCAACGAGGGTAGCCGCGTCGGGCGGCAGGTCGACGCCACCTGCGTTTCCCATCCCCAGCGACGCCGCCACGGCAAGCAGGGCGTTCACGACCAACGCCGGATGCAATGCCACTCGCCGGTCGGCGCAGATGCCCGACTGGGTCGGAGATGGTTCCAGGACGTAGGTGCGCTGCGGTTTGCCGGTCGCGCGCCGTCGGTCGGCCCAGGCGCGGGCGAAAGCCACCTGATCGGGTCCCGGTCCGAGCGGATCGGCATCGAGCAGCACGAGCACGTCGGCCTCGGCCAGGCGCGCCCGCATCGTGAGCGGCCGCCCGAAGGCGAGAAGCGCGCCCTCACGCTCGGCATCGTCGTCGATCGCCTCCGAACGGATGTGGCGCAGCCCTGGCATCCGCATCCGCGCCTCGGCGATGCGGGAGAGGAGGCTCGGTGAAGTCACGCGACCCGTGAGTAGTACCGCACCCTCGCCGTTGCTGCCTGCCAGCCGCGCAATCAGCGCCCGCTCGAGCATCGGCCAGCCGGCTATGCCGTCGGGGCCGGCCGGTGCGCGAAGGCGCTGCGGATCGTATAGGTCAAGAATCGCGGTCTCGGTGAAGAGATCGGTCGCGCCAAGACTGGCCGGATGCGTTGCCGAACCTTCGAATTTGATCGGCCGGCCGTCGACGACCAGCGCGGTAGCGCCGCGTCCGTAGCCGCCGAGCGTCGTTGTCGTCGCATAACGCCGAACCCGCCCGGCGCGATCGCCGTCCTTGTCCTCCAAGGCGGGGACGATGGGCTGGTCGGGCTTGGAGCACCCCGCGAGACTAGCCGCAGCGCCCGCCGCGATCAGCCGCAGCACCTCTCGCCGTGCGACAAAGTCGGGTTCGCTCAGCGATGGCATGTCGAGCAGTCCGTGAGTTTGCGGGATCGCTCGACACCGAGCAGATGCGCGTGGATGCGCTGGAGTTCTTCGTCCGGGATCGGTGCGTCATAGGGGCGCGACCATGTGATCCGGTCCTGGGGCACAAGGCGCTTTGCAGGATCGCGATGGCAATCGAGACACCATTGCATGGTCATCGGCGTCGCCTGCGCGGTCAGCGGCATTTGGCGCAGGTCGCCGTGGCAGGCAGCGCAGGGCACGCCGTTGCGGACATGGACGTGATGGTCGAAGTACACGTAATCCGGCAAGCGGTTGACCCGCGACCAGACGAGCGGCGTCCCCGTCGCCAGGCTATTGCGCACCGGCGCCAGCATCTGGGCGTTGGTCCAGATCTGCGAATGGCAGGTCATGCAGACCTCCGTGGTCGGCACCGTCGCCTTCGCGCCGGTCTCGACACCGACATGGCAGAAGCGGCAATCGATCCCGAGTTCGCCAGCATGATGCTTGTGGCTGAATGGGACCGCCTGCTCGACGAAGCGATCCTGCCCGGTGATCGTGCCGGTATGCTGCAGGATGAGGACGAAGACGAGGAGCAGAGGCGACAGAAGCAAAAGCACCAGCGCCGTGCGCGCCACGCTGTTCGCTCCGGGTCGGAATAGCTGCGCCAAACCGTCGATCTTCCCCTAGAACCGGCCTTTCCCCTCGACCGGCCCAACGCACGCGTGCCCAATGGTTTCCCGGGCTCGATCAGGGACAGATCCGGACAGGCACCGACTTGGCCGCCGGAACGTGGCTTTCCTCGGCATGATGCTCGACCGGGATCAGCACATTAGCTTCCGGATAGTAAGCGCCGAGGCAACCGCGCGGGATATCGTAGGGCGTGACGATCATGCCATTGCGCCGGCGGTGGACACCGTCGTCCGCGTCGCTTTCGAGCGCCACGATCTGTCCTTCCGCGAGGTCTGCCGCCGCAATGTCCGCTTCGTGCATGAGCAGCACGTCGCGGGTGCCTTTGATCCCGCGAAAGCGATCGTGATAGCCATAGATGGTGGTATTGAACTGGTCGTTGGATCGCAGCGTGATTAGCCGATATCGACCATCCGCGTCCTTGAAGCCCGTGGCCGATATGTCGCCCGGCGTCAGGAATTCAGCTCTTTTGCTCGGCGTCTCCCAGATACGTTCCGAGGCCTTGTTGCCCTTCCAGACCCCGCCGGGCGTGAACAGGCGCTTGTTATAATCCTTGAAGATCGCCGGATAGGTCTCCTCGATTGCATCGCGGATCGTCGAATAATCTGCAACCCAGCCGTCCCAATCGACCTTGGGGTTGTCGTCGAGGATGCGTTTGGCGATCCCGGCCACGATCGCCGGCTCCGAAAGCAGATAAGGGCTGGCGGGCTTAGCCTTGCCGCGGGAGCCGTGGATGCAACTGGTCGAATCCTCGGTCGAGACCGCCTGGGGTCCGCTCGCCTGCGCATCCTGTTCGATGCGGCCGAGACAGGGCAGAAGATAGGTCACCCTGCCTGCGAAAAGATGGTTGCGATTGAGCTTGGTCGCGATTTGCACAGACACGTCGAGGCGTGGCCAAGCTTCCTCCATCCGTCCGGTCTCAGGTACGGCACGCAGGAAATTTTCTCCGAGCCCGACAAACGCCTTCACCGATCCGTCGATCACGCCCCGGCAGGTCTCGACGGTGTCGAGGCCTTTCTCGCGTGGCGCCTTGAAGCCGTATTGCGCTTCCAGCTTCTCGACGGGCACCAGTTCGGTCTTTTCGGTGATGCCGACGGTGCGCTGCCCCTGCACGTTGGAGTGTCCGCGAACCGGGGTCGGGCCGGCGCCGGGTTTTCCGACATTGCCGCGAAGCAGGAGCAGATTGACGATCATGCGGACGGATTCGACGCCCTTGACGTGCTGGGTGATGCCCATGCCGTAGATCGCCATCACCGCCTTGGCCTTGGCATAGATGCGCGCAGATGCTTCCAGCTCCTCGCGGGCAAGGCCAGTCTCGCGCTCGATGTCCGCCCACTCCGTCCTGCGGATGGCGGCGGCGAAATCCTCGAAACCCTTGGTATGCTGGGCGATGAAGTCGTGATCGAGGATCGGCAGATCACCGTCCGCCTTCGCCAGATCGTCCCAGTCGATCAGGAATTTGCAGATGCCTATGATCGCCGCGATGTCGCTGCCGGCTCGCAACTGGTGATATTGGGTCGATATCGCGGTCTCTTTGAGCGTCGCCATCTCGACCGGGTTCTGAGGGTCGGTGAAGCGTTCCAGCCCCCTCTCCTTCAGCGGATTGAAGGTGACGATCTCGACGCCGCGCTTCCGACAATCGCGCAGGTCGTGCAGCATGCGCGGCGCGTTCGATCCGACGTTCTGGCCGAAGAAGAAAATCGCGTCGGTTTCCTTGAAATCCTTGAGCTGGGTCGTGCCCACCGGCACGCCGATCGCGGCCTTCAGGCCGACCGATGTCGATTCGTGGCACATGTTGGAACTGTCCGGCAGGTTCTGGTTGCCGAACATCCGCGCCATCAGCCCGTACATATAGGAGGCTTCGAGGCTGGTCCGGCCCGATGAATAGAAGACGACCGATTTCGGATCGAGCCGCTTCAACGCACCTCCGATCTCGTCGAAAGCCGCCTCCCATTCGACCGCCGCATATTTGTCGGTATCAGGGTCGTAGCGCAGTGGATGCGTGAGGCGACCATGCTGTTCGAGGTCGTAATCCTTCCAGCCGCGCAGCTCGGTGAGCGTATGCTCGGCGAAGAATTCCGGGGTCGTTCGATAGCGGGTAAGTTCCCACGCGGTCGCCTTCGCGCCTTCCTCGCAGAACTCGGCCGGATGATGATCGGCAGGCTTGGGCCATGCGCAGCTCACGCACATGAAGCCGTCGGGCTTGTTCTGGCGGGCTAGCTCCCGATATCCTTCCGGTCCCAGATGCTCGCGAGGCAAAATGTCCGCCAGCGATCGGACAGAGCCCCAGCCGCCGGCCGGCCCCTTGAATGGCTCGATCTGCGGATCGTCCGAACTCTGCTTGGTCACGCGCTGCTACTCCTAATGGGCGGGTCGGGGCGGAACGAAGCACCGTCGCTTCACTGGTCCGCTCCGAGCGTTTCGGTCACGAGCGCATTCCAGGGTTGGCCGTCGATCCGGCGAAGAAGGGACTCGTTGATCCCTTCACGCAGCTTCGACCCCTGAGGCAGGCCGAAGGCGTAATCCTGTCGGCCGAAATCGCCCGGAACCAGCTTCAGTTTTCCGCTGTAGCTTTGCTTGATGACATAGCGCAGCAGCGGACGATCGTAGACGAACGCGTCGATCTGCCCCGACGCCACGGCGTCCAGCCCCGCCTTGATCGAAGTAAAGCGCTGGAAGCCGACATTGGTTCGGTTGAGCCAGTCTTCGGCCGCCGAGCCTTCGATCGATCCGACCTTTGCACTGGCGAGGTCGTCCGCATTCTTGATTTGGCCGCTCAGCCTGCTTTCGGTAAGCGACGAGGCGATCATGCCGGTGAACGTCGATATTATGATGATCGCCGCAAACATCCAGATCGTCGCGATCACGCGACCGGCGAGAGTGCGCGGAGCCTTGTCGCCATAGCCTACCGTCGTCATCGTGACGGCCGAGAACCAGAAACCGGCGCCGATGCCGCGGCTCGCCGGTCCACCGAATTGCTCGTCATTGGCCCGTCGCTCGGCCCACCAGAACAGGATCCCGATCACCAGCAGCACGGCGACCAAAGCGAGCACGGCTTGAAGGAAACCCCATGTGAAGAAGTTCCGGAGGAGAACGAGCCAGGCCGGTGGCGACTTGCCGACCGCGATACCGAAACCCGTCGTGTAATAAGGGTGCGTGAAATCGATCTTCAGTTCGCGCCCCGGCGTTACGGTCAGCGCTCCGACGCTCGCGGCATATCGGCCCTGCGCGACGCCGTCGACCATGTCCGGCAGGCTGGTCTCCTGGAGCCGGAAGTTGAGGTTCAGATCGTGGGCGACGCCGCGCCAGAGGTCGATCGCCAGGCCCTGCCACTGCCCGTCCGGCCGCTTCATCGCAAAGGGCGGCGCCTCGTGGGTAGCGACGACGAGGGTGCCGGGAGACGAGTTTGGTGCCATCGGTGCCTGCGCCGCGACGGGCGACGCAAGCAGGGCGAGGATCAGAAGCAACACGGAGCGAAGCAACGTCACACGCCTCTCCCAACAGCCTCATTTGATGAGAGAACCTTCGGGCAGCTTATTGTGTCCGGGCGCCCGTGTTTCAGCGACGCATCCGCGGCGAGACTTGATCGTTCATACGGCCAGGAGATGATGATGAACGACCCGAAGACCGAGGCAGGGCGACGCGCCAACGATCCGGTGGAACTGGAGGAGACAATCTCTTCCAAGGACCGGAGGGACGATAAGCCGCCGACACCGGAGACTCCGCCCAAGTCTGAGATGGACGAGGCCGCCGCAGAGAGCGCGCCCGAGCTCAGGGATATTCGCGTCAACGGTAAGATCGACAGACCTGACGGGAAGAACTGAAATCTCAGCCTCCCGACGGCGTCCCCTCGTCGCGCGTTTCCGGCGCGGAGAGGCCGATCTGCTTACAGATCGCGCGCAGCGCGCGCTTCAATCCCTCCTCCAGCGTCGGGTGATAGTAAGGGCGATCGAGCAGATCTTTCGTCGTGGCCCCGCTCTCGATGGACCAGGCCAGCAGGTGTCCCAGATGATCGGCGCCGGGGCAGAGCAAGACCGCTCCGGTCAGCCGTCCCTCGCCGGCCTCGGCGAACAGACGGGCGATCCCCTCCGCTTGACCATCGATGCGCGCCCGGCCCTGCTGGCGATAGTCCGTATCTCCCGCGAGAAGCCCCTTGCCCGCCCGCCGACCGATGAGGACAAGCGGTGGATCCGTGAACATGATCGAGAACGGCACGCAGCGGCGGCCGGGTTTTCCATCCGGATGTCGTGCGGCATTGGTCCCGGCAATAGCGCCCTCGGCAGACGCCTCGTGGAGAACCGGCCGATCCGCATCAGCATCGCCCGCAATGTAGATCGCGCTCGTCCCGCAACGCATGGTTTCGCGATCGAACAGGGGAACGCCCTTGTTGTCGAGCTCAAGCCCGGCAGCTTTCAGATCCAGGTCACGTAGGTTGGGCGGCCTCCCAGCCGCGACGAGGACATAATCGAAGAGGCCGTTGCCGGCCGTCGCGCCCTTCCATTGCAGGGCGGCCTTGCCGTCTTCGGTTCGGGCGGCGATCTCGACGCCGAGTGCGATACGCATATCCTGCGCGAGGATCGCCTTGAGACGATCGGCGATCGTCTCGTCATCGATGCCGGCGAGCGTGCCGGCCTTGTCGAGCAAAGTCACGTCAACGCCAAGTCGGGCCATGGCCTGGGCAAGCTCCAGTCCGAGTGGTCCCGCGCCCACTACGGCCAGCGTACTGGGGAGCTCCGGAAGCTCGAAGATCGTTTCGTTCGTCAGCACGAGATCGGAAATCGGCTCGAAGGTCGACGGTATTTCTGGGCGCGAGCCGGTTGCGACCACCACCGCCTTGGCCTCGATCGTCCTTCCGTCGCTCAGCATCAGGGAATGCTCCGCCACGAACCGGGCTCTCGATTGCACAGCGATGCCATCAGGGAGTTTTTCAATCTCTTCGCGCGTGGCGCCTGCAAAATGATCGCGCTCATGTCGCAATCGGGCCATCACCTCCGCGCCATTGATGGTCGGCGCTGCACGAACTCCGAACACGTCCGCAGTGCTGGCGGCGTGCGCCACGCGGGCAGCGGCGATCAGAAGCTTCGAGGGCATGCAGCCGACATTGGCGCAGGTCGTCCCGATGAACTCGGGATCGATGAGCAAGGTCTTCGCACCCGCTCGCCGGGCGGCTCGCTCTGCCGAGAGGCCGGCGGTCCCGGCCCCAATGATCGCGACGTCGCAATGCAAAGCGTCGCCCATCACCCCTCACCCCACAGGCGACGCACCTTCGCCACGGAAGACCGCGCCAGCATCCGATGGAAATGATCGTTCACGTGCGACGGCAGGGAGATCTTGTTCGGCTCCGCCCAGCGTTCGACGTAGAAGAGCGCCGCATCGGCGATCGAGACGGTCTCCCCCACCGCATAGGCCGCGCCGGCCATTTGGCTGTCCAGAAGGGCGAAGGCGCGTTCGACGATTTCCCGGCCCTGATGCTCAACCTTCGAGCGACCAAGCCCGAGCGTTCCGTGAAGCGCGTCCTGCGGCTCGAAATAATCGGGTTTGAAAATCCGGGTGAAGCCCTGGCCGTGAATCGTCCCCTCGATGTAATCGAGGATCTCGACCATCCGCGTCTCTGCCTCGGCATCGTCCGGAATCAATCCTGCTTCCGGATAGGACCGCGCTATCCAGGTGCCGATCGCACCGAATTCCGTCAAAACCGAGCCGTCGTCGCGCAATAGAGTCGGCACCTTGCCCTTCGGATTGATCCGGAGGAATTCCTCGGCCCGCGTCCCACCGCCCGCGACGTCGATCTTCTCTGTCTCGAAGGTGGCACCGGCCTCCTCGAGCAGGATATGGATGCCGATCGCACAGGTGTGCGGACCCCAGTAAAGCTTCATCTTTCATATCCCTGCCATCCAGCGCCCATTCGAGAACCCGCGACGAGCGATTTCGGCTCCGCACCTTCGCGAAGCCGGGCGCCGCGAAAATTTCTCCCGATCACGACGGAACGTCCCCGCACCGGTCGGATTGTAACGGCGTCAGCCAAAGGGGACCGGGGCAATTTGGAATTCAGATCCGCGATAGGGTTGCTCGGCATAGTGCTTGCGGCGATCGCGGCTCAGCTGAACGACGCTGTCCTCAATACCGCCTTATCGGATGTCGCGGGCAATATCGGATTGTCCGAAGACACGGCGACATGGCTGCAGACGTTGTTCATCACCGGCCAGGTGCTGGGCATGTGCTCCTCGCCGTCGCTCGGCATCGGACTGTCCTTCCGGCGCTTCGCCCTGTTCGCCGTATTCATGAATTGCTTCCCGGCGCTCCTCATGACGCTTGGCGGCTACAATGGCGGCGCCGTCCTGACTTTGCGTTTCCTGGAAGGGCTCGGCGCAGGCTTCACCATTCCCCTGATCCTGACCATCGCGCTGCGGACGGTCGGACCTGGCGTACGGCTCTACGCGCTTTCGGTTTATGCGATGACGGCGACGCTCACACCCAATCTGGCCACCAGCTTCGCGGGTCTCTGGATCGACGGTGTTCGCGACTGGCATTTCGTTTTCCTCCAACCCCTTCCCTTCTGCGCGCTCGCCGCGATCTGCATCTGGTGGGGACTACCGGCGGAGGAAGGCGAGATCGACCGGCTGAAGAAATTTGACTGGCCGGGCCTTCTGTTCGTCGCGACCGGATGGGGCAGCCTGACAATCGTGTTCGAACAAGGCGACCGGTTGGACTGGTTCAACTCGCCGCTGATCATCGTGCTCACGCTTCTGGCCGCTGTCTCGCTTCCCGCTCTCTTCATCTCCGAGCGCTTCGCTAAGGTGCCGTTGATGAAGTTCAGCCTGCTGAAGGAAGGCAACCTCGCTTATCCGGTGCTGACGCTGATCCTGTTCCTCGTGCTGGCCCTTACCGCCAGTACGGTGCCGGTGAGCTTTCTCGAGCAGGTTCAGGGCTACAAGCCGCTGCAGGCGCACACGGTCACTTTGATCGTCGCTTTACCGCAATTCGTGCTGCTGCCGCTGACCGCGTGGATCCTCGATCACCGTCACATTGACGCGCGTTGGGTGAATACCACCGGCTATGTGCTCGTCATCGTCGCGTGCCTGGGCTGCGCCCAGCTTACCAGCAGCTGGAATCGCGACCAATTCTACCTGTGGCAGATCGTCCAGTCGGTCGGCTTCGCCTTCATCGTGATGCCGATCCTGATGATCGCGACCAATGCCATCGAGGTCGACGAAGCGCCCTACGGCTCGGCGCTCGTCAACACGCCGCGCGCCGTGGCCGAGGGGATCGGCGTCTGGGCGATCGAACTTATCGCGCGGTGGCGCGGTGGCCTGCATCGCGATCGCATTGTCGATCTGGTCGGCCAGAACAGGCTGACGCTTGAACAGCTCCACCTCCTTCCCACGACGGCGACCGAAGGGCCCGACACCGTCTATGCTACGATCAATGGGGAGATCACGCGTCAGGTCGCGACGCTGACGACCATCGACACCTATGTTCTGCTGGGATCGATCGCGATCGTGCTGATGATCGCGCTCTGGACGATACCCCACCGCACCTATCCGCCGCGCATCGCGCTGGCCGAGAGTTGAGGACCCCATGGCCGACGACGATAAGCAGGACAAGGACGACAAGAAGGCGGATGAGCCGCCGAAGGCACGCTGGCCATGGATCTTGGCCGGCATCGTTGTCGTCGTTTTCGTGATCGTGATCCTGCTGATCGTGTTCTTGCCCCATCGGCGGGTCCGGACCGACGATGCTTATGTCACCGCGCATTACACGATGCTGGCGCCGCGGGTCGCCGGGCAGATCGACAGCGTGCGGGTCGACGACAACCAGCCGGTCCACGCCGGCGATCTCGTCGCGACGATCGATCCCCGCGATCTCCAGACGGCGCTCCAGCAGGCCCTGGCCAATCGCGAGAGCGACAGGGCACGCGTCGACCAGGCGAGCGCGCAGGTGGCCCGCCAGCCGGCCCTGATTGCCCAAGCAGCGGCGCAGGTTTCAAGCGCGAGAGCGAAACTCGCGCTGGCTGAGGCCGACCAGCGGCGCTACGCCAATCTCGCGACCAGCGGTGCCGGCACGTATCAGCAGCACCAGCAGGCCGATGCCAATCTTCGGGATGCGCAGGCCAGCGTCGCCGAGGCCGAGGCCGAGCTTTCAAGCCAGCGCCATCAGCTCGACGGACTGAAAGCGGATCGCGAGGCAGCGGTCGCGCAGGTCGCTCGAGACGACGCCGCGATCGCGCAGTCGAAGCTCAATCTGGACTATACATACATCGTCGCCCCTATCGACGGCACGATCGCGCAGAAATCGGTGCAGGTCGGCAATCAGGTGACGCCAGGCGCGCCACTGATGGCGCTGGTGCCGCTGCACGACGCCTTCATCATTGCCAATTTTCGAGAGTTGGAACTACGTCACATGCGGCCCGGCCAGCACGCACGCATCCATCTCGACGCCTACGACACCGTGCTCAACGGCGTGGTGGCTAGTCTTCCGCCGTCGTCGGGCGCGACCTTCTCGCCCATCCCGCCCAATAACGCGACGGGCAACTTCACCAAGATCGTGCAGCGCCTGCCAGTCAAGATCGTGCCGCTTCCCAACCAGCCCCTTGCCCGCCTGATGCGCGCGGGCATGTCTGTGGAGGTGACGGTCGACACCCAGCTCTACGACGTGGTCGGCGCCCATCGCCGCCAGGCTCCGCAATGAAGCTGCTGCTTGGCGCGACCGTGCTGCTGTCCGGCTGCACCGTCGGGCCGAACTTCGAACGACCCAAAGTCGAAACGGCATCCACCTATGGCAGTCAGCCGCAGGACGTGGCGAGCCGCACCTATGGCGGTGAGGTGGATACCCGCTGGTGGACGAGCTTCGGCGATCCCGAACTGACCGCGCTGGTCGATCGCCTCGCCAAGCAAAATCTCGATCTCCAGCAGGCTGCCGAGCGGATCGGCCAGTCGCGGGCGCAGCGCACGATTGCCGCGTCGCAAGGCCTACCGCACATCGATGGTGACGCGAAATATACGCGCAAACGCCAAAGCGCGAATGGCGAGGCCTCGCTGGAGGAGCCGGTGCCGGGCGCTCCGCTCGAATATGATCTCTACCAGCCGCAACTGCAGGCAAGCTGGGAACTCGATCTGTTCGGCAAGGTTCGCCGCACGGTCGAGGCTGCGAACGCGCGCACCGAAGCGGCGATCGAGGCACGCAACGGCATCGCGCTTTCGGCCATCGCCGAACTTGCGCAGGATTATATGCAACTGCGCCAGTTGCAGACGCAGGAGGCAGTGCTGCGCCGCAATCTGGCCGCCGCGGACGACCGCGTGGCGCTAACTCGCAATCGCTTCGCCAATGGCGTCGCGACAACACTCGACGTCGCCCAGGCCGAGGCCGAGAGCGCCGCCATTGCGCAGAGCATGCCGGACCTGCGCAATCGCGAGGCAGCAATGGCCAACGCGATCGCGTTGCTGCTCGCCGAACCGCCCCGCGCTCTCACCGACGAGCTCGGCCGTCCGGCGACGCAGCCGTTGGTCCCACCGGCCGTGCCGGTAGGCCTGCCTGGCGAGCTGATGCGCCGACGCCCCGACATTCGTCAGGCCGAAGCGCAACTCCACGCCGCGACCGCGGAGACCGGCGTCGCTGTCGCCAGCTTCTTCCCGTCGATCAACCTGATGGGCAATTTCGGCTTCGAGAGCCTGGGTCTCGGCAGCCTGTTCAACTGGTCGTCGCGGGCCTTCGCGGTCGGACCGACCATCTCGTTGCCCTTTTTCGAAGGCGGCCGCCTCAAGGGCAATCTCGAATTGCGCAAATCCGAGCAGCGCGAGGCGGCAATCGCCTACCACTCCGCCGTTCTGGCGGCTTGGCACGATGTCGATAACGCGCTCACCGCCTACGCCGAGGCACAGCATGGCGGACAGGCCGCCGCCGCCACGCTGGCGGCAGATCGGCGAGCACTGGCGGCAGCTGAGGATCGGCAGCGACAGGGCATTGCGACCATGCTCGATGTCGTGACGGCGCAGCAGGCGGTCTATCGCGCGGAGGACACCGTCACGCAGTCGCAGGGCCAGATCGAGGTTTCGCTGGTGACGCTCTACAAGGCGCTCGGCGGGGGATGGGAGATGGCCTCGTAGACCGATATCTGGCCTTTTCTCCGGGTCGGACGGGCTGTCGAATTCGACATGGGCTGACTGGAAAACGGGCTAACCCTCGATAAATCCGAAATTTTCCGGGGCCGCATGCATCGGGCTCGACCGAACGATCACGTTCGTCGTGCGTTAGCGCCGCACAGGAAAAGGAGATTGGCCATGAAGGCATTGATAATCGGCGTCGCCGCTGCGGCGCTCGCGACGACGGCTGCGGTCGGCGAAACACCTTCCAAGGCGGAATTCGTCGGCAAGGCCGGTGCTTCCGATACGTTTGAGATCGACTCGGCGCGTCTGATGGTCACGTCCCAGAATCCATCGATCAAGGCCTTTGCCACGCAAATGATCACGGATCACTCGAAGAGCACCAAGATGGTCCAGAGTGCTGCTCGCCTCGATCACGTCGCTCTCAAGAAACCGTCGATGAGCGTCGGCCAACGCAAGGACCTCTCCGCGTTGAAAGCGGTCCCTGCGGGCAAGACCAAGGACGATCTCTACGTGAAGCAACAGAAGGCGGCTCATGACGATGCGCATGCGCTGATGGAGGATTATGCGGCGAATGGTACCGGCAGGCACCTCAAGGCCGCTGCCGGGAAGATCGCGCCGGTGGTAGAGAAGCACCAGTCGATGCTCTCCTCGATGTGACCGAGGGCGATCGGATGGACGGAGGCGCGCACGATAAGATCGCGGTGAGTGCGCGCCACCTGGACCGGAGCGCGGAAAAGCAGGTCGACAGCGCCGACCGGCGCACAGAACTCGCCGCCGATCGGACGATATTGGCAGCGGAGCGAACCTATGCGGCGTGGGTCCGCACAGGTCTCGCGGCGCTCGCATCGGGCATCGGTGCACGTGCGCTGCTCGAAGGGACCGTGCCGCACTGGATGGTGGGGGCCACCGGGAGCGTACTCGTCCTTTTCAGCGCCTTCTGCTTTGTAGCGGCGGTCTGGCGCGAAATGGAACCGGGTGCCCCGCCGCCCAAGCCGGATACACGTCGGCTACCGTCCGCGCTGCTCGTCGTCGTCAACGGATTCCTGATGATCGTTGCACTCGCCGCTCTCGTTGGAATCTGGTCAACGCACGTCCCCACTGCGCTGCATCGATAGTGACCGTCGACGGCTTCGATCGTCGCCGCATTCAGCCGTTGCCGTTGCGGCGGCGGGTTTCCCAGCCCTTGCGAGCTGCTGCCGAGCGCTGCTCCGGCGAGCCGGACTTGTGCGCCTTGCCGCCGCGCGACGAGGCGCTGTGATTGTCCTTTTTGCCGCGACCAGAACCGGACTTGTTGCCGCCGCCGGATTCCTTGTTCACCGTCGCCCAGGCGCGCGCCTCGGCTTCCTTCTTGGGAGTGCCGCGCTTCTCGTAGCCTTGCTCGATATGCTCGGCCTTGCGCTTCTGCTTGGTCGTATAGCTGCTCTTATCGCCACGGGGCATCGTCGCTCTCCCTGTCCTCAGGCCACGCCCGCCCCGCCAGTCACACCATAAACCTCGCCGCTGATGTAGCTCCCCTCCTGGCTCGCCAGCAGGACGTAAACGGGCGCCAGCTCGACCGGTTGCCCCGGCCGGCCGAAGGCGCTGCCCTCTCCGAATTTCCGGACCTTCTCCTGCGGCTGGCCACCGCTCGGCTGGAGCACGGTCCAGACCGGGCCGGGCGCCACGACATTGGCGCGGATGCCTTTCTCGATCAGCTGTTTGGCGAGTGCCTGGGTGTAGGCGACGATCCCGGCCTTGGTCGTCGCATAGTCGAGCAGGATGGCGGACGGATCATAGGCCTGCACGGAGGCGGTGGTGATCACCGAGGCACCCGCCTCCAGATGGGGCACAGCCGTTTGGACGATCCAGTGCATCGCATAGAGATTGGTCTTGAGCGTGCGATCGAAATCCTCCGACGAAAGCTCTTCGACGCTCTCGCGATATTGCTGGCGCCCGGCGTTGATCACCAGGATGTCGAGACCGCCAAGATCAGACACCGCTTTTTCGACCATGTCACGGCACCAGGCCTCGTCGGTGATGTCCCCGGGCAGTGCGACCGCCTTGTGGCCATCCGCCTCGATGAGTTTCACGACTTCTTGCGCATCCTGCTCCTCGTCGGCGAGATAGGAGATGGCGACATCGGCGCCTTCGCGCGCGAAGGCGATGGCGGCCGCCCGGCCGATGCCGCTGTCGCCACCCGTGACCAGAGCCTTGCGACCGGCGAGCTTGCCCGAGCCTTTGTAGCTCGTCTCGCCATGATCAGGTTTTGGGTCCATCTCGCGCGCAAGGCCCGGCGCGTCCTGGGGCTGCTCGGGAAATGGCGGTCGGGGATATTGCGCGCGCGGATCCTGCTTGGTCAGGCGATCGGGCATGGCTTTCTCCATAGTCGTCCGCGGGCGTTCAGCCCGGATAGCTGTTGTCCCTGAGCAGGCTGGCGAGATGCACCGCGTTGGACGCGACCATCTTCGCGGTCTTGGCGACCATCTTCGGCGTCTCATCCAGGTCCTTGAAGTCGGTCGATCCCATCGCCTCGCCGACCCAGTAGCAGGCGGCGACGGCCGGGATCGTCCAGCCGACATCGTTGAGCGCCTGGAAGATCTGGGCCGAGGCGAAGTGGGCGCCGTCCTCGTTGCCGACGATCGCGGCGACAGCGACCTTGCCGTAGCTTGGCATGCGGCCCTGATCGTCGGTTTCCTCGAGGAAGGCGTCCATGCGCTCCATCACGCGTTTGGCGACGCTGCCTGCCGAGCCCATCCAGATCGGCGTGCCGAGGATCAGGATGTCGGCCGCCAGGATCTTCTCCCTTATATGCGGCCAGTCGTCACCGTCGCCCTCGTCCGAGGTGACACCGGGGCGTATGTCAAAGGCGGCGGCGCGAACCGTCTCGGCGACCGTCGCGCCCTTCGCCTCGAACTCCTTGGCGAGGACAGCGATCATCGCGTCGGTGGAGCTTTCGCCGTTCGCCTTGAGCGTGCAGTTGACCGGTTGGACGAGCATGGCTTTGTCTCCGTTGAGTATGTTCTCGCGGGCTTGGCACACCCATTGGCGATCAGGCCGCCGGCTTCAGCACCACTTTGGTCCAGCCATCGTCGCGAGCATCGAAATGCTTGTAGGCATCTGGCGCCTGGTCGAGCGGCAGCCGGTGCGAGATGATCTGGGAGGGTTTGGCCCGCCCATGCTCGATGAGGTTCATCAGCCGCCGGTTGTAATGCTTCACGTTGCACTGGCCGGTGCCGATCGTCTGGCCCTTGAACCACAGGCTGCCGAAGTCGAACGCGATCTTGCCCTCCTTCTGGAGATCTTCAGGCGCGTTCGGATCCTCGGGGATGAAGACGCCGACGACGCCGATGCCGCCGGTGGCCTTCGTGCTCTGCACCAGGCAGTTCATCGTGTAGTTGCTGCGCTCCTTGCCGTGCCGGTCGCAGCACTGATAACCGACGGCCTCCACGCCACGGTCGGTGCCCCGGCCGTCGGTCGCATCGAGGATCTGCTGGACGGGATCGCCCTTGCGCATATCGATGGGGATCGCGCCAATCGCCTCGGCGAGCTTGAGGCGATCGTCGTGGGCATCAACCACGAAGATCTGGGAGGCGCCTCGGATCTCGGCCGAATGCGCTGCCATCAGACCGACCGGACCAGCGCCGTATATCGCGATGCTCTCGCCGGGCAGCAAACCGGACAGCTCGACGCCGTGCCAGCCGGTTGGGAAGATGTCGGAGAGCATGACATAGTCATCCTCTTTCTCCTGAGCGTCCTCGGGCAGCTTCAGGCAGTTGAAGTCCGCATAGGGCACGCGCAGCATTTCGGCCTGGCCGCCCTGCCACGGTCCCATCTCGGCAAAGCCGTAAGCGGCGCCAGCGGCGCCGGGATTGGTTGTCAGGCAGAAGCCGGTAAGCCCCTTCTCACAATTCTCGCAGAAGCCGCAGCCGACGTTGAAGGGCATGCAGACCCGGTCGCCTTTTTTGATGCGATCGACGCCCGCACCGACCTCGATCACTTCACCGAGATTTTCGTGGCCGAAGACCTTCCCCTTTTCGAAGCTGGTGCGCCCTTCGTACATGTGCAGGTCCGACCCGCAGATGTTGGTCGTGGTCAGCCGGATGATCACATCGGTCGGTTTCTCGATCTTGGGATCGTCGATGGTGTCGACGGAAACGTCCTTGGGTCCGTTGTAGACGACGGCCTTCATGGGCTCTCTCCTTGGGTCGCTGCGCTCAGAGCGCGATGAAGTTCAGCAGGTCGCTGGTCAGGCGATCGGGCGCGGTCGCGAAGAGGCCGTGGGGCTCGCCCTCATATTCCAGGAAGTTCGCGTGAGGTATGCCCCTGGCGGCCGCGCGGCCGGCGGCATCGATCGGAACGGTCTTGTCGCTGGTACCGTGAATGATGAGCGTCGGCATCGTGAAGGAGGCGAGATCGGGCCGGAAATCGGTGCGGCCGAACGCGTCGACGCAATCGATCGTCGCCTTGGGGCTGGCCATCACGGCCAGCTGGAACGTCCAGTCGAGCAGCGCCGAACTCACCGGGCTCGACACCATGCCGACGCCGTAAAATTGCTTGGCAAAGGTCTGGAGGAAGTCGAACCGGTCCTTGCGGATATTCTGCTTCATCTCCTCGAAGACCGAGGCATCGACGCCATCCTCGTTGCTGTCGTCCTTGAGAAGATAGGGCACGACCGAGGAGATGAGCGCAGCCTTGGCGACGCGCTCCGGACCATGGCGCGAGAGATAGCGCGCGATCTCGCCACCACCCATGGAAAAGCCGACCAGCGTGGCGCCGCGGACATCACCCGCCTCGAGAACAGTCGCGAGGTCGTCGGCGAAGGTATCGTAGTCGTAGGGGCCGACCGGATGTCCCGATTGTCCGAAGCCACGGCGGTCGTAGGTGATCACGCGGTGGCCCGCTTCGAGCAGTGCGAGCGTCTGATATTCGAACATGTCGCCGGTCAATGGCCAGCCATGAATCAGGACGACGGGAGCGCCCGAGCCGGTGTCCTTGACGTGCAGGTTCGTTCCGTCGCGCGCCTGGGCGAAGGGCATGGCATCTCTCCTTGGGATCGAGATGTCTGAACAGACGGGCCGGTTGGCCGTTCCTGAGAAATCCAGCTTTTTCCGTCGCTTTTACCTGGATCAATGTGCGCCTGCGCTCATCCGATCGTTCCCGGCGACCAGCGGATCAGAGAGCCATCTTCCGCGCGAAAATGGAACGTCGCCGCAGGCTGGCCGGTTGTGGTGATTCGCCGAGGAGATCCACATGCCCCCCATCACGCCCGTTCGCTTTTCGCCGGCCGTCGAAGACGTCGCGCCTGATGAGGCCGAGACGATCGAGGGTCTCAACGACGCCTTCGATCTCATTCTGGAACGCACGTCCGAGGATGGTGGGCATGCGATCCGGTCGGTCCATGCCAAGTCGCACGGGATTCTCGAGGGCGAGCTGACGATCGACGGCGGCCTGCCCCCCGAACTCGCGCAGGGCCTTTTCGCCAATCCGGGAATCCACAAGGTCGTTCTGCGCATGTCTACAAATGCCGGCGACATCCTTCCGGACAGTGTGAGCCTCCCGCGCGGTCTCGCCATCAAGGTGCTCGACGTCGAAGGCGAGCGTCTGCCGGGCGCAGACGGCAATACGCAGGACTTCGTCATGGTCAACGGCCCGGTCTTCCAGGCGAAGACCGCCGAAAAGTTTCTCGGCAACCTGAGAATGCTCGCCAAGACGACCGACCGGATGGAGCGAACCAAGATCGCGCTCTCAGCCGTCCTGCGTGGCGTCAATAACGCGCTTGGAGCTGTCGGGATCGAAAGCCCTGCGATCAACTCGCTGGGCGGCGCTCCCAATGTCGAGCCGCTCGGCGAAACCTATTACAGCGCCACCCCCTTCCGCTACGGCGATTATATCGCGAAGTTCAGCCTGAGGCCGGTCGAACCGGCAATGACGGCTCTCACGGGCAAGATCATCGACGTCGATGGCCGGGACAATGCCATCCGCGAGCACGTCCGCGACGAGATGCGCAGCATCGATGCGGTCTGGGAATTTCGCGTCCAGCTCTGCCATGATTTCGAGAAGCAGCCCGTCGAGGATTCAACGGTCGAATGGAGCGAGGATGAGGCGCCTTTTCAGCGCGTTGGCATTATCCGCGCCAATGCGCAAGACAGCTGGCAGCAGGAGCGAGTCCGCGAGGTGGAGGACACAATGCGGTTCAGCGTCTGGACGGGGCTCGCCGCTCACCAGCCGCTCGGGAACATCAACCGCGCGCGTCGCGACACCTACCGGCACTCGGCCGATTTCCGCGCCTCGTTCAACGGCTGCCCCTATCACGAGCCGCGCGCCGCGGAGTTGTCGTAGCCCTGGGAAACGGGAGCGACGCTCGAGAATCGCGAGCGCGGACCAGGTAGAATCTGGAGGAGCCGTCGCGCCGTCCCCTAAAGATTGCCCTGCTCGCTCTCCGGCACATCGTCGCTCGGCCGAAAATAGAGCGCGGCGCATTCGTCCTTCAGGCACCCGCCGTCGATGACGAGATCGTCGCGATAGGCGTCCTTCACGAAATCCATCGTGTCGAGGTTGCGATCCTCGAAATACATACGGTGCACGTCCTCGCGCCCCGCGCCGAAAACGATGCGCCCGACCTTGGTCCAGATCGTTGCCATCGTACACATGCCGCAGGGCTGGAGCGTCGAATAGAGCACCGCCCCGTCGAGGCCGGGTGCGTCCACAATTTGGGCGGCCTCGCGAAACGCTACCATTTCCGCATGCGCGGTCGCATCGTTCCAGGCATCGGTTCGGTTCCGTCCACGCGCAATCACTTTGCCTTCGCGGACAAGCACGGCCCCGATCGGAGACTGGCTCGGATCGGCGCCGTCCTGAGTCGCGACTTCGATCGCGACGCGCATCCATCGTTCGTCGTCAGGACCGATCATCCCTTGAGAAACGGTTTGCCCTCGTGGGCGACGAGCAGATCGTGCATGTCGGAGGCATGATCCTCCTCCTCGGCGAGGATATGTTCCAGCATGATCCTTGTCGTCGGATCGTCATCCCCGAAATAGCGGATCAGTTCCTGATAATGCTCGATGACGATGCGCTCGGCGATCAGGTTCTGCCTGATCATATCGACGAGATTGCCGTCGTCACCATATTCTGTGGCGGAGCGCGATGCGAGGCCCTCCGGATTGAAATTGGGGACGCCTCCAAGCTGGTCGATCCGCTCGGCCACCATGAGCATGTGCTTCTGCTCGGAGACGGCATGTTCCTCGAACTCGGCCGAAACGCTTTCCGACGTGATGCCGTCGGCCGAGATGGCATGCATCCGGTACCGCAGCACGCAGACAAGTTCTGTTGCGACGACCGACTGGAGGAGCTCGATCGTCTTCTTTGGGTCGCCCTTGTAGGTGGGCATCACCGCACCGTCGTCGAGCGACTTGCGAGCGCGCTGGCGTAGGGTCTTGACGTCGGTCAGGAAGGAATCGGCTCCGTCTGCCATGGCTCGCTCCGATACTGATAAGGATCGAGCCTAGAAGCCCCCGGCCAGTGCGTTGTTCCTGTAGAGAGTCGTTCGCAAAGGATGTTCGTCAGATCAAACGGGCACCCATCAAAGTGCCGACGGCGTCGCAACCTTGTCCCGGGACCATAGTTGGCCAAGCTGCAGGCGCGCACGACCGGAAGCTAGAATCGTTACTGCAACGACTTAGTGTGAAATCCCGCGGCACAGTGCTCGGCCCTCGGTGCTCAGAGCGCCCGACGGCGTGACATGAGCCACAGGACCAGCACGACTAAAAGGATGAGGCCGAGACCGCCGTCAGGATAATATCCCCAGTCGCCGCTATAGCCCCAAGTCGGCAGACCGCCGATTAGGGCAAGGATCAGCAGGATGATCAGGATCGGATGCAGCACGGCGAAGTCTCCTCATTCCATGCTTGACCCAACCGCCCTGCGACCCAAACGATCCGCGCCGGCATTGGACGGTGACCGGGTTGATGATGAGATTTGTGCGTGATGTCCCATCTGAGTTCGATGGCGGGCGTTGCATAATTTAGACCCTCGATCGCTTCGATCGACGGGAGGGCATGGGCCAAGGACTTGCTCGCCCCGACCTAAAAGAGTGGCACCTCGAAACCAGGATCGGCTTTCGCCATCGCCCGACGGAAGGCAGCACGCTCTCCGATGCGCAACAGGTAGGCTCGGATGTTCGGATAGGGCGAGAGGTCGCGCGGCGCGAACACGCGCATCGTCGTCAGCGGGAAGGCCGAGATAATGTCGGCAGCAGTGAAGCTGTCCCCCGCCAGATAGTCGACGCCGGAGAGGCGCTCTTCGATCTGCTCGTAGGCACGATCGAGGCGCTCGCGAAGGGCGCCGACGACGCCCCCATCTCCATCCTTCAACAGGCCGGCGACCATATCCACCATCGCGGCCGGCATCAGCGATCCATTGGCGAAGTGAAACCAGAACAGGTAGTCCGCATAACCGGGTTCGCCTGGGGCGACTCTGAGGCGGCCCTCGCCATGAACCTCGATTAGGTACTCGATGATCGCACCCGACTCCCCGAGGACGAGGTCGCCGTCGGTTATCACCGGCGCGGTGCCGAACGGCGTGAGCGCGCGATACTCTGCTGGCGCCAGGCGCGTCCGACTGTCGCGCTGATAGGTTCGCAATTCGTAGTCCAGGCCAAGCTCCTCGCAGAGCCAGACGATCCGATCCGACTGCGAGATCCCGAGATGGTGAACGACGATGCTGCTCATGAAGGCGCCAACGCGGCAGTGCGCCGTCCGTGCCGAACAATCTTCCGGCTGGCCGCACTATCGACGAATGCTCTCACGGTAGTCCCGCCCGTCACGGGATCGCGACCCATCGGTCACCTCCGGGGAACCCTCTGCCCTGTCGGAACGTCTCACAACCGGGCGGCAGGGTGGAGACAAGAGCATGCCGTCCTACGTCCAGGCTCCCGAGCAACGCCGACCGCTTTTTGCCAGCCTGATGAGCTTTCCGGCCTCCTGCTTCGTCCTGACCCTGCTGACCGACATCGTCTATGCGAATTCCTACAACATGGCTTGGGAGACCGCGTCCGTCTGGCTCCTCACGATCGGATTGCTCGCCGCCTTCGTGTTCGTTTTGATCGGCCTTTTCCAGGCATTCGTGCAGGGTCTGTGGCCGAGCATGACCTCGCGGATCGGGTTCGCGATCGTATTGATCCTTTCGATCTTCAATGCGTTCATTCATAGCCGCGACGGCTACACCTCAGTCGTTCCGACAGGGCTCACCCTCTCCGCGATCGTCGTCATCTTTCTGCTGGGAGTGGGAATCCTCGAACATTTCGCGATGTCGCGTCGGGAGTCGATCGCATGAACCGCGCCGAGCTCAGCCGGAGGACCGGCGGCATCGTCCTCGCCGTCACCATGCTGCTGGCGGCCACCGGCTGCCACAAACAAATTGCCCCGCCCGACGACCAGATCGGACCCAATCCGACGCTGCCCGAACCGAACGAATATCTCCTGCCACCGATGAAGACGGCGACCTCCAAACCTTGGTTGAACGGGGAGATGCCGATCGCCGGACCAGAACTCAAGGTCCAGCCGTTCGCGACCGGTCTCATTCATCCTCGATCGGTGTTCGTTCTGCCCAACGGCGACGTCTTGGTCGCGCAGTCGGACGGGCCAAAGCCACCCGTCAATCGCCCGAAAGATGTGGTCATGGGGCTGATCCAGGCACATGCGAAAAGCTTCGGCCCCAAGGCTCCCAACAATATCCTGCTGCTGCGCGACACGAATGGCGACGGGATCGCCGACCACCGCTTCACCTTCCTCGAGGGCCGGCATTCCCCGTTCGGCATGGTGCTCGTCGGCAACGATCTCTTCATCGCCGACACCGACGCACTGATCCGCTATCACTATACGCCTGGCCAGACGAAGATGATCGATCCCGGCACCAAGGTTACCGATCTGCCGGGAGGACCGATCGATCATCATTGGACGAAGAGCCTGACGGCGAGCGCCGATGGCACCAAGCTTTATGTCGGCGTCGGCTCGAACAGCAACATCACGGAGAACGGGATGGTGGCCGAGGAAGGGCGGGCTGCGATCTGGGAGGTCGACCGCGTCACGGGCGCGCACCGTCTCTACGCGACCGGCACGCGCAATCCCGTCGGCCTGGCCGTCGAGCCGAGCAGCCACGTCCTTTGGGCGGTCGTCAACGAGCGCGACGAGCTCGGTCCCAACCTCGTTCCCGACTATCTGACCTCCATTCGAGACGGAGGCTTCTACGGCTGGCCCTACAGCTATTGGGGCCGGCATATCGATCCGCGCGTCATGCCGCAGCGGCCCGATCTCGTCGCGAAGGCGATCGTGCCCGATTACGGCCTGAGCTCTCATGTCGCGCCGCTCGGTGTCACCTTCTCTACCGGCAATGCCATTCCCGCTCAATATCGGGGCGGTGCCTTCGTCGGAGAACACGGTAGCTGGGACCGGGATCCGTTCAACGGCTACAAGGTGATCTACGTCCCCTTCACCGGCGGGCGGCCTTCCGGAAAGCCGGTAGATGTCCTGACCGGCTTCCTGACCGACGGGAAGACCGCGCATGGGCGACCCGTGGGCCTTGCAACCGATACCCAGGGTGCCATCCTCGTTGCCGACGATCTCGGGAATGCGATCTGGCGGATCAGTGGACGCTGAACCGAGACATATCAGGGGCCAAGCCGCATCCTCAGTTCGTCTTCCCCGACGATCTCGATCGGTTGCCCCTTCCGGCGAATATCCTCGGCACGGCGAAAGGCCGGGCTCGCGCTCACGAACCGGCCGAACGGCTGCTCGTTGCTGATCACGAGCATCGTGGTGTTCGTACCCACCGAGGCGACGACGCGCGCGCCGGCTTCCGCCAGAAGGCGCGCGAGCGACCCGTCGCGACGCGCGCCCAGAATGGCGATCCGCTCGCCCTTGAGCGGCCCGAAGGGAGAAGGTTTCGGCGCCGCCCCCCCACCGGGATTGGCCGGCGTCACCCATCCCTTGAGATCGATGCCGGTATGCTCGATCGCCCGAACGATCACCATGCCGGCGGCACGGGCGTCGCTGAGCGCGTCGTGATGCTTGTGTGGCACGCCTAGAAACCGGGTCAGCGCGTTCAGGCGATGACTGGGGAGCTCCGGCCAGGCGCGCTTGGCAACGCGCACGCTGTCGAGCCAGATCGGCTGGATCATGGTGCGTTCGTGAACGCGGCACGCCGACGCCAGCGCGCCCTTGTCAAAGAACGAATGCGCGACCGTGATCCGGCCTGAGAGCATGGCGTCGATCTCGGAATGGACATGCGGAAATGTCGGCTGTCCAACGACATGATCGGCTGTTATTCCGTGAATGCGGATATTGAACGGCGAGAAGTCATCGCACGGGTCGACGAGCGTCTCATATTCGAAGATTTCCCGGCCGTCCCGAAAGCCGACGATTCCGATCTGGCATATGCTGCTGACGCGCGAACAGGCCGTCTCGACGTCGATCACGACGAAATCGGGAGCGGCCGGGCGTGACGCCTCGTCGGCGCGCGCGCTGGACATGACCATGGTCGCTGCGTTCATGACCGGAACATAGCATGTCCGGGCCGTTGCGACAGGCATGCCGAACGTCGCACCGAGAGTGCTGCTCGGTGCGCTCTCGCGCGATCAATCGTCCTGTTCGTTGCCGGTACCACCGGTACCTGCGGTTCCGCCAGGCGAGCCCGGATCCTCCATCGGCGACTTCCCGGCGCGACGCGGATGCTCGCGCTCGGCATCTTCGTCGTAACCGGACGACGGTGCCGGTTCGCCGCTGCCCGCTGGAGAGTGTGAAGGTGCGTCCGAGGCCGGGAAGCTCTCGTCGGATGCAATGTCGACGTTAGCGTCCTCGTCGCTGGGATCCGACTTCAACGCGTCGTGTTGCTCGGCATCGTGGGCTTCGCGCACCTCGGGGACCGCGTGCTCGCTGCCTTCGCCGGTTTTGTCGTGGGGTCGATCGGTCATGGTAGCCACTCCTCCTCTGGCGCCTCCACAATCTGCACTCTTCGGCGCCTTTCCGTCCAAACGATCGAAGGAGGCATTCGTCGCCCGTCGGGCAAAGCGGCTGGGGCTTCGCTTCAGCGCAGTAGACGCCCGGTTTGCACCAGCCGGTAGCTGAACGGGTGCGGGACTGGGGAACCTCCCTTTCGACGGACGGGTTTGACGGTGCGTGGCCGCTGACCCGCAATGCACAATACCGTATCGGTGCAGCGCCGCACCGTTTCATCCCCAAACGGCGCGAACGAGCCCGCCGATCGACGGAGAGCCGCCTGATGAGCCAAGACAGCCGCGCGAAGGCGCTGTTCAAGCCTGAATTCCGCTTCGGTATGGGCGGCGTGCCGCTGGGCAACGAGTTCAACAAGATCCTCGACCGAGACGCCGAGGAAGCCCTCGCGGCTGCATGGGATTTGGGTGTACGCTATTTCGACGTTGCACCATGGTACGGCTTCGGGCTGTCCGAACGCCGCTTCGGGCATTTTCTGCACAACCAGCGGCGTGACGACTTCCTGATCTCGTCAAAGGTAGGCAAGCTCTTCAAAGCATCCCGCGACAACGCCCGCGAGGATTATTTCCCGCTGTCCGATTCACCCAACGACATCATCTTCGACTATACCGCCGACGGTGTCAGGCGCTCGATCGAGGACAGTTTGCAGCGTATGGGGCTAGACAGCCTCGACGTCGCCTTCGTCCATGATATCTCCCCCGACTTCGCCTACTTTCCGAACGGTTGGGAGGAGCAGTTCGCCATCGCGGAGAAAGGTGCATTCCCTGCCCTCTCCAGGATGCGCGATGAGGGCATCATCAAGGCCTGGGGGATCGGCGTAAACTGCCCAGAGCCGATCCTCCGGGTGATCGACGTCGCTGATCCCGACATTTGCCTATGTGCCCGGCAATACTCGCTGGTGGACCACAAGAATGCGGTCGAAGAGGTTTTTCCTGCCGTGCGCGAGAAAGGCGTCTCGCTCGTCATCGGGTCGGCCCTCAACGCGGGCTTCGTGTCCGGCAGCCCGCGCTACAATTACGGTCCGAAGAACCACGAAATCCCGACCGATGCGATCGCCAAGCGCGAGGCGTTGCGAGCCGTTGCGGCAAGCCATGGCGTGGACCTGCGAACCGCCGCGCTTCAGTTCTCGGCCGCGCCCGATGTTGCCGTGGCGCTCGTCGTTGGCGCCAGCAGCGCCGAGCAGATCTCGCAGGATTATAACTCGATGCAGGCGAAGATTCCGGCCGCGTTCTGGGACGACCTCAGGGCCAAGGGATTGATCGAGCAGGCCGCCGCAATACCCGACGGCGGAGACTGACGACCGCGAACCCGACGGAACAGGCGACGTCCTGCCGAAACGTGGCTGGCGTCGCCGAGCCGCTCGGCGCACAAGGGGCACAATGCCGCTCCAAGCTCTTATCGCCCGCTTCGGCTTGGGCGCGGTTTTCCTAGGGTCCGGTCTGGAGGGCGAGACGGCGGTGATCGCCGGAGGCATTCTCGCGCATCAGCATATCCTGTCTTTGCCCGGCGTCGCCATTGCCGGCGCCTTGGGTTCCTTCTCCGCAGACCCAGCCTTCTTCCTTTTCGGCCGCCATTTCCGGGACCGTCCGCGCGTCGAAAAGATGCTCGACAAGCCGGCCGCCGAACGTGCCATCGACACGCTCGAAAAGCATCCGATCGCCTTCGTCCTCGGATTCCGTTTTCTCTACGGACTGCGTACCGTCAGCCCGGTCGCGGTAGGCACATCCGACGTCTCGCAAGTCCGCTTCTCGTGTCTGAATGCGATCGCAGCAGTCCTATGGGCGGTTCTGTTCACGGCGGTAGGCTACGGCCTCGGCGGACCGTTGGGGCAATATTTTCAACGCCCTAAATCGATCGTGCCGTTCTTAGTGGCCGGTCTTCTCATCCTGGGCGTCGGCCTCTTCGTAATGCGCAAATTCTTTGGACTGATCCCTACCCGACGGCGCAGGCCAGGCAAGGATGGCCGGTCGACGACGGCCAGACGAAGGGAATAGACTGTCCGATCACCAACAGGCGCGCTGCACACTGGAGCATTTCGCTCATACGAAAAGGTCGATCCGCTTCGCGTCCGGGAAAACTGCTTCAGCAAGGAGCGAGCGGTGGCAGGTCGCCGGATCGCGCTCGAAACACAACAAGGCGGTCGGGAGCTCGGCGGCCATTTCCTTCAGCATTGCGGATTGGACGATCGCCTCGGGAAGCTCAAGTTGACCCGCATAGATCTTGGCCAGTCGATCGTGGTTGCCTTTTCGCGCAGCCTCGCGGCCTTCGGGCGGCGTCCCGAGTGCCTTGAGCCCGACATAGTCGATGCCTGCTTCCCTCAAACCGGCCGCCAGCACGTTCTTGGAGAAGCCCGGTCGGCGCGAAAGCGGTACGGCGCGAATGTCTGCCAGGAGCTTGACGCCCGAATCTTGTAATGTCGCCACGAGTTCAGCTTGCGTGGCGCCTTCGTAGCCGATCGTGAAGATTTTCATGGTGTGAAGATGGGGGCTTGCCGGCTGTTCGCAAAACTTATTTCCGGCCGCGACCTGCGCCTGTGCCTGATCGCCAGGCGCTTACCGCGCCAGGTAGCGACCAGACCCAGAGGTTCCGCGATGCGCACGGGAAGGACCGCTCCCGCCGGAACCCGCCATTCCCCATTCCGTCAGACGATTGGTCAACAATACGTCTCAGACGCGACACTCAGTTGACTATTATATAAGCCTAAAACTGTCGATTGTTCGTGTGACCGATAAACGCCCTCTGCACGATGAAGGAAGCTACAGCTGGCCGGAAAAACGAGCGCGATGGGTTGCCGGGTTGGTGCCCATGTGTCGCTGAAAGGCCCGGCGCAGTTGCTGCTCGTCGGCATATCCCGCCTTATCGGCCACGGTCTTTAGAGGCAGATCGGTTTCCTCCAGCGCGCGGCAGGCCGCCTCCAATCGCATGAGCTCGACCGTCTTGGCTGGCGTCCTGCCGACCTTGGCGACATAGGTCCGCGCGAATGTTCGTGGCGCCATCGCCGCTCGCGCTGCAAGCCGGGCAACCGATAGGTCCGATGCGAGATTAGCGGCCATCCAGCCATGCAACTCCGCGAACCCGTGGTCGCGCGATTGCGCAACCAGCGGCACGCTGAACTGGGATTGACCGCCAGCGCGCTTCATGAACACCACCATCTGCCGTGCCGCGTCGATGGCGACCCGGGGGCCGAAATCGTCCTCGATCAGCGCCAATGTGAGATCGATGCCGGAACTGACACCGGCCGAGGTCCACAGCGCGCCATCGCGAATAAAGATGCTGTCGGCATCAATGTCGATCATCGGATGCCGGTCCTTTAGCTTGTCCAGCCACGCCCAGTGCGTCGCCACCCGCCGGCCATCGAGCTGACCGGCGGCCGCGAGCAGGAAGGCGCCGGTGCATACCGAACATAGTCGGCGCACCGAGGACACCCGCGCGGCAATGAAATCGCGCAAGGCTTGGGAGACTTCATAATCTTCGCCCCAGCAACCGCCGGGCACGATGAGGGTATCGATCGGCAGAGCGGTAAGCGAGGAGACCGGCGTCGTGACGACTGGCAACCCGGCACTGGTCAGGACCGTGCCGCCGGCACCAGACGCAACGATCGTTTCGTATCGCGCGAGGTCCCCTGCCGCCACGCCGCGATTGGCCGTGGTCAGCGCCTGCAACGGGCCGGCGAGGTCGAGCAGGTTCATCCCGTCATAGGCCAGCAGCACTATGCGCAGCGGGCGGTGCCCGGGCGCCGCCGGTCTCTCGAACGCGTTGTCAGCCATGGAAGCCCGGATACTCCAAGTCGAGCGCGACGCCATAGGCCGTTGGCGCGCCATATGCCCGCGCGATGCCGTGCAGGACGTCGTCGAGCACCTGCCCGGACTTGCCGGTCGGCATGGTGATGGTCCGGGCGGCGTGGGAAGTCGAGGTGTCGGGAAGCACAGTCAGGCCATGGCGCGTCGTCACCGGCTCTCCGTCTGCGCTGAGCGCATGGGCCTGCGCGCGCCCCGTCCGGCTGTAGGCGTCTGCGGTCAATGCCAACGCGACTTCGTCCACGTCGTTGCCGATCGGGATGGTCAGCTGCTGGGGTCGGTGCAGCCAGCCATTAAGATATTGGGTCGTGGCAAATGCGGTCAGGTTGCTGCCCAACCGGGGATGGAAAGCGCATGGGCCTGCGCGCGCCCCGTCCGGCTGTAGGCGTCTGCGGTCAATGCCAACGCGACTTCGTCCACGTCGTTGCCGATCGGGATGGTCAGCTGCTGGGGTCGGTGCAGCCAGCCATTAAGATATTGGGTCGTGGCAAATGCGGTCAGGTTGCTGCCCAACCGGGGATGGAAAGAGCGGCTGTCATGGACCGGGCTCCAGTCGCTCACACCGATTTCGGTCGCCACGGCGGCCGCCCGCGCGTGGCCAGCTATCGCCTCAATCAGTGCCAGCGAAGTTGGAACGGCTGCGCTGATCCCTGCGCTGGAGACGATCCTTCCCTCCGCGACATAGCGGCGATCATCGAGCCAATGGACCTGGGGATAATGCGTCTTGCGATAGCCCGCCGTCGCCCAATGGGCGGTGGCGCGGTGGCCGTCCATCACGCCACTGTTGGCGAGGACCAGCGCGCCATCGCAGATGCTGACGAGCGTCGCGCCCCTGGCGGCCTGACCCTTGATCCAGGCGAGCAAAGCGGGATTCTGCTGGTGGACCACCGCCGGCACCACGACATAATCGGCACCATCGGGATAGCGCGCGTCGAACTGCGCGGCAGAGGCCTGCGGCTGCAGACGCAGCGCCGGCCGCATCGTCATAGGACCGGGATTGATTGCGATGGCCAAGACATCGGCGATATCCGCCTGCCGGAGAATGCCATAGGGGACGACATAGTCCGTCAGTTCCGTGCCGCTATTCTCTCCGATCACCGCGATGACCGGCCGGGAGCGCTCGAAGCGTGGCCGATAGGTGGCGATCGACTCATCCACCAATGTGGTTTCGGATGCCGCGTGTTGGGTTGGGGCGTGGCCGCCATCGGCGGCCGCTGGTCCGCACCCCGCTACGAAGGCGGACATGGCGATGAGCAGCGAGTATCGATTGGAAGAGCGAGAAAGATGCATGGGCGCAAATCCAGTTAAGAGAGCGCGCTTCTTCTCAACCGACTCACGCCTGGCTCAAATGCCAACTTTCTATCATTTTCTGCCACGCGCTCTGCGGGTCAGATGGTCAGGAGCGAGGGGAATTTGGGCTGGCCGACGTAGCCGCCGGACAGCGCGGCGCCCCATGTCGTCGTTGCTGCGGCTTTTGTCGCAGCCCGAAACGAGGTTCGTCCACAGCGGGAGGCCCCGTCAGCATCCGACCAGACGTTCCCATTCGCCAGCCTAACGTTCGACGCCGCTAGCTGCCGCTCGCAGCGGCCCATGTCGTCGAATTCCTTGCAGGCCATCGCCACGGACCACTTGTTAGGAATGGTGACCGACCCTTGACCATCCGCAGGTTCGTCGAACGGCTCGATCTGCTGATCGTCGTCGCTTGGTCACGCGTTGCCGTTCCGGCGGCGGGTTTCCCAGCCCTTTCGGGCCGCGGCCGAACGCTGCTCCGCCGAGCCGGACTTGTGCGCCTTGCCACCGCGTGAGGACGCGCTGCGATTCTCGGACTTGCCGCGGCCGGAGCCGGACTTCTTCCCGCCGCCGGTTTCCTTGTTGACGGTGGCCCAGGCGCGCGCTTCGGCCTCCTTCCTGGGCGTGCCGCGCTTCTCGTAGCTCTCCTCGATATGCTCGGCGCGGCGCTTCTGTTTATCGGTGTAGCTGCTCTTGTCGCCCTGGGGCATGGCGGCTCTCCTCTCGTCTCGCAGCCTAACGCGCGGCGCTCGTACAATGTCCGCCGCTTTAGGGAGCGACGATGTCCTTGGCCTTGTTTTTCAAGGGGATATATTCGCAGGTGAAACGAAGCGGCCGTTCCTCCGCGCAGGGCGTGAGGTGGATGTGCAGGCGCTGGTCGCCAGCCGCCCGGTCGAGCGCAAAGGCCTGTTCCGCCTCGTAGAGGTCGTCGCGGTGCGCGGCGTCCCAGCCCTTCACAGATCGCAGCGCGCGCCTTGGCCTTTGCCACGCTGTCCGCCACGACGAATATGTTGCGATGCTTCTCCGAGAAATCGGCCGGATCGTACCCGCCCAAATTGACGTAATAGAGCTTGTCCGGCCCACCATAAGGCTCGGGTCGGAGTGATACGTCGAAGCCGTTGGCGTGATCGATCTCGGCCCAGCAGTCGATATGCAGGCTACCCGGCCTTCCCCACCATTGCCGCTGCAGCTCGTCATAGGTGTCCTGTAGCGAAGCCGCGACGACGAAGCGCATATCGTGCACCTCGATATTCGCCTGGGCATGTTCGCCGCCGATATAGATAGCGAAAAGCTTCATGAGGTCGCGGCCTCCCGGACTGTGTCCTGCTCGGGTGGTTCATCGACCTTTCCCGCGATTGCTTTCGCCAGTTCCTCTCCAACGATCTCGCCCATTTCGTACGAGCTGGTGAGGCCTTGGCTGAACGGGTGACGGCCGAGGATGTAGGGCAGGCTCAGGCAGAAGAGGCGATCCTTCGGAAGCTCTCCCGACACCGGATGGAATTGGTCGTCGATCGCGATGCCGCGCGGTGGGCCGTCCTCGGACGAGGGCTCGTCGCGAATGATCCCTTGTCGGCGGAGCGATGGAAAGGGAAACTCCCGAGCCGCGAGCGGCCTCTGGCCGGTCGCCTCGATGAAGGCGGGGAAATGGATGTCGTCGCTGCCCAGCGAAAGGGTCGCCCCGCGCTCCCGGCGATGGCTGTCGATGCGATAATCGTCGCCGAGCGCGAGCAGGTCGAGCTTGCCTGCACGGTGCAGAGCCAGCATCCGCTCGATCGATTCATGCGGAACGGTCGCATAGTCGTCGACAAAGACCGGCTTCCAATGATGCGAGAAGCGCGCGAACGCGTCTTCGTCGAGGTGCGGCACGATCGGCTCGATCGCCTCGTGCATCCGCAGGATGGCGTAGCGCCAGGGCACCGTGGTTTCGGTCTCGAAATTCCGCTTCGCCTCTTCGAGATTGCGCTCCGCCCAGTCGAAGGGATCGGCCGCCATCCGCTCGGCGAAGAAGCGGTCGCAGAAATCCTCGACGTCCAGATGCTCGAGGTCGACGGCGTCCGCATAAGCGGGATCGGCGTGCGCGAGCTCGGCCTTGAAGAGCGCGAAGGCGCGTTCGAGCAGATCGTCGGGCTGATCGGCGACGAGCGCTTCGATCGCCTCAGTTGTGCAAATGGCGAGCGGTTCGTAGGGGATCGGATGAAAGAAGTCGGCCTCGGGCAGCAGCCCCTTTCGCGACATCATCGTGATGCGGAATGCGTCCGTTCCGGGAGCGGGTCGATAGTCCAGCCTCTCCTCCCCCTCGACGAAGTCGCCATGCTCGACGGCGACCGCGACCGCAGCGTCGATCGCCGTCAGCGAGCTTCCTCTGATGCCGACCTTGCAGGGAGGAATGTTGGACAAGGCGGCGGCAGGCCACGGGCTGAGGAAATAGCCCGGCCGCACCTCCGGCTCTTCGGGCCACTGGTGCCCGGTCGCCATCACAACATGATCGAAGCGGGCTTCGAACGTCTCTCCGTCCTTCGGCGTCACGGACAGCCGGATGCCATCCTCCACGTTGACGGCGTCGGTGACACGGCACCGCGTCCGGACGGCGACCTCGATACCCTGCCCACGGGCGCGATTGATCGTCGCCTCGAACTGATCGCGCAGATACTCGCCGAGCGCGAGCCGGGGATAGAAGGCGCGATCGTCGATGTCGCGGCGATCGATCCCGAAGGTGCGCAGGTGATCGGCCGGCTGGCGCTCAAGCCAGGCGACCAGCGTCTCCTCCAGTGGCAGCTCGATGCTGGCGATATTGGAAAGCATGGCGGGATCGTTCCAGCCAGGCCGATAGGGCGTTCCCCGGCCCGCGACAGGCTGCTCCTCGAAGATCGTAAGCTCAAACGGCGTTGTCGCGCGGCAAACGAGCGCGTGGAGCGTGTAGATGGTAGTCGGCCCAGCGCCGACGAACGCCACGGATGGAAGCATGCTCGCATAATGCGTGGATCGACGATCCGTGCCGCACCCTTAATCGAAGTTAGAAAATCATGATAAAACATTGGGATGAGCCGAACGACCGGAACCTCGACACAGTCCTCCCGGTTCTTCTGCGAGACAGATCGAACTGTCGGGAAAGGAAACGAGGATGAGCGTCGAAGGCAAGATCAAGGAAGCCGCCGGCTACGTGAAGGAGGAAGCCCACGAGCACGGCAAGACCCCGGAGAGCCAGCAGAAGGCCCAGGAAGGTCGCGATCTTCGCAACGAAGGTCGTATCGAGGACGGCAAGCCGCCGAAGACCGGCGCGCCGGGTTCGGGCGACCACGGCAAGTAAGCCGCTCGAACCGTTACGGAGTTTCATCCGCCGCCGGGACCGATCCCGGCGGCGGTTCCTTATGTCCCGACTGTCCGATCTTGAGGGACGGCATCGGGCTCGACGGCCTCCGCGATGGCCCGGGCGAGTTGCCCCTGGTTGAACGGCTTGCCGAGCCGCACGACCTCGCGGCCTGCCGACACGCCTTCGCCGTATCCGCTGGCGATGATCGCCGGAATACCGGGTCTCAAGGCGTCGACCGCCGTGATCAGGTCCGTGCCGGTCATGTTGGGCATCGCCTGGTCGGTGACGAGCAGGTCGATATCCTCGCGCTGGCGGAACAGCTCCAGCGCTTCCTCCGCCGTGTCCGCCTCGACGACCTCATGCCCGAGATCCTCAAGCAGGGCGACGGTGTTGATCAGCACGAGCGCATCATCGTCGACCGCAAGTATTCTCAAACGAGGCACACTGGGCGTGTCCATCTCGACGACAACGGATTCCGACCCACCGGCTTCCTGTGGCGCCACTGGCAACCAGAGGACGGCGCTGGTGCCGGCGCCGATCTCGCTCAGCAGCTCGAACGATCCTCCGATCTGCTGCGCCAACCCATGCACCATCGGCAGGCCGAGGCCGGTCCCCTTCCCCACCCCCTTGGTCGTGTAGAAGGGTTCGGTCGCGCGCCGCAGCGTCTCGGCATCCATGCCGCTGCCCTGGTCCTTCACGACGAGCCGGACGTAGGCGCCCGCGCTCAGCTTGGTGCCGGGGCCGGCCGGCAGATCCTCGCAGGTCGCGGATATCAGGATAGGACCGCCGCCCGGCGTTGCATCGCGGGCGTTCACGATGAGATTGAGCAGCGCCATCTCAAGCTGGTTGGCATCCGCCCGCACCGCGGGAAGCTTGAGCGGAAAATTCGTCGAGATCGGCCATTCCGGCCCGATCGAGCGCTGCACCAGATCGTTCATGCCGGACAGCAGCTGCGGCAGGTCGACGGTGTCGACGTTGAGCTCCTGGCGCCGCGCGAAGGCCAGCATGCGCTGCGTCAGGGTTGCGCCGCGCTTTGCCCCCTCGGTGGCGTTGCTCAGCAGCCTGCGCGACAAGGGATCATCCGGCAGACGCTTGCCGAGCAGTTCGAGGCTGCTCAGCACCGCCATCAACAGGTTGTTGAAGTCATGCGCGACGCCCCCCGTGAGCTGGCCGATCGCGTCCATCTTCTGGGATTGGAAAAGCGTCTCGCGCGCCGTTTCCAGCTGCCGCTGGGCTTCCTCCTTCTCGGTGATGTCGCGGGTGATCTTGGCGAAGCCGATCGGGCGGCCTTCGTCGTTGCGGATCGCGTCGATCACCACGCTGGCACGGAAACGCTCGCCATCCTTGCGAACCCGCCAGCCTTCGGCAAGGAAGCGCCCTTCCCGGCGCGCCGTCTCCAGCGCACGATCGGGCTCGCCCCGCGCGCGATCCTCGTCCGTGTAGAAGCGGGAGAAATGCTCGCCGATGATCTCGTCCGGCTCATAGCCCTTGATGCGGCGCGCGCCCTCGTTCCAGCTCGACACATGGCCTTCGAGGTCGAGCATGTAGATCGCATAGTCGGTCACGCCCTGGACGAGATGGCGGAACTGCTCCTCGCTGTCGCTCAGCGCTTCTTCCACGCGGCGGCGCTCCGTGACGTCGCGGCCATAGGCATAGACGAGGCCGTTCTCCAGCGTCGTATGCCATTCGATCCGCCGATAGCTGCCGTCCGCCGAACGGAAGCGGTTCTCGTAGTCGTTGAGCTCCTGGCCACCGACCGCCCGCGCGAGCGCATCATTGCTGCCCGGAATGTCGTCGGGATGCATGAAGTCGGCAAATGGCCGGCCGACGACCTCGTCCACCGGATCGCCCAGGATTCGCGTCCAGGACGGGCTGACCGAGCGGAACAGGCCATCGGCGTCGACCACGACGATGAGATCGCGCGAGACGCTCCAGATCCGATCGGCGCGACGCCGTTCCGCCTGCAGCGTCGCGATACCGGCCAGCGCGCCGCCGATCTGGCCGGCGATCAGCTGCGCGACATGCAGGATCTCGGGATCTTCCGGTCGATAGGGATTGAGGCCCAGCACCAGAGTTCCGGCATGCGGCTCCCCGGTCGGACCCGGAATGGCGATCGCGATCGCGCTCGTCGCCGGACGATCCCAGTCGCCCATCGGCCAGTCTGTGTCGGAGGGAAGCGCGATGATCTCTTCGGCCTGCCCGAGATCGGTAGGGAGGATCGCTCGCACCTGTTCGAGGATGCCCTGATCGTCCCCGCCCGGCTCCTCGCCCGCAAATTTCAGGACGGCGAACGGGAAGTCCCGGCGATTGGTCGCGAACACCGACCGCGCCGCCTGATGGATCGCGGCCTTGTCCTTCGCGCCGGCGAGCGCAGCACCGAGGCGGCGCAGGGTTTCCAGCCGACGCTCGTTGATGATCCGCGCTGTCTCCTCGCTGACGATGCACAATAATCCGCACACCGCGCCATCCGATCCGAAGAGCGGGCTGTAGGAGAAGCTGTGGTAGGTCTCTTCCGGATAGCCGCTCCGCTCCAGCAGGAGAAGCATCGCCTTGTTCCAGGTCGCCTCGCCGGCCTGCACCCGCTTCACCTGATCGGCGACGTCGGCATAGACCTCCGACCACACCTCCCGAAAGGGACGACCCAGCATCTCCGGGTGCTTGATCCCCAGCGTCGGGATGTAGGCGTCGTTGTAGAAGAACTGGAGCTCCGGTCCCCAGCCGAGCCACATCTCGAACCGCGAGGTCAGCAGCATCCGCAGCGGAATCTTGAGCGCGTCTGGCCAGTCGCGAGGCTCGCGCATGGGCGTGCCTTCCCAGTCGTGCTCCTTCATCACCCGGGCCATTTCGCTCATGCCGGGAAAAATGTTGGCAAGCTCGTCGTCGAAAGCGTGGCCCATCGGTCCCCCTTGTGCGCGATCCCAACGTCCGCTCGCGCGATTGGATGCGCAAGCCCGTGCGCGCGAAACGGTACGAACCGGCGGTCGCGACCGAGACTGTCCAGCCCCGCCATCGCCGCTCCCATTATTGTCTGGCGTCGTCGATGATCCCGCATTGGCTTGCCTGGCGTGGTCGGCGCGGCGCATAGTTGCCGGATGATCGATCCTCAGGACTGGCTGGGCATGCTGCTGCGCCTGGCAGTGGCGGCAGCGATTGGCCTCGCGCTGGGCTTCGAGCGCGAATGGCATGGTCATGACGCGGGCATGCGAACCCACGCGCTGGTGGCGTTGAGCTCGGCGATGATCACGATATCGTCTCTGCTCCTGTTTCTGGAGCTCAAGCACGAGGGCGGCGCGAGCGATCCGCTGCGCGTCATCCAGGGCCTCGCGCAGGCCATCGGATTCATCGCCGGCGGCCTGATCTTCATCCGCGGTCGCGGCGTGAAGAACATGACGACCGCAGCAAGCCTGTGGATGGCGGCTGCGGTGGGTATCGGCGCGGGCGCGGGCCAAACCGGCGCGGCGCGACCCACGCCGATGAATAGTCGGGCTATAATAGCGAGCAGGTAGAGCCTGCCCTGCGACGCCCGCGCCCAGCTTTCCGGGCGCCGGCGCGAAGAGCTCGATCCCCGTCGTCAGCGGTAGATCAGGAGCAGCGCGGCGAAAATGACAATGATCGCGATCAGCGAAATTCCGAGCACGTAGCGCATGGCGCCCAGCGTCTTGCCGCCGCTGGCCTCGGTTCCTGTCAGGATCGTATCGTCACCGGCATTTCCGGAGCGCTCGCCGGCCCGCTTGGTCAATCGCGCCTCGGCCCGTTCGTCATATCCGGACGACATGGCAGGCTCGCCATGCCGAACGGATGCGTGAGACGGTGGATCGGACGCGGGAAAGCTCTCGTCATTGGCGATATCCGCCATCGCCTGCTCGTCTGACGGATTCTCGCGCAAAGCGGGATGGTCCTGGGCGTCGTCTGCCTCGCGCACGGGTGGCACCGGATGTGCGGCCATCGCGCCATCGGCTTTGCGGTCGGTCACAATGACCTCCTGTCTCCTGGAAGCCCGATCAACGCGCGGACTGGGTCCTTGGGCCCACCGGCGCCGCCGTTCATGCCGGTTGATCGCCCATCAAGCCCGCGGAGCTTCCACGTTCGGCAGTTTGGGCGCGTTACCCCGGTTCGTTCGTTGATGCAGCTCCATTGGATATACTGGAGGATGGCATGACCATGGCAGATCGCAGCCACAGCAGCGTTTCGCCCGATGATATCGACCGCGCCAAAGGCCCCAGCAAGGGCGTCGAGGATTTTGGAGGGCATGATGCAGAGGCCGAGGGTGCCGCGGAATCCGGGGTAGGACAGGCCGCCCAGGCCGGCGCCCCCAAGCCCCGTCAGGCCCCCACGGATAGACCCGAGGTCGGCGAGAAGCCCGGCAGACCGGGGCGATAAACGTCTGGTGCGATCAATAGAACGAGCCGTGGCTTGGCACGGAACGGCGGCACGGACAGTCCGTTGAGGTTGGCAAATCCAGCCACAGGAGAGACGTATGCCGATGATCGACAAATCGAAGGTGCTCATCCTCGCAACCGACGGTTTCGAGAACAGCGAACTGTTCAAGCCGCGTGCCAGCCTGTTGGACGCCGGCGCGCAGGTGACGTTGGCGTCCATCAAGAAGGAGCCGATCCAGGGCGTGGTGCACGACAGCGACGAAGGCGAGACGATCACGCCGGACCTGACGCTGGGTGAGGTCGAGGCCGACGACTATGATGCGCTGCTGATCCCCGGCGGCGTCGGCAATCCCGACACGATGCGGATGGAGCAGGACGCACTTGCTATCGTTCGCGCCTTCTTCGCGGCCGACAAGCCGGTGGCGGCGATCTGCCACGGACCGTGGCTGCTGGCGGAGGCCGATGTGATCGATGGTCGCACCGTGACGAGCTGGCCCTCTATCCGCACCGACCTGCGCAATGCCGGTGCCGAGGTCGTCGACAAGGAAGTCCAGGTGGACGGAAAGCTCATCACCAGTCGCAAGCCGGACGACATTCCGGCTTTCACCGAGGCCCTGATCAAGTCGATCGAACAGGATTGAACCCGACCATCGTCGCTACCGGCTTTCGTTCGATGCCGGTGGCATTCGACAACATGAATTCGGCGGAAGAGCAGATTTCGCAGCTGCTTCCGCCGGCATTCGGCATGAACAGACCCATTACGGGGATAGCCAATATCTATCGACTCTATCGCATGAATGCGCTGACAGAGGACAACCGCAGCGTCGAGAATATCGAGGCTTTCAGCGATGACGAGGCAATCGGCCGAGCGCTCGACCAAGCGGGCGATTACCGTATCGAACTGTGGGACGGTGAGCGGAAGCTCGTCGCGATCAGTGGCCGAAACGGCCTGGGCGAGCTGACGATTTGCGCCCCCACGGATACTTGATGTTTCGGAGAACTGACATGCCCGGACCCAAGCAAGATCGTCCGCCGCTGCCGAGAAGAGCAAACCGGCCCAAGACCTTGGGAGATCCGTCACTCACCGACGCGGAACTGCACGAGGCCCAGCGCAAAAAGGGCGATCCGGTGATTGGTCATGGCCCGGACGGCGACACTGACACTCCGGCTGACCAGCGGAAACGCTGACCCTCGGATCTTCATCGCCCTGCCACGATCTCATGTCTGGCCGGTCTGGGATGTCGCGGCCGCGATCGCGGCGGCATTGTCCCGCTCGATCTCGTCCTTCGACCGCTTTCCTGCCGGCTTCCTGGGCGTCGCCTGCTCGGCCGCATCACGGCTCATGACGATGTCGGCGGCATAGGTGCGCTTGTCGTCCAGGGTGTCCGCGGCGGGATGCTTGATATCGGTCATGTTGGCTCCTTCCTGTCTGCCCAACGAGCGCCGGGACGAGCCGACGCGACGATCTCGCGTCCGTATCGGTGACGCGAGCGAAAGGCCGGACCGATGAAGCCATCTTGTCCGAGCACAGCTAGAGACGCGGACGAAGCTCCGTCTCGAAGAATTCGATGAACCGCTTTTGCTGCTGCCCCGGGCAGGTCAGCACCACATGATCGAACCCGGCATCGACATAGCGGCGAATGACCGCGAGATGCGCCTCGACATCCGGCCCGGCGGCGATCGCATCCGCCAGATCCTCGGGACGAACGAACCGGGAGGCGGATTCGAAGCCTTCGACATCGCGCAGCTCGCTGTTGACCGGCCACCCCAGCGCCGAGAAGCGGAACGTCTCGTGGGCCTGTTCCAGCCCCGCCTCCTCGCTCTCCGCATAGGAAAGAACCGCCTCCGCATAGGCGGGGCCCTGCTTCGCCTTGCGGAAGCCGTCGACCAGTTCGGCCTTGGGCTCGGTCGCCATGATGCCGTCGGCCGCATCGACGGCGAGAGCGACCGACGCCGGGCCGCTCACGCCCACGATGACGTCTATGGGCTTGTCAGGCAGGTCATAGAGACGAGCGTGATCGACCACATACCAGTCTCCTTCGAAGCTGTGCACGCCACCCGTCCAGAGCATGCGGAAGATCTCGATCGCCTCGCCGAGCATGGCATGGCGTTCCGGCGTCGACGGCCAGCGCTCCCCGGTGACGTGCTCGTTCAGGCGCTCGCCGGCGCCGACGGCCAGGGTGAACCGGCCTTTCGACATCACGCCGATCGTTGCGGCGGCCTGCGCGATGATGGCGGGGTGGTAGCGAATGATCGGGCAGGTGAGCCCCGTCGCGATGCCGATCCGCGAGGTCGCCTGCGCGATACCGCCGAGCACGCTCCACGCGAACGAGGCATGGCCCTGCGATTCCAGCCAAGGATGAAAATGGTCGGAGATCGAGACGAAGTCGAAGCCCGCGGCCTCCGCGGCAAGAGCATTCTCGATCAGCGCAGCCGGCTCGTGCTCCTCGGTCATCAATTTGTATCCGAACTGCACCATCCGATCCTCCATCAGAGGCCTATTCAATTCGGTGCACACGGAATTGATCCGGACACTAGATAGCTCTCTTGGCAAGTCGACCCATCGAAGCGGTGGTTTGAACCTAAAGGCGCAGCAGCGGCTGAATCATCGCGCAGACACGGCCTTTGGCTACAAGCTGACGGTCGGCAAATGGAGTGCACGCAGAGAGTCGGGAATGACCGGCATTGGCGCTCAGCTGCCCCCGTTTGGAAGGCGCACAAGTGCTGCGACCCCGCCAAAGCCACTCACGTCTTCTTTAAGCTCCAACAATCCGCCATGCAGTTCCGACAATTCGCGGCTGATCGGCAGACCGAAGCCATGGCCGCTTCCGGCTTCGTCCAGCTTCCTTCCCTTCAGCAACGCGGTGTCGATCTGTTTCTCGGTCATGCCGGCGCCGTCGTCAGCGATCGTGGTCAGAACGTCCGGTCCGTCGCGGACCGCGCTAATCCGGACTCTCGACCGGGCATGGCGCCACGCATTGTCCAGGATGTTACCGAGCAGCTCGTCCAGATCATGCGGATCACAGCGCACCGCGAGTTCCGGCGGCAAGGAAATCTCCGAGCGGATGTCGCGATCGGAATGAATCTTCGCCATCGTGACGACCAGACCTTCGATCACGGGCAAGAGCGGCACGGAGATGCCCTTCGTGCCGATCTCCGCCGCCCGCGCCCGCCCGAGATGATGCCTGATCTGATGCTGCATCCGGTCGGCCAGCGCGACGAGAGCCGCATCGCCTTCTCCGGATCGAGCAGCGAGTTCGAGCCGCAATGTCGCGAGCGGTGTCTTGAGGCCGTGGGCGAGATTGGCGACGTGCCCGCGCGCGCGCGCCAGCGCCTGCTCGTTGGTCTCGATCATCGTGTTGAGCTCGTCGACCAGCGGCAGCAGCTCGGTCGGTTCCGTGATTGCGATCGTCCGCCGGCGACCGACGCGCACCTCTCCCACCATGTTCCCCAGCCGTCGCAACGGCCTCAACCCAATGCGAAGCTGGACGAGCACAGCGAGGAGCAGGAAAGCGGCAAGCAAGGCCAGCGACAGCAGCAGCGGCCCCGTCGCGGCGCGCAGCGGACGCTCGACGATGGCGCGGGGGCCGACGGCGATGACGAACGCATCGCCTCTCGCGGTCGGGATCGTCGCGATCCGCCCGTGGACAGCCCGGCCATCGGCACCGATGCCGTCGAGCGGGCGGACGCGCCACGGATCATCCGGTCGCCCATGATGACCCGGCGGTGGCGGCGGAGCTTCCCAATCGACCGGCAATGGCAGGTGGGCAGGGCCGAGCGAGTTCGAGCGAAGCTTCCCCGCCGGCGCGACCAGCTCCCATGCCCATCCCGATCCCGGCGTGTCGAACGGCGGCACGTCGGCGGCACGCGCGGCATCCAGCGTGCCGTCGGGGCGCACGGCCCGCGCTACGACCGCGATCTGCGCGTCAAGCCGTTCGTCGAGGCCGTGCATCACGAACCGGCCGAGGACGTGGCCGATCGACAGCGCCGCGAGTGTCAGCGCCAGCGTCGTCGCCACCAGCGCGGTCATGACGAGGCGGCCGGTCAGCGAGCGGGGCAGCAGGCGCATCATGCCACCTCGACCAGACGATAGCCGAGACCCCGCACCGTCTCGATCCGCTCGGCTCCGATCTTGCGGCGCAGGCGCCCGACGATCACCTCTAGCGAATTGGAATCCGGATCGGCATCGCCCTCATAGACGCGCTCGAGCAGATCGAGCCGCTCGACCACGATACCCTTGCGTAGCGCGAGGCAGGAGAGGACGCGCCACTCGAACGCCGTCAGCCGGAGCGGCAAGCCATCCAACTCGAACTGCCCGGTCTGTGCATCGAAGCTGAGCGGCCCGCAGCGTATCACGTTGGCCGCGTGCCCCGCCGCGCGGCGGACGAGCGCGCGCAGGCGCATCACCAGCTCCTCGATGCGAAAGGGCTTCACCAGATAATCGTCGGCACCGGCCTTGAAGCCCTGCACCTTGTCAGACCAGCCGTCCCGCGCCGTCAGGATCAGGACGGGCAACTGACGCCCGGCCTGCCGCCAGCCGGTCAGCACGGTCACGCCGTCGATCTTCGGAAGGCCGAGATCGAGCACGGCGACGTCGAACGCCTCGGTTTCGCCGAGATGCGCCGCATCCTCTCCGTTCGCGGCGACATCGACGGCGAAATGCTCGGCGCGGAGCGCGCGGGCGATGCTGTCGGCGAGCGCCTCATCGTCCTCCACCAGCAATACCCGCATCGCCGTCTCCTCGATCCCGCCCGACTAGCCACGCTTGCTAAACCGAAACTGAACCGCGCGGTTCAGCGGGCGTCGGACGGCGGAGGCTAGGATCTCCCCATCATCGGACAAGGAGATTGATGATGGATTGGAATTTCATCGGAAGACGGACACGGATAGGTCTCGCGACGGTCGGGCTGCTGCTCGCCGGCGGCGCGGCGGGAGCGGTCGCGATCGAAGCGACCCGCCCGCCGGTCGAGATGGCGCCCATGGCCTCGATCGCGATCGCGCGGCTCGCGCAGACCAGCGGCCCCGTCACGCTGCGCGGCCGCGTCGCCGAGGTCTACGGCAACAAGTTCCTGCTGGTCGACGGCAGCGGCAGGACGCTCGTCGATACCGGCCCGCGCGGCGACGATGGCGGGCTGGTCACGCTGGGGGCCACCACCACCGTGCAGGGGCGCTACGAACGTGGCTTCGTCCATGCGAGCTTCCTGGTCGATGGTGGCGGCAACGTCACCCAGCTCGGCCCGGTCGGCGGGCCACCGCATCACGACCGGCATGGCCCGCCGCCGCCGCACGGTGGCCCGGATCGAGGCCCTCCGCCACCGCCGGGTGCCGATGAGGACGCTGCCCCGCCTCCCCCGCCTGTCGCAGCCAATCCGCCGGCGGCCGGCGCAGCGGCTCCGGCCGCACGGTGAGGGCACGCGCGATCCGGCGGCACGACTGCGCTGCCGGATCGCGCACCCGGCTTCAGGCGGCCGCCTGAAGCCCGGATTGATCGTCCAGCGCCTGCCCGCGCACGGCGGCCGGTCGGCTCTGGCAGCGACCGATATAGGCATCGATGGCGTCGTCGGCCGGGTAGGCGCGGCGACCGAAAGCGAGCGCGCTGCTGATCAGGAAATCGGGACCCGTGAAACGGTCGCCCATCACGTAGGAACCCCGCGCGAGCGCCGCTTGGAGCCTCGCGACGACGGCATCGTGATTGCGCTGCTTCTGCGGCGATCCCGCGAGATCGCCCGACAGCCCGGCAAACAGCGCCGGCTCCAGCTCGGCGACATACCATGCGATCCAGGTGAGATAGGCGCCACGGCGCGGATCGCCCGGCGCGGGGGCAAGGCCGGCCTCCGGAAAGGCATCGAGCAGGTGGAGCACGATCGCGACCGATTCCGCCACCAGCGATCCGTCGTGCATGAGAGCGGGCACGCGCTTGTCCGGGTGGGGATTAGCCGGGTCGCCGCTGCCCTCCCCGGTCATCGGCCGGAAGATCGAGACGGGACGGATCTCATAGTCGACGCCCAGTTCCTCGAGCAGCCAGATCATGCGGGACGAACGGGATTGCGGGGCGTGATACAGGGTGATCATGGTCTTCTCCTCAAGGCCCGCGAACGATCATGGAGCCATGTCGCGAGGCGATTTCGCTTGTAGAGGCGACCTACTGACAGCATCCTGTCAGTAGGAGTATCGACCATGCGCCGCGCCGACCGCCTGTTTCAGATCATCCAGATCCTGCGCCGCTCCACCCGACCGGTGACGGCGGGGGAGATTGCCGCCGAACTGGAAGTGTCGACCCGCACCGTCTATCGCGACATCGCCGATCTGATCGCCCAGCGCGTGCCCGTCCAGGGCGAGGCCGGCTTCGGCTACATCCTAGACGACGCGTTCGACATGCCGCCGCTGATGCTGACCCCGGACGAGATCGAGGCTGCCGTTCTCGGTGCCCAGTGGGTCGCGGGCCGGGGCGATCCGGTGCTGGCGAACGCGGCGCGCGATCTGATCGCGAAGATCACCAGCGTCGTGCCCGAGCGGCTGCGCCCGTTCATCGCCGATCCGACGATCGGGACGCGCCCCTGCGGATTGCGCGTCGCCGACAGCATCGATCTGGCGCATGTCCGCACTTGGGTGCGCGAGGGTCGCAAGATCCGACTCCTCTACGGCGACGAGCGGGGCGAGAGGACCGACCGGATCGTCTGGCCCGTCATCATCGGCTTCCTCGACGATATCCGCATGCTCGCGGCCTGGTGCGAGCTGCGGCAGGATTTCCGGCATTTCCGCACTGACCGCATTATCACGGCCGAGTTTCTCGACGTGCGTTACGACAGCCGGCCCAGCGTCCTCCGGCAGCGATGGAAGAGGCACCTCGATGAAAAGCCTGCCGTCGGCAGGAATACATCACCGGTTCGTCCATGACCCGACGACGACGCTAACCGTTTCAGGATCGCTCTTACCGCGGCTCAGACCTAACCCATCCGAAAGTCGATATCGCAAAAGCAGACCGACCGAATTTGGCGCATCGTTGCCGCAACGCTGCGGATATGGCGCGGCTCTTAAATGATTTCGACCAACAACAAGCTAATGTTGTCCTGGCCGCCGCATGAGAGCGCTTCTGCGATCAGGGAGTCAGCCCTCGACGGCAGTAGGCGCGGTGCAGACTGGATCAATCTGTCGAGCGCCATCGGCGCCGATATCAGGCCGTCCGAACAAAGAAGAAAAAGGTCTCCGGCCAGCGCATCGCTGGTTGCGCGATCAAGCAACAGATCCTCCGCGGCCCCGAGCGCGCGGGTTACGACATGGGCTTGCGGATGCAGCGCCGCCTGCGCGGCATCAAGCGCGCCCTGGTCGACCAATTCCTGCACGACCGTGTGGTCATGCGTCAGCTGGGCGAGTTGGCCATCACGCAGACGATAGGCGCGACAGTCTCCAGCCCAAAGGATCGTCATGGCGCGGTTCTTCTCGAACATTGCGACGATCGTCGCGCCGCTCATCGGCGAGCCTTGCCGCGTGCGCTCGTGAAGATGCCGGTTGACTTCACTCAACGCCGCCCCGAGCGAATCCGCACTCACTTGACCATCAAGCGCAACTGTCTGCAGCATCGCGATCGCCGCCTCGGCGGCGGCGTCGCCCGCCGCGTGGCCGCCCATGCCATCAGCGATCGCCCACAGCCGGTGTTCGGACATGTCGAGCACACGATCCTCGTTAATCGTGCGCACCCGACCGACATGGGTGCGGCTCACCGAGCGGACATAACAGGCCGCAGAATCCGCCGCTGGTGCCGCCGTCTGGCGCAGCCAGCCTGCCAGTGCCCTGAGGTTCATGCCTCGGCGGCCGTCGCTCTGCGCTCCGCCTCGTCATAGCCTTCGACGAAGGCTCGTTCGAGCGAGCCCCCTGCCCCCTCGTCGAGCTGGCGGCGAAGCTCGCCGTGGCGGGCGCCGACCTCTTGCCACTGCCGGCTGGCGCGGCTCTTCAGCAGCGAAACCCGGTCGGCGATCGCGCCATCGATGCCGGCGGGATCGAAGCTGTCGACGGCCGCGCGGAGCGAGGCCTGCAGGCCCGAAAAGGTTGCGACCAGGTGGCGCTTGATGTCCTGGAAAGATGAGCGGAGCGCGGCCGGGCCAGAGAGAAAGCCATTGCTCCCGCTCAGCAGCAGGTCGATCGCCAGCCTCTGGGTCGGTGCCCATTTGAACGGGTTGTTGCCGGCGCCGCTGATCGTGGTGCGCGTGAGATGGTAGCGCGCCTTTGCGCGATCCCGCTCGCTCATCAGATCGCCGATGCCCAGCACCATCTGGCGATAGACAGCACCGGCGCGGCGCATGATCTCGGTCGGTTCCTCGTGCGAGAGCAGCGAGACGTCCAGTCCGGCACCTTCGCAGAAAGCCTCCAGCAGCGACCCTTCCGAGAAATTGCGAACCGCCGCGGGGGCGTCGCTCCATTCGCTGGGAACGATCGTGGAGTCGCCGAGCGGCGGCGTCATCACCAGGGTCCGGTTCTCGCCGCCGGCGCCGAGCGCCTCGTGCGGAGCCGGCGCGACGACGAGCCGGTAGCGGCCGATCCGCAACGTGCTCGGCATCGGCAGCGGGATATCCACCGCGTCGGGATGGCGCGCCCCGCTCTCGTCGTCGAACACGCCGTTTGTGCCCGTGCTGCGCAGCACGACGCCGCCGCGATCCGCCGACAGCTCGCAGTGCGCGCGTGAGATCTCGCGATCGGGATCGGGAATGGTCCAATCGGACGACGGATCGCGACCGATGCGCAGCACGCCGTCGCGCAGCAGCCGCGCGTCAATCGGATGGACCAGATCACCCTCGTCGAACAAGCGCAGCATGAACATCGCAGGACTCCTCAGGCTGCCCGGCGATGCGCGACGCGAGTCGCGACCATCGAGGAGGAAGCGGCCCCCGGTGCCTCCGCCAACCGTGCATCGATCGCGGCGGCGGCATGGTTGAAGGCATCGAAGGCGGCGCCGAGCTCGTCGCTCCTGCGGTGGGAGAGGCGGAAGGCGGTGTCCCCGGCCGCGACATCGTCCAGCGCACGGCGGAGCCGGCGCAAGGGCCGGGCGATGAAGGTGCCGCTCAGCCAGCCGATCGTCGCAACCACCGCCATGATGAAGATGGAGAGAGCGATCAGCAGCCCGCGCGTGAGGCCGACAGCGCCATCCAGCGCGGTACGGCGGAGCAGCAGATCGACCTTGCCGACGTCGGTGCCCGCATAGCGGATCGGGCGGACGAAGCGGAAGCCGCGACCGCCGGTCGCATCGGTCGCCGCTGTGACCCCCATATCGGAGGCAACGGGCGCCTCACCCAACACGGGAATGTAGTGGTGGCCGATCAGGCCGGGGTCGCTGGCGGCGCGGACGATGCCGCCGGCATCCGCCACGATCAGACGCCGCACGCCGACATCGTTCGCCGCCGTATCGACGAAGGCCTGAAGCGGCGCCCAATCCTGCTGCACGGGCGGCAGGCTGGCATTGTCGGCGACCTGCAAGGCCGCATTGCTGGTTACGAAGGCGGCGATTGAGCCGCCCGACACCACCGCCATATGCTCGAGCGCAGCTTGCTGCCTATCGAGCACGATCCATACGCTGCTACCGAGCGCGAGCGCCGTCGCGCCGATCAGGACGAGCGGCAGCTTCACGCGCAGCGCGAGGCCACGGCGCCGCGTGGGTTCCTCGACCGACACCGCATCGAGTTCGCGCTGCAGCGCCTGCCGCAATTGCGTGCCATCGGCGAAGCGCTGGTCGGGCTTCTTGGCGAGCAGCTTATCGATGATGAAGCGCAGGCCCTTCGGACAATCACGCGCCGAACGCTCGACGGGCTCGGGCTGCTGCTGTGTGATCTGCAGCGCCAGCGTCGCGAGACCATTGCCGTCGAACGCCACCTTGCCGGTGATCATTTCGTAGAGCACGGCGCCAAGCGAGAAGAGATCGGAGCGGTGATCCACCGGCACGCCGAGCGCCTGCTCGGGGCTCATGTAGCGCGGCGTGCCGATCAGCTGGCCGACCTGCGTGCGGGCGAGATCGGCGCCGGCAGGATCGACGTCGCCGATCCGCGCCACCCCGAAATCGAGCAGCTTGGCGGTGCGGCCGTCTGCCGAAAGCATAATGTTGGAGGGCTTCACGTCGCGATGCACCACACCCTGCGCATGCGCATAGGCAAGCGCGTCGGCGAGCTGGATGCCGATCGCCAGCACGCGCTCGTAGGGCATCCGTCCCTGCGCCTGCATCATCTCGTCGAGCGGACGACCGGAGATCAGCTCCATCGCGATATAGGCGGCACCGTCGGCCTCGCCGACATCGTGAATAGTGGCGATGTGCGCGTGGCTGAGCGTGCCCGCCGCCGTCGCCTCGCGCAGGAAGCGCTGGGCGAGCTCGGGATGGCGATGATATTCGGGCTTCAGCGCCTTGATTGCGACGATGCGGTCGATCCCGGTGTCACGCGCGCGGAAAACCTCGGCCATCGCGCCTTCGCCGATCCGCTCCTCGATCCGGTAACGCCCAAGCATTCGCATCGTCATATCCAGCTGAAAAAAGCCGACAATCCGATGCTTTAGACGAAGGTCGGTTAAGCGTTCGTTTGCATCTGCCGTCGGCTTAGCGCCGCTTCGCGACGGTCTGCGCGATCCGCCTCGCCCGCGCGAGATCGCGCGCGATCAGCGGATTGGACGGATCGAGCGTGGAGGCGCGGCCGAGCAAAACCACCGCATCGGTCACCCGCCCCTGATTGAGCGCGACCAAGCCGAGACCACGCAGCTTGAGCGCGGTCGCCGGATCCGCTGCAGGGGCCTTGGCTGGCGCACCGGCCGGCGAGCCGGGCTGGGGCTTGGGCTTGCTACGGGACGGCGCCTTGTCCTCCGCAGTTGGCACGGGCTTCGGTGGCGGAGCCGGACGGGGCGCCTCGCCCGGGATGCGCAGGACAGTGCCCGCGCTCAGCGCCGCCGGTCGCCCGACATGATTGTATCGGGCTAGCTGGTAGAATTTCAGCCGGTTGCCGAGAAAGCGTTGCGACAGGCCGACCATCGTGTCGCCCGGCTGCACCGTATAGGCGAAGCTCCTGTCACCGAGCAGTTCGACGGGATCGCGCTTGATCGATTCGAGCAGCACGTTGGCCTGCGGATCGTTGGGATTGGCCTTGAGCAGCGGCTTGAGCTGCTTTTGCGCCCCCTTCTCGTCGCCCTGGTTGAGCAATTCGACGGCGGCATCGAGCGGCGACGCCACCGGCGCGACCGACGCGGGAGCACGAGGAGCGGCGTCCCGTCCGCAGGCGGAGAGCGCGAGCAGAGGCGCGACAGCACCCAGGATGGCAAGCCGATGGGCCGAAACGGTAATCATGCACGCAACCTTTCGGACACGGGATCTGATAGGGGCGCCAGCAGGCCCGAGAGACGGCGCTCGTCCTGCACGAACGCCCGAAATGCAGCCGGATCGAGCGGCCGCGCGAAATAATAGCCCTGGAAGTGGCGGCAGCCCTGCGCGTTCAGCCAGCTATATTCGGCCGCCGTCTCGACGCCCTCGGCCAGCACGCGGATGCCCAGCCCCTGGCCGAGTTCGAGGATCGCGCGGCAGATCGCCTGGCTGTCACGCCGCCGATCGACCGCGGTGACGAATTCACGGTCGATCTTGAGCTTGTCGAAACGCAGTGTTCTGAGCGTGCTGAAACTCGAATAGCCGGTGCCGAAATCGTCGATCGCGATCGCGACCCCTAGCCGGCGTAGCCGCCCGAACAACGCGGCGATGCGATCGACATCGCCGGCCGCGATCGTCTCGGTCAACTCGATCTCGAACAGATCGGACGAGAGCGAATGGCGCGCCAACGTGCGCTCGATCAGGGTGACGAGGTCGCGGCGATCGAGCTGGTGGCCGGAAATGTTGACGGCGACGCGCAGCGGACCGAGGCCGAGCCGCCGCCACGTGCCGGCTTCGCGGCAGGCGGCGTTAATCGCCCACAGCCCGATCTCGTCGGCCAGCCCCGCCGCCTCCATGATCGGCACGAAGCGTGTCGGGGACACGAGGCCGTGCTCGGGGTGCCGCCAGCGCAGCAGAGCCTCGGCGCCACACACTGCGCCTGCCTGCGCATCGACGAGCGGTTGATAGGCGAGTTCCAGTTCGCCGCGCGCGACGGCACGACGGAGATCCTGCTCAAGGGCATAGAGTTGCTGTGCCGCGATCAATGGATCATCGGTCGCGGGGGCAGAAATATCGGCCCCGCCACTCCGGGAAGCACTGACACGGGCCAGAAGCGTGGCGGGCGCGATTCCATGGTCCGACATGTGCGCGTGACTGATGCGGATTTCGGGGAGAACCTCGCGCTGGCCGAACGACACCGCCTCGCCCAATGCATAACCGAGCGCCTGCAACTTGGTGTCCGCCACCTCGGCCGGCGTCTCCGTCCCGAACCAGACTGCCAGTCTGGCGCGATCGACCTGCGCGACCAGCGCTCCGGCGCCCAGCATCCGCACCACCCGCTCGGCGAGCGCGGCCAGCACATGGTCCGCCAGCGCCTCGTCGAAGGCCTGCAGACGCTCAAGATCCAACAGATGGATGACGCCGAGCACCCCGTCCGGGCTTGCGGCGATCGCCGCGAACAGCGGCTCGCGGGTCGGCAGGCCGCTCACAGGATGGCGATGGAGCAGGCGCTGCTCAATCGCCGTGACGCGATCTGCCATTTCTTCGGCCGATGCCTCAACAGCTGAGATGCTCCCCGATCGAACACCCATGGTCGGCATGGCCGATGCCGCCAACTCGCGCATCCGAACTGCGACCGACCCCAGCCGTACCTCATGATCGATGAGCGAGAGAAACACGAGGAGGACCAGCCCCGCGCATAGACAGGCAAGCGCAAAGCTCGCCGCCGGGCCTAGGCGCGGCGGTATCGTGAGGAAGAAAACGAGTGCGTGCGTAAGCCCGATCGCCAGTACGCACCGCGCAAGCAGCGTCCCGCTGCCGCGACGCATCCCGTCCGCCATCGATCCGCCGTGCGCTCGCCGCATGAACGTCCTTTCCAGGCGGACGTCATGCGACGCTTTGAAAAACAACAGGTTAAAAAGCGATTGGAAACAAATCGGTCAGCAAAAAGGTGTGAGCACCTATTCGCCTATGAACCCGGTTGTCTGAGAATCTCGGATCAAGGGCGACCGTCCGCGTTTCCCAGAAGCCAGCAGCCGCGGATGGCTCGAATTAAGTGCGGAGCAGATCGGCTCCTCCTTTGAGCGGGGGAGCCGACGCGTTCAAATTTCTGTACTCTCTGCAAGGGTCAAGGCATCCTCGACATCGACGCCGAGATACCGGACCGTGTTCTCTATCTTGCTGTGACCGAGCAGGATTTGGACTGCCCGGAGATTTCCGGTCGCCTTGTAAATGATCGACGCCTTGGTTCGCCTCAGCGAATGCGTGCCATAGTCCTCGCGTCGAAGCCCGACGCCCGTTACCCACTCATCGACGAGGCGAGCGTACTGCCGCGTGCTGAGGTGATCGGAGTGGTCGATCCGACTGGGAAAAACATAATCCCCCAACGCACCGCCGCGACGCTGCAACCAGGCAAGCAGACTGGCTCGAGCGTCCGACAGCAACTCGAACTGCACCGGCCTTCCAGTCTTCGTTTGCGTCACGGTAGCCCGCGTCCGAATCTGACAACCACTAACGATATCGCCGATTTTGAGACGAACGACGTCGCATCCTCGAAGTTTGCTATCGATCGCGACATCGAACAGCGCCCGATCGCGAAGCCGACGATGATGATCAAGATAGAAGCGGATACCCCATATCTGTTTCGGCTTCAGCGCGCGCTTCGCACCTACCTTGCGCCCGGCGTTCCAGGCCTGCCGGTCGCCCGCGCCCGGATCATATTCTGAAGTGCCCATCTTTCTTCTCCTGTGGCCAGATCGGCCGAGGCGAAAACGTAGGGACAGCCCCTCCATCGCTATTGGCGAGCAAGACCCGCCAGGCCGTTATTGTCGGAATTGACGCCCTTCCCATCATGGCCACGATCTGATCGCGCTCGAAAGCGGACCGACGGGAAACAGGAAGGGCTCTCAGGCTCCGTTACGACCGAGGATGGGCACCTTTCCGTAGGTCGGCTTTTTGAGGGAGGCATTGCTCGCGGCGCACGATCGCTTCCGCGAGCATGCATGGAATACATGGAACGAAACGCAGAGTCTCGCGTCAGGCTAGCGGCAAAGGACGGCCCGCGTTCGGGAGGGCCGAGTGCCGGGAGCTGGCCAGAATGAGCGATCGCGACGACCACGACCGCGAAGATGCTGATCAAAAAGATGGCAAGCAAGAGGACGAGGACAAACCGCACGACGCCGAGGGCGGCGAAGATGATGGCGGTGACGACGAGGAGAAGGACTCCGGCCCGCCGCTCTACAAGAAGCCGATCTTCTGGATCATCCTGATCATCGTCGCTGCGGTGTTGATCGTCGGCGGCACGCTATTCTGGCTGCACAAGCGGCAATATGCCACAACCGATGACGCCTTCGTCGATGCGCATGTCGTACGGATCGCCGCCGAGGTTCAGGGCAAGCTGACCCAGGTAGCCGACATCGACAACCGACACGTGAAGGCCGGCACCCTGCTGGCGACTATCGAGCCCTACGCGTCCGCTGCTTCTCTCGATCAGGCGAAGGCACAGGCAGTGCAGGCCGATGCCGGCATCCAGCAGGCGCAGGCACAGGTTGTCTCCGCGCAGGCACAGCAGCGGCAGGCGGAGGCGCAGGCTCGCGATCCGGAGGCGCAGGCCGCAAAGGCCGCCGCCGATCTGCAACGCTATCTCGCGCTCCAGAAGCTGGATGCCGCCGCCGTGTCCGGCTCTCAGATCGATCAGGCGCGAGAAGCCGCGAAGAGCAGCGCCGCACAGGCCGCCGCCGCCCGCCGCGCGGTTGACAACGCCGCCGCGCAGGTCGCGGTCGCGCAGAAGCAGGTAAAGGCGAACGAGGCGCAGATGCAGGCGGCCGAGGCGCAGATCCGCTCGGCGCAGGTGACGGTCGGCCATCTCGACATCCGCGCGCCGGTTTCGGGCCAAGTGGTAAACCGCAACGTCAATCTCGGTTCCTATGTGTCGCCCGGCACGCAGATGATGGCGATTGTGCCGGATCAGATCTGGGTGACCGCCAATTTCAAGGAGACGCAGCTTACCCATATGGCGATCGGCCAGCGGGTGACGATTTCCGTCGATGCCTTCCCCGATGTCGTGTTCGATGGCCACGTGGATTCGATCCAGCGCGGCGCTGGCCAAGCTTTCGCGCTGCTGCCCCCGCAGAACGCGACGGGCAATTACGTGAAGGTCGTTCAGCGCGTGCCGGTGCGTATCCTGTTCGACCGGCCTCGCCGTGACAGCCCGGATCCGCATGCCTACCCGATCGGTCCGGGCATGTCGGTGGTGCCGACCGTCAAGGTGCGCTGAGCGGTGGCGAGCGCCGCGAAGGGGAAAAGGAAGAAGAAAGACGATCCGGATGCCGGCTGGTCGAACGAGCGATCGGCGGCGGGCAATCGCAACCCCTGGCTGATCGTCCTCGTGATCAGCCTCGCCACCTTCATGGAGGTGCTGGACACCGCGATCGCCAATGTCAGCCTCGCGCACATCGCCGGCAGCCTCGCCGTCTCCAACGACGAGGCGACGTGGGTGCTGACCTCCTACCTCGTCGCCAACGCGGTGATCGTGCCGATCTCGGGCTGGCTGAGCGACGTGATCGGACGGAAGCGTTTCTACATGCTCTCGGTGCTGCTGTTCAGCATCGCCTCGCTGATGTGCGGACTGGCGCCGAGCCTCGGCTTTCTGGTCATCTCGCGCATCCTGCAAGGGATCGGCGGAGGCGGCCTCGCGCCCTCCGAGCAGAGCTTCCTTGCCGATACCTTCCCGCCCTCCAAGCGCGGCATGGCGTTCGCGGCCTATGGCGTGGTGGTGGTGATCGCTCCGGTGCTCGGCCCCTCGATCGGCGGGTGGATCACGGACAATATCAGCTGGCACTGGATCTTCCTGATCAACGTGCCGGTCGGCGCGATCTCGCTGGTGCTGGTCCATTTCCTGGTCGATGAGCCCGAGGCCCTGGAAAAGGAGCGGAAGGCGAAGATCCGCAAGGGCCTGAACGTCGATGCGATCGGCTTCGCGCTGGTCGCGTTGGGCCTCGGTTGCCTGGAGGTGTTCATGGATCGCGGCCAGCGCGACGATTGGTTCGGATCGGGCTTCATCACCGCAATGGCGATCATCGCGGTGATCTCGCTGGTGCTGCTGGTGGTGTGGGAGCTCAACCAGAAGGAGCCGATCGTCGATCTGAAGCTGCTGGGTGTACCCAATTTCGCGGTGTGCTTCGTGATGATGCTGGCGGTCGGCGTGATCATATACGGCTCTACCCAGCTCATCCCGCAGCTGCTGCAAGAGGTGTTCGGCTACACCGCGACCGATGCCGGATTGGCGCTGACGCTGGGTGGTGCCGCAGCTTTGCTGGCGATGCCCTTGGTAGGCGCGCTGTCCGGCAAGATACAGGGCCGCTTCTTCCTCGGCTGGGCCTTCTTCATGCAGGCCGCCTCGATGTGGTACTTCACGCGGATCAACGCCGACGTGTCGTTCGATCATATCGCGGTGGGGCGGCTGATCCAGGCGGTGGCGATCCCGGCTTTGTTCGTGCCGATCAACGCGCAGGCTTATGCGGGTCTGGCACCCAGCCGCTACAATCATGCTTCGGCGCTGATGAACGTGGCGCGCAATCTCGGCGGGTCGATCGGGATCTCGACCGCGCAGGCGCTGTTGCTGCAGCGTGAGCAGTTCCACCAGAATCGCATCGTCGAAAGTCTCAATCCGCTCGATCCCAATTATGTCGAAGGGCTGAAGCAGATCGGCACGACGCTGGGCGGTGCGACCGGCGGTGATGCCGACCAGTCTCAGCTCGCGGCCCTCTACCAGATGGCGACCAAGCAGGCGGCGATAATCTCCTATATCGATGTCTTTCATGTACTGGCGGTGGTGATGATCCTGATGGTGCCGCTCTCGATCCTGCTGAAGCCTGCGAAGGGAGAGCATTGATGCGCCGGATCGCCGCCCTCGCCTCCTTGCTGGGCACGGCCGCCTGCACGGTCGGGCCGAACTATCACGAGCCCAAGCCCGAGGTGCCGGCCGCCTTCGCCGCGCCGCAGCCGACGGGGGCCGCCGATGTCGATCTAGCGCATTGGTGGACGGCGTTCCACGATCCGGAGCTTGAGCATCTCATCGAGATCGGCCTGCAAAATGCGCCCGACCTCCAGACCGCCGCCTCCAAGGTACGCGAGGCACGGCTGCAGATCGTTCAGGCGCGCGCGCAGGGCCTGCCCGAGATCGATGCGACCGGGAGTGGCCAATATACGAGGATCAAGCGCGTCGGCGGATCGGACGCCAATCAGCTGATCGACCAGATACGGGGAAGCCAGCCGGGCGGATCGGGCAGCGGGAGCGGATCGTCTTTCTCGATCCCGAAATATTACGCCACCGCCTCGGCCGGGTTCGATGCAAGCTGGGAGCTGGACCTGTTCGGTGGCGTCCGGCGTGGCGTCGAGGCGGCGCGGGCGCAGGCCGAGGCGGCGGAATGGGATGCGCGCGACGCCCGCGTCAGCCTCGCCGCGGAGATCGCCAGCGATTATCTCGCTATGCGCAGTTACCAGGAACAGGCCCGCATCGCGCAGGCCGAGGCCGATCGTCAGGGTCGATCGCTTTCGATCCTCCAGCATACCGCGCAGGTCGGCTTGGTGCCTCAGGGCAATGCGATCCGGCAGCGCACCCAGCTCGCGCAGGCGCAGGCGCAGGTGGCGCCGCTGGAGGGGCAGGCGCGCACCCAGATGCATGCGCTGGCCGTATTGATCGGCGAGCAGCCCGAGGCACTGGTCGACGAGCTTGCGCAGGCGCGCGCCTTGCCGCCGGTGCCGCCCGAAATCCCGCCCGGCCTGCCGATCGACCTGATCCGCCGCCGCCCGGACGTGCGCGCCGCCGAGCGCCGGTTGGCGGCCGCCACCGCGCAGATCGGCGTCGCGGTGGCGGATATGTATCCCAAGATCTCGCTGACCGCGTCGGACGCGCTGAGCTGGCTGTGGCTAGGCCATTTCTTTCTCGGCAAGACGCTCCAGCTGACCGGTCAGGGGCAGGCGAGCTTCCCGATCTTCGATTTCGGCCGGCGCCGCGCCCAGGTGGATATCAACAAGGAAGAGCGCGAGCAGGCCTATATCGCGTGGCGCCAGACTGTCCTGGGTGCGTTGCGCGATGTCGAGGACGCGCTGGTCCGCGTCGATACCGAGCGGACCAGCAATGATCAGCTGCGCTCCGGCGTTGCCGACGCACAGCGGGCGCTCGGCACGGTCGAGGCGCAATACAAGGTCGGCCTGTCGGACTATACGCCGGTGCTGGATGGCCAGCAGACCCTGCTTCAAACACAGAACAGTCTCGCCCAGAGTGACGTGCGGCTGCGGCAGGACATGGCATCGCTTTACAAAGCGCTCGGCGGGGGGTGGCAACTCGCTTCCGCTCGGGGCTCTATAGGACCGGCGGCAGCATCCCCCGCGTCCTTAAATGAACGAATGGCAACTCTTGGCGTTCGCAGCAGGCGTCAGAATGACCGACATTAGGCGCGTAACCGCCATTCCGTGACACTCTCGTCCAGTGCCGAGAAGCCGGGCCGACTTGCGACCCGGCTCGAGAATTCACGGCATCAGGACAGTATCTACGACGTGAATCACCCCGTTGGACTGCATCACGTCCTTGATGGTGACGGTCGACATGCCACCCTTGGCATCGGTGAGCATGAGCTTCCCGCCCATCATCGTGGCGGTCAGCGGTTCGCCCTCGACCGTAGTGAGCATGGCCTTGCCTCCGCCTTGCTTGATCGCGGCAGCGATATCCTTCGATGTCATCCGGCCGGCAACGACGTGATAGGTCAGGATCTTGGTTAGCTGATCCTTGTTCTCGGGCTTCATCAGCGTATCGACGGTGCCGGCGGGCAGCTTGTCGAAGGCCGCATTCGTTGGCGCAAACACCGTAAACGGCCCGGCGCCCGAGAGCGTATCGACCAGCCCGGCAGCCTTGACGGCGGCGACCAGCGTCGTGTGATCCTTCGAGTTCATGGCATTTTCGGGGATCGTCTTCATCTGCGACATGGCGGCGCCGCCCACCATCGGATTGGCCAAGACAGGCGTCATCGCAATCGCGGAAACCGCGATCGCCAAAGCGGCGGAAAGGTTGCGAAGCTTCAGGGCTTTCATGGCTCGTTCCTCTCGTGGACAGCATTCATGTTGTGCGAATGCCTCAAAAGATACGAACATTATCGGGCCTCGGATGCACAGCTTCACTTCGTTGATCTGTATCAACTCGCTAGGGTAGACGCTCACAAACAAATACTCGGTGCGAATACGAAACAAAGTTCGCAATCCCGGCAATATTTTTGACAATTCCTATAACGCGATAATCACACCCGAAACGACAATACGTCGCTCTACGTCCGATAGGGCGAATAGTTTCAGGCGCTTGGTAAAATAAACTTCTTGGCGGCCTCTGATCTTCTGCTTAGCCCAAGCGCGCTTTCAAAGCCTCCGTGATGAAGAGAGGCTTGCATCAGGGAGGAAAGCATGGACCGGCTCGCTCGTGGCTTCGACGTATCCGCTCGCTCGGCTTCGCTAGCGCCTTCGCTCAAGACCACGACCGCGCTCGGCAGCGTCCTGGCCGCCATTCTCGTCGGAACGCCCGCCCTCGCCGTCAACGAATGCGGCACCGCGACCAGCGGCATAGTCACCTGCCATGCGGCCGGCAATCCCTATGCAGCTGGCATCACCTACATGCCGACCGACAGCCTGACGCTAGTCACCGATTCCGACGTGATGGCCACCAACACGATCGATGTCCGCGGCACCGGCACTACCCACGTCACCAACAACGGCACCATTACGACGACCGGCGCCGGATCGACCTTCTCGGCCGGCGCGGACGGCATCCTCGCCAGCGGCACGACCGGCACAATCGTCGATGGAACGGGCGCGATCTCGACCAGCGGGCTCGATGCGCGCGGCATCGATGCGAGCAGCACCGGCGGCGACGTCACCGTCAATGTCGGCGACGTCACCACCACCGGCACCGGCGGCGGCGGACCGGGCTTCTTCCCGAACAGCTCGGCGATCTTCGCCAACACCGATGCCGGCGCGATCAGCGTAACGGCCGGCACGCTCAAGACCGCGGGCGACTTCGCGGCGGGCGTGCAGGCGATCTCGAACACCGGCGACATCACCGTCAACACCGGCGCTATCACGACGACCGGCAACAATGCCAATGGCGTGCTGGCGCAGACCTACGGCACCGGCACCGCCGCCGTGACCTCGACCGGCACAATCAGCACCAGCGGCCAGGCGGCCAACGGCGTCGCGGTCTATGCCGGCAATGGTACCGCAACCGTCAACGTGCAGGACGTCAACGCTACCGGTTTCAACGCGGCCGGGATCGTCGCCACCGGTGGCACCGCCGCGAACGCCACCTTCGGCTCGATCACGACCGCCGGCTCGTTCGGCCAGGGAGTCGTCGCGCAGGCGGGCGGCGACGTGACGGTGTCGGGCACGAACGTCACGACCTCGGGCGTCGATGCGGCAGGCATCTACGCCTTCTCCGACACCGGCGCCGCGAACGTCACGACGACGGGCACGATCGCCACCACCGGCGCGTCGTCGCGTGGCGTTTACGCCTATTCGAACAGCGGCGACGCGACCGTCTCGGTCAACAACGTGACGACGACCGGCAACAATTCCGGTGCCGTCGTCGCGCAGGGCGCAAACGCGACGGTCACGGTCTCGGGCAATGTCTCGACGCAGGGTACCGCGATGTACAGCCCGGCGCCGATGAACGGCGTGATGGCGACCGCGACCGATGGCGATGCCAAGGTAACCAATAACGGCACCATCACCACCAACGGCAACGCCAGCAGCGCCATCGTCGTCTCGGGCACCAGTTCGGCGACCGTCGACGGCACCGGCTCGGCCTACACCAATGGCAACAATTCAGATGCGGTGGTCGCGACATCGGTCGGCGACGTGTCGGTGGCGCAGGCCAAAGTCGGCACGACGGGTGACTATTCGCGCGGCGTGGTCGCCACCTCGACCGGCGCCGGCAATGTCGATGTGAACGTCGATACCGTCACGACCAGCGGCACGGCGGGCAGCAGCTTCTTCTTCCTGCCCAATTCGGCCGGCATCGTCGCCACCGCCAATACCGGCAACGTCACGGTGACGAACAAGGACGTCACCACCGCCGGCATGAGCGCAACCGGCATTCGCGCCTCATCCTATTCGGGCGATGTCACGGTCAATGCCGGCAACGTCACGACGACGGGCGGCAACGCTGTCGGCATCCAGGCGACCGGCAATTATGGCGGCAACGTCGTCGTCACCTCGACCGGTACCGTCTCGACGGCCGGCGACAGCGCGATCGGCATCTATGGCACGGCGCGCCAGGGCGATGTCACGGTCAATGCCGGCGACGTTTCGACGGGCGGCTTCAACTCGGCCGGTATCCGCGCGCTCGGCGACACGAGCGCGACGGTCAGCGCCAACAACGTGACGACCGCCGGCGCCTTCTCCGCCGGTATCGATGCGGAGGCGACCGGCGACGTCAACGTCACCGCCGGCAATGTCTCAACCGGCGCGGTGGATTCCGCGGGCATTTACGCCTTCTCCGACACCGGCAATGCTACGGTGGCCAGCACCGGCACGATCGCGACGACGGCGGCCAGCTCGACTGGCGTCTATGCCTATTCAGGCACCGGCGACGCGGCCGTCACGGTCGAGAACGTCTCGACCACAGGCAACGACTCCAATGCGGTGATCGCGACCGGCGCCAACGCCTCGGTGACGATCAACGGCAACCTCTCGACGCAGGGCATGAAGGCCTATTCGGCCAATTACGCCGACGCCGTGAACGTCACCGCGACCAATGGAACCGCTACGGTCGTCAACAACGGCACGGTTTCGACCGCGGGCGACAACGCCTTCGGCATCTCCGCGTACGGCACGCAGGGCGTGGCGATCAGCGGCACCGGCACGGTCTCCACGGCCGGCTACGGCGCCATCGCGGTCGATGCCTCGGCGCTGGCAGGCCCCGTCTCGGTCACGACCGGGAATATCAGCACGATGGGCGATGGTGCCGACGGCATCCGCGCTCAGGGCAACGGCGCGGTGACGGTAAATGCCGGCAACGTCACGACGGCAGGCGGCCTCGCGATCGGCGTCGAGGCGACCGGCCTCGGCACCGATCCGGTCTCGGTCACCACCGGCGCGGTCAAGACGTCGGGCGACAATGCCTCGGGCATCCTCGCCTATAGCGGCGGCGGATCGGTGACGATCCACGCGGGCAGCGTCGCGACGACGGGCGCCAACGCGGTCGGCGTGCAGGGCCGTGGCGCCGGCCCGGTCAGCATCACCACCGGCACCGCCTCCTCGGCCAGCCGCGAGGCTGTCTATGCGGGCAGCTTCACCGATGCCGCGACCGTCACCCTCAACGGCGCGACCAGCGGCGGCGGCGGCAACGCGGTGTTCATCGCGGCGGCGACCGACGCGACGCTGAACCTCGGCGCCAACGGATCGCTCACCCAGGCGGGAGGCAATGCCGATATTCTCGCCGGGGGCACCGCGACGGTGAACAATGCCGGCACGATCACCGGCGACGGCACCGCGCCGATCATCAACGTGTTCAACGCGACGCCGCTGACCTTCAACAACAGCGGCACCTTCACCGGCACGATCGGCTTCGCAGCCGGATCGAACGACACGGTAAACAACAGCGGCACCTACAACGCGAAATACGATCAGGATTTCGGCACGGGCACCGACACGTTCAACAACTCCGGTACCTTCAAGGTGCTGCCGGGCGCCGCTGCGGCAGGCACGGTGCATCTGACCGGGCTGGAGGCGTTCAACAATTCGGGCCTCGTCGATCTGCGCAATGGCCATGCCGGCGACATGCTCGATACGTCGAGCACCTTCGCCGGATCGGGCAACAGCACGCTCGGCATCGATGTCGCCTTCGGGACGGCGGGCGGCACCTCGACATCCGACCAGCTGAACACGGCCGGCGCGATCACCGGATCGACCGGCGTGATCGTCAACCCGGTCGGCGCGAACGGCGCGGTGCTCAATTCCGGCACTGTGTTCGCGACGGGCGGGGCCGGCTCCTCGGCGGGTGCGTTCAGCGTCGCCGCGCAGTCGGTGAACCAGGGCTTCATCCACTACGGGGTAAGCTTCAACGCCGCGAACAACAGCTACAGCCTGGTTGCGACACCCGGAGACGCCGTCTTCCGCGCGCTCAAGATCAACGAAGGCGCGCAGCAGCTCTGGTACAAGTCGGCGGATGCCTGGTCGTCGCACATGAGCGATCTGCGCGATGCCAAGTTCGCCGGCGGTGGAGCGGACGGCGGCCGGATCTGGGGACAGTTCTACGGCGGCACTGTCACCCGCAAGGATGGCGGCACCGACACCACCTTCGGGCAGAGCCGGGCGGTCAACCTCTCCTACCGGCAGGATGCCTACGGCTTCCAGCTCGGCATGGATCTCGGCTCGCGCGACATGGGCTCGGGCAATCTCGTGTTCGGCGTGACGGGCGGCTACCTCAATTCCGACCTGACCTTCCAGAACTCCGCCGACCGCGTGAACTACTCGGTCGCCAACATCGGCGCCTATGCGAGTTATGTCTCGGGCAGTCTCTTCGCCAACGTGCTCGGCAAATACGATTATTACTGGATCAACTCGAAGAGCCCGCTGGCGGGCTATGCCGACAAGTTCCACGGCATGAGCTATGGCGTGCAGGGTGAGGTCGGCTTCCGGCTGGGCGGCGACAGCTTCTACGCCGAGCCGGTCGCGACGATCGCCTATGTCCGCACCGATCTGAAGGACATCCATGCGCTCGGCTCGACCATCGACTTCGACAATCTCGACGGTCTGCGCGGCAAGGCCGGCCTCCGCATCGGTAGCAAGATGGACATGGGCGGCAACACCGCCGTGATCTACGCACAGGGCAATTATGTCCACGAATTCAAGGGCAAGGATGGCATCGACTTCATCAACGGCCGCCAGTCGCTCGATTACCGCAACGACCGGCTGCCCGATTATGGCGAGGCCAAGATCGGCTTCAACGTCACCACGCCGGGCGGCGTGACCGGCTTCGTCGAGGGCTTCGGCGAATATGCCAAGCATGGCGATTACAAGGGCGGCGGCGGCCGCGCCGGCATCCGCATCAAGTTCTGATCGCGGATGACCGCCCCACGGGCTAAGCCGGCTCCTCGGGAACGAGGAGCCGGTTGATGTCGACGATCAGCAACCCCGCGCAGGGCGATACCAGCATATCGGTGTCGCGCGGGCTGGCGGGCTGGCTGGAGGCGAACCGGGTCGGCCTCGGCTTCACCTCCTACCAGACCGGCCAGCTCTTCCTCGTCGGCGTGCTGCCCAATGGCAGCGTCTCGTTCAACCAGCAGAACTTCACCCGTGCGATGGGCATCTGCCGCGACGGACCGCGCCTTTGGGTCGGATCGCATTTCCAGCTGTGGCGGCTGGAGGAGATGCTGCGTCCCGGCGAACAGGCCAACGGCTCGTTCGACAGTTGCCTGGTGCCCCGCCACGCCTTCACCACCGGCGACATCGACATTCACGAGATCGGCATCCTCGCCGACGGCAGCCCGATCTTCGTCAACACCAAATATAGCTGCCTCGCCACCATCGATCAGGTCCACAGCTTCCGGCCAGTGTGGCGGCCCGATTTCATTTCGAAGCTGGCGGGTGAGGATCGCTGCCACCTGAATGGCCTCGCCATGGAGGACGGCGCCCCCGCTTATGTGACGGCGGTCAGCCAGACCGACGTGCTGAGCGGCTGGCGCGCGCGGCGCGATCAGGGCGGTGTGATCATCGAAGTTTCGACCGGGCGGGTCGTGACCGATCAGCTCTCCATGCCGCACAGCCCGCGGCTTGACGGCGATCGCCTCTACGCGCTCGATTCAGGGCGCGGGCAGCTCATCGCGATCGATCCGGAAACCGGCACGCGAGACAATATCGCCTTTTGTCCGGGATTCATGCGCGGCCTCGTCATCCATAACGGCTTCGCCATCGTAACTGCTTCCAAGCCCCGCGACGGCAGCTTCAAGGAGCTGGCGCTGCAAGGGGAGATCGAGAAGCGGGATGGCGAGGCCTGGTGTGGCGTTTTCATTATCAACCTTCGGCATGGCGACATCGTCGAATGGATCAAGCTCGACGGCGCCATCGCCGAGCTGTTCGACGTGGCGGCGCTTCCCGATGTACGATGCCCGATGTCGCTGGGTGTCGGAACGCTGGAGATCCAGTCTACCATCTCGTTCGACGCGTAATCTCCGCACGGCGCGGAATGACGACCTCCGCGACATTGCGCTGCTGCGCTGATGTCGAATTTTTCGCGCCATCGTTTTTCCGCGTTGGCGGATTTGGCGGCAGACGAGAAGGCGGCTCTTGCCAAGCTAGCCGGTGAGCCGGTCTTCTTTTACCGCAATCAGGTGCTCCGTCACGAAGGAGATGCTTGCCCAGGTCTCTTTGTGCTGTTCAAGGGCTGGGTAGGCAGCAGTATCCGCCTGGGCGACGGCAATCGCCAGTTTCTGAAAGTCCATATGCCCGGTGATGTGCTCGGCGCCCCCAGCCTGCCGCTTACGCACGCCGCAGACACGCTGGTGGCATTGACCGATGCCAAGGTCGGTCCGGTCGATCTGAACGAGTTGAGCGCGATCTTCGCACGTTTTCCTCGCCTCGGGATACTGTTCTTCCTGGCTGCACAGGAAGAGCGAATCGTCTTGATGGACAGGCTGGTCAGCGTGGGGCGACTGAGCGCCAATCAGCGGCTCGCCACGTTGCTTATCCATTTTCACGAGCGCCTGGTCGCGATCGATCCGAGAACCGGCCCGGAGTTTGAGCTTCCGCTCTCGCAGGAGCAGATTGGCGATATCGTCAGCCTCACCGCCGTGTCGGTCAATCGCGCGCTGCGGAGTCTTCAGCACGAGGGATATATCCATCGCAGAGGCAAGATCATCGACATGGCGGACATCATCGGATTGAGAAATTTGGCATCGCTGCCAGCGCGACACCTCCAGCGCAATCCGTCATGGCTTCCAAGACATTCTAGCTTGAAGGATGCGCCTCAAGGCTAGATGTGCCGTCACCCTCGGCCATCTGACCAGCGCAGTGATGGGCATGATTTACGACAGGCTTTTGGGGTCGAGCACAAGATCGATTGATGGCGGCAATGGGTGCGTAACTGCCGGCCGCATTCGACCAACGTCTACCTTTGGTCCCCAAATGCAAAACGCCTGAACGCGAACCTCCCGGATTAGCATTCACGCATCAAGCGCGGCATGCAGATCACGAACCAGGCGCCGACTATCCAGCGGCTTACCATAGAAACTCGTTCGATCCGGCAGCAGAGCGTCGTTGGCCAGCTTCTGCGCCGAGACGACGAAAAGCGCTGCAGGCGGCCAGCGGTTGCGAATATAGTGGACGAGCTTGATCCCATTCATCGATCCCGGCATCTGGACGTCGGTGACGACGGCCCCGATCTCGGGGTGGCTTTCCATGATCCGGATCGCCTCGTCGGCATCCTCCGCATCGAGAACCTGGAAGCCATGCTCCTCCAGCATGTCGACAAGTTCGAACCGAATGATCGGTTCGTCGTCGACCACCAGCACGGTATGCTGAGCTATGGTGATGACCTGGCCCATCAGAGCAGACCCGCCGCTCCGGACACGGCGGCCAACGGTGCGTCCAGTGTGAAGATGAGGCCCGAAGGCCGATAATCAAGCACGCAATTTCCTTTGAAGGCGGATTTCAATGTGCGCTCGATCAGCGTCGAGCCGAACCCTTTCGACACCGGAGGCGTGACCGTGGGTCCATGCATTTCCGTCCAGCATAAAGTGAAACGAATGCCTTCGGGATTCGGGGCCGGATCGATTTTCCAAGATAGATCAATTCGCCCTGCCTGCACGGAAAGCGCCCCATATTTCGAGGCGTTGGTCGCGAGTTCGTGCAAGGCCAGCGCCATGGCGATCGCCTGAGAGGACGACAGTTGCACCAGTGGGCCGCCGACGCTGATATGGTCGCTCTGATGCCCGGCGAGAGCGACCTCCGCGAGCGCCCCGAGATCGGCCGCATCCCATTCCGAAGCCGTGAGCACGTCGGTCGCGCGGCCCAGCGCCGCCAATCGTTCGCTGACACCGGCCTTCGCCTGATCGAGCGTTGTCGAGCGCCGAAGCGTTTGCAGCGTCACGGCCTGAGTCACCGCCAGAACGTTCTTGAGCCGGTGGCCCAACTCCCGGTTGAGGATCTTGAGTTGCTGGTCGGCCCGGACTGCGAAGCTGGTCTCGGTTACCGTGTCCAGCATGCCGACGATCGCACCATTCTCGTCGCGGATCGGGCTGTAGCAGAAGGTGAAATGCGCTTCCTCGTCCGCGCCAAACCGGTCAGTCTTCATCGCGAAATTCTCGATGAAGGTCGGTTGACCGGTGAAGGCACGCTCCACGATCGGCCCGATCTCATGCCAGGCTTCGGACCAGACGTCGGAGAACGGACGCCCCAGCACCGCAGGCTTGTCACCCAGGATCGGGAGAAACGCATCGTTGGGAATCGTCACCAGCCCGGGACCCCAGACAATGCATTGCGGAAAACGCGAATTGACGATCAGGCTGACCGTCGTTTTCAGAGCGGCCGGCCAATTCTCGATCGCGCCCAGCGGCGTCGCGGCCCAGTAGTGCGATCGGATCGCTTCGGCCATTGGGGTATCAAGTCCCAGAAACCCCATCCACGGCAAAATCCTCTGGAGGCTCGGCGGGTTCGAAAGGCCGCTGAGAGATTATAAAAACGCTATATGCTGGTGGCAATGCGCTGGCACAGGGCGGAGGTGATAGATTGAAACCGTCCGATGGAAGACTTCGTTCCTGCGGATCCGAACTCAATGCCCGCCTCCGACTTCGCGGTTCAAGAACCGGGTCAGGTCGTCCAGCACCGGTGCCCGCCCTCGCAGTGGCTTCGCGATCGCGGTGACGAGCCCGGCGTGCCCGACCGCAGGATATCGTCGCCGCTCGACGGGAACTCCTGCCGCCTGGAGCTTGGCGCCGAGAGAGTCGCTGTTCGCCGGGCGGACGGTACCGTCCTTGTCGCCCGTCGCGAGGAAGGCCGGCGGATCGCCCGGCTCGACATAGTGGACAGGCTGTGTCGAAACCGGATCGGCCGCTCCGCCGAAAGTCTGCTGCACGACCGGACCGTCGAACGGCAGGAAGTCATAGGGGCCGGCCAGCCCGACCAATGCCTTGACGGCCCGTCGGTCCGCCCCGAGCCAACGCGGGTCGAGCGCCAGCATCGCCGCGCCATATCCGAGAGCCTTGACCGACCGCCGGTATCCAATAGCGAAATGTCAGTGTCGGGGACGCGGCTGATCGGATAAGTCTCCGCAATGGCGACGAGGCAAGACTCTGATTTGCAACAGCTCAGTGGGAGCTTGGAGGTCGTGCCCGCCAGCCGACCCGCTTTCCTCCTGGGTGGAGGCGCTTGCGCAGACCTGATCTTCGCAAGGGACTGGACGGCGACCCCGCTGGGACCGATCGAGGCTTGGTCTCCGAGCCTGAAGACCGCGATTGCGATCCTGTTGCGCTCTCCTGTCCCCATCGTGATGCTCTGGGACCCGGACGGTGTCATGCTCTACAATGATGCTTATTCGGCCTTTGCGGGAGGCCGTCATCCCTCGCTGCTGGGATCCGTCGTCTGTGAAGGGTGGCCAGAGGTCGCCGATTTCAACGCGAACGTGATGAAGGTCGGCCTCGCGGGCGGCACGCTCCACTATCGTGACCAGGAGTTGACGCTTCACCGCAATGGCCAGCCCGAACAGGTCTGGATGGATCTCGACTACTCGCCGGTTCTAGGTGAGGACGGTGAGCCTGCCGGCGTGATCTGTTTTCTGGCGGAAACCACCGAACGTGTGGCCGCCGAGCGGCGGACGGCGTTCTTACTATCCCTATCGGATGCACTCCGACCACTTCAGACGCCGGCCGACATCATGTCTCTGGCTGCTGTCCGTCTCGGCGAGGCACTCGATGCCAGCCGCGTATTCTACGCGGAGATCGCCAATGGCCTGATGACGGTCGAGCGTGATCACGCCCGCGGAGTATCGTCGATCGTCGGCGAGCACTCACTCGAGGCGTTCGGGCCTGATCTGCTGCGCGCCTACACTACCGGAGCGCCGGTTGTGGTTCGTGATGTGGGCGCGGATGAGCGGCTCGGGAAGGAGGCGCGCGAGGGTCTCCAGTCCCGAGAGGTTGGCGCCTTCATAGACGTTGTCCTGTTCCAGGAGGAGCAGTGGGTCGGGCTTTTGGCGGTGCAGAACGCGACAGCGCGAAGCTGGACGCTCGCCGAGCAAAGCCTCGTGCAAGAGGTGGGCGAGCGCATCAAGCCGGCGGTCGAACGGGCGCATGCCGAAGCGAGACTACGCGCGCTGAACGAGACGCTGGAGCAACAGGTCGTCGCGCGTACGGAGGAACTGCGCCGCTATCACAACATCGTTGAGGCGACTGTCGCACCGATCTGCGCGTTCGATCACGATCTACGCCTGATCGCCTTCAATCAGGCGCACAATGACGAGTTTCGCCGGGTCAACGGCTTCGACACGAAGATTGGCGACATCTTCCCCGATCTATTCATCCCCGAGCAGGGCACCACGATGCGCCGTTTCATGGCTCGGGTCCTTGCCGGCGAGACCTTCACCGTGCGCGAGGGATTCGGCAGACCGGAGCTTGGCACCCCGATCTGGGAGATCACCTACACTCCACTCCGCGATGGGGCCGGCCGGGTGATCGGAGCCTTCCACCACGCCAACGACATCTCGGCTCAGCTCGTGGCGCAGGCCGAACTCGAAGCGGCTCAGGAGGCGCTGCGCCAGAGCCAGAAGATGGAGGCGATGGGGAGCCTGACAGGCGGCGTCGCGCACGATTTCAACAACCTTCTGACCCCCATTATCGGCTCGCTCGACATGCTTGTGCGCAAGGGACTCGGTAGCGAGCGAGAGCAGCGGCTGATCGGCGGCGCGCTCCAGTCCGCCGAACGCGCCAAGACGCTTGTCCAGCGCCTGCTGGCCTTCGCACGCAGGCAGCCCCTCCAGGCGACTGCCGTCGATCTCGGCGCGCTGATCGAAGGCATGGCCGAACTGATCGGCTCCACGATCGGGCCAAGCATCAACGTCCGCCTTGATGTGGCTCCCGCACTGCCGTCGGTGAGGACCGACGCGAACCAGCTCGAAATGGCACTGCTGAACCTGGCGGTGAACGCGCGCGACGCGATGCCCGAAGGCGGAGAGCTCATCTTCGAGGCGAGACCCTGCACCGTGGCCAGCGACCACCTGCCCGGAATCAAGATGGGAGACTATGTCTGCCTCGGCGTCCGCGACACCGGGACCGGAATGGACGAGGCCACGAGGCAGAAAGCGATCGAGCCGTTCTTCTCGACGAAGGGTGTCGGCAAGGGCACCGGTCTCGGCCTGTCGATGGTCCACGGGCTGATGGCTCAGCTTGGCGGCGGTCTCACGATCGATAGCGCTCCAGGCCAGGGAACGACCATCAATCTGTGGCTGCCGGAAAGTGCCGTCGCCGCCGTCGCCACGGAGGAGGAGCGTTTTGAACTTCCAGACTCGCAAGAGCGGGTAGGCACCGCACTGCTGGTCGAGGATGAAGAGCTCGTTCGATTGAGCACGGCGGACATGCTGGCATCGCTAGGTTATGAGGTCACCGAGGCGGATTCGGCTGAAGAGGCGATAAGGCTGGTGCGAGACGGCCTTCGCCCCGACCTGCTCGTCACCGATCATCTCATGCCTGGCATGAACGGCGCCCAGCTGATCCGCGAGCTCGACTTGCTCGTGCCGGACCTGCCTTCGCTCATCGTGTCGGGCTACGCGGAAGCAGAGGGCATCGACCCCGAACTCCTACGATTGACCAAGCCCTTCCGGAAAGACGAGCTGGCGGCAATCCTCGCACCATTGTCCGCGCGACGGTCCTGATTTCGGGAGCAGCGCTGCGAAGGTGCTGCGTGCAAGATCACGTTCGACGATTGGCGTGCGAAGCCGGGTTCACTGATTTGCTCGGCACCGCCCGAGCCCTTGCTTCTGCGGGTCACGGAAACAGATCGTCTATGCCACGGGCGATGTTGTGCGTCGTATAGGGCTTTTGCACCACCGTCATGTGACGATGATCGACGGGGAGGTTGGCCTGCTCGCCGTAGCCGGACGCGAAGAAATAAGGGACGCCCAACTCTTTCAGCCTGTCTGCGACGCCGAAGCTTGTCTGGTCACCGAGGTTGATGTCGAGGATGGCGTAATCGACCTGCTCCTGATCGAGGATCGCGTGCGCCGCTTCCGGCGTCGATGCCGTCAGCACGGTCGCGCCGAATCTGTCGAGAATGTCCTCGGCATCCAGCGCGATGATGAGGCTGTCTTCAACCAGCAGAACCGTCTTCCGGCCGAAATGGCTGACGTCGATGGGCTGCTGGCTCGAGACGCCGGGACGTGGGATGCGTATCTCCGGGCCCTTGAAATTCTTGGGCTGCGAAACGTGTCGGGCCGGAATGCAGAATTCTGCCTGCACGCCACCGACGGCATAGTCGATCTTTGCATGGCCACCGAGGTCATAAGGGACGGATCGATTGACGATCGTGGTCCCGAACCCCTTGCGCGTCGGGGGCTTCACCGGCGGCCCCCCCACCTCTCTCCATGTGATGATGAGATCGTCCTTGGAGTCCCGCGACCAGTCGATATGGACCTCGCCGTCGCCGGAAAGGCTGCCGTATTTCGTCGAGTTGGTCACCAGCTCATGGATCACCAGCGCCATCGATGAGTACGCTTGCGGGTTGAGCAGGACCGGCTCACCTCGTGAGATAATCGCGCTTTCACGTGTCGCGGCGAATGCGGCCGCCTCGGCGTCGATGAGCGCCTGCAGCGGCGCCGGCCCCCAATGGTCATCGGTGATCTGGTTATGGGCACGAGCGAGGGCATGGATGCGCCCATCGACGAGCCTCACGAAATCCTTCACCTCGGGGCTGTCAGGCTGCGACTGGCGGATCAGCCCTCGAATGACGCCGAGGATGTTGCGGACCCGGTGGTTCAACTCGGCGATCAGCATCTCCTGCCGTGCGGTCGACTGCCGTCGCTCTGCAGCCGCCTCGTCCGCCAGACGGAGCACCACCTCGATCAAGGTGGCCCTGAGCGTCTCCGCAACTCTGATCTCTGAGGTCGTGAAGGGCTCGGCGCGACCGGTCACATTCTCACGCCACTCCGCAAAACTCTCGCGGGGGGTAAGCCTCGGCCCGTTCGGGCCATATTCGACGGGCTTGTGAGGATCACCAGCCCAACGGACCGATTGCAGGATCTCCTCGCGGAACAGTATCACATAGTCCCGGGGCGACCGCGAGATCGGGATGGCCAGCATGCCGGCGGCCTTCTCGGCGAAATGCCCGGCATCCTCGATGAGTCCGCCGATATTGTCGGTCGTGAAAACCCGGCCGGCAGCGAGCCCGTTCAGAGCGCGGACGATCCTCCGAAAATCCTCGGTCGGAGGCGTCACGCCGGAGAAGGCGTAATTGCCGTTGATCCAGACCCCGACTCCGGTTGCGGGAATGGCGCCCGTCAGGATATCGCCGAGCCAATCCGGATCGTTGAGAAGGGTCTCATCGGACGCAACGGCCCCCAGAAGCTGGTCGGAGATGTCGCGGGCGCGCCGCTCATAATCGACGATCTGGCGGCGTTCGCGGCTCTCCAGCCGCATGGAAAAGCTCTCCGCGAACTGCTCGCAGACCGAGCGCCGTTTGAAGGTTGGCGATCGCGGCGAGTAGTTATGACAGGCAAAAAGACCCCACAGCTCATCGTCGACGATGATCGAGATCGAAAGGGACGCGGCGACCCCCATGTTCTTCAGATACTCGATGTGGATGGGCGACACCGATCGCAGGATCGACAGCGACAGATCGAGCTGGTTGCCCGCCGCATCGATCTGGGGAACAATCGGAACAGGCTCCGATGCAACGTCGCGAATGACGCGCACGAGATTCCGTTTGTAGAGCGCGCGCGCCTGCCTCGGGATGTCGCTTGCCGGATAGTGCAGCCCCATGAAGCTGCCGATGCCCGGCTTGCAGGCCTCCGCGACGACCTCGCCATCGCCGCTCGCGGCAAACTTGTAGACCATCACGCGATCATAACCGAGGAGCGAACGGACCTGGCGCGCACCCTCCCGGTAGAAGGCGGCCAAGTCCTTGGCCCGATCGAGACGCGACATCATGGCGCGCACCGAGATCGACACTTCGTCGCCGGGCGCGCCCGCTTCCGCCTCGATCACGATCTGGCTGCCGGAATAATGGATCGCGACATCGTAATGTTGGCCCGATGTGCCTATCTCCCGACCGAACAGCCGTTCGACCATGTCCGGCTCGGAGAGGTAGGAGAGCTTGTTCCGGAGGTCGTGAAGCAGCGTAGACGGCACATAGTCCGCGAGCGGCAAGCCGATCAGATCCTCCGGATCGGAGCCGAGCAGACTGCGGATGTTCTTCGAGACACGCGCGATCAGCCAGTCGCGGCTGACCGCGATCAGGAAGCCGGCGGGCTGAATCGCGCCCAGGAGATGAATCGGCTCTCGGTCGCAGTTTGTCAGGTCGACTGGTTCAAGGTCCGCCAAATCGGCTCCTATCGATAAGTCAGCCGAAGGCTGGATCGCCACCCAACCGCATGCGCATCAGGGTTGGCGGGATCGGTTAAACATCAAAGGCTTCGGCACCAAACCCCAATGGCGAAAAAATGATCCACGCACAGGCTCGCCGGACGTAACTTTGCAAGCCGGACACGCGGGATGCGGATCTCGATGGCAAGTCCCTCGGGTCGCCAGTCCCGGCTGATGACACCATTCAGGCTCCGGAGAAATGTTGTCTCGAGACGTGTCCCGAGGCCTTCCCGTGATGGCGTCCCGTATCCGCTTGCGACCTGCTCGAACCATTTCAGGCAAAGGTTCGCTTTGCGAGGCTTTCTCCATGAAACGGGAGAGTCTCAAACAGCAGTCGCTCTCTTGACCTTTGAGCGTAGAAGCCGCGCCGACTTTCGGCCTCTGGCGCGTTCGGTTAAGGTTATGAGATGGATGAGGAAGATACCGTTCCGTTGACCGACGTAGCGACCCTGGCTGAGCCGGTGCGGCTCCAACTCCTCTTGAATGCCGTTCGAGACTACGCGATCTATCTGCTCGATCGGAACGGCTATGTTAGCAGCTGGAACACCGGCGCTGAGCGCTTTAAGGGCTATAAGGCCGCCGAGATCATCGGGCAGCATTTCTCGCGCTTTTATACCGATCAGGACCGCGAGGCAGGCCTACCGGCCAGAGCACTGCGCATCGCTGCTGAGGAGGGCACTCGCGCCTTCGAGCAGGAATTGCGTCGCGATCGTGGTCTTGCCGGTGCCCGGATTGCCCTCGAGCAGGAAGACGCGGCTGCGTGTCAGGCCCCCCGCGAGGACGGCGTCGAGCCCTTCGATGCCGATGGCGGCCTTGGGCGTTCGTTCGGCCATTCAAGCTCCTTGATGAGTCCCGCCGGACGCTAATGGCATACACGGAGGCGGGCGCGCTGGGATTTCCCGGCTATCGCCCCGTCCTACCTCTTATGTATCGAGAAAGAAACCGAAACGGCGGAGGCGCGGGCACATTCCGGACGGCCGTCTATCGGCCACGAGACTGGCGGGCATCGCGCAGGACACGCGACAGTTCGTCCACCGAATACGGCTTGTGCAGCAGCGCGAAACCATGACGCGCGTCGTCGGCCAGCACGTGGCTGTAGCCGCTGGTGAGCACGACCGTCAGCGCCGGCCAGCGCTTGCCGACCTGCCGGCCGAGTTCGACGCCGTCCATCCCCGGCATGACGACGTCGGAGAAGACGATGTCGATCAGGTCATGCTCGTGCTCAAGAATGGCGATGGCCTCGCGGGCGTTGGCGGCGCGGCGGGTCGTGAAGCCGAGGTCGCCCAGGAGGTGCGAGGCGAACTCGCCGACCTGATCATTGTCCTCGACGATGAGGATGCTGGCTTCGGCGGCGACGACCTGCTCGATCGGCAAGAGCGCGTCGGCGGCGTTCGGCGCCTTGGTGCGCGGCAGATAGAGGCTGAACGTCGTGCCCTCGCCAGGCTGGCTGTCGACGTCGATCTCGCCGCCGGATTGCTTGGTGAAACCGTAGACCTGGCTGAGCCCGAGACCCGTGCCCTTGCCGACCTCCTTTGTCGTATAGAATGGCTCGAAGATGCGCTCGAGCTGGTCGGCCGGCATGCCCGATCCGGTGTCGGACACGGAGACTTTCACGAAATCGCCCTTCGCCGCCGCATGGCCGCGCCGCGCGGGGACCGCACCGGCCGCCTCGATCGCGATAGTGATGCGCCCCTCCCCATTCATGGCATCGCGGGCGTTCACCGCCATATTGACGAGGGCGGTTTCGAACTGGCTGGCATCGACCTCGACGAAGCAGGAGGCGCAGATCGGATCGACCACGAGATCGACGCGCGAACCGACGACGGTGCGCAGCATGTCCGCGACGGAGCCGACCTTCATCGCCGCGTTGAACACCTCCGGCTTGAGCGCCTGACGGCGCGCGAAGGCGAGCAGCTGGCTGGTCAGCTTGGCGGCCCGGTCGGCCGTCTCCGCAATCGCGTCGATATACTTCTTCTGCTTGTCGCGCGGCAGTTCGCGGCGCGACAGCAGCTCGGCGGACGACCGGATGATCGTCAGAAGATTGTTGAAATCGTGGGCGACGCCGCCGGTCAGCTGGCCGATCGCCTCCATCTTCTGCAGCTGGCGAACCTGATCCTCGGACGCCAACAACTCCCGCGACCGCTCCTCGACCCGGACCTCCAGCGTTTCGTTGAGTTGACGCAGCGCCTCCTCGGCGATCGTGCGGTCCAGAATGTCGGCCGCCTGCCGCGCGACGATGTCGAGCATCCTCAGATCCCGGTCGGACGGCTCGTGCGGCTCGCTCCAATGGTTCGAGATCATGCCGAGCAGCTTGCCGCTCCGTGACAGCAGAGGCGTGGTCTGGGCCGACCGGATGCCGGCGCTGCGGAAGGCGGCGAGGTCCGGCGTGCCGGCGATCTCGTCCCACTCCTCGAAATCGGGGACGATCGCCCGCTGGCCGAACTTCAGCGCCAGCGTGCAGCTGCTGAACGCCTGGGGGCTGACCCATTGCCAGAAGCCTACGGCCTCGGGCGGCAGGCCACGATGCGCCAGCAACTGAAGCTCGCCACCATGGCCCGACGGATCGTCGGCGGGGCAGAGCAGCTGCATCGTTCCGAATTGCGATCCGGTGATCGCGACGGCGGCCTCGACGATCTTGCCGTAAAGCTCGAAGCGATCCTGCTCGTTGATGAGCGCAACGCTGATCCGATGAAGCAGATCGATGTCGGAGAGTTCGCCGGAAGAGCTATCGTCGAGGCTGCCGAGCGGCAGCACCTGCGGGCCATGTGGCGAACTGGTCATGCCGGAATTCCCCTGGCGGTACGAAAGCGGACGAACGCACCTCGTGCGCACAATCTTTCAGGAGCGTCGAAGTTCCGGGCTCGGCGGCTCCGGGCCCGAAGCACCGGGTGCCGCGTTGAGCGTCCATGAAAGATATAGAGACAGTCGACGATCACGTGCTGCTCCGGACGAAATGGGACGGCCGTGATCGCCTGCTGTTCACGAGCCATCGTGTATTGAACAAAATGGCCGGCAGAAAGATGGACCGACCGACCGCCCGGCGGTTCGTCGATCAGCATCGCGAGGAGATCATCGCGATGGGCAAGCGGCGCCTCGCCAGCGGCCCCGCCGACGCGAACAGGGTCATCTTCGTGGAAGAGCTGACCGAGTAGATCGCGCCTCTGCGAAATTCTCGCCCAGTCAGTTCGACGGATCCTGATCGGCATCCAGTTGGCGATCAATATCCTCGGCGAGAAGATCGAGCTGGTCGAAGGAGGCGAGGAACTCGAAATCGACACCGCCCTCCGTTTCGATGCGCAGGCGATATCCGCCCTCGCGAGGCTCGATCGCAAAGCTCTTCAGGATGTTCGCCACGACTTCCTCCTGTTTTTGTGATGCGAGAGGCCGGAAGGCTCAGATCGCCGGGACCAGATAATTCGGCTTCAGGAAGATGAGATTGTGCGTCAGGCTTGCCACTCCGACATCGTCTCCCGCTTCCAGCGCGTCGGCGATCAGCGACCACATCCCTGCGCTGTGCGTGCAGCGCTCCTTGGTCTGCCGCTGCATGGCCGACAATGCCTGCCGGGCAGCACGCGAGGACCATTCGCGATAGAAGCCGATTTTCTGCTCCGCCGTGATCATGGGCGCCTCGCCGCAGCGCATGGACGGGGGGCATGCGACCCCGAGATGAAGGTGGTCATTCGGATCGCTGGCCTCGTTGGTGCGCAGGGGCGCCCTGCTGTCCGTCACGAGGATGCGGTTCAACTCCGTGAATGTTGCTTCTAGCACGCTCGCTGTGGAGTGTCGCCCGAATTGGTCGTTATTTGCTGCGGAAAAGCCGAATCCACCATTTTCAATGGCAAGATTGCAATCTCACTCAAATAGGTCCATATAGACGACGCTAACGTCGCCTGCGACGGAATTTGGCGCTACGGCGCTGCTTTCCCTTACATGCTTCCAGCTGCGCGAGTTTCTGCTCGCAGCAAGACTTGTTCGTGGAAAGTTAATATTCCGATGAAATCAGCCGTGTTGGCCCTTTTTCGTGGTCTTTGGTGCCTTCATTTTGAAGCGGGTGCGCAGCCGGATTCGGCACCGCCCGTTTCGGATCGGACGCTCTGATCGATGGCCAAGGAGGAGCTTCTCTCCATCGAAGGCCTCATCGACGAAATCCTGCCCGACGGCCGTTTCCGGGTCCGCCTGGAAAACGGCTTCAGCATCATCGCCTATACGGCCGGCCGGATGCGGCGCGGTCGCATTCGTTCGGTGGTCGGCGATCAGGTGCGAGTCGAGATGACGCCCTACGACCTCGAAAAGGGCCGGATAGTCTATCGCGAGCGCGGCTCGGGCCCGACACCGGCGTTCCAGCGCAAGCGACGATAGCATCGTACACTCAACATCGCGCGAGCAGATCGCGCCGAAGGACATATGAACTACTTGAAATCCATTGCCGACGCTCTGTCGGCGACCACCTTTAATTTTCGCAGGAGTCCAATTTCTCCGCGACGTTCCATGACTTTGTCCCAGACCGAGCTTCGGCAGATCGTCGCCGAAGCCCTGGGCTGATCCTCTCACCGGGAGCCTGCCATGTCCGTCACCAGCGAATTCTACCTGGCTCGCGCAGCGGAATGCGCACGCGAGGCCGAGACCACCCTGCTGGCGAACGTGCGCGAGCGCTGCCGCCGATCGGAGGAAGCCTGGCTCGCCATGGCGAACCGGCTTCGGAAGGGCGAGCGGCTGCGCGACGAGGCGGCGGCCGAGAAGGCCAAGGTCGAAACAAACTGAATTTCCATCATGAAGACGCGCCATCCGGCGCACCACAAGGAGTTTCCCATGATCACTGGAACCGTAAAATTCTTCAATGCCGACAAGGGCTACGGCTTCATCGCTCCCGAGGACGGCAGCGGCGATGCCTTCGTCCATATCTCGGCGGTCGAACGCGCCGGGATGCGCACACTCGATAAGGAGCAGCGCGTCTCCTACGAGCTGGAGACCGATCGCCGCGGCAAGACCTCGGCGGTGAACCTTCAGCCGGCATGATGGAAAGGGCGCCTCCGGGCGCCCTTTTCTTTTTGGGGCGGCGCATTCGGCCCGCTTATTCCTCTGTTTCGGAAGACCGCCATGTCACGCGCATTCTGCGTAACGCTCCACATCGACGAGGTGATGGCCGCCTGCGCCAGGAACAACGCCACGATCAGCACCGTCGAGCCGCTGCATTCGGGCGGCACCCGCGTCGTCCTGATCAACTCCCACGACGCCGCCGTGATGGGCCGCGTTTTTGCCGGCAAGCTGATCACCGGCAACGTCGTCCGCACGCCCTTGCGGGTGCGCTGACGGAAAAGTCGTCCACCTTCCGGAGTCGGATCACATGCATATTCAGGAATGGTTCGATCGCAGGCGACGGATACGAGCCGAGGCGCAGGACGAGGCGGTCTATATGCTGCGCGACCATGGCGAAGCCGCCGAACTGGCGATCGAGCACGAACTTTCGAAAGTTCCAAAACCGTGCCGGCGCCGAACGATGCTCAAGATGGCCAAGACCAGGGTCGGCAAGTTGCGTCGCCAGCGTCAACTGAAGACGCGCCGAGTCATCTGACCGCTTCATGGCGGACGAATGCATCCCCTGGGATTTCGAAGCGAAACTTTCGTGGCCGGGACGCGTCGCCACGGAAGTCGGCACGCTCCGGGGCTGCGTTCGGGCATGGTCCGCCCTTAGCGAAATCGATCAGTCGGCCTGCGCTATCCATTGCGTCGCGAAGGTCTGGATTTCGGACTGGCACGAAGGACGCACGGTCATATCGTCCATCGGTATCCAGCAACTGGTCAGTCGGCTGGAAACCGGATGGCACCACAGGGGTCATTGACCACCTCGTTGCCGCAAACATGCCACATGCGCGATTTCTTCGCTGAGGCCCGGAACGCGGCGGCGCGCCCGCTGGTTGTCGAGTCCTTGGTTTCCGAGGCTGAGTCGCAGCTCCCCTCGCAGGCGCAAGCCGAAAGGGGATGCAAGCGATGATCGTCTCGGACAGATCCGTTGAGTAAGCCGACGATATTGGTCGTCGAGGACGAGGTGTTCATCCGTCTCGATACGATTGACCGACTGGAAGAAGCCGGCTTCGAAGTCATCGAGGCCGGCGATGCCGACGAGGCGATCCACATCCTCGAAACCTGCGCCCATATCGGCATCCTGTTCACGGACGTCGAGATGCCGGGCAGCATGGATGGTTTCGCGCTGGCGCGGGTCACGCGCGATCGCTGGCCACCCATCGAGATCGTCGTGGCGTCGGGCCGACGACGCCCGGATGCGACGTCGCTGCCGGATCGGGGCCAGTTCTTCGGGAAGCCCTATGACTGGCCGGTCCTGATGAGCGCCCTGCACGAGATCGCAAAGTAGCGCCATGCCGCGAATGTTCGTGATCGACAGGAAGATGTCGCGCGCCGCCGATATCGCACGTCTGACGATCGCGCCCCTTTTCGTTATCGCGGGGACCGTACACCTCCTGCGCCCGGCCTTGTTCGAGCCGGTGATGCCGCCTGGCGTGCCGCATCCCCTTCTCGTGATCATGGTGACGGGCGCGGCCGAGCTGGCTGGTGCTGCGGCGCTGTTCGTGCCGAAGCTCCGTTGGCTGGCCGGTACGATGCTGGCCGTTTACGCGGTCTGCGTATATCCGGCGAACATCCTCCATGCTGTCCGCGATCTTTCGACCGGAACCGGCCTCGGATGGGCCTACCATTATCCCCGCCTGTTCGCTCAGCCCTTCATTTGCTGGTGGGCCTTGACCGCCGGTGGCGTGACCGGCGGGCGCCGGTCCTAGAAGCGGTTGCCCCTTACAACAGGCGAATCCGCACCGATACCTCCATCGACAGGAATGCATCGGCGTCGCCAAGATAGCCCCCGGTCACCGGCATGATTTGCCGGTTGAAGCGGGCGAAGGCGACGGGCACGAGATGTCTGCTGCCGACGCGCCGGTGGGTCGGATCGAAGGTGATCCAGCCCGCGCCTGGAAGATAGACCTGCGCCCAGGCATGGGTGGACCCCGCATCGTCGGCAGGTTGATCGGGGTCGACCAGATATCCGGAAACCGCGCGTGCGCCCATGCCGAGATGGCGCACCGCCTCGATGAACAGGGCGGCGATGTCCCGGCAGGATCCGCTGCCCAGCGTCAGCGTCTCCGCCGGCGACTGTGTCCCCTCCTCGTCACGCACCCGATAAACGATGCTGTCCAGCATGCCGGCGTTCAGATCCTTGAGCAGCGATAGCGTGTCGGTCTGCGGGCCAAGGACGAAGCCGCGCGCCCATGCGCCGACGGCCTCCGCGCCGGACGTCAGCCAGTCGGGCTGTGCCAACGCACCCAGATCGACCATGTCGTCGAGCGTATAGGCGAACGGATAGCCATGAGCGCCGGGATCGATCGCGAAGACCGGCCATTCCGGCGCTCTGTGCTCGACCTCGACTTCGCTCGTGATCGCCAGCGCGTCGGTGGCATCGGAGAAGCTGGCGGTGGCGATCTGGTTTCCGAAGACATCGACCGTCCACAGAATGTTGGCTTCCGGCTCGCATCGCAGCGATCGGGATAGGGTGGTCAGCTCCGCATCGTCGCGCGGCGTGAGCACCAGGCGTTGGGCCTGGAGCGTCACCGGAATGGCATAACGATAGACGGTTCGGTGCTCGATCTTCAGCCGCATGGGCGGCCCGTGCGGCGAGCTTCATTACGCACGGGCAACTCCCGGTCATGGTAAAGGCCGGCACCGTTGGCAATGCCGGCCCGACGCGCGATCATGCCATGCTGTGCTTGAGCGCGCTCATCTTGTCGTGCCCCGCCCGCACCGAGGTGTAGGCCTCCCGGACCACCGCGAGGCTCTCGGGCGACAGGCGTTCGTCCCGCATCGCCGTTTCGAACTTAGCCTTGATGTGGTCCTCGCCGCGCTCGACCTCATTGACAATCGCCTTGTCGTTGTTCGAGGTGAAAGCCTGTTTCAGGTCGAGGAACGTGCGGTGCGCCGCCGCCAGGAAGCTGCTGCCGGTTTCGGGCTCGCCGCCGAGACGCTTTACCTCCGTCTGCAAGGCGGTCGCCGCAGTGCCGCGATCACGCGCGAAATCAGCGAACAGGCCGGCGAACTGTGTGTTCTCCGCATCCTTGGCCGCATCCTCATAGCCCTTCATGCTGTCGAGCGTGGTCGTCGTCAGTCCGTTGAGGACAGAAATGTCGTGATCGCGGTCCATGATATTTTCCTTGATGGGGAGTGGTCTGAACGAACCGCGAGCCGCATCGGGCCCGGCATCGAAATTTTCGCGGGCTATTTCGATCGCGAATATTTGCCGGAATCCGTCGCGGGTCGATTGCCAGTAGCGATGAAACATGACCATGGTCGCCACATCCTCGCGTGACGGACGCCATCCTGGCTAACAGCGTGATCGATTTTCTGATCGGATATTTCCATGGGCCAGCTTCGCACGACCAACAAGCGCCACAAGCGCGCCCTGACCGCGCGCCAGAGCCCCAGGAAACCGGCTCAGGACAGCAAGAAAGCCGCCACTCCGTCGAAGGAGAAAGCGTAGCCCGGTCCCGTGCCCCTGGAAGCCGGCGCGGCGCCGTCACCCATTCCCGTCGAACTGATCGACACCGCTGACCTCCCCGATGGCGGCTACCTGCGGTTGCTGCAGCGAGGAAATGATTTCTCGATACGCTTCGGCTCCGAAGAGCTGATGGGCAATCGTGTCCGGCATTCCGAGGAAGCGCTGGCGACGCTTGGCTGCCGGCATCTTGCCGAGCACGGCGGGCGGGTGTTGATCGGCGGCCTGGGGATGGGGTTCACGCTGGGCGCCACGTTGAGCGCCCTCCCGCACGCCGCGACCATCATCGTCGCCGAACTCGTGCCCAAGATCGTGACGTGGGCCGCCGGCCCGCTGGCGCACATCTTCGGGGCCAAGCTCGCCGATCCGCGTGTGTCGATCGAGATGGCCGACGTCCATGACGTGATCGTCCGCGACGTCGGACAGTTCGACGCGATCCTGCTCGATGTCGACAACGGCCCGGACGGCCTCATCCATCTCGCGAACGAACGGCTCTACTGCAACTGGGGCCTGCGTGCCGCTTATGCCGCCCTGACACCGGGAGGCGTTCTGGCCATCTGGTCGGCCTATCGCGACGAAGCCTTCGTCGAACGCCTGATGTCGGCCGGCTTCGACGTGGATGAGGTTGGCGTCGAGGCGTATCCGGGCGAGGAATATGGAGTTCACACCATCTGGCTCGCAACGAAGCGAGCGGTGGCCGTTTCATCGCAGGAACGCCGTTCCTAGCGTCGGCCCTTCGCCATTCCCCTCGCTTCGAAATGCGTCGTGGGGTCAGGGATGCGCGAAGCCGTGATCTGGATTTTCGCTGACTGAAACATCGCTCTGCACGGCGCAGGCCCTGCTCATCGGGCTTTTTTGCATTTGCAACCGCCTGGGCGCGAAGTTGCCGCGCTTCGCGGGATTCGGCCGCGAGGGCCTCCTTGGCCCATGCTGCTGCCGCACTGATAGACACCGATCTTACATTTTCGAGCGTCGTACCGGCGGCGCGCCGACGGTGAAGACTTTCCTGTGCGCGGCACAATGCCGATGATGGGGTCATGGGTACGGCCTTCCGGATATGGGAGAACAACGCGTCTCGCTGAATGGATCAGCTCTTCGCAGGCAGTGGCACACCCTTCGTGGACGGGTTGGAAGCGTTCCGCTTGGGCGGGCCTTCCTTCTTCGGTTTGCGGATTTCCTTGTTACCCTTGCGATCGCTCTTTGCCATATTGGTGCTCCTCGAAGGCGTTCGAGCCGGGTGGCCAACGCTCTGATCCCATTCAGGAGCAGCTTCTCCGCCGCACGCGACGGGCATGTTTTTGATACGATCGCCGACAACCCCGGGTCGAAATGACACCCGAAGCATTCAGCCATCTCGGTTCAGTCGCGGGTCCGGGCGGCGCGACGCGCCGCCTTTTCCGCTTCCAATTTCGATTGGATTCGCCACCGGCCACCCGGAGGCTTGATCATCGCCCTGCCACAACCGGCGCATGTGGTCACGAACCGCCCATAATCCCAATGGCTGTGCAGGAGATCCGCGGAATGCAAACCGAGGAGGCGATGAAGGATCACAGGATCGTTCCCTCACTCGTGATGCGCGACTAGCACGCGGCAATCATGCACCGGCGAAATCCGTCCGTCAGTCATGCAACGAGCGTCGCCAAGTCCGCAATCGAGCCTGCCGACCTCATGGGAATCCCGGCCGGATAGGGACGATGCGGGAAACCGGCGGCATTCAATCTTGCACCATAGCCTCGTGCCAGCCCTTCATGGGCGAGGCGCGAGGGCATGCACGCGGCACTGGCGGCATTCGCCAGCGAAACCTGCTCGCGATGGAGCAGTTCATTGATATCCATGTCGGACCTCGTCGTTGAGCGCGGGCGCTGCTTGTCCCGCTGTCACGAGGATGCTGGAGAAAACTCCGTGATGATCTTCATTTAGCACAGTCCGAACGGGACGTCGTTGTTAATCGTAGACGCCATGATTATAGCTGAGTCTCGGCATTTTTTGTCGCCATTGCGATAGTCGGACGCCGATAGCTGATGTAATGTCACCGCATCGCTGACCGACTCCTTGCAGGCATTCAGCGACCGAGAGACGTGATCTTGTGCTCCCGCTTGCCAGAGGGAGCTGCGCATGCATGATCCAACGATGGCAACAGTCTACGTGAGCGGTAATGGGGCACCACTGCGAATGATCCGGCGCGCCGACCGAGCCGGCGATACGAAGGCCTTTCTACATTTTGTCCGTGAAGGTCGGGCTGCTGACGGAAGCGCAGAAGCTCATGCCTGAACGGAACGATCGCACGCACATCCTCCAGAGCTGGCATGAATGGGAACTAGGCGGTCGAGAGCGCCGCATCGTGCTCGTCGTAGAAACCGATTTGGAGATGCGGCCGGAGGCAGACGCGTTCGACGCCGATTTGATGGAGGAAGTGCGGCAAGCAGCACTGGCCGAAATGGCCGCATCGCCATGCGCCATTCATCTGGTCAGGATCGTTCCCCGTCGGGACTGATCAAGTACGGGAGCTCATACATTGATGATTGAGCGGTCCGAACAGATCTTTATATGTTTGACCGCTCCAGCTCTTCGAGAGTGGTAGTGCCCGAATTCGCGTTCTTGCCATGGCCAATCTGGCCGTAGGAGGAGACGAACGATGGGTACTTCAGAATACGATCCCGGTGCAGACCACTGGCAAGCTTGGAACGCGGGGCGCAGGTGTCGTGGTCAGCATTTTTCTTAAATCTAATTCCGGCAATCCCGCACGGAGAAAAATATTTTTGTCATATGCGCCCATTTCGGATCGATGCGATATTTTTCGATGATGATTAGTTATCCGTGATGCTCTATAGCCGCGACCCGAGCCAAATTAGAGCACTAAGGATAACCGGAGATTTTTGACAATTATCGAGAAATATGGAATAGGTTTTCTAGATTGATCCATAGTGATCTATTCTTTGGTTCGAGTCCCGTAGGGGTCACCAAGCAGGCCACCGAGGGTCGCCTGCTGACGCCTTTGCGGACCATGCCCCGACCATGGCGATGCAGGCCTTGATGGTGTCGACATCGGTTTCCTGCTGTTAGCGAGAATTCCCTGGCTTCCTCACCGCCCATCGGCCGAGGGTGGCTATGGACTTCAAGATGGCGGCGATGTTGAGCCTCACCTTCCGTGCCGTCATGGCTGGCGCCACCCACGCGATCGAGGTTGCTGCGGATCGGTGCCCCGGACATGTCTAACCGCCCGCGGGCGGCGAAAGGGTCCCGAACCAAGCCACCAAGCCCAGGATCGTCGTCAGCATCGCCGTTTCGGTCAGCAGGCTGACACGTAGTCGGGACAGTGACCGTGCGGCGTCGCCGCTTTCCTTCAGAACCCGTTCCAGAGCTGGGGTCAGGCGATACCGGTTCAAAGCCGCCAGCACGATCATGCAACCAAAGGCGGCAAGCTTCACCAGCAACAACCGGCCATAAGGATCGGCCATAAGACTGGCGATATGGTCGATGCCGATGAGGAACCATGTATTGATGAGGCCGGTTACGACCAGCGTCGCCACGATCAACGTGCCGAGCCCGGAAAAACCTCCGAGCGCCCGTTCGCACAACGCGGCATGACCATGGCTCGCGTCATTCGGCGACCGCAGCAACAGCCAGCTCAGGCCGACCAAAGCCCCCGTCCATACTCCCGCCGCCCAGAGATGCGCGAGATCGGCCACCAGAGGCGTCCACCCCGCCGCGCCCTCATCGGAAGCGCCGTGACCGAACCATGCCATCGTCGCCAGTGCGACGCCGCCGCCCGCAGCCGACACCATGCGGGAAGCGCCGGGCGCTCGCCTTGTCAGGATCAAAGCCATGAGGATGACGAGAAGCGCTCCCACGCGAACTTTCCAGGCGCGGCCCATCGCTCCGCCATCCAGAAGCATGGAGATTGTCGCACGGTCCACCGCTGTGAGCGCGGTCCCCGACATCGAGGCCGCGAGCGCGATCAGCTGGAAGACGGACAGGATCATGGCCAGCAGCGTTGCGATGCCGACGATCCATGCCCACGGGCCCGGCGGCGATCGCCGACCATCCCGCCAGGCCCAAAAAACGAAGCAAGGCAGGCCGAACGTGATCGCGAGCGTGAGGTAAAGGCCCAGGCGCGCGGCGATCACGGCCACATCCGTCATCTCTCAGCGCACCGTAAAGGCGTAGGCGGCCTGGACGCGATGGGTGTCGGTCGAGACGACGTGATAACGCACTTCGTAGGATCCCGCCGAGAGCGGCTTGTCCGGCGTGCCGGTGAGGGTCAGGCCATCCGGCGAAACGGCGCTGTGAAGCGCGACCTGCATTGGTTGAGCCATCTTCATGCCCGGCATGGACGTCATGACGAGATCGACCCCGGAGAAGGCCGGCATCAGCCTCTCGGAGAAATGCAGCTCGATGCGACGGACCTTGGTATCCGTCGATTGCGCGGCGGGGATCGTCGAGAGCAGCTTCGGGTGGGCTTGGGCCGCTGTCGTGAAGGCCAGTGCGGCGAGGCATGTTGCGGCGAGTTTACGGTACATCGACATCTCCATCGGACGGCTGATCCCACAAAAGGGATACGCCGCCGCTCGGTCCAACCCTGCAAAAATCTCTGCGAGGGGTAGGATTGACCGATGCGTAGTTCAGGGATGAGACGAAAAGGCGCAGATGATGGACGATCTTGACGAGTTGCTGGACCGACTGGCCCGATCCTCGACCCACCCCGGCCTCGATGCGCTCGATCGAACCGTGTTCGCCGGCATCGATGCTGTGCGGCTCGCACGCAGGGCGAATCGGTTGCTCGCACTGGCATCTGCTGCTGCTGCCCTCGTGATGGGCATCGCCGGTGCCACTATGCCGTCGGCTGCGGCGCAGGCCGCGACGTCGCTTTCGCCCTTTGGACCGGCGGCCCCCCTGGCGCCATCGACCTTGCTCGGAACCGACCAGTGACCGGTATCCGCCAGATCCTTCTGACGGCGTTGATCGCATTCGTCGCCGCGATCGGCGGCGTACTGATCGGTCGCGCGATAATCCCTCCCAGGCCGGCGCCGAGCGCGGAACTTCACACATTGCTCCACCATCATCTCGATCTCGATGCGGACCAGCAGGTAAAGCTGGACCGGATCGAGACCCGTTTCAGCGCTCGCCGGGCCGCGCTCGAAGCGGAATTGCACAACGACAATGCGAGGCTCGCGACGGCGATCGAAGCCGAGCATGGGGACGGGCCGCAGGTTACCGCCGCCGTCGATCGATCCCACCAAGCGATGGGGCAGCTGCAGAAGGCGACTTTGTCCCATATCTTTGCCATGCGACAGATCCTGCGCCCCGATCAGGCGGCCAAATTCGACGCAGCCGTGACGCACGCGCTGACCGCCGACACACGGTGACGCCCGCATCAGGCGATCTCGACGATGCCGCGCTCGCGGCGCTCGCACTGACCGGCCGGCAGGATGCGTTTGCCCGGATCATGCGCCGGCATCGTGAGCCGATCTTCCGGCTGATACGCGGCCATATCGGCGACGCCGACGAGGCGCTCGATCTCACGCAGGAGACGTTCGTGGCAGCCTATGCGGCATTGGACCGTTTCGATGTCGCACGCCCCATGCGCGCATGGCTTGCGCGGATAGCAATCAACAAGTGCCGGGATTGGGGGCGGAGGCGCACCGTCCGGCGATTGTTTCGCCAAGCCGAGCCTATCGATGTCGGCGCGATCCAGGTCGCGGACGATGCGCCAGGCCCCTGGGCCATCGCTCGGAGCCGTGATGATTTGCGGGTCCTCGCCACGGCGATCGCCACCCTGCCCGCCTCGATCAAGGAACCGTTGCTCCTCCAGGTTTTCGAGGAGTTGACGCAGGCGGAAATCGGCCGGACACTCGGGATCAGCGAGAAAGCCGTCGAAACCCGGATCCGGCGAGCGCGCATGATGCTTGCCGAGCGGCTGCGTGAGGCGAGATCCAAGAAGAAATGAGATCGCCCGAGGGGTATGGCGCGTGACCGCGTATTCCAGAACGAGAAGCGGACAACAGGGTCAATCGATGGATCATATGCTGGATCGTCGCCAGCTCCTGCGCGGCGCAACCTGGCTCGGCGGCGCTGCCGGCCTCGCAGCGTGGATGCCCGCCTGGGCGCAATCCGTGTCCGCCGGTATCGCCACGCCACTGCCAACCGTCACGGGCGAGGAGATCACCCTGCGGATCGCGCGTCAGGCGATGATGATCGACGGCAGGCCCAGCCGCGCGATCGGGATCAACGGAAGCGTGCCGGCACCGCTCATCCGTCTGCGCGAAGGCCAGAATGTCCGCCTCAAGGTCATCAACGATCTCGATGTCGACAGCTCGGTGCACTGGCACGGCCTGCTCGTGCCCGCGCAATTCGACGGTGTTCCCGGCATCTCTTTCCCCGGCATCAAGCCCCGCTCGACCTTTCTTTATGAGTTCCCGATCCGCCAGTCGGGCACCTACTGGTATCACAGCCATTCGGGTTTTCAGGAACAACTCGGCCTTTATGGCCCCATCCTGATCGATCCCGCCGATCACGATCCGGTCCACTCGGATCGTGATCACGTCGTGGTGCTATCGGATCACAGCCAGCAAAGCCCCGAGTTGATATTCCACCGCATGAAGGTCGATCCCGGCTACTACAACCGCCAGCAACAGACGCTGGCCGGCTTGCTCTCGGGCAAGGATCAGCCGCTCAAGGACCGCCTGTCGTGGGGCGGAATGCGGATGGATCCGACCGACATCGCCGACGGTACCGGTCAGGCCTACACCTATCTCGCCAACGGCCATGGCCCACGCGACAATTGGACGGCGCTGTTTACTCCCGGCGAGCGCGTTCGGTTGCGGATTATCAATGCCTCGTCGATGACGACCTTCAACGTGCGCATCCCCGGCCTGCCGATGACGATCGTACAGGCGGACGGGCAGAATATCCGTCCGGTAGAGACGGACGAATTCCAGATCGGTGTCGCGGAGACGTTCGATGCGATCGTCACGCCGCCCGATGATCGGGCCTATACGCTGGTCGGCGAAAGCGTCGATCGATCCGGACTCGCCCGCGCGACACTGGCACCGCGTGCCGGCATGGTGGCACCGGTTCCGCCTTTGCGCCCGCGTCCGCTCGCTACCATGAGGGACATGGGCATGGGTGACATGGCGATGTCGGGCGGCGGCATGGACCATGGCGGGATGCAGGGCATGGAGCATGGCACGATGACTGCCATGCCGGGCATGGACTCGGGCGCCATGGGATCGATGAAGATGCGGGACTTCGGCAACGCGCCGGAGATCAAGCGCGGCCCCGGCGTTCAGGGCATCGCACCTATGCCGGTCGATCGAACGGGCGAACCTGGACAGGGACTGGGCGACGTCGGTCATAGGGTGCTGGTCTATCGCGATCTCGTCGCCCTCGAGCGGAACCCCGACGTCCGAGCGCCGTCGCGCAGTCTCGACATCCACCTTACCGGCAATATGGAACGGTTCATGTGGTCGTTCGATGGCGTGAAGATGTCGGACACGATGGAACCGATCCCCTTCGTCGCAGGCGAGCGCGTCCGCGTCACGCTCATCAACGACACGATGATGGGACACCCTATCCACCTGCATGGCCATTTCTTCGAGCTGGTCACCGGTCACGCCGATCATGGCCCGCGCAAGCATACCGTGCTCGTCCAGCCCGGCGGCAAGGTCAGCTTCGACCTGACGGCCGACGCGATCGGCGACTGGGCCTTCCACTGCCATCTGCTCTATCACATGGCGGCGGGCATGATGCGCGTCGTCAGCGTGCGGCCGAGGGGAGAGACGGCATGATGCGGATCGCATCTCTCACCTGGGTCGCCATCTGCGCGATCGCGACACCAGGCCTCGCCCAGTCCATGCCGGGAATGGACATGAAGGGCATGGAAATACGACCTCAAAAGCCGAAGCCCGCGGCCAGGAAGGCACAATCCAAGGCCGCTCCCCGACACAAGGCTCCCGTGCCGGCGGGGGACATGCGCGGAATGGACATGTCGCCACCAGCACGCGCGCCTGCATCTGCGCCGGACCACGCCGGAATGCCGGGCATGGACCATGGAGGCATGGCTGGCATGGATATGTCTGGCCCCGCCGCGATGTCGGGGCCGGCGGGCACCGATCTTCCCGCCGGACATGATCCGGCGCCGCCGCTACCCGCCGACCATTATGCCGACCGCTTCTTCCCAGCTGAAGACATGGGCCGTTCGCGAGAGGCGATGATGCGCGAGGATGGCGGACAGACCATCCATCAGATCCTGTTCAATCTGGCCGAAATCCAGATCCTCAACAGCCATGCCGGCTATCGCTGGGACAGCGAAGGCTTCATTGGCGGTGACATCAATCGCCTGTGGATCAAGAGCGAAGGCGAAGGCACCTTTCGCGACGGTGTTGATAGCGCGGAGGTGCAGGCCCTCTTCAGCCACGCGATCGGCCCCTATTACAATCTCCAGGCGGGCGTGCGGCAGGACATCCGGCCGACGCCGAGCCAAACCTATGCCACGGTCGGATTCGAGGGATTGTCGCCCTACGAATTCGAGACAGAGGGCGCTCTCTTCCTCTCGACCAAGGGAGATCTGCTGGCGCGTCTCGAAGCCTGGTACGATCAGCGGATCACCCAGCGACTGGTGGTTCAACCGCGCGTGGAACTGAATCTGTCGGCGCAGGACGTGCCACAGGATCGTTACGGCGCGGGGATCGTCGACGCTGAACTTGGGCTGCGCCTGCGCTACGAGATCAAGCGCGAGTTCGCCCCTTATATCGGCGTGTCATGGGAACGGAAGACGGGACGGAGCGCCGAATGTGCGCGCGCCGATGGGGAGCGTCCGGATCAGACCGGGTTCGTGATCGGCGTGCGAACCTGGTTCTGAGCTCATCATTACCAGAGCGACCCAATATCGCACGGACTGCAGTCAGCCTGTGCTGCATCGCATCGAGCGCTGGCCTCGTCGATCTTCGCAAAGATCGCCCACGCCATTTCAGGATGCTCGGCCGAACGTTCGCCATCGAATGGTGCGATCAGAATAGAAGAGCGCAAGATTGATGACTACGGCGAACGTATGCGCCAGGATCAGCGACCAGTGGAAATGCCTGAATGATCCTCCGCATCGATAGCCAAGCCCACTGCCTTGCGCTCCGAATAGCGATCGACGAGTTGAAAGGTGTGTGGGCGCATGAGAACCGTAATCCGCAGCAATTCCTCCATCACATCCACAATTCGATCGTAGTAGGCCGACGGCTTCATCCGGCCGGTCTCATCGAACTCCTTGTACGCCATCGCGACCGACGACTGGTTGGGGATCGTGAACATCCGCATCCACCGCCCGAGCAGGCGCAGCGTATTGACCGCGTTGAACGACTGCGAGCCGCCCGACACCTGCATCACCGCCAATGTGCGCCCCTGGGTTGGCCGCATTCCCTTCATTTCCAGTGGGAGATGATCGATCTGCGCCTTCATGATGCCCGAAATCGCGCCATGGCGTTCGGGGCTGCACCACACCTGCCCCTCCGACCACATCGACAATGCGCGCAACTCATGCACGGCGGGGTGGTCGTCGCCCTTCACCTGATCGGGCAGCGGCAGATCCGAGGGATCGAAGATCCGCGTCTCCGCGCCGAAAAGCTGGAGCAGCCGGGCAGCTTCCTCGACGGCAAGCCGCGAGAAGGAACGCTCGCGCAGTGATCCGTAGAGCAGAAGGATGCGCGGCGGCGGCAGGTCTTCACCAAGCCCGAGCGCTAGCCGCGCAATCACGAAAGCCGGATCGAGAGCCGGAAAGCGATCAGGTTCGGGAAGCACGCGAACGCGGGTCATGCGAGGTCCTTGACGAGATAAGCGGCGCTTGCGGGGCAGAGCGAGGTGAATTGCGCGGTCGATCCGATAGACGCCGGTGCCGATGAACGCTCCGCCCGCCGATAACCATGCGCGTGGAAGAAGTCAGACGACGTCTGGGTCAGCAGATGCAGCCGTTCGGTGCCATCCTGACGCGCAGATGCTTCGGCGTGGTTGACGAGCAGCGCCCCGAAGCCCTGGCGCCTGCGGCGGGGCAGCACGACGAGCGAGCGCAGCAGCCGATCGACGCCGATGCCCTCGATGCCGACGAAGCCGATCGCGCCAGCATCGTCGGACAGACGGAAAAAGGCACGCCCAGGTTCATGCAGATCGTCTGTCGGCAAGCCGGCGGCGTCGAGCGCGCGCGCCAGCGCGTCGTCGACGGAGTCGAGGGGTGCGAAGATCACCCCTTTCATGCCGTGCCCCGTTCGTACCAGCCGCGTGTGCTCTTCGCGATCGCAACCACTGACAGCATGACGGGCACCTCGACCAGCACGCCCACGACGGTTGCCAGCGCGGCCCCCGAATTGAGTCCGAACAGCGAGATCGCCGCCGCGACGGCCAGTTCGAAGAAGTTGGAGGCACCGATCAGCGCGGCGGGCGCCGCGACACACCATGCCACGCCAAGCTGGCGCGAGAGCAGGTAGGCAACGCCCGCGTTCAGATAGACCTGGATCAGGATCGGGACGGCGATCAGGGCGATGACGAGCGGCTGCCGAACGATCTGTTCACCCTGGAAGCCAAAGAGCAGGATCAGGGTCGAGAGCAGCGCTACAAGCGAGACCGGCCCTAGCCGGGCGAGCAGCCGCTCGAGCGCCGCCCTGCCGCCCGATGCGATCACCGACGTGCGGACGATCTGCGCGACCATGACCGGCACGACGATGTAGAGACCGACAGAGATCAGCAAGGTCGCCCAAGGCACGGTGACGGAAGCGACACCGAGCAGCAGCCCGACCAGCGGCGCGAAAAGGAATACCATGAGCAGGTCGTTCAGCGCGACCTGGCTGAGCGTGTAGGTGGGATCGCCGTCGCACAGGTTGGACCATACGAAGACCATCGCGGTGCACGGCGCGGCGGCAAGCAGGATCAGGCCGGCAATATAGGAGGACACGTTGCCGCCCGGCAGCAACGGCGCGAACAGATAGCCCAGGAAGACCGTGCCGAGCAGCGCCATCGAGAAGGGCTTGACGCCCCAGTTGACGACCAGCGTCACGCCGATGCCACGCCAGTGCCGACGCACCGATCCGAGCGCCCCGAAGTCTATCTTGAGCAGCATCGGCACGATCATCAGCCAGATCAGCACCGCGACCACCAGATTGACACGGGCCATCTCGGCCGATGCGATCGCGGCAAAGGCTCGAGGCGCAGCATGGCCGAGCGCGATGCCGACGACGATGCAGAGCGCGACCCACAAGGTCAGCCAGCGCTCGAAGAGGCTCATCGGCGGTTTCGCCGGCGCCGCGTCCGCGATCGACGCCATGTCAACGCAGCCGTTCGCCGGCGGCGTTGACGACCTGTTCGCCGTCTTCCTTGGCGAAGGCGCCACGCTGGACGTTCGGCAGGATTTCGAGGACCACCTCCGAAGGCCGACAGAGCTTCACCCCGAGCGGCGTCACGACCAGCGGCCGGTTGATGAGGATCGGATGTGCCATCATTGCGTCGATCAGCGCCTCGTCGGAGAGCGTCTCATCGTCGAGGCCGAGATCGGCATAGGGCGTGCCCTTCTCGCGGAGCAACGCGCGCGGCGTCATGCCGGCGGCACCGATCATCTCGACGAGCAGAGCACGCGACGGCGGGGTCTTCAGATATTCGACGACATGCGGTTCGACGCCGGAATTGCGGATCAGCGCCAGCGTGTTGCGCGACGTTCCGCACTCGGGATTGTGATAGATGACGATGGTGGTCACGGACGGTCCATCCTTCAGCAGCAGGTAAGATCCGCGAGCAGCGGCTCGCAGAGTTCGGGGCGTCCCTGGCAGCAATCCTTGGCGAGAAACGTCATCAGGGCGCGAAGCATGTCGATGTTGGCGCGCTGGATCTGCTGGCGTCCGCGCCGCTCGGCAATCACCAGTTCGGCCTTGGCAAGCACGGCGAGGTGGGTCGAGAAGGTGCTTTGGGTAAGACCGCTCGCCTCGACCAGCGCGCCGGTCGGCAAGCCATCGGGTTCGTGCCGAACGAGCAGACGGAAGGCGTTCAGCCGGGTCGGGTGGGCGAGTGCGGCAAGTCCCGCAATTGCTGATTCCTGCTGCATAGATCGGCTTTATCCGATCATAACTCGACGCACAATACGCATCGGTTATTTCCGATGCAAACGAGGTAGTAACGGCCGATCGGATGCAGGCCGCGGTTCGGCAAGGTCAGCACATGATCCGGATCGACTGCCTTGACGCGATGTCGATAAATAGGAGCCAAGCCCCACGATTGCGGTATCACGGCAGCATGATCATTTCGTCGACCCTCGATTTTCGCGAAGCGGCCCGCAGGCGCTTGCCGCCATTCCTGTTCCATTATGCGGACGGCGGCGCCTACGCGGAGACGACGCTGAAGCGAAACGTCTCCGACCTTGCCGAGTTGGCGCTCCGTCAGCGGGTGCTCAAGAACGTCGCCGATATCGATCTCTCTGCCGAGCTGTTCGGGCAATGCCAGCCGTTGCCGATCATACTCGGCCCGGTCGGCATATCGGGCATGTATGCGCGACGCGGTGAGACGCAGGCAGCGCGTGCGGCGCATCGTGCCGGCATGCCGTTCACCCTTTCGACCGTGTCGATCTGTTCACTTGGCGAGGTGACCGCCGCCTCGGCGGGGCCGACGTGGTTCCAGCTCTATGTGATCCGCGATCGCGCCTTCATGCGCGATCTCCTGGCGACCGCGAAGGCAAACGGCGCCAGGGCGCTCGTCTTCACCGTCGACATGCCCGTTCCAGGCGCCCGCTATCGCGACGCCCATTCTGGCATGTCCGGCCCCCACGCACCGCTGCGGCGCGTGATGCAGGCCGTGACCCATCCGCGCTGGGCTTGGGATGTCGGCTTGTTCGGACGGCCGCACCGGCTCGGCAATCTCGAACCGGTCCTGGGCAAGGCGAGCGGCCTGAACGACTATATGGGCTGGCTGGGTAGCAACTTCGATCCCTCGATCGCATGGTCGGATCTCGACTGGATCCGGTCGGAATGGGACGGGCCGCTGATCATCAAGGGCATTCTCGATCCCGAGGATGCGCGCGAGGCCGCCGCGATCGGTGCGGACGGGATCGTCGTTTCCAACCATGGCGGACGCCAGCTGGACGGCGTGTTGTCGACCGCCCGTGCCCTGCCCGCCATCGCCGACGCGGTTGGCGATCGGCTGACGGTATTGGCGGATTCCGGCGTCCGATCCGGCCTCGACGTGGTCCGTATGCTGGCGCTGGGCGCGCGTGGCGTGCTGCTCGGCCGCGCCTGGGTTTATGCGCTCGCGGCGGGCGGCGAGGCTGGGGTGACGCAGTTGCTCACGCTGATGGAAAAGGAAATGCGGGTCGCAATGGCCCTGACCGGCGTTCGCAACCTGGGCGAGATCGATTCCTCCATTCTGGCCGAGGTGCGTGATCGGGCGCTCTGATTTTCCGGCAGAGGGATAGCGGTCACCCGATCCTGTCTCTCGATCCGAAAAACGCGACCGGAAAGCGAACCTCCCCTCTCCCGATGTCTCCGATCAGGATCGTTGCGACTGCAACGGCGCCTCCAGCCCCAGCCATCGATCGAGAGTCCAGTTGCCGCCACCCATGGCGATCAGCGGGAGGAGCAACCCTGCCCAGCTCAGATGAGTCGGCCAGGCGTCAGGATAGACGAAGATCTCGATCACCGCGGTCATGCCAAGCATCACCAGCGCGGCAGGCCGCACGAACAGGCCCAATGCCAGCAATATCGGCGCGATATTCTCGACATAGGCGGACAGGTGCGCCGCGACGACAGGGTCGATGACAGGCAGCGCATATTCGGTGCGGAACAGTTCGTAGGTCGCATCGGTGATATGCAGGATGCCGTCGACCTTCGTGCGCCCCGACAGGAAGAAGACGGCCCCGATACCCAGGCGGGCGACCAGCAGCAGCAGGGATGGAGGCGAAAGCCACGCCGCGAAACGCCCGGCACGGCGATAGAGTTCGATCGGCATCGACATGGCGTTCCTTTCGACGAGGCAGAATGGTCCGCTCCGCCGCGGAGCGATCGGCGGCGGAGCGCCCACGTGGATCACGCCTTGGGGGTCAGCGAGCCGAAGCCCTTGGGCGTCTTGGTCGTGGTGCAGGTGCCGGCCTTGACCAGCTTCCAGGCATTACCCTGATAGTTGACCTTGGCCGTACCCGCGCAGGTCGTGCCGGCGCCCGCCTTGCAGTCGTTGTGGCCGGCGAGCGCGACGCCGTAGCATTTTTCCATCGGCGCCTTGCCGGCATCGGCGGCATGGGCGGCCCCGGCAGCGAGCGTGACGGCGAAGGTTGCGGCAAGCGCCGCGTGGCTGCGGATCATGATCTGTCTCCAATGATGAAAGGCCCCTCACGAGGGCGGCACCGTCACGAACGGCGCCGCCCTATGGCCGGTTGGGAGGGAGCGGCCGGCCATGTCGGGGCTTACGTGCCCTCGCGGCCCGCCGTTACGGAATGTGCCGGGAAAAATTCTCGCCGGGAAATTTGCGTGCCACGTAACCCCGCGCCATCCTGCCGCGTAGGCCCGTGCGGGAGGCCCAATGCAGGCAAGTGAGGCACAGCTGAAGGCATGGATGACGTCAGGGCTCGACGGCGATGCCGGCGCGCACGAAGCGCTGCTGCGCGCGCTCGTGCCGTTACTCAGCGCTTTCTATCGTCGCCGGCTGCGTGATGCGGAAGGCGATGTCGAGGATCTCGTGCAGGAAACATTGATCTCGGTGCATACCAAGCGCGCCACCTACGATCGCGACCGGCCCTTCACGGCGTGGCTCTATGCGATCGCCCGCTATCGGATGATCGACCATTTCCGCCGGCGCCGCGTCGTGGTGCCGATCGAGGACGTCGAGGCGATCCTGGTGGCGGAGGGCTTCGAGGATGCGACGGCCGCCCGCATGGATGTGGATGCCTTGCTCTCCACGCTGTCGCCCAAGCAGGCCCGCGCGATCCGCGACACCCACGTCGAGGGCCTCAGCGTCGCCGAGGCGGCTTCCGGCGCCGGCATCGGAGAATCGGATGTGAAGGTTTCGGTCCATCGCGGGCTCAAGGCGCTCGCCGCGCGTATTCGCGGAGACCGGGCATGAAAACCGACGATCTCATCCGCTCGCTCAGCCGCGATGTTCCCCGCATCACGCGCGGCGCGCTGGGCCGCCGGATCGCGCTGGGTATCTTCGGCGGCGGCATCGTGACGATGCTGCTGGTCGCGGGGCTGCTCGGCATCCGGCCCGATCTCCATGCGGCGATGCACGGCTTCTCCTTCTGGATGAAGTGGGCCTACACCGTCTCGGTCGGGATCGGTGCCGTGGTCGCTGTCATGCGCCTTGCACGACCGACGGGATCGAGCCTGCGGAGCCTGTGGTGGTTGGTCGTCCCCGTGCTGCTGCTCGGCGGCATCGGCATCGGCGAACTGGCGGACACGCCATCGAGCAAGTGGCTGGCGATGTGGCTCGGCGCGAGCTGGAAGGTGTGCCCGTGGCTGGTGCTGACCCTGGCGATGCCGATCTTCATCGGCCTGCTCTGGTCCTTCCGGCGGCTCGCGCCTTCCCGATTGCGCGAGGCGGGCGCGGCGGCGGGTCTCGCGGCGGGCGCGTGGGCGGCGACGATCTATTGCCTCCATTGTCCGGAGGTGTCGGCGATCTTCGTGCTCACCTGGTACAGTCTCGGCATCCTGCTGGCCGCCGGCGCCGGTGCGCTGCTCGGCCCGCGCCTGCTGCGCTGGTAGGTGCTGTAACCGCCCCTAAGGGGTCTGCGTAGGGAAGGAGCCATCCGGCAAAACCTTCTCAGGAGACCGACATGACCCCTTCGAAATCCGCCGTCAGCTTCGCCGCCGCCGCCGCGATCATCGCCCTCTCCGGCGCGGTCGTCACCGCTCCCGCCTTTGCCAAGGATGCGAAGCAGGTCCATTGCTACGGCGTCAACGCCTGCAAGGGCCAGTCCGACTGCAAGTCGGGCAATCATGACTGCAAGGGCATGAACGACTGCAAGGGCCAGGGCTTCAAGGCCGAGACCGCCCAGCAGTGCACGGCGGACGGCGGCAGCCTGACCGCGCCGAAATGATCGACCTGCCCGGCCGCGTACGACGCGGCCGGGTTCCTCTTCACGAAGAGAGCGCGATGTACGATTTCAAGCAATGGGCGGTGTCGCCGCTTCCCCTTCCCGGCTGCTGGGCAGCGTTGCCGTTGCGGCTGATCGTAGGCTTCGGCTTCATGCAGCACGGTTACGCCAAACTGGCGCGCGGGCCTGAGCATTTCGCGTCGGTTCTGCAGGCGATGGGGATGCCTTTCCCGCATCTGCTGAGCGATGCGACCATCGGCGTGGAACTCATCGGCGGACTGTTCACGCTTGCCGGCGCGCTGATGCCGATCACGGCGATCCCGATGATCGTGGTGCTGCTGGTGGCGATCGTCACCGTGCACCTGCCCAACGGCTTCAGTTCGATCAAGCTGCTGTCCTACGACGCTGCCGGCGCCCATTTCGGACAACCCGGCTACGAGACAGACCTGCTCTACATCGCCGGCATCGTCGCGCTGTGCATCATGGGCACCGGCCCCCTCTCGGTCGACCGCTATCTGAGGCGCGCGGCGTAAACGGGGTTAGAGCGCCGCACCGCGCAGCCTTTCACGCGCGAGGTCGGCGAAGACGCGGATGTTGGGCGTATTGCGACGGCCGCTCTGGAAGAGCAAAGATACCGGCAATGCCAGGCTGCCGGCGTCCATGCCGATCTGACGAAGCCGGCCAGCGCTCAGGTGCCCGGCGACCTGATAGGACAGGGTGCGGACGATCCCAAGCCCCGCAACCGCCGCATCGATCCCGGCCTCGACGCTGTTGACCGACAGACGGGCCGGCCCCCGCAAGCCTTTGCCGTGATCGCCTTCCCAGGCCCCTTGCGCCCCTGCCTCGTTCTCCACCGCGATCAGTTGATGGCGGCGCAGATCGGCCGCCTGCATCGGCTCTCCCTTCGCGTGCAGATAGGCCGGGCTGGCGCTCAATACCCGTCGCACCTCGCCGATCTTCATCATGTGCAGGGCGCTGTCCGGTAGATCGGCGATCCGCACCGCGACGTCGATCCCTTCCTCGACGAGGCGGACGACGCGATCGAGCAGGAGCAGGCGGACGTTGAGACCCGGATGGCGCTCGATCAGCTCGACGATGATCGGCAGGATGTGCAGCCGCCCGAACATCACCGGCGCCGTGACGGTCAGCGTGCCGCGCGGCGTGACGCTGCCGCCGCGCGCCGTCTCGAACGCGCCGTCGATCTCGGCGATACCCGCGCGGCACCGATCGAGGAACTGCCCACCCTCCTCCGTCAGACGGACACTGCGAGTCGTGCGTACCAGCAGCGCCAGCCCCAACGAGGCCTCCAGCGATGCGATCGTACGCGTGACCGTGGTCGGCGACAGGTGCAGGCGGCGCGCGGCCTCGGCAAAGCTCCGATGTTCGGCGACGGCGATGAATGTTCGCAACGCCCGCAACTCTTCCATGCGTCCTCCTTGCCCGCGATTATCATCTCAAATCGCAATAATGAAGTGTATCATCGACGGATTATCATCGACTGTAAGGATTGCGACATTGTGGGGGTCAGACACGCAACCCTGAGGTCCGATCATGAAGAGATTCCTTGCATCCGGCGCCCTCGCCGCGCTCCTGCTGTCCACCACCGCTTCGGCTCATGCCGCGCGGGTTCCGGTCGAGGCGCCCCACACGCTGCCCGCCAGTTCGGTGATCCATTACCGCACCGCGAAGATTGAGGGTCTCGACATCTTCTATCGCGAGGCTGGACCGGCTGATGCCCCGACTGTCCTGCTGCTGCATGGCTTTCCGAGTTCGTCGCACGAGTACCGCAACCTCATCCCCGCGCTCGCCGATCGCTATCACGTGATCGCGCCCGATTATCCAGGCTTCGGCCAGAGCAGTGCGCCCGATCACAAGGCCTTCGCCTACACCTTCTCGAACCTGACCGACGTGACCGAGGCTCTTCTCGCGCAAAAGGGCATCAACAGCTACACGATCTACATTCAGGATTATGGCGCGCCCGTCGGCCTGCGGCTGGCGATCCGCCATCCCCAGCGGGTCGCCGGCCTGATCGTCCAGAACGGCAACGCCTATGTCGACGCGCTTCAGGATTTCTGGACGCCGATCAAGGCCTATTGGTCGGACGGATCGGCCGCGCATCGCGACGCGCTGCGATCCGCGCTCACATTGGACACCACCCGCTGGCAGTATCTGAACGGCGTGAGGGATCCGAGCCGGGTCGATCCCGATGCGTGGCTGCACGACCAGGCGCTGCTCGATCGGCCCGGCAATGCCGAAATCCAGCTCGATCTGTTCTACGACTATCGCACCAATGTGGCGCTGTATCCCCAGTTTCAGTCCTTCTTCCGGACGCGCAAGCCGCCGACGCTGATCGTCTGGGGCGCCAACGACAAGATCTTCCCGGCGGCGGGCGCCCGTGCCTACCTGCGCGACAATCCGCAGGCCGAACTGCACCTGATCGACAGCGGACATTTCGCGCTGGAGGACCGCGCCGACGAGATCGTCCCGCTGATCCGCGACTTCCTCGACCGCACCCTGCCGCGCCGCTGACCCCATTCCTTTGGAGACACCGCCATGAAGCTCTATCATTTCCCGCTGTCCGGCCACGCCCATCGCGCCGCGCTGTTCCTTTCGCTGGCCGGCGTCGCGCACGAGCTGGTCCCTGTCGATCTGCCGGCGGGCGCCCACAAGCAGCCCGAGTTTCTGGCACTCAACCCGTTCGGTGAGGTGCCCGTGCTCGACGACGAGGGCACCGTCATCGCCGACTCCCATGCCATCCTCGTCTATGTCGCGCGCAAGGTCGGCCCGTCGCACTGGCTGCCGAGCGATCCTGCGACCGAGGCGGAGGTGCAGCGCTGGCTGGCCGTAGCGGCCGGCAAGATCGCCTATGGCGCCTGCGCCGCCCGATTGATCACCGTGTTCGATGCGCCGTTCCGCGCCGACGAGGTGATCGGACGGGCGCACGCGACGCTGGCCGTGATCGAGCAGGTGCTCATCGGACGCGCGTGGATCGCCGGGACCGATCGGCCGACCATCGCGGATGTTGCGCTCTACTCCTATATCGAGCGCGCGCCCGAGGGGAATGTCGATCTCTCCGGCTATCCCCGCATCCTCGCCTGGCTCCGGCAAATCGAGCAATTGCCCGGCTTCATCCCGTTCGCCCGCACCCGCGCGGGCCTCGAGGCCTGATCCGGCCACTCTTCAGGGGAGAGGCATCATGCCCTTCGATACACTGACGTTCGATCATGTCGGCATCCGCGTCACCGACCTCGCCGTCGCCGAAGCCTTTTATGGCAGGCTGGGCTTCGTTCGGGATCCCGACGAATTCAGTGAGGCCGGGAAAGCCTGCGGATTGGTTCACCCGACGGGACTGCGCATCCACCTGATCTTCAACGGCGAAGCCAGCGCGGAAGGCAATGTCCTGCTCGACGTGCCGGTCAAGCGCCCCGGCTATACGCACGCCGCGTTCATTATCGACAGCATGAGCGAACTGGTGGCGTGGCTGAATCGCGAGGGCATCGCGATCACGGAAGGCCCGGTCGAAATGGGGCACGGTCGGCGGATCGTCTGCTTCATCCGCGATCCCGATCGCAACGTGATCGAGTTCAACGAAGTGCGATCGTGAAGGCGGCGGACGCGAGCTTGCGCCGCGCCGCCTTCAACAATGCCTGGTGTCGTTGGGGGTGATCAGGCCGCCTTCGGAGGGGCGAACTTGGTCAGATCGATCCCCTCGACGGCCGCCTTATATTCCTCCGCGCTGGGCGTGCGGCCGAGGATGGTCGACAGCACCACGACCGGGGTCGATGCGAGGAGAGACTCACCCTTCTTTTCGGCGGTGTCTTCCACGACGCGGCCCTGGAACAGGCGGGTCGAGGTGGCGAGGACGGTGTCGCCCTTCGCAGCCTTCTCCTGGTTGCCCATGCACAGGTTGCAGCCCGGACGCTCGAGATAGAGGATATTCTCATACTCGGTGCGGCTGGCCGTCTTCGGGTGGGTGTCGTCGAACTCGAAGCCCGAATATTTGCGCAGGATCTCCCAGTCGCCCTCGGCCTTCAGCTCGTCGACGATGTTGTAGGTCGGCGGCGCGACGACCAGCGGCGCCTTGAATTCGACCTTGCCCTCGGCCTTCTCGATATTCTTGAGGATCTGGGCGATGATCTTCATGTCGCCCTTGTGCACCATGCACGATCCCACGAAGCCGAGATCGACCTTCTTCGTGCCGCCATAATAGGAAACAGGGCGGATCGTGTCATGGGTGTAGCGCTTGGAGACATCCGGGTTGTTCACGTCCGGATCGGCGATCATCGGCTCGTCGATCACGTCCAGATCGACGACGATCTCCGCGAAATACTTGGCGTTGGCGTCGGGCGCGAGCGCGGGCTTCTCGCCCGAACGGATCTCGGCGATCCGGGCATCGGCCTTGGCGATCAAGCCCTTCAGCGTGCCCGCCGCATTCTCCATGCCCTTGTCGATCATGATCTGGATGCGCGCCTTGGCGATCTCCAGCGATCCGATCAGCGCCTCGTCGTTCGAGATGCAGATCGAGGCCTTGGCCTTCATCTCGGCCGTCCAGTCGGTGAAGGTGAAGGCCTGGTCGGCCAGCAGCGTGCCGATATGGACCTCGATGATGCGGCCCTGAAACACGTTCTCGCCGGCGGACTGCTGCAGCATCTGTTGCTGCGTGGCGTGCACCACGTCGCGGAAGTCCATGTGGGGCTGCATCTTGCCCTTGAACGTGACCTTCACCGACTGCGGGATCGGCATGGTCGCCTCGCCCGTCGCCAGCGCCAGCGCAACGGTGCCCGAGTCTGCGCCGAAGGCCACGCCCTTGGACATGCGGGTGTGGCTGTCACCGCCGATGATGATCGCCCAATCGTCCACGGTGATGTCGTTCAGCACCTTGTGGATGACGTCGGTCATCGCGTGATAGACGCCCTTGGGATCGCGCGCGGTGATCAGGCCGAAATTGTTCATGAAGCTCATCAGCTTCGGAATGTTGGCCTGCGCCTTCTTGTCCCACACCGATGCCGTGTGGCAGCCCGACTGGTAGGCGCCGTCGACCAGCGGCGAAATGACGGTGGCGGCCATCGCCTCCAGCTCCTGCGCGGTCATCAGGCCCGTCGTATCCTGCGAGCCTACGATGTTGACCTTCACGCGCACGTCCGAACCGGCGTGCAGCACCTTGCCCGGCGTGACGCCGACGGCGTTGCGGTTGAAGATCTTCTCGACCGCGGTGAGGCCGACGCCCTCGGCCGTGACTTCCTTGTTCGCGGCGTAGACCGGGGTCGGTTCGACGCCCAGCGTCTCGGCCGCGAAGGTCTGGAGCTTCTTGCCGAACACGATGGCGTAGCTGCTGCCCGCCTTCATGAACTCCATCTTCTGCGGCGTGAAGGCGGCCGCGACATCGACCAGTTCGTTGCCGGCCTCATCTGTGAGCTTGCGGTTCTTCACGTCGATCTTGAGGACGGTGCCGGTCTCGACCGAGAATTTCTCCTCGAGCACCGGATTCCCGTCATTGTTGAGGATCGGCTTGCCGTCCGGGCCGGTCATCTTGACCCAGTTCTTCAGGTTGATGCCAATGCCGCCGGTCACGTCCACGGTGGTGCCGAAGATCGGCGAGATGCCGTTGGTGCCGGCGACGACCGGCGCGTAGTTGACGAAGGGAACGTAGGGGCTCTGCTGCTTGCCGGTCCACAGCGCCACGTTGTTGACGCCGGACATACGCGAGGAGCCCACGCCCATCGTGCCCTTCTCGGCGATCATCATCACGCGCGCGTCGGGATGCTGCGCCTTGAGCGCGACGATCTGCTGCTGCGCCTCCGGCGAGATCATGCACTGGCCGTGGAGTTCACGATCCGAGCGCGAGTGGGCCTGGTTGCCCGGCGACAGCAGGTCGGTCGAGATGTCGCCCTCGCCCGCGATGAAGGTGACGACCTTGATCTCGTCCTCCACATCGGGAAGCTTGGTGAAGAATTCGGCCTTGGCGTAGCTTTCCAGCACGTCCTTGGCGACCGCATTGCCCGCCGCGAAGGCATCGCGGAGGCGGGCCATGTCGGCGTCGTAGAGGAAGACCTGAGTCTTCAGCACCTCGCCCGCCTGGACGGCCAGCGCAGCGTCATCGCCCAGCGCGATGTCGAGCAGCACCGCGATCGAGGGGCCGCCCTTCATGTGCGACAGCAGTTCCAGCGCAAAGGCCGGCGTGATTTCGGATACGGTCGCTTCGCCCAGGATGATCCGCTTCAGGAACGCCGCCTTGACGCCGGCCGCGCTCGTCGTGCCGGGAAGCGTGTTGTAGATGAAGAATTTCAGCGCCTCGGGCCGGTTCTCGTTGCCGACATCCTCGATGATGGCGATCATCTCGGCGAGGAGCGCACCGTCGTCGATCGGCTTGGGAGCGAGCCCCTGACCTGCTCGGGCTTCGATTTCGGTCAGGTAATCGGAATAGAGGCTCATCTTTTCCCACCGTGATGGAGTGCACAGAAGCGAACGCCTGCCGCTCATCGGCCACAAGGGGCGAACTGACGCGCGGGTAGGCCAAGCATGGCCTGCTGACAAGATGCCGCATTGCAACGAAAGGCACCCGACGCCCCTCATACATCGCCCGCAATCGCTGTCGATCAGACCATAGTTGGGTTATGAGACTGGCCACCGAACGGTGCGAAGCGGGCATCGGAATATAATGAGGAGAGCAGATGATGGCATTCCACGGACGCGAACTCAGGACCACGCTGACCGAGGATGGGACGCTCACCCTCAGCCTCGAGGATGTGGCCGTTCCCGCCCCTGGGCCCGACGAAATCGTGGTGCGCGTCGAAGCGGCCCCGATCAATCCCAGCGACCTCGGCCTGCTGCTCGGCCCCGCCGACGTGCGGACGATGGAGAGCGCCGGCACTGCGGAACGGCCCGTCACGACGTTTCGCCTCCCCAAGGCGATGCTCGGCGGCCTGCGCGCGCGGGTCGGCCAGTCGCTCGCGGTTGGCAATGAAGGCGCCGGCATCGTCGTCGCGGCCGGCGAGAACGCGAAAGCACTGGAAGGGCGTCGGGTCGGCATGGTGGGCGGTGCGATGTTCGCCGACTTCCGGGTGCTGAAGGCGAAGGAGGTGCTGCCACTGCCCGATGGCGCCACCTCCGCTGAAGGCGCGGCCATGTTCGTGAACCCGCTGACCACGCTTGGTTTTCTGGAAACTATGCGGATGGACGGCCACAAGGCGATCGTCCACACCGCCGCCGCCTCCAATCTCGGCCAGATGCTCCAGAAGCTTTGCCTCGCCGACGGCGTGCCGCTGGTGAATATCGTCCGGTCCGAACAGCAGGCCGAAATCCTGCGCAAGCTCGGCGCCACGCATGTGCTGGACAGCCGCGCCGAGGATTTCCGCAAGAAACTGGCCGATGCCGTCGCCGAGACGGGTGCGACGCTGGCCTTCGATGCGATCGGTGGCGGCGATCTCGGCAGCACGATCCTTCAGGCGATGGAGCAGGCGGCCAACCGCAACGCCACCGAATATAGCCGCTACGGATCGAGCGTGTTCAAACAGCTCTACGTCTACGGCGCGCTCGATCCCTCCCCCTCGACGCTCAACCGCATGACCTTCGGCTTCCAGTGGAGCGTGTCGGGCTGGCTGCTTTTCAACTTCCTGCGGCGCGCCGGTGCGGACGCCAATGCGCGGATGCGCCAGCGGATCCTCGATGAACTGACCACCACCTTCGCGAGCCGTTACACCGCGACGATAGGACTGGCAGAAGCACTGCAACCAGAGGTGCTCAAGATCTACGAGCGGAAGGCCACGGGCGAGAAGTATCTGATCGATCCGACGCGCGGCTAATCGGACAGAAGCGGCTATTCCGGATCGAAGAGGCCGTCGCCCAGCACGGCTTCGTAGGTGGCGATGGCCTCGTCGATCGACTGGCCATCGCCCGCGCCCTGAAGATCGTGGGCCGCGTTGATCGAAGCCAGCAGCAGGTGCGCGGCGATCAGCGGATCGACCGGCCGCACCGTCCCCTCGCCCATCGCCTCTACGAGCGCCCCCATCACGGCCAGCGCGAAGCGCTCCGCCTGCAGAAAGGCCAGATCGCGTACGGCCGGCGGCATCGCCTGATAGGCCGTGACGCGCAGCAGCGGGAATTCGTTGGCAAGCTGGAGAGCCAGTGCCGAGGTGACGGTGGTCGAGATACGCCGCCACGGCGAGTCATGCTCGCGGTACGCCTTGGCTCGTAAATCCGCCAGGCGGCGGCGGCTGATCCGCCAGCAGGAGACGATCAGATCGTCCTTGGCATCCAGGTGGTGGTAGAAGCTGCCCTTGGTCCGATTGAGTTCGGCCATGATCCGCTTGACCGAAGCGCCGCGATAACCGGTGTCGTTGATCAGCCGGATGGCGACCCGCAGAAAACTCTCCTGCTCGCCCGGCTCGGTGACCGGATCGGGTTCCACCACGCGGACATCCCACGGCGTGCCGGGCGTCGTGATGCCGCCGTCGAGGATATGGAAGAAGCGCCGGCGGACGTTGGGAAGATCGCCGATCGCGAACTGACCAAGCCAGGTATATTGCCAGAACAGCGCCTCGTTGAGGATGTGGGCGCGTGCGGTAAGCAGGCGCTTGTGCGCCTCATCACGCGGCGGGCCGAAGAAGCCCCGAACCTCCCGCATGACGGCGCGGTATCGGGCGACCAGGCGACCGCGCGCCTCCTCATCCATCGATCGCATCTCGGAGAGGTTGGCGATCGGACGACCACCCTCCCGCTGCGCCTGCGCGAACTCGTCAAAGTAAAGCGCTATGTAGCGCTCGACACAGGCGCGGGGCGTGGGTTCGGCGGCCGCTGAGTGGACCATGACCTCCAATCGCGCCAGCGCATCGTCGAAGATGGCGGCGAGCAACTGATCCTTGCGGCGGAAATAATAGGTCACGCTGGTCGTGGTGAGGCCGAGTTCGCCCGCCACCTCCGCCAGCGTCATGCCACGCATACCTTTTCGGTTGAGCAGGATGGTCGCGGCATCGACGATCCGCTGTTTCTGCCTCTCATAGCGGCTGGCTTGATCGGGAGCCGGGATCCCGGTCTCGACATCGTCGTTGGTGGCCACGGAAACGCGCATACGCCGACTTATCGCCAAAGCCCATTCCTGTCGACCCGAAGATCACGTAGATTCTCGCCGATTTCGAATATTGGGTCAAATTCCGAAACATGGCGCACACAATGCCGTTCCGACCCCAGTACGGTATTAAAAAGGTGCCTGACGGGCTGGACAGCAATTCTCCTTGCCGCCATGAACGGCATAAATTCGAACTTGGGGTACGCAACCCGAGTCGATGAACGCAAGGAGCGGATGAATGGACTTTACGCTCACCGAGCGAGAGCGGCACTTCCAGGGCCACGTCCGCGATTTCATGAATGCGCAGGTCCGCCCACGTCTCGCCGAATGTGCGCGCGAACTGGAAACCGGCGATCGCTGGACGCCGCTGGAGACGATCGAAACGCTCAAGCCAAAGGCCAGGGCGGCTGGTCTATGGAACCTGTTCATGCCGCCCGCCTCCGGCCACGCGCATGTCGATGACAGCTTCGCCTTCGAGGGCACCCAGCTCAGCAATCTGGAATACGCGCTGTGCGCCGAGGAGATGGGGCGCATCGTCTGGGCATCCGAGGTGTTCAACTGCTCGGCGCCCGATACCGGCAACATGGAGGTACTCCACCGCTACGGCACGCGGGAGCAGAAGGATCGTTGGCTGAAGCCGCTGATGGCGGGCGAGATCCGTTCCGCTTTCCTGATGACCGAGCCGGAGGTCGCCTCGTCCGATGCCACCAACATCCGCACCTCGATCGTGCGCGACGGCGATCATTATGTGATCAACGGGCGCAAATGGTGGTCTTCGGGCATGGGCGATCCGCGCGCGAAGCTCGCGATAGTCATGGGCAAGACCAACCCGGACGCACAGGCTCATGCCCAGCAGGCGATGATCCTTGTCGATGTCGATACGCCCGGCGTGAAGGTCGAGCGGCTGCTGTCGGTCTACGGCTACGATCACGCGCCGCACGGCCATGCCGAGGTGACGCTCACCGACGTGCGCGTGCCGGCGGAAAATCTCCTGCTCGGCGAGGGGCGCGGCTTCGAGATCGCGCAGGGACGGCTCGGGCCGGGGCGCATCCACCACTGTATGCGCACGATCGGCGCGGCCGAGGAGGCGCTGGAGGCGATGGCGCGGCGGCTGATGTCTCGCACCGCCTTCGGCAAGCGTATCGCCGAGCACAGCATATGGGAGGAGCGCCTCGCCCGCGCCCGCATCGACATAGAGATGACCCGCCTGCTCTGCCTCAAGGCTGCCGACATGATGGACCGCGCCGGCAACAAGGCGGCCCGCAACGAGATAGCGATGATCAAGGTGCAGGCGCCGATGATGGCGCTCAAGATCATCGACGATGCGGTGCAGGCACATGGCGGCGGCGGCGTCTCGGGCGATTTCCAGCTGGCGGCGGACTGGGCGAACATCCGCACGCTGCGCCTCGCCGACGGGCCGGACGAGGTCCACGCCCGCGCCATCGCCCGCGCCGAACTCGGCAAGTATCGGGACGCCGCCCGGTGAGCGATCTCGACGATCTGGCGCTGAAGGTCTGGCTCGACCGAACGCTGCCCGATTTCGACGGCGCGGTTGCGATCGAGAAATTCCCTGGCGGCCAGTCCAATCCAACCTACAGGATTGCGACGTCGGCCGGCCATTTCGTCCTGCGCCGCAAACCGTTCGGCCAACTGCTCCCGTCGGCTCATGCTGTCGAACGGGAATACCGCCTGCTGGCCGCGCTGCACCCGACCGGCTTTCCGGTACCCCGCCCGATCGCACTGTGCGAGGACGCGGGCGTGATCGGTGCCGCCTTCTACCTGATGGAACTTGTAGAGGGCCGCACCCTGTGGGACGGCACCCTGCCCGATATCGCGAAGGCCGACCGCCGCGCTTATTACGAGGCGATGATCGATACACTGGCGGCGCTCCACGCGGTCGATCACGAGACGGTCGGACTTGGTGATTTTGGCCCGCCGGGCAATTATTTCGAGCGGCAGGTCCAGCGCTGGACCAAGCAATATCGCGCCTCGCAGACCGACGACATCCCGGAGGTCGAGAAGCTGATCGAGTGGCTGCCCCGCACCCTGCCGGCGCAGACCCGCACCTCGATCATTCACGGCGACTACCGGATCGACAACCTGATCTACGCGGCGGACGCGCCCAAGGTGGCGGCGGTGCTGGACTGGGAGCTGACCACGATCGGCGATCCGCTCGCCGACTTCACCTACCTCGCGATGAACTGGGCGATGCCGCGCGACGGGCGCTCCGGCCTCGCCGGCGTAGATCTGGATGCCGAGGGCCTGCCGCCGCTTGATGCGATGGTGGAGCGGTACTGCACGGCGAGCGGGCGCGACGGGCTGCCCGATCTGCACTGGTATTTCGCCTACAATCTGTTCCGGCTGATCGGCATCGTCCAGGGCATCAAGAAGCGCATGATCGACGGCAATGCCTCGAGCAGCAGGGCAGCCGATACCGTCGCCAAGCTAGGGCTGCTGACCCAGGCCGCCTGGGCCGAGGCCCGCAAGGCCGGTGCAACCGACTAAGGAGAGAGACGCGCATGGATTTGTTCGATCTGAGCGGCAAGATCGCGATCATCACCGGATCCTCGCGCGGTATCGGGCGCGCCATTGCCGAGGCATATGCCGATGCCGGCGCGAAGGTGGTGATCTCCAGCCGAAAGCAGCCGGCCTGCGAGGAAGTCGCTGACGCGATCAACGCGAAGCATGGCGAGGAACGCGCTGTCGCCGTCGCAGCTAGCATCTCGGACAAGGCGGCGCTGGAGGCGCTGGTCGCAGAGACCCGCCAGCGCTTCGGGCAGATCGACATCCTCGTCTGCAATGCCGCATCCAATCCCTATTACGGGCCGATGGCGGGGATCAGCGACGAGCAGTTCCGCAAGATCTTCGACAACAACGTGCTCGCCAATCACTGGCTGGTCAGCATGGTCGCGCCCGAGATGATCGAGCGCAAGGACGGCGCGATCGTCATCGTCTCGTCGATCGGCGGTCTGATCGGATCGGACGTGATCGGCGCCTACAACGTCTCAAAGGCGGCGGACTTCCAGCTGGTCCGCAACCTCGCGATCGAGTTCGGCAAGCACAATGTCCGCGTCAACGCGATCGCGCCGGGCGTCATCCGCACCGATTTCGCCAAGGCTTTGTGGGAGGATCCCAAGGCCGAGGCGGCGCTCAAGCGCGTGACCCCGCTCGGCCGCATCGGCGAGCCGGACGAGATCGCCGGCGCGGCGGTGTTCCTCGCCTCCAAGGCGGGGTCCTATGTCACCGGGCAGGGCATCGTCGTCGATGGCGGCACGACCATCAAGGGCGGCCTGTGATGGCGGGACGGTTCGCAGGGAAGAGCGTCCTCGTCACCGGCGCCGGATCGGGCATCGGCCGCGCCACCGCACGGCTGTTCGCCAGCGAAGGCGCGAAGGTGCTGGCGGTCGACGTGACCGACGGCGTCGAGGAGACCGCCGCCGGGCATGACGGCATCTTCGCAATGCGCGGCGACGCGGGCAGCGAGGCCGACGTCACCGCGATGATCGCGGCGGCGATCGAAAAGCAGGGCGGGATCGACGTGATCTTCGCCAATGCCGGGATCAGCGGCGGCCTGCCCGGCATCCTCGATCAGAGTGTCGAGGATTGGCAGGCGCTGTTGCAAGTCAATTTGATCGGCCCGTTCCTTGCGATCAAGCATGGCGCGAAGGCGATGCTCGATGCCGGAAAACCTGGCGCGATCGTCTGCACCGCCTCGGTCGCGGGCTTGCGAGCCGGCGCCGGCGGGCCGGCTTATTCTGCTTCCAAGGCGGGGGTTATCAACCTCGTGCAGACGGCGGCGCAGCAACTCAGCGGATCGGGCATCCGGGTCAACGCGGTCTGCCCCGGCCTGATCGAGACGGGCATGACCCAGCCCTTCTACGACCTCGCCCGCGCCAAGGGGAAAGGCGATCAGCTGGGGATGCTCAACCCCCTCAAGCGCGGCGGCGAGCCGATCGAGATCGCCACCGCCGTCGCCTTCCTCGCGTCCGACGAGGCCAGCTACGTCAACGGTCATGCGCTGGTCGTCGATGCCGGCCTCTCCTCCTCCCATCCCTTCGCCCGGCCGCGCGGCATCGGCGAAACGACCTTCTGACGAAAGGCTCTCCATGATCGAGACCAAGCAGCACGACGACGTCCTCGAGATCGTGATGACCAACCCGCCGGTCAACGCGCTCGGCGCGGGCGTCCGCACCGGCTTGTCCGAGGCGATCGCCAAGGCGCAGGCCAATCCGGCAGTGAAGGCGATCGTCATCCGGGGCGGCGGCAAGATGTTCTCGGGCGGCGCCGACATCACCGAATTCGGCAAACCGCCGGTCGGGCCGATGCTGCCCGAGGTTGTCGACGCGATCGAGGCGAGCGACAAGCCCGTCGTCGCGGCGATCCACGGCATGGCGCTGGGCGGCGGGCTGGAGGTGGCGCTGGGCGCGCACTACCGCATCGCCGCGCCCAAGGCGAAGCTGGGCCTGCCCGAGGTGCTGCTCGGCATCCTGCCGGGCGCGGGCGGCACCCAGCGGCTGCCACGTTTGATCGGGGCGGAGGCGGCGCTCGGCATGATCGTCTCGGGATCGCCGATCCCGGCGACCAAGGCGGCGCAGGCCGGCCTGATCGATAGACTGGCGGAGAGCGACGAGACGCTGGGCGATGAGGCGATCGCTTTCGCCCGCACGCTCGACGCGCCGCGCCGCACCGGCGACCGCACCGTCTCGGCGGATGCCGGGGTGTTCGAGAAGTTCGCCGCCGACAACGCGCGCAAGATCAAGGGCCTCGACGCGCCCAAGGCCTGCATCGAGGCGGTGAAGGCGGCGACCGAACTGCCGCTCGATCAGGGGCAGCAGAAGGAACGGGCGCTGTTCATGCAGCTCGTCACCGGCGAGCAGTCCAAGGCGCTGCGCCACGTCTTCTTCGCCGAGCGCACCGCCGCCAAGATCGACGGCCTGCCCAGGGACATCCAGCTCCGCCCGATCAGGCAAGTCGGCGTGATCGGCGCCGGCACGATGGGCGGCGGCATCTCGATGAACTTCCTGTCGGCGGGCATCCCGGTCACCATCGTCGAGATGGCGCAGGAGGCGCTGGATCGCGGCACCGGCGTCATGCGCAAGAATTACGAGGCGACCGCCGCCAAGGGCCGCCTGACGCCCGAGCAGGTGGAAAAGGCGATGAGCCTGCTCACCCCGACGCTCGATTTCGGCGCGCTCGCGCACTGCGATCTGATCATCGAGGCGGTCTACGAGAATATGGACGTGAAAAAGGAGATCTTCGCCAAGCTCGACGGCATCGCCAAGCCGGGCGCGATGCTCGCGTCGAACACCTCCTATCTCTCGATCGACGAAATCGCGACCGCCACCAAGCGCCCGCAGGACGTGCTCGGCCTCCACTTCTTCTCGCCCGCCAACGTGATGAAGCTGGTCGAGGTGGTGCGGGGCGCGAAGACGGCGCCCGATGCGCTGGCAACCGGCATGGCGCTCGCGCAGAAGATCGGCAAGGTGCCGGTCGTCTCCGGCGTCTGCTACGGCTTCATCGGCAACCGCATGCTGATCCCGCGCCAGACCAACGCCAACGCGCTGCTGCTGGAGGGCGCCACGCCCGAGCAGGTCGATCGCGTGCATACCGCCTTCGGCATGCCGATGGGGCCGTTCCAGATGGCCGACCTCGCCGGTGTCGACATCGGCTGGCACCGCGATCCCGAGCGGATCGAGAGCCTGCAGGATGCGCTCTGCGCGCAAGGCCGCTGGGGCCAGAAGAAGCAGGCCGGCTTCTACGATTACGACGAGAAACGGAAGCCGACGCCGTCGCCCGTCGTCGCGCAGATCATCGACGATTTCCGCGCGAAGGCCGGGATCACGCCGCGCAGCATTTCGGACGACGAGATCATGGTCCGTACGCTCTACACGATGGTCAACGAAGGGGCCGACATCCTCGCCGAGGGCATCGCCCAGCGCGCGTCGGATATCGATGTCGTGTGGAATTACGGCTATGGCTGGCCGCGCCACAAGGGCGGCCCGATGTTCTGGGCGGACCAGATCGGGCTCGACACCGTGGTCGACGGGCTGAAGCGCTACGAGACTGCGCTGGGCGGGGATTTTACCCTCTCGCCGTTGCTCGCGAAGCGCGCCGCCGAAGGCAAGCCGCTCGACCGGTAAAACCGGCGAGCCACCCCAAGAGAGAGGATCGCAACATGCCCCTTCGCTTCGCCGAGCCGGCGCCCGAGGCCTACCAGTTCCCGCTGACCATCCGCCACCTGCTCGACAGCGCGATGATGACCGCGCCCGATCAGGAGATCGTCTATCGCGACCAATCCAGCTACACCTATCGCGAGTTCTTCGGCCGCATCGGCCGGCTCGCCTCGCTGCTGGAGGGCGTCGGCGCCGAACAGGGCATGACGGTCGCGGTGATGGACTGGGACAGCCATCGCTATCTCGAGGCCTATTTCGCGGTGCCGATGATGGGATCGGTGCTGATGATGGTGAACGTGCGCCTTCCCCCGCCGCAAGTCGCGTACACGCTCAACCACGCCAGGGCCGAGATCCTGCTCGTCCACCGCGACTTCTTCCCGCTGGTGGAGGCGATCTTGCCGTCGCTGCCGCATGTGAAGGCGGTGATCGCGATCATGGACGGGACGGAGGGTGCTTTGCCGTCTTATGCCACCGGCGAATATGAGGCGCTGTCGGCCGCGGCCTCGCCCGATTATCCGTTCGAGGATTTCGACGAGAATGCCGTCGCCACCACCTTCTACACCACCGGCACCACCGGCAATCCCAAGGGTGTGACCTTCACCCACCGGCAGCTGGTGCTGCATACGCTGGTGGCCAACGGGCCGGGCGGCGGATCCAAGGCGGCGCCGGGCTTCGGCTATGGCGATGTCTACATGCCGTTGACGCCGATGTTCCACGTCCATGCCTGGGGCGTGCCCTATATCGCGACGATGCTGGGGCTGAAGCAGGTCTATCCCGGCCGTTACGAGCCGGACCTGCTGTGCCGCCTCGCGACCGATCACAAGGTCACCTACTCGCATTGCGTGCCGACCATCCTGCAGATGATCTTCCAGGCCGCCGACCAGACCGGCAAGGATCTTACCGGCTGGAAGCTGACGATCGGCGGGTCGGCGATGAGCAAGGCGCTCTGCTCCGAAGCGCGGCGCCGCGGCATGGAGGTGCTATCGGGTTACGGCATGTCGGAAACCTGCCCGATGGTGTCCATGGCCCGTCCGGATGCAGGCGAGACCGACGAAGACAGGATCGTCGCCCAGCTCACCACCTCGGGCGTCACTGTGCCGCTCGTCACCGCGCAGATCGTCGACGACGCGATGAACGTGTTGCCGCGCGACGGCAAGGCTCGCGGCGAGCTGGTGCTGCGCGCGCCGTGGCTCACCCCCTGCTACACCGGCGATGCGAAAGCGAGCGAGACGCTGTGGCACGGCGGCTGGCTGCACACGCAGGACATCGCCACGATCGACCCCGACGGCACGATCACCATCCGCGATCGCCTCAAGGACGTGATCAAGACCGGTGGCGAATGGATCGATTCCATCCACCTCGAGGAACTGGTCGCCACCGCCGAGGGCGTCGCCGAAGCCTCCGTCGTCGCGATCCCCGATGCGAAGTGGGGCGAGCGGCCGCTGGCGGTGGTGGTGCCCAAACCGGGAGCCACGATTACGCTGGACGCGCTCAACGCCCCCGTCGAGGCGGCGATCGCCGAGGGGGCGATCACCCGCTACGCCCGGCTGGAGCGCTTCGAGATCGTTGCCCAGCTGCCGCGTACCAGCGTCGGCAAGATCGACAAGAAGGCGATGCGCGCCTCCTATGCCGAGGCCCCGCAGGCAGCGGTAGCCTGAGGCGGTGGAGGGCTTCGCCTTCCACTACGGCCCGCGCCTGCTGGCGGGAGAAGGGGCATCAGCGCGGATCGGTGACCTGATCCCCGACGGGCCGGCGCTGTTCGTCACCGACGCCCAGGTCGTGAAGCTCGGCCTCTCGGACGCCGCGCTCGCAGGGTTGCGCGAGGGTGGGCGCGAGATCGCGCTGTTCGATGCGGTCGAGGCCGATCCGTCCCGAGCCACGCTGGAGGCGGTGGTCGCGGCGGGGCGGAGCCGCCATGTCGAAAGCGTGGTCGGCTTCGGCGGCGGCAGCCCGATGGATGTCGCCAAGCTCGCAGCCTACCTGCTCGGGTCGGAAGATGACCTCGATGCGATATGGGGCGTCGGCAAGGCGCGTGGCACCGGCTTGCCGCTGGTGCTGGTGCCGACGACGGCTGGCACCGGATCGGAAGCGACACCGGTTTCGATCATCACGCTACCGGGTGACGAGAAGCGCGGCGTCTCGTCGACGGCGCTGATCGCCGACCATGCCGTGCTCGATCCGCTGCTGACGCTCGGCCTGCCCCGCCCCGTCACCGCCGCCACCGGAATGGACGCGATGGTCCATGCGATCGAAGCCTATACCTCGGCGCACCTCAAGAATCCGCTGTCGGACATACTCGCGCGCGAGGCGCTGCGCCTGCTGGCGGGCAATCTTCTGACCGTCTGCGAAACTCCCGGCGATGTCGCGGCGCGATCGGCGATGCTGCTTGGCGCGCATCTCGCCGGCGTCTCCTTCGCGAACGCGCCTGTGGCGGGCGTGCACGCCCTCGCCTATCCGCTTGGCGGCCGTTTCCACGTACCGCATGGCCTCTCCAACGTGCTGATGCTGCCCCATGTGCTGGGCTTCAACATGGGCGCCGCATTGCCGCTCTATGCCGAACTTGGCCCCATTGTCGATCCGGCGCTTGAGGGCCTTGGCAGTCAGGCACAGGCCGCAGGACTCGTCGAGGCGCTGCGCCGCATGTCGGTGGAGGCCGGGATGCCGCAACATTTGCGGGACGTCGGTGTCAGCGCCGCCGATCTGGATACGCTCGCCGCCGATGCCATGTTGCAGGAGCGATTGCTGCGCAACAATCCATGCCCGATCGCGCTGCAAGACGCGCGCCTGCTCTACGAGGCGGCGCTATGAGCCGCGCACCGCTCCGCCCCCGCTCGGCCTATCGACACTGGACACCGATCACGACGCGCTGGCACGACAACGACGTCTACGGCCACGTCAACAACACGGTCTATTATGGGTGGTTCGATACGGCGGTGAACGCATGGCTCGTCGAGACCGAACTGCTCGATGTCGAGGCAGGCGATCCGATCGGTCTGGTCGTCGAAACGGGGTGCCGCTACGCCGCGTCCCTGGCCTTCCCGCAGAAGGTCGAGGTCGGGCTGGCCGTGGCGAAGCTCGGCACCTCCAGCGTCACCTATCATCTCGGCATCTTCGCGGAAGGTGCGGCCGATGCCGCCGCCGAAGGCCATTTCACCCACGTCTATGTCGGCCGCGACAGCCGCCGCCCCGTTCCCCTGCCCGCCGACTGGCGGGACATGCTCGAAAGGCTGATCTGATGGATCTCCGTTTTTCGCCCGAAGAAGAGGGTTTCCGCGAGGAGGTGCGCACCTTCCTGAAGCAGAAGCTGCCCACCCGCATTTCCGACAAGGTGCGGACCAACAAGCGCCTCACCAAGCAGGATATGGTCGATTGGCACACCATCCTCAATGAGCGCGGCTGGTATGCGAACCACTGGCCGAAAGACTATGGTGGTCCCGGCTGGTCGGTCGCGCAGGCGGCGATCTTCGATGTCGAGAGCGCGCTCGCCCATGCGCCGCGCATCATCCCCTTCGGAGTCTCGATGCTGGGTCCGGTCCTGATCAAATACGGGTCGCAGGCGCAGAAGGATTACTGGTTGCCGCGCATCCTCGATGGCACTGACTGGTGGTGCCAGGGCTATTCGGAGCCAGGCGCCGGCTCCGACCTCGCCAGCCTCAAGACCAGCGCGGTGCGTGATGGCGACCACTATGTCGTCAATGGCCAGAAGACCTGGACCACGCTCGGCCAACATGCCGACATGATCTTCTGCCTGGTGCGCACCTCCACCGAGGGCAAGAAGCAGGAAGGCATCTCCTTTCTGCTAGTCGACATGAAGACGCCGGGCGTCGAGGTTCGCCCGATCATCCTGTTGGATGGCGAGCATGAGGTGAACGAGGTGTTCTTCACCGACGTACGAGTGCCGGCCGAGAACCTCGTTGGTGAAGAGAATAAGGGCTGGACCTATGCCAAGTATCTGCTGACCTACGAGCGCGCGGGACTGGCGGGCGTCGGCGGATCGATGGCGGCGTTCGATCATCTCAAGGAAATCGCACGGACCCAGCGCAAGGGTGGCAGGCCGCTTGCCGAGGATCCGCTGTTCGCGGCACGCCTCGCCCGGCTGGAGATCGATCTCGAGAATATGAAGACGACCAACCTGCGCGTGCTGGCCGCATCGGGCAACAGCGGATCGGCGCCGCTGGAAATGACCGCGATGCTCAAGATCCGGGGCACCGAGATCCGGCAGGAGATCACCAGCCTGACGCGCCGCGCGCTCGGCCCCTACGCGCAGCCGTTCGTCAGCGAGGCGCTGGACGAGGGCTTCAACGGGGAGCCGATCGGCCCGGATTACGCGGCGCCCGTCGCCGCCGATTATTTCAACAATCGCAAGCTCTCGATCTTCGGCGGCTCCAACGAGGTGCAGCGCGAGATCATCACCAAAGCCCTGCTGGAGCTCTGACATGGATTTCCATCACAGCGAGGATCGGCAGATGCTGGCCGACACGCTCGGCCGCTATCTCCAGCAGCGTTACCCTATCGATGTGCGCAACAGGATCAGCGGATCGGAGGACGGTTGGTCGCGCGAGCATTGGGCGGCGCTCGCCGAACTCGGCGTCGTCGGCGCGCTGTTCGGCGAGGAGGCGGGCGGCTTCGGCGGCACCGGCTTCGACATCGCGGCGGTGTTCGAGCAACTCGGCAAGGCGCTGGTGGTCGAGCCGTTCCTCTGCACGCTGATGGCGGGCCGCATGCTGGCCAAGGCGGGCGGGCAGCATGCGTTGCTGGGCGACGCGATCGCCGGCACCACCATCCTCGCCTTCGCGCACGATGAGCCGCAGAGCCGCTATGATCTGGCCGACGTCGCGACACGCGCGATGCGGAACGGCGACGGCTGGGTACTGACCGGCATCAAGGCCGTCGTCCCGCAGATCGAGGCGGCGGACCGCGTCCTGGTTTCCGCGCGCATTGACGGTGAGCCGGGCGACGAAAGCGGCATCGGATTGTTCCTCGTCGACAAGGCGGCCGCTGCACTACGCGGTTATCCGATGATCGACGGTGGACGCGGCGGCGAACTGACGTTGAATGCGACGCCCGCAACGCTGATTACAGAGGACGGTCATGCGCTGATCGAGGATGCTGTCGCCGCCGGTATCGTCGCGCTCGCGTGGGAGGCGATCGGCGTGATGGACGTGCTCAAGGCCTCAACCCTCGATTATCTCCGCACCCGCAAGCAGTTCGGCGTGCCGATCGGCAAGTTCCAGGCGCTGCAGCATCGCATGGCGACCGTCGCGCTGGAGATCGAGCAGGCACGCTCCGCCGCGATCAACGCCGCCGACGCGCTCGGCAAGGACCGGCGCACGCGCGAGCGCGCCGTCTCCGCCGCCAAATATACGATCGGGCGGGTCGGCACGCTGGCCGCCGAGGAATCGATCCAGATGCACGGCGGTATCGGCATGACGTGGGAGCTGCCGCTATCGCACTTCGCCAAGCGGCTGACGATGATCGGTCACCAACTCGGCGACGAGGACCATCATATCGGCCGCTTCGTCGCGCTCGGTCACGCCGCGTGAGCGAAGCGCTCGTGGCCCTGCGCGCCGCCATCGGCGTGCGGCGCATGTCCGACTGGCTGGTGGTCGATCAAGCATTGATCGATCGCTTCGCCGATACGACGCTGGATCATCAGTTCATCCATGTCGATCCCGTCCGTGCCGCCGAGACCCCGTTTGGCGGCACGGTGGCGCACGGCCTGCTGACGCTCTCGATGCTGCCCCACCTGATGAGTTCCATCGCGCAGCCCGATCGGCCGCCGGCGCGGATGGGCGTGAATTACGGCTTCGATCGGGTGCGCTTCGTGCACCCCGTCCGCTCCGGCAGCCGCATCCGCGCCGGCGCGACGCTCGCTGCGATCGAAGAGATCACGCCGGGTCAATTCCAGCAGACCCACGACATCGCCGTGGAGATCGAGGGCGAGGCCAAGCCCGCTCTGGTCGCCACCTGGCTCACCCGTTTCTTCCTTTGAACATCCGACAGGAGAAAACCATGCGCGATGCCGTCATCGTCTCGACCGCCCGCACGCCGATCGGCCGTGCCTATCGCGGCGCGTTCAATGCCACGCCTTCCCCCACGCTCGCCGCCCATGCGATCCGTGCCGCCGTCGAGCGGGCTGGCGTCGACCCGGCCGAGGTGGACGATTGCATCATCGGCGCCGCCTTGCCGCAGGGCGTGCAGCACACGATCGGCCGCACCGCAGCTTTACGCGCCGGCCTGCCGGTGACGGTCGCGGGCATGACGATCGACCGGCAATGCGCATCCGGCCTGATGGCGATCGCGACCGCCGCCAAGCAGGTGATCGTCGATCGCATGGATGTCGTGGTGGCCGGCGGCGTCGAGTCGATCTCGATGGTGCAGACCCCGCAGATGCGCGTCGCGCCCGATCCCGAGCTGCTGGCGATGCATAAGCATGTCTACATGCCGATGCTGCAGACCGCCGAGGTGGTGGCCAAGCGCTACGGCATCTCGCGCGATCGGCAGGACGCCTATGGCCTGCGCTCACAGCAGCTGACCGCGAAGGCGCAGGCGGCAGGCGCGTTCGATCAGGAGATCATCCCCGTCACCGCGACGATGTCGGTTGCCGACAAGGCGACCGGCGAAACGTCCCACAAGGAGGTAACGCTGGCGAAGGACGAGGGCAATCGGCCGGACACCACCGCCGAAGGCCTCGCAGCGCTCAAGACCGTGGTGGAAGGCGGCGTGATCACCGCCGGCAACGCCTCGCAGCTGTCGGACGGATCGTCGGCCTGCGTGGTGATGGAGGCTGGCCTTGCAGCGGAGCGCGGGCTCGCCCCGCTCGGCCGCTATGTCGGCATGGCGGTGGCCGGCACCGAGCCCGACGAGATGGGGATCGGCCCGGTGTTCGCCGTGCCTAAGCTGCTTCAGCGCTTCGGCCTCGGCATGGACGATATCGGCCTGTGGGAGCTGAACGAAGCCTTCGCCGTGCAGGTGCTCTACTGCCAGGATCGGCTCGGTATTCCGGATGACAGGCTCAACGTCAGCGGCGGTGCCATCTCCATCGGGCATCCTTACGGCATGTCGGGTGCGCGTATGGTCGGCCACGCGCTGATCGAGGGGAAGAAGCGCGGCGCGAAGCATGTCGTCGTCACCATGTGCATCGGCGGCGGCATGGGCGCGGCCGGCCTGTTCGAGGTGCTGTGATGAAGGCGCTGCTTTCCCGCCAGCCCGGTGGCCCCGAGACGCTGGAACTCACCGATGTGCCGACGCCCGAGCCCGGCAAGGGCGAATTGCGCATCCGCGTGTTGGCCTGCGCGATCAACTATCCCGACGTGCTGATCATCGAGGACAAATACCAGTTCAAGCCGCCCCGCCCCTTCGCGCCGGGCGCCGAGGTCTCGGGCGTGGTCGATGCGATCGGCGAGGGCGTGGAGGGCTGGGCGATCGGCGACCGGCTGATCGCGGTAGCGCGCGACGGCGGATTGGCCGAGGCGATGATCGTGCCGGCCTCCGGCGCTATCCGGATGGCGGCCGATGCCGATCCGGTCGAGGGTGCGGCGCTGATCTTCACCTATGGCACGACCATCCATGCGCTGATCGATCGCGGGCAACTGAAGGCCGGCGAGACCCTGCTGATCCTCGGCGCGGCCGGCGGCATCGGTCTGTCCGCGATCGAGATCGGCAAGGCGATGGGCGCGACGGTGGTCGCCGCCGTCTCGAGCGAAGAAAAGGCTGCCGCAGCGCGCGAGGCCGGCGCCGATCGCACGATCGTCTACGGGCGCGGACCTTTCGACAAAGAAGGATCGAAGGCGCTCGCCCAGGCCTTCAAGGATGCGGTGGGACCAAAGGGCGCGGACGTGATCTACGATCCGGTCGGCGGCGACTATGCCGAACCGGCGCTGCGCAGCATTGCATGGGAGGGGCGTTATCTGGTCGTCGGCTTCCCGGCCGGTATCCCGAAGCTGCCGCTCAACCTGACGTTGCTCAAGGCTTGCGACGTGCGCGGCGTGTTCTGGGGCGCCTTCGTGGCGCGCGAGCCGGAACGCCATCGCGCCCATGTCGCGCAATTGCTCGACTGGTGGCGGGAGGGGCGCATACGCCCGCGCATCGATCGCATCTACCCGCTCGAACAGGGCGGCGAGGCGATCACGCGGCTAGCCAGCCGATCGGCAATCGGAAAGGTTGTCGTCCGCATCGACGACGCCTGACCCTATTTTCAAATTTTACCGAACACCTCTTCGGGCGCCGCTTTATGAGAGCGGCGCCCAATCCTATACCGACCGGAATTACGTTGTGCAAAGCGGCAAGAAATGCCCGCGTTGCGAAAGTGCTACACCCACCACATTCCTGTCCATACCCTATATTCAATTCGACTTGACGCATCGAAAGGCTTGCCCCATCCTCCTCTCACCAAACGGGCGTCGCGCACCGAAGCATCGGGCGCGGCGGACCGGGGCGAGGCGGCGAAAGACCCCCACCCCGCGTCGGCCCGACGGGAGAGGAAGGGGATCATCTGATGCACACCAAGGCCAAGTTGTGCGTTGCCGTGTCTGGCGCGGCGCTGTTCGCCGCGACTTCGTTTTCAAATGCGATGGCGCAGACCGCGCCCGCTGCGGCGACCCGTCCGGTCGCAACGGAAGACGCGCCGAGAAGCGTCGACGAGATCATCGTCACCGCGCAGAAACGCTCCGAAAATCTCCAAAACGTCCCCATCGTCGTCACGACCGTGACGAAGCAGTTGCTGCAGGACAGCGGCGTGAAGGACATCAAGGATCTGGCACTGCTCGCCCCCGGTCTGCTCGTCACCTCGACGACCAGCGAAGCGTCCACGACGGCGCGCATCCGCGGCATCGGAACGGTGGGCGACAATGCCGGGCTCGAATCCTCGGTCGGCATCGTGATCGATGGCGTCTATCGCCCGCGCAACGGCGTCGGCTTCGGCGACCTCGGCAATGTCGAGCGGATCGAGGTGCTGAAAGGCCCGCAAGGTACCCTGTTCGGCAAATCGGCGACGGCCGGCGTGATCAACATCCTCACCGCCGCACCCAAGAACGAGTTCGGCCTCGACGCCGAACTGGAAGCCGGCAATTACGGCGCCATCGGTGGCTCGGCGGAGATCACCGGGCCGATCGTGAAGGACAAGCTCGCCGCGAGCCTCTATTTCGCCGATCGTCAGCGCGACGGCTTCTTCGACGTTGATACCGGCCAGGGCCCACGCACCTCCACCCACGATACCAATCGCGATTTCTACACGATCCGCGGCCAACTGCTGTTCACGCCGACCGACACGTTCAAGGCGCGCCTGATCGCCGACTATTCGAAGCGGCACGAGGAATGCTGCATCGCCGTCATCACGCGCGCCAGCCAGGCGCCCGCGCCCAACCTCGCCAACAACATCGTCGCGGCGCTGGGCGGCAACGACGGCGACCCCGAACATCCCTATCGCCGCCAGGCCTACGCCAACCAGCCCGACGGCCAGCGGGTCCGCGACGGCGGCGTATCGCTGCAGGCCGATTGGGAACTGGGGCCGGGCACCCTCACCTCGATCAGCGCCTATCGCGACTGGAGGACGATCGCCGGCTTCGATGCCGATTTCTCCACTGCCGACATCGACTATCTGCCCCCGGACAAGAGCAATTCCACGCGCTTCCGGACGTTCAGCCAGGAGCTGCGCTACGCTGGCACATCGGGCAATCTCGACTGGCTGATCGGCGGCTTCTACAGTCACGAGCGGCTGAACCAGAATACCAGCGTCCGCGTCGGCAAGGACTTCACGCCCTATCTCAGCCTGCTCTTCTCCTCGCTGGTGGAGGGCCATCCCGATCCGACATTCCTGCAGACCGGGCTGACCTTCCCGTTCGTCGGAGGCGTGAACTATGCGGCGGGATCGGGGTCACTCGATCGCTATCGCCAGCTCGACAAGACCTACGCGCTGTTCACCAACGAGACCTACCATTTCAACGACGCGCTGAGCTTCAACGTCGGGCTGCGCTATTCGATCGACCAGAAGATCCTCAACCAGACGAGCAGCAATATCGGCAACGGGTCCGGCTGCGCAGCGGCGAATGCGGCGTTCGGGATTCTGGAGGCGGTGAACCCGGAAGCGGCGGCACAACTCGCGCAGGTCAACGAGACGATGTGCCTGCCCTTCCTCAGCCCCGGCTACAACAATTTCACCAACCGCCAGTCGCATACCGAACATGTGCCGACCGGAACGGCCAAGCTCGCCTATCGTTTCGGGCCGCAGCTGATGGTCTATGCCTCCTACGCGCGCGGCTACAAGGCGGGCGGCTTCAACCTCGATCGCGTCCAGTGCACGGTCGGCGAGGCGGATTGCCTGCCGGGCAGCGCGGCGGTGATCACGCCGATCCGCAACACGCGGTTCAGCGACGAGACCAACAACGCCTTCGAGGTCGGCGAGAAGGCGACCCTGCTCGATCGCAAGCTGCTGCTGAACGCCGCGCTCTTCTACCAGAGCTACAAGAACTTCCAGCTCAATACCTTCAACGGCCTGGTGTTCGTCGTGGATTCGATCCCGAAGGTGATCAGCAAGGGCATCGATGCCGATTTCGTTTGGTTCGCCTCGCCGAAGCTCACCTTCCAGGGCGGCCTGACGGTGGCCGATACGCGCTATCACCTGACCGGCACCGAGTTGGCCGATCTCGAACTGCGCACCGGTTACCAGGGCGGCCGCCATTCGCGCCTGTCGCTGGCCCCGCTCTACTCGGCTTCGCTGTCCGGCACCTATACCCAGCCGATCGGGGAGGATTATCAGCTGCGTTTCAATATGGGCGCGAAATATTCCTCGAAATACAATACCGGTTCCGATCTCGATCCGGGGAAGGAGCAGAAGGGGTACGTGCTGGCCAATGCCCGGCTCGGCTTCGGCCCCAGCAACCACCGCTGGTCGGTCGAGATGTGGACCGAGAACATGTTCGACACCCACTACAAGCAGGTTGCGTTCGACAACGGCTTCCAGAACGTGCCGACCAACGCGACCGGCGTGCTGGACGCCTTCCTCGGCGCGCCGCGCACCTTCGGCGCGACGCTCAGGCTGCATTACTGAGACGGGGATGGCCGCTCGCTTCATCGAAACGAATGGGGTCCGTCTCCATGTCGTCGAGGAAGGGAGCGGCCCCCTCGTCCTGCTGTGCCACGGCTGGCCCGAGACGGCTTACAGCTGGCGCCACCAGATCGGGGCGCTGGCGGCGGCGGGCTATCGCGTCGTGGCGCCGGATCAGCGAGGCTATGGGGCGAGCGATGCGCCGGAAGCCGTCGACGCCTACGACATCGCCCAACTTACCGGGGATCTCGCGGGTCTGGTGACGGCGCTCGGCGCGGAGAGCGCGGTCGTGATCGGGCATGACTGGGGCAGCAACGTCGCGGCGCACGCGGCGTTGCTGCGGCCGGACATCTTCCACGCGCTCGGCCTCCTGAGCGTTCCCTACGTCGCGCGCAGCCGGACACGGCCCTCAGCGCGGTTCGAGCGCGCGACGCGGGACCGGGAATTCTATCAGGCCTATTTCCAGCAGCCGGGCCGGGTCGAAGCGGAACTGGAAGAGGATGTGCGCCGCGCCCTGCTCGGCATCCTCTACACCGCCGGCGGCGATCGCACGCATGAACGGCCGGGCGACAACCGCTCCTTCGCCTTCTTCGCCAAGGGCGAACGGATGATCGACAATCTCATCGTGCCGGATCATCTGCCGCACTGGCTGTCGGCGGACGATCTGGACGTCTTCACCGATCAGTTCCGGCGATCCGGTTTCCGGGGGGCGATCAACTGGTATCGCAACCTCGATCGCAACTGGGCGATCACCCCGTTCCTGCAGGGCGCGAAGATCCTTCAACCCACCATCTACATCGCCGGATCCGCCGACGGCGTGCCGATCATGCTCGCCGACGACGTCGCGGCGATGGACAGCTTAGTGCCGAACCTGCGCGGCAAGCACGTCCTCGACGGTATCGGTCACTGGACACAGCAGGAGGCGCCCGAGGCTGTCACCCGGCTGCTGCTGGATTTTCTCGGCAAGCTCAAGGCGGAGCGGGGTTAGGTGCATTCATGCGTGCGGGCGCTTCGTCGCTGATCTAAGGCGACATCATGAGCAAGCTCGTGAATGTCGGCGCATGGCGCAGTTGATCCTGTTCAACAAGCCCTATGGCGTGCTGAGCCAGTTCACCGATCGTGGCACCGATACCGCGCGGGCGACGCTGTCCGACTTTATCGATCTGCCGGGCATCTATCCCGCCGGCCGGCTGGATCGAGACAGCGAGGGGCTGCTTCTGCTGACCGACGACGGCAAGCTGCAGGCGCGGATCGCGGATCCCAAGTTCAAGCTGCCCAAGACGTATCTCGTCCAGATCGAAGGGGAGCCGGACGATGGCGCGCTGAAGCAATTGCGGAACGGCGTGCAGCTGAACGATGGCCCTACCCGCCCCGCGCTGGTCGAGCGCATCGACGACCCCGCCTTGTGGCCCCGCGATCCGCCCATCCGCTTTCGTGCCAGCATTCCCGATCGCTGGCTGAAGCTCACCATTCGGGAGGGGCGAAACCGTCAGGTCCGCCGGATGACGGCGGCGGTGGGCCATCCGACGCTGCGGCTGGTGCGATGGGCGATCGGGGACTGGTCGGTCGCGGACCTCCCGCCCGGCCAGTGGCGCGCGGCGTGAAGATCTTCTTCGACGGCGGCTACCGACCCTCCACCGGCATGGAAACGGCGATCGTCGTCGGCGGCCGCAGCTTCATCCGGCGCGACCATGGGGCGGGCAACAGCATGGCTGCCGAATGGCTCGCCCTGATCGAGGCGATGCGCCACGCCAGCGAGCGGGCTTTGGTCGATCCGGTGCTGCTCGGCGACGCGGCGGCAGTCATCGCGCAGGCAAACGGCACCGCCCGATGTCCGCCATCCTGCGCCGATCATCTGCGGACTTTTCTGGCGCTGCCACGACCACCGGGCCGGGTGCGGATCCGCTACGTAAAACGCAGCCAGAATCTCGCCGGCATTGCTCTCGCCGGGCTGCGCGATCGCTGACGCGCGATCAGCGCGATGCGGCGAACAGGTGGTGAAGAACGATGCCGCTGGTGGTCGCCACGTTCAGCGAGTCGAAGCCGCCGGCCATCGAGAGCCGGACGGTATGTGCGCGGCCCATGAGTTCCGGGGAAAGGCCGGGGCCTTCCGCGCCGAACAACACGGCATTCCGATCCGCGACCGCCATGTGTTGCAGTTCGCGTTCGCCGCGCGGGCTCAGAGCCACCGTCGCGAAGCCATGACAGTCGAGCAGATCCAGAATGTCCGTTCCTCGATCGACCTGCGCGAACGGCACGAGCAATGTCGCACCGACCGAGACCCGGATCGCCTTGCGGTAGAGCGGATCGCAGCAGTCCGAATCGAGGATCACCGCCCCGACACCGAACGCCGCCGCGTTTCTGAATATACCGCCCATATTGTCGTGGTTCGCGATGCCCGACAGCACCAGAATGTCCGCGCGCGCCGGTAGGCCGCCCAGCAAAGCCTCGGCCGAAGGCGCATCCGCGCGTCGCCCGATCGCCAGCAGCCCGCGATGCAGCGCGAACCCGGCAATCGCATCGACGACAGCTTGGGAAGCTGCGAAGACGGGGGTGTCCACGTCGAGCCTGCCGAGCACGTCCGCGAGGCTTTCGAGGCGATGGGCGGCGACCAGCACCGAATTCAGCCGGAAGTCCGCCGAGGACACCACCTTCTCGATGACGACACGGCCCTCCGCCACGAAGCATCCCTGACGGCCCACAAGATCCCGCTCGCGGATATCGCGATAAGCCTCGATGCGCGGATCGGCGACATCGTCGATGGTGATGATGACGGGCACGGCTCAGTCTTGCGTGAAGCGCTTGACCTTGTTCGGCAGATCCTTGCCCTTGGTCCGGCGCGACGGCGTCTGGACCGGGTTCTTCTTCTTCCACTCGGCCCAGCTCATCGGCCCCTCGGGCGTCTGTATGATCATGTCTTCGAGAGAATCCGCCATCGAGCCGTTCTACACGATGCGGCCGCGCGGTGCACCGTTCATCGTCAGCAAGATCGGGCGCGATCCTTTCGGTCCGGAAGGAGCAGCGCAGTCGCCCTCACCGCTCCCGGCGGTTCGCCCATAGAAGAAGGCGGCCCAGCGAACACGACATGGCCTCGCAATTGCCCGGCACAGGCTTTCGATCATGCAGAAGAGCACGCTTCAGGAAACTGACGATATTTCCCGTCCGATGCCCTGCGCGCCTGTGCGCCGCCGCGGCCCCCGGCAAAGCCCGAACCTTCATCGTCCCCAAGCCCCAGAAAATTCCGATACCTATGGGACGCCGACGGAGATCGCGACCCGCAGCCCGTTCGACCCAAATACTTCGCACCCCAGCAATTCGGGTTGCGCAGGTGGTGACGCCCCTGGTTATCAATGTTTTCAAGGCGGGCGAGATCGGAGCGCGGTTGCCGGCCGCGCTCCTCCAACCCGATCAGCCGAGCGTCGCGCGAACAGCCCTGGCGGCATCGACCATGTTGATCAGCGCTGGCCTCACATCCTCCCATCGACGGGTCTTGAGACCGCAATCGGGGTTCACCCACAATTGCGCCGGTGAAAGACGAGCGCTCGCCTTGATCAGCAGTGTTTCCATTTCCTGTGTCGAGGGGATGCGGGGCGAGTGGATGTCGTAGACGCCCGGCCCGATCTCGTTCGGATAGGCGTATCCCACGAACGCGTCGAGCAGTTCCATCTTCGAGCGTGACGTCTCGATCGAGATCACGTCCGCGTCCATCGCACCGATGGAATCGATGATCTCATTGAACTCCGAATAACACATGTGCGTGTGAATCTGCGTCGCGTCGGCGACGCCCGCAGCGGTGAGGCGGAAACATTCCACCGCCCAGTCGAGATAATGCTGCCAGTCGGCCCTGCGCAACGGCAGCCCCTCGCGCAGCGCCGCCTCGTCGATCTGGACGATCCGCGCCCCTGCCGCCTCCAGATCGAGTACCTCGTCGCGGATCGCGAGCGCGATCTGGCGGCAGGTCTCCTCACGGGGCTGGTCATCGCGGACGAAGGACCAGTTGAGGATCGTCACGGGGCCGGTGAGCATACCCTTCATCGGACGGGCTGTCAGACTTTGGGCGTAGCGCCACCATTCCACGGTCATCGCCGCGGGACGCGAGACATCGCCGTAGATGATCGGCGGACGGACGCAGCGGGAACCGTAGCTCTGCACCCATCCGGCGCGGCTGAACGCGAAGCCGGACAGTTTCTCGCCGAAATACTGCACCATGTCGTTGCGCTCGAACTCGCCATGCACCAGCACGTCGATGCCGATCTCTTCCTGCCAGCGCACCGTGCGAGCGGTTTCATCCCTGAGGAACGCCTCGTAACCGGCGTCGTCCAGATCGCCCCTATCGTGGGCGGAACGGGCTTTCCGCACCTCCGGCGTCTGCGGGAACGAGCCGATCGTGGTCGTCGGCAGCGGCGGCAAAGCGAGATGCGCCTGCTGCGCCTTGATGCGCTCGACGAAGGCCGATCGGCGTTTCGCCATGGTGGCGTCCACACCCGCGAGCCTGTCGCGCACCTCGGGGTTCCTGGTGAGCGGCGAGCCGGCACGGTCGGCAACCGCCGCGGCGTTCCGGTTTAGCGCGTCCCTCACGCTGTCGCGCCCCTCGTTCAGCGCCCTGGTGAGCGTCGCCAGTTCGTCCAGCTTCTGCGTGGCGAAGGCCAGCCAGCCTTTCATTCGAGGATCGAGCCTCGTTTCCAGATCGAGATCGACCGGCGCGTGAAGCAGCGAGCAGGACGGCGCGATCAACAGCTTGCGGCGAGCGCTCGCGATCGGCTCCAGCCGGTCGAGCAGGGCGTTGAGATCGGCCTTCCAGATGTTGCGGCCGTCGATCACGCCGAGCGAGAGGAGCAGGTTCGCGCGCGCCCCCGCCAGCACCGCGTCAATCTGCTCCGGCGCGCGCACGAGATCGACATGCAACCCCGCCACCGGCAAGGCGAGCGCGGTGGCGAGATTGTCGCCGAGCGAACCGAAGTAGGTGGCCAACATCAGCTTGAGGCCCGTCAGCCTGTCGGCGAAAACTCCGTAAGCGATGGCGAACGCGGCGCGCTGCGCGTCATCGAGATCGAGCACCAGCGCCGGCTCGTCGATCTGCACCCAGTCCGCGCCGGCATTCTGGAGCCGGGTCAGCAAGTCGACATAGACGGGCAGCAGGCCCGGCAGCAGCGAGAGCGGATCGAAGCCCTCGACCTTGGACTTGGCGAGCAGCAGATAGGTGACCGGGCCGAGGATCACCGGCCGTGTGTGGTGGCCCAGCGCCTTGGCCTCCACAAACTGATCGATCGCCTTGTGCGAACTGAGCTGGAATGATTGGTTCGGCGACACTTCCGGCACCATGTAATGATAGTTGGTGTCGAACCATTTGGTCATTTCCTGCGCCGGCACGTCGCCCTGCCGGCGGTGCCCGTGGCTGCAGCTTTCGTCGCCCGCATCGGTTCGGGTACCGCGCGCCATGGCGAAATAGACATCCAGCGAGTCCGCCGTGCCGAGCGGCCGATAGAGGCTGGGGATCGCGCCCACCATCACGCTGGTGTCGAGCACCTGATCGTAGAAGGAGAAATCGTTGCTCGGGATCACCTGGATACCGGCGGCCTTCTGCCGCTCCCAGGTCGCGGCGCGCAGACCTCTGGCGGTATCGAGCAGCGCGGCCTTGTCGATCCTGCCGGCCCAGTAGGCCTCTACGGCGATCTTGAGTTCGCGGCGCGGGCCGATGCGGGGAAAGCCGAGGTTCGCGGCGGTAACGGGCATGAATGATCTCCTTCGGCCGGGACGCGTGTCGCCGGCCGTCATGTCGAATTCGGAAAAAGGTGGAGGGTTAGGCGCGCCGCGTCAGCTCGACGGGCGCGGTCGCACGGGCGGGCCTATGGCCGGCGGCAACGGATTAATGGGCATCGGTCAATCGCCTGCATGATGGGCGGAAGACCTTGGAGGGCGCGCGAACGATCGAGGATGCCGGCACGCACGTCCGGCCGGATCTGCCCTTCGCGCGTCCACCGGAGGAACCCCCGTCCGAGGAACGTTATCGCGTCGGAGGCAGGTCTCCTGGCTCGCGGGTCAGCACGTCGGCTCCTGTCTTCCCAGTGCCCGCGCGGGGCACCAGTGACATCCATCGGAACCGCCGCTCACCGCTCACAGTTGCGGGGGCAGCGCCGGATTCCACCCGTTCGGGTGCCACCGGCTTCCCGTCTTAGCCCCGTCGCGCAGGCTCATTTCTAAGCCTGGAACGGGGAACCTCGACGGAAGGGTTAGACACCGGCGCCGAATCCCTGTCAAGAAAGATATAAAGACATCCTTATATTGTAAAATGAGGCATCGATCTGCCCGCTTGGCGAAGGTGCAACGGAATCCGGGTGTCGGTGCGTGCAAGGACAGGACAGCATCCTGTCCCACGGAGTTCCGGTCATGAAGATCCGCCGATCATCACTGATATTCGCGCCATCGGCCCTACTGGCCGCATCGATGGCCTGTTCGCAGCCGGCATCGCAGGCTACGATGCCCGGCATGACGCTGGATCAGTATCTGAACCGGCAGACCGCGCGGATCATGGCGGCCGATACCGACGGGGACGGCCGGATCAGCCGTGCCGAGATGAGCGCCCTGCCGGCGAAGGGTGGACGCGATCCGGCGCGCCTCTTCGACCGGATGGATGCCAATCATGACGGCTATCTCGACAAGACCGAGATTCAGGCGGCGCTCACCCGGCGTTTCCAGCGGATGGATCGCGACGGCAACGGCGTCGTCACCCCCGACGAGCGAATGGCCGGCAGGACGCAGCGCGGACAGAAGGGAGCGGCAGACGAAACCACCGCGCAGCAGCCCTGACAGGATGGAACCGCCGCATGTCCATTGGAGACGCCTTGCTTGAGCGCGGACGATCCCGATACCGGGCTGGTCGCGCGCGTGGGTCGCGGCGACGAGGCGGCCGTCCGCCTGCTGGTGAACGCCAAGCTGCCCCGGCTTCTCGCGCTCGCACGCCGGATGCTGGGCGATGGCGCCGAGGCGGAGGACGTCACGCAGGAGACGTTCGTGCGGGCGTGGCGTCAGGCTGCCCGCTGGCGCCCCGGTACCGCGCGCTTCGACACATGGCTGCACACCGTGACCCTGAACCTCTGCCGCGACCGCCTAAGACGGCGGCGGGAGCAAACCATGCCCGACCTGCCCGAGCAGGCGGACCCGACACCAGCCGCCGATATCGCGATGGACGACGCCGCGCAGGGTCGGGCCGTGCAATCGGCCATCGCCGCTTTGCCCGAACGTCAGCGCGAGGCCATATTGCTCGTCCACTACCAGGATCTTTCGAACATCGCGGCGGCGGCAGCGATGGAGCTCAGCGTCGAGGCGCTGGAAAGCCTGCTCGCACGCGGCCGCCGATCGCTCCGTGCCACCTTCGCTGCCCGAGGTTCTCGCGATGACTGAGCCCCTGACCGAAAGCCGCTTCGTCGAACTGGCCGATGCCTATGGCAGCGTGATCGCGCGTTGGCCCAAGGCCGTGCGGGCGCAGGCGATGGAGATGGCGAAGCACCCCAGGATGCAAGCGGTACTGGCGGATGCCGAACGGCTCGACGCGCAGCTCGATCTCTGGACGGTGCCTTCGCCGGACCCGGCATTTGCGGACCGGATCCTGGGCGCCCGCCCAACCCGATCCATTTCTCGGCGCGCGCGCTTGTGGTGGTCCGGCATCGGGATCGCGACGGCGCTGGCCGGCGCCGCTGCCGGCTCGGTGGCTGCGGCGGTGGTGCTGCCTGCCGGCCATGCCGCCTCCGACGACGCCACCGCCTTCGGCGATCTTGGGTAGGAGAACTGAATGTCGTCCCGCACGCTCAAGGTCATCTGCGCCGTTTCGATCCTGCTGAACATCTTCCTGATCGGCGCGGTGGCCGGTGGCGCCGCATGGTTGCGCACGCGACCTCCCCTGCTCGGCGTAGGGTCGATCCGCGTCGTCGGCTCCGAGCTTCCAGCCGACGAGCGCCGGGCGTTCCGCCGCGCCCTCCGCGAGGCGCGCCAGGAAATGCGGCCGACTGCAATGGCAGGCCGGCAGGCGCGCGACGATGCCGCCGCGTTGCTGCGCGCGCCGACGTTCGACCGGGCCGCGCTCAGCGATGCGCTCGGCCGCGTACGCGCCGCAGATATCGCGATCCGCGCGCATGTGGAGGAGCGGGCCATCGCCTTCGCCGCATCCCTCCCGCCGGACGAGCGGGCGAAACTGGCCGAAGGCATCGAGCGGCGTCGCGTGCGGGCCGCGGCACAGGCGACGGAAACGCCGCGCTGACCCGTTGAAGGGTGACCATCCTGTCGGAAGGGTAAGCGTTCCATGCCAGTCACCGGCCTGTCACCCGCCGCGATCGCGCTTAACCGTTTCGGCCTGGGTGCGAAGCCATCCGACGCCGCGCCCACCGATCCGAAGCGCTGGCTGACCGGTCAGTTCGATCGCTTCGACACCAGACCAGCGGACTTCGCAGCTCTGCCGGATGCAGGCGCGATGGTGAAAGCCTATCGGGAGCAGCAGCAGGCGATGCGCCAGGCCGCGCGTCTTGCCGCGCCGCAAGCACCCGACATGCCATCGGCGAAGCCGACGCGCAGTGCCGACCAGATCGCCGCCCGACAGGATTTCGCGCAGGATGTGCAGGCCTTGTACCGTCAGGCAATACAGGCCCGCACCCAGAGCGCGCTGCAAACCGCGGCGCCGTTCGTCGAGCGGATGGTGCATTTCTGGTCCAACCACTTCTGCATCTCCGCCGATAATCCGCAGACCAGCGCGTTTGCCGGCGCCTTCGAGCGTGACGCGATCCGTCCACATGTCCTGGGCCGGTTCGAGGACATGCTGCTGGCGGTCGAGCATCATCCGGCGATGCTGATCTACCTGAACCAGATCCAGTCGATCGGCCCGAACAGCCTCGCCGCCCAGCGCGCCGCGCGCCGTGATCCGGGGAAGGCACGCGGCCTGAACGAGAATCTCGGGCGCGAGATCATGGAATTGCACACCTTGGGCGTCCGATCCGGCTATACCCAGACCGACGTCACGGAGTTCGCCCGCGCACTCACCGGCTGGAGCGTCGGTGCGCAAGGCCCGCAGGACGACGGAAACGCCGGCGATTTCGCCTTCAGGCCCAATCTTCACGAACCGGGCCCGCGCACGATCCTTGGCAAGGTCTATACGCAGGCGGGCGAGGATCAGGCGAAAGCCGTGCTGGCCGACTTCGCACGCGCACCCGCAACGGCAACCCATATCGCGACCAAGCTCGCCCGGCATTTCGCCGGAGACAATCCGCCGCCGCCCCTCGTCCAGCGCCTCGCGGTCAGCTTTAGCCGGAACAAGGGCGATCTGCCTGCCCTCTATCGCACCTTGATCGACAGTCCCGAACCCTGGGCACCCGCCCCGCTCAAGTTCAAGACGCCGTGGGAGTGGACCATCTCCGTGCTGCGCGGTCTGGGCCGGACCGAGATCGGCCAGATCCAGATGGCTGGCGTTCAGAGCCAGCTCGGCCAGCCGGTATGGAAGCCCGGCTCGCCGGCCGGATGGGACGACGTTGCGGCAAGCTGGGCCGCACCGGATGCGCTCCTGCGCCGCGTGGAGTTCGCGCAGCGGCTGGTCGCGCCGCTCGGTGACACGCTCGACGCGCGGACGATCGGGCCGAGGCTCGTCCCGGCTTCGCTGAGCGCGGCGACCACCGAGCAGATCGGACGCGCCGAAAGCCCCGGCAGTGCGCTCGCCCTGCTGCTCGTTTCACCCGATTTCCTGCGGAGGTGACCAATATGATCGACCGCCGTTCCTTTCTCTCCGTCTCCGCGATGGGCGCGGGCGCGATGCTCGTCGCGCCGCGCATGGTCCTCGCCACCGTGCCGACCGAGCGCCGCTTCGTCTTCATCATCCAGCGCGGTGCCGCCGACGGGCTCAACATCGTCGTTCCCTACGCAGATCCCGCCTATGCGAGGCTGCGCGGGGCGCTGGCCATCGATCCGGCGGGCGCGACCAAGCTCGACGGAACCTTCGCGCTGCATCCCTCGCTCGCCGAGACCGCCAGGATGTATAGCGAGCGTCAGGCGTTGTTCGTCCACGCCGTCGCTTCGCCCTATCGCGACCGCTCGCACTTCGACGGCCAGAACGTCCTCGAAACGGGTGGACGTCAGCCTTATCAGCTCAAGGACGGCTGGCTCAACCGGCTGGTCGGCATGATGCCGAAGGCGAAGGACGAGGCTATCGCCCTCGCCGCGACCGTCCCCATGGCTCTGCGCGGGGCGGCACAAGTGACCTCCTACGCGCCATCCTCCCTGCCCACCCCGTCGGACGACCTGCTACTGCGTGTCGGCCAACTCTATGCCGCCGATCCGCAGCTTCATCCGCTCTGGTCGGCGGCACTGGAGGCGAAGGGCCTCGCCGAAGGAGCCGCTGCGAAGCAGGATCCGGCGAGCCTCGGCAAGCTCACCGCCAGCTTTCTCGTCAAGCCTAACGGCCCGCGGATCGCGATGATCGAGACGGGCGGCTGGGATACGCACAGCGGGCAGCAGGGACGCCTGGCGGCCCAGCTCAAGGCGCTCGACACGCTGTTGGGTTCGTTGCGCGACAATCTCGGGCCGGCCTGGTCGCAAACCGCCGTGCTGATCGCCACGGAGTTCGGCCGTACGGCCGCCGCGAACGGGACTGGCGGCACCGACCATGGTACCGGATCGGTCGCGATGCTGGTCGGCGGAGCGATCAGGGGCGGCCGGATCATGGCCGATTGGCCGGGTCTCGGCGCGTCCGCCCTCTATGAAGGACGGGATCTCAAGCCGACGGCCTCGATGGACAGCCTGATCGCAGGCCTTGCGGGCGAGACGTTCGGGATCGATCCCGCGCACGTATCGCACACGCTGTTCGGCGTCACCGACGCGATGCCGGGTCTCGCCATGACCTGACGGATCACGCCTGTCGGTGGGGTAACAGCCGGCCGCTGTCCAATAGCTCTATCCGTGGGCAGCCGAGCTGCGCCATGGCGAGTTCCAGCTCCGTGCGCAGGATGTGGAGCATATGGGCGACACCCGACAGGCCCGCCACCGCCAGCGCGTGGAATACCGGGCGACCGATCAGCACCACCTTAGCCCCCAGCGCGAGGGCGGTCGCGATGTCGGAACCCGATCGAAAGCCGCCGTCGACGAGGATCGGCAGACGGTGCCCGGCCCGCGCGACGACATGCGCCAGAACGTCGAGCGCGGCGGGGAAACCATCGAAAACCCGGCCGCCATGATTGGACAGGACGATCGCCTCGACGCCACTGGCCACGGCGCGATCGACGGCTTCTCCAGTGACCAGTCCCTTCAGCAGGATCGGAAGATCCGTCACGGATCTGAGCCACTCTACGTCGGCCCATGTCGGTGCGGCATCGGCCAGCGGTGTGCCGAAGAGGATGTGTCCACCCGCAACGCTATGCTGGCGAGGTTTTGCCATGCCTTGCAGATTGGCCGCCTCGATCCCGGCTGGAAGCGTGAATTCGGATCGCTTGATCGCCGCGTCGATGGTCAGGACGATCGCCTCATAGCCGGCCGCCTCCGCCCGCCTGACAAGAGTTAGACTGTCCGCGCGATCCGGCTGCAGATAGAGCTGGAACCAGAGCGGAGCCACTGGTTTCGTCAGCTCCCGCGCGGCCGATCGGCTCGCCTGCGCGACATGTTCCAGAGAGACGCTGGACAACGTGCTGAGAATGAAACCGGTCTCCAGCGCCGCCGCCGCTCTCGCCGCCGCCATTTCACCGTCGGGGTGGGCGAGGCACTGGTAGGCCAAGGGCGCCACCATGATCGGCGCGACATGGGCGCGGCCGAACAATTCGGTTTCGGTGCTGGCGCCGCGTAGATCCGTCAGCACGTTCGGCAGCAGGCGCCATCGATCGAAGGCGGCCCGATTGTCGCGGAGCGCGCTGTCGCTCCCGCTTCCCGACTGGATATGATCCCAGCTGGCGGCCGGCAAACACGCCTCTGCGTGCTTCTCATAGTCCGCGAGTGTGCGAATTTCGGGTGGGATCGCGCTCAGGTCGTCGACCATTGACGCAACAGATTGTGATAGACGTTGGTCAGCGTGTCGATGCCGCCGTGATCGGGATGATCCGCCGTCAGATCCTGGATCGCGCTATCGAGATCGAAGAGCAGGCGGCGCTGCTGATCCTGTGCCACGAAGCTCTGGATCCATGTGAAGGCTGCGAAGCGGGTGCCACGCGTCACCGGCGTGACGCGGTGCAGGCTGCTGCCGGGATAAAGGATCATGTGCCCCGCCGGCAGCTTCACCCGATGCCCGCCGAACAGATCGTCGATGACGAGTTCTCCGCCGTCATATTCGTCCGGATCGCTCAGGAATATGGTGGCCGAAAGATCGGTGCGGACGTGGCTCTGCGCGCCGGGCACGGCGAAGATCGCGTTGTCGACATGGTTGCCGTAGGCGCCTTTATCCTCATAGCGATTGAAGCGCGGCGGCATGATCTTCGCCGGCAGCGCGGACGCGATGAACAGCGGGGTCTGGCCAAGCCGCTGGACCAGCCGCGCTCCCAATTCCTGCGCGAGTGGATCGTCCAGGCGAAGCTGGAGGTTGGTCTTGACCGAGATGGCGCGATGGCCCGCCGTTCCCCGGCCATCATGCCAGTCTGCTGCTTCCAGTTGCGCACGGATCGCCTGCACCTCGGCCTTGCCGAGCAGTTCCGGAATCTCGATGACCATGAGGCTTCCTCGCCTAACGGCTGGATCAAAGCAACAGGACGGGGCGACATCCGCCGCCCCGTCCGATCCGATTACAGCTTCACGTTGAGCGTCAATACCGCCGAGCGGGCATCGCCCGGCGTCGCCCAGCCGTTGTTGCGGATGCGCGTGTAATAATGCGCGTTGGTGAAGTTCTTCACGTTGATCTGCGCCGAGATGTTCCGCGTGAAGTCGTAGGCGAAGTAGGCCTGATGGACCCAGTAGGACTTCGCCCGCAGAACGGTCGGTGCGGCGAGAGTCGGCGTGTTGAACGCGAAGCTGCCCTGATAGGTGGCGCCATAGCCGACCGAAAGGCCGAAAGGCAGCTTGTAGGTGGTGAAGATACTGCCTGAATTCTTCGGCGTCTGGGTCAGCAGCGAGCCGGCGCCGGGATCCGGATTGTCAACGCTGTTGGCACAGCCGGTCGAGCCAGGATTCTCCAGGCAGAAGCGCGACACGGAACGGATGAGCTTGCTCTTCAGATAGGTATAGTTCGCGGTGATCGTCCACGCCTTCGTGACGCGACCGCTGGCGCCAACCGCGATGCCGTCCACACGCGATTTGCCGTCGAGCTGTTGGTCGGGCACCGCCGGATCGTTCGAGGCGACGAGATATTTGTCGCGCTCGTTCCGGAAAGCCGCGACGGTCAGCAGCAGGCCGTCGAGCACCTGCGCCTTCGCGCCGATCTCGTAATTCTTGGCCGACGCCGGATCGACGCTGCAGGTCGCGGCGGTGCACGATCCGTTGACCGCATTCTTGGACGGCGTCTGCGAGTTGCCATAGGCGACGTAGAGGCTCACCGCCTCGATCGGCTTGTACGTCAGGCCGAGGCGATAGGAGAGCAGCGTGTCGTCGTTGGTGAACGTGGTGCCCCTCGTCACCTGCCCGAGCGTCGCCGCGTCGGTGGAAACCGTATCCGCCCGATACGAACCTTCATTGCGCTCGACGCGGACGCCACCGCTGAACTCGACCTTGCCCAGCTTCATCGTATCGAACAGATACGCCGCATAGTTGGTGAGTTCGCCGGCCTGACGCGCACTCTCGATGAAGTTGACCGGCCCGGTCCAGACATTGCTGCCATAAGCGAAGCCGGCCGGCCCGGTCGCGAGCTGGTTGGGATCGGTGAAATCCATCAGCGGAAGCGCCGGTATGGTACCGTCGGCATTGCGCAGAACGTTCCCGGTCGAAAGATTGAACTTCTCCCAGGTGACCGCACCGCCGACGTCGATCGTGTGCTCGATCGGACCGGTGTTGAACACGCTCTTGACGTCGATCTGGTCGAACATCAGCTGGTTGTCGGTGACGCGCTCGTTACCGCGCGGGCCGGACGGCTGATAATAGCCCGGATACGCGCAGGCCGCGCCCGCCGAGGAGACACCGTTCGCGAGACAGTAGGTGCCCTGCGGCGGATCGACGATCGTGCGCTGGCGCACATCCTGCCAGCGCGCGAGGTTGCGGATCGAGGTCGTGTCGCTGAATTCGTGATCGAACGTCATCGTGAAGCGATCGACGTTGATCCGCTGGGTATCGAGGTTGCGGTAGCCGAAATAATCGCTGCGATCGACGCCCGGCACCGGCCCGTTGAAATAGGGCACGCCATATTGCGGGATGTTGTGATCTTCCTGGTGCAGATAGGCGAGCGTCAGGCGGGTCGGGCTATCGATGCCGATGGTGACGGACGGCGCGATGCCCCAGCGCCTGGCATTCTCGACATCGCGACCGGGCACGTCGTTGCGATGATACATGGCGTTGAGGCGCACCGCGATCAGGTCGTTGACCCGCTTGTTGGTATCCACCGTGCCACGATAGTAATTCGCCGTACCGACGCCCCCGCTCAGGATCGTCTGATCCCTGGCGAGCGGATTCTTGGACACGATGTTGATCGAACCGCCCACCGAGCCGACGCCGGAGATCACGGAATTGGCGCCGTTGGTAACCTCGATCTGATCGGTGTCGAACGAGTCGCTGCGGTTATATTGTGCGGAATCGCGCACGCCATCGACCGTGATATCGGTGTTGGCGCTGTAGCCGCGGAAGTTGATGCTGTCGCCATAACCGCTGCCGCCCTCGCCGGCGCCGAAGGTGATGCCCGGCACGGTCGAAAGCGCATCCTTCAGGCTCAGCAGGTTCTGCTGTTCGAGAACCTCGCCGGTCAGCACCGTGATCGTCTGCGGCGTGTCGCGAACGCTACGGGTCCGCTTGGGCGATTCCAGCTGGTTGCCGGGCGCGTCGTCGATCGCCGTATCGGTGACGGTGACACCGCCCAGCGCCTTTTCCTGGGGGGCTGGCGACGAAACGTCAGCCGATTGAGCGATCGCGCCGGCGGGAACGAGGGCCGCACCAATGCAGGAAGCTGCCAGGAAAGTCCGAGTTCTGCCGTTCGTCAGCGAGCCGCGACGCATATTTTACCCCTTTGTTGCGATTGAGTATCGATCGCATATTGCGATTCATTCTTACCTGCAACAGCTAATGACTCGCTGTCGCAATTGAGAGCGATGGATGTGCCGTTCGGTCGATTGATGGGTCGGGCTGCCGCTATCTCTTGCCCGACCGCTGATTATTCGCGACTTTCGGATCAGGCTTTCAGGACGAACGGGATCGTCACATAGCCCTGCACCATCACCGGCGTGCCATTTTCCACGCTCGGCGCCCAGCGCCAGCGCCGGACGGCGCCGAGCGCAGCCCGATCGAGCCGATAGGAGCCGCTCGTCGAAGCGATCTCCACGTTGGCCACGCGGCCATCGGTGTTGAGTGTCACCATGAGCTTCACAATACCCTGCTCGTGGAGCCGGCGGGACTCCACCGGATAGGTCGGAGGTACAGCGTCGATCATCTTGCTCGACAGATCGCCCTTGTTGACCGGACCGGTCGCGACGACCGGCTGCGGCGCAGCGACTGGCGCGGGTGGTGCGACGGTGACTGTCGGCACCGGCGGCGTTGGTGCCTTGATGTCGGAAGTGACGATGGCGGGAATGGTGACCGGCGGAGTGACGATCGGCGGCGGCGCGAAGACGGGCGGAGGTGTCACCTTCGCCTGCTGGGGCTGTGGCTTCGGTCGCGCCGCCGGCGGCGGCTGCAACGAACGGAGCGAAACGACGACCAGCCGCTTCGGATGAACGGCGTCGTGATGCACGTGGATGGCGGCAAAGGCCGCCAGCAGGGCGGCGACGACCGCGATCGAAAACAGCGCCGCAACCGGGCGCGCACCGCCGGATGGCTGGTAGGCCGAACGCGTCCATGGCTCATGCACGGGCGCGGTTTCGATCAGGGACCATTGGCGCGTTGCGGGCGCCTCTCGTGACAAAGCCAGAACCGTAGCCACGCCGACCTCGCGCTCAATGACTGTATATTGCGAGTCAGTCGCATACTCAGAAGTATGCGGTGCGTCCAGATCATTCAGACAGCGTTCAGTCGATGAACGCCGCATGTCACGACTATGTCATCCCTGAAACAGATTGAACGAGACGACGGCGTCGTTGCGTCGCTAACGCGATCTGAGATGCCGGCCCAAGGTCACGCACATCACCGAAAATGCGGCGCCGACGGTCGATAGTCCGGCGAACGTCACGACCACCGATCCGAACCCGACACGTTGGCTCAACGAAAACCATGAAGCAGCCAGCAAAAAGGCTCCGGCCACCCTGATCCGCGCCGGACGGGAAAGGTGCCGACCGCGACCGAGCAGCGCCTCGCGATAACGGACGCCCGCCGCCGCGAGGCAAAGGAATCCGACGATGTTGAGGATCAGCGCGACGAGGATCATCGGGCCACCCGGCGCGTCCTTGTCGCGGCCAGCCCCGCATACCGCGCCGCGACTGCAGCCAAAGCGGCAGTCACGAGCATCACCAGGTCGAACACCGGATAGATCAGGCTGTCGTGGCGCGCGGCGAGCGACAAGCTCGGCCCGACGGCGATCAGGCTGACGACCGGAACCGCTGCGAAGGCAAGCGCCGTGATTGCGGCGATATCCCGCCACGCCCGCTGCGGCCTGCGGATCATCGCCCAGAGCGCCGCAATTCCCCACACGATGAAGAGCGTCGCGATCTCCCGGTCCGGACGATCGCTCGCCGCGACCGGCAGCAGGCGGTTGGCCAGGAAATAGGAGGCGAGGGCCAGCGGGAAGCCTGCGATCGTCGCCACGTTCATCCGCTCGACGATCCGGAACCCGATATGGGGTCGCTCGGGGTCTGGCAGACGCTGCCGCCGCTTCGCCGTCCACAGCACGAGGCCGGTCGCCACCATGGCGGTGCCGAACACGCCGGAGAGGAAATAGAGCCAACGCAGCGGCAGGTTTGCATAGCGTCCGGCGTGGATTCCCACCATGACGCTTTCGGCGCGCTGCGCCGTGCCGCGCGGGGGCGATGGCTCTCGCGGTTGCCCGGTCACGCCATCGAACAGCATGGTGTCGCCGCGCGTGTCGAACCCGGCGGCGGGCGAGGTCGTGATCGCCACGCTCGCATTGCGGTCCCCCGGTGACTGCACCCACAGATAGCCGATCTCGCGAGCATCGAACACCTGCGTGGCGCGCAAGACCATCGTGCCGAGCGGCGCCAGCGGTTGGCGAACGCCCGCCGCAGCCGCGCTCGCGCCCGTCGGAAATGCCGCCGCATAATAAGCGCCGCCGCTCGTGAAGGCGGCCGCCACCGGGGCCGGCGCGTAGAGCGACGCGAGGCTTACCAACCCGGTATAGGTAATCATCAGGTGGAAAGGCAGCGCGAGCACGGCCGTGACGTTGTGCGCATCAAGCCAACTGCGCTGCCCCTTGCCGAAACGCAGCATGAAGAAATCGGCGAAGATCTTCTTGTGGGTGATGATGCCGGACAGGATCGCGACGAGCATGAACATCGCCGCGATACCGACGATGATGCGCGCCCAGATCACCGGAAGATAATGGAGATCGAAATGCAGGCGATAGAGGAAGTAGCCGCCCGACGTCGCCCGCGCCACGACCTCGCGCCCCTGCCCGTCGAGTGTCGCACTGGTCCGGCCCCCGGATGCCGGATCGGCCGGCTGCCAATAGACCTGCGTCACCGCGCCCCGTCGGCCGGGCGGCGCGATGTACCAGCTGAGCGCGTCCCCCGCATGGCGTGTCAGCCAGGCCTGCGCGCCGGCCACCGCCTCGGCCTGGCTATGGGCCGGCGCGACCTCCGGCTGCATCCACCGGGTCACCTCCTCCTGAAAGTAGGCGACCGTCCCGCACAGGAACATCACGTAGAGCAGCCAGCCGAGCAGCAGGCCCGACCAAGTGTGCACCGTCGACATCGACTGCCGAAGCCCGTTCTTCACGATCGCCCGCCGATCATGATCGACCAGCCAACGAAGCCTGCGAGCAGCAGCCCCGCAACGGCCCAGCAGATCCACATCCGGCCCGGCCGACGCGTGGCGAAGGCCCAGAGGATCAGCACGGCATAGATGGCGAAGAACACCATGAAGCCGATCGAAACCGCATCGACGGGGCGACCCGGCAGGATGCGCACCAGCGCCGCCGTCACCAGCGAGGTGAGGGCATATCCTGCCGGGATCGCCGCCAGCCGGCCGGCGCATTCCAGATGGCTCATCCGTGTTTCCGGGCCGTCATCGACACACCTTCACGTCATGCACGGGCACGTCAGGCGCGGTTACCCATCACCAGCTAAACCCGATCGTGCCCTGCACGGTGCGACGATTGCCATACCAGCACCAGGCATATTGCGCGAAGCAGCTCGTCAGATACTTCTTGTCGAACAGGTTCGTCGCGTTGACGCCCAGCGTCACGCCCTTCAGGCGCGGATTGACGCGCTCCAGATCGAACCGCATCAGCGCATCGAACACCGTGTAGGCGGGCGTGCGCATCGGCGTGACCTCGGTCTGCTGCAGCGGATTGGTGTAGAAATCCGCGTAGGTGCTGTCGACGTGGCGCACCGTGCCGCCGATCGCGAAGCCCTGCGCCGGGCCGGATTTCGGCGCCCATTCCAGCGTCGCCGAGATACCGCCCTTGCCCACCGTGTCGAGCGGCTTGCCGATATTCTGCGCCACCGCATCCTCCAGCACCTTCACATGCTGGCGGCTGAAGGCGAGCCGTCCGTTGAAGCCGTAGGGAAGCGAACCACTCGCCTCGATCTCGATGCCGCGCGAGCGCACTTTGCCCGACTGGTGGTAGCTGAACAGCGAGTCCGGCACCGCCACGTTGGTCTGGTGGATGTCGAACCAGGCACCGGTGATCAGGATGTCGGTACCGGGCACCTGATATTTGGCGCCCGCTTCCAGCTGCCTGCCAAGCGATGGCTTGGGCAGGCTGCCGTCGGACAGGATGCTCGACTGCGGCTCGAACGAGGTCGAATAGCTGACATAGGGAGCGACGCCCCACTTCGTCTTGTAGAGCGCGGCCGTGCGCCAGGTGAACTTCTTGTTGTGCTGAACCTGGGTGCCGTCGGTCTGGCGCGTCCAGTCCTGCCGGCCGCTCACCGTCACGTTCAGGCCGCCCAGCGACATCTGATCCTGCGCGTAGACACCCTGCTGGCGCTGGCGAACGCCGGTGAAGGACGGCGTGGTGTATCCGTCCCCGGCATAGTTGATCACCTCATAGGGGTTTTGAGGGGTCGGCATCGTGCCATACACGGGGTTGAACACGTCGATCGACGTCCCTCCGCCGAAGGCGTAAAGTTCCTTCGAATGCGCCACCTGGCGATCGACGCCGATCAGCAGCGCATGGTGGATCGGGCCGGTGTCGAACTGGCCGCTGAGCTGATTGTCATAGGTCCAGTTGTTGAGCTGTTCGCGCGTCGCATAGGAGTAACGCGAGAAGAGCGTCGGCGCGGCGGAGGGCGAGCCACTGTAGAAATCCGCCTGCGTGCCGCCGGTATAGACGATGCCGAGGTTGGTCTTCACATATTGGTAGCGCCCCGAGGAACGGAATGCCCAGCCGCCGCCGAAATCGTGCCGGAGAATGTAGGTGACGCCGGCCTGCTCGCGGCTGAAATAATCGCCCGGCTCGCCGCCGTAGAATTTGGTCGAGATCTTGCCCGCGGGATTGTCGATCAGCGTCCCGAGCGTCGGGAACACGCCATAATTGCCGTTGTACGGATCGTGCGAATAGGCGCCGAGCAGAGTGAAGGTGGTCGAGCTGCCCGAACCCACCGTTACCGCGCCCGACACCGTCTCGCGGCGGCGCTTGCCGTAGGTCTGCTGGTCATGCGCGCCGTTGACGCTGCCATAAAGGCGCCACAGCGCATCGCTGCCGATGCGGCCGCCCATGTCTCCATCGACACGGTAGAGATCGTAGTTGCCGTAGGTGCCCGCGACCGAGCCGTAGAAATCACGATCGAGCGGCAGCTTGCTGACTTCGGACACGAAACCGCCGGGGCTCGATGCGCCGTACAGCGCGGAGGCCGGGCCTTTCACGACCTCGATCCGCTCCAGGCGAGATACGTCGACCTGCGGCGAGGCATAACCGCTCCCGCTGCCGAACTGCTTGAGCCCATCGAGATAGACCGGCGCATCGAACCCGCGCAGCTTGAACTGGTCGTACACCTCGGCCGAGGCGCCACGCGTTTCGGGCGTGACGCCGGCGACGAAGCGCAGCGCCTGGTTGAGGTTCTGCAGGCCGAGGCGCGAAATTTCCGAAGAGTCGATGACGCTGATTGACTGCGGCGTCTCGGCGATCGGCGTGGCGCTCTTGGTGCCGGCGGACGCGTCCGTTTTGGGCAGGTCGCCGGTCACCACGATATCGTCGGCTCCCGCCACGGACGAAGACGACACCGCCAGCGGCATTGCAGCCTGACCGGCGCTGCCCGCCAACGCCGTACCCACGAGCAATCCGACACGAACACTTGCAGAAAACATGATCACGGCCCTTTCGATTCGGGCCGCAGTTAATGATAATGCGACAGCCTCGCAATATCGTTTTCAGGCGTGAGCGAGATTCGTATACCGCTGTTGCGTCGGCGCCCGACGGACCGGGATCGCCCGGTCACTTCTTCGGTCGGCCGGTCTCGGTCCAGCGGGGCGTGAATGTTCCGTCCGACAGCCATCGCACCGGCTCGATCAGGGACTGGATCGCGCCCGTCATGTAATCGATATCGAGATTGGCGATCGTGTCGGTGGGCTGGTGGTAGGTCGGCACCTCGCCCCACCCCGAAAGCGTGTGGGCAACCACGCCTTTCAGGGCCAGCGCGTAATTGTCGGATCGCTCGAAAAACTTCTGCTTCGGATAGGGATCGGCAACGACATGCGCGCCCTGCGCTTGCAACGCCGAACCGAGATCGGAACGATCGAACCCGGTCATCATCAGCGCGCCCTTGGGGAGGTACGGATCCTGCGCGCCGATCATCTCGAATTCGATATTGGCGACGATATCGGTGAGCGGCACCGCCGGATGCGCGCCGTAATAGGTCGAACCATACAGGCCGATCTCCTCGCTGCCGTAACAGACGAACAGGATGCTCCGGCGATGCGGCTTGCCCGATGCAAGCGCGTGCGCCAGCTCCAGCACCGCCGTCGTGCCCGACGCGTCGTCGTTGGCGCCGTGCATGATGGTCCCGTCATCGCGCTGGCCGAAATGATCGAGATGCGCGGACAGCATGATCACGCCTGCCTTGGGATCGGTGCCGGGCAGATAGCCGATCGCGTTGCTGGTGATCGAATCGTCGCGCGCGATCGGTACCGTCAGGTGGACCTGGTCGCCGGCCTTGATTGCATCGACGCTCGCGGCCGGCAAGGTGACGAAGGACGGGCGCGGCTCGGGAGGCATCTCGGCCAGGTAGCGCGGCATGTTCGTCTTGCCGCCGATCGTGGCGAACCACTCCGCCGCGCCGCTGCTATCCTTGGCGATCAGCAGGCCGATATGCCGCGATCGCACGGCGCGCCATATGTCGAACGGCGGCACGTCGGCCGCCGTGAACACCACCACGGCGGCCTCTTCGGGAAGGGCCGCGATGCTGTTAGCGATCACAACCGGACCCTGCACATCGGCCGCCGTCGAACCCACGATCAGCCGCAAGCCGTCGACCGCCTTGCCCGCAATCTCCAGCCGAGGGTCGGAGGCGACATGCGTGCTCACCACGCTGGCCGTCTGAACATAGCCGGGCATGCCAGGGGCCGGCTTCAGCCCGTAGCCCTCGAACTGCGATGCGACATAGGCCGCCGCGACAGCCTCATCATGGGTGGCGCTGCCCCGCCCACGCAGCGCGTCGCCCGCCAGGAAATCCTCGTGGGCGCGCACCCATTCCGGGCGGACCGTCCAGGGGGTGGCTGCGGGGGCGGCCGTCGCGAGCAGAAGCGTCGAAAGCAACATGATGCGCATATACAATCCTCTTTGCGGACGACGTGGACGAGCCGGGCGGGATCGTCAAACGGTTGCCGCGTCTCAGCGCCTGATAAAGAGCACAGCGGCGGAGATGGCGAAATAGAAGGCACCGAAAGCCGCGTAAGGGGCAACGTCGGCCACGCTGACGGCCGCGGCGGGATGGATCGCCTTGACCAGGAAGTGCCCGCCCGCGAGCGTCGACTGCGCACCGCTCAGGATCTGCGGCCATTGCGCGCTGGCACTGCGCCAGCGACGGACGCCGGTCGCGAGCTGGAGGATGCCCGACAGGGCCGCCCAGATGCCGATCACCCCGATCGCGTGATGGAGATCGGAACCGGCTGTGACGGCCACCGCCAGCGTGACGGCGGCGCTGGCGATGGCGTTCAGCATCTGCGACGGATTGGCACGCAGCCCGCCCGTCCGCATCGCGTCCACGCAGTTCGCAAGGCAATCCCACGCGGGATAGGCGATGAGCAGCGCGATCCCGATCGGCGGCTGGGTCTTGCCGACGGTGAAGGCGGCCGCGACCCACAGGATGGAGAAGAGTGCACGGCCGGAATAATAGCGCTTCAGCCAATGAGGCGACGCTTCGGCGGGATGGGCGTTCTGGGACACGGTGGCGGTCATGACGGTCTCCTTGTCATGCGAGGTTGGAGGACGCGCACCTCCCCGCCCGGCGCAGGATTGCGTCCGGAGAGAAAGCGACGACGGGTGAGCGGGACTAGAGGCGGAAGCGTCTCGGCAGGAGCCAGCGCGCCATCGCGGTGACGACGGCAACGCCCAGGGAATACCAGACGACGACATAGAGCGGATCGTTCATCGGGCAGCAGATCGTGAACACCAGTGCACCGCAGGTCGCAGCCGCGAAGCCGGCGGCAAGCGCACTCTCCCCCGGCCGAACCGGCGCCGCCCGTCGCATCAGCACCGCGACCGCCGCCATCATCGGCAGGGACAGGACGATGATGGCGGCCGAACACATGATCCCGTGCGCAGGCGACAGGCGATCGAGCAGCGGTCGGCCGGCATCGGCGGACGAAACCAGAAGCAGTCCGCCGATCATGAGCAGCCCGGCCAGCCCAAGCGCGCCCCTCAGCCCACGGCGCGGTAGAAACGGCGGCGCGAAGGATCGCATCGCTACCGCGCAGCTGAAACCGGCGAGCAGCGCGAGGCTGCCGATCTTCCACATCATGAACGGCTCAAGGATCATCCGCCCCATGTCCGGCCGCATCAATCCCGCGGCGAGAACCAGCAGCGTTTCGATCGCCGCCAGCACCAGCAGCCAGACACTATCGCGCAGCGCGCTTCGCCGCCTCACCGGCGCGAGGTCGGCCGCCAGATCGAGGATCAGGGCATCATTCGACATGGTCGGTCTTCTCGATGAATGCGGTGAGGCGGCCGAGGCCGCGATGGATGTTCATTTTCACGGCCGATGCGGACTGGCCGGTCTCCTGCGAGACCTCCTCGATGCTGTAGCCGTGGAGTTTCACCAGCAGGATCGCCTGCGCCTGCGCGGGACGAAGCTCGCCCAGCAGCCGTTCGAGCACCGTGGCGCTCGTCACCGACGCCTCATGATCGCCGACTGCGAGATCGTCAGGCAATTCCTCGGTCGGGCGCCGCCCCATGCTGCGCAGCTGATCGATCCACTTGCGCTTGGCGATCGCCGCCAGCCAGACGCCGAGCGGATAATGGGGGTCGTAGGTATGACGGCGCCGGTGAACCGCGAGCAGGGTTTCCTGCACCGCATCATCGATATCGCCCGGCGGCAACCGGCGCTGGAAATAGGAATGGAGCCAGCCCGAGATTTCGCCGAGCAGCCGTTGGTATGCGCCGCCATGGCCATCCTGCGCGGCCACCATCAGCGCACCCCACTCGTCCCGCACCACCGTACTCGCGGAACTGCGAGGCCCCTGACGGGCAGCGGCGCGGGACGGCATCAGCCTCGATATGGGGTTGGCGACCATATGGTGTTATTCGACGGCACTGTGCGACCGGTCACCTCGGCCGGACAATTTTCTGCACAGCATTGAGACTCTATGGTCAGGCAGCAAACGCCGTCGAGCGCGACAGCGCCTCCCAGGTCGCGATCTCCGCCTTCATGCCGTCGAGCTTCTGCTCCACCAGCCCGAGCGCATCCTCGCCCAGAAACAACCGCACGGGCGGGTGCGGGGCTTCGATCAGCGCCAGCAACGCCTGCGCCGCCTTGGCCGGGTCGCCCGGCTGATGGCCGTTCTTGGCCTGCCGCGCGGCGCGTATCGGGTCCATCACGACGTCATAGTCCGCGATGCTGCGGGCGGTGCGATCCATCGAGCGGCCTGCCCAATCCGTCCGGAACTGGCCCGGCGCCAGTGCGGTGACGCAGATCCCGAAACCCGCCAGTTCCTTGCCGAGCGCCTCGGATATGCCTTCCAGCGCGAACTTGCTCCCGCAATAAAAAGCGATACCCGGCATCGTGATGAAGCCTCCCATCGACGTCACGTTGACGATATGGCCACGCCGGCGCGCGCGCATCCCCGGCAGCACCGCCTTCGTCATCGCAACCGGGCCGTAGACGTTGGCGGCGAACTGGCGCTGGAGATCATCCATCGAGGATTCCTCCAGCACACCCTCATGGCCATAGCCGGCATTGTTCACCAGCACGTCGATCGGCCCCATCCGCTCTTCCGCTTCGCGGACGGCCGCCGGGATTGCCTCGTAATCGGTCACATCGAGCTTGAGCGCGAGTGCACGCTCCGTCGCCAATGCCGCGAAGAGGGCCGCATCCTCGTCCCGACGCACGGTGCCGATCACCCGATGGCCGGCGTCGAGCGCTCCCTGCGCGAAGGCGCGCCCCAGGCCCGAACTGACGCCCGTAATAAGGAAGGTTTTCGTGGTGATCGATGGCATGGCATATCTCCGGTTCATTTCGACAACTATATCGTGATATAAATAGCTGATGGCCAGGATCAAGAACCGTCCCCCGGTGTCCGTCGTCCGTGGCGAGCCGTTGCGCCAGACCGTGCTCGACGCGGCAGAGGCTCTGCTGCGCGATGGCAAGGCCGATTTCTCGATGCGCGATCTCGCGGCACGGGCCGGCGTCAGCTTCGCCACCCCCTTCAATCAGTTCGGCAGCAAGGCCGCGATCATGCACGCCCTCTCCGCGCGGCGGATCGACGAGATGACGAGGCGGTTTTCCGCCGCACCGTCCCTGTCCGACGCTGTTGGCCGCGTGCTCCTCGCCACCGCGATCGGCGTCGAGGTGATGCTCGAGCAGCCGGAGGTGAACCGAACCGTCATGGGATGGATCGGAACGGCCGCCTCGCCCTCCGGGCGGGTACTCGCACATTCCTCCGTCTTGTGGGCGCTCGCAATCGGCGCAGGAGACGGGTTGACGCGCGATCGCCGGGAGGAGGCGCTGCGGGTTTTGCCCTCTCAACTCGCTTTCGGCTTCCGTGGCGTGCTGTCTTTCTGGACGGCGGGCGAACTGCCGGGCGAGGCGCTGGCCTCGCACGCGCGAGAAGTCGCACGCGGCTTGCTGGCAGGCTTCATGGAACGCTAGTCCCGGCCCGGCGTCATAGGCGCAGCCGGTTCGACTGCTCCTTGGTGAAAGGTGCTGCTGAGAATGACACGAGTAACGATTGTACGCGGAACCGTGCTGGCCGCAGCCGTCACAGGGTTCATCTCGCTCGCTAGCGCCGCCGCCGTTGCGCGCGAATATGCCTTGCGCAAAGTCGGCGATTGGACCGTGACGGCGAGCAAGGATGGCAAAGGCTGCTTCCTGACGCGCGAATATGAGCCGAATGGCGGAACGACCCTGCTCCTGGGAGTCGATACGGATGGGACGAACCGGCTTTCGCTGCTCAATCCCAACTGGTCGATCAAACCAGAGGACAAGCTGAAGCTGAATTTCCGTCTGTCCAACAGCAGCTACCCCGCGCACTTCGCGGTCGGCATCGCCTCGGACGGCAAGCGGGGTTTCGTGACCAGCTTCGGGGCGAAATTCCCTTCGCTCTTCGCGACATCCAAGACCCTCGATGTCTCGCGCGGCGATGTTCCGGTCGAGCGCCTGGACCTCGGCGACGCGAAAGCCGCAATCCGTCAGCTGGGCAAATGCGTCGATGAACAGCGCGATGCACCGGCCGACACGGAGACGGGAACGGCCCGATCCGACGGCATCCCCAAAGACCCGTTCGCACCGACGACAAAATCAAAACTGAAGCGTCAATGAACCTGAACAGCTCGTTCATGCGGCGAGGCGAAATAAAATCGGGGCAGGCCCACATCAAGAAACCATCGATCGAAGAAGATGCACGGCTGAACAGAATCGATATTGTCGGAATATCGCGGCTCGGGTTGCTAGCTCCGGTTGGTTAACGATTGGAAGAACTGATGCCCGCTTTCGCGTCTAAATCCGCCCTTGCCGTCCTGACTGTGGCCGGTGCCCTCAGCCTTGGCGGTTGCGCCACGAAATCCTACGTCCGCGAGCAGATTGCGCCGGTAAGCCAGCGCGTCGATGCGCTCGAGGCGAAACTTCAGGATACCGACGGCACGGCCAAATCGGCGCTGGCGCAGGCGCAGGCCGCCTCCGGCCAGGCGCAGCAGAATGGTCAACGGCTCGACCAGTTGGGCAGCCGGGTCGATGGCATCGACCAGCGGCTGACCGTTCAGGAGCAGAAGCGCGCCAAGCGCCCGCGCCATTGATGGCTCGTAGCGGAACACCCTAACCTCATTGCCGTCCCCGGTCGGCCGCCTTCCACGAGGGCGGCCGACGCTTGTCGAGTTCTCTGAAAAGATGATGTTCATGTTGCGGGCGGCAGTCGGCTTCGCGTTGATCCTTCCCACCGTCGCGGGCGCCCGCCCGCCCGTTCATGCCAAGGCGCTACCCATTCATGCGAAGGCAAGGCCGGCACCCAGCAAGCCCGCGCCCGTCATCGCCCCTTCCCCATCGGCGCAGCGGGTGATCGATTGGGTCGCCGCATCGAAGGACAATCGCTCGCTTCCCTGGGCGGTGGTCGACAAGACCAACGCCGCGCTGTTCCTGTTCGACGCCACCGGCAAACCGCTAGGCGCAGTGCCGGTGCTGGTCGGCATCGCGAAGGGTGACGTCGCCACTCCGGGCGTCGGCAGCAAGAAGCTCGCCGATCTCGGCCCGGCCGAAAAGACCACACCGGCCGGACGCTTCCTCGCCAAATTCGGGATGCCGGTGGCGGGGCAGCGCGTACTCTGGGTGGATTACGCGACCTCGGTGGCGCTCCACCCGATCCCGAGCGATGCCGGCCCCAGGGAGCATCGGCGCGAGCGGATGCTCTCCCCCACGCCCGACGACAATCGCATCACCTTCGGCTGCATCAACGTGCCCAAGGCCTTCTACGGCAAGGCGCTCAGCCCGGCGTTTCGCAAGAAGGGCGGCTATGTCTACGTGCTACCCGAGACGAAGCCGCTGGAAGACGTCTTCCCCCGCCTGCGGATCCAGCCCACCGCGAATGGAGATGCGGAGAGCGTTGCGAGATAAGCGTAGCTCTCTGTCGAAAGCCGCGGATATGACATAAGGCATATCCCTTCGGCTCTCGATGGATCGCGATGTCTTCTTCCAGCACACTTCCGGCTTCATGACGACCATTCGCGATGTCGCGGCGGCTGCCGGCGTTTCCAGGGCGACCGCCGCGCGCGTGCTCGCCAATCCCGAAATGGTCGCGGAGGCGACGCGCGCCCGCGTGATGAAGTCCGTCGAGGAACTGGGTTATACCCGCAATTCGGTGGCCGCGAGCCTGCGCACCACGCGGACGGGGCGCATCATCGTCACGGTGCCGGATATCTCGAACCCCTTTTTCTCACGCGTGATCCGCGGCGTCGAGGAAGCGGCACAAAAGGCCGGCTATGCCGTGCTGCTCGGCGATACGCGCAACGAGCGGGAACGCGAGGAGCAATATGCCGAGATGCTCAACCGGCGGGAGGCGGACGGAATCATCTTCCTCGGCCATCGGCTGCCGACGACGCTCGCCCGACTGCTGGATCGCGACGGTGCCCGCGCCCCCATCGTCAACGGCTGCGAGTTCACACCGTCGCTCGGCGTATCGAGCGCGCATATCGACAATGCCGGGGCCGCCCATGAGGTCATGCGGACGCTCTATGAGATGGGGCATCGCGACATCGCCCTCATCACCGGACCGGACGATAGCCCGCTCACCCGCGACCGACTGATCGGCGCCCGCAAGGCCGCCGAAGATCGTGGCGCCGAAAGGCCGATTGTCGAGAGCGGGGATTTCACGATCGAATCGGGGCGGCGAGCGGGAATGTCACTGTTGACGCGCGACCGGCCGCCGACCGCGATCTTCTGCTTCAGCGACGAGATGGCAATCGGCGCGCTAGCGGCCGCGCGGTCCGCCGGCATCGCCTGCCCCCATACCATCTCGATCGTCGGCTTCGACGACATCCAGATGGCCCGCTACGTCGATCCGCCGCTCGCCACCGTGCGCCAGCCGATGGCCGAAATCGGCCGCAGGACGGTGGAACTGCTGCTCGACATATTGAATGATCGGCAAGACACTCCCGTCTCCGCCACGCTGCCCCATCAGTTGGTCGTGCGCGAAAGCCTCGGCCCCGGACCGCACCTCGTCGCGTCGAACACCTGACCCGCTCTTTTCGATTTTAAATTTCCGAATTCGATATTGCCCCTTGCAATGAGATCGATCTCATGGTTGGTAAGGGGCAAGAGCGACGCTCACGCTTTCGGGCTGTGACAACGATCGCCGGATGAGAGACGGGCGGGCACTGCCTCGCCCTGGGAGGGTGCGCCGGGAATGGTGAAGCTGCGTCTGTCGATCATGATGTTCGCGCAATATTTTGCGTGGGGCGTCTGGCTCGTGCCGCTCGGCACCTACATGAGCAAGGGGCTCGGCTTCGACACGATCATCGGTGCGGCTTACGGCATGGTCGGCATCGCCACCGTGCTCTCCACCCTGTTTGTCGGCATGATCGCGGACCGTTTCATGGCGGCCGAGAAACTGCTCGGCATCCTTTCGATCTGTGCCGGTGCGGCACTCTTCTGGGTATCGACCGTCACCGCGTCGCCTTCCCTGTTCCTGTTCGGTCTGCTCCTCCACTTCCTGTTCTACGCCTCCACCATCCCGCTCGCGACGGCGATCGCCTTCAACGCGATCGGCGACATCGGCCGCGAGTTTCCGGCGGTGCGGGTGTGGGGCACGATCGGCTGGATCGTTGCCGGGCTGCTCGTCGGCCTGATCGCCGGCGCGGCGCAGACCGCGCTGCCGATGCGGATGGCGGCGGGCGTCTATCTGGCACTCGGCCTCTACGCCTTCACTCTGCCCGCCACACCGCCCCGCGCACGCGGCCGCGTGGTCAGTATCTCGGCGATCTTCGGGCTGGATGTGATCCTGCGCCATCGCGAGGCGGCCTTCTGGATCTTCATCGCCTGCACGCTGGCGCTGATGATCCCGCGCAGCTTCTATGACACCTATGCCAACGCCTTCTTCGCCGACAAGGATCTGCACCTGAGCCTGTTCGGCAAGCGGATCGAGGCGACCGGCATCCAGACCGCCGGGCAGATCTTCGAATCCCTGATCCTGATCAGCCTGCCCTTCCTGCTCGGCCGGCTCGGCATCAAGCGCGTGCTGGTGATCGGGATGGGCGCATGGGCGGTGCGCTTCCTTTTGTTCGGCTTCGGTTATCATGGCGCGACGGCCATCATGCCGATGGTGCTGCTCGGCATCATCATCCACGGCGTGTGCTACGATTTCCTGATCGTCTCCGGCCAGATCTACGTTGATCGCAAATTCGATGCGGAGGCACGGTCTCGCGCGCAATCCTTCTTCAACCTGATCACGCAGGGGATCGGCATCGTCATCGGATCGAATATCGCGGGCGTGGTGTACGGCGCGAACATCGGCACCGATGGCGTCCATGACTGGCGCGCGATCTGGATCGTGCCGGCGGTGATCGCCTTTATAGCGATGCTGCTCTTCGCCCTCACCTTCCGCGAGAAGATCGCCGAGGCGCCCGCCGCATGACGCAGCGTCCTCTCCGGCTCGGCCTGCTCGGCGGCGGACCGGGCAGCTTCATCGGCGCGGTGCACCGCATGGCCGCCGGCCTCGATGGCCGCTTTACGCTCGTCGCGGGCGCGTTCAGCCGCAGCCTCGACAAGTCGCGGGCGCAGGCAGAGCGCTGGGGTGTTGCAACCGATCGCGCCTATGACGGCATAGAGGCGATGCTCGCCAGCGAGCAGGCGCGCGAGAACGGCATAGAGGCGATTGCGATCGCCACGCCCAATGACAGCCATTTCGCCATCGCCAAGGCAGCGCTGGAGGCCGGCCTCCCTGTCATCTGCGACAAGCCGATGACCGCGACCCTCGCCGAGGCCGAGGCACTGGCGCCGATCGTCGCGGCGAGCCGCCAGCCCTTCGCGCTGACCTACACCTACACCGGCTACGCGATGATCCGCGAGGCGCGCGCCCGCGTCGCGGCCGGCGCGATCGGCCGCGTCCGCAAGATCACGGTCGATTATCCGCAGGGCTGGCTCTCCGATGCGATCGAGGGCGAGAATATGCAGGCGGGCTGGCGCACCGACCCTGCCCGCGCCGGTGCGGGCGGCGCGATCGGCGATATCGGCGTCCACGCCTTCCAGCTCGCCGAATATGTCAGCGGCTTGCAGGCGAGCGAACTGGTTGCCGACCTGCCGCGTGTCGTGCCGGGGCGCAGGCTCGACGATGACTGCAACATCCTGCTGCGCTTCGCAGGTGATGTGCCCGGCGTGCTCACCGCTTCGCAGATTGCAACGGGCGAGCGCAATGGCCTCAGGCTGCGCATCTACGGCGACAAGGGCGGCCTCGAATGGTGCCACGACGCGCCGGGCGACCTGGTCCTGCGCTGGCCGGATGCGCGCAGCGAGATCTTCCATGCCGGCGCGCCAACCCTCAGCCCCGACGCCCAGCGCGCGATCCGCCTTCCGAGCGGCCACCCGGAAGGCTTCATCGAGGCGTTTGCCACACTCTATTCCGATTTCGCTGACGCGATCCATGGCATATCCGGCCGGCTCGACACGGTGCTGCCGGGCATCCGCGATGGCCTGCGCTCGATGCGCTTCGTCGGCTGCGCCGTCCGCTCGCACGACGCCCGCGCGTGGCTGCCCTTCCCCGGAGACCCCGCATGAAGACGATCAAGGGCCCCGGCATCTTCCTCGCCCAGTTCCTCGGCGACGAAGCGCCCTACGACACGCTCGACCATCTCGCCGAATGGGCCGCGGGCCTCGGCTACAAGGCGGTGCAGATCCCCTGCACGCCCAAGCTGATCGACCTCGAGACCGCCGCCGAGAGCCAATCCTATTGCGACGATCTGCGCGGCCGGCTCGACAAGCACGGCATCGCCGTCAGCGAGCTTTCAACCCACTTGCAGGGCCAGCTGGTCGCCGTGCATCCCGCTTATGACAACCTGTTCGACGGCTTTGCGGCCGAGCATGTGCGCGGCAAGCCGGCCGAGCGACAGGCCTGGGCGGTGGAGCAGGTGAAGCTCGCCGCGCGCGCCAGCCGCAGGCTCGGCCTAGACGCGCATGCCACCTTCTCCGGCGCGCTGGCATGGCCCTATGTCTATCCTTGGCCCCAGCGGCCCGCCGGTTTGATCGACGAGGCCTTCGCCGAACTCGGCAAGCGCTGGCGCCCGATCCTCGACGCGTTCGAGGAGCAGGGCGTCGATTGTGCGTTCGAGATCCATCCGGGCGAGGACCTGCACGACGGCGCCACCTTCGAGCGCTTCCTCGATACCGTCGATCAGCACCTTCGCGCGCGCATCCTTTACGACCCGAGCCATTTCGTGCTGCAGCAGCTCGATTATCTGGCCTTCATCGACATCTATCACGACCGGATCAGCTGCTTCCACGTCAAGGATGCCGAGTTCCGGCCGACCGGTCGCTCCGGCGTCTATGGCGGTTACCAAAGCTGGGTGGACCGCCCTGGCCGCTTCCGCTCGCTCGGCGACGGGCAGGTCGATTTCGGCGCGATCTTCTCGAAGATGGCGGCCTATGACTATCGCGGTTGGGCCGTGCTCGAATGGGAGTGCGCGCTGAAACATCCGGAGGACGGCGCGCGCGAAGGCGCCCCCTTCATCCGCGATCACATCATCCGCGTCACGCCCCACGCCTTCGACGATTTCGCGGCGAGCCGTACCGATCGCGCCGCCAACCGCAGGATTCTCGGCCTTCCGCCGGAGCATCAAGGATCACGAGGAGAGTTTCAATGAAGCCAGTCCACGGTTTCGTTGCCGTTGTGGCGATCACGCTCGCCGCGCCAGCCGTTGCGCAGGATGCCGGCGCGCAGGCTTTCGGCATGTGCAAGGCCTGCCACACGATCGACAAAGGCGGGCGCAACGGCGTCGGCCCAAATCTTTCAGGTCTGTTCGGTCGCAAGGCGGGATCGGTCGCCGGGTTCAATTACTCCCCCGCGATGAAGACCTCGGGCATCGTCTGGGACGAGAAGACGCTCGCCGACTTCCTCGCATCGCCCGGCAAGAAGGTTCCGGGCACGAAGATGCCGATCAGCGTGTCCGATCCCGCCAAGCGCGCGGCGCTCGTCGCCTATCTCAAGACCGCGACGGTGAAGTAAGGCAATGGGCCCCTCGCGGCGATCCGTTCTGGCCGGCACGCTCGCCGGGATCGGCACGGCGGCGATTGCGACGAGCGGTCGCGCCGCCAGCAACGCCGCGCGCTTCTCGCTCAAGTTCGCGCCGCACGAAGGCAGTTTCGCCAGCCGTGGCGGAGTGATCGAGCAGATCGCCTACGCCGCCGATCAGGGTTTCACGGCGTGGGAGGATAACGAGGCGACGTCGCGCCCCGTCGCCCAGCAGGAGGCGATGGCGAAGGCTTTTCGCCAGCGCGGCATGACGATGGGCGTGCTGGTCGCGAGCATGCCGAAATGGAGCCAGTACCGCCCGCTGCTCGGTTCCGGCGATCGGACGGAGCAGGATGCGATGCTCGCCGATATCCGGGCTTCGATCGATGTCGCCAAACGGTTCGACGCGCGATGGATGACGGTGGTCACGGGGTTCATGGACCCGAAGGTGCCGGTCGACATCCAGACGGCGCGGATCATCGAAGTGATGCGCCGCGCGGGCGACATTGCCGCGCAGCATGATGTCGTGCTGGTGATGGAGCCGCTCAACACCATCACCAACCACCCGAACATCTTCATGCGCACGATCCCCCAGGGGTTCGCGGTCGCCACGGCGGTGAACAATCCCTCGGTCAAGGTGCTGGCCGATCTCTATCACGCACAGATTCAAGCCGGGAACCTGATCCCGACGCTGGACAGCTGCTGGGACGAGATCGCCTACATCCAGTTCGGCGACAATCCTGGGCGGCTGGAGCCGGGCACCGGCGAGATCAACTATCACAACATCGTGCGCTGGCTGAAGGCACGCCGCTATGCCGGGGTGATCGGCATGGAGCATGGCAATTCGCTCGACGGGCGGGCCGGCGAGGATCGTCTGATCGCCGCCTACCGCGCGATCGACGCGGCATGAGAGAGGACCGGAGATGATCGACCGCAGGCACGCGCTGGCCGGCATGGCGGCACTGTTCGCCGCGCCGCTGTTCGCGCCCATCGCCCGCGCGGCAGGCCTTGCCGGGCCGGCGACGCGCCCGGTGGTGAGCGAGGGGGCGCCCAGCGTGCAGGTGTTCACACCCGCCCAGCACACGCTGATGACGCAGCTGAGCGAGCGCATCCTGCCCACCACCGATACGCCCGGCGCGATCGCCGCCGGCGTGCCCGCCTACATAGCGAAACTGCTCGCCGATTGGGCGCTCCCCGCCGAGCGCATTCCCATCCTCGCCGGTCTCGACGCGATCGAGGCGAAGAGCCAGCAGGATTACAAGATTTCCGCGACGCAAGCCTCGCCGGACCAGCAGGACGCTCTGCTCACCGCCGCGATGAACGCACAATTCGCGGGTGGTGCCGCCTTCTTCGAAGCGTTCCGCCAGCTCGTGATCACCGGCTACTACACGTCCGAGATCGGGATGACGCAGGAGCAGGAATATCTGCCCGTCCCCGGAGAGTATCACGGCGACTATCTCTATTCCAAGGTCAACAAGGTCTACACGGCATGATGATGAACCGACGCGCTTTCGTCGCGAGCGCGGGTGCGCTCGCGGCTGCCTCCACGTTCGGCGGGATCGCCCGCGCCGCGCAGATCCGCAAGATCGGCCTCCAGCTCTATACGGTGCGCGAGATCTTCCAGAGCGATCCGGTCGGCACGCTCGAGAAGGTGGCGCGCATCGGCTACCGCGAGGTCGAATATGGCGGCGGCAATTACGACACCATGGATCACGCGCTGCTGCGCAAAACCATGGACCGGCTGCACCTGACTTCGCCGTCGCTCCACATCCCGTACGACACCCTGCTCAACAGGTTCGGCGATGCGGTGAAGATGGCGAAGACGCTCGGCGCCGACACCATCGTCGTCCCGTGGCTACCGGAGGAGCTGCGATCCGAAACCGCATTCGCCGGGGTCGTGGAAAACGTGAACCGTTTCGCGAAGCAGGCGCGCGGTGCGGGCCTCGGCCTCGCCTACCACAATCATGATTTCGAGTTCCTCAACCGGTCGGGCAACGGAACGCTCTATGACAAGCTGGTCGACGGCACCGATCCGTCGCTGGTGAAGCTGGAGCTCGATCTCTATTGGGCGGTCCATGCCGGGCAGGACGCCGGCAAGCTGATCGATCGGCTCGGCACCCGGCTCTATGCCTTCCATGCCAAGGACATGAAGGCGGATCGTTCGATGGCCGCCGTCGGCACCGGCACGATCGACTTCGCCGCCCTCTTCAAGCGACCGGGTGCAGCGAAGGTGCAGCATTTCTACGTCGAGAATGACGAGGCGCAGGCGCCCTACCTCCCCGACATCACGACCAGCTTCAAGAATCTGCGCGCGCTGCGCTTCTGATCGCGGAAGGCTATCCCATGGCATCGACCAACAAGTTCGACGCGATCGTCATCGGTTCCGGCGTCAGCGGTGGCTTCGCGGCCAAGGAGCTGACCGAGAAGGGCCTGCGCGTGCTGATGCTCGATCGCGGCTACATGGTCGAGCATGGCGAGGGCTACCCCTATGACGGCAAGCCCGCCTTCGAGCTACCGGCGCGCGGCGATGTGCCGCAGGCGATCGTGGATAGCGACTATTTCATCGCCAAGCACGGCTATCTCTCGACCAGCAATGTCCAATTCTACAATGACGACCGGCTGAACCCCTACGCCTACGATCAGGGCAGCAAATTCTATTGGATCCGCCCGGCGGCGGTCGGCGGCAAGTCGCTGATCTGGGGGCGCTGGAGCTTCCGCTGGAGCCCCGCCGATTTCGAGGCGAACAAGCGCGAAGGGATCGGCGGCGCATGGCCGATCGGCTATGACGACGTTGCGCCGTGGTACAGCTATGTCGAGAAATATATCGGCGTTTCCGGCTCACGGGAAAACCTGCCCTATCTGCCGGACAGCGAATTCCAGCCGCCGATGCCGATGAACGTCGCGGAAAAGTGGTTCAAGCAACGGCTCGAATCCGGCTTCCCCGGCCGCAAGCTGATCAACGCGCGCCTCTCCAACATGACCGAGGACAAGCCCGAGCAGAATCGCACCAAGTGCCAGTTCCGCAATCAGTGCTCCAACGGCTGCTCGTTCGGCGCCTACTTCTCGACGCAGGCCGTCACGCTGCCCGCAGCACGCGCGACCGGACGGCTGACCGTGCGGCCCGACGCGGTCGTCTCTAACCTCGAATATGATCCGGCGAAGAAGCGCGTCACCGGCGTGCGCTTCGTCGATGCCAAGACCGGGCAGGCCGAAATCGTGAAGGCGGATATCGTATTCCTCTGCGCCTCCGCCATGGGATCGGTGCAGATCCTGATGAACAGCCGCGCGCCGGGATCGGAGCGCAGCTGGTTCGACACCAGCGGGATGCTCGGCCGCTCGGTGATGGATCACATCTTCCGCGTGAACATCTCCGGCGAGGTGCCGGGGATGACCGAGTTCATAGAATATGGCCGGCGTCCCGGATCGGTCTACATCCCGCGCTTCCGCAATATCGGGCAGGACGAAGGAGTCGGTTTCCGGCGTGGCTATGGCTATCAGGGCGGCGCGAGCCGCAGCATGGCCAAGCCGGTCGGCTTCGGAAAGGCGATGAAGGAGGGCATGCGCAAATATGCCCCGTGGCGCTTCTCGATCGGCGCGTTCGGCGAATGCCTGCCCTATGACGACAACCGCGTATCGCTCGTTCCCGACAAGCTCGATCGCTTCGGCATCCCGCAGATGCGCTTCGACGTCACCTTCCGCGACAACGAATTCAAGATGATGGCGGACGCACGCCAGCAGGGCGAGATCATGCTGCGCCAGGCCGGTCTGCTCAACGTCACCAGCGACGAGGCCGAACATGTGCCGGGCGACGCGATCCATGAAATGGGCGGCGCGCGCATGGGCAACGATCCGCGCTCGTCGGTGCTCAACAAGTGGAACCAGGCGCATGAGGCGCCCAACCTGTTCGTCACCGACGGTTCGCAGATGAACTCGGTCTCCTGCGTCAATCCGTCGCTCACCTTCATGGCGATGACCTGCCGCGCGGTCGATCATGCGGTGAAGCTGCGCCGGGCAGGCACGATCTAGGAGAGCGGCATGACGATCGATCGTCGCACATGGCTCACCGGCGCGGCGGCCGGCGTCGCGGGGATGGCGCTCCCCGTGCAGGCCGCGAAGCGCCACCGCCGGATCGCTCCCAGCGATCGGGTCAACGTCGCGGCGATCGGTGCCGGCGGCATGGGCGCCGCCAACATGGAGCAACTCACCAGCCAGAATATCGTCGCGATCGCCGACCCCGATCTGTCGCACGTCGCCAAATCGTTCGTGGACAGCAGCGGCGCCCCGATCGCCGAACGCGCGGCGCTCAAGGCCGCCTACGACAAGGCCGACAAATACGCCGACTATCGCCGCATGCTCGATACCCGAAAGGACATCGACGCGGTGGTCATCGCTACGCCCGACCAACATCACGCGGTCGCCGCGAAGATGGCGATGGAGCGCGGCCTTCACGTCTATGTCCAGAAGCCACTGACCTACACGGTGCGCGAGGCGCGACTGCTCGACGAGCTGGCTCGCACCAATCCCCGCCTCGTCACCCAGATGGGCAATCAGGGGCATTCGGGCGACGACGGGCGCCGCGTGGTCGAGTTGATCCGTGGCGGTGCGATCGGTGCGGTGCGCGAGGTCCATGTCTGGACCAACCGGCCGATCTGGCCGCAAGGCGTCGCCCGGCCTGCCGCATTGCCAACGCCCGCCGGGTTCGACTGGGACGTTTGGCTCGGCCCGGCGACGGTCGATTGGGGCTACAATCCGCTCTACGCCCATTTCAACTGGCGCGGCTGGCAGCCCTTCGGCTGCGGCGCGCTGGGCGACATGGGGGCGCACCTGCTCGATTTCCCGGTCTGGGCGCTGGAACCGGGCCTGCCGACCCGTGTCGAGACGCGCCACTCCGCCTGGGGCGAGAACCAACGCACGCCGGACGCCGGCGAGGGAGACCAGCGCGGCAGCTACCCGCTCGCCACCATCACCACCTTCACCTTCGGCAACGCAAAGGGCGGGCCGCTCACCATCACCTGGTATGACGGCGGTCTGATGCCGCCCACCCCGCCAAGGCTTCCCCCAGAGGCCGTGATGAAGCCCGAGGGCGGCGTGATGTTCGTGGGTGCGCAAGGCATGCTGATGCACGAAACCTACGGCGAGAAGCCGGTCCTGATCGGCGATGGCACCGCCCAGCGCGCCGCCGCCATCCCGCAATCGCTGCCCCGCATCAAGGATGGGCGGCAGGGCCACGAGATGAACTGGATCCGCGCGATCCGTGGCGAGGAGGCGATCTCCTCCCCCTTCGCTGTCGGCGCACCCCTCACCGAAACCATGCTGCTCGGCATCGTCGCGATGCGGGCCGGCCAGCCGATCGAGTATGACGGCGCGGCCGGCCGCATCACCAACCTGCCCGACGCCAACCGCTATCTCGACAGAACCTACCGAAAGGGATGGGAGCTATGAAATCGATCCTCGCGGGCACCGCCCCGCTTTTGCTGCTTGCGCTCCCCGTCGCGGTCGCCGCGCAGCAGGCCAAGCCGGAGGATACCGAGCAATGGTCCCCCGCCGTGCCGGTGGTGACTCCCGGTCGCAGCGACACCGCCTCGCCGCCGTCGGACGCGATCGTGCTGTTCGACGGCAAGTCGCTCGATCAATGGGCCAACGTGAAGGACGGCGCGCCTGCCGGCTGGACCGTGGCGGACGGCATCGCCACGGTGAAGAAGGAGGCCGGCAACATCCAGACCCGTCGCTCCTTCGGCAGCTATCAGCTGCATCTCGAATACCGCATACCCGCCAACGTCACCGGCAAGGGGCAGGCGCGCGGCAACAGCGGGCTGTTCCTCGCCTCCACCGGGCCGGGGGATACCGGCTACGAGCTGCAGATCATGGACAGCTACCACAACGACACTTACGTCAACGGGCAGGCAGGCGCGATCTACAAGCAGTTTCCGCCGCTGGCGAACCCGGCGCGCAAGCCAGGCGAATGGCAGAGCATCGATGTCGTGTGGACCAAGCCGACCTTCGCCGCAGACGGTAGCGTGAAGACGCCGGCCTATCTCACCGCCTATTTCAACGGGGTGCTGGTGCAGGATCACGTCGCGCTGCGCGGTGAGACGCTCTACATCGGCAAGCCCAGCTACAAGCCCTACGACAAGGCGCCGATCAAGCTGCAGGCGCATGGCGATCCCAGCCCGCCGATCAGCTATCGCAACATCTGGGTGCGGGATCTGGATCGATCCGCTTCCTGATCCCGAAGCAAGACTAACCTAAAGGGCGGCGAGAGCTTTCTCTCGCCGCCCTTCATGTTTTGATCAGCCGACCGTCGCGATCACGTTATCGTCCGAATTGCGATCGATCAGGATATTGTAGGGATCGGCGCCCGCGTAGCTCGGCTTGTCCTTGGTCACGAGCTTGATCTGCTGCACGCCGCCATGGACGGCCATGCGCTGCAGCGCGAGCACGTTCTTCGCCGCGAACAGGCCGCGGCCCGGCATCGCGGTAAACACGCCGTAATCGATCCGCTCGGCCAACGGCGCCTCCGTCTCCACGCCCTTGCCGTCGGCGTAGAATTTGTGGGCCTCGACCGTCAGCGTCGTCTCGTAGCGGCCGTCGGGCAACTTGCGAACGGTCGCCGCCTTGGTCTTGATATCGTAGAGCGTGATTTTCTCGAACAGATCGGTGATCAGCTGGTTCTCGGCCGGCGTCGCGCCCTTGCGGAACTCGGCAATCAGATCGAGCGAGCGCGGGTAAGGCGCCGGCTTGAACTTGAAACGCTCCAGATACCGACGGAGCGCGGCGTTCACCCGATCCGCACCCAGCTCATCCTTGAGCCGGTACATGACCAGCGAACCCTTGCGGTAGTGGATATATTGCTGATCCTCGACACGATCGAGCGGCAGTTCCTCGATCACCTCGCCGCCGCGCGAACGCAGGTAGCGATCCAGCTCGAACTGCAGGAAGCGACGGATCTGGTCGCGCCCGTAGAGCTTTTCCATCACCATCAGTGCTGAATATTGGGCGAGGCTCTCAGTGAGCATGGTCGCGCCCTGCATATCGGCACCGACCGCCTGGTGCGCCCACCATTGGTGACCCAGTTCGTGCGCGGCGACGTAGGTGACGTAATCGATCTTGGTCTTGTCGGAGAGGTCCGCGATGAAGCCGATACCTTCCGAATAGGGCATCGTCCCCGCGAAGGCCTGCGCGAACTGCGCATAATCGGGGAACTCGATGATCCGCGCCTGCCGGAACTGATACGGCCCGAAGGCGGGCTGATAATAATCCAGCCCGTGCGCGAAGGCGGCCAGCATCCGGTCGACATTCTGCGGGTGCTGCGCATCGTAATAGACGGCGAGGTCGATGCCGCCATGCTTGATGTGCTTCTCCTGATAATGCGCGGACTGGATCGAGAAGAAGTTCTGGATCGGCGCATCGGTGACGAAACGCGCCGTGCGGCGGCCGTTCGTCGTGGAATCCGCCATCTTGTAGCCCGGCGCGATCGGTGTTTGATCGGCATCGGTGGTGACGGTGATGTCGGTGTTGATCCAGTCGGCGTGAAGCTGGTTGAACTTCGTGCCTGAAAGATCCTCCAGCTTGGCCGGGCGAAGCTCGGCGGGCAGGCCGTATTTGCGGCGTTTCACCCGGTCCTGCAGCAGCCCATCGCGCGCCATGCCGACGATCGGCACGATCTCGCTATTGTCCACGAAGGTGCCGTTGTCGACGACGCGCATGTCGTCGCCATTGTTGCGGAAGCCGATCTGGTGGCGGACGGTGGTGAAGGCGATATGCGCCACCGCACCCGGCGCCAGCGGCGTGGAGAAGCGATAGATACGATACTGGAAGCGCGGATAATCCTTCTCCAGCGTCGCGCCGGAGACGGAGAGCGAAGTCCATTTCGTATCGCGCGTGCCCATGCGGACATGGACTTCGGACAGCGGCACCGTCTGGCGGTTGACCAGATCGAGTACGCCGGTGGTCACCAGCTTCCGATCGTGCGGCCAGAGATCGACCTTCACGTGCGCCATGGTGACGGCGGGCTGCAGCACCTTCTCATAGGGCAGCAGCTGCTTCTCGTAATCCGCCTGATACTGGTCATCATCGAGCGGGGTGCGATATTCGTTCCAGACGTGGGTGTTGGTGAAACACCACGCGCCGATCCCGGCGAAGGCGACAACCGCCACCGCCGCGACCACGCCCGCCGATCCGTTCAGCCGTCGCGGCAGGCGCCGGATACGGGGCATCAGCCGTGTCTCGGTGCCGCGCCGCCAGAGCGCATGGCTCAGCACCAGCAGCAGCAGCGCGAAGGCGCCCCAATAGGCCCGGAACGACCAGGCACCGATCCAATACTGCCCCTGCCCGTTCATGTCGGACAGCGGCACGGACGGCACCTGCGCGTAATTGTAGAGATCGTCGCCGAGGCCGAGCTTGGCGAACACCACCTGGGAGACCAGGAAGATCAGCATGATCGCCCAGCCGACGAACTTGTGCGGGCTGATCGCCTGGACGAACACCGCCAGGATGGCGATCAGCAGATCGTCGGCCGCATTGGGCAGCACGTACCAGACGATATACTTGCCCAGCTCGAAATGATCGTAGCCGTGGATCAGCTGCATCACCATCGCGCCGAGCACGCTGATCAGCAGGGTGGAGATCAGCACCAGCGCGACGGCCAGCGCCTTGGGCACCGCGAAGGCCCAGTCAGGCACCGCACTCGCGTCGATGATCTCGTGCGTCTTGCGATCGCGCTCGCGCCAGACCAACTCGCCGCCATAATAGATGGCGATGATCAGCGGGATGATCGTGAAGCTGCCGTTGAGCAGGTTGATCACGACGCGCGTCACCGGCAACACCGGCGTGCCGAAGATCTCGCCGAGACTGGTCAGCGCGCCGATCGCGTTGAACAGGCCGAGCGCCAGCAGCACGACATAGGCCGGGCTGCGGAACACCTGCACCATCTCCAGCCGCGTGCGGGCACGCAGCTGTGCCCAGGCGGTCGCGCGATCGAAGCGCGGATCGGGCAGCGGCCCGGCAGGCGGCGGCGTCTCGATCGTCTTGGCCGCCTGCGCGGCGATCGCGTCCCGCTTGCGCGCCGCGCGCGACGGGCGCGTGCCGAAGCGGAAGAGCGAATAGGCCAATGCCAGGAACGCCGCCCCCACCACGATCCAGATCGCCCGGTTCCACAACAGCATACCGTCCACCGGCGGGGTCAGCGTGTTGCGCTCGGTCGCGGTCCAGTATTTCGTCGCGTAGGAAAACGCCCCGAAGCCCAGCGGCTCACCATAGCCCAGCTGCACGTCATGGCTGTGATCCCGCGAGAAGACGACGTTGACGATCGTCCAGAGCACCAGGAACGCGATCACGCCGACATAGGTCGCCATCATCGATCGGGTCACGGTCGCCAGGGAGAAGAACAATGCCGAGGTCAGGAACAGGTTGGGCAGCGCGATCCACAGATAGGGCGCGAGGTAGAAGGACAGGCTGTTCGGCCCGAGCTGCTCGGAATCCATCCACGGCATCAGCGTGCCGATCCAGATGGCGAGCGGGATGAACAGGAAGCCCAGCGTTGCGGCCAGGTAAGCGCCCAGATAACGACCGAACAGATAGCCAGTCTTGGTGACACGGGTGGCGCGAACGATCGGGCCGAAGCCGGTCTCGTCGTCACGCACGATCACGTTCGCCACGAAGGCGGTCGAGACGAACATGTAGAAAAGCGAGAAGATCAGGTAGATCTGCCCAATCGCATAGGGCGCATTCTTGTGGACATTGCCGCCCGATCCGATCTGGATCTGGTCCGACGTGGTCGCCCCGAAGGCGAACAGGCCGAACAGGATGGCCGCCACCCAGAAGACCGGGTTGCGCATCTGGTAGCGAAGCTCGAAGCCCGCAATCTTGAGGAACATGGGGGCGCTCCTCAGGCGGCGACGGGCGTGACGGGACGACGCGAGGCGTCGAGCGTCGAGAAATAGACGTCCTCGAGATTGCCGGTCACCGGCGTGAACCCCGGTCCCGGCGAGCCGTCCGAGGCGACGTGGATGATCGTGCGGCCGGCGAACAGACGGGTCGAGATCACGCGATAGTCGCGCATGTGATCGTCGAGTTCCGCCCGGTCGATCGTCTTCTGCCAGACACGGCCCTGCGTCTCGGCGATCAGATCGAGCGGCGCGCCTTCCAGCAGGATGCGCCCACCCGCCAGCACCGCCATGCGCGGGCAGAGATCCGCCACGTCCTCGACGATGTGGGTGGAGAGGATGACGACGACATTGTCGCCGATCTCCGCCAGCAGATTGAGGAAGCGGTTGCGCTCTTCAGGATCGAGGCCGGCCGTCGGCTCGTCGACGATGATCAGGCGCGGATTGCCGATCAGCGCCTGTGCGATGCCGAAACGCTGGCGCATACCGCCCGAAAAGCCAGCCAGCGCCTTCTTGCGCACGTCCCAGAGATTGACCTTGTGGAGCAGCGCCTCGACCGTCTGCTTGCGCTCGCCACCATGGCCGATGCCCTTCAGCACGGCCATGTGATCGAGCATGTCGTAGGCGGAACCGCGCGGGTAGACACCGAAATCCTGCGGCAGATAGCCGAGCGTGCGGCGCAGCGCCTCCGGCTCCTTGAGCACGTCGAGACCGTCGAACAGGATGCTGCCGGATGTCGGCGACTGGAGCGTGGCAATGGTGCGCATCAGCGTCGACTTGCCGGCACCATTAGGCCCCAACAGACCGAACATACCGGCCGGAATGGTCAGGTTCACGCCATCGAGCGCGCGCGTTCCATTACCGTAGACATGGCTCAGCCCCGTGATCGTCAGCATGCATGCACCCCTTACTGCTTCATGCCAGACTAACTACTGTATTATGATTGTAAAGCACAGGATCGCACCGAAACACATTTCGGGAACGAAATGCTCGGCGGGGCCGTCAGCCCGTCTGCGGAAGCTCGTCGAGCAACAGCCATTGCTCGGCTGGGATGCGCGATGCGAAGACGCCGAAATCGGCCTTTCCGATGAGACCGCGGACATGGGCCTTGTCCGTCATGTCGGCCGTGAGCAGCGCGAACCGATCGCCCTCGCGGAAGGTTGTCTCGATCTGCCCCAGGATGTGGCGTTCGAGATCCGGATCCTGCCGGCGGGCGCTGCTCACATCGGACAGCACCCGGATCGGGATGTCCGTCGCCCGCAGTTCCGCGATCATGCTCCGCAACTGGGCGTAATGATCATCGACCGACTCCCGATCCCATCGCCCGGTTCCCGTGACGTATATGATCCCGACTTCGGGATCGAACCTGCGCTCGATCGTCATCTGCTCGACACCCGTTGGAAGCCGACAGGGTGCGCCCAAGTCCGGACAATAACAACCGCTGATGGCCATAATCGGCACAATTCCGCGGAAAATCTAGGAGGTCGGCGCGTTGACCGCCCGTTGCGCCTCGAACGCACGCCGATAAGCAGGACGCGCCTCGCCACGGGCGACATAAGCGCCGAGATTGGGATATTCGTCCAGCAAACCGGACATACGCAGGCGAAGCAGGACCGAGACCATCAGCAGGTCGCCGGCAGAGAATACGTCGTCGAGCCACTCCGCCTCACCCAACCGGACGGACAGTTGCGCGAGGCGCGCGCGGATGCGATCGAGCACCAGAGGAAGGCGCTCCGCCGCCCACGGCCTGTCGCCCTCGATGATGCGCGCCACTGTGAGGTCGAGGATGGGCGGCTCGACCGTATTCAGCGCCGCGAACATCCAGGTGATCGCACGCGCCCGTGCATCGGGATCAACCGGCAGCAATCCTGCGCGCGTCTCCGCGATGTGGAGCACGATGGCTCCCGTCTCGAAAATCGCCATACCATCCTCTTCATAGGTCGGGATCTGGCCGAACGGATGGAGGGCGAGGTGCGCGGGTTCCTTCATCGCGGCGAAGGAGACGAAGCGGACGTCGTAAGGCTGCGTTACCTCCTCCAATGCCCAGCGGATGCGCGTGTCGCGGGCGAGTCCCTTCCCGCCATCGGGCGAACATTCAAAGGCCGTGATGGTCGGTCTCATGCGTCCCTCCCCCCCATGCTCTGCCAAATCGTCCCGCGCGCCATGCAGCCTATCACAAGCCTTGCTTTCGCGATCATAGTCCGTATCAGGCCAGTATTCGCAAGGATCCGGTGCAAGTCCGGATGGCTATCCCGGCCGCCGATCCGCCGGGCAACCCACGCACGATATTCCCTGTCGACGCTTGTTCCAAGCCGCCGGCTCGTGCGCGTGTGATGGCAATCATGACCAATCTTTCCTCTTCGCTCCGGGCCGAATGGCTGCCCAGCGCCCAGCAGGCGCGTCGTGACGTTCTGGCCGGCATCGTCGTCGCGCTGGCCCTGATACCGGAGGCGATCGGCTTCTCGATCATCTCCGGCGTCGATCCCCGCGTCGGCCTTTACGCGTCCGTGGTGATCGCGATGGTGATCGCGCTGCTCGGCGGACGGCCGGCGATGATTTCGGCCGCTACGGCCTCGGTTGCCGTGGTGGTGACGCCGCTGGTCCATGACCATGGTGTCAACTACCTGTTCGCCGCGACCATCCTGATGGGACTGATCCAGATCGTCGCCGGGTTGGTGCGGCTGGACCTTCTGATGCAATTCGTTTCCCGCTCGGTGATCACCGGCTTCGTCAACGCGCTCGCCATCCTGATCTTCATGGCGCAGCTGCCGCAATTCACGGGCGCCGGCTGGCAGACCTATGCGATGGTCGCAGTGGGCCTCGCGATCATCTATCTCTTCCCGCGGCTGACCAAGGCCATCCCCTCCCCCTTGGTCGCGATCCTGCTGCTCGCGGCCGTCAGCATCCACTGGCACCTGCCGGTACGCACCGTCGGCGACATGGGCCGCCTGCCGGAGGGTCTGCCGAGCTTCGCGCTACCCCATGTGCCGCTCACCTGGGAAACGCTGCGCATCATCGTGCCCTATGCGATCACCATGGCCGCGGTCGGCCTGCTGGAATCGATGCTGACGGCGCAGATCGTCGACGACATGACCGACACCGAAAGCGACCGGAAACGCGAGTGCATGGGGCAAGGCGGCGCCAACATCGCCGCCGCCCTGTTCGGCGGCATGGGTGGCTGCGCGATGATCGGGCAGACCGTGATCAACGTCTCGTCCGGCGGTCGCAGTCGGCTCTCCACCTTCACGGCGGGTGCGGTGCTGCTGTTCCTGCTCGCGGTGCTCGGCCCCTGGGTGGGGCGCATCCCGATGCCCGCTTTGGTGGCGGTGATGGTGATGGTGTCGATCGGCACGTTCAGCTGGAATTCGATCCCCAATCTGCGCCGCCATCCACCCACGTCCTCGATCGTCATGCTGGTGACCGTGATCGTGGTGGTCGCGACGCGGGATCTGTCCAAGGGCGTGCTGGCCGGCGTCTTGCTGTCGGGGATATTCTTCGCGGCCAAGGTACGGCGAATGTTCGCTGTTGAGCGCGAACAAAACGGCGCGGGTGCCGTCTATCGCGTGAGCGGCCAGCTCTTCTTCGCCTCGGTCGATCGCTTCGTCGCTGCTTTCCGGGGTGAGGAAACGGCGGAGCAGATCATCATCGACGTCTCCGCGGCCCACTTCTGGGACATTTCGGCGATCGGCGCGCTCGATCGTATCGTCGCCCGCCTGCGGGCGATGGGCAAGGAGGTGGAGGTGATCGGCACCAATCGCGCCAGCGCGGACCTGATCGACCGCTTCGCCCTGCACGACAAGACCGGCGTCGAGACCGGCGCCGTGCCCCACTAGCGACGTTCAGAGGATTATGGCTGGGGCTCGACGTCCGCGAGATGCTCCAGCCGATCCGCGAGCTTGCCGACGATCCGGATAAGCTCGGTCAACTCCTCGTCCTCCAGCGCGGCGAACACCTCGCGAATATAATCCTGACGCGTGGCTTCCGACGCGCGAACCACCACCTCGCCTTCCGACGTAAGGGTGATCCGCTTCGCCCGACGATCGTTGGGATCGGGATCGCGCCGCACGAGGCCATCCCGCTCCAGCCCGTCGATCGCTTCCGTGATCGTCCGTGGCGCGAAACCGAACGATGACGCGAGATCGATCGAACGGGCAGGCCCTTCCCGAACGATATGAGACAGCAGTTTCGTTCGCGCGAACGAGGCGCCGCGCGCCGTCATCATGCGGTCGAACAGGCGATGGGACCGCAGGTAGAACTCCCTGAGGGCATCCGCCGCGCGTTCCTGCTCTTGATGACGTATATTATGAGGGGCCATACAATGAGGGCTTGTCACAGCTGTCCCGATTAGGCAAGGGGCGTCAATCACCGGCACCGCCGGAAAGGGAAAGTTGCGCATGTCCGATAATAGCGAACCTGCCGAGAAGCCGACCAGGAAGGGCCTTAGCCCCCGCGCCCGGCTGATCCTGATGATCGTCGGCGCGGTCGTGCTGGTCGCGATCATCGTCTGGTTCATCCACTACGAGACTCGCGGCAAATATCTGGAGGGCACCAACGACGCCTATATCCGCGCCGATGCGGTAACGGTCAGTCCGAAGGTGACCGGCTATGTCGAGCAGGTGTTCGTCGCCGACAACCAGGACGTGAAGGCGGGCCAGCCGCTCGTCCGTATCGACGCGCGCGACTACAAGGCACAGACCGCCCAGTATCAGGCGCAGATCGACGTCGCGAAGGCCAATGCCGACAATGTTCGCGCCGGCATCCGCGAGCAGCAGGCGGCAATCGATCAGGCGCGGGCGCAGTTGGCATCCAGCCAGGCGGACGCCCGCTTCGTCGCCGGTGAAGTGGCGCGCTACGCGCCGCTGGCCGCGAGCGGGGCGGAAACGCGCGAGAAACTCGCCACCCTCCGCAACCAGGCGACGCAGGCCGCTAAGACCGCCGCCGCCAACGCCGCCGCGCTGACCAGCGCCGAGCGCCGCATCGGCTCGCTGCAGGCGCAGGTCCGCCAGGCCGAAGCGCAGGGCGAGAGCGCCAAGGCGCAGCTCGCCGCCGCCGACGTCAATCTCGGATCGACGATCATCCGCGCCTCGGTCGATGGTCGGGTCGGCGACAAGAGCGTGCGGGTCGGCCAGTATGTTTCGCAGGGCACCCGGCTGATGTCGGTGGTGCCGCTCCGGGCGATCTACATCAGCGCGAACTTCAAGGAGACCCAGCTCGGCCTGATGCGCCCCGGCCAGCCCGCGCACATCAAGGTCGATGCCCTGCCCGGCGTCGATCTGAGCGGCCACGTCGAGAGCGTGTCGCCGGGCACGGGGGCGCAATTCTCGCTGATCCCGCCGCAGAACGCGACCGGCAACTTCACCAAGATCGTCCAGCGCGTGCCCGTCCGCATCGCGATCGATGCGGGGCCGGACGCGCGGCGCGTTCTCGTCCCCGGCCTGTCGGTCGAGGTCACGGTCGATACGATCAGCGCCCGCGGGGACATCAGCCGGATCGAGGATCAGGAAAAGGCCCGCAGCCGGAGCGGTCAGTGAGTTCCGCTCCCCCCGCATCGAGCGCGTCGGCTACGCCCGAGCGGGCGGATGCGGCGGCCTGGCTCGCCGTCGCGGCGGGCACGATCGGTGCGCTGATGGCGACGCTCGACATCTCGATCGTCAACTCCTCCCTGCCGACGATCCAGGGCGAAATCGGCGCCAGCGGTACCGAAGGCACCTGGATCTCGACCGCCTATCTGGTCGCCGAGATCGTGATCATCCCGCTTTCCGGCTGGCTGGAGCGCGTGTTCGGCCTGCGCACCTTCCTGATGATCGCGACCACCCTGTTCGTCGCCTTCTCGATGACCTGCGGCCTGTCCGACACCCTGCCGATGATGATCGTCGGCCGCATCGGCCAGGGCTTCACCGGCGGCGCGCTGATCCCCACCGCGATGACGATCATCGCCACCCGCCTGCCGCGCGAACAACAGCCGATCGGCAACGCGATGTTCGGCATGACCGCGATCCTCGGCCCGGTGCTCGGCCCGGTGCTGGGCGGCTGGCTGACCGAGAATGTCAGCTGGCACTATGCCTTCTTCATCAACCTGCCGATCGGCTTCAGCCTGCTGACGCTGCTGATCATCGCCATGCAGCACCAGGCGCCGCGCTGGGAATTGATCCGCGAGGCGGACTGGTTCGGTATCCTCGGCCTCGCCATGGGCCTCGGCGGGATGACCGTGGTGCTGGAAGAGGGCGAACGCGAGCAGTGGTTCTCCTCGCCGGAAATCCGCTGGCTCACGCTGGTGTCGGTGCTCGGCTTCATCTCGCTGTTCACGGGGCAGATCGTGTCGCGCCGGCCGGTGATCCGCCTGCGCCTGCTGCTCAACCGGCAGTTCGGTGCGGTGGTGGTGATGGTCACGATGGTCGGCATGGTGATCTACGGCACATCCTATGTGATCCCGCAGTTCCTGTCCCAGATCAGCGACTATAACGCGCTTCAGTCGGGACAGGTCGTCCTGCTCTCCGGCGTCCCGATGATCCTGATGATGCCCTTCACACCGAAGCTGGTGCAGATCATCGACATTCGCGTCTCGGTGACGCTCGGCATGGCGATCCTCGCCTACAGCGCCTACATGGAGACCGACATCACCTCGCTGAGCGACGGGCATACCTTCGCCCAATCGCAGCTGCTGCGCGGCGTCGGCACCGTGTTCACGATGATCTTCCTCAATCAGGCGGCGATCCGATCGGTCGATCGCGATCAGGCGAGCGACGCCTCGGGTCTCTACAACACCGCCCGCAACCTGGGCGGCAGCCTCGCGCTGGCGAGCATCGCCGTCATTCAGGACCAGCGGATCTGGTTGCACAGCCGCCGGATCGAGGAATCGATGTCGGCCAATTCGGATATCGTGCAATCCTATATCGCGGGGCAGACGCAATCGCTGGGCAGCAGCGACGCCGCCTACCAGAACCTCAACGCGATCATCCAGACGCAGGCGCTGACCATGACCTATGCCGATCTGTTCTGGTTGCTGTCCGTGGGCATCGTCTGCGTGACCCCCCTCGTCCTTTTCCTGCGCCCGCTGCCCAAAGGCGCCAAGCCCGTTGCGAGCCACTGAGATGACGCGTCACCTGCCTCTCCTCCTTCTTCCGGTCCTGCTCTCGGCCTGCACGGTCGGCCCCAATTACGCCGGGCCGCCCGACGCCGCGCCGCACGCATCCAAGGCCGGCCGGTTCGCGCGTGCCGATGAAGACCTGACCACCACCGCGCAACCAGGGGTCGCGCACTGGTGGGAAGAACTCGGCGATCCGACGCTGAACACGCTCGAGCAGCGCGCGCTCGCCGCCAATCCCGATCTGGCCGGCGCCGAGGCCCGGCTGCGGCAGGCCCGCGCCTCGCTGCGTGAGCAGAAGGCCAATCTGCTGCCCAAGGCGGATGCGACGGCGCTCTACGCCCATGCGCGCTTCCCCGGCCTCAACCTCGACAACTCCGATTCCGGATCGGACAGCGGCAGCGGGGGATCGAGTGCGCTCGATCTCTACAATCTCGGCTTTGACGCGAGCTGGGAGGTCGATCTGTTCGGTGGCCAGCGTCGCGCCATCGAGGCGGCGCGCGCTACGGCGGAGTCGGCCCAGGCCAACCTCGCGGACACGCAGGTCAGCCTGACCGCCGAACTGGCGCAGGCCTATCTCAACCTGCGCGACCGGCAGCACCGCATCGCGCTCAACACGCAGGCGATCGCCCGGCAGGAGCAGATGCTGGCGCTGACCCGCCAGCGCTTCGCCAGTGGCACCGCCTCGCGCCTCGACGTCGAGCGATTGAGCCAGCAGCTCGACAGCACGCGCGCCGATACGACTCCGCTCACCGCCGAGCGCGACGCCTATCTCGACGAGATTGCGACGCTGACCGGCGACGAGCCGGGCGATCTGGACACGACGCTCACCCCGATCCAGCCGATCCCCCTGCCCCCCGCGCAGGTCGCGATCGGTGATCCGGCCGCGATGCTCCAGCGCCGCCCCGACATCCGCGCCGCCGAGCGCACGCTCGCGGCGGATACCGCGAAAATCGGACAGGCCGAGGCCGGACGTTTCCCGCGTCTGTCCATCATGGGCATCATCGGCGTCGGCGGCACCAGCCCGGCCGACCTCACCCATCTCGACGACTTCACCGCGCTGATCGCCCCGCAGCTCAGCTGGAGCTTCCTCGATTTCGGGCGGAACAAGGCGAAGGTGCTGCAGGCGCAGGGCGTGCGCGACGAAGCCGAGGCCAAGTACCGCTCGACCGTGCTGGCCGCGCTGCGCGACGCCAACGACTCGCTCTCGCGCTTCCGCGCCCGGCGCATCACCGTCGCGACGCTGGCGCGCGCCAAGGCGTCGGCGGACATGTCCGCCTCACTCGCCGAAGAGCGCTACCGGGCGGGCACGTCGACGCTGATCGACCTGCTCGACGCCCAGCGCCAGCAGATCGACGCGACGCAGAACCTGTCCAACGCGCAGGCCGCGCTCACCGGCGATTTCGTCTCGATCCAGAAAGCTCTCGGTCTGGGCTGGAGCGATCCGTCGCCCGCCATGCAGACCAGCGCGCGTTAAGGCTGGGCGCGTCCGACGAAATCAGGAACGGGGAATATCCTCGGGCCTGTCGATATCGATGAGGTGCTGCGGATCGGTGAGTACGATTTCGGCCCGGTCCAGTAGATCCCGCGCACCGCGATCGCCGGTGAGGTCTTGCAACGCGTCGAACCAGCGCGAACCGAACAGCGCCGGCGGCGACCGCTGCCTTCCATCACCCGATGCGATCCGCGCATCGCTTCCCCGGCAAGCGGCCAAAAGCCGGCCGAGGTGATCGACGGGAATGTATGGCATGTCGGCCAGCGCGATCATCACCGCTTCCGCGCCGGCCTGCCGAACCCGGTTCATTCCCAGCCCGATGGAACGGGCCATCCCCTCCTCCGGCCGATCGTTCTCGACCAGGTCGAAGCCGGGCCAATCCGGCCTGCCAGGCCGGGTAACGACGATATGCGCAGTGAAAGGAAGTTGAAGCAGCGTGCGCGCCGCATGTTGCCCAAGCGGCACCCCTCGCAGTGGAGCGCTGAGCTTGTCCGCCCCGAAGCGGGTCGACCGCCCCGCCGCCAGCAGCAGGGCCGCGATCTTCACCCGCGTTCGCGCCCCAGCGCCGCGACCATGCCGGCCGCGACCGACAGCGCGATTTCCGCCGCCCCGATTGCGCCTATATTGATTCCGGCCGGTCCATCGATGCGCGCAAGGTCGCCTTCTCCGATCCCCGCCGCTGCCAACCGCTCCAACCGCGCGGCGTGACTGCGCCGCGAGCCGAGGGCCGCGACATAACCGGTCGGGTGGGCCAGCGCCGCAATCAGCGCGGGATCGTCGATCTTGGGATCATGGCTCAGCGTGACGACGGCGCTGGCCTTGTCCGGTCGCCCCGCAGCAATCGCCTCGTCCGGCCAACGATCGTCCAGATCCATGCCCGGAAAGCGCTCGTCCGTGAGGAAGCGGCCGCGCGGATCAACGATGATCGGCCGCACGCCAAGCGTCCGCGCGATTCCTGCGAGGCTCTGCGCAATCTGCACCGCGCCGACGATGAACAGCCGTCGGGGGGGCAGGTAGTGGTTTGCGAAAGCATCGCCCCCATCCGCGCGGGCCAAGAAACTGAGACCGCTGTCGAGATCGGTGGCGATCTGGACGATCTGCCCGTCGCCCCGCCCCTTGGCGATCACGTCGAACAATGCTGGCGGGAAACCGCGATCCGAAACCGGCTGCACCAGGACTTCGATATTGCCGCCACAGGGAAGCCCAACCTCCCAGGCCGACGCGTCCGATACGCCGTAGCGGCGCCGCTCTGTCTTTCCGCTGACGATGACCTGCTCGGCAAGCGCGATCACCTCGCCCTCGACACATCCGCCGGACACCGATCCCTCGAACCGGCCATCCACGTGGACCAGCATGTGGCTGCCTTTCGGCCTTGGCGCCGAACCCCAGGTCGATACGACGGTGGCGAGCGCCATCGGGGCGCCGCGCCACGCCTCGAAAGCGGAAAGGATTGTCTCGTGATCGTGCATGATGCGGATGCCGGCCGTCAGACCATGTGCGGCAAGCGATCCAGATGCTTATCGAGCGTGATCGGATAGTCGCGCACGCGCACGCCCGTCGCATTGTAGACCGCGTTCGCCACCGCCGCGCCGACGCCGCAAAGCCCCAGCTCACCCACGCCCTTGGCCTTCATCGGCGACGAGATCGGATCTTCCTCATCCAGAAAGATCACGTCCTGATGCGGGATGTCGGCATGGACCGGCACCTCGTAGCCGGCGAGATCATGATTGACGAAGAAACCGAAGCGCTTGTCGACCGCCAGTTCCTCCATCAGCGCGGCGCCGACGCCCATCGTCATCGCGCCGATCACCTGGCTGCGCGCCGCCTTGGGATTGAGGATACGGCCCGCCGCGCAAACCGCGAGCATACGGCGCACGCGGATTTCGCCGGTCGCGGAATCCACTGCCGCCTCGACGAAATGCGCGGCAAAGGTCGATTGCTGGTAGCGTTTGTCGAGGTCGCCATATTCGATATGGTCCTCGGCAATGAGGTCGCCGGACTTTGCCGCGTCTCCCAGCGCGATGGCACGCCCGCCCGAGCGTACCCGACCATCGACGAAATCGATCGCCTCGGCATTGAGGCCCAGCGATTGCGCGACCATGCCGCGCAGCTTCATGCAGGCGGCATACACCCCGGAGGTGGAATTGTTGGCACCCCACTGGCCACCCGATCCGGCGGAGGCGGGAAAGGCGGAATCGCCAAGTGTCACCGTCACCGCCTCCAGCGGCACGCCCATCGTCTCGGCCGCCGTCTGGGCCAGGATCGTATAGGTGCCGGTACCGATGTCGGTCATGTCGGTTTCGACCGTCAGCCGACCCCGGCCGTCGAGGCGGACGCGCGCCGCTGACTTCATGAGCAGGTTGTTGCGGATGCCGGCCGCGACGCCCATGCCGACCAGCCAGCGGCCATCGCGCACACTTCCCGGCTGGGCCACGCGCTTGTCCCAGCCGAACTTGTCGGCGCCGAGCTTGAGGCACTCGACGAGCTGGCGCTGCGAGAATTTGCGTTCGGGCTTCTCCGGATCGACCTGCGTGTCGTTGAGGATGCGGAATTTCACCGGGTCGATCCCCAGTTTCTCCGCCATCTCGTCCATCGCGATCTCGAGCGCCATCAGCCCCGGCGCCTCGCCTGGCGCGCGCATGGCATTGCCTTCGGGCAGATCGAGGACCGCCAGCCGCGTGGCCGTCATCCGGTTCGCACCGGCATAGAGCAATCGCGTCTGGTTGACCGCCGTCTCGGGGCCGCCATCGGGCAGATCGCCCGACCAGCCCTCGTGACCGATCGCGACGAGTTTGCCGTCATGGCCCGCGCCGAGGCGGATGCGCTGGATGGTCGCGGGGCGGTGGGTGGTGTTGTTGGCGATCAGCGGACGCTGAAGCGCAACCTTGACCGGCCGCCCCGCCGCCTTCGCGCCCAGCGCCGCGAGGATCGCATCGGCCCGCACGAACAGCTTTCCGCCGAAGCCGCCACCGATATAGGGCGAGACGAGCCGCACCTTCTCGGGCGGGATACCGAGTGTCTTGGCGACATCGCCCTTGCTCCAGGCGATCATCTGGTTGGATGTGTAGAGCGTCAGGCTGTCCCCATCCCATTCCGCGATCGAGGCGTGCGGCTCCATCATCGAATGGCTCTGGTCCGGCGTCGTATAACTCTCGTCGATCCGCACGGGCGCCGATGCGAAGGCCCCCGCGAAATCGCCGACCGCCGTATCGGACTTGCCGCTGAAAGCATTCTCGGCCGGCGGAGGAGCGCCATTCCTGGCTTTCGCGAGATCGAACCGGCCAGGCGCGCGCGCATAGTCTATTCGAACGAGGCCGGCGGCCGATCGCGCCTGCTCGAACGTGTCCGCCACCACCAGCGCGACCGCCTGATGATAATGATCGATGTCCGGGCCGCCGAGCAGCTTGGCGGTGTTGAACTGCCCCTTGCCCAGCTTGCCCGCATTATCGGCCGTGACGATCGCCCGCACACCCGGCGCGGCGCGCGCGGCAGCGAGGTCGATCGATGCAATGCGGCCCTTGGCGATCCCCGCGCCGACGATATAGCCGTAGGCCGGGTTCTTCACCGCGTCGTGCCGCTCATAGGCGTAATGCGCGCCACCCGTGGTCTTGAGCGGACCGTCCACCCGGTCGGTGGCCTTCCCGACGACTTTCAGGCGATCGATGGGATTCTTGCCTGCAGGGGTGTCGAATTTCATGGCTCAACCCCTCGCCTGTGCCATCACCGCGCCGATCGTGCGCTCGACGAGAGTGAGCTTGAACCCATTGTCCGGCGTCGACCTCGCGCCCGCCAGCAATCCGATGGCGACGGCCTTCGCGCCGCGCGGCATTTCCGCCTCGGCCGCCTCGACCCGCCACGGTTTCGGCGCGATCCCGCCTACGGCGACGCGCCCGCTCCCATCCTTGTGGATGACCGCTCCGATCGAGACGAGCGCGAAGGCGTAGGAGGCCCGGTCGCGAACCTTGTGGTAGATGTGCGTACCGCCGATCGGCCTGGGCAACGTCACGGCAGTGATCAGCTCGCCCTTTTCAAGCGTTGTCTCGACATGCGGGGTGCTGCCCGGAAGGCGATGAAGATCGGCGATCGGTATCGAGCGGGCCGATCCGTCCGGCTTCATTGTCTCGATCGTCGCGTCCAGCACGCGCATCGCGATCGCCATATCGCTCGGATGGGTGGCGATGCACGCCTCGCTGGTGCCGATCACCCCCAACGGCCGGCTGTAGCCGCCGATCGCCGCGCAACCGCTGCCCGGCTGGCGTTTATTGCAGGGCTGGTTGGTGTCGTAGAAATAGGGGCAACGCGTCCGCTGGAGGAGGTTGCCGGCCGTGGTCGCCTTGTTGCGCAACTGACCCGAGGCGCCCGCGACCAACGCGCGGGTGAGCAGGCCATAATCCCGCCGCACCCGCATATCGGCGGCAAGATCGGTGTTGCGAACCAGCGCCCCCACCCGCAGGCCGCCCTCCGGCGTCGGCTCGATCCTGTCGAACCCCAGCCCGTTGACGTCGATCAGGTGCCCCGGCGTCTCGACCTGTACCTTCATGAGATCGAGCAGATTGGTGCCGCCGGCGATGAATTTCGCCCCCGGCGTGCGCGCAGCCTTGGCCGCGGCGTCCTTCGCGGACGTCGCGCGCTCGTAGGTGAAGGGCTTCATGCCTCGCCTCCCGCCACTTCGGCCATGGCCTCCGCGATGTTGGAATAGGCGCCACAGCGGCAGATGTTACCGCTCATCCGCTCGCGCATCTCCATGTTGGTCGCGTGCATCGAGCCCGTGATGTCCTCGCTCACATGGCTTGGAATACCGGCCTTGATCTCGTCGAGCACGGCGACCGCCGAGCATATCTGGCCCGGCGTGCAATAACCGCACTGATAGCCGTCATGCTTGATGAAAGCAGCCTGCATGGGATGGAGCCTGTCCGGTGTCCCAAGCCCCTCGATCGTGGTGACCGCATCGCCTTCGTGCATCACCGCGAGCGTCAGGCAGCTGTTGATGCGTCGCCCATCAACGATGACCGTGCAGGCCCCGCACTGGCCGTGGTCGCACCCCTTCTTGGTGCCGGTCAGATGAAGATGCTCGCGCAGCGCGTCGAGCAGGGTCGTACGCGGATCGAGTTCGAGATCGTGCGGCTGCCCGTTGACGACCAGCTTCGTCGCCATCGTCTGAGCCGCGGCAGGAGGTCGCCCCGGACCGGGAGCCGCGACGGCGACGGATGGGATGGCCATCGTCGCAGCACTACCCGCCAGGACGCCACGTCGGGAGAAATCGAGCTCGCCGGTTTTAGGCATGGGACCACCGTTCGCCTGAAGAGGGCGCAGGATACGCTGTCGGGACATCATAGGCAAACGTCCAGCGACCCGAAACGGTCGCAACGTTCGCGAAAATACCGGGCTTATTGCTGGCGGTTGGTGTCCGCCGGTGCGGTGTCCTCGTCACTGCCGCCCGATCGATCGGTCCGCGCGGTCATGCCGGTCGCGTCGGCATCGTCGAGCACCTGCTGCTCGGCCGGCGTGGGCGGCAATGGCTTGGCCTTTTGCACGACCGGCTTGGGTGCCACCACGGGCGCCGGCTTCGGTTCGGGCTTGGGCGCGACCGGCTGGGGCGCTTCCTTCACCTGCTCTTGGGCGACAGGCTCCTGATGGCGGTTACAGCCAGCGAGCAGCAACCCGGCGCCGATGGCAATCGCGACGACCGAAGACTTCATGCGCATACCGTCCTTCATCGCGTCGCCACCATCTGCTTGGCGCGGTTGGCGCCTGCCTCGATGCGATCGGCAAGGACCGCATCCCATCCATAGGGATCGCCAAGGAAGCTCACCCGCCCGTCCGCGCTGGCATAGGCCGTCCAGTAGAACAGGAACACGGCGATCGGGTCGTCCAGCCGCGCGCGCACCGTGTCGCCCTTCTTGAGCGCGGCGTCGATCGCGTCCGGCGTCCACTGCTCGCTGCCCTGGAGCGCGAGCTTGGCGAGATCGACCGGATGCGCGAGCCGCACGCAGCCATGGCTTGCGAGCCGGCTGTAACGATCGAACGTGCCCTGCGTCGGCGTGTCGTGCAGGTAGACGCCGTACGGATTGTCGAAATCGAATTTCACCTTGCCCAGCGCGCTCTTCTTGGGGCTTTGCTGGAGCCGCGCGGTCGGGCCGGTGCCGATCACCTTGAAGCCGTGTGCGGCGAGATAGCCCTTGTGCGCGCGTTCCTTGGGCCACAGCTCCTTGGTCGCGATCGAGTTGGGCACGTTCCAGGGCGGATTGAACACGATGCTGTGGATTTCGGAGGACAGCATCGGCGTCTCGTCGCCCGGCCGCCCCGTCACCGCCCGCATCGAGGTGACCGGCTTGTCCGCGTCGAACACTGTGAGCACGGCGGCGGCGATGTTCACCTGTACGCGATGCTGGGGCAGCTCCGCCGGCAGCCAGCGCCAGCGCTCCATATTCGCCTCGATCTGGCGGACGCGATCGTGCGCGGGCACATTGAGCGCGGCGAGCGTGTCCTTGCCGACGATCCCGTTCGGCTCCAGCCCATAGCGCTTCTGCGCACGCTGGACTGCGGCTGCAAGAGCGTCGTCCAGCTTGTCGCCGGTCTTGGACACGGTGCTATCCTCGATCGCCAGCCGCTCCCGCAGTGCCGTGACGCGATCCCCGGTCGCACCGAGGCCGAGCGACGGCCCTTCCGGCACCAGTGGCCATCCGCCGGCCTTGTCGATCGCGCGATAGGTGGCGAGCGCCTTCTTGAGCGTATCGTAGCCGGCATAGGGCGGCGGCAGCGAGGCGAACCACGCCTCCAGCCTGTCCTGCGCGACCGCGTCCGTGAAGGCCGGCCAGGGGTCATAGGCGGCCGGGCGGAGGCCCCAATTGTTCTGGAAATCGCCGAGCGCCAGTCGGCCGCTGTGCAGCGCCTTGGCGTAATCGAGCGCGGCGGTGATCAGTGCATTGTCGTCCTGACGATCCGGTGCCGCGCTGCTCGTCTCCGACGGCGCGATACCGTTGGCGGCGGCGGTATCGAGGAAGGCACGCAGCTGCGAACGCTGTTCGTCGGAAAGCTGGGGCAACACGCGCGGCGGCACGATCACCGGCGGCTGTGGCGCGACCGGAACCGACGGCGCGGGCTGGACCATAGGCGTCGCCTGCGGGGCCTGCGCCGCCACGAGGGCGGGCGCGGGAAGCGCGATCAGAACGCGTCGGAAAAGGCCACGTTTCACAGAAAAAAGACTCCAGACATTCGCCCTAGCTAGACGCCCCCGTCGCCGCTCGTCAAAAGGCTTTTCTTCCCGTCTGCGCGCTCGCACGACTGGACCGCACAAGGTCAAGCATCGTAGCGTCCTCTGCAATCAAGCGGGCTTGAGCCGGCGGTCATGATCATCGGGTGGGGATGAACGACGTGGCATCGAAACAGGCGAACGTGCTGTCGGATCGGCAGGCCTTGTGGGCATTCATATTGGGATGCGTCGCAGTGACGGTGGGCGTGCTCGCCCACGCGCCGATGTTCCTGATGGCGCGTGCCATGCACTACCGGCTGGCCGGGATGCCGATGGGGATGGGCATGATGGCGGGCATGGCGCTGATCGTGATCGGCGTCGCGGTCGCGGGCTACGGCCTTCTCCCCCGCAACGTCGCCGCGCAACGGGCCGCCGCCGCCCGGATCGCGATCGCCGCGCCGGAGGACGCGCCGCTCGGCTGGGCACACTGGCGGCTGATGATAGTCCTCACCGTCGCACTGATCATCGACACGATGAAACCCGCCTCGCTCGGCTTCACCATCACGGGCATGGTCGGCGAGTATCAAGTGCCCAAGGCGACCGTCAGCCTGGTGCCGTTCGTCGCCCTGCTCGGCACCGTCACCGGCTCCTTCCTGTGGGGCGTGATCGCCGACATCTACGGCCGCAAGGCCTCGATCCTGCTATCGGCGGTGATGTTCGTCGGCACCTCGATCTGCGGTGCGATGCCCAGCCTCGCCTGGAACGCCGGCATGTGCTTCATGATGGGGCTGGCGGCCGGCGGAATGCTGCCGGTCACCTACGCGCTGCTCGCCGAGATGATGCCGAACCGGCATCGCGGCTGGGCGCTGGTGACGGTCGGCGGCCTCGGTGCGGTGGGGGGCTATTTCGTGGCGAGCGGCACGTCCGCCCTGCTTCAGCCGGTGTTCGGCTGGCGTGTGCTGTGGCTGATCAATTTGCCGACCGGGCTGATCCTCGTCTTCCTCGGCGCGCTGATCCCCGAATCCGCCAAGTTCCTTTTGGCGCGTGGCCGCGCGCAGGAGGCCGAGCAGGTGATGAAGCTGTTCGGATCACATGCGGAGACGGTAACGCGCGAACGGGCCGCCGTCGCGCGGCAGGGCTATGCCGCGCTGACCGGGGTCAGGCTGATCGCCAAGATCACGGCGCTCAGCATCTGCGCGCTCGCCTGGGGACTGATCAACTTCGGGCTGCTGCTGTGGTTGCCCGCCGATCTGGTCAGCAAGGGCTATTCGATCGGCGTTTCGAGCCGGCTGCTGGCGGAATCCGCGCTGATCGCCTGCCCCACCGTGGCGGTCGCCGCATTGCTCTACAGCCGGTGGAGCAGCAAATGGGCGCTCGTCACCATGACCTGCGTGACGCTGGCGGGGTTGGCCCTGATACTCCGCCTCGAAGCCTCGGGCGTGGGCAATCCGGTGCTGCCCGTCGCGTTGCTGATCGTCGGTACCAACGGCATCATCGCGATCCTGCTGCCCTATGCGGCCGAGAGCGTGCCGCTCGGCGTACGCGGCCGGGCGACGGGATGGGTGGCGGCCTGCACCAAGGCGGGGGGCCTGATCGCGCAGGCGCTCAGCATCTCCGCCGCCGTTCCACCGATGAGGACGGTCGCGGCGGCGGTGATGGTGCCGACCGCCCTCTCGATCATCCTCGTCGCACTGTTCGGCCGGGAGACGCGGGGACGGGATCTGCGCGATCTCGAATGACCATCACGCCGATCGGGGCGCGGAGGTCGATGCGCGGGGGATCAGCGCAGCCTCGATCGTCGTGGTCGCACCGGGGTGCGCTTTGCCCCGCCGCTCGGCAATGATGAGTTCGACCGCGCGCGAGAACACCGCCGCGATCGGCTGGCAGATCGCGGTCAGCGGCGGATGGGCGAAACGCACGATCGGCGTATCGTCGAAGCTGACCAGCGAGAGTTGCTCGGGCACCCTGACGCCGCGCTCCCGGCACAGTTCCAGCGTCGCCAGCGCCATCTGATCGTTGCTGGCGATGATCGCGGTCGGCGGCGAGGCGCTGTCGAGCAATTCCGCCGCCGCGACCTTGCCCGAAGCGAAGGAAAAATCCCCGGTCGCGAGCAGCCCGTCCGTCTTCGCACCGCCTTCGGCCATGGCCGCCCGCCACCCCTCGACACGCCAGCCGCTGACCTCATAGCTGTCCGGCCCCGCAATCAAACCGATGCGGCGGTGCCCAAGATCGAGCAGGTGGCGGGTCGCCAGACGTGCGGCGCCCTCATCTCCCATCGTGAGCGTGAAGCCCGGCCCGTCCATGCGCGAGCCGATCCGCGCGAAACTGATCCCCCAGTCGCGCAGCAGATCGAGGATCACCGGATTGTGCGAGTGCGGCGGGGTCAACACCACGCCGTCCGGCTGCACCGCCGCGATCGTCGCGGAAAGCTCGCGCTCGATATGGTCGCTGTGCGTGTCGATCAGCTCGATCAGGAAGCGATAGCCATGCTCGGCGCAGGTGAGCATCCCGCCGAGCAGCATCTGGTCCACCCAGTCCGTGCCCTCTTGGTCCCGCCAGTCGGCGATGGTGCGGTCGCGGTCGTTGAGCGCGAGGATCAGGTGCGACTTCGATCCCCCCATCAGCCGCGCGGCGATCGAGGGGACATAGCCCAGTTTCTCGATCGAGGCCTGCACCCGCTCCATCGTCTCGGGGCGGACGTTGGGATCGCGATTGATGACGCGGCTCACCGTCTGATGCGAGACCCCCGCATCGGCCGCGACATGCCGGATGGTGATCGCCTGGCGCGTGCGGGCCATCCGGATCAGGCGGCCCTGGCGGGATCGGCGCCGCAGTAACGCGCGATATAGGCGGCATGTTCGGGCAGTCCCGCCACGGTGCGCGACACCTGCTCGCGCAGGGTGCCGAGCAGGCCCGCCAGTTCGTCGTCGCGCAGCTTGCCGGCGATCGGATGCCAGGTGCGGGGCGTGATCCCCTGCCCCATCATTACCTGCACCCAGCTATTCTCGGCGAACAGTTCCTCGTTCCTGCGGAATACGCGGCCGGTCTCGCGGAACAGCTCGATCTTCTGGGCGAGCGTGTCGGGGATCGCCATCGTTGCGCACTGGCGCCAGAACGGGCTGTCGCGCCGCTCGGTCGCCTTGTAGTGGAGGATCAGGAAGTCGCGGATCTGGATCATGTCCTGATCCTGCTGATCGTTGAACTCGGCGACGTCGCGCGCGCTGATCTCACCCGCCGGCATCATCCGGATCAGCCGCAGGATGGCCCGCTGGATCAGGTGGATGCTGGTCGATTCCAGCGGCTCCATGAAGCCGCCCGAAAGCCCGATGGCGATGCAGTTGCGATACCATTGCCGGCGCCGCGATCCGGTGACGAAGCGCAGGTGGTTGGGCTCGGTGAGCACCTGCCCCTCGACATTGCCGAACAGCCGCTCCAGCGCCTTTTCACGGCTCAGATAGCGGCTGCAGAAGACGATGCCGTTGCCGGTGCGGTGCTGCAGCGGGATGCGCCATTGCCAGCCCGCGTCGTGCGCCATGGCACGCGTGTAGGGCACGGGCGGGCGGACATTCTCGGTCTGCACCGCGATCGCGGAATCGCAGGGCAGCCAGTGGGTCCAGTCGTCGAAGCCCGCGTGGAGCGTCTGCTCGATCAGCAGCGCGCGGAAGCCGGTGCAATCGAGGAACAGGTCGCCCTCGATCCGGGTGCCGGACTCCAGCACCAGAGCGGCGATGTCGCCGGTCTCGCCATCGAGATCGACCTGCGCGATCTTGCCCTCGACGCGCTTCGCGCCGTCCTTCTCCGCCATCTGCCGCAGAAAACGCGCGTAGAGAGAGGAATCGAGCTGGTAGGCGTAGTTCATGCGATCATCGGGCAGGTGTGCGAACTTGCCCTGCAGCGCGGCGACCAGTTCCAGGCAATAATCGTCGTAGGATTGGGTGTGGCCCTTCGACAGCCCGTGCAGCCAGAAATGCTGGAAACCGGCGGACCAGTGATCCTTCCCTGTCGATCCGAAACTGTGGAAGTAGCGGTCGCCACCGTCCTTCCACCCATCGAACAGAATACCGAGTTTGAAGGTCGCCTGCGTAGCCCGCATGAAATCCGCCTCGGCAATGCCGAGCAGGCGGTTGTAGTTGACCAGCGGCGGGATGGTGGACTCGCCCACGCCGATCGTGCCGATCTGCTCGGACTCCACCAGTGTCAGGTCCACCGTCGCCCCCATCGTCCGGGCGATGGCAGCGGCGGCCATCCAGCCGGCGGTGCCGCCGCCCGCAATCACGATCTTGCGTGGGCGCATGGAATCTCCGTTCATCGGCTCAGCTGTCTCAAGAGGAAGGCGCGCAGGCGGCCCGCGCTTTCGGCGGTCAAGGGATCGAGCACCGAGCGACCGCCTTCGGGAATGTGGGCGACAACATCGTCGCCGTTGCCGAACACGTAGTGATCGAACAGTTCGCGCCAGTGTTGCTTCTCGTCGTCGGGCAGATCGCGGATCGCCATGATCGCGTGGTTGAGCGCGTCCTGCGGCTGGCCCATCCAGCGCGGCGTCTCGCGCCACCAGTAATTGAGCAGGATGTTGAACTGCTCCAACCCCTCGACATGGTGCCACCACATCGAGGGAATGTAGAGCGCATCGCCCGGCTCCAGCTCTGCGACCAACGCGTGGTCGAGCGCCTCGCGGAAGCGGGGGTGCGCTACGAAATCGGGATCGTGGAAATCGACCATGCTGATGGCGCGCCCGGCCGGCGTGTTGTCGATCGGACCGAGATAGAGGTTGCGGAACTGTTCGCGTGGGAAGAGCGTGAAACGGCGCCGCCCCGCCGCCACGCAGGCGAGATTGTGCGGAAAGTCGTTGTGCGCAGCGATCCGCGTCCGCGTGCCGATCCAGATGCTCGCCAGCGCCGAGCGATCGCCGAGGTCGACATGGTTCGCCTCGTGCAGCCCGGTGAAGAAATCGCGCACATTGATCGAAGCGAGGTAGATGGGCGGTGCTTCCGCCATCGTCTCGGCACGGTCGACATGTGCGAAGATTTCGGGGAGCTTACCGCGGAAAGTCTGGAAGTTCATGCCCATCGCCGCGTCGTAAAACATGCGGCCGTCATTGCCCTCGGTGCCGACCGAGACGGTGAACGGCACAGGCTTGTGATGCTGCAACAGATAATCGCGCGCTGCCTTGCCAGATCGCTTGGCCGCAGCGACCAGCGGCCAGTCTGCGACCAGCCCGCGCACCACGAAGGGCCGCTCCGCCGCGCGCAACGTGCGATCGAGATCGGCCGCGTCGGCGACCGCGATCTCGGGCACCGCAGGGAGCGCGCGCAGCAGGCCGGGATCGGCCTCAGCCATGGCGGAGGCGCCAGTTCTTGCGCGCGATCAGCTTCGCGAAATTGCCGATCGAGGCGACCGCCATGAAAATGGGGAGCAGGTAGCCGCTCAGGTGAAGCTCACCCAGCGCATCGGCATCGAGCGAACGCAGCCGGTCCTCGTCGATCGTGTGGAAGCCGACGAGGCGGTTGGCCGATCCGTCGTCGAGCGTGATGTCCAGCGTCAGCGGCTCGAGCAGTTCGTGGCGACGCAGCGCCTCGAAGAAACCGGCATAGTCCTGGTAGCCCGCGTCCAGTTCGCAGAGCTGGGCCGAGACGCGCTCCAGATACGGCGTCGCGCGCCCGTCCTGATCGAAGACCCGCACGCCCTCCCCGTCGCGATCGATGCGCGGGCTCGCCATGTCGATATGAACCTGCTTGGCTTCGAAGCCATCGCGGCGCCCGCCGATCAGGAAGGGCTGGATGTCGACCGAGAGCGGCCGATAGCCGGCATCCCAATGCCCGTTCGAGACGAACAGATTCTCACCCGCCTCGAAGCCGAACAAGGCGACCGCCGTGAATTTGTCGCGATCCAGGTCGAGGCGGAACAGGATAGGGTAATCGAGCTGCAGCTTGCGGAATTCGGACGGCACCGCGAGCGCCATCATCATGTCGTCGCCAAGTTCCGCCGCGCGATCGGTACGGATGCGAAGGTCGCGATGGGTGTCGGCGGTGAGGATCGCGTGGCTGGACATCAGGAGGCATGTTCCTTGAGATCGACCACGCCCGCGTCACGACGCAGTGCGGCCAGATAGGCGCGGTTGGTGGGAAGGCTGGCGACGAGCGATCGCCCGCGCTGCTCGACCTGGCGCAGCATCGCGGTGGTATGCTGCAGCGTGCCGATGCGGATCGCCCCCGGCTCGGGCGGCGCGAAACCCATGCCGTACAGCACATATTGGTGGCTGGCCGCCGGAAACACCTCCTCGATCGCGGGGAAGTCCCGGTTCGAAGGCGGCTGGTGCTTCCACAGCCGCAGTAGATCGACGAGACGCTGCGGAACCGAAGCCGGATCGCGATGCGCGCGCCAGTAAGGCTCCTCGCGGCGGCTGAGCAGATAGTGAAGTTTCAGGAACTCAACGATCCGATCCCAGCGATAGCGGAACAGCGCATTGAAGCGATCGGCATGGATATCCATCACGTCGCGCGACGCCGGGAAGTTGTCGAGCAGCGCGTTGAGCGACAGCTCGATCAATACGATCGCCGAGGCTTCCAGCGGTTCGAGGAAGCCGGCGGACAGGCCGATGGCGAGGCAATTGCGCTCCCAGAAGCGCTCCCGATGGCCGGACCGGAACGCCAGGCGACGCGGGTTCAGATCATCGATCGAAACACCCGGCATCGCCCCGACGAGATAATCGGCGAGGATTCCCGCCGCGTCATCGTCGCTGGCATATGCCGAGGAATAGACGCAACCGATGCCGCGGCGGGTCGGCAAACCGATATCCCAAAGCCAGCCCGCCCGGTGAGCGGTCGCGATCGTCTGCGAAGCTATCGGCGAGTCATCTGCGACAGGCACCTGCACCGCCAGCGCGCGGTCGTTGAACAGCACATCGCTGCGATCAAGAAAGGGCACGCCATATTCGCCAGCGATGAGCAGCGCGGTGTGACCGCTGCAATCGAGGAACAGATCGCCGGTGATCTCCCCCGATCCGCGGGTACGGACGGCGGCTATGTCTCCGTCTTCCACGCGATCGACGCCGACGACATGGTCGCGCACCAGCCGCACGCCGAGCTTCTCGGTGGCATGTCGGGTGAGCAGCGCCGCGAGCTTCCCGGCGTCGAGATGATAAGCGTAGTTCAAAGCGCCGGCATAATCCGGCATCGCCCGCTGGCGCGGCGCCAGATCCGCCGCGCAGACATTTGACTGCGTGGCGACCGTCGCCGCGAAGGATCGATCGCCCGACAGACGCCAACCTTCCACGATCGCGGCCGGTTCGCCTTCGATCGGCGGTACGAATGGGTGATCATAGCTCTCGTCCCCGCCGGCCACCCAGCCGTCGAAGCGCGAGCCCTGCTTGAACGAACCGTCGCAAGCGAGGAGGAATTCCGCCTCGGATATGCCGATCCGCTCCAGCGTCCGGCGCATCGTCGGCCACGTCCCCTCGCCGACGCCGATGGTGGGCACGTCGGGCGATTCCACCAGGGTGACGTGGATCGGATGCGCGGCATCGGCATCGGCGCGCGCGGCGATCAGGCAGGCAGCCAGCCACCCGGCCGTACCACCGCCGACGATCACGATCTCGGAAATGGGCCTGTTCACCGTCCTGTCCGTTCGTCTGTCCGAGCCATCCTGTCCGTGCCGTCTTGTGCGCCCCGAACAGGCAAAAGGCCACACCTTGCCGGGTGTGGCCTTTCTGTTACCGGATCGGGCCTTACGCTCAGAAGTTGATACGGACGCCGGCCGAGTAACGCGCCGATCCCGGCGACACATAGGTCACGTTCCGGCTCGAACGCTGATGCTGGCGCTGCGACGAGTTGGTCAGGTTGATACCCTCGAAGAACACGCTGAAGTTCTTGCGGAACTCCCAGCTCGCGCTGGCATCGAGCTGATTATAGGATTCGACGTAGGTCGGGTTCGGCCCGCCGCCGGCAAGGAACTTGGCACGCCAATCCCAAGCGATGCGCGCCTGGATACCATTCTTGTCGTAGAAGCCGACGACGTTGGCGGTATCCGACAGGCCGAGCAGCGCGAACTGGCTGACACTGGCGGGAAGCGCATTGTTATACTTCGCCGACCCATCCACCAGCGTATAGTTCAGGATGACACCGAAGCCGGTATCCCAGAAATTGTGCTGGAGGCCGAATTCCCATCCGTGGATCGTCGCCTTCTGGTCGCTGTTGTACGGTTGCGAGATCTGGAAATCGAGCGCGTTGTCTTCGGGCAGACCGAAAATGTCACCCAGATAATTGCCCGCCGCATCGCGCCCGGTGATGTTCACCGAGTCCGGATAGTGGGTGAAGATGTAGTTCCGTATATCCGTGGTGTTGGCGTTGGCGCCGAGCGCGGCGATGGCGGCCTGGTAGCGCGGGCCGTCGGCCGGGTTGGTCAAACCGAACGCCGGGGTATCGACGCGGGTCTGGCCGATGAAGTTGCTCACCTTCTTGTGGAAATAGGCGATCGAAAGGTAGCTCGTCGGTGTGTAATACCACTCCGCCGACAAATCGATATTCTTCGACTTGTACGGCAGCAGGCCCGGATTGCCCTGCGAGCCCGTGCCGTTGGCGATGCGGAACAGCTGATCCACCGTCTGGCCGCCCTGCAGGCTGTTATAATCGGCACGTGCGATCGTGTGGCTGTACGAAGCACGCAGTTTCACATTCCGGATCGGCTGGAAGTCGAAATCGACCGCCGGCAGCCAGTTGTGATACTTGCCCTTCAGCGTGGTGAAGGCGCTGTCACCCGAATAGATGACGTCGAATTCGTTGGCCGACACCCACCGGGTGCCGTTCGGCACCGGCACGAGCGCCGATGAGTCGATCGTCGTCTTTTCATAACGCAGGCCGGCGAAGACATGCGCGGGGCGCCCGAACAGATTGAACTTGCTGTTGATCTGCAGGTATGGCGCGTAGGTCTTCTCGTCGAGGCGGCGATCGGCCGTATAAGGCAGCAGGCACTGCCCGTCGCCACCGCAGGTGCCGTACAGGCTGTCGATCAGCGCCACCATCTTCTTCACGTCGAACGTGTAGAATTGCTGGATCATGTTCGGGTCGTTCGCACCCGGCAGACCCGAAAAGCCCTTCGGCAGGTTGGTCAGGTGGAAAAGGTCGTCCGGAATATCGGACGCCGGGCCGGCGCCACCCCAGGTATCGTGCTGGTTGACGCTGTAGGCCGTACGAACCTTGTTATCGATGTAGGAGAAACCGAAATCGAGGCTCTCGATGAAGTCGAGCGCGCCGGTGCGGTTCTCGTAGTGACCGATGAACTGCCCCTGATTGATGCGATCCTTGAACAGGGAGTTGCGGAATGCATTGCCCGTCGGCGTGATCAGCGACGCATCGAGCGGATCGATACCCGGATACATCGAATAGGAGATGGTCGGCAGATAATGAGTGAAATCGATCGTCTGGTCCTCGATACCGAAGATCGCGGTGCCGACCGAGTTGCTGTTGCCCAAACCGTTGTGTGGCTTCGACTGCGCCGTCGAATGATGGCCGTCGAGCGTGATCGTCAGGCCATCGATCGGCGTCTTCCAGGCCAGATTGCCACCCAGCGACCGGTTGATGTTGCGAACCGAGGTGAGCGAACCCGAATAAGCAAGATCCTTCACTTCGTTGGCGTTGAAATGCTCCGAATAGAAATCGGGGCCGGAGACGGGACCGTCCGTCCATGCGCTCGTCGTATTGTTGTGGTTGAACCAGATGCCGACGCTCTGATCGAGGGTGGTCACCGTCTGCTGCGAGAAGGTGTAGTCGAGCGTCGCCGTCAGGTTGTCGGTCGGCCGCGCCTGGAGGACAGCCTGCCCGTTGATGCGCTCGCGCTTGAAATCGACCAGATCGTAGCCGCCATTCTGCGGCACCTGATAGACGTCGGTCGGCCCGGGATGGTTCGTGATGTTGCCGTAGCGCGGATCACCCGGCTGGGCGAGCGAGCCCCAGTTGTTCTCGTTGCCCAGATAACCGTCGCGCCAGCCGAAATTGGCCGAGTTCTGGCTACCCTTGCGAAGCTGATAGATACCGTTGACGAGAATGCCTATCCTGTCGTCCGCGAAGGTATCGCTGAAGATGCCCGACACTTCCGGCGTTACCGGATCCTTGCCGTTGCGCGAGGTGTCGAGGACGCCCTTCGCCGAAACGCTGCCGTGCAGGCCCGGCTTGTCGAACGGACGCGGCGAGCGGATGTTGATCGTGGCGCCGATACCGCCCGATTCCACCGTCGCGCGGCCGGACTTGTAGACCTCAAGCGCGGCCACGCCTTCCGACGCTAGGTTGCCGAAGTCGAAGGAGCGCGACGCGGGCGCACTGAGGCCATCGCCGATGAACGCGGTCGGCATCTGGCGGCCGTTGAGCGTGACGAGATTGTATTCCGGGCCGAAACCGCGGACGGTCACGAACTGGCCCTCACCATTGCTGCGCGAAATCGACACGCCGGTGATGCGCTGGAGCGATTCCGCGAGGTTCGTATCGGGGAACTTGCCGATGTCCTCGGCAGAGATCGCATCGACCACGCCCTGGGCGTTGCGCTTCAGGTCCGCCGATTTCTGCAGCGACGCGCGGATACCGGTGACGATGATCTCGTTGGCCGCTGCCGGATCGGCCGGGTTTGCCGCGCTCACCGCCAGATTGGCGGGCTGCTGCGGCGGAAGACCAGCCGGTGCGGACGTGTCCTGCGCCATGGCGATCTGCGGAATGCCCACCAGAGCCGCAGTCGATACGCCGATGACGAGATGCGAAAGCGAACGAGCCCTCAGGCTGCGCATAATCCCCCTCCTAGACCCTGCCCGACTTTGTGTCGCGCATCGTTGTGAACGTTCACTTCCGGATTCGGCCGACTCAAGTCAAGCCTTTCCCCCAGATGAACGATGCGATTTATGTCGAATTATGACAGCGCTTGTCAATTTGTGTCATCAGCGCCACAGTTTTGGCGCGACGCTTTCGATCAGCGTTCGCGCGTGGGCACGTCCGGCCAATAGCGAACATAATCGACAGTCATTCGCTGGGGGAAAATTGCATCGTCGATCCCCTCCTTGCCGCCCCAATCCCCACCGACCGCGACGTTGAGGATCATCTGATACGGGCGGGTGAAGGGCCAAGCCGCCGCACCGCCGGGCCGATCGTCGCGGACTTCCATATAGGCGCGATCGTCCGTGCCGATCCGGATGCGGTGCGGCAACCATTCCAGTTGGTAGCGATGATAAGCCGAGCACGCGGTGGCGACGCCGATCTCGGCGCCGCGCTGCGTTCCCTTCAGGTGGTTGAACGCGCCGCTGTGCACCGTGGCATGGACGACATTCGGCTGCCAGCCGACCATCTCCATCACATCGATCTCACCCTCATCAGGCCAGGTGCCGGTCGACGGGAGCAGCCAGATCGCCGGCCAGATCCCGCGTCCGCATGGCAGCTTTGCGCGGATCTCGTAGAAGCCGAAGCCCATCGCCTCCCGCGATACGAGCTTGGCCGAACTGTAGGCCTGCCCGCCCCAATCCTTGACGCCGGCCCGCGAGAGATTCTCGCGCCGCGCCTCGATGACGAGCGCACCCCGCTCGATCCGCGCGTTGGCGGCACGATGTCCGGCATAATATTGCTTTTCGTGATTGGGCCAGCCGGTCGGGTTGCGATCCACATCGAAGCGCCATTTCGCATCGTCGATGCCGCGCCTGTCGAACTCATCGGACCATGCGGCCCTGCCGATCGGCACCGCCATCGGAGCATCGACGCGATAGTTGGTCGCGCCCAGTGTCGCGGCCTGCAGCATCAGCAGCATCGAGGCGATCATCGCTTTTGTCCCTCCTCGACCGGATAGTGCCGCAGCGTCTGGCGATCCGCACCCGGTCGTGCCGCAGCACCGGTATCGTTCACGAGATGTGCGATCGTCCCCTTGCCTCCACCGAGCGAGATGGTCGTCACGCTGGCGAAGGTCACGTCCGGCCGCTGCGGCGCCTCGATCGCACTGCGCAGCACGATGCTCGGGTCGGCGGTGAAATTCGCATAGATGCCGAGACCGACCGCATCGTGCCGCCGCACCGTATCCGCGACCTTGTAGGCGGCCCAGCCGTCCGGATCGTCGGCCCGCCACGCGGATTGGCTCGGGGGATCGTAAGGCAGTTCGCACTGGAAGAAGTAGGTCGCGCCGCGATCCCCCGTCCACAGCACCTGATGCCGGCGAAAGTGCTCGACGAACAGGCCGTAGATGGTCACATCGTCGCCGTTGACCACCAGCCCCTGCTCGGCCGTGCTCTCGTCCCAGCCGACATGGACCTTTCCGTGCTGCCGATCGCCGTGATCGGCCCGCCAGATCCACAGATGATCGGCGATGGTGTGATCGCGATTGATTTCCAGCGCGGTGTCCACCTTGCTGACGGTCGCGCCGCCGATCCGGAAGAACAGATCCGCGAGCAGCACGGGATCGCGACCGTCGTCGCGCGCGCCACCGCGACGCCCGACCTGCAGCAGAACCGGCGAAAGCTCAGCGCCCGCATCGAACAGCAGCCCCGCCACCGTTACGCCGGGCACATCGCCGATCCGCATCAGTACGGTGCCGGTATCGGCCACCAGGGTCGCAAGCCCCAGCCCGAGAATGATCGTCCCCGGCCGATCGACCCGGATCGGCTCGGCAAAGCGGTGGATGCCCGGCGTGAAGAGGATGTGTCGCCCCCGCGCGATCGCCCCGTTGATCGCCGCGGCACTCGTACCGGGATGCGCAATCAGGAAGTGCGACAGCGGGATGGGTTCGCCCGCGGCGTCGCCGCCGGCCCAGCTCGTGCCGCGTGCATCGCGACGCTGGGCCGGCCGGAAGACCGACCACTGCCCGGCGTCATCGACGAACAGGAACGGCTTCTCCCTGATCCTAGGCGTGGTGGGAACGGTGGTATAGGGCGGATCGGGAAAGCTGGTCGCGGGCGCGCCATCCACGCCGACGAACATCATGTTCCAGTTGGAGCCTTGCCAGCCGCCGATCGAGCTGCCGCGCGTGAGCCACTGCTGCTGCGTGCCTGATCGGATCGTACCGCGAATGTGGCTGTCGGCAAGGAAGCCGCCGCTCGACCAGCCGCCGTCGTCGAGGACCAGATCGCCATCGAGATCGACCCGGCGATAGGGCGCGGCCTGCGACACCGCCCAGCGATCCATCCCATCCGGGGAACTGACCGCCAGATTTTCAACGCCGCGCCAGAAGTTGACCAGCGCCATGCCGTGGTTCCAGTCCGCCTCGGCATGGACATGGCCCGTGATCCGCACATCTCCGGGTCGCCTGCCCAAGCCGGCCACCTGGGTGTAGAAGCCGACATTGACGTCGAACGCATAGCGGCCGGGCTTGAACAGGATCGCGTGGCGCCCGTCACCGAACTGGGCCGCCTCCTGATCCCCGAAGATCGCGTCGATGCGCTGCTGCACAGCCTCGCGCGGCATCGATGGATCGATCAGCAGGACGTTGGGTCCGAAATCGGGGTCACCTGCCGTGCCTACCCGTTCCGCGAGCAGCGGTGACACGCCCGCCACCGCCGCCGCGCCGCCGATATGCCCGATGAAGCGGCGTCGGTTCATTCCGGAAGCCATCCCATCTCTCTCCTGGTTCGCCGGTCGTTCGCCGGCATTCGTGGGTCAGGGCATCTTCGTGCCGAGCGAGGCCTCCAGCACGCGATACCAGTCCGCCCGGTTCCAGCGCACCCGATACGCCTCGTTGGCGCGCGCGATGCGCGCTGCATCCTGCGTGCCGAGGATAGGGATCGGGCGGGCCGGGTGCGCCATCAGCCAGGCATACGCCGCGGCGGCGCGATCCACGCCCGCCGTCTCGGCCGCAGCATCGAGCAGCGCTGCGACCGCGCGATCGCGATCGCTCTCCGGCTTCATCAGTCGCCCACCACCGATCGGCGACCATGCGAGCACGGCCATGTTGCGCTCCATCGCCTGATCGAGCACGCCATCGAACATCGGAGCGACGTAGAGCGGTGACAGTTCGGGTTGCTGACTGACGATCGGCACCGGCAGAAACCGCGCCAGCGCCTGCACCTGCGCCGCGCTATGGTTCGAGACGCCGATCGCCCGGATCTTGCCCGCCTGCCGCGCATCGTCGAGCGCACGTGCCGCCTCCTCGGGATGGGTCAGCAGATCGGGGCGATGGATCTGATAGAGATCGACGTGGTCCACGCCCAACCGACGGAGTGAATCGTCGAGCGCCTGCCCCAGCCATGCCGCGCGGGAATCGTAAGGCACGCCCGGACGGATGCCGCCCTTGGTCGCGAGCACCATCCGGTCGCGAAGCTCGGGCGCCTCCCGCAACACACGCCCGAGCAACGTCTCCGACGCGCCGAAACCGTGATGCTCCCCATAGATGTCGGCGGTGTCAAGCAAAGTGATCCCGGCCGCCAGCGCAGCGTCGACGAGGCGCCGCGCGCCCGCGACGTCGTCCCCGTAGAAGCGCCACATTCCCCATGCGATCGAGCTGACCTCGATACCACTGTCCCCCAGCGGCCGGAATCGTGCGGGCGGCTCGATGAAATCGGACAAGGCATCCTCCACTGACAACGCTGTAATTATGCGTGGCTTGTACGACATCCGTGCGCGCTGCCAAGGGGCTGGCATCCGCGGCCGGCTGAAGGCATGGTTCGGGCGTGAAGACCCTTATCGATCCCGATCACGCGCTGGCCGACGGTCTCGCGACGCTCCGCACCGAATATCAGGTTCCGACGGATTTTCCGCCCGCCGTAGTCTCCGCCGCGAGCGATGCTGCGCAAAAACCGCTGACGGAACATGTCGATCGCAGGGCGGTGCCGTTCGTCACACTCGATCCCGCGTCATCCACCGATCTCGATCAGGCTCTCGCAATCGAGGCTGCGGGGAACGATCTGCTGCTCCACTACGCGATCGCGGACGTCGCCTGGTTCGTCGATGACGGCAGCGAACTCGACCAGGAAGCCTGGCGGCGCGGCGAGACCCTTTACCTGCCCGACGGCAAGGCAAGCCTCTATCCGAAGCTGCTGAGCGAGGGGGCGGCCAGCCTGCTCGCCAATGTCGATCGCCCGGCGGTGATCTTCACCGTCCGCGTCGCGCCGGATGGCACCGCGTTGTTGGACGGCGCCGAACGCGCGGTGATCCGCTCAACCGCGAAGCTCGCCTACGAAACGGTGCGGCCGGAGGATCTTCCACAGGGCTTTGGCGAACTCGCGCGTCGCATCTCGGCCGCCGAGGACGCGCGGGGAGCCGCCAGGGTCGATCCGCCCGAACAGGAGGTCGCGCCCGACGCGAACGGAACCCTGCGATTGACGTTCCGCCCCCGCCTGGCCGCCGAGGACCAGAATGCGGCGCTTTCGCTCGCCACCAACCTCGCCGTCGCGAAGCTGCTGCTGCAACACAGGACCGGGCTGTTCCGCGTGATGGCTCCGCCCGACGCGGCCTCCACCCAGCGCCTGCGCCATAGCGCCGCTGCCTTCGGCCTCGACTGGCCGCAGGACGAGACGCTCGACCAGTTCAGCCGGACTCTCGATGCCGGAGCCCCCAAGCAGGCGGCTTTCATGCTGGCCATTCGTCGTGCCGGGTCGGGCGCGTCCTACGCCCCCTATCGCGACGGCGTGACGCCCTGGCATGCGGCGATGGCCGCGACCTATGCGCAAGCGACCGCTCCGCTTCGCCGCCTCGCGGACCGTTATGTGGTTCGCGCCGCGCTGGCGGTGGCCAACGGCCAGCCGGTTCCGTCCGCCGTGCTGGACGCGTTCGAGAAACTGCCCGCCGTGATGGCGAAGGCGGATGCGCGTGCCGGCCAGATCGAGCGCGCGGTGATCGATCTCGCCGAGGCGGCGCTGCTCAACGGCCGCGAGAGCGAAACCTTCCCGGCGCGCGTGATCGATGCCGACGATCGCGGAGGCCGCGTCCAACTGTGCGACCTTCCCGTCGTCGCGCGCGTGGACGGTGCCGGCCTGGAGCCGGGCGCGTCCGTCACGCTTCGCCTGACGAGCGCCGATCTCGGGAAGCGGAGCGTGCGGTTCGCGCAGGCTTAATTCGACACTGCCGAATTGGTCGTGTAGCGGTCTTGCATGGGCAGGCGATCGGACCATAGCCGCGACGAGCTTCGACGGCTGATCATCGAGGAAGGCCATCGCCATATGGCGGAGGTGGGCTTCGCCCGCTTCTCCGCGCGCGAGGTCGCCAAGCGGATCGGCTATACGATCGGCACGCTCTACAATGTGTTCGGCAGCTACGATCGCATGGTGCTGGCGATCAACACCCGCACCTTCGCGCTGTGGGCGGAGCATCTGCGTAGACTGCTGGCGGAGACGCGGGAAGATCCGATCCGCACGTTGGTGGAGGCCTATTTCAGCTTCGCGCGGGACAACCGGAACGCCTGGATGGCGATCTATGACCACCGGCTCCCGCCCGACGTGCCGATGCCCGATGAGGAGGCCGCACAGCGCGGTGTGCTCACCGAGATCGTGACACGCGAGGTCGCCGCCGTGCTGCCGGAAGTGTCCGCCGAAACGGTGGCAGGCCTCGCCCGCTCGCTGATCGCCACGGTGCACGGCCATTGCCTGTTCGCGCTCAATGGCACCTTCGCGCTGATGGGCGAGGAGCATCCACTCGACATGGCGCTCGCCCGCGTCCGCGAGTCGATCGCGGCTGCGCAGGGCACTGCAGCGCCTACCGCCTGACGCCCACTCCTCCCCTGCGCTCGCCAAAGTCGGACATGCGCAGTTGAGGGCTTATCCTTTTCCCTTCCACGCTCTACAGGCCGATCCCGATTGATCGTCAGGGAGTCCGGCAATCGTGCAGCGTTTCATTCGGCCTGTTCTTGCTCTTGCCGGTTTTGTCGCCTCTTTCGGCGTGGCGACCGGCCCGGCCACAGCGCTGCAGATTGCGAGCGGTGAGAAGTATGTCGCGATGGGTAGTTCCTTCGCCGCCGGTCCGGGCGTCGGTCGCCGGGCGGAAGGCAGCCCGTCCCTTTGTGCGCGGTCGGCTGACAATTATGCGCACCTGATCGCCGAACGGCACCAGCTGCAGCTGATCGACGTGAGCTGCTCGGGTGCCACCACGCTCGATGTCCTCTACAAGCGCCAGTACGGCGTGCCGCCGCAGATCGAGGCGGTCGACGCCGCTACCCGGCTCGTGACGATCACGATCGGCGGCAACGACGTCAGCTACATGGCGAACGTCATTGCGTCCTCCTGCCTGACGCGCGGGGGCGCCGCAGCACGTTGTCGCCCGACCGCCGACGCCGATGTCGAGCGCGTGTTCACCGAGCTGGAGGCGCGGATGACGGCGGTGGTGGATGCCACGCGCGGCCGGGCACCCAATGCCATGATCGCCCTGGTCGACTATTTCACCATCGTGCCGGACCATGGCGGCTGCCCGAACCTCATGCCGCTGAGCGATGCGCAACTGCGGGGTGCCGCGATGGTGGCGAAGCGGCTGGCCGAAATCACCGCGCGCGTCGCCGAACAGCGCCACGTCCGGCTGGTCAAGCTGTCGGCCGCCTCGGCCGCGCACAATGTCTGCTCGCGCGATCCGTGGATCCTGGGCTTCGAGCCGCACAACAGCTCGCCCGATTTCCGCTTCCCGCCCTATCACCCCAATATCGCGGGCATGATCGGCGCGGCGGACACGATCGACCGAGCGCTGTTCCCGCCGCGCTGAGGGTCAGCGCGGCAGGCGATAGTCCAGCTTGGCGGAGCCGTTGGCGGGAAGCGTGAGGTTCCACGTCTGGATGCCGTCTATCCGCTCCAGCGGGGCACTGGTATCGACATAGGCCTGCTCGCCCGCCGTACCGATCGCAATCTCGATCCTGACCGGATAGGCATTGGCGTTGGTGACGCTGACATGCCGATCGCGCCCCTGCACCGTCTGATCGACGAGGATCTGGCGACTGATGCCGGCGGTCAACCGCGCTTTCTCGCCCTTGGCGGTATCGCCCATCGTACCGAGGCCGAGCAGGAGCTTCGTATCGCCGCGAGGCTGGTACAGCGCCGTCGTGCCCGCCGGCAGCGGGATGCCAAGACCGCTCTTCTCCTCGTTGCGCATCCTGAGCACCGCCGATGCCGCAGCGCCGCTTGCCGCGCTCCAACTGTAGAGATGGACCCGGTAGACCTTATCGAACGCGACGTGATGCTGGACCAGCAACGCCACCTGCTTCTGCCCGTTGGCCGAGACATCGACGGCCTCGGGCACCCGGTAGAGTTTCAGGTCGCCCAGATCCTCTGGCGGAGGGGGAGGTGGCGGCGGCGGCGGTGGAGCTGCCGGTGCGACCAGCCCCGCCCGCGCGAAGCGACGCGCTCCAGTCACCACGATGTCATAGGCCTCCGCCACTTTCGGAGCGCGGCTATAAGGCTCGATCACCGGCAGATCGGACGTGGTGGTGCCGAGCGGATAGCAATGCAGTTCGAGCCTTGCTGCCCGCGCCGCGATCTCGCGAATATTCTGGCGCTCGATCCGCCCGGCAACCGCCTGCACATTCGCATCCGGAAAAGCCTGCGCGTTGGAATTGGCGAGCGTGAGCCATGCGAACAGGTCGAGCGAACCGCCGCCCGGCACGACATTCGCGACATAGCTCGCGCTCCAGTCGAAACCGCTCGCCAGGTAGGACAGGCTGACGGTCGCATCCATCGCCTGGGGGCTGTGGGTCAGCACGCTCAACACCGGTTTCGCGGACAGCCCCTGCGGAACGCCGTCATAGCGGGGACTTTCTCCTAGCCCCGAGCAGCCCAGCGTCTCGATCCCGCTCTCGGTGCGCAGCACCACCCCGTGCGCCGGGCCGGCGACGATCGTGGCGCGCTCCTCGCTGACCTTGCCGGTCTTGCGATCGGTGCGACGCAGCGTCACCTCCCGACCAAGCGTGCCGTCGATCAGCGCTGCCGGGGATAGCAGCCGCGCATCCCGGTTCTTCTCGATCGTGCCGCCAGGCAGGCCCGTGACGATCGCACTCGCCGGTATGATCCCGTCCGCCACACCCTCGAACCGCAGCACCGCATCGCCGGCCGGCACATGGATGCGGCGCGTCTCCGTTACCAGCGCAAACCCGCCGAGCCAGCGCAGATCCATCGCCTGCTGCCGGCCGCGCGAGGGATCGCGGTATATGGTCAGCGAAACATGCTCCGGCCCCGGCGACGCCGCCGTCGGGGCAGGCGGAACGGCCGCGGCGAGAAGCACCGCAAGGCCGAACATCAGAAGCGCGTTTCAAATGTCGCGGTGACGGTGGTCGTTCCGTTGGCCGGCACCGGCACCTGCCACACGGAGGTGCTGGCGTCGCGCCGCTCGCTCTTCAGGCTCTCGGCGGTGATGCGGGTATCGTTCCACCACCAGGGCACGCCGTCCTGCACCAACTCCACCGTCACCGGGCGATCCTTGGCGTTTGTGACAGTGTAGCGCATCGCGGTGCGCCAGCGGTCGGAGGAGAGCCGCGTCCGCTCGATCACGGCGGGCTGCACCTTCACGTCGAAGGCATCGCCGGTGCGGATCACAAGGTCCGATCCCTGCGGTGTATGATCGATCCGGTTCTCGCCGATGAACTGCGGCTGACCACGCGCGTCGCGCATGTAGACGCGCACCGTTCCGGCCGGCAGCGCGTCGCCGAGGCCGCCCTTCTCGGCGTTGGAGAATTTGAGCACGCTGGATGCGCTTTCCGGCTGCTCGGCACTGTCGTTCCACTGTGCGTGATAGACGTAGCCGCTGGTCGCCGGCGCGCCCTTCACGTCGAGGAAGCTCACCTGCTTCGTCTGCTTGTCGGCGATGGTGGTGCGTTCGGGCAGCGGATAGAGGTAGAAATCGCCCAGTTGCTCGCGTGCCGCCGTCTCCGTGCCGGCCCGCCGCAGTGGCGGCACCGCAGGGCGCGGCCGATAGAGGTTCGGGTTGGCATTGTCGTCCCCGGACCCGACCTCGCCCGCCACCAGCAATGTCTTGGCGTTGTAGAACGAGGTGCCGCTGGTGTTGCGTAGCGTCACCCAGCCCTGAACGTCGATCGTGCCGGCCTTCTCGTCGAACAGCGCGACGTAATCGGCACTCCACCCCAGTCCGCCGGAAAGATAGGATAAAGTCACCGGCCGGGCACCGGCGCGCTTGCTGTCGAGGCTGACCGACAGCGTCGGCCGCGCGCGCAGGCTGTCCGGCACCTTGTCGAAGATCGCGCGGACCGGCAGGCCGTCGTCGCGCAGCACCTCGATCTTGTCGCCGACCTGCAGCACCACACCGCCGTTGACCGCGAGCACCTTGGCCCGTTCGCGTGTCTCGGCCCCGGTGCCGGGATTGGTGCGGACGAGCGTGATCGTCTCGCCGACCGCCTTCTGCATGAGGCTGGAGGGGCTGAGCAGATCGTAATCGAAATTCTGCTCGATCACCGTTGCGTCCGGCGCGGCGAGGCCGACCGTCTCGGGCCGGATCGCGGCAGACACATCGGCGAAGGCCTGCCGCGTCCGGCCGGAGGGCAGGTCGAGCCGCCGTACATCCTGCACCAGCGCGAGGTCGTTGGAATAGATGGTGACGGAGAGGTCGCCCTGCGCGGTGCCGCCCGCACCCGGCGGGGTCTGCGGCGCGGGCTGCCCCCATGCGATCGAGGGAAGCAGGACCAATCCGGCCAAAACCGCTGCACGCATACGCCTCTCCCTGTCTTTGGAAGATCATGACTCAATTCGATGACGAAACAAGGTGCGCCACCGAAACGATGGTCATTTCCTTTTAAGAGTCCGGAGATTAGGATGGTTTCCGTTGCCGCGAAGGAGGCGGACGTGAAACCGGTCGCAGCGCTGCCCCTCACCCACAGCTGGCCGCTCTTCGAGTGCGCGCAGCAGTTCGAGCTGGGCACGACCTTCGATGCCGGGATGGTGGCCGAACTACCCATCTCCTGCGCCATCGGGCGTTGGGAATGTGATCTGCGCGACAATCGGCTCACCTGGTCGTCCGCCGTCTACGATCTGTTCGGCCTGCCGGAACACGCGCCGCTCGTGCGCAGCGAAACCCTGCCGATCTACGCGGAGGAATCGCGCGCCGTGATGGAGCGGCTGCGCGCCTATGCGATCCGTCACCGGCGCGGCTTTACGTTGGATGCGGAGCTTCGGCCCGCCAATGGCGGTACGCGCTGGATGCGGCTGATCGCCGCGCCGATCGTCGAGGACGGACGCGTCGTTCGAATCCACGGCATCAAGCGGGACATCTCCCACCAATATCCCTGATGCCCAGCGCCATTGCGCCACGCCCGCTTTTCGTCTTGAATATCGTATAATCGGTTCAGGACAGGGCAGACGATGATCAAGGGACTGTTGCTTTTCGCCGCCGCGCTCACGGCTCCGGCCGCGGCCTTCGCGGCACCCACGCTGGACGTTCCCGCCGCCAAGGCGAAGATCGACGCCAGCCTCGCCAAGACCTATCCGGACCTCGAAACGCTCTACAAGGATCTCCATACCCATCCGGAGCTGGCCTTCCACGAAACCCGCACCGCCACACTGCTCGCCGCCCGGATGCGCAAGCTCGGCTTCACCGTGACCGAGCATGTCGGCAAGACGGGCCTCGTCGCGCTCTACAAGAATGGCACCGGCCCCACCGTGCTGGTCCGCACCGAGCTGGACGCGCTGCCGGTCGAGGAGAAGACCGGTCTGCCTTATGCGAGCACGGTCAAGACGATCGGCGAGGATGGCAAGGAAACCTTCGTCGATCACGCCTGCGGGCATGACAGTCACATGGCCTGGTGGATCGGCACCGCCGAAGCGCTGCTCGCGATGAAGGACCAGTGGCACGGCACGCTGATGTTCATCGCCCAGCCCGCCGAGGAGATCGTCGCGGGCGCCAAGGCGATGCTGGCGGACGGCCTCTATTCCAAGTTCCCGAAGCCCGATTACGGCTTCGCCGCGCATGTCGATCCCAGCCCGATCGGTACGGTTGCGGTGAAGCAGGGCGTCGTAACCTCCGCGTCCGATACGATCCTGATCACCTTCAAAGGGGTCGGCGCGCACGGATCGATGCCAGACAAGAGCATCGATCCGATCATCGAGGGCGCGCATTTCGTCGATGACGTGCAGACTGTGATCAGTCGCCAGAAGGATCCGCAGAAGTTCGGTGTGGTGACGGTCGGTTCCTTCCATGCCGGCACGGTCGCCAACATCATCTCGGACCATGCGGACCTGCAGCTGACCCTGCGCTCCTACGATCCGGACGTGCGGAAGGTGCTGAACGACGGCGTGGTGACGACCGCCAACGCCGTGGCGATGATGGCGCACGCTCCCGCCCCGGACATCAGGCACCCGTTTGCGGCGGACCCGGTGTTGAACGACAGCGCGCTGGCCGCCAACACCGCCGCGATCCTCAAGACCGCACTGGGCGATGCCAATGTCGATCTCGTGCCGGAAACCAAGCCCGGCTGGACGGCGAGCGAGGATTATTCGGAACTGGTTAACGCCGGAATGCCGCACTCGGTCTATTTCAGCATCGGCGGCTACGCGCCCGAGACGATCGCGAAATACAAGGCCGAGGGAAAGCCCTTGCCGGTGAACCACTCGCCCTTCTTCGCGCCCGTGCCCGAGCCTACGATCCGGACAGGCGTCGAAACCCTCGCGCTGGCCGTTCTCAGCGTCGCGGGGGGCAAGTGAGCATGATCCTCGCACTCGCGATGGCCCTGCAGGCCTCAACCCCCGCCGTCTCCGCGCCATCCAAAGCCGTCGCAGCCGAAGTCTCGAAATGGCCGACGCATGAGGCCGACTATGTCGTCCACAATTTCCGTTTCCGCTCAGGCGAGACGATGCCGGACGTGCGGATCCACTACACCACGCTCGGCCAGCCGCACCGCAACGCGAAGGGCGAGATCGACAATGCGGTGATGGTGCTCCACGGTACCGGCGGCAGCGGGCACCAGTTCCTCTCGCCGCAATTCGCCGACCAGCTCTATGGGCCGGGCCAACCGCTCGACATCCGCAAATATTGGGTGATCCTGCCGGACAATATCGGCCATGGGAAATCGTCCAAGCCCTCTGACGGGCTGCGGATGAAGTTCCCGCGCTACGATTACGCAGACATGGTGGAACTGCAGCATCATCTGCTCGCCGACGGCCTCGGCATCATCCATGCCCGTCTGATCATGGGCACCTCGATGGGCTGCATGCACGCCTTCGTATGGGGCGAGACCTATCCGGATTACGCCCGCGCGCTGATGCCGCTCGCCTGCGAACCAATCGAGCTGGCCGGCCTCAATCGCATGTGGCGGCAGATGATCGTCGACGGGATCGAGGCCGATCCGGCCTGGGACGGCGGCAATTACAAGGCGCAGCCACAGGAAGGATTGCGGCTGGCGGAATCGATCCTCGTCATCGCCGGATCGGCCCCGCTCAATTGGCAGAAGCTCTATCCGAAGCGCGAGCAGGCGGTGGGCTTCGTACGCGACCGGATCAGCAAGGGCATCGCAAGCCTCGACGCGAACGATCTGATCTATCAGGTGGATGCCTCACGCACCTACGATCCCTGGCCCGATCTCGAAAAGATCACCGCGCCGATGATGTGGCTCAATTCGGCCGACGACTTCATCAACCCGCGCAACTTCCCCTATCCGCAAGAGGCGGTGAAGCGGATGCCCAACGCGCGCTTCCGCCTGATCCCCGAGACCGACGACACGCACGGCCACGGCACCCACACCTGGGCCGTCAACTGGAAGGCCGATCTCGCGGATCTGCTCAAGCGGACGGAATGAGGCTCACGGCGCCGGGGCGTGCGCCTCGTAGCTGGAGACATGGTTCATCGCGATCACCCAGCGCCCGCCTACCTTGCGGAACAGGCGGGTGTTGATCCCCTCCTGCGGGTGATCGGGGCGTTCGAGATGATAATGGCCGACCAGCATGGCCGCGTCCGGCGCCAGCACATCGATCTTCATGTCGTAGAAATGGAGCGTGCCGCGCCGTTCCGGCGCCCCGCCATAATCGCGGACATAATGATCGAGCGTTCCCTGCCAGTCGGCCTGCATCTTGCCGCCCGACACGAACACCACGCCGGGGTTTTGGAAGCCCACCATATAGCCCCTGAAATCACCCCGGTTCCACGCCGCCTCCATGTCGGACACGGTGTGGAGGATGGCGGCCCTGATCGGCTCCGGATCGGGCACGCGCGCAGCGAGCGGCGTGGCCGCCAATGCCACGGACAGGATGGCGGCAACATATTTCACGGGCGGTTCTCCGTATCCTGGGGGCGCATCAGGCCGATCGATGCCAGTATCATACCGGCCAACGGCAGACAGACCACGACCCATTCCATCTTTCCGCCCGGCATCACGGCACGCTCTCCCACGAGGCCGGTCAGCGCCATCATCCAGCCGAGCAACGCGGCCGCCATGCCGTCGGCGATCCGCTGCAACAGTTCGGCAATCGCATAGAGCAGCGCGTCCATGCCCTGCCCCGCCTCACGGCCCACCCGCTCGACCTCGGCCGGCAGCAACGACCAGAAGCCGAAGAACAGCCCGGACGCGCCGATCTGAAACAGGATGAACGACACGCGCGACAGGGCCGGATGTGACGGCAAAGCGATCATCGCGATCGCACCCAGCAGGCAGCTGGCACCCCATTGCGCCCGGTGACCGAACCGCGCGGCGCAAGCCATCCAGACCGGCACGGACACCACCCCCGCCACCCCCATCAGTGAGAGCGTCGCGGCCGTCGCGCGATCGTCGTGCACCACGTAGTGGAAGAAGAAGGGCACAGCGCGGGAGAGTGCCGACATCGCAGCCACGCATCCGCATATGCCGAGGTTGAGCCGCAGGAAACGGCCATCTCGCACCAGCAGAGCCAGCGCGCGGCCGAGGCCATGCAATCCCGCTCCGCACCGGATCGACGGCGAATTCGTGCCGGCCGTGCTCACCAGCAGCAACAGGGGCGTCGCGATCAGCCCGACGATCAGCGCGATGGCCGCATATCCGAAACCGCTCGCCCACTCGACCGCGTGCCGGGTGCCCAGCGCGACCGCACCCGCCGCCGCCGCCCCGAACAGCATGCGCAGGCCCGCAATCCGCGATCGATCGGCCTGGACGCGGGAAACCCGCACGGTGAGCGCGGCATAGGGAATACTCACCGCCGCATAGAGCGTGCGGAACAGGATCTGCGCCACCAGCGCGAACCAGACCATCGCCGTTCCGGCCAGTGGCATTGGCCAGTAGAGCAGCAGAAATGCAACCGCGAGCGGAAGCGCCGCAATCCGCATGAGGAGACGTTTGTCGGTGCGATCAGCCGCCAGCCCCACCAGCAGACCGACCGCGCCATCCCACAGGGACGCCGCCAGCGTGATCGCCCCTGCCGTCGCGACCGGCACGCCGAGCACAGTGGTTGTGAAGAAGAGCAGATAGAAGCTCTGGCTTTGCCAGTAGAGATTGCAGGCGAAATCGCCGCTCGCGAACAGGATGCTGCGCGGCCAGCCGATCCGCGATGCCGCCGATGCGGTCACCTCAGCCGATCTGGACGAACAGGTTGGCAGTCAGCCGTCCAATAAGCGGGTCGGCGCTGAATTCCACATCCGGCGCGATGATCCCCGAATGAAGCAGCGCGCCGCGATAGATGACGAGCCGATCCGCCACGCCCTCGACCATGCCGATCTGCTCGTAATGATCATCCGACGCGCGGATATAACCTTGGGCAGCCTCTGCCGCTGGCCGGGCCGCCGCGACGAAGGCCTCGACATTGTCCTTGCCGACGATCTCGATACCCGTGGCTCGCTGGCGGTAGAAGGCCGTCCCCGGCGTGCCCGACAGGTAATGAAGCAACGCGAGATAGCCCGGATCGAGGGAATCGAAATGCGGCGCACGCTGCGCGGGTGACAGCGCCGACGGCTGCGCCGTCACCATCGAGAAGCTCGCCTCCAGCACATCGAAACGCGCCGCGTCGAAGCCGCCACCGATGAACGGCGAAGCCTGGCGCAGCACATGTTCGACATAAGCGAGCGCTGGCCGATCCGACACCTCGATGATCCGGCGGAGACCCGGATAGTAATTGCCCCGGCTCGCCGGAAAAGGCGCCATCGCCGCCGCGATCGCGCGGATCTCCGGCAGGCGGCCGGTGAAGCCGTCCACCACGACCACCGGATGCCGGCCTTCTCCCACGTGGTGCAACTCGGGCTTCATGCGAAGGCTCATGCCATCCCGCGCCGACATCGCCAAGAAGGGGCGCGGCGAAAGCCGGCGCCCCTCCCCGTCGATCACGTCAGAAGCTGTATTTCAGGCCGACCTGGAAGCTGCGCGCCGGCGGATTGCCGGTGAAGCTGTTCTCGACGCGCGGCGCGGGCGTACCCGAACCGGCGCCCCATGCCGAATAATCGCGGTTCAGCGTGTCGAACACATTGAACACCTCCGCATCGACGGTCAGCTCATGCCCCCAAGGAGTCTTGAACTGCTTCTCCAGCCTCAGGTCGAGATCCTTGTAGGCGAAGGGGTTTTTCGGCCAGTAGACGCCGCCCAGATTGACGATGCAGCACGCGTTTTCCGGGGGATTGGCGGGGAATTTCACCGATCCGAAGGACGGGCCGCTGGCAAACGTGCCGGTCGCCGAGAACTTGATGTCCCAAGGCAGGCGCACGATGCCGGTGGCCACGATGCGATACTTGTCGATGCCGGCGACATTCTGCCAGCCGAACTGGGTCATGTTCGGGCCGGAGAAGAACTCGTCCGCCCCCTGCTCCAGCGCCGCGTTCGATTTGGCGTCGGACAAGGTACCGGACAGCGTGAAACCCCAGCCGTCCTGCTCGCTATAATCCTTGTTCAGCGTCAGGTAGATCGCGTCGTAATGCGCCTTTCCGGCGAACGAGCCGATGTTCAGCTTGCCGTTGAAGCCGGGAAGCTGGCCCGCAGCCGGGAAGCTGTCCTCGACCCAGCCGTCGCCCTGCGAGGTGTAGGTGCCGTCCGGCAGGCGATTGCCGCGTACATACGCGAAGATATGGCGGGATTCATTGTGCGCGAAGGTGATCGCCGCCTGAATCTTGCCGAAGCGCTTGCGGATGCCGAAATCGTACTGATCCGTGTAGGGAACCTTGGTCTTGTTCGGCAGCAGCCAGACATTGCCACCCTGATGACAGGAGGCCGCGAGCGCGCGGAGGTTTTCGACGTCGTAATAAGAAGAGTTGAACTGCGGCACCTGCACGGTGCCGTTGTTGCATGTTCCGCCGAACACGATCGTCGTATCGGAGCGCACGCTATCCGTCAGCGTCTCGATCTGGCCGGTGGTGAAGAGATTGCGATCGTAATAACGGCCGGCGCCTGCGAAGATCACGATGTCGCGATCCCCGTTCCAATCGTACGAGATACCGAGACGTGGCTGGAAGGCCTTCAGATAGGGTTTCCTGTTATGGCCGTTGGAAATGTAATCGGCCGGATTGATCCCTGCCGCCTTCCAGCCCTGATAATTGTTCAACGCCGTCACAATGTTCGCCGGGGTGACGAAATTGTAGTTGAACATGTTGGACTCATAGTCCCACCGCAGACCGTAATTGATCGTCAGGTGATCGTTGACCGTCCAGTCGTCTTGGATGAACACGCCGAGCTGATCATCCTTGGCGCTGGCGGCCTTGGGTGGATTGACCGAGACGGTCGCGCCGATCGGCTCGCAGCTCGGCGTGCTGGTGCAGGTCGGATCCTGATAATCGGCTGCGTTGAAGTAATAGGCGCCGTTCGTATACCAGTCTTCCTCGCGCTTGAACTTGGCGTGGTTGAACTTGAAACCCGCCTTGATGACGTGCCCGTTGCCGAAGAAGGTGATGTTGTCCTTGAACGTCAGGAAATTCTGGCGGCTGTCCTGCTGGAAGCTGTTGGCGCCCGTCTGGGCGACCGTGCTGCCGACGCTGTCTCCGGCTGTGCCGCCGGTCGTCAGGTTGATTTCCGGACCTTGGGTGAGGTTCGGCGTGCCGGTCCGCTGCTTCTGATAGGCGACGCTGAACTCGTTCAGCCAGTGATCGCCGCGGTGCGAATATTGCAGCAGATACTGCCGCGTCGCGACCGCGAGATCATGGCCGTGAGACTGGGTGGAGGTGCCGCCATAATCGGTGTGATCCGATTCCGTACGGTCGAACACGCTGAAATTGAACGTGTCCTTGTCGCTGGCGAACAGGGTCAGCTTGCCGAACCAGAGATCCTGCTTGAACGGATCGGCGAAGGTGCCCGCCGCGTCGAGGATCGAGGCCGGCACGCCGCTGCCGTTGGCGAACTGGATGTTCTTGGGCGGATTGTTCTGCTGCGTGCCCTCATAGGCGACGAAGAAGTGCAGCACATCCTTGATGATCGGGCCGCCGAGATCGGCGCCATATTGCCAGCGCTTGTAGTCTGGCTTCGGGATCGATCCGTCCGGATTGTTCGGCCCGCCGGCTCGGCTCAGCTTGTCGCGGCCGTAGAAGCTCTTCGGCATGAACTCGCCGAAGGCATCGCCATGGAAGGAGGTGCCGCCCGTCTTGGTGACGGCGTTGATGATCGCGGAGCCAGCCTGATCATATTCGGCCTTGAAGTTCTGGGTATCGACCTTGAACTCCTGCACCGCAGACTGCGGGAAGGGATTGCCCTGCGAGAAGGACTGGCCGGCGACGCCGCCATGGCCGTTCTGGTTCTTGAAGCTCTCGCCATCGATATAGACGTTGACGTTGTCGGACGAGACACCCCCGGCCTGGACCTGCTTGCTCGACGGATTGGTCGAGACGGCGACGCCCGGCGCCAGCGCGGCGAAGTTCAGGAAGTTGCGATCGTTCTGCGGCAGCGTGTTGATCTGCAGCTGGCTGACGTTGGTCGCGACTTCCGCGGTGCGCACCTCGTTGCGGGCACGAACGCCCTTGACGACGATTTCGCTGCCCTTGGCGCCGGCCTCGCCCGACGGGCTGCCGAGATTGATGTCGAGCGTCGCGGTCTGGCCGACCGGCAACGTGATGTCCTGCGGCGCGCCGTTTTCCAGCTGCACGTGGTAGGTACTCGGCCGCATACCCACGAAGATGTAATTGCCGGCAGCGTTGATCGTGGAGGTGATGCGCTGGCCGGTCACGGCGTCGGTCGCGATCACCTTCGTTCCGGCGGGAGCGCCGGTGACGTGGCCCTGGATGGTGCCGGTATCGTTGGCGGCGTAGGCGGGCCGGGCCACCACCAGCGCCGTGCACAGCGCGACCCCGGAAATGCTGCGCGCAAAACCGGTGCGACGATCCTTCAACCTCATGCGATCTCCCCTCTGTCCCCGGCCTTCTCGACTGCACCCGCCCCTCCAGGGGACCGAATGAGTCGGAGACCTATGTTTCGCGTAGCTGCGCTCGTAACCGGTTACAAGGACACTTCCTTCATCCGGCGTTCACACAGCACCGATCGTCTCGAATTGTTGCGCGCGTGCTACGGTTCGATGCTCAAGCGGTCTTGGGCAGCGGCGGTGCCTGGCAGGTGCGAGCTATGAATGCGGCATGATCGGGCATGGCCCGCGCGCAATCCGCGATCACCTCCTCGATATCGCGGAGGAAAGACAGCGCCTGATCGTCCGGTACCATATCGACCATCGGATCGTACCGCATCGGCAAGCCCTGCCCCAGCAGGACCTGAACCCAGCTTTCCTCGCGGAACAGCTCGGCCTTGGCGCGCATGAAGAAGCGGCCGGACGAGCGGAAAAGCTCCAGTCGCTCGACCAGGCTGTCGGGCACGTCCATATGCTTCAGATAGGCCCAGAAAGGCGTGTCTTCGCGATCGGTAACCTTGTAGTGCGCGATGATAAAATCGCGCACGTCGCAGAATTCAAAGTCGTGCTGGCGGTTATATTCGGCGATGTCGGCGACGTTGAAGCCCTGCCCCGGAAACAGGGCGACCAGTTTGGTGATGCCAGTCTGGATCAGGTGGATGCTGGTCGATTCCAGCGGCTCCAGAAAACCGGCCGAAAGCCCGATCGCGACGACATTCTTTTCCCATGCCCGATGCCGCTTTCCGGGCCGGAAACGCACGACCCTGGGATCGGCCAGCGGCTTGCCGTCGAGATTGGCGAGCAACACCGAAGCCGCCTCGTCATCGGAGATATGGCTGCTCGCATAGACGTGCCCGTTGCCGATGCGATGCTGCAGCGGGATACGCCACTGCCAGCCGCTGCCGTGCGCCGTGGAGCGGGTGTAGGGGGTGAGCGGCGAGACGCTTTCGCACGGCACCGCCTGTGCCCGATCGCACAGCAGCCAGCGGTTCCAGTCCTCATAGCCGACACCCATCGCATCGCCGATCAGCAGCCCGCGCATCCCCGAGCAGTCGACGAACAGATCGCCATCCACCTCGCGCCCGTCGGCGAGCACGACGCGATCGACGAAGCCGTCCTCCGGCCGGAGCTTCACGTCGACGATCCGCCCCTCGATCCGCTCGACGCCGCGCCCCTCCGCCTGCCCCCGCAGGAAACGCGCGAACAGCGAGGCATCGAAATGGTAGGCGTAGTCGATGTCCGCCATCGGCGAGCCGGGGTTGCGAGGATCGGGCGGGCAGAAACGGTTCATCCGCGCGGCCAGCGTATTCAGCGAATAATGATCGAAATGCCTGGCCCGCCCCTTGGCCAGCGCCTTCAGCCAGAGCTGGTGCGGGTGGAGCCACATCAGATCCTGCCCGATCTTGCCGAAGCCGTGGATATAGCTGTGGCCCGGCGCCCGCCAGTTCACGAACTCGATGCCGAGCTTGAACGTCGCCTGCGTCGCCTGCACCATTTCCTTCTCGGCGATGCCGGCAAGGCCGTTATAGCTGCGGATCGCCGGGATGGTCGCCTCGCCCACGCCGATCGTGCCGATCTCGTCGGATTCGATCAGGCGGATCGTGTACCCGCGAATGAACAGGCGCGAGAGGAGCGCCGCCGTCATCCATCCGGCGGTGCCCCCGCCCACGATCGTGACGGTTTTCAGCGGCACATTGGGACTGTCCACGCGATCCCCCTCAATCCTTGCGGAAGCCGATCTTCTTCAACGCCGGCGCGATTTCGGGATTGGACATGAACAGCTTCCAGATCAAGCCGCTCCGGTAGTTCTCGATCATCACCACCGGCGGCGCCTGGTTCAGCCCCATATAAGTCTCGTCAAACCAGTTGTCGGTCTCGTTATAACCGTCCGAGAAGCCATAGACGCCCCAGGTCTTCGCGCCGAGATCGCGGTAGAAATGCTTGAGCGCCTTCATCGATTCCACCGGCGTGTAGGGAAAGGAACTGAGCGCCCCCTGCGGCGTGATCGTGCCGTTGTCGTCGGCCTCGCGCGGGCGGCCGCCGGCGTGGATACCGGCCGTGAAGCCCCAGGCATCATCGCCATAGCCCTTGAACCCGCGCGGATTGTCCACCGCATAAGCGTGATTGATCAGCGAGATGGCGCGGTTGTTCTTGAAATAGTCGGTATAGGCATCCCGCTTGCCTCGCGGGTCGAAGCCCATGAAGGAGAAATGGGTGAAGAACAGGTCGGCGCCATTGCCTTCGCCGACATCCAGCTTGATGCCGTAGAAGCTGTGGCCGTTGGTGAAGTGGTCGCCGAGCGTCGTCTTGCTCCAGCGCTGGCGATAGGCGACGGCGAGCGGCGATTGCCCCGCCCACCCGGTGTGCCAGAGGCTCGGCGGCACCGCATGGGTCGGCGAGGCGATCGCCAGCAGATAGGCGATCATCGACTCGTTCCAGCCGATCAGCGGATGGTGGATGTGGAAGCCGTAATCCGGCGACCAGTGCCAGTAGAGATAGGGGCTGTCCGCACCGTCGCGATACCAGTTCCAATCGACCGCCTTCCACATCGCGGTGATCGTGTCGCGGATTTCGCGCTCTTCCGGCGTGTTCCGGATGAAATATTGGCGCGCGGTGAGCAGCCCCTCCATCATGAAGGAGGTCTCGATCAGATCCCCGCCATCGTCATACTGGCCGAAGAAGGACATCGCCTTCCCCGTCCGCCCGTCGAGATAATGCGGCCAGACGCCGTGGAAGCGATCCGCTTTGTCCAGAAACCGCACGATCCGGAGGAAGCGCTGCACGCCCTGCTCGCGCGTGACGAAGCCGCGATCGATACCAACGACGAGCGCCATCAGCCCGAAGCCCGATGCGCCCAGCGCGACCTGGTTGGGATTACCGGGCTGGATCTCCAGCGCCAAGCCCGCATCGGGATGCGCGCCCTCCCAATAATAGCGGAACTGCGCCTCCTGAACCATGGTGAGCAGTTCGTCGTCGGACAGCGCGCGGGTCGTGGCGCTCACCTCGGCCGAAGGCGCCGACTCCTGCCCCGCCGCGTCGAGCGCGGTCACGCGATACCGCGCCGACTTGCCGCTCGCGCCGAGGAAATCCTCGAAGCGGGCGATGTTGCCCTTCTGCGTACCGAGCGGCACGAAGGGCTGGCCGTCGATGGAACGGTCGATCCGCCAGCTGTCCACCGGTGCGGACGGCAATTGCCAGGCCAGGTCGATATGCCGGTCATAGCCCTTTGCGGTGACGCCCACCGGCGCCGATGGAGGCGTGGCGGGCGCCTGCGCCTTGCCGTCCTCGACGCGGATGTCGTCGATGTAGAGCGTGTGCGGCGTTCCGTCGTCGAGCGACTGGTTGATCGTGATCCCCGACAGTTTGGTCATGTCCACCTTGCGGTCGCTGATCGATCCGATCATGTCGACGAAGGTGGCGAAGGGCAGGCTGATCTTAACCCACTTCTTCACCGGAATATCGGGGTTCGGCCCCAGCAGCGGGATGGTCGTGGTGCTGCTGCCGGTCGCATCGGTGAGGAAAAGACCCGGCGACCCATGCGGCCCGACCGGCTGTTCGGCATAGACCCAGAAGCTCAGCGTATCGCCGATGAAGCTGGCGGTACGGAAATATTTCTGGACATCCAAGGCGACCCGCCAGTCGCCGCCGGTCTTCGATGTCCATGACAGGCGCAGGCTGTTGGGCGGGCTGTGGAAGGTGCGCGCATCGACCGGCAGCGCGCCATTTTCCAGCTCGAAGCTGCTCGGCGCGATCACGCTGCCCTTGCTGAAATGATAGGGACCGCCGACACGCGCATTGTCGAACGCGACATGCTCGTCATAGCTTTCGGCAAGTGCCGGCACGGCGAGGCCGATCGCCAGAGCGACCGCGGTCGATCGACGGAGCCAGAGCCTCCCCCTACCGCGATTTTGCCTCGTCATCATCATCCCCTCGCTTATTATGTAATCGGTTCCATAACGCGCTGCGGAGATTCCGCATCGCAAATCGACGGGTTTCTAGGACTTGTCTTGCGGAGCGGATCCCGTGGTGGTGCCGCGCACGACCAGATCGGGCTGATGCCATTCCACCAGCGGCGCGTCGTCGCCCTCATCATCCATCATCGTCGCGAGCCTTTCCACCGCCCGCGCTCCGATTTCGGCAATCCCGACCCGGATCGTCGTCAGCCCCAGATAGCGGGCGATCGGAACATCGTCGAAGCCCGCAATGGCGATTTCCGCAGGCACCTGCCGACCGGCGTCGCGCAGGGTCTGGAGACAGCCGACCGCCATCATATCGTTCGCCGCAAAGATCGCGTCCACGGGAATGTTTTCGGCGAGGATATGCCGAGCGGCCGCTTCCCCGCTCTCCTCGGTGAAATTGCCCGGCAGCAGCGTGAGCAGCGCACCGGGAATTTCGCGACCGATCGCCTCCGCGAAACCGTCCCGCCTTTCGCGCGCATCGACGTTATGATCCGGTCCGGCAACGTGAACGATCGAGCGTCGGCCGATCGTCGCGAAATGCCGCGCCACGGCCGCCGCGCCGGCGCGATTGTCCATGCGAAGCGCGGGATGGTGGCCGTTATCGTCGGAAGAATTGATCAACACCGCCGGCAGTCCGCGCGGCACCGCCGACGACCAGCCATCCGCCCGCATCTGGGGGGACATGATCAACAGGCCATCGACCCGACCACGCATCGCCCGCAGTGCCTGCGTCGCCTGTGCCGGATCGGCGTGCATGTTGGACAGCAGGAGTTGCAGGCCCCGGCGGCTCGCCTCCCGATCCATGCCGCGCACGATCTCGGAGAAGAACTCGCCATGGAGATCGGGCAGCACGACGCCAATCGCGTTGGAGCGCGCCATGCTGAGGCTGCGTGCACCCGCATGGGGCACATAACCCAGCCGGTCCGCCACTGCGACGACATGTGCCCGTGTCTCGGGCCGCACGCTCTTGTGGCCGTTGAGCGCGCGGGACACGGAGGCGACCGAAAGCCCGGCTTCCCTTGCCACGTCGCGGATCGTCGCCTGTGTCATGCCCCTCCTGCCGACCCGTCGATTCAGCGATCGATCGGGTGCCGGCATTCCGGTAACCGGTTCCACCCCGCGCAGCAAGCGCGGCGGCCGTTCGGCCGATCAGCGGAGATCAGAAATGGTGCGTGCAGAGCGCCACCAGCAGAATGATGGGGATCGGAACACCGATCACGTAGAGCAATATCGAACGCATGTCTGGCTCCATCCGCGAGAAGATCACGGGCAAACGCCCCGGAGCCGAAAATTCTCCTTGCGCGTCAGTCACAAGCTCCGTCAGGCGCAGGCGCGCGGCGGCTCGAGGTAGGAGAGGAGCTGGCCGCCCAGCGTCAGCGGATCGAACGGCTTGGTCAGCACGCCATCGGCACCCCGCTTGCGGTACGCGGCTTCCTCGCGCAGGCCCACCTTGGCCGTCATCAGGACGAAAGGCATTCGTTTCAGCCCCTCGCGCTGCAGGATGTCGAGCAGTTGCAGGCCGTTCAGACCGGGCATCATCAGGTCGCTCACCACCAGGTCAGGCAGCCATCCGCCCTCCTTGAGCTGGCGCAGCGCCTCGTCACCCTCCTCGACATGGCGGGCCTCGATCCGCGAATCGAGATCGAGGGCGAGCAGCGTGATCTGGGCAATGTCCCAGTCGTCTTCGATCAGGAGAACCTTTGTCTTGGTCATCATCTCAACTCACGTTCGCGATACGACGCTCGCCGTGCATTCCGGCATGTCTGTCGATCCAATCCCGCCGGCCACGATCGCCGCCGAGTTGCGTCCGGTCGAACGGTCCCAACTCGTCCCAGCGCCCTTCCGGACGCAGCAGCAGCATCGGATCCGCGCCAAAGCGTATCGCGTCGTTGGACGGCTCGAGATCGAGCATGATCTCGCGATACGGAATGTCGGCGAAGCTGAAATTCCTGCCGCCCATGTCGCGCCAGCCAAGGCTGCCCCACAGCGGCACGAGATCCGCGCGCGAGTGGGCGTAGAGCTTGCGATAGCCCTTGCGTCGGCAATGTTCGACGGCGGTGCGGACGAGTTGCCGCGTCAGCCGGTGGCGACGATATTCCTTGCGTACCGCAACCCGCTCGATCTTGGCGAAATCGCCGAACCAGCGAATGCGCAGACATCCTGCCGGATCGCCGTCCACCGTCGCGAGGAAATGGGTAGCGCAGAAATCGTTTCCGTCGAACTCTTCCTCATAGAGCGGGAACTGCTCGGCCATGTAGACGGTGGAGCGCACGGCGAAAACACGGGCGATATCCTCCATGCTGCGCGCCACATGCACGCCGATTTCAGGGCGATGCAGCTTCACCGCGGGAAGTGCCACCAGCAGCCAGTCGGGCGCGGAAGGGTAAAGCTCGCTCGCGTGCTGGAAGCCGATCGCGGCCTGCATACGCGACGAAACCCGCGTGACGCCGCGCGAGAAGATCGGGATGCCATCCGCCACGCAGTCATCCATGTGGCCGATCAGCCGGACGCACTGGCCGATCTGCTGTGGCGCCCAGACCAACCAGATGTAGATCGACGACGCCGGCTCGCCGGGACGAGCCAGCCAGGCGGGGTTCGGCGAACGACCGGAGAAGCGACCGTCGATGATCGCGGCCGTACCCGCCTCGTTGAGACGAAGAAACGCGATGAGCTGGCGCGCCCCGCCTGCGCTCGGCTCGGTGATTCGGAACTGCGCGGGATCGATCGCCCACACAGCATCGACCGCGCGGTCATCCGCGAGGGTCATGACCTCCCGCGCGACGGCGAGAATCTCGGCGACATCCTGACGGGTAGCCGCGCGGATCGGGCGCGCCTCGGCATGATCGGCCCAGCGGTAGAAGACCGGCTCGAACCGCCGCCCCGCCGACATCTCCAGTCCGGTCGCACGTGCAATGTTGCTCATGATTCCCGCCTCGATCCGTGCTAAAAAGTTAACGAGAAACATAATGGCGACCTTGCACGTGACGGATATGGAGATTGCTGAACGCAGCGTTCAGGCGCTGAACACACGGCTGGAGGCGTTGCCGGCCGGCGCGCGGTGGGACGATGTGCGGGTCGCCCAATCCCTGAATGATGTCGGCAGTTTCCGGCAGGCGGCGGAACGCCTCGGCATCACCGTGAACACGGTGCGAGCGCGTCTTGATCGGCTGGAGGCTGCAGTCGGACTACGGCTCTTCCGGCGCTCGCCGAAAGGGGTCACCGCCACGCCGGCCTGCGTCGATCTCCTTGCTGCCGTGCGGCGTATCCGCACCGGCCTGGACACGCTGGAGATTGAGTCGGCACCGCCCCTGGTGTCGCCCGGCGAGATACGCATCGGCGCATCGGAGGCGCTCGGCGTACTCTGGCTCGCCCCTCGACTCGGCGATCTGCAGGACCGTCTGGAAACGCGATCCGTCCATCTCAGTTGCTCCTACGATCTTCAGCGGGATCGCAGCTTCGAAATCGATGTCGAGGTCGGGTTCAAGCGTTCCGAAAATCCGGATCGAATCTGCGCGCGTCTTGCGACCGTGCATTTCATGCTGTTCGCGTCCCGTGACTATATCGCGCGGCACGGCGCCCCCCGAACGCTGGCGGAGATTACCCGTCATCGCTTCATCGAGCAGGTCGCGCCGGGGGTGAATTCGCACATCATCGATTTCCTCGTCGGCACGGGCCACGAGGAATCGTTCAGGCCGCTGCGCATGAATTCGGGGATGGCGCTGCTCACGGCGGTGGAGCGCGGCGAAGGGATCGCGTTCATGCCGACCTATGTCGTGGCGCTTGATCGGGGTCTCGTGCCGATCGCTCTTCCGGTACAGCTGCGTTTCGACATCTTCCTCAGCTATGCGGGCGACGTGAAAGGCGCGAAGCCGATCGTCGATACCGTCCGCTGGCTCCGCGAGATTTTCGATCCTGCCGACCAACCGTGGTTCGGCGAGGATTTCATCCACCCCCATGCGATGGCGGACATGACATTGCGCGCGCTCGCGGATTTCGACGGCAGCATCCGCTAGCACGCACGACGCCGCCGCGCTGCTATCGCCCGGTCGCCGGTATAAGCGCCGGGGGCAGGCGCGGCTTCACCACCTCGCGCAGCACGAAACCCGATTCCATCCGTACCACACCGGGCAGGTGCGACAGCTCGGCACGATGGATTTCCGCGAAATGATCGAGGGACCGCGCCAGCACGGTGACCAGATAATCGTCGGTGCCGGACATTAGATCGCACCGGACGACCGAAGGGCAATCCACGACCGCGCGCTCGAATGCCTCCAGCACCTCGGCCCGCTGGCTGCCCAGCGCGATCTTGATGTGGACGATCGTGCCGTGGCCCAGCCGCCGCAGGTCGAGCTTCGCCTCGTAGCCCGCGATCACGCCCGCCTCCTCGAGCGCCGTCTGCCGCCGGGCGATGGCTGTGGGCGACCGGCCGATAGTCTCCGACAGCGCATTCTGCGTTATACGTCCGTTACGCGAAAGTTGACCGAGGAGCTGCCAGTCGAGCGCGTCGAGCGAAGGTGGGGATTCCTGCATGGATGATCGCCTTTGCGAAGATTATCGGCGCTCGTAGCAGGTTCATTCGCCGACTTCGCCGGGAAACAGCGTCCGTTTCGATATATCCTGTGTTCAAACCACTAGGAGACCCACCATGCTCGTCGGCGTTCCCAAGGAAATCAAGAATCACGAATATCGCGTCGGCCTGACGCCGGGCGCGATCCGCGAATATGTCGCGGCCGGCCACAAGGCGATCGTCGAGACCAATGCCGGTGCCGGCATCGGCGCCTCCGACGACGTCTATCGTGCAGCGGGTGCCGATATCGTCGATACCGCCGAGGAAGTCTTCGCGCGTGCCGAGATGGTGGTGAAGGTGAAGGAGCCGCAGCCCTCCGAGTGGGTACAGCTGCGCGAGAGCCAGATCCTCTTCACCTACCTCCACCTCGCGCCCGATCCCGAGCAGGCCAAGGGCCTGATGGCGTCCGGCGTCACCGCCGTCGCCTATGAGACCGTGACCGATGCGACCGGCGGCCTGCCGCTGCTCGCGCCGATGAGCGAAGTCGCCGGTCGTCTCTCGATCGAGGCGGCGGGTACCGCGCTGAAGGCGGTCTCCGGTGGTCGCGGCTTGCTGCTCGGCGGCGTTCCGGGCGTGCAGGCGGCGCGCGTCGTCGTGCTGGGCGGCGGTGTCGTCGGCACCCACGCGGCCCGCATGGCGGCCGGCCTCGGCGCGGAAGTCACGATCATCGATCGCTCGATCCCCCGTCTTCGTCAGCTCGACGAGCTGTTCCACGGCCGGGTCCGCACCCGCGTCTCGACCATCCAGTCGATCGAGGACGAGATCGCCGAGGCTGACGTGGTGATCGGTGCGGTGCTGGTGCCGGGCGCCTCGGCGCCGAAGCTGGTGACCCGCCCGATGCTCGGCCTGATGAAGCCGCGCGCGGTGCTGGTCGACGTCGCGATCGATCAGGGCGGCTGCTTCGAGACCAGCCACGCCACCACCCATGCCGACCCGACCTACGAGGTGGACGGCATCATTCACTATTGCGTCGCCAACATGCCGGGCGCGGTGCCGCTGACCTCCAGCCACGCGCTCAACAACGCGACGCTGCCCTACGGCCTCGCGCTGGCGAAGGATGGCGTCAAGGCGTGCGAGACCAATGCGGGCCTCAAGGAAGGCCTGAACGTGCAGGGCGGCCACATCGTCAACAAGGTGGTGGCCGACAGCCTTCACTTCGCCTGAGGCTTCGCCCCGAAATCGATGGCGCCGCGACGATCCACCGTCGCGGCGCCATTGTCGTTTCAGGGCAGATCCATCCAATCGCTCTCGCCACCGATCGGATCGCCGGGCGGGACATCGACGGTGCGCGGGCGATCGGCGAGCAGGCGCTCGCGCTGTTGCGGATCGAGCAACTGCCGCGACAGGCTGGAGGCCCACGCCATATCCGCCGCGTCGCCCTTGCGACGCGCCAGCCCCTCGGCGACATCGTGAACGCGACTGTCGAGGATCGCGGCGATTTCGGGCATGACCTGCGGGTTGCGTGCTGCCTGCGCCATCGTGACGATGGTGCGATAGGCGATGCGGCGGGTCAGCGCGTCCGTGCGATCGGGCAGCGTCACGGCCAGCAAGCGGTCGAGCAGTTCGCTGACGCCCAGCGCGTTCGGATCGACCGCGTGCTGCACCTCCAGCCGCGCCAGTCGCGTCGGCGCCAGCAGGGCGTTGAGCGGGACCTCCGCGCCGACATCGGCCGCCACCAGCGGATCGAACACCGGCCCCCCGGCGGTCGCGAACAGCTCGATGTCGAACTGGCGGTTGTCGCTGCCGTTGCGGGCCGAGGAGAGCAAAGGAAGCAGCCCCGCCGGCACCCGCAACTGATCCGGTGACAGCGTCGCCAGCACCGCCGAGAGCGCGGCGCGCTGGCGGTCCGCCGGTACGGGCAGCGACTGCTCGCGCCCGTCGCCATAGATCGAATAGGCAAAATCGACGCCGCCGATCGCCTTGGCCGCCGCAACCACCTCGTAGCGGTGGAGCAGGTAGATCGGCACGAAGCGGCGGCGCAGATCGGCCATCGGCTCGCCCGGCAACAGAGCGGCGGTGCCGAAGCCATCGATCGCCGCCCGGCGGACAGTCATCAGACGGGTCAGCTCGGCGGTCGGATCCGGCCCGTCATCCCACAGGCCGCCCCATGGCTGGGCGGTGTCCGCCTTACGGGCATTGTCGTCCTGTACGTAGCGCATGCCGGCCGCGACATCGGCGGTCGCCTTGGCATCAGCCTCGGCCTGCGTGCCGGCGCCATAGAGCCAGTCGACCGTCGCCTTATCCCACGTGCCGATGCCGCGCGCATAGGCGTCGGTCAGGTCCGGCTTGCCGTCGACCAGCCCGATGCGCGGCCCCGGATAATCCATCACCGAGGCGCGATCCTGCGTGCTGCCTGCGAAATTGTGCGCGAAGCCGAGCGAATGGCCGACCTCGTGCGCGCCGAGCTGGCGGATACGCGCGAGCGCCACCTGCACCGGATCGTTCGGCCCACCCTGCCCGGTCTTCGCCGCGCCGACGAGGCCCTGGAAGATCAGGATGTCCTGCCGCACCCGCTCGGAGCCCAGCACGACCATGCCCTTGACGATCTCGCCGGTGCGCGGATCGACGATATCCTGCCCGTAGGACCAGCCGCGCGTCGCGCGATCGTCCCAGTTCACGATGTTGTAGCGCACATCCATCGGATCCGCGCCCTCGGGCAGCAGCTCGGCCTTGAAGGCATCGATATAACCGGCAGCGTCGAAGGCCTGCCCCCACCAGTCGATCCCCTCCAGCAGCGCGGCGCGGATCGGCTCGGGCGCGGCGCGATCGAGGTAGAAGATGATCGGCTTCTTCACCCGCGAACGCGCGGCTGTCGGATCGACCTTCTCCAGCCGGAAGCGGTTGGCGACGTCCCGCACGACATCCTGCCCCAGCGGCACACGATAATCGACCGACTGGGTGGAGAAGCCCCCAATACGTGGATCGAAGGCGCGCGGCACGAAGCCCGGCCCCGGCAGCCGCACGAAGCTGTGATGGACGGTGAAGCTCACCTGACGCGGATCGGGCGCGATATTCTCGACCTCCGCGCCGGGCTTGTCCGACGTGTAGGTCTGGATCGCGTCGATCTCGAGATTGTCGGGGAACAGCTTTACCGATGCGGGATCGGCGGCGCTCAGCTTGTCGTCGAGCTTGAAGCCCTTGCCCGCGCCCTGCGCGGCGTCGCCGGTGCCCATCGCGTCGCCTTCCTGCCCCAGCGACTTGGCGATGCCAAGCCGGTCGGCGGTGAGAAAGCTCGCTATGTCGACGACGATCGATCCGTCCGGCTGCGTCGCCACGACGTCACCGGTCCACACCACCGAGGTCGCGAAATCGCCGCTCGGCACGCCGGCACCGGCGGGCGAGCGGAAACGGGGGTTCTCGAACTGCGCCACCACCTTCTTGCCGAGCCGGCGGAACGCGAGGATCTGCGCGTCGCCGACCCGCCCGCGATCGAGGAAGGTCGGTGCCGAGCCAAGGCCGGTACGAAGCGCCGTTGTGTAGAGATAGCGGCCGGAAACCCCGTCCGGCCCCGCCGCCGGCAGAGTCAGAAGGATGCGCCCACCGTTGCGATCGACATGGACGGGCAACAGCCCCTCCATCGCGACGCTCCCCGCAAAGGGCGACGGCACGGAAGCCGGCGCGGCGGCGTGAACTGGCAACGCGAACGCCAGCATCGCGGCAGTGGACAGTAGAGCAAAACGCATGACGCCCCCGAAACATTGGCCCCCGTCCGCACGATGCGGAAAGCGGCCGGCATCGGCAAGCACCGATCGTATAAATTACGTCACGATCATCATCGCTCCGCTGGTGCCATAGCCCTCGACGATCGGGGCCAGCGCGACGTGCACCGGCCGCTCATCCGCTCCGTTGACCAGCAGCAGGCTGGCGATGGAGCGAGCACCCTTGCCGGACAGCACCTCCTCCAGCGCCTCCGTGACCTTCGCACGGGCTGAGAGCGCCAGCAGATCGGTGGCGCGAACGCCGACGAGACGGCCGGGCATGAAGCCCGCCATGCGCGCGAAGCCGACATCCGCCACCTTGATCGTGCCTCGCATGCTGAGGTGCGCCGTGCCGATCGCGCCATGCACGTCGATCGCCTCGCGCAACGCTGCGGCGGTGCGCTCGGCCTGATCGGCCTCGTCCTCCTCGCCGGCCGGGCGGAGCGTCAACGCCACGCCGTCCGGCCAGGGAAAGACGTGGACGCGCAACTTGCCGCCGCCATGCGGCGCGGTCAGCCTGCCTTCCTCGCCGGTGCGCAGCGTGCGGCGGATCTGGCCGCCGACCGGCCCATCCGCCAGCACCGGCATCGCCTCCGCGAAGGACAGGCCGGCGAGCGTCTCGCGCGCATGGCCGAGCATCATCGCGCCCAACGCGTTGGCGCCGCGCACGATCAGATCGGCATCGAGCGCGATGAAGCCGGAATCGATCCGTTCTGCCAGCAGATCGTGCTCGATCAGCGCGCGCTCGCCATCGGGCACCGGCTCGATCGCCGACATGGCGTTCCACGTCGCGGCGGAGACGAGCACGCAGCGCGGCCGCCCGTGGTGGGTGACGATCAGCGGCCCGAGCGCGGTGCGATCCTGCCACATCCCGAAGTTTCGCGTAATTTCCGCAGCCGACACGAACCGCGGAGCCTGCCGTTCCAGCATGACGCCCTCTCTTCCCACGATTGCGTGCGTGATCGTGGTTAAGGGACGTGAACGTTGCAACCGAAGCCCGATCCGAATTGCGCGTAATCTCCGCGAAATTGCGCGAAAGCGGAGAGACCGGCTCCTTCATCGTGATCGGGCCATGATCGGGCCATGGTCAAGCATCAGCCCGGATCGACTCTTCTGGCGGCGCGCAAGCGCTTGTCGGCCGACGCGCGCGGTGCCGCGATCGTCGAGATGGCGATGACGCTGCCGATCCTGTTGATCCTGCTGATCGGGATCGTTTCCTACGGCGACTGGATGCTGACCGCCCACAGCGTGCAACAGGCCGCCAACGATGCGGCGCGCGCATCGATCGCGGGGCTGACCAGCAGCGAGCGGGCCGGCATCGCGCAGACGACCATGCAGACCACCCTGCGCCGCGCGGGCGCGCTCGATCCGAACCGTGCAACGCTGTCGGTGGACGACGACGGCACCACGCTCGTCGTGCGGCTGCGCTACGATGCCAGCGCCGACCCGCTGCTCCACCTCACCTTCGTCCCCATGCCGAGCGCGCAGATCCAGCGCAACGCGGCGATCCGGCTCGACAGCCTTTGAGGCCGTCCATGATCCGCTGGCTCCAGCGCCTCCGTCGCGATCGGCGCGGCGCCGTCACGATCATCGCAGCGGGGTCGCTGATCGCATTGCTCGCCGCCACCGCGCTGGCGGTGGACATGGGATCGGTCTACCTCAACAGCCGCCGCCTGCAGGGCGTCGCCGATGCCGCAGCCCTTGCGGCGGCCGGCGCGAAGGATCCGACCGGCGCGGCCCGGCAGGCCATCGCGATCAACGGCCTGGCAGCGGCGCAGGTCGCAGCGCTCACGCAGGGGAGCTATACGGCCGACGCCTCGCTCGCCCCCGGCCAGCGCTACGCCGCCGGCGCATTCCCCACCAATGCCGCGCAGGTGACGCTGGAGCAGGACGTGCCGCTCTTCTTCGCGCGGGCCTTCACCGGTCATGCGACGACCCACATCGCCGCCAAGGCGACGGCGGTGCGCATCGACTATGCCGCCTTCTCGATCGGATCGCGGCTCGCATCGGTTCAGGGCGGGTTGCCAAACACGCTGCTCTCTGCGCTGGCGGGGACGAGCCTCAACCTCTCGGTGATGGACTATAATGCGTTGGTCGGCACCGACATCGACGTGCTGAAATTCTCCGACGCGCTGCGTACCCAGCTTAAACTCACCGGCGCCACCTTCGGCCAGACGCTCGATACCAACGTCACGCTCCCGCAGGCGCTGAGCGCGCTCGCGGCGGTGACGCCGGACAGCACCGCCGCTGCCGCGCTCAACCGCATCGCGCTGAAGGTCTCGCCCGTCACCGTCCGCCTGTCCGACCTCATCGATCTTGGCCCCTATGCCAACCAGGACCATGCCGACCCCGACACGGTCGTGAAGGTCGATGGCTATTCGGTTCTCCGCGAGTTGCTTCAGCTTTCCAACGGCCAGCGGCAGGTGGCGCTGAACCTCGGCCTGTCGCTGCCGGGGGTGACGAGCACCACCCTCACCCTCGCGATCGGGCAGCGGCCGTCTCACTCACCCTGGCTCGCGATCACGCAGGCCGGCGGAACCTTCGTGCGGACCGCGCAGGCGCGCCTCTATCTCGATACGCGGGTGGGCGGCGTGGCGACGCTCGGCATCGCATCCCTGCGCGTGCCGATCCTGATCGAACTGGCCGAGGCACAGGCGAAGCTGGACAGCATTTCCTGTTCGGGGGGCGCCGCCAGCGCCTCCGTTACGCTGGACGCACAACCGGCGGTCGGGTCGATCGCCATCGCCGACATCGACACCGCGACGCTCGGCGACTTCACCGTGGCGCCGACCGAGAACCGCGCGCTGCTCGCCCACGCGCTGCTGCTCGACGTCACCGCGAAGGCACATGCGGCGCTGGGCGGGGTGACGTGGCAACCGGTCACCTTCTCCGCCGCCGACATCAAGGCGGGCAGCATCCGCCCCGTCTCGACCGGCGACATTCTGCAGGGCGTCGCGACCTCCCTGATGAAGAGCATGGATCTGCAGGTGAAGGTGCTCGGCCTCGGCGTGAATGCATCGGCCGCGACGCAACTGGTCGGCGGCGTGCTGATGCCATTGTCGCCCGCGCTCGACGGGATCGTCGATCAGGTAACCGGGCTGCTCGGCGTCCATGTCGGCCAGGCCGACCTGCGCGTCGATGGCGTCCGTTGCGGCAAGCCGACCCTGGTCGCCTAATACCCCATCAGGCTGAGCACTTCCTGACGGCTGCGTTCGTCGTCGCGGAAGACACCGAGCATCCGGCTGGTCACCATGCCGACGCCGGGCGTGCGCACCCCGCGCGCGGTCATGCAGGCATGGCTCGCCTCGATAACCACGGCGACACCGGCCGGCTGCAGCTTCTCCCAGATGCAATCGGCCACTTCCGCGGTCAGCCGCTCCTGCACCTGCAGGCGGCGCGCATAGCCCTGCAGCACGCGCGCGAGCTTGGAAATGCCGACCACCCGGTCCTTCGGCAGATAGGCGATCGAGGCCTTGCCGATGATCGGCGCCATATGATGCTCGCAATGCGACTGGAAGGGGATGTCTTTCAGCAGCACCACATCGTCATAGCCGCCCACCTCCTCGAAGGTGCGGGCGAGGTGCTTGCCCGGATCGTCGCCATAGCCCGAGCAATATTCCTTCCAGGCGCGCGCGACGCGCTTGGGGGTATCGAGCAGGCCCTCGCGGGTAGGGTCGTCGCCGGACCAGCGGATCAGGGTGCGGATCGCGTCGGCGACCTCGTCCGGCACCGGGATCTTGGCTTGCTCGGCGACCAGATCGCCATCCTCTGGATCATGTATCATGCGTCGCATGTGGAGGCTGCACCGCCCCCGCACAACATAGAAAAGGGAGGCGCCCCCGAAAGGCCGCCTCCCCCTTTTGGCACGCAACGCTACGAAAGCAGGATCAGCCGTGCAGCTTGATCGCCGTCTCGGCGACGAGCTTGCCCTGGAAGCGGGCGGCGTCGAGCTCCTCCTGGCCCGGCTGGCGCGAGCCGTCGCCATCGGCGAGCGTGGTGGCGCCGTAGGGAGCGCCGCCCTTCACCTTCTCCACGCCCATCTGGCCCTGGAAGCTGTAGGGCAGGCCGACGATCGTCATGCCGAAATGCAGCAGGTTGGTGATGATCGAGAACAAAGTCGTCTCCTGCCCACCATGCTGGCTGGCGGTGGAGACGAAGGCCGCCCCGACCTTGCCGTTGAGCGCGCCGCGCATCCACAGGCCGCCGGCCTGATCGAGGAATGCCGCCATCTGCGAGGAGATTCGGCCGAAGCGGGTGCCGGTGCCGACGATGATCGCGTCGTAGTCCGCCAGTTCGTTGATCGTCGCGACGGGAGCCTTCTGGTCCAGCTTGAAATGTGCGGCCTTCGCAACCTCCTCGGGCGCCGTTTCCGGCACGCGGCGGATCGCGACCTCCGCGCCGGCCGCGCGCGCGCCCTCGGCCATCGCCTCGGCCATCTGCTCGATGTGGCCGTAGGAGGAATAATAGAGGACCAGAACCTTCGCCATGATCGTGTCTCCCGATTTGATCGCCCGAAGGCGCTGAACACGGAAGCCGATCTAGCGATCCGACCCGAGAGGGGCGACCCGGATAAAACGGGATCGAACGTTCGAGATTTTGGAAAAGGTGGTGGCCCCAGAGGGATTCGAACCCCCGACCTGCGGTTTAGGAAACCGTCGCTCTATCCTGCTGAGCTATGGAGCCACTCCGGCGCGGAGCGTTAGGCGAGCAGCCCGATACGGTCAATTGTCGCGCGCCGGATCTCGCACCGGAAAGGGCAAGGGCGCCACCGGCACGCCTTCCTCGATCAGCGCCTTCGCCTCGGCGGGCGTGGTCTGGCCGTGGATCAGGCGATCCTCGGAATCGCCGGCATGGATGGCGCGGGCTTCCGATGCGAAGCGGTCGCCGACATCCTCCGAGTTCGCCAGCATCCTTCGCTGGGCCATCATCATCGCCTGCATCACCTGCTTGGGATCGGGCGTGGCGTTGCTCCGGGTGCCGGAGATGCGCGGCGCCATTGGTGCCTTGTCCACCGCGCCGTCTCCGCAGATCGGGCAGGAGACCAGCTTTCGGGCGCGCTGGTCGTCATAATCGGCCTGGCTGCCGAACCACGCTTCGAACACATGGCCGCCCGAACAGGCGAGATCGAACACGATCATGCGCGCACGACCTCGGGGATCGGACGACGATGCTTCAGCACTGGGATACGCGCGCGAACCTCGTGGAGCGTGGCCAGGTCGATCTCCGCGAAGCCGACGCCGGGCGCTTCGCCCATGTCGAGCAACACCTCGCCCCACGGATCGATCACCAGCGAATGACCATAAGTGGCGCGGCCGTCCTCGTGCGTCCCGGTCTGCGCTGCGGCGACCACGAAACAGCCCGCCTCGATCGCGCGGGCGCGGAGCAGGACGTGCCAGTGCGCCCTGCCCGTCGGCACGGTGAAGGCGGCAGGCGCCGCGAGTATCTCGGCGCCGGCATCGCTCAACGCGCGATAGAGATCGGAGAAACGCATGTCGTAGCAGATCGACAGGCCGAGCTTGCCGATGGGCGTCTCCGCTACCACGGCGCCCTCACCGGGGGCATAGGCAGCCGATTCGCGCCAGCTCTCGCCGGTCGGCAGATCGACGTCGAACAGGTGGAGCTTGTCATAGCGCGCGCGGATCGCGCCGGCATCGTCGATGAGGAAGGCGCGATTGACGTAGCGCCCCTCCCCACCGCCGGGCCGGAGCGCCAGCGAACCGAGATGCACCCACAGGCCCAGCCGCGTCGCCGCTTCACGCACCGCCGCCAGCACCTGATCGGCATCTTCCTCGACGATCGAGGCGGCAGCGCGCTTGCGGTCGCGATCGAGCAGCCCGGTCATCTCCGGCGTGAACACCATGCGCGCGCCACCCACCGCCGCCTCTTCCAGCCCGGCGACGAGCGTCGCGGCGTTGGCGGCGGGGTTGATCCCGCTGGTCATCTGGAGGACGGCGATGCGCATCGATCAGGCCGCCAGCAGCGTATCCAGCTCGCCCGATGCATTCAGCGCGGCGAGATCGTCCGACCCGCCGACATGCCTGCCGTCGATGAAGATCGAAGGGACGGTGGTGTGGTTCGGTGCGCGCTCCAGCATCTCCTTGCGCTTCGGCCCGCCCATGGTGATGTCGATCTCCTCGAACGCCACGCCCTTCTCGTCAAGCAGCTTCTTGGCGCGCGCGCAGAAGGGACAGAACATCTTGGTATACATCTCGACCTTGGCCATGGGACGCTCCTTCGTTTCCGTTGACCTGTGGATGCGTCACGCGATTGTCAACGTATCGCCGGCTTCGTCCCGCAAGACGCGCGCCCAGCAGAGTAGCCGCACCTCGCTCGCGCCCTCCCGTTTGAGCACCTTGGCGCAGGCGTTGGCGGTGGCGCCGCTGGTGTAGACGTCGTCGATCAGCAGCACGGCCCTGCCCTTCAGCCGCGCGCGATCGGTCACCGCGAAGGCGCCCGAGACCGTCCTGGCACGCTGCTTGCGGCCGAGTCCGCGCAAGGCCGGCGTCGCCCTGGTGCGGATCAGCGTGTCGGGCAGACACTCCCGCCCCGATCGTTCGGCGAGGCCACGCGCGATCAGCAGTGCCTGATTATAACCGCGCGACCACAGCCGCCAGCGATGCAGCGGCACCGGAACGATCACCGCATCGGCCGGCAGATCGCCGATCAGCCGCGCCATGTGATGCGCCATCGTTCGGGCCACGCCGGGCCGTCCGCCATATTTGAGGCGCAGCGCCACCGTCCGCGCGACGTCTCCATAGGCCACCGCCGCCGCCGCGCGATCGAAGGCGGGCGGATCGGCGTGGCAGGCGCCGCACAGCGCGTCGGTGCCGAGATCATGCGGCAACGGCACCGCGCAGCGCGCGCAGGCCGGCGGCCCGAGGAAGTCGAGCGCCTGCCAGCAATCGACGCAGAAGCGGTGATCCCCATCGACGATCAGTCCGCAACCGGGGCAGCGCGGCGGCAGCACGAAGTCCAGCCCCGTCGTCCAGAGCGAACGCATCCATGTCGCGGCGAGGGCGGCCATGCGCCCTTGTCCGCCGGGACGCGGCGTTGCACAAGCCGGCATGGCCTCCGCTCCCCCCGAACCGTTCGACCGCCGCCGCCGCCGCGCGCGCCGCGACCGGGCGCTGTCGCGCTTCGCCGATCACGGCTTCCTCACGCATCATATCGTCGAGGAACTGCTCGGCCGACTGGAGGCGATCGACCGCCGCTTCGCGCGCGCGCTGGTGATCGGCGCGGGCGACGACATACTGGCGAGCGCGCTCCGGGCGCAGGGCATGACGGTGATCGTCGCCGAGCCGGGCTTCGCCGCCGCGAAGGCCGCCGGCGGCATCCAGTGCGACGAGGATCGCCTGCCCTTCGCGGATGGCGTGTTCGACATCGTACTCTCGGCGGGATCGCTCGACAGCGTCAACGACCTCCCCGGCGCGCTGGTGCTGGCGCGGCGCGTGCTGAAGCCGGACGGGCTGTTCATGGCCGGCTTCCTCGGCGCGGGCAGCCTGCCCCGCCTGCGCGCCGCGATGCTGCAGGCGGATTTCGCCGGCGGCGGCGGAGTGGCCCCGCGCATCCATCCGCAGATCGACGTGCGTTCGGCGGGCGACCTCCTCTCCCGCGCCGGCTTCGCGCTACCCGTGTCGGACGGCGAGACGTTGCAGGCGCGCTACCGCGACCTGGGCGGACTGCTCGCCGATCTCCGCTTCGGGGCGCAGGGCGGCGTGCTGTCGGGCGATCGCCCGCCGCTCGGACGGATGCAGGCAGCCGCCGCGCACGGTGCTTTCCTCTCCGAAGCGGATGAGGACGGCCGGGTCAGCGAGACGTTCGAGATCGTCTACCTGATCGGCTGGGCGCCCGATGCCTCGCAACCGAAGCCGGCGCGACGCGGCAGCGCGGTCGCGTCGCTGGCGGACGCGTTGAAGGCGAAGGGCTAGACCAGAGCCTCCAGCAACCCGATCAGCGGGCGATCGGGCGCCGGCATGTCGAGCCGGTGCAGTTCGACCGGGCGCACCCATTTGAGCGCCGAAGCCTCCAGCGGCTGCGGCACGCCCTTCCATTTGCGGCAGACGTGGAGCAGCAGCAGCAGATGCCGCTCGCCCAGCGGCTCGCTGGCGAAGGCTGCGGGTGCGAGGCAGGCCGCCTCCACATCGATGCCCAGTTCCTCGCGAAGCTCGCGGATCAGCGCCGTGGCGGGCGTTTCACCCCCTTCGATCTTGCCGCCCGGAAACTCCCACAAGCCCTTCAGCGGGCCGGCCGCGCGCTGCTGAACCAGAACCCGCCCGTCACGATCGACGAGTGCCACCGCGGAAACCAGCAGAAGGGTCGGATATGGTTCCATCGGCGTAAATCTTCCTTAAGCCAAAACGAATAAGGCAGCATCGGGACGTGAATCGACAGGGGATCTGTGTGCGCTGGTTTCGGGAGCTTTCGCGCGATGAAAAAGGCGGGACGCTCATCGAATATGGGCTGATCCTGGCATTGATCTTCGTCGTGATGATGGTTGCGGTACACGCGCTTTCGATCCAGGTCGTCGGCACGATCAATCACGTCAAGAACGAGGTCGTCAACGCGAGTGATCTTTAATGTCGCGTTTACGATAGATTCTTCGCCTCTCCCCGTTCCCGTTTAAACATTTGGCAACCCAGTTTCGTCTAAAGCCGGTTCTGCCGAGCCCAAGGGGGCAAAGCCGGGTAGTGTTACGGACGAAGACGTAGGAGAATTCCATGCGCAAGTTTCTGAAGAACAACAAGGGCGCCACCGCGATCGAGTACGGCCTGATCGCCGCCCTCATCGCCGTTGCCGCGATTTCCGCGATGTCGGCCCTCGGCACGAAACTGAAGAACACCTTCACCAACGTGTCGACCGCGATGAGCTCGACCGTCTCGTAAGAGACGCGTCCGATCTCACGATCGAATGGGCGGGCGGCGTATCTTCGGATACGCCGCCCGTTTCATTTCAGGCTATCGCTCTGTGTGCGGGATCCGCCCGTCCCGCTCAGCCGATCGTCAGGAACTTGTCGCGACGCCGGTTTCGGACCTCCACCGACGACAGCGGCGCCAGCGCATCCAGTTCCTCGCCCAGCGCCTTGCCGAGCGCGGCCACCGCCGCCTGCGGATCGCGATGCGCCCCGCCAACCGGCTCGGTCACGATGCGATCCACCACGCCGAGCTTTTCCAGATCCTGCGCGGTGATCTTCATCGCGTCCGCAGCGTCCGCCGCCTTCTCGGCGGTGCGCCACAGGATCGACGCGCACCCCTCGGGCGAGATCACCGAATAGACGGCGTGTTCGAACATCAGCACGCGGTTCGCCGCCGCCAGCGCGATCGCGCCGCCCGAGCCGCCCTCGCCCACCACCGCCGACACGATCGGCACGCCGAGCGCGAGGCACGCCTCGGTGGAGCGCGCGATCGCCTCCGCCTGGCCACGCTCCTCGGCCTGCACGCCGGGAAAGGCGCCGGACGTGTCGACAAGCGTCACCACGGGGATACCGAAGCGGTCCGCCAGTTCCATCAGGCGGATCGCCTTGCGATAGCCTTCGGGCTTGGCCATGCCGAAATTGTGCTTGAGGCGCGTCGCGGTGTCGTCGCCCTTCTCGTGGCCGATCACCATCACCCGGCGCCCGCCGATCCGGCCGAAACCACCGATGATCGCCTGATCGTCGGCGAAGGCGCGGTCGCCGGCCAGGGCCATGAAATCATCGACGAAGCCGGCGATATAATCTTTCAGGTGCGGGCGCTGCGGATGGCGCGCGACCTGCGTCTTCTGCCAGGGCGTCAGCTTCGCATAGGTGTCGCGAAGCATCTTGTCGGCCTTGGCCTCCAGCTTGCCGACCTCCGCCTCGATATCGAGCGAGCCGGAATCGGCGGTGTCGCGCAGTTCGGCCACGCGGGTGCGCAGCTCGGCGATCGGCTTTTCAAAGTCGAGAAACATCATGGCCAGAGCGATTAAGCGTCCGGCTTGGCGAGGTCAACGGAAGGCGGATCGTTCAACGGGTGACGCTGGTTGACCAGTTCGATCAGGCGGCGACTGTCGACATGGGTGTAGATCTGGGTGGTGCCGATGTCGGCATGGCCCAGCATCGTCTGAAGCGCGCGCAGGTCCGCCCCGCCTTCGAGCAGGTGCGTGGCGAAGGCGTGGCGCAATACGTGCGGGCTGATCCGGTCGGGCGGGATGCCCGCCTGGGCGCCCAGCGCGCGGATCAGCTGATAGAGGCGCACCCGGCTCAGGTGGCTCTTGCCCGATGGGAAGAGGAAGGGCTGCCCATCCGGCACCAGCGCCCGCCAGCGATCGACCGCCGCCAGTGCGCGATCCGAGATCGGCACCAGCCGCTCGCGCCCGCCCTTGCCCTTCAGGATCAGGAAGGGCTGGCCGGTGCGGATCGCGGCGCGCGGCAGCGAGACCAGTTCGGTGGCGCGCAGGCCCGATCCGTAGAGCAGTTCGACCAGAGCGGCGGCGCGAATATCCTCCGGCCGGGCCGGATCGAGGCAGCGACGGTCCAGCACTTCGAACAGGCGGTCGACGTCGGCGTGGCTCAGCACCTTGGGGAGCGAACGCCGCACCTGCCCGCGCGGCAGGGCCGCGGAAGGATCGTCGCTGCGATCGCCCTCGTCGACGAGGAAGCGGTAGAAGCGCCGAAGCGCCGCCGACTTACGCGCGATCGTGGCGCGGGCGAGCGCCGCCCATTCCTCGCCGAGCGTCGCCATATCGTCGGCCCCCGCGCCCGCCAGCCTGCCCTCCAGCAGCGTAGAGGCGGAACGCAGATCCGTCCCGTAGGCGAGCAACGTGTTGCGCGAGGCCCCCGCCTCCGCCGCCATCGCTTCAAGGAAGCGCTCGATGGCGCGCGCGTCCTCCCCCTGGGCGAACGCCGCTCCCACCCTCTTCGTCATTGCGAGCGAAGCGAAGCAATCCAGTCGCGGCGTCTGGATCGCCACGCCGCTACGCGGCTCGCGATGACGAGAGTGGAGATCATGTCCGCATCAGGGCTTCGGCGGCGATCATCCGGGCCTCCGGCTCCAGCCCCACCGATCGGAGCGCAGCGAGGATGTGGTAGAGGAACACCGGCTGAACCTGGCTCCAGTCGCTGGTCTGCATGCCGACCGCCGCCAGCACCACCACCGTCGCCGGCTCGCGCCGCGCCGCCGCTTGGTCGATCGCCTGCGTCCAGATGTTGCGCACGCCCATCGGCACGTCGAGCTTGCCCGCCAGTTCCTGAGCGTCGCTGGCCTTCAGCCGGCCGAGCGCGGCGAGGCTGACATAGAGCAGTTGCGCCCTGAGCTTGGCCGAGCCGCGTCCGCCATCACCGAAGCTGGCGACGCGATCGGCATCGACATCGACCACCGGACGGGGTGCGCCGACCGCCATCAACGCCCAGGCCTCGTCGCCGGTCGTGCCGCTCGCGCCACGCGCGATATCGGCCCAGCGCGCCGACTGAATATCGAGACCGGCCGAGAGCATCGCCGCGATCAGGTTCGAGACATCGGAGGCATAATCGCTCGAAGGAACGATCCGCGCCGCGGCCCGCGCGGTGAGGATGCGCGAGGCGTACTGGTCGCGCTCGTCCTCCGGATCCTTCCACAACGCCCGCAGCGCCGCGACGCGATCCGCCTCGTTCTCGCCGGCATAGGCCTTGCGGAGACGGCCGGCGGGGCTGTCGTCCATCGCATAGGGGTCGCCCCCCTCGGCCACCTGGGACACGAAATCGACCAGATCGGCCGACGAGACAACACCCAGGGTCGCCGCCACCCGCTCCGCCTTGGCGCGGCTGGCGACCGGCAGCATCGGCGCACGCGCGCGCCAGCCCTGCATCGCGAGGCCGCCCTGATCGAGCAGGTAGGACGGGATTTCGAGACCCAGCGCGCTGCCGAGGCCGAAGCGCCAGCTCGTCAGCGAATTGACGCTGTTCCAGTCGACCTCCGGCGCGCGCTTGGCGGCGGTACCGGCGCCGACCACGCGCTCGGCAAGCGCGAGGTCCATGCCGTCGGCGGCGCCGGGCAGCGAGCGGGCGCGATCGATCAGCGCGGAGGCCGTGCCGCCGTCATTCTGCAAGCCCGCGCACATCGCGCGCGCCAACGGCCAGGTGGAGGTCTTGGACGCCGCGTCGGCGGCATCGGCAACCGGGCAGAGCGCGCCGGGATCGGCCGCCGCCATCGCCGATTCGAGCACCGCCTCGTAATAACGCGGCGTGCCCTTGTCGGGATCGACCTTCTCGACCAGCAGGTGCGCCGCATCCGCCTCGCCCATGCGCGTGAGCAGCAGGGTGCGTTCCGCCACCCAGTCCGACGGGTTCACCCCGCCCGGCGTGGCGATGTCGGTGGTCAGCACGCGACGCAGCAGCATCGACAGCCAGCGCGAGGCGATCGGCGCATCGAGGCGCGCGAGCAGCGTGTTCAGGTAGCGACCCGACGTGTTGCCGAAGCCATCCTGCGGAATGCCGGTGACGGCACTGCTGAGGATACCGACATGCTCGGTCGAGCGGCGGGCGAATTCCGGAATGTCCTGCTTGCGCAGGGCATCGGCCGCTTCCTCCGCCGCCTTCTCGGCGGCGTTGTCCGCCTCGTCCTGCGCGGCGGCGGCGGCGTTGGCCTCCTCCGGCGTCGGCGGCGCGAGCGTGAGGGTCGGCACCTCCTGCACCTGCCCGGTGTCGGGCGCCTGCGCGGGTTCGGCGGGTGCGGCCGGCTGCGGCTGCGCCTTGGGTGACGGAGACCCGAAACCCGGCGGCAGGATCGATTGCGGGGACTGGCCGATCGCGGCGGGAATACCGATCGCCAGCAGCGCGACGCCGCCGGCGAGCGCCGCGACGCGCTTAGTGCGAGGACGCATCGGCGCCGTTCAGCGTCACCACCTTCTCGACGTGATGCGGCGTCACATCATGATGGCCGCGCGACAGCCAGACGAGGCCCGCGATGATCAGGACGATGATGACGATCAGGATGGTGGTGCCGCGGGACATGGGGCTTTCTGCCTTGAGAAGAAAAAGATGACACAGACGAAGGAAGCGGGCTTTTGCCCCAACCCATGGCCCTGTGTATAGCCCCGGCGCCATGCCGCAAACCCCGCCCCCGCAACGGTCCGCCCCGATGCCGCCCCGGCCGCGCCGGCCGATCGTGCTCGTGGGGCTGATGGGGGTCGGCAAATCGACCGTCGGGCGACGGCTGGCGAGCCGTCTCCATCTGCCCTTCGTCGATGCCGACAAGGAGATCGAGACCGCCGCCGGCCTTTCCATCGCCGAGATCTTCGCTCGTTATGGCGAGCAGGCCTTTCGCGACGGCGAGCGGCGCGTCATCGCGCGGTTGATCGACGGCCGCCCCAAGGTGATCGCCACCGGCGGCGGCGCCTTCATGAACGACGAGACGCGCGCGCTGATCCTCAAGCGCGCCACCGCCGTGTGGCTGGATGCCGATATCGACGTGCTGGTCGATCGGGTGGGCAGGCGCGACGATCGCCCCCTGCTCCACGATCGCGATCCGCGCGAGGTGCTGATCGAGCTGTCCGCCACGCGCAACCCGGTCTACGCGCTCGCCCCCATCCATGTCCGGTCCGAACCGTTGCCGCACGATGCGACGGTCGACTCCATCCTGAAGGCGCTCATTCCATGACGATCGTTCCTGTGTCCCTGGGCGATCGCAGCTATGACGTGGCGATCGCGGCAGGCGCGCTGGCCCATGCCGGAGAGCGCCTGAAATCCTATGCGCGGGGCGGCCGGTTCGTGGTGGTGACCGACGAGCATGTCGCCGCCGCACAGCTGCCGAAGCTCACCGCCTCGCTGGAGGCGGCGGGGCTGACGGTCGAGCCGATCGTGCTGCCCGCCGGCGAATCGACCAAGAGCTGGGAGCAACTGGCGGCATTGAGCGACCGGCTGCTCGGCCTCGGCATCGAGCGTTCCGACAACATCATTGCGCTCGGCGGCGGCGTGATCGGCGATCTGGTGGGATTCGCGGCCTCGATCCTGAAGCGCGGCTGCGGCTTCGTGCAGGTGCCGACGACCTTGCTCGCGCAGGTCGATTCATCGGTCGGCGGCAAGACGGCGATCAACACGCCCGCCGGCAAGAACCTGATCGGCGCGTTCCATCAGCCGAGTCACGTGCTGATCGATCCCGACACGATCGATACCCTGCCTCGGCGTGAGGTTGGGGCCGGCTATGCCGAGGTGGTGAAATACGGGCTGATCGACGATCCCGTGTTCTTCGACTGGTGCGAGGCGAACGGCGAGCACCTGCTGGCCGGCGATCCGGCGGCACGCACCCACGCCATCGCCACCAGCATCGCCGCCAAGGCCCGCATCGTCGCCGCCGACGAGCGCGAGACGACCGGCGTGCGCGCGCTGCTCAATCTCGGCCACACCTTCGGCCACGCGCTGGAGGCGGAGACCGGCTTCGGCACGCGCCTGCTCCATGGCGAGGGCGTGGCGTGCGGCATGGCACTGGCTTTCCGCTATTCGGCGCGGCTGGGTTATTGCGAGCCTGAGGATGCGGCGCGGGTCTCGGCGCACCTCAAGGCCGCCGGGTTGCCGGTGACGCTGGCGGAGGCGGGCGTCGATACCTCTGGCGAGGTGCTGGTCGGCCACATGCTCCACGACAAGAAGATGGCTGGCGGCAAGCTGCCCTTCCTGCTCGCGCACGGCATCGGGCGGACGTTTCTGGCGAAGGGTGTCGATCTGGCCGACGTGGCGGCGTTTCTGGACGGGGAACGCGACAGCTAGATCAGGCTCGTGCCCGCCACGCCCCGATCGCCAGCGCGAACCAGCCCATGATGAGGCCCATGCCCCCGAACGGGGTGACGATCCCGAAGATATGCGGCGCCCCCAGCGCCAGCGCATAGAGCGAACCCGCGAACAGCGCGCCGCCCGCCACGAAGCACCAGCCGGCGAACGCGCCCAGCGGCCGCTGGAACAGCGCCAGCGCAGCGAGCGCGTGGATCAGCTGATAATGCGATCCTGTCTTCAGCAGTTCGGCCGCCATGCCGCTCGCGCCGTGCGCACCGAACGCGCCCGCCGCCACCGCCAGCGCGCCGGACAGAGCGGCGAGGATGGCGAGTGCCCTCACCCCTCGGCCTGGTCGTCGAGCGCGTCCGGCGTGCGGCCGGGCCGGTACATCAGGCTCACCGCCGTCTGCGCGCGCAGTTCACCCGCCTCGTGCTGGGCACGCAGACGGCGCATGTCCCGCTCGCGATAATCGGCCTCGATCCGATCGATCTCCTCGGTCTCCGCGCCAACCGAATCGAGCGCCATGCGCCCCATCTTCACCGCGCTCTCCATCACCTCGCGCACCGATTGCGGCGCGAGGCCGATCTTCTTGAGCGCCAGCACGTCGCGCCGGTCGAACACGCGGACCAGCAGGCGGGCGTGCGGGAACGTCTCCTGCACCGCCTCCAGCACATCCACGGAGGGCTGGTCGCCATCGATACAGAAGCAGATCAGCTCGGCCTCGTCGGCGCCCGCCTGCCGCAGCAGATCGAGCCGGGTGCCGTCGCCATAATAGACCTTGATCTCCATCCGGTCGCCGATGTCGATGATCTCGGTGTCGAGATCGACGATGGTCACCGACATGCCGTGGGCGAACAGCATCTGGGTGACGGTCTGGCCGAAGCGGCCATAGCCGACGACGATCGCCTGCCCCTGCTCGGCCTCCTCCGGCCCGGCGAGCCCACGCAGCTTGGCGCCCGCCTCCTCGCCGCCGAAGCGCCGGGCGAGCGACATCAGGAACGGTGTCGTCGCCATCGAGAGCGTGACGACGGCGGAGAACAGGCTCGCCGCCTCGGGCGCGATCAGATAGGCGGCCTGCGCCTGCCCGAACAGCACGAAGCCGAATTCGCCGCCCTGGCTCAGCAGCAGGCCGAGCGCGAAGGCGGATTTCGTCTCCATCCGCGCGATCTTGGCGATCCCGAACAGCACGCCCGTCTTCACGATGATCAGCGCGGCGGCGATGCCCAGCACGAAGAAAGGCCGCGTCGCGATCGCCGACAGATCCAGCAACATGCCGACCGTCAGGAAGAACAGGCCGAGCAGGATCGAGCGGAACGGCTCGACATCCGCCTCCAGCTCGTGCCGGTAGGGCGAATCCGCCAGCATCACACCCGCCACGAAGGCGCCGAGCGCGGTCGAGAGATGCAGCCACTCCATCAAAGCGGATGCCGCGAGCACCGTGAACAGCCCGGCCGCCACGAACATCTCGCGCTCGCCGAGCTTGCCGATCGCGCGCAGCGCGGGGCTGAGCACATAGCGTCCGGCCAGCACCAGCGCGACGATCGCACCCAGCGTGTAGAGGCCGAGCAGCCAGCCCGGCGGCGCATTCTGGTCCACCGGCGCGCGGCTGAGCGCGGTGATGATCGTGATCAGCGGGATGATCGACAGATCCTGGAACAGCAGGATCGAGAAGGCCCGCTCGCCGAACTGGGTGTGCAGGCGCCCCTGCGAGCGCAGCAGCGGCAGCACCTGCGCGGTGGACGACAAGGCCAGCGGCAGGCCGATCGCCAGCGCCGCCTTGGGGCTGAAATTGGCGCAGAAGCGCAGCACCAACGCGACCGCGAGGCCCGCCGCGATCACCTGCGCGGCGCCCAGCCCGAAGATGTCTCGCCTCAGCTCCCATAGCCGGCGCGGATTGAGCTCCAGCCCGACGAGGAAGAGCAGCAGGGTGATGCCGATCTCGGCGATGCCCATCTTGCCCTGCGCGTCGCCGACCAGATCGAGCATCTGCGGCCCGATCAGCACGCCCGCGACGAGATAGCCCAGCACCGCGCCGAGGCCGAAGCGGCGGAACAGCAGCACGGCGGGCAAGGCCGCGCCGAGCATGATCACGCCGTCACGCAGCAGGTTGTCGGTCGGCGTCGTCATGCCGCCTGCGCCCGGCGGGCGTCGGCGACGGCCTCGACCACCGCCTCGAAAGCGAGGCGGATCGAGGGGTGGCGCGCCGGATAATCGCGCGCCGGGCCGAAGATTTCGAGGCCGGGCCAATCGCCCGGATCGTCCCGCTCTTTCGCGAGGAAGGCCGTGATCGCATCGCGCGCCGCCGCCAGTTCCTCGGGGCTTCGGCCGATCGCGTGTGCGCCCATCAGCGAGGCGGAGGCCTGCCCCAGCGCGCAGGCGCGCACCTCCTGCCCCAAGGCGGCCACCCGCCCTTCGCCGTCCAGCACGACATCGACTGTGACGCGGCTGCCGCAGACCGGCGAGCGCTTCTCCGACGAGCCTTCCGCATGGGTCAGCCGCGCGTCGTGCGGGATCGAAGCGGCGAGCCGCAGGATGGTGGAATTATACAGCGCGGCCGACATGGACCGACAGATAGGCGACCGTTTCAGCCGCGTCACCCCCACGTGCCCCCCTCCCTGAAAGGGAGGGATTAGGGGTGGGTTCTTCTCAGTATCTCGTCATGCCTGCCTTAAACGAACCCACCCCCGGCCCCTCCCATTTAGGGAGGGGAGGTTTCAGTTCGTCGTACTTCCCTCGACATTCTCCACACCCGCCGGCTCGCCGCGGCGCTTCGCGATCATGTCGTCGATCGCGTGGCGGCTCGCCTGCAGCAGCGAGATCGAGCGCGCCTCGCGCACCCAGTCCGGGCGCGGCGCCGCGCCGCCATAGCCGATGTCGTAGACGAGGTTGCCGAACATGAAGAGCAGCGTCGCGCCGATCAGCCCCTTCAGCGCGCCGAAGCCGAGGCCGAGCGTGCGATCGATCGGCCCCAGCACCGAATCGCGCGTCCGCCGGCCGATCCGCTGCGCGATCATGCGCCCGCCGAAAAAGGTGATCCCGAACACCAGCACGAAGGCGAGTAGCGACGCGCCCGATTTCGTGTGCAGCCACGTCCCCACGATCAACGCGGCGGGCGTGTAGAAGAGCTTGAGCGCGATCACCACCGCCACCCAGGCGAACAGCGACAGCACCTCCGTCACGAAGCCGCGCAGCACGCCCAGAATGGCGCCGCCGCCAACGAAGATCAGCACGATGATGTCGAGAAGGGTGAGTGAGTGCATGGTCGCGCGGAGGTAGGAGGTGGATGCGGGAGGGTCAATCGGGACCGCTCATCCTCCCTCGGGCGGGGGGAGGATCTGGAGAAGGCACACGTCTCCCGTAAAATCAGGACAGGGGGAAGGTCACGGCCGGCGCGTCCTTTGCCAATGGCACCCGGTTGCTGGACGGCTTGGGGTAAGCAAGTGCGGATCGTAACCGGAGCCGCGTCCAGACTTTGAGATCGGGACCAGAAGCCCCTGCCCACGGTTGGCCTGGCAGGGTGTCACGACAGTCCCGGGGTTACAGTTTTTTCAGCGAAGCTTCGGCTTGTAACCGGATGACTCCGCGCCGCCGCCCAGGGCTTCGATGCGAACATCTCGGACCCGGTTCCCATCCTTCGCTCCCGTGCGCTTAGGGTTTGAAGAACGCCGCAATTAATAACCCATATGGTTCTCAATGTCAAGATCCATCCGAGCGCGCTATCGCCGCCGGGCCGATCGATGCTAGGCGGCGCCGAAAGGTGCGTATCGATGATCGCCATTGGTTGCCTGTTGCTCGGCATCCTTCCCATCGCCGGCTTCATGCTCGGTCTGTTCGTATCGGGGATGCCGATGGCGATCGGCCTCGCGGTCTCCGGCTTCGTGATCGCAGCAGCCGTTTGCGGCGTCACCGGCTACGCCCTCGCCAAGGCCGGGCGGCGGGAGTAGCGGCGACACCGGCGATGGAGCGATCGTCCGCAAATGGTGGATTTGCGACGGTTGGCTTTCGGATGGCAATTAGAAAAAGCCGACTGCCCGCTTATCGACGTTGGGTTATCGTCGTAGTTTCATGTGCCGACTTGTAAATAGACCTGTTGATAATGGCAAGGAATAGGCCACCAAATCCGCCAGCAATGGCTGTCGGCCAAGACGCTTGAGAAGCACTATGACTCAATATCATTACCCAGAAAACGCTCGATATCGCCCCCGTACCAACAGACATCATGATTCCGATGATCTTTTTTCGAGCCGTTTCTTGCATCAATATGAGCAAGGCCGCAGTTGCCGCGCTTGGAACAAGACCCACTTCGTAGATGGCAAACCATGCCTTTGGACCAGCGATAAACACGATCAGAAGTAGTGGGCAAATGATCGACAATGCGGAAAAACCGAGCAGAGGCCCTAACATCGCAAGGAAAGCCCCGCGCATAAAAGGATACGCGTTCAGAAAGCGGATCATTCGGTACCTGCCAAACCTACTACTACGCGGTCAATATCCCTGAATTCACTTATCAAACGTTGCGGCGACCAATCATGGAAATGGCCTGACTGTTTTTCGGGCCGACATCTCGGTTCGAAACGTCCACGCCTATTCGTGTGCAAGCCAGCGGCCCGAACTGGCACCGATCATGGCGTTCGCACGGCCGGCGTGGTGGCATCGAGACAGTCAGCTATCCCCCGCTGAGATGCGCGGAATAGAAAAGCAGGCCAGTGAACGCCGCGATTGCGCCTGAGGAAAGCGCGTAAAATAGCTTCACGCTTGATTTCATTGTTAATAGGGCCATGGCACTGCAAACCACTGCGGTCCAAATCAGCGCTTTTGACCACATCGGCGCGTAAGGTGGCGTGCCGTGATCCAATTCGAGCGCAGAAATGACCATCAATACTAGAGCGTCTATGATAAAAAACGCGACGGCAATAGCTATTTTTATTCTTGCCATGGAAGGCTCGCGCGAATTCATAACATCAGTTGCCCTAATGATCGGAGAGGCTTGCGCCTACCGCATGGGATGTATGCCGCAATTGGACGCTAGCTGCCAGTAGTCGCCCCTGCGAGGCCAACGGCCAATCCTTACCGGTCCGCGAGCGCGTCAGTTCGGATGATGGGCTCCAGTCTGCGCAGGAGCGACGGCTATTCTCGCGATCATCTTCGGGCAGGCTCTCACCCCCGCCCGAGCAGATGATCCACCAGCCGCCCCAGCGTCGGGAAGCGGCTGGGCGCGATGCTGCCCGCCTCGATGCTCCCCGCGCTCGGCACCAGCGCGCGTTCGAAGCCGAGCTTGGCGCTTTCCTTCAGGCGGATCGCGGCGTGGGCGACGGGGCGCAGTTCGCCCGACAGCGAGACCTCGCCGAACGTCACCGCGTCGGCCGGCACCGGCCGCTCGGCGAGCGCCGACACCAGGGCCGCCGCCACCGCGAGATCTGCCGCCGGATCGGTGATGCGGTAGCCGCCCGCCACGTTCAGATAGACCTCGGCGGTGGAGAAGCTCAGCCCGCAGCGCGCCTCCAGCACCGCGAGGATCATCGCCAGCCGCCCCGAATCCCAGCCGACCACCGCGCGGCGCGGCGTCGCACCGGAGGCCAGCCGCACGGTCAGCGCCTGGATCTCGACGAGCAGCGGCCGCGTCCCCTCCAGCGCAGGGAACACCACCGCGCCGGCGACACCCTCGTCGCGTTGCGTCAGGAACAGGGCGGAGGGGTTCGGCACCTCGCCCAGCCCCTGCTCGGCCATGGCGAAGACGCCGATCTCGTCGGTACCGCCGAAGCGGTTCTTGATCGCGCGCAGGATGCGATACTGGTGGCTGCGCTCGCCCTCGAAGCTCAGCACCGTGTCGACCATATGCTCCAGAACGCGCGGGCCGGCGATCGCGCCGTCCTTGGTGACATGGCCGACGAGGATCAGCGCCGCGCCCGTTTCCTTGGCGTAGCGGATCAGTTCCTGCGCCGACGCGCGCACCTGGCTGACCGTGCCGGGCGCGCCCTCGATCATGTCGCTGTGCATGGTTTGAATCGAATCGATCACCAGCAAGGCGGGCGGGCGGCCGCTGTCCAGCGTGGCGAGGATGTCGCGCACCGAAGTGGCGGACGCGAGCTTGACCGGCGCGTTGCCGAGACCGAGGCGACGGGCGCGCAGCCGCACCTGATCGGCCGCCTCCTCACCCGAAATATAGGCGACGGGCAGACCGCGATCGGCCAGCCGCGCCGCCGCCTGGATCAGCAGGGTCGACTTGCCGATCCCCGGATCGCCGCCGATCAGCGTCGCCGAACCGGGGACGAGACCGCCGCCAAGCGTGCGGTCCAGCTCGGCGATGCCGGTCTGCGTGCGCGGCGGCAGCGCGACGTCGGCGTCGAGCGCTACCAGTTCGATCTGTCTGCCACCGCGCCGCAGGTCATGCTTGGCGGCGAAGGCGGTGGCGGCGACGGGCGCTTCCTCCACCAGCGTGTTCCACTCGGCGCAGTCGCCGCACTGCCCCTGCCAGCGTGACGTCACGCCGCCACAGGCCTGACAGACGAAGCGCTTGGTGACCTTGGCCATGGGGTGTCCGGGCGGTTGAACGAAGCGGGAACATAGCAACACAATTCCTCTCCCCGCAAGGGAGGGAGTTTACGCTTCGCTCATCGTCGCCTTCAGACCGAAGCTGGCCGCCAGCGTCTTGTGCCGCCGCTCCACCGCCTCGCCGTAGAGCGCGCCGTCTCCGTCCGCGAGACGCAGCGCGACCGCATCCTTCTCCAGCCTGATGCTGCTCGACTTGAGCGGCCCGGCGACACCGCCCGACAGGCGCTGCCCCAGCCGCATCGCGAGACCCCAGCGAAGCGCCCGCGTGCGATCCTCCGGCGAGCAGAGCTGCGCGACGATCTCCGGTTCTCCATCCGCGCCGAAGCTGGTGTAGAGCGCCTGCGCCATCATCGCCCGGCCGCGCGCGTCGATGCCGACCCAGTTGCCGTGCAGCGCCGTTTCCAGGCCGCGTTCCCCCCGGAACTCGGGATGTGCGCGCCAGCCCACGTCGGCGAGCAGGCAGCAGGCATGGCGGAGGCGGGTCTCATAGGCGCCTTCCTCCTTGAAGAGAGGCGCCATCCATTTGTCGAGCAGGTCGCCATGTTCGGGGAAGCGCCCCAGGCGGCGCCCCTCCTCGCGGGTGGCGTGGATCAGCGGATCGACGTCGCGGATGTCGGCCGGCAGATTGCGGTGCAGCACGCCTTCGCGCAGACCGTAGGCGGAGGTGACAAGGCTCGCCGACCCCAATTCGCGCACCACCAGCGCCAGGATCGCGGCGGCATCGGGCAGCGCCCCGGCTCGCGAGGAAGACAGCGAATGGACGTCCTTGAGCCGTGCCTTGTCGAGATGGGCGAGCGCCCGGACCACGCGCTGCGCGGTTTCCGCCGGCATGGCGTAACCGTGGACGATCGGCAGCGGATAATCGGTCATGTGCATGACCAGCCGCGCCAACGCGCGCCACGATCCGCCGACGAGGTAGAAGGGCAGGCCTGCGCCCTTGCCGTGCCAGCCCGCCTCGCCGAGCATATGCTCGACCCGCTGACGCAGCGCGCGCGGGCCTTTCTTGCGGATTTCGGCGACGCGCAGCACACCGAGCGGGAAGGAGACGCGATCGTGGACCTTGCCGTCCTTCACCCGCGCGAGTTCGAGGCTGCCACCACCAAGATCGCCGACGATGCCATCGGCCTCCGGAAAGGCGGCGAGTACGCCCTCGCCCGCCATTTCGGCCTCTTCCTCGCCGGAGAGGACCGAGACGTCGAGACCGATTTCGGCCGCACGGGCGAGGAAATCGGTGCCGTTGGTGGCATCGCGCACCGCCGCCGTGGCGACGACGTGGAGCGTGGCGACGCCGATCTTGTCGGCGACCAGGCGGAAGCGCTCCAGCGCCACGAAGGCCCGCTCCACCGCCTGCGGATCGAGCGCGCCGGTGGCGGCCAGGCCCTTGCCCAGCCCCGCCATCACCTTCTCGTTGAACAGGATCGAGGGGATGCGGTGCGGCCCGTCATAGACGACGAGACGAATCGAGTTGGAACCAATGTCGATGATGCCGACGCGCCCGTCGGCGCCGTCCGGGCGATGAACGCCGGCTTCCTTGGGCGGGGCCGGGCGGAAGAGAAAACCGGGTTTCATTACGGTGGAGAGTTAGCCGCATTTCGGGATGAGGCAAAGGGGAGGCATTCGGTTGGGCGCTTGGGAATGTCGGATCGACGACCCTGCCCGATCCTCCCCCGCCAGGGGTGAGGTGGCACGCAGCACGCGTGACGGAGGGGGCGGGCGCCGGGATGTCATAGGCGAATTCATCGCCGTCCTCCCCCTCCGTCGCCTTCGGCGTCACCTCCCCTGGCGGGGGAGGATCGGGATTAGGCCCCGCCCCGCCTGAGCTTCAGCCTCGGCACGCCCTCGCTCTTCTTGAGCGCAGCACCTCGACCGGACAGCGACGGATTGGTCATGAAATAGCGGTGCAAGTTGAATGGCTTGCCACCCGCATTGACAACCCGGTCGTAGCTTCCGTCCGGCTTCAGAACCCAGCTCTGCTCGGTGTCGATCAGGTTGGCGACCAGCACCTGCCCCAGCACCTGCTCGTGCACCGTGGGGTTGTCGATCGGCAGCATATATTCGACTCGGCGATCGAGGTTGCGGGGCATCCAGTCCGCCGACGAGATGAACACCTTCGCGCTCGGGCTGGGCATCGCTTCGCCGTCGCCGAAGCAGAAGATGCGGCTATGTTCGAGGAAGCGTCCGACCACCGACTTCACGCGGATATTCTCGGACAGCCCCGGAACGCCGGGCTTGAGACAACAGATGCCGCGCACGATCAGATCGACCTGCACGCCCGCCGCGCTCGCCCGATAGAGCTTCTCGATGATCGAGGGATCGACCAGCGAGTTCATCTTGGCCCAGATCGTCCCCGGTCGCCCGGCGCGGACATGATCGATCTCCGCATCGATCAGCGCGGAGAGCTTCTCGCGCAGGCCGTGGGGCGAGATGGTGATGCGCTCCAGATCGTGCGGTTCGACATAGCCGGTAATGTAGTTGAACACCTGCCCCGCATCGCGCCCGATGCGAGGATCGGCCGTGAAGAAGCTGAGATCGGTATATATTTTCGCCGTCACCGGATGATAGTTGCCGGTGCCGAAGTGGCAGTAGGTACGAAAGGTGCCGTTCTCGCGACGGACAACCATGCTGATTTTGGCATGGGTCTTCCAGTTGGTGAAGCCGTAGACCACCTGCACGCCGGCGCGCTCCAGCTGGCTCGCCCACATGATGTTCTGCTCTTCGTCGAAGCGCGCCTTCAGCTCGACCACCGCCGTCACCGACTTGCCGGCTTCCGCCGCGTCGATCAGCGCGCGGATGATCGCGGACTGCTTGCCGGCGCGGTAAAGCGTCTGCTTGATCGCCACGACATCGGGATCCTGCGCCGCCTGCTTGAGAAAGGCGATGACCACCTCGAAGCTCTCATACGGGTGGTGGACGACGATATCCTTGTCTCTGATCGCGGCGAAGCAATCGCCGTCATGTTCTCGGATTCGTTCGGGAAAACGTGGCGTGTAGGGTGGCCATTTGAGATCCGGCCGGTTCTCCTCGGTCAGCTGGTCGAGATCGGCGATGCCGAGGAAGCCCGAGGCTTCGGAGACGATCGCGCCCTGCCCCACCGCCTCGCAGACCAGCGCCTCCAGATCCTCCGGCATCCCCGCTTCCATGCGCAGCCGGATCACCCGGCCGCGCCGGCGGCGCTTGATCGCGGTGTGGAAGAAGCGGACCAGATCCTCCGCCTCCTCCTCGATCTCGATATCGCTGTCGCGGATAATGCGGAAAGCGCCGTCGCCGAGCAGTTCGTAGCCGGGGAACAGGATCGCCGTGAAGCGGCGGATGATGTTCTCGATCGAGACGTAGCGTGCCGCATCGCCCGGCAGGCGCACGAAGCGCGGCAGGGTGGTGGGGATCATCAGCAGCTCGCGGATCGGCTCGCCGTCCGAGATGCGCTTCAGGTCGAAGATCAGGCTGAAGCCCTTGTTCGGGATGAACGGGAAGGGATGCGCGGGATCGAGCGCCTGCGGGGTGAGAACCTGCAGCACCTGATCGCGGAAATATTCCTCCAGCCAGCGCGAGGAGTCGGCATCGACATCCTTGTTGCTCAGCACGCGGAAGTCCTGGGTGGCCAATTCATGCCGCAGCTCGCGCCAGACGATCTGCTGGCGATGCATCAGATTCTCGGCGCTGGCTCCCAGCGCTTCGAGCTGTTGCACCGGGGTCAGCCCGTCCGCCGACAGCTGCTCGACCGCGTTCAGCTGCTGGCCGCGCAGGCCGGCGACACGCACCATGAAGAATTCGTCGAGATTGCCGCCCGAGATCGACAGGAAGCGCAGCCGCTCCAGCAGCGGGTGCGCCGGATTGCACGCCTCGTCCAGCACGCGCTCGTTGAAGGCAAGCCAGCTCAGTTCGCGGTTGAAATAGCGTTCGCGCGGGGCGACCGGATCGGCCACGACCGCCTCGTCATGGTGGCTCTGCACCTCGGCGACGGCCTGCTCGATGGTTTCGGTGGTGACCGGCGTAATGACCGGCGCGTCTTCGGGGGTTTCGATCCGTTCGCTCATCGGTGACAGGATAGCGCAGCTTTCATGAATCGTCGATGACACCGGCCTGCAGCAAGGCGTCCCGCGCCAGCGGGATGGTGAGCCGATGATGACGGGTGAGCGAGGCGCGGTCGAGTGCGTCCACCGCCGACAGTATGCCGACATAGCTCCGCTCGATCCGCGCGCCGAGCCAGGCGATCAACGTCGGCGGCGCGGGCAGGCCGCGATGCGCGAGGCCGCGCTCGATCAGCGCGCGCAGCAGATCGTCGTCCGGCGGCAGGATCGCGACGCGCGGCGTCGCGGTAAGGCGCGAGGCGAGATCGGGGAGCGCCACCCGCCATTCGGGCGGCGCCGCATCGGCCACGATCAGCAGCGGACGTCTTGACGTCATCGCCGCGTTCCAGGCGTGGAAGATCGTTTCCTCGTCCGCCTTCCACGCATCGTCGATCAGCCGGCCGCCGGTCTTCTGCGCGAACAGGCGGGCGAGCAGGCTGCGGCCGGACTTGCGCGGACCGGTCAGGATGGTGATCGGCACCGGCCAGAGCGCCCAATGCTCCAGATGCTTCGCCACGGCGGCGTTGGCGTCGGACAGGATGAACTGGTCGTCGCGCTCGTCCTCCGGCCAGTCCAGCGGGAGGGCGATCTGGCTCACGGCTTGGGCTGTCCCGCGGGCGTCGGCGGTGCGGGCGGAGCCGCCGCCGGAGCGGGCGCCGGCCCGCCACGCTTCATGCTGAGTGCCGTGCCGGAGCCTTCCAGCCGCCAGCCGCGTGCCTGCAACCCGATCTTCAGCGCCGCGAGATCGCCATTGTAGGTGAGCGAGAGCAGCGAGGTGCCGCCGAGCGCGAGGCTCTGCACGCTGGCCGATTGCACGCCCGGCACCGCGCGCAGCGCCGCCTGCGCCTGATCGAGCGTGGCAACGTCGCCGGTCTCCAGCTGGATCGTGGCGTTGTTCTGATCGATACCCGAAATCACCGAGGCGAGCGGATCGTCCGCCGTGGTCGGCAGCAGATCGTCGGTCGGCGTGTCCGGTTCCTCGATGGTCAGCGACGGATCGGGCTTCAGGCGGCCGCCATTGAGCGCCTGGATGTAGAGATCATCGACCTGCTTCACGCCCTGATCGAGCATCTTGTCCAGCCCGGCAGTGTTCGGCGCGGCCAGCGTGAAGGTGCCGAGCACCTCCCCGTCCGGCCCGTGCCGCGCGATGAAGCGCGCCGCGATCGGCCCCCCGGGGAAGCGACGCTGAAGGTGGACTTCCGGCACGACGATGTCCGATGCGCCATATTGGTCGAGCAGAGCGCGCCACCACAGCCGACCCGGACGATTGGCCTGGCCGATGTTGAGCAGCAGCGGATCCGGCCCGTTGCCGTAGGGGCGGACGTAGTCGATCGGGCTCTGGCCAGTGCGATAGCGCGCCCAGGCCTTCTGCCAGCTGCTCCGCTGCTCGAAGGTGACGGGGCCGGCACCGTCCATCTCGACCGGGATCACCAGCATCGGCGCGGAGTGCGGGGTGCCGTTGACCGATCCGATCATCTCCCCGGTGCGGCCGCGATCGAACAGGATGCCGAGCGTCGCAATATAGCGGTGCGGGCCGACCTGCTCCTGCTCCACCTCGATGCCCGCGACGATCGAATCGAGCGTCGAATCGGGCACGCCGGGCGCCGCATCGGGGCCGAGGCCGTGCATCCGGCCCCACAATATCTTCCAGCCCTTGCGCTGGGCGAGCCGCCACGCGGCGGTGCGCGCCTCGTCCGCCGTCTTGCCGGCGACGTCGACCTGCACGCCCGTCACCTCGTAGTTGGACGAGCTGTCGATCGGCGCGACTCCGCGATCACCGGGCGCCAATTGCGCGATGGCATACCATCCGCCGACGCCCGCCAGCGCCACGCCCAGCGCGATCATCGGGGCGCGGAAACGCCGCCGGGGGGCAGGCACGACGAAATCGGAGGGGTTCACAGGCTTCACGATCGCCCTTCTGGCGGGTTGGGCATGGAAATCCAAGTCCGGAGTCGCTACGGGCCGCGCATGAGCGACGACGAGAGCTACACCTACGCCAAGGCAGGCGTGTCCATCGCGGCCGGAAACGCCCTCGTGAAGGCGATCGGGCCGCTGGCCAAATCGACCCGCCGGCCGGGCGCGGACGCCGATCTGGGCGGCTTCGGCGGCTTCTTCGATCCGAAGGCGGCCGGGTACAAGGATCCGTTGCTGGTGGCGGCCAATGATGGCGTCGGCACCAAGCTGAAGCTCGCGATCGACAGCGGGCGGCATGACGGCGTCGGCATCGATCTCGTCGCGATGTGCGCCAACGATCTCGTCGTACAGGGCGCCGAACCGCTCTTCTTCCTCGACTATTTCGCCACCGGAAAGCTGGAAACCGGCGTCGCCGAGCGCGTGATCGCCGGCATCGCCGAGGGCTGCCTGCAGGCCGGCTGCGCGCTGATCGGCGGCGAGACGGCCGAGATGCCCGGCATGTACGCGGACGGCGACTACGACCTCGCGGGTTTCTGCGTCGGTGCGGTGGAGCGCGGCGAGCAGCTGACCGGGGACAAGGTGGCCGATGGCGACGTGATCCTCGGCCTCGCGTCGACCGGTGTGCATAGCAACGGCTACTCACTGGTCCGCCGCCTCGCCGCCGACAAGGGCTGGAAGCTCGACCGCCCCGCCCCCTTCGACATCGAGACGCTGCTGATCGACGCGCTGCTGGCGCCGACCCGCATCTACGTGAAGTCGTTGCTGCCGATCGTGCGCAGCGGCCACATTCACGCCATGGCGCACATCACCGGCGGCGGCCTGCTGGAGAATATTCCGCGCGTGCTGCCCGACGGCCTCCACGCCTTCATCGACGCGGATGCCTGGCCGCAGGCGCCGATCATGGCATTCCTGCAGGCGCAGGGCCGGATCGAGCCGGAGGAGATGGCGCGCACCTTCAACTGCGGCATCGGCATGGCGGTGGTGGTGAACCCCGTCGACGTCGATTTCGTCACCACCGAGCTGGAACGCGCCGGCGAGACCGTTCACCGCATCGGCCGCATCGAGACGGGCGCCAAGGGCTGCACCGTCTCGGGCAAGGACGAAACCTGGGCCAAGCGCGAGGCGTGGTCGGCCACGCACAATGCGTGAGTGATCGCAGACGCGTCGCCGTCCTGATCTCGGGGCGGGGATCGAACCTCAAGACGCTGATCGATGCCGAGCAGGACGCCTACGAGATCGTCCTCGTCGCCTCCAATGTCGAGGATGCGCCCGGCCTCGATTTCGCCCGCGCCGCCGGCATCCCGGTGTTCGCCAAATCGCACAAGGGCCTCAAGCGTGCCGAGTTCGATGCGCTGATCGACGCGCAGTTGCGCGCCCATGACGTCGAGGCGGTGGCGCTCGCCGGCTACATGCGCATCCTCTCCGAAGGCTTCGTCGAGGGCTGGGCCGGGCGGATGATCAACATCCATCCCTCGCTGTTGCCGCTCTACAAGGGCCTCGACACCCATGCCCGCGCGATCGAGGCGGGCGACCATTTCGCCGGCTGCTCCGTCCACATCGTCACCGCCGGGCTGGACGAAGGCCCGGTGATCGCGCAGGCGCGCGTGCCGATCATGCCGTGGGACACGCCCGACACGCTCTCGGCCCGCGTGCTGATCGAGGAACATCGCCTCTATCCCCGCGCGCTGGCGGCGCTTACAAGGACGCTGTGACGCCGCTGGACCGCATTCGCGCCATCGCCATGGAGCAGCCCCGCGCAGCGGAGAAGCTATCCCACGGCATGCCCGTCTTCTTCATCGACAAGGGCAAGACCTTCGCCTGGTTCAGCGAGAACCACCACGGCAACGGCATCACCGCCGTACTGGTGAAGACCTCCGGCCCCGACGAGCAGGATGCGCTGGTCGAAATGGACCCGGACCTGTTCTACAAGCCCGCCTACCTCGCGCCGTCTGGCTGGATTGGCATCCGCGTCGACACCGGCGACACCGACTGGAGCCAGATCGAGGCCCGCATCGAACAGAGCTGGGCCTATGCCGCCACACCCCGTCTGAGAGAGCAGTTCGGCCGATGAACGACGTCCCCGAAACCCCGATGGAACGCGCGCGCCGCAAGTCCCGCCTGCGCTGGATCACGCTGGGCGAGGCGGTGGCGGTATCCGCCGTGATCATCTCCGGTCTCGGCCTCTGGATGAACTATCAGGACCGCCGCGACGCGCGCGCCGACAAGGTGGCCGAGGCGACGAAGGGCATGACGCGCGCCCCCTTCCACCTGAAGGCGGAAGCGAATGGCTCCGGCTCTTCGCTGACGCTGGCGCCGGTGAACGCCGACGACGTCATCCAGGGCCAGTCGATCCGCTTCCCGCCGAGCTTCGGCCTGTCGCCGGTGACAACAACCAGCGACGCGCGGATCGACGCCGACTGGTTCGCGAGCGCCCTCAAGGCGGATCGCAAGAAGCGCGAACTGCCCGACGAGACGGCCGGCGACGAACGCGTGCCGGTGATGATCGAAACAGACTATCTGGCCAATGGCGAGACGAAAAGCGCGCGTTCCTATTACGACATCGGCTACGCGCTGGAGGGCCACTTCTTAGGCGGGGCGAGCGTAAAGCTGCGTGGCTTGTCGCTGATCGGCGTCGCGGCGACGCAGGATACCCCGGCGGACCAGCGGCTCGCGGGGCTGTGGAGCCTGCGCGCGGGGAAGGTGAAGGAAAAGAAGTAGGCCCCGGCAGCGCCGAGGCCTTTTCGTCATTGCGAGCGAAGCGAAGCAATCCATGCCACGAACGTTGCGCGGATGGATTGCTTCGTCGCTACGCTCCTCGCAATGACGGCCCGAGAGCCGTCATCCGCGATGTCAGCCGACGATCTCTTCCGGCTTGAAGAAATACGCGATCTCGATCGCGGCATTCTCCAGGCTGTCCGAACCGTGGACGGTGTTCGCCTCGATCGATTCGGCCAGCTCCTTGCGGATCGTGCCCGCATCGGCGTTGGCCGGGTTGGTGGCGCCCATCACTTCGCGGTTGCGGGCCATGGCGTTCTCGCCCTCGAGCACCTGCACGACGACCGGGCCGGAGATCATGAAGGAGACGAGCTCGCCGAAGAACGGGCGCTCCTTGTGGACGGCGTAGAAGCCCTCGGCCTGCTCCTGGGTCATGTGGATGCGCTTGGAGGCGACGACGCGCAGGCCCGCATCCTCCAGCATCTTGGTGACCGCGCCGGTCAGGTTGCGGCGGGTGGCGTCGGGCTTGATGATCGAGAAGGTGCGTTCGGTCGCCATGGCGAAGCCAAGCTCCATGTTTTTAAGGTTGGAAATTGCGCGCCCCTCTAGGCGTGCGCGCGTCCGGAGGCAAGGCCCCCTCCCCGCGCCGCGCCGCGCTTCCGCCACAATCATCGCCGAGCTTGGGCAGATCATCGCTTCGATGCGGGGTGCCCATGCCCGGTTTCGCGCTGCTCATCCTCCAGGCGGCCTCCACCGTCACCACGCCCACCCCCGACGAACGCCTGCTCCATCCCGTTCCGCCCCGCCATTGCGAGGGATCGTCCGGAGAGATCATGGTCTGTGCGAAAGATCAGGAGGCATACCGCCTTCACGGCAGCGGCCCGCAGATCGAGCCGACGGTGCCGACGAAGGCCGAATGGCGGCTGTTCGGCGATACCAGGATGAACGTACATGCCGAACAGCGCGCACTCCCCGGCGTCGGCAGCGCGCCCGCCGCGATGGTGACCGTCACCGTCCCCTTCTAGTCGGATCCATGCTTGCTGGCGGCGCCGCGCGTCCGTAAGGGCCGGCCGATCTCCAGGGGGATGACAGTCATGTTCGATCGGCGTCAGTTCGGTGCTCTCCTGCTGGGAGGCCTCGCGGCGCCCGCCGCCTTCGCCACCAGGCGCGACGCGATCGCGACACCGCTGATCCTCGAGGACAAAAGGCTGTGGATCGCGGCCGCGATCGGTTCCGCCAAGCCGATGCTGTTCGTCGTCGATACCGGCGCCGGCCACGATTATATCCGCCCCGAAATCGCGCAGCAGCTGCATCTGCAGGTCGCAGGCGCCGCCGTCGCGCGCGGGCTGGGCAAGGATGCCGTGCAGGGCACGATGTACGTCGCCCACAACGTGCTGCTGGGCGGCACGATGATGGAGCAGACCGTCGCCTTCGCCGGATACGAATTCGGCGGCGGCCTTCCTGACGATGCCGCCGGGCTGATGACCGCCGGCCTGTTCACCACGCGGGACAGCGACATCGATTTCGACAAGAACGAATGGCGGCTGTGGCGCGACGGCAAGCCGGATCGCGAGGGGCTGGTGGCACTCGATTCGAAGATCACCGGGCCGGGGCGCAGCGATCTCTACTCGCACCGCATGTTCGTGCAGGCGACGCTAGACGGCGCCAGCTACCGCCTGCTGGTCGATACCGGATCGCCCGGCACGCTGCTGCTCGGGCCGCGCGCCGCCGCGCGATCGGGCCTGTTCGCGGACGATCGCCCTTATGCCCCGGCGCAGACGCGGGGGTTCGGCGGCAATGCGGCGCGGCTGAGCCGGCGCGTCCGCGCGGGCCGCTTCGCGATGGGGCCGCTCACGGTCGAGCGGCCGCTGGTCACGCTGATGGATCCGCGCCAGCAATCGCACGCCGACGACGATCATGACGGCATCCTCGGCCTGCACTGGGCGAGCCTGCTCAACTGGTCGACCGACGTGCAGGCATCGCGCCTGTGGGCGGCGCGCAACACGCGGCCGGAGACGCCCGAATCCTATCTGCTGAGCGCGGTCTGGCTGGAAAAGGACGACGACGGCCACGCCCACATCGCCGATGTCGGCGTCGGCAGCCCAGCCCATCAGGCGGGTCTGCGCGCCGGCGACACGATCGTCTCGCCTGCGGGTCTGGCCGACGCGGCGAAGGCGCTGTCGGGCCAGCCCGGCAAGGCCGTGTCGCTCCAGGTACAGAGCGCGGGCGGAGCGCCCCGCCCGGCGAACTTCACGCTACAACCCTATCTCTAGGCGACCTTCGTCCAGCGGCCGTCTTCCTGCCGCCAGTAGCGCGGCTCGACGCCCTCGCGCCCCTTGAGGCCGCGCCACGCGGTGCGCGCCGCGTCGATCGAATTGTCGTCGAAGAAATGGAAGGCGCGGTCGAAGCCCATCGCCTCCTCGCGCCATACGCCATCGACGATCGCGACATTGCGCGCCGCGTTGGCGGGTTCGGGCGTGGCGGAGATCAGGATCGGCTGGTCGGCGCCGATCAGGCCGTGCGGCAGGAAGCTTTCGACCTGTGCGGTCCACAACCCCTCGTCGATCGCCTTCGCCTGTTCCTCGTCGCCGGTGACGACGAGAAGCCGCCCGCCCCCCGCCAGCACGCGCGTCGCGATGCTGGCGAGGACGGACGCGAGCGGATCGCGGCCGAGCTGGTAGAAATCGACCTGCATCGGCCGCGCCCGAATCAGCCTTCGAGGTTGTCGGCCACGAACTTGTCGAGCACGCGCACGCCGAAGCCGGTCGCGCCCTTCTCGTAGGTGGAGCCGGCCTTCGCCGACCAGACCATGCCGGCGATGTCGAGATGCGCCCACTTCACGCCATCCTCGACGAAGCGCTTGATGAACTGCGCCGCCGTAATCGAGCCGCCACCGCGCGGGCCGACATTCTTCATGTCGGCAATCGGCGAGTCGATCAGCTTGTCGTAGGCGTCGCCCAGCGGGAAGCGCCACAATTTGTCGCCCGAGGCGTCGCTCGCCTTGAGCAGCTTGTCGGCGAGGCCGTCGTCGTTCGAGAACAGGCCGCCATATTCGTTGCCGAGGCTGATGATCATCGCGCCGGTGAGCGTGGCGAGATCGACGATCGTCTTCACGCCATGGGTCTTCTGCACCCAGGTGATCGCGTCGCACAGGACGAGGCGCCCTTCGGCATCGGTGTTGATCACCTCGATCGTCTGGCCGGACATCGACGTCACGACGTCACCAGGGCGCTGGGCGTTGCCGTCGGGCATGTTCTCGACGAGGCCGCACACGCCGATGACGTGCGCCTTCGCCTTGCGCCCGGCGAGCGCCATCATCGTGCCCGCGACGGCACCGGCGCCGCCCATGTCCCACTTCATGTCCTCCATGCCGGCGGCGGGCTTGATCGAGATGCCGCCGGTATCGAACGTCACGCCCTTGCCGACGAACGCCACCGGCTCCTTGTCCGCGCCCTTCCAGCGCATGACGAGCAGGCGGGCGGGCTTGCGCGAACCCTGCGCGACGCCGAGCAGCGCGCCCATGCCGAGTTCCGCCATCTGCTTGTCGTCCAGCACGGTGATCTCGACGCCGAGATCGGCCAGCTTCCGACAGCGCTCCACGAAGCTCTCGGGATAGATGATGTTGGCCGGCTCGGTGACCAGCTCCTTGGTGAAGGCGACACCGTCGGCCAGCGCCTTGGCGGACGTCCAGGCGGCGTCCGCGCCCTCGCCCGCGCCGACGATCACGATCTCGTCGAGCTGCGGTTTCTGGCTCGCCTTCAGCCTGGTGCGATAGACGTCGTAGCGCCAGTTGCGCATCACCGCGCCGAACGCCAGCGCGGCGGCACGGGCGCCGCTCGTCTTGTGGCCGGAGAAGTCGACGACCAGCGTCTTTTCGGAGGTCTGCACCTTCGCGGCGAGCGCACCGCCGGCCTTTTCATAGGCCTTGTCCGAATCGCCATCGCCGAGGCCGACGAGGATCACGCGCTCCTCACCGGTGAACAGCTCGGCGATCGCACCGGCCTCTCCCTCGAACTTCGCGGACACGGCGGCGCGCGCGACGAAGGCGGCGGCATCGCCGGAAAGCCCTGCGAGTCGAGCGGCTTCCACCTTGCCGGCGGTCAGCGGGATGGCGAGCGCGTGGGGCGCTTCCGGGCGGCGGTCTGCGAAGCGGACGTTCATTGCTCTTATTGTCTCCATGGGGGCGCCTTCGGGCGCTCGTTGGGGGCATATGGCAAGCCCCGCGCGCCCGCGCCACCCCTGCATCCCGCCGCAGACCCGTTCAGGGGAGATTGCGGAGCCGGCGTTGCGGTGCGATAGGCGCTGGAAAGGCTAGGCCGTTCGGGCACTCCCTGGGGGACAAGTGGATTTCAGAAGCCCGAATATCGTGTTGAACGCCCGGCGCCTGGCAGACACGCGCCTCGCTACCGCCCTTCCGCTCGTGCTCGCCCTGACTTCGGCGCCCGCGCTGGCGCAGGGTGCGCCCGACGCCAGCATGGGCGCCGGCGGCGGCTTCGGCGCGAGCGACAACGGCCGCCCGGCATTGTCCCGCCCCTCGCCCGACCCGGCGCTGACCGTCGCGAACGTCGACAAGCCGCTGGCCGACAACGAGGCCGCGTTCACCGCCGACCAGCTCGACTACGACACCGACAAGCATATCGTCACCGCCACCGGCGACGTCCGCATGATCCGCCAAGGCAACCGGATGCGCGCCGACAAGGTGGTGTGGAACCGCGACACGGACGACGTCCACGCCTACGGCAATGTCGCGATCCAGAACCCGCAGGGCGACATGACGTACGCCCAGGATGCGGAATTGACCGATTCGATGAAGGACGGCGTGGCGCAGGACATGCTGCTCGTCCTCGAAAACGGCGGACGCATGGCGGCCAAGCAGGGTGCGCGCAAGGATGGCGTCTACACGCTCAACCACGCCGCCTACACGCCCTGCGACGTGACCACTAACGCGGGCTGCCCGAAGGAGCCGATCTGGAAGATCACCGCGGCGAAGGTGGTCTACGATCCCGCCCGCCACCGCGTTTCATACCGTGACACCCGCCTGACGTTCCTGGGCCTGCCGATCTTCTGGCTGCCCGCCTTCTCGCATCCCGACGGATCGGGCGCGGGCGGCAATTCGGGCCTGCTGGTGCCGGACATCAGCTATAACAGCCGCAACGGCCTGCAGGTCGCGACGCCTTATTACATCCAGCTCGCGCCGAATCGCGATCTGACCGTCACGCCCTACGTCTTCACCGCCGTCGCGCCGATGCTCAGTGCCGAATATCGCTCGCTCTCCGAAAAGGGCGCGTGGCGGATCCAGGCCTATGCCACCGAAAGCAGCCGCACGACGATCACCGGCGACAATGGCAAGCGCGATCCGCGCGGCTATATCGAGGCGAACGGGACGTGGCAGCTCAGCCCGACCTGGACACTGACCGGATCGATCCGCGCCGTATCCGACAAGACGTTCCTGCAGCGCTACGACCTCAATTACGACGACACGCTGCGTTCGGTGGTGAAGGCCGAGCGGATCGACGACGACAGCTATCTCTCGATCGCCGGCTGGGCGTTCCAGACGCTGGTCCCGAAGCTGCCCGGATCGAACCTCGCGCAGGCGCGACAGGGCCAGCAACCCTTCGCGCTGCCCGCGATCGACTATCGCCGCCGGATCACCGACCCGTGGCTGAACGGCACCTTCACGCTGCAGGCCAACTCGCTCGCGCTGATCCGCACCGACGGGCAGGACACGCAGCGCGCCTTCACCAGCGCGCAGTGGGAAAAATGGCTGCTCACCGGCATGGGCCAGCTGATCACCTTCACAGCCTATGGCCGCGCCGACGTCTATCACAGCTCGGACAACGGGCTGACCCAGACGGTGATCTACCAGGGCCAGCCCGGCTGGCAGACGCGCGGCATCGCCGCGGGCGCGATCGACGTGCGCTGGCCTTTCGCCGGCGCGGTTTGGAACGGTACGCAGCGGATCACGCCGCGCATCCAGTTCGCCGGCAGCCCCAAGACACGCAACATGCAGATCCCCAACGAGGATTCGCGCGCCGTCGATCTGGAGGACACCAACCTCTTCTCGCTCAACCGCTTCCCCGGCTACGACCGGTGGGAGGATGGCGCGCGCGTCACCTACGGCGTCGAATATGCGCTGGACCTGCCGCGCTTCTCGCTGCGTTCGGACATCGGGCAGAGCTATCGCTTCTCCAACCGCGCCAGCATCCTGCCGCCGGGCACCGGGCTTTCCGGCCGCACCTCCGACATCGTCGGCCGCGCGACCGTGCGCTACGGCAATTTCGTGAGCCTCACCGAACGTTTCCGGCTCGACAAGAACAGCTTCGCCATCCGCCGCAACGAGATCGACGCGACGCTGGGTTCGGCCAACTCCTATCTCGAGGTCGGCTACCTCAACCTCAGCCGCAACATCGATCCGGCGATCGAGGATCTGCGCGATCACGAGGAAGTGCGGCTGGGCGCGCGGCTCGCGATCGGCAAGCGCTGGTCGCTGTTCGGATCGACGACGCTCGATCTCACCAAGAACGAGCAGACCGTCACCGCCAGCCAGAGCCAGACGCTGCAGGATCTGGAGGACGGCTTCGATCCGGTGAAGTCGCGCGTCGGCCTCGCTTATGAGGACGACTGTTTCGAGGCGAGCGTCCAGTGGCGGCGCAACTATGCGGCGTTCGGCGACGCACGCTACGGCGACAGCTTCCAGTTCCGGCTGGCGTTCAAGAACCTCGGACGCTAAAGCCTTCATTCATCGGCGCCCTGCGACAAGGGCCGATCGCGATGTGTGCTTCCGAGGGGGAAGCGCGACCTGACGGGCGGGATTGAGAACGGCGTGATTTCCAAGAAAGCTATGTTCAAGCCGCGCCTGGCGGCGCTTTGCCTGGCGGGCGCGATCGCCCTCATCGGCCCCGGCCACGCCTTCGCCCAGGGCGATGACGGGGCTGGCGTCACCAATCCGCTCAACCTGCCCAATGACGTGCAGGTGTTCGGCAAGTTCGATCCGACGATCCGCAAGGCGACCGCGATCGTCAACGGCTTCATCATCACCGACACCGATGTCGATCAGCGCCTGAACCTGGTGCTTGCCGCCAACGGCCAGCAGGTCGCCGGTGAGGAGAAGGACCGCCTGCGCCTGCAGGTGCTGCGCAACCTGATCGACGAGACGCTGGAGATCCAGGAAGCGAAGTCCAACGATGTCGACGTGCCGCAGTCGGACATCGATTCGACATTCCAGCGCGTCGCCGGCCAGTTCAAATACACGCCGGACCAGTTCGCCGCCTTCCTGAAATCGAAGGGTTCGTCCGCCGCCTCCATCAAGCGCCAGATCCAGGGCGAAATGGCCTGGCAGCGACTGCTCGATCGCAAGGTGCAGCCGTTCATCAACGTCGGCGACGACGAGGTGAAGCAGGTCATCGCCCGTCTCAACGCGGCGAAGGGCGCCAAGGAATATCATGTCGGCGAGATCTTCATCTCCTCGACCCCGGCCACGGATGCGCAGTCGCATGAGAATGCCGACAAGGTGTTCGAGCAGTTGAAGAAGGGCGGCAGCTTCGTCGCCTATGCCCGCCAATATTCCGAAGCCTCGACCGCCGCGGTCGGCGGCGATCTCGGCTGGGTGCGCGCCGAGCAGCTTCCCGATGCCATCGCGCAGGTGCTCCCGCAGATGCAGAACGGCTCGGTCACCCCGCCGATCCAGGTGCCGGGCGGCTATTCGATCATCGCCCTGCAGGACACCCGTCAGGTGCTCACCTCCGATCCGCGCGACGCGCTGCTGAGCCTGAAGCAGATCACGATCAGCTTCCCGCCGGGCACGACGCAGGCCACCGCCGGCCCGCGCGTCGCCGCCTTCGCCGAGGCGACGCAGAAGATGGGCGGCTGCGGCGCCGCCAAGGACGTCGCCACCAAGTTCGACGGCAACATGGTCGAGAACGATAACATCAAGATCCGCGATCTGCCGCCGGCGCTGCAGGAGCAGATGGCGGCGCTGTCGATCGGCCAGTCGACCACGCCGTTCGGCTCGGTCGAGGATGGCGTGCGCGTGCTCGTGCTGTGCGGCCGCGACGATCCTCAGACCGCGAACGCGCCCTCCTTCGACGCCATCTACAATCAGATGGAGCAGGAGCGCGTCGATCTGCGTGCCCGCCGCTACCTGCGCGATCTGCGCCGCGACGCGGTGATCGAGTACCGATGAGCGTCGCCCCGATCGCCGTATCGATCGGCGATCCGGCCGGGATCGGCCCCGAGGTGCTGGCCAAGGCCTGGGTGCGGCGCGCCCAGGACCGGCTGTCGCCCTTCTTCGCGATTGGCGACCTGCGCTCCATCTCCACCGTCTGGAAAGGCCCGCTGCGCAAGATCGACGGACCCGAGGACGCCGCCGCCTGCTTCGGCGAGGCGTTGCCGATCATGGAAGTGGAGGATGCGGGCGAGATCGTCCCCGGCCAGCCCAACATGCCCGGCGCACGCTGTGCCATCGCCAGCCTGGAGATCGCGGTCGGCCTCGCGCGGGAGGGGGCCGCGAGTGCGATCGTCACGGGGCCGGTCTCCAAGGCCGAACTCTACGCGATCGGCTTCACCCATTCCGGGCAGACGGAATTCGTCGCCGAACGCTGTGGCGTGTCGCCGGGCAATGTCGCGATGATGCTCGCCGGCCCGACGCTGCGCACCGTCTGCATCACCACCCACGTTCCGCTGGCCCGCGTGCCGAGCCTGCTCAGCGTCGATCTGGTCGTGTCGCGGGCGCGGGTGACGGCGCGCGGCCTGCAGCGCGATTTCGGCATCGACAATCCGCGCATCGCCATCGCCGGCTTCAATCCCCATGCCGGGGAAAGCGGCGCGCTCGGCCGTGAGGAGATCGACATCCTGCTGCCCGCGATCGAGCAGCTGCGCGACGAAGGGATCGACATCGTCGGCCCGATGGCGGCGGACACGATGTTCCACCCCCGTGCCCGCGCCCGCTACGATGCGGCGCTGTGCACCTATCACGATCAGGCGCTGATCCCGCTCAAGACGCTGCATTTCGACGAGGGCGTCAACATGACGCTGGGCCTGCCGATCGTGCGCGCCGCGCCCGATCATGGCACCGCGTTCGAGATTGCGGGCAAGGGGCTGGCCGAGCCGGGAGCCACGATCGCGGCGATCCGGATGGCGGGCGAAGCCGCGGAGCGTCGCGCCAGCGCGTCATGAGCGGTCTCGCCGATCTTCCCCCGCTGCGCGAGGTGATCGCGAAGCACGGGCTGTCCGCATCCAAGTCGCTGGGCCAGAATTTCCTGCTCGATGGCCAGCTGCTCGATCGCATCGCGCGGGTGGCGGGCAATCTGGACGGGCAGCGCGTCTACGAGGTCGGCCCTGGCCCCGGCGGGCTGACCCGTGCGCTGCTCCGCGCCGGCGCCACCGTGACCGCCGTGGAGCGCGACCGGCGCTGCCTCCCCGCGCTGGCGGAGCTTGGCGAGGCCTCGGGCGGGCGGCTGCGCGTGATCGAGGGCGATGCGCTGGAAATCGACGAGCGGGCGGAGGCCGGCGACGGTGCGCACATCGTCGCCAACCTGCCCTACAATGTCGGTACCGTGCTGCTGGTCCGCTGGCTGGAGAGCGAGGCGTGGCCGCCCTTCTGGTCCTCGCTCAACCTGATGTTCCAGAAGGAGGTCGCCGAGCGGATCGTCGCGAAGCCCGGTAGCGACGCTTATGGGCGGCTGGCGGTGCTTGCCCAGTGGCGCGCCGACGCCGCGATCGCGCTCAACGTCCACCGATCGGCCTTCGTGCCGCCGCCCAAGGTGATGTCGGCGGTGGTGCACATCGTGCCCAAGGCGATGCCGGAAGGCGTCGATCCGGCGAAGCTCTCCGCACTCACCGGCGCCGCCTTCGGGCAGCGCCGCAAGATGCTGCGCCAGAGCCTGAAGGGGATGCCCGGCGCGCTGGACGCGCTGACGACGCTCGGCATCGCGGTGGAGCGTCGCCCGGAGACGCTCTCGGTCGACGAATTCGTCGCAGTGGCGCGGGCACTCAGCTAACCTACCACCCCATCGTCATTGCAGAGTTGAGAAGCAATCCACAGGCGCTACGTTCGTGGCGCGGATTGCTTCGCTACGCTCGCAATGACGAAAAAAGCCGCTCAGTTCTTCTCGGGCGTGGTGGCTTCCTGGCCCTTCGGCGGCACCTTGTCGGTCACCTGCGCGGTCTGCACTGCGGCCGGCGGGCCCTTGGCGATCGCGGCGGCGAGCGTTGTCGCGGCCGGGCAGGTCGCGTTGCCGCAGAGCTTCTGGACGCGCGCGAGATTGTCCTTGGCGCGATCGACCGCGCCGCGCTGGACCAGCGCATCACCCTCGCCCGACAGCGCCGCGAGATCGTTCGGCTCCAGCAGCAGCGCGTTCTTGTAGTAGCGGATCGCCTTGCCCGGCATCGCCTGCGCCTGCGCGACCTTGCCGAGCGACACGAAGGCCGCACGATTCTTGGGATCGGCGACCACCGCTGCCTCCAGCGCATCGTTGGCGGCGGGCAGGTTGCCGGCGGCCAGTGCCGCCTCGCCGCGCTTCTCGAAGGTCAGCGAAGTCGGGTTGATCTGGCTGTCCGGCTTCTGGCCCAAGCTTCCGCTGGAAATCGTCAACACGCCGAGCACGGCAGCAGAGGCAAGGGCGAGGAACCGCATCTGTTTCTCCGAAAGCGACATCACAGTCTCTCTAGCACGGTGCCTTGAGCCTCGCGACGAAAAAGCCGTCGGTACCGTCGGTGGCGGGGGTCAGGCGCAGGCCCGGCCCGCGCGGGGTGCCGGCGGGGAGCATGACCGGTTCGGCCGCCCAGCCCGGATGGCGCGCGAGGAAGGCCTCGGCCTGCCCCGCCCCCTCCTCGTCGAGCAGCGAGCAGACGATGTGGACAAGCGTGCCGCCCGGCCGCACCAGCCGCGCCGCGACATCGAGCAGGCGCGATTGCAGCGCCACCACCCGCGCCAGCCGCTCGGGCGTGAGGCGCCAGCGCGCCTCCGGATTGCGCCGCCAGGTGCCTGTCCCCGAACAGGGCGCGTCCACCACCACGAGATCGGCCACGCCCATCAGATCGCCCAGCGCCATGATCTCGCGCCCGCCGTCGAGCAGGCGCGTCTCCGCGATGGTCACGCCGGCCCGCTCGGCACGGGGCGCCAGGCGCGAGAGGCGGTTGCGATCCGCGTCGCAGGCGAAGATGATGCCGCGATCGTCCATCGCCGCCGCGAGGCCCAGCGTCTTGCCGCCGGCGCCTGCGCAGAGATCGACCACCTTCATGCCGGGCTCGGCGGCGCAGGCGATCGTGACGAGCTGGCTGCCCTCGTCCTGCACCTCGACCAGACCGGCCTCATATTCGGGCAGCGTATCGACCAGTGTACCTTCGGGCAGGCGCAGGCCGTCGGGCGCGTGGGGTGTCGGCTCCGCCCCCTCGATGGCGATCGGGCCGTCCTTGAGGCGGTTGATCCGGAGATCGAGCGGTGCGCGCTCAAGCAGGCCCAGCCCGCCGAGCTTGTCGCGCAGCCACATCGGCACTTCGGCCGCTTCGGCGCTGGTTTCGTTGGCGGCGATCGGCGGCGGACCGTGGACCGAACCATCGAACAGAGCGGCGAGCGCCGGATCCCCCTCCGCCAGCCCGATCAGCGCGGCACGCCCGCTTTCGGGCCGCTCGCCCGAACGACGAATCGCGGCATAGACCAGTTCGCGCACCGCGCGGCGGTCCTTCGACCCCGCGTAGCGGCGCGCGCGGAAGTAACGCTGGATGATGACGTCGGCGGCCGCGCCGGCATCACGCGCGGCGGCGATCACCTCGTCGAGAATGTCGATCGCCGCCTGGGCGCGGGCCTGCGGGGTCATCGATCCACCCCCTCGCCACGCAAAACTCCGTTCGCACTGAGCGAAGTCGAAGTGCGGGCATCAGGCGCAGCGCTTGCAGCCCGTCCTTCGACTTCGCTCAGGACGAACGGACGATTGGGCAAGGGCCTAGCGCGTCGGATAGTTCGGCGCCTCGCGCGTGATCGTCACGTCGTGGACGTGGCTTTCCTTGAGGCCCGCGCCGGTGATCTGCACGAAGCGGGCGCGCTCCTGCAGCTCCTCGATGGTGTGCGATCCGGTATAGCCCATCGCCGCCTTCACGCCGCCGACGAGCTGATGGATCACATCCTTGGCCGGGCCCTTGTACGGCACCTGACCCTCGATCCCCTCGGGCACGAGCTTCAGCTGATCCTTGATGTCCTGCTGGAAATAGCGGTCGGCCGATCCGCGCGCCATCGCGCCGACACTTCCCATGCCGCGATAGGATTTGTACGCACGGCCCTGATAGATAAAGGTTTCGCCCGGCGCCTCCTCGGTGCCGGCGAGCAGCGAGCCGACCATCACGGTCGAGGCGCCCGCCGCCAGCGCCTTGGCGATGTCGCCCGACGTGCGCAGGCCGCCGTCGCCGATCACCGGCACGCCATGCTTCTTGGCCTCCTCGGCCGCGTCCATGATCGCAGTGAGCTGCGGCACGCCGATGCCGGCGACGACGCGCGTGGTGCAGATCGAACCGGGGCCGATGCCGACCTTGAGACCGTCCGCCCCCGCATCGATCAGCGCCTTGGCGGCTTCCGCGGTGGCGATGTTGCCGGCAACCACCTGCACGTTGTTGGACAGGCGCTTCACCCGGTCGACCGCCCTCGCCACGTCCTTGTTGTGGCCGTGGGCGGTGTCGATGACGATCAGGTCGCATTCGGCGTCGATCAGCGCCTCGGTGCGCTCGAAGCCCTTGTCGCCGACCGTCGTCGCGGCGGCGACGCGCAGGCGGCCCGACGCATCCTTGGTGGCCGACGGATAGGTCACCGCCTTCTCGATGTCCTTCACGGTGATCAGGCCGACGCAGCGATAGTCACCGTCCACTACCAGCAGCTTCTCGATCCGGCGCTGGTGGAGCAGGCGCTTGGCATCCTCGGTCCCGGTGCCGAGCGGCACGGTGGCGAGGTTCTGCGCGGTCATCAGCTCCGAAACCGGCTGCTTCGGGTTCTCGGCGAAGCGCACGTCGCGGTTGGTGAGGATGCCGACCAGCTTGCCCGACGCCTCGGTGACGGGGATGCCGTTGATGCGGTGGCGGGCCATCAGCTCCTGCGCGTCGGCCAGCGTCGCGTTGGGCGCGATGGTGATCGGGTTGACCACCATGCCGCTTTCGTAGCGCTTCACCGCCTTCACGGCCGCCGCCTGTTCCTCGACGGTCAGGTTGCGGTGGAGCACGCCCATTCCGCCGAGCTGCGCCATCACGATCGCCATGTCGGCTTCGGTGACCGTATCCATCGCCGCCGAGAGGACGGGGATGTTGAGCGCTATGCCCTTGGTGACGCGGGTCTGGGTGTTCGCCATGCTCGGCAGCACTTCGGACTCCGCCGGCTGGAGGAGCACGTCGTCGAAGGTAAGGCCGAGGCGGATCTGCATGGGGGTCGAATCTTTCGCTGGGCGACGGGATTCGCACCCCTATAGGCATGGGTCGGTTGCTTTTCCAGACCATCCCGCCACAGGAACAAAAGCCGGGGGCGATGCGATCATGTCGGGCCACCGAAACCGGAGACCGGATGATCCTCGATCGACGCGCTCTGCTGGCCAGCATCGCCGCCGCCGCCTCCCCCGTGACGCGGGAGGGCAAGCCGGTGAGCCTGGTGCCGACGGACCAGCAGACCAAGAAGCCGTCGTCGGCGACGATCCCGCTCTGGCCCGGCCCGGCACCCGGTTCGCCGCCGGCGCCGCGATTGCCCTCGCCCAAGCTCAGGCAGACGCCGGTGACGGGCGGCAAGGAATATCGGCTGAAGGGCATCGCCGCCCCCGTGCTGTTCGCCTATCGCCCGGCGCAGCCCAACGGCGCCGCGATCATCGTGATGCCGGGCGGCGGCTTCACCTTCCTGTCGATCGAGAATGAGGGGAGCGTGCCGGCAACCTTCTTCACCGATTTCGGCTACACCGTCTTCGTGCTGAGCTATCGCCTGCCGGGCGAAGGCTGGACCAACCGCGCCGACGCGCCGCTGCAGGACGCGATCCGCGCGATCCGTCTGGTGCGGGATCAGGCCAAGGCCTACGCGATCGATCCGGACCGTGTGGCGGTGCTGGGCTTCTCGGCGGGCGGGCATGTCGCCGCCAGCCTCGCCACCGACTACGGCACGCCGCTCTATCCGCCGGTCGACGCGGCGGACAAGCTGTCGGCCAAACCGGCGCTGGTCGGGCTGATGTACGCCGTCACCACGATGAAGAAGTTCGAGACCCATTCGGTCTCGCGCGCCAACCTGCTCGGCCCCGATCCGGCGCCCGATCTGGTGCAGCGCCGCTCGCCGCTCGCCCATATCGGCGCGGGCACCCCGCCCTGCTTCGCGGGCTGCGCGCTCGACGACCCGGTGGTGCCACCCTTCTGCTCGATCGACTGGCTCGCCGCCTGCCAGACGGCGAAGGTGCCGGTGGAGGGCCATTTCTTCGAGAAAGGCGGCCATGGATTCGGCCTGCGCCTCTCCACCGACAATCCCGGCGCGCTGTGGCCCGAGCTTTTCCGGCTGTGGATGGGCAAGCACGGCCTCTGACCCCGCATCGTCATTGCGAGGAGCGAAGCGACGCGGCAATCCATAACGCAACGCCTGTGGCCGTGGATTGCTTCCCCCGGATCAAGTCCGGGGTCGCAATGACGAAGGAAGGCCGATTTGCCCCTTGGCTCCGCTCTGCTAGAGGATCGCGATGTCCGCCTCCATTGCCCTCGTCGACGACGATCGCAACATCCTGACCTCCGTCTCGATCGCCTTGCAGGCCGAGGGCTTCGCCGTGCGCATCTATTCGGACGGCGAGGCCGCGCTCAAGGCATTCGCCGAGAACGCGCCCGATCTCGTCGTGCTCGACATCAAGATGCCGCGCATGGACGGGATGGAGGTGCTCCGGCGCCTGCGCGAAAAGAGCCAGGTGCCGGTGATCTTCCTCACCAGCAAGGACGACGAGCTGGATGAGGCGCTGGGCCTCGCGATGGGCGCCGACGATTACATCGCCAAGCCTTTCTCGCTCCGCCTGCTGATCGCGCGCATCCGCGCCATCCTGCGCCGCACCGACGCGCGCGCGCAGCCACAGCCCGAGGAGGAGACGCCCGCCGAGCGGCTGGTGCGCGGCCGGCTCGACATGGACCCTGCCCGCCACAAGGTGCGCTGGGACGGCGAGGAGGTGGTGCTGACCGTCACCGAATTCATGATCCTGGAGGCGCTCGCCCAGCGCCCCGGCTTCGTCAAATCGCGCGATCAGCTGATGGATGCCGCCTATCAGGACGACGTCTATGTGGACGATCGCACCATAGACAGCCATATCAAGCGTCTGCGTCGCAAGTTCAGGCAGGTCGACCCGCAGTTCAAGGCGATCGAGACGCTGTACGGGGTGGGATACAGATTTGGCGAGGAATGAGCCGCCGGCGCGATCGCTGCGCACGGATCCGGACGACAATCCGCTCACCTGGTCGGCCCGCTGGTCGCTGACCAGTCGTATCCTCGCGGTCAACGTCTTCGCCGTTGCCATGCTGGCGGGCAGCTTCGCTTATCTCGACAGCTATCGCGCCCGCGTCGCCGAAGAACGGACCGAGCAGGCCGAGGACGATGCGCAGATGATCGGCACTGCGCTCGCCGCCGTGTCGCCGGAAAAGCGCGCGCGCCTCGCCACCCAGCTCGCTCTGTATGAGGGCGAACGGGTGCGCGTCTATGATGCCGCCGGCACCCCGATCCTCGACAGCTGGCGTACCGGGCCGATCACCTACCAGTTGATCGATCCCGAGACGCAGCCCTGGCAGAAGCATGTCGCGCGCTTCATGGACAGGACGTTCGACGATATCGTCGGCGCCGATCATGTCAGCGATTTCGTCGAGCCGGCGCACGACGTGCGCGATGCCTGGCCGGAGGCGAAGCTGGCGGCGGCCAATCCCAACCGCGTCTATTCGATGCGCCGCTACGCGCCCGATCGCACGCCGGTCTTGTCCGCCGCCGTCGCCGCGCCCGGCGTGGGCACGGTGCTGACCACCAACAATGTCCGCGACATCACCCGCATCGTGCGGGCCGAGCGCTACGCCATCGGGCTGGTGATCGGAGGCGTGCTGATCGTCTCGATCCTGCTTTCGCTGTTCCTCGCGCGCACCATCGCGCGGCCGCTGCGCCGGCTGGCGCTCGCCGCGCATCGCGTGCGGCTGGGCCGCGCGCGCGAGGTGGTGGTGCCACGCCTGCCCTCCCGCCGCGACGAGATCGGCCTGCTCGCCCGCGCCCTGTCGGACATGAGCCAGGCGCTGCGCCGCCGGATCGACGCGGTGGAGGCGTTCGCCGCCGACGTCTCCCACGAGCTCAAGAACCCGCTCGCCTCGTTGCGGTCCGCTGTCGACAGCCTTGGCGTGGTCAAGGATCCGGCGTTGCAGGATCGCCTGCTCGACATCGTGCGCGACGACGTGGTGCGGCTCGACCGGCTGATCACCGACGTCGCCGAGATCTCGCGGCTCGACGGCGAGCTTTCGCGCGCGCGCTTCGAGGCGGTGGACCTCGGCCTGCTGATCGAGGGCATGGTCGAGGCGCGAGACGAGCGCGGCCGCAACGGCGATGTCCGCGTCGCCTTCGCGCGCCCCTATATCGACACCGCCGTCGTGTTCGGCGATCCCGGTCGCCTGGCCCGCATGATCGAGAATCTGATCGACAACGCCGTCTCCTTCTCCCCGCCGGGCGGGCTGGTGGAAGTGAGCGCGATCGGTATCGAGGGCATCGTGCTGATCGCGATCGAGGACGAAGGCCCCGGCGTCCCGCCCGACAAGCGCGAGACGATCTTCCGCCGCTTCCACACCGACCGACCGGATGCCGAGGAGCCGGAACGCCATTCCGGTCTCGGCCTCGCCATCGCCAAGGCGATCGCCGACGGGCATGACGGCACGATCGAGGTGCGCGATCGCTCCGACGGCCGCAGCGGCGCCCATTTCCTCATCACCCTGCCGAGGGCACCCGAAGCATGAGCCAGCTCTCCTCCGATCTTCTCCACGCATCCTGCGTCGCGATCGGGGGGCAGGCCGTGCTGCTCTCCGGCCGGTCGGGCACCGGCAAGTCCGATCTGGCGCTGCGCCTGATCGATCGCGGTGCGGTGCTGGTGTCGGACGATTATACCGAGGTCCGCCGTCGCGACCGGAAGCTGTACGCGACGCCCCCCGCCCGCATCGTCGGCAAGATCGAGGTGCGCGGCATCGGCATCGTCGACATGCCGCACCTCGCCGAGGCCGAGGTCGCGCTGCTGATCGACCTGGACGGGGCGGTCGAACGGATGCCCGAGGCCGCCACACGCCGGCTGGCCGGCATCGAGGTGCCGGTGTTCACGCTGGCGCCGCTGGAGGCGTCCGCGCCGATCAAGGTCGAGCTGCTGCTCAAGGCGCTGGCGCGATGAGCGAAGGCCAGCATCGTCGCCTCGTCCTGGTCACCGGCATGTCCGGCGCGGGCAAGTCGACGGCGGTGCGCACGCTGGAGGATCTCGGCTGGGAGGTGGTCGACAACCTGCCGCTGATGCTGCTCGATCGCCTGCTCGACGCCCCCGCCCCCACCGACGGGGACGAGGAGCGCCCGCTCGCCGTGGTGGTCGATGCACGGACCCGTGGTTTCGATCCCGCACGCACGGTCGCCCGCATCCAGAAGCGCCGCGAACAGGGCGACGATGTCGGCATCCTGTTCCTCGATTGCACCGGCGCCGAGCTGGTTCGCCGATTCTCCGAAACGCGTCGCCGCCACCCGCTCGCCCCCGATCGCCCCGCGGAAGACGGCATCGCCCGCGAGCGCGAGCTGCTGCAGCCGCTCAGGCAGGCGGCGGACCAGTTGATCGACACCACCGACCTCAACGTCCACACGCTGGCGCAGGAGCTGCGCAGCCGCTTCGCCACGCCGGAGGCCGGGGTGACGCTGTCGATCATGTCGTTCGGTTTCGCGCGCGGGGTACCGCGCAACGCCGATCTGGTGCTCGACATGCGCTTCCTGCGCAATCCGCACTGGGATCCGGAACTCAAGCCGATGACGGGACTCGATCAGCCTGTGGCCGATTATGTCGCCGCCGATCCGGCCTATGCCGAAGCGCTGGACCGCATCGACGGGCTGCTCGCCCTGTTGCTTCCGCGCTACGCTGCGGAAGGAAAGAGTTACGTCACCATCGCTTTCGGCTGCACAGGCGGCAGGCACAGGTCCGTCCATGTTGCCGAAACGATAGGCAGACGGTTGCGCGGGCGCGGTTTTTCGCCCACCATCCTGCATCGCGATCTGGCCCCGCACTGAGAGAGCCGGACGCAAGGGAGCGAAGGGTGACCGCGGAGAAGGGCCAAACTCGGGTGGATCGATGATCGGTTTGGTGCTGGTGACGCACGGACGTCTTGCGGCGGAATTCGTGACCGCGATGGAACATGTGGTGGGTCCGCAGGAGGCGATCGCGCCGATCTGCATCGGGCCGGAGGACGATATGGAGGGTCGGCGCAACGACATTGCCGAGGCGATCCGCTCCGTGGATCAGGGCGACGGCACGATCGTGCTGACCGACCTGTTCGGCGGCACGCCCTCCAATCTCGCCATCTCGCTGATGAAATCGGACAGTGTCGAGGTGATCGCGGGCATCAACCTGCCGATGCTGATCCGCCTCGCGTCCGCGCGCCGCACGATGAAGATCAAGGCCGCCGTCGCTGCCGCGCGCGATGCGGGGCGCAAATACATCTCCGTCGCATCCGACCTTTTGGGAGAGGCCGCCGCGTGACACAGCCCGTCAGCCAGACTGTCCAGATCACCAACAAGCGCGGGCTGCACGCGCGGGCCTCCGCCAAGTTCGTCACGCTCGCCTCGGGCCAGCCGGCCGCCGTGGAGGTGGAGAAGGACGGATCGAAGGTCGCGGGCACCTCGATCATGGGGCTGATGATGCTGGGCGCCGCGAAAGGCGACCACGTCACGATCAGCGCCGAGGGCGAAGGCGCCGAGGCGACGCTGGCGGTGCTGGTCGAGCTGATCGAGAACAAGTTCGGCGAGGAATGAACCTCTAGAGCCGCCGCCATACCCCGTTCGCACTGAGCATAGTCGAAGTGCGGGCCTCACATGCAGCGCTCGCTGCCCGTCCTTCGACTTCGCTCAGGACGAACGGATCGCTATAGCCCTCCATATGCCCCGCGAGATCACCGCCTTTTCCAATCCCCTCGTCAAGCGCGTGCGCAACCTGCGCGAGAAGCGCCATCGCCGCGAGGAGGGCCTGTTCATCGCCGAAGGGCTGCGCATCCTCACCGATGCGGAGGAAGCCGGCCGCCTGCCGCGCTGGATCTTCTACACCGGCGAGATGCGCAACCATCCGCTCGTCCGGCGCCTGTCCGCCGCGTGCGAGGCGGATGGCGGCGAGGCGATCGAGACCAATGTGGACATCCTCCACAAGCTCTCCGGCAAGGACAATCCTCAGACCGTGCTGGGCGTCTATGCCGAGTTCGATACCGCGCTGGAGCGGATCGACCGGTCGGCCTCGGGCATCTGGATGGTGGCCCAATCCCTGCGCGATCCCGGCAATCTCGGCACGATCCTGCGCACCGGCGACGCGGTCGGCGCGGGCGGGCTGATCCTCGTCGACGATTGCGTCGATCCCTTCTCGGTCGAGGCGGTTCGCGCCTCGATGGGCGCGTTGTTCACCCAGACCATCGCCAAGGCGAGCTGGGCCGAGTTCATCGGCTGGCTGCGGTCCGGCCCCGGCCAGCTCGTTGCGCTCAGCCTGCGCACCGACATCGACTATCGCGCGGCGACCTATGAAGCGCCGACCTTCCTGCTCGTCGGCAACGAGGCGCGCGGCCTGCCGGCGGAATATGAGGATGCCTGCGATCTGCGCGTGAAGCTGCCGATGCGGGGCAAGGCGGACAGCCTCAACGCCGCGATCGCCACCGCGGTCATGGCCTATCAGGTGCTCGGCCAGCGGCTCTGATCGAGCGGGCCGATCACTTAAACCACATCAAGCCGCTGGACCCGTCTGTCGCAAAGGATCATCCTCGCACCCATAACGATGAGAGGGTGCCAGCGATGAGCGATGATCCGGTACCGCTGCGTGCGGAAGGGCCGGCGATGCAGATCGTCCACGATATCGGTTCGCTGAGGCCCGGCACGGCCTATTGGGTGCCGGCGGTCGAGGCACCCGAGCGCGGCTGGGCCGGCCTGCCCGGCGCGCATCGCGGATCGCGCTACCTGATCGACGCGGAGAGGCTGCGCCCCGGCCATGACGGATTCCCCGTCTTCCTGAGCCGCGCCGACTGCCTGCGCTGGATCATGGCCAACCAGCGCGCCATTGCGGAAGGCGCGCCCGGCGCGCACGTCCATGCCGCGCGGCTGGATGCCTGGATGCTGGGTCTGGACGCGATCTAGCGGCCGGCCCGGACGGCGCGCCTTACAGCGCGCCGTGACAATGCTTGTATTTCTTTCCGGATCCGCAGGGGCACGGCGCGTTGCGGCTGACCTGCCCCTCCCAACTCGCCGGATCGTCGCCGAGGTTGCTGTCCTCCGGCGCATCCGGCTGCGGGATCTGCATCGGCGCCACGCGGGTCGTGATGTAGCCCGAATCGTAGCCGTCGCGGTCCGACGTGTCGTCGCTGCCGGTGAACGGATCGAGGTGAGTGGTCAGGAACTCCGGCAGCTCGGGCAGTTCCGGCGGCGCCTGGAACTGCACCTGCGCGAGGATACGCGTCACGTCCTCGCGGATCGTTTCGAGCATGCGCTCGAACATCGCGAAGGCTTCCTGCTTGTACTCGTTGATCGGCGTCTTCTGCGCATAGGCGCGCAGGTGGATCACCTGGCGCAGCGAATCGAGCCGCGAAAGGTGGTCCTTCCAATGCTCGTCGAGGCTCTGGAGCAGCACGCTCTTCTCGATGCCGCGCCAGCTCTCCTCGGTGATCTCGCCGATCTTGGACTGGATCTGAGCGTCGGCCTGTTCCTTGATGCGCTCGGCCAGCACTTCCGGCTCGATGCCTTCCTCGGCGACCCATGCGGGGATCGGCAGCTCGACGCCGAAGATCTCCAGCACGCGGGCCTGCAGGCCCTCGCCATCCCACTGCTCCGGATAGGAGCCGATCGGGCAGGCATCGCCGACCAGCGTCGAGACGGTCTCGCCGCGCATCTCGTCGGTCACGTCATCCACGGTCGCGGCGTCCATGATGTCGGAGCGCTGCTCGTAGATGATCTTGCGCTGGTCGTTCATCACGTCGTCATATTCGACGACCTGCTTGCGGATGTCGTAGTTGCGCGCCTCGACCTTCTTCTGCGCGGTCTCGATCGCCTTGGTGATCCAGGGCGAGATGATCGCCTCGCCGTCCTCCAGATTCTTGTTCATCATCTTGGCGAACAAGGTCTGGGGGCCGAAGATGCGGAGCAGATCGTCGTCGAGGCTCAGGTAGAAGCGGCTGAGGCCGGGATCGCCCTGACGGCCCGAACGGCCGCGTAGCTGGTTGTCGATGCGGCGGCTTTCGTGCCGCTCGGTGCCGAGCACGAACAGGCCGCCATTGGCGAGCACCTGCGCCTTCTCGGCCTTGATCTCCTCGGCGATGACAGACGCCTTGGCGTCATAGTCCGGCGTGCCCTCGACCAGATCGGGGAACTCGTCGGCCATGCGGAACTCGAGGTTGCCGCCAAGCTGGATGTCGGTGCCGCGGCCCGCCATGTTGGTGGCGATGGTGACGGCGCCGATACGGCCGGCCTGCGCCACGAGATGCGCCTCGCTCTCGTGATGGCGCGCGTTCAGCACGTTGTGCTTCACGCCTTCCTTCTTGAGGAACTCGCTCAGCAGCTCGGACTTCTCGATCGACACCGTGCCGACCAGGATCGGCTGGCCGCCGGTTTCCTGCTTCTGGCGGATCGCCTGCGCGATCGCGCCGAACTTGTCGGTGATGTTCTTGTAGAATTCGTCGTCGTCGTCGCGGCGCTGGACGGGAACGTTGGTCGGGATCGAGACCACGTTCATCTTGTAGATCTCGAAGAATTCCGGCGCCTCGGTCGCCGCCGTGCCGGTCATGCCACCGAGCTTCGGGTACATGCGGAAATAGTTCTGGAAGGTAATCGAGGCGAGCGTCTGATTCTCCGGCTCGATCTTGACGCCTTCCTTGGCCTCCACCGCCTGGTGCAGGCCGTCGGACCAGCGCCGCCCGTCCATCATGCGGCCGGTAAACTCGTCGATGATGACGACCTTGTCATCCTTCACGATGTAGTCGATGTCGCGCTTGAACACGGCGTTGGCACGCAGCGCCTGGTTCAGGTGGTGGACCACCTGCGTGTTCTCGTAATCGTACAGATTGTCGCCTTCGAGCAGCCCGGCCGCCTCGAGCATCCGCTCGATCTTCTCGGTGCCGTCCTCGGTCAGCACGACCGAGCGCTGCTTCTCGTCGATCTCGTAATCCTCGTCCGACAGCTGCTTCACGACGGCGTCGACGCTCATGTAGAGCTCGGACTTGTCGTCGGTCGGGCCGGAGATGATCAGCGGCGTGCGCGCCTCGTCGATCAGGATCGAATCCACCTCGTCGACGATCGCGAAGTTGAACGGCCGCTGGACCATCATCGAGCGGTCGTACTTCATGTTGTCGCGCAGATAGTCGAAGCCGAACTCGTTGTTCGTGCCGTAGGTGATGTCGGCGTGATATGCCTCGCGCCGCTCGTGATCCTGCAGGTTCGGCACGATCACGCCGGTGGTGAGGCCCATGAAACGGTAGACCTGGCCCATCCACTCCGCATCGCGGCGCGCCAGATAGTCGTTGACGGTGACGACGTGGACGCCCTTGCTGGTGAGCGCATTCAGGTAGGTGGCGAGCGTTGCCACCAGCGTCTTGCCCTCGCCGGTGCGCATCTCGGCGATCTCGCCGCGATGGAGCACCATGCCGCCGATCATCTGCACGTCGTAGTGACGCTGGCCGAGCACGCGCTTGGCCGCCTCGCGCACCGTGGCGAACGCCTCGGGCAGCAGATCGTCGAGCGTCTCGCCCTGATCCAGCCGCTGCCGGAACAGCACCGTCTGGTTGGCGAGCGTTGCATCGTCCATCGCGGAGATCTGCGGCTCAAACGAGGCGATCTTCGCGACGGTGCCGCGCAGAGACTTGACGTAGCGGTCGTTGGACGAACCGAAAATGGCCTTGGCGATACCGCCGAGCATGGGCGTTCCTACACGAATGGGACGGCGGGGATCAGGCACGGCAGGCCGCCCCGCGACCCCCGCGCGAGCAGGCGGCTGATCTAGGGACGGGGCAAGGGGGTGTCAATTCGCGGAGGTGCGATCCACGCTACGGGATCTTCCAATCCACGCTGGCGCTATAGTCCGCCTGGATCGGGTCGCCATGCGCATCAACGGCCGGCTTGAAACGGCCCCTCGCCAAAATATTCCGACATGTTGCCTCATCGAGCACGGAATGCCCGCTCGATGACGTTATTCGGCAATTAGAAGCATGACCCGACGGATCGATCGCGACTGTAAAGCCGACCCGCCCTTCCCAATGATGCGCGAGCGCTTCCGGTGGATAACCCTCCTCGCTAACAAAACCACCCGCCATTGACGGTGCAGAAACAGCGAACACGAACAAGATCGCAATTGTACGCATTGCCGGCGAAAGCATCGCCAACTCCCCCTTCTCTAATTTCTGACTATTCTGGAAACCTAGCCGACAACCATAGGATCGCAAGGGCGAGATATAGCAAAACGGCCGCGCCCCAACGGAGCGCGGCCGTCTCGTTCCGGCGAGCCGGTGTTACCAGGTGCGGCCGTTATGCTTGGCGCGATAGATGTGGCGGCTGGCGCGGTCCTCGCGGTGCTGGAGCATGGCGCGCTGATAGCCGTTGAGGTGGCCGCCGTTGCGGTAGCGCATGCGCGCCTCCTGACGGTCGATCGAATGCTGCTGGCGCTCGATATGACGCGCCTCGCGCGGGGTCATGCTGCCGTTGCGCAGGCCGTGATCGATGCGGCGCTGCTGGTCGTAATGGCGCTGGTCGACACCCTGCGCCTGCGCGGCGCCGGCGACGAGGCCCATGCCCAGCAGGGCGGCAGCAATGCGGTGCGACATCTTCATGACAATTCCTCCTCTTACGCGAACTGGCGTGGATGAGGATGTAACGGCCCCGGTCTGAACGCGTTGCGAACGCGCCTTGCAGCATCGGTTCAGGCGAGCGCTTCGCCCGCTCGCGCGTGCGACGGCGGTTGATCCTGTCGCTCTGGATCGATAGCGGCTCAGCGACCCTTCCAGGCCCGAGGAATCGCCCATGTCCGACGCCGTCTCTCCCCTCGCCTCGCCTTTCCCGGCGATGCCGCCCGTCGCGGGCGCCCGCCTCGCGACGGTGCGCGCAGGATACAAGGCGTGGGAGCGCCACGACCTGACGCTGGCGCTGCTCGACGAGGGCACGGTGGTGGCAGGCGTCACCACGCAATCGAAATGCCCCTCGCCGGAGGTGGAATGGTGCCGCACCGCGCTGCCGCTCGGCCGCGCGCGGGCGCTGGTGGTCAATGCGGGCAACTCCAACGCCTTCACCGGCCATCGCGGCCGTGCGGCGGTCGAGGCGATCGCGGCACGGGTGGCGGCGCATGTCGGTTGCCAGCCGTCGGACGTGTTCGTCGCCTCGACCGGGGTGATCGGCGTGCCGCTGCCCATCCCCACCGCCGAGGCCGGGATCGACGCCGCCCTGATCGCGCCGCAGGTCGGCTGGGAGGAAGTCGCCGCCGCGATCTCGACCACCGACACCTTCCCCAAGGGCGCCAGCGCGCGCGCGGTGATCGGCGACCGCACGGTGGAGATCGTCGGCGTCATCAAGGGCTCCGGCATGATCGCGCCGGACATGGCGACGATGCTGGGTTTCATCTTCACCGACGCGGCGATCGAGCCTTTGTTCCTCCAGCAGATGCTGAACGCGGCCAACGCGCGCAGCTTTTCGTGCATCACGGTGGATGGCGACACCTCGACGTCGGACACGGTGCTGGCCTTCGCGACGGGCAAGGCGGGCAACGCTCCCCTCGCTTCGTATGACGATCCCGGCGCCGACGCCTTCGCCGCCGCGCTGAGCGACGTCTGCCTCCAGCTCGCGCAGCTGGTGGTGAAGGACGGCGAAGGCGCCTCCAAGTTCATCGAGGTGGCTGTGGAGGGCGCGGAGAACGATGCCAGCGCGCACCGCATCGCGCTCTCGATCGCCAACTCGCCGCTGGTGAAGACCGCCATCGCCGGCGAGGATGCGAATTGGGGCCGCGTCGTGATGGCGGTCGGCAAGGCGGGCGAACCGGCCGAGCGCGACAAGCTGGCGATCCGCTTCGGCGACACGCAGGTGGCGGCGGGCGGCCTCGCGGTCGAGGGCTATGACGAGGCGCCGGTCGCGGCGCATCTGAAGGGGCAGGATGTGCGGGTCGGCGTCGATCTGGGCCTTGGCGAAGGCCGCGCGACGGTCTGGACCTGCGACCTGACCCACGGCTACATCTCGATCAACGCGGACTATCGGAGCTGACCATGGCGCTGACCGGCGGCTGCGCGTGCGGGGCGATCCGCTACCGGATCGATGGCCCCGCCTACGACACCGGCTGGTGCCATTGCCGCCTGTGCCAGAAGAGTTCGGGCGCCCCCGCCATGGCGTTCACCACCTGCGCGCTCAAGGATTTCCTGATCGAGCAGGGCAGCATCGCGACCGTGAAGCTCGTCGATTATGGCGAGCGCGGCTTCTGCGCGGCGTGCGGCACCTCGCTCACCATCCATGTCGATTACCAGAAGGACGAGATCGACGTCGCCTGCGCCAGCCTCGACGACCCGGAGGCCGTGGTGCCGGAGTTCCATATCTTCCACGACCAGAAGATCGGCTGGGTGAAGCTCGCCGACGGGCTGCCCACCTATGACGGCTTCGGCGTCGACGCGCGCGGCCTGATGCCCGGAGATCGCCCCGCATGAGCCCGCTCCACGCCGCCGTCGACGGGCTGATGCGCAAGATCGGGCGCGACGTCGTGATGGCGCGCTTCCGCAACCTCGACGCCTCCGACATCGAGGAGAAGGCGAAGGACGATTACGTCACCGTCGCCGACAGGCTCTCCGAGGAGAAGCTCACCGAGGGGCTGATGGCGATCCTGCCGGGCAGCCATGTAATCGGCGAGGAGGCGGTGGCGGCCGATCCCCAAGTGGTCGATCGCATCGCGGAGGGTCAGGCATGGATCGTCGATCCGATCGACGGCACCGGCAATTACGCTGCCGGCCGCACGCCCTTCGCGATCATGGTCGCGCTCGCCGAGGAGGGCGTGGTGCAGGCGGGCTGGATCCTCGATCCGGTCACGCGGCGGATGTGCCATGCGGCGCTCGGCGAAGGCGCGTTCGTCGACAACAAGCGGATCATGGCGCGGGAGACCGGCGCCGCGCTCCCCGTAGCCGCGCTGGCGACGCGCTACCTGCCGCCCGATGTTCGCGAGCAGGTGCTGTCACGCGGCGCCGGCCGCCTCAGCGAAGTCGAGGTTCCCCACTGCGCTGGCGAGCAATATCCGCGCGTGGTGCTGGGCGAGAACGATCTCGCGCTGTTCTGGCGATCGAAACCGTGGGACCATGCCCCCGGATCGCTGTTCGTGGAGGAAGCGGGCGGCCGTGTCGGGCGGCTGGACGGATCGCCCTACCGCGTCGGCGACGAGCGGACCGGGCTGCTCGCCGCTGCCTCGCCCCGGCTGTGGGACGAAACGGCGGCGCTGCTGTTCGGGTGAATCGAAATCCTCCCTACGCGAAGCGTGGGAAGGGGGACCGCTCGCCGCAGGCGAGCGGTGGAGGGGGCAAACGCCGCGCATCTTCCCCTCCACCACCCTGCGGGCGGTCCCCCTCCCCATCTGCGATGGGGAGGATGGGGAAAATTACAGCGACTCTTCGATGAAGGCCTTGAGCCGGCTCTTCGGCGCGGCGCCGACCTGCGTCGCGGCCGGCGCGCCGCCCTTGAACAGGATCATCGTCGGGATGCCGCGCACGCCGTACTTGCCGGGCGCATCGGGGTTCTCGTCGATGTTGAGCTTGGCGATCGTTACCTTCTCGCCCAGCTCGTCCGACAGTTCTTCCAGCGCCGGGCCGATCATCTTGCACGGGCCGCACCACTCGGCCCAGAAATCGACCAGAACCGGGCCGTCGGCAGCGAGGACGTCGCTCTGGAAGCTGGCGTCGGTGATCGTCTTGGTGGCCATGGACACGTACTCCTGATTGCGTTTGATCGCAGATGTAGGCGGCTCGCTGCCCTACCTCAACCGACCGCGCCCAAACTTTGCTCCATGCCCCGCAAGCGCGGCTTGTGCGCGGCGAGGATGTCGGCGGTGAGCGGGATCAGGATCGGTCCGGCAGTGTAGAGCAACGCCGCCTCGATCGCGCGACCGGGGAAGATCGCGGCGAGTGCGGCGGCATAGGCGCCCATCTGGTCGAGATGATGCTCCGGCACCCGATCCAGCGCGGCAGGCGCGCGCCGGCCGGTCTTGAAATCCACGATCGTCACCCGGTCGTCGGTGACGAGTAGCCGATCGACCGTGCCGGCGATCACGTCTCCCTCCACCACCGCCGCGATCGGCGCCTCGGCCAGCGCGGAGGGCGAGAAGATCGCGGCGAAGCGGGCGTCTTCGATCACCGCGAGCGCATCGCCGATCAGCGCATCGCGCACGGCCTTGTCGGAAACGCCGGCGGATCGCTCCAGCCATCGATCCGCCGCGGCGGCACGGGCGGCGGGCGCGAGATCTGGCAGACGCTCGAACAGGGCATGGAGCAGCCGCCCGCGTTCGGCAGCCGCGCGCATCGCGGCGCCGGGTGGCGGGTTGGTGATGGTGTCGACGCCGATCGATGACGGCGAGAGCGGACGGGGCGGACGCGCTTCCTCCGGCGCTGACGCATGGAGCCAGGCCGGCGGCAAGGATTCCGGTCCGGCGGCCGCCTTGGACCGTTCACGACCCTTCGGCGCTTCGTGGCCGTGCGACCGCTGCGTCCCCCACAGCGCGTCCTCCGCCTCCTCCGTGTCGAGGTTCCCGAGCGCCGCCTCCAGCGCCGCATACCAGCTGTTCGCCGGGATCATCCCGCGCGCGCCCGGCCCGAGTGCACCGCCGATCGCCAGCCACTCCTCGGCCCGCGTCGCCGCCACGTAGAGCAGCCGCCAATGCTCCTCGAGGTCGCGCTTTTCCTGTTCCTCGATCAGCGCAGTAAAGGGGGCGAAGCGCTCCTCCTTGCGCGGGCGGATGACGGGGACGGTCTCGCCCCCCTCCACCGGCCAGCCGATGCCGCCGCCGGGCGAGCGATCCGGGTCGCCGGTCGCATCCGCCAACACCACGATCGGCGCCTGCAAGCCCTTGGAGCCATGCGCGGTCATCACGCGCACGGCATCGAGCGGCGCGGACGGGTCGCGCTTGATCTGCACCTCGCCGCGGTCGAACCAGTCGAGGAAGAGTTGCAGCGACGGCGTACCATTCTCCTCGAAGAGCAAAGCGGCGTTGAGCAGTTCCTCGATCGGGTCGCGCGCCTCCTCGCCCAGCCGCCGCAGCAGCTTGCGTCGCGCCTGCAGCGGGCCTGAGAGCAACTCCTCGAAAAAGCGGTAAGGCGTGACGAGATCGGCGGAGGAGAGGATTTGACGCAGAGCCTCGCGGAGTTCGCCTTCGGGCAAAGCCTGCCAGAATGTGCCCGCACGGCCGAAGCCGATCTCGTAGAGCTGATCCTGAGACAGCCCGAACAGCGGCGAGACGAGCAAGCCGGCGAGATTGAGGTCGTCCGCCGGCTGGAGCGCGAAGCGGGCGGCAGCGAGCAGATCCTTCACCGCCAGCGGCGCACCGAGGCTGAGGCGATCGACGCCCGCAACCGGCACGCCATGCGCGTGCAGCCGCGCGACCAGCAACGAGGCGAGATCGCCGCGCTTGCGGACGAGGATCATGATGTCCTCGGGGCGCAGCGGCCGATCCTTGGTGACCATCCACGGCCCCGCGTCGATCCACGCCTTCACCTGTTGAGCGACCTTGTCGGCGAACTCCCGCGTGGCCTCGCTCAGCCATCCCTCCTCGCCCGGCACACCATCGTCAGCTTGCCCGGCGATCACCGGCGGCCAGAGTATCACGCGCCCCGGCCCCTGCTTAGCGGCTTCGTGCGGTGGCACTGCTTCGAAAAGACCCAGCGCATCGGCGCTCAGATGTTCGATCAGCTTGTCGACGACTGCCAGAATCGGGGGAGTAGATCGAAAGGAGCGATCTAAGGACAATGCACTAAAACGCCGTTCGCCCTCTTCTGCTCGCTCCGAGAAGAATTGCTCGGCAGCTTTGAAAAAGACCGGATTGGTTCCTTGGAAGCCGAAGATCGCTTGCTTAAAATCTCCGACTGAAAAAAGAGTGCGAAGGCGCTCGTTTGGCTCCGGCTCCGTCCGCCAGAACTCTTCCACCAGAGCCTTCACGATCGACCATTGGTGAGCATTGGTATCCTGCGCCTCGTCGACGAGGATATGGTCGGTGCGCTGATCCAGCTTGTAGCGGACCCACTCGCCCATCCCCTCGGTGCCGAGCAGCGCGACCGCCTTGCGGATCAGATCCTCGAAATCGACCGCACCGGCCGCGCGTTTGGCCTCGGCATAAGCGCGGGCATAGGCCTGCCCCGCGCGCAACCCGGCGCCGAGCAGCGCCGCGAACGCCGCCTTGGCGCGCAGCGCGAGAAGCTCCGCGCAATCCTCGCCCAGCCGCATCGCGAAGTCGGCATAAGCGGCGTCGGCGGCGATCAGTTTGGGCGAATATTTGCGCGGCTCGCCCTTCGCGGTGTGAAAGACGCGGACCAGATCGCCGAGCGAGGCCGCCCGCCCCGCCGGATCGCGCCCGCGCCACGCCGCGATCACATCCGCGTCGGCCAGCCCCGTAGCTGTGCCCCATGCCGCATTCGCCGCCGCCAGCCGTGCCAGCGCCCCCATATCGAAGCGATCATCGCCGCAGCCCTCAGCGATCACCTCTTCCACGTCGCCATCGGGCACATCCACTGCGCGGCGCAGCTTCGCCTCGATGCCCGGCCCCAGCGCCGCCATGGCATCGGGCGCGCGGGCGCATTGGCGCAGGAAGCTCTCGGCGCCCTGTTCGCCCAGGCGGCGGCTCAGCGCCTGCACATCGCGGATCAGCGGCAGGTCGCCGCCGCGCTCGGCCTCGACCAGCATCTGCGCGAGCGTCGCGTGGGCGAGCGCCTGCTCCTCGCGCTCTTCCAGCGGACGGAAGCCGGGGATTAGCCCCGCCTCGGACGGAAAACCGGCGAGCAGGGTCTGGCAGAAGGCGTGGATGGTCTGGATACGCAGCCCGCCGCCGGTCGCTTCCAGCACGCGGGCGAAGAGGGTGCGCGCGTCGGCGATCGCGTCATCGTCGTTCGGCTCGCCCAGCGCGAACAGCTCCTTGCGCAGATCCGCCTGCCGCATCCTGACCCAGCTGGCGAGCCGTGCGTGGATGCGATCCGCCATCTCGGCCGCGCCCGCCTTGGTGAAGGTGAGGCAGAGGATCGCCGCCGGGTCGTTCCCCGCCAGCAGCAGGCGGATCACGCGCGCGGTGAGAACGTGGGTCTTACCGGTGCCGGCCGAGGCCGACAGCCAGACCAATTTGCGCGGATCGGACGCTTCGGCCTGCGCACCCTCCAGCGGCCGTAGCAGCGACGGGCGGCGGCTCATGGCGTCGGCTCCCCGTCCGTCCGATCATCCTGGCGGCCATACCACTCGTCGAGGCGCATCAGCTGGTCATAGTCGCCATAGGGGGAATATTCGGGGTGGAGCTTGGCTATGAACTCGGCCTCGCCGGTCAGATAGGCGGCGGCGGCCTCCTCGAACTGGACGCGCGCGTGGCCGACGAAATCGGCCGGATCGAGGCCCGCCCGCTTCGACGTCGCGCCCGCGACATAACCGAGCTGCCCGTCCTTCTGCGCCAGCGACCAATATTCGAAGGTGGAGGCGGTGCCCTGCACGCCGCCGAACCCGGCCTCCGCGATCAGTCCGAGCAACCCTAGCTGCATCGCATAGCCCGCCGCGACCTGCCGCGGCGCGGGCGGCTGTCCGGTCTTGTAGTCGACGATCGCCAGCGTGCCGTCAGCGAGGCGGTCGATCCGGTCGACCTTGCCGTAGAGGCGGATGCCTTCGATCAGACGCTCGCCGAATGTCTCGGCGACGACGGGTTTGCGCCCCTCCGCCGCATCCTCGATCATCTTCGCGGCGATCCAGTCGATCGCCTCGCGCAGACGCGGCGCCCACAGCGCGCGGAGCACCGGATGCGCGGCGATGCCGTCAAGCATTTGATCCGCCCGCTGGGGGAGTTTCGCCGGATCGTATTCGTCCTCCTTGGCCCACGCCTCCAGCACCTCGTGGACGGCGCTGCCCCGCCAGGCGGCGCTGGGATCGGCATCGATCGGGTCGAGCGCGGAGAGCTTCAGCATCTGCTGCGCGTAGAAAGCGAAGGGGTCCGCCTTCAGCCGATCGAGGCGGGTAACGGCCAGTTCGCGGGGGCGCTGATCGACCGGCGGCTTGGGGCGCGGGCGAGAGGCCGGTGCAAACTCGCCGGGCCGGTCAATCGCGGCCATCCAGCGGCGATATTCGGGCGCGCGGGCGACACCGCCGGTCATCGCCTCCAGCCTGAGCCAGAAGCGCGAGGCGACGGCCGGTGCGCGTGCGTCACGGCGGGCACGGGTGATGAGGACGCGGGGGCTGCCGAGCGTCGAGACGAAATCATGCGCCGCGACGCCGATCCGCCGCTCCAGCCCCGGCAGGCCGAGCATCGCCCGCACGCGCGGCCCGAGCCACGGATCGGGGCTGGGCAGCGCCGGCCAGACGCCTTCGTTGAGGCCCGCCGCGACGACGAAATCGGCATGTTGCAGCCGCTGCTCGATCAGGCCCCAGATGAAGACGCGCGGGTGGCCGCCCTGCGGCGGGCGGATCGCCACCTCGTCCATCAGACCGCCGAGCAGCGGCGCGACGGCGCTCGGCGCCAGTTCGCGCGGGCCGAGCGGGGCGGAGGCCTCGACATCGGCGAACAGCTCGGCGGCGGCACGCCCCGCCGGCCCCGCCCATGCAGCCTCGCCGGTGAGCGCGGAGGCCGCTTCGCGGATCAGCGGCAGAATGTCAGGCAAGGCGGTCGCGCCGGAGAACGCGATTTCCAGAGGCGCCAGCAGGCGCGCCTGTCGCTCCCACCAGTCGCCCAGTCCGCGCGGCAGCTTCCTGGCTTCGGCCAGATGCGCGCCGATCCCGGCCAGCCCCGGCGACGGCCGCGGCCCGCGCAACACAAGGTCGAGCGCGCGGACCTGATCGAGCCAGGCGAGGCGATCTCCTTCCGCCGCGACCAGCGGATGTTTCAGCAGCGTCAGCAATTCCACCGGCGCGAAGTCGCTCGCCGCCGCCTCGGCCAGCGCGACGATCAGCGTGCCGGCGGGCGTCGTGGTGAGCGGACGGCCGGCCGAATCGTCGGCGACGATCCCCCAGCGCGCAAGATGCGCCGAGACGCGGCGGGCGAGCGCGCGATCGGGCGTCACCAGCGCGGCGGTTTGTCCCGGCTCCTCGATCTTCTGCCGGATCGCGATGGCGATGGCCTGCGCCTCCTCCGCCGGGGTCGCACATTCCAGCGCGCGGATGCCCGACAGGCGGCGCTCGGGCGGCCGCAGATCCTGCCACTTGCCCGTGAACGAGGCCGGGGCCATCGCATTGGCGACCGCCCGCCCCCGCGCCGCCGTGGCCGATGCGCCGGTGCGGCCCCGCCAGCGCCAGCGTTCCACCTCGCCCCGCGCGACGCCCATGCGATCGAGCAGCAGCTTGAGGTGGTATTGCGGGTGGGTCTCAATCCGGCGACCCTGATCGTCCGGGCCGAGTGCCTCCCACTCCTCGTCCGGCATGGCGAGATCGATGCCGGGCAACAGCACCGTGCCAGCGGGCTGAAGGGCGATGGCGCGCAGCAGGCGACCAACAGCGGGTGCCGTATCGGTGATCCCGGCCGCGACCACGAACGAGGCTGGCGACCGTCCGCGCCAGATCGCAGCCGCGCGATCCAGCAGCCGGTTGCGGCGCTCACCCGGCTCGATGCGGCCCGTCGCGGCCAGTTCCGCCGGCCAACGCGCCAGCACTGCGGTCAGCACCCCCAGCGCGCGCTGCCAGTGGTCGGAAAGATCCCCCTCCACCTCCAGATCGAGGAGTGCGCGCGTCGGCACTTCCTCGACTGCCAATTGGTCGAGCGTTCGCACCAATGCCTGCGCCAATCGCACCGCCTCGGCGGCATCGACCGGCTCGCCCGCCATCGCCCGCTCCTCGGCGATCAGGCGGGCCAGCATCATGCGGCGCGGCATCGCCTCGATCGCGGGTGGCACCGGCTCGGCATCGGCGGGATCGAGCAGTTGGCCCAGCGCCTCGTCGGGGTCGAAAGCGCCGATCGGCACCAGTCGGGGGAGCAGCAACCCGCCTTCCGCGCGACGCACGAAGGCATCGGTGATCGCGCGCTGGGCGCGGTTGTTGGGAACGAGGATCAGTCCCCGCGCCAGCGCCATCCGGTCGTCGCCGGCCTGCGCCAGCAGCCCCGCCACCAGCGCGTCGGCGAAGCGCCGGTGCGCGGGAATCGTGAAGACGGCGGGGCGGCCCTCAGCCACCCTTGAGCAGCTCTTCCGCCAGCGGGATCGCGGCGGGCGTGCCGACGTCGCACCACAGGCCCTGATGCACCACGCCGAACGCGCGCCCCTGCTCGATCGCGCGATCCCACAGAATGTTGGTGGAGAAAGGCCCTTCCGGCGCATCCGCGAACAGCCGCGGCGAGACGAGCTGGACGCCGGTATAGACGAAGGGGGCGATCCGGCGCGGCTCGCGACGGCGCAGGCGCCCGGCGGCGTCCATGTGGAAATCGCCCTGCCCGCCATGCGCCGTGGCGCGCGCAAGCGGCACGACGAGGAGCAGCGCGTCCATCCGCTCGTCGTTCCAGCGATGGGCGAGCAACCGCAGGGTATCGATCGGGCCATCGACCCAGAGATTGTCGCTGTTGATCACGAAGAAGGGCTTGTCGCCGAGCAGCGGCAGCGCGTGGACGACCCCGCCACCGGTTTCCAGCAACGTCGCCCGCTCGTCCGAGATGGTGACGTCGAGATCGGCGGCGTGGCGGCGGACGTGCGCCTCCAGCGCGTCGGCCAGATAGTGGACGTTGACCACCACCCGCTTCACGCCCGCCGCCCGCACGCGATCGAGCGCATGATCGAGCAGCGCCTTGCCGCCCACCTCGATCAGCGGTTTGGGCCGCGTCGCCGTCAGCGGCCGCATCCGCTTGCCGAGGCCGGCGGCGAGCAGCATGGCGATGTCGGGCAGTTCCTGCGCCGCATGCGGATCGGGGCGCAGCGCGAGGGGCTTGGCGAACTTGCTCACGCGCTCATCTCCGTCCAGTGCGCCGCGCGACGATCGACGGGCACGTTGGCTTGGAACCATTCGGCCACCGGCGCCAGCGCGGGGTGACGCAGATTGCGCTCCAGATAGCGCCAGACGCGCGGCTGGAAAGGCAGATAATTGCGCTTGCCGTCGCGCTTCCACAGCCGGGTGAAGATGCCCAGGATCTTCGTGTTCCGCTGTGCGCCGAGGATCTCGTAATCGGCGCGGAAGGCGTCCATGTCGGCGATGCCCGCTTCGGCTGCGTAGGCCTGCAGCATCTCCGCCTCCAGCGCTTCCGGCACGTCGCGCCGCGCATCCTGCAGAAGCGAGACGAGATCGTAGGCCGGGTGCCCCGCCAGCGCGTCCTGAAAATCGAGCAGGCCGAGCCGCTTCAGGCCTTCGCGATCGAGCAGGATGATGTTGTCGACATGATAGTCGCGCAGCACCAGTACGGCGGGATCGGGCGCGGCGACGCGGGGCAACACCTCGCCCCAGGCCTTCGCCCAGCCTTCCTGATCGATGTCGAGATCGACGGCGGGCGCATACCATTCGGGGAACAGCCCGATCTCGCGGGTCAGCACCGCCATGTCGTAGGGCGGCAGGCCCTTGGGGAGCGGCCGTCCGACAAGCTGCGCCAGCAGCGTGATCGCATCTCGGTAGATCGGCGTCTCGTCTTCCGACCCGGCACGCAGGAGCGGCCCGACCAGCCGATCGCCGAAATCCTCCAGCAGCAGCAGGCCGCCGGCGCGATCGACGGCATGGCTCTGCGGCGCCGAGAAGCCCAGCGTATCCAGATGTTCGGCGATGGCGAGGAAGGGACCGACATCCTCATGTTCGGGCGGCGCGTCCATCAGCACCGCCTGCCGATCGCCATCGACGACGCGGAAATAGCGGCGGAAGGAGGCGTCGCCGGCCAGCGGCAGGATCTCCGCTCCGCCCCACCCGTTCGCGGCGAGGAAGGCGGGGGCGTGGGCGGGCGGAATCATCGGGGCGGCCATCGCGCTTCCCATGCCGCCGGCGCCACCCAAGTCAAGCGCCGGCCGCCCGCCGGGTCCGGCTCCAGCGTCAGGCGGAGCGCGTGGGGCCACAAAGCGGCGCCCAGCCGCTCGGGCCATTCGATCAGCAGGGCACCGTCCTCCAGCATCTCGTCCAGGCCCAATTCCTCCGCGTCGTCGGGATCATCGATGCGATAGAGATCGACATGCGCGACCGGCAGCGAGACTTCGGGCGGCGCGTAGGGCTGGACGATCGCGAAGGTCGGACTCGGCGCCTCTTCCGCCAGACCCAACGCCGCGAGCGCGCCGCGTGCGAGGCTTGTCTTGCCGGCACCGAGATCGCCGTAGAGTGCCACGACGTCACCCGCCGTCAGAAGCCTCCCGAGCTTACGACCCAGAGCTTCGGTGGCGGCCGCATCGGCGAGATGGATCACGCCTTGATCCTCGGCAGGCGGATCGAGATGGTCGTACCTTGCCCCAGTTCGGAATCGAGCGCGACCTCACCGCCATGCGCCTCGACATAATGGCGGGCGAGCGGCAGGCCGAGGCCGATCGAGCCTTCGCGCCGTTCGCCGCCAGCCCGGTGAAACGGATCGAACAGCTTGTCGCGCTCTTCCTGCGGGATGCCGTTGCCATTGTCCGACACCACGACGGTCGCCTGTTCGACGTCGCCCGAGGCGTGGAAGAAGATGCGGCCCCCCTCCGGCGTATAGTCCACTGCGTTGCGCAGCACATTCTCGATCGCCTGGCGCAGGCGGCGCACATCGCCGGTCACCACGCCGGCGGACGGTTCGATCGCGACGATCATCTCCAGCTTGCGCTCACGCCCCTGCGCGGCGAGATCGCCCGCGACGCCCTTGCAGAGCGTTTCCAGCTCGATCGGCACATGTTCGAGATCAAGGTTGCCCGCCGCGCTCCGGGTGAGATCGAGCACCTCGTCGATCAGCTGGCCGAGCCGCGCCGAGGCGGTGAGGATCGAGCGGACATATTCGTCGCCCCGCTCGGTCAGCGGCCCGGCGAAGCCCGCCTGCAGCATCTCCGCAAAGCCGCCGATCGAAGTGAGCGGGGTGCGCAATTCGTAGCTCATCGTCGCCATGAAGGCAGACTTCACCCGATCGCCCTCCTCCAGCGCGGCGGCGCGATCGCGCAGCGCCTGCTCAGCCCGTCGGCTGTCGGTGACATCGAGCAGGGTGAACAGCGCGTTTCCATCCGGCAACGGCACGGCGGCGAACTGGAAATGGCGACCGTCCGCGAAGGCGATGCGACCCGCGCGCCGCTGGCGCTCGGTAGTGGCGAGGCGCACCAGTTCGCGGATCAGCCCCGCACGCGCCGGATTGGCGAGGCGCGTGGCGACCATCGAGACCAGCGCATCGACCCGTGGGTGACGCGCCAGTTCCTCCTCGCTCAGCTCCCACACGTCGGAGAAGCGGTTGTTCCAGAGATGGAGGCGACCGTCCGCCGCGAATACGCCGACCGCCTCGTTCATATTATTGAACGTCGCGGTGCGCACGCGCAGCAGCGTGTCGGCCTCCGAGCGCAACCGCACCTGCTCGGTGCGGTCCTCGAAGATCATCAGGATGCCGCCGTCGGGCAATGGCTGGGCGACGACGCGCAGGTGCGTGCCGGATGGGAGCTGCCACGCCTCCTCCTGCGCCTCTTCCTGCAGGAACCAGCGCCGCCGCTCTGCCTTCCATCCGGGGAAGTCGCGGCTTTCAGGCAGGCGATCCGCCTCACGCATCCGTTCCAGCACGCGATCGAATTCCGGCCGGTCGGCGATCCATTCGGGCAGCATCGCGAACAGGCGCTGGAAGGCGGCGTTGGAAAAGGTCAGGTGGCGGCTGGCATCGAACTGCGCGACGCCCGCCGAAAGCCGGTCCAGCATGTCGCGCTGGGCGTCGGCGAAGCGGACGAGATCCTGCCGCGCCTGCTCGATCTCCTCGATGTCGATCGCATAGCCCGCGATGCCGGTCGCGCCGAGCGGCACGTCGACCACGCGCAGCGTGCGCCGCTCGCCGCCGATGGTGGCGGGCACGGTGCGCACCGACATCTCGCCTTCGTCGCGCGCGGCGGCAGCCGTGGCGATCGGGCTGCCCGGCCCCTGGCCCTCGATCAGTTCCAGACCGCGCTCGATCACGTCGTGCGCGCTGTCGCCATCGACGGCGCGGGTGTAGGCGGAATTGACCAGGCTGAGGCGCAGATCGGGGCTGCGATGCCACATCGGGATCGGCGCCGCCTCGATCAGCCCGGCGAGCGCATCGATCGCATCGGCAAGGCGATCGCGCTCGGTCTCCAGCCGGCCGATCTCCTCCTCGCTTTCGGTGGCGTCGAACAGCCAGAGCAGCGCCGCGCCCTCACCCAGCGCGGCGGCTGCGGGCCGGCCGCGCACCATCAGCACGCGCTGCGCATCGATCGGGCGGAGCGCCCGCGCAAAGTCGGCACCGCCGCGCTGCACGGCGAGTACGTCATGCGCCAGAGCCTCGGCATCGGCCGGTTCCAGCCGGGGCGCGATGTCGGCGAGCGTGCGGGGCACCCGATCCAGCCCCAACCAGTCCGCCACGCGCTCGTGCGCGCGCAGGCGCCCGTCGGAGGATACGAGGATCGGCAGCGCGGGCGCGCCGGCCAGCATCTGGCGCAACCGGCCCAGTTCGGCGATGCCGGCCTTGGCGGCGTTGTGCCGCCGCCAGCCGAGCGTCACGGCGACGACGGCCGCCGCCAGCCAGATGGCGAGGATCAGCCCGGCCAGCGTCGCGTGCAGGGGATCGAGGGTGATCATCTGCCCCGCCCCGAAAGGAATCCCCGCTCCATTCTCACAGCGCTTCGCTTAGAGGCTGCTCGGACCAGATGGAAGCGCCTTGCAACAAACCGCCACGCGGACACATCGCACAAACTGTTGCTCTTTTATAACACCGGGTCCTCGAATCTTTGTCCGATTGTGGCAGAAGGTTGACCATTGCGTATCAATACGTTGCTGTAGTGCGGCAATCCGAAGTCGGATGCGAAACAGGGGTCCAGTATGCGCACTCACTTCAGCGGCGGCAGCGCCGCCCTTTCCGATTCATCCTTGCGGCTCGTTCGCTCCGCCCTGCTGGCGGGAGCGTCCGTCGCCCTTCTCGCCGCAGCATCCACCGCCAACGCCCAGGCCGATGGCGCCGCCGCCCAGACGCAACAGGATCCCAAGGCGCCAAGTGCCGCCGAGAGCCAGGACAGCGCGCTGAGCAACGAGATCGTCGTCACCGGCTCGCGCATCGTCCGCAAGGCGGTCACCTCGCAGCCCACCGCCGTGCTGGGTACCGACGAGATCAGCAAGCGGGGTTATACCAACCTCGGCAACGCGCTGCAGGAGCTGCCCTCGTTCGGCGTTCCGGGCAACAGCCCGATCGGCGGCCAGGGTTCGTTCAGCGCCGGCCAGACCTATGTGAACCTCTACAACCTGGGTTCACAGCGCACGCTGAGCCTCGTCAACGGGCACCGTTTCGTAACGTCGGCCAGCTCCTCCATCTTCTCGCCGATCTCCGGCGATCCAGTCGATTTCTCGGCGATCCCGACCGCGCTTGTCGATCGGGTCGAGGTGGTGTCGGTCGGCGGCGCGCCGATCTATGGTTCGGACGCGATCGCAGGCACCGTCAACACCATCCTGAAGAAGGATTATCAGGGCTTCGAGATCAACGCCCAGACAGGCATCTCGCAGCATGGCGACGGCGCCGATTACAACGTCTCGGCCCTTGCCGGTCAGAACTTCTCCGAAGGCCGCGGCAACATCACGCTGAGCGTGAACTACGACAAGCAGAAGGGCATCCCCAGCTCCGATCGCTATACTCTGGGCGGCAACGGCCCGTTCTTCGGCACGGCACTGCCCGGCTCCGACTACACCTACCAGCTCTATCAGGGCGGCCTGCACTATAACGAGTTCACCAATACCGGCATTCCGCTGCTGGTGGACAGCTACCCCACGCTGTATGGACAGGCATACGCGAGCTTCACCAACGCCGCCGGCCAGCCCCTCTATTTCGACAAGAGCGGCCATCTCGCGGTGTTCAACACCGGCCAGGCGACGGGCAGCGCCCTCTACGGCGCCGGCGGCGACGGCTTCGCGATCGACGACTACGCCAATTTCCTGGCGCAGAGCCAGCGCATCCAGGCGACGTTGCTCGCCCGCTACGACTTCTCCGATCACTTCCACTTTTCGGGCGAAGGCTGGTACGGTCACAGCAGCGCGCACAATCTGCGCGACCAGCCGTTCTACAACACCGCTCTCTTCGCCGATGCGGGTGACGTCAACGGCGACCTGATCATGAGCACGGACAACCCCTTCCTGTCCGCGGCCGACCAGGCCGCGCTCAAGGCCAGCCTGACGGAAAATGGTCTCGACCCGAGCACCTTCTATCTCGCCCGCGCCAACACCGATCTCGCGACTGGCGCGTTCAAGACCAGCACCGATCTCTATCGCGTCGTCGGTACGCTGAACGGTGACTTCTCGGTGGGCACGCACCAGTTCAACTGGGAAGTGAACGCCGTTTACGGCCGCACCGTATCGCACACCCGCGATCGGCAGGTCGTCAACCAGAACTTCTACAACGCGCTTGACGCCGTGACGGATGCCGATGGCAACATCGTCTGCCGCCCCGGCTACACCAACGCCAATATCGCCACGATCAGCGAAACCTGCGCCCCGCTCGACGTGTTCGGCGTCGGCCAGGCCAGCCAGGCGGCGATCGACTATATCACGGCGCTGACCAAGACCACGCAGAAGAACTCGCAGCTCGATATCGTCGCCGACATCAACGGCTCGATCATCACGCTGCCGGCCGGCGACGTGAAGTTCTCGCTGGGCTACGAACATCGCCGGGAATCGACCTCGTTCGATCCGGGCGCGTTCTATTATGGCGAGGATAACGGCGACGGCACGCGGACCCAGTATGGCAACTCGATCCCGATCGATCCGGTCGGCGGCGCCTACCATACCGACGAAGGCTTCGGCGAACTCGACATTCCGGTCGTCTCGCCGACCATGAACGTGCCGCTGGTCCACAGCCTCGATATCAACGGCTCGGCCCGTTACGTGCACAACAGCATGACCGGCGGTTTCTGGACCTATACGGGCGGCGGCACCTATTCGCCGGTCAAGGACATCACGATCCGCGGCAACTACACCCGCTCGTTCCGCGCCCCGGCGATCACCGAGCTATTCGCCCCCACCGGATCCGTGTTCGATACCGGCGATGATCCCTGCGACTCGCGCTTCATCGACGGCGGCCCCAATCCGACCCGCCGTGCGCAGAATTGCGCGGCCGCCGGCATCACCCAGCCGTTTACCTCGAACGTCGCGGATTACACCGCACAGGGCACGTTCGGCGGAAACCAGAACCTCAAGAACGAAACGGCGGATAGCTGGACGGCCGGCGCCGTGCTGCAGCCGACCTTCCTGCCGGGCTTCCGCCTGTCGGGCGACTATGTCTCGATCGACATCAAGAACGAGATCACCTCGCTCGGCCTGACCGACCTGATGAACGCCTGCTATGACGCGGTCGATTATCCCAGCAATCCGTTCTGCAGCACCTTCACGCGCGATGCTGATCATCAGGTGACATCGTTCGCGGAGGGCAACTACAATATCGGCATCGAGCATTTCCGCGCGCTGCAGGCCGAACTGGAATATACGTTCAGGCTGAGCGCTCTGGGCCTGCCGGAAAATGCCGGCGCGCTGGGCCTGTCGGTGAACTACCTCCACACGTTCTCGCATTACACCAAGGTCGGCGAGGGCGATAAGGAATACTCGGTCGGCACCACGCAGGAGCCGTCCGACAACTTCACTGCCAACCTGAACTACAATAACGGCGGCTTCAATTTCATGTGGCAGACCATGTATTATGGTCCGACCAAGCTGACAGTGAATCTGCCGCAGACGACCTATCAGTATCCGAAGGTTGGCCAGTATTTCATGTTCAACACGTCGGTCGGCTACGATCTCGGAAAGAATTACAACATCCGGCTGGTTGTCAACAACGTACTCAACAAGCACGTGCCGTTCCCCTATGCGGTTTCGCAGACGCGCTATTATGACGCGCTGATGGGCCGCTACTTCAAGATGAGCGTCGGCTTTAAGTTCTAAGACACGACGACATCCAGCTCAGCGAAGCCCGGCAGGTGCGAGCCTGCCGGGCTTTTCTTTTGCTGCCCCATCGAAAGCCGCCCCGCATTGAGGCCACAGAAAAAGGGCGGAACCTTGCGGCTCCGCCCCCTTCGAATGCACCGATGGCAGTGGGATCAGTAGCGATAGTGATCCGGCTTGAACGGCCCCTCGGTCGTCACGCCGATATACTTCGCCTGCTTCTCGCTCAGCTTGGACAGCTTCACGCCCAGCTTCTCGAGGTGGAGGAAGGCCACCTTCTCGTCGAGATGCTTCGGCAGGACGTAGACCTTGTTCTCATACTTGTTGGCGCCGGTGAACAGCTCGATCTGCGCCAGCGTCTGGTTGGTGAAGCTGGACGACATCACGAAGCTCGGGTGGCCGGTCGCACAGCCAAGGTTCACCAGGCGCCCCTTGGCGAGCATGATGATCTTCTTGCCGTCCGGGAACTCGACCTCGTCGACCTGCGGCTTGATCTCGGTCCACTTCATGTTGCTGAGGCCCGAAATCTGGATCTCGCTGTCGAAATGGCCGATGTTGCACACGATCGCCATGTTCTTCATCGCGCGCATGTGATCGACGGTGATGATGTCCTCGTTGCCCGTCGCGGTCACGAAGATGTCGGCGCGGCTGGCCGCGTCCTCCATCGTCACGACCTCATAGCCCTCCATCGCCGCCTGCAGCGCGCAGATCGGATCGATCTCGGTGACCAGCACGCGGGCGCCGCCGTTGCGCAGCGACGCGGCCGAGCCCTTGCCCACATCGCCGAAGCCCGCGACGCAGGCGACCTTGCCGGCGAGCATCACGTCGGTGGCGCGGCGGATCGCGTCGACCAGCGATTCCTTGCAACCGTAGAGGTTGTCGAACTTGGACTTGGTGACGCTGTCGTTCACGTTGATCGCCGGGAAGGGCAGCTTGCCCTGCTTGGCGAGCTCGTAGAGGCGGTGGACACCGGTGGTGGTCTCCTCCGACACGCCCTTGATAGCGGCGACCGTCCGGGTGAGGTAGCCCGGACGCTCGGCAAGGAAGCGCTTCAGCGTCGCGACGAAGATCTCCTCTTCCTCGTTGCCCGGCGTGAACAGCGCCTCTCCAGCCTCGACGCGCGCGCCCCACAGCGCGAACATCGTGGCGTCGCCGCCATCGTCGAGGATCATGTTGCAGGTCTCGTCCTGGCCCCAGTCGAAGATGCGGGTGACGTAGTCCCAATATTCCTCCAGCGTCTCGCCCTTTACGGCGAAGACCGGAATGCCCGAGGCCGCGATGGCGGCGGCGGCGTGATCCTGGGTGGAGTAGATGTTGCAGGTCGCCCAGCGCAGCTCGGCGCCGAGCGCGGCCAGCGTCTCGATCAGCACGGCGGTCTGGATCGTCATGTGCAGCGATCCGGTGATCTTCGCGCCCTTGAGCGGCTGCGACGCGCCATATTCCTCGCGCAGCGCCATCAGGCCGGGCATCTCGGTCTCGGCGATCTCGATCTCCTTGCGGCCGAAGGCGGCGAGATTGATGTCGCGGATGACGTAGTCGTTCGCGGGCAGGACGGAGGCGGTGGCCACGGAAAATGCTCCCAATATCTGGGGCCGGCCCAGCGACATGCGGCCGGCGATGGTTCGCCACCTAACCCCGGCGACGGCCTAATGCAAATATAAAGATGTCTTTATATGTGTCGCGGAACCGTCACGCATGGCCGCTGCTGGAGGAGAGCAGGCGCACATCGATGCCTCCCGACGCGAAAGCGGCGGTCCAGCGATGGCCGACCTCGCGCTCGAACAGCAGGGTGTCGGTGCCGGGCACGCCGAACCAGCCGTTGGCCAGCATCTCGTCGTCGAGCTGGCCCGCGCCCCAGCCGGCATAGCCCAGCGCGGCGAGCCATTTGCGCGGCCCCCGCCCCTCGCCGATCGCGCGCAGCACATCGAGCGTGGAGGTGAGGCGCCACAGGCCGGCGACGTCGATGCTGCCCTCGCCCGCCCAATCGTCCGAGTGGACGACGAAGCCGCGATTGGGCTCGACCGGCCCGCCCATGAAGAGCGGCGCGTCGGGCGCCACGCCCGGATCGATATCCAGCTGCTCCATCAATCCATGCAGCGTGATCCCCGCGACATGATGGCCGATGCCGATGCCGAGCGCGCCCTGCTCGTCATGGTTGCACATCGCGATCACCGCTCGCTCGAAGCGCGGATCGGTCATGCCGGGCATGGCGAGCAGCAACTGGCCGGTGAGGAAGCGGGGGCTTTCCATGATTCCGCTGTAGCGGGATGCACCCCGCCGGTCCACTTTCCGGCAGAATTCCGCCGGAACGCGACATTTGTTCACGCGGTGGTAGCGATTGGGCGTGCTATGATCGCCGCGCATGAACCCGCCCCCCGCCGTTTCCGTGATCGTCCCGGCCTGGGGTGTGGCGCATCTCGTCGGCGAGACACTGGCGTCGCTGCAGGGCCAGGCCTTTGCCGACTGGGAAGCGATCGTCGTCGATGACGGCGATCCGGCGATCGCCTCCGTGATCGCGCCGCTCGTCGAGGCCGATCCGCGCATACGCTTCGTCGCCATCCCGCACGGCGGCCTGCCCTGGGCGCGCAACCACGCCATCGCGGCGGCACGCGCGCCGCTGATCGCCCTGCTCGACGGGGACGACCTCCATATGCCGGGCTATCTGGAAAAGATGGTGGCGGCGATCTCCGCCGATCCCGCACTCGGGCTGGTGACATGCGATGCGATCTTCACCGGCGACACGCGGCGCGCCGGTCGTCGTTTCTCGGACTATCTGCCGCAGGGTGGCGCCTACACGCTTGATGCCGTAATCACGCGGAAGGCTAACGTCTTCATCGCCTCGATCATGCGTCGCGAGGTGCTGGACGCGATCGGCAGCTTCGACGAGGAATTGCCGGCGGCCGAGGATCTCGACCTCTGGATTCGCATCGCCGAGAAGGGCTGGCCGATCGCGCACGTGCCCGAACCGCTGGTTCTCTATCGTCGTCGCCCCGGATCGCTCTCCGCCGCGACCCTGAAGCTGCGGCTCGCCGCCGCCTCGGTCTACGAAAAGGCCGCCACGCGACTGGACGGGCGGCCCGAGGCGGACAGCGCGGCGGCGATGGCACACACGATGCGTGAGGAGGCAGGCTGGGTGGAGGGCGAGGACATGGTGATCGCCGGGCAGATCCGCGATGGGCTCGCGATGCTTCGCCAATCACATGCCGAGCGGCGATCCCCCCGCTGGCGGATGATGATGCCGCTGTTCACGGCCCTGCCCCCTCTGGCCCGTCCGCTGCTCGCCTGGCGTCGCCGGCAGGAACTGGCCGAAGGCTGAGGATTTTGGGCAAAGGCCGGACCGGCCTTGGCGCGGCGGCGCGGCTCGGCTAGTCCGGCGCGAAACCAACGCCCAGGAAAGGACGCCTGCCATGACCATCCAGATCGGCGACACGCTTCCCGACGTCACCTTCACCACGATGACCGCAGACGGCCCCGAGCCGGTCGGCCAGGATTTCTTCGCCGGCAAGACGGTGGCGCTGTTCGCGGTGCCCGGCGCCTTCACGCCGACCTGTTCCGCCAAGCACCTGCCCGGCTTCATCGATAAGGCCGGCGAGTTGAAGGCCAAGGGTGTCGACGCGATCGCCTGCACCTCGGTCAACGACGTGTTCGTGATGGGCGCGTGGGGCAAGGATGCCGGTGCCGAGGGCGTTACCATGCTGGCGGACGGCAACGGCGCCTTCGCCGAGGCGGTGGGCCTTACCATGGACGGCTCCAAGTTCGGCATGGGCACGCGCTCGCAGCGTTACTCCATGCTCGTCGAGGACGGCATCGTGAAGCAGCTCAATGTCGAGGGTCCGGGCGAATTCAAGGTTTCGACCGCCGACTACCTGCTCGGCCAGCTCTGACCGCTCGGGCCGGCTGGGTCGCGCGATCCGGCCGCCTCAGCGCGCCGCGCGGCGCGGCATCGCGCGATAATCGAACTCGGCCTGAGGCCCGGCCTCGAACGGCTGGAAGCGCGGCGGTGCCAGCGTGATCCGGTCACGCCCCTCCATCTTGGAGCGGTAGAGCGCGGTGTCGGCGCGCTGCATCATATCGGCCAGCGTATCATGGCGCCCGGCCAGCACGGCGATGCCGAAACTCGCGGTGATCCGGTAATCCGGGCCGAATTCCGGCACCGTCGCCGCGAAGCCTGCGCGAACCCGCTCCATCGCGTCGAACGCGGCGCGATCGCCGGTATCGGGCAGGACCAGCACGAATTCCTCGCCGCCCAGCCTGCCGAACAGGTCGCACCCGCGGATCACGCTCGAAACATGGGCCGAAAAGCGCTGAAGCGCGACGTCGCCAAGGTGGTGGCCGAAACGATCGTTCACCGCCTTGAAACGATCGATGTCGGCGATCACCACCGCCAGCGGCCGTCCCTTGCGCTGGGCCTGCGCGATGAGCGGTATCGCCGCCTGCTCGAAACCGCGACGGTTGAGGATGCCGGTCAATGGATCGCTGCCCGCCAGCCGCCGCATCCCCTCCGCCAGATCCGCGGCCAGCAGGAACATCGCGAACAGGCCGACGCCGAACAGGCCCGTCGGCACCCCCATCAGCAGCATCAGGCGGTAGAGGTGGAAGACGGGATCTTCGGTCGGATAACCGCTCCCCGCCGGCGTGCAGAACGCCAGTACGCCCAGCGCGGTGGTGTAGATGGCGAACAGGGTCAGCATCCAGAACGCAGCACCGCCGGTCGCCAGCCGTCCGTTGCGCCCGCCGGCCCGCAGCGACAGGGCCGAGATCACCAGCATGGCGGCGCAGAACAGCACCACCAGCGCGCGCGTGAAACCCGCCTCGCTCGATCGCAGGATCGCTGCGCCCACGAAGAATATCGTGACGCCGGCCGCCGCCAGAATCGCATCCCAGCGCAGCGCCAGCCCGGCTCGGCGACGGAACCCCAGCGCGATCAGCGCGAAGCTGCCGATCGAGCAGACCGCCGATATGAGCGTCAGCCCGGAATCGGCAGGAAGCAGCCACACCTTCAGCAGGTTGGCGGACCAGTTCGCGGCGGAAAGCCCGTAGGCCAGCGACCAGAGCGCGGCATGAGCCTCGCGGCCGAACGTGCGCCACGCGACAGCGAGCGCGATGCTGAGCAGCAGGCTCGTTGCCACAAGGCCAAACAGGACGATCACCGCGGATTCCATCCCCGGTGCTATCCGACTATGCCTGTGAAGGATTTGCTAAATTTCCGCGCGGTTTTGCGCGATCGGGCGGTCAGCGCGCTAGAAAGCGCGCCATCGCCTCACCCAGCGCCCTGTTGGTCACCGCGCTCATGTGATTGCCCGGCACCGCCGCATAGGTGCCGTGCGGCAGCGCCTCGGCCAATGCTTCGGACGATCCGTTATCGTGATCGTCGCGACCGGACACCACCAGCACCGGCGTTTCGATCGACCGGATGGTCTCGATCGGCGTGTCCACGAAGGTTTCGAGGATGTGGAGCAGAGCCACCGGGTCTCCGCCTGTCGTCTTGAGGAAGGCTTCCGCCATCCACTCGGGCGATCCGCGCTCGAACGTGCCGAGGTTGGTGAGGATCTTGCGGAAGTGGCCGCCGCGCCCCTGGGTATGGATCGTGCCCTCCAGCCCCATGCCGGCGCAGATCGCCTTGCCGGGTTTCGCGCCGCGCGCGAGCATCCGCATCGTGGTGCGCCCGCCCAGCGAATAGCCGGCGAGATCGTAGTCGGTGAGGCCGAGATGCGCCACCAGTGCGAAACAGTCATCGGCCAGCGCATCCTTGGGATAGGCCGCGACATCGTGCGACTTGGTGCTGTCGCCATGCCCGCGAAGATCCGGCATGATCACGCGGTAGCCTTCGGCCGCGATCCGCTCCGCATGGCCGTAGCGCACCCAGTTGACCATCGCGGTCGAGAAGAAGCCGTGGATCAGGACGAGCGGCCGTCCTCCGCCGTTTTCCGGCCCCAGTTCGCGATACGCGATCTCTTCCCCGTCGAAGCTCGTGAAACGGTGGACGGGCAGTTCAGTCGGGGAGCTTGCCAAGAGCCTTCTTCCAGCGATCGACGGCCGGCGCGTGCTCGTCGAGCCGCTTTCCGGGCAGGTGGGTGACGTCCATCCACGCCTCCAGCGCCGTCTCGATCGAGAAGTTGGAGGTGGGGCGGAAACGGCTTGGGTCGTCGAACGAGCCGACGGTCAGGTCCATATTCGGGCTGTCGAGGAATTGGAAGCCGAGCGGTGTGCCGCACGTCGCGCAGAAGGGCCGCTTCGCGATCGGCGAGGACTGGTAATAATCCGGTGGCGAGGTGGTCCATTCCACATCCGCCTGTGCCACGTTCTTGAACGCGATCGAGACGCCGCCCGTCGCCCGCCGGCAATAATTGCAATGGCACAGATAGGCCTCGTCGTCGGCGATCCGCACCGTGTAGCGCACGCGCCGGCACTGGCAGCCGCCGGTCATGATCCCGGTCATCCGTTCTCTCCTCCGGCGCGCAGGATAGGCCGGTTGGGATATTTCGCCAATCGCGCCAGCCCTTGGCGATATTCACCAATCGGAAAGCCGCCGACCACTATCCGATCGCCCGCATTCCGGGGGATTCCGCGACTTGGCATGGCGTCTGCAAAGCGGCTGTCACGATCGCGGGATAGTCCGCCGGAAGCATGGAGCCGAACCGATGTCCGCCAACCAGACCCAGACCGACGCCCCCGCCAAGGACAACCTTCTGGGCATCTGCCATGCCATCGGCGAGGATTTCGGTTTCAACCCGATCTTCCTGCGCATCCCGCTCGCCGCGATGATCATCGTCAACGCCAAATGGACGCTGATCGCCTATGCCGCGATGGGCGTACTCGTGCTGGCCAGCCGTCTGCTGATCCGCAAGCCGAAGGCGAAGCCGGCGTCCGCGATGGTGATCGAGGGCGTCGCCACCCATCGCGAGACGCAGCCCGCCGAGGAACTGGCCATCGCCGCCTAAGCCGGCCTGAGCGCCGCTGCCAGGTCGTCCAGCGGCGCGGCCTCCGGCCAGGTCCGCGCGCCCTCTGGCAACGCCAGCCACGGCTGCTTTCGCTTCACCCAGATATGCGCGGCGACCTCGATCCGGTGCGACTCGTCCAGTGTCCCCGCCCGGATCACTGCGATCCCCGGCCGCCGCGTGTTCGTGTTGTAGAGCCGGGTATGGCAGGTTCCGCACATGCGCTGCTGCGACGTGCGGTCCTCGGTGGTGAGATCGTAGCGCACCACCGGCCCGACCACCGACACCTGATCCTCCCGCAGCAGCAACTGCTCGCTGAACGCGCTGCCGCTCCACGTCTGGCACTGGAGGCAATGGCAGGCGTAGGCGGGCGGGATCGCCTCGATCGCCAGTTCGTAACGCACCGCCCCGCAGCGGCATCCTCCGCTGATCGACATAGCCCGCTCCTTATGGGACGACGGCCCGGCACATCCACGCCGGACCGTCATGCCATTATCGATCAGGCCGCCTTCTTCAGGTGCCGGCGGCCGAGCAGCTCGGCGATCTGCACCGCGTTCAGCGCCGCGCCCTTGCGGAGGTTGTCGCTGACGCACCACAGGACGAGGCCGTTCTCCACGGTCGGGTCCTCACGCACGCGGCTGACGAAGGTGGCGAAGTCGCCGACGCACTCGACCGGCGTCGTGTAGCCGCCATCCTCGCGCTTATCGATCAGCATCACGCCGGGGGCTTCGCGCAGGATACGCTGCGCGTCCTCGGCGGACAGCTCGTTCTCCATCTCGATGGTGAGCGCTTCCGAATGGCCGACGAACACCGGCACGCGCACGCAGGTCGCGACCACCTTGATCTTGGGATCGAGGATCTTCTTGGTCTCGACGACCATCTTCCACTCTTCCTTGGTGAAGCCGTCGTCGAGGAAGGAGTCGATGTGCGGGATCACGTTGAAGGCGATCTGCTTGGTGAACTTCTTCGCCTCGGCCGCATCGCCGACGAAGATATTGCGGCTCTGCTCAAACAGCTCGTCCATGCCCGCCTTGCCCGCGCCGGAGACCGACTGGTAGGTCGAGACCACCACGCGGGTAATCTTCGCCGCATCGTGGATCGGCTTCAGCGCCACCACCATCTGCGCGGTCGAGCAGTTGGGGTTAGCGATGATGTTCTTACGCGTGTATCCGTCGATCGCCTCCGGATTCACCTCGGGCACGATCAGCGGCACGTCCGGGTCCATGCGGTAGAGCGACGAATTGTCGATCACCGTGCAGCCGGCGGCGGCGAAGCGCGGCGCGTGGATCTTGGTCGCCTCCGATCCGATCGCGAACAGCGCGATGTCCCATCCGGTCGGATCGAAATGCTCGATGTTTTTGATCGTCAGCATCCGGCCCGTCTCGCCGAACTCGACCTGATCCCCGGTGGAGCGCGACGAGGCGAGCACCGCGATGTCGTCAATCGGGAACTCGCGCTCGGCGAGAATGGCGAGCATCTCGCGCCCGACATTGCCCGTAGCACCAGCCACCACGACACGGTAACCCATCTTACTGCTCCAATATGCCTTCGTCTTGCGCAGGATTGCGCGGGCGGCATAGCGCGGCATGGCATTTTGTCCATCCCGGCCATCCATGGTAAAACATCGTTGCGGCCAAGCTGGGCTTCAACCCCACTGGCCCCAACCCGATCGCCGACGGGCGATGCCCCGTCCCCGACCGATGGAGAATGATGATCGAACCGTAGGAGAGTGTCGCCATGGTAGCCGTATCCGCCCCCGCTTCGTCCGCGCCGCCCGCAGCCGTGCCGATCAGACGGATAGGCCCTGCCGACCTCCGCATTTCCCTGCGCATGGGCTGGGACGATTTCCTGGCGATGCGCGGCGACCTGCTGTTCGTGGCGCTGATCTATCCGCTGGTTGGGCTGGTCACTGCCTTCCTCGCGCTCGACGGGCTGCCGCTGCACCTCTTCTTCCCGCTCGCTGCCGGGCTGTCGCTGATGGGGCCGCTGGTCGCGGTGGGATTCTACGAGCTGGCACGGCGACGCGAGGCGGGGCTGGAGAGCGGCTGGAGCCACTTCTTCGATCCGCTGCGCAGCGCCTCGTTCGGGTCGCTGCTTGGCATCGCGATCGGCATGATCGCGCTGTTCGGATCGTGGGTCTATGTCGCGGGCGCGATCCACGATGCCTTCATGACCAACGTGCCCCCGCCGAGCGTTGGCGCCTTCCTGTCCCGCCTGTTCGGCACGGCGGAGGGCTGGCAGATGATGATCGTCGGCAATCTGGTCGGCCTCGCCTACGCGATCGTCACGCTGGCGCTGACCTGGGTGGCGATGCCGATGCTGGTCGACCGGCCTACCGACAGCTGGACGGCCATCTCCACCTCGCTCCGCGCGATGGCCGCGAACCCGATGATGGCCGCGCGCTGGGGCCTGACGGTGGCGGTGCTGCTGGTGCTGGGATCGATCCCGGCCTTCGTCGGTCTCGCCGTGGTGCTGCCGTGGCTGGGCTATGCGACCTGGCACCTCTATACGCGCGTCATCGACCGAGACGCGTGGGCGCGGGCCTGACCGCGCGGCTGGCAGAGGGCACCGGCAAGGGTGGGTTGGTTCGACATCGTACTGTGACACCGACGCCCCGGTGCCCCTCTGTCCCGGCAAAGGGACGGATCGATTTGGCGCGCATCAACGAGAATACAAACCAAACAGCGCCGACACTTGCGACCCCTAACCAAGAGTATTCCTGATAAGTTGTTTAAATTTTGTAACTTTTCTTAGAATAATTGGCGGAAATAAATCTTCAATCAATTCTTGCTTCTTTATTGACCAATCAGTTCTATCGCGACTTCCGGGCCTGACCTTGAATTGAGTGGTATGAGATCTTTTGGATTTATCCCATGTCGACGTATAATAATAAAGTGCTATCGATTTTCTTGATAAACCATCAGGATGATTGATTGGATTTGGATTGCCGTGCAGACTGTTGTTTGACGTGGTGAATATGACGCACCGGTTGAATGATGGCTCAAACGAACGCACCGCGTGCGTCATTTGAGCATCCCACAGTTCAAGCTGGCCGCCATATTCGCTCTTCCAGTCCTTGTTGAGATAGATCAAGACTGTGATACGGCGCTCCAGATTGAGTATTTTGTGATGATTAAAATCGGTGTGGATCGCAAGGGATCCGCCGTTGTGCATTTCATGAAACCCGGCACCAAAAAAATATGGGTCTGGGATCAATCCTTTCAATCCAGTAATGTTTTCAAAAATTTTTACAAATGATCTGGAATTAAATGAATAAAAAATCGCCCTTGCAAAATCATCCAGTGTATCTGGATTATAGCTATCCTTAAGTTTTTCCTGATACCTATTATAATGGTGATTCAGGTCACTCGACTTGCGCTTCTCACAAAAGCGCTCAAAAAGACCATTTATCAATTCATCCGGCAAGAAATCATCGATCGCGATTGATGGAAAAGGCTTCGCGGACGTGTAGCTACCAGCCAGTTCTTTCCCCTTATGTTCGAATCCGGTCAAAGGGATGAATCCGGTCCGCGGGTCGATGCCATCCAGATACGCCATATGCCCTCGCCCGCGTTATCTGTGGACAGCTTTAAGCGCGATCCATGTCGACCCATGCAAACTAAAAAGAACTAGTTATGGAGCTACATTAAAAAATGTTCATTATTTCGCAATGCAGCCGATAGCCAATGTGATTTTTGGCTATACTTCCCCTAGCGGCCATCCATCGCGAGATGCCTTTACGGCCTGGCTCGTATACCTCGCGCCTCCTGCATCGGTCGGCTGGCCGTCCCCAGCACCTTCTCTTTCAGAAACTGCTCGATCGTGTGCTGGACGTGCGCCTGCCGCCCTTCGCCCGCGATATGGTGGGTCTGGCCGACATAAAGCATCATGTCGAACGGCGTGTCGGTCTCCTGCAGCCGGTTGATCAGCGCCGCGCTGTTCTCGAACACGACATTGTCGTCGGACAGTCCGTGCATCAGCAGCATCGGCGTCTTGATCGACGGCGCCTCGTCGATCGCGTCCGACGTCGCGTAAACCTTGGGATCGGCCAGCGGGTTACCGAGATAGCGCTCGGTATAGTGGGTGTCGTACAACTCCCACTTGGTCACCGGCGCGCCCGAGATACCGGCGGCGTAGAGGCCCTGCCCCTTCTCCAGCATCTTGAGCGTCATGTAGCCGCCATAGGACCAGCCGTAGGTGGCGATCTTCTTCGGATCGACGAACGTCTGGCTCTGGAGCCAGCGCGCGGCGGTCGCCTGATCCTCAACCTCGACGCTGCCCATCGCGTGATAGATCTGGTTCTGGAAGGCGGTGCCGCGATTGGGCGATCCGCGATTGTCGATCTGGAAGTATATCCAGCCCTTCGACACCCAATATTGCGCCATCGGTGCCATCCACGCCCGCTTCACCTGCTGCGATCCGGGGCCGCCGTAATGCTCGAAGAAGACCGGGTAGCGCTTTCCCGCCTCCAGCTTGGGCGTGATCATCTCGTAGTAGAGCGTCGATCCGTCCGCCGCCTTCATCGTGCCGTATGTCACCGGACGATGCGCCGCGAGATAGGGCGCGTAGGGATGGCTGGCGTCGAGCCGGTTCTCCTCGATCCACGCGATCCGCTTGCCGGTCGCATCGGCGAGATAGACCTGCGGCGGCTGGCTCGGCGACGAGCGCGTGACGACCATGCGGGTAGCTGCCTTGTCCATCACCGCCTCGTTCCACCAGCCGCGCTCGGTTACGCGCTGCGGTTCGCCCGGATGGAGATAGTCGACCGTGTAGAGCTGGCTTTCCAGCACGTCGTCCTTGTTGGCGGTGAAGAACAGGCGATGGTTCGCCTCGTCCACCGCGATCAGGCCGGTATGGGCGGACTGGCCGTTCATCTCCACCGACCAGTCGCCGTGGGTGAGTTGCGTCCATTTTCCGTCAACGAAGCGGTAGAGATGCATGAACCCGCTGCGCGCCGATCCCCAGATCAGGCTGCCGTCCTTCAACGGCTTGAAATCGTCGGTGAGGTCGATCCAGGTCTTCGATGTCTCGGAGAACAGCGCCCTCGCTGCACCCGTCACGGGATCCACCGCCAGCATATCGAGCCGCTTCTGGTCGCGCGTCTCGCGCTGGACGTAGAGGATGCGGCCGTCCGGTGCCCAATTGACGCGGGCGATGTAGATATCAGGATCGGTGCCGAGATCGACCTTCACCGCCTTGCCTGTCGTCGGCGAGACGATGCTCAGCGAAACCGTGACATTGGGCGTACCGGCCGCCGGATAGCGCTGATCGAAGGTCTTGGTCCCGTCCGCGCCGATCGCGGCGCGGGTGACGACCTTCACCTTCGCCTCGTCGTAACATTCGACCGCCACACGGGAATCGTCCGGGGACCACCACGCGCCTTCGGTGCGATCCATCTCCTCCTGCGCGACGAACTCGGCGGTGCCGCAGGTAACGGTGCCGCCGCCAGCCTTGGTCAGCGCGTTCGCCTTGCCGCTCGCCAGATCGAGCGCGACGAGATTCTGGTCGCGCACGAAGCTGACGTAACGGCCACCTTCCGAGACATGCGGATCGAGCACCGCCTCGCCGCTGGTCAGCTTGCGCACCTTGCCGTCAAGCGTCGCCAGATAGAGATCCCCGTCGATCGGCACGAGCAAGGCCTTGCCGTCCGGCGCCCAGTCATATTCGACGATGCCCTCGGTGCCACCGACACGCGCGCGCTCGCGCCGCATCTTCTCTGCCTCGCTGAGCGCCGCGCCAGAGCCGACCTTCTTGCTGTCCACCAGCATCGTCTGCTTGGCCGTGGTCGTATCGACCGCCCAGAGATCGTAACGATCGCGATCGTCGGCGCGGGGCTTGAGCAGGGTCACCCACTTGCCGTCCGGCGAGAGCTTCAGCTTGCGCGGCGTCGGGCCGGACAGCGAGGGACTCGCGAAGATCCGGTCGATGGTGAGCGGCTGTTGCGGAACCGGAGCGGCGGCGAGGAGCAGCGGCAAAGCCGCGAGGAGGAGCGAACGCATACATCGTCTCTAGAACGACTCCCCGAAAATCGGAATCGTCATTGCGAGCATAGCGAAGCAATCCAGTCCGGCGTTCGTGAATATGGATTGCTTCGCTACGCTCGCAATGACGGCGGAGATGCGTCACTCGCTTGCCTCACGTCCGCCGTAGGCTAGGCTCGCACAAGGGGGGACGGAAAGGATGACGATGGCCCATCGATTGCTCCCCGCGCTCGCTCTCGCCCTGTTCGCCGCCGCGCCGACCTGTGCGAAGCCCGCCCCGGCGGCGCCAGCCGCAACGCCCTTCTCGATCGGCAGGATCAAGTTCGTGGCGCTGCGCGACATGAGCAACGTGGTGCCCAACGACGGCAGCGTGTTCGGCGTCGGCGTGCCGACCGATCAGGTCGCGGCCGTACTCAAGGCACATGGCGCGGCGACCGATCAGATTCCGCTGAGCGTCGATGCCCTGCTGGCCATCCTGCCGGGCCACGTCGTGCTGCTCGACACCGGGCTGGGGCCGAAGGTCGGCGGCGTGCTGCCGCTCAGCCTGGCCGAAGCCAAGGTCGCGCCCGCCAAGATCACTGACATCCTGATCACCCACAGCCATGGCGACCATATCGGCGGGCTGCTGACCAAGGAGGGCGGTCTCGCCTTTCCCAACGCCACGATCCGCATGTCGGCTTCCGAATGGGCGTTCGTGCAGGCCAAGGGCAATAAGGCAACGGTCGAGGCGATCCGTCCCAAGGTACAGCCGTTCGAGCCGGGCGCGGAGGTGGTGCCGGGCATCCGATCGGTGCCGCTGCCGGGGCACACGCCGGGTCATTCGGGCTATCTGATCGGCACCGGCCAGGATGCGCTGCTCGACATCGGCGACACCGCCCACAGTGCGATCATCTCGCTCGCAAAGCCGGATTGGCCGATCCAGTATGATACCGACGAAGCCGAAGGACGCGCCCAGCGCAAGGCGGAACTCGCCAAGCTCGCCGCCAGCCACCAGCGCATCTTCGCGCCGCACTTCCCGTATCCGGGGGTGGGCTATGTGGTGAAGGCGGGGGATGGATATCGCTGGGAGGCGGACATTCCGAAATAAGGAAAGGGCGCCGGCGGTTCCCCGCCGACGCCCTTCCGATAAGGCTCTCGCGAACCGAAGGCTTACGCCTTCGCGGTCTCGCGGTTGTCCTTGCGCTCGGCGATGCGGGCCGACTTGCCGGTGCGGCCGCGCAGATAATAGAGCTTCGCGCGACGGACGGCGCCCTTGCGCACCACCTCGATCGTATCGACGTTGGGCGAGTAGAGCGGGAAGACACGCTCCACACCTTCGCCGAACGAGATCTTGCGGACGGTGAACGACGAACCCATGCCCTTGTTGGCGCGCGCGATGCACACACCCTCGAAGGCCTGCACGCGGGTGCGCTCGCCTTCGACCACCTTCACGCCGACGCGCAGGGTGTCGCCGGGGCGGAATTCCGGAATCTTCTTGGTCTCGTTGAAATGCGCGATGGCCTCGGCCTCGAGCTGCTGGATCAGGTTCATGACTTCTCGTCCCAGTCTTCGTGCCGCGCGCCAGAGGGCGACCGACCCGGAGTGCCACCGTGGCGCTCCCAAAGGTCCGGCCGCCTTAGCCGTGTGATGGCCTCGGCCTCGCGTTTCCGCCAGGCCGCGATCCTCGCATGATCCCCCGATCGCAGCACTTCGGGGATCGTGCGCCCTTCCCACTCCTGTGGTCGGGTATAGTGCGGATATTCGAGCAGCCCCGTCTCGAAGCTCTCGTCGTCTCCGCTCGAAGCGGCGCCCATTACGCCGGGAAGCAGCCGGATGCAAGCGTCCAGAAGCGTCAAAGCGGCCATTTCGCCGCCCGAGAGGATATAGTCGCCGATCGAGACCTCCTCGATCTGCCGCGCGTCGAACAGCCGCTGGTCGATCCCCTCGAACCGCCCGCAGAGAATGATCGCGCCGGGGCCTTGTGCCAACTGGCGGACGCGGGCCTGCGTGAGTGGCGCGCCGCGTGGCGTCATGGCGAGGACGGGGATGCCCGGATGGCGCGCAACGGTGGTGTCGAGCGCCAATGCCAGCACGTCGGCGCGCATCACCATGCCCGCGCCGCCGCCTGCGGGCGTATCGTCTACGGAGCGATGCCTGTCAGTCGCGAAATCGCGAATCTGCACCACATCGAGTGACCACTTGCCCTCCGCCAGCGCTCGCCCGGCAAGGCTGATGCCCAGCGGCCCTGGAAACATCTCCGGATAGAGCGTCAGGACGGTGGCGACGAAGGTCATAGCCGGCTCAACCAGCTTTGGCTCAGGAAAACGGCCACATATCCAATAACGAACATGACAGCGGAGAGCATGATACCGAACATGCCCGCTGCGGTTGCCATGCCACAGGCATCAACTCCGCATCTCTCGCGAGGCGCATTGGCGGCATCGACGATGACGACGACGCTCGAGAGACAACCGAGAAGCGGCAATGGAAGCGCCGAAAGCATGGCGAGCCGATGCCGTGACCACGACGGCCGAAGGCGACCGAGACAATAGCCAGAGACACTTGCCACCACCGCCACGACAAAGACGATAAGAAGGAAATACAGGCTGTCCATCATCGCTGCGTCCAGCGGATCACCATGCTCGCGAGGATCACGCCGATCAGCCAAAGGATCGCATAGGCAAAGAAGAATTCCGCGACCGGCCCGGTCGAGACGCTATCCGCCGGAACGCCCTGCTGTTGCAGACCGCGCACGTAGGAGATGCTGACGATCAGGAAGAGCAGGATCGGCACCGCCGCCGGCGCCACGAACCGATAGGTCTGCGCGCGCGACGGGAAACGGCGCGCCACGACCAGGGTCAGCGCGACGGTGAAGCAGAATTGCGTCGCCAGCACGACGAAGAAGAAAATGGCCGGGCCGCTCATGCTTCCACGAACTCCGCATGCACCCGGATCGGCGGGCCAAGATCCTCGACGCCGGCCTTCACCGGCACGAGGAAGCGGCGGCCGTCGGGGCGCTCGATCTCGATCAGGTCGCCGGCGCCGTAATCCATGACGTCGACCACCTTGCCCAGCGCCTCGCCGGTGGTGGAGAGACAGGCCTCGCCGATCAGGTCGGCGTGATAATATTCGTCGTCGCCCAGATCGGGCAGCGACGCGCGCGGCACGGCGATCTGGGTGCCGCGCAGCGCCTCGGCGGCGTTGCGGTCGCTCACCTCGGCGAAGCGCGCGACCGCGCCGTTGGGGCCGGGGCGCACCGACTTGAGCGTCAGCGTGCGGGCGCCCGCGATCAGCGACGGATAGCGCGCCAGATCGTCGGTGAAGAGCTTGAGGCGCACCTCGCCCGATATCCCATGCGCGCCGATCACGGCGGCCAGGGTGACGAGCTTTTCGTGCGATTCAGACTGGTCAGGCAAAGCAAACTCCGTTCGCACTGAGCGAAGTCGAAGTGCGGGCTGCAAGCGCCGCGCCTGTGGCCCGTCCTTCGACTTCGCTCAGGACGAACGGAGGAATGGCGCCCGCCCCCCCGGAAGGCGGCGGGCGCCCGAAGCATTACACCTCGGTGGTTTCCTCGGCGGCCGGAGCCTCCTCGGCGGGGGCCTCCGCAACCGGCTCTTCCTTCGGCTTGGCGGCCTCGGCGGCAGCCTCGGCAGCGGCAGCGGCCTTCGCCTCGCGCTCCTCGGCGCGCTCCTTGGCCTTCTCGCCCGGCTCGGCCTTCTTCGGGTTGTTCTTCGCGGCGCGCTCACGGACGCCGGCGGCGTCGAGGAAGCGGGCGACACGGTCGGTCGGCTGCGCGCCGACGCTCAGCCAATGCTTGGCGCGATCGGCGTCGAGGATGACACGCTTCTCGTCGCCCTTCGGCAGCATCGGGTTGTAGGTGCCGATCTTCTCGAGGAAGTGGCCATCGCGCGGCGCCGTCGAGTTGGCGACGACGATGCGGTAATAGGGGCGCTTCTTGGAGCCACCACGCGACAGACGGATCGAAACGGACATTCTCTTCTTCCTTCTTCAAATCAATGGCCTGACGGCCAAACTTCTCACTTCTTCTTCATGAAATTCTGGAAGCCGGGCGGCAGGTTCTGCCCACCGGGGAGGCCGGGCAGACCACCCAGCCCGCCGCCACCGCCGAGGCCCGGCGGCATGTCGCCCCCCGGACCGCCGGCACCGCCGAGGCCACCCATGCCACCACCGCCCATGCCGCCCTTGCCGAACATCGCGGCGAGGCCCTTGAGGCCGCCCATCTTCTTGATCTTCTTCATGGCGGTGGCCATTTCCTGATGCATCTTCAGGATCTTGTTGACCTCCTGCACGGTGGTGCCGGAGCCCTTGGCCACCCGGATCTTCCGCTTGGCATTGAGCAGTTCGGGCTTGGCGCGTTCCTTGGGCGTCATCGAACCGATGATCGCGTCCATGTGGATCAGCACCTTGTCGTCGACCTGGCCGTTGGCCATGGCGTTCTTCACCTTGGCGACGCCCGGCAGCATCGAGGCGAGCGCGCCGAGGCCGCCCATCTTGCGCATCTGGTTGAGCTGGCTACGCAGGTCGTTCAGGTCGAACTGGCCCTTGCTCATCCGCTCGGCGAGCTTTTCGGCGTCTTCCTGCTTGATCGTCTCGGCGGCGCGCTCGACCAGCGACACGACGTCGCCCATGCCGAGGATGCGGCCGGCGACGCGGCCCGGCTGGAACAGTTCCAGCCCGTCCAGTTTCTCGCCGGTGCCGACGAACTTGATCGGCTTGCCGGTGACGGCGCGCATCGAGAGCGCCGCACCGCCACGCGCATCGCCGTCCATGCGGGTGAGCACGACGCCGGTGAGGTTCACCTGTTCGGAGAAGCTCTTGGCGACGTTGACGGCGTCCTGGCCGGTGAGCGAGTCGACGACGAGCAGGATCTCGTCCGGCTCGGAGACGGAGGCAACCGCCTTCATCTCGTCCATGAGCGCCTGATCGACGTGGAGGCGGCCGGCGGTATCGAGCAGCAGCACGTCGAAGCCCTGCAGCTTCGCGGCGTTGAGCGCGCGCTTGGCGATGTCGACCGGCTGTTGGCCGGCGACGATCGGCAGCGTCTGCACCTCGGCCTGGGTGCCGAGCACCGCCAGCTGCTCCTGCGCCGCCGGGCGATTGACGTCGAGCGACGCCATCAGCACCTTCTTGCGGCCTTTCTCGCGCAGGCGACGGGCGATCTTGGCGGTGGTGGTGGTCTTGCCCGAACCCTGCAGGCCGACCATCATCACGATCGCGGGCGGGGTCACGTCGATCTGGAGATCGGAGGCTTCCGAGCCCAGCATCTCGGTCAGCGCGTCGTTGACGATCTTGACGACCTGCTGGCCCGGCGTGACCGAGCGGAGGACCGACTGGCCGACCGCCGCTTCCGTCACCTTGTCGACGAACTCGCGCACCACCGGCAGCGCGACGTCGGCTTCCAGCAGCGCGATGCGAACCTCGCGCATCGCCTGGCGCACGTCATTTTCGTTGAGCGCACCACGGCCGCGGAGTTTGTCGAAAACCCCACCCAGCCTTTCGCTCAGACTCTCGAACATGCGCCAAACTCCAATCTCACCAGCTCCAACGCACAAAGCGCCGGCGGGCGAAACTCGCCGGCCGGCGTGCGCCACCTCTCAGTGGGAAGCGCTGGAGCCATCACGATCCCGAGGGAACGATTGCGGCGGCCGATAGCGGAAGCGCGGGCGGATGGCAACCCGCTCGGGCTATCCGCCCGCTCGATCTATCGGAGCGTGCGGGCGAAGAACGCCGTCATGTCCTTCATCGCAGTCACGCTTTCTGGAACGTCCGGTCCGGCGAGATAGGTGGCGTGGCTCTCGCCTTCATAGACGATCAGCTCGCTATGGCGATCGGCATCGCGCAGCTTGCGATCGACGCGGATGGTGTTCGACAGGAACAGGTCGCGCGTCCCCGTCAGCAGCAGGGTCGGCGGAAAGGCCGCGAACGAGCCGTAGATCGGCGACAGTCGCGGATCCTTCAGATCCATGCCGTGCGCATATTGCGCGGCCGAGACGCTGAGATCGCCCTGATAGACCATCGGATCGGCGTAGCGGTTGGTGAAATAGCTGTCGCCCGTTTCCGACAGGTCAGACCATGGCGTGCCGGCGATGATCGCGTCGGGCACGCGGAAATGCTCGGCGATGGCGCGCTGCGTGACTTCGAGGACCATCGCGCCGCCGGTCGATGTGCCGAACAGGCCGATCTTCCGCCCCGGCCAGCGCTGCACGATCTGCTTCCACGCGGCGACCGCATCGTCTACCGGAACGGGGAAGGAAAATTCCGGCGGCATGCGATAGTCGATCGAGACCGTCCGGATCCCGCTCGCACCGGCGAGCAGGATGGCCTCCCCGACGCCAGCCTCGCCCGCGCCTGCCGTATAGGCACCACCATGGATGTGGACCAGCAGGCGCCCCGGCTGCATCTCCCGCCCGCGCGGCGCGATCACATAGCAATGCACGCCGCCGATCCGCTCCTCGGTCAGCGTCAGCCTGTATCGGTCGAGCAGCCTCACGACGTCCGCATGGGTCCGGGCGGGATCGGGATTGCTCCGTGCGATCCATCCCGCATTGGTCGTCGGCATCGATGCCGCAGGCTCGGATGGCGGCGCCTTGGCGATAGCGGCCTGCAGCTGTGGACTTACTGTCGAAGGAATGGGCAAATCGTAGGCCGGCACATGGCGGACCGGACCGGCATTCGCCCATCCTGCCGCCGAGATCGCCAGGTACGCGAAGCCCAGTTTCATGGCGGTGCGCGTCATCATCCCTCTCCGATACCGACCTTCGAGCGAGCCACTTCCGACGATCGCCAGGAGATTTCAACCGCGCGACGACCCATGCCTCTTTACCGGTTCTACACGCTTTCCAGCCAAGAGAGAGATTGCCGTGGCAGGGATATGGCGACGATGACGAGACGAAAGGGCGAGCAGAACAGCGCCGCGAAAGCGTTGAGCCGCGCCCGTCGCGATCTGGTCACCGGCGTGATCCTGATCGGTGGCCTGACCCTGCTCGTCACCAGCGGGTGGCACTATGTCGCATCGCTGGAACGCCTGCTCGGCAGCACCAGCCGCGCGCAGGAGCTGGCTTCCAGCGACCGCATCCTGATGGCCGGAATGCTGCTCAATCTCGCGCTGATCCTGTTCGGCTGGCGCCGCTACCGCGACCTCGTCGCGACCAGCAGCCAGCGCGACGAGGCGGAAGCCCGCGCCACCACCCTCGCCCGCACCGATGAGCTTACCGGCTTCCTCAACCGCCGCGCGCTGGCCGAGGAAGGCGCCGCCGCGATCGCGCTCGCCACCCGCCGCGACAAGGCGGTGGCGCTGCTGGTCGTCGATCTCGATCACTTCAAGACGGTCAACGAGGTGCATGGCCACCTCGCCGGCGACAGCATCCTGCGCTGCGCGACCGACATCATCCGCAAGGCGCTCCCCGCCTCCGCCGTCGCGGGGCGGCTCGATGGCGACGAGTTCGCGGTGCTGCTGCCGTTCGATCCGCGTCATGTGAACACGGTCGATTCGATCGCCGACTATATCGTGGGCGCACTCGCGCAGCCGATGATCGCCCGATCCGTGACAGCGCATATCGGCGCCACCATCGGCGTCGCGCGTACCGAGGCCGACTGCCATACGGTCGATGCGCTGCTTCGCCGCGCCAACATTGCGATGCAGGCCGCCAAGACCGCGGGACGTGGCCGCCACGCCTGGTTCGACGCGACGATGGAGCGCGAGCTGATCAGCCGCAACGCCATCGAGGCGGGCCTGCGCGAAGGCATCCCCGCCGGCCAGTTCGTTCCCTATTACGAGCCGCAGGTCGATCTCACGAGCGGCGCGATCATCGGCTTCGAGGTGCTGGCCCGCTGGGAGCATCCGACGCGCGGCATCATCCCGCCGGACAGCTTTATCCCGGTCGCCGAGGAATGCGGGCTGATCGCCGACATGTCGGTCTCCGTGATGCGCCGCGCCTTCACCGAGGCACGCGACTGGGATCCCTCGATCACCCTCTCGGTCAACATCTCGCCGGCCCAGCTCAAGGATCCGTGGCTGGCGCAGAAGGTCGTCAAGCTGCTGGTCGAGACCGGCTATCCCGCCAACCGGCTGGAGATCGAGATCACCGAAAGCTCGCTGTTCCAGAATCTCAGCCTCGCCCAGTCGATCGTCGGCAGCCTGAAAAATCAGGGCATCCGGCTGGCGCTCGACGATTTCGGGACGGGTTACTCCTCGCTCGCCCACCTGCGCGCTCTGCCGTTCGATCGCATCAAGATCGACAAGAGTTTCGTCACGGCGATGAACAAGGATCCGGAATCGATGGCGATCGTGGACGCCATCTCGAAGCTCGGCGAAAGCCTCAACCTGCCGATCACGGCGGAAGGCATCGAGGATCAGGCCATCTACGACTCCTTACGCAAGATGGGCCTGCACAAGGGCCAGGGATGGCATTTCGGCAAGCCGATGACGGTCGCCGCCGCCCGCCGCCTGCTGGCCGAGAAGGGCCTGCTGCCCAGCGCGCGCGCCGTCGTCGAGGAACCGCTACAACGCCGCGCCTGATAGACTTGGACATGGACTTGGGGAAAGCGCGCCCCTAGATGCGCGCGATGCGGCAGATTTTTCACAAGATGCACGGATTGGGCAACGACTTCGTCGTGTTCGACGCGCGTGACGCCGCGATCGCCATCACGCCGCAGCGCGCCCGTGCCATCGCGGATCGCCACTTCGGCGTCGGCTGCGACCAGCTGATCCTGATCGAACCGTCCGACGTGGCCGCCGCCCGGATGCGCATCTGGAATGCCGACGGGGGCGAGGTCGAAAGCTGCGGCAACGCCACCCGCTGTGCCGCCATCCTGCTCGGCGACGGCACGACGCTGGAGACGATGGGCGGCATTCTCGATCTGTCCGTGACCGACGGCGGCGCCAGCGTCGACATGGGGGCGCCGCGCTTCGACTGGGACGCGGTGCCGCTCGCCTATGCGATGGACACGCGCGCGCTGCCGCTGGCGTGGGACGGCGTGGAGACGATCACCCCGCCGATCGCGCTCAGCGTCGGCAACCCGCACGTCATCCTGTTCGTTCCCGATACCGATGCGCTGGACATCGAGGCGCTGGGCCGGCCGATCGAGCATGACCCGATCTTCCCCGAGCGGGTGAACGTCAACTTCGCCACGATCGAAAGCCGGACACGCATCCGCCTGCGCGTGTGGGAGCGCGGATCCGGCGCGACGCTCGCCTGCGGGACGGGCGCCTGCGCCACGGCGGTCGCGGCGATCCGATCCGGCCGCGCCGAAAGCGGCGTGACGGTGGCGCTGCCCGGCGGCGAACTGGTGATCGACTGGCAGCCCGGCGGCACGATCCGCATGACCGGCCCCGCCACCCACGTCTTCTCGGGCGAGCTCGATCTCGCCGCCTTCCCGGCGTGACCGAGATCGTCACCCTCGGCTGCCGCCTGAACGCGGCGGAGAGCGAGGCGATGCGCCAGCTGGCCGGGGATCAGGACGATCTCGTCATCGTCAACAGCTGCGCGGTGACCGCCGAAGCCGTCCGCCAGGCGCGCAAGGAGATACGCCGCGCGGCGAAGCTCCGGCCCGATGCGCGCATCGTGGTGACGGGCTGCGCCGCGCAGGTCGAGCCGGAGCGGTTTGCCACGATGCCGGAAGTCGCTGCGGTGATCGGCAACAAAGAGAAGTGGGACGCACGCCACTTCCTGCCCTCGGCCGAGCAGGTCCGCGTCTCCGACATCATGGCGGTGCGCGAGACCGCGCCGCACCTCGTCGCCGGTTTCGGCGAGCGCGCGCGCGCCTTCGTCGAGGTGCAGAATGGCTGCGATCATCGCTGCACCTTCTGCATCATCCCCTTCGCACGCGGCCCGTCCCGCTCGGTGCCCGCGGGGCTGGTCGTCGATCGCATCCAGGCGCTGGTCGACGAAGGCTATAACGAGGTCGTGCTGACCGGTGTCGACACCACCAGTTACGGGCCGGATCTGCCGGGCGACCAGAGCCTCGGCCACCTCGTCGAACGCGTGCTGAAGCTGGTGCCCGGCCTGCGACGGCTGCGCCTCTCCTCGCTGGATTCGGTCGAGATCGACGATCGCCTGTTCGATCTGGTGACCGGCGAGCCGCGGGTCCAGCCGCACCTCCATCTCTCGCTGCAGGCCGGCGACGACATGATCCTGAAGCGCATGAAGCGCCGCCACTCGCGCGCGCAATCGGTGGCGATGGTCGAGCGGCTGAAGGCCAGGCGACCCGACATCGCGATCGGCGCCGATCTGATCGCCGGCTTCCCGACCGAGACGGAGGCGCAGGCACTGAACGGCCTCGCTTTGCTCGACGATTGCGATATCGTCCACGCGCACATCTTCCCCTTCTCGCCCCGTACCGGCACGCCCGCCGCGCGGATGCCGGCACTCGACCCCGTGCTGGTCGCCGCCCGTGCCCGCCGACTGCGCGAGGCGGCCGAGGCGCGACGCCGCCGCTGGCTGGAGACGCTGGTCGGCACCGAACAATCCCTGCTGATCGAGCAGATCGACGGGCGCGGCCATACCGCCGGTTACGCCCCCGCCCGCCTCGCGTCCGGCGCCGCACCGCGCGGCGCCCTCACCAACGCCGTCCGGCGCGGCGATGTCGTCGCCATGCGCATCACCCATATCGAAGGCGAGATGCTCGTCGGAGAGGCCCTTTGAGCGATACCCGCAACACCCCCTGGCACGACAAGCTGGCCGCCGGTTTCCGCCGCACCGCCGAGCGGCTGGGCGGCAATCTCGACAGCCTGTTCAACAAGGAAAAGCTCGACCGGCAGACGCTGGACCAGATCGAGGAAGCGCTGATCGCCTCCGATCTCGGCCCCGTCACCGCCATGCGCATCCGCGACCGGCTGGAGGACGAGCGCTACGACAAGGATCTCGACGAAGCCGGCGTCCGCAAGGTCGTGGCCGAGGAAGTGGCCAAGGTTCTGCGCAAGGTCGCCAAGCCGCTGGAGATCGAGGCGTTCCCGCGCCCGCAGGTGATCCTCGTGATCGGCGTCAACGGATCGGGCAAGACCACCACCATCGCCAAGCTCGCGCATCTGCTGCAGGAGCAGGATTATCAGGTGATGCTGGTCGCCGGAGACACCTTCCGCGCCGCCGCGATCGGCCAGCTGAAGGTGTGGGCCGAGCGGATCGGGGTGCCGATCATCACCGGAAAGGAGGGCGGCGACGCCGCGTCGCTCGTCTGGGAAGGCGTGAAGCAGGGCACCGCGATCGGTACCGACGTGCTGATCGTCGACACCGCCGGCCGGCTGCAGAACAAGGCCGGGCTGATGGACGAGCTCAGCAAGATCCGCCGCGTACTCGGCCGTCTCAACCCGGCGGCGCCGCACGACGTGGTGCTGGTACTGGACGCCACCACCGGCCAGAACGCGATCAGCCAGATCGAGATCTTCGGCCGCGATGCCGGTGTGACCGGACTCGTCATGACCAAGCTGGACGGCACCGCCAAGGGCGGCGTGCTGGTCGCTGCGGCGGAGAAGTTCGGCCTGCCGATCCACGCGATCGGCGTCGGCGAGACGCTGGAGGATTTCCGCCCCTTCGATCCGGACGAGGTTGCCGGGCTGATCGCGGGCAGCAAGGCGAGCGTCAAATAAGCGTCAAGCACGTTCAGGATTGCGAAGGCCGACCGGTTCTATGCCGGCGGGAATGGAGAGGATCGCTTTGAACACCCCCGCCAAGCCCGAAGCCGGGCCGTTGCTGCGTCTCGCGCTCGATCTCGGGCCGCTGGTCGTCTATTTCGCGGCCTATTCGCTGACGGGGAAGAACATCTTCGCCGCCACCGGCATCTTCATGGTTGCCACGGTCGCCGCGATGATCTTCTCGCGCATCCGCTTCGGCTGGATCTCCGCGATGCAGTGGTTTTCCAGCGCGATGGTGCTGGTGCTCGGCGGCCTGACGCTCTGGCTGCACCAGGACTGGTTCATCAAGATCAAGCCGACCATCTATTACCTGATGGTATCGGGCATCCTGTGGTTCGGGCTGTGGACCGGCAGGCCGACGCTCAAGCTCGCGCTCGGCTCCGCCTATCCGGGGCTGGATGAGCGCGGCTGGGTGCTGCTGTCGCGCAATTGGGCCGTCTTCTTCATCGTCATGGCGATCGCCAACGAAATCGTCTGGCGCAATTTCTCGACGAGCGTCTGGATCGGCTACAAATTGTGGGGTGCGCTGCCCGCCACGATGATTTTCGCCGCCGCCAACGTGCCGATGCTGCTGAAGCACGGCCTGGGCGAAACCCCGGCGGAAGCGATCGCGGACGCTCCGCCGACGGAATGAGCGGGCCGACGGAATGAGCGGGGCAGCCCAAGCCGCCCCGCTCCTCGTCATCACGCCGCCGGCTGATCGGCGCGCGAAATGCCCTCGCCGTCGAGATTCTGCGACACGAAGTCCCAGTTCACGACGTTCTTGAGCACCTTCTCGGCAAAGTCCGGACGGGCGTTGCGATAGTCGATGTAATAAGCGTGCTCCCACACATCGAGCGTGAGCAGCGGCTTCATGCCCTCATGCACCACCGGCGTGTCGGCATCGTGCAGCGACGTCACCTTGAGCGCGCCGCCATCGAGCACCAGCCACGCCCAGCCCGACGCGAAGTGGCCGACGGCCTCTTCCTTCAGCTTGGCGATCAGCGCGTCCTGGCCGCCGAAATCGTCGATCAGCTTGGCGAGCTTCTCGCTCGGCTTGGTGGTGCCGGCCGGCGCCAGGCTGTTCCAGAAGAAGGTGTGGTTCCAGATCTGGGCGGCGTTGTTGAACAGGCCCTTGTCGCCCTTGTCCTTGGACAGGTGGATCACCTCGACGAGCGACTTGCCCTTCAGGCCCTTCTCGTCTTCCCAGCCATTGACCTTCTGGACATAGGCATTGTGGTGCTTGCCATGGTGATAGTCGAAGGTCTCGGCCGACATGATCGGATCGAGGGCAGTCTTCTCGAAGGGCAGCGGGGGGAGGATGAAGGCCATCGGGCGTCTCCTGGCTGGTTGGCAAAAAGGTTCGGCTCCCTAACGCCTGCCGATGCCAAAAGTGCAGCGAAATCGCCTGTTGCGAAACATTCTCACAGAACGGACACGAAACGAGGTAAGGCTGGAAGCGATCGGCATCGTCTTGGTATTCGAGAGCGGAGGGTCGGGCTCTTCCATCCCTCAACAACCGGAAGTCCCCCTCCCGGCCCTTCGTTCTCACCCTCAGGAGGTGCGATCGAGCAAAGCGTGCTTCTTGAGCGCGTGGCGAAGCTGGTCGTAGGTCAGCGACAGTGCCACCGCCGTCGTGCGCTGGTTGAATCGGCACCGCTTGAGCGCGGCCTCCAGCAGGCGCTTCTCATAGGCTTCGCAGGCCGCCTTGAAGTCGCTGGTCTCCGGCTCCTCCACCACCGCGATCGCCTGCGCCGGCCCCGGCTCGGCGGTCATCGCCGGCCTGGCGGCGGCACCCTGCGGGCGCCAGGGCGAGGCGAACGGATCGAACTCGATCGCGTCGATCGGCTTGCCTTCCTCCCAGCGATAGACCGCGCGCTCGATCACGTTGCGCAGCTCGCGGACATTGCCCGGCCACTCGTAGGCGACGAGCGCGCCCATCGCCTTGGAACCGAAACCCGGCCAGCGCTCCCAGCCCACCTCGATCGCCATGCGGCGACCGAAGAAGTCGGCAAGCACCGGAATGTCACCCTCGCGATGGCGCAAGGGAGGGAGAGTCACCACCTCGAACGACAATCGATCGAGCAGATCGGCGCGGAACCGTCCGCTTTCCACCAGCGCCGGCAGATGCTCGTTGGTCGCCGCAACGATCCGACAATCGACCCGGATCGCCTTGGACGATCCGATGCGCGTCACCTCGCCATATTCGACCGCGCGCAACAACCGTTCCTGCGCACCGGACGACATGGTCGCCAGCTCGTCGAGAAACAGCGTGCCGCCGTCCGCCTCCTCGAAGCGCCCCGCGCGCGCCTTTGTCGCGCCGGTGAAGGCGCCCGCCTCGTGCCCGAACAATTCGGCTTCGATCAGCGTCTCAGGCAGTGCCGCGCAATTCAGCGTCACGAACGGACCAGCCCAGCGCGGCGAGAGGTGGTGGAGGCGCTCTGCGATCAGTTCCTTGCCGGTTCCCCGCTCGCCGATCACCAGCACCGGGCGGTTGAGCGTCGCGGCGCGGCTGGCGCGCTCGACGGCATCGAGGAAGGCGGTCGATTCGCCGATGAATTTCTGGTCGCGATCCATGGGCGCCAGTTGGGATATTTCACCAACGCTTGGCAAGCCTCACATGGCGTATTGCTGTATTAACACGGCAAGAAACGGCAGAAAATGGTCGTTCGTCGAAACTGGCACGCTCTCTGCAGAACTGTCCTCGTCACCGCGCGATGCGGTTCAAAAGATCGAAGACGGAGAAGTCACCATGTTCACCCTCGATGCCACGGAGCGCAGCCGGATCGCCGTCGCGCTCGTCACCCTGGTCGCGACGGCCGCCGCAAGCCTCGCCTGCGTCGCCGCCGCCGTCGGTCCGGCCCTGTCCTGATCGACGCCCCGCCGGCGGGGGCACGTCCCCGCCCCCGCCGGCCCTTCCCCACCAAGTTCGAAACTGGAGTGCAACAGATGGGTATCTTCTCCCGCACCCGAGACATCATCGCCGCCAACGTCACCGACCTGCTCGATAAGGCGGAGGATCCGGCGAAGATGATCCGCATGATCATCATGGAGATGGAAGAGACGCTGATCGAGGTTCGCGCCTCGGCCGCGCGCACCATCGCCGACCAGAAGGAGATGCGCCGCCACATCGCCAAGCTCGACAAGCTCCAGGAGAGCTGGACCGAGAAGGCTGAGCTGGCGCTGAGCAAGGGCCGCGAGGATCTCGCCAAGGCCGCCCTGGTCGAGAAGAACAAGGCGACCGATATGGCCGAGCGCCTGAAGGAAGAGATCGGCGTGCTGGACGATGCCCTCCAGGCGTCCGAGGCCGACATCACCAAGCTGCAGAACAAGCTGCGCGAGGCGCGTGCCCGTCAGACCTCGATCGTCGCCCGGCTGGAGAGCGCGCACAACCGGTACAAGCTGCGCGAGATGACCAACGGCCCGAAGATCGACGAGGCCTTCGCCCGCTTCGAGACGCTGGAGCGCCGCGTGGACTTCGCCGAAGGCCGCGCCGACGCCGCCGGCATGGGTGCCGCGCCGCGCACGCTGGAGGAGGAGATCGCCGATCTCAAGTCCTCCGAGAAGGTCGATGCCGAACTTGAGGCGCTGAAGGCCCGCATGGGCAAGTCCGCCGGCCAGGAGGGCTGATCCGATGGAGGATGTCCTCGTCCCCGTCATGATCTGCGGGATCCTGTTCATCGGGCTGCCCTGGATCATCTTCCACTACGTGACGCAGTGGAAGAAGGCCCGCGGCCTCTCGATCGAGGACGAGAACCTCCTCGACGGCCTGCACGACCTCGCCCGCCGCCTCGACGACCGGCTCTCGACCATCGAGCGCATCGTCGCCGCCGACAATCCCAACTGGCGCCCCGGCCAGTCCGAACGCCCGAGCCGCGACATCACCCGCGATCTCGGCCGCGATGCGGACGACTGGCAGGGCCGCGCCTGAAACGAACAGAACAAGATTAGGGAGAAATCCGATGTCCGCCCGTCACACCAAATTCTACCTCGACAAGCGGAATTCCAAGTGGCTCGGCGTCTGCTCCGGCATCGCCGACTATACCGGCCTCGATGCGACCCTGGTGCGCGTCGCCGCCGTGATCCTGACCCTGATCGGTGGCTTCCCCTGGACGCTGATCGCCTACTGGATCACCGCCTGGATCGCCTCGGACAAGCCGCGCGAGTTCGAGGACATGAGCTACGAGGATCGCAAGTTCTGGCAGAAGGTCCGCGTGACGCCGGGCAATTCGGTCCGCGACGTGCGCAGCCGCTTCCGCGACATCGACCGCCGGCTCTCCGACCTCGAAGTCTATTACACCAGCCACAATCGTCGCCTCGCCGACGAGATCGACAGCCTGCGCTGATCGCCTGAGACCGGAGACCCGTCATGGCCCCCAACGCCTTCGCCCAGTTGCTGCCCTTCATCATCATGCTGGGCCTGATCGTCACCGCCGCCGGCATCGGCGGGTGGGTGTTCACCACCTGGCTCCGCGTGAAGAACGGCTATCCGCTGGACGGCGCCTGGGGCCAGGCGATCCACCCCGCCCGCAACACCGAAACCGACGAGCGGGTGAAGCTGCTGACGCAGGAAAACGCCCAGCTCCGCGCCGAGATCGGCTCGGTCAAGGATCGTCTCGCCAATATCGAACGGATCGTCACCGACGGCGCCTACCGCCTCGATCGCGAGATCGACGGCCTGCGCGGCCCCGCCAACTGATCACCGCTGAAGGAAACGCCCGATGAGCCCCCTTCTGATCCCCATCTTCGCCTTGATGATCCCGATCGTCGCGATCCTGTCCGGCCCGCTCAAGCGCTGGATCGACATGAAGGAGCGCGCGACGCAGCAGGCCTCCAGCGAGGCCGCCGAGAAGGCCGCGCAATACGCCGCCAAGACCGAGCGCCTGGAACAGCGGGTCGCGGTGCTGGAACGCATCCTGACCGACCGCTCCGCCAATCTCGCCGACGAGATCGACCGGCTGCGCGACAGCCCCCTGAACTGATCGGCCCTTTAACCGACGCTTCCCAACAGGGAGACAGACAATGAACCACGGTGAATGGATGGTCGTCGTGATCGTGGGCATGGTGATCGCCGCCCGCATCTACCGCGACAAATGCGGGATCGGCGGAGGCAGCTTCGGCCGCCGCAACGCCAACCGCGACCGCTTCGACACGCCCCGCCAGCGCTTTGCCGGCGATGCCGACGACGCGGAGAACCAGCGGCTCCGCGAGGAAGTCCGCGCGCTCAAGGACCGGATCGCGGTGCTCGAGCGGATCGCCACCGACAGCTCCACCAGCCTCGATCGCGAGATCGAAGCCCTGCGCGATCGCCCCTACGATCGCGCCAGCCCCGAACCGCGCGACCGGCCGTCCAGCCGCGAGCGCCAGTAACCGAGGACCGATGCGATGACCGAGACCGTCTCCATCATCACGCTTTCCGTCGCGGGCCTCGCCGGCCTGGCGATGGTGACCGCCGCCGCTCTGGCCGGCTGGCGCGGCTGGCTCGACCTCCAGCGTACCGCGCTCGCCGGCGACCATCCCGAGATGCCGGCCGCGGCGGCGCCCGCCAACACCGGCGCCCGCATCGAACTCGCCGACCTCAAGGAGCGCGTGCGCAAGCTCGAGGCGATCGCGGCGGGGATCGACCTTTGACTCCGCGGGGGTACGTGGCCGGCTGAGGGCTTCCCGCCCGCCGGCCACGCTGCTAACCGCCCCGCATGGCCGCCTCTCTCGACGATATCCGCGAGGAATATGAATTCCTCGATTCCGACGACCGCTATCGCCTGCTGATCGATCTGGGCCGCCAGCTCGAAGCGATGCCCGAACCACTCAAGACCGACGCGACGCTGGTGCGGGGCTGCTCCGCTTCGGTGTGGGTCTATCCGACGCAACCTGACGGCGACCGGCTCCACTTTCTCGCCGACTCCAACGCCGCGATAACAAAGGGCATCATCGCGCTGGTGCTGCTGACCGTGCAGGACAAGCCCGCATCCGAGATCGCCAAGACCGATATCGAGGAGCTACTCGCCCCGTTCGACCTGAAGAACCAGCTCAGTTCCAACCGCACGCAGGGCATCCCCAACATGATCGCGCTTATCCGCGAGACCGCGACGCGCTATGCTGGGGCATGATGTTCGCAAAGCGTACCGCCGCCGCTCTCGGGTTCGCGCTGCTGCTCGCCGGTAGCGCGGTCGCAGCCGTTCCGGCCAAACCTGCCAAGACCTATCCTACCGGTGCCTTCGCCGTGGCCGATCACAAGGTCGCGCCGACCGAGGTCATGGATGCACGCGCTATCCCCGACATGACGGGTAAGCCGTCGCTGATGATCACGCTGAGCCCGGCGGCCGCCGCCGCGATCGGCGGAAAGGCGGGCGACAGGCTGCCCTGCACGCTCGATGGCAAAGTGATCGGCACCAGCCCCGCCGATGCGCTGGCGACCGATCATGTCCTCGCGATCTCGGGCGATTTCGGCGACTACGACGCCACCGCCGCGCTCGCCCGCCGCATATCGGGCCGCGATCCGCTGCCGGACGCCGAAGGCGACGAGTGAGCCGCTAGACTGTCAGGCCAAGCCGCTCGGCCACCTCGTCCACCGACGCACCTTCTTCCACCAGCATCCACTTGCCTGGATGCGCGGCGTCGATCACCGTGACAGCGCCCTTGGGGCAGACGCCGAGGCAGCGCGTCTCGATCACGCCGAAATCTGCCTTGCGCTTCTTGCCGCCGCCGAGCTTCCGCAGCACCTTGGCGAGCGGCGTCCTGCCCTTCTCGCCGAAGCCGCCGCCGATCTTCTTCGAGCATTTGCCGCAGACGAGGATCGTCGCCGACCAGTTGGACCGGACCGAGAGCTTCACGAAACGCCCTGGCGCCGTTCCTCGGCGGTCCTGAGAACGTCCCACGCCGCCTGCACCTTGCGGAAGCGCTCGGCGGCGGCATCGTCTCCCGGCTTCACGTCGGGATGGTTGGCCTTGGCGAGCCGGCGCCACGCCGCCTTGGCATCCTCGAACGAGGCGTCGCCGTCCAGCTCCAGCGCCTCCAGCGCGCGCATCTCGTCGCGCGAGCGGCTGCCGTCGCCGGGGCCGCCCCAGCTGTTGTAGGAGGAGTCCGCATAGCCCGCCGACGTCCGCCGCTCGTCGCGCTCGCGCTTGGCCGCCTCCTCTGCGGAGAGGCCCTGAAAATAATCCCAGTTCCGGTTATATTCGGCGGCATGTTCCTCGCAGAACCACCAGCGTTCGGGGCTGTTGGGCGATTTGGGCGCGGGCCGGTCGCCGGGCCGGTCGCAGCCGTCGCGATCGCACAGGCGCACCTGCGTGGCGCCGCGCTCGGACCCGTAGCCCCGCCAGCGGGGAAAACCCCAGTCGTTCGATCGTGTCTGCCGTCGTGCCATTCCGCCCTATCTAGGAGCGCGCGCCGACTTTCGCGACTGCGAAAACCGAAAAATCAGGCGGTGCGGCGGCGGGAGAACCAGGCTTCGACGATGCTCAGCAGCACCAGTGCGGCCGCCGGCGCAAACAGAACCTCCGGCCCGTAGCGCAGTTGCCCGCGCGCGCCGAGCGCCACGCCGAGCACCAGCGCGCCCCAGAGCAGGCAGTCCAGCATCACTGCCCGCGCCTCGCCGGGGCGGCCGAGGCGGGTCAGCCCGGTGCCGATACGCACCAACGTCCCCGTCATGTAGGTCATTCCGATCCGCGCGCCGCGCTCGCCCAGCACCAGCGCGTTGGACAGCCCCATCGCCACCGGGAGCAGCACGATACCCGTAATCGGGTGCGCGCCCTCTATCATCAGGCCGGCCACGCCGATCAGCGCCGCCTCGACGAGGAACAGCAGCGACGCGGCGAAGCGGCCCGCCACCTCGTCGATCAACGCGCCCAGCGCCGCGCCGCCGATGAACAGGACGATCAGTCCGCCGACGAACAGCGCCGAATGCCATTCCCGGTAAGCGAGGTGCATGCCGAGCCGGGTCGAGTTTCCGCTCATGAACGAGACGAAATAGCCGCCAAGCTCGGTGAAGCCGACCGCGTCCACGCAGCCGGCAACCAGCGCAAGAAGGATGGCGGCGGTGGTCCGTTCCGTCGGCAGGCTCTGCATCGCCGGTATTGCTAGGGCGTGATGCGCGAAAGCGGAAGAGGTAAGTTAACAGCGGTCCGATCCTCCCCCGCCAGAGGGAGGTTGCACGCGAAGCGTGACGGAAGGAGGCCAGCGGAAGGGTCGAAAGCGGATCGCCGCCCGCCCCCTCTGACGCCCGTTGGGCGCCACCTCCCCCTGGCGGGAGAGGATTTCAAAGCGCCAGAGGGTCTATAAGCCGGGTTCTGTCCATCCCTTTCGGGACTGTGCGACCATTCCTCTCGGGCCGGTGTCGCCACCGGCCTCCAGCAACCAACCCGGACCACGGGGCGGAAGCGGCCCCATATGCGGTCCCTATTCGGTCTTGCTCCCGGTGGGGTTTGCCGTGCCGCTCCTGTTGCCAGGAACGCGGTGCGCTCTTGCCGCACCCTTTCGCCCTTACCGTGCCGAAGCGACGGCGGTGTCCTTTCTGTGGCACTTTCCCTGGGGTCGCCCCCGCCGGGCGTTACCCGGCACCGTGCTTTCCGTGGAGCCCGGACTTTCCTCGACACTCGCGTGACGCGGTCGCCCGACCCTCTGGCGCAGCGGCTGTTAGCCGAGCCGCGACTGTCACGAAAGCGAAATCAGTATGGATCCCCGGCCCGCATCGCCGCGCCCTTGTCTCCGCCGGTGAGCAGCGATAGCAGGATGGCGCGGCACTGGCCGTCGATCACGCCGTCCAGATTCTCCGGCCGGAAACGCCGCTGAAAGGCGCGCACGGCCGCCTCCTGATCGACGATGTCGTAGCCGAACCGCTCCAGCGCGAGCAGGAAACCGGCATCGCTCCAATGCGGGTCGGTCAGATACTTCTCCGGCCTCGGCAGCGCGAGGCGCAGCTTCGCCAGCCGCTCCCAGTCGAACAGCTCGCCCGGATCCTCCTTGCGGGCCGGCGCGATGTCCGAATGGCCGACGATGTTCCCGCGCGTGATGCCGTAGCGCGGCACGATCTGCATCATCAGCGTCACCAGCGCGGCCATCTGCTGCTCGGGGAAGGGTCGATAGCCGAATTCGTGCCCCGGATTGACCAGCTCGATCCCGATGCTCGCCGAATTCACGTCGGTGATGCCGCGCCAATAGCTGCGGCCCGCGTGCCAGGCGCGCAGTTTCTCATCGACGAGGCGGACGACCTGCCCGTCTTCGGCGATCAGATAGTGCGAGGAGACCTTCGCCTCCGGATCGGTCAGCCGGCGCAGCGCAGAGGCGCCGTCCTGCATCCCGGTATAATGCAGCACGATGATCGAGATGGGCAAAGACCGCTCGTCGAAATTCGGCGAGGGACAATCGATGATACCGGCCATGGCGCAGCAGTCGCGCGGCTCGGTTACCGCGTCAAGTCAGAGAGCGTGTCGAAGCCCCTCAGCGCAGCACGGCGACCGAGGACGCATCGATGCGCTTGCGATACAGGCCCCGCGCCTCGAAATCCGAAACGAAGGCGTCGGTCTGGCCCATTGCCGTCTCGCCCGCGCCGAGCATGAGCACCGCATCGGCCTGCATGGCGCTCGCGATCCGGCTGAAAACGAGCGTGCGCACGTCGGGCGAGAAATAGAGCAGCACGTTGCGGCACAGCACGACATCGAACAGCCCGACCGGCGGCGGCGTCAGCAGATTGTGCACGCGGAAGCGCACCGCCTGCCGCAGCAAGGGAGAAGCCTGCCAATATCCGCCATCCTGATCGAAACGGCGCAACATCTGCGCGACCGGCAGGCCGCGCTGGATCTCGAACTGCGAATAGCGCCCTTCCTTCGCCCGCTCGATCGCGGTGGGCGAGAGATCGGTGCCGAGGATGTCGATCGTCCAGCCCCGCCAGCGATCGGGCCGCTCGGCGATCATCATCGCGATCGTATAGGCCTCCTGCCCCGTCGAGCAGCCGGCCGACCAGATGCGCAGGCGCCGCGTGCCGGCGCGCGCGGCGCGCATCCGCTCCAGCCCCTGTTCGTCGAGCAGGCGAAAAGCGTTCAGGTCGCGGTAGAAGAAGGTCTCGTGGTTGAGCAACGCCTCGATCGCCTCGTCCGCGAGTGCCGCGTTGCGTCCGGAGACGATGCGGTGGACGAGATCATCCAGCGTCGGGATGTCATGCTTCGCGATCAGCGGACGCAGCGCGGTATCGATCCGCCAACGGCGGCCGATCGCGAGCTGCTGCCCCGTCCTCGCCTCCAGCAGACCGGCGAGGATACGGACCGCACCGTCACTTATCTCCATGCCGGCACCCGCCGCGGGGGCTGGCCGCGCATACGGTCGGCGATGCGGGCCGCGATCGTCGAAGGCCGCGCGATGGTGGAGGCGAGACCGGCGGTGGCGACGCTGCCAGGCATACCCCAGACGACCGAGGTGGTGCGGTCCTGCGCGGCAATCTCGCCACCGGCTTCGACGATGTCGCGCGCGCCGATCGATCCGTCGCGCCCCATGCCGGTCAGCACCACCGCGAACGCGCGCTCGCCGAACAGCTGGGCGACCGAGTGGAACATCGGATCGACCGAGGGCAGGCAGCCCGAAGGCGCCGGATCGCGGTTGAGGATGACGCGCGGCAACCCGCCTATCGAGCGCAGCCCGATGTGGGCGTCACCCGGCGCGACGAGGATCTGGCCGCGCAACAGGCTGACGCCATCCCGCGCGACAGTCGCCGGACGACCCGCGATCTCGGTCATCTGCGCGGCGAAATAGGGCATGAAGCTGGCCGGCAGGTGCTGCGTAATCAGGATCGGCATGTCACAGGCTGATGGCAGCGAGTCGAACAGCTCGGCCAAAGCGTGGAGGCCGCCGGTGGAAGAACCGATGGCGAGGCAATCGACCGGACCCGCGACCAGCGGCCGGGTGACGTCGGGCGTTACCGGCACAGCCTTGGCGGCGGCGCGCACTTCCTCGCGCTCGGCCGGCCGACTCTCGCCGACGCGGCGCAATTTCTCGACAAGAGCGGCCGCGAAACGGTCACGATAGGTGCCGGCGCTCGGCTTTTCGAGCGTGTCCGCGGCGCCGAGCGTCAGCGCCCGGACGCAGGCCTCGGCGCCTTCGCTGGCCGAGGTAGAGACGATCAGCACGCGAGCCCCCCGCCCGCGCGCGATGATCTCGGGAAGTGCCGTGAAGCCGTCCATGCCCGGCATGGCGAGATCGAGCAGCACGATATCGACGATGCAGCTGCGCAGTTTGTCGAGCGCCTGATCGGCGCTGCTCGCCGTCGCGACGATTTCGAATTCGGGATACTCGCCCAGAATCGTCTGGAACACCGATCGCGCGACGATCGAGTCGTCGACGATCATCAGCCTGATCGGCCTGGGCTCCGTCTTGCGCCCGTAGAGGGACTGGGCTGGCATCTCCGCGTGTGCAAGGTCAGGCGACGCCGACCAGCTGGAACTTGCTTTCGAGCGTCTCGCGGTCGAACGGCTTCATGACATATTCGTCGGCGCCGGCGTCGATCGCGGCGCGGATGTGGGCGATGCCGTTTTCGGTGGTGCAGAAGATCACCTTGGGACGCGTCTCAAACTCTTCCTGGCCGAGCGCGCGGAGGAATTCGATGCCGCTCATCACCGGCATGTTCCAGTCGAGCAGCACCACATCGGGCGCCGACGCACGGCAGCTGTCGAGCGCTTCCTGGCCGTCGCCGGCCTCACTCACGGTGAATTCCAGCGTCTCCAGGATATGGCGGGCGACCTTACGGATCACCTTGGAATCGTCGACAACCAGACAGGTCTTCATCACCAAACCCTCGATGCAAGCACTTGTACGTAAAAGGATTAGCCGACGGTCGGTAAGGACCGGGTTAACGCTGCCGCTCAGGCTGCCGCAGAAAGCGGGCCGGAAACGATGCGGGCGGGATCAAGCAGCAGCAACGCGCGATCCTGATGCTCGACGAGGCCGAGCGCGGCGTGCGCCCAGCCCAGCGACAGCCCGGCATGGAGCGGCTGGGGATCGCCGGTGATCGCCGCGACATCCACCACCTCGTCCACGAGAAGCCCGTATAGATGGTTGTCGATCGTCACCACGATCGCCTGGATCACACCGTCACGGGGCGATTGGCCAAGCTCCAGCGCGGCATAGGTATCGATGATCGTCAGCACCCGACTGCGCAGCGCGGCGAGGCCGGCGATGTGGCGGGCGGCGAGCGGCACCGGCGTGATCGCATCGATCTCCACGACCGATTCGACGGCGTCTGCCGAGATCGCGACCTCCTGGCCGGCGACGCGGGCGATGAGCTTCAGGTCTTCCATCTCAGCGCCTCCCCTGCGCGGCCGCCAGAGCGGCCATCAGGCCGCTGCGATCGTAGCGATAGATGCTGCCGGCGGAGGCCGCCGTCTCGTCGGCGGTGGCACGAAGGCGGATCACCGATGCGGCGGGCAGCGGCGCCGACGGCGCATGATCGACAGAAAGGATCGCGACCGCAGCCGCTTCGCCCCCCTCACCGCTCCAGCCTACACGGTAGCCGGCCTGCTCCACGATCGGGCGCAGGATGTCGCGCATCCACGGATCAGTGCCGTCGAGTACGCAGAGCGGGCGCTCGGGCGGCAGGGCAGCGGCACCGGCCTGGCCGAACAGCCAGAAGCTGTCGACCAGCTCCACCTGGACATCGCCGACCAGCATGACGCCCGCGATCGGCCCGGCCTCGGCGGCGGGCAGGAAATCGGGGGCGAGCGCGTGGATGTCGATCACTTCGCCGATCGCGTAGGCGATCTCGCTGGTGCCATCACCGAGCAGCAGGACGCGGACACGCCCGTCCTTGTCGGGCATGGCGCGGTCGCAACCGAAGAGCGGCAGGATGCGGCCATCGTGGCTGAGCCGCAGGCGACCGCCGACGCGCGCCACGGCGCTCTCGGCGACATCCTCGATACGCTCGACCAGGCTGAGGCGGATGGCGCGGACGGCGCCATCGCAGGCGCGGAAAAGAAGGGTCGGCACGGTTTCGACCCGCGCTTCCTCGGCCTCGACCTTCGCCGGGATCGCCGCATCGGGCGCGCGGACACCGGCGACCTGGGCAACGCCGGCCGGATTGATCAGCAGCATCGGGCGGCCGTTGTCGGGCAGAGTGGTGCCGGCATAGACGCCGGTCGCCATGATCGCCGGAGCGGCGGGCTTCACCACTAGTTCCTCGTGATCCTGCACGCTATCGACGGACAGCGCGTAGCGCTCGCCGGAGGATGCGCGGACCACAACGAGGATCGAACGACCGGGCGGGGCATAGCCCTGCACGCCGAGCAGCTTGGCCAGATCGACCACCGGCACGCGCTCGCCACGGATGCGGGCGACCGGCGCGGAGCCGACCGTCTCGACCTCGACCGAGCCGCCATAGGATCGCACGATCTCGTCCACCGCGCCGCGCGGGATGGCGAACAGCTCCGAACCGACCGCGAAGGTCAGCGCCGGGATGATGGTGAGCGTCATCGGCACGCGCAGCGTCAGGCGGGTGCCGCGCCCCAGATTGGTGTCGATCTCGACGGTGCCACCGATCCGTTCAACATTGGCACGCACCACGTCCATGCCGACGCCGCGCCCGGAAATGGCCGTGACCGCCTGCGCGGTGGAAAGGCCGGCGGCGAAGATCAGCTCCAGCCGCTCCTGCCGATCCATCCGCTGCGCGCGCTCGCGGGTCACGATGCCGGCAGCGATCGCCTTGGCGAGCAGTTTCTCATCGTCGATGCCGCGCCCGTCGTCGGCGATCTCGATCAGGATCTGGTTGCCCGACTGGCGCGCATCGACGCGCAGCGTGCCGACCATCGGCTTGCCGGTGGACGCACGCTCGGCCGGCGCCTCGATACCATGGTCGATCGAGTTGCGGACGATGTGGGTCAGCGGATCGCGGATCATCTCGATCATCTCGCGATCGAGCTCGACGTCGCCGCCATCGACGATCAGGTGGATCTGCTTGTGCAGTTCGGCCGACAGGTCGCGCACCATGCGGGGCAGCGCGGAGAACAGGCCGTCGATCCGCTGCATACGGGTGCGGGTGATCGATTCGCGCATCTCCGCGACGCAGGCGGAGAGGCGCTCGAACGCGGTATCGACGATCGCGTCGCCTCCGCGTTCGCGCAGGCGGCGGGACAGTTCGTTGCGGGCCAGCACCATGTCCGACACGCCGGCCATCATGCGATCGAGCAGTTCGACCGGCAGGCGGATGGATCGCGCCGGGGCACGCGGGGTCGACTGGGCCTGGGCGACCACGGCCGGGGCCGGCTCAGGCGCTTCGACCTCATTGTCCTCCAGCGCGAGGATCAGCGCTTCGTCACCGCCTTCGGGATAGGTTTCGCCAGCCGCCAGGGCCTCGACGAACTCGCCGATGCGATCGATGATCGCGAGCACCGCATTGACCAGCTTGCGATCGGCAGAGCGATCGCCCGAGCGAACCTCCGCCAGCGCGCTTTCCGCCGAGTGGCTCAGGCGCTCCAGACGCGGGAGATCGAGGAAGCCGCAGCTGCCCTTCACGGTATGGACGAAGCGGAAGATCGAATCGAGTCGGGCACGATCGGACGGGTCCGCTTCCCACGCGACGATCTCGCCGGCCAGCGGCTCCAGCGTCTCGCGCGTCTCCGCGATGAATTCGCCCAGCAATTCTTCCATCGGCCCCGCTCACACAGATACGGGACCGCTATCGTCCGGCGATGGTAAAGAACGCGTTAGCTGCGGGCGTTTATCAGGCGCCCGAAGGCAGAGAACAGCCGAGCATCAGCACGCCGTCCTCCGGCTCGGCGATCATCACCTGGCCGCCGCGCTCGTTGGCGAGGTGCCAGACCAGCCATGCGGCGGACGCGCGCGGCGTCAGCGCATCCTGCGCGGTGCCGCCGGTCAGCGCGGTGCGCAATTCCGGATCGAGCACGATGCGCGGCCCTTCGGCGCGGATCACGATTTCGGTCGCCGAGCCGGTATTCTCGACGCCGATATCGAGCCGACCGCCGCGCACCAGCGCATCGCCCGCAATCAGCGCGAGGTTGAGCAGGATCTTGATCGGTCCCTTGCCGAGCGAGGCGTCGCCAACCATCCAGCCCACCGAAATCCGGCGATCGCCGCCGAACAGCCCCTCGATGGCGGCGCGCACCTCGCGCGTGTCGACCGAATCGCCGAAGCCGCCGGCCGCGCCGAAGGCCAGCCGGAAGAACTTGAGCTTGTTCGCCGATGCGCGCGCGCTTTCCGCCAGCAGATCGAGGCAGCGCGCCCGCATTTCCGGATCATGCTCGTCGGCGAGCAACTCGATGCCGTTGTTCAGCGCACCGACCGGACTCAGCAGATCGTGGCACAGACGGGAGCAGAGCAGGCTCGCAAATTCGATGCCGTCGCCTGCCGCCATGTCGTCCTCCCGAAACCTTCTCGAAACGCGGCCCTTGTGGCGATTGCGCCCCTCAAGTGCAACCGTCGTCCGCGCCATCCACCACGAGTTCGACCGGATCGAACGCTCCGTGCATCGCACCGCCGGACTGTTCGCGCCACATCCGCGCCTCTCCCGCCGCGACGATCAGCCACAGCCGGCCGGGCTGGAACGCCATGGCGGCATCGCGCGCGGAAGGGGTCGCAGAGCCGTTGGGATGCGAATGATAATGGCCGAGAATGCACGGGCCGCCGGTGCGTTCGGCCCGGACCGCGGAGAAGAGCGCGGCGGGATCGATCTCGAAGGTGGTGGAGGGATCGGGGGCGACGTTGGCGGTTTCGGCCGTTCCCGTGATCCGTTCGTCCTGAGCGAAGTCGAAGGACGGGCTGCAAGCGGCCCGTTCGTGGCCCGCACTTCGACTTCGCTCAGTGCGAACGGATTTGTTGGATGCGAACAGCAGCCCGCACACCTCCCGCCCCGGCTCCTTCGCCGCATGTGCGAGGATGCGTTGCAACACGCCTCTTGAAATCCGGATCGTCATCCCCACATCCGCTAGCGGATGATATCGGGGGTTTCCAACATCGATGTGCTGATCCCGGCCGACGCGGACGGCTGGCGGCTCGATCGCGCGCTCGCGGCGGCAGTGCCGACGCTGTCGCGTGAGCGGCTGAAGGCGCTGATCTCGTCCGGCGCGGTCAGCAATGATGGCCTGCTGGTCCGCGATCCGGCGGCGAAGGCGAAGGCCGGCGCGATCTTCACGGTCGCGGTGCCGGAACCCGCTCCCGCCCACAACGAGGCGCAGGATATCCCGCTCGTCATCGCGTACGAGGACGAGCACCTGATCGTCGTCGACAAGCCCGCCGGCCTGGTGGTCCACCCGGCCTGCGGCAACCTCGACGGCACGCTGGTCAACGCTTTGCTCCACCATTGCCACGGCGAACTGTCCGGCATCGGCGGCGTGGCGCGGCCGGGGATCGTCCATCGCATCGACAAGGATACGTCCGGCCTCATCGTCGCCGCCAAGCATGACCGCGCGCATGAGGGCCTCGCGAAACAATTTGCAAAGCACTCGATAGACCGGCGTTACAAAGCGATCGTAGACAAGGTGCCGCTGCACAGTGCAGGCAAGGTGGACGCGCCGCTGGCGCGCTCTCCGCACGACCGCAAGAAAATGGCGATCGTTCAATCCTCACACGCCAAGCACGCTGTAACCCACTGGCGGCTTGAGTCGAAGTTGAAGGATGCGGCGCTGGTCGAATGTCGGCTGGAAACGGGGCGGACCCATCAGGTCCGTGTCCACATGGCCTCGATCGGCCACCCGCTGCTCGGCGATCCGGTCTACGGGCGCGCCGGGTCGCGGCACGGGAAACTATTGAAGGAGTTGGGCTTTCAACGACAGGCGTTGCACGCGGCGGTGCTCGGGTTCACCCATCCGATAACAAGCCAGTCTATCAGTCTGATCAGCAAAATTCCTGACGACATGCAGCGACTGTTCAGCGAACTCTCGCTATAAAGGTTTCAAGTCGGAACCGATCTTCGAGTCGGTTCCACAAGGTTTGGGAGACACGAACATGGCAACCGCCGCAAAAGTCCCCGCGACCATCCCCGCCCTTGGTGGTGAGCAGAGCCTCAACCGCTACCTGTCGGAGATCCGCCGCTTTCCGATCCTCGCCCCCGAGGAGGAATATATGCTCGCCAAGCGCTATCAGGAGCATGGCGACACCGAGGCCGCGTCCAAGCTGGTCACCTCGCACCTGCGCCTCGTCGCGAAGATCGCGATGGGCTACCGGGGCTATGGCCTGCCCGCGTCCGAGCTGATCTCCGAAGGCAATATCGGCCTGATGCAGGGCGTGAAGAAGTTCGAGCCGGATCGCGGCTTCCGCCTCGCCACCTACGCGATGTGGTGGATCCGCGCCTCGATCCAGGAATATATCCTGCGGTCGTGGAGCCTCGTGAAGATGGGCACCACGGCAGCGCAGAAAAAGCTGTTTTTCAACCTGCGCCGGATGAAGTCCAAGCTCGACGCCTTCGAGGAGGGCGATCTCAACCCCGAGCATCTCGCCAAGATCGCCAAGGATCTCGGCGTGACCGAGGACGAGGTCAACTCGATGAACCGTCGCATGGCGATGGGCGGCGATTCGTCGCTCAACGCGCCGATGCGCGAGGATGGCGAAGGCACCTGGCAGGATTGGCTGGTCGATACCGATCCGCTGCAGGACGAGCGTCTGGCCGAGGACGAGGAGAAGCATGTCCGCCACGATCTGCTGGTCGAGGCGATGGACGATCTCAACGATCGCGAGAAGCATATTCTCGCCGAGCGTCGCCTGTCCGACGAACCAAAGACGCTGGAGGAACTGAGCCAGGTCTATGGCGTGTCGCGCGAGCGCGTCCGCCAGATCGAGGTCCGCGCGTTCGACAAGCTGCAGAAGGCGATGCTCCGGCTCGCCGGCGGCAAGGGCCTGCTGCCCGCGATGGCCTGAGGGTTATAAGTTCCCTGATGGAAGGGGCGTCCGGAGCGATCCGGGCGCCCTTTTCTTATGGGGAGGCGATCAGAAGGCGGCGCGGTCGAGCCCGGTTGCCGACGCGCACATCGTCTGGAACACCTTGCCGCTCGGCGGCTCGTCGAAGACGCAGCCGATCCGGCCCCTGTCGTTCCAGATCACCCGGCCGACCAGCCGGGGCCAGCCCGAAACCTCCAGCCGGAACGTTTCACCCGCATCGTAGCGGCCATCGACATGCAGGCGGAAACCGTGCCGCGAGAAGTTGACGAGCGATGCGGCGATCGGCTCGCCCTCGTCCACGATCATCGCCGCCGGCAACCGGGCACTGAGCCGCGCCTCCTGAAACCGCACGGAGACATGCTCAAGATAGGGGTCGTGCTGCATCTCTCGCTCTTATGATTGGCAGTTGAACGCAACTCGCTCCGCGGGAGACTATGATCTGCATTGGTTTCGGACCCGTTACCTCGATCGTCATGGCGCTGCAGGTTCCCGCTTGTCCGGAGACGCATCGGCCCGCTAGGTCCGCGACATGGACGAACTTGCCGAGCCTGCCCGCCCCCGCCGCTTCACCCCGCGCCGCATCGTGCGCTGGTGCGCCAGGGCGGTGATCTGGTTCGTCGTAATCTCGGTCGTCTGGGTCGGCATCTATCGCTTCGTGCCGCCGCCGGTGACGGTGACGATGCTCACCAACGCGCTGGACGGGCGCGGCATCACCAAGGACTGGATGCCGCTGTCGAAGATCGATCCGGACATGGCGCGCGCCGCGATCGGTGCGGAGGATTCGCGCTTCTGCTCACACCACGGCTTCGACTTCACCGCGATCCAGAAGGCGATGGCGCATAACGAGGACAGCAAGCGGATCCGCGGTGGATCGACGATCAGCCAGCAGACCGCGAAGAACGTCTTTCTCTGGCAGGGCCGCTCCTACGTCCGCAAGGGGCTGGAGGCCTGGTTCACCGTGCTGATCGAGCTGCTCTGGGGCAAGCGCCGGATCATGGAAATGTACCTGAACGTCGCGGAGACGGGGATCGGCACCTACGGAGTCAATGCCGGTTCCGAGCGCTATTTTCACCATGACGCCAGCCACATGAGCCCGATCGAGGCGGCACGCATCGCGGCTGTGCTGCCGCTCCCCAAGAAACGCGGTGCGGTGGCGCCCAAGGGGTTCGTCGCGCGCTACGGCAACAGCATCGCACGGCGCATCGGCGCGGTGCGGGCGGGCGGCTACGACAGCTGCCTGCGGTAATCCGTCGTCATCGCCAGCGAAGCGAAGCAATCCAGAGCCGCTAGCCTCGTGCACAGGGATTGCTTCGTCGCTGGCCTCGCAATGACGGGGGGGACGATCAGAACGGCAGCTTGAAGCCCGGCGGAAGCGGCAGGCCCTGGGTCATCTTGCCCATCTCCTGCTGGCTGACCGCATCGGCCTTGGCGCGCGCGTCGTTGAAGGCGGCGGCAATCAGATCCTCCAGCATCTGCTTTTCGGAAGGCTGGAGCAGGCTCTCGTCGAGATCGACACCGATGATGCGGCCCTTGGCGGTCGCCTTCACCTTGACCAGACCGCCGCCGGCGAAGCCTTCCACCTCGACCTTGTCGAGCGTGTCCTGTGCCTTGCTGAGCTGGTCCTGCACATTCTGGGCGGCCTTCATCAGCTCTTCGATGTTCATGCGATGCTCCGTTCGTCTTCGATGAGCTCGGCGCCCGGAAAGGCGGTGCGGATCGCCGCGACCACCGGGCTGTCGAGGATTTCCTGTTCGGCCGCCGCCTTGGCCGCCAATTCCTGCTCGCGCAAGGTCGGCTCGCCGGGCTGGTCCGCCAGCGCCACCTTCCACTCGATCGAAAAGACCTCACCCAAGGCCTTGGCGATATTGCCGTCTATCGGTCGCTTGGGGTGGATCGCCAGCTCCGGCGGCGCATAGCGGACGAGGCTGGCATAATCATGCAGCTGTTGCGCGAGATGCGCGTGGCGGCTGGCGACCCCCTCGATCAGCGCTGGGAAGTCTGCCGGCAGGCGCACCGCCGGCATCACTGGCGCTGCCATCACAGGCGCACCACCGCCCGCGACGGGCGCGGCGGCATCCAGCGCCGGCATCGGCTCGCCCGACTGCAGTTTTCGCAGCAGTTCGCCCGGATCGGGCAAAGTGCCGGCGTGGACGACGCGCAGCAGCGCCATCTCGGCCGCCTCCATCGGCATCGCCGTGGTCTCGACCTCGCTCAATCCCTTGAGCAGCAGCTGCCATAGTCGGTGCAGCGTCGCGTGGCCGAGCTTGCCGGCCCATTCCTCCAGCGCGGCGCGCTCCTCGACCGACTGGGCCGGATCGGGCGCGCCGCCGGCCTTGGCGCGGGTGACGCCATGCACCGCCTCCAGCAGCCCACGGAACAGCGCGGCCGGCTCTACGCCCAGCGCGTGCTGCTCGGCGAGTGCCGCCAGCACGGCCGGCGCATCGCCCGACAGCAGCAGCGCGAACAACCGCCGCACCGCGCCGCGATCGGACAGGCCCAGCATCTCGCGCACCTGCACGGCGGTAACGCCGCCCGCATCGGTGCCGGCATGGGCGATCGCCTGATCGAGAATCGAGAGGCCGTCTCGGGCCGACCCTTCCGCCGCGCGCGCAATCAGCGCCAGGGCCTCGGGTTCGGCGGAAATCTGTTCCTCGTCCACGACATGCTGGAAATGCTTCGCCAGCAGCTCGGCCGGGATGCGCCGCAAATCGAAGCGCTGGCAGCGCGACAGCACCGTGATCGGCACCTTGTTCACTTCGGTCGTCGCGAGGAGAAATTTAACGTGCTCAGGTGGTTCTTCGAGCGTCTTCAGCAGCGCGTTAAACGCGTTCTTCGACAGCATGTGAACTTCGTCGATGATGTAGATCTTGAAGCGGGCCGAGAACGCGGCGAGACGAGCGGCCTCGATGATATTCCGCATATCGTCCACGCCGGTATGGCTCGCCGCATCCATTTCGATGACGTCGATATGTCGGCCCTCGGCAATCGCCTGGCAGGGATCGCATATGCCACATGCCGAAATCGTCGGGCCACCTTGTCCGTCCGGCCCGACGCAGTTCAGCGACTTGGCGATCAATCGCGCGGTCGAGGTCTTTCCCACTCCGCGCACCCCGGTCATCAGGAACGCGTGCGCGATGCGGCCCCGCTTGATGGCGTTTTCGAGCGTCTGGACCATCGCGTCCTGCCCGATCAACTGATCGAAGGTCTGCGGACGATATTTGCGCGCCAGGACGCGATAAGGTGTGGGGGATTCGCTCATCGGAGCATGTCTAGCCGGAAAGGGCAGAAGGTGGGAGCCGGAACGACCCGGCGAGAAATCGTTGTGGCTGCTTCCTTCCGGACCTGACCAAGTTGGCGACGACGACGTCCGCCCGACTCCCGGCGCGGGAGATAGGGGACGGCGCCCGCGCTGGCAAGGGCCTGGACCATCGGCTAGTCTCGAGGCCGATGACCTGCCGCACCGCCTCCTGCTCCTGTGGAGCGCTCACCGCCACCTGCGAGGGTGAGCCGGTGCGCGTGTCGGTCTGCCATTGCCTCGATTGCCAGAAAAGATCGGGCAGCGCCTTTGCCGTGCAGGCCCGTTTTCCGCAGGAGCGGGTGGAGATTGCCGGCGAATGGCGCGAGTGGGTGCGGATCGGCGACGAGGGTAGCCACGCCCGCTTCCGCTTCTGCCCGACCTGCAGTTCGATCGTCTTCTATGAGGTCGACGAAATTCCGGGCTTCGTCATCGTGCCCGTCGGCGGGTTCGCCGATCCGTCCTTTCCGCCGCCGCACGTGACCGTCTACGAAGGGCGCCAGCATCCCTGGCTCTCGATACCCGGCGAGCATATCGAGCGATACTGACGCTCAGCGCCCCGTCATGTCGTGCGCGGCGCCGGGCATGCGGACAGTCAGCTCCGCCAGTTCCTCTGTAAGATGAATCTGGCAGGCCAGCCGCGACGTGCGCGAGACATGTGCGGCCAGATCGAGCAGATCCTCCTCCATCTCGGAAGCCGCGGGCAGCGACGCGAAATCGGCGGGATCGACGATGACGTGGCAGGTGGAACAGGCCATCTGCCCCTCGCACGTGCCTTCCAGCGGCTGACCGGCGGCCTGCGCGACGTCGAGCAGGCGCTCTCCGGCAGGCGCATCGACCTCGGCGGAAAGCGCGCCGCGCGGATCGAGGAAGCGGATGCGGGTCATGCGAAGGCCCGCTGGCGATCGGCGGCCTCGCGGATCAGCGCCATGGCGGTGTCGACCTCCTGTTCCGTGGTATAGCGGCCGAAGCCCAGGCGGATGCTGGAGCGGGCCTGCGCCGCCGCAAGCCCGATCGCCTCCAGCACATGGCTCGGCCGCCCCGATCCGCTGGCGCAGGCGGAGCCGGCCGAGAAGGCGACGTCGCGCACGTCCGCCATCAGGCGCGAGACGTCCAGGCCGTCGCGGCGGACGTTGAGATTGCCGTGCCAGCGCCGGCTGGCGGCGCCGTTGAGCGTCCACTCGGATCCAAGCGCGCGCGCCCGGCGGAAGAGCATATCGACGTGCTCGGCGTCCGCCCCGATCCGCTCGAACGCCAGCTTCGCCGCCGCGCCGAAACCCGCGCACAAGGCCGGCGCGAGCGTGCCGGAGCGCAACCCGCCCTCCTGCCCGCCACCGTGCATCAGCGGTGCAGGCTCCACACCATCGCGCAGCCAGAGCGCGCCGATGCCTTTGGGTCCGTGGATCTTGTGCGCCGAGACAGCGATCAGATCGCAGGCATCGACCGGCAGATCGATCCGGCCGAAACCCTGCACGGCGTCGCAGATCATGACCGCACCCGCCGCCTTCGCGAGTGCACCTAGCTCCGCGATCGGCTGGATCGTGCCGATCTCGTTGTTGACCAGCATCGCGGCGACCAGCGCCGTATCGTCATCGATCGCCGCGCGCGCTGCATCGAGATCGACGAAGCCGTGGCGATCGACCGGCAGCACGATGACGTTATGCCCTCGTCCGCCAAGCCATGCGACCGTATCGAGCACGGCGGCATGTTCGATCGCGGTCGTGACGATGCGGCGGCGCGGGCTGTTTTCCGCAATCCCCTTGATCGCCCAGTTGAGCGCCTCGGTGGCGCCGCCGGTGAACAGCAGACGCCCGCCCGGCCCGAACGGCGCCGCGATCCGGTCCCGCGCAACCTCGACCGCTGCCTTCGCCGCGCGACCCATGCGATGCGGCGAATGGGGATTACCGAACTCCTCCTCCAGCAGCGGGCGCATCGCGGCCAGCGCCTCGGGGGCGAGCGGCGTGGTCGCCTGATAGTCGAGATAGATCATGCCGCGCGCGCTTTCGCATCGCTGGCGATCGCGCGCCATTGCTCGGCGAAGCGCCAGACGTCCTCGCGCCGGGTGGTGCGGCCGAAGCTCACCCGGATCACCTCGCCCGCCGCCTTCGCGTCCAGCCCCATCGCGGCCAGCACATGGCTGGGCCTGAGGCTGCCCGACGAGCAGGCGCTGCCCGCCGACACCGCGAAACCGGCGCTGTCGAAACGGATCAGTTGCGCCGCCGCCGACATTCCCGACATCCGGTAGGAGGCGATCGTAGCGAGACGCGGGGCATCGCGGGCGATCACCTCGCCGCCCGCATCCTCGATCGCCGAGTCGAGATGCGCACGCAGATCGGCGATACGCTCGATCCAGCCCGCGCCTTCCTCCAGCGCCGCCGCCATGCCGGCAATGGATGGGAAGTCCTCGGTGCCGCCGCGATAGCCCTGTTCCTGCCCACCCGAAGGCTCCAGAGTGGCGAGATCCTTCACCAGCAGCGCGCCGATGCCCGGCGGCCCGCCGAATTTGTGTGCCGACAGAGCGAGGAAGTCAGCATCCGGCAGCTCTATCTTGCCCACCGCCTGCGTCGCGTCGCAGAGCCAGAGGCCACCTCCGCCGCGTACAGCCTCACCGATCGCGTCGAGCGGCTGGATCACGCCGGTCTCGCTGTTCACCGCCTGCACTGCGACCAATGGCCGCTCGCCCGCCTGCTCGATCGCGAGCGCAAGGCCGACCTCCGTCGCCCGGCCATCGGCGCCGACAGGCAGCGGCACGGCATCCGCGCCATGCCGCAGTACCGCGTCATGCTCCACCGTCGAGACGATGCGACGCCCCGCCTTCGCCCGCGCCATCACCATCGCGATCGCCTCGCTCGCGCCGCTGGTGAACAGGATCGCGCCGCGCCAGCCCAGCGCCTCGGCGATCCGCATCCGCGCCGCCTCCAGCGCGGCGCGCGCGGCGCGGCCTTCGGCGTGGGGCGAGGACGGGTTGGCCCAGACCTCGTATGCCTCCAGCATCGCGGCCCGCGCAGACGGCCTCAGCGGCGTGGTCGCGGCATGGTCGAGATAGACGCGGGAGGGCATGATACGGGCGTGTTTCCAGATTCGTTGCGCGAAACGGGTGCCTTTCTATATAGGACGCCGTTCGCGCGGCCAGTGCCGCACCCCTCTGTTTCTGTCAGGTGCCTGTGCCCGAAGTCATTTTCCCCGGCCCCGAGGGCCGTCTCGAAGGCCGTTTCACCCCCGGTCCGCGCCCCCGCGCACCCGTCGCGCTGATCCTCCACCCGCACCCGCAGGCGGGCGGCACGATGAACAACGCCATCGTGCAGGCCCTTTTCAAGACCTTCGTGCGGCGCGGTTTCGCGACCTTGCGCTTCAATTTCCGGGGCGTCGGCAAGTCGCAGGGCGTGTTCGACAACGGCATCGGCGAACTGTCCGACGCGGCCTCCGCGCTCGACTGGGTGCAGTCGATCCATCCCGAGGCCTCACAGACCTGGATCGCCGGCTACAGCTTCGGCGCGTGGATCGGCATGCAGCTGCTGATGCGCCGCCCGGAAGCGCGCGGCTTCATCTCGATCGCGCCGCCAGCCAGCATGTACGATTTCAGCTTCCTGGCGCCCTGCCCCTCCTCCGGCATCCTGATCCAGGGCGACGCCGACGAGGTGGCGACCCCGGCTGCCACCCAGAAGCTGGTCGACAAGCTGCGCACCCAGCGCCACATCACCATCCACCACGACGTCATCCCCAACGCGAACCACTTCTTCGCCGACGAGATGACCGAGATGATGAAGTCCGTGGACGATTATCTGGACATGCGACTGAAGTAGGCTCCAAGCGCGGAAGGCATACCCGTTCGTCCAGAGCGAAGTCGAAGGACGTGCTGCAAGCGTTGCGCTTGGGGCACGCACTTCGACAGGCTCAGTGCGAACGGATTTTGCTGTTTAGTGGCCGGTCACCGGCATCGGCCAAGCCCAGATCAGCACGTTGATCACCAGCACAGCCGCGACGCCGAGCATCAGCCCGCCGCGCCTGCGATCCCGACCCGTCGCGATCAGGCGGATGCCGAAACCACCCAGCACGAAGGCCGCCACCATGGCGAGGCTGAGCGCGAAGGTGGCGAAGCCGCTCCCCAGGATCATGCCGTCAGCGCCTGAAATTTCGCCGGATCGACATTGCCGCCGGAAACCAGCAGCACCGTGCCGTCGAGCGGCACCTTGCCCGCCAGCGCCGCCGCCAGCGCGACCGAACCGCCCGGTTCCGCCACGATCTTGAGCCGCTCGAAGGCGAAACGCATCGCGTCCGCCACCTCCGCCTCGCTCACCGATACACCGGTCGCGCCGCGCGCCTTCAGGACGCCGAAGGTCAACTCCGCAACCCGCAACGTCTGGAGCGCATCGCAGGCCGTCGCGGGCGGGTGAGGCTGGACGGGCACAATCTCTCCGCGCCGCAACGACTCGCCCATGTCGTCCCAGCCGTCCGGCTCTGCCACCACGATTTCGGCATCCGGCGCGCCGAGCGAGATGCCGGAGGACAGGCCGCCGCCCCCGCAGCACACCACGATCCGCTGCACGTCATGGCCTGTGGCCTCGCGATACTGCTCGACGATCTCCAGCCCGGCCGTGCCCTGACCCTCGACGATCCATGGATCGTCGAAGCTCGGCACCAGCACCGCCCCCCGATCCGCAGCGATCCGTGCAGCGATCTCTTCGCGACACTCGGTCAGGCGGTCGTAGAAGACGATTTCCGCCCCGCTCGCCCGCGTACCGGCCACCTTGGCGGCCGGAGCGTCGGACGGCATCACGATCAGGGCCGGCATCCCCAGCCTGCTTGCCGCCCATGCCACGCCCTGCGCATGATTCCCGGACGAGAAGGCGACGACTCCGGCCCGCTTTTCCGTTTCGTTCAAGGACGATAACCGCCACCACGCGCCCCGCAATTTGAAGCTGCCGGTGCGCTGGAGGCATTCGGCCTTGATATAGACCGGTTCGCCCCGAACCTCGGTTGCAATCAGGGGTGTTCGGACCCCTATTCCCTCCAGGGCAAGGGCTGCGGCCCGGACACCCTCGAGAGTCGGTTGGCGGTTCGTTAATTCGCGCTGTGAGTCGGCGGCAAAAATGGCTGTTCTCCGCGGGTTTCCATGGGTCTTTACATGGGGGTTCGGCGTCCGTATATCGCCCCCCTCGCTGCCCCATGGGACTTCCAACCGCAAGGCAGCTTTTAACCGTAACTGCTCGTTGGAGGTCCCTTGAATTGCACAAGCACCATAGCGCGCTGGGGGTAGCTGCTTCCCTTCGTCCGGTTCAGCCGGTCACGCTCGTTCGTCCGCACGCCGCCAAGCGTGCCGCCCGCTTCTTCTCGGAGAAGTTTCCTGGCCGGTCGCTCTATGCGGTGAAGGCGAACCCGTCGCCTGAGCTTCTGCTCACCCTGTGGGAAGGCGGGATCACGCACTACGACGTGGCCTCGATCGCCGAGGTGCGTCTGGTCGCGCGCACGCTGCCGCAAGCGACGCTCTGCTTCATGCACCCGGTGAAGGCAGAGGAAGCGATCGCCGAGGCGTATTTCACGCACGGTGTCCGCACCTTCTCGCTCGACAGCCATGAGGAGCTGAACAAGATCGTGCGCGCCACGAATGGCGCGACCGACCTGACTCTGTGCGTTCGTCTGCGCGTCTCCTCCGATCATTCGAAGCTCAGCCTCGCGTCGAAGTTCGGCGTGGATCTGGCCGACGCCGCCTCGCTGCTGATGGCGACCCGCCAGGTTGCCGACGCGCTCGGCATCTGCTTCCACGTCGGCTCGCAGGCGATGAGCCCGGCCGCCTATGGCGAGGCGCTGACCCGCGTGCGCGCCGCGATCGTTTCGGCGGCGGTAACCGTGGACGTGATCGACGTCGGCGGCGGCTTTCCGTCCGTCTATCCGGACATGGAGCCGGTGGCGCTGGAGCAGTATTTCCACGTCATCCACGAAGGCTTCGAGTCGCTGCCGGTCAGCTATTCGGCCGAGCTGTGGGCCGAGCCGGGCCGTGCGCTCAGCGCCGAATATGCCTCGCTGCTGGTGCGCGTCGAGCGTCGCCGTGGCGACGAACTCTACATCAACGACGGCGCCTATGGTGCGCTGTTCGATGCCGCGCACATCGGCTGGCGCTTCCCGGTCACGCTGCTGCGCGAGCCGGAAAGCCACGCCAAGACGATGGGCTTCAGCTTCTACGGCCCGACCTGCGACGACATGGATCGCATGGCCGGCCCGTTCGAGCTTCCCGCCGACGTGCAGCCGGGCGATTATATCGAGATCGGTATGCTCGGCGCCTATGGCTGCGCGATGCGCACCGCGTTCAACGGCTTCACCAACGGTGAAACGGTGATCGTGGACGACGAGCCGATGCACAGCCTCTACGTCGAGGCGGAAGCCCCGGCCGAGGTGGCGGGCCGCGTCATCAAGCTGTAAAGGCTTCGGCCAACAACAGATCCACTCCCGGCGCGGGCTTCGGCCCGCGTCGTCCCTTTTCGTTTTCCTCGGGAGCGAGACCATGAACGACCAATCCCCGATCAACGACACCCGCAAGGCGGAGCTTCTCTCCACCGTCGTCGAGCATGTCGACATCACCAGCTTCGATGCGCGCCCGATCGTCGATGCGATGAAGAAGATGAGCTTCACCTCGCGCGATCTCGGCCGTGCCGCCGACATCTACAACCAGATGCTCGCTGACAAGGATTGCTCGGTGGTGCTGGTGATCGCGGGGTCGACCTCCGCCGGCGGCTGCATGGATCTCTATGCCGAGCTGATCCGCAACAACATGGTCGACGCGGTGGTCGCCACCGGCGCCTCGATCGTCGACATGGATTTCTTCGAGGGCCTCGGCCACAAGCATTATCAGGCCAAGGAAATCCCCGACGACGACACGCTGCGCTCGCTCTACATCGATCGCATCTACGACACCTATATCGACGAGGTGGCGCTGCAGAACGTCGATCACACCATCTTCGAGATCGCCGAGACGCTGCCGGCCAAGGCCTATTCGTCCCGCGCCTTCATCCGCGAGATGGGCCGATATCTCGTGAAGAACGGCAAGAAGGACAACAGCCTCGTCAAGCTGGCGTTCGAGCATGACGTGCCGATCTTCTGCCCGGCCTTCACCGACTCGTCGGCGGGCTTCGGCCTCGTGAAGCATCAGGTCGATGCGATGAAGGCGGGCAAGCCCTACCTCACCATCGATTCGATCGCCGACTTCCGCGAGCTGACCGACATCAAGATCAAGGCGGGCACCACCGGCCTGCTGATGATCGGCGGCGGCGTGCCGAAGAACTTTGTGCAGGACACCGTGGTCTGCGCCGAGATCCTCGGCCACGACGATTGCGAGGTCCACAAGTACGCCGTGCAGATCACCGTGGCGGACGTGCGCGACGGCGCCTGCTCATCCTCGACGCTGCAGGAAGCGGCCTCGTGGGGCAAGGTGAGCACCGCGCTCGAGCAGATGGTCTATGCCGAGGCGACCTCGGTGATGCCGCTGCTGGCGTCCGACGCCTATCATCGCGGCCACTGGAAGACCCGCGAGAAGCGCTCGTTCAGCAAGATGTTCGCCGACGATTGAGCCGGGATTCCCCTCGTTCCGGGTCTGCGCTATGCTGCAACCCGGAGCGAGGGAGACTTAATGCGTACCATCACCACTCTGGCTTTGCTGGCGGGCGCGCTGCTCGTCACGGCGTGCAATACCGTCCATGGCGTCGGGCAGGATGCGAAATCGGTCGGCCGCGTCTTCTCGCACGATCCGGACGGCGATCACCGGAATCACTGACGGCGGAAACTCGCCGCCAGTTCGACATGGGTCGACCAGCGGAACTGGCCGACCGGTCTGATCCAGTCCAGCCGCCATCCGCCATCGACCAACATCTTCGCGTCGCGTGCGAAGGTGGCGGGATTGCACGACACGTAGGCGATGCGCGGCAGCTTCGCTTTCGCGAGTTCGACGGTCTGCTCCTTGGCGCCCGCACGTGGCGGATCGAGCACTACCGCGCCGAAGCGCGACAATTCGGCCGCCGTATAAGGCCGCCGGAACAGATCACGGTGATCGGCCACGATCGGGCGCCCCGCCTGCCCCGCCGCCGCCTTGAGCGACAGGATCGCATCGCGCGCGCCCTCCGCCGCCAGCACTTTCGCCGTTGCGGATAGCGGCAGCGCGAAGGTGCCGAGACCCGAGAAGAGATCCGCCACCACCTTCGCCCCCCCGACGATCTCGCGGACCGATCCGAGCAGCACCGCCTCGCCGTCCGTTGTCGCCTGCAGGAAACCGCCCGCCGGCAACCCCACCGCCACGCCGCCGAGCGTCACCGTAGCAGGGCGCGGCTCCCAGCGCGCCTCGGCGCCATAGCCGCCGTCCGTGGAGACGCGGGCGAGACCATGGGTCTGGGCGAAATCATTGATCGCCTCGATCGCGGCAAGCCCGTCCGGATCGATGCCGGTGAGCAGCAGGTCGATTCCCTGATCCGCCACGGTCAACTCGACACCACAACCGCGCTTGTCGGCGAGCAGGATCGCCAGCAGCCCGCGCAGCGGCGCCAGCAGCGCGAACAGCTCCGGTAGCAGGATCCAGCATTCGGCCAGGTCGACGATCTTGCGGCTCTGCCCCTCGTTGAAGCCGAGCAGGATCTTGCGCCCGATCCGCTCCGCGCGCAGCGACGCGCGGCGCCGGGTGCGCGGCGGTGAAAGGTGCGGGCGTGCGATCTCCGCCGTCAGCCCTTGCTGCCCCATCGCTGCGGCAACGCGGTCGACGAGATAGTCGGCATAGGCCGCGTCATCGACGTGCTGGAGCGTACAGCCCCCGCATGTCGGAAAATGGCGGCAGGGCGGCGTCTGATGGTGCGGTCCGGGCACGACGCTACCGTCGCCGAGCACCATGTCGCCAGGCGCGGCGAGCGGCACAGCGCGGCCATCGGCGGTCATGCCGTCGCCACGCGCGGCCAGGCGGATGATGGGGGAGTCGGTCACAGGCAGGCGGCAATGGCGCCTGGAAGCTCCGCGATCAAGTCGTCCGCGATCAGCGCCGGCCCCGCCCGCCGCCCGGCCTCCGAATGGAGCCACACCGCCGCCTGCGCCGCCGCGAACGGATCGTCCATCTGCGCCAGCATCGTGCCGAGGATTCCGGCAAGGACATCGCCCGTCCCCGCGCTCGCCAGCCATGCGGGTGCCGGCGCGCCGATCGCGGCACGGCCATCGGGATGCGCGACGACGGTGCAGGCGCCCTTGAGCAGCAGGATCGCGCCCGCCGCCCGTGCCCCGGCCAGCGCCTTGTCGAGCGCGGTGCCCTGCGCATCGGGGAAGAGCCGCGCATATTCGCCACCATGGGGCGTCAGCACCACCGGCGCCGCGCGCCCCTTCAGGCGGCCCAGTCCATCCTTCGCCAGCATCGTCAGCGCATCGGCATCGAGCACCAGCGGCCGATCGCCAGCCAGCACGAGATCGAGCCGACGCCGCGCCTCCTCGCCCATGCCGAGGCCCGGCCCGATCACGACCGCACCGATCCGTTTGTCGGTGAGCGCGGCATCGTTCCATGCCCGGCGGACCAGCGCGTGTGGCGGCGCCTCGCCCTCCGCGCCGAGCAGCTCGACATAGCCCGCCCCAGCGCGCTGGGCGGAGAGCGATGCCAGCAGCGACGCACCCGGCATCGCGCCGGCCGCCACCACCACCTTGCCGCGCGTATATTTGTTGGCGTCCAGCCCCGGCGCCGCGATCGACGGCCGCGCGATCTCCATCACGCCGTGCGGCAGATCGCCGAGGCCGATATCGGCGACCACGACATTCCCGCACTGCGCCACCGCCGGCATCGACCGGTGCGCGCGCTTCAAGGCGCCGAGCGCGACGGTCAGGTGTACGGCCGGAAGCGCGGTGAGCACCGCCCCATCGTCGGTCGCGACGCCGCTCGGCAGATCGACAGCGACGCGAAACGATGCGGCCAGGAGCAATCGCGCGGCGGATGTCGCAATTTCATCGGTGAGCGGCCGGGAGAGGCCCGTGCCGAACAGGGCGTCGATCGCCAGCGGCGCGGACGCCGCCCCCGCCAGCGGCTCCACCGGCCCGTTCCACATCTCCCGCGCCTCCCGCGCCGCGTCGGTCTTCGGCTCGCCTGAGGCCGCGACGCGCACCCGCACGCCGCGTTCGCGCAGCCGCGCGGCGATCACATAGCCGTCTCCACCGTTATTGCCGGGGCCGCACAACACCAGGGTTTCACACGGGCCGAAGCGATCCCAGGCGATGTCCGCGACCGCACGGCCCGCCTTCACCATCAGATCGAACACCGGCATCCCGCGCGCGAAGAGCGCATCTTCCGCCGCCCTTGTTTCCGCGGCGGTGAGGATCGGGCGTGCGGTCATTGCGATCCGGCTGTCTGCCCTTTCACCGTCGCGGGCAAGCGATAACGATCCTCGCCGACCGTGACCTCGATCGATCCGGGCGAAACCACCTTGACGTTGGCGGCGTCCGCGCCGTCGGCGGTGATCACGCCGCGCCCGTCGGTCGCGACCTGCAGCCGGCGGAAGCCGCCATCGGGATGGTGCAGGGTCAGCACGATGCCATCCGCCACGGCCGTCCGCTCGACCGTGCAATCGGGCTTGAACGCCTCCGATCCGCCGAGCGCGCAGGGGATGGTGGCGCCGCCATCGCCGGATACCGCGCCATGGCTGCTGGAGGTGGCATCCTTGTCGCAGGCGGCGAGCGGCAGGGTCAGCAGGGCGGCGGCGAGGAAGAGGATGCGCATCCCGCTTTCCTATGCCCGCCGGCGGGCGCCGTCATCCATCGCGTCGGCGAAACTGTCCCAACTCGCGCCGATTATCGGCGCCAGCCGTTCCGCCCAGAGCATCACGCCGGCATCGTCGCCGATCAGATCCTGCCGCACTTCGATGCCGATATAGGGAATCCCGGCGCCTTCGGCATGGCGGTTCATCGTCGCGTTGAGCACGCGCCCGGAATAAGGCTGGTTGTCGCCGGTGACGATGCCGGCGGCCTCCAGCAAGGGAATCGCGATGCGCGCGGCGCGCTCGTCCTGATTGTAAAGGATGCCGATCTGCCACGGGCGCTGCTCTTCTGGCCGCGTCTCCAGCTTCGGCGTGAAGCTGTGCAGGGAGACGATCAGCGCCGGCCGCCCCCGCGCAATCGCTGCCGCAACGGCATCATGATAGGGCCGGAAGATGCGGGCCAGACGCGCCTCGCGCCCGGCCGCATCCAGATGATTGCCCGGAATGTCGATGCCGTCGCTGGAGAGCGGAATGAGGCCTGGCGCATCCTCCTCGCGATTGCAGTCGCAGACCAGGCGCGACACGCCACCGAGCACCGCATCGCAGCTGAGCCGATCGCACAGGGCCTGCGCCAGCGGCGCCACGCCGATATCCACCGCGACGTGGCGGGTCAGCACATCGGCCGGGATGCCGAGATCGATGTCGTCGGGAATTCGCGCGGAGGCATGGTCGGCGACGATCAGGATGCCGCCCTGCCCCCTACCTGCGCCGATCGTCTGCCAGGCTTCCACCCCTTCTCCACTCATCCGGCGAAGTCGGGCTTGCGGCCGGAGCGGAACGCCTTCCAGCCTTCCTGAAAATCAGCGGAGGCGAAGGCGTCGTCAAAGCGCTTGTCGACGCCGAAGCGCCCGGCCAGCGTCGCCTTGAGCGCGTAGAGGCTGTAGGGGGCGTTGCCGGCGATGCTGTCGATCACGTCGCAGCCGGTCGCCGCCTGCGGACAGACCATCTCGACCAGCCCGATGCGGTGCGCTTCCGCGGCATCGATGAAGGCGGCGGTGAACAGCAGGCGCGCCGCCTGCCCCGGCCCGACCAGTTCGGCCAGTCGCATCAGGTCCGGCTGCGGATAGGAGATGCCGAAGCGCGCGGGCGTGATCGCATAGGTCGATTTCGGCCCGGCGATCCGCATGTCGCAGGCCATGGCGAGCGAGACACCGGCGCCGAAGCAGCCGCCCTCGACGATCGCCAGCGTCGGCTTGTTGATGGCGCGAATGCGCGACAGGGCGCTCGTCATCGCGCCGCGGAAGATGTGGCGCTTCTTCACGTCGTCGATCAGCGCCGGCATTTCGGAGAGGTCGGCGCCGGCGCAGAAGCTGACGGGATCGGCCGACGTGATGATCACCAGCCGCGCATCGGAAGCGGCAGCCTCGCTCACCGTCTTTTCCAGCGCGCTCCACTGCGCGATCGGGACCGCGTTGCGCTTCTCGCCGCGATCAATGACGACCCGTGCGACGGGCCCTTCCAGTTCGAGCCTGAACATCGACATCGGCCTTCTCCTTCCCCCAGGGGCAACTCCGCAGCGTGGTTCGGGTTGCATCCTGCAACCGGAACGGCCGCCTTGTCACCTCTCAGTAAGGCTCGTCGCCTCACCGCAAGAAGGTTGCCAGAAACCACCAATCGGGGAAACGATTCTCTATCGCCCGATAGGCACCATCCCGCTCTTCGGCTGTGCCGAAAAGGGCAAAGCAGGTAGCACCCGAGCCGGACATGCGCGCGAGGCGGACGCCCGGCGCGACGGAGAGTGCCTCAACCACTTCGCCGATCACAGGCTGCATCGCGCGGGCGGGTGGTTCCAGATCGTTGCGGCCGGCCAGCGCGGCGGCGAAGGGATCGCCATCATCCAGCGCCCCGCGATCCGTCCCGTCCCAGCGCTGGAAGACCGGCCCGGTCGGCACCGGAACGCGCGGATTGACGAGCAGCACCGGCACACCCTGCAGGGTCGCATCGTCGAGCAGATCGAGCGCGTCGCCCTTGCCCTCGCCGCGACAGCTCCGCGAGACGAGGCAGGCCGGAACGTCGGCGCCCAGGCGGGCCGCGATGTCGTGCAGCGCCGTATCGGGGATATCGATATCCCATAGCCGCACGAGCAGCCGCAAGGCAGCCGCCGCATCGGCCGATCCGCCGCCGATCCCCGATGCGATCGGCAGCCGCTTGTCGAGCCGGATCGTGGCACCGGCCTCCACACCCGCCTCATCGCGCAGCATCGCGGCGGCGCGCAGGACGAGATTGTCCTCCCCCGCCGAAAGCCCCTCGCCGAACGGCCCGGAGATGGTAAGGCCCAGCCCACCGGCCGGCGCGACCGTCAGTTCATCCCCGTCCACGCAGAAGGCGAACAGGGTCTCGAGGTCGTGATAGCCATCGGCCCGCCGACGGCGGACGTGCAGGGCCAGGTTGATCTTGGCGTACGCAGTCTCGGTCAACATCACGGCTTGGCGGTCAACCCGTTGTCGATCTTGGCCTTGATCCGCGCCTTCTCGTCATCGTCGGCCGCGACCAGCGCCGCGCGCCACGCATAGCGGGCGTCGAGCCTGCGATCGGCCTTCCAATAAGCGTCACCCAGATGCTCGTTGATGTCGCTTTCCGCCGGCGCCCCCTGCGCCGCGCGCTCCAGCAACGGGATGGCGCGATCGAGATTGCCGCGCAGATACCAGGACCAGCCGAGCGAGTCGGTGATCGAGGGATTGTCGGGCGCGAGCGCGCTGGCCTTGGCGATCATCGCCCCGGCGCCGGAAATATCCTCGCCATGCTCCAGTTCGGAATAGCCGAGAAAGTTCAGCACTTCGGGCTGCTGCGGCGCCAGCGCCAGCGCACGGGCGGCCTTGGTCCGCGCGGTCGGCCAGTCGCCCGCTTCCAGCACCGCATTGGCCTGCTGGAGCAGCAGCGGCCAGGCGATCTCGGCCGCGGCCTTGTCACCGCCGGCCATCGCCAGCGCATGGTCATAAGCCTGCCCGGCGTCGGCCGGCCGCTTCGAGGCGGAGAGCAGATCGCCGTACCGGCTCCAGTCGCCAATCGTCGCGGCGGGATCGCGCACCGCCGCTTCCGCCTCGGCGAGCGCCTGGTCCTTGCGGCCGGCGCGGACCAGCAGGGTCAACCGCGTGTCGCGCGCGGCGCCGGCGAAGGGATCGTCGGGCGAGACATGGTTCACCGCTTCCAGCGCCGCATCGTCCGCGCCGCCGAGCGAGAGCAGGCTCGCCGTCACCAGCCATGGCTCGCTGGCGTCGGGCGCCAGCATCGTCGCCACCCGCGCGAAGCCGAGCGCCAGCGGCGCCGCCTGCTGGCGGTTGAGATCGGCCGCCACGCGCACGTAAAGTTCGGCGATGCCTTCGGACGGCGTGTCGATCGCGCCGGGCAGCTTGCGCTTTGCCGTCAGGATCGCGCGCGCCTTGGCGATCGCGGGAGAGTCGCCGACCAGCATGGCGAGCGCGGCGTCGCGCTTGCGCCGCTTGTCCAGCTCGGCGGCGGCGGCGATGCGGATACGGGATGCGCGCGCGCCTTCGGGAAGCTGCATCGCGTTGATCGCGGCGACGCCCTCCTCCTCCTTGCCCATCGCGATCAGCAGCAGGCCCTGATGCTCGTTGCCGTATGTTTCGGAAAGGCTGCCCGGCGGCAGCGCCTTGAGCGGGGCGAGCGGATCGCCGTCATGCGCGCCATAGGCGATCCAGGCGCGCATCGCCGGCACCAGAAAAGCGAACAGCCGTTCGCCGACCACGCGGTTGGCCAGCGTGTCCGCACGCTTCCAGTCCTTCCGGTTGACCGCATCGGCGAGCAGCAGCAGCGTGCCGTCCGGCGGCAGCGACTTGTCGGCGTCGAGCGCCTGCGCGCCCCGCAGCGCCAGATCCATGTCGCCCGCCGCCACCGCCTGCCGATAGGCCCGGAGCGCGAGCATCTTGTCGCCCGGATTCTGCGCCGCCGCCGCCGCATAGCCGTTGGCCGCGACGGAAAGCTCGCCCAGATCGTCGGCGGCACGGGCGCGGACGTAATCCACCACCGGGTCCGTCTTCGCTGCGCGCCTGGGATTGTCGGCCGTCGCGGGGGTCATGGCCGTCGCCGCCATCAGGGCGGCGAGGAGAAACGGGCGGGAGAAATTCATCGATATCATGCTCGGCAATACGGGTGACGCCCCGCCCGAACCTTTGTCGATCCGGCCGCCCGTGGCAAGCGCCGCTTTCGCCGCACCGGCAAATGCCGGAGCGGCGAAGACGGACTTACATGTTCGGATAGTTCGGGCCACCGCCGCCCTCCGGCACCACCCAGTTGATGTTCTGGGTCGGATCCTTGATATCGCAGGTCTTGCAGTGGACGCAGTTCTGCGCGTTGATCTGCAGGCGCGGATCGCCCTCGTCGCGCCCCACGATCTCGTACACGCCGGCAGGGCAGTAACGCTGCTCGGGCGCCTCGAACTCCTTGAGGTTCACCTCGATCGGCACCGAGGCGTTCTTGAGCGTCAGGTGGACCGGCTGATCCTCCTCATGGTTCACGCCCGAGATGAACACCGAGGACAGGCGATCGAAGCTGATCACGCCATCGGGCTTGGGATAGTCGATCTTCCGGCACTGATTGGCCTTCCAGAGCGATTCCGCATCGGTGTGCTTGTGCTTGAGCGTGAGCGGCAGGCCGATCTTGAGATAGCGCATCCACAGGTCGAGGCCCGACACCAGCGTGCCGACCGTGCCGCCGGACTTGGCGACCGCCGGCTCCGCATTGCGGACCATCTTGAGCTCCTTCGCCACCCAGCTGGCGTTCAGCGCATCCGGATAGCTCGCCAGCTCGTCCTGCTTGCGATCGGCCTTGAGCGCATCGAACGCGGCCTCCGCGGCGAGCATCCCGCTCTTCATCGCGGTGTGGCTGCCCTTGATGCGCGGCACGTTGACGAAGCCCGCCGAGCAGCCGATCAGCGCGCCGCCGGGGAAGATGAGCTTGGGCACCGACTGCCAGCCACCCTCGTTGATCGCGCGCGCGCCGTAGGAGACGCGGCGGCCGCCTTCGAGGATCGCCTTGATCTCCGGATGCTGCTTCCAGCGCTGGAATTCCTCGAAGGGCGACAGCCAAGGATTCTTGTAGTCGAGCGCCACCACGAAGCCGAGCGCGACCTGGTTGTTCGCCTGATGATAGAGGAAGCCGCCGCCCCACGCATCGTCGAGCGGCCAGCCCTGGGTGTGGATCACGCGGCCCGGCACGTGCTTGGCAGGATCGATATCCCACAATTCCTTGAGGCCGATGCCGTAGACCTGCGGATCGCAATCGCGCTCCAGATCGAACAGGCGCTTCAGCTCCTTGGTGAGATGCCCGCGCGCGCCCTCCGCGAAGAAGGTGTATTTGCCGTGCAGCTCCATGCCGGGCTGATAGTCGCCCTTATGCTCGCCGGTGCGAGAGATGCCCATGTCGCCGGTGGCGACGCCCTTCACCGCGCCATCCTCGTCGAACAGCACTTCGGCCGCCGCGAAGCCGGGGAATATCTCGACACCGAGATTTTCTGCCTGCGAAGCGAGCCAGCGGCAGAGATTGCCGAGCGACACCGTGTAGGTGCCCTTGTTGTTCATGAACGGCGGCATCATCAGGTGGGGCATTTCCCACTTGCCGGCCTTGGACAGCACCCAATGCTGGTTGTCGGTGACCGGCACCGTCATCGGGCTGTCCAGCTCCTTCCAGTTCGGGATCAGCTCGTCGAGCGCGATCGGATCGACCACCGCGCCGGACAGGATGTGCGCGCCGATCTCCGAGCCTTTCTCCAGCACGCAGACCGACAGTTCGCGCCCCTCGGCCTCCGCGAGCTGCTTCAACCGGATCGCCGCCGACAGCCCCGCGGGGCCACCGCCCACGATGACGACGTCATATTCCATCGATTCGCGATCCGACATGCTCACTCCTTCCGCGCGCCAACCCCTACGGAATCCGCACAAATCTGCGGATCGGCGCAATCCCCTAACGCTCTGACCTCTCCCCGCGTTTCCCGAGATTGACCTCCACGTCAACCGCAAGGCATGGGATGCACATGCTTAATGGGGGGCAGCATCGCTTTCGGGACGTGATCGCCAGCGCGATCGGCTGGTGGGCCGAGGCGGGGCTGGACACGATCGCCGACGAACAGCCGCGCGACTGGCTGGCGGCACCGGCCAGGGTGGCGCGGCCGACGGAAGGCCCGGCTCCGGGGGTTTCGACACCAGCCGCCGCGGTTCCAGCCGCCGTGATCCCCGACAGCCTCGACGCCCTTCGCGCGTTGCTCGCCATCGGGGACTACGCGCCCCAGTCCGCCCCGCCAAGCCGCCGCATCGCGCCCTCCGGAACGCCCGGCGCAGCGCTGATGATCGTCGCAGACATGCCCGATGCGGACGATGTCTCCGCACTCTTCACCGGAGAGGCCGGCCGATTGTTCGATGCGATGGTCGCTGCGGTAGGCCTCGATCGCGAGCGTATCTATCTCGCCCCCTTCTCCCCGGCCCGCTCCGCCGGCCGCATCGCGCCCGATCAGGGCGAAGCGCTCACCGCAATGATGCGTCGCCATGTCTCGCTCGCTGGCCCAAAGGCGCTGATGGTCTTCGGCGACGAGCCGGCGCGCTGGCTGTTCGGGCCGGAAGCTCTCCAAAATCGCGGTGGTTTACGCGAGTTTAACCATGACGGCGGCACGGTGCCCGCCATCGCAACCTTTCACCCGCGCCACCTGCGCCGGATGCCCGCCCTGAAGGCGAGCGCCTGGGCGGACATGCGCCTGCTGCTTGGAGTTATCGGCCAGTGACGTTCCGCTCTTGCGCCTGGGCGCTGGCTCTCGCCTGCACCTCCGCCTCGGCCGTGGCCGCCGCCGATCTCACCACCCCGCCCGCCTACACCGCCGCCGCGCCGGTGACCGCCTCCTCTTCCGGCGCGATCCTCACCCCCGATCAGCGCCAGGCCTATGAAGGTGTGTTCGGCGCGATCCGCGACGGCCGCTGGAGCGATGCCAGTGCCGCGCTCGCCGCAATGCCCGATGGCGTGCTGACCCCGGTGGCGCGCGCCGAGCTGTTCCTCGCCAAGAACAGCCCGCGCGTCGAACGCGACGATCTGGTCGCCCTGATCAACGCGGCGCCCGATCTGCCGCAGACGCCGCAACTGGTGCTGCTCGCCAGGAAGCGTGGTGCTACCGACCTCCCCGCTTTGCCCACCCCACGCGATCTGGACTGGGTGAACGGCGCTCCCAACCGGACGCCCGCCCGCGCGACCTCCGGCGACATCGCCGCCGCCAACCTCACCGTGCAGGCGCGGCCATTGCTCAAGACCGACAATCCGGCGGGCGCCGAGGCCCTGCTCAACGCCGCGATGACGCAGCTGACGCCCGAGGCGCAGACCGAATGGCAGCAGCGCATCGCCTGGAGCTACTTCCTCAACAACGACGACATCAACGCCACGCGCCTCGCCAGCGTCGCCGCACGCGGCCCCGGCGAATGGGCGGTGCAGGCGAGCTGGGTGCAGGGCCTTTCCGCCTGGCGCCAACAGGATTGCAAGGCCGCCGACGGCGCCTTCTCCCGCGTCGCCGCCAACGGCAGCGACGTCGCGATGCGCGCCGCCGGCCATTTCTGGGCCGCGCGCGCCGAGACGAGCTGCGGCCATTTCTCCTCGGTGCAGAGCCACCTGCGCATCGCCGCGCGCAATCCGGAGACCTTCTACGGCCTGATCGCCGCGCGCCTGCTCGGCATGGCGGTGCCCGCGTCCGCCGTCGCGCCCAAGCTCACCGTCGAGGAGTGGACCGCGCTCTCCACCCATGCAGACGTCCGCCGCGCCGCCGCACTGGCCGAGATCGGCGAATATGGCCTCGCCGACGAGATGCTGCGCTGGCAGGCGCGGATCGGTTCGGACAACGAGCACAGGTCGCTGCTCCACCTCGCCGCCCGGCTCGATCTTCCGGCGACCCAGATCTGGCTCGCGCACAATTGCCCGACCGGCGAGATCGTCGAGGCCTCCGATCGCTATCCGGCCCCCAATTGGGTGCCGCAGGGCGGCTGGCAGGTCGACAAGGCTCTGGTCTTCGCCCACACGCTGCAGGAATCGCGCTTCCGCACCGACGCACTCTCTCCCGCCGGCGCGCGCGGGCTGATGCAGGTGCTGCCCACCACCGCCGACCTGATCGAGCGCAAGCGCGGTTCCGGCGTCACCGTCGATCGCGCCAGCCTGTCCAGCCCGCAGGTCAACATGGCCTATGGCCAAGCCTATCTGCAGCAGCTGCGCGACGCGACTGGCGGCCTGCTACCCAAGGTGATCGCCGCCTACAATGCCGGCCCCAACGCCGTCGCCCGCTGGGACATCAACAACCGCGCGCAGAACGATCCGCTGCTCTATATCGAGAGCATCCCCTATGCCGAGACGCGCGGCTACGTGACGACGGTGCTGCGCAATTACTGGATGTACCAGCGCCAGTCCGGCGAGCAGACCGCCAGTCTGAAGGCGCTGGCGCAGGGCGCCTGGCCGCGCTTCCCCTCGACCATACAGGCGAGCGTGCGGACGGGCACGGCCTCTGCCGAGGTCCAGCGCTCGGCAATCGCCAACAACTGATGGCTCTGGATGAGAGCATCGCGTTCAAGCCGGTCCGCATCGCCGTCCTGACGGTTTCGGACACGCGCACGGCGGCGGACGATCGATCGGGCGACACGCTGGTCGAACGGCTGACCACGGCCGGCCACATCCTCGCCGACCGGGCGATCGAGAAGGACGATGCCGAACTCATCGCCGGCCGCCTGCTCGGCTGGATCGCCGACCCGCAAGTCGACTGCGTGATCTCCACCGGCGGCACCGGCGTCACCGGTCGCGACGTGACGCCCGAGGCGTTCGCGAAGGTGTGGGACAAGGAGATTCCCGGCTTCGGCGAGCTGTTCCGCTGGCTGAGCTACGCCAAGATCGGCACCTCGACGATCCAGTCGCGCGCCTGCGCGGGCGTGGCGCGGGGCACTTACCTGTTCGCGCTCCCCGGATCGACGGGCGCGGTGAAGGACGGTTGGGACGGCATACTCGCCACCCAGCTCGACATCCGCCACCAGCCCTGCAATTTCGTCGAGTTGATGCCACGGCTGCGCGAGGCGTAACGCGCCCCGCGCACTCCGGCTCGGTCGCCGTCAGCGATGCCGGCCGCCGCCATGCCCGCCCATCGGCGGTGTGAAATTGCCGTGCATCGGGTGGAAGGCATGGCCACCTCCGACCGGCTGACCCATGTCGTGCCGGAAATGGCCGCCAGTGTCGTGCCGCCAATGACCATGCTCGCTGGTACGGTAGTAGAAGGCGCCGCCGTCGCCCCAATAGCCGTCGTAAATCGGGCCGTAATAATCGTCGTAGAAGCCGTCATAGGCGATCGGCCCCGGCCCGGCCGGCCCGCCATAATAACCATCGCTCACGCAGCCGGCGAGCGGCACGGCCATCACGACGCCGGCAAGGGCGATCAGCTTCTTCACGGTCTTTCTCCTCATTGTCCCGCAGGAGAGGAAACCGGCCGCGAAACGGAATGTTGCCTTACAAATCGGACAGGTTGAGCGCTCCCGAAGCGAACGGCGCGCGGCACGGAGCCGCGCGCCCCACAAGCTCAGACCAGCTCGGCCAAGGCCGCCGCCTGGAAGCCCTTCAGCCCCTGCGCCTCGTTGACGCGGACCTTGGCCGCCCAGTCGGCATCGCTGATCAGCGCGCGGCCGACCGCGATCAGATCGAACTCGTCGCGCTCCATCCGCTCGACCAGCCGCTCCACCCCGACACTGGTCGAGGCCTCGCCACCGAATGCCGCCATGAAGTCGCCCGAAAGGCCGACCGAGCCGACGCTGATCGTCGCAGCACCCGTCAGCTTCTTCGCCCAGCCGGCGAAGTTCAGGCCGTTCTCGCCGTCGATCTCGGGGAATTCCGGCTCCCAGAAACGGCGCTGCGAACAGTGCAGCACGTCCACCCCGGCATCGACCAAGGGCTGCAGCCAGTCGGTCATCAGTTCCGGCGTCTCGGCGAGGCGCGCGGCATATTCCTGCTGCTTCCACTGGCTGACCCGCAGGATGATCGGGTAATCGGGGCCGACCGCCGCGCGGATCGCCGCGATCACCTCGCCCGCGAAGCGCGAGCGCTCGCGGATCGTGGCACCGCCATAGCGATCGGTCCGCTCGTTGGTGCCCGACCAGAAGAACTGGTCGATCAGATAGCCATGCGCGCCATGCACCTCGATCGTATCGAAGCCGAGCGCCTTGGCCTCGGCGGCGGCGCGGGCGAAGGCGGCGATCGTGTCAGCGATATCCTCCTCGCTCATCGCCTGCCCGCGCGGGGTGGCGGGCGCGACGAGACCGGACGGGCTCTCGATCCCGGTTTCCGGCTCCCACTCGGTCTGGAAGCTCTTGACCGCCCCGGTGTGCCAGAGCTGCGGCCCCATCTTGCCGCCGGCGCCGTGCACCGCGTCGATCACGCCTTTCCAGCCGGTCAGCGCCGCATCGCCATGGAAGAAGGGAATACCCCGATCGTTGCGCGACGCGGGGCGATCGACCACCGTGCCTTCGGAAAGGATCAGACCGACGCCACCCTCGGCACGGCGCCGGTAATAGGCCGCATTGTTTTCACCGGGCACGCCATCCGGCGCGAAGGATCGGGTCATCGGCGCCATCACGATCCGGTTGGCAAGCTCCAGCGAGCGCACGCGAAACGGACGGAACAGGACGTCGGCGGAAGCAGTCATCAGTCAGGCTCCATTGCTGGGAACAGATGATAGGTATATCTTGGATACCTGCCGTCAATCACGCACCTGAAGTCGACCAGGTATATCCGAGGAAACCTCCATGTCCGCCTCCCCCGCCATGTCCTGCGCGATGAAGCATTTCTCGGCCGAATGTCCGAGCCGCGTGCTGTTCGACCAGATCGCCGACAAATGGTCGATCCTGGTGCTCGCTGTGCTCGATGGCGGTCCGCTCCGCTTCAACGCGATCAAGCGCCAGATCGAGGGAGTGACGCAGAAGGCGCTGACACAATGCCTGCGCCGACTGGAACGCAACGGCATCATCGAACGCCGCGTGTTGCCGCTGTCACCGGTCGCAGTGGAGTATGAGATCACCCCGCTGGGCCGCACCCTGCAACCGCCGTTCAAGGCGCTCTATGCCTGGACGATGTCCAATCTCGGCGAGGTGGAAGAAGCCCGCCAGCGCTTCGATGGGCGCCTCGCCGCCTGATCCCGTCCGGGCCTCAATGGCTCGCCTCGACCACCGCCAGCTCGTTCCCCGACGGATCGCGAAAGTGGAAGCGCCGGCCGCCCGGAAAGGCGAAGATCGGCCGCACCACCGTGCCACCCGCCGCCTCGACCTTGGCGGGCCACGCGTCCAGCCCCTCGACATCGATCACCGGCAGCGGCGCCTGCGTCGCCTCGGCCGCATCGCCCTGCAGGCCGAGATCGACGTCACCGGTCGTGGTGGCGGCATAGGTCGGCCCGAACTCGCTCATCAGCCAGCCGAACGCCACTTCGTAGAAGCTCTTCGCGATCGCCGTATCCGCCACCGGCAGCTCGACATAATTGATCCGTGCCATCCGCGCCTCCATTCATGTTCTTTCTTTGTTCTATTCGATCCGCTACACTTCGTCAATGCCGAGTCGGTCTTCAGAACAGCGCGCCGGGCGCGGCGCCACGGTCAACGAGGTGCCGCAGCGCTTCGGCCTGGCGGCGCGCGAGGTGGACGGCGACTGGCTCGATACCCGCACCGCCATCGACGGTGAGCCGCCGCCGCTACGCACCACCGTCACCATCGAACAACCGCGCACGATCATCACGAAGAACGCCTCGCCGGACGTCGGGTTCGATCGCTCGATCAATCCCTATCGCGGTTGCGAGCACGGCTGCATCTATTGCTTCGCGCGGCCGACCCATGCTTTCCACGATCTTTCGCCCGGCCTCGATTTCGAGACGAAGCTGTTCGCCAAGCCCAATGCGGCGGAGCTGCTGGCGAAGGAACTGGCCGCCCCCCATTACCAGTGCCGCCCGATCGCTTTCGGCACCAACACCGATCCCTACCAGCCGATCGAAGGCCGTTACCGCATCACGCGCGCCTGCATCGAACTGCTGGCCGGGTGCCGGCATCCGATCACGATCACCACCAAATCCGACCGCGTCGTCTCCGACATCGAACTGCTGCGCGACATGGCGCGCGACGATCTGGCGGCGGTGGCGATCTCGGTCACCTCGCTCGATCCCAGGATCGCGCGCACGCTGGAGCCGCGCGCACCGCATCCCGAGCGGCGGCTGACCGCCGTGCGCCGGCTGGCCGATGCGGGCATACCGGTCCACGTCTCGATCGCGCCGATCGTGCCGCAGATCACCGATCACGAGATCGAGCATCTGGTCGAGCGCGCGGCAGAGGCCGGGGCGCGGGGCGTCTCCTTCATCCCCGTCCGCCTGCCGCACGAGGTCGCGCCGCTGTTCCGCGCCTGGCTGGAGGCGCATCATCCGGATCGTGCCGCGAAGGTGATGGCTACGATCCACTCGATCCGTGGCGGGAGGGACAATGATCCCGATTTCTTCACGCGGATGAAGGGACAGGGGCCGTGGGCAGAACTGATCCGCAACCGCGTCCAGATCGCCAGCCGCAAGCACGGGCTTGGCCGCCAGCGCTTCCAGCTGCGCACCGATCTGTTCACGCCCCCGGTGCTGCCGGGTACGCAGATGTCGCTCTTCTGACGTGCGAGCGTCATCCCCAAGCGCGGCTCGCGGAAATTGGCCGGTCGTGATAGATCAATACGGCAACGGAGAGAGATCAGCCCGGAGCATCTGCCATGCCGTTCGACCCGATCGACTACCGACCGGAAGATCCCGCGCCGCCCGGCCCGCTGGCGCCGACCGATCGTCACGGCGCCATGGTGCTGATCCTGCTGGCGCTGCTCGCCGTCCTGCTGACCGGGCTGATCGAGTTCCCCTATACGCTGGACGGGCTTGGCCGCCTGGGAGATGCGGTGGGTCTATAGGAAAAAGCTGTCGAGGAACGCGGCCGCGCCGTTCGTAACGCCAACGATCTTGTCGGTAGCCTGGCGGTAGAATTTGAAGTTGAGTTCGGTTTCCGGCCGGCCGTCATCCCAGCGGTCGAAGGATTTCAGCTCGCGCCGCCCGAGCGATCGGAGCACCGGCGCGATCACCTCGATCGTCACATCCACGCGCGGCGTCTGGCGTTCGACGCCGGGCTTTCGCGGGAGGGCAGCGGCGGCGGCCACAACGCCCTTCGCGATCAGGCCGTGCCCGCCGCTATTCTCGCTGGCGAAGAGGAATATCGCGTCGCCCTCGGCGATACGTTTGCCGCCGTACATCGTCTTCTGCGCGGGGAAGACCAGCACTCCGGCGGGTGTTTCCTTGATGGCCGCCTTGATCGCGAACGCCATCTCAGCCCCGCGCGACGCCGGCACGTGCGAGTTCGCGGCCCAGCCGGCCGCTGATCCAGCAGCCATACATCACGAAATCGGCGACGAGACTCCACAGCGGATAGGTGAAGGTCGCCGGCCGGTTCCGCTCGATCGCGAAATGGGCGAGCCAGGCGAAGAAATAGCCCGCCACCGGCATCATCCAGAACAGCCAACGCCACCCTGACACGATCGCCGCCGCCAGACAGATCAGCACCAGGGTGGTCCCGATATAATGGAGCGCGCGCGTCGCCGGTTTGCTGTGCTCGCGCAGGTAGAAGGGCCAGAATTCGGCGAAGCTGGTGATGCGCTTCGCCGTCATGCCTCACCCCACCAGCGCGAGGCGCGGCGCCTCGATCGGGCCAAGGCGGGCGGAGCCGATGCCGGGCAGCTTCTCGATCCGAGCGACCAGCTCGGCGTCGAAATTGTAGTCGCGACCGGCGAGCAGGTGCGCGCGGCGGCCGTCAGGCAGCACGGCATAGAGATGCAACTCGCCCCGCCCACCGCGCTGGCTCGCCAGTAGCTCTGCCAACGCAACCACCGCCTCCGGCTGCTCGACCGCGACATCGAGCTTGAGCCGCGTCGCCATCGTCATGCCCTCGAACGGCCGGATGCCACGGATCGTGACGCGCGGCGTCTCGTCGGCGTCGCGCCGATCCAGCTCCACCGCGAGCAGACCGCAGCCGCCGGCCTTCGCGGTCTCCTCGATCTTGGCCGAGACGTCATCGTCGAAGCAGCTCGCCATGAACTGACCGGACGCGTCCGAGCAACTGGCGAACAGATAGCGCCGCCCGCTCTTCGCAGCAGTCCGCCAGCGCGCATCCTCGACCAGCACCGCCATCGAGACAGTGGGCGCCGGCTGGCGACGGCCGCGCTCGTCGGGCGGAGGCGCGGCGGGCGTCGGCAGCGCGCACCATTCAGCGAAACTGCGCGCGCCGTGCGCCTGCGCGAGATGGCGGTAACGGTCGGTCGGGTGCGAGGAGAAGTAGAAGCCGAACGCCTCCTTCTCCTGCGCCATGCTGTCGATCATCGACCAGTGGACGCCGGCCGGCAGGCGGATCGGCGGCACCTCGATATCGTCGCCGCCGAACAGGCCGCCCTGCCCGCTGGTCCGCCCCTCATGCGCGGCCTTGGCGTGGGCGAGGATGGTCTCGGCGCCGCCATGGACGGTCGCGCGTTCCAGCCCGAGGCATTCGAAGGCACCACCCGCCGCGAGACTTTCCAGCTGACGCTGGTTGAGCATGCGGGGGTCGATGCGATCGGCGAAATCCTCAATCGACTTGAAGAGCCCGCCGCGCACCCGCTCGGCGCACAATTCCTCCATCGCGCGCTCGCCGACCCCCTTGAGCGCGCCCAGCGCATAGCGGACGGAGAGGCCTTCCGGCGCCTCCTCGACGCTGAATTCTGCCTCGCTGTGGTTGATCGACGGCGGCAGGCCCGGCACGTCCATGCGCCGCATATCCTCGACGAAGATCGCGAGCTTGTCGGTCTGCGCCATGTCGAAACACATCGATGCGGCGAAGAATTCGGGCTTGTGGTGCGCCTTCATCCACGCCGTCTGATAGGCGACCAGCGCATAGGCGGCGGCGTGCGACTTGTTGAAGCCGTAGCCGGCGAACTTGTCGATCAAGTCGAACAGCTCGTTGGCCTTCTGAGCGGAAATCTGGTTGTGTTCGGCGCAGCCCTTCACGAAGATCTCGCGCTGGGTGTCCATCTCCGCCTTGATCTTCTTGCCCATCGCACGGCGCAGCAGGTCGGCGCCGCCGAGCGAATAGCCGGCGAGGATCTGCGCGGCCTGCATCACCTGTTCCTGATAGACGAAGATCCCGTAGGTCTCCTTCAGGATCGGCTCCAGCAGATCGTGCGGATACACCACCTCCTCGCGCCCGTTCTTGCGCGCACCGAACATCGGGATGTTGTCCATCGGGCCGGGCCGGTAGAGCGAAACGAGCGCGATGATGTCCTCGAAACAGGTCGGGCGGACGGCGGACAGCGTGCGCCGCATCCCCTCCGATTCCAGCTGGAACACGCCGACCGTATTACCGGACATCAGCAGCTCGAACACCGCCGGGTCGTCCCACGCCAGCTTGGCGAGGTCGACCTCGATGCCGCGCTTGGCGAGCATCTGAACGGCCTTCTGCAGCACAGAGAGCGTCTTGAGGCCGAGGAAGTCGAACTTCACCAGCCCGGCATCCTCGACATGTTTCATGTCGAACTGCGTGACCGGCATGTCCGATCGCGGATCGCGATAGAGCGGTACCAGCTGATCGAGCGGGCGATCGCCGATCACCACGCCCGCCGCGTGGGTGGACGAGTGGCGCGGGAAGCCCTCCAGCTGTTTCGCCAGATCGAGCAGCCGCTTCACCTCCGGCTCGCGCTCGTACTCGTTCACCAGCTCGGCGACGCCGTTGAGCGAGCGTTCCAGCGTCCACGGATCGGTCGGGTGGTTGGGGACCAGCTTGGCGAGGCGATCGACCTGGCCGTAGCTCATCTGAAGCACGCGGCCGGTGTCCTTGAGCACGGCGCGCGCCTTGAGCCGCCCGAAGGTGATGATCTGGGCGACGTGATCGCGGCCGTATTTCTCCTGCACGTAGCGGATCACCTCGCCACGCCGGGTTTCGCAAAAGTCGATGTCGAAGTCCGGCATCGAGACGCGCTCGGGGTTGAGGAAGCGCTCGAAGAGGAGACCGAGGCGCAGCGGATCGAGATCGGTGATGGTCAGCGCCCAGGCGACCACCGAGCCCGCGCCGGAGCCGCGGCCGGGGCCGACCGGGATGTCGTGATCCTTGGCCCACTTGATGAAGTCGGCGACGATTAGGAAGTAGCCGGGGAAGCCCATGCCGACGATGATGTCGGTCTCGAAGGCGAGACGTTCGAAATAGGTGGGGTATTTGGCCTCCACCTCTGCATCGGAGACGTTGGCCACCGCCTCGTCGGCGAAGCGCAGGCGGGCGAGCAGACCGTTATAGGCATCCTGCCGCAGCATCGTCGCCTCGCCCTCGCGGTCGCCGGCGAGGCTGGGGAGGATCGGCTTGCGCTTGGGCGCGGCGAAGGCGGTGCGCTGGGCGACGACGGCGGTGTTGAGCAGCGCTTCGGGCAGATCCTCGAACAAGGCCTCCATCGCGGAGGCCGGCTTGAGCCACGTGTCGGGCGAGGAGCGGCGGCGGTCGTCGCTATCCACATAGGCCGAGTCCGCGATGCAGAGCATGGCGTCATGCGCTTCGTGGAAGCTCGCCTCGGTGAAGCAGGTCGGGTTGGTGGCGACCAGCGGCAGATCGCGGGCGTAGGCGAGATCGATCAGCCCCGCCTCGGCCGCCTCCTCGATCGCTTCGCCGCGTCGGGCGAGTTCGATGTAGAGGCGGTCGCCGAACAGCGCCTCCAGCCGGCCGGCGTAGAGCGCGGCGTGCACCTCCTGCCCCTCCGCGAGCAAGCGGGCGAGCGCACCCTCTCCCGCGCCGGTCAGCGCGATCAGCCCGTCGGTGCGGCCATCCAGCGCGTCGAGGCGAACGTGCGCATCCTCCTCGATCGGGCGATCGAGGTGGGCGGCGGACACCAAAGCGCAGAGATTGTCGTAGCCCGTCGCATCCTGCGCATAGAGCGGCAGCCAGTCGATGACCGGTGGCTTGCCCGGCTCAGCGCCGCCGCACTCGGCGGGTCGCGCCACTGCCAGCAGCGTGCCGACGATCGGCTGTACGCCCTCTCCCTTCGCCGCGCCGCAGAAGGCCATGGCGGCGTAGAGGCCGTTGCGGTCGCAGATGGCGGCGGCGGGGAAACCGAGCTTCTTTGCCTGCTTGGCGAGCACCTTCGGATCGATCGCGCCTTCCAGCATGGTGAAGGCGGTGAAGACGCGCAGCGGGATAAAGGGGTTCGCCATTGCCGGACTATGGGCGCCGCTCCGAGTCGGTTCAACCGCACCGCCCGCTTATCCACAGCTATGCGCCGGAGAGTGCCGATCGCCGCATCGAATAGCCGAAATAGATCAGGCAGGCGGCGCCCAGCCAGATCGCGAAGAGCAGCCAGGTATCGGCCGGCAGCCCTGCGATCAGATAGAGGCAGAACAGCACGCTGGCGATCGGCAGAACCGGGAAGAGCGGCACCCGATAGCCTCGCGGCAATTCCGGCCTGGCGCGACGCAGCAGGATGACGCCGAGCGACACGGTGGCGAAGGCGATCAGCGTCCCCATGCTGGTGAGGTTGACCAGCACGTCGAGCGGCACCAACGCGGCCAGCAGCGCCACGCCGATCGCCACCACCCAGGTATTCTGGCGCGGCACCTGGCTGACCGGATCGACGCGGCTGAAGAAGGCCGGGAGCAGGCCATCGCGGCCCATCGCGTAGAGGATGCGGGTCTGGCCGTAGAGCACCACCAAAGTCACGCTGAAGATCGAGGCGATGGCGCCGAGCGACAGCAACACGGCGGGCCACGCCGCGCCGGTGAGATTATGCAGGATCACGGCAAGCCCCGCCTCCTGCCCGGCGAATGCGGTCCACGGCTGCGCGCCGACCGCCGCGATGGCGACGAGGATGTAGGCGGCCGTCACGATCAGCAACGACAGCACGATCGCCAGCGGCAGCGTGCGGCGCGGATCCTTCACCTCCTCGCCGGCGGTCGAGACGGCGTCGATGCCGATGTAGGAGAAGAAGATCGACGAGGCGGCCGATCCGATTCCGGCGATGCCTAGCGGTGCGAAGGGCTTGAAATTCCCCGCCTTCGCATGGGCCAGCGCGATCACCACGAACAGCGCCAGCACCGCCAGCTTGGCGACGACCAGCACGGCGTTGGCGGTGGTCGATTCCTTCGCGCCGCGCAGCAGCAGGATCAGACAAAGCGCGACCAGCAATACGGCGGGCAGGTTGACGATGCCGCCATGGCCCGGCGGATTGGCGATGGCGTCGGGGATATGCCAGCCCATCGTCACCGCGAACAGCTCGTTCAGATACTGCCCCCACCCGACCGCGATGGCCGAGGCCGACACGCCATATTCGAGCAGCAGGCAGGCGCCGATCAGGAAGGCGGCCAATTCGCCCAGCGTCGCATAGGCGTAGGAATAGGACGAGCCCGCCGCCGGCACGCACGACGCCAGCTCCGCATAACAAAGCGCGGTCAGCGCGGCGGTAATCCCAGCGATCACGAAGGAGACGATCACCGCCGGCCCCGCCTCGGGCACCGCCGTCGTCAGCGCCACGAAGATGCCGGTGCCGATCGTCGCGCCGACGCCCAGCATGGTGAGCTGGAACAGCCCGATATTGCGCGCGAGATGGCCGTGGCCGTCGTCCGCCACGGCATCGACGATCGGCTTGCAGCGCAGGATCGTGGCCAGCGCGCTCCGTCCGGTCATTCTCGCAATCTCCGTGGCAGGGTCGCGGCGACTGTTAGGCGAGTTGGCGTGGGCTGGCCACTGTCGCCGGCTCAGGCCGCCCCGGCACGCTCCGTCGCATAGGCCTGCGTACCCCGCGTCAGCAGATCGTCGCCGGGCGCGAGATCGGCCGGGCCGAGATCAGGCAGGTCGGCCAGCTTCTCGTAGAGCGGCGCGAAATCGGTCTCGATCGTCTGGCGCAGCAGATCCTCGAAGCTGTCGATGACGAAATAGACCTGCTGATAGTCGTCGATCCGGTAGCGTGTGCGCATCACGCGCTCGAGATCGAAGCGGATGCGATTGGGGCTGGGATCGTCGAGCGCGAACAGGCTCTCGCCGTGGCTGGAGACGATGCCCGATCCGAACAGCTTGATGCCGTCCCCCTCACGCACCAGCCCGAACTCCACCGTGTACCAGTAGAGCCGTGCCAGCTTGTCGAGCGATCCGAAGCCGAGCGAGCGCAGCCCGCCCTGCCCATAGGCCTGCATGTAGTCGCCGAACACCGGGTCAGCGAGCATCGGGACATGGCCGAACACGTCGTGGAAGACGTCCGGCTCCTGCAGGTAATCGAGCTGGTCCCGCCTGCGGATGAAGTTGCCGGCCACGAAGCGACGGTTGGCGAGGTGATCGAAGAACACATCGTCCGGCACCAGCCCCGGCACCGCCACCACCTGCCATCCCGTCGCCCGCATCAGGCGCTCGTTGAGCTCGTCATAGTTCGGGATGCCGGGCTTGGAGAGGCGCAGCACATCCAGCCCGCGCAGGAACGCCTCGGCCGCGCGGCCGGGGAGCTGCTTCGACTGGCGGGCGAAGAGGATGTCCCAGGTTTCGTGATCCTCGGCCGTATAGGCGGCCCAATCCTGCGGGATCGTCCAGTCAGCCGCCGCGCCTTCCGGCGGGGATTCGAGAACATGCTCTGCCATGGGAAGAAGGTAACATATGAAACGGGTTTGGCTAGGGGCGGTTCACCCCGCCGCCGCGACGATCGCAGCCCATTCCTCCTCGGTGGCGACGCGGACGCCGAGTTCCTGCGCTTTCTTGAGCTTGGAGCCGGCATCGGCGCCGACCACCACCAGATCGGTCGCCTTGGAGACGCTGCCCGCCGCCTTGGCACCCAGCCGCTCGGCCTGCGCCTTGGCCTCGTCGCGCGACATGGTGAGGAGTTTGCCGGTGAACACCACCGTCTTGCCCGAGACCTCCGAGGCGATCGTATCGACCACGAAATCCGGCGGCGTCACCTCGGCGAGCAGATCGTCCCACGCCGCGACATTGTGCGGCTCGTGGAAGAAATCGGCGAGCGCGTGGCCGACCGCCGAGCCGACATTCTCGACGCCGATCTTTTCCGCGATCGCCTTGTCGAGACGGTTGCGGAACTTGCCGTCCTCCTCGCCGAGCGCGGGGATGGTTGCGTCACGCAGGTCGATCAGATCCTCGGCGAGCGCGCGGATGTCCGGCAGCGTCCGGTAGCGCTTGAGCAGATCGCGCGCGGTAACGATGCCGACGTGGCGGATGCCCAGGCCGAACAGCAGCCGCGCCGCATCGGGCGCGCGCTTGGCCTCGATCGCGGCGAGCAGCTTGTCGACCGAGACCTCCTTCCATCCGTCACGCCCGATCAGTTCCTCGCGATGCGCGGCGAGACGGAAGATGTCGGCCGGCTCCTTGATCCAGCCCAGTTCGAGGAATTCGTCGATACTTTTCTCGCCCAGTCCCTCGATGTCGAGCGCGCCGCGGCTGACGAAGTGGCGCAACCGCTCGAAGCGCTGGACGGCGCAGATCAGGCCGCCGGTGCAGCGGATATCGACCTCGCCTTCCTCGCGCACCGCCTCCGATCCGCAGACCGGGCAGTGGGTGGGATAGACGAAGGCGGGGCGCTCTTCGTCGCGGGTCAGCACCTCGACGATCTGCGGGATGACGTCGCCGGCGCGCTGGACGACGACGCGGTCGCCGGGCCGCGCGCCGAGCCGCTCGATCTCGTCGGCATTGTGGAGCGTGGCGTTCGAGACGACGACGCCGCCGACCGTCACCGGCTCCAGTCGCGCGACCGGGGTGAGCTTGCCGGTACGGCCGACCTGGATGTCGATCGCGCGCAGCAGGGTCTGCGCCTGCTCGGCGGGGAATTTGTGCGCGATCGCCCAGCGCGGCGCGCGCGCCACCTGACCCAGCCGCTGCTGCCAGTCGAGCCGATCGACCTTGTAGACCACGCCGTCGATGTCGAACGGCAGATCGGCGCGGCCCGCCTCGATGGCGCGATAATGCCGGAGCGCCGCCTCGGTGGACGTCACGCGAACGAAGGCATCGGCGACCGGCAGGCCGAAGCACCCGATCGCTCTCATGACATCGGTCTGCGTTTCGCCCGGCACCTCGGACACCTCGCCCCAGCCGTGGGCGAGGAAGCGCAGCGCGCGCTCGGCAGTGACCTTGGCATCCTTCTGCCGCAACGATCCGGCGGCAGCGTTGCGCGGGTTGGCGAAGACGCGCTCCCCCGCCAGCTTCTCGTTGAGCGCGGCGAAATCGGCCTTGGACATATAGACCTCGCCGCGCACCTCGAAGACATCAGGCGCGGCACCGTGCAGCGTCTCGGGAATGTCGGCGATGGTGCGGACGTTGGCGGTGACGTCCTCGCCGATCGCCCCGTCGCCGCGCGTTGCGGCCTGCACCAGTTGCCCCTTCTCGTAACGCAGCGAGCAGGAGAGACCGTCGATCTTCGGCTCGGCCGTGAGCGCGACCTCGACATCCTCGGGCAGCGCCAGGAAGCGGCGGACGCGCGCGACGAACTCTGCGACATCCTCGTCGGCGAAGGCGTTGTCGAGGCTCAGCATCGGCTTGGCGTGCTGCACCTTGGCGAGATGGCCGGACGGCGCCGCGCCGACCAGCTTCGATGGCGAATCGGCACGGATCAGTGCGGGAAACCGCTCCTCCAGCGCCTTGTTCTCGCGCATCAGCGCGTCGTAGTCGGCGTCGGAAATCTCGGGTGCATCTTGATCGTGGTAGAGCCGGTTATGCCGCGCAATCTCGGCGGCGAGATGGGCCAGGCGGTCGGCGGCTTCGGACTCGGTCGTCATGGCCAAATCCCTATCCGCCCTCGCTCGTCATTGCGAGCGTGGCGAAGCAATCCATGACGATGGCGTGTGGATCAGGCGGGAAGCAGCAGGCTTCCATCCCCATAACTGTAGAAGCGATACCCATGCGCAATCGCGTGGGCATAGGCCGCCTGCATCGTCTCCAGACCCATCAGCGCGGAGACCAGCATGAAGAGCGTGGACTTGGGCAGGTGGAAGTTGGTCACCAGCCCGCCGATCGCCCGGAAGCGGTAGCCCGGCGTGATGAAGATCGCGGTGTCCCCCTCGAACGGGGCGACGGTGCCGTCCTCCCGCGCGGCGCTTTCGAGCAGGCGCAGGCTGGTGGTGCCCGCCGCGATCAGGCGACCGCCGCGCGCCTTCACCGCGTTGAGGCGATCGGCGGTGGCGGCGTCGATGCGGCCCCATTCGGCGTGCATCCGGTGATCGTCGGTGTCGTCGACCTTCATCGGCAGGAAGGTGCCGGCGCCGACGTGGAGGGTCAGCGTCTCGTGGCCGATGCCTGCCGCCGCCAGCCGCTCCATCAGGCGCGGCGTGAAGTGCAGCGAAGCCGTCGGCGCCGCCACCGCGCCCGCTTCCCGCGCGAACATCGTCTGGTAGTCCTCGGCGTCGCGCGCGTCGGTATCGCGCTTGCCGGCGATGTAGGGCGGCAGCGGCATCCGCCCCGCCCGTTCCAGCAGCAGTTCGACCGGCTCGTCCCCGACAAAGCGCAGCAGCCAGCTGCCATCCTCGCCGCGATCCGAGGCGATGGCGGAGACATCCGCGCCGAAATCGATCACATCGCCGTCGCGCAGCCGCTTGGCGTTGCGGATGAAGGCGCGCCAGTCGCGCGGCCCTTCGCGCTTGTGGAGCGTCGCGCCGATTCTCGCGTTTCCGCGCTGGCCCTCGAGTTGCGCCGGAATGACCCGCGTATCGTTGAACACCAGGCAATCGCCCGGCCGCAACGCATCGGCGAGATCGAGCATCGTGCGATCGGCCAGCCCGTCCGGCCGTACGAGCAGCATCCGCGCGGAATCGCGCGGGGAAGCAGGGCGGAGCGCGATGCGATCCGCCGGAAGATCGAAGTCGAAGAGATCGACGCGCATGATCGGTATTCCTCCCTGCGCGTAGCGTGGGGAGGGGACCGCCACAGGCGGTGGAGGGGCCGCCGGCGAAGACGGCGGTTGTACCGCCGCCCCTCCACCATGCTTCGCATGGTCCCCCTCCCCATCCGTGATGGGGAGGATTATGTGTTTACTGCGGCGTGCCCGAAGTCGGCAGCGGTGCCGATTGGTCCATCGCACCCGAAGGCAAGGTGGCCGGCGCCTGCACGGCCGGCGCCGCGACCGGAAGCGCGGGCGGCGGCGTGTTCACGTTGGGATCGTTGCCCATGATCGCGCGCACGATCCGCGTAGGGTTGGCCGGGGGCTCGCCCTTCTGGATCGCATCGACATATTGCATGCCGGACACGACACGGCCGAACACCGTATAGTGCATGTCCAGCTTCATGTTCGGCATGAACATGATGTAGAACTGGCTGTTGGCGCTGTTCGGATCGTTGGCGCGCGCCGCCGCGACCGCGCCGCGCACGTGCGGCAGATCGTTGAACTCGGCCGGCACGTCCGGCAGCGTCGATCCGCCCTCGCCCGTGCCCTTGGGGTCGCCGCCCTGCGCCATGAAGCCGGAAATCACGCGGTGGAAGTCGAGGCCGTTGTAGAAACCCTGCTGGGTCAGCGTCTTGATCCGCTCGACCATCTTGGGTGCCTTGTCCGGGCGCAGCTGGATCACCACGCGACCGCCATCCGAGAGATCGAGATCCCAGGTGTTGTCAGGTGTGAGCGGCGGCGGCAGGAAGGCGGTCAGGTTCGTCGCGGCGACCTGATCCGCCGCCTTGATCCGCACCTTCTTGGCGTTGTTGCGCTTCGCATCGGCCGGGCCACCGAGCACCAGCGCGGTCGTGAGAATGAGGGCAGCGGCAAGTTTCATGGGGTGGCCGGGCTCCGGAATACGGCGAACGAGGATCATGACAGATGCACTAGCTGAAGCGGCGGCGCTTTCCTATCGCTGAACATGCTATCTCTGCACGCGCAGCGCGGGATCGCCCTTGATGCCCAGGCGATGGACGCGCTCGGCCACCTCGATGGCGACGGCATCGGGCACGAAGTTGCCGATCTCGCCGCCATACATGGCGATTTCCTTGACCAGCCGCGAGGCGATCGGCTGCAGCGCGACGTCCGCCATCAGGAACACCGTCTCGATCTTGCGATCGAGCTGCTGGTTCATGCCGGCCATCTGATATTCGTATTCGAAATCGGCGACGGCGCGCAGGCCTCGCACGATCACCGAGGCGCCGCGCGATCGGGCGAAGTGGATCAGCAGGCTGTCGAAGGCGACCACCTCGATCTCGGCCTTGCCCAGCCCTTCCGTCTCGCGGCGGACCATCGCCAGCCGCTCGTCGAGCGTGAACATCGGCGACTTGGACGGGTTGGTGGTGACACCGATCACCAGCCGGTCCACCAGCGCGGTGGCGCGGCGGATGATGTCCATGTGCCCCAGCGTCACCGGGTCGAAGGTGCCGGGATAGATACCGATGCGCTCGCCCATGATCCTCTCCCTTATCCTCTAGTGATCGCGTTCGACCACGTAGCGGGCGATCGCACGCAGCAGGTCGGCCTCGGTGCCGAAGGCCGAGAGATGGCCGATCGCCTGATCGACCAGCATCTTCGCCTGGGTCCGCGCGCGATCGACGCCGAGCAGCGACACGAAGGTCGCCTTGCCGGCATCGGCATCCTTGCCGGTCGCCTTGCCGACCACCGCGACGTCACCCTCGACATCGAGCAGGTCGTCGGCGATCTGGAAAGCGAGGCCGATGTCGCGGGCATAGGCGCGCAGGCCGCGGCGCCCTTCCGGCGGCACCCGGCCCAGGATCGCGCCCGCTTCCAGGCAGAAACCGATCAGCGCGCCGGTCTTGAGCTGCTGGAGGCGCGTCGTGGTCGGCAGGTCGAAGGTGGTTTCCTCGGCGACGAGGTCCATCATCTGCCCGCCCGCCATGCCCGACGGGCCGCTCGCCCTGGCCAGCTCCAGCGCCAGTTCCGCGCGGACGAAGGGATCGGCATGGGTTTCCGGATCGGCGACGATCTCGAAGGCAAGCGCGTGCAGCGCATCGCCCGCCAGCACCGCGATCGCCTCGTCCCACTGCTTGTGGACGGTGGGCTTGCCGCGCCTGAGATCGTCGTCGTCCATGCAGGGCATGTCGTCGTGGACGAGGCTGTAGACGTGCAGCGCCTCGATCGCGAGGCCGGTGCGCAGCGCGCTCGACCGGCTGACGTTGAAGAGATTGGCGGATGCGAACACCAGCAGCGGCCGCAGCCGCTTGCCGCCGCCGATCGCGGCATGGCGCATCGCTTCGTAGAGCACGGCGCGCGGATCTTCCGGCACCGTCAGGAGGTGATCGAACAGCTCGTCGATCTCGGCAGCGACAGACTGCATGGCTTCGGCCAGCGAAAGGGACACGGGATTCACCTTGCGATCATTCGGCGGGATCATTCGGCATCGAAGGGCCTGAGGCCGGCAGGCGTGCCGTCGCCGCCGAGCTGGATCTGGTCGATCTTCGCCTGCGCGCTTTTGAGGCGGGCCTCGCACTGCGAACGCAGGCGATCGCCCTCCTGGTAGAGCTGAATCGAATTTTCGAGCGATTCCTCGCCGCTTTCCAACCGGCGGACGATCTCCTCCAGCCGCTTCAGCGCGTCCTCGAAGCTCAACTCGGCGATTGCATCGTCTGCCATGGGGCGCTTGTGGTCCGGAGGGGATGAAGGGTCAAGGGATCGCTCGCCATCTCGTCATTGCGAGCGAAGCGAAGCAACCCAGAGCCGCCATCGCTGTGCCCATGGATTGCTTCGCCGCTACGCTCCTCGCAATGACGAGGTGACGTCTCAGCGTTTGAACGGATCGACCACGCCTTCGGGCAGCTGGTAGCTCGGGCGCGGCGCCTCGTCCTCGCCATCCGCCGCCGGAGCCGCGTCGCTGCCGACCGCCGGGCGATGCGCGGCGTCGCGCTGGGCGCGCAGTTCCTCGATCAGCGCCGCGCGGTCGCCGGACAGGCGCTCGTCGACCGGCGCCTCGATGCCCGCCGCCTTCGCCGCCTTGGTGATCGCCGCGTCCAGCTCGCGCTGCGAGCAGAGACCGAGGGTCACCGGATCCTTCGGCGTGATGTTGGCGATGTTCCAGTGGCTGCGATCGCGGATCGCGCCGATCGTGGTGCGGGTGGTGCCGATCAGCTTGCCGATCGCGCCGTCCGACACTTCCGGATGGTTGCGGATGATCCAGGCGATGCCGTCGGGCTTGTCCTGCCGCTTGGAGACCGGCGTGTAGCGCGGCCCCTTGGTGCGACGCGCCTGCTCCGGACCCTTCAGCATCTGCAGCTTGTAGTTCGGGTTGGCCTGGCCCTTCTCGATCTCCTCCATGGTGATCTCGTGGGCGCGCACCGGATCGCGGCCGGTCAGCTTGGTGCCGGCGGTGTCGTCGGCGATCGCCTGCACCTCGAGAATGTGGAGGCCGCAGAACTCCGCGATCTGCGGGAAGCTGAGCGAGGTATTGTCGACCAGCCAGGACGCTGTCGCATGGGGCATGAGGGGCTGGGCCACGGGTCTCTCTCCGAGCAGATAAAGAAAGGGCCGCCCAACGCGGGGCGGCCTGTGCATGGCGGGAATGTAGTGCGAACGGCGCCTGCGGGCAAGCGCTTCCGAACATGCCAAGCCCGGCCGCCCTCGGGAGAGCGACCGGGCCAGCGTCAAGGTTTACTGCGGCGAGCCGGTCGTAACCGTCGTCGTGGTACGCTCCGCGACCGCCGTGGTGGCGGGTCGATGCACGACCTTCACCACCTTGTGACGCACCGGAGCGCGGCTCGTGGTCTTCTCGGTCGTGGTGGTCACCACCGTCGGCGGCTGGTTGCGCATGGCATCCAGGTTTTCCTGCGCGGCCGCGGCCGAGGCCGCCGAAGCCTGAGCCGAGGCATTGGCGTCGGCGGCGCGCGCATCGGCGTCGGCGACCTTCTGCTGGGCGTCGGCCTGCGCGTCGGCCGCATCCTGCTGCGCCTGCTGGGCCTGCGCATTGGCATCGGCGACACGCGCGGCGGCCGCATTGTTGTTGGCCTGATGCGCCTCACCGATCGCGGTATCGGCCAGGCGACCCGCATCGATCGCCTGATCGATCGCGGTATCCTTGTGACCGTCCTCGACATTCTGCTTGGCCAGATTCAGTTCGGCCTGAGCACGCGCGATCATCGCGGGCGTATTGCCGCTGGCGCCGACCTTGTTCGCGGCATCGATCTTGGCCTGCGCCGCGGAAATCTCCGCATGAGCGCGATCAGCCTTCCCCCAACCGGCATAAGCCGGAACAGCGCCCAGCGCGAGAAGCGCGGACACCGAAGCCCCCCGCATCAACATAGAAAAGCGGGTCATGACCATATCTCCTTTACCCTGGTGGTCGGCGCCCGAACGATTGCTCAGAAGAAGTGGTTCCTACATTTATGTGGGGTTCATCAAATAGGCGGAAGCGGGGCACGAGGCCTTGGCTTTACTTGGCCGAAAATCTGGCAGATTCCTCAGCGTCTTGCCGGTCACTGGTCGATCGCGATGTGCCCAGGCAGACCCGCGACCCGATCCAGCCATCCCTGAACGGCAGGCCAGCGGGCGAGATCGAAGCCGCCCTCGCCCGCGACATGGGTGTAGGCAAAGAGCGCGATGTCGGCGAGGGTGAACGCCTCCCCCACGAAGTAGTGCCGGTCGCGCAGATGCTCGTCCATCAGATCGAGCGCCGCTTCGCCGGCCACGCGCTTGCCCGGCAGCGCGGCCTTTTGCGCATCGCTCAGCCCATCCGCGCCGATGAAGGCCAGCCAGAAGCGTAGCGTCGCGACATTGGGTTCGTGATTATATTGCTCGAAGGCCATCCAGCGCAGCATGTCGGCGCGATCGAAGCGATCCTCGGGGATCAGGGGCGAGCCTTCCGCCAGATAGAAGCAGGCGGCGCCGCTCTCCGGCAGGAAGCGCTCGCCGATCTGCAGGACGGGGATGCGGCCGTTGCCATTGACGTCGCGCAGAAACGCAGGCGTCCGCGTCTCGCCCTTCAGGATGTCGTAGCCGCGCCGTTCCAGCGGCAGGCCGAGATGGGCGGCGACCAGGCGGATCTTGTAGCAATTCCCCGACGGCGCATATTCGTGCAGTACCAGCTTTTCCAAGGACGCCCCCCTCTTCCGTCATGCTGACGAAGGTCAGCATCCATTCGCGCATCCATCGATGCGGCGCGAATGGATGCTGAAACAAGTTCAGGGTGACAGGAAGGAGAAACACGGCGCCCTTCGATAAGCCCCGCTTATCCTTGCTCCCCGCTTATCCGTCCATGGTCAGCACGATCTTGCCGACATGATCGCCGCCATCCATCCGGGCGTGCGCGGCGGCCGCGTCGGCCAGCGGGAAGGTCGCGTCGATGATCGGCCTGAGGCGACCATCCAAGACGTGCGGCCAGACCTCGCGCTTCAGTTCGTCCGCGACCAGCGCCTTGAACGCCACGTCGCGGGCGCGAAGCGTCGATCCGGTCATCGTCAGGCGGCGCACCATGATGTCGACCAGGCTCACCGTCGCCTTCGCTCCGGCCTGCACCGCGATGGTGACGTGCCGCCCGTCCGGCGCCAGGCATTTCAGGTTACGCGGCACATAATCTCCACCCACCATGTCGAGCACCGCCTGGCACCCCTTCCCGCCGGTGAGGCGCTTCACCTCCTCGACGAAATCGGCCGTCTTGTAGTTGATCGCGTGTGCTGCGCCGATCTCCAGCGCGCGGGCGCATTTGTCGTCCGACCCGCAGGTGACGATCACGGTGAGGTCGAACAATTTGCCGAGCAGGATCGCCATCGTGCCGATGCCCGACGTGCCGCCATGGACCAGCACGGTGTCGCCCTCGATCGCATAGGCGCGTTCGAACAGGTTGCTCCATACGGTGAACAGGGTTTCGGGTATCGCGGCCGCCTCCACCATCGAGAGGGACGGCGGCACCGGCAGGCACTGGCCGGCGGGCGCCGCGCAATATTCGGCATAGCCCCCGCCCGAGACCAGCGCACAGACCTTGCTGCCGACCATCGAGGCGTCCGCCCCCTCGCCCGCCGCGACCACGGTGCCGGCAATCTCCAGCCCCGGAATCGAGGGCGCGCCGGGCGGCGGCGGATACATGCCCTTGCGCTGCATGACGTCGGGGCGATTCACGCCCGCTGCCGCCACCTGGACCAGATATTCGCCCGGTCCCGCCACCGGCACCGGCCGCTCGACCGGAACGAGCACCTCCGGCCCGCCGGCTGCCTCCGGATCGATCGCGAGCATGGTCTTGGGAAGGTCGGACAAATTATCCCCCGCTTTTGCGCCGGATGGCCGCGCGCACTTATTGACAGCAGGCGACGCAGGGTCAACGATCCATCCATGAGTTCGGAAGATGACCTGCCCCGCCGCGCCGACGATCCCGTCGCCGCGCTGGCGCGCCAGGATCTCGATCCGCTCTCCGTCGAGGAGCTTCACGCCCGCATCGCCGGCCTCGAAGCAGAGATCGCCCGCACTCGACGAAAGATTGAAGGCGCCGTTAACCATCGCGCAACCGCGGACGCCTTATTCAAGCGATGAGGACAGCCCGCTCCGAGAGCGGCGACACGCACTATGCCCCTCCGGGGATGGGCGTCCTTGATGAAACGGTTGCCGCACCCGACATGAAGGGAACGGCGCTCCGCTTCGTCGGGCCGCCGCCTAGGAGTTGAATACATGCCGTCCTTTGCCAGAGAGCTCGAAACCACCCTCCACAATGCGCTGGCCGCCGCCAGCACCCGCAAGCACGAATATGCCACGCTGGAGCATCTCCTCCTCGCCCTTGTCGGCGACGAACATGCCGCGCAGGTGATGTCGGGCTGCGGCGTGGAGCTGTCCGAGCTGAAGGACGCGGTGACGCACTATCTCGATACCGAGCTGGATGCGCTCAAGACCGATACCGAGACCGATCCTTCGCCGACGAGCGGCTTCCAGCGCGTGATTCAGCGCGCGATCCTGCACGTCCAGTCCTCGGGCCGCGAGGAGGTGACCGGCGCCAACGTGCTGGTCGCGCTCTTCAGCGAGCGCGAGAGCTATGCCGTCTATTTCCTGCAGCAGCAGGACATGACCCGCCTCGATGCCGTGAGCTTCATCAGCCACGGCGTCGGCAAGGGTGGCCAGCCCACGGAGGCGCGTGAAGTGAAAGGCAATGAGGAAGACAAGCAGCCGAAGGCCGAGCCCAAGCAGAAGGGCGACAGCGCGCTGAAGCAGTTCACCGTCAACCTCAACGAGAAGGCGAAGGAAGGCCGCGTCGATCCGCTGATCGGCCGCACCGCCGAGGTGGATCGCACGATCCAGATCCTCTGCCGCCGTTCCAAGAACAACCCGCTCTATGTGGGCGATCCGGGCGTCGGCAAGACCGCTATCGCCGAGGGCCTCGCGCGCAAGATCATCGAGGGCCAGGTGCCCGAGGTGCTGAAGCCCGCCGTGATCTACTCGCTCGACATGGGCGCCCTGCTCGCCGGCACGCGGTATCGCGGCGATTTCGAGGAGCGGCTGAAGCAGGTCGTGTCGGAGCTGGAGAAGCTGCCGCATGCCGTCCTCTTCATCGACGAGATCCACACCGTGATCGGTGCCGGCGCCACCTCCGGCGGCGCGATGGATGCGTCGAACCTGCTCAAGCCCGCGCTGTCCGGCGGCCAGATCCGCTGCATCGGCTCCACCACTTACAAGGAATTCCGCAACCATTTCGAGAAGGACCGGGCGCTGCTCCGGCGCTTCCAGAAGATCGACGTCAACGAGCCGTCGGTCGAGGACACGATCAAGATTCTCGCCGGCCTGCGCCCCTCGTTCGAGGCGCATCACCACCTGAAATACACCACCGACGCGGTGAAGACGGCGGTCGAGCTGTCGGCCCGCTACATCAACGACCGCAAGCTGCCCGACAAGGCGATCGACGTGATCGACGAGGCGGGCGCGATGCAGATGCTGCTGCCCGAAAGCCGCCGCAAGAAGGTGATCGGCCCGAAGGAGATCGAGGCGGTGATCGCCACGATGGCGCGCATTCCCCCGAAATCGGTCTCGGCCGACGACAAGACGGTGCTCGCCAGCCTCGAGACCGATCTCAAGCGCGTCGTGTTCGGGCAGGACAAGGCAATCGAGATACTGTCCTCGGCGATCAAGCTCAGCCGCGCGGGCCTGCGCGAGCCGAACAAGCCGATCGGCAACTATCTCTTCTCCGGCCCCACCGGGGTCGGCAAGACGGAGGTGGCGCGCCAGCTCGCCGAGATCCTGGGCATCCCGCTCCAGCGCTTCGACATGTCCGAATATATGGAGCGCCACTCGGTCAGCCGGCTGATCGGCGCGCCTCCGGGTTATGTCGGCTACGATCAGGGCGGCCTGCTCACCGATGCGGTGGACCAGCAGCCCCACTCGGTCCTGCTGCTCGACGAGATCGAGAAGGCGCATCCGGACCTGTTCAATATCCTCCTGCAGGTGATGGACAACGGCAAGCTCACCGATCACCACGGCAAGACGGTCGATTTCCGCAACACGATCCTGATCATGACGACCAATGCCGGCGCGTCCGACATGGCGCGTGAATCGGTCGGCTTCGGCGTCTCGACCCGCGAGGACGTGCAGGAGGAGGCGGTGAACAAGCTGTTCACCCCGGAATTCCGCAACCGCCTCGATGCGGTGGTACCGTTCGGCTACCTGCCAACCCCGGTGATCGCGCGGGTGGTGGAAAAGTTCATCCTCCAGCTCGAACTTCAGCTGTCGGATCGCAACGTCCACATCAGCCTGGCGGATGATGCCCGCGACTGGCTGACCGAGAAGGGCTACGACAAGCTCTATGGCGCGCGCCCGATGGGTCGTCTCATTCAGGAGAAGATCAAGCAGCCGCTCGCCGAGGAATTGCTGTTCGGCAAGCTGGTCAACGGCGGCGAGGTCCGCGTGAAGATGAAGGACGAGGCGCTCGCCTTCGAGATCACTCCGGCCGCACCGAAGGGATCGAAGAAGAAGGCCCCTCCGAAGAAGAAGGCGCCGAGCAAGGCGTAAGCGCTACCCCCGAGCGGGGTCGAAGGAGCGGCCGGGCAGCGATGCCCGGCCGTTTTCCATGCGGCTATACGCGGCGCGGGCGCGAGAGGATCATGCGGGTAAGGCTCACCAGGCCGGGGAAGCTGGCGGTGGCGAGCTGGCAGACGAAACTGATGTTTCCGGCTTCCGCCCATGTGGCGTAGTCGATCGTGTTCGTGACATGCAGGACATCCAGCACGAGATTGACCGCGAATAGGCCGAACAGCGCCAACAGCCAGCCTCTGCGCATCCTTACGGCAAGCGCGAGCGCGCCCAGCGCGAACAGGCCGTCGCTGGGGAGCGACCAATCCTCTACGACGCCCAGCATCCACAGGATCGTGTTGAACGCCCAGTAACAGACCAGCAGACCGGTGCAGCCGACCGAGACCCACCACCGCTCGTCGTCCGCGAACAGCGAGATCAGGAAGAACAGGATCGACAGCAGAGCGAAGATGGTCGTCTGCTCGGCCGGCTCCATATTCCCGCCTCAGTAGGGCTGCGACGGCGGCTTCGGCGGCGGCGTGGTCGGGATACCCCCGCTCTGCGGCTGCGCGGTGCCCGGATTGATGGCCGCGGTGTCGGTGGAAGGCTGCAGAAACAGCATCAGAACGGCGAGCAGGCTCATCACACGCCCTCTTGTCATGACCGACGGATCGACGGTCGCCAAGCACCATATCGCGGCTCATGCCCGCTGTCAGCAGGCTCGCCGCGCATTTCGTGGTTAACGCACCGGACGGACGGGCCATCGCCGCACGCCGAATCGCTGGCGCGGTGCGCACCCCCGTGCCACCTTAACGAACATGGTTAACGGATTCGGGCGGCCGCCCGCATCCAGGCCGCGTACGCTTATCCTGTTCCGTTTTCCCCCGAGGATCCTCGCCCGATGCACAGGCCGAAACGCCCGCTGCTCCTCGCGCTCGTCGCGCTCGGCCTGACCGCCGGCACCGGGGTGCCCGTTGCGATGCGTGAGCGCGGTTATTGGGCGGATCGGCCGCTCCCCGCCCGCCCACTCGCCTCACGCTTCACGCCGGCCGACGCGATGCGGCTGCGTCCCGGCCAATATCGCTGGGCGCCCTATGCGGAGGACGGCGCGCCGATCAGCGTCGCGATCGACCTCACCAACCAGCGCGCCTTCGTCTTCCAGGGGCAGGCGCTCGTCGGCATCGCGGCGGTATCGACCGGACGGCGCGGACACGGCACGCCGACCGGCACGTTCCCGATTCTGGAGAAAGCGCGCTTCCACCGATCGAACATCTATTCCAATGCGCCGATGCCCTTCATGCAGCGGCTGACCTGGGGCGGCATCGCGCTCCATGCCGGCTACAATCCGGGGCGACCTGCCTCGCACGGCTGCATCCGCCTGCCCTACGGCTTCGCACGCATCCTGTTTCAGGCGACGCGGGTGGGCGCCACCGTCGTGGTGACGCGCGGCGCCCCGATGGAGGCGCCGCCGATGATCGAGCAGCCCGACATTCAGATGACCGCCGCCGAGCCGGAACACACCCAGCCGCTCACGCCAGGCAAGCAGGTGGCGGTGATGAGTACGGACCGGACGGTGGCCTACGTGACGGCAACGATGCTCTAGAATCGTCATCGCGAGGCGCGCAGCGCCGTGGCGATCCACAGGCCGCGTCATGGATTGCTTCGCTACGCTCGCAATGACGACTGAGAGACGCCTTGCTTACCCCAGCACCCCATCGTGCAGCCGCACCACGCGGTCCATCCGCGCCGCCAGCCGCTCGTTGTGCGTGGCGATCAGCGCGGCCGATCCCTCCTCGCGCACAAGCCGCAGGAATTCGACCAGCACGATGTCGGCGGTCGCCTCGTCCAGATTGCCGGTAGGCTCGTCGGCCAGCACAAGCGCCGGCCGATTGGCCAGCGCGCGGGCCACCGCGACGCGCTGCTGCTCTCCGCCGGAGAGCTTCGACGGCCGATGATCGAGCCGGTGCGACAGGCCGAGCGTCGTCAGCAGCGTCTTCGCCCGCGCGTCGGCCTCGGCGCGGGTGGCGCCGTGGATGATCTGCGGCAGCACGACATTCTCCTGCGCCGTGAAATCGGGGAGGAGGTGGTGGAACTGGTAGACGAAGCCGAGGCTGTCGCGTCGCACGCGGGTGCGGCCGTCATTGTCGAGCTGCGCGGCCTCCTCGCCGGCGATGCGGATCGATCCCTCGAAGCCGCCCTCCAGCAGGCCTACCGCCTGCAGCAGCGTCGACTTGCCCGATCCGGAAGGGCCGACCAACGCCACGATCTCGCCCTGCGCGATCGAGAGGTTCACGCCACGCAGCACGTGGATGGTCTGGCCGCCCTGGCTGTAGGCGCGGCGCAGATCGGTGAGTTTCAGCACCTCACTCATAGCGCAGCACCTGCACCGGATCGGTGCTCGACGCCTTGAACGACGGGTAAAGCGTGGCCAGGAACACCAGCAGCAGCGTCATGCCGATGATCACGGCGTTGTCCGGAAAGTCCGGCTGGAACGGCAGATCGGTCAGCATCCGCACCGAAGGATCCCAGAGATTGGCGCCGGTCAGCCACTGGATGCCGTCGACGATATCCTGGTGGAACACCGAGAAGATCAGGCTGATGCCGATACCCGCCAGGATACCGAGCACGCCGATCGTCATGCCGATCGTCATGAAGATGCGCAGCACCGCTCCCCTGCTCGCCCCCATCGTCCGCAGGATGGCGATGTCGCGGGTCTTGGCGCGCACCAGCATGATCAGCGAGGACAGGATGTTGAACGCCGCGACGATGATGATGATGCTGAGCACGATGAACATCACCACCCGCTCCACCTCCAGCGCCTGAAACATCGCCGCGTTCATCTGCCGCCAGTCGACCAGCACGCCGTCGCGGATCACCTTGGGCGCGAGCGGGGCCAATATCTGCGACACCTTGTCCGGATCGGTGACGCGCAGTTCGACCATGCCGACGGTGTTGCCCATCAACAGCAGATCCTGCGCATCCTCCATCGGCAGCATCACATAGGCCTTGTCGTAATCGTAGACGCCGATCTCGAACGTGGCGGCGACACGGTAGCTCACGATCCGCGGCGCGGTGCCGAACGGGGTCGACTGGCCGGCTGGATTGAGGACGGAGATGGAATCGCCCACCGTCACACCCAGCGATTCCGCCAGCCCCGTGCCGATCGCGACGTTGCCGGAACCCGGCGTCACCTCGGCGAGATTGCCCGCCTTGACCTTGGAGCCGATAGTCTGGCGCATGTCGGACAGGCGCATCCCGCGCAGCAGGATCGGCTCGGCCCGGCCATCCACCTGCGCGAAGAGGGGCTGTTCGATCAGCGGGATGGCGGAAGTGACGCCAGGCGTCGCCTTCGCCTCGTCGGCGATCGTCTGCCAGTCCGCGATGCCCCGGCCCGAATAGCCCTGCACGATGGCATGGCCGTTGAGACCGGCCATCTTGTCGAACAGATCGGCGCGGAAGCCGTTCATGACGCCCATCACGATGATCAGCGCGGCCACCGCCAGCGAAACCGCGATCAGGCTGATCGAGGCGACCATGAAGATGAACGCCTCGCCCCGCCCCGGCAGCAGGTAGCGCCGGGCGACCATCCGCTCCGTACGGCCGAGGATCAAGCGCTCACCTTCGCCAGCGCGGCCTCGATCGAGAGTTCTTCCTTGTCGCCGGTGGCGCGGCGCTTCAGCTCGACGACGCCCTTCGCCAGCCCCTTGGGGCCGATCACGATCTGCCAGGGGATACCGATCAGATCCATGGTCGCGAACTTGGCGCCGCCGCGCTCGTCGCGGTCATCGTACAGCACCTCGATGCCCGCCGCCTGCAGCTTCGCGTAGAGATCGTCCGACGCGCCCAAGCAGGCCTCGTCATCCACGCGCATGTTGATGATGCCGACCTTGTACGGCGCCACCGCATCCGGCCAGATGATGCCGTTATCGTCGTGGCTCGCCTCGATGATCGCGCCCATCAGGCGCGAGACGCCGATGCCGTAGCTGCCCATGTGCGGGATCACCTCGCCGCCGCCTGGCCCCTGCACGCGCAGGTTCATCGGCTTCGAATATTTTTCGCCGAAGTAGAAGATGTGGCCCACCTCGACGCCGCGCGACTGGCGGAGCTGGTCCCCCGCCGCCGCCTCGGCGGCCGCGTCGCGCTTCTCGTCGGTGGCGGCATAGTCGGCGGTGTAGCCCGACACGATCGACTGCAGGCCCGCGACGTCATCGAAATCGACGGCCGAAAGCTCGGCGGGCTTCTCCCAATTGCTATGGTAGAAGACATCGCTCTCGCCGGTCGGCGCCAGCACGATGAACTCGTGGGAAAGGTCGCCGCCGATCGGGCCGGTGTCCGCCTGCATCGGGATCGCGCGCAGGCCCATCCGCGCGAAGGTGTTGAGGTACGCCACGAACATCTTGTTGTAGCTGTGGCGCGCGCCGACCTCGTCGAGATCGAAGCTGTAGGCATCCTTCATCAGGAATTCGCGGCCGCGCATCACGCCGAAGCGGGGGCGCACCTCGTCGCGGAACTTCCACTGCACGTGATAGAGCGTGCGCGGCAGATCGCGATAGCTGCGCGCCGAATCGCGGAAGATGGTGGTGATCATCTCCTCGTTGGTCGGGCCGTACAGCATCTCGCGGTCGTGCCGGTCGGTGATGCGCAGCATTTCGGGACCGTAGGCGTCGTAGCGACCCGATTCGCGCCACAGGTCGGCCGACTGGATGGTCGGCATCAGCAGTTCGATCGCACCCGACCGGTCCTGCTCCTCGCGCACGATCTGCGCGATCTTCTGGAGCACCCGCTGGCCCAGCGGCAGCCAGGCGTAGATGCCGGCGGCGGTCTGGCGCACCAGCCCTGCGCGCAGCATCAGCTTGTGGCTGACGATCTGCGCGTCGGCGGGCGATTCCTTGAGCACGGGCAGGAAGTGGCGGGACAGGCGCATCGATCTCTCTGGAATCTCTCGTCCGGCCACGGGATGCGGCCGTTCCGAGGCTCTATGCGCCGAGCGCGCGGGAGGCAACCTTGCGGCTATGTTGCGGAATCGTCACAGAGCGGGGCCATTCGGCTGTCCAACCGTGCAAGGCCGGTGACAAGCGGACATTTACCAACGTAAACAGACGCCACGAACACAAGGCAAGGCCTCGGTTCGGGGAGGGCAAAGGCCCCGCTGACCTTTTCTGAGGGGGAAAGGATCGGCGAGCGGGCCGGAGCCGTAAAAAGGGGGCTGACGAGCATTCGTCACGCGGGACGCCCGGATCGAAAAGGTCCGGGCGTTTCGATTCGTGGGCTACGGACATCCTCCCCGTCAGCGGGAGGATTTTGGACCTTGGCCCATCCCGATGCGTTGAGCCGTGGAAGGAGACCTCCCCATGGCCACGCGCCCGCCAGAAGCCGATCCCAGCCTGCCAATCGATATACCCGTGCCCGAGCCGGTCGATCCGCAGATCCCCTCGCCCGCTGACCCTACCGCGCCCGGCGTCGTTCCGGGCCAGCCGCCACTGCCGGGCCACCATCCCGATCCGGACGGGCGCTAACCGCTCGCTAACCGGCTGCGTGGCATCGTCGCGCCATGCTGCCGATCAAGACCCGAACCGTTTTCAAGAGTCGCTGGATGGCATTGCTGTGGGCGGGCGGAATCGTGTGGAGCGCGGCCGAATTCGCCGGCAGCCAGCCGCACAGCGCATCCCCCGCTCCGGCCAACGGGGCAGACGCGAGCGGAAACACCGCCGCCCCTGTCGCGACCGATGCCGATGGCAATCCGATCAGCCCGGCCGATGTCGCCGCGGCGAAGGCGGCCGTCGCCGCCTTCGGTAAATAGAGGTCAAACCAGCCGCGACTGCTTGAGCGCCGCCTCGATGAAGCTCGCGAACAGCGGGTGCGGATCGAACGGCTTGCTCTTCAGCTCGGGGTGGAACTGGACGCCGACGAACCACGGGTGATCCGGCCGCTCGACGATCTCGGGCAGCTCGCCGTCGGGCGACATGCCGGAAAAGACCAGCCCGCCCTGCTCCAGCGCGTCCTTGTAATGGACGTTCACCTCGTAACGGTGGCGGTGGCGCTCCGAGATATCGGTCGATCCATAGATCGATGACACGTGGCTGTTGCCGGCCAGCTTCGCCTCATAGGCGCCCAGCCGCATCGTGCCGCCGAGATCGCCGCCCTCTTCCCGCTTCTGGAGGCCAGCCTCGGTCATCCATTCGGTGATCAGGCCGACCACCGGCTCCTCGGTCGGGCCGAATTCGGTGGTGGAGGCCTTTTCGATCCCCGCCGTGTTCCGTGCACCCTCGATGCAGGCCATCTGCATACCAAGGCAGATGCCGAAATACGGCACCTTGCGCTCGCGGGCGAAGCGGACGGCGGCGATCTTGCCCTCCGACCCGCGCTCGCCGAAGCCGCCGGGAACGAGGATGGCGTGCATCGGCTCCAGAGACGGCGCGATGTCCTTCTCCGGTCCCTCGAACAATTCGGCGTCGAGCCAGCGGATGTTGACCTTCACCCGGTTGGCGATGCCGCCATGGACCAGCGCCTCGTGCAACGACTTATAGGCGTCCTTCATGCCGGTATATTTGCCGACGACGCCGATCGTCACCTCGCCTTCCGGGTTGGCGAGGCGGTCCTCGATGTCCGCCCAGCGGCGCAGATCGGGCGCGGTGCTGTCCGGATCGATGTCGAAGGCGCGCAGCACTTCGGCGTCGAGGCCTTCCGCATGATATTGCTGCGGCACGCCGTAGATCGTCTCGGCGTCGAGCGCCGGGATCACCGCCTCGGGCCGCACGTTGCAGAACAGCGCGATCTTGGCGCGCTCGCCCTGCGGCAGCGGCTGCTCGCAGCGGCAGACCAGCACGTCGGGCTGGATACCGAGCGCGGTCAGGTCGCGGACCGAATGCTGCGTCGGCTTGGTCTTCAGTTCGCCCGCCGCCGCGATGTACGGCACCAGCGTCAGGTGCACGAAGATCGACTGGTTGCGGCCGAGATCGTTCTTCAGCTGGCGGATCGCCTCCATGAAGGGCAGCGATTCGATGTCGCCCACCGTGCCGCCGATCTCGCACAGCACGAAATCGAGGTCGTCGGTGTCGGCGCGGGCGAACGCCTTGATCGCGTCGGTCACGTGCGGGATCACCTGCACGGTGGCGCCAAGATAGTCGCCCTTGCGCTCCTTGGCGATGATCGTCTGGTAGATCCGGCCGGAGGTCACGTTGTCGCTCTGGCGGCCGGGAACGCCGGTGAAGCGCTCGTAATGGCCCAGATCGAGGTCGGTCTCCGCCCCGTCGTCGGTCACGAAGACCTCGCCGTGCTGGTAGGGCGACATCGTGCCTGGATCGACGTTCAGATAGGGATCGAACTTACGGATGCGGACCTTGTAGCCGCGCGCCTGGAGGAGTGCGGCGAGCGATGCCGCCATGAGACCCTTGCCGAGCGAGGAGACCACGCCGCCGGTGATGAAGATGAACCGCGCCATGGGAGTCGGGCCTTAACGGAGCGAATCGAGAAAGGGCAAGACGTAGGACTCCTGCAAACGCGCACAAAGAAACGCCCGTGCCGGACGGCACGGGCGATGAAACGTCTGAAATCAATCGGTTACTGGGGCGTCGCGCCGTTCGAGGCGGGCGCGGCCGGAGCCGGAATGTTCACCGTCGGAACAGCCGGCTTGGTCGCCGCCGGAGCCGGAGCCGTGGTGGCGGGCGCCGTCGTCGCCGGCTTGCGCGCCAGCGAGAAGTTGCCGCTGCCGATGTCGCCGATCGCCTTGTCGGCCTTCGACGTATCGATCTTGCGGATTTCCGGGGCGGGCGCCGCCTTGCGCATCGCCTCCGCCTGCGCGCGCAGCTTGTCGGCCTGCTCCTTCGCGTTCGGCGCCGGGGCCTGCTGGGCCGCACCCGGAAGACCGGCGGCGGCGGGCTGCAGCGCCTGCTGGGTCGCGGCATCGGGTGCCGGTGCGATCGGCTGGCCAGCCATCGGGATGCCCGAGATCGGCGATCCGGTCTGGCCCGGCGCGGTGATCGGGCCGATCGGACCCTGGGTCGGCGCGTTGGCGTCGATCTTGGTGGTGCCGTCGCGGCGCGAGGCGAGCGCCGCGATCACGAAGGCCATGATCACGAACAGGGTCGCGAGGATCGCGGTCGCCCGGCTCAGGAAATCGGCCGCGCCGCGCGCGGTCATCAGGCCCGAGGGGCCGCCGCCGACGCCGAGTCCGCCGCCTTCCGACTTCTGCATCAGGATCACGCCGACGAGCAGCGCCGCGATGATGGCGTGGATGACGAGCAGGAAGGTAATCATCGGGCGAACGGTCTCTTCGACATATGGAAAGGCGCCCGGAGCCTGAGGCCCGGACGACAAGCGCCGCCCTCTAGCGCGTGTGGGGGTCGGAGGCAATGGAGGTGCGCGCCACGCCACGTACAGACGCCGCGTGCAGGATTTGCGGACACAGCTCCGCCCTCGAAATGTGCGAGGGACGGCCGGTGGTCTCGCGATCGCCTTCGCCTCGCGAGGGGGTGGCTATCGCAGGGACGGCGCGCATTCGGCCGTGTGCGTCGCCGGGCAGGCTTGGGCGGGCGTGGCGGGGAAGTTCGCTCAGGGAACCGCGCCGGTCACGACGGCCCCGGTGGGAGGGATAAAAACCACCGAACCGTCCCTCCGGGCGCCGTGGCGCATCGCCACCGCCCGAAGAGATGCACCGCGCGTTGATCAGGAGCGCGACACTTGCCGTAGTGATTAACCCAACTGGTTATAAATGTCAAGCTGCTGCCCACTCCGGCGCATCATTCGCCCTGAACGGCGCGGTGAAACCGTCCTTCGATGACGTCGATCTTCTGCTGAATGAACTGATCATGCTCCGGAGTCAGCGTGCCTCCATCCGCCGCCTGCAGCTTCTGCGCCTGCGAACGGAGCGCGATCATCTGCTTCTTATAGTCTCGAAAATCGGCGTTGGCGGCGGGCCGGTAGGTGTCGGGCTGATATGTCGCGCCCGGAGGATCGGCCCGTCCGGCCGCAACCGACATCGCCGCAGTGATCATGACGAGCAGATTTGTCATCTCGCAATCGACCCCATCTTTTCGCGCGATCGGATCCGACCACGCGACGCCGAACGACAGATAAGTCCGTACATGGAACTAATATTCCGTCAGTCCAGTTGCAAGCGAACCGCCGCTTTTTACGGAATGCCGAGCGCCGCGCTCGCCCCGCAGGGAGGCTCCGCCCTACACCGCTGCCGCCTCGATGATCGGCACGAACGCCGCCGCCGTCAGGCTCGCGCCGCCGATCAGGCCGCCGTCGACGTTGGCGACCGCCAGCAGGTCGGCCGCGTTGGCGCCGGTCATCGATCCGCCGTAGAGGATGCGCACGGCCCCGGCGCGCTCGCGGCCGAGCAGATCTTCCAGCATGGCGCGGATCATCGCGTGCATCGCGCCGACATCTTCCATCGTCGGCGTGCGGCCGGTGCCGATCGCCCAGCGCGGCTCGTAGGCGACGACCAGCACGTCCCCGCCCGCGACCGGCAGCGATCCGCTGAGCTGCGCGGAGACGCGCGCCTTCGCCTCGCCGGCGTCGCGCTCCGCCTCCGTTTCGCCGACGCAGACGATGGCGGTCAGCCCGGACGCGATCACCGCCTCCGCCTTGGCCTTCACCTGCGCATCGGTCTCGCCCTGCGCCGCGCGACGTTCGCTATGGCCGACGATAACGATCCTGGCGCCGGCCTCCACCAGCATCCCGGCGGAAATGCATCCGGTGAACGCGCCCTTCTCGCCAGCGTGGCAATCCTGCCCGCCGATCGGCAGCGCGGGCGTGCGTGCGGCGGCACGCTCGATCAGCGTGAAGGGCGGGCAGATCGCGACATCGACCTCCGGCGCGGCCTCGGCGGCGGCGGCGATTCCGTCCAGCTCCGAGAGCGATTCCCGGCTGCCGTTCATCTTCCAATTGCCCACGATCAGCCGCTTGCGCATCAACGTCCCCCGAAAATGTCCTGTATCGGACAAAAGCCGATAGCGAGCGACGCGCGGCAGCGCCAGCCTCGCCGCCCGCTTCAACTTGTCGAGGGCGTCCGGCCGCTCTAGGGGAGGCAGGCTCAAGGCTTCGGCTCATTCAGTTTCGGGAACCCCCATGCTCTCCATCTTCCGCAACAACCCCAAGCTCGTGGTGGTGATCTTCTCGCTCGTCGCGCTGGCCTTCATCGCGACCGGGGTGATCACGCATGAGATGCCGGGCATGGGGGGCAGCAGCAGCGGTTCGAGCGCGGGCGCAATCGCCACCATCGGCGACGCGACCGTGACGCCGGAGGATCTCGAACAGCAGGTGCGCAACCGCTACCAGCAGGCCAGCCAGCAGCAGCCGGGCCTCGACATGGCGAGCTTCATGGCGGCGGGCGCCTACGATGCGATCGTCGACCAGTCGATCGGCGCGACGGCGCTGGAGCAATATGCCCGCAAGATCGGCCTCGTCGCCAGCGACAAGCAGATCGACGGCCAGATCGCGGGCATCCCCGCCTTCCGCGGGCCGGACGGCAAGTTCAGCCAGGCCGCCTATGAGGCCGCGCTCCAGCAGCAGCGCCTCACCGACAAGGCGGTGCGCAGCGACATCGCCGGCACCATCCTGCGCCAGATGGTCTACCTGCCCGCCACCGGCGCGATGACGCTGCCGGACGGTCTGGTGAAGCCCTATGCCAACCTGATCATGGAAACCCGCGCGGGCGAGATCGGCTTCGTGCCGGTCGCCGCGATCCAGGGTGGCGCTGCGCCGACCGACGCGGAACTGCAGGGTTTCTACAAGAGCCACATCGCCGCCTACACCACGCCCGAGAAGCGCGTGCTGCGCTACGCCATGATGGGCCGCGATCAGGTGGCGGCGAAGGCGATCCCCACCGACGCCGAGATCCGCAAGCTCTACGATTCCACCCCCGACAAGTACGCCGCACGCGAAACCCGCGATCTGGCGCAGGTGGTGCTGCCGGACGAGGCCAAGGCGAAGGCGTTCAAGGCGTCAGTCGCCGGCGGCAAGAGCTTCGCCGAGGCCGCGCAGGCCGCCGGCTTCAACGCTGCCGACACCGCGATCGGCGTCAAGACGCAGGCCCAGCTCGCCCAGCAGGTCGGCGCGGCCGTCGCCACCGCCGCCTTCGCGGCGCCCGACGGCGGCGTCTCCGATCCGGTGAAGTCGGATTTCGGCTGGGTCGTGGTGAAGGTGAACAAGGTCAACCACGTCGCCGCCACCACCTTCGACGCGGCCAAGGCGCAGATCGCCGCCGATCTCGTCAAGTCCAAGCAGGACAAGGCGCTCGCCGATCTCGTCGCCAAGGTGCAGGACGCGATCGACAACGGCCAGGGCTTCGCCGACGTCACCAAGAACAATGGCCTCGCCATCGTCGAGACGCCGGCGCTCACCGCCGGCGGCATCGCGCCCGACCAGCCCGCTTTCAAGCCCTCGGCCGATGTGCAGCCGCTGATCGCGCCGGGCTTTAAGACCAACCCGGACGATCCCGCCTCGGTGCAGACCGTTCTGCCCAACGAGCGCTACGCGCTGCTCGCTGTCGGCCATGTCACGCCCGCCGCTCCGATCCCGTTCGCGCAGGTGAAGGCCCGCGTCGCGGCCGATTTCACCGCGTCGCGCGCCAACGATCAGGCCAAGGCGATCGCCACCGCGATCCAGGCGAAGGTGAAGGCCGGCACCAGCATGGCCGATGCCTTCAAGGCGGCGCCGGTGAAGCTCCCCGCGGTCAACGCGACGCAGGGCCGCCGGATGGATCTCGCCCGCCTGCAGGGCAATGTGCCGCCGCCGCTCGCCGCTTTGTTCCGCACCACGGTCGGCTCCGCGCAGATCGTCGCCGCACCGGGCGGCCAGGGCTGGTACGTCGTCCACGTCAGCAAGGTGACGCCGGCCGACGACAAGGCGCTCGCGCCCGCCACCCAGGCCTCGCGCGGCGACCTGCTGCAGGCGGCCAACGACGAATATCTGGAGCAGCTCGCCGGTTCGGCCAAGATCGCGGTCGGTACCAAGCGTGACGACGCCGCCATCATGGCGCTGCGCCTGAAGCTGCTCGGCGCGACGCCGGCCCAGTGAACCGAACGCCAGTGAATCCAAGGGGCGTGAGCGATAGCGCCGCCGATCGGCGCGCCGCCGAGGCGCTGGCCTCCGGTCGCCCGGCGCTCGTCTGGCGGCGGCAGATCGCCGACACCGAGACGCCGGTTTCCGCCGCGCTCAAGCTGATCGAGCCGGGTCGCGGCGACTATCTGCTCGAATCGGTCGAGGGCGGGCGCACGCGTGGCCGCCACTCGATGATCGGGCTGGCGCCGGACCTCGTGTTCCGCGCGCACGGCCGCGACGCCGCGATCAATCCGCACTGGCTGACCGACCGCGAGGCGTTCGGCCCGTGCGAGGGCGACAGCCTCGCGGCGCTGCGCGCGCTGGTCGGGCGGTGTCGGATGGACGTGCCTGAGGGTCTGCCCAAGGCGCTCGCCTGCCTCGTCGGCTATTTCGCCTACGAGACGGTCGGACTGGTCGAGGATCTGCCCCGCCCCGCCCCCAATCCGCTCGACCTGCCCGACATGCTGTTCGTGCGGCCGAGCCTGATCCTGCTGTTCGATCGCCTGACCGACGAACTCTTCTGGGTCGCCCCGGTGTGGCCTGATGCGGGCGGCACCGTCGGGCAGGCGGTGGAGCGGATCGAGGCGGCGCAGGCGCGGCTGGCGCAGGCGGTGCCGGCCTCCTCCCGCCTCGCTGCCGTGCCCCAGGATGGCGGCCTGACGCCCAATCTCCCGGCCGGCCGCTATGGCGAGATGGTCGCCACCGCGAAGGAGTATATCGCCGCCGGGGACATCTTCCAGGTGGTGCTGGCGCAGCGCTTCACGCGCCCCTTCCCGCTGCCGCCCTTCGATCTCTACCGGGCGCTCAGGCGGGTGAACCCCTCGCCCTTCCTCTATTTCCTCGATCTGCCGGGCTTCGCGCTGATCGGCTCCAGCCCCGAAATCCTCGTCCGCGCCCGCGACGGCGAGGTCACGATCCGCCCGATCGCCGGCACCCGTCCCCGTGGCAGGACCGACGCCGAGGACGCCGCGCGCCGCGAGGAGCTGCTCGCCGATCCCAAGGAGCGCGCCGAGCATCTGATGCTGCTCGATCTCGGCCGCAACGATGTCGGCCGGGTGGCGGCGGCGGGTACGGTGACGGTGACCGAGAGCTATACGGTCGAACTCTACAGCCACGTCATGCACATCGTCTCGAACGTGACGGGCCGGCTCGACCCGAAGAAGGATGCGATCGACGCGCTGCTCGGCGGTTTCCCGGCGGGCACCGTCTCGGGCGCGCCCAAGGTCCGCGCCTGCGAGATCATCGCCGAGCTGGAGCCGGAGACGCGCGGCGCCTATGCCGGCGGCGTCGGCTATTTCTCGCCCGACGGATCGATGGACAGCTGCATCGTACTGCGCACGGCGGTGGTGAAGGACGGCGTGATGCACGTCCAGGCTGGCGCCGGCATCGTCGCGGACAGCGATCCCGCTTCCGAACAGCGCGAATGCGAGGCCAAGGCCGGCGCCCTCCTCGCCGCCGCGCGGGAGGCGGAGGCACGGGCGGCGGACGCGGGATTTGGACAGTAACTCGTCCCGCCGCAAACCGGGCTCAAACTTAACCATCCTTTAGTCGTAACCATCGCAGAACCGGCGCCATGTTCATGGACAGTGGCCCGACCCAACTCGCGAACACCGTGCGCCGGGCGGCCAAGCTGTCCGGCGACCTCGGTATCCGCACGCTCGATCTGCAGGCGAACATCGCCGCGCTCGCCGAGCGGGTGACCGAACAGGCCGCGACGGTCGAGCGGATCGGCCTCGATACCGATCGGCTGGAGCGCGACCAGCAGGCCGTCGGCCTCGCCGCGCGCGAAGCCAAGGAGAAGGCATCGGCCGCCACCACGGTGATCGACGCATCGACCCGCCGCCTGTCCGCCGCCAACGCCAACGTCGTCGAACTGATCGATCAGGTCAGCCAGATCCACGCCGGCCTCGGCAGCTTCAACGCCGCGCTGGCGTCGGTCGCGCAGGTGACGGAGGCGATCAGCCGCATCACCAGCCAGGTCAACCTCCTCGCCCTCAACGCCACGATCGAGGCGGCGCGCGCGGGCGATGCCGGCCGCGGCTTCGCGGTGGTTGCGCAGGAGGTGAAGAAGCTCGCGCTGGAAACGGCATCGGCCACGCAGAAGATCGACCAGGCGGTGAAAGGCCTGACCAATGAGGCCGACGTGATGCTCCATCGCATCGAGAGCGGCGTCGACAAGGCGCGCGCCGCGCACACCGGCACCCGCCAGATCGAGGCGATGACCGCCGAGGTTGGCGGGCTGATGATGGGCCTCAGCGACAATGCCGACGCGGTCGCGCGATCGATGGAATCGGTGGTCGGCGCGGTTTCGGGCGTGCGCCACGGCATCGATGCGCTGGGCGACACCAGCAGCGAGAACGCGACCGATCTCAACCAGCTCAGCAAGCTGCTGAGCAGCGTGTCGGACGACACCAACGTGCTGCTCCAGTATATCGCCGAGAGCGACGTCGATATTCCCGATTCGCCCTACATCCGCTTCGCCACCGGCATGGCGGCCGACATCTCGGCCAGGATCGAAGGCGCGATCGCTGATGGCCAGGTGACGCTGGCGGAGGTGATGAGCGAGGATTACCGGCCGATCGCAGCCAGCTATCCGCAGAAATACAATCATCCGGTGGTGCCGTTCGTGGTGCCGGCCGCGCGCCCGCATCAGGAAGCGGCGCGTGCGCTGCCCGGTTTCTTCGGCCTCTCCGTATCGGATCGCAACGCGTTCGGCGCGGTCGCCATGCCGGAACGGTCGATGCCCGAACGCGCCGATCGGGCGTGGAACGAGGAATATAGCCGCCACCAGCAGATGTTCACCGACGAGACGACGCGTCGGCAGTGCAAGACGACCCAGCCCTTCCTGATCAAGGCCTATCGCCGGCCCGTGGCATCGGGCGGGGTGATCCTGCTCAAGCAGGTGATCGCCTCCATCCATGTCGACGGCCGACACTGGGGCATCCTCCAGCTCGCCTATCAGGATCAGGGCTGACCTCTTCCCCTCTCCGAGCTTTGCTCCGAGAGGATTTTAGTTTCTTGCACCGACGCCCCACCGCGCTAAGTCGCGATCATGATCCTCGTGCTCGACAATTACGACAGCTTCACCTGGAACCTGGTTCATTACCTCCAGGAGCTCGGCGCCGCCGTCGAGGTGGTACGCAACGACGCGATCGGCGTCGGCCAGGCGATGTCGAGCGGGGCGGAGGCCTTCCTCATCTCGCCCGGCCCCTGCACCCCCAACGAAGCCGGGATCAGCCTCGATCTGGTCGCCGCCTGCGCGGAGGCCGGCAGGCCGCTGCTGGGCGTCTGCCTCGGCCACCAGGCGATCGGGCAGAGCTTCGGCGGCACCGTGGCCCGCGCGCGCCAGCTGATGCACGGCAAGACCAGCCGCGTCGTCCATGACGGCACCGGGTTGTTCGAGGGTCTGCCCTCGCCCTTCACCGCGACGCGCTACCACTCGCTGATCGTCGAGGAGGGCGATCTTCCGTCCGCGCTGATCGTCAATGCGCGCAGCGAGGACGGCACGATCATGGGCTTCCGCCACGAAAGCCTGCCGATCCACGGCGTGCAGTTCCACCCGGAGAGCATCGCGACCGAGCATGGCCATGCCATGCTGGCCAATTTCATGCGGTTGGCCGGCATATCGGTGACGGAGCGTGAAGTCGCATGAGCATCGTCGCGCTGCTCCCCGATCCCGCCACCCCGCTCGAGTTCGAGACTGCCGAGGCCGCCTTCGCCGACATCCTCGACGGCCGGGTGCCGGAAGAGGCGATCGCCGCCTTCCTCACCGGCCTGACGATGCGCGACGAGACCGCCACCGAGATCGCCGCCGCCGCCCGCGCGCTGCGCGAGCGCATGGTCGAAGTGACGGCCCCGGCCGGGGCGATCGACGTCTGCGGCACCGGCGGCGACGGCGCGCACAGCCTCAACATCTCGACCGCCGTCTCGATCGTGGTGGCGGCCGCCGGCGTGCCCGTGGCCAAGCACGGCAACCGCGCCGCCTCCTCCAAGGCGGGCGCCGCCGACACGCTGGAGGCGCTGGGCCTGAACCTCGATCGTGCCGCAGCGACCGCGCAGGAGTCCCTGGAAGAACTGGGTTTGTGCTTCCTCTTCGCGCAGACCCATCATCCCGCGCTCGGCCGGCTGGCGAAGGTGCGCAAGGCGATCGGGCGGCGGACGATATTCAACATCGTCGGCCCGCTCTGCAATCCGGCGCGCGTCACCCGCCAGTTGATGGGCGTTGCGCGCACCGACTATCTCGGCACCGTCGCGCGCGCGCTCGATCTGCTCGGCACCGAGAGCGCGATGATCGTGGCCGGTGACGAGGGACTGGACGAGCTTTCGATCGCGGGCGGCAGCCGCATCATCCGCTTGGGCGACTGCGGTGGCCCCGATCTTTGGCGCGAGGAGCATGTCGTGCCCGGCGATGTCGGCGTCGAGCCGCACCCGCTCACCGCGATCCGGGGTGGCGACGCCGCTTACAACGCCGCGGCGCTGGCGCGACTTCTCCAGGGCGAAACCGGGCCGTATCGCGATGCGGTGCTGCTCAACGCGTCCGCCGCGCTGATCGTCGCGGGCCGCACCACCGATTGGCAGGAGGGTGCCGACATCGCCGGTGCCGCGATCGACGACGGATCGGCCGAAGCCCTGCTCCAGCGCTGGATCGCCTTCTGATGGGAACCGTGCTCGACAAGATCCTAGACACCACGCGCGCCGAAGTGGCGCGCCGCAAGGCCGAAGCCCCGCTCTCCGCGATCGAGGCGACCGCGCGCGCCCAGCAGGCTCCGCGTGGCTTCGCGGCGGCGCTGTCGCGCAAGGCCGAAACCGGCCATGCACTGATCGCAGAGATCAAGAAAGCATCGCCTTCCAAGGGGCTGATCCGGGCCGATTTCGATCCGCCCGCCCACGCTCGCGATTACGAGACCGGTGGCGCTGCCTGCCTCTCGGTACTCACCGACAAGCCCTTCTTCCAGGGCGACGAGGCGTATCTGGTCGCAGCGCGCGCGGCCTGCGCGCTGCCGGCGATCCGCAAGGATTTCATGGTCGATCCCTGGCAGGTCGCCGAGGCGCGCGCGATCGGCGCGGACGCGATCCTGATCATCGTCGCCGCGCTCGACGACGGCGCGATGGCCGAGATCGAGGCTGCCGCGATCGACCACGGCATGGACGCGCTGGTGGAAATCCATGACGAGGCCGAGCTGGAGCGCGCGCTCCGCCTCCGCTCGCGGTTGATCGGCGTCAACAATCGCGACCTGCGCGACTTCTCGGTCGATCTCGGACGGACCGAATCCCTTGCGAAACTCATGCCGCAAGGCACGCAAATTGTTGCCGAAAGTGGCCTCACGGCCAAGGCGGATCTCGATCGGCTGGCGGCGGCGGGCGTCCACCGCTTCCTCGTCGGGGAGACGCTGATGCGGCAGGCCGACGTCGCTCTCGCGACGCGCGCATTGCTGACCGGGGCATGAGCCGCCTCACCCATCTCGACGATCAGGGCGCCGCCCGCATGGTCGATGTCTCGGCCAAGCCCGCCACTGCGCGCGAGGCGACCGCGACCGGGCGCATCGCCATGTCTCGGCAAGCCGCGACGGCTATCCGCGACGGCGCGGTGAAGAAGGGCGACGTGCTGGCGGTCGCACGCGTCGCTGGCATCATGGCGGCGAAGCGCACGGCGGATCTGATCCCGCTCTGCCACCCGCTGCCGATTTCCGGCGTGACGCTCGATCTCTATGCCGGCGACGACGGGGTGATCGCGACGGCGACCGTGCGCACCACACATAACACAGGCGTAGAAATGGAAGCGATGTCAGCGGTTTCCGTCGCATTGCTCACCATCTACGACATGGCCAAGGCGCTCGATCGCGGGATGGTGATCGGCGAGGTGCGGCTGCTCGCCAAATCGGGCGGGCGCTCCGGCGACTGGCGGGCATGAGCCTCTTGCCGGTGGCGGAGGCGCAGGCGCGGCTGCTCGCGCTTGCCGCCCCCCTCCCGGTCGAAACGGTGCCGCTGGTCGATGCGGTCGGCCGCTGGACCGCCGGAAACGTGCTCGCGCTCCGCGATCAGCCGAGCCGCGACCTCTCCGCGATGGACGGTTATGCGATCCGCTACGCCGAACGGCCCGGCCCGTGGACGGTGATCGGCGAAAGCGCGGCCGGAGGCGGGCTGGATCGCCCGCTCGGCACCGGCGAGGCCGCGCGGATCTTCACCGGCGCCCCCGTGCCGGACGGCGCCGACTGCGTGCTGGTGCAGGAAGAGGCGGAACGCGCGGGCGACCGGCTCACTATGAACGGCGAAGGGCCGCGCCGAGTTGGTGGCAACATCCGCCCACAAGGCACTGACTTCAAAAGCGAAACAATCTTGATCGCCGAGGGTCGGAAGATCGACGGCCGGCATGTCGCTCTCGCCGGCATCGGCGGCCATGCTACCGTCACCGTCCGCCGCCGCCCTCGCGTCGCGCTGATCTCGACCGGCGACGAGCTGGTGCCGCTGGGCCAGCCGACACCCGGCGCGAACCTGCCCGCCTCCAACGCACCGATGCTCGCCGCGCTGCTCGCCGGCCGGCCGGCGGAGGTGCGCGATCAGGGCATCGTGCCCGACGATCTCGACCGGATCGCCGCCGCCTTCCGCACCGCAGCCGCGCAGGCCGACATCATCGTGACAACCGGCGGCGTCTCCGTGGGCGACCGCGATCTCGTCCGCCCCGCGCTCGAGAAAGCCGGCGCACGGCTCGATTTCTGGCGGGTCGCGATGCGGCCGGGCAAGCCGCTGCTCGCCGGTACGCTGGACGGCGCGATCGTGCTCGGCCTGCCCGGCAATCCGGTGTCGAGCTACGTCACCGCCTGCCTGTTCCTGCTGCCGCTGATCGCGCAACTGGGCGGCGCGGCCGATCCGTTGCCCCGCCCCCGTACCGTTACATTGGGCGCGGCCCTGCCCGCCAACGGCCAGCGCCAGGATTATCTGCGCGCGCGTATCGAAAACGGCCTCGCCTTCGCGCCCGACGGGCAGGATTCGGCCGCGCTGATGGCGCTGGCGGCGGCGGACGGGTTGATCGTTCGTCCCCCGCATGTTCCGCCGGCCGCGATCGGGGAATCGGTGGAAATGCTCGATCTCCGCGACGCTGGAGGGCATTGACAGGTTCGTTTCGGTTTCCTACACGTTCGCCATCCGTTCCAGACAGGAATTGGCGATGCTGACGCGCAAGCAACACGAACTGCTCCTCTTCATCCACGATCGCCTCGCCGAAAGCGGCGTGTCGCCCTCGTTCGAGGAAATGAAGGAGGCGCTGGACCTCAAGTCGAAATCCGGCGTGCACCGCCTGATCCGGGCGCTGGAGGAACGCGACTTCATTCGCCGCCTGCCCAACCGGGCACGTGCGCTGGAAGTGTTACGGATGCCCGAGCGGGTGATCCCGGCCAAGCCTGCGGCGGCGGCCAGCCCTCCCGCGCCGGCTTCGGTAGCACCCAAGATCCCGACCGCCGCCAACGACAGCGTGATCGAGCTACCGCTTCATGGTCGCATCGCCGCCGGCGTTCCGATCGAGGCGCTGGAGGGTCAGGCGACGCTCCCCGTCCCCGCAGCGCTGCTCGGGCCGGGCGAACATTATGCGCTGGAAGTGTCGGGCGACTCGATGATCGAGGCCGGTATCCTCGACGGCGACTATGCCCTCATCCGCCGCACAGAGACCGCCCGCGACGGCGAGATCGTGGTCGCGCTGGTCGACGAGGCCGAGGCGACGCTCAAATATTTCCGCCGCGAAGGCCAGATGATCCGGCTCGATCCGGCCAACCACGCTTACTCGCCGCAGCGTTACCAGTCCGGGCAGGTGCGCGTGCAGGGCAAGCTGGCGGGGCTTCTGCGCCGCTATTGAGTGGAACGGGGTTTGGAAGAGCTTTGGCCGGAACGGCTGGGTGGCACGCGGTTGATCGGGGATCGCCTTCAGCGAAGCAGGCGCGACAGGTCGCGCCAGCCATAAGCGATTTCGACGAGCGTCGCGCCGCTCTGCCCGTCCACGCGTTCGCTTATGAGTTCAGCCTCCAGCGCAGTGTAGAAGGCACGCGCGGCGACATTCTCGCGAAGCACCCAGAGGCTCACCGCCTGATGCGCCTGGAGTAATAACCTCCGCGCCATCGCCGCCATCAGCAAGCGCCCCACGCCGCGCCCGTGATGGGAGCGTAGCACGTACAGCGCGCCGATTTCGCTGCTGAAGCCCGCTTCGGCCAACGCCTCGTCACGCTGCAGGCCGCATGCGCCGAAGCCGATCAGGTTTCCCTGATCCTCCGCCACGAAAAGGCCCACGCAACCCGCCGCCTGCGGATCGGCGAGAACCCGGCTCCACATGGTTGTGCGCGCATCCACGTCGATGATCGAAAGCATCTCGTCCGGCATCAGACCGGCGTAGGTTTCGCGCCACGAGGCAACATGCACCGCGGCGATCCGGCCGGCATCCCCGTCCGTTGCCTCCCGAAGCGTCATGCTCCCCGTCGCGCGGCCGAGCACGGCGCTACCCCGCGTCGCAGGCGGTGATGATCGGGAAGGTCCGCTCTGGCTGCTGGTCGATCGTGTAGCGGACGGTACGGCAGCCACGCGCGTCGGCGGTCGGGCTGGGGACGGCATAGCCGGCGAGGCCCGCGTCGGACCAGCGCTGGGTCTGGCCGGTCTTCAACGCGCGGTGGATCGCGTCCTTCACCGCCTGCGAGCCGAGCGGGTTGATGCCGCCGTCGTTGCCAGCCGGCACGGCCGCCGCGTTGCTACCACCGCTGGCCGCGCCGTTCGCGGCGACGGCAACGGCCGGCCCCTGCCCGTTATCGGGCGTTTTCGAGCGGTCGCTGCAGGCCGCCAGCGTCAGCAGGGCCGTCGTCATCAGGGCCATCGTCGCGCCAGGGATCGCGCGCCGCCCAGGCACGCTTGGTGTAGGACGGGTCGGAGCGAGGGGGTGAAGCCGGGTCATGATCGGGCGGCAGCATGGCCCACGGGTGCGCGCCCTGCAACTCCGCGACGCTGGTCACGCCCGGCCGCGCGAGTTGAATGGCGAGGCCGCCCGTCCGGCGGAGCAGCGTCGGGTCGGCCTTGATCCAGCGCGGTCGGCACCAGTCCGGCAGGCGCCGGTCGCTCGCGACGATGTCGGCGGCGGCGCAGGCCGGCTCCATCACCGCGCGATCGATGCGATAGGCGCTGCGCGTCGCCAGCAGGCGCCAGACGCGATCGCCCCGCACGATCAGCGCGGCGCAACTGTCCGGCCCGCAGCGCGCGCCTGGCAGATCGTCCAGCGCCACCGCCTCGTCGCCCTCGCGCCCGGAGAGTTCGGAGAGCGTGTCGCGCATATAGTCGCCGGTCCGTTGGCGCAGCAGCGCAATGCGGCCGTCGGCTCCGCGCACCGCCAGATGCCGCCCGTCACCGGTGATGAAGATGTCGGCGGGGTGCGCCGCCAGCGTCATCGCCATCCCGATCGCGATCGGCAGCAGCCCGAGCAGCCGCGCGCGCGTCCGCCACAGCGCCAGCCACAGCCCGCCCGTCGCGACCAGCGCGAAAGCCGAGCGCGACATGGTCGGCACGAAGGTGACGGCGCCGGGCAGCGATCCCACGGAATGCGCAATCCACAGCAGGAGCGCGAGCGCCTTGCCCGTCATCCACCAGAAGGGCGCGCCCAGACCGACGATATCGGCGAGCAGCGCCAGTGCCTCGGCCGGCATGATGACAAAGGTTGTCAGCGGGATGGAGACGATGTTGGCGGCGGCACCGTAGAGGCCCGCGCGGTGGAAATGGAAGATCGCGATCGGCGCCAGCGCCGCCTCGACGACGAGGCCGGTGAGCAGCAGCGCGACAAGTTCGCGCAGCAGGCGGCGGGGCCACGCCTCCTCGCGCTTTTCAAAAGTCACGCGGACCCAGCGCAGTTCGTGAAGCGCAACGATCGAGAGAATCGCGGCGAAGCTCAGCTGGAAGCTCGGGCCGGCCACCGCCTCCGGCCAGAACAGCACGCAGACCAGCGCGCCGGCCGCGACAAGCCGGAGTGTCATCGCCTCGCGCCCCAGGGCGACGCCGGCCAGCACCACCAAAGCCGCGATCAGCGAGCGGACGGTCGGCACCTCGGCCCCGGTCAACAGCGTGTAGCCGGTCCCCATCACCGCACCGCAGCCGGCCGCGATCAGCAGCAGCGGCGCGCGCAGGGCAAGGCGCGGCCAAAGCGCTAGCAGGCGGAGCGCCAGCACCATCGTCGCACCGACCGCCGCGGTGAGATGCAGGCCGCTCACCGACAGCAAATGGGCGAGGCCGGAACGGCGGAACGCCTCGTTATCGTCCTGCGTCACGGCCCCCATGTCGCCGGTGATCAGCGCGGCGGCGACGCCGTTCTCGCCGGGCGGCAGCTTCGACAGGATGTGCGCGGTGAGCGCGATGCGCATATCGGCGAGCCATTGCGACGGGCGCGAAGGCGGCGCGGGACGGACCAGCGTCACCGGATCGAGCGCCTTGCCGGTCGCGGCGATCCCGCCGAACCAGGCGACGGCGGAATAATCGTAGGCACCCGGCACGGCGGCCGAGGGCGGCGGCACCAGCCGCGCGCGGATCGACACGATGGCGCCGGGCATCAGCCCCGCCACCGCATTCTCGATCGGCACGTTGATGCGGATGCGGCTTGGCAGGGGGGCGTTCGCCGACGCGCCCTTCCCCTCCGTCACCAGGGTTCGCGGCAGCAGCGTCAGCCGTATCGCCCCGCGCGCCGGCAGCGGCTCGACCCGCTCGATCGTAGCGGTGAGTCGGGCGACCCCGGCGCGTGCCAGCGGCGTCACGCCGACACGTTCCGCCTTCCACCAGACCAATCCGCATCCTGCCGCCACGGAGAGCCCGAAGATCGCGACCGCCCGCCCCGTCCGGCCACCCCGCCCGAAGGCGAAGCCGACGAGCGCCAGCGCTGCCATCGACAGCAGCAATCCGGCCCAGGCGCGCACCCCCGGCAGCCAGAACCAGGCCGCGACTCCAGCCACGAGGCCCACCGGCAGCCACAGCGGCAACTGCGTCCGCTCCGCCTCCAGCCAGGCCTCGAGTCGCGCGGGAATCGCCGAAAGCGCCCGGAAACGGCCCTCCTTCAGGCCAGTTTGCCGGGCACCGAACGCCATGCTAGGGCCGCGCGCGACATCCCCCATGGGTGTTCAGTGTGGAGAAAGCCTGCGTGGGTGCAAGCGACGACAAGAATGATTCGACCATGACGGCAACGACGGCGCCGGTGGTCACCCGTTTCGCCCCCTCGCCTACCGGATTCCTGCACATCGGCGGTGCGCGCACCGCGCTGTTCAACTGGCTGTGGGCGCGCCACACCGGCGGCAAGTTCCTGCTGCGGATCGAGGATACCGATCGCGCGCGGTCGACCCAGCCGGCGATCGAGGCGATCCTCGACGGCATGAAGTGGCTCGGCCTCGATTGGGACGGCGACGAGGTCTACCAGTTCGCCCGCGCGTCCCGCCATGCCGAGGTGGCGTTCGACCTGCTCGAGCGCGGCCATGCCTACAAATGCTTCGCCACCGCCGAGGAACTCGCCGAGATGCGCGAGCAGCAGCGCGCGGCCAAGCTGCCGATGCGTTATGACGGGCGCTGGCGGAACCGCGATCCGAAGGAGGCACCCGAGGGGGCGCCCTTCGTCGTGCGTCTCAAGGCCGAGACCGAGGGCGAGACCACCATCCACGATCTCGTCCAGGGTGCCGTCACCGTCCGCAATTCCGAGCTGGACGACATGGTGCTGCTCCGTTCGGACGGCACGCCGACCTACATGCTGGCCGTGGTGGTCGACGATCACGACATGGGCATCACCCACGTCATCCGTGGCGACGACCATCTCAACAACGCCTTCCGCCAGCTCGGCATCATCCGCGCGATGGGCTGGCCCGAGCCGATCTACGGCCACGTGCCGCTGATCCACGGCGACGACGGCGCCAAGCTCTCCAAGCGCCACGGCGCGCTGGCGGTCGATGCCTATCGCGACGAGATGGGCATCCTGCCCGAAGCGCTCAACAACTACCTGCTGCGCATTGGCTGGGGCCATGGCGATGAAGAACTGATCGACCGCGACCGCGCGATCGAAATCTTCGACGTCGCCGGCATCGGCCGCTCGCCCGGCCGCACCGACAGGAAGAAGCTCGAAAACGTCAACGGCCACTATATCCGCGCCGCCGACGATGCCCGGTTGACCGATCTCACCGCGCCCTTCGTGGCGCAGAAGATCGGGCGCGACCTGACAGCGGAAGACATCGAGCTTCTGCGCCGCAGCATGGGCGTTTTGAAGCCCCGCGCCAAGGATTTGCTGGAATTGGCGGAGGGTGCGACTTTTCTTTTTCGCACTCGCCCCCTAGATATGGAGGACCGCGCGCTGGCCCTTCTGGAGGGCCAGGGCGAACAACTGCTTGCCGCCGTGACGTCGGCGCTGTCGTCCGCCCCATGGACGAACGAGGCGCTGGAAGAAGCGGTGCGCGGCGTGGCCGAAGAGGCCGGCGTCGGGCTCGGCAAGGTGGCGCAGCCGCTGCGTGCGGCGCTCACCGGCCGCACCACCTCGCCCGGCATCTTCGACGTGCTGCTGTTGCTCGGACGCGACGAGAGCCTCGCACGGCTTTCCGACCGGATGACGATGGCGAAATGATCTGACGGCGCCGTTGGGCCCGGTCCTCGGGCTCGCGAACGGCGCCCTTTTGGAGGACGAAGAACATGGCTGACGGAACCGCCAAGCTGGCGCTCGGCGACAACAGCTCCGACTACCCGATCATGTCGGGCACGGTCGGCCCGCAGGTGATCGACATCCGCAAGCTCTACGGCAACACGGACATGTTCACCTACGATCCGGGCTTCACCTCCACGGCGAGCTGCGAATCGGGCCTCACCTACATTGACGGCGACAAGGGCGTGCTGCTCCACCGCGGCTACCCGATCGACCAGCTGGCCGAACAGTCGAGCTTCATGGAGGTCGCCTACCTGCTGCTCAACGGCGAACTGCCGTCGAAGACCGAGTTCGACTCGTTCAACAACCACATCACGCGTCACACGATGGTGCACGAGCAGCTCGCCAGCTTCTTCCGTGGCTTCCGCCGCGACGCGCACCCGATGGCGATCCTGTGCGGCGTGGTCGGCGCGCTCTCGTCCTTTTACCACGATTCGACCGACATCAACGACCCCAAGCAGCGCGAGATCGCTTCGCACCGCATGATCGCCAAGATGCCGACGATCGCCGCGATGGCGTACAAATATTCGGTCGGCCAGCCCTTCGTCTATCCGGACAACTCGCTGAGCTATACCGAGAATTTCCTGAAGATGACCTACTCGGTGCCCGCCGAGGAATATGAGATCGATCCGGTCATCGCCTCCGCGATGGACAAGATCTTCATCCTCCACGCCGATCACGAGCAGAACGCCTCGACCTCGACCGTGCGCCTCGCCGGTTCGTCGGGCGCCAACCCGTTCGCGTGCATCGCGGCCGGCATCGCCTGCCTGTGGGGCCCGGCGCACGGCGGCGCCAACGAGGCAGCGCTCAACATGCTCCGCGAGATCGGCACGCCGGACAAGATCCCAGAATATATCGCCCGCGCCAAGAACAAGGACGATCCGTTCCGCCTGATGGGCTTCGGCCACCGCGTCTACAAGAACTTCGATCCGCGCGCGAAGGTGCTGTCGAAGGCCGCGACCGAGGTGCTCGACAAGCTCGGCATCAACGATCCGGTGCTCGATACCGCCCGCGAGTTGGAGCAGATCGCGCTCAAGGACCAGTATTTCATCGACAAGAAACTCTACCCGAACGTGGACTTCTATTCGGGTGTGATCCTGTCGGCGATCGGCTTCCCGACCACGATGTTCACCGTCCTCTTCGCGCTCGCCCGCACCGTCGGCTGGGTCGCGCAGTGGAACGAGATGATCACCGATCCGGCGCAGAAGATCGGCCGCCCGCGCCAGCTCTACACCGGCCCGACGCAGCGCGACTACGTGTCCGTCGACAAGCGCTGACCCTAAGCACAGCGATAAGGAAGGGGCGGTCGCTTACGCGGCCGCCCCTTTTCGTTGGCTGATACAAGCGCCAGTTTACCGCAGCCGCCACGCCATGATCCCCTCCCCGCCAGACAAGAACGGGAGAGAGCGATGGCGGAGACGGCATCCGAGACGCGCACGCTGTTCCAGCAGGCCTATTTCGTGAACGATCTGGGCGAGGCGGCGACGCGCTGGTCCACCTTGTTCGGCGCCGGTCCCTTCTTCGCGGCGCGGCATCACCAGACCGACGAGTTCAGCTATCGCGGCAAACCGGTCGAGGCCGATGTCAGCTACGCCTTCGGCTATCTTGGCGACACGATGATCCAGTTCATCGAACAGCATGACGAGCAGCCGTCCATCTACCGCGACATGTATGCGCGTGGGCAGGAAGGCTTCCACCACATCGCCTATCTGGTCCGCGATTTCGCGGGCGAGCGGCAGCGCCTGCTCGCCATGGGGTGGGAACTGGCGTGCGAGCTGTACGCCGACGGCGTCAACGCCGCCTATTTCGATACCCGCGCGGCGACCGGCGGCTTCACCGAGATCCATGGCGACCCGCCGCATATCCTCGGCATGTTCGGCCTGTGGAAGCGCGCGCACGAGCGGCGCGATCCGGACGGCCCGGCGCTGATCGAATATGAGCAGTGGCAGGCGCCGACCGACGACGGCGCGCTCTATTACCAGTCGGTGCCGATGCTGCCGCTCACCGCCTGACGCTCCCGGCGGGCGTTGGTGCGCTCGCCGCGATGCCTTATGCTGGTGCCGTCACCCGACGGAGCCACCCCGATGAACCCCTTTCCGCACGATATCTTTACCGAGCCGAGCGACGTCGATCCGGACACGCTCGCCAATCTCGGCCCGCTGACCCGGCTGGCGGGGCGGTGGGAAGCGCAGAAGGGCGTCGACATCAATCCCAAGGCCGAAGCGCCCGAACGCCGCGTGTTCATCGAACGCGTGTCTTTCGATCCGATCGATCCGCAGACCAACGGGCCGCAGCTCTTCTACGGGCTGCGCTACCACATCCACATCACGACCAGGGAAGAGGAGATCACCTTCCACGATCAGGTCGGCTACTGGTTGTGGGAGCCGGCGACGGGGCTGATCCTGCAAACGCTGGCGATCCCGCGCGGGCAGGTCGCGCTCGCCTCCGGCCGGGGCAAGGCGGGCGATGACACACTGACGCTCACCGCGACGCGCGGGCAGACCGAATATGGCGTCTGCTCCACCGCCTTCCTCGAATATGGCTTCCGCACGGACAGCTACACGATCGCCATCACCTTCGATGGCGACGATGCGTGGAGCTACGACATCAAGACGATGCTGACCGTCCACGGCCGGGCGGAGCCGTTCGAGCACCACGACACCAACACGCTGAAACGGGTCGCGGCGGGCAAGCCCAATCCGCTCAAGCAGATCCTCGATCGGCGATCGGCGAAACCACCGGCAGCGTGAAGACGAAGCGGGCGCCCTCGCCGGTCGCGCTTTCGATCGCGATCTCGCCGTTCATCGCGCGGGCGAGGCGGCGGGAGATGTAGAGGCCGAGGCCGGAGCCAGGCTCGCGCGCACCCAGCCGCTCGAACTTGGCGAAGACCAGCTCTCGGTTTTCAGCCGCGATCCCCTGCCCCTGATCGGCGACGATGATCGCCACCATGCCGGCGCGCGGCTCGGTCGAGACGCGGATGGTGGAGCCTGCGGGGCCATAGCGCACCGCATTGCCGATCAGGTTGACCAGAACCTGCAACGCGCGCTTGAAATCGCCGGTCGCGTGCAGCGCCTCCGCGATGTCGGGCTGCTCGATCCGCATGTCCTTGTCGTCGGCGCGTACCGAGAGCAGGCCGGCGGCGCGGCGCGCGAGATCCGCCATGTCGAGCGGCTCATGCTCCACCTCGATGTCGGCGCGCTCCACCGCCTCCAGGTCGACGAGGTCGTCGATCAGGCCGAGCAGGTGGCGCCCGGCGTTGGCGATATCGCCGGCATAGCCGTTATAATCGGCACGGACCGGGCCTTCGTCCTGCTCGCGAATTTGCTCGGCGGTCGCGACGATGCGGTGGATGGGCGTGCGGAGCGCCGTCTCCAGCCGCCGCGCGAAGGCGCTGCGCGCGTCGTTGGCCGGCTGCGGCACCACAGGTGCCGGCTCGGGATCGGGAATGGCGAAGCCGCCGCCGCGAAAGCCGGTGAGCGTGCCGCCCGATCCGTAGATCGGCACGCCGGCCAGGCGGTAGCGGCGGGTCGATCCGCGCAGCGTCACGAACTGGTCGGCGAACCCCTTCTGGTTGGCGAGCGCCTCCAGCAGGGGCGGCCCGGCCTCCGTGCTTTCCTCCAGCACGAACAGCCGGGTCAGCGCATCGCCCAGCACCGGGCTGGAGCTGGCGCCGGACAGCGCCGCCATGCCGGCGGCCGACAGCGAGGAGAGGCGCAGCGCCGCATCGGTCTCCCAGGTCCAGTCGGCCTCGGCACGCAGGAAATCGGCGTCGCGATCGTTGTGCGGCGCGGATGGGCTGGCGAGGCCGGCGGCGCGCGGCGTCCAGCCCGCGATCACTAGATCGACCATCAGCCCATCGGGCTTGGCGCGCACCCACAGATCGAGATCGTCGTCGCCATCCGCCGCCAGCACGGCACGCGAGACGGGGATGGAGAGGCGCCGCGCGAGGCGGGCGAGTGCTGCGAGTTGCGGCACGGCCAGCGGCCCGCCCGGCTCTCCGCCGGCCCGCGACTGCAGATCGGCGAGCGCCGGATCGGCGGCGATCAGCCGGCCGTCGCCATCGACACGGCCATGGACCGGATTGTGCTCCAGCCCCTGCATCAACGGCCCGTCAACGCGGCGAGCGCATCGCGATAATGCGGTTCGAGGCGGGCGCGGCGCACCTCGGCGCGGGCGCGCTCGACGGTCAGCGCATTATAGCCTTCGACCAGGGTCGCGGCGTGATCGGCGGGATCGGCCCCGAAACCGCGATCGAGCGCCAGCGCGAGGGCGAGCACCATTGCGGCGGCGATGCCGCGCTCCACCTCGCAGGCGCGCAGCAGCACGGCGAAGCGGGCAGCGTCGGTCAGCATCGCGCGGGCATCGTCGAACGGGATGCCGACACGCACCGCGAGCATCCCGGCCAGACTGGCGACGCGCCCGGCGGCCAGCGTACCGGCGAGCAGTGCGTCATCGAGCTGGCGCGCGCCATCGACGCGGTGGGCAAGGCGCATCGCGGCGGGCGCGATCCCCTCTCCATCGTCGATCGCGGCGAGCGCGCGCGAGACGGCGGCACCGGCGGCGCGGTGGACGACGGCTTCCTCGCCGCCCTGCGCCAGAGCGCGATCCGCGAGGCAGGCGGCGACCTGCCAGAACAAGGCGTGGCGATCCTCGGCAGGAACGTCGTGGAGCGGCAGAAGCGGATCGCCGGTGCGCTCGATCCGCGCGGCCTCGGCGGCGCGCACGGCGAAGCTCTCGGCCGCGAATTCGCCGCCGATCGGATCGAGCCGCTGCGCGCCCGGCCCCTCGATCTCGCCCGCCCCGCGCACCAGCGCGGCGGCGAGGCGATGCTCCTCCGCGCGCAGCAGCGCGGCGGCGGCGATGCCCGATCGGGAGAGCAGTCCGGCGGCGATGAAGCGCTCGCCCAGTTCGCCGGTCGGGCCGTCGTTCAGCATCGGCTCGGCGGTGCGCAAGGCCAGTTCGGTGGCATCGATGGTCGCGCGGATCAGTTGTCCGGAGCGCGCGCGCATCTCGTCGTCGATACCGAAGGACGGCGGGCGGGCCAGCTCGATCCCGGCGGCGGCGACGCGATCGCCGAGCAGCGCCTCAGCCCCATGGGCGGCGGACAGCAACGCCTCGCCGGACGGCAGGGGGCCGGACGGCGAAGCGCCCGATGGCGCGAACGGGGACGATGGTTGCGGCACGCTCATGGCAACACCCCTAGCGGGACGTCGTTAACACCTGACTAAGCATGGACCGCCACCCCGTCCCGCTCAACGGCTATTGCACATTGGCCATGGGAAGCTGGCCGTTTTCGTCCGGAATGAGGCCCGACACGGCAACGCCCTCGCCGGCCGCCTCATTATCCTCGTCGCGTATCGCGTTGAGCGCCGCATCCTCGTTCGCGTCGGCGGAGGTGTAATTGGTCGACGGCGGGCTCTGGCAGGCGGACAGCAGCGGCATCGTCAGGGCAAGCAACGCGAACACGGACCGGCGCATCGGATCATCCTCAATCTGGGCCGAAACGATCTCGGAAATTTCGCGACCAAAGGCAAGACGCCTCAGCCGATCGCGCGCGCCGCCCCCACCAGCCTGTGCTGGACGATGGCGAAGGAAGCCGCCGCGTAGAGACCCAGCGCGATCAGCCCCGGCAGCGTCTGCTGCACCAGCGCGAAGGGCAGGAAGAGCAAGGCGAGCGCATCCGCATCCGCCACCCACAAGGGCGCCGACAGCCCGCCGATCCGCCGCAGCGCCCAGCGTTCCCGTGCCATGGCGATCATCACCGCGATGGTCGCGATACCGACGACGAGCGGCGTGGCGCTGCCGTTCATCCGATGCCAGGCGAAACCCAGCAGGCCAAGCGCCATCGCACCCGCACGGCCCAGCGCGAGCCTGTCGTCGGGGGCAGCGGGCGAAAGCCGGAGCGCCGCGAGCAGCCGCCCCGTCGCATCGAGCAGCGCGCCGGCGACCAGCAGCACCAGCCCGGCGAGCAACCACCCCTTCAGCATCGCCGGGACAGCCAGCAGCGCGGCACCGATGCCGCCCCAGCGCAGCCAGCGCGATTCGAGATTCCGATCGAGCACCAGCGCGACCAGCAGCCGCGCCGCCGGCCCATAGATCAGCCGCGACGGCCAGCCCTCGCCCGACCGATCGATCGCGAAGCTCGCCTCGGTCGCGGCGCGCGCGCCGGCTTTCGAGCGAACCAGCATCGCGGGGAAAGCCTCGGCCAGACCCGCGCCGTCCGCCACGTCCACCCGACGGGCAGACGCCCCCACCGCGCGACGCAGCAACGTCGAGTGCAGATCCCAGTCGCCCAGCATCGCCACCGTCTTGCGCAGCATGTCGCCGGAAACGAGCGCGAGGCCGGCCCAGCGCGTCGCCGCGTCGATCCGCTCGAACGGCCCCGGCGGCGCGCCCTCGCCCATCGTCAGCAGTGCCGGCGCGGTTCCGGTCACCAGACGACCGATCGCGCCGCCACCGGCTACCGCACCATCGGCGAAGATCAGCACGCGTTCGTCGGGATGGAAGCGATCCGCCGCGTCGCCGGCACTGCGCGCGACATCGATCGCGATGCCGTCGCGCCGCAGCCGGTCGATCGCGCCGGTCAGGCCCGCCGGCAGCCGCTCGACCAGCAGCACGACATGCTCGGCCCCGGCCCGCGCCGCCAGCCGCGCCTGCCGCTCGATCAGCGTGCGGCCGGCGACCGGCAGCGTGCCGACCAGCCCGCTGCCGTCCTCGGCGTCGCGCACCGCCGCGATCAGTGCCGCAAGCGCCATGTCGTATCCCAATCCCTCATCCATGCCGGATAGCTTGGGCCGCGCCCGGACGCCAGCCGTTCCGCCCCCGCGCTCCATTCATCGCGTCGGGGCACGGTTCGGCCCGCAGCCCGCTTCCGTTCCGGGCCAGCCGGTGTAAGATCGCGGTCATGAACCAGGGGGCATATTGGGCGGGATCGCCGCTGTCGCAGAACGATGATCAGGGAACGGTGCGCGCGGTCGAGCCGCAGGCGCCCCAACCGCAGCTGGGGATCGCCTTGACCGACCTCGACGACGCGCCGCTGGCGCCGCCGCCGGCCTCCACGGGCGAGAAGCTGCTGCTCGGCGTGCTGGGCCTCGCCGCCTTCGTGTGGATCGCCGCGATGGTCGGCATGGCCATGACCGCGTTCGGCGAGCGCACGCTCGATCCAGTCGATGCGATCAAGGGCGTCAGCATGGCCTGCGGGCCACTGGCGCTGATCGTCGCGGTGCTGATCCTCTGGCAGCGCAATTCCGCGCGCGAGGCGCAGCGCTTCGCCGACGTGGCGCGTAACGTGCGCATGGAGAGCCTGGCGCTCGACGCCGTTCTCGGCCTCGCCTCGCGCCGTCTGGCCGAGGATCGCGTCGCGGTGGCCGATCAGGCCGACAAGCTGCTGCTGCTCGCCGACCAGACCGCGCTGAAGCTGCGCGAGGCGACCGACGATATCGCCCGCGAGATCGCCGAACTCGGCCGCCGCACCAAGGATCTCGACGCCGCCGCCGGCACCGCGCGGGTCGACATGGGCGTGCTGCTCGCCGATCTGCCCAAAGCCGAGGAGCAGACCCGCCTGCTCGCCGAGACGATCCGTTCGACCGGCGTCGGCGCGCACGAACAGGCCGCCGCGCTGGACGCGGTGCTCGCCGGGCTTTCGGCGCGCGCCCGCGAGGCCGAGGAAGGTGCTGCGGGCGCCGCCAACCGCCTCTCCGGCCAGCTCTCCCACATCGGCGGCGCCAGCGAGATCGCCGCGCGCGCGATCGAGGACGTGTCGCAGCGCATGACCTCGTCGGTCGACGGCGTGCTGGAGCGTGCGACCGAGGCGGTCGAGCGCACGCGCCAGGGCATCATCGCGCAGGGCGAGGCGATCGGCACGATGATCGACCGCGCGCAGGCCTCGTCCGAGGCGGCCGCCCGGCAGGCCGCCGACGCGCTGGAGCGTCAGGACGGCCTCGGCAGCCAGATGATCGAGCGGCTGCAGCGCGGCCTCGCCAATGTCGAGGCGCGCTTCACCGAGCTGGACGAGACCGGCCGCGCCCGCACCGAGAAGCTGGGCGCTGCGCTGGGCACGCTGGGCGGCCATGTCGAGCGGGTGATGGCCTCGCTCAACGACGGCGGCACGGCGGCGACCACCTTCATCAACCGCGCCGAGACGCTGCGCGGCGCGATCAACGCCTGCCTCGCCGAACTCGGCGAATCGCTCCCCGCAGCGCTCTCCGAACTGGAAGCGCAGGCCGCGCGCAGCCGCGAGCTGATCGCCGGCGCCGGCCCGGAGGCCGAGAAGCTCAACACGGTTGCGAAGGAAGCCTCCGACGCGCTCGATGCCGCGCGCACCGCGCTGGAAGAGCGCCGCACCGCGATCGACGGCCTCGCCGATGCGATCGACAGCCGCCTCTCCGCCGCGCGCGAGGGCACCATCTCGCTGGGCGAGGCGATCCGCGAGGTCGATGCCGAATCGGCCAAGCTCGCCGACTCGACCTCGCCGCAGCTGGTCGATGCGCTGATCCGTGTGCGCGAGACGGCCACGCAGGCCGCCGAGCGCGCCCGCGAGGCGCTGGGCACGATCATCCCGCGCAGCGCCGAGGCGCTCGGCGACGCCGGCCGCGAGGCGCTGGAGAAAGCGGTCGAGGGTCAGGTCGAAAGCCAGATCGAGCGCGTCCGCACCGTATCGCAGACCGCGATCGAGGCGACGCAGGCCGCCGCCGCCCGGCTGGAGGAGCAGCTCTCGCGCATCGCCGAGACCAGTGCCTCGGTCGATCAGGCGATCGCGGAGGGCAAGGAATCGGTCGAGACCTACGATCGCGACAATTTCTCGCGTCGCGTCGCGCTGCTGATCGACTCGCTCAACTCGACCTCGATCGACGTCACCAAGCTGCTGTCCAACGAGACCAGCGACAGCTCGTGGGCCTCCTACCTCAAGGGCGATCGCGGCGTGTTCACGCGCCGCGCGGTGCGCCTGATCGACAATGGCGAAGCGCGCGAGATCGCCCGCCATTACGAGGAAGAGCCGGATTTCCGCGAACAGGTGAACCGCTACGTCCACGATTTCGAGACGCTGCTGCGCCCGATCCTCTCGACCCGCGACGGATCGACGCTGGCGGTGATCCTGCTCTCGTCCGACATGGGCAAGCTGTACGTCGCGCTGGCGCAGGCGATCGAGCGGCTGCGGGCCTGACGCCTACGTCGTCATTGCGAGCGTAGCAAAGCAATCCATAGCCCCGAACGCGAAGTTCATGGATTGCCGCGTCGCTACGCTCCTCGCAATGACGAGGTGGCTTACGGGATCCGGCTGACTGCGCCGTCCGGAATGTCGACGTTGAGTACGCCCGTTCGATAGATACCGTAGAAGCTGGCCGTCAGCACCAGCGCCGCGATCGTCGTGCGGATCACGATCTGCCACGGACGAAAAACGTGCGGTGCGCTCTCGGCGTGGCCGATCTCCGCTTTTTCGCCAACCTCTTCCGGCGGATTGGCGCTGAACGGCAGCACCACGAACAGCGATATGAACCAGAACAGGAAGAAGATCGCGAGGAGCGAGAACCAGCGCATAGCCTATCCTTAAGCCCTCCCCCACCTCTGCGGGAGAGGGCATCACGTCACACCCGCAGCAGCATCACGTCGACCACCGGCTTCTTGCCCGTCCACTGGGTCGCCCGGCGACGCACCGCGAGGCGCACCGTCTCGCGCAGCTTGGCCTCGTCGCGCGGCGCGCCTTCCAGCGCGTCGAGCACCGCCTCGGCGACCTCCTCGACGAAATCCTCGCGATCCTCCTCGACGGGGATGCCCTGCAGCGCCACCTGCGGGCGGCCCTTCGCGCGATTGCCCTTTTCGAGCGCGACCGCCACCGAGATCAGGCCGTTGGCGGCGATCTTGCGGCGATCGTTCATCGTCTGGCCGTCGGCGGCGAGGATCACGTCGCCGTCGAGCACCAGCCGCCCGGAACGCTCGCGCGAGACGATCTTGGGGCCTTCGGGCGCGAGCCGCACCATGTCGCCATTCTGCTGCACCAGAGTACGCGGCACGCCGAGCGAGGCAGCGAATCGGGCATGTTCGGCCATGTGGCGGCGCTCGCCATGCACCGGGATCACGATCTCAGGCTTGAGCCAGCCGTACAGCTTCTCGATCTCCGGCCGCCCCGGATGGCCCGAGACGTGGATATGTGCCTGCCGCTCGGTCACCATGCGGATGTTGCGCGCGGCGAGCGCGTTCTGGACGATGCCGATCGCCTCCTCGTTGCCGGGGATCTGCTTGGACGAGAACAGCACCGTGTCGCCTTCGGAGAGCTTCAGCTTGTGACTGTCATGCGCGATGCGGCTGAGTGCTGCGCGCGCCTCGCCCTGTCCACCGGTGGCGATGATCATCAGATCCTTGGGCGGGAGCCGCATCGCCGCGTCGAAATCGACGGTCGGAGGGAAATCGAGCAGGTAGCCCGCCGCCTTGGCGATGCGGATGATGCGATCGAGCGAGCGGCCCGCGACGCAGACCTGCCGCCCGGTCGCCACCGCCACCTGCCCCAGCGTCTGCAGGCGCGCGGCGTTGGAGGCGAAGGTGGTGATCAGCACGCGCCTGTCCGCCGCGCCGACGAAGCGCTCCAGATCGGCCTTCACGCTCGATTCCGAGCCGGAGGGCTGGTCGTTGAACACGTTGGTGCTGTCGCCGAGCAGCGCCAGCAGGCCGTCGTCGCCGATCTTCTTGAGCGCCTCGGCGCTGGCCGGCTCGCCGATCACCGGCTGGTCATCCAGCTTCCAGTCACCGGTGTGGAAGACCTTGCCGAACGGCGTCTCGATCAGCAGCGCGTTCATCTCGGGGATGGAGTGCGCCAGCGGCACCCACTCGACGCTGAAATCGCCGAGCTTCACCTTCTCGCCGACCTTGACGATCTTCACCTTCACGCGATCGGCCAGCCCCTCTTCGGACAGCTTCTCGCGGATCAGGCCGGCGGTGAAGGCGGTGGCGTAGATCGGCACGCCGAGGTCCAGCGCCAGATAGGGGATGGCGCCGATATGATCCTCATGGCCGTGCGTGATGACGAGGCCGAGCAGATCCTTCTGCCGCTTCTCGATGAAATCGAGGTCGGGCAGCACCACGTCGATGCCGGGATAGTTGGCGTCGGCGAAGCTCACGCCGAGATCGGCCATGATCCACTTGCCGCGGCAGCCGTACAGGTTGACGTTCATGCCGATCTCCCCCGAGCCGCCGAGGGCCAGGAACAGGAGTTCGTCTCCGGGTTTGGTCAAATTCTTATCCTTGTTGGGTCTCGGCCTGGCGGCGGTACATCATCGCGAGGCCGGTAATGGTGAGGTCGGGTTCGACCGTGTCGAACACCGAACTATGCTCGTCGAACAGGGTTGCAAGGCCGCCCGTGGAAATAACCTTGGCCGGCCGGCCGATCTCGGCCTTGATGCGGGCGACAAGGCCCTCGATCATGCCGATATAGCCCCAATAGACGCCGCTCAGCATCGCATCCTGCGTATTGCGGCCGATGACAGTGTCCTTTTCGGGGATCTGGATGGCGATGCGCGGCAGGCGGGCGGCGGCGGCGAACAAGGCGTCGAGCGACAGGTTGATGCCCGGCGCGATCACGCCGCCCTTGTAGGCACCGGTATAGTCGACGATGTCGAACGTGGTCGCGGTGCCGAAATCGATCACGATCAGGTCGCCGCCATGGATGGCGTGCGCGGCGATGGCGTTGACGACGCGGTCCGCGCCCACCGCCGCCGGCTCATCGAGGTCGATCGGGATGCCCCATTCCACCGGCGCGCGGCCGGCGATCAGCGGGGTCACCTCGAAATATTTGTCCGCCAGCACCTCCAGATTATGGAGCGCGCGCGGCACCACCGTGCAGATGATCACCGCCGACACCTGGGTGCGGTGATAGCCCTCCAGCTCGATCAACTGGTTGAGCCAGACCATATATTCGTCGGCCGTGCGGCGCGGATCGGTGGCAATGCGCCAGCGGGTCTTGATCTCCATGCCCTCGACCAGCGCGAAGACAACATTGGTATTCCCCGCGTCGATCGCAAGCAGCATCGGCTCAATCCCGGATCAGGAAGACGTCGGCGGCGTGAATGACATGCACTTCGCCATCCGCCAAGCGCAGTCGGAGCGCGCCCATGGCGTCGAGGCCGTCGAACAGGCCGTCGAGGCTGGCGCCGTCGGGCAGGCGCGCGCTGAGCGCGGTCCCGATCGGGTGGGCCTTCTCCAGCCAGCGAGAGCGGACCGGAGCAAGGCCCTCGGCGCGCCAGCGATAGAGCCAGCGGGCGAAACTTTCGGCGAGTGCGCCGACGAAGGCGTCCGGCTCGGGCGCGTGGCCCAGGATCGTCGCCAGACTGGTCGCCGGGCGGTCGATATCCTCGGGATGATGCGCGAGGTTGACGCCGATGCCGACCACCACCGCATCGCCCGCGCGCTCGAGCAGGATGCCGGAGAGCTTGGCGCCATCGACCAGCAGGTCGTTGGGCCACTTGATCTGCGGGGCGGCACCGAAGGCCTCGGCCGTCTCGGTGACCGCTACCGCCGCGACCAGCGCGAGGCTCGGCGCCGGCGGATCGTGCGGCTGGAGGCGGACCAGAACGCTCGCATAGAGGTTGCCGGGCGGTGACACCCAGGCCCTGCCCTGCCGCCCGCGCCCGCCGCGCTGCTGCTCGGCGCGGACCCACACGCCCTCCGGCGCGCCCGCCTGCGCGAGCGCCAGCACCTCGTCATTGGTCGAGAGCGTGTCGCGGATGGTGCGGATGTCCATGCCCCGCCCCTATCTCATCCGTCCGCACTGCGCGAAGCCGAAGTGCGGGCCACAAGCGGTGCGCTCGCAGCCCGTCCTTCGACTTCGCTCAGCCCGAACGGTGGAAATGCAGCGAATCAGAACAGCGACTTCGCCGCCGCCATCGTGCCCGTCTCGATGAACGGGATCAGCAGGTAGCCGAGCGGCGACACGAACAAAGCCGCGATCGCGATCAGTACCGCCTCGGTGGTCGAACGGCTCGGCGCCAGCTCCACCGCAGGTTCGTCGAAGTAGATCGTCTTGATGATCTTCAGGTAATAGAAGGCACCGATCACCGACGTGGCGATGCCGATCAGCGCGAGCGGCCAGAAACCGGCGGCGACGAGAGCGGAGAACACCTCCCACTTCCCCCAGAAGCCGAACAGCGGCGGGATGCCGGCGAGGCTGAACATGAAGATCGCGAACGCCGCCGCCAGACCCGGCCGCGTGCGCGACAGGCCCGCGAGCGAGGCAATCTGCTCGGTCGGCAAGCCTTCCTTGGTCCGCATCTGCAGCACGCAGATCAGCGAGCCGAGCGTCATCGCGACGTAGATCGTCAGGTAGAAGAGAACCGATGCGGCGCCCTCCGCAGTGCCCGGCACGAGGCCGAACAGGATGAAGCCGACATTGTTGATCGACGAATAGGCCAGCAGGCGCTTGATGTTGGTCTGGCCGATCGCCGCGACGCCGCCGAAGATGGTCGACGCCAGCGCGCAGAAGATCACGATCTGCTGCCAGTCGTGCGTCGCCGGCCCCATCGCCGAGATGGCGACGCGGGTAGTCAGCGCCATCGCCGCGACCTTGGGGGCCGAGGCGAAGAAGGCCGTCACCGGGGTCGGCGCGCCTTCGTACACGTCCGGCGTCCACATGTGGAACGGCACGGCCGAGATCTTGAAGGCGAGGCCGGCAAGCACGAAGACCAGACCGAACAGCAGGCCATAATAGGACGGATCGCCCGCCGCCGTGCCGTGGAAGGCGTTCGCGACGGTGGCGAAGCCGGTGCCGCCCGAGAATCCGTAGAGCAGCGAGATGCCGTAGAGCAGGATGCCCGAGGCCAGCGCGCCCAGCACGAAATACTTGAGGCCCGCCTCGGCCGAGCGGCCGTCGCGGCGCAGGAAGCTCGCCAGCACGTAGGACGACAGGCTGTTCAGCTCGAGCCCGACATAGAGCGTCAGCAGGTCGGCGGCCGACACCATCATGCCCATGCCGACGGCGGCGAGCAGGATCAGCACGCTATATTCGGCGCGCAGCGGCTCGCTGTCGGTCTCGAAGAAGCCCGGCGCGATCAGGATCGCGACGGCGGCCGAGACGTAGATCAGCAGTTTGGCGAAACCGGCGAAGGCATCGGCATGGAAGGCGCCATCATAGCCGAGCGCGCCGGAGGTCGGCGCGCCGATCAGGCTCACCGCCGCGGCGGCAAGCAGCAGCACGCTGACATAACCGATGGCGCGCGCGCTGCGGTCCCCCGCCCAAGCGGCGACCAGCATCAGCACGATCGATCCGAGGCCGAGGATCTCCTCGGGGAGCGAGAGCGCGAAGGACGAAACGGTATCCATGGTCTCAATGCTCTCCGGCGGCGGCGGCGGCGGCCGGCCCAGTCTGGGCTTTAACGTGGGGTACGGTCAGCGCGGCGTCGCTCGCCGGCGCGGTCGGGTGGAGACGCTCCAGCAGCAGGACGACGTCGCCGCGGATCGGCTTCAGGAAGCTCTCCGGATAGACGCCCATCCACAGTACCGCGAGCGCGATCGGCGCCAGCGTCAGCCACTCGCGCGGCTCCAGATCCGGCATTGCGGCGGCGTCGGCATTCTTGCGGGGGCCGAAGCAGATGCGGCGATAGAGGTAGAGCATGTAGGCCGCGCCGGTGATGATGCCCGTCACCGCGATGAACGCCGCCCAGCTCGACTGCTCGTAGGTGCCCATCATCGACAGGAACTCACCGGGGAAGTTGGAGAGGCCGGGCAGGCCCACCGACGCCATGGTGAAGAACAGGAAGAAGGTGGCGTAGGCCGGCATGTTGTCGGCGATGCCGCCGTAGCGGCTGATCTCGCGGGTGTGCAGGCGGTCATAGACCACGCCGACGCACAGGAAGAGCGCGCCGGAAACGAGGCCGTGGCCCAGCATCACCATGAAGCCGCCCTCAATGCCCTGCTGGTTGAAGGCGAAGAGGCCGAAGGTGACGAGCGCCATGTGGGCGACCGACGAATAGGCGATCAGCTTCTTCATGTCCTTCTGCACCAGCGCGACGAGCGCCGTGTAGACGGTCGCGATCATGCTGAGCGCGAAGACCAGCCACATCCAGTGGGCGGACGCCTCCGGAAACATCGGCAGCGAGAAGCGGATGAAGCCGTAGCCCGCGAGCTTCAGCAGCACGCCCGCCAGGATCACCGAACCGGCGGTCGGCGCCTCGACGTGCGCGTCCGGAAGCCAGGTGTGGACCGGCCACATCGGCATCTTCACCGCGAACGAGGCGAAGAAGCAGAGCCAGAGCCAGGTCTGCGCCTGCGACGCGAAGTTGTATTCCATCAGCTTGGGGATGCTGGTCGTGCCGGCATGCTGCGTCATGTAGAGCATAGCGATCAGCATCAGCACCGAGCCGAGCAGCGTGTAGAGGAAGAACTTGTACGACGCGTAGATGCGCCGCGCCCCGCCCCAGATACCGATCGTCATGTACATCGGGATCAGGCCGCCTTCGAAGAAGACGTAGAACAGGTAGAGATCCTGCGCCATGAACACGCCGAGCATCATGATCTCGGTGACGAGGAAGGTCGCCATGTAGAGCGGCACGCGCTTGGTGATCGATTTCCACGAGGCCAGGATACAGATCGGCATCAGGAAGACGCTGAGCACGATCAGCAACATCGCAATGCCGTCGATGCCGAGCGCCCAGCTGAACTTGCCGAACAGCGGGCTGTTCTCGACGAACTGCCAGCGCGGGCCGCCGGGGACGTAGTTCACCCACAGCACGATGCCGAGCGCGAAGTCGATCAGCGTCGCGGCGAGCGCGGTGACTCGGGCATTCTGGTCGCGGCTCTCGGCCGATCCGGGCGCGAACAGGCACCACAGCGCGCCGAGGAACGGCACCGCCAGCATGATGGAGAGGATCGGGAAGCCGCTCACGCGCCAGCCCTCATCGTCGTTACGCGGCTCATCGAGTCATCGCCCAGGTCGCGACACCGGCCAGCCCAAGGAGCATGACCAATGCATAGGTGTAAACATAGCCCGACTGAACGCGAGCGGTGATGCGGTTGCCGACGACCGCCAGCTTGGCGATGCCGTCCGGCCCGAAGCGGTCGATCGTGCCCTCGTCGCCCTTGTGCCAGAGAAACCGGCCGATGGCGAAGGCGGGCCGCACGAAGATCAGGTCGTACAGCTCGTCGAAATACCACTTCTTGAGGAGGAAGACGTAGAGCCCACGGAAGGTCGCGGCGAAGCGGCCGGGGATCGACGTGTCCTTGATGTAGGCGAACCAGGCGATCGCGAAGCCGATCAGCATCACGATCGTCGGAGCCAGCGCCCACGCGCCGAGATGCTCGGACGCCTCGTGCAGTTCGGGCGAATAGGCGACGGCGCCCTGCCAGAACGTGCCATTGAGGAAGGTGGGCGCGAAGGCCCAGCCCGCGAACACCGCGCCGAGGCTCAGCACCAGCAGCGGCACCGTCATCACCCACGGACTTTCGTGCGGATGATAGTCCAGCGTGCCGTGCTCGACCTCGGCGAAGCCGCGCATGTCGGGCTTCGGCTCGTGGCCGGCATCCTCGGCATCCGGCTCGGCATGGTGCGCGTCGTGGCCGTGATCGTCGTGCGCCGCATGGGCGACGGCATGATCGGCATGGGCATCGTGCGCATGGTCGTCATGGCCGTGAGCGTGGCCATGATCGTGCGCGGCGTGCTGGATATGCTCGGAGGCGGCCCAGCGCGGCTTGCCGAAGAAGGTCAGGAAGATCAGGCGCCACGAGTAGAAGCTGGTCAGCAGCGCGGCGAACACGCCCATGAACCAGGCGAAGCCGCCCACCTGCGTGCCCGATGCGAGCGCCGAGGAAATGATCGCGTCCTTCGAATAGAAGCCCGCGAAACCGAACACGCCCTCCAGCCCGACGCCGGTGATCGCCAGCGTGCCGGCCACCATCACCCAGAAGGTGAGCGGGATGTGCTTACGCAGGCCGCCATAGTAACGCATGTCCTGCTCGTGATGCATCGCATGGATCACCGAGCCCGCCGAGAGGAACAGCAGGGCCTTGAAGAAGGCGTGCGTGAACAGGTGGAACATCGCCGCGCCGAACGCGCCGACGCCGGCGGCGAAGAACATGTAGCCGAGCTGCGAGCAGGTCGAATAGGCGATCACGCGCTTGATGTCGGTCTGCGTCGTGCCGATCGTCGCGGCGAAGAAGCAGGTGCAGGCGCCGATCACCGTCACCACCGTCATCGCGGTGTGGCTCGTCTCGAACATCGGCGAGAGGCGGCAGACCATGAACACGCCCGCCGTCACCATCGTCGCGGCGTGGATCAGCGCGGAGACCGGGGTCGGGCCTTCCATCGCGTCCGGCAGCCAGGTGTGCAGGCCGAGCTGCGCCGACTTGCCCATCGCGCCGATGAACAGCAGCAGGCAGAGCAGGGTCATCGTGTCGACGCGGTAGCCGAGGAAGCTGATCGTCGATCCCGCCATGTGCGGCGCGGCGGCGAGGATCTCGGGGATCTGCACGGTGCCGAACACCAGGAAGGTGCCGAAGATGCCGAGCGAGAAGCCGAAATCGCCCACGCGGTTGACCACGAAGGCCTTGATCGCGGCGGCGCCGGCCGACGGCTTGTAATACCAGAAGCCGATCAGCAGGTACGACGCGAGGCCCACGCCTTCCCAGCCGAAGAACATCTGGATCAGCGTGTTCGCCGTCACCAGCATCAGCATCATGAAGGTGAAGAGCGAGAGGTAGGCGAAGAAGCGCGGCTGGCTGTCGTCCTCCGCCATATAGCCCCAGCTATACAGGTGGACGAGCGCCGACACGCTGGTGATCACCACCAGCATCACCGCCGTCAGGCTGTCGACGCGCAGCGCCCAGTCGACCTTGAGATCACCCGAATGGATGAAGGTCAGGACGTTGGCGACATAGGCGTGCGAGGTGCCCTGCAGGAAGGGGATGAAGATCGACCAGGCGAGCGCGCACGACACGAACAGGCCGGCGGTCGTCACCGTCTTGGCGACGGTGTTGCCGATGAACCGGTTGCCGAGCCCGGCGATCGCCGAGCACAGCAACGGCAGGAAGACGAGGAGCTGGATCATGGTAAGCGGCTCAGCCCTTCATCCGGTTGATGTCGTCGACCGCGATGGTGCCGCGGCCACGGAAATAGATGACGAGGATGGCGAGCCCGATGGCCGCCTCGCCCGCCGCGACGGTCAGCACGAACATCGCGAAGATCTGGCCGACCAGATCGTGCAGGTAGGCCGAGAAGGCCACCAGATTAATGTTCACGCTCAAGAGGATCAGCTCGATCGCCATCAGGATGATGATGACGTTCTTGCGATTGATGAAGATGCCCAGCACCCCCATCACGAACAGGATCGCCGAGACGGCGAGATAATGCTGGAGGCCGATCACAGCTCGACTCCCTGGCCGACGGGCGGATTGGTCATGCGGGTGGCGTCCTGCGGACGGCGGCGGTTCTGGTACGCGATGTTCTGCTTGCGCACGCCGCCACGGTTGCGGTGGGTCAGCACGATCGCGCCGATCATCGCGACGAGCAGCACGAAGCCCGCGCCTTCGAAGATGAAGAGATACTTGGTGTAGAGCAGGGTGCCGAGCGCCTGGATGTTCGGCACGGCGGCCGGATCCGGCGTCGGCGCGGCGCGGCCGGCGGTCTGGATCGGGCCGGCTTCCCACGCCTTGACGCCGAAGATGATCTCACCGGCGATCGCCACGGCCAGCGCGAAGCCGAACACCGCATATTTGGCGAAGCCCGCGCGCAGCTCGCTGAAATCGATGTCGAGCATCATCACGACGAACAGGAACAGCACCGCGACCGCGCCCACGTACACAATGACGAGCAGCATCGCGATGAACTCGGCACCGAGCAGCAGCATGAGGCCGGCGGCGTTGAAGAACGCCAGGATGAGCCAGAGCACCGAGTGCACCGGATTGCGCGCCGTGATGGTGAGCAGCCCCGAGAGGCACACCATGATGGCGAACAGGTAAAAGGCGATGATCTGGATCACGGTGCCGGCTGGCTCCCCTGGATTCGGAACGGGCGATTAACGATAGGGCGCATCGGCGGCAAGGTTCGCGGCGATCGCGCGCTCCCAGCGGTCGCCGTTGTCGAGCAGCTTGCCCTTGTCGTAAATCAGCTCCTCCCGCGTTTCGGTGGAATATTCGAAGTTCGGCCCCTCGACGATCGCATCGACCGGGCAGGCTTCCTGGCAGAAGCCGCAGAAGATGCACTTGGTCATGTCGATGTCGTAGCGCGTGGTGCGGCGGCTGCCGTCGTCGCGCGGCTCGGCCTCGATGGTGATCGCCTGCGCCGGGCACACCGCCTCGCACAGCTTGCACGCGATGCAGCGCTCCTCGCCATTGGGATAGCGGCGCAGCGCATGTTCGCCGCGGAAGCGGGGCGACAGCGGGTTCTTCTCGTACGGGTAGTTGATGGTCGCCTTCTTCTTGAAGAAATACTTCAAGGTGAGGGCGTGCCCCTTCACGATCTCCCAGAGGGTGAAGGACTTGACGTAGTAGCCGAGGCTCATGGCGTCAGGCTCCGATCGGATGGTAGCGGGTGAGCATCAGCCAGCCCGAGACGAGGAAGACGAACAGCAGCGACAGCGGCAGGAAGATGTTCCAGCCCAGCCGCATCAGCTGGTCGTAGCGATAGCGGGGCAGCGTCGCCTTCACCCAGGAGAAGACGAAGAAGCAGACGGCCATCTTGGCGAGCAGCCAGAACAGGCCGAGGCCGATGTGCGTGCCCGGAATGACGTACAGCCACGAGACGTTCAGCGGCGGCAGCCAGCCGCCCCAGAAGAGCGTCGCGTTCAGCGCGCACATCAGGATGACGTTGCCATATTCGCCCAGCCAGTAGAGCGCGAAGGCCATCGACGAATATTCGGTCTGGTAGCCGGCGACGAGCTCGCTCTCCGCCTCGGTGAGATCGAACGGCGTGCGGCTGGTCTCGGCCATCGACGAGATCAGGAACACGATGCCCATCGGGAAGAGCAAGGGATTGAAGATGTTGGCGTTGATCCAGCCGAATAGCACCTCGCCCTTCTGCGCCAGAACGATGTCCTGCAGGTTGAAGCTGCCCGCCCACATCACCACCGAGATCAGCACGAAGCCGATCGCGACCTCATAGCTCACCATCTGCGCGGCGGCGCGGATCGCGGAGTAGAAGGGGTATTTGGAGTTGGACGCCCAGCCGGCGAGGATCACGCCGTACACGCCCAGCGACGACACCGCGAGGATGTAGAGCAGGCCGACATTGATGTTGGCCACGACCGAGAAGCTGCTGAACGGGATCACCGCCCACGCCACCAGCGCCACCGTGAAGGTGATGATCGGTGCGATCAGGAACAGGCCGCGATTGGCCGCCGCCGGGATGATCGTCTCCTGCAGGAACACCTTGGCGCCGTCCGCGAAGGACTGGAGCAGGCCGAATGGCCCCACGACGTTGGGGCCGCGACGCAGCGCCATCGCCGCCCAGATCTTGCGATCGACGTAGATGATCATCGCCACGGCGAGCATCACCGGCAGCGCGATCACCAGGATGTCGATGATCGTCGCGATGAAATAGGCCCAGCCGTAAGGCAGAGCGGGGGTGAACCAGGAGATCATTCCGCCGCCTCCGCGAAGGTCTCGCCCTTGATGAGTTCGGCCGAGCAGCGCTGCATGGTGGGCGACGAGCGGGCGATCGGGTTGGTCAGGTAGAAGTCCGCGATCGGATAGACGATCGCGCCGGACACGTCCCCGCCCTTCGGCGCCGGATCGAGCGCGCCGGCGAGGTGGATCCCCTCCTCCGCCAGACCCGGATGATCGGCGGCGATCTTCGCGCGGAGCTGCGCGAGGCTGTCGAACGGCAAAGTCTTGCCCAGCACGGCGGAGAGCGCGCGCAGGATCGTCCAGTCCTCGCGGGCGTCGCCGACCGGGAACACGGCGCGTTCGGCGCGCTGCACGCGGCCTTCCATGTTCACCCAGGTGCCCGGCTTCTCGACATAGGTCGCGCCCGGCAGGATCACGTCCGCCGCGTGAGCACCACGGTCACCATGCGTGCCGATGTAGACCTTGAAGCTGTTGTTGAAGCCGGACAGGTCGGTCTCGTCCACGCCGAGCAGGAATACCAGCTTCGGCGCGGCCTGCACGACGGCAGCGAAACCGCCCTCGGTCGCGAAGCCCACATCGAGCGCGCCGACACGGCCGGCGGCGGTGTGGAGCAGGCCGAAGCCCGCGCCCAGCGCGGCGGCGGTCTGGCGGGCGGCACCGTAGCCGCCCTCGATCGCGCATGCACCCATGCCGGCGATGACGATCACGTCCTCGGCCTTGGCGAGCGCTTCGGGCAGATCGTTGAGCGCGGACAGATCGCTGCCCAGCCACTCGGCCTTGTAGGTCAGATCGACCTCGGGGCCGACGGCATAGACCTTGGCGCCCTTCTTGATCGCCTTGCGGATGCGGGTGTTGACCAGCGGCGCTTCCCAGCGCGGATTGGCGCCGACCAGCAGGATCGCCTTGGCATTCTCGACACCGGAGATGGTCGGGTTGAAGCGATACGAGGCCGGGTTGGCCACCTCGTAAAGCGCGCCGTCGACACGCGCCTCATGCAGCGTCGAGCCATAGGCCGCGACAAGCTGCTTCAGCGCATAGACGCTCTCGACCTCGGCGAGATCGCCGGCGAGGCCCGCGACGTCGTTTCCGGTCAGGCCCTCGGCGGCCTTGGCGATCGCCTTGAACGCCTCTTCCCAGGTCGCCGCCTTCAGCTTGCCGTCGACGCGGACATAAGGCTTGTCGATGCGGTTGCGCACCAGGCCATCGACCGCGTGGCGGGTCTTGTCCGACGCCCACTCCTCGTTGACGTCCTCGTTCAGACGCGGGAGCGAACGCAGCACCTGCCGGCCACGGCTGTCCAGCCGCACGTTGGTGCCGACGGCATCCATCACGTCGATGCCCGGCGTCTTGTGCAGCTCCCACGGCCGCGCCTCGAAGGCGTAGGGCTTGGAGGTGAGCGCGCCGACCGGGCAGAGATCGACCACGTTGCCCGAAAGCTCGCTGGTGACGGCGTGCTCCAGATACGACGTGATCTGCATGTTCTCGCCGCGATAGATCGCGCCGATCTCCTCGACGCCCGCCACTTCCTCGGCGAAGCGGACGCAGCGCGTGCACTGGATGCAGCGCGTCATCTGGGTCTTCACGATCGGACCCATATATTTCTCGGTGACGGCCCGCTTGTTCTCGTCGAAGCGGCTATGGCCCTTGCCATAGGCCATCGACTGGTCCTGCAGGTCGCATTCGCCGCCCTGATCGCAGATCGGGCAATCGAGCGGGTGGTTGATGAGCAGGAACTCCATCACCCCCTCGCGCGCCTTCTTCACCATCGCGCTGTCGGTGCGGACTTCCTGATTGTCGGCGGCGGGCAGCGCGCATGACGCCTGCGGCTTGGGCGGCCCCGGCTTCACCTCAACGAGGCACATGCGGCAATTGCCGGCGATCGAGAGGCGCTCGTGATAGCAGAAGCGCGGGATCTCCTTGCCGGCCGCCTCGCACGCCTGCAGCACGGTGGCGCCGGCGGGGACTTCGACCTCGATCCCGTCTACTTTGAGTTTGGGCATATTCTTACATTCCCGCCGGCGCGGACGCCGGTTGCTTCGAAGAAGGAGTCTGCTGGGACGGCAGCGCCGCCGCGATCAGCGCGACAGCCGCCGGACCGGCGAGGATGGGGAAGACGAACTTCATTCCGCCGCCACCGCCAGCGGAGCCGCGCCACCGTTCTTCGCCGCGATGCGACGCTCCAGCTCGGGGCGAAAGTGGCGGATCAGGCCCTGGATCGGCCAGGCCGCCGCGTCGCCCAGCGCGCAGATGGTGTGGCCTTCGACCTGCTTGGTGACTTCCTGCAGCATGTCGATCTCTTCGACCTCCGCATTGCCTTCGCGCAGGCGCTCCATCACGCGCCACATCCAGCCGGTGCCCTCGCGGCACGGCGTGCACTGGCCGCAGCTCTCATGCTTGTAGAAGTAGCTGAGCCGGCTGATGGCGCGGACAATGTCGGTGGACTTGTCCATGACGATGATCGCCGCCGTGCCGAGGCCGGAGCCGAGCGCGCGCAGGCCGTCGAAATCCATCGGCGCGTCTATGATCTGCGCCGCAGGCACCAGCGGCACCGACGAGCCGCCGGGGATCACCGCGAGCAGATTGTCCCAGCCGCCCCGGATGCCGCCGCAATGCTCCTCGATGAGCTGGCGGAAGGGGATGCTCATCGCCTCTTCCACCACGCACGGCTTGTTCACATGGCCGCTGATCTGGAAGAGCTTGGTGCCGCGGTTGTTCTCCGCGCCGAAGCTGGAGAACCAGGCCGCGCCGCGCCGCAGGATGGTCGGCGCCACCGCGATGCTCTCGACATTGTTGACGGTGGTCGGGCAGCCGTAGAGGCCCGCGCCGGCCGGGAACGGCGGCTTCAGGCGCGGCTGGCCCTTCTTGCCCTCCAGGCTCTCCAGCATCGCGGTCTCTTCGCCGCAGATGTAGGCGCCGGCGCCGCGGCACAGGAACACGTCGAAATCATAGCCCGAACCGCAGGCATTCTTGCCGATCAGGCCGGCCGCGTACGCCTCGTCGAGCGCCGCATACATCGTCTCGGCCTCGCGGATATATTCGCCGCGAATGTAGATGTAGGCGGCGCGCGCGCGCATCGCGAAGCCGGCGACCAGCGCGCCCTCGATCAGCTTGTGCGGATCGTGGCGGATGATCTCGCGGTCCTTGCACGAACCGGGCTCGGACTCGTCGGCGTTGATGACGAGGAAGTTGGGTTTGCCGGGCTTCGGCTCCTTGGGCATGAAGCTCCACTTCATGCCGGTCGGGAAGCCGGCGCCGCCACGGCCGCGCAGGCCGCTGTCCTTCATCGTCTGGATGATGTCATCCGGCGCGATCTCGAGCAGCTTCTTGGTATTGTCCCAGTCGCCGCGCTTGCGGGCGGCCTCCAGATTCCACGGCTGGAAGCCGTAGACGTTGGTGAAGATGCGGTCCTTGTCAGCGAGCATTACCACTCACCCCGGTAATCGTGATTTTCGGAGACCATCGCGACGAGGCTGGTCGGCCCGCCCTCCGGCGCGCTGACCTGGCGATCGATCTGCGGGCCGGGCTTCGGGCTCTTGCCCTCGGCCAACGCCTCCAGGATGGCGATCGTGCTGTCGTAGGTCAGGTCTTCGAAATTATCGTCGTTGATCTGGACCATCGGCGCGTTGGCGCAGGCGCCCAGGCACTCGACCTCGGTCAGCGTGAACAGGCCGTCGGGCGTGGTCTTGCCCTTAACGAGGCCCTTGTTCTTGCACGCCGCCAGCACGTCGTCCGATCCGCGCAGCATGCACGGCGTCGTGCCGCAGACCTGTACGTGATAGCGGCCGACCGGCGCCAGGTTGAACATCGTGTAGAAGGTCGCGACCTCGTAGACGCGCATGTACGGCACGCCGATCTGCTTCGCGACATATTCGATCACGGGGACGGGCAGCCAGCCCTGCGTCTGCGTGTCGGCGCCGACCTGCCGCTGGGCGAGATCGAGGAAGGCCAGCGACGCCGACTGCTCGCGCCCCTTGGGGAAGCGGGCGAGGATTTTCTGCGCCTTGGCCTCGTTCTCCGGCGTCCAGGCGAAATCGCCCCAGCGCGCGCGGGTCTCGGCCTCGTCGGGGATGTGAACTGCGTCAGCCATTTAGCACCTTCAAGCGACGCCACATTTCGTAAATCGAAGCGCCGATCATCACGACCAAGATCACCGCTGCCATTTGCGGATTTGCGTTCCACGACCGGCCAACAGCGACGTTGACACCCGCCCAGATTGCCAGACCGGCAGCAAGGCCAACCGCCGTGGCAAAAGCGATTGCGCGAGGCCTCACCGATCGCACTCCCCGAACACGACGTCGATCGCGGAGAGGATGGCGGTGGTGTCGGCCAGCATGTGGCCCTTCATCATGAAATCCATCGCCTGCAGGTGGCTGAACGCCGTCGGGCGCAGCTTCACGCGGTACGGCTTGTTGGTGCCGTCCGAGACGAGATAGACGCCGAACTCGCCCTTGGGGCTTTCTGTCGCGACGTACACCTCGCCAGCGGGCACGTGGAAGCCCTCGGTATAGAGCTTGAAGTGGTGGATCAGCGCCTCCATCGAGCGCTTCATCTCGCCGCGCTTGGGCGGCGCCACCTTGCGGTCGGTCGAGGCGATCGGGCCGTCCGGCATCTGCGCGATGCACTGCTTGATGATCCGCGCGGACTGGCGGACCTCCTCCACGCGCACCATGAAGCGATCGTAGCAGTCGCCCGAAGTGCCCACCGGCACGTCGAACTCCATGCGGTCATAGACTTCGTAGGGCTGCGACTTGCGGATGTCCCACGGCACGCCGGCGGCGCGGATCATCGGGCCGGAGAAGCCCCAGTTGATCGCGTCGTCACGGCTGACCACGCCGATGTCGACGTTACGCTGCTTGAAGATGCGGTTGTCGCCCACAAGGGTGATCGCGTCCTCGAACAGCTGGAGCCGGGTGTCCAGCCAGTCGCCGATGTCGGTCAGCAGCTTCAGCGGCACGTCCTGGTGGACACCGCCGGGGCGGAACCACGCCATGTGCATCCGCGCGCCGGACGCGCGCTCGAAGAAGCCGTAGGTGTCCTCGCGCACCTCGAACATCCACAGGTTCGGCGTCATCGCGCCGACATCCATGATGTGCGACCCCAAGTTCATCATGTGGTTGGAGATGCGGGAGAGCTCGGCGAACAGCACGCGCAGATACTGGGCGCGCAGCGGCACCTCGATCCCCAGCAGCTTCTCGACCGCCAGAACGTAGCTATGCTCCATGTTGAGCGGCGAGCAATAATCCAGCCGATCGAGATAGGGCACGTTCTGGAGGTAGGTGCGCGCCTCCATCAGCTTTTCGGTGCCGCGATGGAGCAGGCCGACATGCGGATCGACACGCTCGACGATCTCGCCGTCCAGCTCCAGCACCAGGCGCAGCACGCCGTGCGCGGCCGGATGCTGCGGGCCGAAGTTGATCGTATAGTTCTTGATCTCGACATCGCCGACCGAGGGCTTGTCCTCGCCGGTATAGAGCATGTCGGCGGCGACGCGCGCGTCCTGCAGTTCGTGGAGGTCGGCCATCATTTCTTCTCCGTGGCCGGTGCCGGCGAGGGAGCGCCCGGCGCCTGCGGCGCCTTCTCGTCACCCGGCAGCATATATTGCGCGCCTTCCCACGGGGAGAGGAAGTCGAAGCTGCGGAAATCCTGCGCCAGCTGCACCGGCTCGTACACCACGCGCTTCGCCTCTTCCGAATAGCGCAGCTCGACATAGCCCGTCATCGGGAAGTCCTTGCGCAGCGGATGGCCGCGGAAGCCGTAATCGGTGAGGATGCGACGCAGATCGGGGTTGCCGTCGAACAGCACGCCGATCATGTCGTAGACCTCGCGCTCCAGCCAGCCGGCGTTGCGCCACAGGCCCGTCGCCGACGGCACCGGCTTCGCCTCGTCCGTCTGCACATGGACGTGGAGGCGATGGTTCCTGGTCAGCGACAGCAGGCAATAGACCACCTCGAAGCGATCCTGCCCGCGATCGGGATAGTCGACCCCGGCGATCTCCATGAGCTGCTGATATTCCAGCCCCTTGGTGTCCTTCAGGATGCCGAGCGCGGTGGCGGTCGCCTCGCGCTTCACATGCAGCTGGATCTCGCCGGCCTGCTCGAACGCATCGACCAGCGCATCGCCGAGCGCGGCCTTCGCCGCCTCGATCACGCCGTCATTGGTCGAGAATTTGGGATAGTTCATGGCGATCCCTCAGCGCTCGACCGTGCCGACGCGGCGGATCTTCCGCTGCAGCTGCATGATACCATAGAGCAATGCCTCGGCGGTCGGCGGACAACCGGGGACGTAGATGTCCACCGGCACGATCCGGTCGCAGCCGCGCACGACGCTGTAGCTGTAGTGATAATAGCCGCCGCCATTGGCGCAGCTGCCCATCGAGATGACGTATTTCGGCTCCGACATCTGGTCGTAGACCTTGCGGAGCGCGGGCGCCATCTTGTTGCACAGCGTGCCGGCGACGATCATCACGTCCGACTGGCGCGGCGATGCGCGCGGGGCGGCCCCGAAGCGCTCCAGATCGTAGCGCGGCATGTTGACGTGGATCATCTCCACCGCGCAGCACGCCAGCCCGAAGGTCATCCACCAGAGCGAGCCGGTGCGCGCCCACTGGAACAGTTCCTCGGTCGAGGTGACGAGGAAGCCCTTGTCCTGCACCTCGGCGGAAAGATCGTCGAAGAACGCACGGTCCGGCGGCATATGCTCCGGAGCGAAGGGGGCGTTCGGATCGCGGGCGACTTCTACTCCCACTCGAGAGCTCCCTTCTTCCACGCATAGACAAAGCCGAGCACCAGTTCGGCGAGGAAGCCCATCATCGCGAACCAGCCGGTCCAGCCGATCTCCTTGAGCGACACCGCCCACGGATAGAGGAAGGCCGCTTCGAGATCGAAGACGATGAACAGGATCGCAACGAGGTAGAAGCGCACGTCGAACTGCGCGCGGCTGTCCTCGAACGCCGGGAAGCCGCACTCATACTCGGAGAGCTTGTCGGTGGTCGGCTTGTAGCTGCCGGTGAGGCGCGACACGACCATCGGGAGCACCACGAAGGCGGTCGAGAGGAGGAGCGCCACCCCCAGGAACAGCAGGATCGGGAGATATTGGGCGGCGACGGACGCCATGGCTTTCTCCGGAACGCAGGAACGGGCCTCCGAGGAGGCCCCATTAACGGGGGCTGTCTAGGCCCGCTGCACCTGCGAAACAAGGGGTTGGAACAGTGAGAATGAATCGCAAAAAGGCGGAATATCGCGGGTTTCTTAACTCGCCGACCTTAGGGACGATCGCATGAACCGGCTGCGCGCGCTTCCTCCCGCCTTGTTGTGGGCGTTCCCCCTGGGCCTGGCGGCGTTAGCGCTGTCAGCAGCGAGCGGCGGACTCTCGCGCAGCTTCCTCGATCCGGACGAATCGGCGCACTACGTCAACACGCTGTTCATCGCCGACTGGCTGCGCGCCGGGTGCCCCTCGCCGATGCCGTTCGCGAGGGATTTCTACGCACATTTCCCCAAACTCTCGATCGGCCACTGGCCGCCGGGCTGGTATGCGCTGCTGGCGCCCCTGTTCGCGGCGCTCCGCCCCTCCCCGTTCGGCGCGGCAATTCTATCGGCGTTCATTGCCGGTCTGCCCGCGCTGACGATCGTCTGGGCGCTGGATCGGGTCGGCGCTCGGCGCTGGGGCATCGTCGCGGCGTTCGCCTATCTGCTGCTCCCGCTGGTCGCCAACGAGGCGCGCTATTTCCGGATCGACCAACCGGTCGCACTGGTCGCAGGCCTCGCGGCGATCGCCTGGTTCCGCGCGACCGAGAGACCGGGCCTGTGGCGCTATCTGCTGTTCGGCGCGCTGGCCGCCTTCGCGACGCTGACCAAGGGCAATGGGGCGCTCGCCGTGCTGATCCCGGCATTCGACATCCTGATGGCGGGGCGGTGGCGGCAGCTGGCCGACTGGCGGCTGTGGGTCGCGGCGGCGGCGACGCTGATCGTGGTGGCGCCGTGGTATTATGTGTCGTTCAAGATCTCGGCGGGCGGCTTCAACTACGCGCCGGGGCCGGCCTATGCCTGGCTGTCGCTCAAGACGGACGCGGCCGCGCTGTACGAGACGCTGGGCGCCATCGGCTTGCTCGCCGCGCTGTTCGGCGCGGTCACGGGCTGGCAGGAACCGCTCTTCCGGCCGATTGTCCGCCTGTCGATCGCCGTCATCCTCGCGACGTTGCTGTTCCAGGCCGCGATCCCGGTGGCGCTGGAGGATCGCTACGTCCTGCCGGCGATCCCGTGGCTGGTGGTGCTGATCGCGATCGGTCCGCTCGCGGCGGCCGAGCGCAATCCGATCGGGGCGATCGTCCCGACGATCGTGATCCTTGCGGCGCTGGTGCCGTTAATCGGCGGGGTCGCCCATCAACCGGCAAAGCCTGACATCGGCGCGCCCGCGATTGCGCGCGCGATGAGTCATCAGCCCGGCATCTGGCTGATCGACGGCAGGGCCGGCGGCGAAGGCGCGGTGATCGCGGAGGCGGCCTATGCCGACGACGGACGCCGCGCGATCTGGGCGGCGCGCGCCTCGCAATGGCTGTCGGCGAGCGACTTCATGGGGCGCGGCTATCGGCTCAGCGTCCACTCGCCGGCCGAAGCGCGTGGCGTGCTGGATCGGCTGGGCGTCGTCGGCGTGGTTTCGGTCGCGGAGAAAGGCCGTCTCGCCTATCCGCACAGCGCGCTGCTGCGCGAAGCGGTCGGCCTGCCGGGCTTCTCGATCGATGACCACCCTTTCGTAACGGGCACCGGATCGAACCTGATCGCCGAACGGAAAGCACCGATCGCGGCGCATCCGGAACTACTGACGTCGGGCAGCGGATCTGCCGACGTAGCCGCGATGGGCAAGGCGCTCCGCTAGGTTCACTCGTCATCGCGAGGTGCGAAGCACCGTGGCGATCCAGGTGCCGGACTGGATTGCTTCGCTACACTCGCAATGACGAAAAAGGGAAGATCAGCGCAGCGCGCCGGCCACCAGCTTGAGCAAACGCGGGTGGAGGCTGTCGTTCGCCGCCAGCCACTGCTTGCGCTCGCGGGTCTGGTCGCCGCCGCGGAAATCGGTGACGAAGCCGCCGGCCTCACGCACGAGCAGTTCGCCCGCCGCCACGTCCCACGGCCTGAGATCGGTTTCCCAAAAGCCGTCGAAGCGGCCCGCTGCCACCCACGCAAGGTCCAGCGCGGCCGAGCCGAAGCGACGCACACCCGCGACCTCGGGACCGACGGCGTGGTAGATCTTCTGCCACTCGGTGAAATCGCCATGGCCCTTGAACGGCATGCCGGTGGCGAGCAGCGCCTCGGACACGTCGCGGCGCGACGAGACACGCAGGCGGCGATCGTGCAGCCAGGCGCCCCGGCCCTTCTCCGCCCAGAAGCTCTCGTCGGTCAGCGGCTGGTAGACCAGGCCCGCGACCAGCTCGCTCTTGCCCGACGGGCGCGGTTCCTCGACCGCGATCGAGATGGCGAAATGCGGGATCGAATGGAGGAAGTTGGAGGTGCCGTCGATCGGATCGACGATCCAGCGCGGCTTGGACGGATCGCCCTCCACCGAACCGCCCTCTTCCGCGAGGATGCCCCAATCCGGGCGCGCATGGCGCAGCTCGTCGAGGATCGTGCGCTCGGCGGCCTTGTCGGCGGCGGAGACGAAGTCCGCCGGCCCCTTGCGGGACACCTGCAGCGCATCGACCTCGCCGAAATCGCGGCGCAGCTTGGGCGCCGCCTTGCGCGCGGCCTTCTGCATGACGGTGATCAGGCCGGAATGGGCAACCATGGTCTTCTCTCCCCCCTCCGCACGGGAGGGGCTGGCTGGAAACAGCAAGGGCGGGTGAGCACATCGATGCCCTTCCCGCCCTCGACCCTCCCGACAAGGCGGGAGGGGAACAAGGATCAATCCGCGCGGCGGACGTAGGTCTGTTCGTAGACGTCGACGACGATCTTCGTCCCCGAGCCGATATGCGGCGGCACCATCACGCGCACGCCGTTGTCGAGCAGCGCCGGCTTGTAGGACGACGAGGCGGTCTGCCCCTTCACCACCGCGTCGGCCTCGACGATCGTCGCCTCGACGGTGTCGGGCAGCTGCACGCTGATCGGCTCCTCGTCGTACAGCTCCATCACCACGTCCATGCCGTCCTGCAGGAAGGCGGCCGCGTCGCCGAGCAGATCGCGCGGCAGGTTGGTCTGGTCGTAGGTTTCCTTGTCCATGAAGGTCAGCATGTCGCCGTCCGCGAACAGGAACTGGAAATCCTTGGTGTCGAGGCGCACGCGCTCCACCGTCTCGGCCGAGCGGAAGCGAACGTTGTTCTTGCGGCCATCGCGCAGGTTCTTCATCTCGACCTGCATGTACGCGCCGCCCTTGCCCGGCTGCGTGTGCTGGATCTTCACGGCGCGCCAGATGCCGCCTTCATATTCGATGATGTTGCCGGGACGGATGTCCACGCCGCTGATCTTCATTGCGACACCTGGTTTCTGTAGGATGGAAAAGAGCAGGCGCGGCCTGTAGCGCCGGACGGGCCCGCGGGCAAGTCAGCCGGGAAACTTAGACCTGCATAGCAGCCGCGACACGCGCCTGCTGTTCGGCGGAGAATAAAGTCTCGCCCTCGCCCGGCAGCGTCTCGAACGCCGGCACGCCTTGAGGCAGCACCACCCACGGATGCTTGGAGCGCACGAAAACGTGGAGGTCGGGCGACAGCCGCTCGGATTCGTCGAGCGTGCCGACGCGCAGGAACAGGATGCGATCGCCGAACATGGGGTGCGTCGCCCAGAGCAGCACGCCGCACCGGCCGCATTTCGTGCCGAACCCGTCGGTGACAGGCTCGCCTTTGGACAGCGTCACCCGATCCGCCTCGATCATCGCATTCACCGCGAAGGCGGCGCCGGTGAGCGTCTGGCAATCGCGGCAATGGCAGCCGTTCACGCAGATCGGATCGCCCTCCATCCGGTAGCGCACGTCACCGCAATAGCATCCTCCGTCGAGCGTCATCTCACTTCCCCGCCAGCACCGGATAGGGATTGATCTCCTCGCCCTGCCACCAGCCCTCGCCCGGCGCCATGCGGTGGATCTCGAAATGAAGGTGTGGGGCTGCCGGATCGGCATCCCCGGTCGATCCGACCGCCGCGATCTCCTGCCCCGCCTTCACCGCCTGCCCTTCGACCAGCATCGGCGCGTAATGATCGAGATGGGCGTAATAATAGACGATGCCGCCGTCCGCCGACCGCTCGTAGATAGTGTTGCCGCCGCGACTGCTCTGGAACAGCTTCTCGATCCTGCCGTCGGCGGCCGCCAGCACCGGCGTGCCGGCCGGCGCCATGATGTCGATCGCATGGTGGACGCGCGTGCCGTCGCCGCGCGGCTCCGCCCAATTGTCGCGGAGCGCGGAGGGCTGGACGCCCTGCACGGGCATCACCAGCCCGCCATTGCGGGGCGCCGGCGCCCGCGCAACCTGCGGCCCGGTCGAGCCGCCGCCCGCCCCGCTCCAGCCCGGCCCGGTGACGCGGACCACCGATGCGAAGGCGATGATCCCCAGCAGGATCAGCAGCCCGACGAAGATTCCGAAGCGGCTCATGGCTGGAAGATAGCAGGCGTTCCGGCCTTGACCATCAGCGAAAGCCGCGCGGCGTCCCAGTTGGTCATGCGCACGCAGCCGTGGCTGGCGGTGCGGCCGATATTCTCCGGCATGGGTGTGCCGTGGATGCCGTAATGCGGCTTGTTGAGATCCATCCAGATCACGCCCACAGGCCCGTTCGGCCCCGGCGGCAGCATCGCCGATTTCTCGCCGGGCTTGGCATCCCAGAACAGCTTCGGGTTGAAGTGGAATTTCGGATTGTAGTCGAACGCCTGGATCTTCCACGTGCCGATCGGCAGTGGATCGTGGCTGCTGCCCGTCGTCACCGGAAACTGGGCGAGCAATTTGTCCTGCGCGTCGTAGACCGACAGCGTCTTGTCGCCCTTGGACACGACGATGTGATCGGCCTGCGGCTGGCTGCTGTCCACGTTCAGCCCGGCGAGCGTCTGCTTGTAGCCATCGGGCAGATTGGCCGGATAGGCACGCCCGCCGGTCACCACGTTGGGCACCTTGATCCTGGCGCCCGGCGCCACCGGCGTATCCGGCGAGTTGAGCGCGATCAGCACCGCGTTGGTGGTGTGATAGCGTTCGGCCAGCATCTCCAGCGGGTTGGAGTAACCGAGCGAGGGCAGCTTGGCCTGCTCGTCCTCCTTCTTCGGAATCGGGCCGACGAACTGGCCGGCGAGATCCGCGTCGGTCAACGTCAGTTCGCGCACCGGCTGGGTGGCGTTGAACTTGTCGAGCGCGGCGCCCGTGCGCTGGTCGATCTCACCGGTGGCGACGACCCCGTTCGCCTTCTGGAATCCGGCGATGGCGCGCTTGAGACCGGCACCCGCCTTGCCGTCGATCACGCCGGGCGAGAAACCGAGATGATCGAGGATCACCTGCGTCTTCATGATGTTGAGATCGAGGCCGGGCTTGGGCTTGGCCGGGGCGGGCTTCGCAACCATCGCGGGCGCCTTGGCCGGCGGCTTCGGCGCGGCGGCGAGCGGCGCGGCCAGCATCGCGGCCATGGCTCCAAGAGCGATCGTACGGACCCTGAACATGCACACCTCTCGTCATCGTGACGGAGGAGTAACGCCCTGTCGGCGCTCAAATATCCGTCAGGCGCGGTTCAGCTGCCGGACGGCCCCGCGCGGGCGGGCCTGCGAAAGCGCCAGCGCGATCAGCGCGACGCCCGCGAAGAAGATGTAGAGACCGAACCGCTCGCCCATCGCCGCCAGCGTCGCGATCCCGCCCAGCACCGCCGCGCCGACATAGCCGCGCGGCACCACCAGTGGCAGACGGATCGTGTCGATCGTGCGCATCGCGCCGAGGCTGCCGGCCGGCTGGCGCAACCGCTTCGCGATCGCCGCGACGAAGGCCAGCGCGCACGGCACCAGCGCGATCGCGGTCGCCAGCGCCGCCCAGCGCAACGAGATCGGCCGCCCGTCCTGCTGCCAGTCGAGCCACGCGCCGACGCCATCGACCGCGACGGCCACCAAAGCGGCGATGCGGGCAACGCGCTGGATCATCCCCGTATCGCTTTCTCGAACGCGGCGATGGCCGCCGCCGGGCCGCCCTCGGCGTTCCAGACAGCGCCCGATACGGCGAGAAAATCCGCCCCGGCCTTCACCAGCGGCGCGGCATTGTCCGGCGTGATCCCGCCGATCGCGACGCAGGGCAGCTCGAACAGGGTCGTCCACCAGCTCAGGATCGAGGGATCCGGATGATGCTCCACCTGCTTCGTAGTGGTCGGGTAGAAGGCCCCGAAGGCGACATAGTCGGCCCCCGCCTCGCCCGCTTCCATCGCGAGATGGCGGCTGTCGTGGCAGGTCACGCCGATCTGCACCGACGGACCGAGGATCTGCCGCGCCTCACGCGCATCGCCATCCTCCTGCCCGAGATGCACGCCGTCCGCACCCAGCCGCTTGGCGAGACCGATCGAATCGTTGACGATGAAGGCCACGTCACGATCCGCACAGAGCTTCTGGATCGGCTCGGCAAGCTTCGCGATCGCGTGATCGTCGATCCCCTTCAGCCGCAGCTGAAACGCCGCGACCGGCCCGCCATCCAGCGCCGCCGCCAGCGTATCGACGAAGGCAGGCGTGATCGCCGGCGGCGAGATCAGGTACAGCTGGCAGTCCGGCCGCCGATCCTCGCTGTCGAAGCGATCGGCAAAGCCGGGGTCCAGCTTCAGTTCAGATTCCTCGATCTCCATGGCGGGGCTCTAGTGCGGCGATGGCGGCGTGGAAAGCCGCTGGATCGTCGAGTCGATGCGCAATCGTCGATATGATGCGCCGACGCCTCACTTTGCGCGGCTCGGCGAGGTCGAAGACGACGTTCGGCCAGGCGATCAACGCCAGATTCAGCGTGGATTTTCGTTTGATCGCGGCCGAATCCCAACTCGTCCGGAAGGCGGCGATGTCGTCGATGTCGAGCGTGATCGCCATCCGATTGCCGGTCCGCATCCTCAGCGTCCGCCCGTCGAGCGTGATCGGCATCGCCCTGAACGAGCGCAGCAGGGCGACGAGCCACACGATCAGCGACAGGTCGAGCAGCGCCAGCACCGCCGCGACCTTCCAGCCCCAGATCGCCATCGCGACGATGTGCAGCACGATCGCCTCGCACACCGCGAGGCCGAGCAGCACGCCCAGCATCGGCGACAGGCCGCGATGGTAATGGAAGGTCTGAACAATCCTCCCCCGCAAGGGGGCAGTGGCGCCGAAGGCGTCGGAGGGGGAGGACGGCGGTGTCGCCGCAAACGCCCCACCGTCCGCCCCCTCCGTCACGCTGACGCGTGCCACTGCCCCCTTGCGGGGGAGGATTGGAGGAGGCTCTGCATCACCTCAGGCCTTGACCACCGAGGCGGTGTAGATCTGGTCGATCGCCTTGCCCAGCACCGCGTCGAATTCCTCGTCGCTCTGGCCGTGGCGGAGATCCTCTAGCAGCGCGCGGGAGAAGCTGGCGATCATGCCGTGATTGTGGCTGAGCCGCTCGCACGCCTCGTCGCACGAAAAGCCGCCCGACAATGCGACGACGCGGACCACGCGGTGATGGCCGACCAGCGGCGCGTAGAGATCGGCCCTGGCCGGGATCGAGAGCTTGAGCATGACCTGCTTGTCGCCGGTCATCGCATCGAGCGCCTTGGTCAGCTCATCCAGCAGGATGTCCTCGATCGCCTCGCGATCGGGCGCCTTGATCGAGACTTCCGGCTCGATGATCGGGATCAGGCCGTGGCCGATGATCTGTTCGGCCACCTCGAACTGCTGCTTCACCACCGCCGCGATGCCCTCGCGGTTGGCGGACTTGATTACCGAGCGCATCTTGGTGCCGAACACGCCGAGCTTCACCGCGCGAGCGAGCAGATCGTCGAGGCCGGGCATCGGCTTCATCAGCTGGACGCCGTTCGCCTCGCCCTCCAGACCCTTGTCCATCTTGAGGAAGGGCACGACGCCGCGCTTCCACAAGGCGGTCGGCACGGGCAGACCGTCCGCCTGCCCGTCCATCGTCTTCTCGAACAGGATGGCGCCCAGCACCTTCTTGCCGTTGAAGCTCGGCGCGGTGATGATCCGCACGCGCATCTCGTGGATCAGCTCGAACATCTTGGCGTCATCGCCGTCGAACTGATCATCCGGCACGCCATAGGCCTTGAGCGCGCCCGGCGTGGAACCGCCGCTCTGGTCCAAAGCCGCGATGAAACCCGCGCCGCTCGTCATCTGCGCCATCATGATCGGATCGGTCATCTTCGCCTCGCTGTCTCGGGATTTGTGCGCTGCGATATAGGGTTGCCCGATCACGGCAAGGCTGACAACGCCGTCACGTGATCCCTTAGCGAGACAGCGCCGCGACGCCCGGAAGCTCCTTGCCTTCCATCCATTCGAGGAAGGCGCCGCCGGCGGTCGAGACGAAGGTGAAGTCGTCGCCCACGCCCGCCTGGTTGAGCGCCGCGACGGTGTCGCCACCGCCCGCCACCGAGACGAGGCTGCCATCCTGAGTCAGCGCCGCCGCCGTGCGCGCGAGGCTGACGGTGGCGGTGTCGAACGGCGGCGTCTCGAAGGCACCGAGCGGGCCGTTCCACACCAAAGTGCGGCAGGTCTTGAGCGCATCGGCCAGCGCTTCGACGGCGGCCGGGCCGACATCGAGGATCATCTCGTCGGCGGCGACCTCGTGCACGTTGACGGTGCGCGTCGGCGGGTTGGCACGGAATTCCTTCGCCACCACCACGTCGTAGGGCAGATGGACGGTGCAATTGGCCTTGTCGGCCGCATCCATGATCTCGTTGGCGGTGCCGGTGAGATCATGCTCGCACAGCGACTTGCCCACATCCACACCGCGCGCGGCGAGGAAGGTATTGGCCATGCCGCCGCCGATGATCAGATGATCGACCTTGGTGACGAGATGCTTCAGCACGTCGAGCTTGGTCGAGACCTTGGCGCCGCCGACCACCGCCGCGACGGGATGCTCGGGATTGCCCAGCGCCTTCTCCAGCGCCTTCAACTCGGCTTCCATCGAGCGCCCGGCATAGGCCGGCAGCTTGTGGGCGAGGCCCTCGGTCGAGGCGTGGGCGCGGTGCGCGGCGGAGAAGGCGTCGTTGACGTAGAGATCGCCGAGGCTGGCGAAGCGATCGACCACGGCCGGATCGTTCTTCTCCTCGCCGCCGAAGAAGCGGGTGTTCTCCAGCACCGCGATGTCGCCGGGCTGAAGCGCGGCGACCGCTTCCTTGTCACCTTCCCAATCGACATACTTCACATCGCGGCCCAGCACGTCGGCGAGCGACTGGACCACCTTCCTGAGCGAAAACTCTTCGGACGGCTGGCCCTTCGGCCGACCGAAATGAGCGAGGACCAGCACGATCGCGCCCTTGTCGGACAGCTCGGCGACGGTCGGCGCGGCGGCACGAAGGCGGGTGTCGTCAGTGACCCTATTCCCATCCATCGGCACGTTCAGATCCTCGCGCACCAGCACGCGCTTGCCGGTCACATCCCCGATATAGTCGAGCGTCTTGAAAACCGTCATACCGCCTCCCGAAATTCCTGTGTCTCGATCGAGACGGGATCGCCGATCGCGATGTCGCCCGCCTCGACCACCTTCATCGTCCGGCCACCGCGCCAGCCCGGCGTCAGCGCCGCTTCCAGACCGACCGCGACGGATTCCATGCGCACGCACGGATCGCACTCGCCGGTGATCGCGAACAGCGCATCGCCGACGCGCAGCAGCGCGCCCGCTTCACGCGGCAGATCCAGCCCGTCGATCAGCAAATTGACCCGCCGGTCGGACCATGCGGCCGCCGGATGACCGAGTTCGGCCATCGCCGCGTCCCAGTCCGCCTTCATCATCGCGGTGACCTGCCGCCTGCCCCTGCCACCCGGCTTGAGCAGGCCGCGATGATCACCCTCGACCCCGCTGTCGAGGCCGACGAAGGCGCGGTCGATCGTCTCGACCGCGCCTTTCGGGCGGCTCTTCCTCGCAATGCCGAGGAGCCGCCCCGTCACGATCAGAGCGTCTTCGCGATCGCGCCGGCCGTATCGACCATGCGGTTCGAGAAGCCCCATTCGTTGTCGTACCAGCTCAGCACGCGGACCAGCTTGCCTTCCAGCACGGCGGTCTCGAGGCTGTCGACGGTCGACGAGGCGGCCGCGCCGTTGAGGTCGATCGAAACCAGCGGCTCGTCGGTATAATCCAGCACGCCCTTGAGCGGGCCGTCGGCGGCCGCCTTCAGGATCGCGTTGACCTCCTCCTTCGTCGTGTCGCGCTTCGGCGTGAAGGTCAGGTCGATCATCGAGACGTTCGGCGTCGGCACGCGCACCGCCGAACCGTCCAGCTTGCCCTTCAGCTCGGGCAACACCTCGCCCACCGCGCGGGCGGCGCCGGTGGTGGTCGGGATCATCGACATCCCGGCGGCACGCGCACGGCGCGGATCGGAATGGACCTGGTCGAGGATCTTCTGGTCGTTGGTGTAGGCGTGGACGGTGGTCATCAGGCCGCGCTCGATGCCGATCGCATCGTTCAGCACCTTGGCGACCGGCGCCAGGCAGTTGGTGGTGCACGAGGCGTTCGACAGGATCGTCATGTCACCGGTGATCTTGTCGTGGTTCACGCCGAACACGACCGTCAGGTCCACGCCCTTGGCAGGCGCCGAGATCAGCACCTTCTTGGCGCCGGCGGCGATGTGCTTCTGCGCGCTTTCGCGATCGGTGAAGAAGCCGGTGCACTCGAGCGCGATGTCGACGCCGTTGGCGGCGTGCGGCAGGTTCGCCGGGTCGCGCTCGGCCGAGACGTGGATGCGCTTGCCGTCGATGATCAGGTCGTTGCCGTCGACCTCGACGGTGCCCTTCCAGGTGCCGTGGACCGAATCGCGCTTGAACAGGCGGGCATTGTCGGCGGGCTTGCCGAGATCGTTGATCGAAACGAGTTCCAGCCCGCAGTCCGGACGCTCGAGGATCGCGCGCGCAACCAACCGGCCGATGCGGCCGAAGCCGTTGATCGCAACTTTCACCGCCATTCTAGTCTCTCCCTCGGGCAGTCGGTGGAGAACGCGCCGGATACGCAGGATCGGATGGCCGGCGGCCTCCCAGGAACAGGTGGGCGGCACGAGTCCGCCCGGTCGCGGCCCATCTGGCGTGCGGCCGGGCGAACGTCAACCGCGCCGGGTTGCCGTTGCTTCGTTGCGGTGCCGTGCTATGCCGAGGCATGAGCATGGAAAGCGAGCATTTCCAAAGGGCCTTGGGCCGTCTTGAAGCCGCCGTCGAACGTCTGGAGCGGGTGGCGCGGCCGTCGTCCGTCGCCGGCGCCGCTCCTGCCGGAGACGACGGGCGCCTCGCCGCGCTGGAAGCGCGCCACGCCAAGCTGCGCGACGGCGCGGCACAGGCGCTGGCCCGGCTGGACCGGCTGATCGAGGGAAAGAGCTGATGGCGCAGGTGAATGTCGAGATCGGCGGCCGATCCTATGAACTCTCCTGCCGCGACGGCGAGGAGGAACGGCTGCGGCTGCTCGGCCGGCTGGTCGATGCCAAGGCGGCCGACGTCACCCGTGCGATCGGCAAGGCGAGCGAAGCGCGCGAGCTGCTGCTGACCGCCCTGCTGCTCGCCGACGAGCTGGACGAGGCGCGCGGCGCCGCCGCCCGCCAGCGGATCGAGGATGCCCAGCGCATCGCCGCGATGGATCGCTATGCCGAAAAGCTGGAAAGCCTCGCCGCGCGTCTTGAGAAGCCGGCCGCCAGCGCCTAGATGGGTTGGCGGTGGGCACTGCCCGATACGAGCTTTTGCGAACATCCCTGAGGCGATTCACATCCTAAGGGGGTCGTCCCTGGTCGGGCTCCGGCCCGTGCTACATGGCTCCCACCTGACGTAAACGGCGTCAGAGGATATTCCGGCAAACGGTCATGGCGGTCCCACCACCCTCCCCCAAGGCCGAACTCCGCCGCGATCTGCGCGCGCGTCGCCTCGCCTTCGCGGGCGACCGCCAGGCGATCGACCTGCATCTCGCGTCTTTGCTGGCGCAGGAAGGCCCGATCGCCGGCTATATCGCCCACAAGGGCGAGCCGGACGTGCTGCCCTTCCTGATGCGCGCCTTTTACCTCGGTCACGCAGTGGCGCTGCCCCGCCCCGGCACCGAGACGCTGGAATTCATCCGCTGGCATCCCGATCTCGTCATGGAACCCGGCCTCGCCGGCATCCCGCAGCCCGTCGGCGGCGAGCCGATTCTGCCGCGGATCGTGCTGGCGCCCCTGCTCGGCTTCGATCGCGCCGGCCACCGGCTCGGCCAGGGTGGCGGTTATTATGATCGCTGGTTCGCGGCGCATCCCGACGCTACACGCATCGGCATTGCGTGGAGCGTGCAGGAGGTGGGTGCGCTGGCGCCGGAACCTTGGGACATGCCACTCCACGCGATCGTGACCGAGAAGGAGTGGATCGCCCCATGACGCCCCCGCCCGAGCCGTATCAGCCAAGCTGGCGCCGCACGGCGGGCGCGTTCCTGATCCTCGCGCTGATCGCGATCTGGGCGAGCCTCGTCGTCCAGCTCGCCGGGCCGGTGGGCAGGCTGCCGGTGCTGGTGCAGGCGATCTTCTACATCATCGCCGGCGTGGCCTGGATCTGGCTGCTGCCGCTCCGCCGCATCCTGTCGTGGAGCGAGACGGGCCGCTGGCGACGCTGAACCTCAGCCGCCGTCGCCGCGATCGTGGTGATGGTGATCGCTCGGGTGGCCGGGATGGTCGTGACCCCAGCCGTCGTGCCAGCAGCCCGACAGGCCGACACCCGTCGCGATCAGGGCCAGAGCGAGAAAAGCCTTACGCATGAAAACACACTCCTTCGCTCGCGCCCCAACGGGCCGAGCGAAGGAAGTGTTCCGATGTCTCGAATGGCTCCCAAGGAGCCAAATGGCGCGAGTGACGGGGCTCGAACCCGCGACCTCCGGCGTGACAGGCCGGCGCTCTAACCGACTGAGCTACACCCGCGCATTTGGTATCCCGTGGTGGCCTCGGCCGCCGCGGTGGAGGGGCCTCTAAGGGGCTGTCACAAGCCTGTCAAGCGACGGAGGGCGGCTCGTCCAAATCTTTTCGCGGGTGCCCGCCGAGCGTGCCGCGCTCGAACAGGAAACCGGCGATATCCGGCCGTCCCGCCGTATCCAGCACGGTGTGGATGATGATCAGCAGTGGCGTCGCCAGCACCGCGCCTACCGTGCCCCACACCCATGCCCAGAAGCTCAGCGACACCAGAATCAGCAGCGGAGAAAGCGTCAGCTTGCGCCCGACGATCAGCGGCGTGACGATATTCGCCTCGATCAGATGCAGGCACAGGAAGATCGCCGGCGGCGCCGCCGCATACCAGGGGTCGGCAAAAGTCATCAGGCCGCCCAGCGCCAGCAGGATCACGCAGCCGACCGGGCCGACATAGGGCACGTAGTTGAGCAGGGCGACGAGGCCGCCCCACATCAGCGGGGTCGGCAGGCCGACATAATAGACCGCGACGGCGACGATACAGCCCAGCGTCACGTTGATGGTGGTGATGGTCGCGATGTAGCTGGAGGTGCGGTCGACGACTTCCTGAATGACCCGTGCCAGCGTCATCGCGCTGTCGAATGTGGAACGGCTGGTGATCGTGTGCCGCCGCGCCCGCGTCCACCCCGAGAGGAAGAAGAAGATCACCAGCATCGCGAAGAAGAACTGGAGGATCACGAACGGTGCCGAGGTGGTGAGCAGCGACAACAGCGAGTTGGGCGTGTCCAGCGTCACCGTCCGCGCATGGGTCTTGGAGATCATGATCGTGTTGGCCAGCTCGCCGATCGATCTGTTGAGCTGCGCGTAGACATCGACGAGCGGGCGCACCGTCGTCTTGATGAGGCTGATCCGCTTGGGAAGGATCGCCACCCAGTTGGAGGCCGGCACCACCACCGCCGCGATCGCCATGTTGGCGACGCCGATGAAGAACAGCACGCACAGGAAGGCCGAGGCCGCCGAGGGTAATCCGCGCCGCTCCAGCCATTCCAGCAGCGGTACCAGGGCAATCGCGACGACCAAGGCGGCGACCAGCGGCAGGAAGAATTCCGCGCCGGCGCGCAGCGCGAAGGGCAAGGCCAGCACCAGCCCGATGCCGAGGATCAGCGCGGTCGCGGCCAGCAGCCGGTCGCGGTGATAGCCGCCCGTCACCATCGCCGCCCATTGCGACTCGGTATGGCGCTCCACGGCGCTGCCGATCTTCTCGGCCGCCTCGTCCATCACCTCGTCGTCGAGCCGCTCGGTCATCGGTCCTCCCTCGTCGGTGCGAGGCTTAGCAGGAAGCGGATCGCGCGGGAAAGCATGCCGCTCATCGCGTCGATCAGTCTGACGAAGGATAGCGATTAGACAAAGGCCGTCACGGGGGCGCAATCAACGGGGGCGACAAGCAACCAAACCAAAGCAGCCTGGAGAGATGTGATGAACGTCGAAGCCAAATGCCCGGTCGGCAACCATATGGGCGGCAATGCCGTCCTGTTCGAGATGACCAACCGGATCTGGTGGCCCAACCAGCTCGATCTCTCCGTCCTGCATCTCAATCCGCCCGCCGGCGACCCGATGGAGCCGGATTACGATTACGCCGCCGAGTTCAAGACGCTCGACCTCGCGGCGGTGAAGGCGGACCTCACCGCGCTGATGACCGATTCGCAGGAATGGTGGCCGGCGGACTTCGGCCATTACGGCCCGCTCTTCATCCGCATGGCGTGGCACGCCGCGGGCACCTACCGCATCGGTGACGGGCGCGGCGGCGCGGGTTCGGGCCAGCAGCGCTTCGCCCCGCTCAATTCCTGGCCGGACAATGCCAATCTCGACAAGGCCCGCCACCTGCTCTGGCCGATCAAGCAGAAATACGGCCGCAAGCTCAGCTGGGCGGATCTGCTGGTGCTGACCGGCAACGTCGCGCTCGAATCGATGGGCTTCAAGACCGCCGGCTTCGGCGGCGGCCGCGTCGACACCTGGGAGCCGGAGCGCGACACCGACTGGGGCCGCGAGCGCGAATGGCTGGGTGACGAGCGCTATTCGGGCGACCGCGACCTCGCCCATCCGCTCGCCGCCGTGCAGATGGGCCTGATCTACGTCAATCCGGAAGGCCCCAACGGCAACCCCGATCCGCTCAAGGCGGCCATCGACATCCGCGAGACCTTCGCGCGCATGGCGATGAACGACGAGGAGACGGTGGCACTGATCGCCGGCGGCCACACCTTCGGCAAGACTCATGGTGCCGCCGATCCCGGCCAGTATGTCGGCCCGGAGCCGGAAGGCGCCTCGATCGAACAGCAGGGCCTCGGCTGGGCCAACAGCTACGGCAGCGGCAATGCCGGCGACACCATCACCTCGGGCCTAGAAGTGACGTGGACGCAGGAGCCGACCAAGTGGACGAACCTGTTCTTCAAGAACCTGTTCGCGCATGAGTGGGAACTGACCAAGAGCCCCGCCGGTGCGCAGCAATGGGTCGCCAAGGGCGCCGCCGAGGACGTGCCGGACGCGCATGATGCATCGAAGAAGCATCGCCCGACGATGCTGACCACCGATCTCGCGCTGCGTTTCGACCCGGCCTACGAGAAAATCTCGCGCCGCTTCGCCGAGGATCAGGATGCCTTCGCCTACGCCTTCGCCGAGGCCTGGTATAAGCTGACCCACCGCGACAGCGGCGCGCACGGCCGCCTGCTTGGGCCGGAAGTGCCCGCAGAGCCGCGCATCTGGCAGGATCCCCTGCCTGCCGCGACCGGCGCGCCGCTCTCCGATGCGGACGCCGAGGCTCTCAAGGCGAAAATCCTCGATTCCGGCCTGACCATCCCGCAGCTGGTCAAGACGGCGTGGGCATCCGCCTCCACCTATCGCGTCACCGACAAGCGCGGCGGCGCCAACGGCGCGCGCATCGCGCTCGCCCCGCAGAAGGACTGGGCCGTCAACGAGCCGGCCGAGCTTGCCACCGTGCTTGCCAAGCTCAACGAGCTGCGCGGTTCGGTCAGCCTCGCCGACGCGATCGTGCTGGGCGGCAATGCGGCGGTCGAGGCGGCGGCGAAGAAGGCGGGTCACGACGTGAAGGTGGCCTTCACCGGCGGCCGCACCGACGCCACCGCAGAACAGACCGACGCGGACTCGTTCGACGCGCTGGAGCCGACCATCGACGGCTTCCGCAACTATGTCGGCGAACCCACCGCTTACTCGCTGGAGGAGGTGCTGGTCGATCGCGCGCAGCTGCTCGGCCTCTCCGCGCCGGAGATGACGGTGCTGGTCGGCGGCCTGCGCGTGCTGGGCGCCAACCATGGCGACAGCGCCCACGGCGTGTTCACCGACCGCAAGGGCACGCTGAGCAACGACTTCTTCAAGAACCTGCTGAAGTCGAGCTTCGATGCGAAATGGGCGTCGGCGGGCGAGGACGGAACCTTCGTCGCCACCGACCGCAAGAGCGGCGCCAGGACGCTGACCGGCACGCGCGTCGATCTCGTGTTCGGATCGAACTCGCAGCTGCGCGCGCTGTCCGAAGCCTATGCGGCCGACGACGCGGGCCAGGCATTCGCCACCGCCTTCGCCAGGGCGTGGGGCAAGGTGATGGAAGCCGATCGCTTCTGATCGCCACGAGAGGCGGCCCCCGGCATCCACGCCGGGGGCCGCCTTTTCATATCCGCCGTCTTTTATCGAAAAGTTGGTACGGGTGGTCGGACTCGAACCGACAAGTTGTTGCCAACGGCGGATTTTGAGTCCGCTGCGTCTACCAATTCCGCCACACCCGCAAACCGACGGGCGCTGATACCCTCGGGTCGAATGCGAGCGGCTATACGGGCCTCTTCCAGAGATTGCCAGACAGGAAACGGGTGCGCGGCGCAGAGCCGGTGGAAGAGACATCGCCACGCCGGCACCGGCCGAAGCGTGACGACGCCCCCGGTCAGGCGAGCGTGAGGAAAAGCTCGGCCTCGATCAGCCACTCCGATCCGAACTGCCGCCATTTCGCGGTATAGGTGCCGCTCGCGATGAGCGTGCCGTCCGCCGCCGCCGTGCCGCGCCAGGCGCCATGCTCGAAGGCCAACGGGAAAGCGGGCGACACCGTCACGGTTTCCGGCGTGCGGACATAGATGGCGCGGCCGGCGGCCGCGAACTCCCGCTTCCACGTCGCCAGTTGCGCCTTCCGCCCCGCGATCACCGCGCTGTCCGTCCCTGCAACGAGCACGACATCGGGGGCCAGCAGCGCGGCGATCGTGTTCAGGTCTGCGTCGGCGATCGCCTGATTGAAGCGCGCGCGGCTCAACCGGATCGCGAGGTCGGGAGAATGGCTCATGCGGGGGCCTTACCGCGAAGGGCCGGCCCCCGCCACCGCTCACCCCAGCATCGATCCGGTATCGATGAAGCGCTGGTGCCAGGATAGCGCCTCGCCCGGCAGCGACGGCGCATGCAGCCCGTAGGAGCCGACCAGCGCCCGCGCCTGATAATCGCGCAGGGCATCGCGGTAGGAGGGGTGGGCGCACCGCTCGATGATCAGGTCGGCGCGCTTGCGCGGGCTGAGGCCGCGCAGATCGGCCAGCCCCTGCTCCGTCACCAGCACCGCCACGTCCTGCGTGATGTGATCGACATGCGACGCCTGCGGCACGATCGCGGAAATCTTGCCGCCCTTCGCGGTCGACGGCGTCATGAAGATCGACACATAGGCGTTGCGCGCGAAATCGCCCGATCCGCCGATGCCGTTCTGGATGCGCGAACCCATCACGCAAGTGGAATTGACGTTGCCGTAGATGTCCGCCTCGATCAGCCCGTTCATGGCGACGCAGCCCAGCCGCCGGATCAGTTCGGGATGGTTGCTGATCTCCTGCGGGCGCAGGATCATCCGGTCGCGATAGCGCGCCATGTCCGCATTGATGCGCTCGGCCGCCTCGGGGCTGAGCGAGAAGGCCGTGGCCGACGCCATTCGCAGCTTCCCGCTATCCAGCAGATCGAGCATCCCGTCCTGGATGACCTCGGTATAGGCCGAGAGATTGTCGAACGGCCCGTCGACCAAGCCGGCGAGCACGGCATTGGCGATGTTGCCGACGCCCGATTGCAGCGGCAGCAGCGATGCCGGCAGGCGACCGACCTTCACCTCATGCGCGAAGAAATCGAGCAGGTGGCCCGCGATCGCCCGCGCCGATGTATCGGGCGGCGTGAAGGGAGCGTTGCGATCGGGCGCGTCCGTCTCGACGATGGCGAGGATCTTGTCGGGATCGCAGCGCAGCGTGTCCTGCCCGATCCTGTCGTCCGCGCGGACCAGCGGGATCGGCACGCGATGCGGCGGCAGCGCCGTGCCGTAATAGATGTCGTGCATCCCTTCGAGCGCCGGATTCTGCCAGCGATTGACCTCCAGGATCACACCCTTGGCCCGATCCAGCCAGGTCTTGTTGTTGCCCACCGACGAGGACGGGATCAGGCTGCCGTCCGCGCGGATGCCGACGATCTCGATCACCGCGACGTCGAGTTCGCCGAGGAAGCCCTGCCACGCCATCGGCGCGACCTGGCTCAGATGCATGTCGAGATAGTCGATCTCGCCCTTGTTGATCCGTTCGCGCGCCACCGGGTCGGAATTGTAGGGCAGGCGAAGCTCGATCCCGTCCACCCTGGCGAGCGCGCCGTCCAGTTCCGGCCCGGTCGACGCGCCGGTCCAGACCTTGATCTTCATCGGGCGCCCCGCCTGATGCTCGGCATCGATATGCGCGGCGAGCGCGACCGGAACCGCCTTGGGATAGCCCGATCCGGTAAAACCGCTCATGCCGACGGTCATGCCATGGCGGATCAGACGCGCAGCCTCCGCGGCGCTCGTCACCTTGGCGCGCAATGCCGGCGCCGCGATCCTGTCCGTCATCCCGTATCTCCTGAAACGGCCGGCCATCGCTGCCAGCCTGACAGACATATTCGAGACGTGCATATTCGGAGGCAATAGGGAATATACGCATCGTACTTGTGCATAGGGCGTGCAGATGAGCGATCTCTACCAGAACCTGCAGACCTTCGCCCGCGTCGCTGAACGGCGGAGCTTCACCGCGGTGGCTGCGGAAAGCCACGCCAGCCACACCACCATCGCCCGCCGGATCGATCAACTGGAGGCGCATTTCGGCGTCTGCCTGATCCATCGATCGACGCGAAAACTGACGCTGACCGCCGAAGGCGAGCGACTTCTGAATCACGCCCAGCGCGTCGTGGCGGAGATCGCCAATGTCGAGGCGGATCTGGCCGGCAGCACGGCGATACGAGGCGTGGTTCGGGTCGGCGTGACGACTGCGCTCGGCCTCCACTATACTGATCGGCTCGCGCATCTGATCGATCGGCATCCGGGCCTGCGTGTCGAATTCGCGGTGGCAGACTGGCAGGACAGCCTGATCGAAAGCGGCGTGGACCTGGCACTGCGGGTCGGCGATCCGGCACCCGAGGCGCTGGGCGTCGAGCCTTTGGGCCTGATCGAACGTCGGCTGGTCGCCTCGCCGGCCTATCTCGCCCGGAGGGGCGTGCCGGCCGGCGTGCGCGACCTCACCCATCATGATTGCATCACCTACGGCTATGGCGCGATGCCAGCCGTCTGGGACATCGATGGCGACACGCAGCGGGTCCAGGGGCCGTTCCGCGCCAACAGCAGCGAAGCGGTCCATCGCGCGGCGCTCGGCGGGCTCGGCATCGCGCTTCTTCCGCATATCCAAGTCGCCCCGGCGATCGCGGCGGGTCATCTTGCAATCGTGTTGCCCGATGCCGTCGTCGCTCCGCTGGTGCTGTCGATCGGACACCGCTTTCGCGCGATGGGCGTTCCGCAGCGTGTTCGGGCCGTGATCGGGTTCCTGAGGGACGAGTTCCCCCGTGCCTCGCACCCCCTGGGAAAAGCCCCTGGGTGAACCGGACTCTTGGCCGGCTTCTGTTCCGCCCGGAAGGCGGCCGGCATGCTGAACCAGACATAATGAGAGCCGAACAGCCTTCATCGAGGCGTTCCATCGGCTCTTTTCGCACGACTATATCCATCTGGTATGATTCCAAATGGAAACGATCTTGGGCTTGCGCGCCGCAGCCGCGCATATCGCCGTTCGACGACGATGGCGTCGCCTTCGGAGACCTCAAATGTCCAACCGCATCCTTATCGCTGCCCTTGCGATGCTTGGAGCGAGCGCGCCGGCCATGGCCGACCCGATCACCGTGTCGGCTCGCCCGACGACCTTCAACAGCCTGGAATATGATTATTCGGGTCAGGACCGTATCGACCGGGCCAACGCCTATCTGCACGCCTCCATTCCCATCGGCTCGTCGGTCGAAGATGCCCGCGCGCTGCTGCTGAAGGCCGGCGCGCGCTGCTCGACCAGGCCGGCGGCCCGGCTTCACTGCACGGCGGAATCCTTCGAGACGGTGGAAAGCGTGCTCCACGACGTCGACTGGACGGTCGATGTCGATCGACAGGGCGATACCGTGACCGGCCTGTCTATCGAACGCCAGTCGTTCGGAAGCTGAGGACCCCATCGTGCGTGGCGCCGCCCAAGCCCCCTCTGGCGCCGGCACGATCCGAGCCGTCTTCCCCTCCCTGGACGGCTCGCCGGCCGCCCCTGCCTGGCGTCAGGCGGGGGCGGCCCTCTTGGCGGGGATCGAGGACAGCCTCTTCGCGCTCAAGACGGTCGCCTCTGCGATCCTGGCATTCTGGATCGCGCTGCGGATCGGTCTCGACCGCCCCTATTGGGCGGTGACGACCTGCCTGATCGTCGCGCAGCCGCTGGCCGGGGCCGTGCTTTCCAAGGCGCTGTTCCGGCTCATCGGCACCGTCGCAGGCGCGGCGGCGGCGATCGTGCTGGTGCCGCTGTTGGTCAACACGCCCGAATTGCTGACCCTCGCCCTCGCGCTCTGGCTGGGTCTGTGCACCTACGTCTCGATGCTGGATCGCAGCCCGCGCGCCTATCTCTTCCTCCTTGCGGGATATACGGCCGCGATCATCGGCTTCCCGGCGGTATCCCGACCCGATGCGATCTTCGACATCGCATCGATCCGCGCGCAGGAGATCGGCATCGGCATCCTCTGTTCGGCCTTCGTCCACGGCCTGGCGTTTCCGCGCAGCGTGACGAGCCGGCTGCGCAGCCGGGCCACGGCGATGATCCTAGACGCCCGGCGATTGTCGAGCCGGCTGCTCGATCCCGAGAGCCGCGAGATCGATCACCATCTGCACACCCGGCTGGTGCGCGACATCGGCGAGCTGGACCTGCTGCTCACCCACCTGCCCTTCGACATGAGCCGCAGGCCGGTGCGAGCCGACGCGCTGCGCGCCCTCCAGCACCAGTTGATGCACGTGCTCGCGCTGAGCGGCGCGGTTGGCGATCGTCTCATGCGGATCGGCCCGCACCTCTCCGCCGCCACCGCCGCACGGATCGAGATGGTCCGATCCTGGCTGGACAACGACGGCCCCCATGACGACATGCCCCGCGCGATCCGTTCGCTGGAACCCGATCCGGCCGAGGTCCGGCAGCTCGACGAGGCGATGCAGCTCAGCCTGCTCGATCGCCTCGCGGATCTGGTCGCGGCGCATGACCATTGCCGCCAGCTGGGCGAGATGCTGGAGCGTGGGTCCGCCCCGCCCCGCAATCCGGCGATCCTGGCGGTGGCGCACAAGCCCCACAGGCACCTCGATCATCACGCCGCGATGCGGGGCGCCGCCGCGACCATCCTCACCGTGGCCGGCTGCTCGCTGCTCTGGATCGCGTCGGCATGGCCCGATGGCGCGGGTGCCGTCGTGCTCGGCAGCATCCTGTGCGCCCTGTTCGCCAATCTCGAGGATCCGATGCCTTCGGGCCGGGGGGCGGTGGCGGGCGTGCTGCTGGGATCGGCGATCGCGCTCGTCTATGATTTCGCGATCCTGCCCCGGATCACCGACTTCCCGGTGCTGGCCGCCGCCTTGTCGCCGGCGTTGATCCTGGTCGCCTTCACGCTCACCCTGCCCGGCGGGTCTCCCGTCGCGATCGGCATGATCCTCGTGGTGCCGGGGCTGCTGATGCTGGGCCGATCCTACGATGGGGACTTTTCGGCGTTCGCGAACAGCAGCGTCGCCCAGCTCGCCGGGGCGGTGATCGCGATGATCGCGCTGCGGCTGGTCCGCGGCATCGGATCGGAGACGCGGATCAGGCAGCTGGCATCCGCCGGAAGGACGGCGCTCGATCGGCATTTCCGGCAGCGTACGGGCGCCCGCAAGGCAGCTCTGGCGGCGAGGATGCTCGATCGCGTCGGGCTGATCAGCGCGATGCCGTCGGCCGACGAGGACGAGCGCACCGCCGCGATCGTCACCATGCTGAAGCGCGTGCGGATGGGCATGTCGATCGATCAGCTCCGCGCCATCCAGATGCGCACATCGGGCCGCGACGCGGCGCTCATCGATCTGCTGCTCCGCCGGACCCGCCTCGCGATCAGACAGGGCAGCAGGCAGCCAGACCGGGTTCGCCTCTCGGCGACGACCAGCCTCGCCTTGCGGCGGCTATGCCGGTCCGCACCTCCCGCCGATCGCCGGACCGCGATCATCGCGACGGTGGGCCTGTGGTGCAACGCCTGACGGCACCGACAGGGCTTAGCGGAAGGTCTCCTGCAGATCGTCGATCGGCGCATAGGGATCCGGCCCGAAGCGGTTAGGGCCGATCGTGCCGCGCGTGCAGGCCCATACCAGCAGCAGGATCGACACGATCAGGCCGATCAGCATCGCCACCATGAAGAAGATGCCGAAGCCGAACATCGACGCATCGGGGTTGGCGCCGAGACGCGCCAGCGCGGACACCATCGCGACACCCAGGACCAGGACAGGCGCCAGCATCCACCAGCCCGAGCGGTTGACATCATGCAGCCGCCGCACGCCCACCGCGATCGACGGGATCAGGATAGCGAGCGACCACAGGCCGGAGAGGATCCCACCCGATGTTCCCGCGCCTGCCGCATAGGATCCGGGGCCGCTCGCCGAATAGCTGCTCGTGTGGCCGCCAAGGCCCAGCACGGTATCGACGATGCTCAGCACGATCGACACGATGATGTTGAACAGCACGAACATCCAATATTCGCGCCGTGGCGAACGCCCCGAAAATTGCGCGTACCGTTTCAGCGGCAGGATCATCCATTCCATCGTATCGCCCTCCTGTTCGCGATCAGTTGACCGGCGCCCTTCGCCGGTAGCTCAAGGCTTCCGCGACGTGGACGCGGCCAACGCCGTCCGCTCCGCCGAGATCCGCGATGGTCCGCGCCACGCGCAGCACCCGGTGATAGCCGCGCGCCGAAAGCCGCATCTGCTCGGCCGCCTGCGCGAGCAGCTTTCGCCCCGCCTCGTCCGGCGCCGCGACGGCATCGAGCAGTTCGCCGTCCGCTTCGGCATTGGTGCGCACGCCATGCGCGGCGTAGCGCTCGGTCTGGATCGCGCGTGCCTCCGCCACGCGCCCTGCCACCTCCGCCGACCCTTCGGCCGGCGGCGGCAGGACGAGATCGGCGGCGGAGACGGCACGCACCTCGACGTGGAGGTCGATGCGATCCAGCAAAGGCCCACTGACCTTCGCCTGATAGTCGGCGGCGCATTTCGGCGCGCGGGCGCAGGCGAGCGCGGCGTCGCCGAGATGGCCGCAGCGGCACGGGTTCATCGCCGCGATCAGCTGCACACGCGCCGGGAAGGTGACATGGGCATTGGCGCGCGCCACCGTCACCCGGCCCGTCTCGACCGGCTGGCGCAGCGAATCGAGCACCGGGCGCTGGAATTCTGCCAGCTCGTCGAGAAACAGCACGCCGAGATGCGCAAGGCTCACCTCGCCCGGCCGCGCCTTGAGGCCACCGCCGGTCAGCGCCGCCATCGAGGCGCTATGATGTGGTGCCCGAAACGGACGCGCGCGGATCAGGCGACCGCCCGGCAGTTCGCCCGCCACCGAGGCGACCATCGACACCTCCAACGCCTCAGCCGGTGTCAGGTCGGGCAGGATGCCGGGCAGGCAGGCGGCCATCAGCGACTTGCCGGCGCCGGGTGGACCGACCATCAGCAGATTGTGTCCACCCGCCGCCGCGATCTCCAGCGCGCGCTTGGCGTTCTCCTGCCCCTTCACCTGGCGCAGATCCGGGCCGGCGGGCGGCGGATCGGCCTGCCCCTTGCCCGGCGGGCTGAGCTGGCCGGTGCCCTTCAGATGATTGATCAGCGCCAGCAGATCGGGCGCGGCGAGTACCTCGATCCGCCCTGCCCACGCCGCCTCCGGCCCCTGTGCGGCAGGACATATTAGCCCGCGATCCTGTTCGGACGCATGGAGCGCTGCCAGCAGCACACCCGCCGCCGGCGCGATCCGCCCGTCCAGCCCGAGTTCACCCACCGCGACATATTCGCTCAGCGTCTCGGCATCGATCACCCCCATCGCGCCGAGCAGGGCCAGCGCGATCGGCAGGTCGAAGTGCGATCCTTCCTTGGGCAGATCGGCGGGCGAGAGGTTGACGGTGATCCGCTTGGGCGGCAGCGACAGGCCGATCGCCGCCAGCGCGGCGCGCACCCGCTCGCGGCTTTCCGCCACCGCCTTGTCCGGCAGGCCGACGACGACGAAGGCGGGCAGGCCCGGCGCCAATTGCACCTGCACCTCCACGGCGCGCGCCTCCAGCCCGAGAAACGCCACGGTCGAGACGATCGCGACCAACGCCACCCCCGAAATTACCCCTGTTGCGACGGAACGTAGCGGCAACAAGGCGGGTGTCCAGCCCTCCCGCCTTGCGCCCGTCACAATCCCCGCCCACATCCTTCCCATGACCTGGCGCGAACGATGGCGGATCTGGAAGCGGACGCATGGCATCCGCCACGCCATTCACGCGCTCGGCTGGCTGCTCGTGCTGCTTTCACCGCTGGTCGGCCTGCTGCCCGGCCCCGGCGGCATCTTCGTGCTGGCGGCGGGCTTCGCGCTGATCCTGCAGACCTCGCCCCTGGCAAAGCGCGTCTACGTCCGTTTCAAGCGCCGCTGGCCGCGCGCCGGTGCGCTGATCGACCGGGGGATGCGCCGCCCGAGCGCGCTTCGCCGACGGACGCGCGAAAAGCTGGCGACGGCGGCCGGCACCAATTGACTCTCCCGGCGCTTTTGCCTATCCGCGCCCCGTCAGTGGCGGCCGCCCGTTCGGCTGCCCTTTTTCGTTGTATAGATCAGACGTTCGAGGACCGAGACGATGAAGCGCACTTTCCAGCCCAGCAACCTCGTGCGCAAGCGTCGCCACGGCTTCCGCACCCGCTCGGCGACTGCCGCCGGCCGCAAGGTGCTCGCCGCCCGCCGCGCGCGCGGCCGCAAGTCGCTCTCGGCCTGAGCCAAGACGCTTACGTCATCCTCCGGCGCCGCGCGGATTTCCTCGCGGCGAACGGGGGCGCGCGCCGGGCCATGCCCGGCTTCGTGCTTTTGGTACGCCCGCGCGATGACGGCGATCCGGCGATGCGCCTCGGCATCACGGTGACCAAGAAGATCGGCAATGCGGTGGTCCGCAACCGCATGAAGCGCCGTTTCCGCGCGCTCGGCCGCGCGCTTCTCCCTGCCCATGGCATTCCCGGCGCCGATCATGTCCTGATCGGCCGCAACGGCGGGATCGAGCGGGATTACGCGCTGCTGCAGGAAGAACTGGGCAAGGCGCTGAGGAAGCTCTCCCGGTGATCAAGGAAGGCCTCGTGCTGGTGGCGAAAGCCTGGCAGGCGGGGCCGTCCGCGATGATGGGACCGACCTGCCGCTTCACGCCTTCCTGTTCGGCCTATGCGATCGAGGCCTGGACGCGCTATGGCGCGGCGCGCGGCTCCTGGCTGGCGGCGCGGCGTATCTGCCGCTGCCACCCGCTGGGCGGCCATGGCTATGACCCGGTGCCCTGAAGAGGGCGCCATGAAACAGACGGATTCGGGGGTTCTTCGGTGAACGAACAGCGTAACATGATCACCGCGCTGGTGCTGTCGGCGATCGTATTGCTCGGATGGGCGCTGCTCTCCGACAAGTTCTTCCCGACCGCCAACAAGCCCGCGACGCAGATCGTCAACGGCAAGTCGGTGCCGCTGCCCCAGCCGACGCCGGCCTCCAACGCACCCGCGCAGACGCTCGATCGTGCGAAGGTGCTCGCGCAGACGCCGCGCGTGAAGATCGAGACGCCCAAGCTTGCCGGTTCGATCGACCTGCGCGGCGCCCAGATCGACGACCTCGTGCTCACCACCCAGCGCGAGACGATCGACAAGAATTCGCCGCCGGTCCGCCTGTTCTCGCCGGAAGGCACGCAGGACGCCTATTTCGCCTCGTTCGGCTGGAGCGGCCAGAACATCAGGCTGCCCGACGCCAACACGGTGTGGACGGCCGCCGGCGACGTGCTGGCGCCCGGCAAGCCGGTGACGCTCACCTGGAACAACGAGCAGGGCCAGGCCTTCGCGATCAAGCTGTCGGTGGACGACAACTACCTCTTCACCGTCCAGCAGAGCGTGACCAACGGCACGGGTGCGCCGGTCGCCGCACGCCCCTACAGCCTCGTCTCGCGCGCCGGCCAGTCCAAGGATCCGTCGAGCTGGCAGGTCCATGTCGGCCCGATCGGCGTGATGGGCGGCATCGCCCAGTACAAGACCAACTGGAAGGATCTGGACGAGGCGGGCGCCGCCGGCCAGAAGTTCCAGTCGACCGGCGGCTGGCTCGGTTTCTCCGACAAATATTGGCTGGCGGCGGTGATCCCCGATCCCAAGGCGCAGGTGGACGCGGCCTTTGCGGGCGCTGGCGGTCACTATCAGGCCGAGTTCGCGCCGAACGTCGCGCCGGTCGGTCCGGCGCAGACCGCGACGCAGACCTCCTACCTGTTCGCGGGCGGCAAGGACGCCTCGCTGCTCGACACCTATGACGACAAATACGGCTTCGACAAGCTGGACCACGCCATCGACTGGGGCTGGTTCCGCGTGATCGAAAAGCCGATCTTCTACCTGCTCGACTGGCTGTTCAAGCAGGTCGGAAACTTCGGCGTGGCGATCATGCTGCTCACAGTGATCGTGCGCCTGGTGATGTTCCCGATCGCCCACAAGCAGTTCAAGTCCGGCCAGCAGATGAAGATCGTGCAGCCGAAGATGAAGGCCCTGCAGGAGCGCCACAAGGAGGACAAGCAGCGGCTCCAGGAAGAGATGATGAAGCTCTACCGGGAGGAGAAGATCAACCCGCTCGCCGGCTGCGCTCCGGTGCTGCTGCAGATCCCGATCTTCTTCTCGCTCTACAAGGTGCTGACGCTGACGCTGGAAATGCGCCACCAGCCCTTCATCCTGTGGATCAAGGATCTCTCCGCGCCCGATCCGCTGACGCCGGTCAACCTGTTCGGCTACCTGCCCTTCCAGCCGACCGGCTTCCTGCATCTCTCGGTGCTGGCGATCCTGCTTGGCATCACGATGTGGCTGCAGTTCAAGCTCAACCCGCAGATGAACATGGATCCGGCGCAGAAGCAGATCTTCTCGCTGATGCCGTGGTTCATGATGTTCATCATGTCGCCCTTCGCGGCGGGCCTGCAGGTCTATTACATCCTCTCCAACCTGATCACGGTGGGGCAGATGCAGATGCTCAACCGCAAGATGCCGGCGCCGAAGACGTGAGGGGAGACACGCCCGAGGCGGACGAACGGCTGGAGGCGGGGCGCAAGCTGTTCGCCGGCAAGGTCGAGTTCCTGAAGTCCGCGCCGGAGCTGCGTTTCCTCCCCGATCCCACCGCGCCGGAGGTCGCCTTCGCCGGCCGCTCCAATGTCGGCAAGTCGACGCTGATCAATGCGCTGACCGGCCGCTCCGGCCTCGCGCGCACCTCGAACACGCCGGGGCGCACGCAGGAGCTGAACATCTTCGACGTGGGCGAGCCGATCGCCTTCCGGCTGGTCGACATGCCCGGCTACGGCTTCGCCAAGGCGCCGAAGGACATGGTGAAGCGCTGGAAGTTCCTGGTGAACGACTATCTGCGCGGCCGCGCGGTGCTGGCGCGCGTGCTGGTGCTGATCGATTCGCGCCACGGCATCAAGGATGTCGACCGCGAGATCGTGGAGATGCTCGACAAGGCGGCCGTCTCCTACCAGATCGTCCTCACCAAGTCGGACAAGGTGAAGGCGACCGAACTGGCGGCGGTGACGGCGGCGGTGGAAGCCGAGGCGCGCAAGCACGTCGCCGCGCACCCGGTGATCCTGCCGACATCCAGCGAACTAGGCGGAGGCATTCCCGAGCTACGCGCGGCGGTACTGGACGCGATCAGCGCCTGAGGCCAGTTCTTACTGAACGTCGATATTCAGAAAACTGACGTCGGCACCCGAACAGGACAGTTCCACGCTGTCATGCCCGGTATAGGATATCGGGACGGTCTTCACGCTCGGATTGTTCTTGCCGAACGTCACGGTCATCAGGCCCTTGGGATCGACCTCGATCCTGAAGGTGATCGCCGTATCGAAATAGCTTGCGCGCAGCAGGCTGTCCTCGTCGCGGGTCTTCACATCATATTCGACGTGGTTGGGATTCTGGAAGCCGTAAGCGGCAATGCCGCTGCAATGGCAGTTCCCGTCGGGCGACCCGTCCTGACGAAAGCTGACCTGTGCGATCGAATTCCAGTCGCCACCGAAGTCCCCGCTGTGGAAGGCGATGCGTCCGCTGATCGTGGTGGCCTTGGCGGGGACTGGTATCAGCTTGTTGTCATAGTGGCCGTTGGGCGTGGTGCACCGCCAGGTCTCGTGATCCTGCGCTACGGCCGGCGAGCAGCTCGTGGCGAGCATCAGACTTCCGATCAGCAGCGTGCCCGTCGCGCATCCCTGAGCCGGACCCGAAAACGGCCCCATGACATCATCCCCTGCCTGAACCCCGGAGCAGATGTGGAGCGGCGGCGCCTAAGGAAGATTTAATGCGGCTGTCATCGCGGGACGCTCGGGTTGACCTCGCGCGCGCCGCCCCGCACAACGCCGCCCATGCTCAAGCTCATCATCGGCAACAAGGCTTATTCCAGCTGGTCCATGCGCGGCTGGATGGCGGTGAAGCAGTCGGGTCTCCCGTTCGAGGAGATCGTCGTTCCGCTCTACGACGCCGATTGGGACAAGCGCCGCGAGGGCGACGAATTCGCCCCCTCCTCCGGCAAGGTACCGATCCTGTGGGACGGCGAGACGGTGGTGTGGGATTCGCTCGCCATCATCGAATGGCTGGCCGATCGGGTGGGCCGCGAAAAGTTCTGGCCGGCGGACGACAGCGCGCGCGGCATGGCGCGATCGATGGCGGCGGAGATGCACTCCAGCTTCGCCGCACTGCGCCGCGAATGTTCGATGAACATCCGCCAGCGCTTTCCGGACTATAAGCCCTCCGCCGCGGTGGAGGCCGATCTCGCCCGCCTGTACGAACTCTGGGCACAGGCCCGCGCGCGGTTCGGCACGGGCGGCGAGTTCCTGTTCGGGGAATTCAGCGCCGCCGACATCATGTTCGCACCGGTCTGCACGCGGATCGTCACCTACCAGTTGCCGCTGCCGCGCTTCGCCATCCCCTACATGCAGGCGATGTTCCTGCATCCGTTCATGCAGGAATGGATCGGCGGCGCGCAGGCCGAGGATTGGGTGATCGAGAAGTTCGAGACGCTGCCGACCGCCTAAAGGCCCCTCCCTGGAAGGGCGGGAGAACGCTCAATACGGCGTGCCATCCTTGTGGAAATAGCGCGGGCCCTCCGCCCTGAGGTCGATATCCGGATAATGGCAGGGGCTGGTCTCGGGCATGCCGACCACCACGAAGGTCGCGCCCTCCGGCCCGCCAATCAGATGATGGCCGTTGCGATCCATCTTGGGAAAGGCCGCGCAATCGCCGGCTTTCAGCACCGTCTCGCCATTATCGTCGATCAGCGTCGCCGAGCCTGACGTCATGACGAGAAATTCGTCCTCCCGCTCATGCCAGTGGCGCTGGCTGGACCAGGCGCCGGGCGGCAGGACGACGTGGTTCGCCTCGAAATCGGTGATCGCGCCGGCCCGCGCCAGCGAGCGATAGACCCGCCCATGTCCACCGAGATTGTAGGGATCGGGATAATCGCTGCCCGTCTTGCCCTCGATAGCGTCGATGTCGATCTTCGGCATCCTTCTCCCTCCGTTGTCATCGCGAGGCGCGAAGCGCCGTGGCGATCCACCCGCCACCGCAATGGATTGCTTCGCTGCGCTCGCAATGATGAGGGCAGTCTAGGCAAATCCACCCCACCAGCCTAACGCCAAGCCCATGACCGGTCCAATCGATCCCGTGGCGCTGACCGCCGACCTGATCCGCTGCCCCAGCGTCACCCCCGCCGATGCGGGCGCGCAGGATGTGCTCACGCAGGCGCTGGAGCGGCAAGGCTTCACCGTCCACCGCTTCACCAGCGGAGAGGCGCCGCACGGACCGGTGGAGAATCTGGTTGCGATACGGGGCCATGGCGCGCCACACTTCGCCTTCGCGGGCCACAGCGACGTCGTGCCCGCCGGCGAGGGCTGGACGGCGGGCGCCTTCGAGCCCGAAATTCGCGGCGACCTGCTCTACGGGCGCGGCGCGGTCGACATGAAGGGCGCGATCGCCGCCTTCATCGCCGCCGCCGGACGGGTGCAGGATCACAGGGGCACGCTCAGCCTGCTGATCACCGGCGACGAGGAAGGCCCCGCCATCCACGGCACCCGCGCGATCATCGACTGGATGGACGCGCGCGGCATCCGGCCGGACATGGTGCTGGTCGGCGAGCCGACCTCCGACGTGCGGCTCGGCGACACGATCAAGATCGGCCGGCGCGGATCGATCAACGCCTGGATCGAGGTGCCTGGCACGCAGGGCCACGTCGCCTACCCCCACCTCGCCGACAATCCGATGACGCGGCTGGTCCGCATCCTCGATCGGCTGCAGCGCTGGCACCTCGACGACGGCAATGCCTGGTTCCAGCCTTCCAACCTCGAAGTCACCGACATCGAGGTCGCGAGCGGCGCCACCAACATCATCCCCGGTACGGCGCGCGCGCGGCTCAACATCCGTTTCAACGACGAGCAGCAAGGCGCTGCTCTGGAGGCCGAAATCCGCCGCATCGCGGCCGAGGAAGCACCGCGCGCGACCGTCGAGGCGATGATCTCGGGCGAGGCCTTCCTCACCGAGCCGGGCGTGCTGTCCTCGCTGGTTTCGGACGCGATCCGCGCCGTGACCGGGGCGGAAGCGGCCTATTCGACCACCGGCGGCACCTCCGACGCCCGTTTCCTCTCTCAGATCGCCCCGACCGTGGAGTTCGGCCTCCCCAACGCGACCATGCACAAGCTCGACGAAGCGGCAGCAGTGGAGGATTTGCGCGTGTTGGCAGATATTTACGAGGCAGTGTTGAAATCAGTTTTCGGAAAAGGCCTCTAGCTCAATTGCCCCGGCCGATAACGAGATGACATCTCCCGATTGCATCTCGATCCTCAGACCGATCGGACCTGCGTCATCGCTCGTTGGTCCATCGACGCTATTGATGGACTGACTTTTCCCCCACGGCGCCAATCTCGGGATTGTCAGTTCGCTCACCGCCGAAGCCAAGAGACGCCTCGGCCCGGTTCCGTCGCGAAGATGGATCGTGACCGACCCGGTAATCCAATCAAGCTTGATCGTCGTGAGCGACCAATCGTGCATATCTGGAAGCTGCATTACGCTCGCCATCAGCCCCGCACCCGCTTCAGCACCACATACAGCGCCCCCGCCCCGCCGTGCCTTGGGTGGGCGTTCCGCACCGCCGCGATGTGGCTGGCGTGGCGGGCGTGGTGGAGCCAGTCGCCGATCGAGGCGCGGATCACGCCGCGTAAGGGGTTGTCCAGGCGGCTGCGGCCCGGCGGCGGCGGGCGCCCCGTCACCAGCAGGATCAGCCGCGCCTGCATCGCCACCGCGCGGGTGAGGCCTGCCTCCAGCTCGGCATGGGCAGCCGACAGGGTAAAGCCGTGGAGATCGATGGTGAGATCGGGCGCCACGAGACCACGCGCGAGCTTGCGGTCCCAGGAGGCGTCGAGAGTGTTGGCGGGCGGTTTGGCGACCACAACCCGCGATCCGTTCGATAGTCCGGAACCGCTCGCCACTCCCACCCCGTTCGTCCTGAGCGAAGTCGAAGGACGGGCAGCGGGCGGTGTGCTCGCGGCCCGTCCTTCGACAGGCTCAGGACGAACGGGGTTCTGCTTGGCTGCTGTCGACAGCAGGGAGGCTCGCCGCCCCTTGAGCGGCCTCACATCCTCCACGACACGTTGCCAGAGGGCTTCACCCTCCGCCGGGTCAGGCCTGCGGGATCTGCCCGGCACCGGCCAGCCTCGCGATCGTGCCGGCGGGCAGCAGGACATAGGCCGATCCGTGCGCCGACATGCCGCCGGCGATGCGCGCCGCGTCTGCACCCGCGCCCCAGAAGGTGTCGAAGCGGTTGGCGCCCTTGATCGCGCCGCCGGTATCCTGCGCGACCCATAGCCCCGCCGCCTCGGCCCGCTCGGGCGCCAGCCACACCGGCGCGCCGAGCGGCGTGAAGGCGGGGTCCGCCGCCACCGACACGCGGCCCGTCACCGGCACGCCCAGCGCGCCGACCGGGGGCGTGTTGAGATATTTGAAGAACACGAAACTACGGTTCTGGTCCATCACCGCATCGGCCTGATCGGGGTGCGACCGCAGCCAGCCGACGATCCCCTGCATCGAGGCCTGCCCCGGTTGCAGCATCCCCTGCGCCAACATCCACTTGCCGATGCCGGTATAAGGCTGGCCGTTCTGCCCGGCATAGCCGATGCGCACGATGCTGCCGTCGGGCTGGCGAAGCTGCCCCGATCCCTGGATCTGCAGGAAGAAGAAATCGATCTTGTCGGCCGCATAGCCGATGATCGGCGCGTGGCCGTTGATCGCGCCGCCCTGGATCTGGCTGCGATCCGGATAGGGGACGAGCTTGCCGTTCTGCACCTTGCCCCGGATCGTCTTGCCCTTGAGTTCGGGCATGAACTGGCCGAGATCGGCGCTCACCATGTCATCGGGCGGGCCGTAGATCGGCACGTCGTAGCCAAGCTGCGGCGTGGTCGATCCCTGGATCTGCGGCTCGTAATAGCCGGTGGCGTAGAGCGCCCCCTGCCCGATCCTGGCCGTCTCGAAATAGCGCTGGAAGAAACTCACCCCCTGCCCCTGCGGCCAGCTCGCGGCGGCGGTGCAGGCGGGTTGCCAGTCGGCGGCGGTGGTGAGGCCGCTGCCGTCGGCACGCTTGAGCAACGCGGCGCAGGACGAGCGGAACGCCGCCAGCACCGTATCCGCCTTGGCCGGATCGATCGCCAGCGAGGCGACGGCCGGCCCGCGCGTCACGCCCGCGAGAATCGCGGTCTTGGCGGTGGTCGGGACATAGGGCTGCGAGGGCTTCGACGGCGGAGGTGGAGGCAAATTCCGCGCCTCCCGCCCCTGCGGCCCCACGCACGAGGCCAGCGCCAGCGAGGAGACGGTCGCCGCCGCCAGCGCGCGGAGCCTCATGCGGCCTCGTCGGTCTCGATCAGGATCCAGTTGGGGTCGTCGGCCTTCACGTGGCGGCTGAACGTCCAGAGGTCGTGAGTCTGCACCGCATCGCTCAGCGAGCCGGCGACGACATGGCCCTCTGCATCGCGCGTCACGGCGGCGATGTCGGCGTCGAAACGGACGGTGACGATCGCCATCTGGCCGCCCATGCCGGCATGATCGATCATCGAGCGCTCGATCGAGACGAGCTTGTTCTCCAGCGTCTCGCCGGCCGCCTTGCGCGCCGCGATCGACTCGGCGAACGCGTCGTACACCTCGTCATCGACCAGCTTACGCAGTTCGGCCTCGTCGCCGCGCCAGAAGGCCTCCAGCGTCATGCGATAGGCCGAGCGCGCGCCATCGAGGAAGGTCGCGACATCGAAATGCGGATCGGCGGCAACGATCTGGCGCACGCCATCGAGCGCCTGCGGATCGATCATCGCGGCGACGGCGCCCATCGGCTCGGCCTTGGCGGCCGGCTGCTGCTCGATCTGCGGGCGCGCGATCAGCGGCGCCTGCTGCATGTCGGCGGGCTTGACGATCGGCTGCTCGTGGCCGGTACGGCGCCCCAGCACGGCGTAGAGCCGGAAGGCGACGAACAGGGCAACGCAGGCCAGAATGATGATCTCGGGCACCTAACCTCCACGGCTGAGGCAAGCGAAACGCCCCAGCCTCCGCATGAGTTGCCTTGATACATAGATGAGGTGGCGCGCAGTTTCAAATCCTGCACATCCCGCCCCTGCAACCATTGCCCTCGTTTCCGGCGGCTGCTAGTCGCCGCCCGATCCGTCGCGCGGGTGTCCGTGCGGCTCCAGCGACTTGAGGATATGCCCGATGGCCGAGAACGAGGCCCCCGATTTCCTGACCGTGCCCAACGCCAATGGCGAGGACAGCCAGCCGCAGGTCGGCATGATCGCGCAGTACGTGAAGGACTTCTCGTTCGAGAATCCGAACGCGCCGGCCGTCTACAACTGGCAGAACCAGCCGCAGATCGACGTGCAGTTCAACATCGGCACCCAGCAGGTCGCCGAGAACGTGCACGAAACCGCGCTGAAGATCGAGGTGACGGCCAAGGCGGCCGAGGGCGTCGCCTTCCAGCTCGAGCTGCTCTACGGCGGTCTCTTCGCGCTGCAGAACATCCCGGCCGATGCGCTCCAGCCCTTCCTGCTCGGCGAGGCCCCGCGCCTGCTCTTCCCGTTCGCTCGCCGCGTGGTGGCCGATGCGGTGCGCGACGGCGGCTTCCCGCCGCTGATGCTCGATCCGATCGACTTCAACGCGCTCTTCTACGCCCAGCTGCAGCAGCAGGGCGGCCTGATGGGCGAGCCGGCCGGCCAGGCCTGAGCCTGACAACGGGCCGGGGGCGCGGGGCGTGAGCCTCGTCAAGAACACCGCGACGATCGGCGGGCTGACCCTGGTCAGCCGCGTCCTCGGCTTCGTGCGCGATCAGCTGATGGCGCATTTCGTCGGCGCGGGCTTCGCGTCCGACGCGTTCCTCGTCGCGTGGCGCCTGCCCAACCTGTTCCGCGCCCTGTTCGCAGAGGGCGCCTTCTCCGCCGCCTTCGTGCCGATGTTCAATCGCGTCGTCGGCCAGGGCGATGCGGAAGGACGCGACGGCCTCGCGGAAGGGCTGAGCTTCGCCGAGAACGTACTCTCGGTGCTGTTCCCCTTCCTCGCCCTGTTCACCACGTTGATGGTCGCCTTCCCGCGCCCGATCGTGTGGCTGATCACCCTGGGTTTCAAACATGGCGGCGGGCCGGAGAAATTCGATCTCGCCGTTCACCTGACGCAGATCACCTTCCCCTATCTGGGGCTGATCAGCCTCGTCTCGCTGCTCGGCGGGATCATGAATTCGCTCAACCGCTTCTGGGTGAACGCGGCGGCGCCGATCCTGCTCAACATCTGCATGATCGGGGCTTTGCTCTTCTTCCGGGGCCATGACGGCATCTCCACCGCCCACACGCAGGCGATCGCGGTGACCGTATCGGGCGTGGCGCAGCTCGGCTGGCTGATCCTCGCGGCGCGCGCGGCGGGCGTGAAGCTGAAGCTCAAGCGGCCGACGCTCAATCCCGAAGTGAAGAAGCTGCTGGCGATCATCTGGCCCGCCGCGATCGGCGCGGGCGCGGTGCAGTTCAACCTGCTCGTCATTACCATGCTCGCGGCCAGCCAGCTCGGCCAGGGCGCGGTTTCCTACATCTATTATGCGGACCGGCTGAACCAGCTGCCGCTCGCGCTGGTCGGCATCGGCGTCGGCACCGCGATCCTGCCGGTGATCTCGCGCCAGATCGGCGCAGGCGACGAAAATTCCGCGATCCACACCCAGAACCGCGCGATCGAGCTGTCGCTGCTGCTCACGCTGCCGGCCACCGCCGGGCTGATGCTGGGCGCGCGGACGCTGATCGCGGCCCTGCTGCAGACCGGCGCCTTCACCGCGCACGACACCGCGGCCTCGGCCGCCGTGCTGACCGCCTTCTCCTGCGGCCTGCCCGCCTACATCCTGATCAAGGTGTTCACGCCGGGCTTCTACGCGCGCGGCGACACGAAGGCGCCGGTGCGCATCGCGATGACCGAGATGGCGTGCAACATGGCGCTCAACCTGTTCTTCGTGTTCGGCACCAACCTCTCCTACGTCGGCCTCGCCATTTCGGGCGCGAGCTGCGCGTGGATCAATGTCGGGCTGCTCTACTGGGTGCTGCACCGGCGCGGGCAGTTCACCGTCGACGCACAGCTGAAGCGCCGCGCGGTGCGGCTGTTGCTGGCGACGCTGGCGATGGCGGCGTTGCTGCTGTTCCTCGATCCGCTCACCGCCGCGCATGCGAGCGGGACGATCGTCCAGCGGATCGGCGCGCTGCTGCTGTTGATCGTACCGGCGGGCGCCTGCTATTTCGGCTGCGCCTTCCTGTTCGGCGCGTTCGACTGGCGCGAGACGAAGGCCCTGCTGAGGCGGCGGCGCGGCTGAGGCGGCCGGCGGCGGTTATCATCACCGCCAGAATCGTCATCGCGAGCCGCGAAGCGGCGTGGCGATCCACGGCTGCGGGTAGATTGCTTCGTACGCTCGCAATGACGGGAATTGGTGGATTGCAGACCGGCTGCTTCGTATTAAAAAATGGAGGAAGTGGTCGCTGCTCACTGGGTAGCGAAGGCGAATGAACCTTGATACCGATCGACGTCACCTGTGTGAGAAGCAAATGTCCGCGCACAAACTTCACGTCTTGTTTAGCCCATCGGCTGCGGGAACACTGAAACAAGCGCTTCAGATAATGGGCAGATCAGACGAAGTCCTATGTTTGTTTGACAATTTTAGTTTTGGTCCGATTGCGACGGATGATGCCAACGCCCGCACCAAGTGGGTCGAGAAACATCTCGGCTATTCAGACGACGATGACGTCGCTGGCGACGTTGTCAGCTTTATGGCGGCATTTGAAACCCTGGCTCTGCCGATCACTGCATGGGTCTCGAAGCGGGAAACCATGACCTATGCTGGGTTTTTGTGGTGGCTATCCCACTTAGGAAATGCCCCGGTCTCCGTCGTCGAGTTGGAGGAACTCTCGATTACCAATGCCGAAGGCATGATAAAGTTCGTTGATCGGGCGGTCCCACTGCTAGATGAGAGGCGACAAAAATATCGAGCGCGATGGGAGGAATTAAAATTGGAGAACGCGCCTCTCCGGGTGATTGCCGGCACAGATTTGATTTCCGCAGAGCTCGACTACTTTGATGGCCGCTTGTTAGGTCATGCGACGTATGAATGGCAGAAGATGGCGTTTATCGTCGCTCGTCTGCTCTTTGAGTTTATGGAGACTGGGGTCTACCAGACCGGCGATCTTGTTCTCGGTGCTCGTCTCGCTGATCTCGCTGAGGCGGGCAAGTTGGAATGGCGAGGTGATCTCTCGCACATGCGGCGTTGTGAATTGCGCCTACCGGCTGCCCGGTGACGTCCATCGGCAATGACCGGTTATCGGCTTCATCCAAAAATCGGCAGAACGTCCGCGAGTAGGGCGCTAGCCGCCACCCTTCCCATGTAGGATTTCGCATGACACAGGGGTGGCGATGGCCACCGTCACCCCTCCAGAAGACCACCACCCAGCCCCCAAGAGCAGCCTCCGATTTCGGGCGTCATTGCTGTCAAAGTTGTCAACTTCACCCCTCGCCTTTCCCCCTGAACCCTCGCGGCTTGACGCGCACCGCCTCGCGGCCCAAGGGGCGCGACCATGAGCAAGCGTGTCGTCTCGGGCATCCAGCCCACCGGAAACCTTCATCTCGGCAACTATCTGGGCGCGATCCGCAACTGGGTGCGGATGCAGGACGAGGTGGCGGCGGACGGCGGCGACTGCTTCTTCTTCCTCGCCGATCTCCACGCGATCACCGTGCATAACGATCCGAAGGAGCTGGCCGGCAACGTCCGCCAGATGGCCGCCGCGCTGATCGCGGCGGGGATCGATCCGGAACGCTCGACGCTGTTCAACCAGGCCGCCGTCCCCGCCCATGCGGAGCTGGCCTGGCTGCTCGCCGGCACCGCGCGGATCGGCTGGCTGAACCGGATGACCCAGTTCAAGGACAAGGCCGGCAAGAACCGCGAGGGCGCCTCGGTCGGCCTGTTCACCTATCCTGTGCTGATGGCCGCCGACGTGCTGGTCTACCGCACCACCCATGTTCCGGTGGGCGAGGACCAGAAGCAGCATCTGGAGCTGGCGCGCGACATCGCGACCAAGTTCAACCTCGATTTCGGCACCGATCTGTTCACTCTGCCCGAGCCGATGATCCCGCCAACCGCCGCGCGGATCATGTCGCTGCGCGACGGCAATGCGAAGATGAGCAAGTCCGATCCGTCCGAGCAGAGCCGCATCCACCTGACCGACGATGCCGACACGATCGCCGCCAAGATCCGCAAGGCCAAGACCGATCCGGAGCCGCTGCCCGCCGATCCGGCCGTGCTGGCGGAGCGTCCCGAGGCGCGGAACCTCGTCAGCATCTATGCTGCGATCTCGGACGAGAGCACGGAGCAGGTGCTGGCACGATTCGCGGGGCAGGGCTTCGGCGCGTTCAAGCCGGCGCTGGCCGAATTGCTGGTCGAGACGCTGCGCCCGATCACCGCGCGCCTTGCCGAGCTGGAGCGCGACCCCGCCGAGCTGGACCGCATCCTCGCCCACGGCGCCGCCAAGGCGCGCGCCGCGGCCGAGCCGGTACTGGCGGGCGCCTATGCCGCATTGGGGCTGACACGAGAAACTCGGTGACACGCGCATGCGTTCAACGCATATTCAGCACGCTTGGCGGAGGAGTGGCCGTCACGTCCTGACATGCGGAATCCTCCGCGCACGAGGCACGTCCATGACCATGAAACGCCTGTTGCTTTCCATCGCCGCCCCCATCGCCCTGCTGGGCGTGTCGGGTTGCGCCACCAATTTCCAGGCGAACGTCCAGCGTTTCCAGCGGCTTCCCGCGCCGCAGGGCCAGACGTTCCGTATCGAGGCTTCCGATCCGCACAATCGCGGCGGACTCGAATTCGCGACCTACGCGCGCGACGTCGCCGCGCACCTGACCCAGGTCGGCTATCATGAAACCGCCGACGGCAGCCCGGCCGACATGATCGTGCAGGTCGGCTACGGCGTCGATCACGGCCAGCAGAAGGTCACCACCACGCCGGGCGGCTTCAACTGCGGCCTCGGCGGCTGGGGCGGCCCCGGTTGGGGCGGCGGCTGGGGCGGTCGCTGGGGCGGCTGGGGCTGGGGTCGCGGCTGGGGCTATGGCTGGGGCGATCCGTGGGGCCCGTGGGGCTGCCCGGATGTCGAGAGCTACACCATCTATTCGAGCTATCTCGGCATGACGATCACCCGTGCGGACGGCGAGCGTCTGTTCGAGGGCCGCGCCCGCGCCCATTCGGTGACCGACGATCTGACGCAGATCGTGCCGAACCTGATCGACGCGATGTTCACCGGCTTCCCCGGCAATTCCGGCCAGGACATCAAGATCACCATTCCGCCGCGCCAGAAGCCCAAGGCCTGAGCGACGCGGCAACCATCGAAGGCGCCGGACCGACGGTCCGGCGCCTTTCGCTTGCGCTAGGACATGGGCGCCGGATCGCGCTCGGCCTCGTGACGGCCATCTGGCTGCTGCTGCTCCACATGCTGCTGCTGGGATCGGCTCCGCCGCTCGTCCGCCACGTGCGGCTGCATATGGCCGACTGGCCGGCAGGTGCCGCGCCGATGCGGATCGCGCTCCTCTCCGATTTCCATGTCGCGATGCCTGGCGACAGCGCCACGCATCTCGCCCATGTGGTCGAGAGCGTGAACGGATCGCACCCGGACCTCGTCCTGCTGGCCGGGGATTTCCTTTCGACCGGAACGCTCTTCGTGAAGTCGGCAGACGTGCGGGACGCGATCGCCCCGCTGGCGGCTTTCCACGCGCCGTCGGGGGTGTTCGCCGTCCTCGGCAATCACGACGAGGGTGCTCGGGCGGCACTCCAGGCCGCACTCGCGACATCGCGGGTCGCCCTGCTGCACAATGCCGCTGTTCGACGCGGCCCGCTGACAATCGTCGGGATCGACGGCGTGCTGACGGCCCGATCACGGATGCGCGCGCCGTTCAGCGGCTTCAGCCACCTGGCCGGCCCGAAGCTCGTCTTCACACACACGCCGGACAATGTGCCGCAGGTCGATCGATCGTTCAGGCTGCTGCTGGCCGGCCATACCCATTGCGGGCAGATCGCGCCCTGGCCGATCGGGCCGATCCTGACCGCATCCGCCACCGGGCGGCGTTACGCGTGCGGGGTGATCCGGGAACCGGATCGGCTGACCATCGTCACCGCCGGGCTGGGCACGAGCAGCCTTCCGGTGCGCCTCGGCGCGACACCGGATTACTGGCTGATCGATCTGGGGCGTTAGGCCTCGAGCTGGCGGAGCAGCAGCCGCACGTCGGCGTCCAGCTCGGCATCCGCCTTGCGCAGCTTCTCGATCTGGCGGACGGCATGGATCACCGTGGTGTGATCGCGCCCGCCGAAGCGGCGGCCGATCTCGGGCAGCGAGCGCGGCGTCAGCTGCTTCGCCAGATACATCGCGATCTGGCGCGGCCGGGCGACTTCGCGCGCGCGGCGGGCCGAGGTCATCTCGGCCTGGCGGATGCGGAAGTGATCGGAGACCTTGCGCTGGATCTCGTCGATCGTGATGCGGCGCTGGTGGGCGCGCAGCACGTCGGTCAGCGTTTCTTCCACGAAGGCGACGTCGATCGGCCGGTTGTTGAGCATCGCATAGGCGATGACCCGGTTGAGCGCGCCTTCCAGCTCGCGCACGTTCGACGCGATCCGCTTGGCGAGGAAGAGCTGAACGTCCTGCGGCACGTTCACGTGCGGCATCGATTCCAGCTTGCGCTGGATGATGTTGAGCCGCAGCTCGAAATCGGCCGGGTTGACGTCGGCGACGAGGCCCCAGGACAGGCGCGAGAGGATGCGCGCCTCGATGCCCTCGAGATCCTGCGGGCTGCGATCGGCGGTGATCACCAGCCGCTTACCGGCCGAGATGATCTCGTTCATCGTGTGGAAGAATTCCTCCTGCGTGGAATCCTTGCCGGCGATGAACTGCACGTCGTCGATCATCAGCAGGTCGGCCGAGCGCAGACGCTGCTTGAAGTTATGCGTGTCCTTGGCGCGCAGCGCGCCGACGAACTCGAACATGAACTTCTCGGCCGACATGTAGACGATCTTCGCCTTCGGCACGCGCCTACGATATTCGTGGCCGATCGCGTGCATCAGGTGCGTCTTGCCGAGGCCCGTGCCGCCATGGAGGAAGAGCGGGTTGAAGGTGAGCGCCCCACCTTCCGCGACGGTGCGCGCCGCGTTGTAGGCGACCTCGTTGGGCTTGCCGGTGACGAAGCTGTCGAAGGTGTAGCGGCCCTCGAGCTGGATGCCCTCGACGGTGCCGGTCGGCTCCTCGGCGGCGTTCGATTCGGGGGCAGGCTCGGGCGTGGCGACGGGAGCCACGGTGAACAGCGCCGGCTTCAGCGAATCGATGCCGGCGGTGACGATCACGCGGCGAACCTGCGGCAGATGCGCGCGCCACGCATGAAGCAGGCGCTCGGCATAATGGGTCTCGACCCAGTTCGCCATGAACTCGGAGGGCAGCGCGATACGGACCGCACCCTCGTCCTCGTCGAATCCGGCGAGGCGGGACGGCTTCAGCCAATTGTCGAAGGTCCGCGCGCCGCAATCACGGCGCAGGCCGGTGCGGATCGATTCCCACGCCAGTTCGATCGGATCGTCGATCGTGACGTGCATCGTTCCCGCCGCTCCCACTGCCTGATTCACGCAAATCTCCCCCGCGCCCGGAAATGCCTTCCCGAGCCGCTCAAGACAAAGTTTTCCCGTTGCCGGAGACACCCCCGCGCGCCGGCCACCGGATTGTTACAAAACCCTGATCCCCGCCGGAGTGTCGAAGCGATTCGACGTCGCCGGGAAAGCCTTTTTAGGTAGTGCGAAGGGGCGCGATCAAGCGAAGAACCGTCATTCGACTGAAATATACATGCTTGACACGCAAACCCGCCGGATTCGTCCAAAGCGCCCGTTTTTTCGCGGTTTTCAGGGCGTTAATCTTTCCGATCCGAAACGGTGACAGCGCGAATCGTGGGAAAAGCTGGACTTTTGATTGTCACGCTTCCGTCATGCAAAAGGCCCGCCGATCGGGTGATCGGCGGGCCTTTGCTACCAACGTGAAACAGAAGGGATCAGCCGAGCGCGGCGACCGCCTTCGTCAGACGCGAGAACTTGCGGGCGACGGTGTTCTTGTGGAGAACGCCCTTCGACACGCCACGCTGCATTTCCGGCTGCGCGGCCTTCAGCGCCTCGGCGGCGACAGTCTTGTCACCCGACGCGATCGCGGCCTCGACCTTCTTCACGAAGGTGCGGATGCGGCTCACCCGGTTACCGTTGATAACCTTGCGACGCTCGTTGCGACGGATCCGCTTCTTGGCCTGCGGCGTGTTCGCCATGTGTGTCCTCGAACCTGCTCAAATGGGATGGCGGCGTGGGGCACCCCGCGCCGGGAAGGCGTGCCCTCTACGCAGGTCGGGGGGATTCGTCAACCGCCTGCCCGCACTATCTCTGGCAGGCCCGACAATAGAAGGTGGAGCGGCCCGAATCCACGCGCCGCGTCACCACACCCTTGCCGCACGGGCACGGTTCCCCTTCCCGCCCGTAGACGCGGAACTGCTTGGAGAAATAGCCCAGCTCGCCATCCGGCCGGGCATAGTCGCGCAGCGTCGATCCACCGGCCGCGATCGCCTCGGTCAGCACCTGCCGCGCCGCCTCGACCAGCAGGGTGCGCTTCGGACCCGTCAGCCTGCCCGCTTCGCGTGTCGGCGCGATGCGCGCGATGTTGAGCGCCTCGCACACATAGATGTTGCCCAGCCCCGCCACGATCCGCTGATCGAGCAGCATCGCCTTGATCGGCGCGATCCGGCCCTTGAGCGCGTCGCCCAATTGCGCGGCGTTGAAATCGGCCGATAGCGGCTCCGGCCCCAGCGCCTTGAACGGCGCCCAGTCCGGCAGCGCCTCAGTGGCCATCAGATCGACCGAGCCGAAGCGGCGCGGGTCCATCAGCGACAGCCGCCGCCCCTCGTCCGTCTCGACGACGAGATGGTCATGCGTGCCGATTTCCTCGGGATCGACCCGCCATCGCCCCGACATGCCGAGATGGAACACCATCGTGTCGCCGCGATCGGTGTGGACGAGGCCGTATTTGGCGCGCCGCCCCAATCCCGTCACCCGCGCGCCGGTCATCCGCTGGCGCAGATCGTGCGGGAAGGCGCGGCGCAGATCGGCGCGGCGCGGCTCGACGCGAGTCAGCACGCGGCCGGCGAGCACGCTCTCCAGCCCGCGCACGGTGGTTTCGACTTCGGGAAGTTCTGGCATATCGACACGGAGAGCTAGGATCGAATTGCGCCCTCCACAAGCGGCGGCTAAGCGCTTCGCCATGAGCAGCGATACCGTCTCGTTCGGCTACAGCGAGGTAGCCCCCGAAGAAAAGACCCGCATGGTGGGCGACGTCTTCGCCAAGGTGGCCAAGCGCTACGACATCATGAACGACGCGATGTCGGGCGGCCTGCACCGGCTGTGGAAGGATCAGTTCGTCGCCCGCGTGAAACCGCGCGAAGGCGAGCAGATTCTCGACATGGCGGGCGGCACCGGCGACATCGCCTTCCGCATGGCGCGCAAGGGCGCCGAAATCACCGTTTCGGACATCAATCCGAACATGCTCGAGGTCGGCATGGAGCGGGCAAGCAAGAAGGGCATCGAGGGCCTGATCTGGTCCGAGCAGAATGCCGAGACGCTCTCCTTCGCCGACAAGGCGTTCGACGCCTACACCATCGCCTTCGGCATCCGGAACGTGACCGACATCCCCAAGGCGCTCGGCGAGGCGCATCGCGTGCTGAAGCGCGGCGGGCGCTTCTACTGCCTCGAATTCTCGACCACGACCTGGCCGGGCTTCAAGGAGGTGTACGACGCTTACTCGCACAAGCTGGTGCCTCAGCTCGGCAAGCTGATCGCCGATGACGAGGACAGCTACCGCTATCTGATCGAATCGATCCGCCGCTTCCCCGACATGCCCACCTTCAAGGCGATGATCGGCGAAGCCGGTTTCGTGAACGCGAAGGTCGAACCGATCCTCGGCGGGCTCGTGGCGATCCACAGCGGCTGGAAGATTTGATGGGCATTTTGATCCTCCCCGCGCATCGCGGGGGGAGGGGGACCATGCGAAGCATGGTGGAGGGGCCGCCGACGCAGTCGGCGGTGTACCACCGCCGCCCCTCCACCACCCGCTACGCGGGCGGTCCCCCTCCCCAAGCAGGCTTGGGGAGGATTTGATCGTGACCTCCCGCATCGTTCATGCCGCCCGCCTGTGGAAATGGGGCCGCACGCTTGCGCGACACGGCGCGCTCATGGGGATCGAGCGCGATCCGCTGACCCCCACCCCACTGCGCCGGGCCGTGCGCCTTGCCCGGATCGGCTTTCGCGTGCCGAAGGAGCCGCGCTACGCCGACGCGCTGGAGGCGATCGGCCCTGCCGCGATCAAGTTCGGGCAGGCGCTCGCCACCCGCCCCGATCTGGTCGGCGAGGCGGCGGCGATCGACCTTTACCGCCTGCAGGACGCTCTGCCGCCCGTCCCCTTCCCGCTGATCCGCGCCTCGATCGAACAGTCGCTCGGCCGGCCGCTCGAACAGCTCTTCGCCAGCATCGACGAGGTGCCCGTCGGCGCCGCGTCGATCGCGCAGGTCCACCGCGCCATCACCACCGAGGGCCGCGAGGTCGCGGTGAAGGTGCTGCGCCCCGGCGTCGAGCAGGATTTCGCCCGCTCCATCGACACCTACGAATGGGCCGCCGCGCAGGCCGAGCATATGGGGGGCGAGATCGGCCGCCTGCGCCCGCGTCTCGTCGTCGCCACCTTCAAGCAGTGGACCGCGCGCGAGCTGGACCTGCGCCGCGAGGCGGCGTCGGCGTCCGAGCTGGCGCGCGGGATGCTCGCCGAACCCGGCTTCCATGTGCCGACGATCGACTGGCAGCGTACCGCGCGCCGCGTGCTGACGCTCGAATGGCTGGACGGCGTGAAGCTCTCCGACATGGCGGGTCTCGAAGCCGCCGGGCACGATCGCAAGGCGCTCGCCGCGACGCTGGTGCGCGTGTTCCTCCGGCAGGCGATTGCGGAGGGCTTCTTCCACGCCGATCTCCACCAGGGCAACCTCTTCGCGCTGCCCGACGGGCGGATCGCGGCGATCGATTTCGGCATCATGGGCCGGATCAACCGGCAGGCGCGGGTCTGGCTCGCCGAGATCCTGCACGGCCTGATCACCGGCAATTATCGCCGCGTCGCCGAAATCCATTTCGAGGCGGGCTACGTGCCGGCCCACCACAATCTCGACGAGTTCGCCACTGCGCTTCGTGCGGTGGGCGAGCCGATCCGGGGCCTGCCGGTCAAGGACATCTCGATCGGGCAGATGCTCGACGGCCTGTTCTCGATCACCCGCGACTTCGACATGCCGGTGCAGCCGCATCTGCTGCTGCTCCAGAAGACGATGGTGATGGTGGAGGGGGTCGCGACCGGCCTCGATCCCGACATCAACATGTGGGATGTCGCCGCCCCCTTCGTTGGCGAATGGCTGCGCGGCGAACTGGGGCCGGAGGCGTTCCTCGCCGATCGGGTCCATGAGATCGCACGCCTCGTCCGCCGCATCCCCGATCTGCTGGAGCGGATCGACCACGCTTTCCCGCATCCCGGCGCCGCGCCCCCGCCACCGCCGCTGCCCGAGGTGCAGCTGGTGCGCGTCGGCGGCGGGTGGCGCTATGGCGTCGTCGCGGTGCTGGCCGCCGCCATCGGCGCTTTGCTGATGCACCTGATCGGATGAGCGCACCGGTATCCCGCGAGTTCCGGTCGCGCCGGTTGCGGCTGCATTATCTCGAATGGGGAAATGACGACGCGCCCACGATCATCCTAGTCCATGGCGGCAACGACCATGCCCGCAGCTGGGATTTCGTCGCCGATCGCCTACGCGGGGACTATCGCATCTTTGCGCCGGACCTGCGAGGCCACGGCGACAGCGACTGGTCGCCGGACGGCCATTATTCGCTGACCGCCAACGCGATCGACCTCGCCGAGCTGATCCGCCACGAACGGCTCGCGCCCGCCACGATCGTCGCCCATTCCTACGGGGCGATGACGGCGCTCCACCATGCGGCGCTGTTTCCGGAACAGGTCGCCCGCCTCGTCGCGATCGAGGGGATCGTCACCCGCTCGCAGACCGACGAGACCGTGCGCGATCGCATCCGTACCCATTACGACCGGCAGCGCGCCTTCATCGACAAGACCGCCCCCCGCTACGCGACCATCGAGGATGCGGCCGCGCGTATGAAGGTCACCAACCCGCGCCTCTCGGCCGAGATGGCGCACCACCTTGCGCTGCACGGGACCAGACCCGGCGCAGATGGCGGCCATAGCTGGAAGTTCGATCCGCTGGTCCGCCTGCGCACGCCGATCGACCTGTCGCCGGAGGAGGAATTCGGGCTGTACGCGCAGATCGCCTGCCCCGTGCTGATGCTCCAGGGCGACGAAAGCACGTTCCGGATCGGTCCGGACGATCCACGCGCCGGTGCTATCCCCGACGGGCGTCTGGTGACGCTGGAAGGCGCCGGCCACTGGGTCCAGCACGATCGGCTGGACGGCGTGGTCGAGGCGATACGGGGCTTCCTCAGTCCGGCATGAAGGGCGGATCGGGGATCGTCGCCCGCGCCTCGTTCAGCATCAGCGACCAGCGCGCGGAGAGATCGTTGAAATAGGGATCGTCGACGCCGATCCGCCGCTCGGTGATCGGCTGCGACGCATCCGCCGGCACGATCACGACATCGAGCGGCTTGCCCACCGCCAAGTTCGATCGCAGCGTCGAATCGAACGAGATCAGCCCGACCTTCACCACCTCGGACAGCTCGGTGTCATATTGCAGCGCGCGATCGAGGATCGGCTTGCCGTATTTGGTCTCGCCGATCTGGAGGAAGGGCTGCTCCTTCTGGCACTCTATGAAATTGCCCTCGGGATAGAGGCGGTAGAGCGCCAGCGGCCCGTCGCCGATCCGGCCGCCCAACAGGAAGGAGACACCGGCGGAAACCTGTGCCGCCTCCAGTGCCTTGCCGATGCTCACGTTGGCGGTCTGGATCGCCTCGCCGACCAGCTGCGCCACCCGGAACATGCTCGACATGTCGGCGATGCGACGCGGCAGCGCGCCAGCCTCGGCGGCCGGTAGCCCTTCGGCAAGCTGGGCGAGGACGTTCTGGGTGGTCGACAGATTGCCCGCCGTCGCGACGAAGACGGTACGATCCGGCCCTTCGGCCAGCGTATGCAGCTTGCGATAGACCGAAATGTCGTCAACGCCCGCATTGGTGCGGGTATCGGCGATCATCACCAGGCCCGCCTCGACCAGCATTCCCACGCAATAGGTCATGTCGCGACCGCCACCCCCGATCCATCGCCCGACGCGGCCGATGCGCGCCGGGTGCCGTTCACTGGCTCTGGCTTTGCCTCTGCTGGCTTGCTTCCGCAACCGCTACTTCGACGTGCAGCTCCTCGGTTCCGCCACCGACACGCGCGCCGGCCACCGGAGCGGCATCGCGATAATCCAGCCCGATCGCCACGCGGACATAGGCGTCGGTCGGCGAGACGCCATTGGCGGGATCGAAGCCGATCCAGCCATAGCCCTCGACCCATGCTTCCGCCCAGGCATGCGCGGCCGGCTGAATATGCTGCCCGTCCGAACGCCAAAGGTGCCCGGACACATAGCGCGCCGGGTGACCCAGCACTCGCGCCGCCGCGAGAAACACGTGGGCATGATCCTGGCAGACGCCATGCCCGTCCGAAAAAGTGGAGGCCGCGTCGCGGTGCGGATTGCCGTCCGCCGCGTCGAAACGCAGGCGGTGATAGAGCGCGCCGCACAGGCCGTGCAGGCGCGAGAGCGGATCGGCGGCGCTTTCCGCGATGTCGTGCGCAAAGCTGGTGATCGCAGCGTCGGCGATCGTCTGCGGCGTCGGCCTCAGGAACATCTCGACGGGCAGCGGCTCCATGGCGCCCTGCACCATGCCGGCCTTGTTCTCGGTCAGCACCTCGCCGCCGACGGTGAGCGCGATCCGGTCGATCGGGCCGTCGACGTAGAGCATTGTCACTTCGTTGCCATAGCCGTCGCGGCTGCGCTTCAGCCGGGCGTCGCAATCGACCTCGACATGCCAGTCCACCACCGCCTGCCCATCGAAGCTCGGCGGCGTCACGCGCAGAAGCTGGACCAGCCGGCGCTGCGGCTGGCTGAACTCGTAATGGGTGCGGTGTTCGATCCTCAGGCGCATCAGGAAAACCGGAATTGCTGGCCGATGGCGTAGTCGAGCCGCGCATTGTCGGCGATGAAACCGCGCAGGAACTCGTGCAGGCCGCCGGATATGATGCCGTTGACGGTGGAGCGGTTGAGCATCAGTTGGCGCGTGCGGGCCATGCGATCCGCCTCGCCCTGCCGACCGAGCCGCCGACCGATGCTGGTGAGCAGTTGCGCGACCTCGTCCGCCGATGCCGCGATGGAGCGCGGCATTTCGTGGCGCAGCACCAGCAGATCGACGACGTGCCCCGGCCGAAGCCCCTCGCGATACAGCCAACGATAGGCGGTGACGGCCGACACGGTGTGGAGGATGGTCGTCCACTGGTCGCGGTCGATCGGGCCGCCGACCTTCTCGCCTTCGGGCAGCAGCAGGTGATATTTGACGTCGATCAGCCGCGCGGTGTTGTCGGCACGCTCGATCGCCGCGCCGAGCCGCACGAAGAAGCTCGCCTCGTTGCGCAGCATCCGGTGGAGCGCGCCCTCGAAGCCCCGCGCCTCCGCCTTCAGTTTCTCGATCATGGCGAGTGCCGCGGGCGTGCCGTCGGTGACGCGCACGTCGCGCACGAACAGCCAGGCGCGGTTGATCGCCTCCCACGCCTCGCGGGTGAGCGCGGTACGCACCGACTTGGCGTTGTTGCGCGCGGCATCGAGGCAGGATCGGATCGAGCTGGGGTTATCGAGACTGAGCGCGAGATAGCGCCCGACCGCATCCGGGCTGACCGGCTCGCCGGTGAACCAGAAGCCGTCCTCGGCCGAGACGACGGCGAGCGCGCTTTCCCAAGCCCCCTCTCCCGCCGGCCTGGCGGACAGCAGATCGAGCCGGATCGTCGCTTCGATCAGGCGCGCGGTGAATTCGGCCCGCTCGACATAGCGGCCGAGCCAATAGAGCGAGGCGGCGGTACGCGAAAGCATCAGTCGGCCCCCGATCGCATCGGTGTGACCTCGGGCGCGGCGGCCTTGCCCCGTCGGCGCGGACGATCAGCGAGGATCAGACTGTCCTTGGTGCCGCCACCCTGCGACGAGTTCACCACCAGCGAGCCTTCACGCAGCGCCACGCGGGTGAGGCCGCCGGGCACGATGCGGATGCCATCCGCGCCGGAGAGACAGAAGGGGCGGAAGTCGACATGACGGGGCGCGACCCCCTTCTCGGTCAACGTTGGCACGGTGGAGAGCGCCAGCGTCGGCTGCGCGATATAGCGATGCGGCTCGGCGACCAGCGCCTCGCGGAAGCGCTCGATCTCGGCCTTCGACGCGGTCGGGCCGACCAGCATGCCGTAGCCGCCCGATCCATCGACCAGCTTCACCACCAGCTTGTCGAGATTGTCCAGCGTATAGGTCAGTGCCTGCTTCTCGCGGCAGCGCCACGTCTCGACATTGGGGAGTTTGGCCTCGCTGCCGGTATAATAGCGCACGATCTCGGGCATGTAGCTGTAGATCGCCTTGTCGTCGGCGATGCCGGTGCCGGGCGCGTTGGTGAGCGTCACATTGCCGGCGAGATAGGCCGCCATGAGGCCCGGCACGCCCAGCATCGAGTCCGATCGGAAGACCAGCGGATCGATATAATCGTCGTCGAGGCGCCGGTAGATCACGTCCACCCGCACGCGCCCGTCGATCGTGCGCATCCAGACGATGTCGTCGTCCACCTCGAGGTCCGCCGCCTCGACCAGTTCGATCCCCATCGCATCGGCAAGGAAACTGTGCTCGTAGAAGGCCGAGTTGAAATGGCCGGGCGTGAGCAGCACGCAGACCGGCTCGCTCCCCCGCCCGTGCGGCGCCACAGAACGGAGCGTCGAAAGCAGCAGGTCGGTGTAATCGTCCACCGGCTCGACCGGGAACAGCTCGAACAGTTCCGGGCACAGGCGGATCATCGCCTCGCGATTTTCCAGCATGTAGGAGACGCCCGACGGCGTGCGTGCATTATCCTCCAGCACGAAGAAGTCGTTCGGCCCGGTGCGCACCATGTCGATCCCGCAGATGTGCGCGTAGACATCATGCGGCGGGCGGGCACCCGCCACCTGCGGCCGGAATTGCGGGTTGGAAAGGACCAGCTCCGCCGGAAGCACCCCGTCGCGCAGGATCTTTCGCGGCCCGTAGACGTCGGCGAGGAAGGCGTTGATCGCCTCGACCCGCTGTTCCAGCCCGGCCTTCAGGTTGCGCCATTCGCTGGCCGCGAAGATGCGCGGCACGATGTCGAAGGGGATGATGCGCTCCGCCGCCTCGTCCTCGCCATAGACGGCGAAGGTGATGCCCAGCTGGCGAAAGGCGGCCTCGGCGGCCTGCTGGCGGCGGGTGAGTTCCTGCGCGGGCGTCTCGGCGATCCAGGCGGCCAGCGCCTCGAACCCTTCGCGCGAGGCCCCCGGCCCTGCGTCGCCCCAGACTTCATCGAACGCCGCGCTCGCCATCGCCCTCCGATCCGAAAGAATGTCGGTCCGGTCGAAAGACTGACAGTTTTTCCAAGACCGGCAAAGAGGGCGATCGCCCAAATTTTAGGCAAATCCCGAAAGAAAACGCCCGCAGTTCATGCAATGGCCGGCGTTCAGCCGATCATGCGCTCCTTGGAGGGCAGCGGCTCACGCTGCGCGGGCATCGGCTGCGGCGCCGGCGGATCGAAGCGCTGCCAGCCCGACGCAGTCAGCTTCTCGATCGGGCGGAAGCGCGTCTTGTATTGCATCCGCGCCGAACCCTCGACCCAATAGCCGAGATACACATAGGGCAGCTTGGCCATGGCCGCGCGGCGGATGTGATCGAGGATGATGAAGGTGCCCAGCCCCTGCCGATCCGGATGCCGCGGATCGAAGAAACTGTAGATCATCGACAGGCCGTCACCCTGCTGATCGGTCAGGCAGGCGCCGACCAGCTTGCCGGGGCGGCCATTCCTGGTCGGCTCGCGATATTCGATGACGAAGCTCTTCACCGGCGTCTGCTCGACCATGTCGGCAAAATCGAACTCGTCCATGTCGGCCATGCCGCCGCCGGGGTGGCGCGCCGAGAGATAGTTGCGCAGCAGCAGGAACTGCTCCTCGGTCGTCCACGGCTTGCAGGCGGTGACGACGAGATCGCTATGCTGCTTCAGCAGCTTGGCCTGCGTCTTGTTCGGCTTGAACTCGCTCGCCGCAACACGCACCGACACGCAGGCGGTGCAGCCCTGGCAGCTGGGCCGGTAGGCGACGGATTGCGAGCGGCGGAAGCCGATCCGGCCCAGCGCGTCGTTCAGCTCGCCGGCATGTGGACCCGAAAGCTCGGTAAACACCTTCCGCTCGGTCTTGCCCGGCAGATAGGGGCAAGGGCTGGGCGTCGTCACGAAGAATCGCGGAAAACGGAAGGGTGCGCTCACCTTACTGGCCGTCCTCTCATGCCCAACATGGTTGCCAACTTCTTTATGAGGCAAGAGTTGCGCGGGCGAAAGGCCGCCAAGTCTTAAAAGAAGATTAACAGCCCCGTTTCGCGACGAAACGTGCCTGAAACCCCCGAGAATCTGTGGATAATTAATTTTTTGGGCTTGCCGAAGGAGCGAATCGCATCCGCGCCGTGCGGAATCCTCCCCCGCCACCGCGAGGGAGGATCGCAAATCAGGCCAGTTCGACCCGGCTCACTTCGTAACCTTCCGCGACGAGGCCGGCGACGAGGCGATCGAGATGATCCGCGTCGCGGGTCTCGCACTCGACGTCCAGCGTCAGCCCCTTGGCGGGCAGGTTGGTGAAGATGCGCTGGTGGTAGAGTTCCAGAATATTGGCATTCTGCTCCTGAAATATCTTCGCCACCGAATAGAGCGCGCCGGGCCGATCCTGCAGGACGATGCGCAGGCGCGCGAGCCGGCCCGACCGGGCGAGATCGCGCAGCAGCACGTTGGCGAGCAGGCGCGTGTCGATATTGCCGCCGGTCAGCACCAGCCCGACATTCCGGCCGCGGAAACGCTGCGGATGCGCGAGCAGGGCCGCAAGGCCAGCCGCGCCGGCCCCCTCCACCACCGTCTTCTCGATCTGGAGGAGCAGCGCCAGCGCCTTCTCCAGATCACGCTCGTTGACCAGGACGATGTCCTTCACCAGCGCGCGGACGATCTCGCGGGTGAGCTTGCCCGGCACCTTCACGGCGATGCCCTCGGCCAGCGTGTCGCCCTCGGTGGGGAGCGCGACGCCGTTCATCTCGGCATACATGGACGGATAGAGTTCGGCCTGCACGCCGACCACATCGATGTCAGGATTGATCGCGCGCGCCGCGATCGTGCAGCCGGAGATCAGGCCACCGCCACCGATCGGGATCGCCAGCGTGTCGATCGCGGGCACGTCCTCCAGCATCTCGAGCGCGACTGTCCCCTGCCCCGCGATGATCGCCGGATCGTCGAACGGGTGGACGAAGGTAAGCCCGCGCTGTGCCGCGATCTCGTAGGCGGCGGCCTGCGCGTCGTCGAAACGCTCGCCGATCTGGATCACCTCGGCGCCATGGCCCTCGGTCTGCTGCACTTTCACGGTCGGCGTCGGGCGCGGCATCACGATCGTGGTCGGGATACCGAGACGGCGGCCGTTATAGGCGAGGCCCTGCGCGTGGTTGCCGGCCGACGCCGCGATCACGCCGCGCGCCTTCTCCTCCTCGGTGAGCTGGAGCAGTTTGTTGAGCGCACCGCGTTCCTTGTAGGCGGCGGTGAACTGAAGATTTTCGAACTTGAGCCAGACGTTAGCGCCGGTGAGATCAGACAGGGTCTTGGAATAGAGCGTCGGCGTCCGCACGATGCTGGGGGCAATGCGCTCGTGCGCCATGCGAATGTCCGCCACCGTGACGGCGGGAGGATCCATCGGGCGGAGCGTTGCTTCTGCGGTTGCCATAGTGGGGCGCGGACTAGACCATCTGGCGGTTGCGGGGAAGCTGGGTTATGCCCCCGCCCCTATGGCGAAACTGGCATTCATCGGGCTGGGCACGATCGGCGCGCCCGTCGCCCGCCACCTCGCGGCCGCCGGCCACGACCTCACCGTCTATAACCGCACCGTCGCCAAGGCCGAGGCATGGGTGGCGGCGCATGGCGGCACGGTGGCAGGCAGCGCCGCCGAGGCCGCCGAGGGGGCCGATGCCGTCTTCACCTGCGTCGGCACCGACGACGATCTCGCCGAGGTGACGCTGGGGCCGGCGGGCGCCTTCCGCTCGATGCGGCAGGGTGCGCTGTTCGTCGACCACACCACCGTTTCCGCCAAGATCGCCCGCCAGATCGGCGTCGAGGGCAAGGATCGCGGTTTTCTCGTCCTCGATGCGCCGGTGACGGGCGGGCAGCGTGGCGCCGAGGAGGGGCGGTTGGCGCTGATGTGCGGCGGGCCGCGCAAGGCGTTCGAGGCGGCCGAGCCGCTGATGCACGCTTATGCACGCATCATCGTCCATATCGGCGGATCGGGCACCGGCCAGACCACCAAGATGGTCAACCAGATCGCGCTCGCCGCCAACGCGCAGGGCGTCGCCGAAGCGATGCGCTTCGCGCAGGCGGCGGGGCTCAATCTCGACAAGGTGTTCCAGGCGATCTCCACCGGTGCTGCGTCGAGCTGGCAGATGACCAACCGCTGGGAGACGATGGCGAAGGATGAGTTCGACTTCGGCCTCGCGGTGGACTGGTTCCGCAAGGATCTCGGCCTCGCGATCGACGAGGCGCACGCCAACGGCGCCGCCTTGCCCGTCACCGCGCTGGTCGACCAATTCTACGCTGACGTGCAGCGCATGGAGGGCGGGCATCGTCAGGATGTCTCGGCCCTGATCCGGAGATTGCCCAAGTGAAACTGACGATCGCCGCGCTGAGCGTGCTGGCCCTGCTCGCCGCCCCGGCCGAGGCCAGGAAGAAATACGGCCCCGCGCCCGCCACCGAGGGCGGCCTGCTCGACGACGTCAACGGCTACACCATCGCACGCGACGGCACGGTGAAGCACTTCAACGGCCTGCTGATCGGCAAGGACGGCAAGGTGAAGGCGCTGCTCCAGCCCAACGACAAGCGCCCCGAATGGCTGGATTTCCGGCTGGACGGTCATGGTCGCACCCTCCTGCCCGGCCTGATCGACGCGCACGGTCATGTGATGGAGCTGGGCTTCGCGCTCACCCATCTCGATCTCTCCGCCACGACCAGCCTCGCCGACATGCAGACCAAGGTGGCGAACTATGCCGCCGGCCATACCGAGCCGGGCTGGATCCAGGGCTTCGGCTGGAACCAGGAGAAGTGGAATCTCGGCCGCTTCCCTACCGCCGCCGATCTCGATCTGGCGGTGAAGGATCGCCCGGTGGTGCTGGAGCGGGTCGACGGCCACGCGCTGCTCGCCAATTCGGCGGCGATGGCGGCGGCAGGCATCTCGGCTTCGACCAAGGATCCGGCCGATGGCCATATCGAGCGCGACGCGAAGGGCAAGCCGACCGGTGTGTTCGTCGATGGCGCGATGGCACTGATCAACAAGGCGGTCCCAGCCCCCGCCCCGATCGAGCGCGACGACGCCTTCCGCAAGGCGCAGGAACTACTGCTCTCCTACGGCATTACCGCGACCTGCGACATGGGATCGACGGTCGACGACTGGAACGTCTATCGCCGCGCCGGCGACGTGAACGCGATCCGCATCCGCATCGTCAGCTACGGGCGCGGGGTGGAGACGGCGCTGTCGGTTGCGGGCAACCAGCCGACGCCGTGGCTCTATGACGGACACCTGCGCATGGTCGGCGTCAAGCTGTTCGCCGACGGCGCGCTCGGATCGCGCGGCGCGTGGCTCAAGCAGCCGTATAGCGACAAGCCGGACACGCGCGGCATCCCTTTCATGGACGATACGCGCCTCAAGAATTTGATGAGCCGCGCCGCGATGGACAATCTGCAGGTCGCCGTCCACGCGATCGGCGATGCGGCGAACGATCAGGTGCTTTCGGCGATCGAGGAATTGTCGGACACCTACAAGGGCGATCGCCGCTGGCGGATCGAGCATGCCCAGATCGTCGATCCGGCCGACCTGCCGCGCTTCGCGCATGACGGCATCATCGCCTCGATGCAGCCCACCCACGAGACCAGCGACTGGAAGATGGCGGAGGAACGGCTCGGCCCGGCGCGTCTGAAGGGCGCCTATGCTTGGGCGACGATGGAGGCGGAGCATGTGCCGCTCGCGTTCGGGTCCGACTATCCGGTCGAAAGCCCCAACCCCTTCCCCGGCCTCGCCGCCGCCGTCTCGCGGCAGGATGCCAGCGGGCAGCCGGTGGGCGGCTGGCAGCCGCAGGAGCGGATCACCATGCCGCAGGCGCTCGCCGCCTTCACCAGCGGCGCGGCCTATGCGGCGCAGGCGGAGGACCGGATCGGCTCGCTGGAGCCGGGCCACCTCGCCGACTTCGTGCTGGTCGATACCGATCCGCTGACCACGCAGGATCCGCAGGCTGTCCGCCATACGCAGGTGCTGGAGACGTGGATCAACGGCATAAGGGTGTGGGTGAAGAAATGACGAGCAGCCCGCCGGCCGGCGCCGCAGCCGGCCGATCGGGATGGTGGAGCGCCATCAGGATCACGTCGGTCCAGTTGCCGGCGATGAACAGCGCAGCACTCAGGCGTCCTTCCTCTCGGAAACCGAGCGTCGCGTAGAGGCCGATCGCGGTCTCGTTGCCCGCGAAGACCGACAGCGTCAGCCGCGTCAGGTTGAGGTGGCTCCAGCAATAGTCGATCGCCAATCGCAGCGCCTCGCGGCCCTTGCCCTTGCCGCGTTCGGCACGATCGATGCGGATGCCGATGGTGGCGGAACGGTGGATCGGCTCGATCCGGCTGATCTGGACGTAGCCGATGATCTCGCCCGCCTCGCGCGAGCGGATCGCGAAGAACGCGCGCGTCGGATCGCGCTCCGCGTTGAGCCAGAACCCCTCCTGTTGATGCCAGTTGAGCGGCCGGTACGGCTCGTTCAGTCGCGCGTCTTCGGCGTCGTCCGCCCACTGGAACAGGCGCGGCACATCCACCGGCAGGATCGGGCCGAGCGCAATGGTATCGCCGAACAGCAAGGGGCACCTCCGGATCGCGGGAACACGGCGATCCGGAGCGGCGAAGCGCTTTCAGGCCGATGAACGATGTGACAGCATGACCGGAATTTAATCCGGCCGGCGGATCATCCCTTGGCGAGACCGGCGAGCATCCCCGGCGTGAGGATCTGCGGCAGTTCCTTCGGCTGCGGCTGGCCCGGCGCGTACCAGAGATAGAGCGGCACGCCCGAGCGGCCATGCGCCTCCAGAAATTTACCGATCGCGGCGTCGCCGTCGGTCCAGTCGCCGACCATCGTCACGACGCCGGCCTTGCGGAAGGCATCCTGCGTCTCGGCCCGCTCGATCGCGGCCTTCTCGTTGACCTTGCAGGACAGGCACCAGTCGGCCGTGAAGTAGAGGAACACCGGCTTGCCCTCAGCCTGCAACGCCGCGAGCTTGCCGGCGTCGAAGGGTTGTGACGAGGCACTCGCCTCCGCCGCCTTCGTCTCCTTCGGCGGCAGGATGGCCATGCTCCCGACCGCGAACACCAGCGCCAGCGCCGCCGGCATCCACGCCGCCGCCTTGAAGCCACGCTGGCGCAGACCAGTCATCCACAAGCCCAGCGCGAAGAGCATCGCGGCACCCACCGCGATCACCACGCCGCCCGCCGCCGTCTGGTTGCCGAGTACCCAGCACAGGCCGAGCGCCGTCAGGAACATCGGCACCGCGAGGATGCGCTTGAACGCCTCCATCCAGGCGCCGGGCTTGGGCAGCAGGCGACGGAAGCCGGGTACGTAGCCGATCAGAAGGAAGGGCAAGGCGAACCCTACGCCCAGGCCGACGAACACGAGAATGGCGGCAGCCGCCGGAAGCTCGATCGCGACGCCGAGCGCACTCGCCATGAACGGCCCGGTGCAGGGCATCGCCACGAAGGCGGCCAGCGCGCCCGTCCAGAAGGCGCCCGCCAGGCCGCCCTTGTCCGTCAGACCCGATCCGGCGCTCACCGCGCCGAACTCGAACAGGCCGGCGAGGTTGAAGCCGATCGCACTGGTCAGCAGGATCAGCACGAGGATCACGCGCGGATCCTGCAGCTGGAAGGCCCAGCCGACCTGCGTCCCCGCCGCCTTGAGCGCGAGGATCACGCCGCCCAGCGCGACGCAGACGAGGATCACGCCGACCGTATAGGCCAGCGCCTCGCGACGCACCTTGCGCTCGTCGCCACCCGCCTTGGCGAGGCTCAGCGCCTTGAGGCTGAGGATTGGGAATACGCAGGGCATGATGTTGAGAATCAGGCCGCCCAGCACCGCACCCGCCAGCGCGACCAGCGCGAGGCCGAGCGTGCCGTGCGACGATGCGCCGCCCGACGATCCCGCCGCCGGCACCGCGCCCGGCGCGGCGGTGAAGGACAGGCCCGTCCCGTCGCCCAGCGCCAGCACACCCTCGAAACTCTTGGGGGCGCTGGCGCCCGCCGTCGTCTCGATCAGCAGCGTGTCACCGTCGGGCGTGAAGCTCTGCGGCGCGGCGTAGTTCACCGCGCCATCGGTCACCGCGAAGAGATGCGGCTGGTTCAGCGCAACCGAGGCAGGCAGCGGCACGGCGAGGCGGAACTTGCCATCCTTCACCTCGAACGCCACCGGCGATCCGAGCGGACGCGGCAGCGCCTTGCGCCACACATCGAACTTCGCCGCCGAAGTCGCGTCCGGCGCGCCATCGCCTACGGTCAAAGTGGTCGAGACGGTCGCGCTTTCCGGCACGCAGATGCTCGGCGAGCAGACGAGATAATCGAGCTTGGCCGAAACCGGCAGCGCCGTGCCCTTCGTCAGCCCGGCCGGCACATCGAACGGCACCAGCAGAGCATAGGGCTTCTCGAACACATGGTTCATGAGCCCGGCGATGACGAGCGTCGTCGGCACCGGGTAAGCGGGATCACCGGCGGTCGCGCCCTTGGGCAAGGTCCACTCGATCTTCATGGGAAAGCCGGTGTCGCCGGGCGTCCGCCAATAGCCGTGCCAGCCGGGCTGCGGCACCATCGATATGGCGAGCGTGGTGCGCTTGCCGGCGGCGGGCTGGCTGCTCTCCGGCACCAGCGAGGCGGCGATGTGCGGGCCGCCCGTTCCCGCGAGTTCGGCTGCCGCCGGGCCTGCGAAACCCAGCAGAACCGCCAGTGTCATCAATACGAAACGCATCACAGCCATCGCCGCCCTTGATCCTTGTCCGCCTGGGGCTTCGCTGCCCGGCGCCAAATCGTTACCGTTTCGGGGGCATATAGATGCGTTTCACGATGATTGCAGCCGGCTTGGCCGTCGTTCTCGGCGCCGGAACACTCCAGGCCGCCCCGCCGCCCGCGAAGCCCAAGCTGATAGTCGCGATCTCGGTCGATCAATTCTCGTCCGAGCTCTATCGCCGCTACCTGCCGAGCTACACCGCCGGCCTCAAGACGCTGTCGGGCGGCGTCGCGTTCCCGGTCGGCTACCAGAGCCACGCCGCGACCGAGACCTGCCCCGGCCACTCGACCATCCTGACGGGGATGCACCCGAGCCACACCGGCATCGTCGCGAACAACTGGTTCGACGTGAAGACCGGTTCGAACATCTATTGCGTGCAGGCGCCCGGCTCGTCCGACCCGAACGCGCGCGGGCCGCAGAACATGAAGGTGACAACGCTCGGCGACTGGGTGAAGGTCGCCGAACCCGGCGCCCGCGTCTACGCCGTCTCCGGCAAGGACCGCGCCGCGATCACCATGGCCGGCAAACATGCCGACGGGGTCTATTGGTGGTATGACGGGATCGGCTTCACCACCTCTCCCTTCGCCGGCCCGGCGACCGCCGCCGTCACCGGCCCGGCCGACACGTTCAACAAGGCGCTGTTCGCCAGGTGGAAGGCAACCCCGCCGCCGCTCTACCCCGACGCCTCTGCCGGGTGCGTGGCGATGGAGAAGCCGGTCCATTTCGGCAAGATCGATCTGTCCGGCCACGTGCCGCCCGATCTCGCCGCGCGGTCCGAACAGAACCCGCAATTCCTGATGACCACCGATTTTCAGGACAATCTGCGCGCCTCGCCGCTGTTCGACGCGACGGTGGTCGATTTCGCGGAGAAGGTAATCGCCGACCACAAGCTCGGCCAGGGTCCCGCGACGGATGTGCTGGCGGTGAGCCTGTCGGCCAACGACTATATCGGCCACCGCTACGGCAATGGCGGGCCGGAAATGTGCGTGCAGCAGGCCGCGCTCGACCAGACGCTGGGCCGCTTCGTCGATGATCTCAAGGCGCTCGGCGTGCCGGTGATGGTGGTGCTCACCGCCGACCATGGCGCGACCGACGCCGCCGAGCGCGAGCATGAGGTCGATCCCAAGGCCAGCCGCCTCGACAGCTATGCCTTCGTGTCGAAGCTCAACAAGGCGGTGATGGCAGAAACCGGCCTCACCTACGAGCCGATCGTCGGCGACGATCCGCAGCAGCTCACCATCAACGTCGGCCCCGACGCGGCCCTGCGTGCCAAGGTGCAGGACGCGACGGTGGCGTGGCTGAAGCAGCAGCCCGAGGTGAAGGAGGTGTTCACCCGCGCCGAGGTGGAGGCCGCGACCGTGCCGCCGCACACGCCGCCGACCGAGCTGACCTACGCCCAGCGCTTCCACGAAAGCTACGACGCCGATCGTTCGGGCGACATCGCGGTGGCCTATGGCGAACGGACCAGTTTCGGTATGCCGCGCGGCCCCGGTGACGTGGTGGCGGGCCATGGCTCGCCCTGGGACCACGACCGGCAGGTGCCGATCCTCTTCTGGTGGCCCGGTGCCGAAGGTCAGACCCGCGATAACCCCATCGAGACGATTGACATCGCGCCGACGCTGGCCGCGCTCGCCGGGGTCAAGACGCCCGACGTGGACGGCCAGTGCGTCGATCTCGGCGGTGGGATGTGCGGGAAGTAGGCCATTCGTCATCGCGAGCCACAAAGCGGCGTGGCGATCCATGAACGCCGCTCGCGCATCATGGATTGCTTCGCTGCGCTCGCAATGACGACAGGATTTACCGGCTCTCGAACGGCCTGATGCCCTTGCCCAGCGTGTTGCCGCTGATCTTCATCGGCTCGTGCGTGAAGTCCGCCACGAAGGCGGTCGAATAGTCGGCGCCCGGCGTCAGCGTCGCGGTGTTGCCGGTGATCGTCAGGCCGGCGGAAGGATTGTCGCGCTGCTCGGCGCCAATCACGATGAAGGCGGAGTGGTTCTCGCGATCCGGCCCGCCCGACATCACGTTGCGCGCGATCAGGCCGGTGGCGCCGGCGCACAGGTCCATCGTGTAGTTGGTGCCGTGGCCCTGCGAGTCATCGAAGCTGTTGTCGGTGATCGAGACGACGGCAGAGCGCGTCTTCAGATAATGGCCGCCGCGCCCCTTCTCGAAGCGCGAGCGGGTGACGAACAGCTTGCCGTAATGGCCAATATAGAGCGAGTGCGCGCAGCCCGAGGCCACCGCGCAGCTGCCCAGCCCCGAGAAGGTCGAGCGATCGACACGAATCTCTCCGTTCGGATCCTCGCCCGTCAGGATGCCCTCTTCAGAATTGCGGAAGGTCGAGTTCATCACGGTGAGGTTGCCGTGCTGGAGGCGGATGCCCGCGCCGTTGCCGTCCGGCACGCGCAGGTTCTGGAAGACGAGGCCATCGACCATCGCGTCGGTGCCCGACAGGACGAGCGTCGCCTTCCCGTCGCAGATGCCGCCATCGAAGATCGCCGTGCCCGAGGTGCGCGCGCGGAAGGCGACGCGGCCGGTGTCGACCTTGGCGCAGTCATGATAGGTGCCCGGCGCGATAACGATCGTGGCGTCGCCGCCGTTGACCGATCTCACCGCATCATCCAGCCGATAGAAGCCCTTGCCGGTCTCCTGCACTACGAAGGGCGGCTCGGACTGCGCCTGCGCGGCGGTGGCGGAGAGAAGGACGGCGAACGCGGCGAGAGACTTCATGGGCGCACTCCTTGGACGGCGCGGACGCTGCCACCGCCTGCCTGCCCCCTCAAGGCCCTGAGATCGCGACCTAGTCCAGATTGGGACGCAGCCACCGCTCCGCCGTGTCGATATCGACGTGGCGGCGCCGGGCGTAATCCTCCAGCTGGTCGCGCCCGATGCGGGCCACGCCGAAATACTGGCTGTCCGAATGGCCGAAATAAAAGCCGGAGACGGCCGCTGTCGGCAGCATCGCGAAATGCTCGGTGAGCGTGATGCCGGTGGCGTCGGTCGCCTTGAGCAGATCGAACAGGATCGGCTTGAGGCTGTGATCCGGGCACGCCGGATAACCGGGCGCAGGGCGGATGCCGCGATACTGCTCGCGGATCAGCGCCTCGTTGGTCAGCTGTTCGCCCGGCGCATAGCCCCACAGGTCGGTGCGGACATGGGCGTGCAGCCGCTCGGCGAACGCTTCGGCGAGGCGATCGGCGAGCGCTTTCAGCATGATGTCCGAATAATCGTCGCTATCCGCCTTGAATCGCGCGGAATGTTCGTCGATCCCATGGCCCGCCGTCACCGCGAAGCCGCCGATCCAGTCCCCATCCGCGCTGACGAAATCAGCAAGGCACATGTTGGCGCGGCCCTCGCGTTTCTTGATCTGCTGGCGGAGCATCGGCATCCGCACCCCGGCCTCGCCCGAGCGGATCAGGATGTCGTCGCCGTCGCGGCGACACGGCCACAGGCCCGCCACACCCTTCGCGGTCAGCCATTTGCCCGCGATGATCTGGTCGAGCATCGCCTGCGCGTCGGCATAGAGCGAGCGGGCGCTCTCGCCCACCACCGCATCGTCGAGGATAGCCGGGTAATTGCCGTGCAGTTCCCACGCGCGGAAGAAGGGCGTCCAGTCGATATAGTCGCGCAGATCGGCGAGATCCCAATCCTCGTAGACGTGCACGCCCGGCTTCGCCGCCGCCGGCGCGATGCCGTCGCGCGCCAGCACGAAGGCGTTGCTCCGCGCATCGGCCAGCATGGCGAGGTCGTTCTGTCCCTTGCCCTCGCGCGCCTTGCGGACCGCATCGTACTCGGCCGCCGTCTTCTCGACGAAGCCTTCCTTCTGCGTGTCCGACATGAGCGTCGAGGCGACGCCGACGGCGCGGCTTGCGTCCAGCACATGCACCACCGGGCCGGTATAGGCCGGGGCGATCTTGATCGCGGTGTGGACCTTCGACGTGGTGGCGCCGCCGATCAGCAGCGGCATGGTCATGCCGATCCGCTGCATCTCGGCCGCCACCGTCACCATCTCGTCGAGCGAGGGGGTGATCAGGCCGGACAGGCCGATCATGTCCGCGTCGTTCTCGTTGGCGGCCTGCAGGATCGTCGTCCACGGCACCATCACGCCGAGATCGATGATCTCGTAGCCGTTGCAGGCCAGCACGACGCCGACGATGTTCTTGCCGATATCGTGCACGTCGCCCTTCACGGTCGCCATGACGATGCGGCCCTTGGCCTTGGCACCGGCATCCTTCTCGGCCTCGATGAAGGGCAGCAGATGCGCCACCGCCTTCTTCATGACGCGAGCAGATTTAACGACTTGCGGCAGGAACATCTTGCCCGATCCGAACAGGTCGCCGACGACGTTCATGCCGTCCATCAGCGGCCCTTCGATCACCTCGATCGGGCGGCCGCCCCGCGCCGCGATATCGCCCCGCGCCTCTTCAGTATCCTCGACCACGAAGGCGTCGAGGCCCTTGACCAGCGCGTGCTCCAGCCGCTTCGCCACCGGCCAGCCGCGCCATTCCTCGGCGGCCTTGTCGGCGACGACATCCTTCTGGCCGCGATATTTCTCGGCGATCGCGATCAGTCGCTCGGTGGCGTCGGGGTCCTTGTTGAGGATGACGTCCTCGCACGCCACGCGCAGCTCGGGATCGATCTGGTCGTAGACGTCGAGCTGGCCGGCGTTGACGATGCCCATGTCCATCCCCGCAGGAATGGCGTGGTACAGGAAGATCGAGTGCATCGCCCGACGCACCGGCTCGTTGCCGCGGAACGAGAAGCTGAGGTTCGAAAGGCCACCCGAGATATGGACGTGCGGGCAGCGCGCGCGGATCTCGCGCGTCGCCTCGATGAAGTCCATGCCGTAATTGTTGTGCTCCTCGATCCCCGTCGCCACCGCGAAGATGTTGGGATCGAAGATGATGTCCTCGGGCGGGAAGCCGATGCCGGTGAGCAGTTTGTAGGCGCGCTCGCAGATCTCGATCTTGCGCGCCTTGGTGTCCGCCTGCCCCACCTCGTCGAACGCCATGACGACGACGGCGGCGCCATAGGCCATCACCTTGCGGGCGTGGACCAAGAAGGGTTCCTCGCCCTCCTTCATGCTGATCGAATTGACGATCGGCTTGCCGGAGACGCATTTCAGCCCGGCCTCGATAACGCTCCACTTGGAGCTGTCGACCATCACCGGTACGCGCGCGATGTCCGGCTCGGCGGCGATCAGCTTGAGGAAGGTGGTCATCGCCACCTCCGCGTCGAGCAGGCCCTCGTCCATGTTGACGTCGATCACCTGCGCGCCGTTCTCGACCTGCTGGCGCGCGACCTCGACGGCCTTGGCGTAATCGCCGGCCATAATCAGCTTCTTGAACGCGGCGGAGCCGGTGACGTTGGTGCGCTCGCCGATATTGACGAAGGTGGCGCGGGTCCGGGGCTCGTCGTCGGGCGTCATGTCGGATGCGGTGGCCATCAAACTCGATCTTCCAATGTCCGTTCGCACTGAGCGAAGTCGAAGTGCAGCCACCGTTCGCGCATGGCCTTCGACTTCGCTCAGGCCGAACGGATGTTCAGCAAAAGGGCGGCGACCTAGGCGGCGATCACGAAGGGCTCCAGCCCCGCCAGCAGCATCTTCACCGGCGGCGTCGGCAACTTGCGCGGCGGCTGGTCCTTCACAGCCGCAGCCATCGCAGCGATGTGATCGGGCGTGGTGCCGCAGCAGCCGCCGACGACGTTGATCAGGCCGGTCGCCGCCCATTCGGCGATGAAGTCGCCGGTGGTGTGCGGCTCCTCGTCATAGGCGCCGAGTTCGTTGGGCAGGCCGGCATTGGGATAGACCATCATCAGCGCATCGGCCTGCGCCGACAGCACCGCGACGTGCGGGCGCAGCTGCGGCGCGCCGAACGAGCAGTTGAGGCCGATCGTCAGCGGCTTGGCGTGGCGTACAGCCGCCCAGAAGGCCTCGACCGAATGGCCCGACAGGTTGCGGCCGGACATGTCGGTGATGGTCATCGAGATCATCAGCGGTACCGGAGCGCCGCGCGCCTCGCCCGCCTCGATCACCGCCATGATGCCGGCCTTGGCGTTCAGCGTATCGAAGATCGTCTCGATCAGGATGAAGTCGCAACCGCCGTCGAGCAGCGCGTCCACCTGATCGCGATAGACATCCTTCAACTCGTCGAAATCGATCGCGCGGAAACCCGGATCGTTGACGTCGGGCGAGAGCGACAGCGTCTTGTTGGTCGGCCCCACCGCACCCGCCACGAAGCGCGGGCGGCCGTCGGCGGCCTCGGCATCGTCGGCCGCCTTGCGCGCGATCCCGGCGGCGGCAAGGTTCATCGCACGCACCAGGAACTCGGCGCCATAGTCGGCCTGGCTGATCGTGTTGGCGTTGAAGGTATTGGTGGAAACGATATCCGATCCCGCCTCCAGATACTGGCGGGTGATCGCGTCGATCACGTCGGGCCGGGTCAGCGCCAGCAGGTCGTTATTGCCCTTCTGGTCGAAGCCCGTGTCGTACTCGCCGCGATAGGCGGCCTCGTCGAGGCCATAGCCCTGGATCATCGTGCCGAAAGCGCCATCGGTCAGCAGGATGCGCTTGGCGGCCTCGGCGCGGAACAGTTCAGCCTTGCTCATGCGGCTTTCTCCAGCGCCGTCTTGCCCGCGCGCAGCCCCAGCAGGTGGCAGATCGCGAAGGCCAGTTCGGCGCGGTTAAGGGTGTAGAAGTGGAAGTGGCGCACGCCGCCCGCATAGAGCCGGCGGCACAGTTCGGCGGCGATCGTCGCGGCGACGAGCTGGCGCGCGGCGGGTTGGTCGTCCAGCCCTTCGAACAGCCGGTCCATCCAGCTCGGGATCGCGGCACCGCAAGCGCTCGCGAACTTGCGCGTCTGCGCGACGTTGGAGACTGGCAGGATGCCGGGCACGATCTCGGCCTCGATCCCTGCCGCCGCCGCGCGATCGCGGAAGCGGAAGAAGGCCTCGGGCGAGAAGAAGAACTGGCTGATCGCGCGGGTCGCCCCGGCGTCGATCTTCGCCTTCAGATTGTCGATGTCGGCTTGGCTGTCGACCGAGTCAGGGTGACATTCCGGATAAGCCGCGACCGAAATGTCGAACGGTGCGATCCTGCGCAGCCCCGCGACCAGATCGGCGGCGTTGCGGTAGCCGCCGGGATGCTCGACATATTTCTCGCCCAGCGTCGGCGGATCGCCGCGCAGCGCGACGATGTGGCGGACGCCCGCCTCCCAGTAAGCGCGCGCGATTGCGTCCACCTCCTCGCGCGTCGCCTCGACGCAGGTGAGGTGCGCGGCGGCCGGGATCGAGGTTTCCTTTGCGATCCGCGCGACCGTCGCGTGGGTGCGTTCGCGGGTCGATCCGCCAGCGCCGTAGGTCACCGAAACGAAGCGCGGCCCCAGCGGCGCCAGTGTCTGGATCGCATCCCACAGCTGCGCTTCCATTTTCTCCGTTTTGGGCGGGAAGAATTCGAACGACACCTGCGCGTCCCCCGCCAGATCGGCGAAGAGCGGCGCATCGAGCGCGCGGCGCGCCTCTTCCAGCTCGGACATAGTCGGCATCACGCAACCCTTCGGACAGGCTCAGCCGGGCGTTCGCCCAGCCACAGCTTCACGGTCAATTCCCCGCCTTCCAGCGCATCGATATGGGAAGGCGCCAGCCCGGCCGCACCGAACCATTCCTCCATCTGCTGATCGGAGAAACCCAGGCGCGCGTGCGCGGCCTGATCGCGCAGCTCCTCGCGCTCGTGCGGGGCGAAATCGGCGATCAGCAGGCGGCCGCCCGGCCCCAACAGGCGCGCGGCCTCGGCCACGGCGGCGGCAGGCTGCTGCGCATAGTGCAGCACCAGGTGAAGCACGACGATGTCGGCACAGCGATCCTGAAGCGGCAGCGCGTACATATCGCCCTGCCGTAGCTCGGCCCAGGCCACCTCCGCGCGCGAGGAAAGTTTGGCGCGGGCAAAGCGGAGCATTTCGGGCGATCGATCGATGCCGATCGCGCTTTCCGCGCGCGGGCCGAGCAGTTCCAGCATCCGCCCGGTGCCGGTGCCGACATCGACGAGGCGGCCGAGCGGCCCATCGCCCAGCACACGGCCGATCGCGGCCTCCACCTCGGCCTCCGCGACGTGGAGCGAACGGATCGCGTCCCATTCCGCCGCATGGCCCTCGAAATAGCGCTCCGCCGCGACCGATCGTTCGGCTCGCACCGCATCGAGACGCGCGAGATCGCCCGACGCGTCGCCCTGCCCCCAGGCATCGATCGCATCGAACACCGGCGCGACGCGGCGCGGATCGCCGAGCGCCAGGAACACCCAACTGCCCTCGCGCCGTCGGTCCGTCAGCCCCGCATCGGCGAGGATCTTCACATGGCGCGAGACACGCGGCTGGCTCTGCCCCAGCACCTGTGCCAACTCGCCCACCGAAAGCTCCATCACGCGCAACAGCGCGACAATCCGAAGCCGGGTAGGATCGGCGAGCGCACGAAAAATGGCGAGGGCGTCCTTCATCGGAATAACGATATAAAGATATCCTTATATCGGTCAATCGACTTGTGGGGCCACTTCCTGCGTGGCAAGCGGCAACCTATCTCCGGTGCAAGTGTTACACCGCCGTATCCGCAAGGGGGGATGAATTTGTCGACGCGCGCCTGGAAAACCCTCCCTGCCCTGATCCTGCTGGCGGGATGCGCCACCACCGGCCCCAAGACGCCGGGGGACCCCTATGAAGGCTTCAACCGCAAGATGTGGAAGCTCGACGAGGGGCTGGACAAGGCGGTGATGAAGCCCGTCGCCAAGGGCTATATCGCGGTGATGCCGCATCCCGTGCGCCACGGCCTGTCGAACATGCTCGACAACGTGACCGAGCCTTTTTCCTTCATCAACGGCCTGCTGCAGGGCAAGCCGAAGCGCGCGCTGAACTCGCTCGGCCGTTTCGTGATCAACACGACGGTCGGCATCGGCGGCTTCATGGATGTGGCGGGTCGCAACGGCTACCCCAAGACGCCCGAGGATCTGGGCCAGACCTTTGCGGTGTGGGGCGCCAAGAAATCGACCTATCTCGTCCTGCCCTTCTACGGGCCGACGACGATCCGCGACGGCATCGGCACGGTCGCGTCGCAGTGGGTGGATCCGTACCGCATCGTGATCCGCAAGGAGCTGAGCTTCTGGCCGGCCGCCGGGCTGACCGCGTTCGAGTTCGTCGATGCGCGTGCGAACCTGATCGATTCCGGCGCGGACTCGCTGCTCGACAGCAGCGCGGACAGCTATGCGGTGGCGCGCTCCGCCTATCTCCAGCATCGCCAGGCACAGATCGAGGATCGCGACGACGCGAGCGGCGCCACCGGCGACGATGCCGCGCTCAACGCCGCGCTCGACGATCTCGGGCCGGACAATGCCGCAGCGCCAGCTGCCGACGCCGCCGCGCCCGCCGCCACGGTGCCCACGCCCGATCAGCCGCAGCCGGCCCCTGCGCCTGCACCTGCGCCTCAGGATGGCACGTCGCCGAAATAAACCCTCCGCACACTCGGCATTGCAAGCACACGCGCAAGGCGCTAGGCGTGCGAACGGCTTGGGGGGGCTTGCTGAGATATGCACCCGGTAAGCCGAACCAGTGCTCCGTCATCAGGGAAGAGATGCACATGAAGAAGATTGTCGCGCTGCCGCTCATCGTCGCGGTTGCCATGGGCGCCGCCGCCTGCAAGAAGACCGAGGCGACCAACAACGCCGACGTTTCTGCGGATCTGAACGCCGCTGCCAACGACGCGATCGCCGACGTCAACGCTGCCACCGCCGATGCGACCGACAACTCGGCCGCTGCGATGGACAACGCCGCGGCGACCAACGCGATGTAATCACGCCGATCGGGCCTCGGCCCGGTCGAGTGGACGAAAGGCCGCGCGCCCCCATCCGGGCGCTGCGGCCTTTTTGTTTTGGCCTTGGTTTTACCGATGAGAACCGCCCCGGCGCGCCGGGGCGTGCCCGATCAGGAACCCGCCACGGCCGGCGGCGCCTGCTCATGTTCGTCGGGCAGACTGGCGAGAAGTTTCTGCGCCTCGTCGCGACGCGGCCCCGGATGGGGCGCGAACGCCACCGGCCGCAGCAATGTCACCGCCGCGCGATAGCGCTTGAGCGCGATCTCCTCCCTTGCCAGCATCAGCCGCACCTGCTCGTCCTGCGGCGCGAGTTGCTGGGCACGCTCCAACCCCTGCACCGCCAGCGCGGTCGGCTGCAGGCCGTGATCGGCGAAGCTGCGATAATAAGCGATCAGCGGCATCGGATCGTCGGGCGCCGCCCGGTTCGCGGCCACGATCTCCTTGCGCCCGTCAAGCACCGCGGACATGTCGCCGGGCTTCGCGCCGGCGATGATCGCCATGCCGAGGGCGAGGTGCGCGCGTGCATCGCCGGGCTGCACCTTCAGGATCGCGGATGCCGTCTCGCGAGCAGCATCCATTTGCCCTGCGGCCAGTTCGCACTCCGCGACGATCGTCTGCAGGGCCATGTCGTCCGGCTGCTTGCGGCCAGCGACCCGCGCATCGGCGGCAAGCTGGTCCGCATGGTGCTCGACGGATATCTTGTCGGCGATGCCCGGCTTCGAGGTGGCAAGCCAATCCTCGTCATTCTGCAGCCAGCGTAGCCGGGGGACGAGCTTCGTGAGCGCGACCTCGCCTGCGCTCGCCGGGCGGACGGAGACAACGCCGCTCGCCGGAGCGTCGACTGCCGCATAGGGCAATTGATGCGGCGCGAAATAGGTGCGGAGTTCCTTGTCCATGTCCTGAATGGACACATGGAAGGCCGCCTGGAACGCAGCTTCCTCCCCCATTCCGCCGCTCCGCGCCTTCAGATAGGCGGAAATCTGCCCGCCGCGCCTGCTGGACAAGGTCAGATAATGGACCAGCAGCCATGCGCGGGCATAGAGTTCGGACGTCTGCGCGACGGTGAGCGCCTTGTCGCCCGGCGCCAGCAGATATGGCAGGGATGTGGTCCAGTTCAGCATCAGGTCGTTGATGCGCAGTGGCTCGGGCTGCCCGATGTTCGCGCCCGTGTCGGTAATCTGGGTGGTGGAATAGAATTCGGCGAAGCCTTCCACAAACCACGGCGAATAGAGCGCAGGGAAATTCTGCAGCATGAAATGATGCGCATATTCGTGGAACAGCACGATCTGCGGAACGCCGGCGGTGGATATGCCATAGACCTTGCGCGGCACGACAGCGAACGGCCCCGCCGCGAACGAGGCGTAATAACCCAGGATATTGGAACCCATGCCGACATCGCTGGGATCGGTGACGACGTAGATGGTCAACGGCGGCACGGACGTGTCGTCCTGTATCCCGGTGATATGGTGGAGCAGCGCATCATAGCGTTCGAGCTGCCCCGCGAAGCTCCGCAACTGCGCATCGCTCTGGTTGGAAAAGATCCTGAAGTGGGAGGATGATGCGACCAGCATCGGCGCGGCCTCCGCGGCCCATGGGCACAGCACGAGCATCAGCCCGCACACAACTCGCGCAATCATCACAACCCCCTGTTTTCGCTATGACTGTCGCGGCTGGAGCGCCCCTGTCAATCTCCCGCACAAGAAAAGGGCCGGAGCATCGCTGCCCCGGCCCTTCCCTTTCACTTCGGACGAAGCGGTGGGACTTAGAAGTCCATGCCGCCCATGCCGCCCATGCCGCCGGGCATCGCCGGCATCGCGGGCTTGTCCTCGGGCAGCTCGGCCACCGAAGCCTCGGTGGTGATGAGCAGGCCGGAGACCGAGGCGGCGTCCTGCAGCGCGGTACGGACGACCTTGGTCGGGTCGATCACGCCGGCGGCGACGAGGTTCTCGTACGTCTCGGTCTGGGCGTTGAAGCCCAGCGTCTCGTCATTGCCCTCGATCAGCTTGCCGGCGACGACGGCGCCGTCCACGCCCGCATTCTGGGCGATCTGGCGGACCGGAGCCTGCAGCGCCTTGCGGACGATGTCGATGCCGCGGGTCTGGTCGTCGTTGACGCCCTTCAGGCCGTCGAGCGCCTTCGTCGCGTACAGCAGCGCGACGCCGCCGCCCGGAACGATGCCCTCTTCCACGGCCGCGCGAGTCGCGTGGAGAGCGTCGTCGACGCGATCCTTGCGCTCCTTCACCTCGACCTCGGTCGCACCGCCGACCTTGATCACGGCCACGCCGCCGGCCAGCTTCGCGAGGCGCTCTTGGAGCTTCTCGCGATCGTAGTCGGAGGTCGTGATCTCGATCTGCTGGCGGATCTGCTCGACGCGGGCCTTGATCGAACCCTCTTCACCGGCGCCGTCGACCAGCGTGGTGTTGTCCTTGTCGATCGAAACGCGCTTGGCGGTGCCGAGCATGTTGAGCGTCACGGACTCGAGCTTGATACCGAGATCCTCGGAGATCACCTCGCCCTTGGTCAGGACGGCGATATCCTCGAGCATCGCCTTGCGGCGATCGCCGAAGCCCGGCGCCTTGACGGCCGCGACCTTCAGGCCGCCGCGCAGCTTGTTCACCACGAGCGTGGCCAGAGCCTCGCCCTCGATGTCCTCGGCGATGATCAGCAGCGGACGGCCCGACTGCACCACCGCCTCGAGGATCGGCAGCATCGCCTGCAGCGACGACAGCTTCTTCTCGTGGATCAGGATGAACGGGTCGTTGAGCTCGACCGACATCTTCTCCGGGTTGGTGATGAAGTAAGGCGACAGGTAGCCGCGATCGAACTGCATGCCCTCGACGACGTCCAGCTCGAACTCGAGGCCCTTGGCCTCCTCGACGGTGATGACGCCTTCCTTGCCGACCTTCTCCATCGCTTCCGCGATCTTCTGGCCGACTTCCTCGTCACCGTTGGCCGAGATGATGCCGACCTGGGCGACCTCGTTGGTGCCCGAGACGGGCTTCGAGCGGGCGGCGATGTTCTCGACGACCTTCGAGACGGCGAGATCGATGCCGCGCTTTAGATCCATCGGGTTCATGCCGGCGGCCACCGACTTCATGCCCTCGCGCACGATCGCCTGGGCGAGCACGGTCGCGGTGGTGGTGCCGTCGCCGGCCTTGTCGTTCTGCTTCGAGGCCACTTCGCGCATCATCTGCGCGCCCATGTTCTCGAACTTGTCCTTCAGCTCGATCTCCTTGGCGACGGTGACGCCGTCCTTGGTGATGCGCGGGGCGCCGAACGACTTGTCGATCACGACGTTGCGGCCCTTGGGGCCGAGGGTCACCTTCACCGCATCGGCGAGGATGTCGACACCGCGCAGCATGCGCTCACGGGCGTCACGCGAAAACTTGACGTCTTTCGCAGCCATTTTGAATTCCTTATCTTAGAATATCTTGAGAGACAGTCTTGAGGCGCCGGCTCAGCCGATGATGCCCAGGATGTCCGATTCCTTCATGATCAGCAGGTCCTGCCCGTCGATCTTGACCTCGGTGCCCGACCACTTGCCGAACAGGATCTTGTCGCCGGCCTTGACGTCCAGCGGGGTGACCTTGCCGGTCTCGTCCTTGACGCCGGCACCGGCGGCGACGACCTCGCCCTCCTGCGGCTTTTCCTTGGCGGTGTCGGGAATGATGATGCCGCCGGCCGACTTCTCTTCGGCTTCGACGCGCTTCACGAGCACGCGATCGTGCAGGGGACGGAAGTTCATGTGAGGCTACCCTTTCCTCGGTGTGCTACCGCCGCCTCGCCTTCCTCTCGGGAAAGACTCGGCACCGGCATTGATGGCGTTGTTAGCACTCCCCATCAGTGAGTGCCAGCGCGGGATATGGCGTCCGCTTCGGCAGCGTCAAGGCGACCTCGCAGGGAAATTTTCAAGTCGCCGGACGTAATGCGTGCCTGCGCCGGGACGGGCCGATTGCCAGCGCGCCGCCCATCCTCTAGCCCGGCTGCAAGACGGAAAGGTGACGGCACGTGAAGCGCTTCCTGAAGGGCCTGTGGAAATTCCTCGTCGGCGTGAAGGACGCGCTGGTGCTGCTGGTGTTGCTGCTCTTCTTCGGGTTGATCTTCGCGGGCCTTTCCGGCGGCAAGGACAAGATCCCGTCGGGCGGCGCGGCGCTGGTGCTCGACCTTAACGGCAGCCTCGCCGAACAACCCGCCGACGTCAGCGCGACCGACCTGATCTCCGGCGGCGGCGGTTCGGACATCAACCAGTATCGTCTGCGCGACGTGATCCGCGCGGTGGAGGCGGCGGCCGACGATGATCGGGTGAAGGCGGTCGTCCTCGATCTCGACGGTTTCACCGGCGGCGGGCAGGCGGCGATCAGCCAGGTCGGCGACGCGCTGGATGACGTCCGCGCCAAGGGCAAGCCGGTACTCGCCTTCGCCCTCGCCTATGACGATGCCAGCTACCTGCTCGCCTCCCACGCCAGCGAGGTGTGGATGGACCCGATGGGCTCGGTGCTCACCGCAGGTCCCGGCGGATCGCAGCTCTATTACAAGGGCCTGCTCGACAAGCTGGGGGTCACCGCGCACATCTACCGCGTCGGCAAATACAAGAGTTATGTCGAACCCTACACCCGCACCGAGGCCTCGCCCGAGGCCAAGGAGGAGGACAAGGCGCTGATCGATGCGCTGTGGGGCCGCTGGCAGAGCGAGGTCGCCAAGGCACGGCCCAAGGCGCACTTTGCCGACTATCTCGCGCAGATCACGTCGGGCCAGCTTCCCAACACTACGCTCGCCCAGAATGCGGCGGCGCATGGTCTGGTCGACCAGCTCGGCGACCGCATCGCGTTCGGCCAGCGCGTCGCGAAGATCGTCGGCACGCCCGACAAGGCCGCGCCCGGCGCCTACAAGGCGATCCAGCTCGCCGACTGGGTGCAGGCCAATCCGGTCGACACCTCCGGCGCCGCGATCGGCGTGCTGACCGTCGCGGGCGACATCGTCGACGGCAAGGCGCCGTCGGGCACGGCGGGCGGCACCAGCCTTGCCGACGCGCTCGGCAAGGCGGTGGCCAAGGGCGACCTCAAGGCTCTGGTGGTCCGCGTCGATTCCCCCGGCGGATCGGTGACCGCATCGGATCGCATCCGCTCCGCCATCCTCGCCGCCAAGGCCAAGGGGTTGCCGGTGGTGATCTCGATGGGCAACGTCGCGGCGTCGGGCGGCTATTGGGTCTCGACCGCGGGCGACGTGATCTTCGCCGATCCCGACACGATCACCGGGTCGATCGGCGTGTTCGGCATCATCCCGACCTTCGAAGGCGCGCTCTCCAAGGTCGGCCTGTCGGCGGACGGGGTCGGCGCGACGCCGCTCTCCGGCCAGCCGGACGTGCTGCGCGGCACCACGCCGGTGGTCGACAATCTCATCCAGGCGGGCATCAACCAGACCTACGCGCACTTCACCGGCATTGTCGCGCAGGCGCGGCACATGCCGGTCGAGAAGGTCGACGAGATCGCGCAGGGCCGCGTGTGGGACGGCGTAACCGCCAAGCAGATCGGCCTCGTCGATCGCTTCGGCGATCTAGACGACGCGATCGACGAGGCAGCGCGCCGCGCGAAGCTCGATCCGGACAAGGTGCACCCGGTCTACATCGAGCGCGAAACCTCCGCCTTCGTGCGCTTCATCCGGATGCTCACCGGCAACAGCAGCAGCACCGACGACGGCACGGCCGCGGTCGGCCCCTTCGGTGCGCTGACGCAGAAGCCGGACCTGACGCTGGCCCGCGCGCTGGGCGATGCGCGCCGTATCCTGACCGGCCCGGCCGTGCAGGCGCGCTGCCTCGCCTGCGGCGACGAGCCGCCCTCCCCCGCCGACGTCCGCGCCGCCCGCGCGATGATGGCCAAGGCCGCGCTGTGAGCCTGACGATACGGCCGGTGACCCTCGATGATGCCGAGGCGATCGCCGCGATCTACCGGCCCTATGTCACGGACACGGTGATCACCTTCGAATTCGATCCGCCCGACGCGGCCGAAATGCGCGCGCGGATCGAACGGATCACGCCGACCCATCCGTGGCTGGTGGCGGAAGTGGACGGCGCGGTGCTGGGCTACGCTTATGGCTCCGCCTACCGCACCCGCGCCGCCTATCGCTGGGTGGCGGAGACAGGCATCTACGTGGCCGAGGCGGCGCGGGGGCGCAGGATCGGAACGCCGCTTTATCAGGCGCTGCTCGACGAGCTTCAGCGGCGCGGCTTCGTCGCGGCGATGGGCGTGATGACCGCCGGCAACCCCGCCAGCACCGCGCTGCACGAACGCCTCGGCTTCGTCGATACCGGCACCCAGCCCGGCATCGGCTTCAAGCATGGCGGCTGGCACGACGTGGTGTTCTGGCAGAAGGATCTGGCCGGGCGGACGGCAGAGCCGAGCGAGCCTCTCGCCTAGCTCACCCCTTGTAGCCCGGCAGCGCCAGCCCCCGCGCGATCGATCCGGCGCGCAGGCCGAAGCCGATCACCACCGCGATCACCATCGGCCAGGGCGCGATCATGCCGAGCAGGGTCAGCCCCACGAACAGCCCCGCGGCGACCGCCGCCGCCGTGACGTACAATTCGCGCCGCAGGATGATCGAGGGAACGCCCGCCACCACGTCGCGGACGATGCCGCCCATGCACGCCGTCACGACCCCCATGATCGCGGCGGGCAGCGGCGGGATCCCGAAATGCAGCGCCTTCCCCGCGCCGTAGACGGCATAGGCCGCCAGCCCCACTGCATCGCACCAGTCCAGCGCGCGCTCCGGCCACCAGCGGCGCGGCACCAGCCACACGATCGCGGCAGTGGCGAGACAGATGAGCACCGGTGCCGGATCGTGCATCCAGAAGACCGGCGCGTCGATCAACAGATCGCGCGTCGTGCCACCGCCCGTCGCGGTGACGATCGCGAAGAAGCAGGCTGCCACGATATCGCGTTGGGCCCGCGCCGCCGCCAGTGCGCCCGATGCCGCGAACACCGCGAGGCCCGCCCGATCGAGCCAGGGGAGCCAGGGACTGAGCCCGACGAAGGGGAGATGGGAGTGCATCGCCCTCCCTCTACTCGGTTCGGCCCGAACGGGTTAGGGGAAGCCATGGATATTTCCGCCATCATCGCGAACATCGTGGAGGAAATGCGCGCCGCGCCAGATCGCGGAACGGTGGCGCGCTATATCCCCAGCCTCGCAGAGATCGATCCGGCGCAGTTCGGCATCGCCATCGTCACCGCCGACGGCGAAACCTTCACCGGCGGCGATGCCGAGACCGGCTTCTCGATCCAGTCCATCTCCAAGGTCTTCTCGCTCACGCTGGCGCTGGGCAAGATCGGCGACCGGCTGTGGAGCCGCGTCGGCCGCGAGCCGTCGGGCAACGCCTTCAACTCGATCGTCCAGCTGGAGGCGGAGAAAGGCATACCGCGCAACCCGTTCATCAACGCCGGCGCGATCGTACTCGCCGACGTCAACCTCGCCGGCTATCGCCCGCGCGAGGCGATCGGCGAGCTGGTCCAGTTCGTCCGCTACCTCGCCTCGGACGACGGCATCGCCATCGACGAGACGGTCGCCCGATCCGAGGAGGAAACCGGCGAGCGCAACCGCGCGCTGGCCCACTTCATGAAGTCTTACGGTACGCTCCACCATGCGCCCGAGATGGTACTCGGCACCTATTTTCACGCCTGCTCGATCGAAATGAGCTGTCGGCAGCTGGCGCAGGCCGGGCGTTTCCTGATGCTCGGCGGGCGGCATCCGGAGGGCGGCCGCGTCGTGCCCGATCGCCGCGCGCGCCGCATCCTCTCGCTGATGCTCACCTGCGGCCATTACGACGCGAGCGGCGACTTCGCCTTCCGCGTCGGCATGCCGGGCAAATCGGGAGTCGGCGGCGGCATCCTCGCGGTGGTGCCGGGCAAGGCATCGATCGCGGTTTGGTCGCCGGGGCTCAACGCCAGCGGCAACTCGCAGCTCGGTGGCCTCGCGCTCGAAAGGCTCGCGGAGGCCACCGGCTGGAGTGTCTTTTCCGCCTAAACCGCGCGGCGGCCCGTGATCAGCTGCACCACGATCACGACCAGCGCGATCACCAGCAGCAGATGGATGATCCCACCGGCGACGTGCAGGCTGAATCCCAGCAGCCACAGTATGATGAGGATGACGGCGATCGTCCAAAGCATGGTTCTTCTCCCTGCACCCGCCACCCAGACGGCGGGAAGACTTTCAAAACGCCACGCCTTTCAGTCCGTTCCGAATTTCGTGACGGGCTGACAACGATTGAATTGGCGGTTAATGGGAGAAGGGCTGCAGCGGGGGCGCGCATGGACATCCACAAGGTCAAACCGGTCCACGGCTGGCGGGAGTTTTTCGGCGAGGTAGGCATCATCGTGCTGGGCGTGATGATCGCGCTCGGCGCCGAGCAGATCGCCGAGATCCTGCACTGGCGCGAACAGGTCCTCGAAGCGCGCGACACGATGCGATCGGAGTTGCGGGACGAGGCCGTTCTCGCGATCGAGCGCAAGGCGATGGCGGCTTGCGCGCTCGCCTATCTCAAGTCGGTGGATACCGTCGTACGGACCGGGAAGTCGATCGATCCGAACACCCACCCCGATATCCCAGTCCGGATCTGGACGACCGATGCGTGGACAGTCGTGACCACGTCGCAGGCGTCCGCGCATATGAAGCCGGATGAAATGCTCGAATATGCCGGCCAGTTCTCGGCAATCCGGATCATGGCGAACTGGAACGAGCAAGAGACGCAGTTGCTCTCCGATCTGGAGGCTCCGGCTATCGATGCGACCGGGCGGGATCGCATTCTCCTCGCGTCCGCGCGGCTGCGTTCGCTGAATCGGTGGATGGTGATCGCGTCAGACCAGTATCTCGCCAATATCGGTGAAATGGGTATCCGGCCGCTTTCCGAAAACGTCGCCGATATTCGGCACGGCCGGGATCAATGCGGCCTCGGCGCGGACGGCAAGCCGCTCGCCGCGCGGCCGGAGTGGCCGACGACCTGAGGCGGATCAGCGCGCCACGCCGCCCAGCACGTCGGCGATCGCGCACAGCGCCTGCGGGCGGATCTGCACGCCGAGATGGCCGCTGCGTATCTCGATGCAGCGCAGCCCCGGTTCGTCCGGCGCGCGGCAGATCAGGCCGTTGACGAGGCCGTCGCTGCGGCTCCAGATCGCGGTGGCCGGAACGGGCAATGGCCGGGCGATCTCCCGCCGCCGCGCCACCACGCCGGCGTCGTCCAGTCGTTCACCGGTCAGCCACTGGAACTGCCGCCACACCCGCGTCGCGCGGGGATCGCCGGCATAAGGCGAGGCGACGGTGATCACCTCGCGGACGAGATCGGGGCGGCGATGCGCGACGAAACGCGCCATGATACCGCCCAGGCTGACCCCGACCAGCGTGACCGTCTCGCCCGTCTCGTCATGGAGCTTCGCCACCTGCGCGATCAGCCGGTCGCCCTCTGCGCCACCGATCGCCCGCGCGCCGAAATTGCGCCCAAGCCCCCAGCCGACCGCGCGATAGCCCAAACGATTGAGATAACGCCGCATCGGCGCCATCGACCGGTCCGAATTGACCAGCCCCGGCAGCAGCATCACGGGCCGCCCATCGCCCTTCGGCGCTGTGGCAAGCATCCGTCGCGCCGGCAGCCACGAAGCAATGGCGAGCGCGGCGCGCGGCACCTCGACCGCCCACTGGCCGAAGCTCGGCGGGCGGTCGCGATCCTCGCTGTGTGCGGCCTCAGATATGGATGGGCTTCCCCGTCACGGCCATCGCCGCTTCCTTCACCGCTTCCGAGTGGGTCGGGTGGGCGTGGCAGGTGTAGGCGATGTCCTCGCTGGTGGCGCCGAACTCCATCGCCTGCGCGGCCTGCGCGATCATCGTGCCGGCCACGCTTGCGATGCACCACACGCCGAGCACGCGATCGGTCTTGGCGTCGGCTATGACCTTTACGAAGCCGTCCGGCTCATGGTTGGTCTTGGCGCGCGAATTGGCGAGCATCGGGAACTTGCCGACCTTCACCTCGCCGCGCTCCTTGGCGGCTTCTTCGGTGAGGCCCACGCCAGCGATCTCGGGCATGGTGTAGACAACCGACGGGATGACGTCGTGGTTCACAATGCCGGTAAGGCCGGCGATGTTCTCGGCGACCGCGATGCCCTCGTCCTCGGCCTTGTGGGCGAGCATCGGGCCGGGCACGACGTCGCCGATCGCCCAGATGCCCGGCACCTTGGTGCGGAAATCATGGTCGATCTCGATCTGGCCGCGCTTGTTGACCGCGAGCCCCGCCTTGTCGAGCGCAAGGCCGTCGATGTTGGGCTTGCGGCCGATCGAGACGAGGACGACGTCCGCCTCAATCGTCTCGGCAGCGCCGCCGGCGGCCGGCTCGACGGTGAGCGTCGCCTTGCCGCCATCGACCTTCACGCCGGTCACCTTGGTCGAGAGTTTGAACTCCAGACCCTGCTTCTTCATGATCTTGTTGGTTTCCTTGCGGACCTCGCCGTCGAAGCCCGGCAGGATCTGGTCGAGGAACTCCACGACGGTGACCTTGGCGCCAAGGCGCTTCCACACCGAACCCAGCTCCAGCCCGATCACCCCGCCGCCGATCACGACCATCTTCTCGGGCACCTTGGCGATCTCCAGCGCGCCGGTGCTGTCGACGACGACCTTCTGGTCGATCTCGACGCCCGGCAGCGGGGTGACCGAGGAGCCGGTGGCGATGACGATGTTCTTCGCGCGCACGGTGCGATCGCCGACCTGCACCGTATCGGTGCCGGTGAAGGCGGCATGGCCCTTCAGCCACTCGATCTTGTTCTTCTTGAACAGGAATTCGATGCCACCGGTCAGGCCCTTCACCGCATCGATGCGCTGGCCCTGCATGGTGTCGAGGTCCAGCTCGACCTGCGTCTTGATGCCCAGCTTGGCGAGATGGCCGTTGGCGGCCGCGTCATACAGCTCGGAGGCGTGCAGCATCGCCTTGGAGGGAATGCAGCCGACGTTGAGGCAGGTGCCGCCGAGCGTCGCGCGGCTTTCCACGCAGCCGGTCTTGAGCCCCAGCTGCGCCGCGCGGATCGCCGCGACATAGCCGCCGGGCCCGGCACCGATCACGAGGACGTCGAAGTCGTAGTCAGCCATTTCATCAAACTCCCGTGCATTCGGGCGGGCGAGACCCGCCCGCCCGATGCGCCACCCGGATATATAGGAACTTACAGGTCGATCAGCAGCCGGGTCGGATCCTCGATCGCATTCTTCAGCGCGACGAGGAAGGTCACCGCCTCGCGGCCGTCGATCAGGCGGTGATCGTAGCTGAGCGCGAGGTACATCATCGGGCGGACGACGACCTGGCCGTTCACCACCACCGGACGATCCTCGATACGGTGGAGGCCCAGCACCGCCGACTGCGGCGGGTTGATGATCGGGGTCGACATCAGCGAGCCGAACACACCGCCGTTGGAGATGGTGAAGGTGCCGCCCTTCATCTCTTCCATCTTCAGCGTGCCGTCCTTGGCGCGCTTGCCGAAATCGCCGATCGTCTTCTCGATGCCGGCGACCGACAGGTCCTGCGCATCGCGGATCACCGGCACGACCAGGCCATTCGGGGCCGAGACGGCGACCGAGACGTCGACATAATCGTGATAGACGATCTCGTCGCCCTCGATCGATCCGTTGACGGCGGGGATGTCGCGGAGAGCCTGCACGGCGGCCTTCACGAAGAAGCCCATGAAGCCGAGGCGGACGCCGTGCTTCTTCTCGAACAGATCCTTGTATTTGGCGCGCGCCTCGATCACCGCGGTCATGTCCACGTCGTTGAACGTGGTGAGCATCGCGGCGGTGTTCTGCGCTTCCTTCAGGCGCTTGGCGACCGTCTGGCGCAGACGCGTCATCTTGACGCGCTCTTCCTTGCGACCACCCGACGAGGCCGGAGCCGACGCCGCCGGAGCAGCGGCCGGCTTGGAAGCGGCGGCACCCTCGATATCGACGCGGGTCACGCGGCCATCGCGGCCGGTGCCGGTGACGGTGGACGGATCGATGCCGGTCTCGCCCGCGGCGCGCTTGGCGGAAGGCGCCAGCGCATCGCTGGTCTTGCCCGAAGCGGCGGGCGCCTGCTGCGCGGCGGTGGCCGGAGCGGCCTCCTTCTTCTCTTCCGCCTTGGCCGGAGCGGCGGCGGCACCGCCCTCTTCGATCGTCGCGAGCAGCGCACCGACCTCGACCGTGTCGCCCTCGTTGACGACGAGCGCGCCGATCACGCCGGCAACCGGGGCCGGCACCTCGATCGCGACCTTGTCGGTCTCCAGGCTGGCGATCGGCTCGTCGACCTTCACGGCTTCGCCGGGCTTCTTGAGCCACTGGCCCAGCGTCGCCTCGGTGATCGATTCGCCGAGTGTCGGCACCTTCACATCGGTGGTCATTTGATTGTCCTGCTTTCTAGGATTCGGTTCTTAGGCGGCCTTGGCCGGCGACGAAGTTTCGGAAGTGTGACCCAGCGCGTCGGCGACGAGCTTCTTCTGCTGGGCGGCGTGGCGCTTGGCCGATCCGGTCGCGGTGGCGGCGGACGCCTCGCGGCCGGCATAGACCGGGCGCTGCGGCTTGCAGCCGGCATCGACCATGCACTCTTCGACGAGGTCCTGCGCAAAGTTCCAGCTGCCCTGGTTCTTCGGCTCTTCCTGCGCCCAAACCACCGTCTCCACGTTGGTATAGGCCTTGAGCTGCTCGACGATGACGTCGCTCGGGAACGGATAGAGCTGCTCGACGCGCAGGATGACGGTGTTGGCATCACCCGCCTCGTCGCGCGCATCCATCAGGTCGTAGGCAACCTTGCCCGAGCAGAGCACCACGCGGCGCACATCCTTGTCGGCGGGCGCCTTGGGATCGAACAGCACGCGGTGGAAGCGGCTGTCGCCGGTGAAGTCCGCGATGGTCGACACCGCCGCCTTGTGGCGGAGCAGCGACTTAGGCGTCATCACGATCAGGGGCTTGCGGAAATCGCGGACCATCTGACGGCGCAGCATGTGGAAATAGTTGGCCGGCGTCGTGCAGTTGGCGACCTGCATGTTATCCTCGGCGCACATCTGGAGATAACGCTCCAGACGGGCGGAGGAGTGCTCCGGCCCCTGCCCCTCATAGCCGTGCGGCAGCAGCATCACGAGGCCATTGGAGCGCAGCCACTTGCTCTCCGAACCCGAGATGAACTGGTCGACCATCACCTGCGCGGTGTTGGCGAAATCGCCGAACTGCGCTTCCCACATCACCAGCGTCTTGGGCGCGGTGGAGGCATAGCCGTACTCGAAGCCGAGCACGCCATATTCGCTGAGCGGGCTGTCGAGCACCTGGAAGCTGCGATCGACCTCGGACAGCGGGAAGTAGCGGTGGCCGTCCTTCTGGTCGTTCCAGCCGGCATGGCGATGCGAGAAGGTACCGCGCACGCAATCCTGGCCGGACAGACGCACGCCATAGCCGTCGAGCAGCAGCGTGCCGAACGCCAGCGCCTCGCCGGTCGCCCAGTCGAAGCCCTCGCCGGTGGCGAACATCTGCTTCTTGGCGTCCAGCACGCGGGCCAGCGTCTTGTGCAGGTGGAAGCCCTCTGGCGCTTCCGTGAGGATCGGCACCAGCTTGTCGATCTGCGCCTGCGGCACGGCGGTCGCACCGGCGCGGCGGCCGAGCTCCTTGGCCTGCTGCAGACCGGCCCACTCGCCCTCGAACCAGTCGGCCTTGTTGGGCTTGTAGCTCTTGCCCGCCTCGAACTCCTCGTCGAGCATCGCGACGACGCGGCCTTCCTCGTCGGAAACCCACTTGTCGTCGATCACGCCCTCGGCCTTCAGGCGCTCGGCATAGATGGCGGAGACCGGCGGATGCTTGCGGATCTCGTCATACATCAGCGGCTGGGTGAAGCCCGGCTCGTCGCCCTCGTTATGGCCGAAGCGGCGATAGCACCACATATCGATCACGACGTCGCGCTTGAAGGTCTGGCGGAAATCGGTCGCCAGCTTGCAGGCGAAGGTGACCGCCTCGGGATCGTCGCCGTTGACGTGCAGGATCGGCGCCGAGACCATCTTGGCGATGTCGGTCGGGTACGGCGACGAGCGCGCGAACTGCGGCGAGGTGGTGAATCCGATCTGGTTGTTCACGACGAAGTGGATCGTGCCGCCCGTCGAATAACCGCGCAGACCGGAGAAGCCGAAGCACTCCATGATCACGCCCTGCCCGGCGAAGGCGGCGTCGCCGTGCATCAGGATCGGCAGCACCTTCCCGCGCTCGTTATCCTTGAGCTTGGTCTGCTTGGCGCGCGCCTTGCCGAGCACCACCGGGTCCACCGCCTCGAGGTGCGAGGGATTGGCGGCGAGCGACATGTGGACCTTGATCCCGTCGAACTCGCGGTCGGTCGAGGTGCCGAGGTGATACTTCACGTCGCCCGAACCGCCGACATCCTCCGGGTTCGCCGAACCGCCGGCGAACTCGCTGAACACCGCGCGGTACGGCTTGCCCATCACGTTGACGAGGACGTTGAGACGGCCGCGATGCGGCATGCCGAGCTCGATCGCCTCGACACCGGCCGCGCCGCCATATTTGATGACCGCTTCCAGCGCCGGCAGCGCGCTCTCGCCGCCGTCGAGGCCGAAGCGCTTTGTGCCGACATATTTCTTGCCGAGGAACTTCTCGTACTGCTCGCCCTGGATCACCTTGGCGAGAATCGCCTTCTTGCCCTCCGGCGAGAAGATGATCTCCTTGTCGCGGCCTTCCATGCGCTCCTGCAGGAAGCGGCGCTCCTCGACGTCGCCGATGTGCATGTATTCGAGGCCGACATGGCCACAATAATTGCGACGCAGGATGTCGACGATCTCCCGCACGGTGGCGCGATCGAGGCCGAGCGTGCCGCCGAGGTAGATCGGGCGATCGAGATCGGTTTCGGTGAAGCCGTGATATTCCGGCGTCAGATCGGCCGGCAGATCCCGCTTGGTGAGGCCCAGCGGGTCGAGGTTGGCGGCGAGGTGGCCGCGCACCCGGTAGGTGCGGATCAGCATCATCGCACGGATCGAGTCGAGCGCGGCGGCCTCCACGGCAGCGCCGGACGGCGCCGCCTTGGGAGCTTCCTCGGCCTGCGGAGCCGCCTTAGCGGCGCCGGGCTTGGCCGGCTTCGGCGCCGGCTGCATCTGGGTGGGGTCAAGCCCGGCGGTCAGTTGGTCGGTGTCGGTCAGCGGCCAGTTCGAGCGCTGCCAGCTGGGGCCGGATACCGCCTGCTCGACCGAGCGGAAGTAATTGCCCCAGGTGGAGTCGACCGAAGCCTCGTCCCGCTGCCAGCGCCGATACAGATCCTCGACGAACGCGGGGCTCGCCCCCGCGAAATCGATATCCTGACCTTCGTAACCCATGTCACCGTCCTCGCACGCCCGGCTGGGAACGCTATCAGCCGGGCCTTCTACCGTATTTGCGTCGGCCCCATGGTCGGCGCGTTGTAATCGTTCAGCCCTTCAGGACGCGGGAGAGCGTCACACCGAGCTCGGACGGGCTGGGCGAGACGACGATGCCCGCCGCCTCCATCGCCGCGATCTTGTCCTCGGCGCCGCCCTGGCCGCCCGAGACGATCGCACCGGCATGGCCCATGCGGCGGCCCGGAGGCGCCGTGCGGCCCGCGATGAAGCCGACCATCGGCTTCTTGCGACCCTTCTTGGCCTCGTCGATCAGGAACTGCGCCGCTTCCTCTTCGGCCGAGCCGCCGATCTCGCCGATCATGATGATCGACTTGGTCGCCTCGTCGGCGAGATAGAGCTCGAGCACGTCGATGAAGTTGGTGCCGTTCACCGGATCGCCGCCGATGCCGACAGCGGTGGTCTGGCCGAGGCCCTCGTTGGTGGTCTGGAACACGGCCTCATAGGTAAGCGTGCCCGAGCGCGAAACAACGCCCACCGAACCCTTCGAGAAGATGCTGCCCGGCATGATGCCGATCTTGCACTCGCCCGGCGTCAGCACGCCAGGGCAGTTCGGGCCGATCAGGCGCGACTTGGAGCCGGAGAGCGCGCGCTTCACGCGCACCATGTCGAGCACCGGGATACCCTCGGTGATGCAGACGATCAGCGGGACCTGCGCGTCGATCGCCTCGAGGATCGAGTCGGCCGCGAAGGGCGGCGGCACGTAGATCACGGACGCATCGGCGCCGGTCTTGGCGACGGCCTCGTGCACGGTGTCGAAGTTGGGCAGGCCCAGTTCCTCGTGCATCGTGCCGCCCTTGCCCGGCGTCACGCCGCCGACCATCTGGGTGCCGTAGTCGAGCGCCGCCTTCGTATGGAAGGTGCCGGTCTTGCCGGTCATCCCCTGGGTGATGACCTTGGTGTTCGCATTGACGAGGATCGACATTCTTCTTCCTGTCCCTTCAGAAATCGGTCGGCGCGATCATTGAGAAACGACGGTTTCGCCGTTGCTCTTCTGATGCACCTGCAATGAGTTTTGGGGGCTGAGCCCCGTGCTGGGCGAAACCGGCGTGCCGTTGCGCGTCACATCCGGCGTCGCGCGCAGCACCGTCCAGCCGTCGACCATGGCCGACTTGATCTCGTAGCCCCGCGCCGCGATGCCGAAGGCCTGGATGCCCTCCGTACCGCCGGAATCGATCGAGGAGTCGTTCGGCGCCAAGCCCGCAATGTCGGTGATGGCGCGACGGGCATCACCGAAATGATTGCCCTTCCACACCACCGCGCAGGACGCCGACATGACGCCGCGCTGATCGGGCTTGGCGATGAACAGATAGGTCTCGCCATCGCTGCCGATGCGGTAGACGTCGTTGGGGACGTCCGACACCGGCAGCGGATCGAACAAGGTACCGGCGCGATGATCGGCGAACGGCGCGCCAAGGCTGAGCGCCTCGCGGGCATTGGGCGGCATCCGCCGATAATCCTGCCGCGTGACGACCTTGCCCGGCAGATGCCCGCCGCCATTGGTGCACATCTGCTTGAAGAGCGGCACGGGATCGAGCGACGCCGGTTCCGGAAACTGCGCCATCGCAGGCGCAGCCAGAGCGGCAAGGCCGCACACCATCGCAATCGAACGAACCCGTGCCATCACAACACTCCTCAGTTGAGGCTGGAGTCGATGCCCTTGCACGCCACCAGCAGCTCCTTCACGGCGTCGACCGACACCTGCAGGTTACCCTTGGCCTCCTCGTCGAGCTCGATCTCGACGACCTTCTCGACGCCGCCGGCGCCGATCACCGCCGGCACGCCGACATAGAGACCGTCAACACCATATTCGCCCGAGACATAGGCCGCGACCGGAAGGATGCGCTTCTGGTCGTTCAGATAGGCCTCCGCCATCGCGATGCCCGATGCGGCCGGCGCGTAGAAGGCCGAGCCGGTCTTGAGCAGGCCGACGATCTCGCCGCCGCCGCCGCGCGTGCGCTTCACGATCTCGTCGATCTTCTCCTGGGTGGAGAGGCCCATCTTGACGAGATCCGGCACCGGGATGCCGTTGACGGTCGAATACTGGACCACCGGCACCATCGTGTCGCCGTGGCCGCCGAGCACGAAGGTGTTCACGTCGCGGATCGAGACGCCGAATTCCTGCGCGAGGAAGGTCGAGAAGCGCGCCGAGTCGAGCACGCCCGCCATGCCGACCACCTTGTTGTGCGGCAGGCCGGAGAATTCGCGCAGCGCCCACACCATGGCGTCGAGCGGATTGGTGATGCAGATCACGAAGGCGTCGGGCGCGTGCGCCTTGATGCCCTCGCCCACCGCCTTCATCACCTTCAGGTTGATGCCGAGCAGGTCGTCGCGGCTCATGCCGGGCTTGCGCGGCACGCCGGCGGTGACGATGATCACGTCGGCGCCCGCGATATCGGCATAATCGTTGGTGCCGGTGATCTTGGCGTCGAAGCCCTCTACGGGTCCGCACTGCGAGAGATCGAGCGCCTTGCCCTGCGGCACGCCCTCCACGACGTCGAACAGGACGACGTCGCCCAGTTCCTTCTGCGCGGCCAGGTGGGCGAGCGTGCCACCGATGTTGCCAGCGCCGATGAGCGCGATCTTCTTGCGTGCCATTATGCCTCCACGGGTAGAACTGAACGTGGGCGCGGCCGCGCGAGAACCGGCGGCCAGCCGGAAAAGCGGGGTCCACCTAGACCCATGATCGCGCGGGGGCAACCGCTCTGACAGCGCTTTCTGTGGTTTTTTGTTGCGGCTGCTCACACGCTTGGCGAGGGCGGCTCGCCATCGGCCACGTAACGGCGTTCGCCAGTGGCCTGGTCGGCCCATACCGTCATCGCCTGGCCGGTCTCCGGATCGACGAAGCGCTCGCCCGTCGGGCGGAACCGCGCATCGGGCGAAAGCCCCGCGCGGCCGGCATGATAACGCCGCTCGTACATGCAGCCGAAGGCGAACAGCAAGGCCATCGCCAGCATCGGCCAGCCGGCGCGATCCTGCCAGGTCATCGCCAGCCCGAAGGCGACGAACACGATCGAGACGACGGCGATGACCGATCGCAGCATCGCCTCAGGCTTCCGGCTCGATGATCGCGGCGGTGCCGTAGGCGACGACCTCGTTCATCGTCTGGCCGATCGACCCCGAGTCGAACCGCATCATCACGACCGCGTTGGCCCCCATCAGTGTCGCGTTCTGGATCAGTCGGTCGACCGCATGGCGTCGCGTCTCTTCGACGAGCGCGGTATACTCCTTGATCTCGCCGCCGATGATCGAGCGCAGCCCGGCCGCGATGTTGCCGCCGATCCCGCGAGAGCGGACGACCACGCCAAATACTTGGCCCAGCGTTGCGACGGTCCGGTGGCCCGCGACTTTCTCGGTGGTGGAAACGATCACGCCTTCGGGCATCCGGCCCTCCCCTGTTGCTCAGGTGAAGATAGCAGTCCCCCTCCCTGAAAGGGAGGGGTTAGGGGTGGGTTCTTCTCAGGATCGCGATGCGCCCGCCTCAGGCGAACCCACCCCCGCCCCCTCCCTTTCAGGGAGGGGAGAAGGCCTCAGGAAACGCCGTGGCCCTTCGCCAGATAATCTGCCGACTGCATTTCCATCAGGCGCGAGACGGTACGCTCGAACTCGAAGGCGTCGTCGCCGCCCGCATACAGCTTGCCGGGTTCGGCATCGGCGGCGGCGAGCAGTTTCACGCCGTGCTCATAGAGCGTATCGACCAGCAGCTTGAAGCGCGTGGCCTCGTTGCGCCGGTCGGCATCGAACTGCGGGATGCCGACCACGATCACCGTATGATAGCGCCGCGCGATGGCGAGATAGTCCGGCACGCCGCGCGGCTCGCGGCACAGGCGCGCATAGGAGAAGACAGCGACGCCCTTCAGGCTCTTGGGCACGTGCAGCGTCCGCCCGCCGGGCACCGCGATATCTTCCGACGGCACGTTGGCGCGATCCTCGACGGGGAAGTCGGTGAGGCGGAAGAAGGCGCGGCTCAGCGCCTCGGTCGCGGCCTTGCCGTTGGGCACGTACCAGGTCGGAAAGCCGGCGAGGCGCGCGAGGCGGTAATCGGTCTCGCCGTCCAGCGCGATCACGTCGAGCTTCTCTTCCAGCAGTGCGATGAACGGAAGGAAATGCTCGCGATTGAGGCCGTTCTTGTAGAGATCGGCGGGCGCGCGGTTGGACGTCGCCACCACCGTGACGTCATGGCTCATGATCCGCGTGAACAGACGGCTGAGGATCATCGCATCGGCCGAGTTGGTGACGATCATCTCGTCGAACGCCAGCAGCCGCGCCTCTTCCGCGATCGCGTCGGCGACCGGCATCACCGGGTCCGCCACTTCGCGCGATCGCTCGACGCGCAGCCGCTCGTGCACCTCCTGCATGAATTCGTGGAAGTGGACGCGGCGCTTCTGCCGGATGTCGGTCTGCGCGAAGAACAGGTCCATCAGCATGGATTTGCCGCGCCCCACCCCGCCCCACAGGTAGAGCCCCTTCACCGGCTCCGGCCGCTTGCCGAGCACCCGCCACAGCACCGTGCCGCGCTTGGGCGCCTGCTCCAGCGCGGCGGCGCAGGCGTCGAGCCGCTGCGCGATCGCGCGCTGGGCGGGATCGGGGCGCAACTCGCCGGCGGACACCAGCGCGTCGTAGCGGGAAAGGACGCGGCTCATCGCCTCAGCCCGTCGGGCGGGACATCTTGCGCAGCGTCGCCTGATAGGTGAGCACCACGCGATCGCCCTGCTCCAGCTGGCCGCGTACGAACATCAGCCGGCCGGTCTCGCTCACGATCTCGACCACGCAATCGAGCGGCATGTCGGGACGGCCGGGCGCGACGAACTGGGTGGAGATACCCAGCGTCACCGAGTGGCCGCCCATCGGCAACCGCCCCGCCGCGATCGGCCCCATGAAGATGGCGTGATCGAGGAAGGCGAGCATGAAGCCGCCATGCAGCGCATCGGCGTTGTTGGTGCGATCGAAACCGGTTTCGATGCGGACGCGCGAGACGCTTTCGCTCTCCTTGCGCGCCCTGATCCCGCGAAAGATGCTGTTGAAGCGGCCGTCGTCGTAGGTGACGCCGATGAAGCCATCGGCGTCGGCGGCCTCCATGCGGGGCTCGCCGGCGCCGTCACCCATTCCGGGGCTGATCGCCATGGATCAGACCGCGCGCTCGACTTCCATCTTCTTGATCTCCGCGATCGCCTTGGCGGGCGAGAGACCCTTGGGGCAGACATTCGCGCAGTTCATGATGGTGTGGCAGCGATAGAGGCGAAACGGATCTTCCAGCTCGTCCAGACGCTCGCCGGTCATCTCGTCGCGCGAGTCGGCCAGCCAGCGATAGGCCTGCAGCAGGATCGCCGGGCCGAGAAAACGGTCCGAATTCCACCAGTAGCTCGGGCACGAGGTCGAGCAGCAAGCGCACAGGATGCACTCGTAGAGGCCGTCCAGCTTCTCGCGATCCTCCGGCGACTGCAGGCGCTCCTTGCCGGCGGGCGCCGGGGTGACGGTCTGCAGCCACGGCTTGATCGAGGCGTACTGGGCGTAGAAGTGGGTGAGGTCCGGAACCAGATCCTTCACCACGTCCTGGTGCGGCAGCGGCGTGATCTGCAACTCGCCCTTGCCGCCGCCGCAATCCTCGATCGCGGTGGTGCAGGCGAGGCCGTTCTTGCCGTCCATATTCATCGCGCACGAACCGCAGATGCCCTCGCGGCAGGAGCGGCGGAAGGTGAGCGTCGGATCGACCTCATTCTTGATCTTGATCAGCGCGTCGAGGACCATCGGGCCGGTCTCGTCGAGATCCAGCTCATAACGATCGTAGCGCGGATTCTCGCCCGAGTCGGGATCGTAGCGGTAGATCTTGAAGCTGCGCTTCTTGGACCCGCCGGACGTGGACTTGTAAGTCTTGCCCTTGCCCTTGATCTTCGAGTTCGCGGGGAGAGAGAATTCGGCCACGAGACGATCCTTTCGCGTTCGCTTCCCCGTTAGCGCCCCGTGGCCGCGTGTCAAACCGCTATGTTGCACCGCGCTAAACGGATAGGTGCGGGAGGCCGTCGGTCAGGCGAGGCAAAGCGCACCGTGCCACGCCGGGCGAATGTCTTTTCTAGAATCCCGATAAACATAAACGAAATTTGCCGACTTCATCGCGAGGGTTACGAGGTCCATCTCTCAGGCCAAGGACGGCGTCCTTGCCGCCCATTCAGATGGAGACAGATTATGAGCCAGGCCCTTTCCGGCAAGACGGCGCTCGTCACCGGCGGATCGCGCGGCATCGGCGCGGCGATCGCGAAGCGGCTCGCCGCCGATGGCGCAGCCGTCGCCCTCACCTATGGCGGCAACAAGGCGTCCGCCGAAGCTGTGGTCGCCGAGATCGTCGCGGCCGGCGGCACCGCGCACGCCATCCAGGCGGACTTCCGCGATCAGGCTGCTGTCGCCGCAGCGGTGAACGATGCGGCGGCGACGCTGGGCGGGATCGACATCCTCGTCCACAATGCCGGCGTGTTGGAGATCGCACCCGTCGGCACGCTGACCGCCGAACAGTATCGCAAGTCGTTCGACGTCAATGTCGAGGCGGTGTTCACCGCGACCACCGCTGCCATTCCGCACCTGCGCGATCAAGGCCGCGTGCTGATCATCGGCAGCATCAACGCGCATTACATGGCGTTCGCGGGCGGCTCGGTCTACGCCGCGACCAAGGCGGCGGTCGGCCAGATGGCGCGAGCCTGGGCGCGCGACCTCGGCCCGCGCGGCATCCTCGTCAACGTGGTGCAGCCCGGCCCGGTCGATACCGACATGAACCCGGCGGACGGCCCGATGTCCGACTTCCAGCGTTCCGCCATCGCGCTCGGCCGTTATGGCCGGCCGGAGGAGATCGCCGCGCTCACCGCCTTCCTGGCGAGCGACGAGGCGAGCTTCATCACCGGCGCCGCGATCGACATAGACGGCGGCGCCTCGATCTGAGCAGGTTGCTCAGTCGCCGCCTTCTTCCGAGCCGCCGTCGTCCGTATCGGGCGACGGCGCGCGCGGAGGCGGCGCGAAGGGATTCTGCAATTCCTTGTGGGCGTCGCGGAATTCCGTCGGTTCGGGCGGAGCCTCACGCGCCCACCGAGCGGACGGCGGCGGCGGCGTGGAAACCTCGGCGGGCTTCGGCAGATAGCGATCGAACCGCCCTGCCCTGAACGCCTGCACGGCCAGCGTCGCGCCGAAGGCCAGCGCGAACACGATCAGCCCGAAAATGATGCCGCCAAGGAAGCGCCGCAACGCACGGAGCCGATCCGCCCGCCGCGCACTCCGCGCGCGACCGACCTCGTCATAGCCGACCTGCTCCAGCACGAAGCGCCGCCAATCCGCACTCGGATCGGCACCGCTGCCGCTGTGCGGCTCCAGTCTGGGCCGCCGGACGATTTCCCAATCGGACATGACAGGCCGCACGATAGCCCGCCAGACTTTGCCAAAGTGTTGACGCCGCCGGAACGAAGCCGGCGACGCAACCGGATCAGTAAACGCGCGCCTTCGGCTTGATGTAGCTTACATCGTCCGTCAGCGTGTAGTCGTGGACCGGGCGGTAATCGATCTTCACCAGATCCTTCGAGCCGTTCGCATAGTCGAACCAGGCGATCGTGTGCTTCATCCACTCGGCGTCATCGCGCTTCGGGAAATCCTCGTGCATGTGCGCGCCGCGGCTTTCCTTGCGGTTGGCGGCCGAGTGCATCGTGATCACCGCCTGAGGGAGCATGTTGTCCAGCTCCAGCGTCTCGATCAGATCGGTGTTCCAGATCAGCGAGCGATCGGAAACCTGCACATCGGAGAGCTTCGCGTACACCTCGTCGATATGCTTCTCGCCTTCGGCCAGAAGCGCGGTGTCGCGGAACACGGCGGCGTGCTTCTGCATCGTGCGCTGCATGTCGAGGCGGATGTCGGCCGTCTTGGTCGAGCCGTTCGCGTTGCGGTAATGGTCGAGCCGGGCGAGCGCCTTGTCGTCCGCCGCCGTCACGATCGGGCCGTGCTTGCTGTTGGGCTGGACCAGCTCGGCGATGCGGAAGCCGGTCGCCCGGCCGAACACCACGAGATCGATCAGCGAGTTGGACCCCAAGCGGTTGGCGCCGTGGACCGAAACGCAGGCCGCCTCGCCCACCGCGAACAGGCCGGGCACCACGCTGTCCGGATCGCCGTCCTTCAACGTCACGACCTCGCCGTGATAGTTACAGGGGATGCCGCCCATATTGTAGTGGACGGTCGGGGTCACCGGCAGCGGCTGGCGGGTCAGGTCGACGCCGGCGAAGATCTTGCCGGTCTCGGTGATCCCCGGCAGCCGCTCGTGCAGCACCTTCGGGTCGATGTGATCGAGGTGGAGGTAGATGTACGCGCCATCCGGGCCGACGCCGCGACCTTCGCGCATCTCCATCGCCATCGAGCGGGCGACGACGTCGCGCGAGGCGAGGTCCTTCGCGGACGGGGCATAGCGCTCCATGAAGCGCTCGCCTTCGGAGTTGGTGAGGTAACCGCCCTCGCCGCGCGCGCCTTCGGTAATGAGCACGCCCGCGCCGTAGATGCCGGTCGGGTGGAACTGGACGAACTCCATGTCCTGCAGCGGCAGGCCGGCGCGCAGCACCATGCCGCCGCCGTCGCCGGTGCAGGTGTGGGCGGACGTCGCCGAGAAATACATGCGACCGCCGCCGCCCGTCGCCAGCACGGTGGCGTGGCTGCGGAAGCGGTGGATGGTGCCGTCTTCCATGCAGAGCGCGATCACGCCCTTGCAGACGCCATCCTCCATGATGAGGTCGAGCGCGAAATATTCGATGTAGAAGTCGGCGTCATACTTCAGGCTCTGCTGGTAGAGCGCGTGGAGCATGGCGTGGCCGGTGCGGTCCGCCGCGGCGCAGGTGCGCTGCACCGGCGGGCCTTCGCCCATGTTCTGCATATGGCCGCCGAACGGGCGCTGGTAGATCGTGCCTTCCGGGTTGCGGCTGAACGGCACGCCGGCATGCTCGAGCTCGATCACCGCCGCCGGGGCCTCGCGCACCATATATTCGATGGCGTCCTGGTCGCCGAGCCAGTCCGATCCCTTGACGGTGTCGAACATGTGCCAGGTCCAGTGATCCGGCGTGTTGTTGCCGAGGCTGGCCGCGATGCCGCCCTGCGCCGCCACGGTGTGGCTGCGGGTCGGGAACACCTTGGTGATGCAGGCGGTCTTCAGGCCCTTTTCGGCGCAGCCCATGGTGGCGCGCAGGCCCGATCCGCCGGCGCCGACGACGACGGCGTCATAGACGTGATCGATGATCTTATAGCTGTTCGACATTATGCCGGCACCCCGCCGAAGGCGATCTTGAGGATCGAGAAGACGCAGAGCGCGCCGCACAGGAAGACGTAGGCGTTGAGCAGCAGCAGGACGGCGACCTTGTTGCCTTCCTCATGCACATAGTCCTCGATGAAGACCTGCAGGCCGAGGCGCATGTGCCAGAAGGTGGAGAGCACCAGCAGCACCAGCGGCACCGCGACCAGCGGCGACTTCAGCCACAGCACCACCGCCTGGTGATCGAGCACCGGCAGGCGCACGATCGAGACGATGAACCAGATCATCAGGACCAGGTTGGCGGCGGCGGTCACCCGCTGCAGCCACCAGTGATGCGTGCCCGACTTGGCGGAGCCAAGGCCCCGCACGCGGCCAAGGCCGGTTCCCGTACCCATCAGAATACCTTCCCGGTGAAGCAGAGGATCGCCCAGACCACCAATGTCGCGGTGATCGAGAAGGCGATGGTGAGGAGCGCGCCCATCCGGTTGGTCTTGAGCTCGTAGCCGGCGCCGGTATCCAGCACGAAGTGGCGCACGCCGGTCGCCATGTGCTGGAACATGCTCCAGGTCAGGCCGATGCCCACCAGCTTGGCGAGCAGGTTGACCAGCTTCTGCAGGCTTTCATTCGTGCTCATCGGATCGGATTGGACGATCCAGTGATAAAAAACGTCGTAGGCGGCGCCGCTCATCGCCGCGGCGACCAGCCACCAGGTGAAGATCACGCCCCCGCCGATCGCCAGCGCCGTGCCGGTGGCGCGATGCAGGATGGAGACCAGCATGTGCGGCCCCCATTTCCAGATGCTCAAATGCGGGGACAGCGGCCGGGCGGCGTTTCGGGACACGGTCTTTCACCCTCGATCTTCTTTGTCGGGAGGGTCTTTGGTCCAAACCGTGGCGCGATGCAACATGAATGGCGGGAAAACCAAAGGCCGTTTTTCGGCATCCTGACAGGGCGTGCATAACGGCTCGTTTACCACTGGGCGCCTATCACAAGCGCGAAGCATGACTTGCGGAGTGAGTGCCGAGATGACCTACGCCTCCCCCAGCCGACCCCATCTGCGCGATGTGCGGCTGAGCGATCGCGCCGTGCAGGAACGGCTGCAGGCCTATAATGGCGATGGGGCTTTCGGCCGTGCGCTTGGCGCCCTGTGGGCGCGCATCGGCGAGGATCTCGTGACCGTCTCGGTCGCCCGCCGCATCGAGATCGGCATCGAGATCGGCCTGGTGCCTGCTCATGATGCCGAGACCTTCCGCACCTTCTTCGCCGATCTCCAGCGCCGTCGGCTCAGCGGCGCGATCGATGCCGAGTGGGTCCGCTCGATCGCCGCGCAGGGCGGCTTCATCGTCGAGCGCGATGTTCCGACCCCGCACGTCGTCCGCCTGATCTTCGAGATGGGCCAGTCGATGCTGGAACTGGTGCGCGAGCGCCATGGCGATGACACCGCCTTCGTCCACGAGGCGGAGGAGACGCTGCGTCGGCTCGGCACGATCGAGCTTGAAATCCTCTTCTCCGAGATCACCAAGATCTACCGCGTCCGCTCCATTGAGGAGCGCGCCAGCGCCGGCAGCGAATTCCGCCAGCAGATGACGGCGATCCTCGGCACGACGCTGACCGATTCGTCCTCGCTGCGCGACCAGACCGTGCAGACCTCGCACTCCGCGCGCGGCATGTTGGGCAAGGCCAGCGAGGTCGCCGCCGCCGCCGAGCAGTCGGCCGTGGCGATGCGCGAGGCGGCGCAGACCGCCGCCGGCCTGATCCGCGCCATCGAGGATGCCCGCCGCGAGGTGGAGATCGCCGCCGGCGTCGCCACCCGCGCCGCCGACCAGTCTACGCAGGCGGTGGTCGTGGCCGATGCGCTCTCCGGCCATGCGCAGGCGATCGAATCGATCCTCGGCCTGATCCGAGACATCGCCGGCCAGACCAACCTGCTCGCGCTCAACGCCACGATCGAAGCAGCCCGCGCCGGCGATGCCGGCCGCGGCTTCGCGGTCGTCGCGCAGGAGGTGAAGTCGCTGGCGTCGCAGACCGCGCGCGCCACCGACGACATCGCCGCCAAGATCGCCGCCATCCAGTCCGCCTCGCGCCAGACGCTCGACGTCAACGGCTCGATCCGCGACATCGTGAGCGAGGTGCAGACCTCCGCCCAGCGCATCCGCGAGGCGATGGAGGCACAGGCGCAGACCGTCACCATGATCACCGCCGCCGTCGACGAGACCGCGCTCGCCGCCGACTCGATGTCCGGCACGATCGCCGCGATCCGCGTCGATACCGAGAGCGTCGCCTCCGACATCGACCGCATCGAATCGGGCTTCCGCTCGGTCGACGATCAGCTCGCCCGGCTGGAGAGCACCACCGGCGAGTTCGTGAACCGCATCGCGGCCTGACGCTTGCCCCATGCGCGACGGCGGCCTACGCCGCCCTCGCCATGGACCGCATCCACATCCTCGCCACCGGCACCAGCCGGGGTATCGGCGCCGCGATCGCCGCACGACTCGACCGACCGGAGGTCCGCCTGATCGGCCACGCCAGCCGGCCGGGCGCCGACGGCACCGTTCCCGCCGATCTCGACGAACCCGGCGCCGCCGGCGCGCTGTGGGCCGAGGCGCTCGACCGGCTGGACGGCCGCATCGACGTCCTCATCAACAATGCCGGCATCTTCGAGGCCGCACCGATCGACCTGCCCGATGCCGACTGGCTCGCCGCATGGGAGCGGACGATGCGGATCAACCTGACCGCATCGGCCGAACTGTGCCGGCTGGCAGTGCAGCATTTCTCCGGGCGAACGGGCGGCGGCCGCATCGTCAACGTCGCCAGCCGCGCCGCGTATCGCGGCGACTCGCCGGCGCACTGGCACTATGCGGCCTCCAAGGCCGGCATGGTGGCGATGACAAAAAGCATCGCGCGCGGTTATGCGGCACAGAACATCCTCGCCTTCGCGGTCTGCCCCGGTTTCACCATGACCGGCATGGCAGAGGAGTATCTGTCCAGTCGCGGAGGCGACAAGTTGCTCGCCGACATCCCGCTCGGCCGCGTGGCCGATCCCGCCGAGGTGGCCGAAACCGTCCGCTGGCTCGCACTCGACGCGCCGGCATCCGCCACCGGGTCCGTCATCGATGTGAATGGGGCAAGCTATGTCCGTTGAAAGCTGGAAGATCACGCTCCCCTGCACGCGCGAGGAAGGCGAGGCGCTCGCCTTCGCCACCGATCCCTTCCCCGGCATGGAGGAGCCGCCCGTGCTCAACACTCTGGAGCCGGACGAGGATCGGCCCGAGGACTGGGTGGTCGAGGCCTATACCGAGGGCAAGCCGTCGGCCGCCGTGATCGCGGCGGTGAAGGCGTTGGTGCCGTCCGCCGCGAAGCTCAAGCCCACCGTCGAGAGGGTGGAGGAACAGGATTGGGTGACGCTCAGCCAGGCCGGTCTGGAGCCGATCCGGGCGGGGCGCTTCTACGTGCACACCTCGGCGCACGGCGCGGTGATCCCGTCTGACGCGACGGTGTTCCGCATCGATGCCGGCCGCGCCTTCGGGACGGGGCATCACTACACCACCACCGGCTGCCTGATGATGCTCGACCGGCTGAAGCGGCAGGGCGCGCGCTACCGGATGATCGCCGACGTCGGCACCGGCACCGGCCTCCTAGCCTTCGCCGCGATGGCGCTGTGGCCGCGCGCACACGCCGTGGCGACCGACATCGACCCCATCTCGATCGAGGTGACCGCCGAGAACGCACAGGCCAACCGCGTCAACGAGGAGCGGCTGGCGCTGGCCGTGGCGGAGGGGGTGAACCATCCGCTCTATCGCGAGCTGGCGCCCTTCGATCTCGTGATCGCCAACATCCTCGCACAGCCGCTGATCGAGCTGGCGCCGTCCATCGCCGAGACGATCGCGGAGGGCGGCACGCTGATCCTCGCCGGGCTACTCAACACGCAAGCTGAGGCGGTGACCGCCGCCTATCGTCGCGAGGGGATGCGGCTAGCGGACACGATCGAGAATGGCGACTGGTCGATCCTGATGCTGCGGAAGCGGCGGCGGGTGCGCTGAGGCCTCGACACGCGGCCTCGCCCGCGCCATGTGAGGCCGCGTGGAACCCAAGCGCATCCTCCTGATCGTCGGCGGTGGCATCGCGGCCTTCAAGGCCTGCGAAGTGCTGCGGACCTTGCGCAAGCGCGACCACACCGTCCGCTGCGTGCTGACGCAGGCGGGGGCCGAGTTCATCACCCCGCTCACCCTCGCCGCGCTCTCCGAGCAGCCGGTCCACACCTCGCTCTTCGAGCTGAAGGATGAGGTGGAGATGGGGCATATCGAGCTTTCGCGCGAGGCTGATCTCGTCGTCGTCTGCCCCGCCACCGCCAACCTGATGGCGCGAATGGCGGCGGGCATATGCGACGATCTCGCCACCACGCTCCTGCTCGCCACCGACAAGCCGGTGCTGTGCGCGCCCGCGATGAACGTGCGGATGTGGCTGCATCCGGCGACCCAGCGCAACGTGGCGCAACTGCGCGCCGACGACGTGATCGTGATGGAGCCGGACGAGGGCCTGATGGCCTGCGGCGAGTTCGGCCCCGGTCGCCTGCCCGAACCGGACGCGATCGTCGCGGCGATCGAGGATGCACTGACCCGGCCGGTTCCGACACGGCTGCTGAACGTGGCGCCCGCACCCGCCAGCAACCCGAGCTATTCCGGCGCGCTCACCGGCCGCAAGATCGTCGTGACTGCCGGGCCGACGCACGAGCCGATCGACCCGGTGCGCTACATCGCCAACCGCTCGTCCGGAAAGCAGGGCTTCGCGATCGCCGAGGCGCTCGCCCGGCTGGGTGCCGAGGTGACTCTGGTCGCCGGCCCCGTCACGCTGCCCACCCCCCCCGCCGTGAAGCGCGTCGATGTCGAGAGCGCCCGCGAGATGCAGGCGGCTGTGGAGCGCGCGCTGCCCGCCGACGCCGCGATCATGGTCGCCGCCGTGGCGGACTGGCACGTCGATGCCGCCGGGCAGAAGATCAAGAAGCAGCCGGACGGCACACCGCCCGCGCTCGCGCTGGTGCAGAACCCGGACATCCTCGCCGGTCTTGCCCGCTCGGCCAGACGCCCCCGCCTCGTCATCGGCTTCGCGGCCGAGACCAACGACGTGATCGCCTACGCGCAGGCCAAGCTGACATCCAAGGGCTGCGACTGGATCGTTGCCAACGACGTCTCTGGCGACGTTATGGGGGGCGACAGCAACAGCATCCACCTCGTCACCCGCGACGGCGTCGAGGACTGGCCCAACCTTCCCAAGCAGGCGGTGGCGGAGCAGCTCGCCGCCCGCATCGCCGACGCCCTTTCGGAGCCCCGATGATCGAGATCCAGCTCAAGCGCCTGCCGCACGGCGAAGGCCTCCCCGCCCCCGCCTACGCCACCACCGGCGCGGCAGGACTCGATATCGTCTCGGCCGAGGACATCGTGCTCGGGCCGGGGGACCGCCATGCGGTGGCGACCGGCTTCGCGGTGGCGATCCCGGCGGGCTACGAGATCCAGGTCCGTCCCCGCTCGGGCCTTGCGCTCAAGCACGGCATCACCTGCCTCAACACGCCCGGCACGATCGACGCCGATTATCGCGGCGAGGTGAAGGTGATCCTCGCCAATCTCGGCGCCGAGCCGTTCGAGGTGAAGCGCGGCGAGCGCGTCGCGCAGTTGGTCCCCGCCGAGGTGACCGCCGCACGCTTCCTCGAAGTCGAGACGCTGGACGAGACGGCGCGCGGGGCCGGCGGCTTCGGCTCGACGGGGCGCCACTCGCTCCCTTGAGAGACATGATCCTCACCGACGCCCAGCTCGATCGCTACGCCCGCCACATCGTCCTCAAGGAGATCGGCGGCGGCGGGCAGACGCGCCTGCTCAACGCCCACGCGCTGATCGTCGGTGCGGGCGGGATCGGGTCGCCGGTGATCCAGTATCTAGCCGCCGCCGGCGTGGGCAAGCTGACGGTGGTGGACGACGACATCGTCTCGCTCTCCAACCTCCAGCGCCAGACGCTGTTCGCGACGCGCGACGTCGGCGCCAAGAAGGTTGTCGCCGCCGCCAACGTGGTGCAGCGAATGAACCCCGACGTGCGCTTCCTGCCGGTCGACAGGCGGCTCGATGCGGAGAGCGCCGCACGCCTGCTCGACGGGATCGACGTCGTGGTGGACGGCACCGACAATTTCGCCACGCGCCTGATCGTTTCCGATGCGGCCACGGCGGCGCGCGTGCCCCTGGTGTCGGCGGCAGTCGGCCAGTTCGAGGGCCAGCTCGCTGTCTATCGCGGCTGGGAGGACGGGCGCCCCTGCTACCGCTGCCTCGTCGGCAACGACCCCGATCGGCCGGACGTGAGCTGCGCCGACCAGGGCGTGCTCGGCGCGCTGACCGGTGTGCTTGGCAGTCTGGCGGCGATCGAGGCGGTGCGCCAGATCGTCCCCTTCGGCGAGGAGACGGCGGGCAAGCTGCTGCTGGTCGACGCCCTCGCCTTCCGCTTCCGTACCATCGCCGTGCCCAAGGATCCGGGGTGCCGGTGCGCGGCCTGACCATCATCGTGACCCGCCCGCAGGGCCTGCGCGCCGCACTCGAACTGGCGGCCGCCAATGCCGCGCTGGGCGGGCCTGCTCGCATCTTTACGCAGGGCGAGGCGGTGGTGGCGCTGGCGCAGCCGATGCTGGACCGCCACGACGAGGATTACCGCGCCGCCGGCCTGCCGATCCTCGGCGAGCTGTGCGAGGAGGCGCTGGCGCTCGGCGTCGGTATCATCGCCTGTCAGAGCGGTCTCGCCTTGATGGGGATCACCGCCGACCGGCTCGACGCGCGGGTGGAATATGGTGGCCCGGTGAGTGTGCTGGCGGCGCTGGGCGAGGATCGTCTCGTCACCATTTGAGAGCGGACGATCAGCCAGGAGGAAGCCATCGATGCCCGCATCCCCCGCCCCGCAAGACTGGCCGCTTCTGCCGCCGATCCGGACAGGCACAGGCGCCATTGCCCATGCTGCGGCGAGGGTCGGCTGGCGGCCGATGAGGAGGACAGGCGCCGATCGCCTTACGCCTGCGCCAATTCCTTGACCCGCATCGTGCTCACCCTTGCCGTGGTGATCGCACTGGCCGCCTGTTCCGATGGCCGTCCGGCACATCGCGTCGCGTCCAACGCGCCCTTGTCGAAGCGGCTGGCCGAAGCGGATGCGGACTATGGACGCCAGATCTTCTACCGCTGCGCCGCCTGCCACAATATCAGCGAGGGCGCGGGTGATCGGAACGGGCCGAATCTCTGGGCGATACTCGGCCGGCCGGTCGCGACCGGCAGCAAGCGGTTCGGCTATACCGGCGCGCTCAAGGCGTTCGGCGGCACATGGACCTGCGCACGCCTGGACGACTGGCTCGCCGATCCGATGCGGACCGTGCCGGGCACACAGATGACCTTCGGCGGACTACCCGACGGCGCCGACCGGGCGGACGTCATCGCGTGGCTGGCGCGCAACGGCGGCGTGCCCGCCGCTGCCCGGTGCCAGGGCCTGCGAACCGAGCGCTAGATACCCCTCCAGAACCCAGGCGCATACGCCGAACACCGCCGCCCCTCCCGCGCGAACCGGCGCGGCGGAGGATGCAGGCCAGCGAACATGAAAAAGCCCCGGAAAACCGAAGTCTTCCGAGGCTTGATCTGGTGGGCGTGGCAAGGATTGAACTTGCGACCCCTGCGATGTCAACACAGTGCTCTACCACTGAGCTACACGCCCGTGGGGGGTGCCTCTAGCCATGCTCCCCGGCGATGGCAAGCGGCTTTCCCGCCTTTTTTACAGGTCGCCCTCCGCAACGCTGCCAAGACCGAAGATTCGGTCCACTTCCAGCACGAGATCGCGCAGGTGGAAGGGCTTTGACAGCACCTTCGCATTGGGGTGGGTGATGCCGCCCTTCAGCGCCACCGCCGCGAAGCCGGTGATGAACATCACCCGCATGTCAGGCGCGATGCGGCCGGCCCGCTGGGCCAGCTCGATGCCGTCCATCTCCGGCATCACGATATCGGTGAGCAGCAGGTCGAACGGCTCGCTCTCCAGCAGCGGCAGCGCCGCCGTGCCGCAATCCACCGCGGTGACGTGGTAGCCGACCTTCTCCAGCGCGCGGGCGAGATACTCGCGCATCGAATTATCGTCTTCAGCCAGCAGAATCCTGATCATCGTCGCTTCCAAACGCCCCCGCCGGCCATCTTGATCCATGACGGGCCCGGCCCGTCCCTGGCGCGTCGATCGTTAAGATTCGGCAAGTGCCGAACGCTTGCCCGACGCGCCTTGCTTCCCTAGCAGATTAGCATGGCTACGCATCCGCCGGAACCGCGCGTCTATGCCAGGTTGGGACAGGTCGGCGCGCGCTCGCCGCTGGTCATCGCGGTGCCGCACGCGGGCCGCTTCTATCCGCCCGAGATACTGGCCGCCGCACGCCTGCCCCAGCACGCGCTGGAGACCATCGAGGATCGCCACGCAGACCTGCTGGTGGCCGACGCGGTGCAGGCCGGCGCGGTAGCGATCGTCGCGCGGATGGCGCGCGCCTGCATCGATCTCAATCGCGACGAGCGAGAGATCGATCCGGCGCTGCTGGGCGGCACCGCCGAGCCGGGCGCCCTGCTGGCATCGGTGAAGGTGGCGGGCGGCCTGGGGGTGATCCCGAGCCGGATCGCGGCCGGCGGCGCGGTCTGGGCGAGGCCGCTCGGCCCCGAGGAGATCGAGCGGCGGATGGATGAGATCCACCGCCCGTATCATGGCGCCATTGCGCAGGCGATGGACGAGGCGCAGGCGGTGCATGGCATCGCCATCCTGATTGATTGCCATTCGATGCCACCACTGGGCGGGCGGAGCGGCAACGCGCAGGTGGTCATCGGCGATCGCCACGGTCGATCGGCCGAGCCGCGCTTCGTGTCGGCCGCGATCGATGCCGCCCGGCGCGAGGGCCTCACCGTGGCGCGCAACCACCCTTATGCCGGCGGGCACACGCTTGATCGGCATGGCGCCCCCCGCGCCGGTCGGCACGCAATCCAGATCGAGGTGGATCGCAGCCTCTATCTGGATGCGAGGCTGCGCACGCCGACCGATGGTCTTGCCGGCGCGCGCCGCCTGATCGCCGCGATCGCCGCCGCGCTGGAGGATGAGGCGCCCGGCCATCTGCTCGCGGCCGAATAGGAGCCTGCCGGATAAAAAAACCGCCCCGCGTTTACACGCGGAGCGGCCAAGGTTCAGGGAGGAACGCACCCGAAGGTGCGTCATGCGCGATCACGAAGGGGGGCATGACCGCGCACTTGCTAAAATAGGCGAACGCGCGATTGGTTCAAGAGATTCGATGCAAAAAAATCACGGCTTCGACTAAATGTGTAGTCTGGCCGATAAAATGCTTGACTCAGGCCGGCCCCGCACCGGGCGCCATGCGATCGAGCGTACGGTCGCGATCGAGAAAGCGGTGCTTCAGCGCCGCGCCAATGTGCAGCACCAGCAGCGCGATCATCAGCCAGGCGAGTTGCTCATGCCGCTCGGCCACCGTGTGGCTGATCTGCTTGTCCTGCGCCACCGGGAACATCGGCAGCGGAAAGAGGCCGAAGAAAGTCAACGGATGACGCTTGGGGCTGGCCGAAGTGAACACCCAGCCCGATAGCGGGATCAGGATCATCAGCGCGTAGAGCAGCCAGTGCACGGCGTGCGCCAGCCCCTTCTCCCAGCGCTTGACGGTGGCGGGCAGCGGCGGCGGCCGGTGCGTGAAGCGCCAGACAAGGCGGATCACGGAAAGCAGCAGCACGGTCATGCCGATCGACTTGTGGACGCCGAAGGCGCCTGCAGGGAGCGAATCCCCGAACAGGCCGATGCCGAGATTGAGGATGATGAGGACTGCGATCGTCCAGTGCAGCGCGATGGCCACCCGCGTGTAGCGGGTCGTCCCGCCGGCATCGAACGCAGTCCCCATATCCCGTTCCCTTTTATCGCTCGTTTAGCCGAGCATCGTTCCATTCGGCGGCGGCAGCTGGCCGCGCTGCGCCTGACGGCCGAAGATATCGGCCATACGCTGCAGTGAGAAGAGGTGCGCGTAGACCAGCGGCATCAGGCCGTTCTGCAGCCACTTGCGGGCGACGTCGCCGCGCAGATTCTTCACCGCATCTTCCGAAATGATCTGGAAACCGCGATAGACGTAGGGCTGCGGCGCGCCGGTCGGCTGCGCGGTGAACTCGCCGTCGGTCAGCAGCTTCTGCTCCTTCACATCGGCGAAGAAGGCGTTGTTCAGCGTGCCGGCCTGCTCGATCTGCTCGCAGAACTGCAGGATCGCCTTGGTGCGCTCGCTGGGCGCGCCATCCTCGAACACCGGCTCGCCTTCGTCATACTGGCCGAACACGTCCGACGTCGGATCGACGCAGAGCGACAGATCGTCGCTGTCCGGGCGCAGGCGCGCGAGCAGGAAGGGATAGCGGCGGACATAGGCCGGCACGTACCAGTCGTCCGGAAACATGCCGCGCTCGTCGACCACGGCGTTCACGCCCTCGTTCAGGCCCATCAGCGCCAGCGGCACCGGATTCTCGCCCAGCGAGAAGACGATCGGATAGAAGCGGCTCGCCTGGATGAACTCCTCGACCAGCAGCGGCACGGCGTGCGCGTTCTTGAGGAAGCTCGCCCCCTCGATCGCCCGCAGCTTCCAGTCGGCATGTTCTTGGTTCGAGATCGGAATCAGATCGTTGTAGAAAAGCGGCAGGCCCTGCTCAGGTGCGCTCGCCATGACATCATACTCCTGACAAAATCCGGTCGGCACGGCCCCCCGCCCCGACGAAGCACCGTCGTCTATTGGCCGGGGGCGTCTTCTGCAAGCGGCAGCAAGGCTCCGGGGTTCATGATTCCGGCCGGATCGAGCGCCGCCTTGATCGCGCGCATCGCCGCGAGGCGAACGGGATCGGCCAGCGCCGCGAAGTCCGCGCGCTTGAAACGGCCGATGCCGTGCTCGGCCGACATGGTGCCGCCCGATTCGGTGACGAGGCCGTGGACGAAGCGCGAGACGGCGGCCGCCTGCGCCTTGAACCAGGCCTTGTCGTCGCCCCCCTCCGGCGCGCGGACGTTGAAATGGACGTTGCCGTCGCCGAGATGCCCGAAGGCGATCGGCCGTACGCCAGGAAAGCGCGCCGTCACCGCGGTGCTCGCCCGCGTCATGAAGCCGGGCATGTCGGCGACCGGCACGGCGATGTCGTGCTTGGCGGCCATGCCGTCTCGCGCCTCGGCTTCGGACAGGCTCTCGCGCAGCTTCCACAGCGCGTCCGCCTGCGCCTCGCTGGCGGCGATGGTGGCGTCACCGGCGAGGCCCTGTTCGATCGCGTCCATCAGCTCGTTCTGCAGGCGCTCACCGATGTCGCCGCTGCCGACGGCCTCGACCAGCACGTTCCAGGTCCAGCTTTCCGCCAGAGGCGCGCGCGTATCGGGGATATGACGCAGGACCAGCGCCAGCCCTTCTGCCGGCACCAGCTCGAAGCTCTCCACCGCCTCGCCCAGCCGGTCCTCCAGCCGCCGAAGCAGCGTGAGTGCGTCCTCCGCCGAACGCAGGCCGATCCAGCCGACCGAACGCGTCTCGAACGCCGGCACCAGCCGCAGCGTCGCGGCGGTAACCAGCCCGAGCGTTCCCTCCCCGCCGATCAGCAACTGCTTGAGATCGTAGCCGCGATTGTCCTTGCGCAGCGGCGCGAGGCCATGGAGCAGCGATCCGTCGGGCAGCACCGCCTCCAGCCCCAGCACCAGCGAGCGCATCGGCCCGAAGCGCAGCACCTGCGTACCCCCCGCATTGGTGGAGACCAGCCCGCCGACGGTCGCATTGCCCTTCGCCGCGAGCGACAGTGGAAAACGGCGTCCTTCGGCCTCCACCGCTTCATGCAGATCGGCGAGCACGACCCCGGCCTCGGCGACCACGGCATTGTCGGCCGGCGACACCGATCGGATCGCACGCATCCGCCGCATCGAGACGAGCAGCGCGCGCCCCTCGGCGGGGCCGGCGGGCGTCGCGCCCCCCACCATCGAACTGTTGCCGCCCTGCGGCACGATCGCCACGCCTTCCGCCGCCGCACGGGCCACGACGAAGGCCGCCTCCTCCGCGCTCGCGGGCGATACCAAAGCCGCGGCCGCCCCCGTCACCCGCCGCCGCCAGTCGGTCAGCCACGGCGCAAGATCGGCGGGATCGACGGTGAAGCCCTGCGGACCCAATCGTCCGGCGAGATCGCCCAGCAGGGCGGCGGAAGGCGCGGGAAAAGGCATGGCCCCGTCCTAGACGTTTGCCCCGCCGTGAGACAATCTCATCGACGTGACAGTGCATTTCACCGCTGAAATTCATCGACTGTTCAAGGCGAGCCGGTCAGCGTCCGCCCCTGTCATGACCAAATCGCCTCTGGGCCGCCGCCGGTGATCGCCGTCGCATTGGCCTCCCTTCTCGCCTTCGGCTCCCACCCGGCACCGCCGCCGCGTGGCAATGCCACCTCGGGCAGCGCTTTCGCCAGCGTGACGACGTTCGTGCAGTCGGTCATCATCCGTATCCCCGCGCGCAAGTCGGCGCGCTATCGACCTGCGGGCGATCCGCCGCCGTCCCCGGCGTTCAAGGAACATAAGGGACCGAAATGTATCGATTCCGCCGCGATCGGCGGCGCCGCGATCACGACGCCGGACAGCGTCGACTTCATCCTGAAGGGTGGCAAGCGCGTGCGCGCCAAGCTGCAGGACGAGTGTCCGTCGCTGGATTATTATTCGGGTTTCTACGTCCGCGCGCCGCAGGACGGGAAGATCTGCGCCGATCGCGACTCGGTCCACACCCGATCGGGCGGTGACTGCCAGATCGACAAATTCCGTGCCCTGACGCCGATAAATCCGGCCAAATAGCCCGTTTCGCTTGACTCTGGCGGCTCAAACCTTAAGCGCGGCGACGCTTCCGCGCGCAGGCACGTGTGCGGACCAATCCGGATTCCTGCATGAGCTTCGCCGATCTCGGCCTGTCCGACGAAACCCTCCGCGCCGTCACCGAGGCCGGCTATACCGAGCCGACGCCGGTGCAGGCGGCCGCGATCCAGCCGGTGCTGATGATGCGCGACCTGATCGCGATCGCGCAGACCGGCACGGGCAAGACTGCCTCGTTCGTGCTGCCGATGATCGACATCCTCGCCCACGGCCGCGCCCGCGCCCGCATGCCGCGCTCGCTGATCCTCGAGCCGACGCGCGAACTGGCCGCGCAGGTCGCCGAGAATTTCGAGAAATACGGCAAGTATCACAAGCTTTCGATGGCGCTGCTGATCGGCGGCGTGCAGATGGGCGATCAGGTCGCAGCGCTGGAAAAGGGCGTCGATGTCCTCATCGCCACGCCGGGCCGCCTGATGGACCTGTTCCAGCGCGGCAAGATCCTGCTCACCGGCTGCTCGATGCTCGTCATCGACGAGGCGGACCGGATGCTCGACATGGGCTTCATCCCGGATATCGAGGAAATCTGCACCAAGCTGCCGACCAGCCGGCAGACCCTGCTCTTTTCCGCGACCATGCCGCCGCCGATCAAGAAGCTGGCGGACAAGTTCCTGTCCAACCCGAAGCAGATCGAGGTGGCGCGCACCGGATCGACCAACGCGTCCATCGAGCAGAAGCTGGTCACCACCACGTCGCGCGGCAAGCGCGGGACCCTGCGCGACCTGCTGCGCGCCGACGACGTGAAGACCGCGATCATCTTCGCCAACCGCAAGACCACGGTGCGCGAGCTTAACCAGTCGCTCCGCCGCCACGGCTTCGCGAGCGGGGAAATCCATGGCGACATGGACCAGTCCTCGCGCCTGAAGGAGCTGGACCGGTTCAAGGCCGGCGAGATCAACATCCTCGTCGCGTCCGACGTCGCGGCGCGCGGGCTGGACATCAAGGGCGTCAGCCACGTCTACAATTTCGATGCGCCCTGGCACCCGGACGATTACGTCCACCGCATCGGCCGCACCGGCCGCGCGGGTGCCACCGGCAAGGCCTTCACCCTCATCACCGATGAGGATGCCGAGAACATCGCGAATATCGAGAAGCTGACCGGCCAGACCATCCCGCGCATCGAAGGCGCCAAGGCCGAAAAGGCCGAAGCATCGGCACCCCGCGCGGAACGGCCAGCGCGTGCGGAGCGCGCCGAGCGCCCGGCCCGTGAGGAGCGCAGCACCTCCAGCCGCCGCGAGCGCGCGCCGCGTGAACGCGACCGCCGCGACGCGCCCGCGCCGCACCACAACACGCCCGAGCCGATCGCGGCGGACGCCGACATCAGCTGGAACGGCCCGGTCCCGGCTTTCCTGTCGGTGCGCATCCTCGACTGACGTCGAAACCCTTTTCGGCATTTCTTAACGCCTGCGCGCTACACCTCACTCCTGCACACGGGAATCCAGACCGCCGGGGGGCGGTGACCGTGGGCTTGAGGGATGGGACGGCCACGCCAGTGAGCGAGAGCAGAGGCACATTCGATCGCATCCGTGCCCTTCTGGAGGAGGGCGCGATCGCGCCCACCCCGTCCAACTATGATTTCCTCTATCGCTACGTGACGGCGGCCGATCCGCAGCTGGTCGACGCGGTGGACATCGCCCGCCGCAACCACGGCACGCTCGCCGATCGCCTGATCGCCAACATCCGCCGCGATCTCTACGGCACCGGCCGCCAAGGCGTCAGCCGCATCCTCGAGGATACCGAGGCGCAGCTTGCGCGCATGAACGATTATGTCGAGCGCCAGGATGCCGGCGCGCGCGACTATGTCGTCAGGCTCAGCCGTTCGGACATCGACGCGTCCGCCACGCTGGAGCGCCAGCGCCAGATGCTCGCCGAGATGATCGACGCGACCAATCACATGCTCGCCACCACCGAGCAGCTGCAGGCCGAACTCGCCGCCTCCAGCCGCGAAATCGACGTGCTGAAGCAGGATCTGGAGATCGCCCGCGTCGATGCGCGATCGGACGCGCTCACCGGCCTGTCCAATCGCAAGGCGTGCTGCGACTATCTCGACGCGCAGCTGGAACGCGCGCGCAAGGAAGGCCGGCCGCTCAGCCTGATCTTCCTCGACATCGATCACTTCAAGAAGTTCAACGACAATTTCGGGCATCGCATGGGCGACGAGGTGTTGCGCCTCGTTTCCGCGAGCCTCGAGCGCTTCTTCCACGGTCGCGGCTTCGTCGCGCGCTGGGGTGGCGAGGAGTTCGTCATCGTCATGCCCGCGCATGAAGCCGAAGAGGCGTTCCAGTTCGCCGACCGCTTCCGCCAGCATATCGGCAGCCGGGCGGTGAAGGCCCGCAATTCCGGACGCGAAGTCGGCCGGGTGACGCTCTCGCTCGGCGTCGCCGGCCTGCTCTCCGACGACAGCGCGCAAACGCTGATCGACCGCGCCGATGCCGCGCTCTACGACGCCAAGGCCGACGGCCGCGATCGCGTCGTCTGCTGGAAGGCGGCGGCGTAAAAATCGTCGCGAGCGCGATCCGCCGCGCCATTCCGGCTTGACGCCCCTCACCCCCGATTTTGTATGACAACGGCTCCACGCAGGAGTCTTCGGTGCTGGTGTTCCTTGCCGCGGCGCAGTTGGCCGCTTCCTCGACTGCGTCCGATACGCAATCCGAGCAGGATCGCGTCACCGCGACCGAGGTGTTCGCCTATGCGCAGTGGCGCAACTGCGTGCTGAAGGCGACGCACCACAAGGCGTCCAAGATCAAGGATCACGACAAGGTGGCCGATGCCGCCATCGCCGATTGCGGAACGAAGGAGGCGAATTACGCCTCCTCGCTCAGCGCGCTGGCGCAGCTCTACAAGCTCGCCAATGCCGCCGATTTCGTGAAGGGCAACACCGACAAGACCCGCAAGACCCTGCGCGACATGGCGATGAAGGAGCTGAAATAGCTCAGCTTTTGGGTCGCGTGTACCGCGCCCGGAAATCATCCGCGAAAGCGGTCAGCCGCCCGTCCGATATCGCATCGCGCAAACCCTGCATAAGTCGCTGATAGAACCAGAGATTATGCTCGGTCATCAACATCGCGCCGAGCATTTCGCCCGATTTGATGAGATGATGGAGATAGGCCTTGGTCCAGGGCGCCGTCGGACTTTCAAGATCGAGCGGGGTCTGGTCCTCGGCGAATTTTGCGTTGCGAATGTTGATCGGCCCGTCCCAGGTGAAGGCCTGCCCGTTGCGGCCCGAGCGGGTCGGCAGCACGCAATCGAACATGTCGATGCCGCGCTCCACGGCCCCCACGATGTCGTCGGGCTTGCCGACGCCCATCAGATAGCGGGGCTTCATTGGATCGAGTTGACCCGGTGCGTAATCGAGACAACCGAACATCGCCTCCTGCCCCTCGCCAACCGCGAGGCCGCCGACCGCGTAGCCGTCGAAGCCGATGTCGAGCAGCGCATCGGCCGACGCCTTGCGCAGCCGCTCGTCGAGCGCGCCCTGCTGGATGCCGAACAGCGCGGCGCGCTCCGCATGGTCGCCCCCCGCATCGAAGGCGGCGCGCGATCGCCTCGCCCAGCGCATCGACCGTTCCATCGCCGCCGCCTGCACCTCGCGGGTCGATGTGGTCGGCACCAGTTCGTCGAACGCCATCACGATGTCGGAACCGAGCAGGCGCTGGATCTCCATCGATCGTTCCGGCGACAGCATGTGGCGCGATCCGTCGAGATGGCTGGCGAAGGCCACCCCCTCCTCACTCCGCTTGGTCAGAGCGGATAGCGACATCACCTGATAACCGCCTGAATCGGTGAGGATGGGCCGGTCCCACTGCATGAAGCGGTGCAACCCGCCCAGCTTCGCGACACGCTCGGCACCGGGCCGCAGCATCAGGTGGTAGGTGTTGCCAAGGATGATGTCGGCGCCCGCCGCACGCACGTCCGCCGGCTTCACCGCCTTGACAGTACCGGCGGTGCCGACGGGCATGAAGGCGGGGGTACGGATTTCGCCGCGCTGCATGGCGATGGTGCCGGTGCGCGCCTTGCCGTCGGTCGCCGCGATGGTGAAGGAGAAACGGGTCATGCGGGGCCTGTAGGGCAACTCTCCCCTGTCCGAAAGGGAGAGGGCTTCAGGCGGCGCGAACCAGCCCTTCCAGCGCCCTCACATCCACCGGCGGCGAGCAGAGGAAACCCTGATAGTAAGTGCAGCCCTCCGCCGCGAGCAGGCTGAGCTGTTCTTCGGTCTCCACGCCCTCCGCCACGACCGCGAGGCCCAGCGAGCGCGCCATGTCGATCACGCCGCGCACCACGATGCGATCGCGCGGAGAGCCGGCGATGTCCTGCGTCAGCCGGCGATCGATCTTGATCGTATCGAGCGGCAGCGCCTTCAGATAGGCGAGGCTCGAATAGCCGGTGCCGAAATCGTCGATCGCGACCCGCAGCCCGCCGGAACGCAATTCGGCGAGCAGTTCGGCCGCACCGCCGAGATCCTCGATCAGCCCGCCCTCGGTGATCTCCACCGTCAGGCGGTTGGTCAGGCCGGCCTCCGCCGCCATCGCCAGCATCCGCGTCGCGAAGCCCGGCTCTGCGATGTCGGTCGCAGTGACGTTGATCGCGACGCGCAGGCCGGCGAGCGCGCCCGTCCAGCCGGCGGCGGCGGCGATTGCCTTGGCCTGCACATGGCGGGAGAGTTCCGCCAGATAATCCGATCGCTCGGCCGCCGCGAACAACGCCTCGGCACCGAGTTCGCCCAGCACCGGATGGTTCCAGCGCGCCAGTGCCTCGACGCCCGCGATCGCGCCGCTCGCCACGGCCACCTGCGGCTGCCAGACGATCTCGATCCGGTCCTCGTCGAGCGCGAGGCGCAGGTCCAGCTCCAGCCGGCGATTCTCGGCGCGGCGCTCCTCCTGCGCGTCGCCGAACACACGCACCCGCGCCGCCTCGCCGTCACGCGCGTCGGCGAGCGCGAGACTGGCGTGGCGAAGAAGCTGCCCCGCATCCGCCCCACCGGCCGTCGCGATGCCGATGCGCGCGGTCAGATTGACGACATGCTCGCCCGCCACGAACGGCCGCGCGATCGCCGCGACCAGTTCGCCCGCCAGCATCTCCGCCTCGTCCAGCGAGGCGGGCGGCGGCAGGCCGATCGCGAATTCGGCGCCCGCCAGCCGCGCGACCAGCCGCCGCCTCGCACCGCCGCTCCCCGCCGCCAGTCGCTCGATCCGTCGCGCCACGGAGCGGATGATCGCGTCGCCCACCGGGCGCCCGAAGGCGGCATTGACCATATCGAAACGCGACAGGCCGATCACGATCAGCACGGGTGCCTGCGCCTGCGCCAGCCGCCCCTCGATCCAGCGCCGCGCGCCATAGCCGTCGTCCAGCCCCGTCAACGGATCGCGCGGGTGCGTATCGGAGGCGCGCATCGCGTCGAGCGGCTCGACATGGCCGACGATCGCATCCTCCTCCAGCATCAGATGGTGCGCGACGCGGCGCCCGTCCTGCGCATTGTGCGCGAAGGGCGAGACGCCCCCCTCCTCCCGTAGCCGGGCGACCGCGTGGAGCGCCGATCGCAGCCCGCCACGGCCCAGCAACCGCTGCGCGACATGACGGGAGAGATCGGTTTCCTCCTCCGCGTGGCCCGTCGCCTGCGCCAGCGCGGGGCTGAGCGCGACGCGCGCCGGGCTGGCCGGCGTCCAGCGCCAGGTCATCGCCTCGCTCTCCACCAGCTTGGCTCGCCCCGCCGCCGCGCGATGCCCTCCGGCCAGCCGCTCGGCATGACGCTGCGCGAAGCGGAGCGCCTGCGCGAACTCGCCTTCCGCGAACGGCATGGCGAGATAGTGCGTCGCCCCCGCCTCGAACGCGGCCGCCACCGCCGAGGCCTCGCGGCGGCCGATCAGGAAGAGGAGGGCCGCACCGTTCGCCTGCACCGCATCGGCCAACTGGCGCGCGGCGGCGAGTCCCTCGGCCAGCGTCGCGCGCGCGTCGATCACCACCACCGAAGCGCCGCTGGCAAGGAAGCGTCTCTCCAGCCCCTCACTGCGCCGCGCCGCGATCGCCGCCCAGCCCGCGCGCTCGGCCATATGCGCCAGCTCGTCACGCTGCCGGAACGACAGCAGAAACAGAGGCGCGGAACCCGCCGGAAACTCGTCGCTCGCCGAAATGGTCGCTCTCCCCCGTCCGGGTGTCAGTGGGCCCGGAGCGGAAGCACGCTAACGCCGCCGCCTCAAGCCTCCAAGCGGCATCGCCGCTCCATCTGTCCCGCTTCGGGCGCGGCTGGGCTTGCTGGAGCGCGGCAGACGCCCTAACTCCGCTTCATGACGAACCCGCCTCCCGTCCCGTCGCTCAGCGACGCCTTCGGCCGGCGGATCAGCTATGTCCGCCTCTCGGTGACCGATCGGTGCGATCTACGCTGCCGCTATTGCATGAGCGAAGCGATGAGCTTCCTGCCGCGCCGGGAAGTCCTGACGCTGGAGGAACTGGCGGAGCTGGCCGACGCCTTCGTCGCGCGCGGCGTCACCCGCATCCGGTTGACCGGCGGCGAGCCGCTCGCCCGGCGCGGCATCGACGATCTCGCCCGGATGATCGGCCGCCAGATCGGCAACGGGCTGGAGGAGCTGACCCTCACCACCAATGCCACGAAGCTGGCAGATCATGCCCAGGCGCTGTTCGAGGCCGGAGTGCGGCGGGTGAATGTCAGCCTCGACAGCCGTGATCCGGACCGCTTCCGCCACATCACCCGCACCGGCGACGTGAAGCAGGTGCTGGACGGCATCGCGGCGGCACAGGTGGCGGGATTACGCATCAAGATCAACATGGTGGCGCTCAAATCTCTCAATGAGGACGAGATCGCGCCGATGCTGGAATGGTGCGGCGCCGAGGGGCACGACCTGACGCTGATCGAGACGATGCCGCTCGGCGTCGTCGACGAGGATCGCACCGATCGCTACCTGCCGCTCGACGGCGTCCGGACGAAACTGGAGGAGCGCTTCACGCTCACGCCCGAGCAGCATCGCACCGGGGGGCCGGCGCGTTATCTCCGCGTCGCGGAGACGGGCGGGCGGCTGGGCTTCATCACACCCCTCACCCACAATTTCTGCGACGGCTGCAACCGGCTGCGCGTCACCGTGGACGGCAAGCTCACCATGTGCCTCGGCCATGACGATCATGTCGACCTCAAGCAGGCGCTGCGCACCGGCGGCCGCGCTGCGCTGGACGAGGCGATCGACGAGGCGCTGCGCCTGAAGCCGCGCCGCCACCATTTCGAGATCGCCGGTCGCGGTGCCGCGCCGGCCGTCGCCCGTCACATGAGCGTCACCGGCGGATGAGCGACCCGATTCATGACTGATCAGCGTGGTCGGGATACCCGGCAGGAGCTTCGCCGCATGGCACTCGTCGCCTCGCCCGCACCGGCCGCGCAGGCGGCGGAGGCGGAGTTGCGCCAGCGCTACGAATTCGTCACGCCCGCCGAAGCCGACGTGGTGATCGCGCTCGGCGGCGACGGCTTCATGCTCCAGACGCTGCACGGGATGCTCGACCAGCATCGCGTCCGCCCGGTGTTCGGCATGAACCTCGGCACGGTCGGCTTCCTGATGAACGAGTGGCGGCTCGATGCGCTGTCCGATCGGCTCGCCCGCGCCCGCGCTTTCTCGGTCGCACCGCTGCGCATGGAGGCCGAGACGATCGACGGCGAGCGCTTCGCCTCGCCCGCGATCAACGAGGTCTCGCTGCTGCGCGAAACCCGCCAGACCGCCTGGGTGGAAGTCAGCGTCGACAATCGCGTAGTGCTGCCGGAGCTGGTCTGCGACGGCGTGCTGGTGGCGACCGCCGCCGGCTCCACCGCCTACAATCTTTCCGCGCAGGGGCCGATCCTGCCGCTCGGCTCCGGCCTCGTCGCCCTCACCCCGATCAGCGCCTTCCGCCCGCGCCGCTGGCGGGGCGCAATCCTGCCCGAGACGGCGCGCGTCTCCTTCCGGGTGATCGATCCGGTCAAGCGCCCGGTCTCCGCGGTGGCGGATCAGCGCGAGATTCGCGACGTATCGGTGGTCCACGTCTCGATGGATCGCTCGATCGCGCTGACCCTGATGTTCGATCCGGAACACGCGCTCGACGATCGGATCACCATGGAGCAATTCGCGGTTTAGCGGTTGTTTACCGCAGCCGTGCAAAGGGGCTTGCAACGCCCCGACGGAAGTTGCATAGGGCGCGCCTCGCTTGGAAACGGGCGGCGGAAATGGTCATTCCTCGGTAGCTCAGCGGTAGAGCTCTCGACTGTTAATCGAGCGGCCGTAGGTTCGAATCCTACCCGGGGAGCCATTTCACACAGGATTATTCCTCCATCGGCGCCACCAGCCGCCGTGTTCCACGGAGAGCAGCGCCGTGCCCATCGCCCTTGATCAGCAAGCCACTCTCCTCGATCTCGACGGCACCGCGCCGCTGGTCGCGCCCCTGTCCGAGTGCATCCGTCATTTCGCGGCGCTCAAAGCTTCGGCGAAGGCGGATCATCGCATCCTGCTGACCCAGCCGGTGCCGCGTAAGGATCGCCCGACGCGGAGGTGGATCCTCAATCCGGACGATATCGAGGCGCTGGCCGCCGAGCAGGCGCAGGGCTGATGCGGGGACTTCGCTACCGCCTGTGGTGGGCGTGGGCGAAATTCCGCTTCGGGTCGGACGTGCTGAAGGCGGCGGGTTACGCGCCGCCGCCCCGCCGCATCAGGTGACCGCCGCGCGGGCGTGAAACGCCGGGTCGTCCCATGCGCCCGTCGTCAGGATGTCGCGCAGGATTTCGGCAGCGTTCCAGACATCCTCGAAACCCACGTAGAGCGGCGTGAAGCCGAAGCGCAGGATGTCCGGCGCGCGAAAATCCCCGATGACGCCGCGCGCGATCAGCGCCTGCATGATCGGCCAGCCCTGTTCGTGGCGGAAGGATACGTGGCTGCCGCGTGTGGCCCCCTCGCGCGGCGTCGCCAGCGTCAGGCCGAGACCGGCGCAGCGATCCTCCACGACATCGATGAAGGCCGAGCAGAGCGCCTGCCCTTTGGCGTAGAGCGCCGGCAGATCGGCGCCGAGCAACAGGTCCACCCCCTCTTCCAGCGCGGCGAGGCCGAGGATCGGCGGGGTGCCGCACAGGAAGCGCGAGATGCCCTCGCCCGGCGCGTAGTCGTCGCCGAAGTCGAACGGCGCGGCGTGGCCCATCCAGCCCGACAGCGGCGATCGCAGCGCCGCCTGATGCCGCTCGGCCACGAACAGGAAGGCGGGCGCGCCAGGGCCGCCATTCAGATATTTGTAGCCGCAGCCGACCGCGAGATCGGCATTCGCGGCGTTGAGATCCACCGCCACCGCGCCCGCGCTGTGGCTGAGGTCCCACAGCACAAGCGCACCCTTGGCCTGCGCGGCGCGGGTGATCGCCGCCATGTCGAACATCGCGGCGCTTTGATAGTGGACGTGGGTGAGCAGCAGGACGGCGACATCCTCGTCCAGCGCCTCGACGATCGCCTCGCGCGGTGCCAGCCGCAGTTCGGCTCCCAGCGTCTCCGCCACTCCCTGCGCGACATAGAGGTCGGTCGGGAAATTGCCCGGCTCCGACAGGATCACGCGGCGCCCGGGCTGCGCCTTCACCGCCGCTGCCAACAGCTTGAAGAGATTGACCGAGGTGGAATCGGCGACCAGCACCTCGTGGGCTTGCGCGCCGATCAACTGCGCGATTTTGCCGCCGACACGTGCCGGGGCATCGATCCAGCCGGCCTTGTTCCAGCTGCGGATCAGGTCGCGTCCCCACTCGCCGCGAACCGTGCCCGCCAGCCGCGCCACCGTCGCGCGCGGCAGGGCGCCTAGCGAATTGCCGTCCAGGTAGATCTCGCCCGCCGGCAGATCGAACGCATCGCGATACGTCCGCAGCGGATCGGCTGCGTCGAGCGCCCGTGCCTCGTCCAGCGACTTCACAGCGCGGTCCTCACGCTCAGCAGTTCGGGGAAGAAGGCCTTTTCCAGCACCTTGGCGAGATATTGCACCCCCGCCGTACCGCCGGTGCCCGTCTTGAATCCGATCACCCGCTCCACCGTCTTCAAATGCCCAAAGCGCCAGAGCTGGACGTGATATTCGATATCGACCAGCTTCTCGGCCAGTTCGTAGAGATCCCAGTAGCGGTCGGTGTCGGCGTAGACCTCCGCCCAGGCGCGCTCCACCTCAGGCGAGGCGGCGTAGGGCTGCGTGAAGTCGCGCTCGGTGACGCTCGCGGGAATGGCTAGCCCGCGCCGCGCCAGCAGCCGCAACGCCTCGTCGTAGAGGCTTGGTTGCGCGAGCCGCATCTTCAGCCGCGCGTGCGTCGGCGGATCGTCGGCGTGGATCTCGACCATCGCCGCATCCTTGTTGCCGAGCATGAACTCGATCTCGCGATACTGGTCGGACTGGAAGCCCGAACTGGTGCCGAGCTTGCCACGCATCTTGGTATAGTCGGCGGGCGTCATGGTCGCCAGCACCTCCCAGCTGCGGATCATCTGCTCCTGAATACGAGCGACGCGGGTCATCATCTTGAAGGCGGGGCGCAGATCGTCGGCGGCGACCAGCGCGCGCGCGGCGTGCAGTTCGTGCAGCGCCAGCTTCAGCCAGATTTCGGAGGCCTGATGGATCGCGATGAACAGCAGCTCGTCATGCGCGTCGGACAGCGGATGCTGGCAATCGAGCAGGTCGGGTAGGCGGAGGTAGCTGCGATAGGTGATCGTGTCGGGCATGGGGCGCTTTAGGCCCGCCAGAAGCGCTTCACGTCAAGCAGTGTGTCGAGCGCGTCCTCCGCCCCCTCCAGCATCCGGCGTCGTTCGCGCTTGCCGGGCACGGGCAGGGCCTCCTCGATGCCGAGCGCGGCGAGCACCTGCGGGCCGGTGACGAGATCGTTCAGTTCGCCCAGCACGTCCTGCAGATCCCCGATCCTCGAAACGAAATCCTTGTGCCGCCGCCGCGCCTTCCTGCCCGGATAGAGCGAGCCGAAGAATTCGGCGGCGTAGCGCATCTTCTTGCCCTCGATGCGGACCTCGTGCCGGTGCGCGTCGTCGAGCTTCGCGAGGCCCTTGCCGCGTTTCTTGAGCTTGCGGCGATGGCGATCGAGAATATCGGCGGCGAAATCCGGAGCCGCCCGCGCGGCGAGCGCCGTGTCTCGCGGATCGACCCGCCATCGCCCGATCGCCAGCCACTCGGCGAGGTCGATCATCAGCAGCCGGGTGCGCGCCGAGGCGAGCGAGACACGCACATGTTCCAGTGCCTGCCCGCGTGCAGTCTCAAGCTGGCCGCGCACATTCTCCGGCATGCGCGGGATCAGCACGTCGAGGTTGCGCACCTCGCCCAGTTCGGCGGCGAGCCATTTCAGCTCCAGCTTGAGCAGGGCGGCGCGATCGTCCCCTTCCAGCAGCGGCTTGAACAGCGAGAAGGCGGAACGCAGCCGCCGCAGCCCGACGCGGGCCTGATGGACTGATCCCGCCCCGCCTTTCTCCATCACGCCGCGCTCGTTCAGGCGGAACTGGCGGATGCAGCTGTGCGCGATCGCAGCGAAGGCGTCGCGCGCGTCCCCTTCGCGATCGAGCACGACCGGTTCGGCCTTGGCCGCGCCGCGCTTCGCATCGCCGGTGAGGCCGTAACCCGTTTCGGACTTGGAGCGGACGCCGAGGCGCAGCGGCACATGCTCGTCCAGTCGCCGGGCGAGATCGAACAGCACGCGCGGATCACCCGATTTCAGTTCCAGCTCGATCTCGCTCAGCGCAGCCCGATGCGGACCGGCGGCCGCTTCGCCGATGTCGAGCGCGAGTTCGATCGCCGCGCCCTCCATCTCCGGCTCGAACACGGTGCGCGTCACGCGCGTCTCGAACAGGGGCGCCAGCATTTCCAGCACATCGGCCGCGAACAGTTCGGCCAGCGGGCCGGCCGAGGCATCCAGCACCGGCCGGTCGCCCTTGACCTCGCATTCCCATTCGGGACGCACGAACAGCCCGGCGGCGCCCTCGCCCTCCGCCTTCACGGTCTGGATGCGCCTGCCTGTCTTGCGGCGGATGCGCAGGCCGAAGCCCTTGCGGCGGAGATCCTCGTCCGGCGTGTCGAAATAGGTGGAGAGCAGCTCCTGCCGCTTGCCCGACAGCCCCGCCAGCACGGGCGCGTCGGCCAGCCGCTCCGCATCAGCCGGATCGATCTCCAGTTTCAGCTCGACTTCGAGAGGTTCGATCACCATGCGGCGCCCACTCCGGTTCGACGACATCCTAGCCGCATCATGCCGGCCAGGGAAACCGATCGTCGCATCCGACGTTCCGGCTCATCCGGGGTTCAGGATGACAGGAGCAGGTTACGCCGCGATGGCTTGGATTCCGTCCCCTTCCGCGCACATGCGCATCCCGCCCATGGGTCAGGGCCTTGCCGTGCTCGCGGCGCTGGGCGGTGTGGCGGTCCTGTCGATCGGGGGCGTCGCCGGCTATCTCTTCTCGCTGCACACCGCCTCGTGGAGCAGTCAGAACCGCGCGCTCGACGCCCAGATTCTCGCCAAGGAGCAGGAAGTCCGTCGCCTGCGCTACGAACTGGAATTCCGCAGCCGCTTCCCCGAACTGGAACGCTGGAGCGATCCGCTTGGCCTGCAACCCGCCGACGGGCGGCAATACGGCCTCAACGTCCACCAGATCGACACGCTGGCCGCCCAGCGCAACCAGCATATCGCCGATCAGCTTCCCCGCGTCGGCGGCGCCAAGGGCTATACCCCGCAGGCGCGCGACCAGATCGATACGCTGATCGACAGGGTCGCGACCAACTGACCTTTTCGTCATTGCGAGCGTAGCGAGGCAATCTACCCGCCAGAATGGATCGCCACGGCGCTACGCGCCTCGCGATGACGGCTTCATCTCACTCCATCGGCCCCAGCTTCTCGGTCAGGAATCGCGCGGTCGCGGCGTCGGCCTTCAACCAGCTGTCGTGGCGCAGGAAGCCGTGGATCTCGTTGGGCAGCACCAGCTCCTCGAACGGCACGCCCGCCTGAGTGAGCCGCCCCGCAAGGTCGACCGTCTGGTCGAAGCGCACGTTGCGATCGTCGTCGCCCTGGATCAGCAGCACCGGCGAGCGCCAGCCGGCGATCTGAGCATCGGGTGAGGATTCGAACGCAACCTTCAGGAATTGCTGCCAATCGCCCTGTTCGTAGCGCTTCGCCGGCTGCGTTTCCTCGGCCACGTCGCGAGACCAGTCGTGGACGCCGTGCAGGTCCGATCCCGCCTTGAACACGTCCGAATTGCGGGACAGCGCCATGCCGGTGAGATAGCCGCCATAGGAGCCGCCCCAGATGCCGATCCGCGCCGGATCGACACCCGGCTGCTGCTGGAGCCAGCGGGCGCCGGCCAGCACGTCCTGATATTCCGATCCGCCGGCCGGCCCCGCATGGTCGGGCTGCTCGAAGGCGCGGCCATAGCCCACGCTCAACCGGTAATTCACCGACAGCACGACGAAGCCCCGGCTCGCCAGATACTGGTTCAGCGCGTAAGCGTTGGAATAATAACCCATATAGTGCCAGCCGAGCAGCATCTGGCGCGGCGGGCCGCCATGCACGAAGATCACGGCGGGGCGCTTCTTCTTCGGCCCCGGCGGCTCGAAGAGCTGGCCCTGGATCGACAGGCCGTCGGGCGCCGCCCAGCTCACCAGCTTCGGCGTGACAAGCGCGGCCGCCGGATAGGCCGGCACCGCAACGTGGAGCGGTTTCAGCGCCTTGCCATCGACCAGCGCCACCGCCTGCGGATGGGTCGCATCCGCCGAAACCAGCGCCACGCCGGAGCCGGCCGCGACCGGCGAGGTCTCAATGCCGGCGCCGCCGCTCAACGCGACCGGCCCGCCGGAAAGCCCGACCCGGAAAGCGTGCCGGCGATCCTCGTCGTCCTTCGCGGCGCCTGTATTCGCCGCATAATAGAGCGTCTTGCGGTCGCGGCTGGCCGAGACATGCTCGACCATGAACCTGCCCGGCGTCAGCAGCTTCGGCGTGCCGCCATCCGTCGGCAGCGCATAGAGATGCTCCCACCCGTCGAGCGTCGTCAGGAAGGCCAGCGTGCCGCCCGCCATCCAGCGCAGGCCGAGGCCGTCGCCGCCTTGTGGATAGGAGCCGTCGAGCGTCACAGGGCTGGCCCATGCCCGCTTGCCCTCGCCGGTGGCGACATCGGCCGTCCAGATCGCGAAAGGATGCGGCACGCGGGTCAGCAGCGGCTCGGGCGCGCCGCCGTCTCCGGGCTGGCGGCTGAACGCGATGCGCGTGCCGTCCGGCGACCAGACCGGATCACCGTCACGCCCGGTCGATGGCGCGAGATAGGTGAGCGGCGTCGCCGCATCCTTGTAGACGGTGATGAAGCTGTGATCGCCACGCCCGGAGACGAAGGCGAGCCGGCCCCCGTCGGGCGACCAGAGCGGCTGGCTATCCTTGCCGCGATCGAACAGCAGCTTCGCCGGCTTGGCCGATCCGTCGAGCGGGACGGACCAGAGCTGATGCTCCTTCACGAAGGCGACGATGCCCTTCGCCGAAACGTCCGGCTCGTCGCCCTCGGCGAGCAGGCGCGGCTCTCCGCCGGCGAAGGGGACAGCGTAGATCCCCACCTTGTCCTCGGTGGCGGTGCTGGCCGGATCGGGCGCGAGATCGCCTTCCGCCGGCCAGTTCGCATCGTGATCGCCGCCGCGCACGAAGACGATGGTGTCCGCCGCGTGATCGAAATGGAGCTGGGTGATCTCCTGCCCATCATCGGCCGTGTAATGCGTGACCGGATGCGCGGCGAAGCCCGGCCCGGCGGCGGCCCAGACGTTGCGCACGCCGTTCACCTCCTCCACCCAAGCGATGCGATCGGCATGATCGGCCGAGACCAGTGTGTCGATGAAGCTGTAGCCGAGGATGTCGGACAGCGTCGGCCTCGCGATCGCCGGCGCCGCGACGCCCGCCAGCAGCACCGCACCCATCACCCATGCCCGAGCCGCCATGTCGATCGCCCCTTTCGTCGTGTCCGGGCGAGACTAGGCCCGGCGACGGCGATCGCAAGCTACCAGCGCGTCACCAGCGGCAGCAGCGCCCGGCCAGCGAACGCGATCAGTACGCAGCCCGATCCGTACCAGAACACGATGTAGAGCGGATCGTCATGCCCGCAGCGAAAGAAGAAGACGAATGCCCCCCAGGCGGCGGCACCCAGCCCCGCCGCCAGCGCGCTCTCGCGACGGTCGGTCGGTGCGCCGCGGCGCATCAGCACGGTCAGCGCGATCAGCAGCGGCAACGACAGCATCACCATCGAGCCGAGGCAGGCCACGCCCGCCTGCCAGTCGAGCCGGGCCAGCAGCGGCGCGTCGGCGTGATGCGTCGTGTCGATCCCCCAGCCGGTGAGCAGCGCGACGCCGCCGAGCCACGCCGCCCAGCGCAGGCCCTTCATCGGCGACACCGACGGATCGAACGAACGGACCGCCGTCACCACCGCAACGCCCGCCAGCAGGCCGAGACTGACGAGCTTCCACCAGAAGGACATCTGCCCCATGGCGTGCGGCAGATCGGGCCGATGGAGGCCCATCATCAGGAAGAGGACAAGCTCGATCGCCGCCAGCCCTGCGATCGCCATGCCATCGCGCATGGCGCTGCGCGAGCGCACCGGGGTGAGGCCCGAGGCCAGTTCGTCGAGCAGCCGCTCACTCGTCATCGCCGCTTACTCTTCATCGGACGTGTCCCGCACGATCGCGGCGAGTTGCTTCAGCCCGCGATGGATGTTCACCTTGATCAGGGAGGGCGACTGGCCTGTTTGTGCCGAGGCTTCCTCGACGCTGAATCCGTCGAGCTTCACCAGACGGATCGCCTGCTGCTGCGCGGGCTTCAGCCGATCGATCAGATCGCGGAGCAGGATGGCGCTGGTCACCTCGCTCTCATGGCCCTCGACGCCGATCGTGTCGGGCAGTTCGTCGCCCCGCTCGCGCCCCATGGCGCGCAGCCGGTCGATCCACTTGTAGCGCGCCACCGCCGCCAGCCACGGGCGGAACGGGCGCGCCGGATCGTAGGTGTGGCGCTTTTCGTGGATCGCGATCAGGGTTTCCTGCACCGCGTCCTCCACCTGCCCCGGCGGCAGGCGGCGCGCGAAATAGCGCAGCAGCCAGATGCGGATGTCGCCGAGCAGCCGGCGATAGGCGCCGCCATGGCCGGCCTGCGCAGCCGCCATCCACGCCCCCCACTGATCGGCTTGCTCGTCGGCCATGCCCGCTCCCGCGCGGCCGGGATCCCCGGTCGCGCGGACGGAATATCGGAAAGGATGCGCCGCTGCCATATCCGGTCGTTCGGCGGCAGCGGCGATCCGGTTACATCAGCGGCAACGCGTGACCTTGTGATGATGCACCCAGGTGGTGTGGCACACGCGATGATGCGGATGCGCCTGCGCGGCGGCAGCGACACCGAAGGAAGCCACAAGAGCGAAGGCGGTGGCGATGCGAAGGGTCTTCATCGGCAAATCTCCTGCTAGCCGCCCGGAACGGGGCGGCCGACGAGAATGGCCGGAGGATGTTTCCAGCCATGTGCAGCCTCGCCACATCACGTCGCCGCTGAAATGTTCAGGCGAACACGTCCGACAATGCGGGCCTGGCCATGCCGTCGCGGATGCGGCGCAACTCGACATACAGGCCGGCGAAGAAGCCGGTCTGGAACGCGGCGAGCACGACCCCCAGCACGACGGTCCAGATCGAGCCGAACAGGCCCGGCGTCGCGGCCGGTCGGCCGGTCAGGGCGCCGCCCAGCGCACCGCCCGGTATCGAGAGCAGGATGACCGCGACGATGTAGAGCAGGAAAAGCACGAAAATACGCCCCCGCGACCCGACCGCCAGAGACCTGCTGCGCGCAAAGCTGCCGAAGAAACCGGCATCCTCGCAGGAGATAACCGGAACCAGCAGCATCCAGTTCAAGCTCAGGATGATGCCCGGCAGCAGAAACAGCATCCAGCCGATGCCGATGCCGATGACCGCAACGATCAGCGCGCCGAACGCGATCGCCGCTCGGGCGGGAGATCGCGCCAGCGCCTCGCCGATCGTTACCGGCGCGCCCTCGTAGCGGGACACCAGATAGATGGTCGATGCCACGTAGAAGACCATCATCAGCGCGAAGCCGATCACCATGCCGATCATGAAGGGCACGGTCGCCATTGCCTTGAACAGCGCGAACGGGTCGCCGGGGCTGGCGGCGGCCAGTTCCTGCGATCGCGCCAGCATCATCGGCTTGGTGACAGCCACCGACAGGATCTGCGGAAGCCCGACGAACACGGCGGCCAGCGCCACCACCGGCCATCCGTCCGATCCGAACACGCGGAAGCCCGAGGAGAAGACCCGCCCGATCTCGAGCGGCTCGACCAGCGCGACCGGATCACGCCGCGAACGCAGCCACAGCCAGATCCCCAGCACCACCAGCGGGCCGGCCACGAACAGTAAAAGCATAATTAAAGACGCCATGTCTCGCCCCCGAGATTATCCCCCCGCCTCATGCTTCTCCGGTCGCAACGATCTGTCCAGCCCCTTTTCTTGCCTTGCGAACGAATTGGAAACCTATAGGCTCGCATCAGCCTGGGGGCAGGCAGGGGGTGTAGACGGGCGTGACACCAGCGACGGGTCCGGTGGCCAAGGGTGGAGACGCCTTCGCGAAGGCGCACGCGCACCTGCTCGCCGATTCGCGCATCCAGTTCGCGCTGCCGCAGGCGCCGAAGCCCCATACGCCCGAATGGATGCGCGCGCTGGCGCAATGGCTGCACCATGCCTGGCCGGTGCTGAAGGTGCTGACCTGGATCACGCTCGGCGGGATCGGCCTGTTCATCCTCTATATGATCGTGAGCCAGTTCGTGGACCTGCGCTGGCCGTGGCGCCGGACGACGGAGGAGGTCGCCGAAGAGCCGGAATGGCGCCCTGACGCCGCGCCCGCGCGCGCGCTGCTGGAGGAGGCCGACGCGCTCGCCGCCGCCGGTCGCTATGCGGAGGCCGCGCGGCTGATCCTGCTGCGATCGGTGGAGGACATCATGAAGCGGCGACCGGGCCTCGTCCGCCCCGCCACCACCAGCCGCGATCTGGCCGCGACGCCCGAGATACCGCCATCCGCCCGCCCCGCCTTCGCCTCGATCGCCAACGTGGTGGAGATCAGCCTGTTCGCCGATCGCGGCGCCACGGCCGAGGCGTGGACGCGTGCGCGCGGCGCCTATGCCGACTTCGCGCTGGCGGGGAACTGGCGATGAGCGTGGAACAGGCGCCCTTCCGGTCGCGCACCGTGTTCATCATCATCGCGGTGGCGGTGGTGGCCTTTGCCGGCTTCCTGCTGCTTATCGCCTTCGCCCCGCAGTTCAAGAGCGGGCATGACGGGCGGGGCCACGCGCTCTCCACATCGGGCAACGGCTATGCCGGCCTCGTCGAGCTGACCGACGCGGTCGGCGCGCACTCGCTCATCGTGCGCGACGAGGGCGACCTTGCGACGCGCGATCTGCTGATCGTCACGCCCGAGATCGACAGCGACGCGAAATCGCTCGTCAAGCTGCTGACCGCGCGCGGCGATGCGCCGACCCTGATCGTGCTGCCCAAATGGTGGACGCTTCCGCTGCCCGGCCGGCAGGACTGGTCGCAGCGGATCGAGATGATCTGCCCGTGCGGCGGCCTTTACGGGCTGGAGAAATACGCGCCGAAGCTGCTGGTCGAGCAGACACCCTTCAAGGCGGCCCCCGCCGCTCCGGGCGGCACGCCGCGCATGGCCCACGCCAAGGTCGGCCGGATCGACGAGCAGCAGCGCCTGACCGGTAGCGGCTTCGTGCCCATGCTGCTCGATGCGGACGGCCGGGTGATCCTGGCGCAGCTGGAGCATCGCCCGGTCTACGTGCTGGCCGATCCCGACCTCATCAACAACCAGGGCCTCGCCGATCCGTGGACAGCGCGGCAGGGCTGGCGGATCATCGACGACCTCGCCACCACCAACGAAATCGCCTTCGACCTGACGCTCAACGGCTTCGGCGCATCGAAGAACGCCAAGCATCCGCTGCAATCGGTGTTCGAGCCGCCGTTCCTGCCGGTGACGCTGATCATCGTCGCGGCGGGTTTCCTCGCCGGGCTGCACGGCGCGATCCGCTTCGGCGCGCCGGCGGCAGCCGGGCGGGCGATCGCGATGGGCAAGCGCACGCTGGTCGACAATGCCGCGATGCTGTTCCGCGCCGCGCGCAAAGAGCATCGCGTCGGCGCGGCCTACGCCTCGCTCACCCGCGACCTGACCGCGCAGGCGACGCACGCGCCGGCCCGCCTCTCGGGCGAGGCGCTGGACCAGTATCTTGATCGCTCGGGCAAGGCCGAGGGCGATCCCCCCTACGCCACCCTCGCCTGGCAGGCCGAGACGGCCGAGGACCGTGACCAATTGCTGAGTGCGGCGCGCGCGCTGTACCGCTGGAGAAGGAACCGCACACGATGACGCTCGATGAAGTCAAAGGCTTGGGCGAGCGCATCGCCGGCGAGATCGGCAAGGCGGTGGTCGGCCAGGAAGCGACGGTGCGTCACCTGCTGATCGCGCTCTTCTCGGGCGGGCACGTGCTGCTGGAAGGGCCACCGGGCACCGCCAAGACCTTTCTCGCGCAATGCTTCGCCGCGACCCTGGGCCTCGATTTCAAGCGCATCCAGTTCACGCCGGATCTGATGCCGGGCGACATCACCGGCTCCAACGTCTTCAACTTCCAGACCAGCAGCTTCAGCCACATTCGCGGCCCGGTCTTCTGCGACCTGCTGCTCTCCGACGAGATCAACCGCGCGCCGCCCAAGACGCAAGCCGCTTTGCTGGAGGCGATGCAGGAGCGCTCCGTCACGCTCGACGGTGTTTCGCACCCGCTCTCCGACCGTTTCATGGTGGTGGCCACGCAGAACCCGATCGAGAATCAGGGCGTCTATCCGCTGCCCGAAGCGCAGCTCGATCGCTTCCTCTTCAAGCTGCTGGTCGATTATCCCGACGAGGCCGAGGAAATCCGCATCGTCGCCGGCCATGGCAAGGATCGCGGCACGCCCTCGCCGACACGCTGGGGCGTGACGCAGCAAGCGGATAGCGCAGCGATCGGCGCGGCGCTGGAGGCGGTCTCGACGGTGACATTGGTGGACGAGGTGGTCGCCTACATCGTCCGCCTGATCCGCGCGACGCGCACCAGTGTCGAACTCACCGCCGGCGCCTCGCCGCGCGCCGCCGCGATGCTGGCCGGCGCCGCCCGTGCCGCCGCCGCGCTCTCCGGCCGCGACTATGTGGTGCCGGACGACGTGCGCGCGCTCGCCCCCGCCGTGCTCCGCCACCGCATCGCGCTCTCGCCCACCGCCGAGATCGACGGCCGCAAGCCCGAGGAGGTGGTCGCCACCCTGATCGCCGAGACCGTCGCCCCGCGATGAGATCCGGCGGCGGCCTCTATCCTACCGCGCGCGCGGTGCTGCTGATGGCGGCGGGCGCCCCGGTGGCGCTGATCGTCGGCGTGGTCGCACCCGCGCTCTGGACGATCGGCTTCGCGTGGATGCTGCTGGTCGCTCTGCTGCTCGCCGCCGACGCGATGCTGGCGCCGGGCCGAGCCAAGGTCACCGCCGACCTTTCCGTGCCGGGCAGTGCGTCGGTCGGCAGCCGGATCGAGGCGACGCTGCGCCTTTCCGCGCGCACCCGCGTCCAGTCGGCGATCGACATCGACGATCGCCTTGCCGCTCCCGACGGTGTTCGCCGCGATCTGGATGGCGACGGAGGCACGCCGATCGCGCTCGACACGATACGGCGTGGCACCGGCCATATTTCGGCGCTGTGGCTGCGCTGGAAGGGGCCGCTCGGCCTGATCTGGAACCAGCGCCGCGATGACCGCGACCATGCCGTGCTGATCACGCCGGACCTCCGCCCGGTGCGCGAGGACAGCCAATTGCTCATCCAGCAGGCGATCACCGGCGAGACGGCCCGGCGCGAGATCGGCACCGGCTCCGAATTCCAGTCGCTCGTCCAGTGGCAGGCCGGCATGGACCGCCGCGCGATCGACTGGAAGCAGTCCGCCCGCCACGCCACCCTGCTTGCCAAGGACTGGCAGATCGAGCGCAACAACCAGATCCTGCTGGCGATCGACGCCGGCCGCGCCATGGCCGAGCCGCTGGGCGGCGTGCCCCGCGTCGATCGCGCCGTCACCGCCGCGCTGCTGGCGGCCTATGTGGCGCTGAAGCTCGACGATCGTGTCGGCCTGTTCGCCTATGCCGAACAGCCGATCGTCTCGTCCGCCATCTCGCTCGGTATCCACAGCTTCCCGACATTGCAGAGGCTTGCGGCGGGTATCGACTACGGAACGCGAGAGGCGAACCACACGCTCGGTCTCACCCGCATCGCGCAGAAGCTCGACCGGCGGACGCTGATCGTCCTGTTCACCGAGTTCACCGATCCGACCAGCGCCGAGCTGATGGTCCGCGCCTGCGCGCCTTTGCTTGCACGCCACCTGCTGATGTTCCTGATCTACCGCGACGAGGAACTGGAAAACCTCGCCGCCGCCGAACCGACCGAGCCGGAGGACGTCACCCGCGCCGTCGCCGCGCAGGCCCTGCTGCGCGAACGCGCGATCGTTGCCGCGCGGCTGAAGCGAATGGGCGTGCATATCGTCGAGGCGCGCCATGACACGGCGGGCACGGCGCTGGTCGAGGCGTATCTTGGCCTCAAGCGGCAGGGGGTGGTGTGATGGGCGACCTCTCCCTTGCCCCTCGCGATCCGTTCGTCCTGAGCGAAGTCGAAGGACGGACAGCAAGCGCTTTCCTCCGTGGCCCGTCCTTCGACAGGCTCAGGACGAACGAGGTTTTTGGGGCAAGCGGATCGGAGGGCCGGTACTGATGGCCATCTCGCTGCCTTTCCGCCGCAAGCGCGATGCGCATCTGCCCGACGACGAGCGCCCGCCCACCACGCGCCGGCTCGATCCGCTCCCCTCCGCCAAATTCCGCGCCGAGCGCGAGGGCGACTGGCGGCGGCTGGAGGAGTTGCTCGGCCGCGCCGAGCGCCGCTCCGCCGCGGCGCTGACCGACGAGGAACTGCTGGCGCTGCCCACCCTCTACCGGGCCACCGTGTCCGCGCTGGCGGTGGCGCGCGAGACGTCGCTCGATCGCGCGCTGATCGATTATCTGGAGGGGCTGTCCACCCGCGCCTATTTCTTCCTCTACGGCGTGCGCGGCCGGATCGGCCCGCGCGTGCGGCAATTCTTCCGCCACGACTGGCCCGCCGCCGTGCTGGCGCTGTGGAAGGAGACGCTCGCCTCGCTGCTGCTGCTCGCCGCCGGCACGCTCGCCGGCTACCTGCTGGTGCGCGCCGATTCCGGCTGGTTCATGGCGCTGGCTGGCGGCATGTCGCAGGGGCGCACACCGGATTCGTCGACCCAGCAACTGCGCGACGTGCTCTACAAGGGTGGTACCGACGGGCTGGAACTGCTCGCCGGCTTCCTGTTCACCAACAACGCCAAGGTCGCGCTGCTCTGCTTCGCCTTCGGTTTCCTGATGGCGGTGCCGAGCACGATCCTGATCCTGATGAACGGCCTGACGCTCGGGGCATTCCTCGCGCTCTACGCGAACCACGGGATTGCGGGCGAACTGACCGGCTGGCTGTTCGTCCACGGCACCACCGAATTGTTCGCGATCGTGCTGGCGGGCGCGGCGGGCATCCGCATCGGTTGGGCGGTCGCCTTCCCCGGCCGCCTGTCGCGGATGGACGGCATGGCGGCGGCGGGCAAGCAGGCCGGCACCGTCATGGCCGGCGTCGTCGTGATGCTGTTCGTCGCCGCCCTGCTCGAAGGCTTCGTGCGCCAGCTCGTCACCACCGAATGGCTACGCTTCCTGATCGGCGGCACGATGCTGGCACTGTGGCTCGCTTATTTCTACGGACCGGCGGGGCGCCGGCCATGAGCGCGCGGATCCCCAGGGAGACGAAGCGCGTCCGGATGCTGGTGACGCCCGAGGGCGTGCCGCTGCCGCTGGAACTCGCCGATGCGGGGCAGCGCGCGGGCGCCTTCCTGCTCGATATCCTGATCCTGTTCGGATCGATCATCGCGGTGACCATCTTCCTGTTCTTCGTCGCGAAGGCGGTCCCCGGCCGGGCGACCGATCGCGCGGCGATCCTGCTCTGGACGATCGGCCTGTTCCTGCTGCGCAACTTCTACTTCACCTGGTTCGAGGCGCGGCCGAGGGGGCAGACGCCCGGCAAGCGCGCGCTCGGCCTCAGGGTCATCGCGCGCCATGGCGGGCGGCTGACCCTCGACTCGGTGATCGCCCGCAACGCGCTGCGCGAGGTGGAGGCGTTCCTGCCGATCACGCTGATGATCCAGACGCTGGCGACGCAGGGCTACGACACGCTGATCGTACTCTTCGGCCTCGGATGGACGGCGATCTTCCTGTTCCTGCCGCTGATGAACCGCGACCGCCTGCGCGCGGGCGACCTGCTGGCCGGCACCTGGGTGATCCGCGTGCCCAAACGGCCACTGCTGCCCGAACTGTCCGCCCACGCCGAGGAAACCGAATTCACCGACGCCGAACTGGATGCCTATGGCGTTTTCGAGCTGGAGACGCTGGAGCAGGTGATCCGCCAGGCGCACGCACCGGCCGTCGCCACCGTCACCCTCACGATCTGCCAACGGATCGGTCGCCAGCATTGGAGCGACGACGGCGGGGAGCGCGATCTCGCCTTCCTCCAGGCCTATTATGCGGCGCTGCGCGGGCGACTGGAGCAGAAGCTGCTGTTCGGCAAGCGGCGCGCCGACAAGCACGATCGGACGTGATCGAGACGCACTTTCAAAACGTTGCGGCTTTCTTGCAACATCATACATCCATCGTTCAGTTTATCGACTTCGCGGCGGGTTGACCCGTGCCTCCACTGCGGCCAACCTGCCCGGATGCCATTGAGGGATGGCGAAAAAGCAAGGGGACTGAACGACATGGGTATCGGCAAGGCTCGCCGGGCGGCGCTCGGGGCGACGGCTATTGTGGCGCTCGGCGCGGCGCTCGCAGCGGCTCCCGCCAGCGCGGTCGTGATCAACGACGGCTACACGCCGGGCGATGTCGTCGATCCCAACAACATCACCGGCGTCGGCCAGATGGTGACCGATCAGGGCGATGGCTATGTCGGCCTCTGCACCGCGACCCTGATCAACCCGCGCACCGTGATCCTCGCCGCGCACTGCGTCAACGACGCGCCGGCTTCTTCCTATGGCTCCGGCCATGGGGGCACGGCGATCGGCGTCGGCTTCCAGGCGGACAACCTGCCGTCAGTCCGCGACTGGTTCGCCGCCGGCTTCCAGACCATCCAGTCCGACTATTTCTACAACGGCAGCTACGTCGTCTATAACCAGCACTCGCTGGATCTCGGGCCGGACAACAACTTCCTGCAGGGCGACGTCGCGATGATCGCGTTCGACACGCCCGTTTCCGGCGTGCCGACCCACGACCTGCTGTTCAGCCCGCTCGACGGCCCGACCCACGCCACCATCACCGGCTACGGCGACAACGGCACTGGCACTACCGGCCAGCAGGGCCTCGATTTCAAGCGCCGCGTCGCCGAGAACATGGTGAGCGTGCTGGGTTCGCTCGACGACGTCGACGGCGCGCTGTTCGGCGTGCCCGACGGCCTGCCGCAGAATCTCTACCAGATCGACTTCAACGATCCCAAGTACGGCACCCCCGGCGCCAGCCCGTTCGATTTCAACATCTTCGGCGACAGCGCGTTGACGAAGGAGGGCATCACCGCGCCGGGCGACTCCGGTGGCCCGCTGATCATCGACCAGGCATTCGCCAAGCCGGTGATCGCGGGCGTCCTTTCGGGCGGCAGCGACTATTATTATCCGGTCGGCCCGCGCGCCGGCTACGGGACGACCAGCTTCTACCAGCCGCTCTACCTGTTCTGGGACTGGATCGTCGCCAACAACCCGTACAAGTACGTCTCCGCCAAGGCGGGTGACGGCAGCTGGACCGATCCCAACCACTGGGTGATCAACCTCGATCCGGTCTACCAGGTGATCGGTGCCGACGGCCAGCTCGTGAACGGCCTGCCGACCACGCCGGCCGCCGGCATCGACGGCACCAGCCCGAAATTCGGCAACGTCTGCTATTACGACAGTTGCGTCGACATCTCGCAGAACGACACGGCATCGGCCGGCGCTTCGGCGAAGTCGAACGACAAGGGCAGCGCCAAGATCTCGCTGGACGACGCGACGCACGCCGCGCAATCCGGCATCGCCAACATCGACGGCACGCACAGCGCCACCGCCGATCTCGATCCGGTCGGCGATCCGCCGGCGGAAGGATCGGCGACGGTCGGCGGCGAGGTCGTGCAGGGTGCGCCCGGCTCGTCGGGCTTCGTGCCCAACGATACGGACGGCGACGGCACCTCCGCCCACCCGGCGCGCTATTACGACGTCACGCTCTCGGCCGACGGCACCACCACGTTGTCCGGCGCGGACATCATCATCGATCGCCTGACGCTCTCGGGCGCCAATTCCGGCCTGACGATCGCCGCCGACGCCAATCTCGGCACGCTGATCGACACCACCCAGACGGCCGGCATCATGACGGTTGACGGCGGCTACGTCTCGATCGGCGAATATTATCTGGCCGGCGGTCTGCTCCAGGGCAACGGCACCGTCGTCGCGCCCGACGTGATCTCGATGCTCGGTGCGATCGCGCCGGGTCGTCTCGGCACGATCGGCACGCTGACGGTCGGCGGCAACCTCATCATGACGTCAGGCACCCGCACCTACATGGATATCGGTGCGACCACTGCCGACAAGCTGGTGATCACCGCCAATCCGTTCATCGATCCCACGGTCGAGGATTCGGTGACCGGCGTCGGCGCGCTCGGCGGCATCCTCGCGCTCGCGCCGGCCAAGGGCTATCACTACGACCCGAACCGCACCTACACGCTGATCTCCGCCACGGGCGGCCTGCAGGACCAGTTCGCGGCGGTCACCGAACTGTCCGCGATCCTCTACCCGGTCGTCACCCAGACGGCGGACACGCTGTCGGTACAGATCCGCGCGCGGCCCTACAGCAGCGTCGTGAGCGGCTCGCCGGTTCAGGATGCCTATGCCAAGCTGCTCGATCACAGCCGCGCGGGCGGGTCGCTCGTCCAGGCTTTCTACGACCAGACCGACGTGATGGCGCTCGATCCGCTGAAGGCATCGCTGGAGGCGGCCGGGCCGTTCGCCCAGCAGACCGAGGTGGGCCTGACGCGGATGCAGGACGAGGCGATCGCCAAATTCTACCGCGATCGCCTGAGTCTGCTGCGCAGCGGTGGTGCTACCGAGCAGCTCGCGGTGCTGGGCAATCCGCTCGGCGTGGTCCGCACCGGCTACCAGACCGCGCAGGATGTCGCATCCGGCCTGATCCAGGCGCCGACCAATCCGCGGCAGACCTCGGTCAAGCTGCCGGAAGGCGTCAGCGCCTATCTGGCGGGCGGCTATCTGGACGGTTCGTCGCGGCCGCTGCCGAACCTGATCACCGGCAAGAAGGATGATCTGTCGGGCTGGTACGTCGCGGGCGGCATCGAAAAGCAGATCGACGAGCGGACCATCACCGGCGTCTCGGCCAGCTACTCGCACGGCAAGGGCGATACGGTTCTCTCCGAGCGGGCGCGTAGCAACATGTTCCAGCTCGCCGCCTACGGCACCTACAGCTTCGGCAACGGCGCCTTCGTCAACGCCACCGTCACCGGCGGCCTGCTCAACATCAAGACGCGCCGCCAGTTCACGCTGGGCGACGTCACCGCCAAGCTGCACAACGAAGAGAACAGCCCGATCATCTCGGGCGAGCTGGCGCTCGGCTACGACATCAAGACCGCCGGCTTCACGCTGACGCCGATGGCCTCGTTCCGCAGCAGCCACCTCCAGTTCGAGGGCGGACAGGAGAGCGGCGGCGTCGGCTCGCTCACCTACGCCACGCGGAGCTTCAACAGCCTGCAGGCGCGCATCGGCGGCAACATCGCGATGGACATGGGCGGCAATATCCACCCGCACGTGGACGCCGCCTTCGTCCACGACTTCAAGAAGAGCAGCGCGGACGTCCTCGCCCGCTTCACCGAAGCCCAGGGCGCGGGCCTCGGCTATGCCGACTTCGGCTCGTTCGGTCGCGACCAGAATTGGGGCGAGGTCGGCGGCGGCCTTACTCTCGTGAGCGGCTCGACGGATATCGGCGTCTCGGCCGACACGGTCTTCGGCCGGCAGGATCTGAGCTACCAGGTCTATCGCGGCTCGGTGACCTTCCACTTCTAAGACTCTCCCCCTCCCTTGAAAGGGAGGGGATCGAGGGGTGGGTCTTGGGTCTCGGTACGGGAACCAAGGGGGACGAGATCCAAGTCACGCACGCCTCCACCCACCCCCAACCCCCTTCCTTTCAGGGAGGGGGCTTTTCTTTTCTGGGGATGGTTCGGCCCGACTCGCTTGGCCTCGCCGCCCCCGCTCCCTAGAACGGCCGGCATGACCGTTGCCGTCGACATGGGCACCGCGCCGGACGGCGCCGTCGCCCCCATGGATCTGGAGGAACTGCTCGCCACCCGATTGCTCGTTCAGGGCAATAGCGGGTCCGGTAAGTCGCACCTGCTGCGCCGCCTGCTCGAAGGATCGGCCAAGTGGGTGCAGCAGGTGATCGTCGATCCCGAGGGCGATTTCGTCACCCTGTCAGATCGCTTCGGCCATGTCGTGGTCGATGGCGGCGCGCACAGCGAGATCGAGCTGCGCCGCCTTGCCCTGCGCATCCGCGAGCAGCGCGTCTCGGTGGTGCTGACGCTCGAGGGGCTGGAGGTCGAAGGCCAGATGCGCGCCGCCGCCACCTTTCTCTCGACCCTGTTCGATGCCCCGCGCGAACATTGGTATCCGGCGCTGGTGGTGGTGGACGAAGCGCAGCTCTTCGCCCCTTCTGTGGCCGGCGAGGTGTCGGACGAGGTGCGGCGCCTCTCGCTCGGCGCGATGACCAACCTGATGTGCCGCGGCCGCAAGCGCGGCCTTGCCGGGGTGATCGCCACACAGCGCCTCGCCAAGCTCGCCAAGAACGTCGCCGCAGAGGCCAGCAATTTCCTGATGGGCCGCACCTTCCTCGACATCGACATGGCGCGCGCCGCCGATCTGCTGGGGCTGGAGCGGCGGCAGGCCGAGCAGTTCCGCGATCTCGCGCGCGGCCACTTCATCGCGCTCGGCCCGGCGCTGTCGCGGCGCCCGCTGCCGATCAAGATCGGCGAGGTGGAGACGCAGGCGCGCTCGTCCTCGCCCAAATTGATGCCGCTGCCGGTCGTGCCCGACGACGAAGCGCGTGCGCAGCTCTTCGAGCGGCCGACGGAACTGGATCTGCCGATGCCGGCGCCCGCTCCCCCGCCTCCACCGCGCCCGAGCATGGAGCAGCTGCTCCGATCGATCGAGGCGCCCGCCACCAATCCGGCCGACGAGGCGAGACCCGAAAAATCGCCCGAAGAGCGCGACGCGATCGTAGCCGCCTGCCTCGCCGAAATCGTCGCTGACGAGGGCGAGAGCTTCCGCCCGGCCGCCGTGCTGTTTCAGGATTTCGGCGTGCGCTGCCGGATGCGCGGCCTTGCCGATTCCGGCCTCGACCTTGCCGGCTTCCGTACCCGCCTGTCGCTGGCCCGCGCCGGGCTTTACGAGGCGATCGTGGAGGGCGACCCGATGGCCGACGCCGCCCGCGAAGCCGAGGCGCTGCCGGAGGATGCACGCGGCGTATTCCTGCTCCTCGCCCGCGCCGCGCTGGAGCGCGCGATCTGTCCCTCCGACATGGAGATCGCCCGCGTCTACGGCACGCATTCGACCGGCCGGGCGAAGCGCCTTCTAGGGTTTCTCGAACAGCAGGGCGCGATCGTCATCCGCATCGACCTGCGCGGCGGACGGGCAATCGCGCTCCCCGCGCTGGGCTGGACGACGGCTGTGTCGGAGAAGGCGACGGCGGAAGCCTGATCCACATCGCGCGCTAAAACCCGCTCGCACTGAGCGAAGTCGAAGTGCGTGCCACACGCACCACACTTGCAGCACGTCCTTCGACTACGCTCAGGACGAACGGATCAATACAGGAAGGTTTAATCCAGCTTTCCACACTCGGGCAGCTTCAGCGCCTTCATGTCGCCGCACTGGCGCACCTGCACGCTGCCGTCCGGCCCGGTGAAGATCGCAAAATCGCCACCCGGCTGGCAGTGCGCCACCCAGAAGCCGAGATTGCCGTGCGGCCCGCGATAGGCGCTCTTGGAGAGCCGCCCGCATTTCTCGTCGCTGTTGGTGATCGCACGGCGGAGCGCGCCGTTGCGGTCGGCCAGCCCCAGCGCCATCAGCTTCTGGTTGAACGGGTTTGCCCATTGCGGCACCGCAGCCACTGCCGGCGCGGTGAGAACCAACCCGATCAGGCCACCGATCAACGCACGCATTTCCAATCTCCTTTCGCAACCGAACCATTTCATGCGAACCCGTCGCGCGATTCGGGCGTTCATTATGCCGATAGGCTAAACCCTTCAGGAGACACAGACCATGAACGAGGACGAGATCAAGGGCACCGCCAAGAAAACCGTCGGCACCGTGCAGGAGGTCGCCGGCAAGGCGATCAACGACGATCAGCTGGAGGCGAAGGGCTACCTCAACCAGGCGCTCGGCACCGTGCAGGACGGCTACGGCAAGGTCCGTGACAAGGTGAAGGACATCGTCGACGACGCCCCCGCCGCCGCCAAGACCGCGATCGACACGGGCCGCGATTATGCGCGCCGCGGTTCGGCAGTGATGGCGCGCGCGACCGGCGACAACAATGTGCTGGTCGCGGCGGTGGCGGCGGGCGTCGCCGGCCTCGCGCTCGGCTGGTTCGCGTGGAGCCGTCGCGGGGGCCGCAAGACCGGCGAATGAGCGCCGCGCCCAGGGCCTCGATCAAGGTCGCCAGCTACAATATCCGCAAGGCCGTCGGCACGGACAGGCAGCGCCGCCCGGAGCGTATCCTGTCCGTGCTGAACGAGATCGGCGCCGATATCGTCTGCCTGCAGGAGGCCGACCGGCGACTGGGCGCCCGCCTGAGCGCTCTGCCGTTCGAGGCGATCGCGCGGGAAACGCCTTACAAGGCGGTGCCCTACGAGATCCGCCCCGGCGGCATGGGCTGGCACGGCAATGCCATCCTCGTGCGACGCGAGGCGGAAATCCTGAACCACCGCGCGCTCGTCCTTCCCGTGCTGGAGCCGCGCGGCGCGGTGATGGCCGACATCGCGCTCGATGGACTCACCTTCCGCGTGGTCGGCATGCACCTCGATCTCTCAGGCCTGTGGCGCCGCAAGCAGGCGCGCGCGGTGATCGATCATGTTGCGGATTGCGACGGTCATATCCCGGCGGTGCTTATGGGCGATCTCAACGAATGGGGATCGGCCGGCTGCCTCAAGGATTTCATGAGCGCCTTCCAGTTCGCGCCGACCGGCCCCAGCTTTCACGCCAGCCGCCCGATCGCCCGGCTCGACCGGATCATGACCACCCCCGATCTCGCGGTGATGGATGCGGGCACCCACCACTCTTCGCTGGCAAGACGCGCGAGCGACCATCTGCCGATCTGGGCGACGGTGGGGCTGCGGTAGGCTCATCCTCCCTGCGCGAAGCGTGGGGAGAGGACCGCCGAAGGCTGTGGAGGGGCGGCAGGCTTGGCTCGCCGTCTGCGACGGCAGCCCTCCCCCATGCTTCGCATGGTCCCCTCCCCATATTCGATGGGGAGGATGAGGTTTTACCAGTCGCCCAGCCCGGTTTCGCCCCTTCTCCACTCTTCGATCCGGCGCAGCGAGGCTGGCGAGATGTCCGCCGGCAACGCATCCAGCGCGAACCATTGCGCCGCCTCGATCTCGAACCCGTCTGCCGCGCGGATCTCGGCGGCCGGCGTCAGCGTGCGCACCACGAAGATGGCGACGTGATCGTCCTTATACTCGCTGCCGTTACGATAGATGCCGAGGATACGCTCCATCCGGAAATCGGGTAGGCCGATCTCCTCGCGCAATTCGCGGGCCAGCGCGGTGCCTAACGCCTCGCGCCGCTTGACGCCGCCGCCCGGCAGATACCAGTCGGGCAGATAGGTGTGCTTCACCAGGGCGACGCGATCCGCGCCGTCCAGCACCAGCGCCCGCACACCCTTGCTGGAGGGCCGCCGGACCATCCAGTAGGCGCGTGCGAGCTTGCCGATCAGGCGGTGGTGGAGCGCCATCTCAATATTGCTTGGAATATTTCAGCGTCACCGAGGGGCCGACCGCGCCGCCCGCCTGGCTCAGGATGCTGAGCGCGCGGGAGAGCGCGATGGTCAGCTGGGTCTGGGTGAAGCCCTTGGCGTCGCTGATCACCTCCACATAGATGTTCTTGGAGATGTATTTGCCCGCCGCGAGACTGGTGCCGCGCCCGGTCGTGTCGTCACCGCCGAGCACGCGCAACCGGTCCAGCCCGGTGGCACCGCGCAGCTTGCCGAGCGCGCCCGCCCCGCCCCCGCCCGTCCTCAGCGAATTGAGCGCGGCGGCGAGCTGCAGCGCCTCCATCGGCGACAGCGAGGTCACCGAGGAGCCGAACAGCAGCCGCGACAGCACCTCGTCCTGCGGCAGCGACGGCGTCGAGGTGAAGGTGATTTGCGGATGCGTGCCGGTGCCGCCGATGTTGATGCCGATGTTCACGCTCTCCACGGTGGTGGTCGCCGTGATGTTGAGATCGGGATCGAGCAGCGGGCCGTTGAACTGCACCGTGCTGGTGTCCGCCACGTCAAGGCGGCGGCTGGCGAAGGTGTAGGTGCCGCGTACCACCTGCAGCTTGCCCACGACACTCGGCGCGGTGACGGTGCCGCCGATCCGCATCCGCGTGCTCCATTCGGATTCGAGGCCCATGCCGGACACGAAGATCTGGTTATCGCCGCGGATCTTGATGTCGAGCTTCCAGTTGCTCGGCGCCGGCCCCTGCGTGGCGGCGGCGGCGTTGGGATCGAGCGGGGCGTCGCCCTTGCGGCGCACGCCGGTCAGCTCGGTGATCTGCGCGGCGTCGTTGCGCACGTAATTGTAGCGCGCTTCCTGGATGCGGATGTCGCCCTGGATCAGCCCGCCCGCTGCCTTCGAATTGGTGACGTGGACGGAGCCGGACGCGGTGCCGCTCATCCCGTCCGAATGGGCGAGCTGGGCATTGTCGAGCTTGGCGGTGATATCGATCGGGAAGCCGCTATCCGCCGCGAAGCCGACCGAGCCGGAAGCCTGGATCGTGCCCTTGCCGGCGGTGCCGGTCAGGTTGTTGAGCTGGAATTGCGACTGGGTGAAGCGCCCGTCGATCGCGAGGTTGGTGATCGTCGTGCCGGTCGACGTGTTCTCGTAGCGCAGCTGGTTGGCCTTGATCACGCCCGTCACCTGCGGGGCCGAGACGCGGCCCGAGAAGTCCGCGCCGATCGCGATCGGGCCGGCGAGCGTCTGGCCGCCGATGCCGGTCAGCGTCCACAGCACCTCGGCCGGGCCGTTGTAGCGGATGCCGCCCGAGATCGGCCCGGCCATCAGCCCCGAGAAGTCGGACGCCGCCGCCATGCGCACCTGCACGCGGCCGATGTTCGCGCCACCACGCCGGATCAGCGCGTTCACCGCATTGCCCTCGCGCCCCAGCGTGCCGAGGATCGCGATGTCGACCGGATCGGAGATGACCAGCGCGCCGGTCCGCGTGAAGCCGCTGATGTCGATGCGCGCGCGGGCATCGGGGATCGCCGATCCGTGCATGGCGAGGTCCACCGTACCGTTCGCCTTGCCCGACAGGCCGAGCGAGGGCGCGAAGGCCTGCGCGATGCCGATATCGACATTGTTCAGCTTGGCGTGCGCCTCGGTGGTGGCGCCGTAGCGGCCCCACAGATCGACGCTGCCCTGGTTGGTGACGATCGTCGCGGGCTGGAGGACGTAGTCCTTGCCCTGCTTCGTCAGCACCGCAGGCCGTGCGAGGCTGAACGGGATCGAGTTGGCCGAACCCTTGAGGTTGGCGAGGATGCGGTCCGGCGTGAACTGGGCCTGCGCCGCGACGTCGAACGGCACGCCGCTGGTGCCGCTGGCGGTGACCGCCGCCGTACCGCGCCCACCCGCGTAATTGATCTTCGCGCGTGCCGAACGGACCAGCAGGGAGCCGCTGCGCACATCGACGAAAGCGGCCGAACCGTTGATCGAGGGGCCGGCCGGCAGCACCAGCACGCTCGCCCGGATCAGGCCGGAGCCGATCGTGACCGGCGCCTTGCCGGGCAGCTTCGCCTGATTGGCGGTGAGGTTGACGTCGGCCTTCTGGTTCTTGCCCGCCGCCGCCAGCGCGACCTGCCCGTTGAGGCCGGATCCGGCGACGAACAACGTGCCAGCGAACGGCCCGGCGGCGGTCTGCACGATATTGCCGTGGACGGTGATGCCCGCGACGAGCAGCGAATTGATGTTGACAGCGAGCGGGCCCTTGCCCGCCTTGATGAGAACGTCGGCGGTGAACGGCCCGTAGTCCGATCCGCCCTTGGCTTGCACACGATAACCCGCCGCCGATCCGGTCAGCACCGCATCGAGATTTGCGAGGCCAATGCCGACGCCGGGATGTGCGGCCTTCAGCTCGGCGCGCGGATTGGCGATCGTGCCGGACGCCGTGATCGTCGCGGGGCCATAGGTGCGCGACCAGGCGCTCGCCTGCGCGCGGATCTGGCCGGTGGTGAGGTTGTAGGAGCCGCTGCCGTGATCGATCCGCAGGTCGGGCGCCACCATGCGGAGATTGCCGATGGTGGCGCCTGCGCGCGGATCGTAGCCGACATCCGCCGTGATCACCGCATTGCCGCCGAGCTGCTGGGCGAGGCTGGCGTTGGTGATCTTCTTCGTGTCGATGCGGACATGGCCCTTCACGCCGAAGCCGCCATTGTCGGTGGGCACCAGCTTCGCGTCGGTGACGAGATTGATCCGGCCGAGACCGTTCACATCATAATCGTTCACCCGCCCCTTGAGCGCGCCGGTGTAGGTGCCGGTCGAAAGGTCGGCGAGGATCAGCGCCGTCGCGTCGATCTTGTCGGAGCGCAGATGCAGGTTGTCGGAGAAGACCTGCTGCTTGGCGTAAGCGATATCGCCGTCGAGCCGGATGTTGGTGACGAGGCCGCCGGCCGCCGCGTTGAGGCCTGTCACCCGGCGCGCGGTGGCGTGGATGGGAACGATCCACTTGTCGGCCTGCGTGTGCGCGGCGCCGCTCGCCTGCAGCCCGTCGATACCGGTGGCGCCGAAGGCGATGCTGTCGGCCGATGCCTTGTAGGCGATGTTGGGCGCGAGGAAGCCGCCGTCCAGCGTGGCCTGCACCTGCACGTTGCGGCCCGCGAGGTTCGGCGCGATCGCCCCCGGCGTAAGCAGCCGCGCGGCGACTTCGAAATTGCCGAAGCGGCTCTTGTCGAAATCGAGGATGCCCTGTGCGTGCGCCGCGAACGCCGCCGAGGCGAGGCTGAGATTGGTGTTCGCCACCCGCTTGTCGAGCGCCACGGTGCCGTCAATGCGGATCGCGGGCGAGGTCATGCGGGCGGCCGGGCCGGTCAGCATGATCGCCGGCTTCACCTGCCCAAGCGCGTGGAAGGTGCCGTCCTTGCCGGTCAAGTCGATATCCATCAGCGGCTGGCCGCCCAGCGTCGCCGCCGCCTTGCCCTGCCACAGATGCCAGTCGCCTTGCCCGCCGACCGAGAGCGTCAGCGGCCGGCCGAGCTTGCCATAGCTGTCGACGAGACCACCGGCCGGTGCGTTGAGCTTCACGTCGATCTTCAGGCGATTGTCCGCCGGCACCGCGTCGATCAGCGCGTGGAGCCTGTCGCCCCCCGCCACGCCCGGCGCGGCGATCGTGTCGGCATCGACCAGCAATTGCGCGCGACCGTCCGAGATCGCGGCATTGCCGTCGATCTTCACGATCGATCTTTTGCCCGTCACCGGCGGCTCGAGGATGAAGCGATCGACGTGGAGATGCTTCAGCGTCAGGTCGATATCGGGGATGGTCGGCGCATTGGGATCGCTCGGCACCGGCTTCAGCGCCGGGTTGCGCAGCATGCGGATCTCGCCCGCCGTCACGCTGTCGAGATCGATCCTGGAGTGGATGTAGGCAAAGGGGTGCCACTGGATATCGACCGACGGCGCGGTGATGAACACGCCCTGCTGGTCGCGGATTTCCAGCCCGTGCAGGATCATGTGGCTGTAGATCGATCCCTCGATCTCGCGGACATGGATGTTGATGCCGGACGCCGTGGTGTAGGCGCCGAGCTGGCTCGCGAGGAAGCGCTTGCCCGGCCCGGTATTCAGCCCGAGGATCAGCGCCACGATCAGGCCCAGCAGCACCGCCAGCGCGACCGCGACTCCGGCCACGATCCGCTGCCACAACGGCTTGCGCTCGACGATGACGACGGTTTCGGTCTCGGCGGGCATCGGCTCCTCGGCCATCAGAATGCCTGCCCGATCGAAATGTAGAGCGCGATCTTCGATTCACCCTTCTGCCGGTTGATCGGCGTCGCGATGTCGAGCCGCATCGGTCCGAAATTGGTGTAGTAGCGCCCGCCGATGCCCGCGCCGTAGCGCATACCCGAGATGCCGGGTGTGGAGCTTTCTCCCAGCCGTCCGCCGTCGAAGAAGGGCACGATCCCGAAATTGCCGAAGCGGTAGCGCACCTCGGCGGCGAACTCCGTGGAGGACAGGCCGCCGATCGGATTGTTCTGCGCGTCCTTGGGGCCGAGCTGCTGGTAGCCGAAACCGCGCACCGATCCGCCGCCTCCGACATAGATGCGCCGCGACGGCGCGATCTCGGCGATGTCGTTCACGCCGACGATCGAGCTGACCAGCGCGCGCCCCGCCAGCACGATCGAGCTGCCGATCGGGACATAGCCGGTCACCTGCCCGGTCAGCCGGCCATAGCCCTTCACGCCCTTGTGGATCGAGCCTTCGGGGCTGACCCGCGCCAGCACGCGAAAGCCCTTGGTCGGGTTCAGCAGGTCGTTCGAGCGATCGTACTGCACCTGCATCGGCAAGGCGGCGATCAGGTAATTCTTGCGCGGCCGGTCGCCGGTCGCGTCGAGCGCCGCGCCCTGCTCGTTCGATCCGACCAGCTCGGCGCCGTAGCTGTAGGTCCACACCTTCTGCCAGATCGGCGTCGACTGGCGGGACCAGTTGATGCCGAGGTTGATCGTCTTGGCGTCGTAGGCGTCGTAGTTGGAGCGATCGAAGCCGCCGGTGATCTGGAAGGTCTTGTCGCGCTGCCCCGCGTTGGAACGGCGGAAGGTGGCGTTGGCGCCCTGTTCCTGCGTGCCGCCGATCACGCCCAGGATCAGCGCGCCTTCGGGCGTGAACATGTTTCGGTGGGTCCAGGTGACCTCGCCCTTGATGCCCTGGCCGGTGCCATAGCCGCCCTCGGCCGCCCAGCTGCGCCACGGCCCCTTGGCCTGCGTGACCTCCAGATCGGTGATCTCGGTACCGTCGGGGGCCTTCACCCCGGTATCGACTGGCTGCACCGCCACCGTCGAGAAGATGCCGGTGGCGACCAGCGCCTGCCTGAGATCGTCGGCCTTGCGGCTGTCGTAGAGGTCGCCCGGCTTGAAGCGCGGGAATACGGCGAGATGCTTTTCGGTGAAGATCTTGGCGCCCTTGCCCGACGGGCGCACCTTGCCGAAGCTGGAACGCGGGCCGGCGGTGAGCGGCAGGGTATAGTCGCCGGTGTGGGCCTGATCGTCGAGCAGCACGTCGCGGTCGCCGAGCTTGGCGAAGGGATAGCCCTGCTCGGGCAGCGCGAGCGAGATCTGCGCCTCGCCGCCGGTGATTGCGATCGAGCGGATGGGATCGCCGACCTTCACCTGACCGGTCAGCGCCTTGGTGGCGATGCCGGTCGGCTCCGGCTCGGCGCCGGCGATCGCGATGCTGGAGAGGCTGTAGCGCGGGCCGGGCGTGACGCTGATCGTCGCCACCACCTGCCCCGGCTGGTTGGGCACGGCGACAACGGTAGAAGTGGCGACCCCGTCATAATAGCCTTCGGAGCGCAGCAGCTTGCCGGCAAGCGCCTCGTCATCCTTGGCGCGCGCCGTCACCTGCGCGGCGTTGGCGGCCTTCTTCTTGCCGTTCTCGAGTTCGGACAGGCTGCGGAATTCGTCCTCCAGCCCGATCTTGGACAGCCCCTCCACCTTCATCGTGTAGCGGATGCGGGTTTCCTCGGTGGTCGGCACCGCCGCCTTGCTGGTGTCCGGCGTCGGATCGAAGCCGGCGAGCGGCGGCAGCGGCTGGGCGAGCGCGGGATCGTTGGCGACCGGCGGCGTGGCCGGCGTCGAGGGCGCCACGGTGGCCGGCGGCGCGGCCATGCTGTCGAGCGGCGGCAAAGCAGCGTTGAACGAGGGATCGCTGGCAGGATCGACCGCTTGATCCGCTGGCGACCGGGCCGTGGGGAAAGCCGGCGCATCCTTGCGGGCGTATGCGGGCGATGCGATCGCCAGCGCCAATGCCAGGGCAGAGATCAGCGGGGTGCCGGCAGGCTCGCGAAAATCACCCCCTGAACGCACCCCATACCCCTTCATCGACGCGACACGTCGCTCCCGTTGGGCCAACGTCGCACCGCAGCAACGGTTCCGATCAAAGTTAACAGCCTGTCCCGGCGGAAATATCAAGCGGCTCGCGCATTGAGGAGACCATGCAGGACGAGACCGCACCCGCCCCGCACCGCCACCGGCTGGAGCGTACCCGCGATTTCGCGCATCGCGCGGAGAAAGCCGGCAAGGGCTTCTTCGGCACGCTGATCGCGAAGATCAGCCGCGACAATGTCGCGCTGATGGCGGCCGGTGTCGCCTTCTACTGCTTCCTGTCGCTGGTGCCTTTGCTCGCCGCCGTGATCCTCACCTACGGGCTGATCGCCGATCCGGCGACCGTCGCCGACCATATCCGCACGATCATCACCGTGGTGCCGAAGGACGCAGCCAAGCTGATCCTCGACCAGCTCGTCGCGGTGGTGACGGCGTCGTCCGGCAAGACCGGCTTCGGGCTGATCGTCGCGCTGCTGATCGCGGTCTACGGCGCCACCCGCGCCTCCACCGCGATCATGGCGGCGCTCAACGTCATCTACGGCCAGCAGGACGAGGGGCGCGGGTTCATCATGGGCACGTTCGTGTCGATGGGGATCATCGTCGGCGCGGTCGGCGTGGCGGTGACCGGGCTGATCTCCGCGACCATACTCGGCTGGCTGCAGACGGTGCTGACCAGCCTCGGCCCGGTGGCGCTGATCGTGATCAAGGTCGGTACGTGGATCGTCGCCGCCCTGCTGGCCAGCGCGGCGATCGGCGGCGCCTACCGCTTCGGCCCCAACCGCGCGCCGACCGGCTGGCAGTGGATCAGCATGGGATCAGGGATCGCCACCCTGCTGTGGCTGGCGGCGACGGTGGGCCTTGGCCTCTACGTCTCCAGCTTCGGCAATTACAACGCCACCTACGGGTCGCTGAGCGCGGTGGTGGTGCTGCTGATGTGGTTCTACGTCTCGGCCTACGCGATCCTGCTGGGTGCCACGATCAACGCGATCCTGTGGCCGCAGAAGCGCCGGAAGAAACTGGCGGAAGCGCAGGCGGCATCCTGACCGATCCTCCCCCGCCAGGGGAAGGTGGCGCCCCTCGGGCGTCGGAGGGGGAAGACGGCGGGGCCGTGTCGGGAACTCCGCCGCCCTCCCCCTCCGTCAGGCTTCGCCTGCCACCTCCCCCTGGCGGGGGAGGATTTCGTCTTCGGCGTCCGCTTTCTCGATCTCGCGCCACACCAGGAATGCGCCCAGCGCCGCGACCGCCAGCCCGATCGGGCGGCGGCCCCTCGTCAGCATCAGCGATGCCCCACTCGTCAGCAAAGCGGCGGGAATCGTGCCGATCGTCGCCACTCCCGCCTTCTTCCGGACGAAACCGACCAGCGCCGATGTCGCCAACCCCCTGATCATGACCGTATCTCCCCGGTGGACACGCTACCATCGCTTGCGCGACGATCCGGTTCCGCGCAATAGGATCGCGTCGGGGGATTTTGCGTATGCACGAGCCTGTTCACCACTATCTCGATCCCTTTCTCGACAAGATCGAGACACGGGACAAGCTGACCGAGGATGAGAAGGCGGCACTGCGCGCCCTGCCTCAGAAACTGGTCCGCACCGCCGCGCGCAGCCGCATCGTCGAGGAGGGCGAGAAGCCCACCCACGCCTGCATGGTGCTGGAAGGGATCGTCTACCGATCCAAGATCGCATCGACCGGGCGGCGCCAGATCATCTCCTTCCATGTGCCGGGCGACATGGTCGATCTGCACACCGTGCTGTTCAAGGTCGCCGATCATACGATCGAGACGGTGCGCAACGCGGCTGTCGTGCTGGTGCCGCACAAGGCGATCCTGGAAACCGCAGAGGAGGTGCCGGCACTGGGCCGCGCCTTCTGGTACGACACGCTGCTCGATGCCTCGATCCAGCGCGAGGCGCTGCTCAACATCGGCCGGCGGGACGCGCGCAGCCGCACTGCGCACCTGTTCTGCGAGCTGGCCGTCCGTCTGAAGCGGGTAGGCCTCGTCACCAACGGCAGTTTCGAGCTGCCGATCACCCAGACCGACATCGCCGACGCGCTGGGCGTGACCCCGATCCACACCAACCGAGTGCTCGCCCAGTTCCGCAAGCAGGGCCTGATCACGGCGACCGGCAAGTCCGTCACCATCCACGACTGGCGCGCGCTGGTCGCGATCGGCGACTTCGACGCCACCTATCTCCACCTAGAGGGGCCGTCCGACCTGCATCTCTGATGGACGATAGCGGACCGCCGGTCCGGCGGATCATTCACGTGGATATGGACGCCTTCTATGCGTCGGTCGAGCAGCGCGATAATCCCGAACTGAAAGGGCATCCCGTCGCGGTCGGCGGATCGCGGGAGCGCGGCGTGGTGGCGGCGGCCAGCTATGAGGCGCGCGTGTTCGGGGTACGCTCGGCCATGCCGTCCTCCCGCGCGCGGCGGCTATGCCCGGATCTGATCTTCGTGAAGCCCCGCTTCGAGGTCTATCGCGACGTCTCGCGCCAGATCCGCGCCATCTTCGCGCGCTACACCGCGCTGATCGAGCCGCTGTCGCTCGACGAGGCCTATCTCGACGTCACCGCCGACATGGCCGGCCTGGGCTCCGCCACCGCGACCGCCGAACGCATCCGCGCCGAGATCCGCGCGGAAACCGGCCTCACCGCGTCGGCGGGCGTCTCCTACAACAAGTTCATCGCCAAGATGGCGTCGGACCAGAACAAGCCCGACGGTCTGTGCGTCATCCCCCCGCACAAGGGTCCGGACTTCGTCGCCTCGCTGCCGGTCAAGCGCTTCTACGGCGTCGGCCCGCGCACCGCCGAGAAGATGGCGCGGCTCGGCATCGAGACTGGCGCGGATTTGCGCGCACAGTCATTGGAATGGCTCAACCGCAATTTCGGCAGCTGGGGCGACTATCTCCACGGCGCCGCGCGCGGGATCGACCATCGCGAGGTGAGGAACGATCGCCCGCGCAAGTCGGTGGGGGCGGAGAACACCTTTTTCCGCGATCTCGTCAGCCCCACCGAACTGATCGAGGCGCTGGACGAGATCATCGACACCGTCTGGCCGCGCATCGAGAAATCGGAATCGCGCGGCCGCACGATCACCCTCAAGCTGCGCTACAATGACTTCCACACCATCACACGCGCGAAGAGCTTCGCCGAGCCGGTACGAGACCGGGCGCAGTTCACCGAGGCGGGGCACGCACTGCTGCTGGCACTCTGCCCGGTCGATCGGCCGATCCGCCTGCTCGGCCTCACCCTCTCAGGCCTCGAGCAGCCCGACGATCCTCGAGCGGGGCAATTGGATCTGGGGCTATAGTATAAATCCTCTCCCGCCAGGGGGAGGTGGCACGCGAAGCGTGACGGAGGGGGCGGGCTGCGGAGTTCCCGAGACGGCACCGCCGCCCTCCCCCTCCGAAGCCTGCGGCCCCACCTCCCCCGGGCAGGGGAGGATTGCGGCGTTATCCCTCGTCGGAACTGTTCGCCGCCGCCGCCGCCAGCGCCGTCATGTTGACGATGCCGCGCGCCGTCGTGCTGGCGGTCAGCACATGCACCGGCTTTGACATGCCGAGCAAAGCCGGCCCGACCGGCAGCGCGTTGGTCGCCGCCGCCAGCAGGGTGAAGGCGATGTTGGCGGCATCCAGCGTCGGCATCACCAGCAGGTTGGCGCTGCCCTTCAGCGTGCTCGATCCGACGAGGATGTCGCGGATCGCCGGGATCAGGGCGGAATCGGCGTGCATCTCGCCGTCGATCTCCAGCTCGGGCGCATCCTCGCGGATGTGCTTCAGCGCCTTGCGCATCTTCTTGGCGGAGGGCGAGTTGGACGCGCCGAAATTGCTGTGGCTGAGCAGCGCCGCGCGCGGCGTAATGCCGAAGCGGCGCACGGCGTCGGCCGCCAGCAGCGTCATCTCCGCGATCTCCTGCGCGTCGGGATCGACGTTCATGTGCGTGTCGCAGAAGAACAGGGTCCGGTCGCCGACGATCAGCGCCGACATCGCATAGACACGCTTCAGGCCCGGCAGGCGCGGGATGATCGGCAACACGTCGGCGGTCTGCTGCCACCAGTCGGCGGTGCCGCCGCACAAAGCCGCATCGACCAGCCCCTCGTTCAGCAGCATCGCCGCCGTGATCGCCGGGCGCCGACGGACGCGATAGGCCGACGCGCCGGGCGTGACGCCGCGCCGCTCGACCAATCGGCAATAGGCGGCCTCGAGGCGCGGGATCTCCGCCTCCTCGCTCAGCGGATCGAAGATATCGAAATCTCGACCCTCGACCATGCGCAGGCCGAGCGCCTTGATCTTGCGCACGAGTATCTCGCGCCGGGCAACCAGCACCGGGCGTGCCAGCTTCTCGTCGATCACGACCTGCGCGGCGCGCAGCACCCGCTCGTCCTCGCCCTCGGCATAGGCGACCTTCTTGAGCGACGCGCGCGCCTGCTCGAACACCGGATGCATCAGCTGGCCGGAACGATAGGCGAAGCGCATGAGCTGCTGCTCATAGGCCGGAAAATCGTCGATCGGGTGCTTGGCCACGCCCGTGCGCATCGCCGCCCGCGCCACCGCCGGCGCGACCAGCAAGGCGAGGCGCGGATCGAACGGCTTGGGGATGATATAGTCCGGCCCGAACAGCATCTGCGCGCCGCCATAGGCACGCGCCACGCTCTCGTCCGGCTCGATGCGGGCCAGCTCGGCGATCGCCTCGACCGCGGCGACCTCCATCTCGGCGTTGATCGTCGTCGCCCCGCAATCGAGCGCGCCCCGGAAGATGTAGGGGAAGCACAGCACGTTGTTGACTTGGTTCGGATAATCCGAACGGCCAGTCGCCATGATCGCATCGGGGCGGATCTGCCTGACGATCTCGGGGCGCACTTCCGGCTCGGGATTGGCGAGCGCGAGGATCAGCGGCTTCTCCGCCAGCAGCGGCAGCCACTCCTCCTTCAGCACCTTCGGCGCGGAGAGGCCCAGGAAAACGTCGGCACCCGCGATCACGTCGCCCAGCGTGCGGGCGTTGGTCTCGCGCGCGAACGGCTCCAGCTCCGGCGTCAGCCCCTCGCGGCCCTTGTAGACCACGCCCTTGATGTCGGTGAGCGTCACATTGTCCTGCGGCAGGCCCATCGAGATGAGCAGCCGCACGCAGGCCATCGCCGCAGCGCCCGCGCCCGACGTCACCACCTTCACGTCGGCCAGCGTCTTGCCCTGGAGAAGCAGGCCGTTCCGAACGGCCGCCGCGCAGACGATCGCGGTGCCGTGCTGATCGTCGTGGAAGACCGGGATGTTCATCCGCTCGCGCAGCTTCGCCTCGATCGCGAAGCATTCCGGCGCCTTGATGTCCTCCAGGTTGATCGCGCCGAAGGTCGGCTCCAGCGCCGCCACCACGTCGACGAAGCGATCGATGTCGGTCTCGTCCACCTCGATGTCGAAGACGTCGATCCCGGCGAACTTCTTGAAGAGCACGGCCTTGCCCTCCATCACCGGCTTGGAGGCGAGCGCGCCGATATTGCCGAGACCCAGCACCGCCGTGCCGTTCGACACCACGCCGACGAGGTTGGCCCGCGCGGTATAATCCCGCGCCTTGTCCGGGTCCGCCGCGATGTCGAGGCAGGGCGCGGCCACGCCCGGCGAGTAAGCGAGCGCGAGATCGCGCTGCGTCTCCATCCGCTTGGTCGGCTCGATGGTGAGCTTACCGGGGCGCGGCTCGCGGTGATAGCTGAGCGCGGACTGGCGGAGCGTCTCGTCCATGATGTCTCCAGAAGGCAGGGCTTGGCGCGTCCCATAGCCGTAGCGTCCGGGCGGGTGAACCCGCTTATCGGGAAAGTTTGCACGCCCTCTGGCGCAGCCGTCCGCGCGATCCCATCTGCCCGCCATCGCAAGAGACGAGGAAGGGGAGCGATCGTATGATCGACCTGTATTACTGGACCACGCCGAACGGCCACAAGATCACGATGTTTCTGGAGGAAGCCGGCCTCCCCTATCGCATCCACCCCGTGAACATCGGCAAAGGCGAGCAGTTCGCGCCGGATTTCCTGTCCATCGCCCCCAACAACCGCATCCCCGCCATCGTCGACAACGAACCCAAGGGCGGCGGCGCCCCAATCCCGCTGTTCGAGAGCGGCGCGATCCTGCTCTACCTCGCCGACAAGATCGGGCGTTTCGTGCCGTCCGACCCGCACGGACGCGCGGAGGTGCTGCAGTGGCTGTTCTGGCAGATGGGCGGGCTTGGCCCGATGGCCGGGCAGAATCATCATTTCAGCGCCTATGCGCCCGAGAAGATCCCCTACGCGATCGATCGCTACGTGCGCGAGACGCGGCGGCTCTACGGCGTGATGGACAAGCGGCTGGCGGACCGCGCCTTCCTGGCCGGCGACAGCTATTCGATCGCCGACATGGCCTGCTATCCGTGGATCGTCCCCCATGAGCGGCAGGGACAGGATCTTGCCGACACGCCGAACCTCAAGCGCTGGTTCGATGCGATCGCCGAACGCTCGGCGACCCGGCGCGCTTATGCGCTGTCGGACACGATCAACACGGTTCCCAGCGTCAGCGACGAGGAAAGCCGGAAGATCCTGTTCGGCCAGGGGGCTAAGTAACCTCTTCCTCCCTGCGCGAAGCGTGGGGAGGGGGACCGCTCGCGCAGCGAGTGGTGGAGGGGCCGCCGGCGAAGACGGCGGTGTGCCACCGCCGCCCGTCCACCACCCTGCGGGTGGTCCCCCTCCCCATCTGTGATGGGGAGGATGAAGTCAGGCCATCTCCACAACATGCGCGGCGAGGCGATCGACCTCGCCGCGATCGTGGCTGACGTAGAGGATCGGCAGGCCGAGTTCGTCGCGCACGCGCTCGATCAGCGCCATGATCTCCTGCCGCCTTGCGACGTCGAGCGAGGCCAGCGGTTCGTCCATCAGCAGGAAGCGCGGGCCGGACAGCAGCGCGCGCCCGATCGCCACCCGCTGCGCCTCGCCCCCCGAAAGGGTGCGCGGCCAGCGATCGAGCAGATGCGCGATGCCGAGGAAGTCGGCGATCTCGTCCAGCCCCATACTGACACCCCCGGCGCGCCGCGCGCCGTAGAGCAGGTTGCCGCGCACCCGGTAATGCGGGAACAGCCGCGCATCCTGAAACACATAGCCGGCGGCACGGCGATCGGCGGGAACGTTCACGCCCTCGCCGAACAAGGTCTCGCCACCGACCCGGACGTGCCCTGCATCGGGCCGGATCAGCCCCGCCACCATCGCCAGCACGCTCGATTTGCCGGCGCCCGACGGGCCGAACAGGGCGGTCAGCCCCGCCCCGCTCGAAAAGCGCACGGCCACCTCGGTATCCGGCCCCATCCGGCGGCGGACATCGACATCAAAGGACATGCTGGCCCCGCCCCGCGCCCGCCCGCCGCGCCAGCACCTCGGACACCACCAGCGCCCCCAGCGACAGCACCACGGAGATCACCGCCAGCCGCGTGACCGCCCCCTCCGATCCGGGCACCTGCAGCGCCGCGTAGATTGCGATCGGCAGGGTCTGCGTCTCGCCGGGGATGTTCGAGACGAAGGTGATGGTCGCGCCGAACTCGCCGATCGATCGCGCGAAGCCCAGCACCGCGCCGGCCAGCACGCCGGGCAGCGCCAGCGGCACGGTGATCGTCCAGAACACCCGCCACGGCGAGGCGCCGAGCGTCCGCGCCGCGCCCTCCAGCCGGCGATCCACCGCCTCGATCGAGAGGCGCATCGCGCGCACCATCAGCGGCAGCGCCATGATCGCCGATGCCAGCGTCGCCCCCGTCCAGCGGAAGATCAGGGTCAGCCCAAACCAGTCGTGGAGCAGCGATCCGATCGGTCCCTTCACGCCGAAGCCGATCAGCAGCAGCCACCCCGTCACCACCGGCGGCAGCACCAGCGGCAGGTGGACCAGCGCATCGACCAGCACCTTACCCGGAAAGCGTGCTCGCGCGAGCAGCAGCGCCAGACCGAAGGAAACCGGCGTCGCCGCCGCCACCGCGACGATCGTCACGCGCAGCGACAGCTCGACGATACCCCACTCTTGCGGCGTCAGCAGCGCCACGTCAGTTGGCGTTGGGGAAGTGCGCGAGGAAGCCGTATTTCCGGAAGATCGCGCGGCCGTCCTTCGAGATCACGAAACGGCGGAAGGCTTCCGCATCGGGGCTGGAGGCGGCACTCAACCGCGCGATCGGATAGGTGATCGGTGCGTGGCTCCTGGACGGGAAGACGTTGACGATCCGCACCTTCTTCGATGCGAAGGCGTCGGTCGCATAGACGATGCCGTAGGGTGCCTCGCCGCGCTCCACGAAGGCGAGCGCCGCGCGCACGCTGTCGCCGCGTACCACCTTGCCTTGCACCTGCTGCCAGACGCCGAGCGCGGTGAGCGCCGCCTTGCCGTATTTGCCCGCCGGCACGGAATCCGGGTCTGCCATGGCGAGCTTGCCGTCGCCCAGCGCCCTGGCGAGCGGGAAGCCCGGCTTGATCGCAATGGTGCCGGTCGATCCGGCGGGCGCGACCAGCACCAGCGTGTTGGCGAGGAACGATACGCGCGTGCCCGGCGCGACGAGGCCGTTCTTCTGCACGTCGTCCATCCACGGCTCGTCCGCCGAGATGAAGATGTCGGCCGGGGCGCCCGCATCGATCTGCTTGGCGAGCGCGGAGGAGGCCGCGAAGGAGATGGTCGGCCGCTCGTGATGCTTCGCCGCCCACGCATCGGCCACGGCGTTGAGCGATTCCTGCAGGCTGGCGGCCGCGAACACCAGCGGCGCTTTGGCGAGCAGCGCGGAGGGCAGCGAGACGGCGGCGACCAGCGACAGGATCAGGCGGGACATCGGGCGCATGACGGAGGCTCCGGAGAATTATGCGCTGTGCATGGCGGGATATGACGTGGAGCGCAACGCCCGAAATTAGGGCTGCGTCGGCAGAGGTTCCGTGCGGGCGAGCCGCGCCAGCGTCGCCTCCCCGTCATGCGCGGCACCGGCGATCGCCGCCTCCAGCGCGCGATAGGCGGTCAGCACTTCGCGCCCCGTCTCGCTCAGCCGCGCGCCGCCGCCCTTCGCCCCGCCCGCCGACGTCTCGACCAGCGGCGCGGCCCAGCAACGGTTCATGGCATCAACCAGCAGCCAGGCCCGCCGGTAGCTCATGCCCATCGCCCTGCCCGCTTTGGTGATCGATCCCTCGCGGTCGATCGCGTCGAGCAGATCGGCCTTGCCCGGCCCCATGGCGATCTCCTCGCCACACAGGATCTGGGCCTTGAGCTTGAGCGTCACTTGCGCGTCACCGGGGTGCCGCCTCCGCCCGTCTGGCTTCCGCGCCGTTGGTGATGTCGGCCGCCTGCCAGCCGCCGCCGACCGCCTGGATCAGCGCCACCGCCGCATTCTGCCGGTCGACCTGCGCCTGGATCAGCGCGCGCCGCGCGGACAGCGCGCTCGCCTGCACCGTCACCACATCCGTATAGGCGACGATGCCGGCCTTGTATTGATCGAACAGCGACGTCTCGCTCTTGTCGGCGGCGATCGAGGCCTGCCGCTGGAAGTCCTCCTGCTTCTTCAGCACGACGCTCGCGACGAGATTGTCCTGCACATCCTGAAAGGCCGTGAGCGTCACCTGACGGTAGTTCGCCACCTGCGCGTTGAAGGCCTCGCGCGCCTGCCGCACGCGGGCAGAGCGCGCGCCGAAATCGAGCAGCGTCTCGGCGACCTGCCCGCCCACCGACCACAAGGAGGCGGAGGACGCGAACAGGCCGGCGAGCGACCCGTTATTGAAGCCGCCATCCGCCGAGAGGCTGACCGTCGGGAAGAAGGCCGCCTTCTCGACGCCGATCTGGGCGTTGGCGGCAGCGACCTGCCGCTCGGCCGATGCGATGTCGGGGCGACGCTGGAGGATGACGGAGGGCAGCGCCACGGGAACGTCAGGCACCACCGGGGTCCACGCCGTGCCGATCGACGGCAGCGTGAACACCGCCGGATTGTCGCCGACCAGCACCGCGATCGCGGTCTCGAACTGGGCGCGCGTGCGCTTCTCGCCCTCGAGATCGGATTGCGCGGAGGCGAGCTGGGTCTGCGCCTGATACACGTCCGAATGGGGCGCGATGCCGGCATTATACTGGTTGGACGTGATGGTCAGCGCGCGCTGGTAGGCGGCGACCGTCGCGGTCAGGCTGTCGATCTGCGCGTCGGCGGCGCGCAGGCTGAGATAATCGGTGGCCAGTTCACCCTGCAGCGCCAGGCGCGCATTGGCGAGATCGGCGAGCCGCGCCTGTTCGGTCGCCTTGGCATTGGAGACGGTGTTGGCGATGCTGCCGAACAGATCCGGCTCCCAGCTCGCGCCGAGCTGGACCGAATAGTTGGTGGATTTCTTCGATCCGCTGGAGGTGACGCCGCCCTGTACGATCGAGCGGGCGCCGCCGGATTCGCTGTGCGTCACCGATCCGTTGGCGGTAACCGTCGGGAAGAAGCTCGCCCGCGCTCCCTTCGTCGCGGCGCGCGCCTGCCGATAGGTGGCGGCCGCCTGCGCCACGGTGTTGTTGTGCGCGTCGGCGCGGACCATCAGGTCGTTGAGCGTCGCGTCGCCGAACGCCGTCCACCAGTCGCCGCGGGGCCTGTCGTCGGCGGGCGTCGCGGGCTGCCAGCCCTCGACCGGCTTCCACTGGTCGGCGGGCGGGGTCGTCGGCCGCTCGTAATGCGGCGCGAACGAACAGCCGGCGAGGAGCACAGGCAGGAGAAGGATGCTTTTCTTCATACGCGGATTTCTCTGAGCGGTCGGCGGCGCTTCGCATTGCGACGATGCGCCAGCTTGTCGAGGCAGACGTATACCACCGGCGTGGTGATCAGGGTGAGCAGCTGGCTGGCGATCAGCCCGCCGACGATCGCGACGCCGAGCGGCCGGCGCAGCTCCGCCCCCTCGCCGAAGCCGATCGCCAGCGGCAGCGCGCCGAGTGCGGCGGCGAGCGTGGTCATCAGGATCGGGCGGAAGCGCAGCAAGGATGCCTCGCGCGCCGCCTGTTCGGCGGTCAGCCCGCGCGCGCGCTGCGCCTCCAGCGCGAAATCGATGATCAGGATCGCGTTCTTCTTCACGATGCCGATCAGCAGGAACACGCCGATCAGGCCGATGATGTCGAACTCCATGCCCAGGATCATCAGCGCCAGCACCGCGCCGACGCCCGCCGCCGGCAGGGTGGACAGCACGGTGATCGGGTGGATCAGATTCTCGTACAGCATCCCCAGCACGATGTAGATCGTCACCAGCGCGGCGAGGATCAGCAGCGGCTGCGAGCCCTGGTTCTGCTGGAAGGCGGCGGCCGTGCCCGCGAAGGTGCCGTGGACGTTGTTGGGCAGGCCGATCCGCGCTTCCGCCGCCTCGATCTCGGTCTGCGCGTCGGACAGCGCCTTGCCGGGCTGGAGATCGAAGGAGATGGTGGCGGCGACCTCGGTGCCCTGGTGGTTGACCGAGGCGGCGGTCGGCGCCTGCGAGAAGCGCGCGATCGTATCGAGCGGGACCATGTTGTGCGCGGTGGTGCTGAGCGCCGATCCAGTCGAGGGGTCGCGCAGCGCCGGGTTGGTCGGCACGGCGGTCGTGGCGCCGCCGGTGCTCGTGCCGGTGCCGCTGGTGCCGGTGTTGCTCTGGCTCTGCGTCGCGATCGGGCTGACGACCGCGCTCGCCGATCCGGATGCGCTGGTGTTCGCCGCCTGCGCCGCGGCATCGGCGGCGACGGAATCGGCGGGGATACGCACGTCGGGCAGCGCGTGCGGACCGGTGGTCGCATCCGGTCGCCAGCCGAGGATCACGCTATACTGGTTGATGTCCTCGTAGATCGTGGCCGCCGCGCGCTGGCCGAAACTGTCATAGAGCGCGTTGTCGACATCGAGCGGGCTGATGCCGAGGCGCGCTGCCGCATCCTTGTCGATATTGACGAAGCTTTCGACGCCATTCTCGGCAAGGTCGCTGTCGACGTTGGTGACGACCTTGCTGTCGAGCAGCGCGTCGTTGAGCTTCTGCGCCCATTTCTGCAGATCGGCGGAGCTGTCCGCCATCAGCGTATATTGATAGGTCGAATTGCCCTGCCGCCCGCCGATCCTGAGATCCTGAACCGGGCTGAGGAACAGGCGGATGCCGCTGACCGGCTGGAGTTTCCTCTGCAGCCGCTGGATCGCATCTGCGCTGGTCAGGCCATGGCGCTGCCCGACCGGTTTCAAGGCAATCATGATGAAGGCGCCGCCCGCCCGGCTGCCGCCCGTGAAGCCCACGACGCTCTGCACCGCGTGATCGGACTTGATGATCTTCACGATCGTCTGCAGCTTGGTCTGCATCGATTGGAACGACACGCTTTCGTCGGCGCGCACGCCCGCCATGATCAGCGGCGACTGCTGTTGCGGAAAGAAGCCCTTGGGTACGACGACGTACAGATAGGCGGTGAGCGCCATCACGACCACGAGCAGCACCAGCACCAGCGGCTTCATCGCCAGCGCCCAGTCGAGCGCGATCGCATAGCAGCGCTCGGCGAAGCCATAGCCCCGCTCCAGCGCGCGGGAAACGCGGCCCGGCTCCTTCTTGCGCTCCGGCCGCAGGAACCAGGCGCAGAGCATCGGCGTCATGGTCAGCGACAGGACGAGGCTGATCAGCACCGAGACCGAGAGCGTCACCGCGAACTCGCGGAACAGGCGGCCGACGATCCCGCCCATGAACAGCAACGGGATGAACACCGCGACGAGGCTGACCGAGATCGACAGCACGGTGAAGCCCACCTCGCGCGCGCCCTGCAACGCGGCCTCGAACCGGCCCATTCCCTGCTCAAGATGCCGCGTGGTGTTCTCGAGCACGACGATCGCGTCGTCCACCACGAAGCCGGTCGCCACCGTGATCGCCATCAGCGACAGATTGTTCAGGCTGAATCCCAGCAGGTACATGACACCAAAGGTGCCGAGCAGCGAAACGATCGTCGCCACCGCCGGGATCATCGTCGATCGCAGGTCGCGCAGGAAGGCGAAGACCACGATCACCACCAGCGCCAGCGCGATCCACACCGTCACCTCGATCTCGCGGATCGAGGCGCGGATCGAACTGGTGCGGTCCACCGCGATGCTGACCTTGATGTCGGCGGGCAACTGCGCCTCCATCTCGGGCAGCTGCGCCTTGATGGCATCGACCATCTCGATCAGGTTGGCGCCCGGCTGCTGCGTGATGTTGACGATGATCGCGCGCTTGCCGTTGTAGAGGCCCATCGTGTGGACGTCCGCCACGCTGTCGGTCACGTCGGCGATGTCGCCCAGGCGGACGGCGGCATTGTTGCGCCACGCGATCACCAGCGCGCGATAATCGACCGCGTGGCGGCCGGCGGCGTTGGTGTAGATCTGCCAGCTTCGCCCATCGGGCGCCTGCAGCAGCCCCTTGGGCCGGTTGGCGTTGGCCGCCTCGATCGCGGCGCGGACATCCTCCATCGCGATGCCGTAGCTGTTGAGCCGGTAGGGGTTCACGTCGACGCGCACTGCGGGCAGCGATCCGCCGCCGACCTCGACGTCGCCGACGCCCTGCACCTGCGAGATGCGCTGCTGCACGATGTTGGAAACGGCGTCGTAAATCTGCCCCGCCGTCATCGTGTCGGAGGTGAGCGCCAGCGTGACGACCGGCTGATTGGCCGGGTTCATCTTGCGATAGGTCGGGTTCTGGCGGAGCGTCGCGGGCAGATCGACACGGCTGGCGTTGATCGCCGCCTGCACCTCGCGCGCCGCGCCGTCGATATTCTTGCTGAGATCGAACTGCAGCGTGATCCGCGTCGAACCGAGCGAGGATTGCGAAGTCATCTCCGTAATGCCGGCGATGGTCGAGAGGCGGCGCTCCAGCGGGGTCGCCACGCTCTGCGCCATCACTTCGGGGCTGGCGCCGGAGAGGTTGGCGGTCACCGCGATGGTCGGGAAATCGACCTGCGGCAATGGCGCCACGGGCAGCGACAGAAATCCGGCGATCCCAGCCAGCGCCAGCCCGATCGTCAGCAGGATGGTGGCGATCGGCCGCCGGATGAAAGGCGCGGAAAGGTTCACGGCCGCGCTTCGGGGCCTACGTCGGGGGACGAGCGCACGCCCCAGCCGCGCCGCGCGAAGAATTGCTGGCCGCGATCGAAATAGAGGTAGACGATCGGTGTCGTGAAGATGGTCAGCATCTGGCTGACCAGCAGGCCGCCGAAGATCGCGATGCCGAGCGGACGGCGCAGTTCCGCCCCCTGCCCCATGCCGACCATCAGCGGGATCGCCGCGAACAGCGCCGCCAGCGTCGTCATCAGGATCGGCCGGAAGCGCAGGATCGCCGCCTGCCGGATCGCCTGCGCGGGCGGCAGCCCTTCGTCGCGCTCGGCGGCGATGGCGAAGTCGATCATCATGATCGCGTTCTTCTTCACGATGCCGATCAGCAGCACGATGCCGATGATCCCGATGATATCGAGATCATGCCCCGTCACCCACAACGCGAACAGCGCGCCGACGCCGGCCGACGGCAAAGTGGAGAGGATCGTCACCGGGTGGATGAAGCTCTCGTAGAGCACGCCCAGCACGATGTAGACGCACACCACGGCGGCGAGGATCAGCGCCAGCTGGTTGTCGAGCGATCCGGAGAAGGCCCCCGCCGCGCCGAGGAAGGTGGTGGAAACGCCACGCTTCAGCCCGATCGCGTCGATCTTCTTCTGGATCGCCTTGGTCGCGGTACCGAGCGAGACGCCGGGCGCCGTGTCGAACCCGATCGTCGCCGCCGGGAATTGCGCGACGTGCGTGATCTGGAGCGGGGACTTGCCCTCCGTGATCGTCGCCACGGCGTTGAGCGGCGTCGCCCCGCCGGACGCGGGCAGGTGGAGCAGCCCCAGCGACTGCGGATCGGTCAGCAGGCCCGGCGCCGCCTCGAGGATCACGCGATACTGGGTGGTCTCGGTGAAGATCGTCGAGACGATGCGCTGGCCGAACGCCGAATAGAGCGTGTCGTCCACCGACGAGGCGGTGATGTTGAGACGCGCCGCCGCGTCGCGATCGATCGCGATGTTGGCGGACGCGCCTTCCTGCCCTGCATCGGTGGTGACGTTGCGCACCTTGGAGACGGATTGCAGTGCCTGCACGATCCGCTTCGCTTCGGAATTGACGTCGGCCGTGTTCGATCCCTCGACCGACAGGCGATATTGCGTCGGCCCGCTTTCGGCATCGATCGTCAGGTCCTGCGTCGGCTGGACGTAGAGCGTCAGGCCGGGGATCTGCCCTACCGCGCGCTTCAGCCGCTGCATCACTTTTTCCTGCGCGGGATGGCTCTCCTTCAGGTTGATCAGCATCGTACCCGAATTGAGCGAGGCGTTGTTGGAGCCGTCGACGCCGACGAAGGAGGAGAGCGAGTCCACCGCGCTGTCCTGCAGGATCACGTCCGCCGCGCGCTTCTGCAGCTCCGCCATGCGATCGTAGGAGATGCTGGAGGTCGCGACGATGCGCGCCTGAATCTGCCCGGTGTCCTGCGTCGGGAACAGGCCCTTGGGGATGACGAGATACAGCAGCACCGTCAGCACCAGCGTGCCGATCGCGACGATCAGGGTGGCGAAGCGGCGCGCCAGCACGAAATCGAGCGCGCCTTCGTAGCGGCGCTCCACGTAAGCGAAGGCGGCGGCCGAGCGCTCCGCGATCCGGCTCGGCTTCTCGTCCTTGGGCGCCTTGAGCCAGCGCGCGGACAGCATCGGCGTCAGCGTCAGCGACACCACTGCCGAGATTAGGATCGTCACGGCCAGCGTGACCGCGAACTCGCGGAACAGGCGGCCGACGATGTCACCCATGAACAGCAGCGGGATCAGCACCGCGATCAGCGAAACGGTGAGCGAGATGATCGTGAAGCCGATCTCCCCCGCGCCCTTCAGCGCCGCCTCGAAGGGGGGCACGCCCTCCTCGATATGGCGCTGGATGTTCTCGATCATCACGATCGCGTCGTCGACCACGAAGCCGGTCGCAATGGTCAGCGCCATGAGGCTGAGGTTATCGAGACTGTAGTCGAGAAGGTACATCACCCCGAACGTGCCCATCAGCGAGATCGGCACGGCGAGGCCCGCCACGAGCGTTGCGCGCGCGGAGTGGAGGAAGAAGAAGATCACCAGCACGACCAGCACGACCGCCAGCACCAGCTCGAACTCGACATCGTGCACCGAGGCGCGGATGCCGGTGGTGCGATCGGCCAGCACCTGCGTCTTGAGGCCGGCGGGGAGCTGGCGGAGCAGATCGGGCAACTGCGCCTGGATCGCGTCCACCGTGGCGATCACGTTGGCGCCCGGCTGGCGCTGGACGTTGAGGATGATCGCCGGCGTCGAATTGGCGAGCGCGCCCAGACGGGTATTCTCGGCTCCTTCAACGACTTGCGCGACGTCCTTCAGCCGCACCGGTGCATTGTTCTGATAGGTGACGATCAGGTTCTTGTAATCGTCGACCGTCTCCAGCTGGTCGTTGGCGTTGATCTGGTAGGATCGGTTCGGCCCGTCGAAGCTGCCCTTGGCGCTGTTGGCGTTGGCGTTGTCGATCGCGGTGCGGAGCTGGGCGAGGCTGAGGCCGTAGCTGCTGAGCGCCTGCGTGTCGGCGCGGATGCGCATCGCCGGCTTCTGCCCGCCGGCCAACGTGACGAGGCCGACGCCGCTGATCTGGCTGATCTTCTGCGCAAGACGGGTGTCGACGATCGACTGCACCTGCGTCAGCGGAATGGTCGTCGAGGTGACGGCGATCGTCAGGATCGGCGCGTCGGCCGGGTTGATCTTGGCGTAGACCGGCGGCGCCGGAAGATCGGCCGGCAGCAGCGCGTTGGACGCGTTGATCGCCGCCTGCACCTCCTGCTCGGCGACGTCGAGCCCCTCGGTCAGCCCGAACTGGAGCGTGATCACGGACGAGCCGGCCGAACTGGTCGAGGCCATGCGAGTCAGCCCCGGCATCTCGCCGAAGTTGCGCTCCAGCGGCGCCGTCACCGTCTGGCTCATCACTTCGGGGCTGCCGCCCGGATAGAGCGTCGTCACCTGGATGGTCGGGTAATCGACCTCCGGCAGCGCCGAGAGCGAGAGCGAGCGGAAGCCCACCAGGCCCGCCAGCACGATGGCGACCATGAACAGGGCCGTGGCGACCGGCCGCAGGATGAAGATGCGCGAGGGACCCATGGCCTAGGCGATCAGCCGCCGTTTCCGCCGCCGCTCCGGCGGTGGCGACCGCCTTTGCCCTTGCCGCCCGCACCCGCCGCCGGCGCGTCACCCGGTAGCGCCACGGTCGTGCCCTCGGTCAGCCGGTCGCCGCCGTCGGTGACGACGGTGTCGCCGACCGCGAGGCCGCTGGTCACCTGCGTCTTGTCCGACGAGCTCACGCCGATCTTGACGACCCGCTGGGTGACGGTGCGATCGGGCTTGAGCAGCCAGACGAAATCGCCGTCCGGCCCGGTGCGCACGGCGGCGGGCGGCACGGTGATGGCGTTCTTCACCGTATCCACGGTCAGCCGCACGTTGACGAACTGGCTGGGATAGAGCTGATAGCCCGCATTGGGGAAGCGCGCCTTGCCCTTGATCGTGCCGGTGGTGGTATCCACCCGGTTGTCCAGCGTCGAGAACTTGCCCGTATCGAGCGTCTGCGTGCGCGTGCTGTCGAGCGCGATCGCGGGGATCTCCGCCCCTTGCGCGATCCGCTTCTGGATGGCGGGCGCCTGCTGCTGGGGAATGGCGAACTCGACGTCGATCGGCTGGAGCGTCGTCACCACCGCGATGCCGGTGGAGCTGCCCGCGCCGACATAATTGCCGATATCGACCACGCGCAGGCCGATCCGGCCCGAGACCGGCGAGACGATCTTCGTGAAGCCCAGGTTCACCTGCGCCTGCTGCACGGCGCCCTGATCGCTCATCACCGTGCCTTCGAGCTGGTGGACGAGCGCCGCCTGCGTGTCGCGGTCCTGCCGTGCGATCGAATCCTGCGAAATCAGGATGTCGTAGCGCTTGAGCTGGACGCGCGCATTTTCGAGCTGCGCCCTGTCGCGGGTCAGCGACCCCTGCGCCTGCAGCAGCGCCGCGCGATAGGGGCGCGGATCGATGATCGCGAGCGTCTGGCCCTTCGCGACCTTCTGGCCTTCCTGATAGAGGATCTGGGTGATCGTGCCCGAAACCTGCGGGATCACCGTCACCGTCGCCGCCGGTGTCACCGTGCCGAGCGCCTCGGTCTGCACCGGCAGGTCGGCGGTCGCCGCCTTGGCGGTGCCGACCGTCGTGGTCTGGCTGCGGAAACTGAACGGACCGCCGCCCCGGCCTCCGCCGCCTCCACCACCGCGATGCCGGCCGCCGCCGCCCGATCCTCCGGCGGCACCTTCCGAGGAAGAGCTGTGCGAGAGCCAGAAAACCAGCCCGACCAGCGCCAGCACGCCCAGGATTCCGGCGACCCAGCTGATCGCCCGCGCGCGGCCGGAGAAGCGGCGCGGCTCCTCGTCCACCCAGTGGGCATGCTCGTGTGCGGGCTGGTCGTGCTCGGGCACGCGATCGTCGGTCATGAAGGTTCCGTGATGAATGTTCGGCGCGGCGTTAACGGCCAACGGATGCAGCCTGATGTCAAGCCTGCAACGCTGGTGATCCCGCCGCTGAATCGCGGAAACACCCGATCGCGCATTTTTATCCGTCGGAGAGTTCCTTAATCGGATCGCGCGGCCTATGTGCCTCGCAACCCATGATCGCACCCGCCCCCTCCTCCCGCCCCGAGGCCTCGCCATGCTGAGGCCCAGGCGGCGCGGGATGGCCTCGGTCAATGCCGAGACGCGCGACGGGATCGTGCCGGCGTCCGGTGCGCTCGCCAAGACGCTGGACGAAGGCCCCGAAACCTCCGGCATCAACTATCGCATCGTCGCGCTGATCATCGCCTGCGCGCTGTTGATGGAAAATCTCGACGCCACCGTGCTGGCGACCGCGCTGCCGACGATGGCGCACGATTTCGGCGTGCGCGCGCCGCAGATGAGCATCGCGCTCACCTCCTACCTGCTGGCGCTGGCGGTGTTCATCCCGGCGTCCGGCTTCGTCGCGGACCGGTTCGGATCGCGGCCGGTCTTCCAGGCGGCGATCGCGCTGTTCATGGCGGGATCGATCGTCAGCGCGCAGGCGCCGGCCCTGTGGGTGATCGTTGCCGCCCGCTTCGTGCAGGGCATCGGCGGCGCGATGATGCTGCCGGTCGGGCGGCTGGTGCTGCTCAGGAGCGTGGCGAAGAAGGACATGGTCAACGCCATGTCGTGGCTGATCATGCCCGCGCTGATCGGCCCGGTGCTGGGGCCGCCGCTCGGCGGCTATATCGTGACCTATCTGGACTGGCGCTGGATCTTCTACGTCAACCTGCCGATCGGGCTGCTCGGCTTCGTGCTGGTCGGCCGCTACATCGCCAATTTCAAGGAGGAACGGCCCCACCCGTTCGACCGCCAGGGCTTCGTGCTGAGCGGCGTGTCGCTGGGCTGCCTGCTGTTCGGCTTCGAGATGACGAGCCGCCCCGGCGCGCTGGCGCTGGCCGTCTCGCTGATCGTAGTCGGCGCGGTGGTCGGTATCTTCTATGTCCGCCATGCCCGTCGCCACGAGGCGCCGATCGTCGATCTCGGCCTGCTCGGCGACGACAATTTCCGCCTGTCGATGATCGCCGGATCGCTCACCCGCATCACGCAGGGGTCGCTGCCCTTCCTGCTGCCGCTGATGATGCAGCTGGGCTTCGGCCTCACCGCGGCGGAGAGCGGCACGATCACGGTCGGCCCGGCGGTGGGTTCGCTGCTGATGAAGGCGGCGGCGCCCCGCCTGCTGCGCCGCTTCGGCTTCCGCAACGCGATGATCGGCGCGGGGCTGGTCGGCGCGCTCGGCTATGCGGTGGTCGGGCTGTTCCGGCCGGACTGGCCGATGTGGGCGATCGTCGTCACGCTGACGATCTGCGGTTTCTTCTTCTCGCTCCAGTTCACCGCCTACAACGCCATCGCCTATGACGGCATCGACAAGCAGCGCATGTCGGCGGCGACCAGCTTCTATTCGACGGTGCAGCAGCTGATGCTGTCGCTCGGCATCTGCGTGGCGGCGAGCGCGCTGCACCTGTCGATGCTGACCCACCATGCCGAAAAGCCGGCCTTCGCCGATTTCAGCGCCGCCTTCTGGACGGTGACCGCGATCTCCCTGCTGGCGACGATCTGGAACCTGCGCTTCGAGCGCGACGCGGGCGCCGAAATCAGCGGACGCAGCCCGACCCCGGCAAAGGCGATGGAACCCGCCCCTCGCCTGCGCTAACCCGCTGTCATGAGCGACGGCCTGCAGGCGATCTTCCTGAGCAATCGAGCGACCCTGCTGCGCTTCGTCGCGGCGCGCGGGGCGGGCGACGATGCCGAGGATGTGCTGCAGGAATTGTGGATCAAGGTGGCGGCCGCCCCCGCCGGCCCGATCGCCAGCCCGCTCTCCTACCTGTTCCGCGCCGCCGAGAACCTGATGCGCGACCGGCATCGCGCCAGCCGGCAGGCGATCCTGCGCGATCGCGCGTGGGACGATACGCACAGCCCGGCCTCGCCCGGCATATCCGACGCGCCGTCCGGCGAGCGGCTGCTGATCGCGCGCGAGGAACTGGCGCGGATCGAGGCGGCGCTCGCCGCGATCGGGGAACGGGCGCGCGACATCTTCCGGCTGCACCGGATCGAGGGGATGGCCCAGCGCGACATCGCGACGCGCATGGGGGTGAGCCTCAGCACGGTCGAAAGCGACATGCGCAAGGCCTATCGGGCCGTCACAGAGGCGCGCGAGGGGGCGGAATGAGGTTGGTGGGCACCGACTCCGTCCTTGGCTCGAAAGGACAGGAATGACGGATCGTGGGGATATCCGCGCACAGGCGGTCGACTGGGTCGTGGCCCAGACCGATCCCGCTTTCGGCGATTGGGACGGCTTCCTGGCCTGGCTGGAAGCCGATCGCGCGCACGCGTCCGCCTACGAAGCCGTACTCGCCGCCGGGGATGCCGCCGATCCGGTGATCGCGCAGCATCCCGTCGCCGACCCTGCGCCCTCGCGCCTTCCGATCTGGCGCCGCCAGGCGACGGGCGGGCTGCTCGCCGCCGGCATCGTCGCGGCGGTCGGCCTCGGCTATGTCAACCTGCGCCCGCAGCCGATGGTGATCCAGACCGGGCCGGGCGAGCATCGTACCGTCACGCTCGACACCGCCACCATCGCGCTCAACGGCGACACCCGGCTGGTGATCGATCGACGCAACCTCCACCTCGCCACGCTCGATCGCGGCGAGGCGCTGTTCGACGTGAAGCATGACGAGACGCACCCCTTCGCGGTGAAGGTGGGCGATGACGAGGTGCAGGATGTCGGCACGCGCTTCGACGTCACGCGCGACACCGCCGGCACCCGCGTCGCGGTGGCAGAAGGCATGGTGGTCTACAATCCGAAGGCGGAAGCCGTCCGCCTCGGCCCCGGCCAGACGCTGGATGCGCGCCACGACGAGGCGGAGCTGCGCGTCGCCACCGCCCCCACGTCGGACATCGGCAGCTGGCGGGAGGATCGGCTGAGCTACCGCCAGACGCCGCTCTCCGTCGTCGCCGCCGATCTTGGTCGCGGGCTCGGCACGCAGATCGATGTGCAGGCCGATGTCGCGACCAGACCGTTCACCGGCGTGATCGCCTATGGCGGCGATAAGGCGCTGTTTCTCGATCGGCTCGGTCCCCTGCTTGACGTCGAGGTGAAACGGGATCAGGGGCGCGTCACCCTGGCCCGAAAGGCCGACCATCGCCTCTAGGCCCCCGCCACGGCAGTGACACACCGCACCGCGTCTTTCCTGTCCGCCGTCGCGCTGCTGGCGCCCGCCACCGCCCATGCGGAATCGCGTGATCGCATCGATCTGCCGTCCGGTCCGCTCGGCGAGGCGATCGTCGCGCTCAGCCGCAGCACCGGCGCCAGCATCCGCCTGAGCGACCCGGCGCTCTGGCAGCGGCCGGTTCGCGCGATCCGCGGACGGATGAGCGTCGGGCAAGCGCTCGACCGGCTGCTCGCCGGCAGCGGGGCGCGGCCGGTGGCGCTGGGCGGCGACACCTGGCAGATCGCGCCGGCCGCGCCCCCGCGCCCGAAGCTGATCCCCGCCGTGCTCCAGACGGTCGATCCGCCCAGCCCGGACATCGTGGTGAGCGCCAGCAAGCGCGGCGTCAGGCTGGCCGATTTTCCCGGCTCGGTCTCGGTCTTCTCGGGCACCGACCTCGGCACCAGTGGTGCAGCGGGCAGCGACGCGATCGCCAACCGCGCCTCCAACGTCACCTCCACCCATCTCGGCGCGGGCCGCGACAAGCTGTTCATCCGGGGCGTCGCCGATTCCGGCCTCGTCGGGCAGAGCCAGGCGACGGTCGGCCAGTATTTCGGCGACCTGCGCCTCAGCTACAACGCGCCGGACCCGAACCTGCAGCTCTACGACATCTCCTCGATCGAGATCCTCGAAGGGCCACAGGGAACGCTCTACGGCGCCGGATCGCCGGGCGGCATCATCCGCATCGTGCAGAACGAGCCGATCCCCGGCCGGTTCGAGGCGGGGGTGACCGCCGGCGTCTCCGCGATCGAGCACGGCGCCATGGGCGGCGACGGATCGGCGATGCTCAACCTGCCCGTCATCGACGATACGGTGGCGCTGCGCCTGGTCGGCTATGCCAGCACCGACGGCGGCTATATCGACAACGTCACCACCGGCAAGAAGAACATCAACCGCACCTATACCGAGGGCGGACGCGCCTCGCTGCGTATCGAGCCGGGCAGCGGCTGGTCGATCCGGCTGGGCACGGTCATCCAGAACATCCATGGCGACGACAGCCAGTATGCCGACAAGAACGGCCCGCCGCTGACCCGCGCCAGCACCATCGCACAGCCCTATGACGACCAGTATCGCATGGGCCAGGCGACGATCACCAAGGATCTCGGCGATCTGCGCTTCACCTCGTCCAACGCCTTCGTGCGACAGGACATAGACGAGCGCTTCGACGCGACGCTGCCCGGCGACAGCCCGCGCCTGTTCCGCCAGCAGAACCACACCACCCTGTTCACCACCGAGAACCGGCTGGCCAGGCCTATGTCCAACGGCTTCGGCTGGGTGATCGGCACGAGCTTCCTGCGCAACAGCGCGCGGATCACGCGCGAGATAGGGCCGGTCGACCAGCTGTCGCCCGCCGCCGGCGTGCTCAACACGATCAACGAGGAGACGGCCTATGGCGAGATCTCCGCGCAGCCGATCCGCGGGCTGACCATCACCGCCGGCGCCCGCCTCACCCATTCGCGCCTCTCCGGCCACGCGATCGGGGACATGATCGGCCAGCTTCCGGCCGATTTCCGCGGCGACTTCACCGCACCGACGGCGACGACCCAAAGCCCGTCCTATCAGACCGTGCAGAGCGACGCGGACATCGCGGCGGTGCAGCACAACCGGTCCGAGACCAAGTTGCTGCCGTCCATCTCCGCCTCGGTCGAGCCGGCGCGCGGGCTGATCCTCTACACGCGCTTCCAGCAGGGTTTCCGCCCCGGCGGCCTCGCCATCGGCAACAACCTCGTCCGCCGTTTCCGCAGCGATCGCGTGTCGACCGGGGAAGCCGGCTTTCGCTACGATCGCCCCGGCGACGACGCGTTCAGCATCGCCGCCTCGGTCGCCTACACCGACTGGCGCGACATCCAGGCCGATTTCGTCGATGCGGACGGCCTGCCCGTGACCACCAATATCGGCGACGGGCGGATCTGGTCATTCGACGCGCGGGTGGCGTGGAAGCCGGTTCCGTCGCTGCGTCTCGAAGGATCGGTGGTGGTCAACGACAGCCGCCTCACCCGCCCGGACTACGGCCCGCTCCAGTTCTTCCGCCTCGTCGCCACCGAGGAGAAGGTGCATGAGCAACTGCCCAACGTGGCCGAGCTCAGCGGGCGGATCGGCTTCGACTGGCAGCACCGGATCGGCGACTATCAGCTGAATGCCGGCGGCTGGGCGCGCTATATCGGCAAGTCGCGGCTCGGCGTCGGCCCGGTACTGGGCGGCAAGGAAGGCGATTATGTCGATACCGGCTTGTCCGTACGGATCGGCAAGGGCGGCTACGGCGTCACGCTGTCGGCCACCAACCTGCTCGACACGGTGGGCAACCGCTTCGCGCTCGGCACCCCGATCGACGTGATCCGCAACACCGAGATCACGCCGCTCCAGCCCCGCACCATCCGGCTGGGCTTCGACGCGCATTTTTGACCACCGCGGATCCTCCCCCTGGCGGGGGGAGGATCAGAAAGGAACAAGGCTCCTCCGCTCCGTCTCCGTCTTCGCTCTATCGGGGTGACGGCAAAGGCCGCTCCCAACAAGAGCCGGAAGGGGTTTCATGCGTCGTCTGTTCGCTTCCACCTGCCTGACGCCGATCGCGCTCGGGCTGATCGTTTCGCCGTCCATCGCCGCCACCGTCACGATCGGCGCCGCGCAGACAACCCCGGTCAACACCTCCACCGCCGACAGCGGTGCGGCGGCCGACATCAGCATCACCAGCGCCGGCTCGATCACGCCGACCAGCGCCACCGCCGTCACCATCGACAGCAATAACAGCGTCACCAACGCAGGCGCGATCACGATCAACGGCGTGAACAACGTCTCCGGCATCCTCGCCAATGCCGGCACGGCGGGCACGATCACCAACAGCGGCACCATCACCAACAGCGAGACGTACACCCGCACCGATACCAACGGCGACGGCGTGCTCGACGGTGCGTGGGCAGAAGGATCGGGCCGCTACGGCATCCGGACCGCGGGCGCCTTTACCGGCGACGTGATCAATTCGGGCACGATCACGGTAGAGGGCAACAATTCGGCCGGCATCGCGCTGGGCGGCGCGCTCACCGGATCGCTGACCCAGAGCGGCACCGTCAGCGTCATCGGCGACAACAGCGTCGGCGTCAGCGCTGGCGCCGTTTCGGGCAACGTCGCTCTTTCCGGTACGATCAGCGCGACCGGCGGCAGCAGCTCGGCGGTGTTGCTCAACGGCGATATCGGCGGCACCCTGGTCGTCCAGGCGGGCCTGACGACCACGGGCTACAGCTCGACCACCGTTCCCACCGACACCAGCCTGCTGACCGCGCAGAACCTGCTTCAGGCAGGGCCGACCATGCAGATTTCGGGCAGCATCGCCGGCGGCGCGCTGTTCACCGATGCCACCTCGACCACCGATTCGAGCGGCAATACCGTGACCACCACCGCATCCACGCTCACCTCCTACGGCAGCGCCCCGGCACTGCTCGTCGGCGCCAGCGATCATGCGATCACGCTGGGCGCGGTCACGTCGGATAGCGCCAGCCATGGCCTTGTCATCAACGGCACGCTCTCCGGTTACGGCATCTATGACGGGATCACCGCGAGCGGCCTCGTCATCGGCGGCCAGGGCGGCGCGGTGACGATCACCAACGGCATGACGGTGGGCGGCACCATCCTCGCCAGCGCGAACGACGCCAGCGCCACCGCGATCCGCATCGGCAGCGGCGCCAGCGTGCCGGAGATCACCAGCAGTGGCTCGATCAGCGCGACCGGCGCCACCGCGGCCGGCGACAGCAGCACCGCGCTGCAGATCGACGCCGGCGGCACCGTCACCAAGCTCACCAATTCCGGATCGATCGTGGCGGGCACGTCCGGCACCGCCGCCAACGCATACGCCATCCTCGACAAATCCGGCACGCTGACCTCCGTCACCAACACCGGCAGCATCTCGGCGACCGGATCGGCCGCGACCAATGTCGCGATCGACCTTTCGGCGGCGACCGCCGACACCAGCGTGACCCAGGCCCTCGCCTCGTCCGACGCATCCGCGCCGAGCATCACCGGCGACATCCGCTTCGGATCGGGCAATGACACGCTGTCCGTTTCGGCCGGGTCGGTCACGGGCAATGTCAGCTTCGGCGCCGGCACCAACACGTTGGCGCTTTCCGGCACGTCCACCTACAGCGGCGCCGCCGATTTCGGCAGCGGCGCGGGCAGCCTGACGATCGGCGACACATCGAGCTTCAGCGGCACGCTCGCCAATGCGGGCAACGTCGCGGTGCAGGTATCGGGCGGCACGCTGGGCCTCACCAGCACCGGCGCCACGGCGATCGGATCGCTGCAAGTGACCGGCGGCGGCACGCTCGCGGTCAACGTCGATGGCACCACGGGCGCTGCGACGCTCTACCAGGTGGCGGGTGCCGCGAGCTTCGACACCGGTTCCAAGCTGGCGCTGCATTTCTCCGATCTCACCCATACGGTCGGCACCTACACGGTGGTCGAGGCCGGATCGCTCACCGGCGTCGGCAACCTCTCGACCACCGGCGTCACCCTGCCGTGGCTGTTCACCAGCAGCGTGACCACCAACACCGCCGGCAATGCGGTGGACGTCGTGGTGGCGCGCAAGACCGCCGCCGAGCTGGGCCTCAACCGATCGGAAGCGGCCGCTTACGACGCCGTCTACACCGCCATCTCCGGCGACAAGCCGATCGGCGACAGCTTCCTCGCGATCAACGACGGCAGCAGCTTCAAGACGGCGCTGCGCACGATGCTGCCCGATCATGCCGGCGGCGCGTTCGACGCGGTGACCTCCGGCTCGCGCGCCACTGCCCGCTTCCTCGCCGATCCCGACGCGCCGATCGCCGACGAGGGCAGCTGGGGCTTCTACCTGCAGCAGGTCGGCTGGGGCCGCACCAAGGCGATCGACGACACCGCCGGCTACAAGATCACCGGCTGGGGCGCATCGGGCGGCGCCGAGATCAAGGCCGGCGGCTTCGGCAATTTCGGCCTGGGCCTCGCTTATCTTTCCGGCACGAACGACGACGAGGGCACCGAAAACAGCGTCGATTCCGACCAGTATGAGCTCAGTGCCTACTGGCGGGGCGACTGGGGCGGCCTGCACGCCTGGGCACGCGGTTCGGCGGCGACGATCGACTTCAAGAGCCATCGCCGGTTCGAGGGGATGGACGGCACCACGCAGGTCATCCGATCGGCCGACGGCAAGTGGAACGGCAAGCTGTTCTCGGGTTCCGGCGGCCTGTCCTACACCCTTCAGCTCGGCGCCTTCTCGATCCGGCCGCAGGGCTCGATCGATTATTACCACCTGCACGAGAAGGGCTATACCGAGGATGGCGGCGGCGTCGGCATGGATCTGATCGTCGACGGCCGCACCAGCGACGAATTCGCCGCCAACGGCACCGTTGCGCTGGGCTACAAATTCTTCGACGATCTCGCCAACGACGGTGGCTTCCTGCGCGCCGAGATCGAGGGCGGCCGCCGCCAGCTGATCAGCAGCAAGCTCGGCGACACCGTGGCGCATTTCGCCGGCGGCGAGGACTTCACCCTGATCGCCGACGATCGCACCAGCGGCTGGACCGGCGCCTTCCGCCTGAAGGGTGGCAACAGCGCCTATGTGATCAGCGGCGAGTTCGATGCCGAACAGCAGCAGGATCACGTCTCGGTCGCGCTGCGCGCCGGGCTGCAGGTCGGCTTCTGACGCGAACGCGCCGCCGGGAGGGCATCCCGGCGGCGCATCGCTGGCGATGGGGTCGCTCAGGGCTGCGGGGTGGATGCGGTGCCGTGCGCCGATCCGCTGGCGGAACCGTTCGCCGACCCCGAAACGTCCGTCCCGCTGACCGTACCGGCGAGAGCGCCGGCCGTATTCTGGGCCGTCGCCGTGGCGCCCGTCGCACGGTTGCGTACACTCGATACGGTCGAGGTCGCGCGGTTGCCGACATTGCTCGCGGTGGTCGTGGCACGGCTCCGGACATTGCCCACGGCCGAGGTCGCCCGGTCGCGCACCGTGCCGGCGGTCCGGCTCAGCTGATCGGTGCCGATCGTGTTGGCGTTGACACCGACGCTCTTGTCGATGCTGCCGCTGCCGGCCAGCGAGCCGCTGCTGCCCACCGTGTTGCCGGCCGGGCCGGTCACGCCGGCGGCACTGCCCACCGCGCCGGAAACCGTGCCGGCGAGGCCCGCATCGGCGCTGGCATTGCCGGATTTCGCATCCACCGACTTGGTCGCGTTGACGCTGCCCGAGCCGGTGACGCTGTGGCTGAGGCTACCGGTCGCCGATCCCAGCGAGCCGGCCCCGCCGGTGACCGAGTTTGCGCCGGACATGGTGCCGGACACCGCACCGTTGAGGCCGCCAAGCCCGCCGGTCACGCCGCCCACGGCACCGCCGAGGCCGGCACCACGACCACCCAGCAGCTGCGCGCTCGCCGGCGCGGTTGCAAGGCCGGCCAGCGCCACTGCGACGAGCAGGCGGGTCCGGATATCGTTACGCTTGGTCATGATGCTCTCCATGTTTCGCCGGACGATCGGCCCGGCCTGCAAGGAGAGGAACGACGCCTCTCGCGGGTTTAATCCGGCGTGCGGATTATTTTATCCCGACCGCTTTCGGAGGGGTCGCGCAGTCGCCGCAGACGATCCCACGACCGACCTTCCTGCCCGGCTTCGCCTCGCCCGCCAGCACGGCGACGGCATCGCCGCGATCGAGCTTCGCGAGGCTGGCCGCCACCAAAGGCGCGGCGAAGGAAGTGCCGCGCAGCGCCTCCCACCTGCCGCCCGGCACCGCGCCCGCCATGTCCGCGCCGGGCGCCGCGAAATCGAGATGCGTCGGCCTGCCCGCCTCGATCAGCGCGCGCCCCTTCGCATCCACCCCCGTCACCGAGATCACGCCCGGATAGGACGCCGGATATTGCGGCGGCGCGGCTGGCCCGTCGTTACCGACCGCCGCGACGATCAGCACGCCCTTCGCCTGCGCCGCCTTCACGGCGGCCGCCAGTAAAGGGTTGGGCGGCCCCACCAGGCTCATGTTGACGACCTTCACGCCGCGCACCGTGAGCCAGCCGAGCGCGCGCGCGATCGCCTCGGCCGATCCGTTCGCCTCCGATCCGCCATAGATGTCGGCGGCGAGCAGCCGGCCGCCCGGCAGCACGCCGCGAAAGGCGCCCGCCTGCCCGACCATCAGCGATGCGACGGCGGTGCCGTGGCCGCTCGGCTTCACCGCACCGGCGAAGCCGCGCTGCTCGATCGCGGCACCGGCGAAGGCGGGGTGCGCGCCGACGCCGCCGTCGATCAGCCCCATGAGCGCACCGCCCGCACGCCCCTCCGCCGCCTTGCCGCCGCCCGGCTCCAGCGCCGCGTAGGCCGGCTCGTAGATGTGGTTGAGCGCATAGTCGCCCTGGGACAGACGCTCGATCGCCTTGCGCGCGGGCACGCCTTTGGGGGGAGCCAGCACGACCAGCGGCAGGTCCAGCCCCTCCACCGTCTCGCGCCGGAGCACAGTGAAACCCGCCGCCTTCGCCGCCGCCAGGGCGGCATCGGAGGGCGCAGTCGCGACGATCTCGTCGCGGCGGATCGGGTTGCCGTCGTCATCCATGTCGAGCGCCGGGCGATTGTCCTTCACCAGTTCGCGCAGCCGCTGGCGACGCAGCGAAAGCAGATCGGTCGGGTTCAGATCGCGCGCGACGCCGCCGACGAAATCGAGACCGCCCTGTACCCCACCCAGCACGGTCGACTGGCTCCCCGGCTGGCCGAGCAGCCCGCCGGTGACCCCGCCAAGGGGCGCACCGAGACCGCCTCCCCCCAGTGCAGGCAGCAGCTGCGCCACCGCCGACATCGCCAGCCCGGTCGCCACCACCGCCATCATCCACCCACGCCGCATCGCTCTTTCCTTTTTCCGTCGTCCGGTGGATGAAACGTCGCCACGCCGTCGTTTCATCCCCATGCCGGAGAAACAAGCCCTTGGACGATTTCGAGACCGCGCTGGCGGCGTTGCTTCCGCGCCTGCGCCGCTTCGCGCACGGGCTGGCGCGCGACCCCGCCGACGCGGACGACCTGACGCAGCAGACCGCCGAGCGCGCGCTCAAGGCGCGGGATCAGTGGCAGGAAGGCACCAGCCTCACCGCCTGGTCCTACCGGATCATGCGCAACCTGTGGATCGACACGGCGCGCAGCCGCCAGCGCCGCGACAGGGTGCTGGCTCCGCAAGAACTGGGCGAGACGGTCGGCGTCTCCGGCGAGGCGGAGGGCCGGGCGGAACTGCATTTCCTGATGCGCGCGATGGATCGCCTGCCCGACGAGCAGCGCGAGGCGGTGGCACTGGTGATGATCGAGGGGCTGGCCTATGCCGAGGCAGCCGAATTGCTGGACGTGCCGATCGGCACGCTGACCAGTCGTCTGGTGCGTGGCCGTCAGGCGCTGGCCGCCACGCTGGGAGATTGAGCGATGGATGAGACGAGGATCATCGCCTGGGTCGACGGCGAGCTGTCGCCCGAGGAGGCCGCCGAGGTCGAGGCGGCGGTCGCGGCCGATCCGGCGCTCGCCGCGATCGCCGCGCGTCATCGCAAGATCCGCGCGCGGTTCGCCGCCGCCTTCACGCCGCTGCTGAACGAGCCGGTGGCGATGCCGAAGCGCCGCTCCGCCCGTATCGTCTCGCTGGCGGCGGTGCGCGAGGAGCGCGCGGCACCTCCTTCTCCACCCGCCCCGCGCTGGCGGAGCTGGGCCTGGCCCTCCGCCGTCGCGGCGAGCCTGCTGGTCGGCGTGATCGTCGGCCAGGGCCAGCAGACGGGCGGTGTTGCCGATCGCGGCGACGCGCTGGCCTTGTCCGCCCCGATAGCGCAGGCGCTCGACACCCAAAGCTCAGGGCAACTCGCCCCGGTCAGCGTCGCGGTCAGCTTCAAGGATCATGACGGCCGCTACTGCCGCGGTTTCGTCGCGCAATATATCGGAGGGGTGGCCTGCAAGGAGGCCGGCGGATGGCAACTCCGCTATGCCGCGCCGGTGGACCCGCAGAAGGGCGATTATCGTCAGGCGGGCGGCGATGCCGCCAGCGCGAAGGTGATCGCCACGATGATCGCAGGAGACCCGCTCGACGCTGCCGGCGAACGCAAGGCGATCGCGGCAAAGTGGCGCTGATCTAGCGCACCGTGAACAGGGCGCGGTCGATCACCTTGCCGGCGGGATCAACCAGTTGCAGCCGGTGCGCACCGGGGCCGGGCAGCACCATCGGGCTGGCGTCGGCCGGCCCCAGATCCTGCGCGTCGAGCCGCAGATGCTCGCCCGACACCGCGCCGGTCGCCGCCAGCCGGATGCGCTGGCGATCCACCGGGATGTCTGGATCGAGCGCGTAGACCGCCCCCGACACCGGGTTGACGATGCGCGGCCGCCGCGCGGTGGCGGGCGCCTCGACCAGATCGGACTGGCCGGTGCGGCCGAGGAAATATTCGGTACGGTCAGGCTCGACGCCATCGGAGAAGCGCACCGCGCGCCGCTCGATCCCGGCGGGCATGGCGGGCTGCACGCCGGGGCGGTGGCGGTGGAGCGCCAGCATCACCTCACGCCAGACTGGCGCCGCGCCGCTGGTGCCGGAGACGCGAGTCATGCTGTCGCCCTCCGCATTGCCGACCCAGACCGCGACGGTGAAGCGATCCGAGAAACCGATGCACCAATTGTCGCGCATCGCCTTGGACGTGCCGGTCTTGGCCGCCGCCCAGAACGGCAGGCGCAGCGCGCTATCGATCCCGAAGGTGACAGCACGCGCGTCGGGATCGGACATCATGTCGGCGACCATCCAGGCGGCGGCGGGCGACATGATCGCCTTGCGCGCACCCGCCGGATCGTCGGCACGCAGGCGCAGCGGCAGCACCTGCCCGCCATCTTCCAGCGCACGATAAGCCTGCGCCTGCTGGAGCAACGTTACCTCCGCCGATCCCAGCGCCAGCGAATAGCCGTAATAGTCGCCATCCTCGGTCAGCCCGCGATAGCCCATGTCCCACAACCGGTCGCGGAAATCCTCCACGCCATCGAGCAGCAGCGCGCGTACCGCCGGCACGTTGAGCGACCCGGCCAGCGCGGTCCGCACGCTCACCGGCCCCTTGAAGTCGTGGTCGTAATCCTTGGGCACGTAAAGGCCCGAGGCGGTGTCGAGCTGCACCGGGCTGTCATCAAGGATCGAGGCAGGGGTGAGGAACCCGCGCTCAATCGCCTGCCCGTAGAGGAAGGGCTTGAGCGTCGATCCGGCCTGCCGATAGGCGTCGGCATTGTCGACGGCGGGCGCGGTGGAATTGCCGCCCTGCACGCCGCCGACATAAGCCAGCACGTCGCCGGTGGCATTGTCGACGACCACCACCGCCCCGTCCCGCGCGCGATCGCCACCGAGACCGAGCAATTGGCGACTCAGCGCGCCGGTCGCCATCGCCTGCACGCCCATGTCGAGCGTGGTCGTCACCGTCTCGCCGGGATCGCGCAACAGGTCGTAGGCGAGGTGCGGCGCGAGGCCGGGATCGTCGGCGAGGCGGCGGCCCGCGCCGGTCATCGCCTCGGCCTCGGCGATCATCGTGTTGCAGTCAGTGCGCGCGCCGAGCCTACAGGCGCGGCGTGCGACGGTGATCGGATCGGCCTGCGGCGAAGGCAGCAGGGCCGCGAGCAGCAGCGCATCGTCCTGCCCCAGCGCATCGGGCGCCTTGCCGAACAGCGCGCGCGACGCGGCGCCCACCCCCTGCGTCTCGCCCCGGAAGCTGGCGAGGTTGAGATAGGCTTCGAGGATCTGGTCCTTGCTCCAGTGCGCTTCGATCGCGCGCGCGGCGCGGATCTGGCGGAGCTTGTCGCGGAACGAGCGCGCGCCCGGAGCGTCCAGCTGCGGCGCGAGGAAGCCGGCGAGCTGCATCGTGATCGTGCTGGCGCCGCGTGCGCTATGCCCGTGCAGCGCCGCCCAGAGCGATCCCGCCAGCCCGTGCCAGTCGACGCCATTGTGCGCAGCAAAGCGCTTGTCCTCCGACGCGACCACCGCCTTCTGAAGCGCGGGCGCGATATGATCGAGCGGCACCCAGTCGAGCCGGCGGACCTGGAAATTGATTCGCACCGTCTCCAGCAACCGCCCGTTGCGATCCCGCAGCCACGCCTCGCTCGGCCGCCACGCCGCACGGGTGTCAGCGTAGGAGGGCATGGCGGGCGGCAGGCACCAGAGGCTGATGCCGACCGGCAGCATCGCGAGCGCGACAAGCCAGACCAGCGGCCTGCGGCGGAGCCATGCGAGAGCGGTGTGGAGCCTCTCCACTAGTACGCCTCAAGACCCCGTTCGCACTGAGCGTAGTCGAAGTGCGTGCCCCAAGCGCCACGCCTGTAGCACGTCCTTCGACCACGATCCGAAGGATCGTGGTTTATCCTGAGCGCCTGCCTTCGCAGGCAGTCGAAGGGCTCAGGACGAACGGAACGTTTGTGTCGGACGGTCACGGCGCCACCACCATCGGCCGGTTCGGCAGCGCCGCATGGATCTCGGGCGAGTACATCGCCTCCACCCGCGTCGGCGGCAGCAGGAAGCGGCCCGCGCCGTTCACCCGCACCACATATTCGGCGGTGGTCGTCCCCTTGGGCAGCCAGTCGTAATAGCCGCGCCACGCATCCAGCCCGCGCTCGACATAGCTCGGCCACGCGCCGTCTCCGCCATTGGCCTGCCCCGCCAGCAGCGCGGACTGCCCGCCCTCGCCGCTGACGATCGAGGCGCCGGCCGGGATCGGATCCTCGATCACCACCCACGTCCGATCGACCGGCGCCTCCACCGTGATCCGCACCTTGAGCACATCGCCCCGGCTGATCCGCCCCGCCGCCTTGCGCTCGACGAAGAAGACCTGCTTGGTCACCCGATAGCCCGCGAAGGCCGGCGCGGTCAGCGGCACCGCTGCCTTGACCGAAACGGTCGCCCACGGCCCCGGCTGGCTCGAATGGGAGAGCAGCAGCGAGGCGGCGGCGCTCGGCGCCCGGAACATGATCGGCGCCGGCGTCGGCCAGTCGCGGCTGATCGACTGGCCGCCGAGCTTCGCGGTGGTCACGCCCGTCGCCGTGCCCGGATAGGCGGCGGCGAAGCGATGCACCGCGACGGTGCCCCAGGCGTTGGACGGCGTCGTGTCCCAATGGCCGCGCATCTGGCGGAGCGACACGCCGATCATCATCTTGGGCGCATCCTGCTCCCAGCCCTTGCGGCCGGTGACCGCCATCAGCGCCTTGATCGCCATCTCGTCGTCCGAGACCATCATCCACCACGGCGCCACCTGTCGATCGACCAGATCGAGGCGCGTGCCCTCATAGACGATGCGCGAGCGGAGAGCGGCTTCCGCCTGCGCCTTCTGCGCGGGATCGGCGCCCGTCGTCCGGTCAAGCGTCACCAGCCAGTCGGCCAATGTCGCGGTCGGCATGTCGGCGACCGGGATCGCCACCTGCCCGAGCATCGCCTGCGTGGACGCCCCGTTGCGGGCCAGCGCGGCGAGCGCGGCGAGCCGCAGCAGGCGCTTGTCGGACGGCCCCTCGCCTTCCTCCGTGATCCGCCCGTCGACGACACCGCGCAGCGCGTCCATCACCTTGGCCTTGCCGTCCTCCGGCCAGGGCAGCCCCGCCTCCGCCGTGATCGACAGCGCATAGGCCGAGAGCGCGATCGACCCCTGCATGTCGCTACTCGGCCAGTAGCGCAGCAGGCCGTTGTCGGCGGTGTAGGTCGGCAGATCGGCCATCTGCTGCGCCCACGCCGCGCGATCGTCGAGCGAGATGGCCTTGGACAGCCGCTGCTCGAAGCAACCGAACGGATAGGCGAGCATGTAGGCCCGCACGCCGGACAGTGGTGCTGCCGGCGAAGAGGTCAGCGCCACCTCGACCCCGCCGCGACCGGGCAGCGCGCCCGCCGGCATCGTCACCGGAACCTGCGTGCCATCACCGATGTGGAGGAAGGTGGCCGCCCACGTCTCCTCCGGCACGGCGGGGACGATTTGCTCGTCCACCTGCATCCGGTCGCCCGCGCGGCCGTCGGCGGATTTCGCGGTCACCGTCCAGCGCAGCGAGGAGAGATGCTCGGGCGCGGTCAGCCGCCACGTCACCGGCACCGCGCTGCCCGGCGGAATCGTCACGGTCAGCGGATGGCCGTGCGCGATGGCGGGCTGGACGTCGACATTCGCCGTCACCGTCATCGGCCTGTTCGATCCGTTGCGCAGCGTGAAGGTCGCGCCGTAGAGATCGCCCGATCGCACCAGCGGCGGGATGCCGGAGAAGATCTGCAGATCCTGCGTGGTACGGATCGTCGTGGCACCCGTTCCGAACAGCTCGCCCCCCGCCGTCGCCACCGCGACCAGCTTGTACGAGGAAAGCGAGTCCGCCAGCGGCACGACCAAAGCCGCGCGGCCGTTCGCGTCCAGCTTCACCCGCCCCCGCCACAGCAGCACCGGCCGGAAATCCGCCCGCGTCAGCGCCGAGAGATCGCCGCCGCCACCGCCGCCCGAGGCCACCGCCTTGCGCCCGTAATGGCGCTTGCCCACCACCTGCATCTGCGCCGTGGAGGTCAGCACCGAAAGCGGCCGGTCGCCCATCATAGCGCCGAGGATGTTCCAGCTGTCGTTGGGCGAAAGCTGGAGCAGCGCCTCGTCCACCGCCGCGAAGGCGATCTCCGCCTCCTTCGGCGCCTTGCCGTCCGGCCCGAGCACCTGCACCGCCACCTTCGCCTTCTCGCGGATATGGTAGGTGGCGCGATCCGCGCGCATCGCGACGTGGAGCTCGTGCCCCTCCCAGCCGACCTGCACCTTGGTCATGCCGATGCGGTAGCTGGGCTTGGCGAGATCGACCAAGGCGGTCGGCGACGCGCCTTCGCGGCTGAAGAAGGGCAGGTGCCATTTGCGTGCGAGATCGGCGAGCCACAGCCGCCAGCCGGAAATCCGCCCGCGCACCGCCTCCACCGAGATGTAGACGTCGGGCGCGTAGCTGCCGGTCAAGGGCACATGCACCACCGGGTCCTTGCCCGAGAGCGTGGTGACGAACGAGGACATCACGCCCTCGCGCTCCACCGTCACCAGCGCGGTCGCGGTGCGGAAGGGCATCCGCACCTGCACGTGCGCGACGTCGCCGACATGATAGCTCTTCTGGTCGGCGACGATGTCCATCCGGTCACCATTGTCGCCGCCGAACCACCAGTCGTCGTCGCCCGCCAGATAGGTGGAGGTGACGGCCCGCGCCTCGTTGCCGTCAGCGTCGGTCGTGGTGGCGACGGCGATCACCTCGCCCGAGACGCCGGGATCGAGCTTGCAGGTGGCAAGGCCCTTGGCGTCGGTGGTCGCCGAGCAATCGACGTCCAGCTTCGTCGTTTTCGAGGTGTTGTCGAAGGCGTAGAAGCCGCCGATCAGCCGCCGCCGCGCCGAGAGTATCTCGCGCGTGTAGAGCGCGATCTTCACGCGCTGCCCCTTGATCGGGTTCCCCTTGAGGTCGAGCGCGGCGACCTGCAGCCGGTAATCCACTGCGCGCTGCATCCAGCCGTCGGCCTTGATGCCGAGGCGCACGGCGGAGGTGTAGATCGGCACCGAACCGGATGCGGTCAGCGTCTCGCCGTTCGCATCCTGATAGTCCATCTCCACCGTCATCCGCACCGCTTGGCTCAGCGTCGGGATGTCGAGCGAGGTGCGCAGCGCGCCGTGCGCGTCGAGCGCCAGCGGGATGGTCGTCGCGGCGGGAAGCTGCGGCGCGCTCCCCTCATTCTCGTCCTGGTCGAGCGGGACGGTGCCTTCCTTCACCGCCTGCCCGCCGAAGGTCCAGCCGTCCCACCCGTCGGGATTGTCGGAGAGCGTATCGTAAGCGGTGCGCAGCTTGATCGGCGCCTTGCCCGCGCCGCCGCCCGAGAGATAGCCGACATAGAGGTCCATAGGCACGCGCTTGGGATTGACCTGCTTCTCCTTCGGCCCGCTCACCGAGGCACGCATCGTCGGCAGGCGATATTCGTCCACCCGCACCGACTGGCCGGTGTAGATAGTCTTGTCGCCGATCTTCACCTGCAGGTTGTAGTCGCCCATCGGCGCGCCCTTGGGGGGCGTCCAGCTGCTTTCGCCGATGCCGTCGCCGCCGAGGCTGATCGGGATTTCGAAGCTGGTGTCCGATCCCGAATGGCTGAGCGTCAGCGTGCCGGAGACCGCGCCGCCCGATCGGAAGCCGGTCGGCGTCTGCGCGCGGTAGACATGCTTCATGTGCACCGTCTCGCCGGCGCGCAGCAGGGTGCGGTCGAAGATGGTGTGGAACACCGGCTCGGCCGGCGAATAGCCGAAGGGCTGGTCGAAATCGTAGGGCGCGATGCCCTTGTTCCAGGTCGTCAGCACGAAGGAATAATCGTCGCCATGCCGAGCCGAGACGATCAGCGGATGCCCGTCCGTGCTCTGGCAATTCTCGTAGGTGGAGGGATCGGGCAGGCCATTGGGCACGATCACCCGCCCGTCGCTCCCGGTCGTGCCGGTGGCGAGCTTGCGCCCGTCGCAGCTGTCGCTGATCGTCACCGCCGCGCCCGCGACCGGCAGCCCACTGTCGAGCGAGGTCACCCAGGCGAGCGAATTACCGCGCCCCCATTTGAAATGCACCGCCATGTCGGTGACGAGTGCCGCGGCATTGACGTAGCGCACCGCCTTGCGGCCGAGCAAAGCCTGCCCCAGCACAGGGCTTTGCAGTTCGACGACATAGAATCCGGGCTTGGCGAGCGGAATCCCGACCACCTCGAACTGCCGCCCCTTGCCCGGCAGCGCCAGCGACATGCGGCTGACCGGCGCACCCTGCAATATCGAGGTGTCGCCGGTATGGTTGACGCTGTGCTGGTGGCCCTTCGGCCCCTCCTGCGTGTAGACGTCGTCCTGCGCCTTGGTGATGCGGCGCACCCAGTCGGCGATCTTCCCGTCGTCCGGCTCGATCCGCGCGGTGCCGCCGGAGACGGCGCTGACCGCCTGCCCCAGCCCCGGCTCGACGCCGCGCACCGTCACCGGCAGCACGCCGCCCTGCTTCGCCTCGAGGATGCCGAAGGGCGCGGCGAACTTCACCAGCGGCGGCGCCTCGGCGATCGAGACGTCCAGCGGGAAGCGCCGGGCGTTGGCGAGCGGCCGCCCGCTCTCGTCCTTCAGATCGGCGGGCATCGTCAGCTTCGCGGTGATCGCGGGCGGCATGGGGGCTGCGAACTTCACGCTGGAGAGCGTCGTGTCATGCCCCTTGTCGTCGACCGGCTGGAGCACTTTGCCCCCGCCGACATCGAGCCGCACCGCCATCGCCTGCGCGCGCGGCACCGGCGCGGTGAACTCCACGTTGATCGGCTCGACCGGATTGCAGCCGGCATCGGCGTTCACCCGCGAGCAGGTGAGCTTGGCGGAGAACTCCTGCCGCACGGTGAAGTCGAAGCGTTTCTCGACGCCCGCCGGCTTGCCGCCCGGCGACCGGATGCCGGCGCCCCACACCAGCGCCATGTCGCGCCCCGGCGGCAGCGGGCGGCGGCATTGCAGCGCCACCACATTGGCGAGCGCCGCCGCCTTGTCCTGCGGCTTGGCGGGCAGCGGCGACGGCACGCCGGCATTGTCGAGGAAGTTGCTGAGCCGCCAGTTGCTGCCCAGCCCGGTGAACACGCGCGCCACCTCGCCCTGCGGCAGCACGTTCACCGCGATCCGCTCGCCGATCCCGTCCACCGCGCAATAGGCGCCCGCCGCCACCGATGCGCGATCGACCGGGCCGTTGGCGGCGACGAAGAAGGTCTGCCCCTCCTCGATCTCGCCGCCGCCATCCTCATCGGGCAGCACCGCCTTGGCGAAGGGTCCGCCACTGTCGATCACGAAGCGCTGGGCGCCGCGAATGTCGTGGCCGGTCAGCGTCTTGAGGCCGGGCTTCAGCGTCGCGGTGCAGGTGGTGCTGCCGGGCAGCGCACGGGCATATTCCCACACATAGGTGGTGGGATCGACCCAGCGGCCCGCACCATCGACCGCGCAGTCCATCCTGATCGGCGCATCGCCGCCGCCGAGCGGGACCATGTCTTCCGAAAAGCGGAGCGTGAAGCGGGCGATGGCATTGCCGTCGGTGCCGGGCGTCGCCTGCAGGACGCTGGCCGGCGAGTCGCCCGAAGCCGTCACCGGCGCAAGCGCAAGAAAGACCACCGCGACCCGTGCCAGCAAGCCCCGCATACCCATCTCCCTGATTGCCCCGATCATGCCCGAAGCGGAACGGACCGTCCAGCGGTGAAGCGTGCCATTTCATCGATGAAACGAAAAATATCAGATACGGTTTCGCTCCGCCCCTCGATCGTCATGCCAGCGAAAGCTGGCATCTTGGGATGGGGGGCGCTGCGTCCGCTTCACCGAGATCCCCGCTTGCGCTGGGATGACGCGGATGGTGAGGTTTACCTTGACATAACGAACCGTTTGGGTTATAAGCCATCGCGTTCTTCAAACCCGTCGTGCACCGGGAGCGAAGGACGGAACCGGGTCCAAGATGCTTGCATCGAAGCCCGGGCGGCCGGCGCGGAGTCATCCGGTTAAAAGCCGAAGCTTCGCGATCAAAGTGTAACCCTGGGACTGTCGTGACACCCTGCCGGGCCAACCGTGGGCAGGGGCTTCTGGTCCCGAACCAAAGTCTGGACGCGGCTCCGGTTACGATCCGCACTTGCTTACCCCAAGCCGTCCAGCAACCGGGTGCCATTGGCAAAGGACGCGCCGGCCGTGACCTTCCCCCTGTCCTCATTTTACGCCACAGGTGCGCCTACGATTCCGCCAAGGCCGTTACCGCCCCAGTTGCGGACATTCGCTTGATAGGTCAGCATGTTCGCCATCCAAAAGACGGAGCCGATCCGTGCGACTGCCAATCCGCAACTACCTCACAACACCACTGACCATCTTCATCGAGCCGGTCTGCGATCAATATGAGATTCCAGCCGGAGGCGAAGCCATTGTGACCCTTGACGATGGGCACCAGCACTCAATCGATATTCACCCTGAGAACTGGGTCTCGATCTGGAACGAGGGGCCGGATTGGGCGACCGTCGAGATATTTAACGAGCACCAATTCTCAAAGCTGGAGCACCAAAAAAAATAGCGATTGTAGAATGACCGCAATCCACCACTTCCCGCCCTTGCGAGCGGAGCGAAGCAATCTACCCGTCGCAGTGGATCGCCACGCCGCTTCGCGGCTCGCGATGACGAAGCGGTCGTGGCGATGCCCCCCTCAGAACCGCACCCACACCCCCGTGTACACGCCCCGCTCCCTCAGCGCGTTGCGGCCTGTCACCGTGGCGAGGCCGCCGAGTTGCAGCGCGAGATGCGGGGTCACATCGTACACCGCGCCCGCATAGACGCTGCTGTAGCGGTAGGAGGGATAGCGGCTCCCCGCCCCGTCCGACCAGGTGTTGTAGTTGTTCACCTGGAACATCAGCTTCTTGGTCGCGTGCAGCCCGATCTGCAGGTCGGCATGCACCTCGTTCGGCTCGCCGCGCGAGCGGAAGCGATAGCCGGCCTCGGCGATCGAATAGCCCTCTATCCCCAGGATCTTGAACGACTTGCCGACCTCGACGCGGGTATCCTCCTGCACGTCGGTCGATCCGATCTGCGCGGGAATGTCGTCGCGGCGCTTGCCGGGGATGAAGACGGTGCTCCTGAGCGACACCACCCAGTCGCCGCCGCCCGCCACCTTGTAGCGCGCGCCGAGCTCGGTGTAGCCGAGGCCGAAACTGTCCCTTCCGTTCTGCACTGTCACGCGGCGCAGGCTCGGCGTCGCGAGCAGCGAGAGATTGTCGGTCAGGCCATATTCAGTCGAAACATAGACGGTGTACTGGTTGTAGTTGTTGGCGTTGTAGAGGGTGCCATGGCTGTCATAGCTGTCGCCGGCGTGCGAATAGAGGGCGGTGACGATCGTGCGCCCCTGCCCCGCCGGCATCGTCCAGCCATCCGCGTGCGCGGCGGCGGGCAGCAACGCCCCCACCCCGACACCCGTCGCGATGGCGGCAAGACCCACCGCATGACGCTTGCGCATGATAACCCCTTTCCGGTTGGCTGCGATGAACCGCAGACGCTCTTTCCGGAGCTTGAACGCAACATTCATGGTTAACGACCCCTCGAAACATGGCTGACGCACGGACACCCGGCTGGAGCCGGCGCGCGGTGCTGGCGGGCGTGGGCGCCGCGCCGCTGATGGGCTTCGCGCCGGGACGCGAGGCGGTGAAAGGCGATGGCTCGCTCAAGGACCATGCCGGGCGTGCCGGTATGCAATATGGCGCGGCGGTGCGGGCGAGCCTGCTGGCGGAGCAGCCCGATTATCGCGCCGCCGTCACCCGCGAGTGCAACATCGTCACGCCCGAGCTGGAGCTGAAATGGGCGTGGCTGGAGCCGCAGCGCGGCCAGCTCAGCTTCACCAGCGCCGATGCGATCGCCAGCTTCGCGGCCGCGACCGGCAAGGCGATGCACGGCGCCGCCTTGCTCTGGCATCTCAGCATCGCACCGTGGGCAGCGGAGGCACTGGCCGACCAGCCCGACTGGATGATCGTGCGGCGCTTCCTCGCCTCGGTGATCCCGCGCTACGGCGAGGTCACCCACACATGGGACGTCATCAACGAGCCGATGGACATGGGCCACCGCATGGACGGCCTGCGCCCCTCGCCCTACCTCGCCGCCTTCGGGCCGGACTATATCCGCCGCGCGCTGGAGGATGCCCGCCTCTACGCGCCGCGCGCCAAGCTGTTCATCAACGAGTTCGGGCTCGACTATGATTTCCCTGTCGAGCGCGACAAGCGCTACCTGCTGCTCAAGCTGCTGGAAGGGCTGAAGACCAGCGGCGCGCCGATCGACGGCCTCGGCATGCAGGCGCATCTGGAACTCGCCAAGCAGGCGCATTTCGATCCGAAGGTGCTGGCGCAATTCTTCGACGATGTCGGCAGCCTCGGCCTCGAAATCCGGATCAGCGAGCTGGACGTGAAGGAAGCCAACGGCACGCTCGCCACGGCCGAGCGCGACGCGCGGGTGGCGGACGCGGTGCGGCGCTATCTGGACGTCGCGATGGCCAATCGCGCTGTCGGCAGCATCACCACCTGGGGCCTTTCCGACCGGTGCAGCTGGCTCGACTCTCCCGGCGGCAAGGCCGGCCCCAATCGCGGTCTGCCGCTCGACGCAGCACTTAGACCAAAGCCGATGTACCACGCCATTTCCGAGGCTTACGCGCTGCGCGGCGGCTGATCGCGGGCTGGTTAGCAGCAATTTAACGGTCGATGATTCCACCCGCTTAACGGGGCTCGAGGCAATCGCTCTCTCGGGGGAGCGCAGACTTCGGACTGCCTCGACATGCTTAACTCTGTATCGCGTCGCGGTGTGTTGACCGCGATGGCGGCTGCGCCGATGGGTCTCGCCATGGCCACCGCCGGAACCGCCGAGGCCGTGCCCACCTTCTTCCGGGGGTGTGGCGTGGTGCCGTCGCCGACCGCCGAGCCCGCTGCGCCGCAGCGTCTGTTCGGTGCCGCCGTGCGCCCGGACCAGCTGACCGACGAAACGCCGCTGCTCGCGGCGATCCGCGGCTGCGGCCTGCTCGTGCCCGAATATCATGGCCAGTGGAGCGCGGTCGAATGGCGGCGCGGCGATCCGTGGTACGGCAATTACGACGCGATCCTCGACTTCGCCGAAAAGCACGGCCAGCAGGTGCGCGGCCACTCGCTGATCTGGGAGCAGATGACCCCGGACTGGGCGCGCGAGGAAATGACCTCGGGCAAGGACTGGAAGACGATCGAGCGCCACTTCGCGACGTTGCTGCCGCGTTACTCCGGCCGCATCCGCGAATGGATCGTGGTCAACGAGATGATCGACACCGAGCATGGCGATCACGGCTTCCGTCGCACCAGCTTCCAGCGTGCCTATGGCAACGATTATGTCCGCCGCGCGCTGGAGACGGCGCGGGTGCTGGACCCGCAGGCCAAGCTGATGATCAACGATTATTCGCTGCTCTACGACAACCCCGTGGACGAGGCACGGCGCAACAAGATGCTGCGTCTCGTGGAGAGCATCAAGGCGAGCGGCACCCCGCTCGACATGGTCGGCATCCAGGGCCATCTGGAATTGCGCAAGGGCCGGATCTCGCAGCCCAAGGCGGCGCGGTTCATGACCGATCTCGCCGGCATGGGCGTGGAGGTGGCGATCACCGAGTTGGACGTGCTGGAGGACGATCTGCGCCGCCCGATCGGTGAGCGCGACCGGCTGGTCGCCGACGCCGCGCAGGATCTGCTCGATGTCGTGGCGGATCAGAAGGCGGTCGGCTCGGTCGTCACCTGGGGCCTGTCGGACAAGCAGAGCTGGCTGCAGGACCGGCTGGACGCCACCAAGGCCGCGCAGGCCTGCACGCCCGTAGACTGCGGCAGGATGAACCGCGGCCTGCCCTTCGATGGCGAGATGCGCCCGAAGCCGATGCACGCGGCGCTGCAGCGCACGCTGACGATGGCGTGAATTTTCGTCATTGCGAGCGCAGCGAAGCAATCCAGAGCCACGAGCGTGGCACTGGATTGCTTCGCTGCGCTCGCAATGACGAGGGCTGAAATCAGACAAGCAGCTTGCCTCGTTCCAGCTGCGCCATGCTCTCGCCGGACCGGTCGACCGGCTTCTGCGCGGTCTTCACCCAGTCGATCAGCTCGGCCATGCCGCTTTCGAAGTCGCGCTTGGGCGCGATGCCGAACACCCGCTCGATCTTGGAGATGTCGGCGAAGCAGTGGCGGATGTCGCCCACCCGGTAGCGGCCGAGGATCTCCGGCGCGATGTTCTTGCCGAGCAGCCGCGCCAGCACCTGCGCGATCTCGCGCACGGTGATCGACTTGCCCGAGCCGACGTTGAACGCATCCCAGAGCCGCTTGTCGCTCTCCAGCACCGTGGCGAAGGCTTCCGCGACGTCGCGGACATGGACGAAATCGCGACGCTGCTCGCCATCCTCGAAGATCAGGGGCGCGCTGTCGTTGACCAGCCGCGAGATGAAGATCGCCGCCACGCCGGTATAGGGATTGGAAAGCGCCTGCCGCGATCCGTAGGCGTTGAACAGGCGCAGCGCGACCGTCGGGATATCCAGCGCCCGCCCGACCGAAAGGAACATCTCCTCATGGTCCCGCTTGTTGATCGCATAGATCGATCCGGGCTGGAGCGGCTTGTCCTCGTCGGTCGGCAGGGGATCGAGCGCGGCACCGTTCTCGAACAGATCCCATTCCTGCGCCTTCAGCTGCCCGGCCGATCGCGGCAGCGGCGCGGCGCGTTCCCCGGACTCCGAATTGCGATAGGCGCCCTCGCCGTAGATCGACATCGAGGAGGCCACCGCGATCCGCTCGATCGTATGCCCGCCCTCGCTCAGCACCTGCAGCATCACGGCGGCGGCCAACGTGTTGTTGCGGGTGTAATCCACGATGTCGGTCATCGACTGGCCGACCCCCACCGAGGCGGCGAGATGCGCGAGGTGCGTCACCCCGTCCAGCGCATCGCGGAAGACATCGGCGTCGAGCACGTTGCCCTTGATGCGCAGCACCTTGGGGTTGAGGTAGACGGGCCATCCCTCGTCATCCATCTCCGCATCGCCGTGTACCTGCGGCAGCAGCGCATCGAGCACCGTCACCTGGAAGCCGCGCTCGATCATCACGTCGGCGAGGTGCGATCCGATGAAGCCGGCGCCGCCGGTGATCAGGACATGCTTGGTGGTCATGCGGTCTCCTCATTCCCGCCGCGGACGCGGCGCACGAGCTTGTTGTTGGCGTCGATCTTTTCGGTGCGTTCCCAGACGAGGCCGCCGTCCTTCCGGTACATCCGCCAGCCGATCCACAGCGGCGCAATCCAGATCAGGCCCCAGATCATCAGGAAGATCGGATTGCAGCGGACGAGGTAGCGCAGCCGATCGCGTTTGCGCTCCAGCACCAGCGCGGTTCGCCGCCACACCGACAAATAGAGCAGCACCATCGCCAGCCCGTAGCAGGTGATATTCGCCATCGAGAGCATCACCGTCCACGTCGGCAGCGGCCCGGTGCCATCCGCCCAGCGCCACAGCGCCCAGATACCGACGGGGATGCCGATCGGGTTGATCCAGTAGCTGAGGCAGGGAAGGAAGATCATCCACGCCTTCACCCGCTCCAGCCAGCTATAGCCGAGCGCCTTCAACGGCACATCGAGGCTCTGGAAGAAGCCCGCGACCCAGCGTTTTCGCTGCGTGATGCCGCGCCCGAAGGTGGACGGCACCTCCTCGATCAGCGGATTCTCGATGTAACCGAGACGCTTGCCGTTCTTCCAGAAACGCAGGCCGACTTCCGGATCCTCGATCGTGATCCACGGGTGGAAACCGCCGAGTTCGACGAGATCGGAGGCTTTGAAGAACAGCCCCTTGCCCAGCACCCAGAAGGGCTGTTTCCCGTCCGCCGTCAGGTGCGGATATTTCCGCCCGTCCCACGCCATGTGATCGAAGGCGTGGAAGCTGCACGCAAGGCTGTCGTTGAGGTTGCCGGCGATATTGCTCGCCTGCAGCACGTCGAAGCGCTTCATGCCGATCGCGGCGGCGATCAGGTGGTCGGACGGCGGGCAGCTGTCCGCGTCGATGTAATTGATGAGGAAGTCGCCCTCGGTGGCGAGCTTCTCCTTCGCCAGCGTGTAGAAGGCGTAGATCAGCTGGCGGGTCTTCTTGGGCGGCAGATCCTTCACCCCGACACGCGGCCCCTCGTGCCACCAATAGGCCTTGGGGTTCGCCTCCCACTGATCCCACACCGCGCTCCACGAGGGATCGGAGGTCTTGGGGATCTCCATCACCTCGAGGAAATCGAACTCCTGCTGCAGCCGGCGCAGCGCCGCCACCGTCACCGTGTCGTCCGCATTGGGGATCGAGACGACCCGGAACAACCCCGCCGGATAGCGAAGCTGGCGCAGCGAGATGAAGGTGGTGCGCATCGTCTCTTCCAGCTCCCGCAGCACGGGATAGAAAAGGATGATGCGCGGATAGTCCTGCGGCTGGAGATCCGCCTCCTCGCGCATGTCGACCCGTTCGATCGGCAGGCGGAAGAGGTAGATATCGACGCAGAAGGCGAGTGCGTACAGGATCTGCGTCACCACGAACGCGACGCACAGCAATGCCGTCAGGGTATCGGTCGCCCCCATGTCGGGCGGCCTCAGCCGGCCGCGGCCATGCCGCCCGCTTGGCTTTCGCGAAGCTGGCCCTGGAAATAGGCGATGGTGCGGTCCAGCCCCTCCGACAGCCCGATCTGCGGCTTCCAGCCGAGCAGCGCGATGGCGCGCTGGATGTCCGGCAGGCGGCGCGACGGATCGTGGATCGGCAGGTCGCGATGGACGATCGCCGACGCGCTGCCCGTGGCGGCGAGCACGGCACGCGCGATGTCGATCACCCGCATCTCGACGGGGTTACCGATATTGACCGGCACACTCGCCGGCACCGCCGATCGCATCAGGCGGATGATGCCTTCCACCGTATCCTCGACATAGCAGAGCGAGCGGGTGTGGGTGCCGTCGCCATAGACGGTGACGTCGCTGCCGGTCAGCGCCTGGGTGACGAAATTGGAGATCAGGCGGCCGTCGTCCATCCGCATCTTGGGGCCGTAGGTGTTGAACAGCCGCGCGATCTTGGCGTCTACGCCATGCTGCTCGGCATAAGCGTGGACCAGCGATTCCGCATAGCGCTTGCCCTCGTCGTAGCAGGCGCGCGGGCCGATCGTGTGGACGTTGCCGGTATAGTTCTCGACCTGCGGATGCACCTCCGGATCGCCGTAGATCTCCGACGTGGAGGCGTGGAACACCCGCGCGCCGTCGCGGATCGCGCGATCCAGCACGTTGCGCGTGCCGTCCGAACAGGTGCGCATCGTCGCCACCATGTCCGCCTGATAATGCGGCGGTGAGGCCGGGCAGGCGAGATTGTAGATCTCGTCGAACTTCGGCAGGTCCATCAGGATCGGATCGCACACGTCGCGCTCGATCACCGAGAAACGCTCGCCATGCGGCATCGAGCGGACGTTCTCCGCCATGCCGGTGGAGAAATTGTCGAGGCACACCACCCGGTGGCCTTCGCGCAGAAGTCGTTCGCACAGATGAGACCCGACGAACCCTGCGCCCCCTGTGACCAGTATCTGCAACGCCTTACTCCTCATGTTACGCATCCTGTCCCGGCTTGGCTTTCTTGATCGACGGCCGGAACGACCATGCGACGATCAGAATCCCGACCAGCAAACCCAGGGCCAGGAAGATCCACTGCTGATAGGTCTGCCACCACGGCGGCGGCGGCGGCGGGCCGATCAGGGGCGTCAGCCGGTCGTGCGCGGTCGACAGCGGCGTGACCGATCCATCCCCCGCGACGAAGGCGACATCGCCCTGATCGAGCCACAAAGTCGCCGGCACCGGCCCCTGCGCCGCCGGACGCACCCACAGGATCGGGCGGCCATTGGCGTCGAGCAGCTGCGCGAGCGTCTGCGTGCCGGCATCCGGAAGATCGATGTCGGCCTGTCCCTTGTCATCTGCGAGAGTGATGCGGCCATTGGCGAGGCCGAGCTTGGGCGTGGTGCCGGGCGGCGGCGTCGTGCCGATATAGAGGACCGGGCCGTCCGCCGGGATCGTGCCGTAGGAGACCTTGATCGGGACGTCTGCACCGACCAGCCCCGCCACCGCCTTGCCGGCAAGCGGCAGTGCCGAGGCATCGGGCACCACCACCGTCAGACCCTGCCCGGCGGCGGCGGCGAAATCGTGGAACGCCTCCAGCTTGCCCGCATCGCCGAGGACAATTTCGCTGGTGCCGAGCAACTGCACCGGGAAACCACGCGGAATATCGCCGCAGTCGTTATTCTGCTGGCGGGTGACGCGCACCTCGATGCCGTTCAGCGAATGGACCATGCCATCGGGCACCCGCACGTCGAGATGGGTGGTGCCGGGCTGCAGCGGCGCACTGCCGAGCAGCACCCCGTTCATCCAGGCCGAGAGGCTGGCGGCATGAGGATTGCCGTCCGGCACGGCCGACACGTCGATCGACAGACCCTTCACCGTCTTGCCCTTGGGCAGCCGCGAGGCGGGCAAAGCGATCGTCCAGCCGCCCTCATCGGCGATCTCGGTGGCACGCGGATCGACGCCGAGATCACTCAGATGCAGCCGGTCGTCGCGGTGCGGACGCAGCGTAAGCTGCTGGATGGCCGGCGCGGCGAGCAGATCGGAAAGACCGGAAAAGGCCGCCCGCGCCGCCGCCGCCGGATCCTGCCCGCCGATCGCGAGGCCGGGTTTACCGCCCGCAGCGATCGAGCGCAGCGCCGGGTCCGAGGCGCCGGCGATCTGCACGTCGCCCGCCGTCCCGATCGTGCCGCCGCCCCGCGCGGCGATGACGGTGAGCGCCGCTGCTGCCTGCTCGGGCGTGGCCGATGCCGGCAAGGCGATCGTGGGCTTCGGCCCGATCAGCGCGGCGGCAACGCCCACCGGCACCTGCGCGCCAGCCGCGATGTCGAGCGCGAGGCCGCCGGCGGGATCGAGGTGAAGATGATCGGCGCCCATGCGGCGATCGGCGCAGCGGTTCGCGCTCTCGCCGCCGCTGTAGATCAGGGTCGTGCGCAGCGCACCGCCGTCGATCGCATCGGCCGGCACCGGCACATCGGCGATACCCGCCCCGTCGGAAAGCGCGATCTGGCGGAGCACCTTGCCGCCCGCCATCACCGTCAGCGTGCGGCGGCCCGCACCGGTCGCGGCACTCGCCTCATAGGGCAACAGCAAGTGCGTGCCGCTCAGCCAGGCGCCGGCCGGCACGCGGAAGAACAGATCGCGCTTGCCCTCATATCCGGTGAAATCGATGCCATCGCGATAACCAAGCCCGGCCAGACTGAGCAACGGGGCGTTCGGTGCGATGGCGGCGCCAGCGGTCGATGAAGCGGCGGAAGACGGAGCGGAGGACAGCGGCGCCTGCGCCAACGCGGTGGGCACCGCGATCACCGTGGATGCCAGCAGGCCTGCGACGATCGCCGGACCACTCAAACGCCTTACACCCACCATATCGACTCCATTTTACGCCTTCGACAGATCGGCTGTTAAACAACGGGCCTCTCTGCCGGAGATGAAATGGGTTTCGATACCCTACCTATGTCAAGCGCGGTCGCCACCTTGCAGGACCAACCGCCGCCCTCGCGCGATGAACCGAATTGGTTAACCATTTCTGTTTACGGACGAGTATTTACAATTATTCGATCGCTTCTCACGACTACTTGTCATTGTTTGAGATATTGCTGATGACCTGTAGATAGGTTCGCCACGAATAGGCGAATCACAGTAGATGCCACAGGGATGGCGTTTACCATCTGGTCGAGCATAGCGCTTGAAGGAGGATCGGGTTCCGCAACCTCGATCAATTTATTGCAGCCAGGTGTCCGGCGTGACGAGGCCGAGCCTCTCCGCCGGGAGCATCGCACAGCGTCCCCGCTACGCCCTGACGCGATCCGGATCTGTTATATTCCGCCCAACCTCTTTGGCACGATCGGCCAGCGAAGTCGGTGAAGCCCTTTAACCAGCCGCATCACCCAACGGTTCCGTCCCTTGCTGGCCAGCCATCGCCGCGGTCGACGCCGCGACATCCGCAACGGCCAGGTTCACAAAGATCATCTTTGCCAACGCACCCTCTCTCGGATCGCTCCAACGACGCGCCCCCGTCGTGCTAGGGTGACGGGATGAGCGTGCCCCTCCTCTCTCGCCGCACCCTGCTCGGCATGGCGGCCAGCCTGCCCGCGATAGGCCATGCGGCGCCCCAGCACGGCCTTGCCGCCGCGGCGCAAGGCGTGAACCCGGTACTCGTGGCACGTGCGCTCGATGCGCTGGCCCGGCACAACAGCCTCGTGTGGTCGCGCGACGTGATCGGCATCGCCGATTTCGGCCTGCCATCGGCCACGCCCCGTCTCCACCTGGTGAACATCCTGACCGGCACGACGACCAGCCTGCGCGTCGCCCACGGACGCGGATCGGATCCGGATCATACCGGGATGCTGCAGTCCTTCTCCGACGCGGTAGGATCGGCCGCCACCTCGGAAGGCGCCTATCTCACCGGGCCGACCTATACCGGCGTCCACGGCCTCTCGCGCCGGCTCACCGGGCTGGACCCGACCGACGCCCATGCGGAGGAGCGCGCGATCGTCATCCACTCGGCCTGGTATGCCGATGCCGCGATCCTGCCGCAGCAGGGCAAGCTCGGACGTAGCGACGGCTGCTTCGCCGTCTCGCCCGCCGACATCGCGATGCTGCTCGCCACGCTCGGCGAAGGGCGGCTTCTCTACGCGGGACGGGTCACGCCATAAAAAATCCCGACATCGGTGACGGAAAGCGTGATCTGCGGCATCTAACGATCCAGCCATGGTCATGATGTCGCCACAGCTGATCGGATGGGTGGGCCGCCACATCCTGCCGCACGAGCGCCAGCTCCGGGCGTGGCTGCGCGCCGCCTTCCCGGCGATCGACGTCGATGACGTGGTGCAGGAATCCTATTGCCGGATCGCCACGCTCACCCGTGTCGAACATATCGACGATCCGCGTCGCTATCTCTTTCGTACCGCGCGCAACGTGGTGCTGGAGCAGATCCGCCGCGAACGCGTGGTCAGCATCGAGGCCGCGAGCGGCCTCGCCGAGCTGGAGCAGGCACCCGAGGACGGCGGCTCGCCCGAGCGGGTGGTCGCCGGCCGCCGAGCGCTGGAGCGGGTGGAGCGGCTGATCGAGGCGCTGCCCGATCGCGCTCGCCAGGTCTTCCGCCTGCGCAAGATCGATGGCGTGCCCCAGCGCGAGATCGCGCAGCGGCTCGGCCTCACAGAGACCGTGGTGGAGAATGAAGTGGCGCGTGGCCTGCGCCGCATCCTCGACCAGTTGACCGACGAGGAGCGCGCCGAAATGCCGACCCGGCGCAAGCCCGCCGCGCGCGCCAGCAGGACGAAGGAGCGGCGATGATCAACGACCTCGCCTGCCAGTGGGCCGCGCGGATCGAACGCGGGCTGGACGATGCCGAGCGCACCTCACTCGAAGAATGGATCTATGCCGACCGCCGTCATCGCGGCGCACTGCTGCGCGCGCAGGCGGCGCTGAGCCTGCTCGATCGCGGTCGCGCGCTGCCCCCCGCCGAAGAGCAGCCGGATGAAGCCGGGCCGGCGCCCGGCCGTCGTCGCTTCCTGCAATTCGGCGGCGGCGCCATCGCGGCGGCGATCGCCGGCGGGGTCGGCCTCCGGATGTGGCCGAAAGGAACGCCGATCAGCACCGGCGTCGGCGAAATCCGCCGGATGCCGCTCGGCGACGGTTCTGTCGCGGTGGTCAACAGCAGCAGCCGGCTACGGGTGGCCTTCACCCGCAACGCCCGCGACATCGAACTGGCCGAGGGCGAGGCCTGGTTCGAGGTCGCCCACAACCGCGCGCGCCCCTTCACCGTCCATGCCGGGCCGGTGCGTGTGCAGGCGGTCGGCACCGCCTTCGACGTGCGCCGCCGCGACGGCGGATCGGATGTGACGGTGACCGAGGGCACGGTGAAGCTCTGGTCCACCGCCAGCGGTGCCGAACCGGTGTTCGTCCGGGCGGGCCAGCGCGCGGTGATGACCGACGAGGCCGGCGTCGTCATCTCGTCGCTGGCGCCCGCCACCTCCGACCAGTCACTCGCCTGGCGCGAGGGGCGCATCGTACTCGACGACATGACGCTGGCTGCGGCAGCGGCGGAGTTCAACCGCTACCACGCCGAACAGCTCGTCATCGATCCCGCACTGGCGGACAAGCAGGTGGTCGGCTGGTTCCGCACCGACGATCTCGACGGCTTCGCTACCGCCAGCGCCGCGATGGTCGGCGGCCGCGTTGTGCGGGATCGGAACGTGATCCGGATCGTTCCCTGAAAAAATTTGCGTGAGCGCTGACGGAAGCATCGGCGCCGCGCATCTGGCTCGATGCGTCGCAAAGAAGCGCATGTGCAATGCAAGGGGAGATGATGATGTCGTTCGGCACCCGTTCGCCGTTCCTTTCGGTTTCGATGACAGCGCTGGCTGTCTCCACCCTCGCCATGCCCGCCTTCGCACAGGGGCAGGTGCGCAACTTCGACGTGCCGGCCCAGTCCGCCGCAGACGGCATCGTCAGCTTCGCGCAGCAGGCCGGCATCCAGGTTCTCGCGCCCAGCGCGGCGACGAAGGGCCGCAAGGTCGGCGGTGTGAAGGGCAATTACACGGTCGAGGAAGGCCTGCGCCGCCTGATCGGGCCGAGCCACCTGCGCCTCGTCTCCTTCGACGGCCGCACCGCCGTGATCGCCGAGCGCGGCGCGGCGACATCCGCCCCGGCCCAGCGTGGCGGCTTCACCAACGTCGCCTACGTGCAGTCCGCGCCCGCGCCGATGAGCGCGTCCGCCGCGGCTCCGGCCCAGCCCGACACCACCACCCCGCCGGGCGCCGAACCGCCGGTCGCAGACACGCAGGGACTGCAGGAGATCGTCGTCACCGGCAACACGTCGGGCAAGCGCACGCTGTTCAACTCCTCGTCCAACGTCACGCTGGCCAGTTCCGCCGACCTGCTGCGCAAGGCGCCGCGCTCCACCGCCGAGACGCTGGAACTGGTTCCCGGCATCTTCGTGGAAGGCACCGCCGGTCCGATTTCCAACAATTATTCGGTGCGCGGCCTGCGCGGCGGCGCGCAGACCTTCATCACGCTGGAAGAGGACGGCATGCCGATCCTCTACGGCGGCGGCGGCGCCGACTTCTACTTCCAGAACGACATCACCATCGACCGCATGGAAGCGGTCGAGGGTGGCACGTCGGGCATCCTCGCGCCCAACGGCGCGGGCGCCACGATCAACTTCATCTCGCTCAAGCCCAACCATGACAAGCCGACCGCCTCGGTGCGCTTCACCGGCGCCACCTATGGCGATCTGCGCGCCGACGGCTATTTCTCGGCCCCGATCGCGGATGGCTGGGCGTTCAGCATCGGCGGCTATGCCCAGTCGCAGAAGGGCGTGCGCCGCACCCCCTTCTCCTACAATGCCTACAACGTGAAGGGGATGCTGGAGAAGAAGTTCGACGATGGCGGCTTCGTCCGGCTGACGCTGAAGCATGGCGACCAGCACAATCCCTATTATGCCGACATGCCCTTCGCCGTTTCGGCGAGCGGCAAGATCAGCAGCATTCCGGGCCTGAACCTCAAGACCGACGACGTCGGTGGCAACAGCTTCGCCAGCTTCGACGTGCCGGACAGCCCGAATACCGGCAACGCGCTGCGCCGCTTCAGCTCGTCCAACGGCGTGCACGTCACCTCGTCGGTCTATCGCCTCGACATCGAAAAGCCGGTGAGCGAGGGCCTGCGCCTGTTCGCCCGCGCCCGCTATCTGGACGGCAAGTACGACTTCAACGGCATCTTCCCCGGTTCGGGCGCGGGCACGGCGGGGCTGACGTCGGCGGCCGATTATGTCGATCCGAACGCTTCGCCGCTCGCCAGCCTGACGCCGATCCAGGGCAGCAGCGAAACCTACTTCAACGTCGCACAGGCGATGTTCCCGACCGCCACCCAGTACGGGCTGAAGGATCTGCGCACCGGGCAGGTGATCTCCTCCACCGACGCGGCAGGCCTCGCCGCGATCGGCGGCAACGGCCTGCTCCAGCAGACCGTGCTCAACCACCAGACGCTCAAGACCAAGGATTTCGGCAGCGATTTCGGCGCCAAGTGGGATCACGACCTCGGCCCGGTCGACAATTCGCTGACCGTCGGGGGCATGGTCTACAACGTCCGCCGCTGGAACGATCAGTCGGCCGTCGCCACGGTGCTGAACGACGTGCAGAACAACTCGCACGTCTACGATCTCGTCGCGCTGGATGCAGGCGGCGGCGTGGTCGGCTCGCTCACCAACAACGGGCTCGTGAACTACGGCAACTGGGGCCAGGGCATCTTTAAGGACGAGGTGACCTCGCTTTCCGCCTACTTCAACGACGAGATGAAGATCGGCGACAAGCTGCACATCGATTTCGGCGCCCGCTACGAGCACCAGCACGTCAGCGTCGATATCGGCAACACCGCCCTCGTGAACGCGCCGGTCCCGGCCGGAACGCCGGGCCTGTACCAGGATGTCGGCAGCACCTTCGACGGCACCTACGCCCACTCCAAGGCGACCTATCACGACTGGGCCTATACGGCGGGTATCAACTACGAGCTGACCGACAACATCTCGCTCTATGCGCGCGGCGCGCGTGGTTTCCAGACCAACGGCGGCGACACCGGCGGCACCCACGCGCCGACCGATTTGACGCTGTACGAAGGCGGCGTGCGCTTCCAGGCGCATGGGCTGAGCGCCTCGGTGATCGGCTTCCGCACTATCTTCAAGAACCAGTCCTACCAGTTCGTCGATCCGAACGATCCCACCAACGCCGCCAACGCGCTCGCCAACAACGAGACCAACGGCGTGCAGGTGGATGCGACGTGGCGGCCGATCCATTTCTTCAGCCTCGACGTGCAGGGCGTCTATCAGGATCCGAAGCTCAGCAACCTGCGCTTCAACGGCGTCGCCCAGCCGCAGTATAGCGGCAACACGCCGGAACGGACGCCCAAGAAACTGCTGACCGTCACGCCGTCCTTCATTCTGCCGCACGGGTTGGGCGAAATCTACGGTCGCTGGAAGTATATCGGCAAGATCTTCGCCGATTCCGGCAACGGCATCGCGCTGCCGAGCTATTCGGTGTTCACCGTGGGCGCGAGCCTGAACGTGAGCGAGCGGATCAACGTCTCCGCCAGCGTCGACAACCTCACCAACGCGAAGGGCTTCACCGAGGGCAATCCGCGCCAGGGCCAGACCCAGACGATCGTCAACGGCTTCTTCTACGGCCGCGCGATCGTCGGCCGCAACGCGCAGGTCTCGGCGACGATCAAGCTGTAAACCTTTCCTCCCTGGCGGTCGGTCCCAAGCCGGCCGCCATTTCTTTTCCCGATCGAGGAGGCACGGTGGTGGCGCTTTCCAGTTGGCGACGGGCGGCATTCATCGGGCTGGCCGGCACGGCCCTGCTCGGCGCGGGCGCACCGCAGGATTTCGCCCAGCGCGAAGGCCTCAACCTCAACAGCTTCGTGCGCCAGGGGCCGGTTTCGGCGCATATCGTGCTGCGATCGGGCGACAAACCGCGCCTGATCGTCGCCTTCCCGGCGGGCAATAGCGGCGTCGGCCTGTGGTTCGACACGCTTGCGCAGGGTGCGAACTGGACAATGGCGGCGCCCGCCCGACCGGTGACGATGCCGGATGCGAAGGGCCGCCCGCTCCACGGCGTCACCTTCGACATCGCGATCAAGGCGCCGCGACTGGTCGCCAGGCAGGCGGTGCTGTCGAGCATTCGCGTTCTGCGCGACTATCAGGCGCTCGGCACCGCGCCCGCCGCGGTGCTGACCGCGCCCAAGGCACAGGGTGACACGATCGCCTGGGGCCGTGACCGCCTCGATGGAGCACCGGGCTATCGGCTGGCGGTGCGCGTCGTCGGCGGGCGGATCGACGGTCAGGCGATCACGGCCGGCGCCGATGGTACGATCCGCCTCGCTATCACCGCGCTGACCGGAGAGACGCCGCTGACGCCGGTTTCCGGCCCCGACCTGCTCGACGCGCAGGCCAATGCAGATCCTGCCGCGCGGCGCGCCCTCACCTTCCTCAGCTATCGCGAGAAGTATCTCGCCGGGTCGTGGCGCTTCGACACCTATTTCGGCCGCGATACGCTGATGTCCGTCCGCCTGCTGATGCCGGCGCTCCAGCCGGCGGCAGTGGAGACGGGCATCCGCTCGGTGCTGGAGCGCCTGTCGCCGCAGGGCCAGGTCGCGCATGAGGAGGATATCGGCGAGTTCGCCATCCTCGATCACCGCAAGACCGACGGCACCTCGTCCGATGCGCCGGTCTACGACTACAAGATGATCGACAGCGACTTCATGCTCGCGCCGGTGGCGCAGGCCTGGCTGCTCGACGATCCGCGCGGGAAATCCCGTGCGGCCGCCTTCCTCGCCGATCGCGATGCCGGTGCCGCGCTGATGCGCAACATCCGCTATATCGTCGGGCAGGCCGAACCCTTCGCCAAGGCGCCGACAACCAGCAACCTGATCGCTCTCCATCCCGGCGTCCCGGTCGGCGAATGGCGCGACAGCAACGATGGATTGGGCGGCGGGCGGATCCCTTACGACGTCAACGCCATCCTCGTCCCCGCCGCACTGGAAGCGGCAGAGCGGCTGAACGCGAGCGGCCTGCTGAAACCCTATCTCAAGGGCGACGACGCGGCGCTGCTTGCTCGTCTCGCCACCATCGCGACGGTGTGGCGCGACAAGGCGCCGGCGATGTTCGACGCCACTATCCCGTCCGCAGAGGCGAAGCAGGCGATCACCGCCTATGCTGCGAAGGCTGGCGTCCCGGCCAGCCCCGCCCTCCGCGCGATCGGCTCCACGCCGGTGCGTTTCCGTGCGCTCTCGCTCGATGCCGAGGGTCGCGCGATCCCGATCCAGAACAGCGACGAGGGGTTCGCCCTGCTCTTCGGCCATCCCTCGGCCGCCGAGCTGGACGGCACCGCCCAACTCTTCACCCGCCCCTTCCCGGCCGGCCTGCGCACCGGCGCCGGGCTGCTCGTCGCCAACCCCGCTTTCGCGTCGCCCGCGCTGCAGGAGAAATTCGGCGCCAACGCCTATCACGGCACCGTGATCTGGAGCTGGCAGCAGGCGCTCGCCGCCGCCGGCCTCGCCCGCCAGCTCGAACGGACCGACCTTCCGGCCGCGACCCGCCGCTCGCTCGCCATCGCGCAATCCTGCCTGTGGGACGGCATCGAGGCGACGCGCAGCGTGCAAAGCTCGGAACTCTGGTCGTGGCGCTATGCCGGTGGCCGTTACCGCGTCGAGGCATTCGGCGCGAGCGGCGGCGATGCCGACGAATCCAACGCGGCGCAGCTCTGGAGCACGGTCTACCTCGCGCTCAAGCGCCCGGCGGCGATCCCCGGCGCCGCCTGCCCGGCGGCTTGAGCCTCGACCCCGCACCGCGCGCCCTTTAGGAAAGCGCCATGAGCGACACCCGCATCCGCCGCATCGTCATCCTCGGCGGCGGCACCGCCGGCTGGATGACTGCCGCCGCGCTCTCCCGCGCGCTGGCGGGACAACAGATCGCGATCACCCTGATCGAATCCGATGCGATCGGCACGATCGGCGTTGGCGAAGCGACGATCCCGACGATCCACTGGTTCAACCAGATCGTCGGTCTCGACGAAGCCGCGTTCATGGCCGAGACCAGGGCGACGGTGAAGCTCGGCATCGAGTTCGTCGGCTGGAACGGGCCGGGTAGTTCCTACCTGCACCCCTTCGGCACCTACGGCCCGCCCGGCGACGGGGTAATGTTCCTCCACCGCCTGATCCGCGGGCGGCTCGACGGTGACACGACGCCGAGCGAAGCCTATTCCCTGACGGCCCGAATCGCCCGCGCCGGGCGCTTCACGCGGCCGGTGGGCGATCCCCGCTCGCTGCTCTCGACGCTCGGCTACGCCTATCATTTCGACGCCGGCCTCTACGCCCGTTACCTGCGCGGCCTCGCGGAGAAAGCCGGCGTCACGCGGATCGAGGGCAAGGTCAGCCGCATCGATCGCGCGCCGGACAGCGGCTTCGTCACCGCACTCGCCACCGATACCGGCGCCGAGGTGGCGGGCGATCTCTTCATCGACTGCTCGGGCCTGCGCGGCCTGCTGATCGAGGAGGCGATGGGATCGGGCTTCGACGACTGGAGCCACTGGCTCCCCTGCGACCGCGCCTGGGCGGCGCCTAGCGCGGCCGAGACGCAAGTGACGGCCTACACCCGCGCCACCGCCGCCGAGGCGGGTTGGCGTTGGCGCATCCCGCTGCAGCACCGGGTCGGCAACGGCTATGTCTATTCCAGCCGCTTTCAGGGCGACGACGAAGCCCGCGCCTCGCTGATCGCCGGGATGGATGGCCCGCCGACAGCCGAGCCGCGCCTGATCCGCTTCGCGCCGGGAGCGCGCAAACGCCCCTGGATCGGCAACGTCGTCGCGATCGGCCTGTCGAGCGGCTTCCTCGAACCGCTCGAATCCACCAGCATCCACCTGATCCAGAGCGGCATCGCCAAGCTGCTCGCGCTCTTCCCGGCGCGCGACTGCTCGGCCCTGCTGGCGGACCAGTATAACCGCGTCTTCGGCCAGGAAATGGAGGACGTCCGCGACTTCCTGATCCTCCATTACCACCGAACCACCGGCCGCACAGAGCCGATGTGGCTGGAGCGGCAGGCGATGGAGATCCCGGACACGCTCGCCCGCAAGATTGGCGCGTTCGAGCAGTCCGGCCGGATCATGCTCTCCACCGACGAGCTGTTCCGCGATGCCAGCTGGTTCGCGGTGCTCGACGGACAAGGCGTACGCCCGCGCGACTACAACCCGATGATCGACGGGGCCGGCGCCGCCGACAACCTCCGCCACCTCGCGGCCGTGCGCGGGGCGATCGCGGAATCGGTGACGAAGATTCCCGCGATCGCGCCTCGGCCCGGCGTCTAGCTCTCTCAGGCGATCGCCATCAGCGTCGCATTGCCGCCCGATGCCGTGGTGTTGGTCGATGCCGCCACCTCGTGCACCAGCCAGTCGACCCGATACGTCCCGCGCGCACCGCGCGACGCGGACTGGGTGAGTACCAGCGGCCCCGGCGCATCGGCCAGCGCGGCGAGCGCGGCCGAAACCTGCCCGGCCTCGCCCTCCACCAGCGCGCCGGCCGCCGCGCGGCGCTTCGTCACGATCCGCGCCGTGACGCTCGCCGGCAGGCTGTCCAGCGCATCGGTGACATCGGCGGTCGCTTCGATCATCGCATCGTTGCCGGTCGCCAGAACGGCGGCAAGCTGGTCGAACAGCCCCGCCTTGGTCACGGGCTTGAGCAGCACCGCGCCACGCGGATGCAGCGCATAGCGATTATCCTCGCCCACCGGCCCCGGCAGCGTCAGCATCTCGCCGACCGCCGTCTCCTCGCCATAACGACGCGCCGCGTCGGCCGCTTCGGCCTCGCCCTTGCCATCGAGCCAGCGCGCGAAATCGCCGAGCGCGCCACCGATCGGCCGCGCGTCCGCCACCGTCACCGCCGGCCCCGTCACCAGCCGCCCGAGATAGAGCGGCCCGCCCGCCTTGGGGCCGGTGCCGGAAAGGCCATGCCCGCCGAACGGCTGCACGCCCACCACCGCGCCGATCATGTTGCGATTGACGTAGAGATTGCCCGCCCCGATCCGGCTCGTCACATAATCGATCATACCGTCCAGCCGGGTCTGCACGCCGAAGGTGAGGCCGTAGCCGGTGGCGTTGATCGCGCCGATCAGCGCGTCGAGATCGCTCCGCTTGTAGCGCAGCACATGCAGCACCGGCCCGAACACCTCGCGCTCGATCTGCGCGATGTCGGCGATCTCGATGATCGTCGGCGCGACGAAGGTACCGTGCGTGGTCTCGGTGCCCAGCGGCAGGCGTTCGACGCGCAGGCCACGCGCCTTCATGCGCTCGACATGGCTCTCGATGCCGTCGCGTGCCTCCGCTGTGATCACCGGGCCGACATCCGCGGCGAGACGATCGGTAGGCCGCACGGACAGTTCCGCCAGCGCGCCCTTGAGCATGGCGAGCGTGCGATCCGCCGCCTCGTCCTGCACGCACAGCACGCGCAGCGCCGAGCAGCGCTGGCCCGCACTGTCAAAGGCCGAAGCGATCACGTCGGCGACGACCTGTTCGGTCAGCGCCGAGCTGTCGACGATCATCGCGTTCTGGCCGCCCGTCTCGGCGATCAGCGGGATCGGCCGGCCCTCGGGCGAGAGGCGGCCAGACAGCGTGCGCTGGATCAGCCGCGCGACTTCGGTCGATCCGGTGAACATTACGGCGGCCACCTCGGGCGCGCCGACCAGCGCCGCACCGATACGACCATCACCGGTGACGAGCTGCAGCGCATCCTCCGGCACGCCCGCTTCGTGGAGGATGCGGACGGCCTCGGCAGCGATCAGCGGCGTCTCCTCGGCGGGCTTGGCCAGCACGGGGTTGCCCACGACCAAAGCAGCCGCAACCTGCCCGGTGAAGATCGCCAGCGGGAAGTTCCACGGGCTGATCGCCGCGACCGGCCCGAGCGGGCGGTGATCGGGCAGCAGTGCGCGGCCCTGCACGGCATAATAGCGCAGGAAGTCGATCGCCTCGCGCACTTCGCCGATCGCGTTGGGCATCGATTTGCCCGCCTCGCGCATGATCAGGCCGAGCAGCACCGGCATCCGATCCTGCAGCAGATCGGCGGCGCGCTCCAGCATGGCGGCGCGGTCGGCGGGCGAAGTATCCGACCAACCCGATGCCGCCGCGCGCGACACCGCCGCGACCGCCTCGTCCGTATTCGCCTCGGTAACCGTACCAACGACATCGCGCTGATCGGCCGGGTTCAACACATTGCGTGACGCGCCCGACGCCCCGGCGGCCACCGCCGCCCAGCTTTGCTGCGCACCTTCCGCCAAGGCCGCATCGACGGCCGACAGCACGGTCTCATCGCTGAGGTCCAGGCCGGCCGAGTTGCGGCGGTTCGGATAGAGATCGCCGGGCAGAGCGATCTGCGGGTGCGGCGCGCCCGGCTCGGGCATGGCGCGCACCACCGTCACCGGATCGGCGATCAATTCCTCCACCGACACCGCATCGTCGGCCATCCGGTTCACGAACGAGGAGTTGGCGCCATTTTCCAGCAGGCGCCGCACCAGATAGGCCAACAGCGTCTCGTGCGTGCCGACCGGCGCATAGATGCGGCACGGGCGACCCAGCTTCGAGGCGCCGACGACCTGCGCATAAAGCGGCTCGCCCATGCCGTGCAGGCACTGGAACTCGTAATCGCCCTGCGCGAAATCCTTGCCGGCCAGCTCGTAGATCGTCGCCAGCGTCTGCGCATTGTGCGTCGCGAACTGCGGGAAAACATGGCTACGCGCCGCCAGCAGCTTCCGCGCGCAGGCGACATAGGCGATGTCGGTGTGGATCTTGCGCGTATAGACCGGGAAGCCCGGCAACCCGTCCACCTGCGCACGCTTGATCTCGGCATCCCAATAGGCGCCCTTGACGAGCCGCACCATGATCCGCCGGTTCGCGCGCTTGGCGAGGTCGACGATCCAGTCGATCACGAACGGGCAGCGCTTGCCATAGGCCTGCACCACGAAGCCGATGCCGTTCCACCCTGCCAGATCGGGATCGAGCGCCAGGCTCTCCAGCAGATCGAGCGAGATCTCCAGCCGATCGGCCTCCTCCGCATCGATGTTGAGGCCGATGTCGTAGCTCTTCGCCAGCGCCGCCAGCGCCTTCACGCGCGGCAGCAACTCACCCATCATCCGCTCCACCTTGGCGCGGGCATAGCGCGGGTGCAGCGCCGAGAGCTTGATCGAGATGCCCGGCCCCGCGACGATGCCGCGCCCCGCCGACGCCTTGCCGATCGCGTGGATCGCCGCCTCGTAATCGCGATAATAACGATCGGCATCCGCCGCCGTCATCGCCGCCTCGCCCAGCATGTCGTAGCTGTAGGCGAAGCCCTTGGCCTCCATCACCTTGGCCCGGCGCAGCGCCTCGGCAATCGTCTCGCCGGTGACGAACTGCTCGCCCATCATCCGCATCGCCAGTTCGACGCCCTTGCGGATCACCGGCTCGCCGCAGCGATGGAGGAGGCGCGTGAGCGCCGCGCCAAGCCCCGCCTCGTTGACGCTCGACGTGAGCTTGCCGGTGACCACCAGCCCCCAGGTCGCCGCATTGACGAACAGCGAGCGCTCGCCGCCGAGATGCGCCTTCCACTCGCCGGGCGCGATCTTGTCGTGGATCAGCGCGTCGCGAGTGGCGTTGTCGGGGATGCGCAGCAATGCCTCGGCGAGGCACATCAACGCCACACCCTCGCGGCTGGAGAGCGCGAACTCCTGCACCAGAGCGGCGACACCGCTCGCCTGCTGGTTGGTCCGCAATCCCTCGACCAGCTGGCGCGCCGTCGCCGCGACCGCCTGCCCCGTGGCAGGTTCCAGCGCCGCCGCCTCGATCAGCGGCGCCATCGCCTCGGCCTCGGGCCGGCGATAGGCGGCAGTGATCGCGGCGCGCAGCGGCGTGGACTGGCTGACAGCGGGCGCGAAGGCGGCAAAGGAGAAGGGCTTGGTCATGCCCGCTTATATAGCCGATCTCTAGGCGGAAATTTGCCTTGTTGAAGGGCACAGGATACGCTGTTTTCCTATAAATAGCCTTCCAAGGCGATCATTCGATCCGGAATATGCACATGACCAGTGATTTGGACGAGTTCGACCGCAAGATCGTCTCCGCGCTCCGCGCCGACGGACGGATGACCGTCACCGATCTCGCCGATCGCATCGGCCTGTCCAAGACGCCGACACAGATGCGGTTGAAGCGGCTGATGGAGGGCGGTGTAATCCGGGGATTTCGCGCGATCGTCGATCCGGCGCGGCTCGGCCTCGATCATGTCGCCTTCGCGGAGGTGAAGCTGTCGGACACGCGCGAGAAGGCGCTGGGCGAATTCAACGCCGCCGTGCTGCGCGTGCCCGAGATCGAGGAATGTCACATGATCGCGAGCAGCTTCGACTATCTGCTCAAGGTGCGCACCGCCAACATCCGCGACTATCGCCGCGTGCTGGGCGAACGCATATCGAGCCTGCCCCACGTCGCCAGCACATCCACCTACGTCGCGATGGAGACGGTCCGCGAAAGCGCGTGATGCGCGATCAGCCCGCTTCGGCCATCCACTGCACCGCGTCCTCGCCGGCCGGGATCCTGAGCGGCGCGGCGGGATCGGTCGCCGCCCGCCAGACAGCCTCCGCCACGTCGATCGCGTGCGTGACCGGCCCGCCGCCATCACGGAAATTGGCGATCATACCCTCGATCAACGGCTTGTAGTCGGCATTGTCGAGCCCGCGCAGGTGCGGCATCGCATTGTTCCCGAAGCTCGTCTCCGGCGAACGGCCGGGCAGCACGATGTGCACGCGCACGCCGAACGGCTCCATCTCCACCGCAAGGCTCTCGGTGAGCGCGTTCACCGCCGCCTTGCTCGCGCGGTAGACGCTGACCAGCGGCAGCGGCTTGAGCGTCGCCGTAGAGGTCACATTGATGATCGTGCCGGCGCGCCGCTCACGGAATTTGGGCAGCACCGCCTGGAGCATCGCCAGTGTACCCAGCGTGTTGGTCTCGAACAGCTGGCGCGCCGTATCCGGCTCGATCAGTTCGATCGGCACGGCTGCGCCGAACCCCGCATTGTTGACCAGCACGTCGATATCGCCGGCCTTGTCCATCGCGCTCGCGATACTGGCCGGATCGGTGACGTCGAGCGGCAGGATGGTCAGATTATCCGCAGGCGGGAGGATGTCGGCACCGGGCTTGCGCATCGTGGCGATCACGGTCCAGCCCCTTTCGACGAAGAGCTTCGCGGTTTCGAGGCCGAAGCCGGACGAGCAGCCGGTAATGAGGACGGTAGGCATGCCATTCTCCGAAATTGTCGATGACGATCGGAAGATGGCGGCCGTAAGCAAGACCTTCTATAGCCCGAAATCCGAAATCCTTTCGCGAAAGTCCTGCCATGACCGTCGATCCGCTGGCCGAGATCGTCACTCTCCTCCAGCCGTCGGCTAGCTTCTCCAAGCTCGTCGAATATACCGGGCGCTGGCGTATCGACCGCAACGTGGAGGGGAAGCCCGTCTATTTCGCGGTGCTGGAAGGCGAATGTCGGGTCATATCGACCGAACAGCCTCCCTTCGTGGTGCGTGCCGGCGATTTCGTCTTGTCGCCATCCGCCAACGACCAGGTGATCGAGAGCATCGATCCGCCGCCGCACGGGATCGACATGATGCCGACGGAACTTGGCGAGGGCCGCTTCCGGGTCGGCCGCGCGGACGATCCGGTCAACCTGCGTATGCAGGTCGGCCTGTGCAGCTTCGCATCGCCCGACGCCGCCCTGCTCGTCTCGCTGCTGCCGTCAATGGTGATCGCGCGAGGCGTGCCGCGGCTGGCCCAACTGCTCCAGCTTGTCGATGACGAAACCCGGCATTCCCGCCCGGCGCGCGAAATGGTCCTCGAACGCCTGCTCGAAGTCCTGCTGATCGAGGCGCTGCGCTGCGGGACGGACATCGCCGCCGTCCCCAGCCTCTCTCGCGGATTGGCCGACGCGCGCCTCGTCGCTGCGCTGCGCGCCATGCACGCGCGCCCGGCGCACGGCTGGACCATCGCCGATCTCGCCGCCGAAGCCGCGATGTCGCGCTCGGCCTTCTTCGCCCGATTCAGCCGGATCGTCGGGCTGCCACCGATGGAATATCTGCTGTCCTGGCGCATGGCGCTCGCCAAACGATTGCTGCGCCGGCGCGAGCTGGCGATCGATCGCATCGCCGCCAGCGTGGGGTACGGATCGGCGAGCGCGTTCAGCACGGCTTTCACCCGTCATGTCGGCATGCCACCGATGCGCTACGCCCGGACGGACGTGTGAGTTCGCGTCCGGTCGACGTGCGCGCCGCCGAGACGCGCACGAAACCGAGGTCGCGCCGTCAGCCGAGCGCCGCCGCGACGCTCACCTTCATCGGCAGGGTCGGTCGGCCGATCAGCCGACCCAGCACACCACCGTCGTCGAACAGCGTATCGGTGGACGCCTGCGCGCTGCTGTCCGCAAGCATCGCGGCAAGCGGCGCAGGAAGCCCCACCTGCTCCAGCGCGGCCCGGTAATCGGCCTCCAGCATGTCACGATAGACGACCGGCTTGCCGCTCGCGTCGGCGAGGAAGCCCGCGAAGTCGGACAGGGTGAAGGCATCGTCGCCGGCAAGCTCGAAGACGCCCGCACTTCCAGCGATCAGGATCGCCGCTGCCGCTGCGGCATAATCGGCGCGCGCCGCGGCCGAGATTCGCCCGGTGCCGGAGCTTCCGAGCACCGCGCCATGCTCTACCGCCGGAACGGCACCGGCCGTGTAATTCTCATTGTACCAGCCGTTGCGCAGCAAGGCGTGGCTGAGCCCGCTCGCCGCGATCAGCGCCTCGGTCTCGCGATGCTCGCCGGCGAGGCCGATCGGGCTGGTGTCGGCATGCAGGATGCTCGTGTAGGCGAGAAAGCCGATCCCAGCGGCCTTCGCGGCCTCGATCACGCCGCGATGCTGCGGCACCCGCTGGCCGAGTTCGTTGCCCGAAATGAGCAGCAGGCGATCCACGCCGTCGAGCGCCGGTACAAGCGAGGCGGGATCGGCATAATCGAAGCGACGCACGACCACGCCCCGATCCGCATAGTCCACCATCTTCGCCGGATCGCGGACCAGCGCGACGATCTGACGGGCGTCGATCCTCTCGATCAGGGCATCGAGAACGAGGCGGCCGAGTTGGCCGGAAGCACCGGTGACGGCAAACATGGGAAGCTCCTTCGGTGGTTGAAGCCGCCCATCTATTTGCCTAACTCACTATTCGTAAGTACGCACAGATTGGTAAGTGACAATATGCTGAAGCAGACATCGAACGGGCTGGCCGATCGCATGGCACGCGGCGATGTCTTCGCGCCCGATTGCCCCTCGCGCGTCGTGCTACGGCACATGACGAGCAGCTGGGGCGTGCTCAGCCTGATCGCGCTGCGTTCGGGCACCCATCGTTTCAGCGAGCTGCGCCGCAAGGTCAGCGGAGTCAGCGAGCGGATGCTGGCGCAAACGCTCCAGCAGCTCGAATGCGACGGCCTGCTCGTGCGCAAAAGCTATCCGGTCGTGCCGCCGCACGTCGAATATACGCTGACAGCCCATGGCGAGGAGGCCGCGAGGCTGGTCGAGGCGCTGGCTGACTGGGTGGAAGGCGCCATGCCCTCGCTGCGGCCGGACGACGGGCAGGACAAACGCTAGGCAGCCCAGGCCGCCACATCGTCCTCGAGGCCGATCAGCGCGAGGCCATGCGCGATCGACGTCAGTTCCCCGCCGGTCTCGATCCGCTCCTCGCCAAAGCGGTCGGTGAAGATGCGCCGGATGCGGGGAACGAGCGAGGTGCCTCCGGTCAGGAATATCCGGTCGATCGCCGATGATTCGAGGCCGGCCGCGTCGAGCGCCTGATCCACCGTCCGCTCGATCGCGGCGACGTCCTCGGCGATCCAGCCTTCGAAGTCCCCCCGACTGATCTCGGTTTCCAGGCTGAGGCCGCCACCGTCGAAGCGGAAGGTCGTGGCATCCGCTTCGGACAGCGCGCGCTTGGCCCTGCCCACCGCCTCGTAGAGCGGATAGCCCTGCTCATGCTCGATGATCGCGATCATCCGGGCGATGGCATCGCCGTCGATCGCGCTGCGGCGTAGCCGTTCCAGCTCGGCGATCGTCTTCGGGTTGCGCATCAGTGCGAGGCGCGACCAGTCGGCGAAATCGGAGAACCAGCTGCGCGGAATTTCCAGCACCTTGTCGAACGACCGGTATTGCCCGCCCTTGCCGAGCATCGGCAGCACCAGCCGATCAAGGATGCGGTAATCCAGCCGGTCCCCCGCGATGCCGATGCCCGCATGGCCTAGCGGCACGCAGCGCGGCGCCTCGCCAGCCGCCACCACCCGGACGACCGAAAAGTCGCTGGTGCCGCCGCCGAAATCCGCGACGAGAATGGTGGCCGGCTCGGTCAGCCTCGCGGCATAGCTGTAGGCCGCGCCGAGCGGTTCGTAGACATAGTGGATCTCGGCGCCGAAACCGACGAACATCGCGTCATAGCGTTCGCGCGCCAGAGCCGGATCCGGTCGCCCGCCCGCATATTCGACGGGCCGGCCCACGACGATCCGCGAAGGCCGATCGTCGAGACGGCGACCCGTGTGGCCGACCAGCCGATCGAGGAACAGCCGGCCCAGTTCCTCGAAGCGGAAACGCTTCTCGAACACGCTCGCCGTCTCGAACGTGCGGCTGGCGGCGACCGTCTTGAACGATTGCAGAAAGCGGCTGTCCTCGGGATATTCGAGATATTCGGAGATCGCCCAGGGACCGGCCTCGTTCGCCAGCCCGCCTTTCACTTCGTCATCGTGCCAGAAGCAGAGCGCCGAACGGAACACCGGCTGCGTGCCGCCGGGCGCCGCGAACGGCACCAGTTCCGATGCGCCATCCCCGCCAAGCGCGACGACGCTGTTGGTCGTGCCGAAGTCGAGGCCGAGGGATCGGCTGTTCACGTGCTGATGGCTCCCGAAGCGCGAGGCCGGCGCTTTGCCGACATGCCGCCCCGATCGCAACCCCGATATCCGGGCTAGTCAGCGCCGCGCATCGAAAGGCCGTTGGCGATCAGATCGGTCGCGGTCGCGGAAATGTCCTTCGGATCGCCGTCGTCGGTGAGCACGCCGTAGCGCAGGCCGAGGAACACGTTCATGCCCATGATCGCCCAGGCGCGCACCTCGTTGTCGCCGGGCTGGATCTCCCCCCTCGCCACCGCCTGGTCGAGACTGGCGCGATAGCCGTCGGCGATGCCCTGATAATGGTCGTGATGCGCGTCCGCCGCGACGAAGCGGGCCTGATCGATGATCGTGTAGAGCGCCTTGTGGTGCCGCACGAAGCCCAGGAACGCCTCGATGCCCGCACGCTCGCCGGACAGGCGATCCGGCTCGCGCAGGATGTGGGGCACGACATGCTCCTTCACCTGCAGGCTCATGTCCTGCACCAGCGCGCGGAAGATCGCCTCCTTGGAATCGAAATAGGTGTAGAAGCTGCCGATCGCGGTGCCGGCGCGCTCGGCGATCTTGGCGATCGCAGCGTCGTGAAAGCCCCGTTCCCCGAATTCGTCGGCCGCCGCGTCCAGCAGCGCGCGCAGCGTGCGACGCCCACGTTCGGTGCGCGGCACCTTGGCGCCCGAAGGCGACGCCATCTCCACCGGTCCCGGCCGCGCCTTCGGCCCAGCTTTGCGCCCTGTCATCCTCGCCTCGATATCGCGTCCGGCTGATTTTCCAAAGTTGAAAGCCGGTTCAGGTTTCAGTATAAGACATGAGACGCCGGAGCAACCCCAGTGCAGGAGGAGGCCCGGTTCAGGAGAAGGAACGCTTTCGATGGCTCGCAGCATCGCCGCTCTACGGACTCGTCTCGCGCTCGGCACCGCCCTGCTGGCGACGGCGCCGGCACTCGCCCAGCAGGACGCACCCGCCGGCCCGGCCTCGCCCGCGGCGGAGCAGCCGAGCGGCAACGAGATCGTCGTCGTGGCAAGGCGCCGCGCGGAGAAGCTGATCGACGTGCCGATCGCGGTCACCGCCTACACCGCCGATCAGCTGGCCAAGGCGCAGGCAATCGATCTTTCCGGCATCCAGGGCACCGCGCCCAACGTGAATCTGGTGCAGGGTCGCGGATCGACCAGCAACGCCAACATCTTCATCCGCGGCATCGGTCAGCCGGACGCGCTGCAGACTTTCGATCCGGCGGTCGGCATCTATGTCGACGGCGTCTACATCAGTCGCATCCAGGGCGCCCTGTTCAACCTGTTCGACGTCGATCATATCGAGGTGCTGCGCGGTCCGCAGGGCACGCTCTACGGCAAGAACACGATCGGCGGCGCGGTCAACATCATCTCGAAGAAGCCGGATCTCGAAGACTTCCACGCCAGCGGCAACTTCACCTACGGATCGTACAACCAGAAGCTCGCCAACGGCTACGTCACCATCCCGCTCGTCACCGACAAGCTCGCGCTCAGCCTCGCCGGCGTCTACGACCGGCGCGACGGCACGGTGGAGGATCCGCTCACCGGGCGCCACTATAACGACCGCAACACCCAGGCCGGCCGCGCCATTCTGCGCTACAAGGCGAGCGACAGGGTGGAGCTGACGCTGGAGGGCGATTACACCCGCCAGCACACAAGGCCGACGCTCGGCTATGCCACCGCACCGCTCACCAACGTCGATCTCGTCACCGGCGCGCAGCAGGTGATCTCGCCCGCTTATCCCTACGGCGCCTACGACTACAAGGCATCGACCAGCCTCCAGCCGGGGCAGGACCAGACGCTCCACCATTATGGCGTCGCCTTCACCGCGAACGTGGAGCTGAACGATGCCTTCACGCTCACCTCGATCAGCGCCTATCGCAAGCTGAAGCCCAATTACTGGCTCGATTTCGACGCGACCCAGCTCCAGCTCGCCGACGCCTATGTCGGCGTGCGCCAGCGGCAGATCAGCCAGGAGGTGCAGCTCAAATACGATCACGGCCCGCTGAAGGGCGTCGCCGGCCTCTATTACCTGAACGAGCATATCAGCTCGAACCAGGTGTCCTACGACGACGACTATCTAACGGTGCTGGGTACGCCGGCGACATTCCAGCGCTACATCACCGACTTCCAGACGACCAAGAGCTACGCCGCCTTCGGTCAGATGACCTATGATTTCACCGACAAGCTCTCGGCGACGGCGGGCATCCGCTACACCAGCGAGCGCAAGCATTACGTCCGCTCGACCTATACGGTGCTGGGCAACCCGCTGCTCGGCGGCACGATCACCAGCGCGCCGTTCGACTTCCCCGGTTCGCTGCCGGCCCCGTACGACGATCTCGACCACGTGAATTTCCACGCCTGGACGCCGAGCTTCACGCTCTCCTACAAGCCGACGCGCGATACGCTGCTCTATGCGTCGGCCTCGCGCGGCTTCAAGTCGGGCGGGTTCAATGGCCGCGTCAACGGGCTGGGCGACGTGACCCAGGTGATCGACGGCCAGACCGTCATCGTCCCCTATTTCAAGCCCGAGACGGTGTGGACCTACGAGGCCGGTGCCAAGGGCAGCTTCCTCGGCGGCCGCGTCAGCCTGTCGGGCGACGTCTTCTACAGCGACTACAAGGATTTCCAGGCGCGCGTCGGCGGCGGCACGACCGGTGTCGCGGGCGGCTCCTTCCCGGTGGTCAACGCCGGCAAGCTGCGCATCTGGGGCATCGAGACCGAATTGGCCATCCGGCCGACCAAGGGCTGGTCGATCCGCGCCGACGTCGGCTACCTCAACGCCAAATATCTGCGCTTCGACGACGCGCGCCGGGCGCCCGCTTTCTCCTGCAATCCGACCGGCGCCCACATCACCTGCAAGCCCGCCTTCGCGCCGCCGCTCTCCGCCAGCCTCGGCAGCGACTATGCGTTCGATCTGAACGGCGCCGGCACGATCACGGTGGGTGGCGACGCCCGCTTCGTGGACAAGCAGTGGCTGTCGGTCGACAACCGGCCGGGCCTCTACGAGAACGGCTACTGGCTGTTCAACGCCTATGTCCGCTACGATGCGCCGAACGGCCACTGGTACGTGCAGGGCGGCGTGAAGAACGCGGCCAACACCATCTACAAGACCGACGCGCAGGAATTCTCGTCGGTCGGCAACATCCAGACGGTCTATTACGGCGATCCGCGCACCTGGACGGGAACGGTGGGCTTCCGCTTCTGATGCAGACAGCACCGGCCGGGTTCAGACCCGGCCGGCGCTGTCCGGCAAACCTCAGATCTGCGCGAGCCCGCCGTCGGCGAACACCTCGCCGCCGGTCATGAAGCTGCTGTCCGAGGAGGCGAGGAACGCCACGACCGCAGCGACCTCGGCCGGATCGCCGACATGGCCGATCGGGGTGCCCGCCCCCATCTCGATCATCGCGTCGCGACCGACCACTTCGGACGCGAGCTCGGTCAGGGTCGGCCCCGGCGACAGCACGTTGACGCGGATGCCGGTGCCGCGCAGATCCTGCGCCCAGCTCCGTGCGAGATTGCGCACCGCCGCCTTCGACGCGCTGTAGACGCTGAACGATGGCGTACCCATCACCCCGGTGGTCGAGCCGGTGAGGATGATCGATCCGCCCTCACCCATCAGCTTCAGGCCCTTCTGAACGGTGAAGATCGTGCCCTTCACGTTGACGTCGAAGGTGGCATCATAATGCTCGGCCGTGATCTCCGGCAGCGGCACGATCGCGCCCGTGCCGGCATTGGCGAGCAGGATATCGAGCGTCCCGCGCTCCGCCTTCACCGCATCGAACAGCCGGTCGAGGTCGGCCGGATCGGCCACCGATCCCGCGATCGCGCGAGCATTCGGACCGAGTTCGGCCAGCGCCGCGTCGAGCGGAGCCTGCCGGCGCCCGAAGATGTAGACGAACGCACCTTCGGTGATGAAACGCCTCGCAGACGCCAGCCCGATGCCCGTGCCGCCGCCGGTGACGATCGCCGTCTTGCCTTCCAGTCTCTTCATACAAACCTCCAGTCAGGATTGCGCCTAGCTGGAGAGGTGCCCACCTATGGACAAGTATGCACCTTTTGGTAAGTATCGAAAATGTCCGGCGCTCTCTCTGAGACTGGCGAAGCGTCCGATGATGCGTTGATCGCCCCCGCCTTCACCTGCGGACTCGATGCGACGCTGCGCATCATCTCCGGCAAGTGGAAGCCGCTGATCCTGTATTTCCTGCTGCGCGGCCCCAACCGCTACGGCGAACTGAAGCGCGCTGTGCGCGACGTCAGCGACAAGGTACTGATCCAGCAGTTGAAGGAACTGGATGCCGACGGCGTACTGCTCAGGACCGACTACAAGGAGGTTCCACCGCGCGTCGACTACACACTGACACCGCTCGGCCGCAGCCTCGCTCAGGCGCTCGAACCGCTCTGCGCCTGGGGCACGGAAAACATGGCCGAGATGCAACGCATCTTCGCGGAGCGCGATGCGTGGCAGCGCCCGCGCCCCGCTCGTCCGAAATAAAAACCCCCGCTTTCTGGAAGCTTTGGAGAAATGGTGGAGCGGACCCGCCTCGAACCGGCGCCCCCACCCGAAGGATGGCGCCTCGTGGGCCACGACCAGACGGCGCGACTGGAAACCCACGCCCGATGATCGAAGTACGAAGCTCTGCGACGATGGCATCAATCAGCTTGCCATTGCGTTGACCTCTGTCCTCCGAAGCGGCCAGACGAACAGGATCAGGAGGAAGATCGTGCCGGTGATCAGCGTCGCGATCGGAAGGCCGATACCGAGCGCCTCGTTCTCCGCGAGAAAATCGCCCATCGCGGTGCCGGCGGTACGCGCCACGGCGAGCGTGAGCCAGTAGAGCCAGATGCGGTTCGCCCCCTGTGCGCGCCACAGCGCCAGCGCACCGATCAACGCCGCGAGCAGCACGATCGACGCCGTGCCCTGCCCGATCAGCTTCTGCGCGACATCGCCGAAGAAGGTGCCGAACACACCTGCGCTCAGCATGGCGCACCAATAGGCGACGCCGGTCTTGGGCATCCCCCTCCGCTCTTCGGCGATCTGCTCGGCCCGATCATGCGCTTTGAGGGAGACTGCGACGAAACCGACGAGCAGGATCGTCAGGATCGCGCCGAAAACGACGTAGGGCATCTGGTGCTTGCCATAGTCGGCGATGTTGGTTGCGCCTGTGCGAATGATGATGATCAGCAGCCAGTACCAGGCCTCGCGCGGCGCGGAATCGCGGCGCTCGATCAGGAAGGCGAGCGCCGCCAAGGCCGCGAGCACCGGAACGCCGCCGATCAGACCCAGCCCGCTGTCGTGGGCGTAGAGATCGCCGAGATTGGTCCCGAACAGGCTGGCCATGGCGATGGCCGACCAGTAGCGCATGTCGACCTTCGGCATGTGTTGGATCTGCATGTCGTTTGTCCCGTGGGTGTGAAAGGATCAGGCCGGCTGGGGTGCCGGTTCGCCCGCGCGATCCCTGCGGCCCGCCATGGCGAGCAGCAGCATCGGCAGGAAGCAGAGGACGAGGGGCGCGCCGATCACCAACCCCGCGATGATCGCCGTGGCCAGCGGCGTCTGAAGCCCCGCGCCCCGGCTGATCCCAAGCGCCAGCGGCAGCAGCGTGAGGATGGCGATCAGCGCCGACATCAGGATCGGGCGAAGCCGTGCCCTGCCGGCTTCCAGCAGGCTCGCGGCGGTCACCGGCGCGTCCGGTGGCAACTCCGCGAGGAAGAAGATCGCAAGCTCCGTGAGCATGCCGACCACCATGGTGAGACCCATCATCGCCGAGATGTCGAGCTCGGTGCCGGTCAGCCAGAGGCCGAAGAACACCGCCGTGATCGACAACAGAACGGTGGCGAGCACGGCGATGGTGAAGGCCCAGCGCTCGAACAGCAGGGTGAGCAGCAGCGCGGAGAGCAGCAGCGCGGCGACGAACACCGTCGTGAGATCGGAGAAACTCTGCCTCTGCTGGGCGTAGAGACCGCCATAATCGACGCGGATCGTGGCCGGCAGATGCAGGCCGTCGACCGCCGCCCGAACCTCCTTCATGCCGGTGCCGAGATCCTTGCCCTCGAGCCGTGCCGTGACGGGGATAAAGGGCGCAAGGTCCTCGCGGGTGATCTGCCGCTGGCCCGCCGCGATGCTGATCTTCGCGATCGAGCCGAGGCTCGCTGTGCGGCCGTCGGGCGCGCGCAGCAGCAGTGCACCCAGCGCATCTGTCCGGCTGCGCAGATCCTGCGGCAGACGCACGCGCACGTCGATCACCTGCTCGCCCGAAAGGATCGAGGTCGCCACCGTGCCACCGACCTGCGCCTCGACCTGCTTGGCGACAGCATCGGGATCGAGGCCGGCCATGGCGGCGGCCGATCGATCGACGTGGATGTCGATGGCATCGCCCGCGACGCGCAGGCCATCGACCACCTCGACGACGCCGTCGATCTTGCCGATCGCATCGGCGACCTTCTTGGCCGAATCCACCAGCTCCGCATCGTCGTCGCCAAACAGCTTGACCTCGATCGGCTGCGGCACGGCGGTGAGATCGCCGATCAGGTCTTCCATCAACTGCGCGGTTTCTATCTCGAGGCCCGGAACCTGGTTCTCAACCTTGCCGCGGATCTCGCTCATCACCTCGTCGATCGGGCGGCGGCTGCCGCCCTTGAGGCGGATGAAGAAATCACCCTCGTCCGCCTCGGTCAGTCCCCCGCCGAGCTGGACGCCGGTGCGGCGCGAATAACTCGCGACCTCGGGCGTCTGCCGGATGATCGTCTCGACCTGACGGAGCAGGCGATCGGTGTCGGACAGCGCCGCGCCGGACTTCGCCTTGTAGTCGAGGATGAAGCCGCCCTCATCCATCGCCGGCATGAAGCCTGACTGGATGCGCGTCCACGCGAAGCCGCCGACCGCGATCAGCAGCACGGCGACGATCGCCGCCAACAGCGCCGGGCGTGCAAGCGCCCACGCACCGAGCCGCTCGTAGCGATTGGCGACGGCGCTGGTCATCCGCTCGGCCTTGTCGGCGGCCTCCGCGTCCTTCAACGTCAGCCAGCGATCCGCGACCAGCGGCAGGACGTAGCGCGCGTAGAGCAGCGAGACGCCCAGCGCCGCCACCATCGTCACCGCCAGCGCCTTGAAGAAGCCGCCCGTCACGCCCGAGATGAAGGCGAGCGGCAGGAATACCACGATCGTCGCCATGGTCGATCCGAACAGCGGGCGCGCCATCTCGCGCGCGGCGGCCAACATCGAGGGACGCGTCTCTTCGCCCTCGGCTTCCTGCAGGCGGCGCATGAGATGCTCCAGCATCACCACCGCGTCGTCGACGACGAGGCCGACGGCCGCCGCCATGCCACCGAGCGTCATCATGTTGAAGCTCATGTGGGCCACGGCGAGCGCGAGGCAGGTCGCCGCCAGCGTAGCCGGCAGCAACGTCGCGGTGATCACCATCAGGCGCCAGGATCGCAGGAACAGGAACAGCACCACGCCGGCCAGCAGCGCGCCGAGCAGGATCGCGTCGCGCACCGCGTCGGCCGCGCCGACCACCAGTTCGGACTGATCGTAGAAGAAGCTGACCTTGACGGACTGCGGCAGGTGCGCGCCGTCGAGCCGGGCCTGCACCTCTCTCGCCAGCTTCACCGCATCGGCGGTGGGCGTCTGGCGGATGTTCACCAGCACCGCCTGCGTGCCGTTCGAGGTGACGCGGGTCCACGCCGGCGCGGGCGCGCGGCGGATCGTCGCGACCTGCCCCAGCGTGGCGACGCCGGCTCCACTGGTCGTGCCCGCCTTCACGGGGATCGCGGCGATGTCGGCCTCGGTGGCGAGCTTGTCGTCGACCAGTGCTAGGTAGAGACGATGTCGGTCTTCGATACGGCCGACCGCCGCGACGCTGTTGGCGGAGCCGAGCGCCGTCGAGACGTCGGCGACGGTCAGGCCAAGCGCCTGGAGGCGAGCCGGATCGACCTCGACCTCCATTTCGGGCGTGGCACCGCCCAGCACGTCGACGCCTGCCACCCCCGGCACGGTCGAAAGAAGCGGCCGGAGGCGGAGCTGTGCGAGTTGCTGGAGGGCAACGCCATCCAGCGTGTCGGACGTCAGCGAGATGCCGAGCACCGGGAAGATGGTCGGGTCCGAACGACGCACGGAGAAGCGCGTTCCGGCCGGCAGATCGGGCAGGATCGTGGCGAGCACGCCCTGCGTGGCAAGCGTGGATGCCACCATGTCGTCCCCCCAGCCGAAGCCGAGATCGACCTCGGCCGATCCGCGACTGGTGGTCGAGCGGATCTGGGTGACACCGGGCACCTCGCGCAGCGCGATCTCCGCTGGGCGGGTGATGTCGGCAGCCATCTGGGTCGCGTCGCGCTCGCCCGCATCGATCGAGACGACGACGCGCGGATAATCGATGTGCGGGAACAGGGTAACAGGCAGGCGCGTGGCGGCGACCAGCCCGGCCAGCGTGACGAGAAACACGCTGAGCCAGATCGATCGGCTGTGCCGCTGCATCAGCTCCCTCATTGCGCGGCCCCCTGTTCGGAGACCTTCATGCCATCCTCGAGCGCAGTGCCGCCTACGGTGACGACCTTGTCACCCGCCGAGAGACCCTTGAGAATCTGGATACGGTCCCCCGTCGAGTTACCCGGCGAGACATCCTGCTCGTGGGCGACCCCGCCCCGGATCACGAACACGTAGCTGCGGCCGCCATCATCGAGCAGCGCGCCGTAGGGGATCGTGATGCCGTCGGACTTCGCCGCGAGCGACAACGATCCGCGCACCGCCTCGCCCGGCCCGACCTCGAAGCCGGCCGGAACGTCGCCGTAGACGGAGGCCAGCCGTGTGGTCGGATCGACCTGGGTATCGAGGCCGTCGACGGCGATCATCGCATGGGACGAGCCGGAAACACTGCTGAGTTCCAGCGGCTGCCCGATCCTCACGCGCTGGGCGATCGCCGGATCGATCCCGAAGCGGGCGCGGAGATTGCCCTTCACGGCGATGCTCGCGACGGTGGCGCCGGCGGCCACCTGATCGCCCGTCCTGGCCGACAGAGCCTGCACCACACCTGCCATCGGCGCGCGAAGCGCCATGCCGCCGCGTCCGATCCCGAAATTGGCGAGCGTCGCGCGCGCCGTCTCCGCGGCCGCCCGCGCGGTCTCGACGTCGGCATCCGAAGCCAAACCGTCTGCCCGGAGGCGTTTGGCGCGAGCATAAGCCGCAGCCGAAGATGCCGCGTCGGCCGACGCCTTCGCCATATCCGTCGCAGTGGTGCGGCTGGGGTTCAGCGTCGCGACGACCTGGCCCGCGCGCACAACCGTGCCGTTGGGCGCGAGGATGCGGTCGACGATCGCCTCGGCCGGCGCGATCAGGCTGCGTTCGCCGCCCGGCCCCGCTTCCGTCGCGCCATAGATGATCGTCTGTTCGGCTGTCGCGCCCATCGTCGCCGGGGCGGTACGCACCCGTGCGACCGGATCGGCCTTGTCGCCCGCATCACCGCCACCGCCGCCCGAGCCGCACCCCGCGAGCAGCAGCAGGGGAATAAGTGCGATCGTCCTGGTCATCGGGTCCATCCCTCGCTGGGTCCGCCCGAGAGAAGTTCGAGCGCGATGGTCTGTTCGGCAATCTGCTGGTCGAGCTGCGACAGGGTCAGTTCCCGGTCGCGCACCGCCTGTTCGGCGGTGGCGGCCGCGGCGGACGAAAGGTCGCCGCGTTTCACCGCAGTTGCTGAGGCGTCGGCTATGCGCTTCATGGCAGGCAGCTTGGCGAGCAGATCGGCCCGCTGCTGCCGAACGGTATCGATGCCCGTCACGGCTGTCGTGATCTCGGCGCGCGTCTGGAACAGCCGTGCCTCATATTCCGCCTTGAGCTGCGCCCGCGTCGCGGTCGCGATCGCGATGCCGCCGCGATTGCGGTTCCACAAAGGCAATGTGAAGCCGATCGCCGGGCCGATCGTGCGGTTGTCGCTGGTGTCGCGCGCGCTCGCCAGCGTCAGCGACAGATTGGGGAATTGATCGAGGATCGCTTTATGGACGTCGGCTTCGGCGGCATCATAGCCGGCGCGCAGAGCTTGCAGATCGAGACGTCGAGTAATGGCTTGCGAAACCAGAGTGGCAGGATTCGGAGCCTGGACAGGTTCCGGCGGCGGGGCGATCCGGAGCACGGTTTCCGGCGGAAGGCCGAGCAGCTTGTTGAGTTCCATCTGCGCGGCGCCAAGATCGGTGTCGGCCTGCCTCGCCTTGTCGGTGGCATCCAGCGCGGCCTGCCTGCGCGTATCGACATCGGCGCCGGAAATATCGCCGCGCCCTCCGGCACGAAGGCTCGCCTCGAACAATTGCTCTGCGGATGCGGCGCTCGCCTTCGCGATCGCCAGCTGCCGGGCCAGCGCGAGGATGCGCACGCCCTGGAGCCGCGCCTGCCCCGCAGCCTGCCACTCCGCCCAGGCGAGATCGAGGCGAACCTGCCTCTTGCCCGCCTCGTTGCTCTGACGCTCCACCCGTGCGGTGCGAAGCTGGTTGAGGTCCATGGCCAACTGGCCGCCGAAGGCATCGAACATGTCCGGGCCGGCGAGCAGCTTGTCGTAATTGGCCTGCACCTGCGGATCGGGCAGCAACCGCGCCGCAAAGGCCTGCGCGTCGGTGACGCCGACCTTCGCGCGCTGCGCCTTCAGGTCCGGATTCTCGAGTACCGCGATCACGGCGAGCGCGTTCGGCGTGAGCGGCCGCGTCCAGTCGATCGGCTGCGGCTGCAGATAGGGCCGGTCGATCCGCGCCGCGTCGGCCGATACGATCGCCATGTCAGGCGGCGCGAGAGTCGCGCTGACGTCCGCGAGGGGCGCAGGCCTGTAGCTCGCGCACCCCGTCAGGAGAGACACGGTGCCCAGAACGAGCCCGGTTCGGACCATCCTGCTGCTCATCGACGATCGTTCCGCTGCAGCGGCATGAGGCGCTCCCTTTTCAGGAATGCGCTATGCAGCAGGCAACATTGGGCCAGCATTGGCCGAACATTGGGAATCACCAACTTGCGGCGAGCCCCGAAAACTGCCCATCATAAAAGGCAAGCGGCCACCATCAGATCGATCATGAAGCTCCTCCTCCTCGAAGACGACGATGCGACGCGGGTGCAGGCGGCGCGCCAGCTGACCGCCGCCGGTCATGTCGTGGAAGCGTGCGCCACCGGCCCAGAGGCCATCTTCATGGCGACACAGGGCGATTACGGCGTGCTGATCCTCGATCGGATGGTGCCTGGCCTCGACGGGCTCTCCGTCCTCAAGGCATTGCGGGCAGCCGGGGTTCGCACCCTGGCCCTGTTGCTGACCGCGATGGACGGGATCGACGACCGGGTCGAGGGGCTGGAAGCCGGCGCCGACGACTATCTGGTGAAGCCTTTCGCGGCGGCGGAGCTCATCGCCCGCGTCAACGCGCTGTCGCGCCGTCCGCCGATGTCGGACACGGCGGTGACGGCGACGATCGGCGATCTTACGATCGATCGGGTCAAGCGGACAGTCACGCGCGCGGGGCAGCGGATCGAACTGCAGGCGCAGGAATTCAAGCTGCTCGATTATCTGATTCAGCATTCGGGCGAGGTCGTGACCCGCACGATGCTGCTCGAAAACGTCTGGTCCTTCCACTTCGACCCGCAGACCAACGTCATCGAGAGCCACATGAGCCGGCTGCGCGCCAAGGTCGATCGCGGTTTCGGGCGGGATCTGATCCAGACGGTGCGCGGTGCCGGTTATCGGATCGATGACTGAGCCCCTCCAACGCAGCCAAAGCCCGTTCCGAAGCGGCGCCTTCCGCTTCGCACTGGTGTTCGCGGCCGTCTTCGCGATCGCGGCCTTTCTGATGCTCAGCATGGTGCGTCATCAGATCGGCCACTATGCGCACAAGGCCATGGAGGGATCGCTTACCAGCGAGACCGCCACGCTGATCGCCGAAGAGCCGGAGGGGCTTGCCGGGGAAATCCGGCGCCGCATGGGTGCGACCAACGGCGCCGCCTTCCAGTATCTGCTGCTCGACCGTCAGGGACGTTCCCTGGTCGGCGCCATTCCCCAGGCGACGGCGCACGAAGGCTGGGGTTCGGTCGTCATGCGCGAGCACGCGTCGACGCCGACCGACCCGGAAGGGCCCGAACGGCTGATGACCCTTGGAACCCGGCTGGCCGACGGATCGCTCCTCGTCGTCGCGACCGATGGCTTCGATGTCGACAAGGTCGGTGGCCATATGACCCGGTTCACCATCCTGTGGGCGACCGCGATCACGCTGATCGCGCTCGTCGGCGGTTGGATGACGGGGCTGATCTTCCTGAGACGGATCGGGGCCGCCAATGCGGCAATCGAGCGGATCGTGGCGGGCCGCACCGAGCAGCGCCTGCCGATGATCGGGCTGGCGCCGGAGCTCGACGATCTCGCCCGCAACGTCAACCGGATGCTCGATCGCATCGACGGGCTGATGGAGGGCCTGAGACAGGTATCGACCGATGTAGCCCACGATCTGCGCACACCGCTCACCCGCCTGCGCCAGATGCTGGAAGCCGCGCGGGAAGCCGCCGGGCGCGAGGAAACGGACGCGGGCATCGAGATCGCGCTGGCACAGGCCGACCAGTTGCTCGCTACTTTCCGGGCGATCCTGCGGCTGGCGCAGATCCAGGGCGGCGGGCGCCGTACGCCCTTCGCCCCCGTCCATCTCGACGAGTTGCTCAGAACCCTGATCGAGACGTACGAACCCGTGGCCAGCGATGCCGGGCATCTGCTGACGGCGGACATGGTGGCCGGGGCAGTGGTGAAGGGCGATGCGGATCTGCTCGCCCAGCTCTTCGCCAACCTCATAGAAAACGCCATCATCCACACGCCGTCGGGCACGCGGGTCTCGATCGAGGTGCAGCGCGAGGGCGACGCGATCGAAGTCGTGGTGCGCGACGACGGGCCGGGCGTTCCCGGCGCTGAGCGCGAGCGGATCACCCGGCGCTTCTATCAGGTCGATCCGAGCCGCAGCGGCGGCGGCTCCGGCCTCGGCCTTTCGATCGCGAGCGCGATCGCCACATTGCATGAAGCGCAGCTGACCATCGAAGACGCCCTGCCCGGCCTTCGTATCGGCGTCGCTTTCGCTCAATACAGCGGCACTCCCGAAAACCTGTAGCCGCTCGACAACTCACCGCGGCTCTGGGAGTGGCTGACTATCTGCCGACAAGAAGAATTACCGCCACCTGCGACCGGACCATCTCGCCGACTTCATCGAGGGCGTGGAGGATTACTGGGCGGAGGTGGGCGAGCACACCGCCGCACACCTGCGATCCCACAGTGATCCCAAAGTCATCGCTTTCGGAAAATCGAGACGAGGCTGAAAATAAAAAACCCTGCCGAAGCAGGGCTTTGAGAAATGGTGGAGCCGAGGGGGATCGAACCCCTGACCTTCGCAATGCCATTGCGACGCTCTCCCAGCTGAGCTACGGCCCCACACTTTTCTGCCCGATCCGGCTGGGTTCCGGCCTCGGGAGCGCCGCCTTTAGGGCAGGCGGCCCACCCTTGCAAGCGCCTTTCCGGGGCCTTCGCATTTTTCTGCGAGAGGCCCCGGATGGACGCCCGACGACGTGCTTACTGCTCGTCCTCGTCGTCGTGCTTGGCGACGCCGAGATCGTCGTCGCCACCGATATCGGTGTCGTCGTCCGCCGGCTCCTCGTCATCGTCACCGATGTCCAGATCCTCGGCGAGATCCGAATCTTCCTCTTCCTTCTTCTCCTTGACGGGCTTGGGCGCGTCGAAGGGCAGCGGCTGCTTGGACTTGAGCACCGGTTCCGGCTCCCACTGGATCCCGCACGCGATGCAGGTCACGGGGTCTTCCTTGCCCAGATCATAGAAGCGGGTGCCGCACTTCGGGCAGGTCCGCTTGGTGCCCCATTCAGGCTTCACCATGTTTCGTCCACATCCAATCGCTCGAGAGAAGGGCGCGCCCGGCGGCAACCACCGGAATCGTCAGGCCGCGCGCCTTGCCATAGCGGGACGCCGCTGTCAAAAGCCCGCGCGCATGAGCCACGCAGCCCCCTCCCCACTCCGCCTCTCCACATCGCGGCCCCTGTCGGGCACGGTGCGCGTGCCCGGCGACAAGTCGATCTCGCACCGCTCGCTGATGCTCTCGGCGCTGGCGGTGGGCGAGAGCCGCGTCGAGGGGCTGCTGGAGGGCGAGGACGTGCTCGCCACGGCGCAAGCGATGCGCGCGATGGGCGCCTCGATCGTACGTGGCGAGGACGGGCTGTGGACGATCCATGGCGTTGGCGTCGGTGGCCTGCTCCAGCCGGAAGCCGCGCTCGACATGGGCAATTCGGGCACCTCGACCCGGCTGCTGATGGGCCTCGTCGCGAGCCATGCCGTCACCGCCACCTTCGTGGGCGATGCCTCGCTGTCCAAGCGGCCGATGGGGCGCGTGATCGATCCGCTGTCCAAGATGGGCGCCGAATTCATCCCCTCGCCCGGCGGCCGCCTGCCGCTGATGGTGCGCGGCCTCGTGCCCGCCGTGCCGATCGAATATCGCCTGCCAGTCGCCTCCGCGCAGGTGAAGTCTGCGGTGCTGCTCGCCGGCCTCAACGCGCCCGGCATCACCCGCGTGATCGAGCCGGTGCCCACCCGCGACCATAGCGAGCGGATGCTGCGCGGCTTCGGCGCCGAGCTGACCGTCGAGGAGGTCGGCGGCGAGCGGATCATCGCGATCACGGGCGAGGCCGAGTTGAAGCCCCAGCATATCGTCGTGCCGGGCGACCCCTCCTCCGCCGGCTTCCCGGTGGTGGCGGCTTTGATCGTGCCGGGTTCGGAAATCGTGGTGGAGAATGTCGGCCTCAACCCGACACGCGCCGGCCTCTACGAAGTGCTGCGCGCGATGGGCGGCGACATCGTGCTCGAGAACGAGCGCACCGTCGGCGGCGAGCCGGTGGCGGACCTGCGCGTGAAGGCGTCCAGCCTCCAAGGGATCGAGCCGGACCCGTCGATCGTTCCCTCGATGGTGGACGAATTCCCGATCCTCTTCGTCGCCTGCGCGCTGGCGCACGGCCGCTCGACCCTGCGGGGGCTGGAGGAGCTGCGCGTCAAGGAATCGGATCGCATCACCGTGATGGCCGAAGGGCTGCGCGCGATAGGTGCCACCGTCGAGGAGGTGGAGGACGGCCTGATCATCGACGGCACCGGCGGCGAGACGCTGGCCGGCGGTGCGACGGTCGCGACGCACCTCGACCACCGCATCGCGATGAGCTTCGCCGTCGCCTCGCTCGCGTGCCGCCAGCCGGTGACGGTCGACGATCGCGCCCCGATCGCGACCAGCTTCCCGATCTTCGTGCCGATGATGGAGTCGCTCGGCGCCGAGAGTCACGGCGCGGTGGTGGCATGAGCCATTTCGCCGCCACCATCATCGGCCTGATCGGCAGCGCGACCTTCATCATCGCCTTCGCCTACGCCAACATCGCCAAGGCGATGGACAAGCGCCTTTTCAACGCGATGAACCTGGTCGGCGCGATCCTGCTGCTGATCTCGCTGAGCGTTGATTTCAATCTCCCCTCCGTGGTGCTGGAGAGCGTGTGGGGGATCATTGCGCTGATCGGCCTGATCGCGGCACTGCGCGGCAACCGGACACCTCAGATATGATTATCGCCGTCGACGGGCCCGCGGCCTCGGGCAAGGGCACCATCGCCAGGGCGCTGGCGAAGCATTACGGCCTGCCGCATCTCGACACCGGCCTGCTCTATCGCGCGGTCGGCATTGCGGTGCTGCGCGCCGGCGGCGATCCGGCGGACGAGGGCGACGCCTTCCACGCCTGCGCCTTCGACGACGCGCTGCTCACCGATCCCGGCCTCAAGAGCGAGGCCGCCGGCCGCGCCGCCTCGATCGTCTCGGCCCATCCCTCGGTGCGTGCCTCGCTGCTGGAGCGCCAGCGCGACTTCGCCCGGCAGAAGGGCGGCGCGGTGCTCGACGGGCGCGACATCGGCACGGTGATCGCGCCGGAGGCCGACGCCAAGCTGTTCGTCACCGCCTCGCCCGACGTGCGGGCGCGGCGCCGTTTCGACGAGTTGCAGCGCATGGGCCTCGCCGTCACCTACGAGCATGTGCTGGGCGACATCCGCGCACGCGACGAACGCGACTCCGGCCGCGGCATCGCCCCGCTGAAGCAGGCTGACGACGCCGTTCTGCTCGATACCAGCGCACTGAATGTCGAAGGCGCGGTGGCCACCGCGATCGGGCTGGTCGAGCAACGTCGCAAGACCTGAGGCCCGCGCATCGGGCAAATGGAGACCGACATGCAGCGACCGGATATCGGCGACCGGACCAGGGCCTTCTGCGAGCGTTACGGCATGGCGCTGCCGATCTGCGAGGCGCCGATGGCGGGCGCCGCCCCGGTCGGTCGTGCGATCGCGGTGGCGCAGGCGGGCGGCATGGGCGCCGATGGCGCGGTGTTGACCGCTCCGCACGCGATCACCCGCTGGGCCGACGCCTTCCGCGCCGCAACCGACGGCCCCTTCCAGATCAACCTCTGGGTGCCCGAGCCGGCGCCCGTGCGCGACGCGGGTCGGGAAGCCGCCATCCGTGATTTTCTCGGCCAATGGGGCCCGCCGGTCGAGGCCAGCGCCGGCGATGCCACCCCGCCCGACTTCGCCGCGCAGACCGAGGCACTGCTGGCCGCAAAGCCGACTGCCGCATCGTCGATCATGGGTCTCTTCCCGCCCGATATGGTTGCCGCGCTGAAGGCGGCCGGCATCGCCTGGTTCGCCACCGCCACGACGCTGGCCGAGGCGCTGGCGGCGGAGGCGGCCGGGGCCGATGCGGTGATCGCGCAGGGGTTCGAGGCAGGCGGCCATCGCGGCACCTTCGATCCCGTCGCGGCGCGGACGACGGGCGTTGGGCTGATGGCGCTTGTCCCGGCGCTGGCCGACCGCCTCTCGATCCCGGTGATCGCGGCGGGCGGCATTGCAGACGGTCGGGGCATCGCCGCCGCGCTGACGCTGGGTGCCAGCGCGGTGCAGATCGGCACCGCCCTGCTCCGATCGGACGAGAGCGACACGCCGGCTGCATGGGCCGACGCGCTGCCCAGTACGCCGCCCGAGAGCACCACCATCACCCGCGCGTTCAGCGGGCGCCCCGGCCGATCGATCGTCACGCCCTATGCCGCGTCAGCCATGCCCGATCCCGCGCCCTACCCGGTCCAGCGCGGCCTCACCGCCGCGATGCGCGCCGATGCGGTGAAGCGCAACGATCTCGCCGCGATGCAGGCGTGGGCCGGCCAGTCCGCCGCACTGGCGCGGAGCGGCCCGGCAGGCAAACTCGTGCAAGGCTGGTGGGAGGAGGCGCGAAGCCTCCTGCCCTAGCGGCCCGGCAGCGGCGGCTGGTGCCGGATCGCGAACAGGAAGCCCAACAGAGCGACGACACTGGTCGCGACGCTGACGATCGCCAGTGCGAGGCCGATATGCCCCTCCCCGCCCAGCATCGCGCTGATCTGCGGGACGAGGCTGGGCGCGATGCCCAGGCCGCCGACCGCGCCGATCACGATGAACAGGCCTAGGCAGAAGCCGCGCACCTCGTTGGGAATGTAGATCGAAAGCGCCGTCGCGGTGACGAGACCGGTCACTCCGCCGCAGGTCAGCAGCAGGCCGAGCGCCCAGGCGAAGCCGGTCGATGTCGGCATCACCGCGAAGAAGGCGGCGGGGATGGAGAGCGCGGCCGCCGCGATCGCCGCCGCCAGCATCCCGCCGGGGATACGCCCCTTCTGCCCGAAATCGGCCACCAGCCCGCCCAGCATCGCGCCGACGATGCCCGACAGCAGGATCACCAGCCCCATCCAGCCGCCAAACTGTTCGGGGCGCAGATGATAGTCGCGGGTCAGCACCGGCGCGGCCCAGACGCTCGCCGCCATGTCGGCCATCACCACCGTCACCTGCCCGATGAACAACGGCACGACGAAGCGCGCGCGCTGGCCGATCTCCGCCAGCGCCTCGCGCAGCGGAATATGGATATTCTCGGCGATCTCGTGGCGCGGCGGCTCGCGCAACAGGGCGAAGCTCGCCAGCGAGAGCAGGCTCGCGCCCGCGAACAGCAGCTGCGCCTGCCGCCACGGTGCCATCCCGCCGATCGGCAGCGCGGAGACGGCGACGCCCGCCAGCTTGCCTGCCACCGCGAAGGCGATCGCGGAACCGGTCATCAGGCCGAGCTGAAGGAACAGCATCGCCCGGCCGCGCAATTGCGGCGCGACGAGATCGGCGCAGATCGAGATCGCCACGGGCAGCGCGCAGAAGCCCGCCAGCACGCCCAGCATCCGCCCCGCGAACAGCAAGGCGAAGCTGGACGCCACGCCCGCAATTCCAGTGCCGACGATGGAAACGAGCGTGATCCCTGCCAGCAGCCGCACGCGATGCGAGCGGTCGGTCAGGCGCCCCAGCGGCAACGACAGCAGCGCGATTGGCAACGCACCGGCGATGCCTTGGATCAGCCCCAACTGCGTATCGCTCAGATGCAGGTCGGTCTTGGCCAGTTCCTGCACCGGCGCGAAGACGAGCCGGAGCGCGGCGCCGACCAGCAGGTTGAGCGTCAGCACCGCGATCGCGATCACCACGCCCGAGCGACGCATCGTCACGGCAGGAGTCGGCGCCTCTGCGGACGCGACGAACACGGTCACTGGCCGGCCTTCAGGATGTCGTCGATCGCGGCATCGAAATGCGTGTTCATCGCCGCCACCGCCGCCTCCGGGTCACCATCCGCGATGGCGCGTGCGACGGCACGGTGGCGGGCGATCGTCGCGCTCTTTTCCTCCTCGGTGACGCGCGTGCCCCAGGCGGCGGGGACGGCCACCTCCATCAGCGGCCCGAAGGCGGAGACGATCTGCACGAACAGCGAGTTGCGCGAGGCCCGCGCGATCGCCTCGTGGAAGGCGATGTCGTGGCGGGTCTTGGCGGCGAGGTCGTCGGCATCCGCCGCCATCGCCTCGGCCAGCGCGACGATCTCGGCCGCCTCGTCGCCAGTGCGATGTTGCGCGGCGAGCACGACGGTGCGCATCTCGATGGTGCGGCGCACGTCCCACACGTCGGCGACGCTGATCTGCGCGGTGGTGATGCCGTGGCCGAGTGCGGCCGCCATCACCGATCCGTCGAGCGCGCCGACCTTCGCCTTGCGGCCGTTACCGACGTCGAGCAGCTTGAGCGCGCCCAGCGCCCCGAACGCCTCGCGCATCACCGCGCGGCTGACGCCCAGCTGCGAGGCGAAATGCCCTTCTCCGGGCAGCGTATCGCCGACCCGCAGATGCTGGTCGCGGATATGATCCTTGACCGCATCCATCGCGCGCTGCACGAGCGAGCCGCCATCAGCGCGGCGCGCCATGTCCATCGCCGTTTCCATGGTCTCCGTCCCTTTCAGGCCGCGATGCGGCCGGCGCGATAGTCGCTCGGCGTCACGCCGAAGCGGCGCACGAACGCCCGACTGAAGCTGGCATTGTTCTGATATCCGTTGCGGTAGCCGATCGAGGAGACCGGCAGGTCGGTGGCGACCAGCATCTGGCTCGCCTGCCCCAGCCGCCGTTCGGAGATCGCCTCCGCCACCGAGCAGGAGAAGAGCGCGCGGAAGCCGCGGCGCAGTTTCTCGCGGTTGACGCCGCACGCGCCCGCGATGCTCTCCAGCGTCAGTCGTTCGTGCCAGCGCTCCTCGATCAGCCGCCGCGCGCCGAGGATACGCTGGGTGTCGGCGTGGCTCAGCACGGTCTCGGCGGCGAGCGGCATCAGCGCGCCGTCGCGGAGCAGGCGGGTGGCTTCGCAGAGCAGTTCCACCGCCTTGGCCGCGCAATAGAGATCGCCCGGTTCGCCGGGGAGATCGCAATCGAGCATCGCGCGCAGGATCGAGCGCAGCTCGACCGGAAGGTGGAAGTCGGCGTCCGCATCGCGCGGAAACGGCGTGGCGAGCCGGCGGAACACCGCCTCGTCGAACAGCATCACCACGCGAGATCCGGTTTCACCCCGCACGAGCGCCGCAATCGCCTCGCCCTCGACGAAGCGGAGGCTGGACTGAGCAGAGTCGCAAGCCACCACCACCGGCCGTTCCGGATACGGGGCGGCGTCGATCGCAAAGGGACGGATCAGAATGGTGAGTTCAGGCGAGACCACCACGTGCCGGTTGCGCGCCCCGAAATCCTCGGCCTGCCGAATCTCCATCCCACCTCTCCGTATCTTATGGAGATATCGATACACCTATCGGACAGGTCAATCAACCTATCCGATAGCATAAGTCAGAGCGCGAATATCTTGCCCGGATTGAACAGATCCTTCGGATCGAGCGCGCGCTTGATCATGCGCATCATGTCGACCGCATCACCGAGCTCGTCGACCAGCGCCGCCTGCTTGCCGAGACCGATGCCGTGCTCGCCTGTGCAGGTGCCGTCCATCGCCAGCGCGCGGGCGACGAGGCGACGGTTGATCGCCTCCACTTCCTCCATCTCCTGCGGCGCGTGGGGATCGATAGAGAAGACGACGTGGAAATTGCCGTCGCCGACATGGCCTAGGATCGTCGCCGGAATGTCCGATCCGTCGAGGTCGCGCCGGGTCTCGGCAATGCACTCCGCGAGGCGGCTGATCGGCACGCACACGTCGGTCGCCCAGCCGACCGCGCCGGTGCGCAGGTTGACCGCCGCATAATAAGCCTCGTGCCGCGCCTTCCAGAGCTTCGATCTTTCCTCAGGCCGGTTCGACCATTGGAAGTCGCCGCCGCCGTTCGCCGCAGCCAGCTCGCCGACCAGCCGCACCTGCTCGGCGACATGATCGGGCGTGCCGTGAAACTCGAAGAACAGGGTGGTGAGTTCCGGATAATCGAGCTTCGACCAGCGGTTGACCGCCATCATCTGCATCGCGTCAAGGATTTCGACGCGGGCGAGCGGGATGCCGAGCTGGATCGCCTGCACCACCGTGTCCACCGCACCGCCCAGCGTCTCGAACGGGCAGACCGCCGCCGAGATCGCCTCGGGGATCCCATGGAGGCGCAACGTGATCTCGGTGATGATGCCGAGCGTGCCTTCGGAGCCGACATAGAGGCGGGTGAGATCGTAGCCCGCCGCAGACTTGCGCGCGCGCCTTGAGGTCCGGATATCGCGCCCGTCGGGCGTCACCACCCGCAGGCTCAGGATCGCCTCGCGCATCGTGCCGTAGCGCACCGCGTTGGTGCCCGATGCCCGTGTAGAGGCCATGCCGCCGATCGTCGCGTTGGCGCCCGGATCGATCGGGAAGAACAGCCCCATGTCGCGCAGATGCTCGTTGAGCTGCTCGCGCCGCACGCCCGCCTGCACCGTGCAGTCGAGATCCTCCTGATTGACCGTCAGGATGGCGTTCATCTCGGAGAGATCGACGCTCACCCCGCCCGCGATCGGCAGCGCATTGCCCTCGATCGAGGTGCCCGCGCCGAACGGCACGACCGGCACCTCGGCGGCGGCGCAGAGCTTGACCAACGCCACCACCTCCTCGGTCGATCGCACGAAGACCACCGCGTCGGGCAGAGCCGGTGCGAAATGCGTCTCGCTCTGCCCGTGCTGGAGGCGCATCGCCTCGCCGGTGTGGACACGCTCGCCGAAGAGCGCGCTGAGATCGTCGAGGAAGCCGCCGGGCAGCGGCCTCCGGTCGATCGCGATGGTCGGCGCGCTCATCGTCAGAACTTGAAGCCGGCGCGCACGCCGTAGCGGCGCAGATCGCCGATGATGCCGAGATCGGAGGCCGGAAGCCCCGCCAGCTGCAGCGTCGTCTTCTCGATATAGCTCTCGAAATAATGCTTGTTCAGGATGTTGTTGGCGAACACCGCGAATTCGAACGGGCCGGTGTGGTAGGTGATCGAACCGTTGACCAGCGCATAGGGCCGCAGGATGGTCGGCGTCGTCTGGTTGAGCGTCGCGGCGAGGCGGCTGCCCTTGCCTGAGACGCCCGCGCTGAACGTCACCGTATCGTCGCCGCCCACCTTCACGACGTAGTCGGTGTTCAGATTGTAGGTCCAGTCGGGCTGGAAGGTCAGCCGGTCGCTGGAGAGCGTGCGGCCGGTCACCTCGGTATATTCCGAACTGTCGATCAGGCGCGAGTGCATGTAGGTCAGGCTGCCGGAGATGGTCCAGGCGCTGATCGGACGCAGCCGCGCCTCCAGCTCGGCGCCGTAGCCGTGGACGTGGCCGGCGTTGAGATCGACCGTGACGAGGCCGCCACCCGCCGCCGGCGCGACGCTGTTGAGGCCGATATAGTGGCGATAGTCGTTGTAGAAGACGTCGCCGGACAGGGTCAGCAGGCGCGAGGCATATTTGGTGCCCACCTCGTACGTCCAGGCGGAATCGCCGCGATAGGTGCGGGTCGGCGCGGTCGGCGCGTTGAAGCCGCCGCCGCGATAGCCGCGCGACACCGAGGCGTAGCTCATCAGATGCTGGTCCCAGTGCCGGGTGAGCGTGAAGCGCGGCTCGACCTGGTTGGACTTGATCTGCGCCGGATCGACCGGGCCGCCGAGCGTAAGCGGGCCGCCCGCCGTCGGGATGGTCTGGTACAGGCTGCCCGTCGCGGTGCGGTTCTCATGGTCGTAGCGCAGACCGAGCGCCACTTCCCACGCCGCGCTGGGCTTCCAGAAGACCGTGCCGAAGGCGGCATAGGTGTCGCCGACGCGGCGATCGGTCGAATTGCTGGTGACGCCCAGGATCTTGATGTTGGTGAACCCCTCGGTCGCCAGCGTCTCGTGGCTGTAGAACAGGCCGAAGAGCGTGGAGATCGTGTCGCTCGCCTTGGTGTCGAAGCGCAGCTCGACCGTCTTGGTGCCGAGCCGGTCGCGGCCCGCCTGGCGCACCGCGTCGAGCGGGCCGAAATCGCCGTCGGTGTCGGGCGCGTTGCTGGTGCGGCCGTCATAGGCGCCGATCAGCGTCACCTTGGTGTTGATCGCGTCGATCGGCGTCTCGATCTTCGCGTTCACGCCGTAATAGCGGTAGTTGGTGATGCCGAGCGTGTTGAAATTGTTGAGCCGCGAATAATCGGTCGGCCCGCTCACCCAGGCGTAGGGCACGTTGGTGCCGACGATGTAATCGTAGTAGCCGTTGAGCGTGACGGTCACGTCCTCGGTCGGCTCGGCGCGAACGGTGGTGTTGACCGAAGTCGTCTGGAAGCGGTTGGAATCGCCCCCGATCGTGCTGTTCCTGATGAAGCCGTCCTGCTCGCGGTGCGAGGCGGCGACGCGGACCTGCAGCTTGTCCTTGATCACCGGGCCGGAGACCGAGCCGGAGATCAGCCAGCTGTCGTCCGGCCCGGCATAGCTCGCCTGGCCGGCCGCCTCGAAATCGTTGCTCGGCTGGCGGGTGATGACGTTGATCGCGCCGCCCAGCGTGTTCTTGCCGTAGAGCGTGCCCTGCGGCCCGCGCAGCACCTCGATCCGCTCAACGTCGAGCAGCGGGTTGTTCAGGTAGGCGGTGTTCGGGCGATAGATGCCGTCGATGAACAGGCCGACGCCCGGCTGCACGGTCTGCACCAGCGTCACGCCGACGCCGCGGATCGAGACGAAGGCGCGGCCCGCGCCGTCCGAACTGATGTTGAGGCCCGGCGACAGCGACGCCGCCTCGCGCACCGAATTGATGTTGCGCTTGATCAGCGTGTCGCCGGAGATGGCGGTGACCGCGACCGGTACGTCCAGCAGGGTCTCTGCGCGCTTGCGGGCGGTGACCACGATATCGCCGGTGGCGGCTGCCTCGGCGGCGGCCGGTGCCGTGTCCGGATCCGGCGTGCCCTGCGCGGCGGCGACCGCGCCGGTCGCCCAGCCCGCCGCCAATATGGAGCCCGCCAGCAGGGTTGCGAAACGCACCATCAGAAATCCCCTCTCATGCCGCCGGGTTTTCCCGGCTTGAAGGCAAAGCTATCAGACAGGTTTCCTATCTGAAAGGTAGACGTTTGTGCAAATCCGCACGGCCATTTAGCCGATCATCTCAGGAGCAATAAGGCGCGGCGGGCAAGGGTGCCTCGGTCGTGGCCTCGTCCTGCTCCAGCCGACGGACCCAGGGCTTATCCGCGCTGTATTCCGGCCAGGCGAGTCCACCGTCGCGGGCGAAGCCGACCCAGATGGCGTGGATGCGCTTCGCCAGATCGGCGGGCGGTCTCGGGCCGACGAAGCCTTCCTCCCCCGTGCAGCAGGCGATCGTGTCGAACACGAAGGGCAGGTCGATCGCATGGCAGGCGCCCAGCTCGCCGCCGAAAATGGGCGAGCGCCAGCCGAGTTCGTAGAAATGCGTCCTGCCCCGATGCGCGGCCGCGAACGCACGCGCCGGCTGGCGGAAGACCAGATCGCTCAGCGCCTCGGTGAAAGCATCGCCCGCCTTGCGCCTGCCCATTCCGTAGGCCTTCAGGATCGCGCGCGCCTTCGGCACCTTGCCACGCAGGATGAACCAGGCGAGCAGCCGCCCTATCCTGGCCTTCACGCCGGTCGGCACGAAATAGAGGTTCATCTCCTCGGCATTGGTGCCGATCAGCAGTTCCACCTCGGCGCCGGCTCCCTTTGCAAGCGCATCGAGCGGATGCTCGGGAAGCACGTCGTCGCCGAACACGGGCAGGAAGCGGGAGAGACCATATGCCGGCTCGCGCCCCTGCCCGTCGCGCAGATCGATCCGGGTGGTGGGAGCCTGCACCGTCTGCTGGTGCGGGATCCATTGTGCGGGTGACAGCGTGGCGAACCCATCGACGTCCGGCGTCACCCCGGCGAGCTTGGCCAGCTTCGCCGTCGCCCGCCGCGCCACCGCGATCGGCCGCACCATCGATCCATGGCCGCTCTCGACGATCGCGCGGCGGAACAGGCCCTTGGCGAGCGGCGAGGCGATCAGGCAGCCGATCGACATCGCGCCGGCGGATTCACCGAAAACGGTGATATTGGCGGGATCGCCACCGAACGCCGCGATATTCTTCTGCACCCAGCGCAGCGCCGCGATCTGGTCGCGCAGGCCTAGGTTGGTCGGGGCGCCCGGCAGCGCCAGCCAGCCCTCCACGCCCAGCCGATAGTTGATCGACACCAGCACCACACCCGATCGCGCGAAGGCGGTGCCGTCGGTCACCTGCGCGTCGTTGCTCCCGCCGACGAAGGCGCCGCCGTGGATGAACACCATGACCGGCGCGGCGATCGCATCCTCTGGCGCCCAGATGTTGGCCTGCAGGAAATCATCACCCTCGCGCCAGCCGGCACCGATCAAGGGCACGATGTCGAGACCCGGAAAGGCCGGCGTTTTCGCCTGCGGCGCAGTCGGTCCAGGCGAGGATACGTCGCGGACGCCTTCCCACGCCGGATAGGGCTGCGGCGCGGCGAAACGACGCTCGCCCAAGGGGGACGCGGCATAAGGCACGCCCAGGAAGCGCCTCACACCGCCCTCGCTCACGCCTTTCAGCCCGCCTTCGGCCACCGTCGCCAGCGCCTCGCCCATGCCCGTCTCCTGCCTTTATCCTTGCCTTCCAGATAGAAGACCGACGCACGCAGGCAATCGCGCGGACTTTGCCGCGCGGCACTCCGTGTTGATGGAACCTTGCCCCGCCACCCGCGTCTCGGCTGCGTAGCGAAGGGGATGCCCACCATGAGCCGAAGCCTGTTCCAGCACAGCCGCCTGCACGTCCGGCCGGACCCGTCTCGCACCGTGATCCGTCCCTTCTCGCCCTCCTACCCCGATCCCTTCCGCGACGACGAGCATCCCCGCACACGCAAGATCGTCGAGCGCATCCTGGCGCTCGGCGAGGAGGATATCGGGCGCAAGTGCGCGATGGCGCTCGACGCGCTGGGCGGGCGCCACCGCAATGTCGAGGAGACGCTGCTGCGTCGCTACGACGAGATACGCGAGCAGCTGCCGATCTGCGACGAGGCTTCCGACAAGGGGCGCCTCGTCATCGGCGCCTATTTCAGCGAGGAATACAGCTTCGAGGCCGCCGCTTTGTTCAACCCGAGCATGGTCGTCCACCCGGAGCATGAAGACGACGGATCGGGCGCCGTGCGCTTCCTGATGTCGCTGCGCGGCATCGGCGAGGGCCATATCTCGTCAGTCACCTTTCGCACCGGGCGGTGGTCCGAGAAAGACGGCTTCGCGCTGGACGATGCCAGCCCGCAGGCGGTCTCGCCGCGCATCGAAAAGGTCAATGGCGACGGATCGACCTGCATCGTCTGCGAAGGCAGCGAGGACGTGTCCGAGACGGTGCTCTTCCCCGTCACCGACAGCCAGCGGCAGGGCATCGAGGATCTGCGCCTGTGCCGCTTCGTCGAGGATGACGGCGAGGTGAAATATTACGGCACCTACACCGCCTTCGACGGCCGCGATGCCCGTTCCGAGTTGCTGCGCGGCACCGGTTTCAAGAGCTTCGAGGTCAGCCCGCTCACCGGATCGGCGGCGGCGGCGAAGGGCATGGCCCTGTTCCCGCGCAAGATCGGCGGCCGCTACGTGATGCTCGGCCGGCAGGACAATGAGAATATCTGGCTGCTGGAATCGGACGATCTCCACCATTGGGACGGCGGCGCCAAGCTGATCGAGCCGCGCTTCTCTTGGGAATTCGCGCAGATGGGCAATTGCGGATCGCCGATGGAGATCGACGAGGGCTGGCTGGTCATCACCCACGGCGTCGGCATGGCGCGCACCTATTGCCTGGGCGCCGCCCTGCTCGATCGCGACGATCCTTCGAAGGTGCTCAAGCGCACTGCCCAGCCGATCCTGAAGCCCAGCGCCAAGGAACGCGACGGCTACGTGCCCAACGTCGTCTACAGCTGCGGCGGCATGGTGCACGGGCGCACCCTGCTGCTGCCCTACGGCGTCGCCGACAATTTCGCGAGCTTCGCCAGCTGCCCGATCGACGATCTGCTGGCGCGGATGAGTTGACCTCTCATCCTCCCCCTCCCCGCGCTTTGCGCAGGGAGGATGACGTATTCGTTCGACGAACGGCCATTCCGGTTCGACCGGGGCACGAAAGCCCGATGCCCCGTTAAGCCTTGCGCGTTATGCACTGGGCCATGTCGAACGAGGACGCCGTCATCCCCCGCCCCTCGCCGCGGATCGTCCTGCTGTCGATCGCGGTGTTCTGGCTGCTCTATTTCACGATCTGGTCGCTGCGCGCCACCGTGGTCTACAATAACGGCCACACGATGCTCACCGCCCGCGCGATCGTCTCGGCGGCGAGCGCGGGCGTCACCCTGATCTTCTACCTCGTGATGAGCAGCTGCAATACGGCGCGATTGGGGCGCGGCATGGTCCTGGCGGCTCTGCTCTCGCTGCCGGCCGCTTTCGCCTACGCGACCATCAACTGGTACGTGTTCGATCATCTGGCCGACAAGAAGCCGATGTCTTGGAACTGGACGCCACCCGCCAAGACGGCCTCGCCCGTGGTGCCGTTCGATCCCAAGGACGCGCGGGTGATCGTCTCCACCAACAGCGTGACCCACCAGCAATCGGTCGTCATCGTCCCGCCGCCGCCCCCTCCCCCATCGGTCGGCACCATGCCGGACGACGAGGAGGAGACGCCGCTGATGGGTATCGCCGATCAGGCGGGCAACGGCTATTTCTTCTTCGTCGCCTGGGCCGCCATCTACCTCGCGCTCTGCTACGCGGCGCGGATGGGCGCGCTGGAGCGGCGCACAGCCGAACTGCGCGCCGCCGCCCAGTCGGCCGAGTTGCGCGCGCTCCGCTATCAGGTGAACCCGCATTTCCTGTTCAACACGCTGAACTCGCTCTCCTCGCTGGTGATGACGGGCAAGAAGGGCGAGGCGGAGCGGATGATCCTGAACCTCTCCACCTTCTTCCGCACCAGCCTGACCGGCGATCCCACCGAGGACGTGCCGCTGTCGGAGGAGATCACCCTCCAGCGCCTCTATCTCGATATCGAGACGGTGCGCTTCCCCGAACGGCTGATCGCGCAGATCGAGGTGCCGGAGATATTGCGCAACGCCTGCGTGCCGGGGCTGATCCTCCAGCCGCTCGTCGAGAACGCCGTGAAATACGGCGTATCGCGCGCGCGGCGGCCCGTGACGATCCGCATCCACGCCAGCGCCGAGGCGGAGGTGCTGCGCCTCTCCGTCGAGGATGATGGCGATCCCGTCGGCGGAACCGAAGGCGGCACCGGCGTGGGCCTGCGCAACGTGCGCGACCGGCTGGCCGCGCGCTTCGGCGATGCCGCGCACTGCCATTGGGGTCCGCGCGCGGGCGGCGGCTTCGCCGTGCGCATCACGTTGCCGCTGGTGCGCCATGGCTGCTGAGCCGCCCAAAAGCCCCCTGCGCACCCTCATCGTCGACGACGAGCCGCTCGCGGTCGAGCGCCTCCAGATCCTCTGCGCGCAGACGCCCGGCATCGCACTGGTCGGCACCGCGACCGATGGCGAGGCGGCGCTGCGCATGATCGAGGCGCTGGCGCCCGAGATGGTGCTGCTCGACATCGCCATGCCCGGCCTCGACGGCATCGGCGTCGCGCAAGCGCTCGAGGCTAAGGCGGTGCGCCCCGCCATCATCTTCTGCACCGCGTTCGACCAGTTCGCGGTCGCCGCCTTCGATGTCGCGGCGGTGGATTACCTGCTGAAGCCCGTGGTGCCCGAACGGCTCGCCAAGGCGGTCGCCCGCGTCACCGAGACATTGCGCGCCACCGAAGCCGCGCCCGAAGCCCAGGCGGAGTGGCTGGAGGAATTCTGGGTGCCCCACCGCTCCGAGGTGATCCGCGTCTCGGCCGACGACGTCGATCGCATCGAGGCGGAGCGCGATTATATGCGCCTGCACATCGGCGCGCGCAGCTTCCTGCTCCACCAGACGATCACCGAGCTGGAGCGGCGGCTCGATCCGGCGCGCTTCATCCGGCTCCACCGATCGGCGATCGTGCGCCGCGCCTTCATCACCCGCCTGCGCCACGACGGCCTCGGCACCTGGTTCGCGGTGCTGGCGGACGGCAGCGAGACACGCATTGGCCGCAGCTACCTTCCCGCCGCCAAGACGCTGATCGGGCGCTGACGAAAAAGAACCCCCGGAGGATCGCTCCGGGGGTCAGGGGGACAAACGGGTGGATGCGGGTCAGAAGCCGCGCGCGGCGACCTTCACGTCATTGACCGCGAGCTGGCGGTCTCCGCGCGCCGATGCCATCGCCAGCTGAACCTGCGGCTCGGCGCTCGCCAGCGCGACCTGACGGCAGGCGGCGACGCTGTTCATCAGGCTCAGGTTGCGCTGGTCGACGTCACCACCGCATACCGCATTCGCGGCGCGGGCGATGCGGCTGTGCAGCCTGGCGACGCCGGCATCGGTGGCGAGATCGAGATCGGCGAAGCGGACGGTGGTGCTCATCCCGTCGGCAGCCGGCGCCGCGAACGCGGGAGCGGACAGGAGAAGGGCGGCGGAAAGCGCGAACGCGGTGAAACGGATAGCCATGGTCAGTGCTCCTCAAGGGGGCCGGAGCGGTATGTCCCGGCGGATGCGAGGGCGTTGCATCGCCTTCGCTGGAGCCTTGCTAGGAAATGGGCCGGCGCCATGCGCGCCGGGTTCGATGGAGGGCGCTCAGCCGTCCATCGACGGCGGTACGGCCTGACCAACAACGGTCTGGGATCGACGAACGACCGTCACCGAAACGACATCAGCGCGACGGCGCGACGACTCGCAGTGAGGGACGCACGGTGCGTACCGGACGGACCGGCCGCTCCCGGCGATAGGGATAGCGCGACAGGCCCGGCCCGCCGTCGATCAGCAGGTCGAGCAGGCGCTGTCCCTCCGCCCATTGCCCCATCCGCGAGCGCGCATTGAGGTGCCCCGCCTCGCCCGTCTCGACGAAATCGGACACCCACTCGCCGGCGATCTCCCGCGACCAGCCGGGCGACGCGGCCGGATCGTCACGCCCCGCGACCACGATCGAGGGGAAAGGCAGCATCGCGGTCGGCACCGGCGCGAAATCGGCGAGGCCGGGGTTCCGCGACGGATCGGGCGGCGCGACCAGCAACGCGCCCCGCACCCGCCGCGCCGCGCTCTTGCCCAGCAGGGCCGCCCACCACGCCACCGCGTGACAGCCCAGCCCATGCGCCACCAGCACCACCGGCCGCCCTGCCCCGCTCACCGCCTGGTCGATCCGGCTGAGCCAGACGTTGCGGATCGGCGCATCCCAGCAACCGAGATCGACGCGCGCGCAATCGGGCCGGTCTCGCTCCCAGATCGTCTGCCAGTGGCCGCGCCCCGAATTGTCGATACCGGGGATCGTCAGGCAGAGAGGCCAATCCGTCGCCATCGCGAGTCTCCACGCCAAGCCGAAGATGCCAGAGTGACTCGCGCCGGGCTTCGGGGGCAGTCCCCCGCCCCCGCAATCGTCGCAGGCCAGCCTCCGCCCGGCGCAGAACCGCCGTTGCGCCATTCCCCGTTTAACTTGCTCCGTTGCGGCCTTGTCGCTATAGGCGCGCCATCCAGCGGGCAAAGCTCGCGGTGGCATGGCGCGGATGGGGTGAGCCACAGGCTCTCCGTCACGCGCCCTTTTCGCGTTTGGACGCTGCCGCCGCTTGCCGTTGCTTACTGGACGCCGCGACGGGCATGGGGCCTCCGCGGCAGTTCGGCCAAAGACCCCCGGATTCAACCGGGTGGCCGGAAACGATTGATAGGAACGAACCGCTTTATGGCGACCACTGCCAACCCGACCCGCGACGATTTCGCGGCTCTCCTCGACCAGACCCTTGGTCATGCCGACGGCTTCGAAGGCCGTGTGGTGAAGGGCACCGTCACCGGCATCGAGAACGACCTCGTGGTCATCGACGTCGGCCTCAAGTCCGAAGGCCGCGTGCCGCTGCGCGAATTCGCGCCCGCGCCGGGCCAGAAGGCCGATCTGAAGGTCGGTGACGAGGTCGAGGTCTATGTCGACCGCGTCGAGAACACCCATGGCGAAGCGATGCTCAGCCGTGACCGCGCCCGCCGCGAAGCCGCGTGGGACAAGCTGGAAGGCGAGTTCGCCAAGACCGCGCGCGTCGAGGGCGTGATCTTCGGCCGCGTCAAGGGCGGCTTCACCGTCGACCTGAACGGCGCCGTGGCCTTCCTGCCCGGCTCGCAGGTGGACATCCGCCCGGTCCGCGACGTGACCCCGCTGATGGACATCCCGCAGCCCTTCCAGATCCTCAAGATGGATCGCCGCCGCGGCAACATCGTCGTGTCGCGCCGCGCCGTCCTCGAAGAGACCCGCGCCGAGCAGCGCACCGGCCTGATCCAGTCGCTCGCCGAGGGCCAGGTGATCGACGGCGTCGTGAAGAACATCACCGATTACGGTGCCTTCGTCGATCTCGGCGGCATCGACGGCCTGCTCCATGTCACCGACATGAGCTACAAGCGCGTCAACCACCCGTCGGAAGTCATCAACATCGGTGACACCGTGAAGGTGCAGATCATCCGCATCAACCGCGACACCCAGCGCATCTCGCTCGGCATGAAGCAGCTCGAGAGCGATCCGTGGGAGGGCGCGCAGGCCAAGTACCCGATCGGCGGCAAGTTCTCCGGCCGCGTCACGAACATCACCGAATATGGTGCGTTCGTCGAGCTGGAGCCGGGCATCGAGGGCCTGGTCCACGTCTCCGAGATGAGCTGGACCAAGAAGAACGTGCATCCGGGCAAGATCGTCTCGACCTCGCAGGAAGTCGACGTGGTCATCCTCGAGGTGGACGAGGACAAGCGCCGCATCTCGCTCGGCCTCAAGCAGGCCCAGCAGAACCCCTGGGAGGCCTTCACCGAGAAGCACCCGATCGGTTCGACCGTCGAGGGCGAAGTCAAGAACGCCACCGAGTTCGGCCTGTTCATCGGCCTGGACGGCGACGTGGACGGCATGGTCCACATGTCGGACATCGCCTGGGGCGTGACCGGCGAGGAAGCCCTCGCGCTGCACCACAAGGGCGAGACCGTGCAGGCGGTCGTGCTCGACGTGGACGCCGAGAAGGAGCGCATCTCGCTCGGCATCAAGCAGCTCGAGCGTGGCGGCGTCGCCGGTGCCGGCGCGTCGGCCGGCGGTTCGTCGGGTTCGGGCGTCAACAAGGGCCAGACCGTCACCGTCACCGTCCTGTCGGTGGGTGATGCCGGCCTCGACGTGCAGATCGGCGACGATGGCGCGACCGGCTTCATCCGTCGTGGCGATCTCGGCCGCGACCGTGACGAGCAGCGCGCCGAGCGCTTCCAGGTCGGCCAGAAGTTCGACGCGATGGTGACCGGTTTCGACCGCTCCAAGAAGCCGACCTTCTCGATCAAGGCGCTGCAGCTCGCCGAAGAGAAGCAGGCCGTCGCGCAGTATGGTTCGTCGGACTCGGGCGCCTCGCTCGGCGACATCCTCGGTGAGGCCCTCAAGGCCCGCCAGGAAAACAACTGACGCAGAACAACTAACAGTCTCAACCGGTTAACCGGTCGAGCCTCGAAGCCCCCGTCCGCCACCCGGCGGGCGGGGGTTTTTCGTTTCACATGCGTAACGCGTTAACCTTAGATGCGCGTGACATTGATCCAGTTTTATGAAAAAGATCGGGCCCAGGGAGACTCGTCCGACAGGGCATAAACAAGGGTAGGCGAGATGATCCGGTCCGAACTTGTGCAGCGGGTGGCGGATGCCAATCCGGAACTGCCGTTGAAGGATATCGAGCGCCTCGTTTCCTCGATCTTCGAGGCGATCAGCGCGCATCTGGTGGCGGGTGGCCGCGTCGAACTGCGCGGCTTCGGTGCTTTTTCCACGCGCGCGCGCGATGCGCGCACCGGCCGCAATCCGCGCACGGGGGAACCGGTCGAGGTATCCGCCAAGCGCGTGCCCTATTTCAAGCCGGGCAAGGAAATGCGCGAGCGGCTGAACGTCGCTTAGGGGCTTGACCACGGCGCCCTCCCCGCCTCTTTGGGCGGGGCTGCGGGCGTGGCGAAACCGGTAGACGCAGGCGACTTAAAATCGCCTTCCCATGGAGTAGGGGTTCGAGTCCCCTCGCCCGCACCATCCGACAGGAACGGCTCGCGACAGGATTGCCGCGAGCCGTTCGTCCTCGGCCATTTCAGATGCGCGAGACAGTGAGGCCGTCCTGCGCCCATTCCGCCTGGCTCTTGCACTGGAAGCTGGGCAGCCGGGTGACGCCGGTCGCGCCCGCGTCCATCTCGGCGGTGTCGATGCAATAGGTGCTGCTCGCCGGCTGATAATAGACGCGGACGTGCTGGACGGGCGCGGATGCCTGCGCGAACGCCGGCGCGACGCCGACGAACGCGGTCGAGAGCGCGGCAAGGGCCGGGACGAGGCGGGAAACGCTGGTCATGGCGGTATCTCCTTCCTGGGGGCGGACCGAAGCCCGGCAAGCCCTTCCGGCTTGCTCCTCCGCCCAAGCAGCTAGCGTGCCAATCGTAGAAAGCGCCCGATTCTCGGGCCTTGTTCGACGCTCCTGTCGACCGTAATCAATAATCCTCGCCGGCTATTGGGAGACCGCGCCAATTATCGGCTCAAACCCATAATTGCGTGCCGATCCCGGCCGTAACGAGATATTGCGCATCCCCTCCGCTCGTGTTTCATTCGCCCCAATGGCCGTAGAGCCCGGAGAGGACAAACCGGTACTTCGGGGAAATTCGCGCCATGAGCATGATCGATCGCGTCGCCCGCGCCATCCATATCGCCCTCCCGCGCATGGCGATCAGCGGTGCGCCGATCGCATGGGACGACCTGACCGACGAGGCGCGCGCCGATTACCACGCCGCCGCCCACCGCGCGATCAGCGCGATGCGCGTTCCCAGCGAGGCGATGCTGCGCGAAGGCGAACGACGCGATCTGTCGCGCGACGCCGCCAATATCTGGGAACGGATGGCCTTCACCGCCTTGTCCGACGGACGCTGACACGAAAAGGCCGCCGGCGAGGATACGCCGGCGGCCTTCATGGCGGACATGGCCGCGCGTCAGGAGGTCGGCGCATTCTCCGCGTCTTGCATGTCGCGATCGCTGTCCGCGATCGAGCGATCGAGATTGGCCAGCGCCGCCGCCCGCTGCGCGTCGGTGAGGCCGGGCGAAGCCACGATCGCCGCACGCGCATTCTGGAGCGAGGTGCGGATCATCTCGCGCATCCGGCCGCAGGTGGCGGGTGCCCGCCAGTCGGCTTGGGCATCCACCGGCGTACCGGCGGCGGCGCATTTCGCGGCGAGGTTGGAGCGCGCGGTGGCGAGAGCGGTGCGCTGGATCTCCGCCGCATTGGCGCCCGCCACCGCCGCCTCGTTCGCCGCCTTGCGCGCCGCGGCCTCGGCCAGCGCGGCACGACGGTTGGCCTCCGCCGACATCCGGTCCGCATCCGCCTCCGCCGATCGGCTGACGCGTTCTGCCACCGCCGCCGCACGGCGACCATCGGCCTCGGCGCGGCGACCGGCCTCCTCCGCCTGCTTCGCGGCGTGCGCCGCCTCGACGCGCGCCGCCTCCACCGACGCCGGCGCGGGGCCGGTGAACTCCACGGGATGCACATCCTGCGCGAAAGCGGTGCCGGATGCGGTGAGCAGCAGCCCGCCGCCGATCGCGGCGACCGCGACCATCCCGCCCATGACGAGGCGCGATGCGCCGATCGGTTTCCTGGCCATCATGACGATCCTCTCCTTGAGCTGGGCCTTGTGGCTGAGCGCGCAGGCCACACCGGGCATCCGCGCCGACGCCGACTTGAGCACCGCCCGCCCGTAGGCGAGGCGATCCCCGGCCTGCGCGCCAGCCAGCACCGTGGCGTCGCAGGCCAATTCCTGATCCGATCGGAACGCCCGGTAGGCCCGGTGCGCGAGCGGATTCCACCAGTGCAGCGCCAGCACGGCGAGACCCACGAGGTTGGCGGGAAGATCGAGGCGATCATGGTGCGCCGCCTCGTGGACCAGCGCCAGCCGCCGCTCCTCGGGTGTGTAGCGCTGCATGAAATCGGCCGGCAGGAAGATCCGGCGCCTGACGATGCCGGCGGCCACCGGCCCGTCGACCTGATCGCTGAGTAGCACGTCGATACCGCATTCGCGGGTCAGCGGCCGGGCATCGCGCATCGCCCGATCGAGAAAGGCGCGATAGCGGATCATCTGCCACGCGAACCACAGCAGCGCACCGCCGAGCCACACTGCCAGCAACAGCGCGCCCCAGCCGATGCCCGACGCCAGCGGCGGCGCGGGCTGCGGCGCCAGGATCATCTGCACCGGCAGATCGGGCGCGATCGGCGTGAGGTGGGATGCGACCCGCATATGTCCGGATCGGACCACCTCATGCGCCAATTGCACCGCCGTCGCCGGATCGACGAGGCCAACCGTCGTCTCCGGCCCCTGCCAGACGAAGACCGGCACGCCGATCATCCGCCACCCCGGCAACGGCGGCAGCACCATGCGAAGCACCGGCAGCAGCCAAAGCGCGTAGGCGGCACGCGCGCCGAACGTGCGGGTCACCGGCGCGCGCAGCATCAGCACGATCGCCATCAGCAGGGCCGAGGCGATCAGCGTCTGGACGATCCAGGCGATCATGCCTTGAGCTCCTTCAGCAGTGCCTCGAGTTCGGCAATGTCGTCCTGGGAAAGCCCCTCGCCTTCCGCCAGATGCGCAACCAGGGGGGCCGCGCGGCCACCGAACAGCCGATCGACCAGCCGGCGGGACTCACCCGCCACATAGGCGTCGCGCTTCACCGCAGGGCGATAGAGGTAGCGGCGGCCATCCTCCTCATGCGCCAGCACGCCCTTGGCGAGCAGCCGGCCGAGCATGGTCTTGACGGTGCGGTCGCTCCATTCGCGCGCATCGCCGATGCGATCGTGCACCTCCTGCGCGGTGAGCGGCGCGGGCGCGGACCACAGCGCCTCCATCACCGTCAGTTCGGCTTCGCTGATCCGTTCGGCCACGACTCACCTCTTCGATTACAGTTGTGATCGTAATGACCACATCTGTAATCGTCAAGCGGTCGCGCTGCGGCGGTTCAGCCTTCGAGGAGGCCCGCGACGATATCCGGATGGAGGCGGCCGGCGAATTCGCAGCCGGCGGCGGCGCCGTCATACCAGACGACGCGGGCCATGAACGGCCCCTGCCCGCCGACCTTCAGCCACACGACGCTTTCCGGCGCCAGCGGCTCGTCGACGAGGATGCGGAAGCCCGAGCGGGAGAGATCGGTGACGACGCCCGCCACGCTGTCCGAGCCGACCGGCTCGATCTCGCCGTCGCGATGCGCGAAGTGGCGCGCCTCGCGCCGCGGATCTTCCCGCCGCATCTGGATGACTGCCTTCATCGCTCACCTTTCCCCGGTTCGACGGCCGGCAATAGCGCAGGACGCGTAAAACAATGGTGAAGAGCAGGTTGAGGCTGGCGCTCGCTCCCGCGCGGCCTAGGGTGGCAGGCGGTCATGATCCGCTCCGTCCCCCTTGCGCTCGCGGCGCTCGCCCTGGTCGCCGGTTGCCGGCGGCACGACGATGCCGGCCCGATCGAGGCGAGCGTGATCGGCCCCGCTTTCTCGGCGCACGCCGATGCCGATGGCGGGCCGCTTGCCGCACCGCAGGCGGCGTTGATCGGCGCGACCGGACAGGGCCTGCTCCGCTTCGATGCCAGCGGGCAGATCGTCCCCGGCCTCGCCGCGCGCTGGATCGTGGGCGACGGCGGGCGCAGCCTGATCTTCCGCCTGCCCGATCTGCCCGCGCCGGGAGTGCGGCCGATCGATGCCGAGGCGATCGCCCAGCGCATCCGCGCCGCGATCGCGGCGGACAGCCGCAACCGGCTGAAGCCGCTGCTCGGCGCGATCGACGAGGTGGATGCCGTCACGCCGCAGGTGATCGACATCGAGTTGAAGGCGCCGCGTCCCAACCTCCTCCAGCTCTTCGCCCAGCCCGATCTGGCGATGGGCGAGCCGGGGCGCGGCCCTTTCGCCATCACGGAGGCGCGGAAGGGCACACTGCGCCTGCGCGCGCTTCCCGATCGCGACGCCGATCCGGACGAAACGCCGCGTCTGCCTCCGGCGGTGCGGTTGCGCGCCCAGACCGCCGGCCGTGCCGTCGCCTGGTTCGTCGCCGGGGCGACCGATCTGGTGCAGGGCGGACGCTTCACCGATCTGCCGGTCGCCCAAGCCGCGACGCTGCCGCGCGGCGCGCTGCATTTCGATCCCGTAAAGGGCCTGTTCGGCCTCGCCTTCGTCCGCGCGGACAGCGGCTTCATCGCCGATGCCGGCAATCGCCGCGCGCTCTCGATGGCAGTCGATCGCGAGAGCGTAGGCACATCGCTCGGCCTGCCGAACTGGTCGCCCGCCGCCGCGATCGTCGCGGCCGGTACGCCGGAGATCGAGCATCCCGCCATGCCACCATGGTCCACCACGCCCCTCGCGGACAGGCAGGCGCAGGCACGCGGGACGATCGACCGGTGGCGGAGCGCCCATGGCGCGCCACCGGTGTTGCGCATCGCCATGCCCGCCGGGCCGGGCGCGCGCCTGCTGTTCGCGGCGATCGCGCGGGGGTGGCGATCGATCGGCGTCAGCGCGGTCGCGGTCGGGCCGGACGATGCGGCGGACCTGCGCCTGATCGACGAGATCGCACCCGCCGACGTCGCCAGCTTCTACCTGCGCAGTTTCGCGTGCGATCGACAGGTGGCCTGCAGCGACGTCACCGACCGGCTGCTGGTCGAGGCGCGCGACGCCGACTCACTCGCCGAGCGCACGGTGCTGCTGATCCAGGCCGACGCGCTGATGGCGGACAACACGCCGTTCATCGCCTTCGGCCCGCCGGTCCGCTGGTCGCTGGTGGCGCCGTCGCTCGATCTCTATCGGGATTCGCCGTGGGCGATCCACCCGCTGAATGAACTGAGGACGCCCCTCAAGCGCTGATACGCGCGAAGGAGCCTTTCATGCCGATGACCGACCATTTCGACCGTCTTGCCGATCAGGCGAAACTCGGCCGCGACCCCGCCTCGGTGCGGCGGCGGATCGAGCATATGGAGCATCTGCTCGAGGGGCTGATCACGGTTCCGGTGCTCAATCGGCGCATCGGCCTCGACGTCATTCTCGACGTGCTGCCGGTCGCCGGCGACGCGGTGGCCGCCGCGCTCGGCGCCTATATCGTCTGGGAAGCGCGCAACCTCGGCATGTCGAAATGGCAGATGACGCGGATGCTGGGCAATGTCGGTTTCGACTTCGCGCTCGGCCTGATCCCGTGGGTCGGCGCGATCCCCGATTTCTTCTTCCGGTCCAACACGATGAACCTGAAGATGATCAAGCGGCACCTCGACAAGCATTACCCGCAAGCGGCGATCGTCGAGGGCGAGGTGGTGCGTCGGTAACCTCCGACACCACCGTCATCGTGAAGCGTGAAGCTCCGTGGCGATCCATAAGGTCCGCCATGGATGCCTCGCTACACTCGCAATGACGGCGAGGCCTTAAGGGGCCGCCACCTTCACCGGATCGCCCATGTCGGCCCCGCCCGCCGTCGCCGGGCAGGTGCGCGGACGCTTGTCGAGGCCGAGGCAGATCCACACCTCCTCCAGCCAGCCGCGCTTATTGAGGTTGAGCCGCATCATGTCGGCGCGCATCCCCGGATTGGCGGCGGCGAAGGCAGTCTGGAACTGGCCGGCGGTCAGCCCGCGACGATGCGACAGCGTCGCCATATCGGGCGTGCGGATGCGGCGATAAACCTCACCCTCGGTCCGGAAATAGGCGATCGGATCGTCCGTCATGCAGGTGCCGTGCTTGGCCCATTCGTGCTGGAGCAACTGGGTCGAGGGCGTCGCATCGACGCCGGCGCGAAGCTGGTCGTCGCTCAGGATCGGGGTGGTCCGGCAATATTGCGGCCAGCGGTTCGGCCCGTCCCCGTCCGGCCACAGGCCGTGCAGGATGAAGCCGCGCGCCGCGACGCCCGAACATTCCATGTCGTTTGCGTCCCGGCCCCGCCGCTTCTGCGCGAAGCAGTGCTCGGGCGTCCAGATGATCGACAGCGTGTAGCCGGTGGTCGGAACGCGCCGCGTCGGCTGGTCCGCGCTCGGCAGTTCGGCATGGGGACGCGGGAGCGATTGTGCGGCCGCGACGGACGGCGCCAGCAGCGCAAGGAGGATCAGCAGGAAACGCACGCGCGAATCTCCCGATTGGAACATTTAAAGAACGAATAGGCCGTGAAATCCTACAGCGCAAGCGCTCAGGAGAAAGTGTCGCCCAGGTCGCCCGGCATCCGCTGGCCCTTGAACCAGCGCACCGCGTCCGGCCGGAACAGCAAGGCCGTGCAAATTCCGTCGAGTACGAGGCGCGCCACCGTTATCAGCATCACCATCGCCGGCAGCATGAACTGCGGATGTCCGAACAGACTCCGCAGGACGCCCACCACGCCGAGCGCGAACAGGATGACGAAGATCCACCGCGCGATATCCGCGCCGCGCCGTGCGATGAAGAACCACAGCAACAGATCGACGACGAGCGTTCCGATCACGCCGCCGATCATGAATACCGGCATGGCCGCCATCATCCGAGGCGGCATCCCGGCGGGCACGAAGCTGGAGATGTGCAGCATCGACCAGATGCCGGATGCCAAGCCACTCAGCACGTAGACTAGAAAAATCCGCTCGAACAACAAGATCGACCTGGGACGCATCGTTCATCTCCCTGCGGGATCGCAACCTATCGCGACAGGCATTTCAGGAAAAGGTATCGGCATAATCCTCCTCCATCACGCCGCGCCGCTCGAACCAGTCGCGCGAATCGGGCTGGAAGAGCAGCATGATCATCGTGAAATCGAGGCCGACGCCGAACAGCGACCCGATCTTGAACACGGCGGGGAGAAAATTCGGCGCGATGACGACCCGGAAAATCGAGATCAGGCTGAGCACGGCTCCCGCGATGAAAAGCCATTTGGCGACACGGCTCGCCCGGCGACCGATCAAATAGAGGAGCAGTAGATTGCACAAAAGGCCGATCAGGAGGGTGCCGAGGGCAATCCAGCCGCTGAGATAACCGGGGGGCGGATAGCTGCCGAACGTCCGGCTGGCCCAATAACCGCTGTAGACGGTGATCGCCAGGCCGATGACGATCCGGCCGATATAGACCCGCTCGAACCAACGAATGGATTCCGGTCGCATGAATTCGCCCCTCTGCCCCTGGGAGCGAAGTCTAGCGGCAGTCCGGCACTTCTCAAGCCAGTGCGAGGTCTAATCCGATGTCCGCTGCCGGGGCCGACTGGGTGAGGCGACCGACCGAGACGTAGGTCACGCCGGTCTCGGCGATCTCGCGGATCGTCTCCAGCGTCACCCCGCCCGAAGCCTCGGTCGGCACGCGCCCGCCGACGAGGGTGACGGCGCCACGCAGGATCGAGGGCGTCATGTTGTCGAGCAGCAGGTGGGTGGCGCCGGCCGCCAGGGCCGGTTCGATCTGGTCGACCCGATCCACCTCGACGATGATGTTGGCGATGCCCGCCGCCTTGGCGGCACCCACCGACTGCCCGATCGAGCCGGCCACCGCGATGTGATTGTCCTTGATCATCGCCGCGTCCCACAGGCCCATGCGGTGGTTGGTGGCACCGCCCATGCGGGTCGCGTATTTCTCCAGCACGCGGAGGCCGGGGATGGTCTTGCGGGTGTCGAGCAGGATCGCCCCGGTGCCCGCGATCGCATCGGCATAGGTGCGCGCCATCGTCGCGACGCCGGAGAGGTGCTGGAGCGTGTTGAGCGCCGACCGTTCGGCCGTGAGCATGGCGCGCGCCTTGCCCTCCATCCGCATCAGCGTGGTGCCCTTGAGGATGCGGTCGCCATCCTGCGCCAGCACTTCGATCGTCACGTCCGGGTCGAGATGGCGGAAGAAGGCCTCGGCAATCGGCAGGCCGGCGACGGCGATGGCATCGCGGCTGACCAGCGCGCCGGTGAAGCGCGCGTCCTCGGGGATCACGGCGGCCGACGTGATGTCGCCGGCGTCGCCCAGATCCTCGGCGAGCGTCGAACGGACAAAGGCGTCGAGATCGAAGCCGGGAAGATCGAAGGTCACGTCACAACTCCGTTCGTCCTGAGCGTAGTCGAAGGACGGGCTGCAGGCGTCGCGCGTGAGGCACGCACTTCGACTACGCTCAGTGCGAACGGTTTTATCTTCCGTTCGATCGCGCTCTTAGGCAGGCGCCGCCGACGGATCAATCCGTCGCGGCGGCATCCTCGCCGGTGATCGCCCCGATCGCGCGGCGCGCAAGGAACTGCACGCCCCAGCCGATCGCGAAGGTGACGGCCAGCGGCGCGATCACCTTCAGCGCGCCCTCGGCCAGATAACCGGTGATCGCGCCCTCGACGCCGCTGTCGCCATCCTCGCGATCGATCGCCGCGCCGATCAGCATGCCGAGTACGTTGTTCATGGGGAAAGGTCTCCTCGTCGGGTTCACGCCGATAGCGTTCTGGCGGCGAAACCGTTCCCGGTGATCAGCGACTCCCCAGATCGCCCTTGCCCACCGTCTTGCCGGCCATTTCCAGCATCCGGTCGAGCGGCTTCTTGGCGGCGATGCGCGTGGCCTCGTCCAGTTCGATGCGCGGCTCCATGTCGCGCAGCGCCACGTAGAGCTTCTCCATCGTGTTCATCGCCATGTACGGACACATGTTGCAGTTGCAATTGCCGTCCGCGCCGGGCGCGCCGATGAACAGCTTGTGCGGCGCCGCCTTCTGCATCTGGTGGATGATGTGCGGCTCGGTGGCGACGATGATCGTGTCCGCATCCGATTTCAGCGCGAAGTCGAGGATCGCCTTGGTCGATCCCACCTCGTCGGCATGATCGAGGATGAAGGCCGGACATTCCGGGTGCGCGGCGATCGGCGCGTCCGGATATTGCGCCTTGAGCTTCAGCAGTTCGGTCTCGCTGAACGCCTCGTGGACGATGCAGGCGCCGGGCCACAGCAGCATGTCGCGGCCGGTCTTGCGGTTGAACCAGGCGCCCAGATTTTTGTCGGGCGCAAAGATGATCTTCTGGTCCATCGGCAACTGGGCGAGGATCTTCTCGGCCGAGGACGAGGTGACGATGATGTCGCTGTGTGCCTTCACCGCCGCCGAACAGTTGATGTAGGTGAGCGCGATATGATCCGGGTGCGCGGCGCGGAACTTGGCGAACTCCTCCGGCGGGCACGAATCCTCGAGGCTGCACCCGGCGTTCATGTCGGGCAGGATCACGGTCTTGTCGGGGCTGAGGATCTTGGCGACCTCGGCCATGAAGCGCACGCCGCAGAACGCGATCACGTCGGCGTCGGTCGCCGCCGCCTTGGCCGAGAGATCGAGGCTGTCGCCCACGAAATCGGCGAGATCCTGAATGTCGGGCGTCTGGTAGTAATGCGCGAGGATGACCGCGTTGCGCTCCTTGCGCAGCTTGTCGATCTCGGCCTTCAGATCCAGGCCCTTGAGGCTCTTGGCAGGCGCGTTCATGTGTCTGTTGTTCCTTCACCCTCGGTCGCGCACCAGATAGGGCGCCGCGCGGCAAATGTCAGTGGCTATTGGCGACGACATCCTGCCACGGCCGCGCGAAATCCATCGGCGTGAAGGGGCCGGGATCGGGGAAGGCCTCGCCCCGGAAGCGGACGCGCACATTGGGCTGCAGGCCGGCGGCCTTGAGCGGCAACGCGAAGCTCTGCGCCACCGCCTGCCGCGCCGCCTGCTTGGCCACCGCCACCGGCGAAGCCTCGCGGGCCTGGCGGATCAGTTCGGAGCGTGCCTGCTGCTGGTTGGCCTTATCGAGATCCTCGCCGCTGTCGGTGAACTTGAGCAGCAGGCCGCCACCGTCATAGGCCTTGATCCGCTGCGGATCGACCTCCGGCCCCTCGATCATAAGCGGCGGCAGGGTGACGTCGAGCCGGTGGCTGTCCTTGTCCCACGTCACGTCGCCCGGCTTCATCTGGCCGAGATCGACCTCGTAGCGCACCCGCCCCGGCATGATCAGCGTCCGCTGCGCCGAAAGGCCGAAACGATGCTGGGTGGACGTCACCACCGCGACATAGGAGGCGACCAAGGCGGTCAGCCGGTTCTGCGCCTGCAGCCCCTGCAGGCTGGCGGTGGCGATGCTCTCGGGATCGGGCGACCAGAAATGGTCGAAGATGCGCTTGCCCGCCACCAGCGCACCGCCGGCGACCAGCGCGAAGCCCAGCACGATGCCGAGCAGGACTTTCAGGACGGTCTTCATGTCAGGCGGCGAGGCTCCAATGATCGCCCTCGGCCCTCACCCGCCCGCGCCTGTCGAGATCGAGCAGGTGGGCCAGCACGTTGAGGCCCGCCGCCTTCTCCAGCCGGGGATCGAGACCGGCATACATTTGCGTCACCAGCGCAGGGATGGTCGCGGCGCCCTTCTCCAGCGTGCGCAGGATCTGGTTCTCGCGTTGTTTGCGGTGGCCGAGCATCCCGCGCAGCAACTGCCTGGGCTTGGTCACCGGATCGCCATGCGCCGGGAAATAGATCGCATCGTCACGCGGCATCAGTTTCTCGAGGCTGGCCATATAGGCGCCCATGTCGCCGTCGGGCGGGATCACCACGCTGGTCGACCAGCCCATGACGTGATCGCCGGTGAACAGCGCCTGCGCCTCCGGAAGCGAGAAACAGAGGTGGTTGGAGGTGTGGCCGGGGGTGAACAGCGCCTCCAGCGTCCAGCCGGGGCCGGAGACCGTATCGCCCTCCACCATGATGCGGCCGGGCGCATAGCTGTGGTCGAACCCCGCCTCCAGCCCGCTGCCGTCGTCCGCCATGATCGGCGCGCAGCCCATCACGGGCGCGCCCGTCGCCTCGGCCAGCGGCTTCGCCGCGGGCGTGTGGTCGCGGTGGGTGTGGGTGCAGACGATCGCGACGATCCGCTCGCCCTCGGTCGCCTTCAGGATATTGGCGACATGCTCGGGAATGTCCGGTCCGGGATCGATCACCGCCACCTCGCCATGGCCGACGATATGGGTCTGCGTACCGGTATAGGTGAAGGGCGACGGATTGTGCGCCAGCACGCGTCGCACCAGTGGGTGGACGGTCTCGACGAGCGGCTGGTCAGTCATCTGAGGCCCCTGTCGGGATTTCTGACACTTCGGCGAAGCGGCCGAAGGACGTTAACCCTCGAAATACCACGGAAACCGCCATTCGCCGAAACTGGCACGCGGCCTGCAAAGCTATCGACGTTCCACGTTCCCGCGAACACCGGCGGGCCGGCGCGATCTTCCGCGACGGCCCGCCACCCCGCGGGCCTCCCGCCAACCGATCCCGAAGCGACGAAGATCAGGCCGCCTTCTGCGCGACGCCGGACTTCTGCATCAGCTCGGCCAGTTCGCCCGTCTCGTACATCTCCATCATGATGTCCGATCCGCCGACGAACTCGCCCTTCACGTAGAGCTGCGGAATGGTCGGCCAGTCGGAAAACTGCTTGATGCCCTGGCGGATCGCCTGGTCCTGCAGCACGTCCACCGAGCCATATTCGACGCCGAGATGATCGAGGATCGCCACCGCGCGGCTGGAGAAGCCGCACTGCGGGAAGAGCGGCGAGCCCTTCATGAACAGCAGCACTTCATTGCCGTTCACGGCCTCGGCGATGCGGGCCTGCGTGTCGTCGGTCATCGGTATCACTCCAAAGGGCGTTTCGTTGCGCGTTAAATCGGAACGCGCCCGCCAAAAAACAAGCTGTTCAGGGCACCGCGGTGGTGAGCTGGAGCGCGTGCAGCACGCCGCCCATCCGCCCGCCGAGCGCTTCGTACACCTTCTGGTGCTGGCGAACGCGGGGGATGCCCCGGAAGCTTTCGCTCACCACCTTCGCCGCATAATGATCGCCGTCGCCGGCGAGATCGGTGATCTCCACCGTCGCATCGGGGATGCCGGCCTTGATCAGCCCGGCAATCTCGTCGGCCGCCATCGGCATGTCAGATCGATCCCAGCAGCTGGCGGCGCGCCTCGATTTCCTGAGCGTCGAGCTGCGCGCGGATCTGAGCCTCGTCGATCTCGACATTGGCGGAGACGAGATCGCCGTAGAGCTTGCGCACGACGTCCTCGTCGCCGGCTTCCTCGAACTCGGCCTGCACCACCGCCTTGGCATAGGCGTCGGCCTCTTCCGCGGTCAGCTTCATCAGGCCCGCCGCCCACTGGCCGACCAGCCGGTTGCGCCGCGCGGTGACGCGGAAGGCCATCTCCTGATCGTGGGCGAACTTGTTCTCGAACGCCTGCTCGCGATCGTCGAAGGTGGTCATGGCCTTGTATCTTTCCCTGCGGTTTCGATTGCTGAAATAAGGAAAGCGCCCGTCCCGCGCAACCGACGGCCGTCCTGTCGAAAAATCTTACAACGCAATCTCATACTGCGCGGTCGTCTTGCCGGCGATATCCTCGGCGGTGACGCCCGGCGCCAGCTCGATCAGGCGGAACGGGCTGTCATGGTCCTTGCGGCTGAACACGCACAGGTCGGTGACGATCATGTCGACGACGTTGAGGCCGGTCAGCGGCAAGGTGCAGGCGGGGATGAACTTCGCATCGCCGTTCTTGGAGGTGTGTTCCATCACGACGATGATCTTCTTCACGCCGGCGACGAGGTCCATCGCGCCGCCCATGCCCTTCACCATCTTGCCGGGGATCATCCAGTTGGCGATGTCGCCATTCTCGGCCACTTCCATCGCGCCCAGCACGGCGAGGTCGATATGCCCGCCACGGATCATCGCGAAGCTGTCGGCGGAGGAGAAATAAGCGGTCTGCGGCAGTTCGGAGACGGTCTGCTTGCCCGCGTTGATCAGGTCGGCATCCTCCTCGCCCTCATAGGGGAAGGGGCCGATGCCGAGCATCCCGTTCTCCGACTGGAGCGTCACCTCGACGCCCGACGGCACATGGTTCGCCACCAAAGTCGGGATGCCGATACCGAGATTGACGTAGAAGCCATCCTTCAGCTCCTTCGCGGCGCGCGCCGCCATCTCATCGCGGGTCCAGGGCATCAGTGGCCTCCTTTCGGTGCGGTCGCCGGGTCATGCCATTGCTTGTCGGCGGGGAAGATGTCGCCGGCGCCGCCCTGCAGGCCGGAACCGTAGACCGGATTGGGCAGCACGAACCAGCCGCGCCCCCAGAGCGGGGCGACGCCCGGCAACGCGGTCAGCGCGCGACGGGCCGGCACGTTCGATGCCTCGTTGAACAGATCCGAGAAATCGCCGAGCTGGTCACCGCCCATCGCGATCACGCAATAATGGTCGGCGATACGCCAGCGGCGCGCATCCTTGAGCGAGCCGGTCTTGTCGTCGCCGGCGAGGAACAGGGTCTCGCCATGCCTGGCCGGACCGAGGCCCGCTTCGTCGATCGCCTGCTCGGTCGGCTCGGCGTTGAAGGCATTGCGGTTGGTGTTGAAGATCACCATCACACCCATGCGATGCAGCGCGTCGATCGCCTCCTTGGCACCGGGCGTGGGCGAAACGGCATGGATGCCGGTCTTCTCCCAATGCGCCCAGCGATCGTCGAAGTCGCGATGCGGGGCGCCGGTCAGATCGTCATATTCGAAGCCCTGATTGAGCAGCACCGTCTCGTCGACATCGAACACGGCGGCCGGCGGCTTGCCGGCGCAGGGCACGAACTTCGGCGCGTCGAGGCTTGCGCCCTCGGCCAGCACGACCGAGCGGCGATCCTTCCCCTGCAGCACCTCGCCGACATAGAAGGTCAGTGCCGACCATGCCTGCCGGCTGATCGCCGCCGCCTCGCCGGAGCCGTAGAGATACTGCATCCCCGCCAGCTTCGGATCGGCGGCCGGCGGCTCGGGCGGAAAGACCGGCTGGCGCGACGCCGCGCAGCCCGTCACCGCCATCAGCAGCAGGAAAGCGGCCTTCCTCACGCCGCCGCGCGCGGGCGCACGGTGCGCTGCTCGATCTTCTTGTCGTAGGGCGCGCCGAGGATCAGGCGGTTGACGTAGATGCCGGGCAGATGGATCGCGTCGCCGTCGAGCGACCCCACCGGCACGATCTCCTCGACCTCGGCGACGCAGATCTTGCCTGCCGTCGCGGCGGGATGGTTGAAGTTGCGCGCGGTTTTGCGGAAAATCAGGTTGCCGCTCTCGTCGGCCTTCCAGCCCTTGATGATCGACAGGTCGGCGAAGATGCCTTCCTCGAGGATGTAATCCTCGCCGTTGAAGCGCTTCACTTCCTTGCCCTCGGCAATCGCGGTGCCGACGCCGGTCTTGGTGTAGAAGCCGGGGATGCCCGCGCCGCCCGCACGCAGGCGCTCGGCCAGCGTACCCTGCGGGCAGAATTCCACCTCCAGCTCGCCGGCGAGATACTGGCGCTCGAACTCCTTGTTCTCGCCCACGTAGGAGGCGATCATCTTCTTCACCTGCTTGGTGCGCAGCAGCTTGCCGATGCCCTCGTTGTCGATGCCCGCATTGTTGGAGGCGAACACCAGATCCTTCACGCCCGAGGCCTGGATCGCGTCCAGCAGGCGTTCCGGAAGGCCGCACAGGCCGAAGCCGCCGCTCGCGATCAGCATGCCGTCGCGCAGGACACCATCCAGCGCCGCCGCCGCATCCTTGAAGACCTTGTTCGCCACAGCCGTCTCCTCGTTCGTGCTGCGGTGCCGTTAACAGCCGATCGGCCCAAGCGGAAGCTGGCTTGGCACGCATGATGATTATAGAGACGGCCTATGACGAACATCCGCACCGGCGGCCGCATCCTGGTCGACCAGCTTCTCGCGCAGGGGTGCGACCGCATCTTCTGCGTTCCCGGCGAATCCTATCTGGCGGTGCTCGACGCGCTGCACGATTCGCCCGCCATCGATCTGGTGGTGTGCCGGCAGGAAGGCGGCGCCGCCTACATGGCGGAAGCCGACGGCAAGCTGACCGGCAGGCCGGGCATCTGCTTCGTCACGCGCGGGCCGGGCGCGACCAACGCCTGTGTCGGCGTCCATACCGCCTTTCAGGATTCGACCCCGATGATCCTGTTCATCGGCGACGTCGCGCGCGACGCCAAGGATCGCGAGGGCTTTCAGGAGGTCGATTTCCCCGCGATGTTCAAGCCGCTCGCCAAGTGGGCGGCGAAGATCGACGATGCGAAGCGCATCCCCGAATATGTCGCGCGCGCCTATGCGGTGGCGATGTCGGGACGCCCCGGCCCGGTGGTGCTGGCGCTGCCCGAGGACATGCTGCTCGACGAGGTGGAAGCGCTGGATCGCCCCAAGGTGATCCGCCCCGCCCAGCCGCCCTGTATCGGCGCGGTGGGCACGCTCGTGCAGATGCTCAAGGACGCGACCAACCCGATCGCCATCGTCGGCGGGGCGGACTGGGACGATCGCGCCGCGCATTATTTCGCCGAGTTCGCCGAAGGGATCGGCCTGCCCGTCGCCTGCGCCTTCCGCCGGCAGGATGCGGTCCTGTCCTCCTCGCCCGTCTACGCTGGCAATCTCGGCTACGGCCCGAACCCCAAGCTGCTGGAGCGGGTGCGTGCCGCCGACCTGCTGCTCGTGGTCGGCCCGCGCATCGGCGAGGCGACTACTGACGGCTATACCCTGATCACGCCCGATCACCCCGATCAGATCCTCGTCCACGTCCACCCGGACCCGAACGAGCTGCAGTCGGTCTATCGAACCGATCTCGCCATCTGCGCCGATATGCCCGAATTCGCCGAGACGATGGCGCAGTGGGAGCATGACATCCTCGCCTTCGAGGACGGCGCCGAGGCCCATGCCGAATGGGAAGCGTGGAACACGCCCGCCGCGCGCGACGGCGTGACACTCGATCTCGGCCCCTGCGTCGCCGCGATGCGGGAGGCGATGCCGGCGGACACGATCATCTGCAACGGCGCGGGCAATTACTCCGGCTGGTGGCACCGCTACTGGCGCTACGGCAAGCGCGGTACCCAGCTGGCGCCGACCAACGGATCGATGGGCTATGGCGTCCCCGCTTCGGTCGCCGCCGCCTTGCGCTGCCCCGATCAGCGCGTGGTCGCGCTCGCCGGGGACGGCTGCTTCCTGATGAACGGGCAGGAACTCGCCACCGCCGTATCGCGCGGCGTGCGTCTGCTGGTGATCGTCGTCGACAACGGCAATTACGGCACCATCCGGATGCACCAGGAGCGCGAATATCCGCACCGCGTCTCCGGCACCGCGCTCGCCAACCCGGATTTCGCGGCGCTCGCCCGTGCCTATGGCGGCTGGGCGGAAGTGGTCGACAAGACGGAGGATTTCGCGCCTGCCCTCGCCCGCGCCCTCGAACAGCCGGGTCTTGCAATGCTCCATTGCAGGACCGACATCGAACAAATCACCCCGGCGCTGCGTTTGAGCAGTCTGAACCAGCGATAACGGCCCCATTCCGAGGCCGTTCAGAACGAATCGCCTAGAAGGGGTCTTGTAGCGGCTCCCCGTTTTACCAACGGACCGCTGAACTGGATTTGGGAGACTGAACATGCGCAAGCTGATCACGGGTCTTGTCGCCGCCGGCGTTCTCGCCGGCACCACGATTGCCGGCGCCGCGCCGGCCGAAGCCCGCTACCATGGCGGTGGCTGGGGCGGCGGTTATCATGGCGGCTGGCACGGCGGTGGCTATGGCTGGCATCGTCACGGCGTAGGCACCGGCACCGCAGTCGCGGCCGGCCTGCTGGGCCTCGGCGTCGGCGCGGCGATCGCCTCGTCGGATCGTCCGGCTTATTACGGCGGTGGCTATTATGCCGCTCCTCCGCCCCCGCCGGCTTATTATGGTGGCTATTACGCGCCGCCCCCGCCGCCGGCTTATTACGGCGACTATTACGGATACTAAGTCCGTGGTCGCGGCGGCTTTCGGGTCGCCGCGATGGCCGGAAAAAAGGCGCCGCTCCGATCTTGGAGCGACGCCTTTTTCTTTGTCCGTCCGGATCGATCAGAGCTTGTCGATCGCACCTTTCACCGCGCCCTTGGCCTTGCCGACCGTGGTCTGCACATTGCCCTTGGCCTCCTGGCCGGCGCCTTCCGCCTCGAGGCGCGGATCGTTGCTCTCGCGGCCGATAGCCTGCTTGGCCTTGCCGACCGTCTCGTTCACGGCGCCTTTGATCTTGTCGGTAAGTTCGCTCATCTGAAGCCTCCTGCGAAGTCCGGCGGTTCGTGCAACCGCTTCGCAGGCATCAACAATTTTCCGCGATCCCGGTTCCTGAACCTCAGATGAGTCCGGCCAGCGGACTGGAGGGATCGGCGTAGCGCCGGATGCCCATCCGCCCGGCGCGGTAGGAGAGCCGCCCCGCCTCGACCGCCGCCTTCATCGCGCGCGCCATCAGGATCGGATCCTTGGCCTCGGCGATCGCGGTGTTCATCAGCACGCCGTCGCAACCCAGCTCCATCGCCACCGCCGCATCGGACGCAGCGCCGACGCCGGCATCGACCAGCACCGGCACCTTCGCGCCCTCCACGATCAGGCGGATCGTCACACGGTTCTGGATCCCGAGGCCGGAGCCGATCGGCGCGCCCAGCGGCATGATCGCCACCGCGCCGGCATCCTCCAGCCGCTTCGCCGCGATCGGATCGTCGACGCAATAGACCATCGGCTTGAAGCCTTCCTTGGCCAGCACCTCGGTCGCGCGGATCGTCTCGACCATATCCGGGTAGAGCGTGCGCGCCTCGCCCAGCACCTCCAGCTTCACCAGATCCCAGCCGCCCGCCTCGCGCGCCAGCCGCAGCGTGCGGATCGCGGATTCGGCATCGAAGCAGCCCGCCGTATTGGGCAGGTAGGTGATCCGCCTGGGATCGATATAGTCGGTCAGCATCGGCGCCTTGGGATCGGAGACGTTCACCCGCCGCACCGCGACCGTGACGATCTCCGCGCCCGATGCCTCGACGGCCGCCGCGTTCTGCTCGAAATCCTTGTATTTGCCCGTGCCGACGATCAGGCGCGAGCGGAACGTCCTGCCCGCGACCGTCCAGCTGTCCTCCGCCACCGGCGCGGCATGGTCGCCGCCGCCGACAAAGTGGACGATCTCCAGCTCGTCGCCATCCTCGACCTTCACCTGCCCGAGCGTCGAGCGCGGCACCACCTCCAGGTTGCGCTCCACCGCCACCTTCGCCGGCTCGAGCCCCAACTCGGCGGCCAGCTCGGCGAGGGTCAGATCGCCGCGCACGCGACGATGCTCGCCATTGACGCTGATCGAGATGGTGCCGTCTGCGTGCATAAGATTCACTTTTCCGAAGAGACCGTCTAGGAGGGGCGCATATAGGGACCGCCCGGCGGCGCCCGCAACCGAAAGGGAGCGCATTGGCAGAGACCGTCTTCGTGCTGAACGGCCCGAACCTGAACATGCTGGGGCTGCGAGAGCCGGAAATCTACGGCGCCGACACGCTGGACGACATCGCCAACATGCTGGATGATCGCGCCCGCGAACTGGGGCTGGAGATCGAGATGCGCCAGTCCAACCACGAAGGCCATCTGATCGACTGGATTCAGGAGGCCAATGCGGTCGGCGCGAAGGCGGTGCTGCTCAACGCGGGCGGTTTCACCCACACATCGGTCGCCATCCACGATGCGATCAAGGCTGTGACCGTGCCGGTGATCGAGGTTCACCTGTCCAACCCGCACAAGCGCGAGGAATTCCGCCATCGCAGCTTCATCGGCATGGCCGCGAAGGGCACGGTAGCGGGATTTGGCGCAATGTCCTATGCGCTGGCGCTGGACGCGGCGGCCAAGCTCTGACAGAGCCGCCATCAATGAATAACGACAAGAGGGTCGAGTAATGACCGATACCCCGGAAGTTTCCAACGGTGCCATGCAGGTCGATGTCGGGCTGGTGGGGCAGCTCGCCGAGCTGCTCGACGCGACGCGCCTGACCGAGATCGAGGTGCAGGACGGCGATCGCCGCATCCGCGTGGCCCGTACCGTGACGATGGCGGCCGCCCCGGCTGCGCAGATGATGGCCGCCGCTCCGGCCGCCGTCGCTGCTCCGGCGGCAACCGCCGCCCCGGCGCCTGCCGCCGCGCCCGCGCTGGCCGCACCGGCCGATCACCCAGGCCTCGTGAAGTCGCCGATGGTCGGCACCTGCTATCTCGCCGCCGAGCCGGGCGCCGCCCCGTTCATCTCGGTGGGCAAGTCGATCGCCGCCGGCGAGACCTTGCTGATCGTGGAAGCCATGAAGGTGATGAACCCGATCGTCGCCACCAAGGCGGGCAAGGTGACGCAGGTGCTCGTCGAGAACGGCCAGCCCGTCGAGTTCGATCAGCCGCTCGTCATCGTCGAGTAAGCGATCATGGCCATCCAGAAGGTCCTGATCGCCAATCGCGGCGAGATCGCGCTCCGCATCCACCGCGCCTGCCACGAGATGGGCATCCAGACGGTCGCGGTGCACTCCACCGCCGATGCCGATGCGATGCACGTCCGCCTCGCCGACCAGGCGGTGTGCATCGGGCCGCCCGCCGCCGCGGAGAGCTATCTCAACATCCCGAACATCATCGCGGCGGCCGAGATCAGCGGCGCCGATGCGATCCATCCGGGCTACGGCTTCCTCTCCGAGAACGCCAAGTTCGCCGAGATCGTCGAGGCGCACGACCTGATCTTCATCGGGCCGAAGCCCGAGCATATCCGCACGATGGGCGACAAGATCGAGGCGAAGCGCACCGCCGGCGCGCTCGGCCTGCCGCTGGTGCCCGGTTCGCCCGGCCCGGTCAGCGATATCGCGGAGGCCAAGGCGATCGCGGCGCAAGCCGGCTATCCCGTCATCATCAAGGCCGCCTCGGGCGGCGGCGGGCGCGGCATGAAGGTCTGCGAGAGCGAGGACCAGCTCGAGACGCTGATGATGCAGGCCGGGACCGAGGCCAAGGCCGCCTTCGGCGACGCGACCGTCTATATCGAAAAGTATCTCGGCAATCCGCGCCACATCGAGTTCCAGGTGTTCGGCGACGGCAACGGGAACGCCATCCATCTCGGCGAGCGCGACTGCTCGCTCCAGCGCCGCCACCAGAAGGTGCTGGAGGAGGCCCCCTCCCCCGTCATCTCGATGGAGCAGCGCGAGGAGATGGGCGCGGTGGTCGCGAAAGCGATGGCCGACATGGGCTATCGCGGCGCCGGCACGATCGAGTTCCTTTATGAAGACGGCCGCTTCTACTTCATCGAGATGAACACCCGCCTGCAGGTGGAGCATCCGGTGACCGAGGCGATCACCGGCCTCGATCTCGTCCGCGAGCAGATCCGTATCGCCGACGGTCATTTGCTGACGCTTCGCCAGGAGGATGTCGAGTTCCGCGGCCACGCCATCGAATGCCGCATCAACGCCGAGAACCCGCGCACCTTCGCGCCCTCGCCGGGTCTGGTGAAGGGCTATCACGCGCCGGGCGGCATGAACGTGCGCGTCGATAGCGGTCTCTACGCGGGCTACCGCGTGCCGCCTTACTACGATTCGATGATCGCCAAGCTGATCGTCTGGGGCCACACCCGCGAGGGCGCGCTGCGCCGCCTGCGTCGCGCGCTGGAGGAGTTCGTGATCGACGGTGTCACCACCACGATCCCGCTCCACCAGGCATTGCTCGACGATGCCGAGTTTCAGGAAGGCGACTACACGATCAAGTGGCTGGAAGAGTGGCTGGCCAAGCAGGACGCCTGACGCGGATCGCGCTCGTCGTCGCGGCACTCGGCTGCTGCGCGGCGACGGGCGCGTCCTCGCCGGTGCAGACGCTGGCGGGGCGTTACAGCTCGCATTTCCAGAACGGGCTGGTCGACGGCTCGACCTACTGGAGCGACGACGTCGTCGAGATCGTGCCGGTCTCGGCGAACGCCGCCTACGTCCGCGCCGAGCTGCAATTCTACAACGGCCACAGCTGCAGTATTGCCGGCGTCGCGAAGGCGCAGGGCGACGCGCTGGTCTATCGCCCGGCGCAGACTCCCGATCCCGACGATCACTGCGTGCTGAGCGTCCGCCGCAAGGGCGCCTCGCTGCAGCTCGACGATGGCGACAACAGCTGCAAATCCTATTGCGGCGAGCGCGGATCGCTGAGCGACCAGACGCTGCCGTTGAAGAGCAAGCGGGCGATCACCTACATGCCGCGCCTCAAAGGCTCCTCGACCTTTCGCGACGCGCTGACCGAGTGGCGCACGGGCAAGCCCGCCCATCCGTGAGGGCCTATGGCTGACGGCGCGACCGATCTCGCCTTGCTTTTGAGCGGGATGCGGCCGGAACTTCACCCGGATCGCTATGATTTCGACGTTCGCGACAGCGCGCCATCGAACGCCTTCGCCGTCATTCGCGAGGATGAGGGACTGACCGTCATCGCGCCCGGTGAAACCGGCACATGGGCACGGATCAGCCTGTCCGTCCATTCCAGCCTGTCCGCAGTCGGGCTGTCAGCCGCGTTGGCCAGGGCGCTCGCGGACAAGGACATTTCCTGCAACATCGTCGCCGGCTACCACCACGACCATCTTTTCGTGCCCTGGCCGCGCCGGCACGATGCGATGGCGGCGCTGGCCACCCTTTCGGAGACCGCCGCATGAAGGCCACCATCTACCACAACCCGCGCTGCTCGAAATCGCGCGAGACGCTCGCACTGCTAGAGGCGGCCGGGGCGGCGGTTAGCGTCGTCGAATATCTCAAGGCGCCGCCGTCGCGCGCCGAGCTGGCGCATCTCTATGCCAAGGCCGGGATGAGTCCGCGTGACGGGCTGCGCATGTCCGAGACGGGCGCCAAGGCGCTCAGGGACGCGTCCGACGACGCGATCCTCGATGCGATGGCGGCCGATCCGATTCTGATCGAACGGCCTTTGGTGGAAACGGAGAAGGGCGTGCGGTTGGGGCGGCCGCCGGAGAAAGTGCGGGAGATCCTGTAACGCCCCTCCCTTGAAGGGTGGGGACACCAATAAATTGTGGACCGATCGCCCCAACCGTCTTGCCCCCGTCACCGGCTTGCGGCTTAATCATCCCGTCATGGCAACCATCGCGGTCTACAGCCTCAAGGGCGGTGTCGGTAAGACGACGCTGACCGTTGGCCTCGCCTGGTGCGCGGCAGGCGCCTCGGCTCGTCGGACGTTGCTCTGGGATCTCGATCCGCAGGCGGCATCCTCCTGGCTGCTCGGTGCCGGCAAGCCCGGCAAGGAAGAGGCGCAGGCGGTCTTCACCAAGGATGCAGCGCCCTCCGATCTCGTCCGCTCGACCGGCATCGACAATCTCTCGGTGCTACCCGCCGACAAGTCGCTGCGCGGGCTGGACCGGCTGTTTCACGATCTCGACAAGCGCAAGCGCCTCGCCAAGCTGACCGACCGGCTGAACAAGGAGTGGGATCGCATCCTGCTCGATTGCCCGCCCGGCCTCACCGATACCGCCGATCAGGCGCTGCGCGCGGCGACGCTCATCATCGTGCCGGTCATCCCCTCGCCGCTCGCCCGCCGCGCGTTCGACGACGTGGTGGCGCACCTGAAGGCGGAGCATGGCAAGGTCGCGCCGATCCTGCCGGTGTTCAACATGGTCGACCGCCGCCGCTCGCTGCACCGCGCGGCCGTTGCGGAACTGCCCGACTGGCCCGTCGTTCCGATGGCGAGCGCCCTGGAGAGCATGACCGCCAACGCCCCCCTGTCCGGCCCCTTCCCGGCCTCCAGCACCGCTGGCCCCGCGATCCAGCGCCTGTGGCGCGGCATCGAGAAAAGGTTGGCGGGCTGATGCCCAAGAACCCCTCATGCTAGGCCGGGGTCGAAGAACGGCCGCCGAGCCGATCGATCCCGATCTCCTGCTGCGCGCCTATTCGGTCGGGGTCTTCCCGATGGCCGACAGCCGGGACGCCACCGACATCTTCTGGGTCGAGCCGAAGAAGCGCGGCGTGCTACCGCTCGATGGCTTCCACCTCTCGCACTCGCTCAGGAAGACGCTGCGCTCGGATCGCTTCGCGGTGACGGCCGACCGCGCCTTCGCCCGCGTGATGCAATCCTGTGCCGAGGCCACCGCCGATCGCCCGGAAACCTGGATCAACGGGCAGATCGAGCAGGCCTACACGATCCTCCACCGCAACGGCCACGCCCATTCGATCGAGGTGTGGCGCAGCGGAGACATTGGCGGCGATCTGGTCGGCGGCCTCTACGGCGTGTCGCTGGGCGGCGCCTATTTCGGCGAAAGCATGTTCAGCCGGATGGCCGACACCTCCAAGATCGCCCTTGCCCACCTCGTCGCGCGGCTGCGCTTCGGCGGCTACAAGCTGCTCGACTGCCAGTTCATCACCGATCACCTCGCCTCGCTGGGCGCGATCGAGATCGGACGGACGGATTACCGCGCGCTGTTGGATGCGGCGCTGGGTGCGGGAGTTGCGGCGGCGGCCGGAGGGGCGCCCGCATCGTCATCGGCGTCGGCGGACTTCTTCGCGGCCGAACGGGCATTCCCACCCGCCACCGAGGAAGCCATGACCGTATCCGGCCCGATATCCGGATGCGTCATCGCGCAACTTTTGGGCCACACGTCGTAGATCGGATGCTCGACGACGTTGAGCGACGGCGATTCCTTGTAGAGCCAGCCTGAGAATATCCGCCGCCAGCGCGTATCGCGGCCCTGCACATCCACCTGCACGAAGGCGCCGGTCAGCGGCTCGGCCTCCCACGGGGCGCTCGTCTCGCAGGCGCGCAGGCGCACCACGACATCGCCGACACGGGTCGCCTGCCCCGGCTTCAGCGTCAGATCGTGCTCTTCGCCGTTGCGCTTGTTGAGCAGGCCCAGCACCGCGACACGTTCCGCCATCGGCGTCTCGACCTTGCTCGGCTCGTCGGCGGGCGCGGCCGGCTTCGCGGCGGGCTTGGACGGCGCACTGTCGTCAGAGCTGCTGTCGTCCGGCCCGGCTCCGTTGGCGAGCGGCAGCGAGGGCTGCTCGTCATTGGCCTGGATCGCCTCGACGCCCTGCCAGGCGGCCACCCCGCCGATCAGCAGGATCGCCGCCACGCCTGCGCGCTTGCGGTTCACGGGGTGGCGGGACCAGCGGCCGCGGCGGGTGCCGCAGGCTTGGCGCTGTCACTGCCCGACTTGTTGATGAACTGGCCGACCATGCTCATCAGATCGACCGATCCCTGCGTGTCGAGGATCTCATCGCCATTCTTGAACGGGGTCGAGGAGCCGCCGGGGATCAGGTTCATATATACACCTCCAAGAATGCCCTCGGAGGTGATCGCGGCGCTGCTGTCGTTGGGCAGCTTGCTGTTCGGGTCGATCGCCAGCGCGACTTCCGCCTGGAAGGTCTTGGGATCGAGCTTCACGTCGGCGACCTGACCGACCTTGATGCCGGCCACCCGCACGTCGGTGCCGGGGTTGATCCCGCTGGCGTTCGGGAACAGCGCGTTCACCCGGATCGCGTTGGGCACGCGCCCGCCGCCGGTACGCTCGAACGCGAACCAGCCGAACCAGATCGCGATCAGCACGACGAGCAGGCCGATCAGCGCCTCGGCGCCATGCTCCTTGACCAGACTACGCATCGGTCAGTTCGGGCTCCACGCCTCGTAGTCGCCGGTCGCGGCGGCGCGCTTGCCGCCCGCTTCCAGCGCACCTGCGGGCTTGTAGGCCTCACGCGTGCCGGTCATGTTCGGCTTGGCCGGAGCCTGCCACGCACGCGCCGGCGGCAGCGCCTTGTCCGGCGTCTCGGCCTGGGTGCCGTGCAGCCAGCCATGCCATTCGGGGGACACGCGGCTCGCATCGTTGGAGCCGGCGTAGATCACCCAGCGGCGCGGATTGCCGTGAACGTCCGTGCCGCCCTCGAAATAGACGTTGCCATACTCGTCCGTCCCCATCCGCGAACCGTTGCGCGCGGAAAAGAGGCGAGTGCCGATGGTGGCGCCATTCCACCAGGTGAAGATGCTGGTCAGGATACCCATGGACGAGCGCTTAGCCTGCCGCCCCGACGGCGGCAAGCGGGGACCTGCACGAACGGGGGCATGTCCCCCGCCGCGCGAAATGCCGGGTCACTCCTCCGGCATCACCAGCAGCACCGCGAGCGGCCCTTTCGCGCCCGCCGCGATCCGCGCGACCAGCCGCTGTTCGGGCACGAGATCGGCAAGCCCGGCGCGGCGCACCGTCTCCATGTGGATGAAGATGTCCGCCGGATCGTTCTCGCGCATCAGGAAACCATAGCCCTTAAGGCGGTTGAACCACTTCACCCGTACCGGTTCGGCCGGGCCGGCCGAATCGAGCAGCGGGATCGGATCGACGTGGCTCGCCGCACGACGCGCCGCGGTCTCCAGATCCGGCCCGGTGGCGGTCGTGAGATCGAAGCTGACAATCGAGCGCGCCTGCAGCCCGCGTTCGCGCGCGGATGCGATGCAGATGGCACGCGCGCCTTCGGGCAGGCTGCGGCGGCCGAACGGGCGCAAAACCGAGAAGTGGATGAGGACGTCGCCTTCGCCATGATCGCCGACGAGGAAACCGAATCCGCGGGTGGCATCGAACCACTTGATCGCGCCCGACACCTCGACCTCGGCAGCATCCGCACCGGATGATCCATCCTGCGAGGACAATCGATGCGGTGCGGCGTGGCCCGAAAGCCTGTCGTCATGCAGCGCCGGCCTTGCATGGCCAGCCTTGCCTCCGTCATCGTCGTACGCGAAAGCACCTTCTTGCATGACAAACGTTCCCCCCGTCGCGCCACGTTAACACAATTATTACCCGAATCGATCTCGAATCTTAACGATTCCTTCAAACCTAGCGTCATGAGTCCCCATCCGGCACATCGCCGGGAGCGGCATTCAATATGCGACGAACATGTTCCGGCGCGTGACCAGCACGGATCATCGCACCGAACGCGCGCCGACGTGCCCGTTCGTCGGCCTGTTCTCGCGCATAGGGACCGAACCGGCGACGCTCGGCGAAACGCAGCGCCGTCGCCCACGCATCCTCCCCGGCCTGCCGCCGTGCATCCTCCCCGTCCGCCTCGGAGATGCCGAGCGCGCCGAGCGCCTGCGCGAGGCGTCGCGCGCCATATCCCCGCGCCGCGAGCGAACGGCCGCGCGCGTCCGCCATGGCGCGATCGTCGACATAGCCAAGCTCCGAAAAACGCACGACGATCGCATCGATCGGCGAAGCGCCCTCCCCGTCCCATCCGCGCTCGGCGACCTTGCGCCTCAGATAGTCGCGCAACCGCTCCCGGCTGGTCGCGTAGCGGCCGACATACGCCAGCGCGAGCCGTTCCAGCGCGGCGGCATCGAGGGGCGGGCGGGCGTCGTTTCGGCGGCGGAAGGTCACGCGCCATGTTTGTGCCACAGTCGGGCCGGATTTAGAACGCCGATGACCATCAGATGACAAAGGATGGATTCATTGCGCCGGTGCCGCTATCAGGCGCGGTTTGTAGTTAGGGAGATGCCGTCGGTGCATCAGGTTGAGAGCACTGCCAGCACTGCGTACGACAAGGCGAGCAAGGGTCAGTCTTTGGTCCCCACACCGACCGACGACGCATTGCCGCGCCGCATGGCCGACTTCGCCACCATGGGCGAGGCGCTGGACTATGTCGCGCAGAGCGCACGAGGCTTCAATTTCCACGACGCGCGCGGGACGCTGGTCCGCCCCTATCCCTATGCGGAGCTGCGCGAGGACGCGCTCGCCAACGCGCATCGGCTGATCGCCGCCGGCGTCCGCCCCGGCGATCGCATCGCGCTGGTCGCCGAAACCGGGCCGGACTTCGCCGCGATGTTCTTCGGCGCAGTCTATGCCGGCGCGTGGCCCGTGCCACTGCCGCTGCCGACCAGCTTCGGTGGACGCGAATCCTATATCGATCAGCTGGCGGTGCAGCTCGCCAGCTCGGACCCGAAGATGCTCTTCTACCCGGCCGAACTCGCTTCGATGGCCGCCGCCGCCGCCGAGGCCGGCAAGGTCGAAGGTCTGGTCTACGAGGAATTCGTGACCCGCGACGCGCCCGCCGGCCCGTTGCCGCAGGCGAACAGCGACGACATCGCCTATCTGCAATATTCGAGCGGATCGACCCGCTTCCCGCACGGCGTCGTCATCACCCATCGCCAGCTGCTCGAGAATCTCGCGGCGCACGGCCACGGGATGCACATCGCCGATGGTGACCGCTGCGTATCCTGGCTGCCCTGGTATCACGACATGGGCCTGGTCGGCTGCATGCTCTCGCCGATCGCCAACCAGGTTTCGACCGATTATCTGAAGACCGAGGATTTCGCGCGCCGCCCGCTCGCCTGGCTGGACCTCATCACGCGCAACCCCGGCAAGACGCTCAGCTACTCGCCCACCTTCGGCTACGACATCTGCGCGCGCCGCATCGGGTCGCAGTCCGATGTCGCGGGGCGTTTCGATCTTTCCCGCTGGCGGCTGGCCGGCAACGGCGCCGACATGATCCGCCCGGACGTGATGCAGGCCTTCGTCGATGCCTTCGCGCCCGCCGGCTTCGACGCGCACGCTTTCACGCCGAGCTACGGCCTGGCCGAAGCGACGCTCGCCGTTTCGCTCATGCCACCCGGTGAAGGGATCGTCGTCGAACTCGTTGAAGAGACGCAGCTTTCGGGCGGCGACGTTCACGCTCACCGGCCGCAGCGTTATCGCGCGATCGTCAATTGCGGCAAGCCGGTGCGCGGCATGAAGATCGAGATTCGTGAGGAAGACGGTACGCCGCTCCCCGAAAAGGCGATCGGCAAGGTCTGGTGCGCGGGCGGCTCCGTCATGGTCGGCTATTTCCGCGACGACGAGGCCACCGAGGCCTGCATGAAGGACGGTTGGCTGGACACCGGCGACATGGGCTACATGTCGGACGGCTACATCTACATCGTCGGCCGCGCCAAGGACATGATCATCGTCAACGGCCGCAACCACTGGCCGCAGGACATCGAATGGGCGGTCGAGCAGCTGCCCGGCTTCAAGGCCGGCGACATCGCCGCCTTCGCGATCACCACACCCGGCGGCGAGGAGACCCCAGCCGTGCTCGTCCAGTGCCGCACGTCGGATCAGGCCGAGCGCGCCCGTCTGCGCGACCTGATCCGTGAGAAGGTGCGTTCGATCACCGGCATGAACTGCGTGGTCGAGCTGGTGCCGCCGCGCACCCTGCCGCGCACCTCGTCCGGCAAGCTGAGCCGCGCCAAGGCGCGCACGCTGTACCTTTCGGGCGAAATCCAGCCCTACGATATCGCGGCCTGACGCGATCCTCCCCGCGCGCGGCGCGGGGAGGATCAAATCGCTCCAGTCCGGACTTACCCACAGCCATTGCGAGGCGGCGCTTACCCCCCGGTAAGGTATCGGCATTAAGCCGTTCGGCGTGTCGAGCCTGTCCCCTTCCTCCACAGACCGGGTGACCCCGTCCTGGTCCTACACGCTCGGCCTCGCACGAGGCCGGGGCGATGCCTATCCCGCGATTGCCGAAATGCGCGCCGAGGCGATGAAAGGTCGCCGGCTGCTGTGGTTGGGCGCCAATCTCGCGATGATGCTCGCCGTCGTCGCGCTCCGCTACCGGATGCTCGCCTGGGACGCGCTCATGCCATGGGGCGCGGCGATCGTCGGAGTGGAGGCGCTCATCCTGCTCGGCGTATGGCGCGCGCCGCCGCCGCAGTCGCCGTGGCGCGATCCGGACGTGCTGGGAGGCCTGTTTCTCGGTTTCTGCTGGGCCGTCGCCATGGCGTTGTTCACCGGCCCGGCGGGCACCCCCTATTCGCTTTCGCTGCTGTCGATCGGCGGCGCTCTGGCCGCGGTCGCGACCGTGTTGATGACCCCGGCTCCGATCGGCGGCCTGTTCTTCATCGTCATCATCGGCACCGCCGCCGCGGCCGATGTCGCGATGGACGGCCGGGTCATGCTCGCCGGAATGACCGGCCTGTTCACCACCGCCGTCGCCGCGACCTTCGTCGCCAATGCGCGTCAGCTCATCCACCGCATCACCGCCGAACAGGCGCTGGCCGGCAAGGAAGAGGTCGTCTCGCTGCTGCTGCGCGAGTTCGAGGACACCAGCGCCGACTGGCTGTGGCGCACCGACGCCGCCAAGTGCCTGGTCGACGTCTCCCCGCGTCTCGCCCGCCTGTTCAACGTCAAGGCCCGGCAGCTGGAAGGCAAGCCGCTGCTCGCCGTTCTCGCCGGCGAGGGCTGGGATCATGGCGACGTCGCGCCGGGCATCCGTATGCTCGCCGACAAGCTGCGCCTGCGCGAGAGCTTCCGCGATCTGGTCGTGCCGGTGATGATCGGCGGCGAACGCCGCTGGTGGTCGCTCTCCGCCGCCCCCCGCCGCGACGAGCGGGGCACGTTGGTCGGCTTCTGGGGCGTCGGCACCGACGCCACCGAGCGTCACCGATCGGCCGAGAAGATCGATCGTATGGCGCGATTCGACGCACTCACCGGCCTCGCCAACCGCGCCCACATCATCGACCGGCTGGGCGAGGCGCTGCGCGAGGGCCATCATGTCGGCCACCGTTCGACGCTGATGCTCATCGACCTCGATCGCTTCAAGCAGGTCAACGACACGCTCGGTCACCCGATCGGCGACAAGCTGCTGATCGAGGTCGCCAACCGCATTTCCGCCCTGCTCGCCCCCGGCGACGTCTGCGGTCGGCTCGGCGGCGACGAGTTCGCCGTGGTCGTGCCCGACGTGACCGACCGCGACCGCGTCGATGTGCTCGCGGAACGCATCGTCCACGTCCTCTCCGCCCCGTTCGAGATCGAGGGCAACGAACTGCACATCGGTGGCTCGGTTGGCTCGGCCACCGCTCCGCTCGATGGTCGCATCGTCGAGACGCTGCTGCGCAACGCCGACCTTGCCCTCTATCGCGCCAAGGATGACGGGCGGGGCGTCCATCGCCGCTACGAGCCATCGCTCCACGCCCAGGCCGAAAACAAGCGCAAGATCGAGATCGCGCTGCGCGATGCGTTGGAGCGCCGCGAACTCAGCCTCGTCTACCAGCCAATCGTCGATGCGGTGAAGGGCCGGCTGACCGGATTCGAGGCGTTCCTGCGCTGGACGCACCCCGAGCTTGGCAACGTATCGCCGGACATCTTCATTCCCGTCGCGGAGGAAGCGCGCCTGATCGGCCGGATCGGCGACTGGGTGATGCATTCCGCCTGTCGCGACGCGGCGACCTGGCCGGATCATGTGCGCGTCTCGATCAACATGGCGGCCGCCCAGCTCAAGGATCCGCAGCTGCCCGCCACGATCATCGCCGCCCTCTCCCATTCGGGCCTCGCCGCCGACCGGCTGGAGCTGGAGGTGGCCGAGGAGGTGTTCGTTCGCGACGGCAGCCTCACCGAGGTGGTCGACAAGATCCTGGCGCTCGGCGTGCGCATCACGCTTGACGATTTCGGCACCGGCAAGTCCAGCCTCGCCTATCTGCGCAAGGCCCGCTTCTCCAGCATCAAGATCGATCGCAGCTTCGTGCGCGGCGCCGCAAGCAACGGAGCGGAGAGCGTCGCGATCGTCAGGGCGATCGTCGCCATGGCGGAATCGCTCGGCATGGCGACGATCGCAGAGGGCGCGGAGACCCGCAACGAGTTCGACAAGATGCGCAGCCTGGGTTGCAAGCAGGTGCAGGGCTGGCTCGTCGGGCAGCCGGTCGGCCCCGCCGAAGCGGCCGAGATCGCGCATCTGCGCGACCGCAGCGAGGATCGCCTCGTCCGCGTCCATTGAGGCGCTTGCGTGCCCTTCCCTCTCCCGCTATGAGCCGCTTCCGCTCCCGACCCGTAGGAGTGTAGCTCAGCTGGTAGAGCGTCGGTCTCCAAAACCGAATGCCGGGGGTTCGAGTCCCTCCACTCCTGCCATCGCCTTGCAGGCGAGCTGGAATTGAAGGGTCGGAAGCGGATTTGAGCGAGGCCAGGGCGCCGCCCCAGCGGAAGGGCGCCTGCGGCCTCTTGTGTTGTTGATGGAAGGTGTCGAGTTGGCGAGGACGGGCGAGACGGGTGGTGGATTCTTCCGCAACATCCCCGAATTCATCCAGCAGGTGCGGACCGAAACCGGCAAGGTTTCGTGGCCGACCCGCCGGGAAACGACCATGACCGCCGTGATGGTGCTCGTCATGACGACGATCCTCGCCCTGTTCTTCCTGGGCGTGGACAACGTCTTCAACTTCCTCGCGCAGGAACTGCTCAAGCTCGTCGGCTAAGGAATTTACATGTCGCGCTGGTACATCATCCACGCCTATTCGGGCTTCGAGAACAAGGTTAAGGATCAGATCCTCGCCGATGCCGCCCGCATGGGCCTCGAGCAGCTCGTCGAATCCGTCGAGGTGCCGACCGAGCAGGTCACCGAGGTCCGTCGCGGCAAGAAGGTCACCAACGATCACAAGCTGATGCCGGGCTATGTCCTGCTGCGCGGCTCGATGAACGACGACCTCTACCATCTCGTGCGCAACACACCGAAGGTCACGGGCTTCCTGGGTGTCGGTGGCCGTCCGCAGCCGATCAGCGACGCCGAGGCGGCGCGTATGCTCTCCAGCAAGGACGAGGCCGTCTCGGCCGCGCCCAAGCAGAAGATCAAGGTGGACTTCGACATCGGCGACAACGTCAAGGTGCTCGAAGGCCCGTTCGCCTCGTTCAACGGCCTGGTCGAAGAACTCGACTACGACCGCAGCCGCGTGAAGGTCGCCGTGTCGATCTTCGGCCGCGCCACCCCGGTGGAGCTGGAATTCGAGCAGGTCGAGCGCGTCAAGTAATTCAAGGTTTCCGGCGCCAAGCCGGGAAAGTCCGCGGGAGGCTCTTCGGGGCCGTCAGCACCGCTAAGCCATAGGAGGTTTCAATGGCGAAGAAGATTACCGGTTACATCAAACTGCAGGTCGCCGCCGGCGCCGCCAACCCGTCGCCGCCGATCGGCCCGGCGCTCGGTCAGCGCGGCGTCAACATCATGGAATTCTGCAAGGCGTTCAACGCCGCGACGGGCGATCTCGAGAAGGGTATGCCCATCCCGACGATCATCACCGTCTATGCGGATCGTTCCTTCTCCTTCATCACGAAGACGCCGCCGGCGACCTTCCTGATCAAGAAGGCGATCAACCTGAAGTCCGGCTCGAAGACGCCGGGCAAGGCGTCGGCCGGCAAGATCAAGCGCTCGCAGCTTGAGGAAATCGCCCAGGTCAAGATGAAGGACCTGAACGCCGCCTCGATCGAGGCCGCGACGAAGACGATCGAAGGCTCCGCCCGCGCGATGGGCCTCGAAGTGGTGGAGGGCTGATCCCATGGCCAAGCTGACCAAGAAGGCGAAGACCCTCGCCACCGCCATCGACCGTGACAAGCTGTACGGCGTCACCGAAGCCATCGCGCTCGCCAAGGCGAACGCCACCTCCAAGTTCGACGAGACCATCGAGGTCGCGGTGAACCTGGGCGTCGATCCGCGCCACGCCGACCAGATGGTCCGCGGCGTCGTGACCCTGCCGAAGGGCACCGGCAAGACCGTGCGCGTCGGCGTGTTCGCCCGTGGCGCCAAGGCCGAGGAAGCCAAGGCCGCCGGCGCCGACGTCGTCGGTGCGGAGGACCTGCTGGAGATCGTCCAGGGCGGCACCATCGAGTTCGAGCGCTGCATCGCGACCCCGGACATGATGGGCCTCGTCGGCCGTCTCGGTAAGGTGCTGGGCCCCAAGGGCCTGATGCCGAACCCGAAGCTCGGCACCGTGACGATGGACGTCGCCAAGGCCGTGGAAGCGGCCAAGGGCGGCCAGATCGAATATCGCGTCGAGAAGGCGGGCATCATCCACGCCGGTCTCGGCAAGGCGAGCTTCTCCGAAGCCGACCTGCGCGAGAATTTCGACGCGCTGCTGGACGCGCTGGTCAAGGCCAAGCCGTCGGGCGCCAAGGGCAAGTATGTGAAGAAGATCGCCGTCTCGTCCACCATGGGCGCCGGCATCAAGGTCGACACCGCCGAGGTCGCGGCCTGATCTTTCCGATCAGCTGAAACAGGAAGGGCCGGGAGCGATCCCGGCCCTTTTTGTTTGCGCCCAATCTCAGATCCGGAAAAATCCGTTCGTGCCGAGCGAAGTCGAGGTACGGGCTTCAAGCGCCGTGCCTGCGTCACGCCCCTCGACTTCGCTCGGGACGAGCGGCGTGGGAACAGCGGAACATTAATTTCCGGACAGGCACCCTGCCCCTGCATTGACCTTTTTCCTGAAACACAGTCGGATCGGTCCACCGCGACTTTTCGTGGGGGAGACACATGATGATCCGCACTCTCGCTGCCCTGTCCGTCACCGCCCTGATGGCGACCAGCCTCGTCGCCGCGCCCTGCAAGGACGCCAAGGGCAAGTTCACCAAATGCCCCCCGGCCGCCGCCGCGCCCGCCTTCAACAAGGACGCCAAGGGTCGCTGCCACGTCGCTTCCGGCCCCAAGAAGGGCCAGCTGATGAAGTGCCCGAAGTAAGCGCCCGACATTGATCGATTGACTTTCGGGGCGCGCCCGCTAAGAGCGCGCCCTTCGGGATGTCGCGAGACCTCCCGATGCCGTCCGAGACTGCAGCTGGGGTTTGCCCTTAATCGTGCTGCATAGGCGGGGAAGAGTTTTACCGGACAAGCCGTGTGATGGCGGGTTTCCGGGTCTGCCGCGCGAAGGGTCTTCGAACCCGCACCAGCGCGACCAGTCGACGATTTCCCACGGACGTTTGCCATGAGGCCGCAAGGCTTCGTGGTCGAACCCCGGTTGCCCGCGTTGGGCCGCCGGATACGTACGAAGTGGAGATTGGCATGGATCGCGATCAGAAGTCCGCGGCTGTTGCCGAGCTGAACCGCACTTTCACCGAGAGCGGCGTGGTGGTTGTCACCCGCAACCTCGGCCTCTCGGTCACGCAGGCGACTGCGCTCCGGGTGAAGATGCGTGATGCTGGCGCCAGCTACAAGGTTGCCAAGAACCGCCTCGCCCGCATCGCCGCCGAAGGCACGTCCTACACCTCGCTCAGCGATCTGCTGAAGGGGCCGACCGCGCTTTCGTCGTCCAAGGATCCGGTGGCGGCCGCCAAGGCCGTCGTCGAATTCGCGAAGACCACCGACAAGATCGAAATTGTCGGCGGCGCGATGGGGAACACCGTCCTCGACGTGAACGGCGTGAAGGCTCTGGCCGAACTGCCGTCGCTCGACGAGCTGCGTGCCAAGCTCGTGGGCCTTATCCAGGCTCCCGCGCAGAAGCTCGCCTCGGTCACGCAGGCCCCCGCCGCGCAGCTCGCGCGCGTGTTCGGCGCCTATGCGGCGAAGGACGCGGCCTGATCCTTCAGGCCCGAGACGTTCTGAACCTTATTTCGAAGACACATTGGGGCCGAAGCGCCCCGCACATGGAGACCTACAATGGCTGACCTGCAGAAGCTCGTTGACGACCTGTCCGCCCTGACCGTTCTCGAGGCCGCCGAGCTCTCGAAGCTGCTCGAAGAGAAGTGGGGCGTTTCGGCCGCCGCTGCGGTGGCGGTTGCCGCCCCGGCCGGCGGTGGCGCCGGTGCCCCGGCCGCCGAAGAGAAGACCGAGTTCGACGTCGTTCTCACCGGCGACGGTGGCAAGAAGATCAACGTCATCAAGGAAGTCCGCGCGATCACCGGCCTGGGCCTGACCGAGGCGAAGGCCCTGGTCGAGGGCGCGCCGAAGGCCGTCAAGGAAGGCGTGAACAAGGACGAGGCCGAGAAGATCAAGAAGCAGCTCGAGGAAGCCGGCGCGACCGTCGAGCTGAAGTAATCCGGCGCGTCCTCACGGACGCACCGGCCTTCAGAGCCAAACAGGAGGGGCGGCCCGGCAACGGGTCGCCCCTTTTGCATGATATGTTGCTGGTCGGCAGCAATGCTGCACGGCCGACGCAATTGCCGATGCCACCGGCAATGCGCGGGAGAAACCCGAGACATGGCAGGGGGCCATGGTCCACCCATGGGTCCGAATCAATCGTCGAGGCTGGAAAGCCTCGCCTGCCTCGCCGCGCGTGTGCGCCTGCTCAGCGATGTCCACGAGCGGGGCTGCGACATGGGCATCCCCCTTCCCCTTGGGGCCAAACGCCTTCGCCGGATCGAGCGGATCGAGCAGGCCGGGCTGGTTTTCGTCCATATCCCCAAGGCGGCCGGCATGTCGGTGAGCGAGGCGCTGTACGGCCTGTGGGTGAAGCACGCCTCGATCCGCTGGCTCCACCGGGTGCAAGGCGGACGGCTGGCCGGGTTGCCGAGTTTCGCGATCCTGCGCCATCCGGCGGATCGTTTCCTGTCCGCCTATCGCTTCGCCCGCGCCGGGGGGAGCGCCCGCGCGGGCAACCATGTGTCGGAACCTTTCAACACGCTCTACCGCGCCTTCCGGTCGATCGACGATGCGCTGGATCACGTCGCGGGTGCCCGCAGCCCCTATGCGGTCGACCACATCTTCCGCCCCCAGCGCTGGTATGTGTCCGATCGCGCCGGGCGCATTGCGGTCGATCGCCTCGTGCGGATCAACGATATCGCGCGATTGACGATGATGGTGCCGGGATTTCCCGATCGCGCCATTCCCGTCATCAACCGGAGCGAGGGCGAGCCGATCGCGCTGACCGGCGCGCAGATGCGGCGGCTGCAGACGCTCTATGCCGGCGACTTCGCGCTTTGGGAGCAGCTTTGCGCCGGCGTCACCCCGGAAGCCGCCGGGCACCCGCCGGGCGTCCTGTCACCGCCATCGCTGGCGGCTGCCTGACCATCGGGGCAGAGAAACCCCTTTTCTTCTGCGCCCCGCGCATTATATAGCGCTTCCATCCGACATCACTGGCCGTTCGCTCGCTTGTACCATGCGCGTGTTCGGCCGTCCGCCAGAGCCTTCGGGACACGGCCCGCCTTGCGCAACGGGCCGCGACGAATGGAAGACTAAGGCGGGATCAAGAGTGCAGCAGTGCGGCCCCGACAGCCCGGGACCGCACTTTTTTGCGTGGCTCTCCCCGAGTCGCGCACCGGCTGCAGGGGGTGCTGCGAGGCGCCCCCGCGACGAGATTAATAGCGAGGACGAGACCAGGCATGGCCACCCAGCCCATCCCCCCGGCGATGATCGGCACCGCGAAGAAGCGGATCCGCAAGGTGTTCGGCGACATCCACGAAGTCATCCAGATGCCGAACCTGATCGAGGTTCAGCGCGAGAGCTACGAGCAGTTCCTGCGCTCCGATCCCTCGATCGGCTACGTCTCGGGCCTGGAGAAGACGCTGCGCAGCGTGTTCCCGATCCGCGATTTCGCCGGCACCGCCGAGCTGGATTTCGTCAACTACGAGCTCGAAGAGCCGAAGTATGACGTGGAAGAGTGCCGCCAGCGCGGCATCACCTACGCCGCGCCGATGCGCGTCACGCTGCGCCTGATCGTGTTCGAGGTGGATCCGGACACGGAGACCCGCTCGGTCCTCGATATCAAGGAGCAGGACGTCTACATGGGCGACATGCCGCTCATGACGTGGAACGGCACCTTCTTCATCAACGGCACCGAGCGCGTCATCGTCTCGCAGATGCACCGTTCGCCGGGCGTGCTGTTCGATCACGATCGCGGCAAGACCCATGCGTCGGGCAAGTATCTCTTCGCCGCCCGCGTGATTCCGTATCGTGGCTCGTGGCTCGATTTCGAGTTCGACGCCAAGGACATCGTCAACGTCCGTATCGACCGCAAGCGCAAGCTGCCGGTGACGACGCTGCTCTATGCGTTGGGCCTGAACGGCGAGGAAATCCTCAACACCTTCTACAAGACCGCGACCTATGTGCGCGGCGAAGGCGGCTGGAAGGTGCCCTTCCTGCCGGAGAACTGGCGCGGCCAGAAGCCGACGTACGACGTGATCGACGCCAAGACCGGCGAGGTCGTGTTCCCGGCCGGCACCAAGATCAGCCCCCGCGCCGCCAACAAGGCCGGCAAGGACGGCCTCGAGACGCTGCTCATCCCGACCGACGAGATCTTCGGCCGCTATTCGGCCTATGACCTCATCAACGAGGCGACCGGCGAGATCTACATCGAGGCCGGCGACGAGGTTACGGAAGAGAATCTGGCGAAGCTCGACGCCACCGGCCTCGAAGAGCTGGTGCTGCTCGACATCGACCATGTCTCGACCGGCGCCTGGATCCGCAACACGCTGAAGGCCGACAAGGTCGAGGAGCGCGATCATGCGCTCAGCGAGATCTATCGCGTCATGCGCCCCGGCGAGCCGCCGACGAAGGAGACCGCCGAGGCGCTGTTCGCCGGCCTGTTCTTCGATCCCGAGCGCTACGATCTCTCGGCCGTGGGCCGCGTGAAGCTCAACATGCGCCTCGACCTCGATGTCGAGGACACCGTGACGACGCTCCGCACCGAGGACATTCTCGAGGTCGTCAAGACGCTCGTGAACCTCAAGGACGGCAAGGGCGAGATCGACGACATCGACAATCTCGGCAATCGTCGTGTCCGCTCGGTCGGCGAGCTGCTGGAGAACCAGTATCGCGTCGGCCTGCTCCGCATGGAGCGCGCCGTGAAGGAGCGCATGTCGTCGGTCGACGTATCGACGGTCATGCCGAACGATCTGATCAACGCCAAGCCGGCGGTCGCCGCCGTGCGCGAATTCTTCGGCTCGTCGCAGCTGTCGCAGTTCATGGACCAGACCAACCCGCTCTCCGAAGTGACGCACAAGCGTCGCGTTTCGGCGCTCGGGCCGGGCGGCCTCACCCGCGAGCGCGCGGGCTTCGAGGTTCGCGACGTCCACCCGACGCATTATGGCCGCATCTGCCCGATCGAGACGCCGGAAGGCCCGAACATCGGCCTGATCAACTCGCTGGCGAGCTTCTCGCGCGTCAACAAGTACGGCTTCATCGAGACGCCGTACCGCAAGGTGATCGACAACAAGGTCACCAACGAGGTCGTGTACCTCTCCGCCATGGAGGAGGCCAAGCACACGATCGCGCAGGCGAACGCGGAAGTGAATGGCGACGGCACCTTCGTCGAGGATCTCATCTCGGCCCGCGAGGCCGGCGAGTTCCTGATGGCGCCGCGCGACCAGATCACGCTGATGGACGTCAGCCCGAAGCAGCTCGTCTCGGTCGCCGCATCGCTCATTCCGTTCCTGGAAAACGACGACGCCAACCGCGCGCTGATGGGCTCGAACATGCAGCGCCAGGCGGTGCCGCTCGTCCGTGCCGAGGCGCCGTTCGTCGGCACCGGCATGGAAGAGACCGTCGCCCGTGACTCGGGCGCCGCGATCGGCGCAAAGCGCACCGGCATCGTCGACCAGGTCGACGCCGGCCGCATCGTGATCCGCGCCACCGACGAGGTGGAGCCGGGCAAGTCGGGCGTCGACATCTACACGCTGATGAAGTTCCAGCGCTCCAACCAGTCGACCTGCATCAACCAGCGCCCGCTGGTGAAGGTGGGCGATCAGGTGCGCAAGGGCGACATCATCGCCGACGGCCCCTCCACCGAGTTCGGCGAGCTCGCGCTCGGCCGCAACGTCCTCGTCGCGTTCATGCCGTGGAACGGCTACAACTATGAGGACTCGATCCTCATCTCCGAGCGGATCGTGAAGGACGACGTCTTCACCTCGATCCACATCGAGGAGTTCGAGGTCATGGCCCGCGACACCAAGCTCGGGCCGGAAGACATCACCCGCGACATCCCGAACGTCGGCGAGGAGGCGCTTCGCAACCTCGACGAGGCGGGCATCGTCTATATCGGTGCCGAGATCGAGCCGGGCGACATCCTCGCCGGCAAGATCACGCCCAAGGGTGAATCGCCGATGACGCCGGAGGAAAAGCTCCTCCGCGCGATCTTCGGCGAGAAGGCCAGCGACGTGCGCGACACCTCGCTCCGCCTGCCGCCGGGCGTCTCGGGCACCGTCGTCGACGTGCGCGTGTTCAACCGCCACGGCGTCGACAAGGACGAGCGCGCGCTGGCGATCGAACGCGAGGAGATCGACCGTCTCGCCAAGGATCGCGAGGACGAGCGCGCCATTCTGAACCGCGCCACGTTCAGCCGCCTCCAGCCGATGCTCACCGGCCAGACCATCGTGTCGGCGCCGAAGGGCATCAAGAAGGGCGGCGAGATCACGACCGAGACGCTGCACGAGGTCGAGAAGCGCGAATGGTGGAAGTTCGCCGTCGCCGACGACAAGGTGCAGGCCGATCTCGAGGCCGTGAAGGCGCAGTATGACGATGCCGTCGGCGTGCTCCAGAAGCGCTACGAGGATCGCGTCGAGAAGCTGCAGCGCGGCGACGAGCTGCCGCCGGGCGTGCTCAAGATGGTCAAGGTCTTCGTCGCGGTGAAGCGCAAGCTGCAGCCGGGCGACAAGATGGCCGGCCGTCACGGCAACAAGGGCGTCATCTCGCGCATCCTGCCGAACGAGGACATGCCGTTCCTGGAGGACGGCACCCACGTCGACATCGTGCTGAACCCGCTGGGCGTGCCGTCGCGCATGAACGTCGGGCAGATCTTCGAGACGCACCTGGGCTGGGCTTCGCGCGGCCTGGGCAAGCAGATCACCGAGGCTCTGGAAGCATGGCGCGAGGCGAACCCCGATGCGCAGGCGGCGACCCCGCCGTCGGCCGTCGTCGATCGCCTGAAGGACGTCTATGGCGAGCAGTATCACGCCGATATCGAGAGCCGTTCGGCCGACGAGATCGTCGAGATGGCGGGCCTGCTGAAGAACGGCGTGCCGATGGCGACGCCGGTGTTCGACGGCGCCCGCGAGGCGGACGTGTCGGCGATGCTCACCAAGGCGGGCTACGACACCTCCGGCCAGTCGACGCTGTATGATGGCCGCACCGGCGACGCCTTCGATCGCAAGGTGACGGTGGGCTACATCTATATGCTGAAGCTGCACCACCTGGTCGACGACAAGATCCACGCGCGCTCGATCGGGCCTTACTCGCTCGTCACCCAGCAGCCGCTGGGCGGCAAGGCGCAGTTCGGCGGCCAGCGCTTCGGCGAGATGGAGGTGTGGGCGCTCCAGGCCTATGGCGCCGCCTACACGCTGCAGGAGATGCTGACGGTGAAGTCCGACGACGTGGTCGGCCGCACCAAGGTCTACGAGGCGATCGTCAAGGGCGACGACACGTTCGAGGCCGGCATCCCCGAGAGCTTCAACGTGCTCGTCAAGGAAATGCGCTCGCTGGGCCTCAACGTCGAACTCCTCAACGACGAGGACAAGGACGACGATCTGGCCGAGGCGGCGGAGTAACGGGACCTGCGAGCAGCGGTTTAGGAAACCGTTGCTCGCCTTCCCTCCCCGCCCTGAGTTTGACCCCTAGAGGGACTGAATTATGAACGAGATGACCAATTTCGCCAATCCGCTCGCGAAGCCGGAGACGTTCGATCAGATCAAGATCGGCATCGCCTCGCCCGAGCGCATCCGCTCCTGGTCGTTCGGCGAGATCAAGAAGCCGGAGACGATCAACTACCGCACGTTCAAGCCCGAGCGTGACGGCCTGTTTTGCGCGCGCATCTTCGGTCCGATCAAGGATTACGAGTGCCTGTGCGGCAAGTACAAGCGGATGAAGTACAAGGGCATCGTCTGCGAGAAGTGCGGCGTCGAGGTCACCGTCTCGAAGGTCCGCCGCGAGCGGATGGGCCATATCGAGCTGGCCGCCCCGGTCGCGCACATCTGGTTCCTGAAGAGCCTGCCCTCGCGCATTGGCCTGCTGCTCGACATGCAGCTCAAGCAGCTGGAGCGTATCCTCTATTTCGAGGCCTATGTGGTGATCGAGCCGGGCCTGACCCCGCTCGAAAAGTATCAGCTCCTCACCGAGGATGAGCTGCTGACCGCGCAGGACGAATATGGCGAGGACGCCTTCTCGGCCGGCATCGGCGCCGAGGCCGTGAAGCAGATGCTGATCGACCTCGACCTCGAGGGCGAGAAGACCGCGCTGATCGAAGAGCTGGCGGTCACCAAGTCCGAGCTGAAGCCCAAGAAGATCATCAAGCGCCTGAAGGTCGTCGAGAGCTTCCTGGAATCCGGCAACCGTCCGGAGTGGATGATCCTCGACGTCGTGCCGGTCATCCCGCCGGAACTGCGCCCGCTCGTGCCGCTCGACGGCGGCCGCTTCGCGACGTCGGATCTCAACGATCTGTATCGCCGCGTGATCAACCGCAACAACCGCCTCAAGCGCCTGATGGAGCTGCGCGCGCCGGACATCATCGTCCGCAACGAAAAGCGCATGCTGCAGGAGGCGGTTGACGCGCTGTTCGACAACGGCCGTCGCGGTCGCACCATCACCGGCGCCAACAAGCGTCCGCTGAAGTCGCTGTCCGACATGCTCAAGGGCAAGCAGGGCCGCTTCCGTCAGAACCTGCTCGGCAAGCGCGTCGATTATTCGGGCCGCTCGGTGATCGTGACCGGTCCGGAGCTGAAGCTGCACCAGTGCGGCCTGCCGAAGAAGATGGCGCTCGAGCTGTTCAAGCCGTTCATCTACGCCCGCCTCGACGCCAAGGGCCTGAGCATGACGCTCAAGCAGGCCAAGAAGTGGGTCGAGAAGGAGCGCAAGGAAGTCTGGGACATCCTGGACGAGGTGATCCGCGAGCATCCGGTGCTGCTGAACCGCGCGCCGACACTCCACCGCCTTGGCATCCAGGCGTTCGAGCCGGTGCTGATCGAGGGCAAGGCGATCCAGCTGCACCCGCTGGTCTGCTCGGCCTTCAACGCCGACTTCGACGGCGACCAGATGGCCGTGCACGTTCCGCTGTCACTGGAAGCGCAGCTGGAAGCGCGCGTGCTGATGATGTCGACCAACAACATCCTGTCGCCCGCGAACGGCAAGCCGATCATCGTGCCGTCTCAGGACATGGTGCTGGGCCTCTATTACCTCTCGCTCCAGAAGGAGAACGAGCCGGGTGAAGGCACGGTGCTGGCCGACATGACCGAGGTCCACCAGGCGCTGTTCAACAAGGCGGTGACGCTGCACACCAAGATCGTCTCGCGCATCCCGCAGACGGACGAGGACGGCAACCAGTACCTCAAGCGCTACGAGACGACGCCGGGCCGCATGCTGATCGGCGAGTGCCTGCCGAAGAGCCACAAGGTGCCCTTCGAGACGGTCAACCGCGTGCTGACCAAGAAGGACATCGGCGACGTCATCGACGAGGTCTATCGCCACACCGGCCAGAAGGACACGGTGCTGTTCGCCGACGCCATCATGGCGCTGGGCTTCCGCCACGCGTTCCAGGCCGGCATCTCCTTCGGCAAGGACGACATGGTCATCCCCGCCGCCAAGGATCCGCTGGTCGACGAGACCAAGCTGCTGGTGAAGGATTACGAGCAGCAGTATCAGGACGGCCTGATCACCCAGCAGGAAAAGTACAACAAGGTGATCGACGCCTGGTCGCGCTGCGGTGATCGCGTGGCGGCCGAGATGATGAAGGAGATCCAGGCGGTCAAGAAGACCGACGAGGGTCGCGAGAAGCCGATGAACGCCATCTACATGATGGCCCACTCCGGTGCCCGTGGTTCGGCGGCGCAGATCAAGCAGCTCGCCGGTATGCGCGGCCTCATGGCCAAGCCGTCGGGCGAGATCATCGAGACGCCGATCATCTCGAACTTCAAGGAAGGCCTGACCGTCCTTGAGTACTTCAACTCGACCCACGGCGCCCGCAAGGGTCTAGCCGACACCGCGCTCAAGACGGCGAACTCGGGCTACCTGACCCGCCGCCTCGTCGACGTGTCGCAGGATTGCGTGATCGTCGAGATCGATTGCGGCACCGAGCGGTCGCTGGAGATGAAGGCGATCGTCCAGGGCGGCGCCACCATCGCCTCGCTCGGCGAGCGTATCCTGGGTCGCACCACGGCCGAGGACATCGTCGATCCGAAGACCAACGAGATCGTCATCCCGGAGGGCACGCTGCTCGACGAGCCGATGATCGCGAAGATCGAGGCGGTCGCTCCGCAGGCCGTGCAGATCCGCTCGCCGCTGGTCTGCGAATCGATCGGCGGCGTCTGCGCCACCTGCTACGGGCGTGATCTCGCCCGCGGTACGCCGGTGAACATCGGCGAGGCGGTGGGCGTCATCGCCGCCCAGTCGATCGGCGAGCCGGGCACCCAGCTGACGATGCGGACCTTCCACATCGGTGGTGCTGCGCAGCTCAACGAAACCTCGAACCTCGAAGCGCCGACCGACGGCAAGATCGAGTATCGCGACATGCCCGTGATCGTCGACCCGCGTGGCCGCCGCATCGCGATGTCGCGCTCGGCCGAGCTGGCGATCGTCGACATGGACGGCCGCGAGCTTTCGACGCACCGCATCCCGTACGGCGCGCACCTGCTCTATGACGGTGGCCACATCGTCTCGAAGGGCGATCGCCTGGCGGAGTGGGATCCGTTCATGATGCCGGTGATCACCGAAAAGGGCGGCACGGTGAAGTATCAGGATCTCGTCGAGAACCAGACGCTCACCGAGCAGACCGACGAAGCGACCGGTATCGCGCAGAAGGTGGTGATCGAATATCGCGCCACCTCGCGGAAGGAGGATCTCCGTCCGCGTCTGACCCTGCTCGACGACAATTCGGGCGAGGCCGCGCGCTACATGCTGGCGCCGGGTGCGATGCTCTCGGTCGAGGACGGCCAGCAGGTGCAGGCGGGTGAGGTTCTCGCCCGTGTGTCGCGCGAAGCCGCCAAGACCCGCGACATCACCGGCGGTCTGCCGCGCGTCGCCGAGCTGTTCGAGGCGCGCAAGCCGAAGGAGAACGCGATCATCGCGAAGATCTCCGGTCGCGTCGAATTCGGCAAGGACTACAAGGCCAAGCGCAAGATCATCATCCGCCCGGATGATGGTTCGGAGCCGGTCGAGTATCTCGTGCCGAAGTCGAAGGTCATCGACGTGCAGGAGGGCGATCACGTTCGTCGTGGTGATAACCTGATCGGCGGCTCGCCCGATCCGCACGACATCCTCGAAGTGCTCGGCATCGAGCCGCTCGCGGCCTATCTCGTGTCGGAAATCCAGGAAGTGTATCGACTGCAGGGCGTGAAGATCAACGACAAGCATATCGAGACGATCGTTCGTCAGATGCTGCTCAAGGTCGAGATCACCAATGCGGGCGACACCACCTTCCTGGCCGGCGAGCAGGTCGAGAAGGAGGACATGGAAGCGGTCAACAAGAAGATGATCGAGGAAGGTCGCCAGCCCGCCGAGGGCAAGCCGATCCTGCTCGGCATCACCAAGGCGTCGCTGCAGACCCGCAGCTTCATCTCGGCCGCTTCGTTTCAGGAGACGACCCGCGTGCTCACCGAGGCTTCGGTGCAGGGCAAGATCGACAACCTGAACGGCCTCAAGGAAAACGTCATCGTCGGCCGCCTCATCCCGGCGGGCACCGGCGCGGGCATGAACCGCATGCGCGTGGCGGCCTCCTCGCGCGACGCGGCGCTGCGTGCCCAGCAGAAGGCGTTCGAGGTGGCGATCGCCGCCCCGTCGTCGGCCGCCGAGGAGCATGATGCGGAGCTGAAGCGCTCGGCGCGCGAAAGCGCCGGCACCGGCGACGATCCGCTGGGTGAAGTGGCCATGTCCGGCCACGGCACCGATGAGGATGCGGGCGATTACCTGAACAGCTGATCGCTCGGCCGTTCGGCGCCCCGCTGAACCGACAAAGCCCCTTCCGAGAGCGATCTCGGGAGGGGTTTTGTTTTGGCGCCCATATCGTCGCAGACGCCGATATCCATTCCAGATGCGCTTCGGCGAGGTCCGGTGGCTATCGCCGAATGGCCGTTCGTCGACCTCGTCTACCCCCGAATATCACGCGCCTTGCCTTAAGCATGATTATGCGACGCCGCGAGCAGCGCTAATCCAGGTTAGAAACGAGCGAGCGGGGGCGCTTGGCATGGATGAGGTGCACGCGCGTCAGCATCATCTAACGCTGGACGCCATGCGCGGCGTCGCCGCGCTGGGGGTGGTGTGGTTCCATCTTCACTTCGTCGTCGGATATGATTCTGCGGGTCCGCTCGCCGTGGATTTTTTCTTCCTGTTGAGCGGTTTCGTCGTCGCCGGCGCCTACGATGATCGGCTCGACAAGAATCTGGACATGATCAGTTTCAGCCGGAAGCGCCTCTTGCGCATGTATCCTCTTTTCCTGGCGGGGCTTTGTCTCTCGCTTGCGGTCCAGGAGGTGCTGATCGCGACGGGCTTCAGCAGGTTGGACCAGAAGGATACCCTGCTGTCCTTCCTGGTCGAGATGGTCTGGCTTCCGTCACCTTTCAATCGCGATGCCTTCACCTTTCCGCTCGATGGCCCGGCATGGTCGCTATCCTTCGAAATCCTGATCAACCTGCTGTTCGCATTGCTCCACCGCCACCTGACGAACCGCCGTCTGGCCCTGCTCAGCGTATCGGCCGGCTGCATGGTGGTAACGGCCGTCATGGTGCTCGGGACCGTGAATTTCGGCTGGTCATGGGCGACACTGCCCCTGGGATTGGCCCGCGTACTATTCTCGTTCCCGGCCGGTGTGCTGATGTGGCGGTACAGGAAGCGAATTCCGATCATCCTCGGTCGGATCCCGCCCTGGATGCTGCTTGCCGCGCTCGGCGCCGTACTCGTACTTCCGGAGACACGGGCCTCGGATATCCTGTTCCTGCTTTTCGGATCGCCGCTGCTCGTCGCGAGCGGTTTCAGAGGGAGCGATTTCCGGACCGGCGGTCTCTTCCGGTTCCTGGGCGATGCCTCCTATCCGCTCTACGCCCTGCACGGCCCCACGATCCTGCTGATCCAGGGGGTCGCCAAGCGCCTGCACCTCGGCGTCTTCGCCGTGCCGGTCGCGCTGGGATATGTCGTGGCGATGCTGTTCCTATCGAGAATTGTCGCATCGTCGGATCTGGCCGTGCGTCAGGCGCTGGGTCGTATGATGGATCGCGACGGACGGCCAGCAGGAAGATCGAGCGCGCTGATCTAGCATCCATCAGGCGATGCCCGCCCGATGGTCCGATCGTGTTTACCGGCTCCCCTTCGCTCCTCGTCTCTATTGCACGACCGTACAACCCCCGCCATCATCCCCCCTCGGGAGTTATCAAGACGGAGTCGGGGCACCATGCGCAACGCCATCATCGCCAGCCTGTTCGCAACCCTTCTGGCGAGCGCGGCCCCCGCCCTCCCCGCCCATCCGCAGGCGGAAAGCCAGGCGCTCGAACTCGCCAAGCAGGCGATCGCGCTGCGGTCCGTGCGCGGGCCGGGCAACAAGACGCCGGAGGTCGCAGCACTCTACAAGGCGGCGCTGGTCGCCGGCGGCTTCAAGGACAGCGACGTCACCATCACCCCGGTGGACGACACCGCCTATCTGATCGCCACCTGGCCGGGCAGCGATCCGTCGCTGAAACCGCTGGTCATCTCCGGCCACATGGATGTGGTGGAGGCCGATCCGAAGGACTGGACGCGCGATCCCTTCACGCCGATCGTCGAGAATGGCTATCTGTTCGGGCGCGGCGCCACCGACATGAAGCTCGACGGCACGCTTGCCATCGCCTCGCTGATCGAACTGAAGCGGGAGGGCTACAAGCCGAAGCGCACCATCGTCATCGAATTTTCCGGCGACGAGGAGACGGTGATGAAGACCAGCGCGATCATCGCGCAGAAGCTCTCCAACGCCGAACTGGTGCTCAACATCGACGGCGGCGGCGGCGCCTATGACGAGACGAGTGGCAAGCCCGAATATTTCACCTGGTCCGGCGCCGAGAAGGCCTATGCCGATTTCCAGCTGACCGTCACCAATCCGGGCGGCCACTCGTCCGAACCGCGGCCCGAAAACGCCATCGACCAGCTCGCCGCCGGCCTCGTCCGCATCGGCCAATATCATTTCAAGCCCGAGCTGAACGACCTGACCCGCCTATCGCTGATGCAGGAATCCAAATATGAGGATGCGCAGACGGGTGCTGCGATGCGTGCCTTTGTCGCCAATCCGGAGGACAAGGCCGCGATCGCGACGCTCACCGCCAATCCGGCGACGGTCGGCCGCATCGGCACCACCTGCGTCGCGACGATGATCGACGGCGGCCACGCGCAGAACGCCCTGCCCCAGCGCGCCACCGCCAACATCAACTGCCGCATCTTCCCCGGCCACCCCTTCCCCGAGATCATGGCCGAGTTGCAGCGCGTCGCCGCCGAGCCGGCGATCCAGTTCAAGGACGTGACCGAGGGTTCGGTCGCCACCCCGCCCTCGCCGCTGCGGCCGGATTTCGTGAAAGCGGTCGAGACCTCGATCCACAAGGTCTATCCGGGCGTGCCCGTGTTCCCCAGCCAGTCCTCGGGCGCCAGCGACAGCATGTGGTTCCGTCATGTCGGCGTGCCGAGCTACGGCGCCAGCCCGGTGTTCATCAAGGAATCGGAGGATTTCAGCCACGGCCTGAACGAGCGCACGCCGATCGCCAACATCCCGCCGGCGATCACCTACTATCTCTCGCTGATCCCGGCCCTGTCGAGCTGACGGCGCACGCAGTGAGGTTTGCCTTGACATATTGAACCATTTAGGTTATAAGTCGCCGCGTTCTTCAAACCCGAAGCGCACGGGAGCGAAGGACGGAACCGAGCCGCGACGCGTCAGCGCCGAGGCCCGGACGGCCGGCGCGGAGTCATCCGGTTAAAAGCCGAAGCTTCGCTGAAAAAACTGTAACCCCGGGACTGTCGTGACACCCTGCCAGGCCAACCGTGGGCAGGGGCTTCTGGTCCCGAACTCAAAGTCTGGACGCGGCTCCGGTTACGATCCGCACTTGCTTACCCCAAGCCGTCCAGCAACCGGGTGCCATTGGCAAAGGACGCGCCGGCCGTGACCTTCCCCCTGTCCTGATTCTACGGGGGACGTGTGCCTTCTCCAGATCCTCCCACTTGCGGGGAGGATTGAGGATGGCGGCTAACGCCCCACTTGCGGACATCCGTGGCAGGTGCCAACCTTCGACCCATGACTGGTGATTGGCTTTCTCGTCTTGAGGGGCACCTCGTTGGACGTCAGTGCGAGATCGGTCGCCGAGAGACTGGCTGGGTGGTCAACTTGGTCGGCGGTGGGGGCATTGCCCTTCCGATCCCATGGCGGATCGTTGCGGACGGCCGGATTGCATTCGCAAACGAGGATGACGGCCACAAGTTTGGCCTTCCAGCGCCCGTAGATGGCGAGGCCAAGGCGAACGACCTCATCGGATCACGCTTTATCACCGGCGCATCTGTAGATAGCCAGACGGCGGACCTAACGGTCCACTTTGGCAACGATTTACGACTCGATGCCTTCAACAACTCTTGCGGATATGAAGGATGGCACATCAGCCTACCGCCGGAGCGCGGAGGCATGTCTGTCGTCGCGATGGGTGGAGGGGACGTCGCGATCTTTTAATGACCGCTATCCACCAGCCCGTGCCGATCGCGCCCATCGTGGGCACCTCGAACTGCCACATAGCCGCCCGGCCGGTCTCGGACGGCAAATCCGCCGGGCCGTTGCCGCCCCAGTTGCGGTTGTCCCGAACGCCTGACATCAGTAGATGATGAGGCGCCAAACAAAGCTGATCTTGGTTTCTGTGATTGCCCTTCTGTGTCCCCTAGCGACGCTCCCGTTCTGGGGGATGGGTCCAGCGGTTTTTCTCGATTCGGAACGAATGGTAATATCGAGAACGCCGTCGCCCGACGGGAAGAAAGTCGCACAAGTTGAGCGGATAGTCGTGGGTAGCGTGCCTTCGATTGTCGTGATGGTTAGACCTCGGTGGATGCCGAACTGGTATCTCGCCGGCTGTGCAGCAGCGTCACATTATCGGGATGCCATGGCCCTCGTTGCTTGGACCGCCAACGATTCGATTGTAGTAACGCACTCGGACGATCAGCTTTTTTGGAACACTGGCTCTGCGCCCTTTCACAACGCTCCCTGCAATGGTTTGACTGTGACCTTCAAGAAGAAGGCATCGTTAGCTGCTCTTCCGCTAACCACCATTTCCCGTCATTGCGAGCGGAGCGAAGCAATCTACCCGTCGCAGTGGATCGCCACAGCGCTCCGCACCGCGCGATGGCGGACCGTCCCCCTTACGCCTCCTCCAGCGCCCCGCCGGTGCGCAGCCTTGCCACGTCGCGCATCGGCGGCAGGCCGAACAACCGGGCATATTCGCGGCTGAACTGGGACGCGCTCTCATAGCCCACCGCATAGGCGACGCGCGCGGCGTCGGCGGGCGTGGTGATCAGCCGGTGGCGGGCTTCCTGCAGGCGGATCTGCTTGTGATAGGCAAGCGGGCTCATCGCCGTCACCGCCTTGAAATGGCGGTGGAAGGACGAGACGCTCATTCGCGACAGCTCCGCGAGGTGATCGACGCGCAGCGGCGCCGTGTAATTCTGACGGATCCAGTCGATTGCGCGCCGCACGCGCGACAGGCGGCTGTCCGATCGCGCGATCTGGCGCAGGATCGGCCCCTGCGGCCCGCACAGCACGCGATAGAGGATCTCGCGCTCCAGCATCGGCGCCATCACCGGGATGTCGGCAGGCGTGTCGAGCAGGCGGGTCAGCCGCAGCAGCGGATCGATCAGCTCGGGCGTCATCGTGCTGAGGCTCACGCCCGCCTCGGTCGCCCCCTCGGTGCCGTGCGGCAGGTCGATCAGCAGACCCGCGATCGCCGCCGGATCGAGCGCCATCGCGATGACGCGATAGGGCTGTTCGGGGCAGGCCTGCATCACCTGCCCGATCACCGGCAGATCGACCGACGCGACGAGGAATTCGCCGGCATGATATTGGATCACGCGCTCGCCGATGATCACCCGCTTGGAACCCTGCAGGACGAAGCAGAGCATCGGCTGATACAGCCCGTGCGTGGGCGGCGTCGGCGCGGTGGACTGATGGACCACCAGCGGCAGACGCGCGGGCGTCGCGCGATCCGCATGGCGCGCGACGAGGCCGCGCATCTCCTCGATCATCGTCTCCATTGTGGGAAGATCGGCGCACGGCCCGTCGATGGCAAGGCCCCCGCCGTCGCGTTTGGCAGGATCGGGCAAGGATCGGGCAGCATCGGACGCTTCACCCCGTCGCCTCGCCCCTACCTTCGCGGCAGGCAAAAGGAGGCCTGTTCATGACCGATACCCTCGCTCCTGTTCGCTTCGGCGCGACGTCGACCACCGACGAGGTGCTCGACAGCATCGATCTCACCGGCAAGCGCGTACTCGTCACCGGCGTTTCGGCCGGTCTCGGTGTCGAGACGGCGCGCGTGCTGGTCGCGCACGGCGCGCATGTCGTCGGCGCCGCGCGCGATCTCGACAAGGCGCGCCGCGCCACCGCCGCGATCGACGGCCCCGGCAAGCTCGACTTCGTGGAATGTGACCTCGGCTCGCTCGCCAGCGTGCGCGCCTGCGCCGACGCACTCAACGCCAAGGGCGAGCAGTTCGATGTGATCATCGCAAACGCCGGCGTGATGGCGGTGCCCGAGAAGCGCGAGACCGCCGACGGTTTCGAGATGCAGTTCGGCACCAACCATCTCGGCCATTTCGTGCTGATCAACCGCATCGCTAAGCTGATCAAGGATGGCGGCCGGCTGGTGAACCTGTCGTCGGCGGGCCATCGCTATTCGGACGTCAATCTCGACGACCCGAATTTCGAGACGACCGAATATACGCCGTTCGGCGCTTATGGCCGCTCCAAGACGGCCAACATCCTGTTCGCCGTCGAGTTCGACCGGCGGCACCGGACACGCGGCGTGCGCGCCACCGCGCTCCACCCTGGCGGCATCCAGACTGAACTGGGCCGCCACATGAGCGAGGCCGAATTGCAGGCGCTGATCGACCAGATCAACGAATCGGGCCAGAGCTTCTCGTGGAAGACCATTCCGCAGGGTGCGGCGACCTCGGTCTGGGCCGGCTTCGTCGCCGACAAGGATGAGGTGGGCGGCCGCTATTGCGAGGATTGCCACGTCGCCGAGCTGAGCGAGGGCGAAGGCATCCGCGAGGGCGTGCAAGCCTATGCGGTCGATCCGGACAACGCCAAGGCGCTCTGGGCGAAGAGCGAGGAACTGGTCGGCGAGCGCTTCTGAGCGATCGCCGGATTACGCCGCCTTGGATGAGGCGGAGATAGCGAGGGCGGAAGGCGCGGCGAGACGATCGCAACGCCTTCCGCCCTTTCTGCGTTCATGGTGCATCGCCAACGCCGATGTGGCCTCTTGCATCTTTTCGTATCTAAGATATATCTAAGAACGACTCAGATAGGAGATAGTCACATCATGCGTTTTGGTTTTCACCATCGCGGTGGCCGCCACGGTCACCATCACAGCCATGAGGAATGGCACGCCATGCGCGGCGGCTTCGGCCGTGGGCGCGGTTTCGAGCATTTCATGGCGCACTTCGCGGAAGGCCGCGAAGGCCGTGGCGGCGGGCGTCGCCGGCTGTTCGATGGGGGCGAGTTGCGACTCGTTCTGCTCCGCCTGATCGGCGACATGCCGCGCCACGGCTACGACCTGATCCGCGCGATCGAGGAGCGAACCGGCGGCGTCTATGCCCCCAGCCCCGGCGTGGTCTATCCCTCGCTCACCATGCTGGGCGACATGGGCCAGATCGAGGAGCAGGCATCGGACGGCAACCGCAAGGTGTTCGCCGCCACCGCCGAGGGCCACCGGATCCTCACCGAGAAGGCCGAGGAGATCGCCGAGCTGATGGCCCGGCTCGACGGCATGGGCGAAGCGCGCGAGCGCACCGACAGCGCCTCCGTCCGCCGCGCAATGCACAATCTCAAGGCGGTCATCCTTCACAAGCTGGCCGATGCCGACGTCGAGACCATTCAGGAGGCCGTCGCCCTGATCGACGAGGCCGCCGGCAAGATCGAGCGGCTCTGATGATGACGCGGCTGGAGCTGCTGCGCCGCCGCCTCGGTCTGGACGGAACCACCCCGTCCGGGCCGGCCAGATCCGAACCCCGCCCGACGCCCGAACGGCGCGAGGGCGGCATGCCCCTTAGCGGACGAGGAATCTGCATCCATGAATGACACGACCATGCTCAGCACCACCGCCATCACCCCCACCGCCCATGCCAGCCGCTATTTGCAGCAGCTCGCCAAGCACTGGTCGCACAAGCTGGAGGTAGAGTTCACGCCGCTCCACGCCACCATCCGCTTCCCGAGCGGTGTCGTTGCGACGCTCGATGCCGGCGAGGAAGCCCTGACCTCCACGATCGAGGCGGCCGACGCCGAGACGCTGGAGCGGATGAAGCAGGTGGTGGCCGATCATCTCGATCGCTTCGCCTTCCGAGAGGCGCCGCTGCCCTTCCCCTGGTCCTGAGCCGGATTGCGACAAACCGACGACGAACGCCATTGCGCCCCCCGCCTGGTCACCGCACTATCGCGCGGTGTCCAGGAAACGGGGAGATAATGACGGCATGAGCGCGCGAAGTGAGGGCAAATTGCCCGATGGCGTCGATCGGCTGCATGGGGAAAAGCGCTCGACCGTGGTTTCGGACGAGCTCAACAAGCTGCTGACATTGCTGCGGGATTCGCTTCCCAAAGAGGCGACGATCAGCTTCCTGTTCGACGGCCGGCTGTCGGTGCGGATCGACGTGCGCCAGCTGGAGCAGGTGCTGGCGATCGAGATGGTGCTGCCCCAGCTGGGCGGCGGCATCTTCCACGACGTCCAGCGCGGGCAGGCGCCCAATCACAGCTTCATGCACCGCGTGACGGCGCGGGTCGATCGCTGACACGTTCACCCTCTCCCGCCAGGGGGAGGATCACAAGCTATTGCGGCCGCCGGCTGCCCGGCCACGGCACGCGCTGGAGGCCGGGCGTGCCGAAGCTGCCCCGTTCGCGCTGGCGCCCAATGCGTAGATACTGGTCGACCAGCGCCTGGTTGACCTTGTCCCACTCATAGGCACGGCTGGCGACGCGGCCGGCCTGGCCCGCCGCTTCGCGCTTGGCGGTGTCCTGCACGTAACTTCCAAGCGCGTCCGCGAAGAAATGGATCGCGCCTGGCCGCACCAGTTCGCCGGTCAACCCCGGTTCGACGAGGCTCTGGCTGCCGGTCGCGTCCGCCGCGATGACGGGCACGCCGGCTGCCATCGCTTCCAGCGTGACGTTGCCGAAGGTCTCCGTGACCGAGGGATTGAACAGCAGGTCCATCGAGGCGGCGGCACGCCCCAGATCGCGACCGCCCTGGAAACCCGCGAACACCGCGTTTTCCGGCAGACGCTTCTCGAACCAGTCGCGCGCCGGGCCATCGCCGACGATCAGCAGGCGGTGCTTTACGCCGCGGCGGACGAGCTGGTCCACCGTGTCGGCGAACACGTCCAGCCCCTTCTCCATCACGAGGCGGCCGATATAGCCGACCGCCACCTCGTCATCGGCGATGCCGAGCGAGCGGCGCCATTCCATGTCGCGCCGCTCGGGCGAGAAGATGTCGCGCTCGACGCCCCGCGACCAGATGCCGACATCGAAATTCATGCGCTGCTCGCGCAGCAGCTGCGCCATCGATTCGGACGGCGCGAAGATCGCGTCGCAGCGGCGGTAGAAGCGGCGCAGGCCCGCCTCGACCAGCCCCTCCATGAAGGCGAAGCCGTAATAGCGCGGGTAGGTCTCGAACCGGGTGTGGACCGACGCGACGACCGGCAGCTTGTTCTTGTGCGCGTGCCGGACGGCGGCATGACCCAGCACCTCCGGCGAGGCGACGTGCATCATGTTGGGGCCGAAGCGGTGCAGATCCTTCTTCACGCCGGGGGTGAGCAGGATCGGCGCGCGATATTCGGCGCGGCCAGGCAGCGGCACCGCCGGCACGCCGACCAGATCGCCGACATGATCGAAGGCCGGTCGCTTCACCTTGGGCGAATAGATCCGCACGGCAGCGCCCTGCCGCAGCAGGTATTCGACCAGCCGGTTGAGCGCCTGGTTGGCGCCGTCGCGCACATAATTGTAGTTGCCGGAGAACAGGGCAACGCGAAGGTCTTTCACGTCCATCGGCGGCTCATAGGCCGCGCGGGGCTTCAGGTGAAGAGGCTGACGATCAGCCAGAGGTTCGCGGCTGAAATGATCGCGAACAGTGCCCATGCCCCGGCGACCGCCGGAGCGCCCGCCGCCAGCTCGCCCATGATCCCCCTGTCCGACGCGGATCGGATCAACGGCCAGATGGCGAAGGGCAGTTGCAGCGAGAGCAGGATCTGGCTCAGCACCAGCATCGGGCCGACACCGCCGTCGCCGAACCACAGCACGCCGGCCAGCGCGGGGATGATGGCGATGGTGCGCGTGATCACGCGGCGCTGCCAGCAGGGGATCTTGAGCTTCAGGAAGCCTTCCAGCACCACCTGCCCCGCGATCGTGCCGGTGAAGGTGCTGCTCTGGCCCGATGCGAACAGCGCGATGCCGAAGAACAGGGCGGCCGCCTTGGCGCCGGTGATCGGCGAGAGCAGGCGATAGGCCTCGTCGATCCCGGTCACGCCGTGGTGCCCGTTGGCATGGAAGGCGCCGGCCGCAAGCGTGAGGATCGCCGCGTTCACCAGCATGGCGAGCAGCAACGAAACGGCAGAATCGAGATTGGCGATGCGGATCGCCTTGCGCAGCCCATCGCGCCCGCCATCGACCCGACGTGTCTGCACGATGCTCGAATGGAGATAGAGATTGTGCGGCATCACCGTCGCGCCGACGATACCGATCGCCACCGCCAGCGCACCGGGCTGGGAAAGGCGGCCGAGATCGGGAACGAGACCGGCGGCGAGCGCGTGGCCGTCCGGCGGCACGATGATCAGCTCGATCAGGAAGCAGAGCGCGATGGTGGCGACCAGCGCGCCGACGATCGCCTCGACCTGCCGGAAGCCGCGTCCTTTCAGCCCCACGACCAGCAGCATGTCGAAGGCGGTGAGCAGGATGCCTGCCCACAAAGGCAGGCCGAGCAGCAGCTTGATCGCCAGCGCCCCACCCAGCACCTCAGCGACGTCGGTGGCGAGGATCGCGATCTCCGCCATCATCCAGAGCGCGAGATTGGGAAGCCGGCCGTAGCGGCGGCGACAGGCCTGCGCCAGATCGAGGCCGGACGCCATGCCGAGCCTGAGCGCCAGCGATTGCAGCAGGATCGCGGCGAGGCTCGCTGCCACGACAACGAACAGCAGATCGAAGCCATAGCCCGACCCGGCGGCGATGTCGGTTGCCCAATTGCCCGGATCCATATAGCCGACCGCGACCAGCAGCCCCGGCCCCACGAACCGCGCGAGGCGTGTGCCGAGCGGCGCGCCCCGCGGCACCGCGATGCTCCCCTCCACCTCGGATGGGCAGAAGGGTGCAGTCGCGGTTTCAGGAAGTTTCAGCCCCAGCACGCTTGCCATCCAGCCGATCTAGCGGCGCGACGGTGGCGATCAAAGGGGCTGGCTTCGATCACGATGATCGGGGGTCTACGGCTATTCTGTCGAAGGCCCCTCCCCCGCCAGGGGAAGGTGGCGCCCGCAGGGCGTCGGAGGGGGAGGACGGCGATGTCGCCCGCCGTTGGAACTCCGCAGCCTGCCCCCTCCGTCACGCTTCGCGTGCCACCTCCCCCTGGCGGGGGAGGATGACCTACGCGCGCGCGCCGCCGACGACGCCCACCGAATTGTGACGCAGCGCCTTTAGCACCGTGTCGACGATGCCGTCCGCATCGAGGCCCGCCTCGGCGTACTGTTTCTCGGGCTTGTCCTGCGCCTGGAAGACATCCGGCAGGCGCAGCGTGCGGATCTTGAGGCCGGCATCGGTCAGCCCCTCGTCCGAGGCCAGCGTCAGCACGTGCGCGCCGAGGCCGCCGACGGCGCCCTCCTCGATCGTCACCACCACCTCGTGCGTGGCGCACAGCTTGCGGATCAGTGCCTGATCGAGCGGCTTGGCGAAGCGCAGATCGGCGACGGTCGCCGACAGCCCCTGCGCATCGAGCCGGTCCGCGGCCTTGAGCGCCTCCTCCAGCCGGGTGCCGAGCGACAGGATCGCGACCTTCTTGCCCTCGCGCACGATGCGGCCCTTGCCGATCTCCAGCTTCTGCGGGGTCTCGGGCAGCGCCACGCCGGTGCCATTGCCGCGCGGGTAGCGCAGCGCGATCGGGCCGTCGTCGTACGTCGCGGCGGTGTGGACCATGTGGACCAGTTCGGCCTCGTCGGCCGCCGCCATCACCACCATGTTCGGCAATGTCGCCAGATAGGTCACATCGAACGAACCCGCATGGGTCGAGCCATCGGCACCCACGAGACCAGCACGATCAATCGCGAAGCGGACCGGCAGGTTCTGGATCGCGACGTCATGCACCACCTGATCGTAGGCGCGCTGCAGGAAGGTGGAATAGATCGCGCAGAACGGCCGCATCCCCTGCGCAGCGAGACCCGCCGCGAAGGTGACGGCATGCTGCTCGGCAATGCCGACGTCGAAGGTGCGATGCGGAAACTTCTGCTGGAACTTGTCGAGCCCGGTGCCGCCCGGCATCGCCGCGGTGATCGCCACGATCGTCGGATCGCGCTCCGCCTCGGCGGTCAGCGCCTTGGCGAACACGCCGGTGTAGCTCGGCGGGCCGGCTGGTGCCTTGGCCTGCTCGCCGGTGACGACGTCGAACTTCTGGACGCCGTGATACTTGTCCGCCGCCTGCTCGGCCGGCGCATAGCCGTGGCCTTTCTTGGTGACGACGTGGATCAGTACCGGGCCGTCCTTCGCGTCGCGGACGTTCTCCAGCACCGGGATCAGGTGATCGAGATTGTGACCGTCGATCGGGCCGACATAATAGAAGCCGAGTTCCTCGAAGAGCGTGCCGCCCATCGTCATGCCACGGGCGAACTCGTCGGTCTTGCGCGCGGCCTCGGCGAGCGGACGCGGCAGCTTGTTGGCGAACTTCTTGGCAAGGTCGCGCAGATTGAGGAACGGCGCCGACGACACGATCCGCGCCAGATAGGCCGAAAGCCCGCCCACCGGCGGCGCGATCGACATGTCGTTGTCGTTGAGGATGACGACCAGACGGTTACCCGCCTGCTCGGCGTTGTTCATTGCCTCATAGGCCATACCGGCGGACATCGAACCGTCGCCGATCACGGCGATGGCCTTGCCCGGCTTGTTCGCGAGCTTGTTCGCCACGGCGAAGCCCAGCGCCGCCGAGATCGAGGTCGACGAGTGCGCCGCGCCGAACGGATCATATTCGCTCTCGGCGCGCTGGGTGAAACCCGAGAGGCCGCCGCCCTGGCGCAGCGTGCGGATGCGATCACGCCGGCCGGTGATGATCTTGTGCGGATAGCATTGGTGCCCCACGTCCCAGATCAGCTTGTCGTCGGGCGTATTGAACACATAATGGATCGCGGTGGTCAGCTCGACCACGCCGAGGCCGGAGCCGAGATGGCCGCCGGTCACGCCGACCGCCGAGATCATCTCCGCGCGCAATTCGTCGGCAAGCTGGCGGAGCTGTTCCGGCTTCAGCTTGCGCAGATCGGCGGGGATGCTGACGGTATCCAGAAGGGGGGTAACGGGGCGTTCGGACACTGAAATCTCCTTGGACCGCGCTGCTTACGCCAAGCCATTCGCCCTGTCGAACGGTGAACAAGTCTTAATGTTCTGGCAGACTGTATTGCGCGGGTTTCCGGCAAAAATCGGGCAGGTTTGTCAGGAAAGCGTGGCTTTTGCAGCACAATCGGTGCAGCGCCCGTGCACTTCGATCACCGGCCGTTCGGGCACGAAGCCCGCCTTCTCCGCCGCCTCGCGCACCTTGGCCGCCACCGCGTCGTCGTCGACATGGGTCGCCTGCCCGCAATTGTCGCACACGAGGAAGATGCAATCGTGCCGGCAACCCGGATGCGGATTGGCGATATAGGCGTTGGCGCTCTCGATCCGCTGGGCGAGGTTCGACGTCACGAACAGGTCGAGGATGCGATAGACGCTGTTCGCTGCAATTCGCCGCCCCTGCGCCGCCGAAAGCTGTTCGGTGATGTCGTAGGCGGAGGCCGGCTTCTCGAAACGACTCAGGATGTCGAAGACGGCGGAGCGGAGCTGCGTCCACTGCTCGCCGCGCGACTCCAGCTCGGCCTGCGCGGCTTCGGCGAGCGCGGCGCCGTGATGATGCGCGTGTGCGTGTCTGGTGGCGGTGGCCATGCCGCCAAATTAGGCGTGGTGGTGGCTTCCGGCAAGGTGGCGGCGCGCGTTCAGCCGGTGCGCGACGGCGAGCAGCGCGACGCCTGCCATGGTCGAGAGGATTTCAGGCAGCCCCTCCGCGCGGATCAACCCGATCGCCATCAGCGCCAGCCCGGCGATCCCGATCAGCAGCGGCCGCCCGTCGCGGTGCGCGGCGTACCCCCGGCCCAGCGCGATGGCGCCGATCGCGATGGCGAGCGCGAAACCGATCTCGTGCCAGGCAGGATTGGCGAGCGCCGCCCCCGCAGAGGCCAGGGTCGCCGCGAGCAGCACCGTTGCCACGCAATGAATCAGGCACAGGCTCGAAAGCCCGATCGCAATCCGGTCAAGCCGGTCGTTGGTCCGCTCGCGCGGAGACTCGGGGGGAAGGGTCGCCATCGCCGGCGCATATGGCACCGCATCATCGATGATACAATATCACATTTGCAGGAAATCCGGTCGCACCGAGCCTGCCGGAGTGCCGCCCTTTCCTCTCGGTGCGATGGCGAAGAAGGGCAGAGCTTCGACAGGCTCGGCCCGAACGGTGTTTTGGTGGTTGGCGCCGCGCCTTGCCCCACGCTACATCGCCTCGCAATGTCCGAAACCCTCGCCTCTCCGCCGACACTCCGCCTGCCGGGCCGCCCCGCGGCCCCGCGCCCTGCCCCCCGCGCATTCGGCGCCTGGCTGCTCGTCGTGGCCGCGATGGTGTTGGCGATCGTGATCGTCGGCGGCATCACCCGGCTCACCGAAAGCGGCCTGTCGATCGTGGAGTGGGATCCCATAGTCGGCGCAATCCCGCCCCTGACCCACGCTCAGTGGCAGGCAGCGTTCGACGGCTACAAGGCAATCCCCCAATATAAGGCATTCAACCAGGGCATGACGCTGGAGGGGTTCCAGCACATCTTCTTCTGGGAATATCTCCATCGCCTGATCGCGCGCGGCATCGGCACCGTGCTGCTGATCGTGCTGGCGGTGTTCTGGTGGCGCCGCGCGATCCCGAAAGGCTATGGCTGGCGCGCGGTGGCAATCTTCGCGCTGGGCGGACTGCAGGGCGTGGTCGGCTGGTGGATGGTCTATTCCGGCCTCCAGTTCCGCACCGAGGTGAGCCACATCCGCCTCGCCGTCCACCTGCTGACCGCTTTGCTCATCTATTCCTACCTGATCTGGACGGCGCTCGATCTGTTCGCACTCGCCCGAGGCCCCGCGTCGAAGCCCGCCCGGTTGGTACCGCTGGCGGCGGCGGCGATCCTGATCCTCGCGCTGCAGATCATGCTCGGCGCCTTCACCGCCGGCCTGCGCGCCGGCTACGCCTTCGCCGAGTGGCCGAAGATGATGGGCGACGAGTGGTTCCCGGCGGGCGGCTGGAACACCGGCTGGTCGACCTTCCGCAACCTCGTCGATAATCCGGTCGCTGTGCAATTCGCCCATCGCTGGTGGGCCTGGGTCGCGCTCGTCGCGGTGGTGACCGTCGCACGGTTTGCGAAACAGGTGGGCAATAGCCGCGCGGCGATCGCCATCGTCGTCGTCGTCGTCGCGCAAATCCTGCTCGGCATCGCGACGCTGCTGAGCGGCGTCCGCATCGAGGTGGCGGTGGCGCATCAGGCGGTGGCGACCATCCTGCTCGGCACGCTGATCTGGGGCTGCCACGCGATCGGCGAGGCCGAAACCACCGCTCGCTAAGCCATTTCGGCGATAGGGTATTTAGATACCTTTCAAGAAACGCCCGCCATTCCTTGACTTTCGAGGGGCGAATCGTCATTGGGGCCGCCGTGGCGCGATCCGGCGACGGGTCGCGCGCTTTGTTTATATCAACCGGAGATTGGGGCCATGAAGGCGCTCATGAAAACCACGAAGGTGGCGACGCCCGCCACCATCGAGAAGAAGTGGCTTCTCATCGATGCCGAGGGCCTGGTCGTCGGCCGCCTCGCCTCGATCGTCGCCAACATCCTGCGCGGGAAGCACAAGCCGAGCTTCACCCCGTTCATGGATTGCGGTGACAACGTCATCATCATCAACGCCGGCAAGGTCCGTTTCACGGGCAAGAAGCTGGCCGACAAGATCTACTACAAGCACACCGGCTATGCCGGCGGCCTGAAGGAGATCACCGCGGGCAAGGTGCTCGAGGGCCGCTTCCCCGAGCGCGTGCTCGAAAAGGCCGTGGAGCGCATGATCCCGCGCGGTCCGCTGGGCCGCCAGCAGATGCGCAACCTGCGCATCTTCGCCGGTGCCGAGCATGACCACACCGCGCAGAACCCCGAAGTCCTCGACGTCGCGTCGATGAACCGCAAGAACAAGGTGGGCGCCTGATGTCCGACAATCGCCAGTCCCTTTCCGATCTCGCCGGCCTGACCGGCGGTGAGGCCCCGGCCGCCGTGTCCGGCGCCGCTTCGGCGCCGCTCGGCGAGACCGTCTCGGCCGCCCCGCTGCGCGAGAAGCAGGTCGACGCGCAGGGCCGCTCCTACGCCACCGGCCGCCGCAAGGACGCGGTCGCCCGCGTGTGGCTGAAGCCCGGCACCGGCAAGATCACGGTCAATGGCCGCGATCAGGAGATCTACTTCGCGCGCCCCACGCTGCGCCTCGTGATCAACCAGCCGTTCGGCGTCGCCGGCCGCGAGGGCCAGTATGACGTGATCGCCACCGTGAAGGGCGGCGGTCTCTCGGGCCAGGCCGGTGCGGTGAAGCACGGTATCGCCCAGGCGCTGACCCGCTTCGAGCCGATCCTGCGCACCCCGGTGAAGCAGGCCGGCTTCCTCACGCGCGACAGCCGCGCGGTGGAGCGCAAGAAGTACGGCAAGGCGAAGGCCCGCCGCAGCTTCCAGTTCTCGAAGCGCTAAGCGTTTCGCCAGAACGGCCTTACGAAAGGGCGGTCCCGGTATGCCGGGGCCGCCCTTTTGCTATGGGGTGCGGACTGTCTTTACCAAGGCACCGTTACGCCAAAGCGATCGAGATATTGCAGGCCGGGCATGCGGCGCTTGGCGATCATCAGGTCGGCAAGCAAAGGCACCGTCTCCTCCATCGTGAACGGTGCGTCCGGCCCGCCGAGATCGGTACGGATCCAGCCGGGTGCGAGCAGCAGCATCGCGCGTGGCGCATCCGCCTCGCGCGCCGCGAAGCTGCGCATGAACATGTTGAGCGCCGCCTTGCTGCCGCGATAGACCTCGCGCAGCCCCCGCTCGTTGTTAGCGATGCTTCCCTGTCCCGACGACATCGCGCCGATCAGGCCGTCCGCCGGCACGAGATCCTGCAGAGCCTCGATCACCCGCATCGGGCTGAGCGCGTTGGTGATCATCACGCGCACGAACTCGTCGGTCGAGACGGTGCCGATATGGACATGCTCGTCATGCGTCGTTGTACCGGCGTTGACGAACAGCATGTCGAGCGCCTCGCCCGCCAGCCGGCTACGCAGCGCCGCAATCTGGCCCGGCTCGTTGATGTCGAGGGTTTCAAGCCGCACTCGCCCGTCCTGGGTGTCGGCAAGATCATGGAGCGGCGTACGGCGATCGTCGCGCACGGTGCCGATGACGCGCCAGCCACGGTTGACGAATTCGGCAGCCAGGGCATGACCGAGGCCACGCGAGGCGCCCGCGATCAGGATGGTGCCGGCGGCGGATAGGGAGGCGTTTTCAGGCATCGCCCCCAAACACTTGATCCCGTCGACCGTTCCGGACCGCTAACCGCTTTTCAACTCCTCTGCGTTATCGCCAGGATCGAAGGGCCTGCATCGGCCGGTTTCGGAGCCCATCATGCTCAAACTCTGCGCCAGCATCTGCTGCCTGATGGGCGCCACGGTGATCCTGTATATCGTCGGATCGGGCGGCGCCGGACAGACCGGCGGCTCCGCGCCCGAATGGGTCTATGCGCATTATTAAGCCGACGCGCGCTCCCGCGTCGCGCTGAAGCGCACCTTGGGCGCGCGCTCCGCCACATAATTCACCTCCCACGCATCGCGCGCCAGGAAAACCGGCGCACCGTCGCGGTCCTCGGCCATGGCACCGCCACGGCCTTCCATGAACGCCTTGAGATCGGCGGGATCGTCGGCGGAAAGCCAGCGCGCGGTCTCGAACGGCGCCGGCTCGAACTCGGCGGCGACGTTATATTCGGCCTGCAGGCGCGAAATCAGCACCTCGAGTTGGAGCTGGCCGACCACGCCCACGATCCACTGCGATCCGACCAGCGGCTTGAACAGCTGGGTCACCCCCTCCTCGGCCATGTCGGTGAGCGCGGTACGCAGCTGCTTGGTCTTGGTGGGATCGAGAAGGCGAATACGGCGCAGGATTTCGGGGGCGAAGTTCGGAATCCCCGTGAAGGTGATCGCCTCGCCCTCGGTCAGCGTGTCGCCGACACGCAGCACGCCGTGGTTGGGGATGCCGATGATGTCGCCGGGCAGCGCCGTCTCGGCCAGTTCGCGATCCTGCGCGAAGAAGAAGATCGGCGAGTTGATCGCGATCGTCTTGCCGGTCTGCACCTGCTTCAACTTCATCCCGCGCTTGAACTTGCCTGAGCAAACCCTGAGAAACGCGATACGATCGCGATGCTGCGGGTTCATGTTCGCCTGCACCTTGAAGATGAAACCCGAGACGTTGCCCTCGTCCGGTGTGATCGGGCGGGGCAAGGCGGGCTGCTGGCGCGGCGGCGGGGCGTAATCGCCGATCGCGGTGATCAGTGCATCCACGCCATATTCGCGCAGCGCGGAGCCGAAGAAGACCGGCGTCTGGTCGCCGTGGCGATAGGCGGCAAGATCGAACTCACCATATCCGCCCAACGCCAGTTCCGCCTCCTCGCGCAGCCGCGCGGCGCCTTCGGGCGACACCAGCGTCTCAAGGCGCGGATCGTCGAGGCCAGTCAGCTGCTCGTCGGCTTTATCCGGCCGCGACAGCGTGTTGCGCTGGAAATCGTAGAGGCCTTCGTAGATGCCGCCCATGCCGATCGGCCAGTTCATCGGCGTCACGTCCAGCGCCAGCTTGTCGGCCACCTCGTCAAGCAGCACGAAGGGATCGAGGCCCTCGCGATCCACCTTGTTGATGAAGGTCGCGATCGGCACCGAACGCAGGCGGCACACCTCGAACAGCTTGCGGGTCTGCGCCTCGATGCCCTTGGCGGCGTCGATCACCATCACCGCCGAGTCCACCGCGGTCAGCGTGCGGTAAGTGTCCTCCGAGAAATCCTCGTGGCCCGGCGTGTCGAGCAGGTTGAAGGTGAGCAGGTCGCCCGAGGAACTCGGCCGCTCGAAGGTCATCACGCTCGACGTGACGGAGATGCCGCGCTGCTGCTCGATCTTCATCCAGTCCGATCGGGCACGGCGGTTGTTGCCGCGCGCGCGGACCTCGCCGGCCTGGTGGATCGCGCCGCCCGCAAGCAACAGCTTCTCGGTCAGCGTGGTCTTGCCCGCGTCCGGGTGGGAAATGATCGCGAAGGTGCGGCGGCTCAGGTGAGGATTCATGCGCGCGCATGTAGCGTATCGGCCCGCAAAAGCGAGGGGCGCTATTGCGGATCGGGCTTCCGGCGGTTGGGCAGGTCGTTCGGATGTGCCTTCGCCCAGTCCTTCGCGAGATCGTTGAGCGATCGCGGCTTGTAGACCTGTATTCCCGAATTGGCGGGCTGGCCGAGCGTTCCGAACTGCGAGGTCGGCGCCTTGGCCGGTGCAGAACCCAGTCGGGTACCGACCCTTTGCGCCCCGTTGCTACCGTTGTTGCTGTGATCCGCGAACAGGTTGTTGTGCGCGTCTTCCACCGGCTGCGCCAGCAAGGGGGCGGGCAACGCGGCACCCAGCGCCATGGCGGTCAGCATCCCTCGCATCGGCACCTCCGATCTTCGATCCGGATCCTTCTAGCCCAGTTATTCACTGCACGGCGAGCCTGTTGTTGGAACGATCGCGGTCGGGCAGCTTGTGATCGGGATCGAGCGTTGCCGCGACGACCCGCTTGCCCGGCGCGATCGTGATGTCGCTCGCCGTCTGCCGTATCCATGTCTCGGCCGGCAGACGGATGTCCTCGTGACTGCCGTCGGCATAATCGACCCGCAACGTCACCGGCATCACCATCGGATCGCGATTTTCCACCGTCACGAGCGTGCCGCCATTCGCGGCCGGCGCGATCTTCGTCACCGCCACGTCGTAAGTCGAGTTGGTGAGGTACCAGCCGCGCCACCACCAGCTCAGATCCTCGCCCGTCTCGCTCTCCATGAAGCGGAAGAAGTCGGAGGGCTTGGGATGCTTGAACGCCCAGAGCGCGATGAAGCGGCGGAATGCGGGATCGAAGCGATCCGGCCCGAGGATCTGCTCGCGCAGCAGCACGAGGCCGAGCGCCGATTTGAAATAGGTCACCGGGTGGCGATACTTCTCGATCACCGTGTCGGCGCGGCTGAGGATCGGCGGCGCGTTGGGGTCGGCGAGGATGGGCAGGATCTCGTCCACCGGATTGCCGCCGCCGGGCGCGAACTCGCTGTCGCGCTTGGGCGCGAACTCGCCGCGGTTGAAATCCTCGCTCTCGAAGATGTCGATGAAGGTGTTGAAGCCTTCGTCCATCCAGGCGTCGCGCCGCTCGTCGAAGCCGACGATCATCGGGAACCAGCTGTGCCCGATCTCGTGCGCGGTGATCCAGAAGAGCGGCTTGTCCTTGTCGGTGATGCCGTCGAACACGATGCCCGGATATTCCATGCCCGATGCCGGCCCGGCGATGTTGATCGCCGCCGGCCACGGATAGGAATACCAGCGCCTCGACATGTTCTCGACCGTATCCTTCACATACTGGGTCGAGCGATCCCACGCCTGGGTTCCGGCGCTCTCGGCCGGATAATAGGACATGGCGAGCGAGGTCTTGCCGTTGGGCAGGTTGATCCGCGCGGCATCCCAGGCGAAGGCGTCGGACGCGGAGAAGGCGACGTCGCGCGTGTTCTCCATACGGTAATGCCAGGTCTTCGTGCCGATAGCGGCGCGCTCGCGCCCGATTTCCGTCGGCGCGACGATCTTCACGGTCTTGTCCGAAGCGGCCGCCTGCGCCAGCCTGCTCCGTTCGCGGGCGGTCAGCACCTCGTCCGGATTCTGCAACGCGCCCGATCCGGCGACGATCATGGTCGACGGCACCGTCACCCAATAATCGAAGTCGCCATATTCCAGGTAGAATTCCTGCGCGAGATACGGGAGCGTGTCCCACCCCCGCACGTCGTCATAGACGGCCATGCGCGGATACCACTGGGCGAGATCGTAAATCTCTCCGCCCTTCACCGGCCCCCACGCCATGCGCCCGCCGAACGCGGTGGGAATAGTGAAGCGATAGCGGACATGCACGGTCACCTGCCCGCCCTTCGCTGCCAGCGGCGCGGGCAGACGGATCTGCAGGCGGGTGTCGCTCTCGACGGTCTGCACGGCGACGCGCTTGCCGCCCTGCTCGATCTCGACCGCCTCGATCGTGTAGCCGTCGGTCGATCCCGATCCCTTGCGCGGCGCGGCGCCATCGGCGGCATGGCTGCGCGAATAGGGGCGGTACATGTTCTGATCGAGCTGGAGCCAGAGCACGTCGAGCATATCGGGCGAGTTGTTGGTGTAGTGGATCGCCTCGTCGCCCGAGAGCGCGTGCGCCTTCGTGTCAAGCGTGGCGTGGATCTGATAGTCGGCGCGGTTCTGCCACCATTGCGGCCCCGGCTGACCGCTGCCCGAACGGACCGGGTTGATCGGCCCCGGCAGGTTCAGCGGCGCGAACGTGGTGCGCGGATCGTAGCCCGCCGCCTGAGCCGCACCCGACGCCAGCAACGCCACCCCGATCCACAATCCAGCCCGCATCTACGCCTCCGCCACATAACGGTACGTTCGTGCAACAAGTTGGCACGGGATGCGAGCGGGAATGTCAGCCGAGGCAGTAGATGATCGCCTCGATCGCGCGGCGCGTTTCGTCGATCGAGCCGACCGCGATCGTATCGACGCCGGCCTTGTCGGGCACGGAATAATCGTTGCCGCCGGGATAAACGGCATCGCCCATGAAGATCATCTCGGCCTTGGCGATGCCGGATTCCTTCGCCAGCCGCTCGATACCGTAAGCCTTGTCGACGCCCTTGCGGGTGACATCGATCGAGGTTGATCCGCCGATATTGACCGAGAGATCGGGCAGTTCCTTCTGCGCGGCCTTTTGCATCGCCTCGCGCTTCTTCCGGTCCGGATCCCAGGCCTTCTTGGCATCGAGCGGCGCCTGCTGCCCGCAGCCGGAAAAGGTGATCTGGCTGCCGCGATCCTCGATCTGCGGCCCCCACGTCTTCTCGCCCCGGAAACCTGCGGCATCCACCGCCTTGTCGAGCGCATCGAGGATGTGGCGCTTCTCCTCGGCCGAAAAGTCCTCGCGATACACCGCCTTCCAGTGACCATCCGTGCAGCGATAGAGCTTGGTGCCCGTGGTCGGCATGATCCAGAGCTTCTCGCGTAGCGCCTTGCGGGGCAGGCGCCCGACCACCTGCTTTTCGAACTGCGGCCAGTCGCCGCCCGAAATCACGCAGACGTGCGCGACTTCGGTCAACCGCGCGAGTAGACCTGCCATGTCGTCATCCAGCGGCGCCTTGCTCTCTGCCAGCGTTCCGTCGAGATCGAATGCCACGAGCTTCTTCATGCCCTGCACGACTCCCGAAACGCCGGATCGATCCGGCTTGACCTGTGGCTCGTGCATCCCAGATAGAAGCGCCGCGTTTCCACACTGAAACAAGCCCCTTGCGCACGCCACCGAAATGCTGTTCGGCGCGCGGCACGGCCATTGTCATAAACTCGTAACGGAGAGTCCCGATCCGCCAGGTTGCCGCCCTTCCCTATCGCGTCGAAAGCGACGGCTCGATCCGCGTGATGTTGATCACCAGCCGCGAGACCCAGCGCTGGGTGGTCCCGAAGGGCAATCCGATCAAGGGCCTGCGCGCGCACGAAGCGGCGGCGCAGGAAGCGTTCGAGGAAGCGGGGATCGAAGGCATCCCATGCCCCGCGCTGATCGGCCAGTATCGCTACACCAAAAGGCGCAAGAACGGCATCAACCGGGCCGTCGATGTCGACGTCTTCCCGCTGTCGGTGACAGGCCAAGCCGACGAATGGCCCGAGCAGGACGAGCGGATCTGCAACTGGTTCACGCTCGCCAACGCCGCCAATGCGGTGGACGAGCCGGAGCTGAAAGGCATTATCGCCAGCTTCCGGGAGCCGCCGCCGACACCCGGCATCGTCGATCGTATGCCCGTAATCCGCGAAACCGCTGGAAGGAAATTCCCCTTGCTAGGATGGTTCCAAAAACTGCTGCCGTCCGAGGGCCGCTTCTTCGAGTTGTTCGAGGCGCATACCGCAACGCTGGTCGCCGGCGCCGACTCGCTCGCCCGGATGCTGCAGGGCGGGCCGGAACTGGAAACGCACATCCGCGAGATCGTAACGCAGGAGCAGAATGCGGACGATATCGCGCGCGAGGTGCTGCAGGACGTCCGCCGCACCTACGTCACCCCGTTCGATCGTTCGGCGATCACCGGGCTGATCGGCGTGATGGACGACGCGATCGACCAGATGAACCAGACCGCCAAGGCGGTGCAGCTGTTCGAGGTGCATGAATTCGCGCCGCAGATGCGTGACATGGCCGGTATCATCGTCGAGGCGGCGCGGGTGACCGAGGAGGCGATCCCGCTGCTCCGCTCACTCGCCAACAACGCCGGACGGCTGCACACGCTGACCGGCCGCTTGATCGAGCTGGAGGGTCACGCCGACGAGATCCACGACCAAGGCCTCAAGGCGCTATTCAAGGCCAGCAAGGACCGGCCGATGGACTTCGTGGTCGGTCAGGAAATCTATGCCCATCTCGAAAAGATCACCGATCGCTTCGAGGATGTGGCGAACGAGATCCAGGGTCTCGTGATCGATCACGCCTGATCCGATGGGCCACATCGCCTTTCCCCTGCTGGTCGGCCTGATCGGCATCGCGCTGCTGTTCGACTGGCTGAACGGCCTGCACGACGCCGCCAACTCGATAGCGACCGTGGTTTCCACGCGGGTTCTCAAACCGCATTATGCCGTCGCTTGGGCAGCCTTCTTCAACTTCATCGCCTTCCTGTTCTTCGGCACGCACGTCGCCTCGACGGTCGGCAAGGGAATCGTGGACGCCCACATCATCGATGCCGGCGTGATCTTCGGCGCGCTGATGGGCGCCATCGTATGGAATGTGCTGACCTGGGTGCTGGGCATTCCATCGTCTTCCAGCCACGCGCTGGTCGGCGGACTGATCGGTGCGGGCACCGCCAAGGCGGGCCTCTCCGCGATCGTATGGGACGGGGTGATCAAGACCGCGCTCGCCATCGTGCTGTCGCCCGCGCTGGGCCTGATCCTCGCGCTCGTGCTGGTACTGGCACTGGCATGGACCTCGATCCGTTCGACGCCGCTCCAGGTCGATCGCCGCTTTCGCAAGCTCCAGCTCGTCTCGGCCTCGCTCTATTCGCTGGGCCACGGCGGCAACGACGCGCAGAAGACGATGGGGATCATCGCGGTGCTGCTCTATTCGCAGGGAATGCTGGGCGGCGCGTTCCACGTCCCGCTCTGGGTGGTACTTTCCTGTCAGGCAGCGATGGGGCTGGGCACGCTGATGGGCGGATGGAAGATCGTCCACACGATGGGCTCCAAGATTACGCGCCTCACCCCGCCGCAGGGCTTCTGCGCGGAAACGGGCGGCGCGCTCACCCTGTTCGGCTTCACCTGGCTGGGCATCCCGATCTCGACCACGCACACGATCACCGGCGCGATCGTTGGCGTCGGCGCCTCCCGCCGGATGTCGGCGGTGCGCTGGAACGTCGCATCCAGCATCGTGGTGGCGTGGGTGGTGACGATCCCGGCCGCCGCGATCGTTGGCGCGCTCTTCTACGAGCTGACGCGGCTGTTCTGATCACCGCGAAAGCGCCTATATCGGGCGCATGGCCGATCTCTTTGCCGATACCGTTCCCGAAGCCGCCGTGCCGGCCGAGGCTGCCCCGCTGGCCGACCGGCTGCGCCCGCGCACGCTCTCCGAGGTAGTCGGCCAGGAGCATCTGACCGGCCCCGAAGGCGCGATCGGGCGGATGGTGGCGGCCGGCCGCCTCTCCTCGATGATCCTGTGGGGGCCGCCCGGCACCGGCAAGACCACCACCGCGCGGCTGCTGGCGGACGCAGTGGAGCTGCGCTTCGTGGCGATCTCGGCGGTGTTCTCGGGCGTAGCGGAACTGAAGAAGGTGTTCGCCGAGGCCCGCGACCATGCCCGCACCGGCACGCGCACCCTGCTCTTCGTGGACGAGATCCACCGCTTCAACCGCGCGCAGCAGGACGGCTTCCTGCCGTATGTGGAGGACGGCACTGTCATCCTCGTCGGCGCGACGACGGAGAATCCGAGCTTCGAGCTGAACGCCGCGCTTCTCTCCCGCAGCCAGGTGCTGATTCTCAACCGCCTGGGTTCGGGCGCGCTCGGCGAACTGCTCAACCGCGCCGAGCAGATCGAGGACCGCCCGCTCCCCATCACGGCAGAAGCCCGCGACGCGCTGATCGCTTCGGCCGACGGTGACGGCCGTTTCCTGCTCAACCAGGCCGAGACGCTCTTCTCGATCGAGGTGGAAGCACCGCTCGATCCGCAGGCGCTCGCGGCTCTGCTCCACCGCCGCATGGCGGTCTACGACAAGGATCGCGAGGGCCATTACAATTTGATCTCCGCGCTTCACAAGGCGGTGCGCGGCTCCGATCCGCAGGCGGCGCTCTATTATCTCGCGCGGATGCTGGAGGGGGGCGAGCAGCCTTTGTTTCTCGCGCGGCGACTGGTGCGGATGGCGATCGAGGACATCGGGCTGGCCGATCCGCAGGCGCTGGTCCAGTGCATCGCCGCCAAGGATTGCTACGACTTCCTCGGCTCGCCCGAAGGCGAACTGGCGCTGGCGCAGGCGTGCCTCTACGTCGCCACCGCGCCCAAATCGAATGCCGGCTACAAGGCTTACGGCGCGGCGCGGCGGGCTGCGAAGGAGACCGGCTCGCTGATGCCGCCCAAGAATATCCTCAACGCACCAACCAAGCTGATGAAGCAGGTCGGCTACGGCACCGGCTATCAGTACGACCACGATGCCGAGGATGCCTTCTCCGGCGACAATTACTGGCCCGAGGAGATGGCGCCGCAGACCTTCTACTCCCCCGCCCCGCGCGGCTTCGAGGCCAAGATTCAGGAGCGGCTGGCCTATTGGGACAGACTGCGCAAGGAACGGCAGGGATGACGTGGGAGGAGGTCGTCGCGCACGCGCTGGCACTGCCCGGCGCCGAGCTGACGACCTATTATGGCGGCCCGGCGGTGAAGGCGAACGGCCATCCGCTCGTCACGCCGGGGCGCGAGGATGGCAGCTTCTGCCTCCACATCGATCAGGACACCAAGGCGATCCTTATCGAGACCGATCCCGACACCTTCTGGCAGACGGCGCATTACGAAGGCTGGCCCTCGGTGCTCGTCCGTTACGACAGCCCCGATCCGGAACGCGTGCTGGCGATGATCGAGGCCTCGCGCGACTGGGCGATGCGCCGCAAGCCAGCCCGCCCGCGCAAGGCATGAGGCATTTCGGGCGCTTCGCTTGCATCGACTGGTCCGGCGCTGCGGGAGCCTTCCAGCCGGGCATCGCGATTGCCATGTGCGAACGCGAGGGGTCTCCGGCGCTCGTCCATCCGAGAGGCCGCCACTGGTCGCGCGAGGAGGTACTGGGCTGGCTGACAGAGCAAGGCGACTCCCTGATCGGCTTCGATTTCTCGGCCTCGCTGCCCTTCGCCGATGCCGGCGCCTATTTCCCCGGCTGGAGCGAAAGCCCGCCGGATGCCCGCGCGCTCTGGGCGCTGGTCGATCGCATCGCGGGCGACGAACCCCATCTCGGCGCCAACCGCTTCGTCGATCATCCGGAGGCGTCGCGCCACTTCCGCCGCCATGGCGGGCGAACCGGGGATCGCTTCGGCTCGGGCACCGGCCGGATGCGCATGATCGAGGCGGCGGCGAAGGCGTTCGGCGTGGCACCGGCCTCCAGCTTCAACCTCGTCGGCGCGTCCCAAGTTGGCAAGGCAAGCCTGACCGCGATGCGGATGCTGCATCGGCTCTCACGCCGCATACCGGTCTGGCCGTTCGACCCGGTACCGGAAAACGGCCCCGTGATCGTCGAGATCTACACCAGCCTCGCCGCGCGCGCCGCCGGCGTGCCGAAGGGCCGTTCCAAGTTGCGGAGCGCCGATGCGCTCGATGTGGCGCTGGCCGCGCTCGGCAGTCCGCCGCACGCGCCGCTGCCCCGCTACGACGACCATATCACCGACGCGCTGATCGGCGCCGCCTGGCTCCGCCGCGCGGCCGATAACCCGGCGCTGTGGCGCCCCGCCGCGCTCACCCAGACACTGGCGCAAACCGAAGGCTGGACGTTCGGCCTTTCCTGACGCAAAGAGCGCCAGCATTCGATCTTGGGCCGGCTTAGCACAGCGGTAGTGCAGCGGTTTTGTAAACCCCGGAACATATCTCGCTCCATCTTCGATTTGTGGCAGAAATCCGCCATTTTCTCAAGCGTCATCGGACGCAAACCGCTGCTCACGTGCCGGCTTTTGTGCCACCGACGATTTTGCCGCCTTCGCCTGCTCAGGTGTGAGGAAGGCGAGGTATCGCTCCGTCGTCGAAATGCTGCCGTGGCCCATCTCGCCCTGCAGATCGTAGATGCTTCCGCGCCGATCCCGCAGGTATTCGACCGCGAACAGGTGCCGCATCCCATGGTGGCTGAACGGCTCGAATTCCATGTTCCGCTGTGCCGCCCAACGTGCCGCCGTCACCATGTAGCGAGTAGTGCGCGTGGACACGTCCTTGATCGGCTCGCCCTCGCCCCGCCAGAACACCAGCGGCTTGCCGATATAGCGCGGCTGGCGGTCGATGATCGTCACGGCCTTGGCGGTGAGCGGCAGGGTCCGAACCTTGCTGCCCTTGCCCTTGATCGTGATCGTCCGGCCCGCGCGATCGATAGAGGTATGGCGAAGCGTCGTCGTCTCCTCCAGCCGCAAGCCGGTCTCGCGCGTGAATTCGAACATGTCCCACATGCGCGAAGTGATCCTCCGGCTCATGATGGCTATGGAGGCCTCGGTCGGCAGGACGATCGGCACGAACTTCTCGGCCGCAACCCGGCGAAGGTTGATACTCTCGATCGGGTTCTCTCCGATCCAGCCTTCATCGGCGCAGTGGTTCAGCACCGACGACAGGGCGGTCATATCGCGGCGGATCGTGGCGTTCTTCACGCCGCCCCTGCGCCGGGCCTTGATGATGTCGCGGACCATCTCAGGCGTGATTTCGTGGACGTTCTTGTCGTCGAGCCATGCGCGGAGCTGGATCAGGCTGGAGACGTAGCGGTTGAAGGTGCGTTCGCTGCCAAAGCTGACATTCTCGTTCCAGCTTACCACTGCCGATTGCCAGGACGTTGGTCCCGCAATCTTGAAGAGGGCCTTGTCCTCCACCTCTTCGCGCCGGATCTTCAACCGACGCTCCGCGACCTTCTCAGAACGAGTTCGTAGGCTTTCGCGGTACTCGACACCGCCGACCTTGAAACGCGCCCAGAAGATGCCGTTGCGGAGATAGAGGTTTTTCGACATGCCATATTCCTGTTGATCCGCGTCGCCCATGCGCGAAGATCGGCCACCACGAACAGCCAGCGGCCGGCCGGCTTGGATGCGCCGGGGATCGACGGCGCAAGGTCCTGCAGCGTGCGCTTCGTGATGCCTGTGATCAAGGCCGCCTGTGCGATGCCGCAGCGCTCTGGTTCAGCCACCATCCCCTATCCCTCTTCCGAGATGGTGGCGGGGGCGTTCGCGAGTTCGAGCAGCACGTCGGCGTGGCAGGGTTCGGATGGATGGCACCAGCAAGCAAGGTTCTTGCCGCGCAGGCGGGGCAATTCTGCCAACAGCCGCTCCCGACGCTTTTTGCCACCGACGAGCATTTCCGTGATGCCATCGCGCTTGAGCAGCCAATCGCGAAACAGCGACTTGCACCACGCGGCCAGTACGGTATCGCACTTGCTGTAGCCAGCGGCTCTGGCATCAGCGACAGTCCACGGATTACCGAAGATGCCCGGCCGCGCAACGCTCACCGTGTTCTCGGGCATCCTCCAGCCCTTGCGGCGGGATAGCTGGATGCGAACGGGGGCGGTCATGCGTAATCCTCCGCCCGCTCCAGCCGCTTCCGGCATGGTGCGATCCAGCGAAGCTGCGTCGGATTGGCATCGTGAAGCCAGATGATCCACGCGTAAGCTGTTGCAGTCGATCCATCGGGCGCCAGCCTTCCCTTGTGCATGACCACGCGCTCGGTGAACTGCAGAACGTACGCTGGCGGCGTCTTGGAGAACAGGCGCTCAAACCGCCCCTGCCCTTCCAAGAAGGCAGCGCGCACGATGACGGCGCATCCGACATAGCTGGTGGCGATAGCGCGCTCGATGAACTGCTCAGCGAGGCGGAAGGGAGGGTTCGTTATCGTCCATCCCACCGGGAAGGCATCGGAACCGGGGAAGAGATAGTCCTCGACCCGAAAACCCGCGCCATAGTCATGGACATCGGCGGCCTCGACCGCGCCGAAATATTCGCGCAGCGGCTTGACCATGTGCCCACGGTTGGCGGCCGGCTCTCGGCACGATTCCTCAGCCAGATCGAAGCCCTCGCTGAGCAGGAACTCACACAGCGCCCGCGTTGCCCAAGGAGGCGTAGGGAAATCGTCGAGCGAATCGTGCGGCTCGACACGCTGTTGCATCACGGCGGATGACCGGTTCTGCATCACCAAACCCCCATCGCCGAAAGCACCGCCGCCCCGATCATCACGAGGGCGATGGCGAGGGCTGGCACCCAGCCCCAGACCACGAGAGGATGCGAGCCGCCCCACTTGCCGTAGCGGAGAGGTGCGTCCATCGGTTCGATCACCTGTTTCGGCACAGGGCGGTGGAGTTCCGCGTAGGCGAGGTCGTCGGGAGTGCGTATCACAGCGGCTCCTTCTGCTCGGCGGCTCTGGCGCGCAGGGCGTGAATGGCTTTCAGCGACGCAGCACAGAGGGCGAGCGCAGCTGATGCGCAGTCCCACGCTTCGTTGTAGTCCGATCCGACGATCACATTCGGCTTCGTCGTCGGGCTAGTCACATGGGCGTGCCAGACAGGGCCATCGACGCTCGCTATCCAATAGCGATCGACCTGAACACCTTGCCCCTCCGGCACCAGCGACATGGCCGCATCGAGCGAGGCAGTGTAGCGAGGCATCAACTGCGCTGCGCCGATATCATCGTAGCACATGCGGCCGATGGGGTGTCCCTCATCGACCACCCGCAGACCTTGAAGCGGAGCGATCAGCGCATCCACATTACGGTTCGGCCCCGCCAGCCCCTCCACGCGCTCGGCGAGTTGCAGCAGCGTCTCCATCACCGCGACTCCTGCTTCTGGAGCGAGCAGACGGATTCGTATAACGCCCAAGCCACCTTCTTGACCGGTTCCAGCGACATCGCGCGTTCGGCCATGGTCCCGTTCGGACAGCGGTAATCCGAGATTGCCGTGTTGATGTCGGCGAAATCGCTCATGTCGCCGCGCGCGGTGCGGTTCGCCATTGCGACCATGTAGAGCGCGCCGAGACTGCGAACCGTTGCCTTGCCCGACGCAATCTCTGCGCGGATCATCAGCGCGGGGAAGTCCACAAGCGCCTGATCGATTTCAGACATTGGGGTTCTCCTGACGGGAGAGGGATGCGCGGGCCGGACGAGGGATGCTCCAGCTTTCGCCATTGCCACGCGCGGTGTTGCAGGCGTGGCAGCACGCGACGAGGTTTTCAGCCGTGAACGGGCCACCCTTGCTTTTGGGGATCGGGTAGTGATCGACGGTCGCCGTATTGGAGGCACGTGGAGCACCCCACACACATGGCGTCAGGGCAATGCCGCAATGCCGACAGATGTGGCAGTCGCGCTCCAGCACGGCGTTGCGAATGCGCTTGCGCTCCCGACGCTCGCGGTAAGTGAATATCTGCTTCGACATCACTTCCTCTCCACGGTTGCGAGGGAGAGGGCTTTGGCGATGGCGGCGTCAGCTGTTGCGAGGGCGTCTTCAACCTCGCGCGTGTCGTGATTGCTGCCGGGCCTCCAAAACTCACGGAGCCAGTTAAGCGCCTCCAGAAGATCTGGCGCAGCGGCGATCAGCTGGGCGTCTGCATCATTCTCGATTGCGAGATGACAGCCGGAACCGCCATCCCACGCGGCATAGGCGACAGTGCGACCAGACTTCGGGGCGACAAGTGCCTCCTCGTAAGTGCTGGTCTGGCCGATTTCCCAAGGCCCCGGCGTATGCTGCCCGCCCATCACGCCCTCCGCCCCATCGCCCAGAACCTCGCGCGGGCCTGCTCGTAAGCATCCGTCTCGAAATCCAAGGCGGCTTCGGCCATCTGATCCCACGCATGGGACCGGCGGGACAGCGCCACCTCATCCGCCATCAGGGCATCGTAATCGATGTCCATTGCGCGACAGGGGGTGGATTCCACGAAGCTGTGGTCGGTGAGGCGCATTAGTAATCCTCCGGAAAATCAATTTCTGGCGGGTTTTCGAGGATGTGCAGTTCGATGCGTTCGATTTCTGCTGCAGTCAGATTGACCTCGCAGCGAATGCCCGCGTCATCCACGAACCAAGGGGTTCCGATTTCGACTTCGGCGGGATCACCGGGGTTCCAGCAGCCGCCCGCGAAATAGTCGTTGCAGCCGCCAGAGAAGCTGTACGGGACGACGATATCGATGCTGCTCGGCGCTTCATCCGGCCCGCTTTCCAGCGTCCAGTCCAGATCATGCGACCAGTGATGGAAATCGGTCTGCAAGGTTCGCAGGAAAGCGATGAGCCGCCCCTCGGTCTTGCGATGGTCGAAATCTTCCATCGTCGGCGCTGGCTGCGGCAGACTTGCGCGCGGCGCATAGACGTAGGGGCCGACATGGCGACATACGCCGCCCGGCATGGTCGGCACTTCCCACCAGTGATCATGATCGCAGGGGTCAGACAGAGCGATCGCACCCATCACAGCGGCTCCATCTCGCCAGCCGGCATCGGCTTGATCGCCGCATAGGCCTCGTCGTAGTAAGCGGGAGGGGCATCGCCACCGGCGTCCTCCGGCTGCTCGGGCTCTTTCGGCTTGCGCGGCACGTAATGCTCGAAACGCAAGTTCTCCGATGCGAGTGAGACGATAAGCTCTACAACTTTCGCCGTGGCATCTTCGCCAAGCACAATCCAGTGATCGGAATATGTCTCGGGCAAGCGGATCGCGAGCCTCGTCTCATAGGCAGGCTCATAATACTTGCCGTCGCGATAGGTCTTGCTGACCTTGATATCGGTGATGCTGATCATCTGCGTCACTCCGCTGCGATATGGTTGAAGACACCCGCCTGACGAGAAGCCCGCTCGATCAGGGACTCCTCCTCACAGCGGCGCTGGAAATCGATGTTCTGCTGGGTGCGGCGCTGGGTGTGGGCCTCGCGCTCAATCCCCCTTCCCGCGAGTTCCGCCTGCTCAGGCGTCAGGCACTCCGCGAACGGGACGATGCCCTTGCGGCCCCGGCGAACCGGCGTGCTGTTCCACGTCATGCGGGTCTGCTGAGCCTCCGCCCATGCGATGTGATCCGCGTGCGCCAGTTCGATGGCCAGCGAGCGGATGCCGCCAGCCTGATCGAGATAGCGCGCGATGCGGGCATCGCTCGGGGTCTTGGCGCGGATCGCTGCGATGCGGGTGGCGGAGAGGATCACTTGGCGTCGCCGTGCAGGTGCATGACGCTGACGCCATCGCGCGGGTCGAAGTTGACCAGATCGTAGTCGTTCGGCTCACCGATGACGGAGCAGTTGCCCGCCGGATCGTAGTGATACCACGTGATCGTCTTGGTCGGCTCATAGGCCGACAGCGGCGGCAGGCCGACGCGCATCTTGCCGCTGATCGGGCAAATACCCTGAACGCGGCCGACCATCGGCAAATCGTGCTTGGTTCGGACTGGCTGTGTGAAATCCAGAGCCATGCTTCAAACTCCCCAGCGCCGGAAGGGCGCGTTGTGTGTTAGGGGTGTTACGCCCGGTGTAAGAACATGTCCAGCACTTTCTTACGCCCGGTGAAATTAATTTGCACGGGGTGACGAATCACAGGCACACAAAACCCCGCCTCCGGTGGGAGACGGGGGTGGGCGCTAACGAGCAAGCATTGAACATCGGGATGCTTGCACATTTCAAGCAAGCATGTCATCTACTCCAACAGCAAGCATGGAGCGAAAAATGGCGACACATCAAAGCAAGGGCGGACGCGCGCGGGCAGAGAAACTGACCGAAGAGCAGCGGCGTGAAATAGCCAGCTCGGCAGCCAAGGCGCGTTGGGCAGAAACTGCATCACTTCCTAAGGCGACTCACACCGGAACGCTCAAGATCGGTGATACCGAGATACCATGCGCGGTTCTGTCAGACGGAACCAGACTGCTTACTCAGGCCGGGTTCCTTCAGGCACTCGGACGCTCGTCGAAGCCGAAAGGCCGCTCTCAGCAGGTAACCGACGGTTTGCCGCCTTTCCTGGCGACAAAGAGCCTCAAAACACTGTTAACAGACGATATTATCGAGACGACGGTCCCCATCGCCTTTGTTACCCCGACGGGCGGCAAGGCCTTGGGTCATAAGGCCGAGTTGCTCCCCAAGGTGTGCGACCTTTTTCTTGAGGCGCGAACCGAAGGCCTTCTGACGGCGCAGCAACAGCCCCTCGCCGTCCAAAGCGAGATACTGGTCCGATCCCTCGCTAAAGTCGGCATCGTCGCGTTGGTCGATGAAGCCACGGGCTTTCAGTCTGAACGCGATCGTGACGAGCTGCACCGCTTGCTGTCTGCGTATCTGACGGAGGAACGGCTTGCCTGGGCAAAGCGGTTTCCCGACGAATTCTACCGCCAGATATACCGCTTGAAGGGTTGGAAATGGCCGGTGGGGCGGAATAAGACTCCTTATCTCGGCCACATAACGAACGACATTGTTTATGAGCGCTTGCCCGAGGGGGTTCTACCCAAGCTGCAGAAGCTGAACCCGACCGACGAAAGCAAGCGGCGCAAATATAAGCATCACCAGTTCCTATCCGCTGATGTAGGGCAGCCGGATCTGCGGGATCATATCCTCCAGATCCTACCGCTTATGAAAATCTCGAAAACATGGGAATCGTTCAAGCGGCATCTGGACGAGGCGTTCCCAAAATCGGGAACGCAAGGCAATCTTGCCATCGATTGAAACACAAGGGGCGAGTGCGACGCCCCTACTCCCCGTCCTTCGTCCAGCGCTTCACGGGCAGGCCCGCTCGGTGTCCCTGATGATATCCGGCTTGTTATAGAAGTGCGCCAGCCGCTTCGCCCCGTCGCAATCGCCTCGTGCGATCAGATCTCCGACTTGGTTGTAAGCAGCAGCGCGGCGGTTCGCGGCTCCGCCGTCATCGTGGCTTGAGGCCGGCTGATTTCGCAGGCCCAGCATGCCGGCATAGTCGGGTACGGGCGCTGAGGCGGCCGGCTGCTGGTATTGGGTTGAGCAGGTTGTGATTCCGGGCTGCGGGATGCAGGTTGTTGTGCTGGTGGCGAGCTGGGCGAGCAGGATGGCCGTTATCATTGATCCTTCTCCACGATTGGGCTGGCGCCGCTCGTTCGCATGGCCTGAATGACAGCTAGAGCAGCTTCCTGCTGCGTATCGTTCAACGCCTCCAGAGCGGATAAGACGCTGATCGTTCCCTTGAACGGATTGACCGTGAGCAGATCGCGCGGGTCTTCAACCTCGAACACCTCAGCAAGAGCGCTCAATAGGGCCATGTTGAAATTTTGGCCGCCAGCTTCGATCCGGCTCAGGCTGGCCTCAGTCGTCGGAAACTTCTCCCGCGAACCAGATGCGGCTTTAATCTCGGACAGCCGGTCGACGACCTGCCAAAGCTTCATGCCCTTGTATGTGCGCCAGTGGCGGATGAACGAACGATGCTTACCCATGGCGTAAGTTATCGCCGGTAAGCATGCCTCTTCGAATGCCGCCGGGTGTAACTTTTCACTTGTGGATTTCTTACACCCGGCGTAAGTGTCTCGTTCATGACGCTGGACGCATTCCTCCGCGCCGAAGGCGCGCCATCCGCCGCTGACTTCGCAGCCTCTGTAGGCATCAGCGAAGCATCGTTGTCCCGCATCCGAAAGGGTCAGCAAAACGTGTCTCGCGACACAATGCGCGACATCATCGCGCGGTCTGGCGGCAAGGTCACGGCCGACAGCTTGGTCATGGCAGCATGACCGCCCTCATCATCCTCGGAATCTACGCGTTCCTCACCTTCGTCGGTCTCCGCTGGCACCAGACGCGCCAGAACCCGCCAGCACAGCCAGCCGATCGGCAGGGCGTCGTGGTCCCGTTCCGCAGGGTTCGTGGAGGAAAGATCATTCATTTCGGAGGTAAGCTCTAATGGCCCGTCCGATCCCTGTCCGCCCGCCCGTGCATCGTCTCACGGACGCCGACGCCCGCCACTATCTCGCCGCCGGCCTTCTCAAGGTCTGCCATGAGCATGGGCCTAGCCGCGTCGGGCTTGAAATCGGCTGCGACGAAAAGACCGTCCGCCGGGCTCGTGATGAAGACAGCACGCTTGGTCTGGCTTGCGCTTTCAACCTGCTCGACGTGGACGGCCGAGCACTGGATGCGATTGCGGCGGCCAAGGGCTTCCGCTTCGTTCCGATCGAGGTAGCCGAGACGGTGGATGCCATCGTGGCGCAGTCGGCCACGATCCACAAGCTCGCTGCCGCGCGTGATCCGAACGGACCCGGCGGTGTCGTCGAAACAGATGACGAGCTGATCGGCATGGAGGCCGAAGTCATCGAGTCCATCCGTTCGCTGCAGAGCATCCGCAATCGGATCGTGGCGGCGAAGGCTCGGAGGGCTGCGGCATGACCAAATGCCCTCATTGCCGCCGCGAGTTCGCGCAGCATCGCGGATGGACGGACGCAGAGGACGCCGTGATCCGCGAGTTCTCAGGCCGAGGTGCGCCGTGGATCAGCACCTATCGACTGCCGAAGCGCACCGCGCACTCGATCACCGCCCGTCGTCTCGTTCTGGAGCGGCAATCCGGCGAGCGCCTGCCCCGCGCCTATCAGTATACCGATCGATGAGCGCCACCCTCAACAAGCTGGTGAACGGCCAGTGGGTGAAGATCCCGCTGCGCGTCGTGCCGCCGGTCAACATGATGTTCCGCCCGGGTGAGCAGCCCTTTCCCATTCATTTCGCAGGAGTGAAGTGATGCACGCCTTACTGCGCCTTCTTGATCGTCTCGGCTATCGCCAGTCTCGCGACGATCACACGCACGCGCTGCGGCTTCAGATGTCCGCTCGCCTGCTCGCCCGTCGTGAGGCCCGCAAGGTTTCGAATGCCCGGGCCGCCAAGGGCGCCGCCACCAAGATTCACCAGCAGTTCGACCGGGACCCGCTCATCCGCGCGCGTCTCGCAGCCTGACCACCAACGAAAGAGGGCCGGCCATCCCGCGAAAGACGTGCCGACCCTCAATCTCCAAAAGGAGGACGAGAAAGTTATGACACAGGCTCAAAAAATCGACAACTCTGCAACCGAGTTGGCCCCGGCTGTCTATGAGGCGATCCGCCTCGTGCAGGGTGAACTGGCAAAGATCGGCATCTCAAAGGATGGGGTGAACGAGAGCCAGAAATACAAATTTCGCGGCATCGATCAGGTCTACGGTGCGCTATCGCCGCTGCTTGCCAAGCATGGCCTCTGTGTTCTGCCCCGCATCATCTCGCGCGAGATGAACGAGCGCATCACGATCAAGGAATGGAATGGGCAGAAGAAAGAGTCTGTCCTGTTCTACGTAACGGTCGAAGCCGAGTTTGATTTCGTCGCCGTCGCCGATGGATCGCGCCACACTGTGCGGACCTATGGTGAGGCGATGGACAGTGGCGACAAGGCCACCAACAAGGCGATGTCGGCTGCGTACAAATATGCCGCGTTCATGGCGTTCGCGATCCCTACCGAGGGCGACAACGATGCTGACGGGCATACCTACGATGTAGAGCCTCGCCAGGGTCCGGCGCCGCGCACCAAGCTGGATGGCCCCCACACCAGCAAGACCGCGCTCCGCAAGGCGGTGATCGAGATGATCAGCGCGGCCCGCAAGTGCGATTCCGTTGAGTGCCTGAACGACATCCTGCGCAACGGCAAGGAGACGATCGCGCAGGCTGAGCGTGATTGGCCGTCGCTGCTCAATGGCGACCCGAACATCGAAGAGGATATCGGCCTCAAGGGCGTTGTCGCACAGCGCCGCGCCGCGCTCCAGCGCAGCCCGGCCATCCTGCTCATCAACCAGATGAAGGACGAGTGCGCCAGCGTTCAGGAAATGGGCGTCTGGTGGGTCACGAACGAGGACACGATCGAGGGTCTCGACGATGCCGAGCGGGATCGTTTCGACACGCTGTTCAACGAGCATGAGAGCTCGCTGCAGACGGCCAATCTGACGAGGGCTGGCTGATGCGCCCCTATACAAACCACGGGTGGGAATATGCGAATGACGTTCGCACCGTGCGCCGTATGCAGCGCCGCGCCGTTTTCCTCGCCCGTGTCGAGAGCGGGGAGCCGCGCGAGCAGGCAGCGGTCACAGTAGGCATAAAGGCTCGCCAAGCCCGGCGGTATCTGGCGGAGGCTCGGGATGCTGACGCGTAGCGCCCCACTCAAGCGTTCGGCCATGAAGCCGTGGCGCCGCAAGGCGCCTACCGCAGCCGAGCGCCGCCACCTCGATCGTGTCGCGCAAATGGGATGTCTCGTCTGCGGCCAGCCATCTACGGTGCATCACGTCACCAGCGACGGCTATAAGCGCCTGCCCCGAACGCACGAGCGCATCGTGCCGCTCTGCCCGCGCCATCACATGATCCAGTTCGGCCCGCATGAAAGCGTGGAAGCGCTCGGGCACGCCGGATTCCGCGAAACCTACGACATCGACCTTCTCGCTGTCGCCAAGGGACTTTGGGAGGGCGGAATATGAGCGTTGGGCAGACAGTCCGCCTGATTGGCGATAGCCAGCGTGCTTTCGCGCATCGCCTGATCGAGCGCGCTCCGGCTGGCGCGGTTCTGAACGTCCGCGAGGCGACGCGCACTGGCGAGCAGAACGCGAAGATGTGGGCTATGCTCTCGGACATCAGCCGCGCCAAGCCCGAGGGCCGCACGCTCACACCCGATGTCTGGAAAGCGCTGTTCATGCACGCGCTGGATCACTCTCTCCGATTTGAGCCGGCGCTCGACGGCAAGGGGATGGTCCCTGTCGGCTTCCGCAGCTCGCACATGACCAAGGCTCAGATGAGCGACATGATCGAGTTCATATACGCCTTCGGATCTGAGCATGGCGTGCGCTGGACCGAGGAGGCTCGGGCGGCATGAACAGCTTCGCCTGCACGCTGCCGATGCCGCCGAGCGTGAACAACATGTTCGCCACCTATAACGGCCGACGCATCATATCCCGTGAATACAAGGCTTGGCGCCTTCTCGCTGGCAAAAAGATTGGTGAGGCATGGCTGTCACAGGGACAGCCGACTTTTGATCGGCACCTATCTCTGACCATCCATATCGGCCTCAACTACAAGGGCGATATCAGCAACAGGATAAAGGGTATTGAGGATGCGCTAGGCGAGTCCATCCCCGGCTTTCCTGATGACCGCTACATTGAGCGGATCGAGATTGAGCGCGTTCGCGAAATCGAAGGCGCCCGCATCCTTGTTCAGCAAATGGCGCCTCGCGCTGCGGAGGCCGTATGAACCCGGCCCGCAAGCTCGACATCCGAGACCTAGAGGTCAGGAAGCCACACACCTGGCAGGCCCACCATGGAGGCCGCTGCCCCGTCTTGCCCGAGATGCGGGTGATGATCCGGTATCGCTGCGGCCAAGAGATTGGCCCAGTAGAAGCCAAATCCCGCCGCTGGGAAATGTGGAGGCCCTACCAGCTTCCCGGCCACACCACGGGCGAGACAGCCTACGACATCACCCATTTCAAGATCGTGGAGGCGGCCGAGTGAGCGTTCTTGCGGTCGCCGTGAAGCATCTGGTCGCACTCGGCATGTCGGGCGAGGCCCTGACTGCCGCTATCGCCGAGATGCAGGCGGCTGAAGATACGCGTTCAGTGGGTGCCAAGCGCCAGCAACGCTATCGTGACCGCCTCAATGCCAAGCGTAACGAAGTGTCACAAAACGTAACGCGTGACGATAGCGTAACAGCCCCCGCCCCCTCCCCTTCCCCAAATGAAATTCTAAACCCTAACCCCACCCCCACCCGTGAGAGTATTACACCCGCGCGTGAGGGGCCCCCGAATTTGCCGGTTGGCGCCAGCGCCGAGCAGTGGGCTGGTTTCGTGGAAATGCGGCGTCGCATCCGCAAACCCCTGACAGCCCGAGCGCAACAGCTCGCCCTCCGAAAGCTCTCGATGTTGGCAGAGAACGGCCAGCCGCCCGGCGCGGTGCTGGACCAATCAACGCTCAACGGCTGGCAAGACCTATTCCCGCTCAAGGACGCCCGAAATGGACATCGGAACAGCAACCACCAAGGCAATCGCTCGAATGACGGATTCCTCGAAGCTCTCCGAGAAGTCGGAGGTCGCTAAGCCCGCCAGCATGATTCCGCAGACCATGGCGGAGTGCATCGCCCTGCAGCGCTGGGTCGCTCTCGGCCGCGATGTCGCCCCGCCAACCGTGACGAAAGACGAGCTGGCGCGGCACCTGAAATTCCTCGCCGCTGCCCTGCCGTCAAAAGCGATCGACGGTGACGCCGGCCGGGATCGTGTCGCAGTCTATTTCCGGATGCTCGGGGAATATACCAACGACGCCATTGCCTACATGTCGGAGCGCGCCTGCCGGGAGCACGACTGGTTCCCGACGCCGGCTCAGTGTCTCGCGATCCTCAAGACCTATCGGGCGCCGCTGCCCGACAAGGAAGTCGCGCGCACCAACTGCCAAGCCTTCCTGCAGGCCGAGATGGAACGATTCCACGCAGCGCTTCGCGACGGCACGGTTCCTCAGGCCCTGATCGACGAGAAGCCGGATCAGTGGAAGCGCATCGCCGAGGAGAAAGGCTGGCTGCGCTTGATCGACGGCAAATACGTCCAGCGCCTCAAGCAGATCGATCAGGCAGCATGACCCACATCCGCCTCACCCACCCTACCGATCGCATGACCATAGCCCGCATAGGCGACAGGGAGTTCCGCATTGCCCACCCGGCGCATGGGGAACGGTTCACCGATGCTCAGATCCGCCAGGCCGTGAGAGAGAGGATTTCGTGATGCGTGGACGACCCGCAGGACAGATGACCCAGCGCCGGCAACAGGTGCTATCCGTTTACGCCGACATGATCGCATCGGGCCAAGAAGTGCGCCTTGCCGAGCTTGCCCGCCGATGCGGATTGTGGGGCTACAGCGATGCGCGTAGGGTGCTGGATGACCTGAAACGCATGGGAGCGGTGGGGTGACTACGCGCATGTTTGCCGATGACGATGAAAGTAAGACATCCTTGATTGCTGATAAAATGCGAGTGGCGCTGCAGCGCCTGCGAGCGACGACAGACGCTAGGATTGTCGTTCTGACCGTATGCATCCCTTTGAGCCACCTATCAGATCTGGATTATTGGCAGAGTCGCCTCACGACGGTTTGCCAAGAGGAATTGGAACGGGAGCATCTTCTCGATTAAATCCATTGGTCAAAACCATCTCCGACTGATGTAGATGGTTTGGCGCTATGGCGCGCCCGACTAAGTATGATCCTGCCTTTTGCGAGCAGCTTGTCGCCCACATGGCAGAGGGCGCAAGCGTCACATCCTTCGCCGCTGAAATCGATGTAGCTCGTTCCACGATTAACGAGTGGGCAGATAATCACCCCGAGTTTTCGGAAGCGCTATCGCGGGGCAAGGCGAAATGCCTGTCGTGGTGGGAGAGGGCGGCGCGCTCGACGGCCCTTGATGGCAAGGGTAATGCGACGGTCATCACGTTCGGCCTGAAGAACATGGGCAAGGACGAATGGCAGGATAAGGCGCTTGTTGGCTCCGATCCTGAAAACCCGCTTCCCTCCGGCCTGATCGTGAACCTTGTGAAAACCAAGGCGCCCGATGCAGCAGAATAGCGTGGACATCCCCGATTGGGCTGAGGTCCTGTGGAAGAAGGACGCTCGCCATATCGCGCTGTGGGGCGGGCGCGGGGGCGCGAAGTCGCGATCCATCGCCACGGCCATGATCATTCAGGCGGCGCAAGAGCATCATCGTGTCCTGTGCGCCCGCGAGGTGCAGAAGAGCATCAAGGATTCGGTCAAGCGCCTGCTGGACGACGAGATTGACCGGCTGGGGCTGTCTGCTGCGTTCACCAGCACCGAAAGCGAGATCCGTGGCCCCAACGGCTCGCTGTTCATCTTCACCGGCCTCAAGGGCAATGCGGCCAACGTGAAGTCGATCGAGGGTGTCACGGATTGCTGGATCGAGGAGGCGCAGAGCGTCAGTCAGGACAGCATCAACACGCTGGTGCCGACGATCCGCGCAGAAGGGTCGCGGCTGATCTGGTCATGGAACCCTGACCTTGAGACCGATCCGGTTGACGTGATGTTCCGTGGCGAGAATGGCGCACCGCCGCGCTCTGTCGTGATGAACGTCAATTACGATCGCAATCCGTGGTTCCCGGCCGAGCTTGCCGAGCAGATGGAGTTCGATCGCAGCCGCGACATCGACAAATACAATCACATTTGGCTGGGCCAGTACCGCCGCAATTCGGAAGCGAGGGTATTTAAGAACTGGTGTGTCGAGCCATTCGAGGCAGAGACGGGCGCCGAGTTCCGCCTTGGCGCCGACTTCGGGTTCAGCATCGACCCGAGCTGCGCCGTGCGGTGCTATATCCAGGGCCGCACGATCTTCGTGGATTACGAGGCATACGGCCTTGGCGTCGAGATCGTGAACCTGTCCAACCTGTTCATGTCGATCCCCGACGCCGAGCGATATTGGATGACGGCGGACAGCGCGCGACCGGAGACGATCAGCCATCTACGCAAGCATGGCTTCCCGAACATCCAGCCGGCGCTCAAGGGCGCCCGCTCGCTGGAGGAAGGCGTCGAGTTCCTGAAGAGCTACGACATCGTGGTCCATCCGCGCTGCCAGCATCTGATCGATGAACTGACGCTCTACAGCTTCAAGGTCGATAGCCTCACAGGTCAGGTGACTTCCGTGCTGGAAGACAAGAACAATCACCTGATCGACGCGCTGCGATACGCGGTTGAGGGCGCGCGGCGGGCTTTGTCGGGGCGCCCCAAGACGGTCTCCGTTTCCATTCCCGGCATGACATCGGCATTTGCGAGGCGCGCATGATCTACCTTGGCCCTGTGCGCACGCACATCCTGACGACGGCACCGTTCAGCATTAGCGGCCCCTGTCCATGGATCTATCGCTTCAGCGTGGAGGTGCGTCGTGGCTGACGATTTCGAGCCGGTCGCCGAGAGCGATATCGACAACACCAAAGAGGCCGCGAACAATCAGCGGATGATGGAGCTGCATGACGAGGCGATGCAGCGCTTCGACAGCGTGGCGCGTCCGCAGCAGGAATTGCGCGCGCAGTCGCTGGAAGCGCGTCGGTTCGTCACAATCCCCGGCGCGCAATGGGAAGGCGCGTGGGGCGAGCAGTTCGAGAACGCGCCCCGGCCCGAGGTGGACAAGATCACCAAGAGCCTGGAGAAGATCGAGACCGACTATCGCGAGAACCGGCTGACGGTCGATTTCGTGCCGGGTCAAGGCGCGGATGTCGATAGCGCTGACCTGCTCGACGGTATGCACCGCGCCGACAGCCATTTCTTCAAGGCGCAGCAGGCTCGGGACAATGCGTTCCAGGAAGCGATCCGTGGTGGCTTCGGCGCCTATCGCCTGACGACCGACTATGCCGATCCATATGATCCCGATGATGACAGCCAGCGGGTCAATCCCGGCCTAACGATCGTGGATGCGGACCAGAGCGTCTATTTCGATGGTGGCTCAATCCTGTACGACGCATCAGACGCGAAGTGGGCATTTATCATCACGGCGTCACCGCGTGCCGAGGCAGAGGCCAAGTGGGGAGCTAACAATCTCGACCCGTGGCCGCTCGCCAATTGGAAGTATGCTTGGGATTGGTACACGCCGGATATCGTCCGCACGGCCGAATATTACGTGGTGGAGGAATCGACCGACAAGCTGCTGATCTTCACGCAGAAGGATAGCGGCGAGGAGCAGCGGTATTTCGAGACCGATCTTGATGAGGAAAGCCGGGGCAACCTCACCGCCCAGGGCTGGGAAGTCACCGAGCGTCCGATCAAGCGTAAACGCGTCCACAAATACATCCTGAACGGCATGAAGGTGCTGCGGGACTGCGGATACATCGCGGGCGACCAGATCCCGATCGTTCCGGTCTACGGCAAGCGCGATTACGTGGACAACATGCCGCGCTGGCGGGGGCATGTCGGCAAGATGATGGACCGGCAGCGGATCTATAACACCCGCATCGCCAAGCTGGTCGAGACGGACAGCCTTGCGCCGCGCGAAGTACCGATCATCGCAATCGAGCAAATCGCCGGCACGATCAACGACGGCTTGGGTGGTGTACGTCCGCTCGCCGAGGTGTGGGCGCGGCAGAATATCGACCGGTTGCCGTTCCTTCCGATCATGCCGCTGCGTCAAGATGACGGCACGATCGTCAGCGCCGGCCCTCTGGGGAAGGTCGAGCCGCCTCAGGTTCAGCCCGTCACAGCAGCGTTGCTGCAGATCGCATCCGGAGACCTGACGGACGAGGACGACAACGCCGATCAGGTGAAGGCGAATACGTCCGCCGAGGCGATGGACCTTGCTGCGGCCCGCGTCGATGCGAAGTCCGGCATCTATCTAGACAACATGCGACAGAGCATCGCGCGCGAGGGCGAAATCTATCTCGGCATGGCGCGCGCGGTCTATTTCGAGCCGGGCCGTAAGGTGGAGACGCTGACGCTCGACGGGCAGGACGGTGAAGCAACGCTTCAGGAAACCGTGCTGGACAAGGGTCTGTATAAGGTCCGCAACGACCTGAGCCGGGGCAAGTTCAAGGTCATCGCCGACGTTCAGGAATCGACGGCCACCAAGCGGCAGAAGACCGTGAAGCAGAACATGGAGATTGCTGCCGTAGCGGTGCAGGCGCAGGACATGCAACTTGCGCAGGCCGCCACGCTGACCGCCGTTCTCAATCAGGATGGTGAGGGACAGCAGGACATGCAGCAATATGCCCGGTCTCGCCTGATCGCTCTCGGTGTGGTCAAGCCGACACCGGAAGAAGCTCAGGAGCTTCAGCAGGCCGCGCAACAGCAACAGCCCGATCCACAGGCCATCGCGCTGCAGGCGGCGGCACAGGAGAGTCAGAGCAAATCGGCGCTCAACATGGCGAGCGCTCAGCAGAAGCAGGCCGATGCCCAGCTCAAGCAGGCCCAGGCTGAGGAATTGTCCAAGGCGCCGGCTGTGCCGACCGGTCTCAGCACACCCGCCAATGATGCCGACATCGCGGACAAGTACGCAGGTGCGCAGTTGAAGGCCGCACAGGCCGAGCATCTTCAGCACGACATGCATCAGCAGCGGATCAAGACCGGCGCCCAGCTTCACCAGGACGCACACGACCGCGAGATGCAGCGCCGCCAGCAGGACTTGGCCGAGCGTCAGCAGGATCACGCTGAGCGCCAGCCGCAGGGAGACGCGGCATAATGTGGAGCTATTTGATAATTGAAGCGAAGAAAGCGCTGATCAATTTCTTCCATCCTATCAGAAATATTCGTGACGCCTTCCGCCACGGAGATGCGGCATGAAGTTGGCCGAGGTCGTGACTCTCTATGAGAGTAATGCGCGCGATATTCCGGCAATGCTGCGCACCGCTGCCGCATCAATTGAGAGCGAGGCCGATGAAGGCTTCAGCCCGACGCGCGCGATTGTCGCGGTGCAGGTAGCCGAGAACGGCAAGATCCAAGTTTATGGCTGGGGCGAAACCGAAGCGATGGACAGCATCGCCCTGCTCAACATGGGAGCGGCGTCGCTGACGCACACGCTTCTGGCTCAACAGGAGGACTGACCATGATCGACGGCGAGAACGACGACACGGACCTGCATCTGGACGCGCCTGAGGGCGACGATCAGGATATCCAGCAGCCCGAGGGCGATGCGGATGAAATCGGCCTCGAAATCGAGGGCGAGGACGATCCGGAGGATACGCCGCTGGTTCGTCGTCTGCGGCAGGAGGTGGCAGACGCCAAACGCGAGGCGGCAGCGCATCGCAAGGCAACCCCGGCGCAGAAGCGCGAGCTAGGTCCGAAGCCGACGCTGGAATCTATGGACTACGACGAAGAGCGCTTTGAGGCGGCTCTGACGAAATGGCACGAGGATAAGCGAGCGATCGACACCGAGGCCGCGCAGGCCGAAGAGCAGACCGCTGTCCGCAATCAGGCGTTCGAGCGAGCCAGGGTCAACTATCAGGCCAAGGCGCAGACCATGAAGATCGCCAATTTCGAGACGGCCGAGAGGAACGTGCTGGACGCGCTCGGCCCCGAGTTCCTGGGTGCGATCATCCAGTATGCCGATGACCCGGCCAAGCTCGTCGGCGCGATCGGGAACAACCCCTCCGTGCTGAGCAAGGTCGCTGCGGAACAGGACCCGCTCAGCCGGTTCAAGATGCTTTTCAAGGTGGAGCAGAAGATCGTGGTCAAGGGCAAGAAGCCGCCGGCACCGGAAGCCGATACCATCCTCCGCAGCACCGCGCCGGTCGCTGCGAAAGCCGACGACAAGCGCGAGACCGAACTGTGGAAGAAGTACGAGAAGTCGGGATCGCAGGCTGATCTCGACGCCTTCCGCGCGCATCGTGCCGAGAAGCGAAAGGCCGCTTGACGAGTGCCTAATATTTAGGCATTAAGAGCGTGCACCAAACCAGGGACCTGCGCCTGAGACAGCAGCGAACGGTGTGATCGAGCCGATCGGCGGCTCTCTCACGTTCGCTGAGGTTTCCATGGCAAATTCCTTCTCCAAGCAGGAGGTGGTGGCTTTCGATCAGGTCCTCGAAGGGTTCGAGGACGCGCTTGTCATCTCCAAGGCTTTCCGCAAGTACCAGCTCGACGGCACGACCGCAGAGCGCGCTTTCAACACCATCTGGCGCCCGCAGCCGTACATCGCGCAGTCGTTCACGGGTCTTGATCAAACCTCGAACTTCGCGCGCAACTACACGCAGCTTTCGGTCCCCACCACGCTGAGCTACAGCCACGCTGTTCCGCTCACGCTGACGGCGCTGGAACTGCGCGATGCGCTGCAGGAAGAGCGGCTGGGTCAGGCGGCTCTCCAGCGCCTCGCCTCCGACATCAACGTGGACTGCATGAATCTGGCCGCGCTGACCGGCTCGATCGTGGTCAAGCGCACGTCGGCGGCTTCCGGCTTCGATGACCTGGCGGCGGTTGATACCGTCCTGAACAACCAGGGCATTCCGATGACGATGCGCAAGGCGTTCCTGTCGTCGGCGGATTACAACTCGATGGCGTCGAATCTCGCCCAGCGTCAGACGCTCAACGGCCGCACCGAGAGCGCCTACACCAACGCTCAGGTTGGTCAGGTCGCCGGCTTCGACACCTACAAGATGGACTATGCCTATCGCCTCACCGCTGCGACGGCGACGGGTGTCACCATCACCAACACCAACCCGCTTTATTACACGCCGGCTGCGACCGTCGCATCTTCGGATGGCCTGACCCGCAACAACGTGGACAACCGCTATCAGAACATCTCGATTGCGGTCACTTCGGGTACGGTGAAGGTGGGCGATGCTTTCACCATCGCGGGTGTCAACGCAACGCACCACATCACCAAGGGCGACACGGGCGCGCTCAAGACCTTCCGCATCACCGGCATCGTTTCTGGCGCTGGTGGCACGGGTGTGGTGACGATCACCCCGCCGATCATTTCCGGCACGGGCGGCACCGATCCGGAGCTGCAGTATAAGAACGTGACGGCTGCTCCGGCCAATGGTGCCAGCATCACGTTCCTCAACACCGTGTCGGCTCCGGTCAACGTGTTCTGGCAGGACGACTGCTTCGAGATCATGCCGGGTCGCTACGTCCCCGCGCCTGACTCGGGCATGGCCGTCATGTCGGCGACCACGAAGAGCGGCATCACGGTGACGATGGCTCGCCAGGGCGCGATCGGCGACCTCAGCACCAAGTATCGCTGGGACGTGTTCTACGGTCTCGTCAATCTCCAGCCGGAGATGTCGGGCATCGAGCTGTTCAACCAGACCTGACCCAAGCCTCCCTCCCGGCAATCGTGTCGGGAGGGCCTCTCTAGACGAGCCGGGGGGCTTGGAGGATTATCATGGCAGACAAGATCGAAACTGATTCCACGCTTCCGGACGTTCCGGCTTCCAAGGTCAAGGAAGCGCAGCTTTCGGGCATTCAGGATGCCATTGCCGAGGGCGCAAAGGCGCGCTTCAAGGCGACCGATGGCATCGAGGACAATGATCCCGAGCCGGGCATCACGCCCACCTATGACGTGTTCCATCTGCAGGATCTGGTCGATCTCGACCCGGACGCGCTGAAGGACACGCTGAACGGCAAGGGTGATCGCCCCGTGTCGCTTTCGGAGGGGCAGGTCGCCGGGCTTCTGGAGGTGGAGCGCTCGGGCAAGAACCGCACCGATATCGTGAAGGTGCTGTGCGACTATCTCGGCATCGAGACGCCTTACGAGGTGACCGACGCCGGCCCGAACTACACCAACGACGTGAACCGTTCGGCGGTGAAGGCGCGTGGCTGAAGGCGCTGAATATCCGAAGGCCGCTTATCGTATGGGCGGAGAAATCGACGTTTGGGGGCGCATGATGTCCATGTGCTCCCTCGTCGATCCCTTGGATGAAGAGCGCGCGCTGAACGAGGGGTGGTTTCTCCACCCCAACGATGTTCCTGACGAGGAGCCGCTGACCGCTGAGGAGCTGGAGCAGCCCAAGCGGCGCGGTCGTCCGCCCAAGGCGAGGACCGAATAATGGCTCTGACGTATCATATCAGCGCGCGCGGCACTCCCGGCACGCTGATCTATCTGACCGGCGCGGATGGTGTTGCGCGAGGAACTGTCATTCCGGCGATGACGCTGGATGACGGCACTGGCACCGGCTCGCCGCTTGGCTCTGCTGCCAACCCGCTCACCGTCACCAGCGGCTCGGGCGCTTCGTCCAATCAGGTGCAGGGCAACGTCGCTGATGGCGCGTCCGATGCGGGAAACAGCGTCAAGGTCGGCGGTCTCGTCAACAACACGCTCGGCACAACCTACACGAACGGGCAGCGTGCGCCGCTTCCGGTCGATGCCAAGGGCGCACCCTATTACGTCCTGAAGAGCAACAACGGGACGAGCGTCGCCACGGTGCAGACGCCGACCAACGGCTCCGCCTCGACCAGCGGCCTTTATGCCAACTCGCAGAATATGGTGTGGAACGGCACGCAGTGGGTGTTCCAGGCGGGTGACAGCGTTTCGGTCTACAGCCGCACTCCGCCGACGACCAAGACCGCTTCCGCTGTTACCACCGGTAGCGCGACATCGCAGCAGCTTTTCGCGGCCAATACCTCGCGATCGAAGGTGCTGATCCAGAATCAGGACGCCTCGATCAACGTCTTCGTCAATGTCGGCGCGGCAGCAGTGGCGGGCGCTGGCAATCTCCGCATCGCTCCCGGCGCCACTCTGGAGTTGAACGGAACGAGCGAGGCGATCAATCTCATCGCCGCATCGGGAACGCCCGCTATCTGCGCATGGCAGTTCTGACGTGCCGATCTGGAATGACCCGCCGCAGCCGGCGCAGGCCGCACCGCCTGGCGTAACGGATACGAGCGCCCAAGGCTCAATCACGCGCTACGCTATGGAAAATCATACCCATGCGAGCAAGGCGCGCAAGCAGATCGTCGTGATGGGGTCCGCTGCGACAACCTACACATGGACCTATCCGACTGCGTTCGGCGCGGGGGTTACTCCGGTCGTGAGCGGCATCGTGCAGGTTCCGGCCGGCAACCAGGATCTGTTCAACGTGCAGGTCCTAGGCACGCCGACGAACACGCAGTGTCAGTTCCAGATCAACCGCGTGTCGGCCGGCCTTCTCTCGCTGCTGCTCGGGGCGCTTTCGATCAACCCGACGCCAATTGCGGCGACGCTTCACATGATCGCGCTTGAGCCATGACCATCGTCCCAACATTCGGCGGTCCCAAGAAACGCGACATCATCCAGCGCGCATACGGCTTCTGTGGGCAGGCATCGTATGAGTTCGAGTTGACGCCGGAGGAATATAACGCCGGCCTGCGCGCCATGAACGACCAAATGGCTGCGATCGGCTGCACCAGCTACAACTATCCCGAATATAACGATGGATCGGCTGAGGATGAAAGCGGGCTGGCGGCGTCGGATGTTCTCGGTGCGTCTTATTATGTCGCGCAGCTTCTCGCTCCACAGATCGGCAAGACGCTGACGACGAGCAAGCCGGCTTCTCGGGCCTGTGAGCAGTTCCTGATGAAGTGGCCGCTTATCCCGCAGGTGGAGATGGGCAGGCAGACGCCTCGCGGGGCCGGCAACCGCTATTGGAACGGACCGCTGCCTTTCTTCGTGGCGCCTGTCTCGGATGACGAAGCGGCGCAATAATGGTTGCTATCCCGCTCCTCTCCGGCGTCACGATGTCGGAAATCGCCGATTTCAACCAGGCATATCCGATCAACCTTGAGCCGGTGCAGATCGAGAGCGGCATCTCGAACGGGTATGTGCGCAGCGCTGGCGGCGCAGTGGCGATGGGTACCGGTCCCGGCATAGATCGGGGCGGCATCAACTGGAACGGCACGCTCTATCGGGTGATGGGGACGAAGCTGGTTTCCGTCTCCATGGACGGAACAGTTACGACCTTGGGCGATGTCGGGCCGGGCGGCATGGTTGCCATGGACTATGGATTCGACCGGTTGGCGATCCAGAGCGGCACATCGCTCTACTACTGGAACGGCACTGAGCTGACCCAAGTCACCGATACCGATCTCGGGCCATCCCTAGATGTCGTCTGGATGGACGGCTATTATATCTCGACGGACGGGACGAGTATCATCGTCACGGACCTGTCGGACCCCATGAGCGTCGATCCGCTCAAATATGGCTCAGCGGAAGCCGATCCGGACATGGTGACGGGCCTTCTGCGTCTCCGCAGCGAGCTTTATGTGCTGGGGCAGAACACCATCCAGATCTACACGGATCAGGGCGGCACCGTGTTTCCGTTCGCAGTCAATCCGGGTGCGACCATTCCGATCGGGTGCGTCGGGCCACGCGCAAAATGCCTGTTCTCGCAGACGTTCGCTTTCTGTGGCTCGGGCCGGAATCACGCCCCAGCTATCTGGCTGGCAGATGGGGGATCGGCGCTTAAACTATCGACCCGCGCGATCGATGATATGCTGGCGGAGGTAGCTGACCTCTCGACAGTGCAGCTTGAAGCGCGCGTGTCGCGGGATGAACAGCGGCTTTTCGTCCACCTTCCCGATCGCACGCTGGTATATCTGCAAATGGCATCCCAGCAGGCCGACAAGCCTGTCTGGTATGTATGCCGATCAGGGCGAGGATTGGACAAGGCCTATCGCCCGCGCAACGCGATCCTGGCTTATGGTAAGTGGTGGGTCGGCGACACGGAAACGGCTGCGATCGGCGTTCTCGATGATGGCACGGCAAGCCATTTCGGGGAGGCTGCAGGCTGGCAGTTCATCACCCAGCTCCTCTACAACCAGACGAACAGCGCGATTGTGCATTCGCTGGAGCTTGTCGGGCTTCCGGGGCGGCACCAGAGCGTGCCTGAGCCGGGTGCTTTGCTATCCTATTCTCTCGACGGCGAAACGTGGAGCATGGAGCGCGCAAACAGCCTGGGGAAGCCGGCGAACCGCACAAAGCGCGTCGTGTTCAACACCCACAAGCGTTTCCGCAACTATATCACGTTCCGGTTCCGTGGCGATAGCGATGCGCTGGCAAGCTGGGCCTCTCTGGAAGCTGATATCGAGCCGTTGAATGCCTGAAACGACCGTCACCCGTGCAGATCTCCAGAAGATCACGAACGATCCAAAGGTTCTTCGCTGGCTCGAAAGCCTGGCCGGCATTGGCAAGAGCAATTCCGATGCGATTGCTGGGCTGACGGACGCGACGCAGGGCATTACCGCAGCGACTGCGCTGACCCTGTCGAATAACGCGGCCTTGGATAATGAGCGGGTATTCACGCCAGACCCTGCAGTCTTTACGGCAACCGATGGTGGCCCCGGCGGTCAATATGGTATCACCTTGGTCTACCTGATCACGTTGAACGGGGGCTTCGCGTGTACCTTCAATCTCGCGGCTGATACGAACCTTGATCTTCCTCCATCCGGGCAAGTCATGACCACGGATTTTCAGTTTCCGGGGCCATATGCCGATGACGTAGCGGCAGCTGCGGCGGGCGTGGCTGTCAATGCTGCGTACCGGAAAACCGGTGGATCAATGGCGTGGCGGGTATCTTGACGCCTGCTTAAATTTTAGGCATACAGTCCGCACGCACGAACCGGCCTTCTGCGGGGCCAACCTGAGCTTGAGAGAGCAAGGTGGCCGTTCGTCGCGAAACCTCCCCCGAATTTGTGAATGACATCGCAAACAGCGATAGCGTTCGGCCATTCATCCGCCCCGATGGTGGATTCATGGACTGGAGCGAGATTGTCGCCCGTCCATCGACGCAAACGGGGGTCATCGTCCTTTCCAATGGGGAGGATGCGGTTGCCGCTTTCGAGATGACGGCGCCAGGAATCTTTCAGTCGCATACGCTGTTTTCCGAAACCTGTCGGGGGCGCAAGGCGATCGAGACCGGCCGCGAAATGGTGGCGTGGATGTTCGAGCATGGCGCGGACATCGTGTGGGGATCGACGCCTCGGGACAACCGAAAGGCTCGCTGGTTCAACCGCCAGATCGGCGCACATCCCCTGCCCTCGTCCGATGACGACGACGAGATTTTCGAAATCCGCAAGTCGGATTGGGTGCACTGATGGCAACGGCAGCAATCTCGGCTGGCGCTTCCATCCTAGGCGGGATCGCTGGTGGCAAAGGTGCTTCCAAGGCGGCCAAGATCCAGGCGGCAGCTTACCAGAAGGGTATCGACGAACAGTCGCGCGAGTTCGGCATCACCCAGCAGAACGAGGCGCCTTACCTTTCCGCCGGCAACAGCGGTCTTACTGCCTACCTGAACCTTCTTGGTCTCGGGACCGGTGGCGCGACCGGTCAGCAGTCGGCGATCGATCAGCTCAAGACCTCGCCCCTGTTCACCTCGCTCATGTCGAATGGCACGGACAGCATCCTTGCCAATGCGGCGGCAACGGGTGGGTTGCGTGGCGGAAACACGCAGGATGCCCTGTCCCGGCTCGGAACGGACACGCTTTCCAGCGTCATCCAGAACCAGCTTTCCAACTATGGGAGCCTCATCAATACGGGGCAAGCGGCAGTCGCTGGGCAAGCTACGGCAGGGCAGAACTATGCCAATGCGGTGAGCAACCTTTACGGACAGCAGGGCAGCGCACAGGCCACGGCGGCGGCGGCTCCCTATGCGGCTGCACAAGGCATTTTTAACCAGCTCGGCGGGAACAGCAGCGGTCTCGCAAAGGCGTTCGGCTGGTAATGGCGACCGATCCGTCCGGCATCATCGCAAATCTGCTCGCCGGTACGGGTTATGGGCGCACTGTTGGCGATTATCAGCAGCAGAACATCCAGAACCAGCTTGGGCAGCAGCAGTTGGCTATGAGCGCGTTGCAGGCTCAGGCGCTGCAGCAGAAGCAGGCTCAGGAAGCGCGGTGGCAGGCATGGTCCGCTGATTACGCCAAGGACCCGACGCCGCAGAAGCTGTCCCAGGGCATCATGATGTTCCCCGATCAGGCCGATGCGCTCCAGAAGTCGTATCAGGTCATGGACGAGCCTGCCCGCATCTCGCGGGTGACCCAGCTTTCGCAGATCTACAACGCGGCCAATGCTGGGCGCGCTGACCTCGCTTCGCAGCAAATCGACGGGATCATCAACGCCGAGAAGCAGCAGGGCATCGATACGAGCGAGGCGGAAGGCATCAAGGCCTCTCTTGCCGCTGGCGACAAGGACGCTCTGACCCAGCTCAAGGCGTTCGCTCAGGCGCATCTTGCGGCGGCGTCTCCCGAGTTCGCGAAGGCGATCGGTGTGACGGGCGGTGACAAGGATTCCACGCACGTCATCAATCCCGGCGGTGCGCTGGTCGATAATTCGGGCCGTGAGCTTTACCGGGCGACCGATGCGGCCCCGAAATATCAGGTCGTCAAGAACGCTGACGGTTCGGAGTCCATTGTCTCATTGGGAGGAGGTGATCCATCGTCTGGCACTGCAGCGGCGCCCGGTGGAAGCGGTGCGCCGCTCAGTGTTCGTCTCAATAATCCCGGCGCGATCCGGTCCAATCCGTCGAACCGATGGCAGGGGCAGGTCGGCGACCAGAATGGCTTTGTGCAGTTCGACACACCTGAGAACGGCGCGCGCGCACATCGCATCGTCATCGGCAACCAGATCAAGAACGGGTACGATACCCCGCTCAAGTGGGCACAGCATTATGCCCCTGCGTCGGACGGCAATAACCCGCAGGCCTATGCGCAGACTGTCGCGGATGGGCTGGGTATCGGCATCAACGACAAGATTCCGCTTTCAGCCGTGCCGAAGGTGGCGGCGATTTCCGCGCGTGTTGAGGCTGGTGGCACGCCGTCGCCGGCATCGCAGGGCAATGGTGCCCGCACGATCTACACGTCGCAGGGTGGCAAGCAGGGCTACAGCATCCTCACCCCGCAAGAGGTTTCGGCCATCCCCGGCCTCGATCCGCAGACCGTCTATCAGCGCTCGCCTACGGGTGAGATTTCGGCGGTTGGCGGTCAGAACAAATCCCAGCTCAAGCCGTGGCCGCAGCAGGCCCTATCGGCGCGCTCGACGAACACAGCCTCGTTGACCAACATCGATAACGCCCTTCGCCTGCTCGATCCGAAGAACGATAGCCCGCAAGCCAAGGCTGCGCGCAATGCGATCGGGCCTACGACCGGCTCCTTGGGAACGACATTCACCAACTGGAATGACCCGGCCGGCACCAATTTCCGCGCGCAGATCGGCCAGATCGGTGGCGTTATCATCAAGGATATTTCGGGTGCAGCCGTTTCGGCGGCCGAAGATGAGCGCCTGAAAAAGTGGGTTCCGGGCGTCACGGACAGTCCCTCTGCGGCACGCGCCAAGCTCATGAATCTTCGCCGCGAAATCGTCCAGCGCAATCAGGCCATGGACGACACATTCAGCGAGGATCAGGGCTACCGCCCGTTCAAGCAGCAGGATCAGGCATCCTCCGGCTTCCGCATCCTGCGCGTGAGGCCGAAATGACCGACGCGCAGACACAGATCTACACCGTCGATCTTGGCAACGGCCATGTCGCTGACATCGAAGGTCCGCCGGGCGCAACGCCCGAGCAGCTTCAGGCGGCGCTTGGTCAGCAGATGCCCGATCCGAACGCCGAGCGTGGCAAATACGGCTCGGGCGGTTTCGAGGATCCCGGCGTACCAGCCGACAATGGTGGCGATCAGGGAAACGCAACGGGGTACATCGATCCGCAGACTGGCCGCCTGACCGTTAATATCTATGGTGACCAGAAGCGCGAAAGCGGGGCGCTGGGTTCGGCAGCACGCGGCGCGATCGATGGCGCGACGCTGGGGTTCGGCGATGAAATCCACGGTGCGGCATCAGGCGTTGGCTCGCTTCTCTCTGGCGGCGATTTCAGTTCCGCGTATAACGATACCGTCGCCTCCGATGGTGAGCAGGCGCGCGCGGATCAGGCCCAACATCCCTATGCCCGTATCGCTGGTGAGCTTGCTGGTGGCCTTGTTATCCCTGGTGTTGGCGAGGGCGTTGGTCTTACCCGTGGTCTTTCGGCGGTTGCCTCGGATGCGTATCGCGCCGCGCGCCTCGAAGGCTTCGCAGCGGATGAGGCGCGGGTCATCGCGCAGCGTACTATTGCGCGCCGGGTTGCGGCTGAGGGCGCTGCCTATGGTGGCGCGTATGGCGCGGGTTCGGCGGACGGAGGCCCCGGCGAACGACTGACGGGCGCGCTTGAAGGCGCTGCAGCTGGCGGAATCGGTGGTGCGGCGCTTGGTGGTGCTGGCGCGCTTCTGGCTGATCGGTCCTATGCGGCTCGGCAGGCCGCGCGGGCGCTTCCTCTCAGTGAAGAGCAAAAGCTCTATCGTGCCGCCCAAGCTGAAGGGATTGACCTCCTCCCCGCTGATTACGGGAGCGACCGCCTTCGCCGCATGACGGCCGGCACTGTTCAAACCCCCTATGGTGCGAACACTATCGGGCGAGCTGCCGATCAAACCGTTTCTCAGTTTCAAGATCGGGTTGGGCAACTGGCAGGCGATGCCGTTTCACCCGATGCTGGTGGCGCCATTCTCCGACAGGGGCGCCCCTCCGATGCTGGGGAATCAATCGCAAACGCGGTTGGGGATAGCCTTGGCAGTTCGACTGACATCACAGGTGCAGGCCAATTGCTCCAGCGCGGCGTGTCGCGTTTCATGGATGATACCGCCGATCGCACGTCACAGCTTTACGATCGCATCCCAATCGAGCCTGATCAGCCGGCTACCCTGACCAACACTCGCAAGGTGTTGTCCGATCTCACGCAGGCGTGGCAGAGCAATCCCGATCTCGGCGCGATGTTCAGGAACAGCCGGTTTGGGCGCTACCTAGATGCGCTCACTCCAAAAGAGGTTGTTCAGGATGGACCGGTTCTTCCTGGGGCTGGAAAATCGCAGCCCATCACGACCATGGAAGGTGGACAGCTTTCTTGGAACGATCTGAAGGAATTCCGGACACAGATCGGTGATGCGCTGGCATCGCCGCAACTCGCGCCTAAGATCGCACCGCGCCAACTGCGCGCCCTGTATGGCGCCCTCTCTGAGGATATGCGGGCGACGGCAAAGGATGTCAGTCCACAAGCCTATAAGGCGTGGACGCGAGCGAACGATTTTGCCGATGGGCGGATGAAGCGGATCAACGACACGCTTTCGCTGCTTGTCGGGGATCGCAAAGACAAGACGCCGAATGAAGCCTTCTCGACTGTCCAGAGGCTTTTGCAGAATAACGGTTCCGGTGACTTCGCCAATCTCGGCCGGGTGTTGCGTTCACTTCCGGCAGACGACGCCGCCACGGTTCGGGCGACGCTTGTTAATCAGACTGCGGGCGGAAAGACATTTGACCCGGAGGCTTTCTCCAAAGCTTGGGGCGGCTTGTCCGATCGGGCGAAGTCATATCTTCTGCCCGGCGCTGGGCAGCGGGATTTGATGGATCAGGCGGCTTCGCGCGCTGCTGCCGTCTCCCGTGATCCGTTCGCCGGTAAGAGCAACGAGCAGGTTTTTAGCGCCTTCGCCAATATGGCGCGGGACAATGGAAACATCGCACGCTTCCGCCAGATGTTTGGAGGCCTCAGCCCGGAAGAGCAATCCACGGTCAGGGCGACGATGATCGACCGCCTAGGCCGCGCTGTGGACAGTCGTCAGAACGCTGAAGGTGACGCCTTCTCGATCGGGACGTTCCTGACGAACTGGAACAAGCACCTTTCGGACGACGCCAAGGCGACCCTGTTCGGGCATGGCGAGTTGCGGGGCAATCTCGACAATCTCGCTCGCATCGCCGATCAAGTGAAGCAGCGCGAGGCGTTCGGTGGTTTCTCGAACACTGGCGCGATCAATGCCGCCAACCTGACGAACGGCGGCTTGGCGAGTGCCGCCCTCGCGGCGCTGAGCGGCCATCCACTTGTCGCCGCAGGGCTGGTCACTCCGGCTATCTCGCAAAAGGTGAGCGCCGAAGTTCTCACCAGCCCTCGCCTAACCCGTTGGCTGGTCGCCGCGTCGCGCAAGCCGAATGGCAATGCGGCTCTTGCACATATTCAGCGACTTGGCGCCATCGCGCGCGCGGAGCCGGCTATCGCGAACGACGTGTTGGGGATTCAGCAACGCCTTTTGTCTGCGATTCAGCCGACGCGGGCTGCTGCATCTGATGACAAAGGGGGCAAGCGATGAAGTCGTTGATCGCTTGGCCTGGGTCGAAAGGAACGATCCACATCACGCCCAATACGGCGCCCCTGATGGCCCATGATTTCACCCATCCGGAGTACCGCTGATGCAGCAGGTGCGCAATCCCATCCCGATCTTCACGGACGCGCGCGGCGCGCTCATGGACATGGGCAAGATCTACATCGGCGAGGCAAACGCCGACCCTGTAGCCAACCCCATCACGGTCTATTGGGACAAGGCGCTGACGGTCGTCGCGCAGCAGCCGCTGCGGACGCTGGGTGGCCGGATCATCAACGGCACCAACCCGGCAAGCATCTTCGTCGCGGAAGCCGACTATTCCATGCGCATCGCCGATTATGACGATGTGCTGGTGGATTATTCGCCGAGCGTGTTCACGGACAATTCGAGCTTCCAGCCGCTCGATGCGGACCTGACCACGATTTCGGGCCAGAGTAACACGCCTTATGGCCTGAGCCTCCTCACCCTCGCCAGCCAAGCCGCGCTCAAGACGGCGACCGGGATTCCAGATCCACTTCCCGCAACGGGCGGCACGGTTTCCGGCGCGATCAACCGACAGGGCGCTGGTGCCTATGTCTATTGGGGCACGGCTGGGTTCACGGGCGGCCGGATTTTCATCACGGCATCGGGGGCGGCTGATCCAACGTCGCAGCCCGGCGATCTTTGGCTCCAATATTGATGAGCGCGGTTCGCGACACTTCGGCGCTACGCACGCTCACGGGGATCTCGGCAAGAGATGCCAGCAACACGCTGCGCACCATCGCGGCGGGGTTTGCGCGCGATTCCAGCAACGTATCGCGCAAGGTGTTCAGCGCGTTCGGCGGCACGACAGGAGCGGTCGCATCGCCTTCCGATGTGCGCGGTACAGGCCGCAGCAACAACGCCATCGCGGTGACGACGGCGCCTTCGACCTGCACCGCATCGGGAGGCGCGGCGCCGCTCACCTATGCGTGGACGCAAACCGGCGGCGACCCGTTCACCATTCTCTATCCGACTGCGGCGTCCACGGCGTTCACGGCGGATAGCGTCTCGGCGGGAATCCCGCAGGCCGCGACATTCATCTGCACGGTGACGGATGCGGCCGGGCAGACGGCGACGAGCAACATCGTGACCGCCACAGCACGTAATCTTGGGGGATACGCATAATGGCGCGCTATGTCGGCCTTGTCGAAGATCAGTATCTGCGGCCCATCGCCGGGGCCTATGTCACCGTCGAAGCGATCGACAATACCGCTGCCGTTCTGACGGATGACAACGGCAATTTCCTGAGCCAGCCGCTCATCACGGACGACTATGGCGGCTATTATTTCAACACGGCGGATGGGCTTTACACGATCACGTCCACCCGTTCCGGCAACATCATCGCCAAGGAATACAACGTCGTCGTGGGCATCCTCCCCACCTCGGACGGATTCCAGATCGCGCTGGCTGCGGAGGCTTCGAACCGTCTGATCGGGGATCAGCAGGTCGCGGCTGCGGCTGCATCGGCCCTAGCGCTTGAAACGACCCGCGCGCAGACCGCCGAACAGACCGAAACCACCCGAGCACAGACGGCAGAGGCCGCGCTCGACGTTCGCGTCACCACCAACACCACGTCCATCGCCAACCTGCAGACATCGGCCCGCTTCGGCGAGATGCAGACCTATCGCGCGACCTATGCAGATTTCGTCACGGACTTCACGGCCTACAATCCGGCAACTGCTTACGTCGCGGGCAACCGCCTGATCGATCAGGGCGCGCTGTGGCAGAATATCCTTGCCTCGACCGGAACGGCGCCGCCTACCCTGCCGACGACGACCAACGCCAACTGGATCCTGATCAACGACCAGATCATCGGGCTTCCCATCGTCGTTCCGACATCGGACACGGGCACGCATACCGATCCGACCAATGGCGCGACCAATGTCCCGAATACCGGCATCCATGTCTGGATGACCGGAGCAAGCGGCACGGGCTTCCATTACCTGTTTCCGACCGATGCTGCCTATGCGCAGAATTTCGCCACACTGGCCGGCCACTACGCGAACGACAGCACCAACACCGATGTTCCGGGTGGAAGCGCGGGCGATCGCGGTGCGAAATATTGGTCGCTGCAGGCTCAGGCGTTCGCCAATCAGGCATTGGGCATCTTCACCCCCATCTTCCCGATCCAGGGCGGCGGCTGGGGCGTGTTCGATCCGAATGGCTACCCGGTCATGCACTACCGGGCCGACAACACGGTCATTCCGGGCTACACGGATTACACCCCGGCGGTGCTGGCGGATACGCGGCTCTACCTGATGAGCAGCGCATCCAAGATCGCGATTGCCTCTCCGCGCGGAACGATCCGGGGCGAGGCGGAGGACGGCACGGTCCTGCGCTGGGTGGATGAGGTGACTTCGGGCAACCCGGAGCGCCGCAGCTTCCAGATCGACGGCGCGCGGGCCAAGATGCAGAACACCGCCTTCAACAAGGTCGTGCTAGTGCTGCAGACGGGCCAGTCGCTCAGCATCGGCACCAACGCGAGCGGCGTGATCACCGGCACCCCGCCCTATCCCGGCCGTGCGCTGATGTTCAACGGCGGAACCCGTGTGGTGCAGGGCGGCGCTACGCAGCTTCCCACGGCGCCGAACCTCATGAACGACACGCAGGCGGCGCAGCTCGTAGATCTTTACGAGGTCGTGGATGCGTCGGCCAACCAGTTCGGTGAAACGCAGTGCGGTGGTACGGCGGTGGGCCTCGTCCCGAACCTCGCGTCCAACGAAATCACCGTGATCGCGACGGTGGGTGTTGGTGGTGCCAGCATCGACCAGATCGGCGTCGGCACCAATCCCTATATCAACATGATCCGGCTGGCGGAGAAGGTCAGTGCGTGGTGCAAGCTGCAGGGCGCCACGCTCGAAATCCCGTGCGTCGTGTTCGATCAGGGCGAGAGCAACTATCCGAACGACAACCAGGCGACGGTCGATCTCTACATCACGAACCTGAACGCGCTGCAGGCGGCGACGGAAAGCGCGTTGAAGGCGACGCTTTCGACCAACGGCTTCACCGTGCCGACGAACATCCCCTTCCTGTTCTGGCAACCATCAAGCTGGTGCGTCTACGGCAATAGCGTGGGGTCGACCCACTATAATGGCAACGTGCCGGCCGCGCAGCTTGCCAACGCGATTGCCAACCCGACGAAGTTCATTCCGCTCGGGCCGCAATTCTGGTCCGCTTATGGCCCTGACGGCCTCCACGCGACCAAGGAGAGCTATCGCAACTATGGCGAGCGGATCGGTGCTGCGGTGGCCCGTATCCGCGCCGGGCTGGACAATCTCGCGGTCTATGCGACCAATATTGCCGGTTCCGGCACGACGATCTCGATCACGTATCACGCCAACACGCCGCTGACGCCGGACACGACCAACGTCACAGATCCTGGCCAATACGGCTTCCACCTGTTCGACGCGACGGGCACGGAAATCCCACTGGCGGCCAACCCCTCGGTCGTGGGCAGCTATGGCGTGTCGCTCACCCCGAACACGGCGCTGACTGCGGGCCAGTCCTACACCGTGAAGATTGCCATGCAGAACTTCACAGGTGTTCGCCCGACTCCCTACCCGGCGGTCGCGGCTGGGCCGACGACGGGACCCCGTGCACCTCTCCGCGACAGCAGCGCGGCGGTCTCGTCCTCCGCGATCGGTTCGGTGCCGCTCTACAATTGGGCGATGTCTCAAATCCTCACATTCACGGCGAGCTGACATGAACATCGGAACCGGCATTACCCTGCTGAACTCGACCGGCGACACGACCTATCCGCCGCTGCTGAACGATGCGGTGGACCTCGCCGTCGTGTCGCTGGGGCAGTCGAAGATCTTCTCCTATGCGCGGCCCAAGGATCTTGTCGCGGGGCTTCAGGGCTACACCAACCCTAACGCCAATTTCGCGGACAGGCTCAACCAGCCGGTGCTTGTCGGCGCGAACGGCGCGGGGACCGGCACGACGCAGATTCTCTCAGCCACGGACGCGGGCTTCAACGGCAAGCCCTCGATCGATTGCACCTCGGCCCCGACAGGCCCGTATTTCCTGAACGGGCAACCCCCGGCCGCCTTCACCTTCATGGCGCCGATCCGGATCAACGACCGTAGCGGAACGCACAGCCTCTATTCGATCTTCGGGGCCAATGCGGACGCCTCGGGCTATAATGCGATCTTCGCGGCGGCGGACGTTCGTATCGGCGTGACGTGGGCCAGCGGATCGCAGACCGATGTCACCTTCACCGGCAAGGTGCCGGCGCTCAATACCACCTCGCTGGTGCTGCTCAGTCATGACCCGGTAGCCAAGCAGAACCGCTTTATCGTGAACGACCTCGGCACGGTGAACAGCGGAACGTCGCCGGATGGCCTGACCACATCGTCAACCGCCGTGGCCCACCCTTTCGGCTACGTCTCGGCATCGGCTGGCGTGCCGCTAGCCGGGAAGCATGGCGGCTGGCTCATCGCGAACCAGGCCTATCAGGCCGGAGACAGCGCTTTCGACGCGAAGATCGCGGCCATCTTCGCCGCGTGGAAAACCTTGCTGGGGATTTCGTGACATGACCGATGAAGAGTTCAAGCAGCGTTCGCGCGAGGACGAGGCGTTCATGAACCGCCTCCACGCGATGACCGACGACGAGAAGCGCCGGCTGATCGAATATCTGCAGGGGATGCTTCCGCCGCCCGCGCCGGAGCGCGCATAGTGACCCACGCCAAAGATCAACCTCCGGTGATCGTCATCATCCAGCACGGCAATTCGCTTGGCGTGGGCCGGACGGTATCGCCTGCCACGCAGATCCAAGTCCCCATGTTTTCCAAAACCCCCGTCCCCGGCGGCATCCGGGCAGGAGAATGAAGATGGACTTTTGCGCCGCACTCGCCGCAGCGATCGAGCAGGCCCCGACCAGCACCGTCGCGGACTCGCTCAAGGCTATCATGCAGCAGACCTGTGGCGATGGCGCGGGCGGCACCGTGACGCCGCAGTCCGGCGGTGGTGGTGGCACCGAGCCGCCTGCGCCAGGCGGGCCGGGTCATAGCTGATGCCGGCATGGGCCGCCTTGATAGCCTGCATCGTGGCGCTCGTCGTCGCGGTGCGAACTGATCCGGTCGAGCGTCGCAGGGTGCTTCCGTCAGCACTCGCGCTCACGCTCGGGTGGATCTGGTTCCAGGCGGCCTTCTGGAACGCCTACAGCCCGTCGCAGCTCATTTGGGATACGACGGGCGCCACGGTCAATCCGGTGGAGCTTTGGGCGGCTGGGGATGCCGCCGCATCGTTCTATATCTTCACGCGGGCGCATGACAGGTTCTGGGGAATCTGCCTGTTCATCACGTACCTCGTGCAGATCGTTTTCCACGCCGCCTATGGGTCATCGGTCATCAGCTACCCGCTTTATAGCGGGCTGCTTGATGCCGGGTTCGTGATCCAGATCGCGTGCCTGATCACAGGGGGTGACGGCATTGGACAGGTATCCCGTCCTATTTTCAGGCTGCTTGATCGGCATCGTTCTGCTCGGCGCGTATCTCTGGGTCAGGCTGTGGAAACGCTGCACAGATCGGATGATGGCCGATGAGTCCGAGCAAGCCCTTCGGCGAGAGCGGGGAAATCCTTACTCCCGTCCCTGATGAGACGATTGCCCGATTGGGCGAGGTAGCCGCGTTGCGCCAGCTTACAGACACCATCAACCGCATGGGGCGGTTCATGCAGACTCTGAGCGAGCAGCAGGGCGCTACGACCGAAAAGCTCGCCGAGATGCACACCGACATCACGGTCATGAAGCTGCAGGACGAGAAGATTGCCGAAATGAAGGAGCGTATCTCTGCGGTCGAAAGCCGCGTGGATCTGATCGACCTTCTCCATGCCAAGCAGGAGGGCGCCGGCTGGGCCGTCACGCTCGCCAAGGACTTCGGTCCCACCATCGTCAACGTCGCGATTTTCATCGTGCTGATGATGAAAGCAGGAGTGATCCACGCGTGATCAACTGGCCCACCGTCCAGACGCGCCTGGGAGTGAAGGCAGACGGGCAACCCGGCCGCATCACCTATGGCGCGCTGCTAACCTACATCGCCGGCCGATCGGTGCCGCTCGCCAACGACCTCGGGCTGGCACTGGCGCTCAATGCCAGCGCCTATGGGGTGGACCTTTCGGATGATCGTCTCGGCGCTTTCCTCGGACAGTGCTGCCACGAAAGCGGCGGCTTCACCTATCTGCGCGAGATATGGGGGCCGACGCCTGCGCAGAAGTCCTATGACGGCCGGATGGGCAACGGCCCCGGCGAGGGCTTCAAGTATCGCGGGCGCGGTCTGATCCAGCTCACCGGCAAGGACAACTATCGCGACTTCGGCTCCCGGCTGGGTCTCGATCTTGTCGATCATCCCGAGCTTGTCGAGCAGCCCTCCGGCGCGGTGCTGACGGCGCTGGAGTTCTGGAAGCTGCGCGGTCTGAACGAGATGGCCGACCGCGAGGATTGGACCGGCATCACGCGCCGGATCAACGGCGGTATCGCGGGACTTCAGAGCCGCTTGATCTACATAAATAAAGCTAGAGGGGTTCTATCGTGATGTGCCCCCATGTCCGGCCTTCGCGCAAGGCTTGGATGGCCCCCTTGGAGACGCCTAACCGCATCCCAACCAATCTGCTACTCAAACCGGAGGCTAACAGTTGCTTCGCGGTCAGCGCAGATTCAGCAGTTAGCTTCGCTTTGCCATTGCTTTCACCGCGAACAAAAACCGCTCGGCCGGCGGAGTGCTGGCGGGCCGTGTTCTCGGACAGAGAAACATACTCTAAATTTTTCAAGGAATTGTCAGTTTTATCCCCGTTTAGATGGTCAACTGAAAAATCCGAGGCCCCCGCAAAGGCGAGCATTACAAGGCGGTGGACAAGAAAGCGTGTTGGCCGGTTATCACGCCACAGATTCACGAGTAAATATCCACGAGAAAGTGTCGGCTCAATCAAACGTTCGGGCGAATTTACAATTCCACGGCCGTTTCGCAGCACTCTTGCATGCCTCTTAACAGCACCGAGACTGCTTACAGAATACAACCCTTCAAATCCGGGAAGCTGTTTCCATTTCTCTTCCATAAGAAACTATATATCGACCGGATCAACGATAGGCAACGGCATCCAGTCGCGGCTCATCTACATCAACAAGGCACGGGGGGTACTGTCGTGAACATCCTGAACGCCCTCAAAGGCGCTGGCGGCGAGTTCGAGGTCAACCGCACGATCGGCGCAGTGGGCGCGCTGGCTTATGTGCTGGGCGCCCATGCCTTCGTGGCGTGGTCTCTGGCGAAGGGCGAACATTTCGACCTTACCGCCTACTGCCTCGCCTTCCCCGGCGGACTCGGCGTCGTCGTGGGTTCGACGGCCGGCGCTGTGGCTGTCAAGGACCGGGCCGTCGCCACGTCTAAGATCATCGCCGACACGGGCGCGGTTCCGGCACCGCCTCCGCTTGGGCCGAAGGTGCCGGTGGAGCAGCAGGTATGATCGCAACCATTCTCGCCCGCTGGATCGGCGCCAAGGCCGCTGCATGGCTTGCAGACCTACTGCCGTACATCCTGATCGGCGCAGCCTGCCTTGGTGCCTTCCTCTGGATCCACGGGATGCAGACGACCATCGCGGACCAGAAAACGCAGATCGGGACGCTGCAGATCAACCTCTCCGCCGAACAGGCCGCCCGCAAAGCCGATGTCGCTGGCCTCACCACGCTATCGCAGGGCCTCGTCGCGGCCAGCTCGGCGAAAGCATCCGATCAAGCCGCGCTTACAGGAACGATCGATGTCGCGAATCCGCCTGCTGCCAGCCCTGCTCTTGGCGCTTTCCTTGCCTGCTTGCGGGACGCCGACTCCGGAAACGGTAAGCCGTGTGCCGCCTCCGGAACTGGTGCAGCCGCTCCCGGCGCAACCGGAAGTGCCGGCGCAGGCAAATGACGCCACGGTCGCTCAGTATATCGTGGCCCTAAGGGCGGCGCTGCGGGACGTGTCGGCGCGGTACAATGCGCTCGTCACCTGGGCGACGGCACCATCCGCACCATCCAAGCCCTAACCCTCTGCATCATCCTGCCGCTGGTTGTGGTGATGCTCTTGGACTGGTGGTGTAGGTGAAGCTATCTCGATGGGATTCGAACCCACGGCGCTACTCCAAGACAGCCGAGCACTCCCAGCCAGCTTTTCACGCTCCCGTGCACAGGTGCCTTAAACCACTCAGCCACAAGATAGCCCCTCTCCTATACCCGATCACGGTCGGGATTGGAATCCCCGCCGTAGCGCTCCGCAAACGCTTCCCGGATACGCGCCTGCGCCTGTTCAATGGCGGCCTGTGTTATATGGCCCAACTCGCATGAGCGGGCATCCTCGGGGTCGATATAGCCCTTGCGGCACCTGTCGCAGTACCAAGTCCGACGCATGTGCACCATCTACCCCTCCCGATCAGCCCGGATGGCGGCAGCTATATGGTCGAGCGCGCGGTAACTTGCGCCTTGGTAGTTTTCGACAATCCGCGCCGCCCTCTCCCGCTCCTCGCCCCTCACCTCCTCTTCGCGGGTGAGAAGGGCTGCTTGGATTGCGCGGAGAGCTCGGTGGATGTCTCGGTCGCCATCCTTGTCGCCGCGCTCGATTGACGCCGCAGTATGGATGCGGTCATCTGCCTCATACTCAGCCGCGAGCAACTCCCTCGCTCTCTGCATAGGGTCAGCGGTCATGGGAGGGCGCTCCGGTTGGAATGCTAGAAGTGAGGCTGTCCGCCCGCACTGCTCCGCATTTGAGGCACAGGCGAAAACCAGCCGCATGGACGCGAGGGCCGGCGATCAATGATCCGAAGGCATTGACTTGAGCGAGATGCACGGTCTGAAATCGCTCATGGCGGCAAAAGAGACGGCGTAGCGCGCCACGTAGGTTACTAAGCATCCCCCGCCTCCTGCAAAGCGGCGCGAACGGCGAGGCGCTCGACGCGCGATTTGAAACTTGGGAACTCCCACCAGTTGTGCATGAAATATTGGATGTCGCTCGGAAACGTCTCGCGTTCCTTCTCTCCGCACCATTCGATGGCGGCAGCGTAGACAAAGGGCAACAGATCCGCCCCCGTCAGCTTCGCGACTATCCCCGCAATATCGGTGTTGCTCATGACCGTTCGCTCTCCTGGGTGGCGCGGGCGCGGAGCTTTTTTACCCAATACTGGCGATGGATTGCGCGCCCTTTCCATGATTCAAGCCCCGTAGGCAGGCCAAGTTCTTTTCGGCGCCGAATGACGAGACCTAACGACACTCCGATATCTTCGCTGATCACCAGAGCGCCCATGCCAGACCGGCTAAGTTCGGTAAGGCGGGCGTCCATCTCCGAGGTCCATTTGATAGCCCTACCCGGCCCCGGCGCTGCGCGTAACTCAATCCCTGATTTCTTGACGACACGATAAACGGTAGCGCGGTCGATATCCAACTCGCGGCCTATCTCTGCGCAGGAATAGCCTGCCGAGTACGCCGCGACGATTGCGGCTGCTCGCCGTTCCCGATCACACCGAAGCATGGTCTTTTCCGATACAAATATCATCGTTTGTGATGATAGGCCTACTCTTGCTCTCCATGACGAAGAACGATTGGCCGGGATGTAGTTCGGACAGTCTATGTGCCTCGAAAAACGCAGACTTATGGGTCTTATGTTCCATCCTTGGGGCCGTCTCACCACTCGGAGAGAACACGATGTAGAACTTCCCACTCATGCCTCACCCCCGAGCGAGCGGATAGTCGAAAGCTGGATGCGAACCGGCACGATCGTATGCGTGGTGAGCATGTCGCCGAACCGCTCGGGATTCTTGGCGACGAACGCCTCCAGCCACTTGCGGGCCTGCTGCTCATCGATGAAGGCGAGTGGCGTCCAGAACTTACCCTGTGCGTTTAGGATGCCGAAGAAGTCCTGTTTATAGTCATCGCTATCGCAAGCCACCTCCTCCCGCGTCGGCCGCCCCGGATGGGTGGAGGCTCGGGTGTTCCAGCGAGCGATGGCATCATGCCGTCGCAGATAGGTGGTGAAGGGCGCACTCTGAAAGCCGGGACACGGGCCGAGCGTGCATGACGGGAAGAAGGTTCCTCCTTCGCCGTCCGTTTCGACGATGCGGGCTTCCCCTGCACACCACGGGCACTCTCGCAGCCCCTCGCGCTCCGGCGACGGATCGGGGGTGGTATTAGGCATTGACGATCCTCCCAAGACATAGGCCGTCCTGACAATCGTAGGGACGGCCCAGCAATTCCGATGGCTTGTCGGCTCGGTCGCCGTTCGGGAATCTATGGCCGCCGATTGACCTCTCGTGCCCGCAGTCTAGCCGGATGCGCGTTGATCGCGGGCCGATGGTCGCTTCGATGATGCGGCGCATGACCATCACCCTTCCCCCGCCTGGATGGGACGGGCGAGTATTTCGTCCACGCGCTTTGCAAGCTGCCGTATTGGCATCCGGTCTATGGTCCCTTCGAGGCCATCGGCTTTTTCGCGAAGTCGCGCCGGTTCAAGATACACTCGCAAATCGCGCAAATCATCGCGCGGCACGACCGCATATCCCTCCCCCACCGCCGAATGGGCGAGGGCTTGGCGGGTCAGTGTCATGATCCGGCCGAGTGCTGCGAAAGCCGCCTCTTTGCCATCTGGCGGGATTGTCTCGCTCGCTTCCAGCCAGATTTCCCGCAGGATGTCCCGAACGGCCGACACGGGCGGGGGTTGGGTGGAGAGGGCGAGAAGGACAGCGCGCATTTCTGTGCTGCTGTCGTCGTATTCTCCAGACAGGAAGCCTTCCGCATAATCGGGTCGAGCCTGAGCGCAAATCTGCCGAGCGCGCTCCTTATTCCCCTCCCCCCGATCCTGCCCGGCGAGGCGGAGGCGGTCGCACATGATGTCGAACACCTCTTGCGCAGTGCGGTTCTCGATGCCGATGATCGGGCGCGTCAGGCTGTCCGCTACCGGCTTATTGTCCCGTGAAGAATGGGTCATCGTTCCCTCGTCTCGATTTGCTTGCAGCGCAGGCACCAGCGCGCCTGTCCCATGCGGTCGCCGAACGGCCACCAATCCCAGCGGCCCCAGCGATGCAGGCCGATTGCGCAACGGAGCCTCATGGTTCACCTCCCGCGCTCAGGGCGAGACGGGCGGCGCGGCGTGCTTCGTCGAGCGCTTCCAAAGCCTCTCCGGCCTTGTCGTGGTCGATCATGAGGAGGTAGGTTTCCCGGCCTCGGGTTGCCGCCACACGATCGCAGGCAGATTCCAGGTTGCCCAACGCCTCCCGCATCTCCCTCTCCCGCGTCTCCTTGGCGTCGAGAAGGTCGAGGAGGTGGGGAAGGGATTGAAGGGCGGCTTCCGCGAATGTGTCTTTCGCATCTCGTGCCTGTTCACGGACAGACCTCATCTCCGCTTCAGCCGCATCGTCGAAGCAATTATTGAGGCGATTTCTGGTCTCGACGCGGACAACCTCAGCTTCTTTCGCCCTCTCCAGCTTCTCTCTCAGATCGGCGAGGTTGGGATCAGCCACGGCGCGCCTCCCGTTTAATGGCTTCGTGTCCGGTGACGACAGGGCGCGGCAATTCCATCCAGTGCGTCGGCTTGTATTTCGGCGGACTCTGCGTGCCGTCGAGCCACCATTCGCCAAGCGCGTTTTGGATCGCGATAGCCCACCAGCCGAGGTAACCTGCGCTGCAGACCAGCACTTCGGTCTGGTTCGGCGCCGTGTCGATCGGTTGCCAGCGCGGCCCGCGAACGTCGAGGTAGTCACTCATACAAACCTCCTGAGATTGATCCGCCAAGGTGGGGTCATGAAGCGCGCTTCCGACATTCGGCCTGACAGCGCTCGATCCCCTTCTTGAGGGCGAGGACGTTCGAGGTCTCGACGGTCAGTAGCGTGGCTTCAGTCGTCAGCGCTCCACCATCTTCGTAGTGATAACCGGCCTCGGTGAGCCGCTTCCGAAACACGGGCAGCTTCCAGTTATCGACGGCGACCCCGGCCTTCATGTGCCGACCCTCTCGTCTGTGCCGTCCCACAGGAACTCGCCGCCGAACTCGGCAGCGCCGACCGGGAAGTGGTTTCGGCATCCACAGCAGAATGTCCCGCTGTAGAAGTAAGGATTGCGGGCATAGGTCTCGGCGAGCGCCTGCCCCATCGTCGTCACGGTGCCGCACTTCTCATGGACATAGGAGCGACGGACGGGGCGAACGAAGCCCTTGGCGCGCTCGGCTTCGCTCAGCACCACATAGCCCTTCTGCTGGCCGTTGGGCTGGATCTGGCGGTGGTCGGCCGTGACGGGCGAGCCGTCTGTCAACGTGATGCGCTTGGGTTCTTCGATGCTCATACAATCCTCCAATAGTTCATCCGCCAAGCCGTCGAGGAAGCCCTGGACAAGCGCGAGAGGGGGTGAGGGGGTGAGGGGTCATTGGTCCTGCTCGCGATGGCTGAACCAGACCGTGCGATCGGGCGCCTGGATAGTGTAGCTTTCCTGCTGGAGCCGCCGGCAAAGCAGGGCGCCGATCTTTTCGGCGTGCGCCCAAAGTTCAGCCGGGGTCAGCGGGAAGCGGGGATAATTGATCAGCCCGACGATCACGCCGAACTCGAAACCGCCCGTGTAGACGTAACGGGTCTCGGTGACGGTGACGCAGAAGCCGTGATCATCGCAGTAGCCGCGCACGATCAGGCCCGCTTCCTTCGCCGATCCAGCGACGAAGATGCTGATCGGGTAGCTAGGGCATTCTTGCCGGATCATGCCGCCGTCCGTCCGCAGCGGATCGACGTGTCCACGCCGCCCACGCCACATTCCGCATCAAATTCTGTGAAGTCGTCGCCCAGCGGCAGGCGCGGGCTACTCTCGGCCTCGCGGATCAGGTCATGGAAGCTGTATTCGGTGGTGAAGGTGCCGCCGACCGAATCCTCCATCGCCGCCCAATCGAGCGCATCGGCTGGGTCGCGGCGCACGTCCCAGATCAGCAGCGCCTTGGACTTGTTGAAGCACTTGGTGCAGTTGCCCTCCCACTCTTCAAGCCCGAGGTCGAAGCCCTGCGGCAGCAGATCGGCCGGAATGGTCAGATCTACCGTGTCCTGCCCGAACCAGAAGCGGCGCACATCGCGCTTGGTGACGCCAGCCTTCATGAGCGGCATGACCGTCTGCCACGGCAGCTTGCCCTCTTCGTTCTGAGCGACCTTCTTCGCGACGCGCCGCATCTCATCCGCGCGGAGGCCAACGACGTTGGTCCACGAGGCATAGCCCTGCGCTTCCATGAAGTCGGCACACACCTGCATTTTCAAATGCTCGGTGCACCAGCGTTGGACCGCGTTCGGCACGGCCTTCTTGCTGGCAATCAGTGCCTTGAACGGCTCGCCCTTGCGCGCGGCCGAGTTGAAGCCGACCTCCTCGAACCGATCGTCGACGGGCGTCCGCTTGCGGCGGTCCCGCCATTCGAGCCAGTGGATGCGCACGCCCCAGCGCTCGCCGCACTCATGGACGAAGCGCAACGTCTCCTCACGCTCCTTGCCTGTGTTGCAGAACACTACATGGACGTTGCTCGGCAGTGCGCCGCCATGGGCGTCCACGATCTGCTTGAGCATGTAGGCCGACGTGCGCCCGCCCGAGAAGCTGATCAGCGCCGGGCCTTCGATGCGGTACGGGTTTCCCACCCTCCCCTGATCGGCGAGATGGGTCATGCTGCCCTCCTCATGCGGATCATGCCGGTGGGCACGTTGGTGCCGGCATCGGCGAAGCTGGCGACAGGCAAGTCTCGCCATTCGCCCTTCAGCTCGCCATGGTCGTAATGCGCCGTCGCAGGAAGGATGCTCACCAGCGTGCCGCCCGGCTTCAGGAAGCGCATCGCGTGTTCGACGTGCTTGACGTAGTGGCGGCCGTAGAACGGCGGGTTCATTACCACCTTGTCAAACTCAGGCGTCGGCGCCTGGTCGAGAAAGTTGGCGGTCACGACCGAATGGCCCTTGGCGCGGCTTTCGGCGGCGCGGCTCGGGTCGAACTCGAAGCCTAGCGCCCGGTGGCCGCGTTGGCGGATTTCATCGAGAATGCGCCCATCGCCGCATGACGGCTCTAGCACGCGATAGCTCGGCCGCTCATACTGCCGGCCATACTGATCCGCGCCATAGACCTCGGCGAACTCGCAGGCACTCGCAACGACGGCCGGCGGCGACCAGTAGAACTGCAAATCCTTCGCGACTTCGGTGCTGGGGCGCTTCGCCGCCTCGCCCTCGGGGGCATCCGGCAGCACCTCACCATAGAATTCGGCCAGCGCGCGGTTGATGTCGAGTAGCGTCCACTTGTCGAAGAAGACATGGGCGTTGCCGTTGGCGAAGCGCCGCACCGTGATCCCGCGATCAACGGTGGTGAACTCTTCGTCTTTCTCATAGGTGCGGCGGGCGACCTTCAGATAAGTCCGGCCATCGAGAACCGCATCCTCGCCGAGATCGAAGGCGACGCCCATTGCCGAAAACTCGCCATGCTCCCAAGCGGGTTTGCCCTGATAGGCCGCCAGAGCGTTCACGATGTCGCGGAAACGGTCTCGCGCGTATCCATAGCTGTAGTCGCCCCAGCCGCTGAGGATGATGCGTTTCGGCAGTCCCTTCACGCCGATCCGCACCTTGGCGTGTGACTTGTACGCCGGGTCCAGATCGGCGAACGCCTCGGCCAGCCCACGCAGGATGTGAAAGCGCGGCCGCTCGAAATAATCGCCGAACGTCGCTCTCGCGTTATCGACCGTCAGAGGCGGCGGATCCGCGATGGTGCGCTCGAATAGCTGCTTGTCCTTCGCGCTGGCGATGCGATCGATCTGGAGGCGCATCCAGATCGCCTTCCAGCCCGACTTGAGCAGGTTCTTCCGGAGATCCGACGCGTGGAGATAGCTCTTGCTGCCGACCGGCTCAACGTAAGCCCCCTGGACCGTGGCCGCCATGCCGAGCGCGTCATATGCCAGATCGAAGGCGGCTATGGCATCCTCAATGCCGGCGTTCTTCTGATCGTACTCTTCGACCAGATCGCGGACGGTGCGCGGAAGTGCGAGGGCACCCATCACACCCTCCCGAGAGCGAGGAGGAGAGAGGTGGGGGAGGAGCGGAACGACTCGCGAACAGAATGTGCCGTTTGCTGTGCCGACACGAACCGCAGCGAATTGCGCGTTCTGCGCGTTGTCGCTTGACCCGAAACCCGCAGAAATCTAGGGAAACCGCCCTTGGGCCGGCTTAGCACAGCGGTAGTGCAGCGGTTTTGTAAACCGAAGGTCGGGGGTTCGATCCCCTCAGCCGGCACCATTCAGATCTTCCGTCGTCAGCCTCGCTCGGGCACCGGAACGGTGTAGTTGAGGCCGAGGCGCCCGCCGTCAGGATAGATGGTCTGCCCGGTCACGTACGAGGATTCGTCGCAGGCGAGAAAGACCGCGATGGTCGCCACTTCCTCGGGCGATCCGGTGCGGCCCATCGGCGTGCGGCTGAGAATGCGGTCCTCCGCCGCCTTATCGGTCATGATCGAGCGGGCGAGATCGGTCAGGATCGTGCCCGGCCCGATCGCGTTCACCCGGATCCCACGCGGCGCGAGGCTGATCGCCGAGACGTTGGTCAGTTGCTTCAGCGCGCCCTTGGAGACGGCGTAGGGAATCTGGTTGGGGATGCCGAGGATCGCGTTGACCGACGACATGTTCACGATCGCGCCGCCCGCCTGCATCAGCCGCGCGGCATGCTGGGTGGCGAACAGCGCGGACTTGAAGTTGGTGGCGAAGACTCGGTCGAAATCCTCCTCCGCCAGATCAATCAGTTCGGCGGCATGGGTGACGCCGGCATTGTTGACCAGAATGTCGAGACCATCCCATTCCTGAAGCGCGCGATCGAACAGAGCGTCGATCTCGGACTTTCGGGAGACATCGGTGCGAACCGCGATACCGCCGGTCGCTTTGGCCACCGCCGTGACGCCGGCCTCGTCGATGTCGGCGAGGATGAGCGTCGCGCCCTCCTCGGCATATTTTTCCGCGATGGCCTTGCCGATGCCCTGCGCGGCTCCGGTGATCACGGCCCGTTTACCGTCGAGACGCTTCATACCCTATTCCTTTTTTGCACGCCGCCCGCCCCGATGGCGTGCGACGGTTACGATCCATCGATCAGCGATAGCTTGCCTTTGCGGTCATCGCGACGGCGCCGTCGCAACGGACCGCGCGGAATTCCTCCGGGCCGCCCTGCAGGACGATCGGCTGGCCGAGAAACAGGGGAGCCTGCGCACGGAAGGAGAAAGCGGCAAGCGCACCGTGACGCGCCGCCAGCCCGGCCAGCCTGGTAGCGGTGAACGGGCCGTGCACCACCAGCGCCGGATATCCTTCGACATCGCGCGCATAGGGCAGGTCATAGTGGATGCGGTGGCCGTTGAACGTCGCCGCCGAGAAGCGGAAGAGATTGACGGCTTCCGGCTGCCAGACCTCGCCGTCCGGCAGGTCCGCCGGCACCGGGAGGGGCGTCGGCGCACCATCTTGCCGATAGACATAATGCTGCCGTTCACGGACGCGTGGCGTGCCGGCCTGGACGATCAGCCGGTCGACCTCGACGAAGACCAGATCACCGGATCGGCCGGACTTGTGGGTCACAGCGGCGACGGTGCTGGTCAGTTCGGCCTCCTCGCCCAACAGCAAAGGTGCCTCGAAGCGAATCTCGGCGGAGGCGAACATGCGGCGCGGCAGGGTGATCGCGGGCAGGAAGCCGCCGCGCCGTGGATGGCCGTCCTCCCCGATCCCGTCATCCGCGGGCGCCGGCAGGAAGAAAGCCCAGTGCGCCAGCGGCGGCGGCCGACGCTCGACATCCGGATCGTCGCCCGCCGCCAGCGCGAACCGGCGGAGGCTCTCCACCTCCAGCCGCTGCACCTGTGTTTCGGTGCGGCCGACGCTCGCCGCCCAATCGGCGAGCACTTCGGGGGCGATCTCGCTCATGCCGCACCTCCCTCACCGATCAACCGACCGAAGCCGCCACCGCCAGGCGTGTCGATCACGAAGACGTCGCCCGCCGCCATCTCGACGCTCTGGGTCGAGCCGATCTGCTCGATTACCCCGTCCGCGCGCCGCACGCTGTTGCGGCCGGGCTGGCCGGGATCGCCGCCATCGAGGCCGAACGGCGGCACGCGGCGGCGGTTGGACAGGATCGTCGCGGTCATCGCCTCGCGGAACCGGATACGGCGGTGCACGCCGTCGCCGCCCCGGTGCCGCCCGGCGCCCCCTGAGCCGTGACGCACGGCGAACGCCTCCAGCAACACCGGATAGCGCCATTCCAAAACCTCAGGATCGGTGATCCGGCTGTTGGTCATGTGGGTGTGGACGGCCGACGTGCCGTCGAAATCCGGCCCAGCCCCGGCACCGCCGCAGATCGTCTCGTAATATTGATGACGGTCGTTGCCGAAGGTGAAGTTGTTCATCGTGCCCTGCGCGGCGGCGAGCATCCCCGTGGCACCGTAGAGCGCGTCGGTGATCACCTGGCTGGTCTCGACATTGCCGGCCACCACCGCCGACGGATAGCTCGGCCGCAGCATCGAATGTTCGGGGATGACGAGGTCGATCGGCTCCAGGCAGCCGTCATTCATCGGGATCGCCTCGTCCACCAGGGTCCGCATCACGTACAGGGTCGCGGCGCGGCAGATCGAGGGCGGCGCGTTGAAGTTGCTCGGCTGCTCGCCGCTGCTGCCCGTGAAATCGACGCGCGCGCGGCGCGCGGCGCGATCGACGGTGAGCGCCACCGAGACGTGCGATCCGTCGTCCAGCTCGTAGCGGAAATGCCCGTCGGCGAGGCGATCGAGCAGGCGACGAACCGCCTCCGCCGCATTGTCCTGCACATGGCGCATGTAGGCGAGCACCACGTCCAGCCCGAAATGGCCGACCATCCTGCCGATCTCCGCCCGGCCCCGTGCGCACGCGGCGATCTGGGCGCGGATGTCGCCGACGTTGCGATCGGGGTCGCGCGCCGGATAGCGGCCGCCGGCCAGCTCAGCGCGAAACTCGGCCTCGCGGAAGCGGCCTTCCTCGACGATCAGGAAGCCGTCGAACAGCACGCCCTCCTCGTCCAGCGAGCGGCTGTCGGGCGGCATCGATCCGGGCGTGCGGCCACCGATATCGGCATGGTGCCCCCGCGCCGCGACGAAGAAGGAGCAGGCACCGTTCTCGTCGAACACCGGCATCACCAGCGTCAGGTCCGGCAGGTGGGTGCCGCCATTATAGGGGTTGTTGATCACATAGGCGTCGCCCGGCTTCAGGCCGCGTCCGGAAGCCTGCGCCGCATCCCGCGCGGCGCGCACGCTGTCGCCCATCGACCCCAGATGCACCGGCATGTGCGGCGCGTTGGCGACCAGCGCCCCGCCGCCATCGAACAGCGCGCAGGAGAAATCGAGCCGCTCCTTGATGTTCACCGAGAAGGCGGTGTTCTGCAGCGCCTGCCCCATCTGCTCGGCGATCGCCATGAACAGATTGTTGAAGATCTCAAGCCGTACCGGATCGAGCGCGGTGCGCCCGTCCGCCTCGTCCTGCCGCTTCTCGACACGCTCCAGCACGATGTCACCGTTGGCATGGCGCGTTCCCGACCAGCCCGGTTCGATGACGATAGTCGCGGTGCTGTCGTAGAGGATCGCCGGGCCGGCCAGCGGCGCATCGACCGGCAACGCCTGCCGTTCGAGGATGCAGGCGTCTCTCGCGCTCCCTCCCATGTAGGCGGAGACCGTACGCGGCGCCCCACCGGCGACTGCGGTGCCGAAGCTCGCATCCGACCGGATGGCCGGCACGATCAACTCGACGGACACCGACTCGACGATCAGCGGCACGTCGGGCGTGGTGAAGGTGAAGCGCTGGCGGTAGAGCGCCTCGAACTCGGCCCGCACCGCCGCCACGTCCGCCTCGGCGACCTCGATCGCGGTGTCGCTGCCGCGATAGCGCACCGACAGCCGCCGCTCGAAGCGGGACCGATCGATGTCGAAGCCATCGGCCTCCACATCGGCGCGGCAGTCATCCTGCAGACGGTCCATCTCGGTCGCCGCCGTGGCCAGCGTGTCCGCATCGAGCGGCGCCTCGATCCCGCGATGGCGCAGGATGCGCTGGTCGGCGAGGCCGATGCCGTAGGCCGAAAGCACGCCGGCCAGCGGGTGCACCATGACATGGCCGATGCCGAGCGCGTCCGCGACCAGGCAGGCATGCTGCCCCGCCGCGCCGCCAAAGCAGGCCAGCACGTAATCGGCGACGTCATGTCCCTGCGCGACCGAGATCTTCTTGATCGCATTGGCCATGCTGTCGACCGCGATGGCGAGGAATCCCTCGGCCAGTTGCTCGGGCGTCTTGGGCGGCAGGCCGACACCCTCGATCTCGCGGGCCAGCGCCGCGAAGCGGGCGCGCACGATCTCCGCATCGAGCGGCTGGTCGCCGTTCGGGCCGAACAGGGCCGGGAAGCAATCAGGCTGGAGCTTGCCCAGCATAACGTTGCAGTCGGTGATGGTGAGCGGCCCGCCACGCCGGTAGCAGGCCGGCCCCGGATCGGCCCCCGCCGATTCCGGGCCGACGCGCAGGCGCGTGCCATCGAAGCGGCAGATGGATCCTCCGCCGGCGGCGATGGTATCGATCGCCATCATCGGCACGCGCAGGCGAACGCCCGCCACCACCGTCTCCAGCGTCCGCTCGAGGGTGCCGGCATAATGCGAGACGTCGGTGGAGGTGCCGCCCATGTCGAACCCGACGACCTTGCCGAAGCCCGCCGCCTTGGCGGTCTCGACCATGCCGACGATGCCGCCGGCCGGGCCGGAGAGGATCGCGTCGCGGCCCCGGAAGGTGCCGGCGCCGATCAACCCGCCGTTCGACTGCATGAAGGCGAGCGGCACGCCATCGCCCAACGCCTCCGCCACCTGCGCGACATAGCGCCCGAGGATGGGCGAGAGATAGGCGTCGACCAGAGTGGTATCGCCCCGGCTCACCACCTTCATCAGCGGGCTGACCCGGTTGCTGACCGAAATCTGGGTGAAGCCGATTTCCGCCGCGATGGCGGCGATCGCCTCCTCGTGATCGGGGAAGCGGTAGCCGTGCATCAACACGATCGCGACGGCCCGGCAGCCATCCGCGAATGCCGCCTCCAGATCGGCGCGCACCTTCACCGCGTCGAGCGGCGTCAGCACCGTGCCCTCGACATCGACGCGCTCCGCCGCCTCGATGATGCAGCGCTCGAGCCGGTCCGGCAGGACGATGTTGCGCTCGAACAGGCGCGGGCGGTTCTGGTAGCCGATGCGCAGCAGATCGCGGAATCCCTCGGTCACGACCAGCGCCACCGCCTCGCCCTGCCGCTCCAGCAGCGCATTGGTGGCGACCGTCGTGCCCATCTTTACGCTCGCCACCCGATCGCCGGGGAGCGGATCGCCCGCCGCCACGCCCAGCAGGTCGCGTATGCCCTGGATCGCCGCATCCTCGTAGCGCTCGGGATGCGAGGAGAGTAGCTTGCGCGTCACCACCTCGCGCTCGGGCGTCAGCGCCACGATGTCGGTGAAGGTGCCGCCGCGGTCGATCCAGAAATGCCAGCCCGCGGTACCACCCTCATCGCTCATCGTCATGATCCGTTCCAGCGCCTGCGCCGACAGTCGCTTCCGATACGGCCGTCGCCGCGATGGCACCCGAGGTCAAGCGCGCTCCGTCCAACCCGATGTATCTGCGCGCGCCTGCACACTATACTGGCGGTATGGCCGCTCCCCGCTCGTTCCTCGCCACCCAAACCAAGCGTGCCCTCGTCCGTCGGGTACGCGCGGTGTTCAATGATCAGGCGCGCGGCGAGAAGCCCGTCCCGCGGAGCGATGAAGCCTTCTATCCCCGCGACTCTGTGATCTGGCGCGTGCATGGCGACGTGACGACAATGATGGTCGGCGGCGTGTCCGCCTTGCTGCTCCAGATGCTCCATCCGGCGGTGCTGGCGGGCGTGTGGGACCACAGCAACTTCCGCACCGACATGCTGGGCCGCCTGCGCCGCACCGCGCGCTTCATCGCTCAGACCACTTTCGGCGCGCGCGATCAGGCCGAAGCCGCAATCGAGACGGTCAAAGAGGTGCATCGCCACGTCCGAGGCACGCTACCCGACGGCACGCCTTATCGCGCGGACGATCCCCATCTGCTTGCCTGGGTCCACGTCACCGAGGCGACCAGCTTCCTCGATGCCTGGCAGCGTTATGGGGCACGAAGGCTGGCGCCGACCGAGGAAGATGCCTATTTCGCCGACTTCGCCCGGATCGCCGAGGCGCTCGGCACCACCCCCGTCCCGCGCAGCCGCATCGAGGCCGAGCACCTGATCGCGGCCATGCGCCCGGAACTCGCGGCAGGCGAGCGTACGCACGAGGTGGCGCGCATCGTGCTGGGCCAAAAGCCTGACCGGATCGGCGCCATGCCCGTTCAGGCACTGACCTTCCAGGCGGCGGTCGATCTGCTTCCCGGCTGGGCGAAGGCGATGCACGGTCTCTCCGGCTCCGGCCTTGCATCACCGCTGATCGATACAGGGACGATGGGCATCGCCCGCACGCTTCGCTGGGCCTTTCGCGACTAGTCGGCCACCCGCACGCGACAGGCGGAGACTTTCCGGCGACCAGCCTCGTTGTAACGCGCTTGCAACAACATTTCAGCGCTATCACCATGCTGTTGCCGGGGCGTTTCCGGAGGAGGCGTGGAGACCTGCCCGGAACGAAGCTGCCCCTGCGCAACGAAGGGGTGATCTATGAAGACGTGGTATATCTGCGCCTCCGCCGCATCCGCGGCACTGGCCTGTGCTCTTGCCCAGCCTTCCCTCGCTCAGTCCGGCGCGCCTGCCGCGCCGACCACGGACGCCGCCGGCGCCGAGGCCTCACCCAATGCCGACATCATCGTCACCGGCTCGCGCATCCGGCACAACGCGCTCGATCAGCCTTCCCCGATCACCTTCGTCGACAAGGCCGATATCGACCGCACCGGCCTGTCCTCCATCGCGGACGTGCTGCAGCGCCTGCCGAGTGCGGGCGGCGGCCTGAACAGCAAGAACAACAGCTCGGGCAATCTCGGCAACCCGCAGGATGGCGGCGGCGTGGGCGCCGGCACCTCCGAGATCAACCTGCGCTACCTGGGATCCAAGCGCACGCTGGTGATGGTCGATTCGATGCGCTTCGTGAACGCCTCGTCCGCATCGGGCGTGCCCGGTTCGGTCGATCTCAACTCGATCCCGCAGGCCGCGATCGAGCGGGTCGAGGTGCTGCAGGACGGTGCTTCCTCGATCTACGGGTCGGACGCGATCTCGGGTGTGGTGAACATCATCACCAAGACCAAGCAGCGCGGCCTCGAAGTCTCGCTCCAGCACGGGCTGTTCAAGGAAGGCGACGGCTTCACGCGCAATTACGACGTCAGCTACGGCTTCGGCATTCCCTCGGCCGGCACCGAAGTGGTTTTCGGCGGCAGCTACACCCAGCAAAAACCGGTGTTCCGCGCCGATCGCAAGTTCGCCCTGTTCTCGCACCCGTTCATCACGTCATGCGACAGCAGCTGCTCGTCGGCGACGCCGCTAGGCCGCTTCATCGTCGGCGATAGCGACCTGACGCTGACCGGGCCGGTCGAAGGACGCCCCAGCCTCACCGACTTCAAGGATTTCACCAATGCGGACCGCTACAACACGGCACCGCTCAACTATCTGCTGACGCCCTACAAACGCTATGCCGCCTTCGCGACAGTCACCCAGCCGCTTGGGGATCACATCAAGTTCAGCAGCAAGTTCTTCTTCAATCGTCGCCAGTCGGCGAACCAGGCGGCGCCGCTGCCGCTGTTCATCGGCCCGGATTCGGGCAACGGCAACCTGCTCGACACGATCACCATCGACGGCAGCAATCCCTACAACCCGTTCGGCACCTTGTACGCCGGCGACGACACACATGCGGCGAACTACAGCTTCGTCGCCCGCCGCCTCGTCGAGAACGGCCCACGCCATTATTCGCAGACGGTGGATACCTATTATGGCTCGGCGACGCTGAGCGGCGACTTCCAGTTCCTCGGCCACGAATGGAACTGGGACGTGAATGGCCTCTATGGCAAGACCAACGCGCGCCAGACCTTCACCGGTAACGTCAACGCCGCGCACGTTCAGCAGGCGCTCGGCCCGATCGCCAACTGCACCGATCCGTGCGTACCGCTCGATCTGTTCGGCGGGGCGGGCACGATCACGCCGGCGATGCTCAACTGGATCGCGTTTACCGAGCATGATCGTTCGATGCAGAAGATCTGGGACGGCACCGCCAATATCACCGGCGGCCTGTTCGATCTGCCCGCCGGCACGGTGAGCGTCGCGCTGGGCTACGAGCACCGCAAGCTGACGGGCAGTTTCACCCCCGACCCGATCATCCAGGCCGGCCTCGGCGCCGATATCCCCGCGCAGGCGACGGCGGGCGGCTACAATGTCGACGAAGTCTATGGCGAGCTTTCGGTGCCGCTGTTGAAGGACAAGCCCTTCTTCAAGCTGCTGAACGCCTCCTTCGCGGCGCGCTATTCGGATTATTCGACGTCCGGATCGAAGGTTACGCTGAAGGGCGGCGGCAACTGGAAGCCGACCGAGGATCTGATGATCCGCGGCACCTACGCGCAGGGCTTCCGCGCGCCGGCGATCGGCGAGTTGTTCGGTTCGCTCTCGCGCTTCGACGCGCCGGTCAACGACCCCTGCAACAACCTGAATTCGCCGGGCTTCAACGCGACGGTGCGACAGAACTGCATCGCCAACGGGGCGCCGTCGACCGGTGCCTACGAGCAGCAGGGCGCGCAGCTGCCGGTGCTGACCGGCGGCAACGAGGCGCTGAAGCCGGAAACCTCGCGAAGCTGGGTCGGCGGCGCGGTCTATTCCGCCTCGTGGGCGCGAGACTGGGCGCGGACGCTGACGCTGGAGGCGAGCTACTTCAACATCCGCATCAAGGATGCGATCGGCGCGGTCGATCCGCAGACCCTGCTCGATCGCTGCGCCAACACCGGCGACGCGCTGGCCTGCGGCGCCATCACCCGCAGCGCGACGGGCCAGGTGACGCGCATCGTCGGCACGCTGCAGAACATATCCAGCGTCAAGACCGACGGCCTGGATCTCAACCTCACCTACCGTTCGCCGACCACCGGCGCCGGCAGCTTCGGCCTCTCCTGGCAGAACACGTTGACGTTCAAATATGACGAGATCTCGCCAACCGCCGACGGCACCAGCACGGTCAAGCGTGCCGGCACCGAACCCGGCACGCAGGCCTATCCCAAATACAAGTCGATCGCGACGATCGACTGGTCGCTGTCCAACGTCACCGTCTCGCTCACCGGGCGCTATATCAGCCGGGTGCACGAGGATGGCGGCACCAACGACGGGCACGAGATGGGCGCGCGTCTCTACGGCGATCTCCAGGTCCTGTGGGACACCAAGCTCGCCAATCGCGACTTCACCTTCGCGGTGGGTGTGAACAACATTGCCGGCACCAATCCGCCGGCCTGCTACAATTGCTCGCTCGCGAACTACGACCCGGCGGTCTACGATCTGCCGAGTCAGTTCTTCTACGCGCGGGTCGGCGTGAAGATGTAGGCGCGCCGCGCATCGCAAAACCCATCCAGGGTCTCCCGGCGGCGTGTCGGGAGGCCCTCCCTTATGCGGCGTTTACCGGACGCAAACCTTGTTTGGATACATGGCGGGCTTCCGTCGATCATCCGGGCTTTGCCATGTACCGTCGATCATCGCTTGGCTTTGCGGTCCTGATGGCCGTCACGTCCTGCGTACCGCCCCAGTCCCTGGCGCCGCATCCGGTGGCCGAGGCCCCGCGCCCCGCGCCCAAGCTCGCGCAGTGGGTGTCGCCCGGCACGATCCTGCCCGCCATGCCCGAAATGCCGGTGGCCCCGCCGCCACTGCCCGGCGCCGCCCCCGCCCTGATCGAAGGCGCGCCCGCCTTCGTGTCCGAGGCGCAAAGCGCAGACGATGCCAGCCGCGCGCTCGATTGCCTCACCGCCGCCGTCTATTACGAGGCGCGCTCGGAATCGGACGATGGCCAGCGTGCGGTCGCGCAGGTGGTGTTGAACCGCGTGCGCAACCCCGCTTTCCCCGGATCGGTCTGCGGCGTGGTCTATCAGGGATCGTACCGATCGACCGGTTGTCAGTTCAGCTTCACCTGCGACGGCTCGCTCGCCCACCGGCGCGAACCCGGATCGTGGGAACATGCCCGCCAGATCGCGGCGGCGGCGCTTGCCGGCGAAGTCTATGCCCCGATCGGCGCGTCGATGTATTACCACACCACCGCCGTGCACCCCTATTGGGAAGACAGCCTGACCCCCGTCACCACGATCGGCGCGCACATCTTCTACCGCTGGAGCAACGCGCTGGATAACAGCTTCGAGTTCCGCCAGCGCTATGCCGGCATCGAGCCGGTCGGCGCCGGCCAGAGCGGCTGGGACGACGCGCGCGCCGTGCTGGTGCGCTACGGCACCACCGAGTCGGCGGGCGTGATGGTCCATCGTGGCGGTGCCAATGCCACCGCCGTCGCTTCGGCGGCCGGCGCGACTGCCATCGATCCGTCGCAGCCCGCCACGCTGGCGACGATCGCCGGCGTCACCATCCACACCGGTGGCGGCATGGCGGACGGCGGCAACGCGCCGGGCGTGAAGCTCCACTATGGCAACGGCACGTCGAAACCGGCCGAGACGCCTACCCCGGCCACCGAGACGGCGCAGGCCGCCCCGGCACCGGAGGCTCCCGACGTTACTTCGCAGGCGAGCGCGGCAGCTCGAGATTGAGGTAGGTCGTCACCAGAGCGGCGCGCAGCGCGTCCTCCTTGGGTTCGACACCGGCGGCGTGGCCGCCCTCGATCGCCTCGTAGTAGAAGAACGGATCGTTGAAATCCTGCAGCCGTGCCGCGAACTTGCGCGCGTGGCCAGGATGCACGCGATCGTCCCGCGTCGAGGTGTAGATGAAGGGCGTCGGATATTTCACGCCCGCCTTCAGGTTCTGGTAGGGCGAATATTTCGAGATGAACGCCCAGTCGGCGGGCACGTCCGGGTTGCCATACTCACCCATCCACGACGCGCCGGCCAGCATGTGCGAGAAGCGCTTCATGTCGGTGAGCGGCGATCCGATCACCGCCGCGCCGAACAGGTCCGGCCGCTGCGTCATCGCCACCGACGCCATCAGGCCGCCGTTGGAACGACCCGAAACGGCGATCCGGCCCTTCTCCGTGATCCCGTTCTTCACCAGATCCTCGGCGACCGCATACAGGTCGTCATAGGCGTTCTGCCTTTTCTCGCGCAGCGCCGCGTCGTGCCATGCGGGGCCATATTCCCCGCCGCCCCGGATATTGGCGAGGACGTAGGCATTGCCCTCTTCCACCCAGTAGAGCGCTGCCGGGCCGGACCTGTAAGGCTCGTTGATCAGGTAGCTCGGCGTCTGCGCCAGCTCGAACCCGCCATAAGCATGCATGTAGGCCGGGACCGGCCCCTTCAGGTCCTTCCGGTGGACGAGGAAATACGGAACTTTGGTGCCGTCCCTCGAGGTCGCGAAATGCTGCTCGACCACCATGTTCGACGCATCGAACTTCGCGGGCAACGACTGCACCGCCACCGGCGTCTCGCCCGGCGTGACGCGATAGAGCGTCGGCGGGGTCAGCATCCCTTCGACCGTGGCGAAGGCCATGTCGCTGTCCGACGCGGTGGCATCGAGATGCACCGTCGATTTGTCGGCGAGCGCGACCGCCTGCCCGCTCCACTGGCCATCGCCGGCACGCCGGAGCGCCAGCAGGCGTCCCGACACGTCGTCGAGCAGTTTCACCCAGACCACGGACTTGCTGGAACCGACCGACTCCACCGCCTGATGCGCGTTGGGCACGAACACCGTCTCGATCGCGGGAGTCTTGCCCGCGAGCAGATCGGGGATCGAATAAGCGACGACGCTGCCCGCCGGATGCCCTTCCCAATCGCTCTTCAGCGTCGCGATCATGCGCCCGTCGAGCACGTCGGCGACATCGGCATCGTCGGGCAGCGGCGACGGCACCAACCGCCCGTCCGGCGCTATATGGCTGAGCTTGTGGTGATAGAAGTCGACGCCGCGCATCAGCACCGGCCAGGTCCGACCGCCATCGACAAAAACGTTGGCGGCCACGGAAACGTCGCTCTTGATTCCCTGACTGACGACGGTGGCGGAGGCGAGCGGCGTACCGCGCTTCCACAGCTTCACGATCCGCGCATAGCCGGAATCGGTCATGCTGCCCGCGCCGAAATCAGTGCCGACATACAGCGCGTCGGGGCCGGCCCAGCTTACTTCGCTCTTGGCCTCGGGCAACGTGAAGCCGCCATCGATGAACGCCGCCTTCGTCATGTCGAACTCGCGCTCGACGACCGCGTCACCGCCACCGTTCGACAGCGCGACCATGCACTTCAAATAGGCCGGCGACAGGCAGGTCGCGCCCTTGAACACCCAGGCCTTGCCCTCCGCCTTGCCGAGCGCACCTACGTCGATCAGCGTGCGCCACTCGGGCTTGCCGGCGGCGAAGGCCGCGATCGGCGAGGCACGCCAGAGGCCCCGCGGATGTTCGGCATCCTGCCAGAAGTTGAGTACCAGCCCGCCCTGCACCCGATCGGGCGCGGCGATCTTCTGCGTGTCCGACAGGAAGGCGAGCGCGCGCGACTGGTATTCGGCGAAATGCGGCTGCTTCTCCAGTGCGGCGAGGGTGCGGGTGTTCCAGGCTTTCACCGTCGCCATCGCCTTGGCACCGTCGACCTGTTCGAGATCGAGATGCGGATCGGCCGCCTCGGCCTTGGGAGCCTGAGCCTGAGCCTGCGCCTGCCCCTGCACCGCCAGCAGCAGCGCCGCCGCCACGCTCCATCCCGTCTTGCCCACCCGCATGTCGCAAATCCTCCACAGCTCAAGCCACAGTGGCGACTGCCATAGCCGGATCATACAGCAAGACGGAAGCGCCGGCGCATGATTGTCGCAAAACTGCGACCGTTCGGACCACGCGACACAGGCTGATCACGGAAACGATGTTTCCCCACTGCGACGCAGCATAAAAATCGGTTCATCTTCGGATTCAGGCGATTCACCGCGCAGCGTGACCTTAGATGCCGAAGATGAAGGGATTTCACCGCTCGAACCGAAAATCCGCCGGACATGCTGCACGCTGACTGTGCCAATCGCGTCACACTCGGCAACGCAATTGACGCAATGCGGAAGAAAAGGCCCCCTGTCGCAAATCTGTCATTTTCAATCCCTAGCGGGCGTGCCTATCGGGCTTGTGGGGCCCGTAAGGGATTCGTTTAAAGGGGGTTGCTTCAACCATGACCATGTCCAAGATCATAGCGCGCGCCTCGGTCTCGGCGCTTGCGCTCACCGCGATCGCGCCGGCTTTCGCCCAGTCGACCGGCCAGCAGCTGTTCGACCAGCCGGAAATCGTCGTCACCGGCGCGCACAACACCAACGGTGTCGGCGGTGTCCGTGTCGAGAATACGTCGAAGGCCCGCGCCGTTCTGACGCAGGAATTCATCAAGCGTCAGATCCCCGGCCAGTCGATCGACGACATCATCAACTACATGCCGGGCGTCAGCTTCCAGAACAACGATCCCTACGGCTCGTCGGGCGGCACGCTCACCATCCACGGTTTCGATGCCAGCCGCATCTCGCAGACCTGGGACGGTGTTCCGCTCAACGACTCCGGCAACTACGCGCTCTATTCCAACCAGCAGCTCGACATGGAGCTGATCTCGGAAGTGAACGTCTCGCTGGGTTCGACCGACATCGACAGCCCGACCGCCGCGGCGTCCGGCTCGACCGTCAACTACGTCACCCGCAACCCCACCGAGGATTTCCACGTCCGCCTCGAAGGCTCGATGGGTCAGTATGACTATATGCGCCTGTTCGGCGTGGTCGACACCGGCACCTTCACGCCCTTCGGCACCCGCGCGTTCATCGCCGCCAGCCGTTCGAGCTACAACAACCCTTATTTCCGCCAGTCCTCGACGGACAAGCTGCAGCTGAACGGCAAGGTCTACCAGCCGATCGGCAGCAACGGGGACTTCGTCTCGGTCGGGGCGAACTTCAACCGCAACATCAACCGCAACTTCTCGTCGGTGCCGCTGCGCGTCGACGGCGTCGATGACGGCAGCCGCGTGGTCGGCTCGGGTTCGGGCAACCGCTTCCCGGTGACGAAGGACGAGCGCGAATACACGATCGCGCCGTGCATCACCCCCGCCGGCGTCAACGGCGCGATCGACACGAACGTCTGCGGCACGCCTGCCTACGACCTGAGCTACAACCCGTCGAAGACCGGCAACGTTCGCATCAACTCCAAGTTCACGCTGGCCGACAACCTGGTCCTGACGGTCGATCCGAGCTGGCAGTTCGTCAGCGCCAATGGCGGCAACGGCGCCGTCAAGGGCTACGAAGGTGTTACCCCCCCCGGTAGCAAGACGGTTCCAGCCGGCCTGACGGGCTATATCGGTGGCAGCCCCTATTTCGGCGGCGTCGATCTGAACGGCGACGGCGACACGCTCGACGCGGTCGAACTGTACGCGCCGAGCCAGACCCGGACCAACCGCTTCGGCCTGATCGCCAACCTGCAGTGGAACATCACGCCGACCCAGACCGTCCGCGTGAACTACAGCTGGGATCACGCCCGTCACCGCCAGACCGGCGAGGTCGCGGCGCTGCAGGCGAACGGCATCACCACCAACCCGTTCCCCTATCATGACCCGCTGCTCGACGCGAACGGCCTGCCGATCGAGAAGCGCAACCGCCTGTCCTACGCCATCCTGAACCAGGTGGCCGGCCAGTATCGCGGCGAGTTCCTCGACAGCAAGCTGGTGGTCAATGCGGGCGTCCGCGCGCCGTTCTTCACCCGCAACCTCGATCAGCGCTGCGTGACCGAGGCCGGCGGCAAGGGCTATATCGACTGCTTCAACGACGCGGCCGATCAGGATGCCTTCCTGGCCGCCAACACGACCGCGACGCCGCCGCAGAAGCGCACCCTGCACTATAACAAGGTGCTTCCGGCCGCAGGCTTCACCTACAACTTCACGCCGCAAATCAGCGCCTTTGGCGACTATTCGAAGGGCCTGCAGGTTCCGGGTACGGACAACCTCTACAATTCCTTCTCCTTCGCCGCGGACAGCGATGCCGCCCACCCGAAGGCGGAGACCACCGACAACTTCAACCTCGGTCTGCGTTTCCGTTCGAGCAAGATCCAGGCGCAGCTGTCCGGCTGGTACACCAACTTCAAGAACCGCCTGGCCTCGTCCTACGATCCCGTTGAAGACATCACGGTCTATCGCAACCTCGGCACCGTGCATAAGTACGGCATCGACGGCAGCATCTCGTACCAGCCGATCCAGCAGATCTCGCTCTATGCGTTCGGTTCGTACCTGAAGTCGAAGATCCTCGACAATGTCGAGGCGACCGCGACCACCGTCTACAACACCGCTGGCAAGCGTGAATCGGGTTCGCCGACCTACACGTTCGGCGCCCGTGCGCAGGGCAATTTCGGCCCGGTCACGCTCGGCATCCAGGCCAAGCGCACCGGCCCGCGCTACGTGAACGATCAGAACATTCCGATCTACAACACGACGCACACCGCGATCCTGTATGGTGCGAAGACCCCGGCCTACACGCTGGTCGACCTTGACGCCCGCGTGTCGCTGAAGGGTATCGGCCTCAACGACGGCACCTACCTGCAGCTGAACGTGACCAACCTGTTCGATAAGCTCTATGTCGGCGGTTTCAGCGGCAACACGTCGGAAACCAGCGTCCCGTACGCCTATATTGGCTCGCCGCGCGCGATCTCGGGCACGGTCAACTTCGCCTTCTGATCTTCGGACGGAAAGCCGGTTACATGGAGGCGGCAGGACGAGTTCCTGCCGCCTCCTTACTTTTTGGTCATGCCCGGCATTTCGGACCTGACATCAGCGTGTAACACCCGCATATGATGCGCGCCGCCAATGTCCGCGATCCGCATCCCCGCCTCCGTGTTCCTCACCGCCTCACTGCTCGCGCTCGCCGCCTGCGGAGGCAAGAAGGACGACAAGCCCAAGCCCGAGCCGGTCGTCGGCGTGATCGTCGCCCAGCCCGGCACCGCCGCAATGGCAACCGAGCTGCCCGGTCGCACCGATGCCTATCAGGTGTCGGACGTGCGCCCCCAGGTGTCCGGCATCATCCTGAAACGCCTCTTCACCGAAGGCGGGATCGTCCATCAGGGCCAGCCGCTCTACCAGATCGACCCTTCGCTCTACCGCGCCGCCGTCGGCCAGGCACAGGGCCAGCTGGCCTCCGCGCAGGCGACCGCCGTCGCGGCGAAGCTCAAGGCGGATCGCTATACCGATCTCGAGAAGATCAACGCCGTCGCCAAGCAGGACGCCGCCGACGCGCGCGCCGCTTCCGGCGAGGCGCAGGCCGCGATCGTCCAGCAGCGCGCCAACCTGCAGACCGCCCAGATCAACCTGCGCTACACCAACGTCAACGCGCCGATCAGCGGGCGGATCAGCCGCTCAAGCGTCACCCCCGGCGCACTGGTCTCGGCGAGCCAGACCGATGCGCTCGCCACGATCACCCAGCTCGATCCGATCTACGTCGACATCCAGCAAAGCTCGACCCAGCTGCTCGCGCTCCGCCAGGCGATCGCCAGGGGCGGCGCGATGCCGGACAAGGCGGCCGTGAAGCTGAAGCTGGAGGATGGCACCGACTATCCGCTCACCGGCACGCTGCAATTTTCCGAAGTCCAGGTCGATACCTCGACCGGCGCGGTGACGCTGCGCGCGCGCTTCCCCAACCCCAACGGCCTGCTGCTGCCGGGCATGTACGTCCGCGCGGTGGTGAGCCAAGCGGTGCAGCGGAACGTCTTCCTGCTGCCCGAGGCGGCGGTGACGCATGACGCCAAGGGCCAGGCCTCCGTGCTGGTGGTCGGCGCCGACGGCAAGGTCGTGTCGAAGCAGGTGACGGATAACGGCCTCAGCAACGGCCAGTGGGTGGTCACCGCCGGCATCACGGCAGGCGACAAGATCATCGTCCAAGGCAGCAGCAAGGCCAAGCCCGGCCTGAAAGTCCGCGCCATGCCGGCCAGCGACAACCCGGCGGTGATCGACCAGAAGCCACAAAACGGAGGCGGCCAGTCCGGAGCGGGCGCGGCGCAATGATCTCGCGCTATTTCATCCAGCGACCCATCTTCGCATGGGTGATCGCGATCGTGATCATGCTCGCCGGCCTGGGCGCACTGACCCGCCTGCCGATCGAACAATATCCGGACATCTCGCCGCCCACGGTCGGCATCAACGCCACCTATCCGGGGGCATCGGCCGAGGTGCTGGAGGATTCAGTCACGCAGGTGATCGAACAGCAGCTGACCGGTCTCGACGGGCTGCTCTACTTCCAATCGACATCCAGCGATGCCGGCACCGTCCAGATCACCGCCACCTTCGCCAACGGCACGGACCCCGACATCGCGCAGGTGCAGGTGCAGAACAAGGTGCAGCAGGCGCTGCCCCGCCTGCCCCAGCAGGTGCAGCAGCAGGGCCTGACCGTCCAGAAGCGCCAACCCGATTACCTGATGATCGTCGGCGCCTACGACAGTTCCGACCAGTCGACCTCCGCCGACGTCGCCGACTTCCTCGTCTCCAAGCTGCAGGATCCGCTCAGCCGCGTGAACGGCGTCGGCGAGGTGGATGCGTTCGGCACCCAATATGCGATGCGCATATGGCTGGACCCGTTCAAGCTGAACGCCCACCAGTTGATGCCGTCCGATGTCACCACCGCGATCGAGGCGCAGAACGTGCAGGTCGGCGCGGGCCTGATCGGCGCGCAGCCGTCCGCGCCGGGGCAGGAACTGAACGCCACCGTTACCGCCCAGTCGCGCCTGACCAACGCGCAGGAATTCCGCGACATCATCCTCAAGACCGAGACGGACGGCTCGGTCGTCCACCTGAGCGACGTCGCGCGTGTCGAACTCGGGCAGGAGCAATATACCTCGATCTCCCGCTACGACGCGCATCCGGCCGCCGGCCTTGCCGTCAGCCTCGCGCCCGGTGCCGATGCGTTGAAGACGGCGGAAGCGGTGCGGGCGAAGGTGCAAAGCCTTTCGAACACCTTTCCGGCGGGCTACAAGATCGCCTACGTCCGCGACAGCACCGACTTCATCAAGCTCTCGGTCGCCGAGGTCGAGAAGACGCTGATCGAGGCGATCATCCTCGTCGTGATCGTCATGTTCGTTTTCCTGCAGAGCTGGCGCGCCACCCTGATCCCGGCGATCGCCGTTCCCGTCGTGCTGCTGGGCACCTTCGGCATCCTGGCGGTGGCCGGCTATTCGGTGAACACGCTGACCCTGTTCGGCATGGTGCTGGCGATCGGCCTGCTCGTCGATGACGCGATCGTGGTGGTCGAGAATGTCGAGCGCATCATGGAGGAGGAGAAACTTTCCCCCTATGACGCCACCGCCAAGTCGATGGAGGAAATCTCCGGCGCGCTGATCGGCATTGCCATGGTGCTGTCCGCGGTGTTCCTGCCGATGGCCTTCTTCGGCGGATCTACCGGCACGATCTACCGGCAGTTCTCGATCACCATCGTCTCCTCGATGGTGCTCTCCGTCATCGTCGCGCTGATCCTGACGCCGGCGCTCACCTCTACGCTGCTGAAGGCGAAGCACGAGCATGACGGCGAGAAGAGCGACAACGTGGTCACCCGTACCGCCGATCGCTTCTTCGCATGGTTCAACCGCACGTTCGACAAGGGCGTCGAGAAATATCAGAGCGGCGTCGCCTACGTGATCGAGCGCACGCGCTGGTTCATGATCGCCTTCGTGGCCGTGGTCGCGGCGCTGGGCTTCCTGTTCATGCGCCTGCCCACCGGCTTCCTGCCGACCGAGGACATCGGCCAGGCGATCGTGCAATATTTCCTGCCCGCCGGTGCCACGCAGGATCGCACCAACAAGGTCAGCCAGTTCGCCGAGAATTACTTCCTGCACAAGGATCCGGACGTGCAGGACATGTTCGCCAACACGGGGCGCAGTTTCTCCGGCACCGGCGACAATACCGGCCAAGCCTTCCTGCTGCTGAAGCCGTGGGACGATCGCAAGGGATCGAAGAACACAGCGCAGGCGGTGGTCGATCGCGCCCAAAAGGCGATGGGCGGCCTTCGCGACGCACGCGTGCTGACGGTTCTGCCGCCCGCCATCCGTGGTCTCGGGCAGACCAACGGCTTCACGCTCGAAATCCAGAACCAGGGCAATCTCAGCCGTGAGGATTTCGCCGCGGCGAAGGACAAGCTCCTCGCCGAGGCCAATCAGGACCCGATGCTCGACGCGGTGCGCCTCGGTTCGCTGGAAGACACGCCACACCTGCATATCGATGTGGACGAAGCCAAGGTAGGCGCGCTGGGCCTCGCTCAAGCCGACGTCAATTCCACCCTCTCGGCAGCGTTCGGCGGCACCTACGTCAACGACTTCATCGATCGTGGCCGCGTGAAGCGCGTCTATATCCAGGGCGACGCGCCCTATCGCGGGTCACCGGAGGATCTGGGCGACTGGCACGTCCGCTCGTCCAACGGCACCATGGCCCCCTTCTCCGCCTTCTCGACGACGAGCTGGACGAAGGCGCCCTCGACGTTGCAGCGCTTCAACGGCGTCTCCTCCTACGAAATCCAGGGGCAGGCCTCGGCGACGAGCAGCTCCGGCGCCGCCATGGACGAGATCCAGAAGCTGGCCGAGCAGATCCCCGGCATCGGAACGAGCTGGTCCGGCCTTTCCTATCAGGAACGGCTGTCGACCGGTCAGGCACCTTATCTCTATGCCCTGTCGATCCTCGTGATCTTCCTGTGCCTCGCCGCACTGTACGAAAGCTGGTCGATCCCGATCTCGGTGCTGATGGTGATCCCCCTCGGCGTGATCGGCGCGGTGCTGGCGGTGCTGGTGCGCGGGCTCAATAACGACATCTATTTCCAGGTCGGCCTGCTCACCACGATCGGCCTATCGGCGAAGAACGCGATCCTGATCGTCGAGTTCGCCGAATTCGCCGAGGAGCGGGGCAAGACGCCGATCGAGGCCGCGCTGGAGGCCGCCAAGCTGCGCCTGCGCCCGATCCTGATGACCAGCCTCGCCTTCGTGGCCGGCGTCATCCCGCTCGCCATCGCGACGGGTGCCGGCGCCGCGAGCCGTGTCGCGATCGGCACGGCGGTGGTCGGCGGCATGATCACCGCGACCAGCCTCGCCATCTTCTTCGTACCGATGTTCTTCGTTCTGGTCCGCTGGCTGTTCACCCGCGGCGGCAAAAAGGGCCATCACGGGGCGGCATCGGAGGCATGAGCGTTACCATTCGGTATGACACCGTAGTCATGTTTGACGCGGGCGATTGCAAAGATTAGCGGGGCGGTTGCAGGAGTGGAATCGCCACCCGGCGGGCGCGGTCGAGGGCCGCGCGGACGTCCGCAAGGATGTCGCGAGATAAACCGGGCGGCGGCAGCCGACCCGCTCCGTCCGCGCCCGCCTTACCGCCTTACGACGGCATAAAGCAGCATCGAGGCGAGGATCACCGCGATCAGTCCGCCGATCTCTGCCGGCTTGCCCAGCGCGATGGCGACAAGCATCGATCCAGCGCCCAGCACCACCCACAGCCCCAGCAGCGGCAATCGCACCGGCGTGCCCGCCTGCGCCACGTCGCGGGCGCGCAGCCGCCATGCAGCAAGGCAGCCCGCGATATAGAGAGCGCAGCTCGCCAGCGCGGCGAGCACCACCAGTTCCTCGAACGTGCCCGTCGTCGCCAGCAGGATACCGATCACCGCATGGGCGATGATGGCGTTGGCGGGCACCTGCCGCTTCGAGAGGCGCGCGAGCGGGGCGGGCAGGAAACCGTCACGCGCGAAGGCGAAGAGCAGGCGCGGCGCACCGAGCAGATCGCTGCCCAGCCAGATCGCCATCGACAGCGCCGTCCCGATCAGCAGCAGCAGGCCAAGGCGCGGATCGATCAGCGCCATCGCATCGGCGAGCGGCGCCTTGGACGCCCCCAGCGCGCCGCCCAGCAACCCCTGCGCGACCCACTGGATCGCCATGTACGCGAGAGTCACGAAGGCCATGGCCGCTACCAGCGCGCGGGGGAGCGTGCGGGCCGGATCGCGCACCTCGCCGCTGGCTCCGAGCGACGTCTCCATGCCCTGAAACGTGAAGAGCGAAATCAAGACCGCGCGGCCGATTCCACCCGCATCGGGCTTCGTGCCCGCCCAAAGATTATGCGGATCGACGAAGAACAGGCCGATGCCGACGAACAGCAGCAACGGCACCAGTTTCACCGTAGCGCCTGCCGCGAGCAGCCGCGAGGCCGTACGCACGCCGAGAAGGTTGATGCCCGCCAGCCCGCCCAGCACGCCGACGATGATCAGCAGGCGTGGCACGGGCCCGGAGAACTGCGGCACCAGCTTGGCCAGGGCGTCGGCCAGCCCCGCCGCGATCCCGCCGGCGGCCAGCACGCAGCCGAGCCAGGTGAGGATGCCGGCGACCAGCCCCACCATCGGCCCGAACGCCTCGCCGACATAGCCATACGGCCCGCCCGAGGTCGGCACGCGGCTCCCGGCTTCCGCGAAGCACAGCACCACGGCCGCCATCGCCAGCGCGCAGAGCAGATAGGCGACGAGCGCGTACGGCCCCGCCGCCCGCGCCATGCCGGCGGGCAGCGAGAAGATGCCCGCCCCGATCACCGCATTCACCGTGGCGGTGGCGAGCGCGTAGGAGCCGATGCCGCGATCCAGCCCCTCGTCGCGCGTCGCCCCGCCACCGGCCATCAGCGACGCTCCGCCACCGTCTTGTCCCGCTCGGCGCGGAATTCGCTATCCTGCGACCAGTTCGGCCATTCGCGCGAATTGGCGAGATCGCGGCCGAGATCGTAGAGCAGCCCGACATCCTGCGCCATGCCGCTGAGATCCCAATCGGCCGACCATTCGTCCGCCGGCTGGTGATATTTGTCGCGCGTATAGGCCTTGGCCAGCGCGTCGCCGCGCGCGACCCCGCCATTCACCAGATCGCGGCCCGAGCCGAAGCTGATCGCCGGCACGCCGCGCTTGGCCATCGAGAAATGGTCCGACCGGTAGAAACCGCCCGCCTCGACGCGCGGATCAGGCGTGTAGGTGCGGCCCCTGGCGGCACCTTCCTTGATCAGGTCGTCGAGCAGGCCGAGCTTGGCGGTGCCCGAAATGGTGAAGTCCTTGGCGGGGCCAGAGACGGAGAGCGCGTCCATGTTGATTACCCCCGCCGTGGTGGCCAGCGGATAGACCGGGTCGGACGCATAATATTCGGAGCCGAGCAGCCCCTTCTCCTCTGCCGTCACCGCCATGAACACCAGGCTGCGATCGGTGCGCGGCAGCGAGGCGAAGGCACGCGCCAGCTCCAGCAGCGCCGCCTGCCCGGTGCCGTTGTCCACCGCGCCGTTATAGATACGATCGCCCTTCGCATCGGGCGCGCCGACGCCGAGATGGTCCCAGTGCGCGGTGTACATCACCGTCTCGTTCGGGTGGCCCTTGCCGGTCAGCCGCGCCAGCACGTTGTGCGAGATGATGGTGGAAACGTTGGCGGCATAATGCGCGCTCATCGTCGCCTTCAGTTCGACCGGCTTGAAGTCACGCGTCTGCGCCTGCTTCTTCAGCGCCTCGAAATCGAGACCGGAGGCCTGGAACAGCTTCACCGCCAGATCGCGCTGGATCCACGCCTCCATCGGCGTGTGGCTGGCGCGCGGGTTCTTGCGGACGATGTCGAACTGGGTGTTGGTGTTGCTGTTCTTCACGGTCGCCCAGCCGTAGGAGGCGGGATCGGTCTCGTGGATCACGATCACGCCCGCTGCGCCCTGTCGCGCGCCCTCCTCATACTTGTAGGTCCAGCGGCCATAATAGGTCATCGCCTTGCCGCCGAAATCGCCCTGTCCGGTTTCGTAATCCGGATCATTGACCAGCACGACCATGATCTTGCCGTGGAGATCGACGCCCTTGAAATCGTCCCACTTACGCTCGGGCGCCTTCACCCCGTAGCCGACGAAGACGAGCGGCGCCTTGTCGAGCGCGACCGATTTCTCGCCGTCCATCGGCGCGCGGATCGCGATCTCATTGCCTTGCGTCAACGGTGTCCTGATGCCGGCTATATCCATCGAAACGTCCGGCTGGCCGGCGATTTCGGATCGGAGCAACGGCACGTCCTGCGTCCAGCCGCGCCTGCCGTTCTTCAGCGGGCCGCCCGGCTCCAGCCCGGCCGCCTGGAATTGCTGCTCCAGATAGTCCACCGTCTTGGTTTCGCCCGCCGTGGCCGGTCCCCGTCCCTCGAACGCGTCCGATGACAGGATGCGGATATGGCCGGACAGACGCTGCGGCGAGAAAACCGGCTCGGTCGGCGTGACGGCGATCGCCGACGCAGGAATGGTGGTGGCAAGCAGACAGGCGAGCAACGAACGCATCGACAAACCCCTTATTCTGGAGCTGCGAACCTATCCGCCGTGCCGCAAAAGGAAAGCCCGCGCCGGATAAGCCATGGCGATTGCCGGGGCGCACCGTCCCCGCACGGGTGATGCGTCCGCCGATGCTACTTCTCGTGGGAAATGCCTGGATGCCCCGCGAGGATTCGAACCTCGATTAACGGAGTCAGAGTCCGGAGTCTTACCTTTAGACGACGGGGCACCAACGGCAGGCGGGCCATCTAGATTCGTGCGGGCGTGCTGTCAACGGCGGATGGCCTTGCGGCGAACGGTTCTCACCTATACCTTCTCTCTCAAGCAGCGGCGGGATCATCCGCCGGGACATGTATGAGGATGAAGCGGCCGATGGCGCACGATGCCGCCAGCGTCAGGCCGCGCGCCGGGCAAAGGCCCGGCTCGCAGGGCCGTAAGCCCCCGCCACCGAGGCGGGACAGTGATCGACGCACCTATGCGGCGCTCGATCTGGGGACCAACAATTGCCGTCTGCTGATCGCGCGGCCCTCCCCCGAGGGTTTCACGATCATCGACGCCTTTTCGCGAATCGTGCGGCTGGGCGAGGGCCTCGCCACGTCCGGGCGGCTGTCCGACGCGGCGATCGAGCGCGCCATCGCGGCACTGTCGATCTGCGCGGACAAGCTGAAGCGCCGGCACGTGACGCTGGTCCGCTCGGTCGCGACCGAGGCCTGCCGCCGCGCCGATAACGGCCGCGACTTCGTCGAGCGCGTCTGGGCCGAGACCGGCATCCGGCTCGACGTGATCGGTCCGGGCGAGGAAGCGCGGCTCGCAGTGCTCGGCTGCCAGGCATTGTTGCCGGCGGGCGAAGGTCCCGCTTTGATCTTCGATATCGGCGGCGGATCGACCGAGCTGGTGCTGTGCGAAACCATCGAGGACGGCACCTGCCGTATCCTCGACTGGTTTTCCGCGCCGTGGGGCGTCGTGTCGCTCACCGAGGCGGAGGGCGGCAAGCGCAGCGACGACGCGGCGCAGGCGCTCGCCGCCTATCACCGGATGAAGTCTCGCGTCGCGGGTGCCTTCGCCGATTTCGCGGCGACGCTGCCCAAGCCGGAGATTGCGCCGCGCCTGCTTGGCACGTCGGGCACGGTGACGACGCTCGCCAGCCTGCATCTCGGCCTGCCCGCTTACGACCGGCGCGCGGTGGATGGGCTTGTCGTTCCGGCCGAGGCGATGCGCGACATCAGCACGCGGCTTTCCGGCATGACGGTGGCGGAGCGTTCAACCGTCCCCTGCATCGGCAACGAGCGGGCCGATCTGGTGGTGGCGGGCTGCGCGATCCTGGAGGCGATCCTCGACATCTGGCCGGCGGATCGCCTCGGCGTCGCCGATCGCGGCATCCGCGAGGGCATCTTGCGTTCGCTGATCGCGCGCGACGCGCATATCCGCTAGGGGGCCGGGCATGACGACGAAACGTACCGGCTCTGGCCTCCGCCAGCGGGTCAAGACCGCGCGGAACCGCACCGCCGCATCCACCCGCTGGCTCGAGCGCCAGCTGAACGATCCTTATGTGCAGCGGGCGCGGGCCGAGGGCTATCGCAGCCGCGCCGCCTACAAGCTGATCGAGCTGGACGAGCGCTTCGGTTTCCTGAAAGGCGCCCAGAGGGTAGTCGATCTCGGCATCGCGCCGGGCGGCTGGACGCAGGTGGTGCGCAAGATGTGCCCCAAGGCGAAGGTGGCGGGGATCGACCTGCTGCCGGTCGATCCGATCGAGGAGGTCACCATCTTCCAGATGGATTTCCTCGACGACGACGCCCCGCGCCTGCTGGACGAGGCGCTGGGTGGGCTTGCGGACCTGGTGCTGAGCGACATGGCGGCGAACACCGTCGGCCACCAGCAGACCGACCACCTGCGCACCATGGCGCTGGTCGAAGCCGGCGCGCTGTTCGCGACCGAGGTGCTGCGCAAGGGTGGCACCTTCGTCGCCAAGGTGCTCGCGGGCGGCGCGGACAATGCGCTGGTGGCGGAACTGAAGCGTAATTTCACGACGGTGAAGCATGCCAAGCCGCCGGCGAGCCGCAAGGAATCGAGCGAGTGGTACGTGGTGGCGCAGGGCTTCAAGGGGCGGGCTGAGCCCGAATGACCCGTTCGTCCTGAGCGAAGTCGAAGGACGGGCAGCGAGCGCAGCATCTGAGGCCCGCACTTCGACTTCGCTCAGTGCGAACGGGGTGGGTGTTGCAGGCGGAGAAGCTCAACCACATATCCGCCACCGTAACCAAGAGCGGGAATTTCATGAGCGAAGACAAGATCGGCTGGCACGGCACCACCATTCTTTCGGTGCGGCGTGGCGGCAAGGTGGTGATCGCCGGCGACGGCCAGGTCTCCATGGGCAACACCGTGATGAAGCCCAATGCGCGCAAGGTGCGCACTCTACACGATGGCGGCGTGATCGCGGGCTTCGCGGGCGCCACCGCCGACGCCTTCACCCTGTTCGAGCGGCTGGAGGCCAAGCTGGAGCGCCATAACGGCCAGCTGATGCGGGCCGCCGTCGAACTGGCGAAGGACTGGCGGACAGACAAATATCTCCGCAACCTCGAAGCCCTGATGATCGTCGCCGATCGGGAGGTGACGTTGATCCTCACCGGCAACGGCGACGTGCTGGAGCCGGAAAACGGGATCGCCGCGATCGGCTCGGGCGGCAATTATGCGCTCTCCGCCGCCCGCGCGCTGGTCGATTACGAGCCGGATGCCGAGACGATCTGCCGCAAGGCCATGGCCATCGCCGCCGAGGTCTGCGTGTTCACCAACGACCGGCTGACCGTGGAGACGCTGGACTCGGCCTCCTGAACCTGAAGCCCCTCCCTGAAAGGGAGGGGTTTGGGGTGGGTTCGCTTCCGTATCGCTTAGCTCCCGCCCCATACGACCCCACCCCCGGCCCCTCCCTTTCAGGGAGGGGAGAAGGAACGAAATGAACGACGCCCTCACCCCGAAAGCCATCGTCAAGGCGCTCGACGAGCACATCATCGGCCAGGCCGACGCCAAGCGCGCCGTCGCGGTGGCGCTCCGCAACCGCTGGCGCCGCCAGCGCCTTGGCGCCGACCTGCGCGACGAGGTCAGCCCCAAGAACATCCTGATGATCGGCCCCACCGGCTGCGGCAAGACCGAGATCAGCCGCCGCTTGGCGAAGCTCGCCGACGCGCCCTTCGTGAAGGTGGAGGCCACCAAGTTCACCGAGGTCGGCTATGTCGGCCGCGACGTCGAGCAGATCGCGCGCGATCTCGTCGAGGAGGCGATCCGGCTGGAGCGCGAGCGCCGCCGCGTCGCGGTGAAGGACAAGGCCGAGGAGGCCGCGCTCGACCGCCTGCTCGTCGCGCTGGTCGGCAAGGATGCCTCGGAGGCGACACGCATCGCCTTCACCCAGCGCTTCCGCGACGGCACGCTCAACGACAAGGAGATCGAGCTGGAGCTGGAGGATCAGCCGCAGACCCCGTTCGAGATCCCCGGCATGGGCGGGCAGGTCGGCATGATCAACCTCTCCGACATGATGGGCAAGGCGTTCGGCGGCAACAAGCCGGTCAAGCGCCGCAAGCTCGCCGTCCACGATGCGTGGAAGAAGCTGGTCGAGGAAGAGAGCGACAAGCGCCTCGACAGCGACGACCTCAACCGCGCCGCGCTCACCGACGCCGAGGCCAACGGCATCGTCTTCCTCGACGAGATCGACAAGATCGCGGTCAGCGACGTGCGCGGCGGCTCGGTCAGCCGCGAAGGCGTGCAGCGCGACCTGCTGCCGCTGATCGAGGGCACGACCGTCGCCACGAAGTACGGCCCGATGAAGACCGACCACGTCCTCTTCATAGCATCCGGCGCCTTCCACGTCGCCAAGCCCAGCGACATGCTGCCCGAACTGCAGGGCCGCCTCCCCATCCGCGTCGAGCTGAAGGCGCTGACCGAGGAGGATTTCGTCTCGATCCTCACCGACACGCGCGCGTCGCTCACCCAGCAATATGTCGGGCTGATCGGCACCGAGGGCGTGACCATCTCCTTCACCGACGACGGTATCCGCGCCATCGCCAAGATCGCCGCGCAGGTGAACGAGACGGTGGAGAATATCGGCGCCCGCCGCCTTCAGACGGTGATGGAAAAGCTGCTGGAGGAAGTGAGCTTCGACGCCGAGGATCGCAAGGGCGAGACGCTCACGATCGACGCCGCCTATGTCGAAGGACAATTGGCAGGGGTGGCGAAGAACACCGATCTCAGCCGCTACATTCTGTAGCTTGGGTCGCCCAAGCTAATCCTTTCGGGCAATCCGCTCGACATCGTGGCCGCGCTCCCGCAAGAGCGCGGCCATGTTCGCACTTGCAGCACCGATCCTCTTCGTCCTGATCTGGTCGACCGGCTTCATCGTCGCGCGCGCGGTCATCCCGTTCGTGTCACCGGAGCTGTTCCTGGCGGCGCGACTGGCGCTGACCACTCTGCTGCTGGGCGGCGCCGCGCTGGCCGCGCGTGAGGCGGTTCCGCGCGGGAAGCGGCTGGGGCTGCATCTGCTGGCGGGCGCGATGCTCCATGGTTTCTATCTGTGCCTGAGCTGGTGGGCGGTGTCGCGCGGGATGCCCGCCGGGATCATGTCGCTGCTCGGCGCGCTGCAGCCGCTGATGGTGGCGGTGGCGAGCTTCCTGTTCCTGCATGAGCGGCTCGCCGCACGCGGCTGGCTGGGCCTCGCCGTCGCGATTGCAGGTGTCGGCTGCGTTCTGGCGCCGACGCTGATGAAGAGCGGCGTCGGATCGGTGGACGTGTGGGGCGCCGTCGCCGCCGTCACCGCGATCCTGGGGATGACCGCCGGTACGATGATCCAGCGCGGCGCACTCGCCAGCGATCCGATCCGAGTGTCCGGCGCGGTCCAAAATGCGGGCGGCGCGGTCGTGGCGATCCTCGCGACGCTGGCGATCGGGCAATATCGCTGGGAGCCGGTGCCGATCCTGTGGTTAGGCCTCGCCTGGTCGGTGCTGGCGCTGTCCGCCGCCGGCCTGTCGCTGCTCGTCTGGATGGTCCGCCACCAGGGCGCGACGCGCGTCTCGGCGCTGCTGCTGCTGGTGCCGATGCTGGCGGCAGTCGAAGCGTGGCTGCTGTTCGGCGAGAAGCTAGGCCCCGTGCAGATCACAGGCTTCGCGCTGGCGCTGGGCGGCGTGCTGCTCGCCCGCGCCGCGCCCAAGCCGCCGATCGCCGAACCGGCCTAGGCGCCGAACCCGCCTAGACAAAGCCAACGCGCTCGCCCAAGGATCGCGGCCGTCATGCACAACATCCTCGCCCACGTCGCGACGTGGATCATCTCCGTGATCTCCGCGATGGGCTATGGCGGCGTCGCGCTGCTGATGGCGATCGAGAGCGCCTGCATCCCGCTCCCCTCCGAAGTGATCATGCCGTTCGCCGGCTATCTGGTTTCTACCGGCGAGTTGAACCTGTTCTGGGTCGCTACGGCGGGCGCGATCGGCTGCAACCTAGGCTCGATTCCAGCTTACTGGGCAGGGCAATATGGCGGCCGCGCCTTCATCCTGCGCTGGGGCAAATGGGTGTTGATCGGCGAGGACGAGCTGAACAAGGCGGAGCGCTTCTTCGAGCGGTTCGGCAGCTTTTCGATCCTGATCGGGCGAATGCTGCCGGTGATCCGCAGCTTCATCGCCTTCCCCGCCGGTATGGCACGGATGAACTTGTGGCGATTCCACATCTACACGTTCATCGGCAGCTGGCCGTTCTGCTACGCGCTGGCGCTGATCGGCAAGCACCTCGGTGCCGCGTGGAACAACGATCCGCGGCTGCACGCCATCATGTCGAAGCTCGACATCGTGGTGGTCGTGGCGATCGTCGCGGCGGGCGCCTTCTATGTCTGGCACCGTGTCCGGGGAATGCGGAAACACTGACCCGCTCGCCCTCCCCCGCCATGCGGGAGAGGGCCAGGAACATCAGCCTTGCTGTGCGCGGGGCTGACCACCGCCGTTGCCGCCGCGACCGCGGCCGCCGCGACGACGGCCATTGCCGCCATTACCCCCGCCGGGGCGCTGCGAACGGTCGCCGGAACCGGCGCGCTCGCCACGATCCGGACGGTTGCCGTCCGCCCGCTGCGGGCGTTCGCCGCGATCGGGGCGGTTGGCGTCGACCGGGCTCCAGTTGGAGCGCTGCGGGCCGGGATGGCCGCGTCCGCCCAGCGGGTTGGCGACCGGGCCGCGCGGCGAGGCGTCGCGCGAGGTTTCGCGGTTGGTGCCGCCGCGATGGATCTGGCCGTGCTGCGGACGGCCACGGCCACCGCCGCGACCGTCGTTACGGCCGCGCGAACCCAGCGCATCACGCTCGCGATCATCCTTGGTGGCCATCTTGGGCAGCGGCAGCCGCTTCAGCTCCACGACGAAATTCTCGGGCAGCGGCAGCTCGGTCGGGTGGACCTTGGTGAGCCTGGTCACGTCGCGCATGTTGTTGCGCTCGTCCGGCGATACGAAGGCCATCGCCATGCCCGAGGCGCCGGCGCGCGCGGTGCGGCCGATGCGGTGGACATATTGTTCCGGCACGTCCGGGATGTCGAAGTTGAACACATGGGTCACGCCGTCGACGTCGATGCCGCGCGCGGCGATGTCGGTGGCGACGAGGATCGGCGCCGAGCCGTCACGGAAGGCGGAGAGCGCCTTCTCGCGCTGCGGCTGGCTCTTGTTGCCGTGGATCGCGGACGCATTGATGCCCGCCGCGCCGAGGTGACGGACGATGCGGTCGGCGCCATGCTTGGTGCGGCTGAACACCAGCGCGCGGCCGATCTCCAGCTCGCGCAGCTTCAGCGTCAGCAGCGCCTGCTTCTCGTTCTGGTTGACGTAGGTGAGATACTGATCGACGCGCTCGGCGGTCGACGAGACCGGCGCCACCGCGACCTTCACCGGATCGGTGAGGAACTTGTCGGCGAGCTCGCCGATCGTCTTGGGCATGGTCGCCGAGAAGAACAGCGACTGGCGCTGCTTCGGGAGCAACGGCACGATGCGCTTAAGCGCGTGAATGAACCCGAGGTCGAGCATCTGATCGGCCTCGTCGAGCACGAAGATCTCGACGTTGCGGAGCGACAGCGCGCGCTGATCGATCAGGTCGAGCAGGCGGCCCGGCGTGGCGACGAGGATGTCGACGCCGATTTGCATCTGCCGGATCTGACGGCCGACGGGCACGCCGCCGAACACGGTCGCGACCGACAGCTTCAGGTTCTTGCCATAAGCACGCATCGAGTCCGCGATCTGCGAGGCGAGCTCGCGGGTCGGCGCCAGCACCAGCATACGGCAGGTCTGCGGCAGCGCACGTTTCGGCGAAGCGGAGAGATGGTGGAGCGCCGGCAGCGAGAAAGCGGCGGTCTTGCCGGTGCCGGTCTGGGCGATGCCGAGCAGGTCGCGGCCCTGGAGCAACGGCGGGATCGACTGTGCCTGGATCGGTGTCGGCGTCACATAGCCTTCGGAATCGAGCGCAGACTGGATGGGCGCGGCGAGGCCGAGGTCGGAAAATTGAGTCAAGATGGTCAATCCATATGCATGGCCGCACGCAGCCCCGGACGGACCGGGGGCGCGGCAGCGGGTTCGATGACGACCCGCGTGAAAAGGGGCAGCCCTCAGGCAAGCGTCGCGCTGGGACCGGCTGCTCGATCCACCCCTGTCTCGGGGCGGCGCGTTTCACGCGGCACCGGTCCATGGCTTGAAGCCATCGACGCGCGGGCCATATGGCGTGTTGCGTTGCAAAAAGCAACATGACCATGTTGTAAGTTGCTTTTTGAAATGGAACTGTCAATCCAGCAGCGCGTTTCGCCGGCAGATTGGGAGGACAATCCCGTGAACGACATGACCCGAATCGCGCACGTCGATGCGACAGTCCTTCACCCGGCGTCCGCCGTGCCGAAGCGCCCCTTCATCCTGCGCGCGGGCAAGAAGATCCGCCGTTATGTAGATGCCATCGTGGCGCGCTCTTCGCGCGTGCCGAACGATCCGGTGCTCGATTCCGCTGTCTTTCCCTGGACACGGATATTGCGCGACAATTGGCAGGCGATCCGCGAGGAGGCACTCGCCGTCACCCGCGACCAGAATGCCGTGCCGGCACTACGCGCGGTATCGCCCGATCATGCCCGCATCGCCGAGGACGACAAGTGGCGCAGCTTCTTCCTGATCGGCTATGGCGCACGGATCGAAGAGAATATTGCGCGTTGCCCCAGAACGGCGGCGGTGCTGGCGCAGGTGCCGGGCCTCAACAGCGGCTTCTTCTCCATCCTGCGGCCCGGTACGCACATCCCGGCCCATCGGGGTGTCACCAAAGGCCTGATGACCTGCCATCTCGGCCTGCAGGTGCCATCCGACGGATCGGTGCGCATGAATGTCGGTCCCGAGACCGTCGGCTGGTCGGAAGGCGAGACGCTCGTGTTCGACGACACCTACGAGCATGAGGTGTGGAACGATACGGATGGCACGCGCATCGTGTTGCTGGTGCAGTTCGAGCGCCCGCTGCGCCAACCCGGCAGGCTGGTCGCCGATCTCTTCCTTGGCGGTATCCGGCGCTCCGCCTTCGTCAAGGAAGCGCAGGACAATATCGCACTCTGGGAACAAAGCGTCCGCAAGGTGGAAGCAGCGGCAAACCGCTAATCCATTTGATACTCTCACGACCGGCTTGAGTTCCGCCGACATCTCGAGATTAACTTGACACTACATCGCCGTTAATCGGCAATTCATTGCAGAGCGCAAGTTTTCAACTCATCGAAAATTATCTTCTTCTCACCGCAGCCAATGAAGCTCTTTACGCTGACGGAAGGTTGGATCGTGCATGAGCTACGACCAGACCATGCTTCGCCTGGGCTCGACCGCGATTGCCGCTGTCCTGGCCCTTTCCGCCACCCCCGCGTTCGCGCAGAGCAGCGATCCGGCCGCCGCGCCTGCGCCGGTTACGATCACCCCGCCCGCTGCGCCGGCCGTGACGACCGCCCCCAGCGTGGCGCCCGATACGACGCCGGCCCCAGCCGCCGCGACGGATACCGCCATCCCGATGGTGTCGGCTCCCGCCGCGGCACCGTCGCCCGCGCCGATGGCGACGCAATCGACGCCGGTTGTGCATGTAGCCGACGACAGCGCCGACGCGTCCAGCACCCCGGCTGCCAAGCCTGCGCCGAAGGCTGCTACCCATCGCACCGCCCCGAAGACCGAGGCGGCCCCGAAGGTTACGGAGTCCGCGCCGCCGTCCGTTCCGGTGACGACGCCGAAGACGCTCGCCCCCGTTGCGGCCGTGCCGCCGACGCCGGTCGCGCAGCCAGTCCCGGCCGCGCCGAAGGCAACCGCTCCGGCGCCCGTCGCACAGGGTAATGTGGACGAGACGCTGATGATCGCGGGCGCCGGTGGCCTCGGCATCATCCTGCTCGCCGGTGGCGGCTATGCGCTGATGCGCCGCAAGCGCCGCGAGGACGAGGAAGAGATGTCCTATGCCTACGAGCCGGAAACGACCGCGACGGCCGAACCGGTCGCGATGGCGCCCGTCGCCGTTGCGCCGGCCCCCGTCCCGGTCGCCCCGATGTCGGCGCCCGTCGCCAGCGAGCATCTTCCCGAGGGCTTCGACATCTCGCATTACGGCCGTCATGCGCAGGCCGCCTTCCGCGGCCCGACGCCCGACAACCCCTCACTGTCGCTGAAGACCCGCCTGAAGCGCGCCGCCTTCTTCGATAAGCGCGAGCGGGCCGCGGCGGACGCTGGCGCGATGCCGCAGCCCGCGATGGCGCCAGCGATGGCAAAGGCCGAACAGCCGCAGACGATCGCCCGCCCGGCGCCGGCCGAGCAGGTCATCTACCGGCCGCAGCGCGTGACGAAGACCGGTTTCCGCCCGGCTTTCAGCACCTCGCGCAGCTGACACGCTTCATAATCGACGCCAACGCCGCTCCGCTCCGTGCGGGGCGGCGTTTCGCTTTTCGATGGACGAAGGCTTGCGCACCGGCCGCATCGGCCCCAAGTGGGCGCCATGCTCATCGAGACCGAAACGACGCCCAACCCGTCGACGCTCAAGTTCCTGCCCGGCCAGGTCGTGATGGACGCGGGCACCCGCGATTTCGCCGACCCCGAAGAGGCGGAGGCATCGCCGCTGGCGGAGGCGCTGTTCTCGCTCGGCGATGTCGAGGGCGTGTTCTTCGGCCGCGATTTCATCTCGGTCACGATCGGCGCCGGTGGCGACTGGCGCGATGCCAAGCCACAGGTGCTGGGCGTTCTGCTCGATCATTTCGCCGGCGGCGCGCCGCTGTTCCGCGCATCCGCGCACAACGGTATCGACGTTGCCGCCGATGAGGAATTGCCCTCCGATCCGGAGGATGCCGACATCGTCGACCAGATCAAGGATCTGATCGATACGCGCGTCCGCCCCGCCGTGGCGCGCGATGGCGGCGACATCGTCTATCGCGGCTTCCAGAAGGGCACGGTGTTTCTTGCGATGCACGGTGCCTGCTCGGGCTGCCCATCCTCGACCGCGACGCTGAAGCAGGGCATCGAGCAGCTTCTGAAGCACTATGTGCCGGAAGTGACCGACGTCCGCGCCGTCTGATCCGCACGCCCAAGGGGATTTTCATGACCAAGACGCTCGACGAGGCTGGCCTCGACCTGATCTTCCGCACCGCGCGCAGCTATAATGGCTACGCGGCCGATGCGGTGAGCGATGCCGATCTGCAGGCGATCTACGATCTCGCCAAGATGGGGCCGACCGCCGCCAACCAGCAGCCGATGCGGATCGTCTGGGTGAAGTCCTCCGAGGCGAAGCAGAAGCTGTCCACGCTGGTATCGGCGAACAACGAGAAAAAGGTGCTGGGCGCGCCCGTGACCGCGATCATCGGCATGGACCACGATTTCCCCGAAACTCTGGCGAAGGTGTTTCCGCATACCAACGCCAAGGCCTGGTTCGAGGGCAACCGGCCGCTGATCGAAAGCTCGGCTTTCCGCAATTCGTCGCTGCAGGGTGCCTATCTGATCCTCGCGGCGCGCGCGCTCGGCTTCGACGTCGGCCCGATGTCGGGCTTCGACAACGACAAGGTCGACGAAGCCTTCTTCGCCGGCACCAACATCAAGTCCAATTTCATCGCGACGATCGGTCACGGCGACCCTGCCTCGATCTTCGATCGTCTGCCTCGGCTTGACTTCGACGAGACCAACAGCATCGTCTGAGCGCATGATCCTGGCGATCGACACTGCCACCGCCGCCTGTTCCGCCGCGCTGATCGACGGCGGGACGGTGCGGCTCGCCGTGTCCGAAGAAGTCGGGCGCGGCCATGCCGAGCGGCTGGTGCCGATGGTCGATGCCTTGCTCAAGGATGCAGGCGGCGTCGTGCCGGACGCGATCCTGGTCGATTGCGGGCCGGGCAGCTTCACGGGCGTGCGCGTCGGCCTCGCTGCCGCGATCGGCATGGGGATGGGCTGGTCGGTGCCGGTTCGCGGCTGCTCGTCGATGGCGCTCGTCGCTGCGGCCCGCTTTGCCGCCGATCCCGCGCTGGAGGCCTGTGCGGTAGCGCTGACCGGCGGCCATGGCGAACTGTTCGTCCAGCGTTTCCGCGCCCAGCCATTCGCGGAGGCAAGCGATTTGGTGTCGCTCGCGCCGGGCGAGGCGGGCCGCTTCGCGCCGGAGGCGGTGGTGGTCGGATCGGGCGCCGCCGTGCTCGTCGAGGCGCGGGGCCGCGGTGAGGCGATCGCGGCCCTGCCCGATGGCGCATCGGCCGCCCTGCTGCCGCCTGCCTTTGCCGATCTGCCGCCCCGCCCGATCTACGGCCGCCCGCCGGATGCGAAGCCCAAGGCCGCATGAACACACTCCCCACATCGCAGACCGAACTGGTCGAAGGCACGGCCGTCGATCTGGACGAGGTGATGGCCACCATGCACCTCGCCTTCGATCCGGCGTTCGGGGAGGCGTGGACCCGCAGCCAGTGCGCTGGGATCATGGGGCTGGGCGGTGTGTGGCTGCTGCTCGCCCGCCGCGACGGTCAGGCCGCCGGCTTCGCTCTTTCGCGCGGCGTGCTCGACGAGGCAGAGCTGCTGCTGCTGGCCGTACAGCCGGATCATCGCCGGTTCGGGATCGGGCGCATGTTACTGGACGCCGTTGCGAACGAGGCGCGCTCACGCGGCGCGACACGCCTGCATCTGGAAATGCGCGACGGCAACCCCGCCGCAATTCTATACGAACGTGCAGGTTTTCACGAGATTGGCCGCCGTAAACGTTATTATCGCGGCCATGACGGATCGTCTTTCGACGCAATCACGCTGGCTTGTCGATTGTAATGTTCCAAGTGCAAAAGAGTTAACGCAGAAGAGCTTGCACTTTCGATAATCATGCGACAGAGCGGTATCAATCATCCCCAGGGGACGGGAGTGTAACGTCCCTATTGTATGAGGTGCATCCCCATGAGCGACGTGCTCGACATGACCGAAACCCTGATCACCCTCACCGCGGACATCGTTTCGGCGCATGTCAGCAACAACAGCGTTGCGGTCAATGATGTACCGGGGTTGATCCAGAACGTGCACAGCGCGCTCACGCAGCTCGGCACGACGGCGCCCGAGCCGGAGGTGAAGCAGGAGCCGGCCGTGTCGGTTCGCGCATCGGTGAAGCCCGACTATATCGTCTGCCTGGAAGACGGGAAGAAGCTGAAGATGCTCAAGCGGCATCTGATGACGCACTATAACCTCACGCCCGAGCAGTATCGCGCGAAGTGGAACCTGCCGGCCGACTACCCGATGGTCGCCCCCAATTATGCCGAGCAGCGCCGCAGCCTGGCGAAGAAGATCGGCCTCGGCACGCGTCGCCGCCGCGGCAAATAAGGCGCAATGTCGCGGGAAGTGCGAGCGTTTCGCGCTTCCCGTACGGCGCATCACCGCCTACATGACGGTCCATGCGCAAGATCGATCTTGAGGCGCTCTGCGCCGAGAAGGGCCTCCGTATCACCGAGCAGCGTCGCGTCATCGCGCGCGTTCTGTCCGAGGCCGAGGACCATCCCGATGTCGAGGAGGTCCACCGTCGCTCCTCCGCAATCGATCCCGGCATTTCGATCGCCACGGTGTACCGCACCGTGCGTCTGTTCGAGGAGGCCGGCATCCTCGATCGCCACGATTTCGGTGACGGCCGTTCGCGCTACGAGGCCGCGCCCGAAACCCATCACGACCACCTGATCAACGTCGAAACCGGCGTGGTGATCGAGTTCGTCGATGAGGAACTGGAACTGCTCCAGAAGAAGATCGCCGAGAAACTGGGCTTCCGCCTGGTCGATCACCGCATGGAACTTTACGGCGTGCCGCTCGGCCGCAAGGACTGATTCCTGTCGATGCGCGCACGGGGCCGGTTGGCGCTGATCCTCGCGCTGCTGGTCGTCCATCTCGCGCTTCATGGCCTGTGGCGGCTCGCCCGGCTGTCGTCTCCCTGGCCCCGCCTGTTCCTGCGCCGCACGGCGTGGGCGGCGGGCGTGGACGTCCGCATCGAGGGGCGGCCGCTGTCCCGTGATGCCCTGTATGTCGCCAACCATCTCAGCTGGCTCGATATCGTCATCATCGCCGGCGCGACGGGTAGCCGCTTCATCGCCAAGGACGAGGTGCGCGACACGCCTGGCCTCGGCTGGCTCGCCGGCCTCAACGACACCGTCTATGTCGCGCGTACCGAGCGCGGCAAAGTGCACGAGCAGGCCGAGCGGGTCCGCACCGCACTGGTGGAAGGCAAGCCTGTCACCCTGTTCCCGGAAGGCGGCACCGGGCCGGGCACCTGCGTCGGCCCTTTCCGCGCCTCGCTGCTCGCCGCGCTGCTGCCGCCGCAGCCGGGCATCCGGCTCCAGCCGCTCGCGCTCGATTTCGGGAGCGAGACACGCGCCATCGCGTGGCCGGACGAGAACGGCACCGGTGCCGAGGTGATGCGGATACTCGCGATGCCGGGCCGCCGCAGGGTCGTTCTGCGATTCCTGGCACCGATAGACCCGGCCGCCATGCCCGATCGCAAGCAACTCACCACCGCCGCGCGCGAGGAGATCTGCACGGCGCTTGGCGAGTCCGCCCCGCTCGCTGTATAGGCGCGCGCCATGTCCCCCAAACCCGACCATGGCGCTCGATCCGCTCCCCAGACCTTCGCGGTCAAGTCCTTCGGCTGCCAGATGAACGTCTATGACGGCGAGCGCATGGCCGAACTGCTGGCCGCGCAGGGCATGTCGGCAGCGGGCGAAAACGAGGCTGCCGACCTCGTCGTGCTCAACACCTGTCACATCCGCGAGAAAGCGGCCGAGAAGGTCTATTCGGACATCGGCCGCATCGTGAAGGACGCCCGCGAGGACGGCCGGGACAAGCCGCTGATCGCCGTCGCCGGCTGCGTGGCGCAGGCCGAGGGAGCCGAAATCCCGAACCGGGCGAAGGCGGTGGACATCGTCGTCGGCCCGCAGGCCTATCACCGCCTGCCGGAGCTGGTGGCGGACGCGGCGGCCGGGAAAAGCGCGCTCGATACCGACATGCCAGCCATCGCCAAGTTCGGCGCGCTGCCCGCCCGTCGCAAGGTCGGCCCGACCGCCTTCCTGACGGTGCAGGAAGGCTGCGACAAATTCTGCACCTACTGCGTCGTCCCTTATACGCGCGGCGCGGAAATCTCACGGCCGTGGGGCGAGATCGTCGATGAGGCCAAGGCGCTCATCGATGCCGGCGCGCGCGAGATCACCCTGCTAGGGCAGAACGTCAACGCGTGGAGCGGCGAGGATCATGCCGGCGCCGTGCAGGGCCTCGACGGGCTGATCCGCGCGCTGGACAGGCTGTCCGGCCTCGATCGCATCCGCTACACGACGAGCCACCCGAACGACATGACGCAGGGCCTCATCGACGCGCATCGCGACGTGGAGGCGCTGATGCCCTTCCTGCATCTGCCCGTGCAGGCCGGCTCCGATCGCATCCTGAAAGCGATGAACCGAAGCCATAGCCGCGATTCCTATCTGCGCATCATCGATCGCGTGCGCGCCGCGCGGCCGGATATCGCGCTGTCGGGCGATTTCATCGTCGGCTTCCCTGGCGAGACGGAGGCGGAATTTCAGGAGACGCTCGATCTGGTCGATCGGATCGGCCACGCGCAGGCGTTCAGCTTCAAATACAGCCCCCGCCCCGGCACGCCGGCGGCCTCGATGGAGGATCAGATCGCACCGGAGGTGATGGACGAGCGGCTCCAGCGCTTGCAGGCTCTGCTCAACGCGCAGCAGCACGCGTTCAACCGCGCCACCGTCGGCGCCCGCACGCAGGTGCTGATCGAGCGCAAGGGGAAGCTGCCCGGCCAGATGCTCGGCAAATCGCCCTGGCTGCAATCGGTGCATCTGCAGACCGATGCGGCGATCGGCACGATGGTCGAGGTCGAGATCACCGCCGCCGGCCCGAACAGCCTCGGCGCGGTCGAGCGAGTGCGCACAGCCGCCTGATCTGCTACAAGGACCAGGTTCAGTTCGGGAGATCGCTCATGCGTCGCGTCCTCGTCGTCCCGCCTGCCCTGCTCCTGCTCGCCGCCTCCCCGCCCGTCGAGCGATCCGGACCCGGCAAGGATTGCCTGAACCACGGCATCGATTATGCCACCGCTAAGCCGAATTCGGGCGGTTTCCGTCGACTGGATCAGCTGCCGCCGGCTAACGAAATCCTGACGGTCATTCACTCCGTGGACGGTTGTGAGAAACCCGTGATCGTACGCTACAATGTCGGTACGGGCCGGTGATCGATCCAAAATAGCCATCGATACGGCTACATTCTCGCCGAATATGGACGGACGTGTCCCACAGGCAACTCGCGCCTCCGCCATCGAGGCGGAGCGCGGGACGCCCCCCAGTTGCGCCCAGTCGTTCTTCATTTCAGATATATTGCAGATTCGACACGATTCCTGTCACATTTTGGAACAGGCCAGTTCCGCCCTCCAAAGGAAGCATAATATTTTATAAAAGACTCAATATTTGATATGAAATTTTACCAGTCTCCCATTTTAAGACACTCTGCTAGCCCACAGTCGCCCGGAAGCTCGTCGCTTCGCCCGCATCGTCGTCACGATGCGAGGCAGCTGCCCGAGGCTCATCGAACGAGCGGAGGATGTGATGGTCACCAAAACAGGGTTTTGCGCATTGATTTGCGCTTCAATGTTGACGCCGGTCGGAACCGCGGCGGCGCGATCGCCCGATCCTGCGGCCGGAAACGCGATCACCGTGACCGCCGGCCATGAGACGATCTCCCAATGGTCCGGCCGGGTCGGGCGGAAGCTCGATGCCGGTATCGAATATCCGCGACCGATCGGTGCGGCCGATTACGATCAGGGTATCGTTCGCGTCTCCTTCCAGTGCACAGACGCGGGCGTCCCCGGAAACGTGACGCTGTCCCATGGTTCCGGCTCGCGCACGATCGATCGCGCCGCCCTGCGCGCCGTGCATCGGCTGTCCGGGCTTCACCCGCTTCCGGAGGGAATCGCCACCGGTCAGAAGGTGGAAGCCTGGGTCGTGCTCGCGCGGGACGACCGGAGCCGCAGCCAGATGATCGCCTCGCTTCGGCACGATGCCGAAGTTGCAAACGCCGCGATAACCCAGCGGCTTTCGGGCGATCGGCTGGCATCGACCCAGGATCCCATCATCGTGGCGTCACGATAGATGGCAGGCGCCCCAGGCGGTCCCCGTCCAGCCCACCGCCTGGGGACGCCATTCCTGCAAGCCACCACCAGTGTGCTTTCCATGCATCGCGCGTCGGCGTCCGCACGGAGCATCGCGAAGCCACTAGCAATTGTCACACGCTCGGCTCACCTTCCGTTCAGAGACTCGAATCTCGAAAGGATCGGATGAGCCGCAAGCCCGTACCCGCGCAGGCCGGAGACAAGGCCCGCATCGAAGTGGTGTTCGACAAGCCCCAGTTGCTGGGCCGCCTCTTCGGAGAGTTCGATCAGAATCTGATCGCGATCGAGAGCCGACTCGGCGTCTACATCTCGGCGCGCGGCAACAAGCTGGTGATCGAGGGTTTCGCCGACTCGATCGGCCGCGCACGCGACGTGCTGACCGGCCTCTACAACCGCATCGCGCAGGGGCAGGAAATCGATGCCGGCGCCGTGGAGGCGGTGATCGCGATGTCGAACGAACCCGTGCTGGAAGGCATCATCCGGCAGGACGTCAGCCAGCCGCCGGCGGTGATAATCCGCACCCGCAAGAAGACGATCGTTCCGCGCTCCGCCACGCAGATCCGCTACATGGAGGCGCTGGCCCGCGACGAGATCGTCTTCGCGCTGGGGCCGGCGGGCACCGGCAAGACCTATGTGGCCGTCGCGCAGGCGGTGCAGATGCTGATGCAGGGGCAGGTCGATCGCCTGATCCTGTCGCGCCCGGCGGTGGAAGCCGGCGAGCGGCTCGGCTTCCTGCCCGGCGACATGAAGGAGAAGGTCGATCCCTATCTCCGCCCGCTCTACGACGCGCTCTACGACATGCTGCCGGCTGAGCAGGTCGAGCGGCGGATCGCGTCCGGCGAGATCGAGATCGCGCCGATCGCCTTCATGCGCGGCCGGACGCTCAGCGACGCCTTCATCATCCTCGATGAGGCGCAGAACACCACGCCCGCGCAGATGAAGATGTTCCTCACCCGCTTCGGCCAGAACAGCCGCATGGTGGTGTGCGGCGATCCCCGGCAGGTGGATTTGCCGGACATCGGCAAATCGGGCCTGGCGGATGCGGTGGCCAAGCTGGAAGATATCCGCGGCATCGCGATGATCCGCTTCGGCGCGGGCGACGTCGTGCGCCACCCGCTGGTCGGCAAGATCGTCGAGGCCTATGAGGGGCCGGATAACGGCTAACCTGAATGATAAGGTATTAATCGATGGCAAGGGGCAGCTATCTGGGGGGCGGAACGATTATCGGGTTTGGCGCTCGGTGGTCGGACTGGACTGACTTCCCTCGGCCGGAATATAGAGCAGCGGCCCCGTTCAAGAAAAAAAAGAACAAGAAGAAACACGCCGTAACGATAAGCGGCCCGAGCGGCGATTCTGTCTTTACCAAAAAGATGCGCGCAGCAAACAATCGCTCAAAGGAACTAAATTTAACTCAGCACGAATTGATTTTACAACTTGGTGTTGAAAAGGACACTCCAAAACTCAAAGCTAAGCAAAAGATGCTTCGCCGGGGAGAAATCCTTAAAAATCTTGTCCGAGACGGGATCTTGCTCGCAACCGGGCTGCCAAATCCGGATCATCCCATTGTGCAAGCGATTGCCGATCGCCTCAGCGCCACGCGGCGTCTGCAAGATAGCCGGAAAGTTTGACCTTGCTGCAAGTTGAAACCGATGCCGAAGGCTGGCCCGAATCCGATCGCTGGCAGGCGATCGCCGACAAGGCGGTGCGCGCCGCGATCCAGCACTCACCCGACGCGCGCTTCCTGACCGAGCCGGTAGTCGTTGAAGTATCGGTGAAGTTCACCTCCGACGAGGAGGTGCACGCGCTCAACCGCGACTATCGGCAGAAGGACAAGCCGACCAACGTCCTCTCCTTCCCGATGGTGCAGGAGGACCTGCTCGACGCGATCGACCAGAATTCCGACGATGGCGAGGTGCTGCTCGGCGACATCGTTCTCGCCCACGGCGTCTGCGTGCGGGAGGCGGAGGAGAAGGGCGTGAGCGTCGAGGCGCACGCGACGCACCTCGTCGTCCATGGCACCTTCCACCTGCTCGGCTACGACCACATGACCGATCAGGACGCCGAGGAGATGGAGCAGGCCGAACGCGAGGCGCTGGCGAGCCTGGGGATCGCCGATCCCTATCCGGTGGAGGATTGACGCCCCGCCGTCCGGGCTGAGCCTGTCGAAGCCCTGCCCTTTCGTCTTCGGGCGTCGAAAAGAAGAACGGCACTTCGACAGGCTCAGTGCGAACGGTTCTTCTTTATCCGTCTCGACTCAGCCCCTCCCCACCCGCTAGAATCGGTTTCACAACGAACAGGGGTTCCCGCACACCGTCATGCCCGACGATTACAGTAGAAGCCCCGCCGGCAACGGCGGGAATCTGTGGTCCGGCCTGCGCCAGATGCTCTTCGGCGAAGGCTCCGAACCGACGCTCCGCGACCAGATCGAGGAGGCGATCGAAGACCATGAGGACGATGCGCCCAACGCGCTCGATCTCTCGCCGGTCGAACGCATCATGCTGCGCAACCTGCTCGATTTCGGCGAGCGCACCGTTCGGGACGTCGCCGTTCCGCGCGGCGACATCATCGCCATCGATCAGGACGCGAGCTTCGAGGATCTGGTGAAGCTCTTTGCCGATGCCGGCCATTCGCGCCTGCCGGTCTATCGCGAGACGCTCGACACCGTGACCGGCATGATCCACGTCAAGGACGTGTTCGCGATCCTCGCCGGCACCGCGCCGAAGCCTGCCGCGATCACCGCGCTGATCCGCCAGCCGCGTTACGTTCCGGAAGCGATGGGTGTGATCGAACTGCTCGCCGAGATGCGCGCGACGCAGACCCACCTCGCCATCGTGGTGGACGAATATTCGGGCACCGAGGGCCTCGTCACGATCGAGGATCTGGTCGAGGAGATCGTCGGCGACATCGAGGACGAGCATGACGACGCGCCGACGCAGCTGCTCGTGCCGCTCGACGATGGTGCCTGGGACGCGGATGCGCGCGCCGAGCTGGAGGATGTCGCCGAGACGGTCGATCCCCGGCTGGGTGAGACCGACGAGCCGATCGATACGCTGGGTGGCCTCGCCGCCTCGATCGCGGACCGGATTCCGCAGGTCGGCGACATGCTGGAGCATGAGAGCGGTTGGACGCTGGAAGTCACCGACGGCGACCAGCGCCGCGTGACGCGACTGCGCCTGCACCCACCCGTCGCGGAAACCGTGGGAGAGGAGTGAGCTTTCCCTCGTGAGAGGAAGCCGCGCGAGCCGCATCCATTTCGCCTGCGGCACGTTTCCCGTACACGCGGCGCAAGACCGCGAACCCGCCGGAGACTGCCATGAAGCGCGCCATCATTCCCTTCGCCCTTCTCCTCGCCCTTGCCGGCTGCAACGAGAAGGCGAAGCAGGACATCACCGCCGGGGAAGGCCCCGATCCCACCCTGCTGCCGGAGGTGCATCACCTCATCCCGACGGTCTCGATCGCCAGGATCGTCGGCTGGAAGGACAATGAGGCCCCGACGCCCGCGCCGGGCCTGAAGGTCAACGCCTTCGCGCGCGGGCTCGATCATCCGCGCTGGCTGCTGGCGCTGCCCAATGGCGACGTGCTTGTCGCCGAGACCAACACCCCGCCCAAGCCCGACGACAATCCGGGCATCAAGGGCCGTATCACCAAGATGTTCATGAAGAGGGCGGGTGCCGGCGCGCCCTCCGCCAACCGGATCACGCTGCTGCGCGATACCAACGGCGATGGCTTGGCGGACCAGAGGACGGTGTTCCTCTCCGGCCTGAACTCGCCCTTCGGCATGGCCCTGGTCGGCGACACGCTCTACGTTGCCGACACCGACGCGCTGCTCGCCTTCCCTTACAAAACCGGCGAGACGAGGATCGACGCGAAGCCGCGCAAGGTGACCGACCTGCCGGCGGGCACGATCAACCATCACTGGACCAAGAACGTCATCGCCTCGCCGGACGGATCGAAGCTCTACGTGACGATCGGCTCCAACTCCAACGTCGGCGAGCGGGGGATCGCTGCGGAGAAGGATCGCGCCCAGATCTGGGAGGTCGATCCGAAGACCGGCGCGCACCACGCCTTCGCCGCGGGCATCCGCAATCCCAACGGCATGGGCTGGACGCCGGACGGCACACTGTGGACCGTCTCCAACGAGCGCGACGAACTGGGATCGGATCTCGTGCCCGATTACCTGACGTCGGTGCCGCCGGGCAGCTTCTACGGCTGGCCGTGGCGCTATTGGGGCGATCATGTCGACAAGCGGGTGAAGGATCCGGCGCCCGATTATATCGACGATACCCGCAAACCCGATTACGCGCTGGGCGCGCATACCGCCTCGTTGGGCCTCGCCTTCGCGGACGGCGCAAAGCTCGGGCCGGCGTTCGCGCACGGTGCCTTCATCGGCCAGCACGGATCGTGGAACCGCAAGCCGCCATCCGGCTACAGGGTGGTGTTCGTGCCGTTCGGCAGACCCGTCGGCGGGCTGTGTGACAAAGCCCCCTGCCCCGCGCCCGATATGTCCAGCCCCAGCGGCGCCAAGCCAGTCGACGTGCTGACCGGCTTCCTTTCCTCCGACGGCGAGGAAGCTCACGGTCGCCCCGTCGGTGTGACGATCGCGAAGGACGGCGCGCTGCTGGTGGCGGACGATGGCGGCAATGCGATCTGGCGTGTGACCGACGCGACGCCCGAGGGACCAACCGCCCCGCCGAAGCGTTGAACGGTTATCGGGCTTGCGTCTGTGTGAACGGCCGGATCAGCGGCGGTTCAGGCAGGATGGCCTAGATATGGAACGCTGAAACATTCGAGAGGTGTCGTCATGCGTATCGTCCCCTTGGCCCTCGTCGCCGCTACGGCGCTCGGCGGTGCCGCAGTTGTCGCCACGCCCGCTTCAGCGCGGACGTTCGTGTCGGTCGGTATCGGTGGTCCGGCCTACCCGGCTTATTATGGCGGAGGCTATTACCCCGCATATTACGGCGGCTATTATGCCCCGCCGCCCGTCTATTACGGTGGTTATTATGGCGGCTATCGCGGCTATTACGGTCGCGGCTGGCATCGCGGTCATTATGGCCGCGGCTATTATCATCGCGGCTATCATGGCCGCCGCTGGTAATTCCTTCCAGCTTCGTTTTTGGACAAGGCCGGGCCGAAAGCCCGGCCTTTTTCATATCCGCGATGTTCTACTTGCGCCGCCATGAACGGTGACCTCAGCGGCAGTTCAGTTGCGGAGGCCTAGGGTGAGTCTTGTCATGAAGGAAAGGAGTTCTGTCATGCGTAAGGGTCTCATCATGCTGGCCACCGCCGTTTCGATCGGCGCGACCGCGATCGGTGCCGCTCCGGCTTCCGCGCATCGTTATGGCGACGGCTACCACCACGGCTACGATCGTCATCACGGCTGGGATCGCGGCGACCGCTGGGGCCGTGATCGCGAGTGGCGCCATCATCGCGAACGTGACCGCCGCTGGGCGTGGCGCCATCACCATCGCTACGGCTACAACGGCTATTATGGCCGCGGCTATTACGGCTACTGAGTGATCGATCGGGCCGGGTGGAGACATCCGGCCCGTTTCACGTCGTCGCAAACAACTTCCCGATGTCGCGGAATGCCTTGAATTCCAGGGCATTGCCCGAAGGATCCTGAAAGAACATCGTTGCCTGCTCGCCCGGCTGGCCGACGAAGCGGATATGCGGCGCGATGCCGAAACGCGTGCCGGACGCCGCCAGTCGATCGGCGAGGGCGTGCCATTCCTCCCAACCGAGCACCACCCCGAAATGCGGCACGGGCACGTCATGCCCGTCCACCGGATTGACGATCGCCGCCGCCGCCGCTCTTCCGGCATCCAGATGCGCGACGATCTGGTGGCCATAGAGGTCGAAGTCGATCCACGAATCGCTACTCCGCCCCTCCGCGCAGCCGAGCGTGCCGCCATAGAAAGCGCGCGCTTCCGCAAGATCGTGGACGGGAAAGGCGAGGTGGAAGGGACGATGCTGCATAGGGTCAACGATACGCTTACCGAACGGCAGCAGGGAAGAGGCCGTAAGTTACGGATTCACAACGATATACGAAAGTCGAGTCGGCGATCTTCATCATATCCGGCAAGGTTCGGGTAAGACGCGAGGCACATCTTGCACCCTGTCGGTGATCCAATCGGGGGGCGCCGGCCGGGGATCGGTATCATGGGGATCGTTAACAAGTGGGTCGCGGGCCTCGTGCTTGCGGCGACGGGGGCGGTTGCACCTGCACAGGCCGGGTGCTGGAACATGCGCGAGACGAGCGCCGCGCAGGTTCGCGAGATGCAGACGATGCTGATGGTGGCGGCTCTGCGCTGCCGCGCCGCGCATATCGACATCTCTGCCGACTATGACGGCTTCGTCATCGCGCAGAAGGATGCGATCGCAGCGGCCAATCTGGTCATCAAGCAGCATTTCGCGGCGGCCGGCGGCGCGCAGGCGGATTATGACCGGTTCGCCACCAGCCTCGCAAACGGCTTCGGCGACGATGCCACCACGGAGGCGAGCTGCGCCGAGGCTGCGGCGCTGGCACATGAGGGATCGGCGGCCGCGCCCGCCCAACTCCAGCAGGTCGCCGACGCGCGGGTTTTCCCGGCGTCGCTGCCGGGCGGCGTATGCGATGCCCCCGCCAGGCCGGTGACGATGGCGCTGGCCACGCCGGCTACGGCGGAGGCTCTGCCGCCCATCGTGGCGCTCGCCGCCCCGCAGCCCACGCCGCAGCAGCCGGTGGCATTGCCGGCCGACGTGGTCGCCGCGCTGACGGTGCTTGCCCACTACCGGGTCGCGGAAGCGGCTCCGGCGGCCGGCAGCCCGACTCGGACGGCACTCGCGCACTGAGTGCCTCTTTCCCCGGTGGGGGCAGGCGAGCCAGCGGGAGCCTATGGCGTGACACCCGCTCCCGCTGGCTTTCGCGCGCGCGAACCGCTAGCGGGCCGCCATGGCATCGTTCGGAATCGCGCTCGCGCTCGGCATCCTCTCGGCCTTCGGCTTTGCGCCGTTCGGCATATGGCCGCTGACTCTCCTGGGCTTCGGCCTGCTGTATCTCCCCCTCGCAAGGGCTACGCGCGGCTGGCACGCCGCGCTGATCGGCTGGCTGTTCGGCCTCGGCCAGTTCGTGCTGGGGCTGGACTGGATCGCCAAGGCCTTCACCTATCAGGCGAACATGCCGACATGGCTCGGCTGGATCGCCGTCGTCCTGCTCTCCTGCTACCTCGCCGTCTATCCGGCACTGGCCGCCTTCTCTGCCTGGTGGGGGACGAAGCGCCTGAACGGCGGCGCAGCCACCATGGCGCTGCTGTTCGGCGCGAGCTGGGCGGTATGCGAATGGCTGCGCGCCACGGTGTTCACCGGCTTTCCATGGAATCCGGCCTCGGTCGCGATGATCGACCTGCCGCTGGCGCAGGCGGCGCGCTTCGCCGGCACCTATGCGCTCTCCGGCCTGATCGTCTCCTCGGCCGGTTTCATCCTCATCCTGGCGATGCGCCCCAAGGAATCGCTGACGCGCAACACGATCGCCAGCACCGCCAACATTCCCGCCGCGATCGGCCTCGGCCTGCTGGTCGGCCTCTATGTGGTCCCGACCCTGCTGAAGCAGTTCGCCCCGCCCGCCCCGCCGCCCTTCCCAAAGGGACCCGTCGTCCGCATCATCCAGCCCAATATCGACCAGGGCGAACGTTGGGATCCCGGCCTCGCCCAGCGCCACCTGGCGCTCGAACAGGCGCTGTCGGGCGTTCCGGGCGATCGCCCTCGCCTGATCCTGTGGCCCGAATCCGGCATCGAGCAGAATGTGCTGGAGGATCCTGCCGCGCGTGCCCAGGTCGCCTCGATCCTCGGCCCCAAGGATTTCCTGATGGGCGGCGGCGAGTCGCCGATCCGCGACAAGTCCGGCACCGAGATCGAGGCCGGCAACAGCATCTTCACGATCGGCGCGGGCGGCAAGCTCTGGGCGCGATACGACAAGGCACATCTGGTGCCGTGGGGCGAATATCTGCCGATGCGCCCGTTGATGAGCGCAATCGGCCTCTCGCGCCTCGTGCCCGGTGCGATCGACTTCCGGCCCGGCCCCGGCCCCGCCACCGTCGACGTGCCGGGCTTCGGCAAGGTCGGCATGCAGCTCTGCTACGAGATGGTCTTTTCCGGCCGGGTCGTGAACGAGGCCTATCGGCCCGATTTCATCTTCAACCCCTCCAACGACGCCTGGTTCGGCCGCTCCGGCCCGCCGCAGCATCTCGCGCAGGCGCGGATGCGCGCGATCGAGGAAGGCCTGCCGGTCGCCCGCTCCACCCCCAACGGCGTCTCCGCGCTGATCGACGCCGATGGCCGCATCCTGCACCAGATCGACGCGCACCAGAGCGGCATGATCGAGCTTCCGCTGCCCGCCCCGCGCCCGGCCACATTCTTCTCGATGATCGGCAACTGGGCGGTGGCGCTGATAGCCATGCTTCTGACAGGGCTGGCATTTGCCGCTAGGCGATATAAGGATAGCTTTATATAGAGCTTCCCTTATATCTTTTGCTCGCTTCACAAGGATCATCCGACGCCATGCGCAGTGACTATCTCTTCACGTCCGAGTCCGTGTCCGAAGGGCATCCCGACAAGGTCGCCGACCAGATTTCCGACGCGATCGTCGATCTGTTCCTCTCGAAGGATCCGGAGGCGCGCGTCGCCTGCGAGACGATGACCACCACCAACCTCGTCGTCCTGGCCGGTGAAATCCGCGGCAAGGGCATCATGGACAAGGAGGGCAATTGGGCGCCGGGCATCCAGGCCGAGATCGAGGAGGCCGTGCGCGGCACGGTGAAGCGGATCGGCTACGAACAGTCCGGCTTCCACTGGCAGGAGTTCCGGTTCGAGAACAACCTGCACCCGCAGTCCGCCCACATCGCGATGGGCGTCGACGAGAGCGGCAACAAGGATGAGGGCGCCGGCGATCAGGGCATCATGTTCGGTTACGCCACCGACGAGACGCCGGGCATGATGCCCGCGACGCTCTATTACAGCCACAAGATTCTCGAGACGATGGCGGAGGATCGCCATTCCGGCGCCGCCCCCTTCCTCGAGCCGGACGCCAAAAGCCAGGTGACGCTGAAGTACGAGAACGGCGTGCCGGTGAGGGCGACCGCGCTGGTCGTCTCGACCCAGCACTCCGCCGATCTCTCCAATGACGCCGGCCAGAAGCAGCTGCGCGATTACGTGAAGGGCGTCTTCGCCAAGATCCTGCCCGAGGGCTGGCTGCCGGCCGAGGAGCAGATCTACGTCAACCCGACCGGCCTGTTCGAGATCGGCGGACCGGACGGCGACGCCGGCCTCACCGGCCGCAAGATCATCGTCGACACCTACGGCGGCGCCAGCCCCCACGGCGGCGGCGCCTTCTCGGGCAAGGATCCGACCAAGGTGGATCGCTCGGCCGCCTATATCGCGCGCTACCTCGCCAAGAACGTGGTCGCCGCCGGCCTCGCCAAGCGCTGCACGATCCAGCTGAGCTACGCGATCGGCATCGCCGAGCCGCTCAGCATCTATGTCGACACGCACGGCACCGGCACGGTGGACGAGGCGAAGATCGAGGCGGCGCTGCCCAAGCTCGTCCGTCTGACGCCCAAGGGCATCCGCGAGCATCTCGGCCTCAACAAGCCGATCTATCAGAAGACTGCCGCCTACGGCCATTTCGGCCGCGATGCGGATGGCGATTTCTTCCCTTGGGAAAAGACCGACCTGATCGACCAGCTCAAGGCTGCCGTCTGATCGTGGCGAGATGATCGTGACAGGCCGGGCGAACGGTTCGCCCGGCCCGTAACATTCTCGCGTTAACTTGATCCCGATTAGCAACGGATCTCCGTTTTCCTGCTAGACAATCGGGCGATCGTCACCGGGAGGACGACCAGAAGTCGCAAGGCCGTGCGCCCATAGCACCGGCCTTCCGGGGACGGAGTCCGCATATGCACTACCGCCTTTATGGTCTGCATCCCGTAACCGGCCGCATTACCCAGGGGCGCGATATCAGCGCCACCACCGACGCTGAGGCGATCGCGCTCGGCGAGCGTGAGCATTCCGGTGCCCCGTTCGAGATCTGGTGCCAGTCGCGCCGGGTATTCAGCAGCGCCGACGACGGCATTGCCGTGCGCTAGGCCGCACGGACGGCTCCCCGATCAGAACTGGCCTTTGGGATCCAGACCGAAAACCTGCTGGCCTACGAGCGCGTAAATCGCCTGCGTGTCGAGGCTGGCATGGCGCGCCGCCGCGTTGATGTCGCGCCAGTAGCGCTGGATCGGTGCATCCAGCGCAGCCGATGCGGCCCCCGCCCCCTCGAACAGCAGGTTCACCGCGTCCGCCGCCTGCCGCGCCGAAAAGCCGATGTCGCGGCGGATGCGAATGCGATCGGCAACGTCCGGTTCCTCGCCCGCACGCACCTTCGCCTCGACCGGCGCAAGGTCTGCGAGCAGCAGCGCCAGCGCCGCATCGATCCGTGCCTGAGCTTCGCCCGCTCGGGCCTGCGCCTGCGGGTTCTGCGCGACGCTCATCGGAGCGCCGGGCTTGAGCGAGGCCTTCGCCTTGGTGCGCATCGCCTCGCCATACCAGTCGAGCGCCGCCTGGGCGGTGCCGAGCAGCGGCGCCACCAGGGTCACCGCGCCCATCGTAGCGAAGTTGAAGCGTGCCATGACATTGTCGGGAACATCCCGCCCCGGCGTGGTGCCCCGCTCGACATCGGCAAAACGGATCACGCGATGTTCGGGCACGAAGATCGGCGTTTCGGCCAACAACGTCTTGCTTCCGGTGCCCTGCATCCCCGCGACATGCCAGCTTGCCTGATCGATGCCGACATCGGCGCGCGGCACCATGAACCAGCCCACGCTCGGCGCTTGCCCCTCCGCCGCGGGCAGCAAGGCGGAAACGAACAGCCAGTCGGAATTGTCGCAATTGCTGGAAAAGGGCCATCGCCCCCACACCCTGTAGCCGCCGTTCGCCGCGTCGCAATTGCCGGTGGGCACGAACGTGCCGGTGACGAGATGGTCGGCATTGTCGCCCCATATCTCCTCCTGCGCCCGGAGCGGCCAGTACGCGGCGAGCCAGGCATTGACATTGGCGATCATCGCGCACCATCCGGTGCTGCCGCATCCGCGCCCGATCTCGAAGCCCAGCCGCAGCAAGTCGCTAGGCCCATATTCGTAGCCGCCGAAGCGCTTTGGCTGGCCGAGCCGATACAGCCCGGCTTCAACCAGAATCCGTGTCACTTCCGCGCTCACTCGGCGGTCAGCCTCGGTGGCGGCGGCCCGTTCCATCAGCATCGGGCGGAGCGCTCGGGCGCGATCGAGCAATGTCTCGATCGAGGGCGGATCGTCGTTCACGCTCGCGGCGACCGGCGTCATCACGTTCATGCCATCCTCCTTGTGGTTGGCGAAAGGATACGCCCCGGCGTGTCGGCCGGGAAATTCGGCAGACCGATATAAATATCGGAATATCCGATGGATGGTGAGATTTTCCCACATTTACCCGATGCCTTGTTGAAACGAAGCCACTACATCGGCATCATCCGTCCATGGCCGATTTCGATCTCAATCTGCTGCGGCCGCTCGATGCCCTGCTGGAAACGCGCAGCGTGACCGAGGCCGCGCGACGGATCGGCGTCAGCCAACCGACGATGAGCGGAATGCTGGCACGGTTGCGCGAACGGATGAGCGACCCCCTGCTGGTTCGCGTCGGCCGCCACATGGAGTTGACTTCACGAGCCGAAACGCTGGCACCCGAGGTGCGACAGGCGTTGCTCGCCGCGACGCAGGCGATGCGCCCCGTGACCGACTTCGACCCCGCCACCCTTGCCCGCACGTTCCGGATCATGACTTCGGAATTTGGCCTGTTCCTCATCCTGCCCGTCGTGTTCCGGCGGGCCGAGAGCATGGCGCCGAACCTCCGTTTCGAGACGGTGCTGATCGATCAGCCCGCCGCCAGTGTCTACACGGGCTCGGTCGATCTCTGCCTGACCGGTGACATACTCGGCCAGGTGGCAGGCGAGATGGCGGCCATGGTGCGTACGCAGACGCTCATGGAGGAGCATTTCGTGGGCATCGTGGACGAGACCCATCCGCTCACGGGCGCCGTGACGCTCGACGAACTCCTAGCCTACCCGCATGTCGCAACCCAGTTTCCGGGCAGTCCGTGGACGGTCGAGGATATCGGCGTCAGCGGCATGTCCGACCGCCATCCACCGCGTGTCCGTGTCGCCAGCTTCCTGGCGCTCGGACGGCTGGTTGCCGGTACGCGGGCGATCGGCGTAGTCCCTGCCCAGCTCGCCGGGCTGATGCAGACGGGCGATACCCTGCGCACCCTCTCCCTGCCCGATGATTTCGATACCATCGCGATCCGCCAGCTCTGGCACGCGCGCCATGATCAGGATCCGGCGCATCGCTGGCTGCGGGCATTGGTCGCCGAGGCGTGTGCCGAGGTGCGCCGCTAGGCGGGCGGCGTCCATGTTGCGCTCAGTTCGGGGATGAAGCTGTAGTCGCCGCCGCCGAAGCGATATTCGGGCGCCTCGTCCACGATCCGGAAATCGGGAAAGGTGACGAGCAGTTCCTCCAGCACCACCCGCATTTCCATCCGCGCGAGATTGGCACCCGGACAATTGTGGATGCCGAAGCCGAAACTCATGTGGCGGTTTGTCTCGCGATCGAGTCGAAAGCAGGCGGGTTCCTCGAAGACCGTGGGATCGCGATTGGCCGCCGCCCAGCCGACGTAGACATCTCCGCCCTTCGGAATGGTGACGCCCGCCACCTCGACCTCGCCCTTCGTGCGGCGGAAGAAGCCGAAGAAGGGCGGGTGCAGGCGTAGCGCCTCCTCCACCGCGACCGGGATCAGTGCCGGGTCCGCCGCCAGCCGGTCGCGCCGATCATGGACGGAGAATACCTCGTAGATCAGACTGGCCAGCGCCGAAGTGGTGCTATGGTGGCCCGCGCCCAGGAAAGCGGCGAGCAGCACGACATAATCGTCGTCATCGAGGCTGCGCCCCTCCACCGTCATTTCGGCGAGCGAGGAGAGGAAGTCGTCGCGGGGCGCGGCGCGGCGCGCGTGGACTTCGGACACGGTGACGGCAGCGAAATCGGCCTGACGGCGGCCGAATTCATCGGGATCGCCCTGCGCCGCGAACATCGCGATGGCCGCCTCGCGGATCGGGGGCACGCGATCCTCCTCGATGCCGACGAGGTGGCAGATGGTTTCGGCGGGCACCGGCTCGCACAGTTCGGCGACGATATCGCAGCCACCGTACGGCGCGATGCGCGCGAGGTGACGGCGCACGTCGGCGCGCACGAATGGCTCCATCGCCTCCGGCGTTTTCGGCGTCACCGCCGCGTTGAAGATCGCGCGCCAGGCGCCGTGACGCGGCGGGTCCATCTCCAGCGCGGGGATCGGGTTGCGCGGCAGCATCGGGCGCAGCACCTGCGGCTCGGACGAGAAGGTGCGGTGATCCGCCATCGCCTTGCGCACGTCCTTGTGGTCGAGCAGCATGTGAAAGCCGTCATGCCCGGTGCTGTGCGCGACCGGGCAGCGCGCCCGCGCCGCCTCGAACAGAGCGAGGCTCTCGCCCGGCTGGCTGGTGTAGCAGCTCCAACCCACAGGATCATCCGGCAGCTTCTTCTCCTGCATCACCCCTCCTTAGTGTATCCACTATCGAGTCATTGACAGTGGTCTCGCGACCCTCCGGCCGCTCGTACCACGGGGACTATATTCGAGAAAAATCGTAATCGAAAGCATTTTGGACGTATAAATCCTATCTTGACGCCGACGTCGATATTCGCGAAATGTATATCCACTTGATAGGGCGATCCGAGGAACCGGAGGCGAGGATGGTGCAGGATCATTGGGTGCTGGCGCGCTTCGCCGCCGTCGACCGCAAAGATATAGACGGCTTCATCGACATGCTGACCGACGATCACGTCTTCCTGTTCGGCGGCCGCCCACCGGTGATCGGCAAGGCCGACGCACGCGAGCAGGTGCTGCACTTCTGGTCGCTGATCGGCCGGCTGCGCCACAATATCTGGCGCGTAACGGTCGCCGCCGAGGACCTGATCTTCGTCGAGGCCGAGGTCGATTATGAGCGGCTCGACGGGCACAGCGTCACCGTGCCCTGCTGCGACGTGATCCGCACGCGCGGCAACCTGATCTGCGAACAACGCGCCTATCTCGATCAGGGACCGGTCTGGGCCGAGGCGGCCGGGCAGCATATACCGTGGGCCGCGTTGCGGGCCGAGTTGCAAGCCATGCCGTTCGCCTGATGCCGATCATCACCGTCAACCTGCTGACCGGACGAGATGCCGCGAAGAAGCGAGTGCTTATCCGCGAGATCGCCGCCGCCGCGGTGCGCGCGCTGGACGTGCCGTCCGCCTCGGTGCGCGTGATCCTGAACGAAGTGCCGCCCGAGCATTGGGGCATCGGCAACGAGACCAAGGCCGAACAACTGGAGAGGGCGAAGGAGGGGCAATGAGCGAGGCATATCGACTGGCGACCGTCGAGCAGGACGGCGCCGCCACCGTGGTGGTCGAGCGCGAGGGGGCGGCGATGCCACTGGCCGCGTTGCTGGAACCGGGCGACCTCGATCGACTGGGCGGCACGCCCGCCGACATCCTGCCGCTGCTGGCGGATTGGGCGCACTGGTCCGCCGTGCTGCGCGATCGGATCGCGGCCACCTCGCGCTTCGGCGAAGATACCCTGCCCGCCGCCTCGCTCGCCTTCCTTCCGCCGATCGCGCTGCCCCGCAAACTGATCTGTATCGGCGCCAATTACCACGATCACATCGCAGAGATGCCGATCCCGATCACACCGACCTACCCGTATTCCTTCCTGATGCCGCCGAGTACGACGCTGCGCGGGTCGGGCAAGCCCGTGGAGAAGCCGACGATCGCGGAAATGATGGACTATGAAGCCGAGCTTGCCGTGATCATCGGCAAGCGCTGCCGCGACGTGCCGAAAGAGAGAGCGCTCAACGTCGTCGCCGGCTACGCCAATTTCAACGACCTCTCGGCCCGCGACTGGATCGCCTCACGCCCGCCGATCGGGGTCGACTGGGTGAAGCACAAATGCTTCGATGGCTTCGGCCCCATGGGACCGTATTTCGTGCCGTCGGCTTTTGCCGGCGATCCCGACGCGATGCCGGTGCATCTGTCGGTCAACGGCGTGACGAAGCAGGATTCGTCCACCGCGCAGATGGTCTACGGCGTGGCCGAGATCGTCGCCCACCTCTCCTCGATCATGACGCTGGAGCCGGGTGACGTGATCGCCACCGGTACGCCAGCCGGTGTTGGCCACGGTCGCAAGCCACCCGAATATCTGCAGCCGGGTGACGTGGTGCGGATGGAGATCGGCAATCTCGGCGAACTGGTGACGCCGATCGTCTGAAATCCTCCCCCGCAAGGGGGAGGTGGCGCCCTTAGGGCGTCGGAGGGGGCGGACGGCGGATCGATAGCGGCGACACCGCCCTCCCCCTCCGTCACGCTTCGCGTGCCACCTCCCCCTGGCGGGGGAGGATCAGGGGTCAGTCCTCATGTCCGATCAGCACCCTCAGGCAGCGCAGGAAGTCGCGCCGATCGGCCTCGCTCAGCGGCGAGAGGATTTCGCGCTGCGCGGCGGAGACGGCGGCGATCCGCTCGCCCAGCAGGGCCTCACCGCCCGGCGTGATCCGCATCGTCCAGGCACGGTTGTCCTCAGGGTCCCGCTCGCGCGTCACCCATTCGCGTGCGACCATGCGGCCCAGCATCTCCTTGAGCGTGCTCTTGTCGATCCCGGTCGCGTCGACGAGATCACGCTGCGAGGCGCCCGGCTTCTTGGCGAGCGCGATCAGCAGCGCGATCTGCTGGCGGGTGACGTCGTCGCCGACATGCCGGGCGAATATCTCGTAGGAGCGCTGATGATTGCGGCGCAGCAGATGACCCGGCGCATCGAGCAGGCTGAAATCGGCGAGGCGCCGCCGCAAATCGGGATCGTCCACATCATCTCCTTGCACGCTCACCATCGCGGGCGACCATGCCGTGGAGTGCGGCCCCATATCAAGCCGCGGCGCAGACGGTCAGGCGGTGCCCCGCCATTCAGGATCACCGAAGCAGAGGAAATGCCACATCCGCTCGATCAGCGCGCCGGCCTTCACCGCGCGGCGCGCCGCCTCGTCCGGCGTATATTCGCGAGGCCGGCGGCCGGCGGCGCGCGCCGGCAGCAACGCCATCTCCACGCGCGCGGCATCCTCGAGATAGAATGCGAAAGCGGCCGCCTCCTCGATTGTCGCGCCCGCCGTCACGGCACCGTTGCCCCGCAAAACGATCGCGCCGTTATCACCCATCAATTCCGCCACCTTCACAGCGCGCTCGTCGTCCCGGACCAGTTGGACGTTGGGCCAGAGCGGTGGGAATGGCGCGAAATAGGTGCCGAAGCCATGCAGCGCACGCGGCGTCTCACCGAGTGCCGAGAGCGCCATCACCGAAGGCGACTGGAAGCGGCAGATCCCGCCCACTTCGGACCGGCGCCGGTAGATTTCGCGATGGATGCGCACTTCTGGCAGCGCGCGGGCCGGAAGCTCCCCCTCGATCGGTACGACCACGCCCGGATCGCCCGGATCCACCGTGCCGAGCGGCTGCGGCGGCGAGCAGAGGAAATGATGCTCATCGATCCGCGCGCTGACATGGCCGTAGGCATGGGCAAGCCCGTGCCGCGCCATCGCGCGCGCGGCGAGCCGCACCCCCAGCGCGACATCGGCGCTCACCCGATCATGCGGCACGCGCAACGTCCACCGGCACCTTGAACTCGGGGATGTCGGGCAGCGATCCCCACATGCAGAAGCTCGACGGCTCCTTGGGGAAGGAGCGCGGAACGTAGCTCTTCTCGTCCTCCGCCGTGATCATCCGTACGCCGGTGGAATATTCGTAGATCATGTCGTCCGGCCCCTGGAAATAGAGGAAGCGCGCGCCCGATGTCGGGTGGCGTCCGGGGCCGAAGACGACCTTCACGTTGCGGTTCTGGAGCATGTACCAGGAGCGCATGATGTCATCCTGGCTCTCCACCTGGAAGTTGACGTGCTGCACCCCCGATTTGGTCGAGGGGAAGAGCGCGACATTGTGGTGCACCTCGTTGATGCGGATCAGCGCCGCATCACCGATCCAGTCACTCACCTTGGCGCCGAGATTGGCGACCCAGAAGCCCTCGTCGGCAGGCGCGTTGCGGGTGTGCAGGCCGACATGGCTGAAATGGGTGATGCCGGCGTCACGCGTCGGGAAGTAGCGGCGCCCGCACGCCTGCGGCCGCGCGACCAGCTCGATCGTGTTGCCGCTCGGGTCGTTGAGTATCAGAAGCCCGCGCACTCGGCGCTGCTCGCGCTCCTCCGACGTGCCGGCGCGCACCCGCACGCACGCCGCATCGAACTCCGCCGCCGCCTGATCGAGCGCGGTCATCGAGCCAACCTCCCAGCCGGTCATCGTGCCCGCATCGCGACCCTTGACGTAGCAGATGTTGTGATCGCGATCGTCGCCGCGCAGGTACGCGCAGCTCCGGTCGCGCTCCATCAGCTCCAATCCAAGGATCTCGGTCGCGAAGCGGACACTCTCGTCGAGATCGTCCGATCCGATGCGAACGTAGCGAATGTCGTGCAGGTCGGCCCCCATGATCAGCCGCCCTTGGTCAGCGTCGACTCGGGGCGGGCGAACTTGCGGCTCATGTGGCCGGCGCCCTGCTGGTCACCCATGGTGAAGCCCCACGAATAACCACCCTTGGGATTGCACAGGATTTCCCAGGCGTTGTCGTCCCTGTCCCAGAAATAGAAGCAGTAGGTACCGTGCTGGACGACCGGCTTGGTGATCTTGTGCAGGCCCCATTTCTCGGCGTCGCGCTTCACCACCTCATAGGCGGCATCGACTTCGGCCTCGGTACCGACGTCGAGACCGTTATGGTTGAGGAAGGGCATCGTGTCTTTGGCCTTGGCCGGGCTCTTCACCACGACAATGATCTGATCGCCACCGAGTCGCGCCCAGAAAGAGACGTCAGCCATCTGCACGGTCTCGAAACCGAGGAACTCGTCGAAGAATTTCCGGGTGAGGACGATATCCTTACATTCCAGCGTCGCATGACTGTAGAAATTGAGCTTGAGCGCGGGCTCGGCCTTCGCGTGCGGTTCTGCAACGGTCGCCATACTCTCTCTCCTTTTGCCGCGATCGGTCCAGAAGGCCTATCGCATTTCAATAGACGTATACGTCCTAAATAGAGCCGCATCAAGCCGGCCATTGCGTATCGCTACAACCGACCCGCCGCGGCACCGGCGATCGCGAACTGAAGGCTCATGCGCACACGGCCGGTATCATATTCCGGCGCCAGCGCGGCCAGCAGCTCCAGCGCGGTACGTGCGAGGTGACGCGCCGAAAGCTCGCCCGCCAGCATCGCATTGCCCGACGAAACTGCATCGAACAGCGCGCGATGCTCCTGCTCGCCACGTTGCCACCAGCCGGGCAGATGCTCGCCCTTATAGGCCGACTGATAGCGCTCGGAGCGTTTCTCCAGCGCCTCCAGATCGGCGGTGTAGGCGTCGCCGGCCTGCGCCACGATCAGTCGGTGGAACTCGCGGTGCAGCCCCTGCCAAACCGTGAAGCTGGCATGGGCGTCCTGCCCTTCGAGCGCGTGGACCACCTCGTCCAGCCGCTGCTTCAGTGCCGCCGTCATCGTGCGCGTCGTGAAGGTGACGGCGAGCGATTCCATCATGATGCGCTTCATGTAAAGCGCCTCGATGTCCCTTGGATCGAAGCCGAGGACCCGGCTTCGGAAATTGGGCTCACCGGTGACGAGGCCGCCTTCCTGCAGCATCCGCATCGCCTCACGCACTGGCGTACGGCTGACATGGAGCACCCGCGCCACTTCGACCTGCGACAGCACCGTGCCCGGCTTGAGACGCCCTGTCAGGATCGAGTCCTGCAACGTCTCATAGACTTCCACCGCCGTACGGCGGCCATCGCCGCGCTCCAGCGGCCTCAGAATATCGGGTTCCAAACTCACGCCTCTTGAATGCATGACTGGATACATTCTGGCAAGTAGCCAAGAGCAAGCCGAATTCCGACAAACGGCATATGGTCGACCCATTATTCCTAGCTCTGCCGTAAAATCGATAAATGGACGTATGGGTCCTATCTTGACTCGAATCGAGCCAGGTGCAAAAAGTGCGTCCACTTCTTGTCGGGATCGATCGGAAGCAACCGGGCCGGCGAGTCGGGAACCGGTCGATCCCCGCAATCCGGCTTCACGGCCGAACACGACACAGACGCGAATCAGCGCAGTCACGAGGAGGGGAGAGACGATGAAGAGCGAAACGATGAGGTGGATCCTCGCCACGAGTGCGCTGGCATGGGTCGTTGCCGCACCGGCCCACGGTCAGGACACTCCGCCATCCACCTCCGCGCCGGGATCGGCCGGCAGCGGATCGGGCATCGCCGACATCGTCGTGACCGCGCAGAAACGCAGCGAGAACCTGCAGAAGGCTCCGGTCGCGATCACCGCCATCGGCGGCGCGACGCTGACCGAAAAGGGTGTCACCAACCTGACCGTCGCGCAGGAACTGGTGCCCGGCGCGCGTTTCCATCAGGAAGGAAATACCGTGCAGGTGTTCCTGCGCGGCGTCGGCTCCAACCTCGATTTCGCCAACGTGCAGCCGTCGGTCGCTTTCAACTTCAACGGCATCTTCATACCGCGCGAAGGCACCAGCGTCGGCCTCTACGACATCGACCGGTTCGAGGTACTGCCCGGACCGCAGGGCACGCTCTACGGCCGCAGCGCGATCGGTGGCACCGTCAACGTCAGCTTCAGGAAGCCCGAGTTCGTCAACGGCGGCAGCTTCAATCTCGAAGCCGGCAACTACAATCTGGCGCACGTCACCGGCGTCGCCAACTACGCGCTATCGAACACCCTCGCGGTACGTGCCGTCGCGGATTACATCTACCGCAGCGGGTTCATGCACACGGATTCGGATTCCAAGAAGGACTTCTCGGGCCGCCTGAGTGCGCTGTGGAAGCCCAACGACGATGTCAGCCTCTACGTGTGGGGCTATACCGCGCAGAAGCATGGCAATACCCCGAACCTCGTCAACAAAGGCTCGAAGCCTGTCTACGACGCGAACGGCAACCTGACCGGCTTCGTCTATGACGAAAACGCCTTCCTGACGAAGAATCCCTATAACGACTCCCGTCCCGGCCAGCTCGCCTCGACCGCGCCGTTCGGGCAACCAACCACCTCCACGCAGCATTACAACAATTGGGCGGGCGGCGCGCAACTCGACGTGAAGCTCGGCGACCACGTCACGCTGACCGATATTCCCGGCTACGTCTATCTGAACGCGATCACCAACGTATACTGGCTGGGTGCGATCCCCGCCTACAAGCATGACGAATATCACCAGGCCAGCAACGAACTGCGCCTGTCAGGCGACATCGGGAGCCGGCTGAACTGGCTGACCGGCCTCTACCTCTATCATAACGTGCAGCAGGGTCAGGGCATCGTGGGCACGGCGAATGGCCCCGCCAGCGTGCCAGCCGGATCGCTCTTCCCCTTCTATTCGAGCCACGTACTGCGCAATCGCCTCGAAGGCGGCGCGGTGTTCGGGCAGGCCACCTACAAGATCGGCGACAAGCTGCGCCTTACCGCTGGCGCGCGTTACGGCATCGACAAGACCAAGGCGAACGGCATCTCGCTCGACGATCAGGTCACGCCGTATTTCTTCAACCACACGGTGCACCGCTTCGACTACAAGGTCGGCGCGCAATACGACATTACCCCGCGTATCATGGCCTATGCCCAGTTCCAGACGGGCTATCAGCCGGCGACGTTCAACGAGGTCGCCAACCTGCCGGGTCGATCGAACCTGGTGAAGAGCGGCAAGCTCAAATCGGTGTCGGGCGGCATCAAGTCGCGCTGGTTCAACAACACGCTGCAGATCAACGACGAGATCTTCTACTCGGTCTACAACGATCTGCAGACCCAGGCCTATGACGCCAGCGCGCTCTATAACCCGATCTTCAACGCCAAGAAGGTGAGCATTCCCGGCAATCAGCTGGATATCTTGTGGGAGCCGACCCGCAACGACAAGATCAACCTCTCGGTCAGTTACATCAAATATCGCAACAAGAATTTCGTCGAGCCAAACGGGTTGAACTTCAACGGTCTGTCCGGCCCCTATGCGGCAGACTGGACGATCAACGGCGGCATCAGCCACGATTTCCAGATGAGGAGCGGCTACGTCCGCGCTTCGGTGGACGGCCATTACGAAAGCAAATGGTACGCCGATTTCGTCCACAATCTCGGCACCCGGCAGGATGCCTATGCCAAGCTGAACGCCGAGCTGATCTATTATTCCGATGACGGTCGCTACAATTTCGGTTTCTGGGGTCGCAACCTCACGAACAAGGTCGTGATCGCCGCCACCGCCGCCGCCGGCATCCCCGGCCCGGCCACGGCCTATCTCGATGCGCCGCGCACCTACGGCATCCGGGGAGGGTTCAAGTTCTGATGGGTATCCTGTCGGGCAAGTCGATCATCGTCACCGGGGCCGGCGGCGGCATCGGGCGGGCATCCTGCCTGGTGCTGGCTGCCGCCGGCGCTCGGCTTGTCGTCAGCGACGTCGCCGAGGCGGCGGGACGCGAAACGACCGAAGAGGTCAATGCCCAGGGGGGAGAAGCCATCTTCGTCGCGGCCGACCTCGCGTCGGAAGAGGCGATCGCCGGCCTGGTGACGGAGACGATCGAGACGTACGGCCGGCTCGACGGCGCATTCAACAATGCAGGCGTCGAGCAGCGCAACAAGCCGCTCGCCGATCTGACGCTCGCGGAATGGAGCCACGCGATCGACATCGATCTCACCGCCGTATTCCTCTGCGTGAAGCATCAGGTGAAGGCGATGCTGGAGACGGGCGGCGGATCGATCGTCAACACCGCCTCCTCGCTGGGTCAGGTCGGCCTTGCCGGCGCTTCCGAATATTGCGCGGCCAAGCATGGCGTGATCGGCCTCACCCGCGCGGCGGGCGCGGATTACGGCCCGCACGGTATCCGCGTGAACGCGGTGCTGCCGGGCATCACCCGCACCCCGATGATCGCGCGGCTGAGCGAGGCCCCGCAGCTTTCCGCCGTCTTCGATCGTCTGCGCTCGCGCCACTCGATGGGCCGCTTCGGCGAGCCGTCCGAGATCGGCGAGAGCGTGAAATGGCTGCTTTCGGACGACGCATCCTTCATGAATGGTGCCGCGGTCGCGTGCGACGGCGGCTACCTGTCCATCTGACCAAAGGAGCATCCATGTATACGCTCTCCTACGCGATCGAGGTGAACCCCGAGGGCGTCTCCCCTGTCCTCAACGCCGAGCAGGTGTGGAAGGGGCTGGAGATGAAGGCGGAGAACGCCATGCCCTTCGTGCCGGGCATGACCAAGTGCGAGATGACCGAGCGCAAGGACAATATCATCCTGCGCGACATCACCTTCGCGGGGAACGACTTTCAGGAACGCATCACGCTCCATGCGCCCGTGCAGGTGCAGTTCGAGCGGATCGGCACCGGCGGCTTCATCCAGAACACGATCAGCGAGAGCGAGAAGGGGCTGATGCTGGCCTTCACCTTCGCCCTCCCCTTCCCCGGCACCGAGCCGGGATCGAAGGAGGAGCGCGAGAAGGGCGAGTCGATGCGCGGGTCCTACGTGGGCGCGGTCGGAGCGACGCTGAAGACAGTGCGCGAGATGGTCAGCAAGGGCGAACTGTAAGGCTTGTCCGAAGGAGAGGACGACATGGCGACTGAGGCAAATCCGATCGCGCCGACGGTCGCGATCGAGGGCGACGACTGGGCGGCGGACTTCTTCCGCTCCGCCGACAGCTTCGACATCGAGCAGCTGGTCGGCTGGTTCGCCGACGATGTGGAGGTGCGCTTCGGCAACCAGCCCGCCATCACCGGCAAGGCCGATGCGCGCGCCGCGTTCGAGGGTTTCTGGGGCAGCATCGGCGGGATGCGCCACAGCCGCGAATCCGTCGTCTCGCTCGGCGACATGGCCGCGCAGGCGAGCATCGTCACCTACACGCGCCACGACGGTAGCGACGTCTCGATGCCCGTCTCCAGCCACCTGCGCCGTGTCGGCCCCGGCAAGATCGACCGGCTGTGGATCTTCATCGACATGGCCCCCCTGTTCGCGGTGGCCGTCTGATGGACCTGACCCAGCGCCTCGCCGGCAAGACCTGCATCGTCACCGGATCGGGCGGCAGCATCGGCCGCGCCACCTGCCTTCGTTTCGCCGCGGAGGGCGCCAATGTCGTCGGCTGCGACATCGCCCCTGCCGGGGCTGAGGAGACGGTGCGGCTGGTGGCCGAAGCCGGCGGCTCGATGATCTCGGTCCACCCCGCCGACCTCACCGACAAGGCGGAGTGCGAGCGGCTGGTGCAGGCGGCGGTCGAACGCTTCGGCGGCATCGACGTCCTCTTCAACAATGGCGCGATGGCCTATTTCGCCTGGATCGAGGAGATGGACGACGACACCTGGTCCAAGACGATCAACCAGGAGCTCGATCTCGTCTTCCTGCTCACCCGCGCGGCATGGGGCGAGTTGAAGAAGTCGCAGGGCTGCATCGTCAACACCGCCTCGCTCTCCGCCTGGGCGGGAATCGAATTGCTGCCGGGCCTCGCCCACACGGCGGCAAAGGGCGGCGTGCTGGCGATGACCCGGCAGCTCGCCATGGAAGGCCGCAAGCACGGCGTCCGCGCGAACAGCGTCTCCCCCGGCACGATCGAGACCAACCAGACGCGCTTCATCCTCGAAGATCCCGAATGGACCCGCATCCAGGTCGGCCGCGCGATGATGAACCGCATGGGCCAGCCCGAGGAGGTGGCGAGCGTCGTCGCCTTCCTGGCGAGCGCGGACGCCAGCTACGTCACCGGCGCCGACGTGGCGGTGGATGGCGGCGTGCGCTGCTGGTGAGGCGGCGGTGACGGCCCCCCTCACCCAGACGCCGCGCTATCCGTTCTGGCCGATCGCGAAGGATCGCGGCTTCACGCTGCCCGGTGACGCGCGGGTCGGGCTGATCGTCTATCTAAACGTCGAACATTTCCCGATCGACGTCCCCGCCCCCGCCCACGCCATCTATCCGGGCACCACGCACATGGTGCCGGACATCCTCAACTATGGCTGGCGCGACTACGGCAACCGCGTCGGCCTGTGGCGGATGATGGAATTGTTCGGAGACGTCGGCATCCGGCCTAGCGTCAACCTCCACGCCGATGTCTGCCATGAATATCCCGAGCTGATCGAGGCGGGCGAGGCGCTCGGCTGGGAGTGGATCGCGCAGAGCCACACCGCCGGCGCGATCCTCACCGCCATGCCCGAGGATCGGGCGCGGGAGATCATTGAAGGCTCGGTCGGCATCATCGAACAGGCGACCGGGCGGCGGCCGAAGGGCTGGATGGGATCGCACCTCGCCGAGACGCCCGAGACGCCGGACCTGCTCGCCGAAGCCGGCATCGAATATTGCAGCGACTATGCCTGCGACGACCAGCCCTTCGCGATGCGGGTGCGCTCCGGCAGCCTGATCTCCATGCCCTATGCGCTGGAGGCCAACGACGTGCCCGGCGTGCTCGGCAAGGGGTTGACCGCGCAGGATTTCGCCCAGCTGCTGATCGACCAGTTCGACGAACTGTACGAGGAGGGCGCTGCCATCCCGCGCGTGATGCCGGTGTCGCTCCATCCCTTCATCTCGGGCCACGCCTTCCGCACCCGCCACCTGCGCCGCGCCTTCCGCCACATCGTCGGCCACGACGGCATCTGGATCGGCACCTGCGGCGAACTCAACGAATGGTATCGACGGACACGAGGCGCCGACCCCGAGCGGCCCCAACAGGAGAGACGGGCATGACCTTTGAGGAGAAGATCGAGGCGCTGTGGGAGGAAAAGCAGATCATGAAGGTGATCCTGCGCTTCGGCCGCTCGCTCGATACCGGCGACTGGCCCGCCTACCGCTCCTGCTTCACCAGTCCGCTCAACATCGAGTTCAAGAGCCTCACCGGGCAGGAGGAGGTCCGCGTCGACGCCGATCTGTGGACCTTGTTCGCCGATCAGATCCTCAGCCCCGTGCGCCGCCACCACACCTACAGCAATTTCGACGTGACGCTGGACGGGGATCGCGCCCACGCGCTCGTCTATCACACTTCGCGACACTGGAAATCGACCGATCGTGGCGTGTCGCACAACACCCAATATGGTTGGTACGACTTCTCGTTCGAGCGACAGACGGATGGGGCGTGGCTGATGTCGCGGGTCAAGCACGCCTTCCGATGGGTCGACGGCAACGACGCCCTGCTCGACGTGCACGATGCCGAGTTGCAGAAGACGATGGCGAGGGTTTTTTGCGCGGAAAATATCGCGGCGGCGCGCGCCACCGTCGCATGACCTGAGGAAAATACGGACCCAAGCCGCCCGGTTCGCGTTGCACAACTTCTGCCCTGATCCATGATAAGGGGCCGCAGCGCGCACGAGGACCCGGGATGGATACGCAACAGGATCGGACCAGCGCGCCCTCGTCGGCGGACCGATATCGCGCCCTGTTCGAGTCGATGGACGAGGGTTTCTGCATCATCGAATTCTTCGACGGCCCGCACGGTCCGCTGAGCGACTATATCCATGTCGAGGCCAACCCGGCCTATGAGCGCAATGCCGGCATTCCCAACGTCGTCGGCCAGAAGGTGCGCGAGATGGTGCCGGACGAGGCGGACGGCTGGGTCGAGCTGTACGGCAGCGTGCTCAGGACCGGGAACCCGATCCGCTTCCAGCGCGAGCTGGTGGCGACAGGGCGACACCTCGAAGTTTCATCGTTCCGGATCGGACCGGCGTCGGGTCGTCAGGTGGCGGTGCTGTTCAAGGACGTGACCGACCGCCTGCGCGCGGAGGCCGCGCAGCGCGCGCTCCACGAGCAGCTCGAAGCACGCGTCGCCGCAGCGCTGGCCGAGCGCGAGGAGGCGGAAGCCGCGCTGCGCCAGATCCAGAAGATGGAGGCGGTCGGCCAGCTGAGCGGCGGTCTGGCGCACGATTTCAACAATCTGCTCGCCGGCATTTCGGGCGCCTTCGAGATGATCGCCACACGGATCGCGCAGGGCCGCAGCGGCGAAATCGACAAATATCTGAGCGCCGGCCAAGGGGCGACGCGCCGCGCCGCCGCCCTCACCCACCGGCTGCTCGCTTTCTCGCGCCGCCAGACGCTTTCCCCCAAGGCGGTCGTAGTCAACCGCCTGCTGCCCGACTTCGCGGAGCTGGTTCATCGCACGGTCGGCCCCGCGATCGAGGTGGAAACGGTCGCCGCCACCGGGCTTTGGCCGGCGCTGGTCGATACCAACCAGCTGGAAAACGCGCTGCTCAACCTGTGCATCAACGCGCGCGACGCGATGCCGGATGGCGGCAAGATCACGGTCGAGACCGGCAACCGCTGGCTCGATCCCCGCGCCGCGAGGGATCATGCGCTCGAACCGGGCCAATATGTCTCGATCTGCGTCAGCGATACCGGCACCGGCATCGACAAGGCGATCATCGACCGGGTGTTCGATCCCTTCTTCACCACCAAGCCCATCGGCCAGGGTACGGGCCTTGGCCTCTCCATGGTCTATGGCTTCGCGCGGCAGAGCAACGGTCATGTCCGCATCTATTCGGAACCCGGCCAAGGCACGATGGTGTGCATCTACCTCCCCCGTCATCGCGGCGAGGAGGATGCCGAGACCGACATCGAGATCCTGCCCGTGACGGAGCTCGGCCATGGCGAGGCGGTGCTGGTCGTCGATGACGAGCCGTCCGTCCGCCTGCTGGTCGCCGATGCGCTGTCGGAGCATGGCTATGCCTGCATCGAGGCGCATGACGGGCCGGCTGGCCTGCGCATCCTCCAGTCGAATGCGAAGATCAGCCTGCTGATCACCGACGTCGGGCTACCCGGCGGCCTCAACGGCCGGCAGGTGGCGAACGCTGCGCGCGATCTGCGCCCCGATCTGCCCGTGCTGTTCATCACCGGCTATGCCGAGAATGCGGTGCTCAACCACGGCCATATCCAGCCGGGCATGGAAGTGCTCACCAAGCCCTTCGCGATCGACGACCTCGTCCGCCGCGTCAGCCTGCTCGCCCGCACGCGCGCCGTTTGACGGCGGGCGGCGAGGACGCCGCCCGCCTCGCCTCAGGCCGGCTCGCCGACGATCGTCTTGATCTCCATGAAATCGGCGATGCCGTATTTGCCACCCTCGCGGCCATTGCCCGATTGCTTGTAGCCGCCGAACGGCGTGCCGCCGCCCGGCCCCCAGGCGTTGATCGTGACCAGCCCGGCGCGCAACAGCGGCGCCACCTTCGCCGCCTCCGCCGGATCGCCGGAGATGGTCGCGGACAGGCCGTATTCCGTGTCGTTGGCCATCTCGATCGCGTCGTCGGCATCGCCATAAGCGGTGATCGTCGCGACCGGCCCGAACGTCTCCTCGCGATAGATACGCATCTGCGGCGTCACGTCGGTGAGCAGGGTCGGCTTCACGAAGAAGCCGCTGTTGCGCCCGTCGGGCCGTCCGGTGCCGCCGGTGACGAGCGTCGCGCCCTCGTCGATCGCCGACTGGATCAGGCCCTGGATCTTCTCATACTGCGCCTTGTTGACGACCGGCCCGATATGGCCGCCCTCGATATCCGCCGCGTCCACCCTGGTCGCCTCGAGGATGCCCTGCACCACGGCCGTGGCATCGGACACCTGGCTCTCATGGACGAGCAGGCGCGTCGGCGCGATGCAGCTCTGGCCGCTGTTGGCGATCACGCCCTGCACCGTCGGCGGCAGCACCTGCGGCAGATCGGCGCCCTTGAGCACGAGGTTGGGCGCCTTGCCGCCGAGTTCCTGATGGACGCGCTTGACGGTCGGCGCGGCAGCCTGCGCCACGGCAATCCCGGCGCGGGTCGATCCGGTGAAGCTGACCATGTCGACATGCGGGTGGCTGCTAAGCGCCGCGCCGACGCCCGGCCCATCGCCGTTGACGAGGTTGAACACGCCCGCCGGCACGCCCGCCGCATCCAGGATCTCGGCGAGGATTACCGCATTGCCCGGCGCTTCCTCGGACGGCTTCAGAACCATCGTGTTGCCCGCCGCGATGCAGGGCGCGACCTTCGCGCAAATCTGGTTGAGCGGCCAGTTCCACGGCGTGATGAGAGCGCAGACACCGATCGGCTCGTGCACCACGCGGGCCTTGGGCAATTGCTCGGAAAAGCGGAAATCCTTGAGCGCGGAGAGCGTACCGAGGAAATAACCGAGCCCCGCCGGCACCTGCGCGGCCTGTGCGAAGGCGATCGGCGCACCCATCTCCTCGCTGGTCGCGACCGCGAGGTCCGTCATCCGCTCCTTATAGGCGGCGATGATCCGCTCCAGCAGCGCGATGCGATCCTCCACGCTGGTCCGCGCGAAGCTGCGAAAGGCCTTGCGCGCGGCGGCGACCGCCTTGTCGACATCGGTCGCGCTGCCCAGCACGATTTCGCTGACCGGCTGCTCGGTGGAAGGATCGATCACCTGATGGCGCCGGCCGCCTTCGCTCTCCACCCACTGGCCGTCGATATAATGCTTCAGGTAGCTCTTCATCATCGCCTCCCGCGTGTCGCATCCTTGGGCGCCGGAGGTGGTGGCAGGCGCTCCTGCCGTCAACCGGCACAATAAGCAGGGGAACCGGTTGCATCGTCCATCCGCCGCGATAACGTGATGGCGGGGATGAAGCAGGGGCAATCGGTATGCGTGGTGTGATGGGGCGTGCGCTGAGCGGCGTGTCGGCGGCGGCGCTGCTGGCGATGACGGGGGCCGCGTCGCCCGCATGGGCGAGCGACAAGCTGACGGTGGCCCCGCCCGCCGCATGGATCGTCCCCGTCGCCGCGCCGGCCGACGACGGAAAGAGCGGCGACGTCCCGCTCAAGCTGCTGCTGCGCGACGAGCAGGTCGATCTTCAGCCCGGCAAGGTGACACGCTATTTCGAAAGCGTGTTCAAGGTGCAGACGCCGCAAGGCCTATCCGCCGGTGCCGTCGCCTTCGCCTGGAATCCGGACACGCAGACGCCAGTGGTCCACAAGCTCCAGATCCGGCGCGGTACGCAGGTGATCGACGTGCTCGGCTCCGGCCAGACCTTCACGGTGCTCCGCCGCGAGACCAATCTGGAAAACGCCGTCCTCGACGGTCAGCTCACCGCCTCGATCCAGCCAGAGGGATTGCAGGTGGGCGATGTCGTCGATTTCTCGCTGTCGATCGCCACCAGCGACCCGGCGATGGGCGATCATGTCGAACATGCCGGCGCGGCGTGGAATGGCGTGCCGATCGAGCGGGCACATCTGCGCGCGCAATGGCCGTCCTCGGTGACGATGCGCATCCAGCCGGACGGCGGGCTGGCGACGCCGAAGGTGGTGCGCAAGGGCGCGTTGTCGAGCATCGAGCTGTCCGCCGACAATGTGGAGCCGCTGGTGCTGCCCAAGGGGGCGCCGATGCGTTACCAATATGGCCGGCTGATCGAGCTGAGCGACATGTCTTCGTGGAACGGTGTCGTCACCCTGCTGGCGCCGCTCTATGCCAAGGCGGAGATCCTGCCGGCGAACGGCGCGGTGCAGGCCGAGATCGCGAAGATCAAGGCCGCCTCGCCCGATCCCAAGATCCGTGCGGAGGCCGCGCTGGCGCTGGTGCAGGATCGGGTGCGCTACGTCTTCCTCGGCATGAACGACGGCGGCCTCGTCCCCGCAGAAGCCGAGACGACATGGTCGCGCCGTTTCGGCGACTGCAAGGGCAAGACGGTGCTGTTGCTCGCCATGCTGCACGCGCTCGACATCGACGCGGTGCCGGTTCTCGTCAGCACGACGCTGGGCGACGGGCTGGACAAGCGCCTGCCCGAGATCGGCCTGTTCGATCACGTGCTGGTGCGCGCCACCATCGGCGGGCGCGTCTATTGGCTGGATGGAACGCGTGTCGGCGATCGCGCGCTCGACGGGATCGAGACGCCCGACCTGAAATGGGGCTTGCCGCTCGCCCCCGGCAACGCCGCGCTGGTGGCGATGCGACCCGCGCCTTACGACAAGCCGCAGACCGACGTGGCGATCCGCATCGATGCGACGGCCGGCCTGTCCACGCCCGCCCCCGTCCATATCGAGCGCGTAGTGCGCGGCGACGAGGCGGTGGGCACCAATCTCGCGCTGGCCAACCTCGCCGGCGATACGCGCGACCGCGCGCTGCGCGAATTCTGGAAGCAGCGTTACGACTTCGTCGATCCAAAGACCGTCACAACGAGCTACGATCCGGTCGCGCGGACGCTGACCTTCGGGATGGACGGCACCACCAAGATGGACTGGAACGAGGGCTGGTACGAGGCCGATCACGTCTGGGTCGGCTACACCGCCGATTTCAGCCGCGATCCCGGACCAGACAGTGATGCACCCTACGCGGTCGGCTATCCGAGCTATACCCACGTCACCGAGACGATCCTGCTGCCCCCCAAGGCCGGCGCCTTCACGATCACGCCCGGCTCGGACGTCGACCAGACGGTGGCGGGCATGGAATATCATCGCCACGCCAGGATCGAAGGAGACCGCTTCGTCGTCGAAGAGAGCGACCGGTCGGTGGAGCCGGAATTCCCCGCCGCGCAGGCCACGAGCGCGCAGGACACGCTGCGCAAGCTCGCCAAGAAGGGCGTCTTCCTGAACCGCCCCGCCAATTACGTCGATACCGCCGCCCTGGCGACGGACGCCACCACCGTGAACGGCCTGATCGAACAGGCCAGCACGTTGATCGACCTCGGCCGTCATCAGGAAGCGGTAGACCGGCTGAGCAAGGCGATCGCGCTCGATCCGAAAAATGCGATGGCAATGGCCGACCGGGGCATCGCCCATGCGCATCTCGACCAGCGCGACGCCGCCAAGGCCGATTTCGACGCCGCTGCAGCGCTCGATCCCCGCAACTATGTCGTCTTCCAGGGCCGGGGGTTTCTGGCCGAAAGTGCGGAACAGTCGCAGGACGCCGTCGACCAGTTCAGTGCCGCCCTTGCGATCAAGCCGGACAGCACGTTCGCCCTGTGGCATCGCGCCATGGCCTATCGTGCGCTCCACAAGGACGATCAGGCGCTGGCCGACGCCACCGTCCTGCTCGCCACCAATCCGGGCGATCCCAACATGCGGCTGCTCCGCGCCAACATCCTCATGAGCAGGGGCGATGCCGCTGGCACCGCGCGCGAGGCGGAAGCACTGGCTGCCGCAGCCCCCACCAACAGCTACGCCCTGGTCGTTGCCGGCAGGATCTACGACGCGGCCGGCCGGCGGGACGACGCCATGATCGCGATCGGCAAGGCGCTGGCGATCAAGCCGGAAGCCTATATCTACATCAATCGCTACAACATCCGGCCGCGATCGGATGTTGAAGGGCGCCAGGCGGATCTGGATGCCGCGCTGCAGCTCGATCCCAAGATGCAGGAGGCGATCGCAACCAAGGCCGATTTCCTCGGCGAGCAGGGCCATTGGCGTGAAGCCGCAGCGCTGCTCTCCGGGCCGATCGCTACCAGGCCGAGCGATGTCGATCTCCTGTCGCAACGCGGCATCGCCTATGCCAAGCTCGGCGAGAAAGCGCTGGCCGACAAGGATTTCGCCGCGGCGCGCGCCACCGCCAAGACCGCTGGCGCGCTCAACAATCTCTGCTGGCAGAAGGCGACCGCCGGGGTCGCGCTGGATAGCGCGCTCGATGAATGCACGCAGGCTCTCGCGCTGTCGCCTGACGCATCCAACATCCGCGACAGCCGTGCCTTCGTGCTGCTTCGTCTCGGCAAGCTCGACGAGGCCCTCGCGGAATATGACCGTGCGCTGGCCCAGTCGCCGAATTTTCCCGCGTCGCTCTATGGCAAGGCCGTCACCGAGCAACGTAAGGGCGATGACATGGCGGCCGCACGCGATGCCGCCGCAGCGATAAAGCTCAGTCCGCGCGTGCGGGAGCGGTTCGACGAATACGGTGTCGGGATGAAACCCGCCGCCGTCGCGAAAGCCCCCTGAAGAACCGCGCGATTAGACCAAGGTCTTAGGCTTTCGCCCAATTCGTTCCGCTCCCGTCAACGACCCGGCGAAACACGGATGCTATTCAGAGTCATCCTGCCCGTTCAGATCGGTTCGATGTCGCAACAGCCCCTTCCCCTCGCCGGGTGCCGCATCCTCGTGGTCGAGGACGAGCCGCTGCTCGCCGATCATGTCGCGGATACGCTGGAGCGGGCCGGCGCGCGGATCGTCGGCCCTTATTCGAGCATCATCGAAGCGCTCGACAATCTCGACCAACTGACCGCGCTCGACGGCGCCGTGCTCGACATCGGGCTGGGCGAGGAAACCAGTTTCCCGCTTGCCGAAGCCCTGCAGACCACGCGCCTGCCCTTCGTCTTCGTCACGGGGCAGGAGAAGCGCACGCTGCCTCCCGCTTTTTCCCGTGCCGCGCACCTGCTCAAGCCGTTTCAGGAGGAAGAACTGGTCGCCACGCTGATCCGCATCGGCGTGGCCGCCCAGTAACCTCCCCCATCAGCCGAGGATGCCCGGCAGATCCAGCCCCTTCTCCCGCGCGCAGTCGATCGCGATGTCGTAGCCGGCATCGGCGTGGCGCATCACGCCGGTGGCGGGGTCGTTCCACAGCACGCGCTCCAGCCGCTTCGCCGCCTCGGGTGTGCCGTCTGCGACGATCACCATGCCGGCGTGCTGCGAATAGCCCATGCCGACGCCGCCGCCATGGTGGAGCGACACCCAGGTCGCGCCCGACGCGGTGTTGAGCAGCGCGTTGAGCAGCGGCCAGTCGGAAACGGCATCGGTGCCATCCTTCATCGCCTCGGTCTCGCGGTTGGGCGAGGCGACCGATCCGCTGTCGAGGTGATCGCGGCCGATCACCACGGGAGCCTTCAGTTCGCCGTTGGCCACCATCTCGTTGAAGGCAAGGCCAAGCCGGTGACGGTCGCCCAGCCCGACCCAGCAGATCCGCGCGGGCAGGCCCTGGAAGTGGATCTTCTCGCGCGCCATGTCGAGCCAGCGGTGGAGATGCGCGTTGTCGGGCAGCAGTTCCTTTACCTTGGCGTCGGTCTTGTAGATGTCCTCGGGATCACCCGAGAGCGCCGCCCAGCGGAACGGCCCGATGCCCCGGCAGAAGAGCGGGCGGATGTAGGCGGGCACGAAGCCGGGGAAATCGAAGGCGTTCGCCACGCCCTCGTCCTTGGCAACCTGGCGGATGTTGTTGCCATAATCGACGGTCGGCACGCCGGCCTTCTGGAAATCGAGCATAGCCTGAACGTGGACGGCCATCGAGGCCTTGGCGGCCTTCGCCACCGCTTCCGGCTCGCGCTCGCGCCGTTCGATCCAGTCCGCGACCGTCCAGCCGGCAGGAAGGTAGCCGTTGACCGGATCGTGGGCGGAGGTCTGGTCGGTCAGCAGGTCGGGTCGGATGCCGCGCCTGAACATCTCGGGCAGCAGTTCAGCGGCGTTGCCGAGCAGGCCGACGGAGACCGGTTTCCCCTCGGCCTTCGCCGCCTCGATCATCGCCAGCGCCTCGTCTATCGTGGTCGCGGACTTGTCGAGATAGCCGGTGCGCAGGCGCATCTCGATGCGGCTCGGCTGGCACTCGATCGCGAGGCAGGAAGCCCCCGCCATCACCGCCGCCAGCGGCTGCGCGCCGCCCATGCCGCCGAGGCCCGCCGTCAGCAGCCATTTGCCGGAAAGATCGCCGTCGTAGTGCTGGCGGCCCATCTCCACGAAGGTCTCGTAGGTGCCCTGCACGATGCCCTGCGTGCCGATGTAGATCCACGATCCGGCGGTCATCTGGCCGTACATGGCGAGGCCGCGCTTATCCAACTCGTTGAAATGCTCCCAGTTCGCCCATTTGGGCACGAGGTTGGAGTTGGCGATCAGCACGCGCGGCGCTTCGGGATGGGTGCGGAACACGCCGACCGGCTTGCCCGACTGGACGAGCAGGGTCTGGTCGCCTTCCAGCCGCTTCAGCGTCGCGACGATCGCGTCGAAGCTCTCCCAGTCGCGCGCGGCGCGGCCGATGCCGCCATAGACGACCAGCTCCTCGGGCCGTTCGGCGACATCCGGGTGGAGGTTGTTCATCAGCATCCGCATCGGCGCTTCGGTCAGCCAGCTCTTCGCCGACAGTTCCGGGCCGGTGGGGGATTTGATGACGCGGCTGTTGTCGATGCGGCTCATGCGCGCTCCTTGGCAAAGGAAAGACAGGCTTCGAGAACCTGCTTGAGGATGGGCAGGATGGCGGGTTGGGGATCGATCGGGCTGGGCCAGTTGTCGGGGCCGGGGCGCTCCGGCTCGGCCATGTAGCCGCGCATCGAAAGCTCCATCTGGATGGCATGGATGCCGTCGGCCGGGCGGCCATAATGGCGCGTCGTCCAGCCCCCTCGGAAGCGGCCGTCGAGGACGTGGCTGTGGCCGCTCGCGGCGCAGATCGCCTCCACCGCTTGCGCCAACGCAGGGTCGCAGGTCTCGCGATTGTTGGTGCCGATGTTGAACTGCGGCAGCTCGCCGCCAAACAGGCGCGGCACGTGGCTGCGGATCGAGTGCGCATCGTAGAGGACGACGTTGCGATGCTCGGTACGCAGCCGCATCAGTTCGGTGGCGAGCGCTTCGTGATAGGGATTGAAATAAGCAAGGCGGCGGCGATCGATCTCGGCCTCGTCCGGCCCGGCGCCGGAATAGAGCGACTCGCCATCGAACGTCTCGACAGGGCACAGGCCAGTGGTGGTCTGCCCCGGATAGAGCGACACGCCCGAGGGATCGCGGTTGCAGTCGATCACGCTGCGGGAATAGCGGGTGCGGACCGTCGTCGCGCCGAGATCGCAAGCGAAGGCGTAGAGACGGTCGATCCACCAGTCGGCATCCTTGCGGGCCAGCCAGGGGGAGACGAAGGCCCCCTCCAGCTCGGGCGGCAGATCGGTGCCGGTATGCGGGAAACCGACGACTAGCGGCGCGGTGCCGCGGTGGATGTCGAGGAAGCCCCTCACCCCAGCCCCGGCAGGTCAAGCCCCGCCGCCTCGATCAGCGCGCCCGAGCGGACGAGGACGTTGGCCGCCTCCATGTCCGGGTGAAAATGGCGATCGTCGTCGAGATGCGGCACCACCTTGCGCAGCGTCGCGCGCGCCGCCTCCAGCGCTTCGCTGGAGAGCAGAGGCGCATGGAAATCGCAGCCCTGCACCGCCGCCAGCAACTCGATTCCGATCACGGCGGAGGCATTTTCCACCATGTCGAGCAGCCGCCGCGCGCCATGGGCGGCCATCGAGACATGATCCTCCTGATTGGCCGAGGTGGGGATCGAGTCGACACTCGCCGGAGTAGCCCGCTGCTTGTTCTCGGAGACCAAGGCAGCAGCCGTCACCTGCGGAATCATGAAGCCGGAGTTGAGGCCGGGCTTGGGCGTCAGGAAGGCCGGCAGACCCGACAGTGCCGGATCGACCAGCATCGCGATCCGCCGCTCGGCGATCGAGCCGATCTCGCAGACCGCCAGCGCGATCATGTCGGCAGCGAAGGCCACCGGCTCGGCGTGGAAATTGCCGCCCGACAGCGCCTCGTCGGCTTCGGGGAAGATCAAAGGATTGTCGGAGACGCCGTTGGCCTCGGTCTCCAGCGTCGCCGCCGCCTGGCGCAGCACGTCGAGCGCGGCACCCATCACCTGCGGCTGGCAGCGCAGGCAATAGGGATCCTGCACGCGAGCATCGCCGACGAGATGGCTCGCGCGGATCGCCGATCCCGCCATCAGGGTGCGCAGCGCGTCGGCCGTCTCGATCTGGCCGCGATGGCGGCGCAGCGCGTGGATGCGGTGATCGAACGGCGTGTCCGACCCCTTGGCCGCCTCGGTGGAGAGCGCGCCGGTCACCAGCGCCGACTGGAACAGCCGCTCCGCCCCGAACAATCCGGCGAGCGCATTGGCGGTGGAGAATTGCGTGCCGTTGAGGAGCGCCAGGCCCTCCTTCGGCCCGAGTTCCAGCGGCATTAGCCCGACCTCGCGCAGCGCCTCCTCAGCGGGCCAGCGCTTGCCGGCAACCATGATGTCTCCGACGCCGATCATTGCGGCCGCCATATGGGATAGCGGCGCGAGGTCTCCCGATGCGCCCACCGATCCCTGCGACGGGATTACCGGTGTGAGGCCGCGCACCAGCATCGCCTCGATCAGCGTGACGGTCTCCGGCTTCACGCCCGAGGCGCCCTGGGCGAGGCTGGCGAGCTTCAGCGCCATCATCAGCCGCACCACCGGCACCGGCGAGGGCGCGCCCGTGCCCGCCGCATGGCTCAGCACGATGTTGCGCTGGAGCGTGGCGAGATCCTCGTCGCCGATCCGCACGCTGGCAAGTTTACCGAAGCCGGTGTTGATCCCGTAGACCGGCTCACCCTTCGCCAGGATGCGCGCCACCGCCGCGGCGCTCTCGGCGATCACGGGAGCGGAAGAGGCATCGAGGCGCGGCGTCGCGCCGCGATAGATGGCGCGCCAGTCAGCCAGCGGGACGGCGCCGGGGATCAGGACGATGTCGGTCAAATGCCTCTCCGGTAACGGGCATGGAGCGGTCGTCCACCCATGCGATAGACGAGCTCCGCCGGGCTCTCGACATCCCACAATGCGATGTCGGCCCAGTGACCGGGCACCAGCGCGCCGACGTCGGCCAGCCCCAGCGCCTTCGCGGCGTTGCGGGTGGTGCCGGCCCAACATTCCGCGACGGTCATGCGGAACAGGGTCGCCGCCATGTTCATGGCGAGCAGCAGCGAGGTGAGCGGGCTGGTGCCCGGATTGCAGTCGGTCGCGATGGCGATCGGCACGCCGGCATCGCGCAGGCCCTGCACCGGCGGCAGTTTCGTCTCGCGGGTGAAGTAGAAGGCGCCGGGCAGCAGGGTCGCCACCGTGCCGCTCGCCGCCATCGCCGCGATGCCGTCGTCGTCCAGATATTCGAGATGGTCGGCGGACAGCGCGCCGTAGCGCGCGGCGAGCGCTGCGCCGTGGAGGTTGGAGAGTTGCTCGGCATGGAGCTTCACCGGCAGGGCGAGCGCGCGGGCGGCGGCGAACACCCGTTCGGTCTGCGCAGGGGTGAAGCCGATCCCCTCGCAGAAGGCGTCGACCGCATCGATCAGCCCCTCGGCGGCGAGCGCGGGCAGCATCTCCTCGGTGACCAGCGCGACATACTCGTCGGCACGACCGGCATATTCGGGCGGCAGCGCGTGCGCGCCGAGGAAGGTGGTGCGTACCGTCACCCCGCAGCGCTCGCCGAGCGCACGGGTCGCGCGCAGCATCCGCCGCTCGCTCGCCAGTTCCAGCCCGTAGCCGGACTTGATCTCGACGGTGGTGACGCCATCGGCGATCAGCGCCTCCAGCCTTGGCAGGCTCGCAGCGACCAGTTGCTCCTCGCTCGCCTCGCGGGTGGCGCGCATGGTGGAGACGATGCCGCCCCCCGCCCGCGCGATTTCCTCGTAGCTGGCACCGGCGAGCCGCGCCTCCCACTCGCCCGCGCGGCTGCCACCATGGACGAGGTGCGTGTGGCAATCGATCAGGCCCGGCGTGAGCAGCCGCCCCTCGCAATCGATCACGCGAGTCGCGGTGAGATCGGGGGCGGCATCGGCGGCCCCGACGTAGACGATCCGCCCATTCTTCGCCGCGACAAGGCCCTGCGACACAACGGATTCGCCCGCCGCCCCGCCCGTCATGGTGAGCAGGGTCGCGCTGGTCCAGATCGTGTCGCAATCCATTGCGGAGCCTATCGGAGCCTCTGGTGATGATGGGCGATCATTGCATCGACCACTCATTATGTATAGACATTTTATCTCGGTCCCGGTCGGAGCCATCGCATGTCGAGCCTGCGCCTGCATTTCGAATATGCGATGTTGCCGGACGGCTGGGTGCGCGATGTCGCGATCACCGTCGCCGAGGGCCGGATCGCGCGGATCGAGACCGGCATAGCGCCCGCTCCCGCCTACGAAACGCACGCGATCGGTCTGCCCGGCCTGCCCAACCTTCACTCCCATGCTTTCCAGCGCGGCATGGCTGGCCTCGCCGAGCGGCGCGGCGCGAGCGACGACAGCTTCTGGACGTGGCGTGAGGTGATGTACCGCTTCGTCGGCCGGATGGGTCCGGACGAGATGCGCGCGATCGCGGCGATGGCCTATCTGGAGATGCTGGAGGGCGGCTTCACCCGCGTCGGCGAGTTCCATTACCTCCACCATGCGCCGGACGGCACGCCTTACACCGATCCGGCCGAGATGGCGGCGGCGCTCGCAGGGGCGGCCGAGGAAACCGGGATCGCGCTCACCCTGCTGCCGGTCTTCTACGCGCACGCCGGCTTCGGCGGGCAGGCGCCGGGCGAGGGCCAGCGCCGCTTCCTCCACGACATCGACGGCTTCGCCCGCCTGCGCGCGCGATCGGCCGACGCGCTGGCGGCATTGCCTGATGCGGTGACCGGCCTCGCCCCCCATTCGCTGCGCGCCGTTACGCCCGAGGAACTGGCGGCGCTGGTCGCGATGGCGGAACCATGCGCACCGATCCACATCCACATTGCCGAACAGCAGAAGGAGGTGCGCGACTGCCTCGCCTGGTCGGGTGCGCGGCCGGTCGGATGGCTGCTCGATCATGCGCCGGTCGACGCACGCTGGTGCCTCGTCCACGCCACCCACATGACCGAAACCGAGACGCTGGCCATGGCCGGGAGCGGCGCCGTCGCCGGTCTCTGCCCGATCACCGAGGCCAATCTCGGCGACGGCTTGTTCCCGATGCGCGACTTTCTCGGCAAAGGCGGCGCCTACGGCATCGGCAGCGATTCCAACGTGCTGATCGACGCGGCGGAGGAGATGCGGCTGCTCGAATATGGTCAGCGCCTCGCCCACCAGTCGCGCAACGACCTCGCGACCGGGGCGGGCGGCAGCACCGGCGGCGCTATCCTTCGCGCGGTGCTGGCGGGCGGGGGGCAGGCGCTGGGCGCGCGATCGGCGCTGGCCGTGGGCTGTGCGGCGGATATCGTCAGCCTCGACGCCGATCACCCGGCCCTGATCGCGCGCGAGGGCGACGCCTGGCTCGACGGCTGGATCTTCGCCGCCCGGCGCGGCGCGGTCGACACCGTGTGGCGTCGCGGGCGGAAGGTCGTCTCCGGCGGCCGCCACCACGCCCGTGACGCGATCGTCGCGCGCTACCGCACAGCCCTAACCGGCCTGCTCCAGTGAAGCCCGCGCCGCTCCACGAGCGCATCCGCGCCGAGATCGAGGGCGCGATCCTCTCGGGCGCGCTGGCGCCGGGCAGCCGCATTCCCTCCGAGCTGGAGCTGATGGGCGAATATGGCTGCGCGCGGATGACGGTCAACAAGGCGCTCTCCGCGCTCGCCGCCGCCGGGCTGGTGTCACGGCGCAAGCGGGCGGGCACGGTGGTCGCGCATCGCCGCACCGAATCGATGGTTCTCGACGTGCCGGACCTCGCGGTCGAGATGGCGGCGCGGGGGCAGGCCTATCGCTACGCGCCGGTCGAGCGGCGGGTGATCGAGGGCGGCGCCATCCCGCTCCCCGGATCGGGCCGTACCCTGTTCGTCAGCGGCGTCCACCATGCCGACGACGTGCCGCTCGCCTACGAGGAGCGCTGGATCAGCCTGGAAGCGGTGCCGGAGATCGAGGCGGCGGACTTCGCCGACATGCCCCCCGGCTCGTGGCTGCTACGCCACATCCCCTGGACAGAAGCCGAGAACCGCATCGGTGCGGAAGCGGCCGACCGCGCCTGCGCCGCACATCTGCGCATCGCGCCCGCCGCCGCCTGCCTGACGATCGAGCGGCGCACGTGGCGGGGAGAAGAGAGCATCACCTTCGTCCGCCAGCATTTCGTCGCCGGCCGCTATGCGCTCACCGCCCGCTTCGGAGCCGGCACAGCCAGCGCCTGACCGTGCGTCGTTACAGCCTTGGTAACCATGTCCGGCGCATGGTCCTGCCCATGAGCGTCCCGCAGACCGGACCGGATATCCCGCGCCCATACCCCCGGCCAGGTGGCATCGCGCTGACCTGGCTGGCGGCGGCGTTGCTCGCGATGGCGGCGATCGGAAACCTGCTGCTGCCAGCCTTCCTCGGCCTGTCACCGATGCTCGACGCGCTGCTCGTCATCGTCGGTGTAGCGGCGATCGGCTGGGTGAGCGTCCCTCGCCCGGACATGTACGCCGAACGGATCGACGGCAGGACGATCCTCGCCTGCCTCGCCATCGCCTGCGCACTGCTCCTGCTCGGGGGCGAGGGCCGGCTGCTCTCCGCACCGACCGACTGGCGCGTGCGCGACGCGGTGCTCGTCGATCTGGGGAGCCACGCCTGGCCCTTCCATTACGCCCTGCCGGAAGGCCCCGCGATGCTGCGCGCGCCGCTGGGCATGTACCTGTTGCCCGCGCTGGCCGGTGCCGCCGGGCAGCGCGCGCTCGATATCGCCCTGCTCGTCCAGAATGTGGTGATGCTGGGGCTGATGCTGGCGCTGGCTTCGTCGCTGTTCGCGCCGGGCCGCGCGCGACGGATCGCGCTGGCGACGCTCATCCTGTTCAGCGGCTTCGACATCATCGGCACGCTGGCGATGCGCTGGGCCGGCCGCCCCGCCCCCTTCTTCCACATGGAGAATTGGGCGCCCGGATCCCAATATACCGCGCTGTTCACCCAGATGAGCTGGTCACCCCAGCATGCGATCGCCGGCTGGGGATGCGCGCTGTTCTTCCTGCTCTGGCAGCAGCGCAAGCTGCCGATCGGCGGCCTCGCGGCGGCGGTGCCGCTCTTCGCCTTCTGGTCGCCTGTCGCAGCGGCGGGGGCGCTACCCTTCGCGCTCCTCGCGGCGCTCCGCGGAGGGCGGGCGATCCGCCTGCGCGACGTCGCGGCCGGCTTGATCGCCGTGCTGATCATCTTCCCCGCGCTGATCTATCAGCATGCCGGGTCGGCGAGCGTCGCATCGGGCCGCAATCCGATCGAACCGGCCATCTACGCGCTGGCGTTGGCGATCGAGGTGCTGCCCCTCACCCTCCCCGCCTTGCTGCTGCGCGGACCGAGCCGCTTCGGCCGCAATGCGCTTCTGCTGGCGCTGGCGATGCTGCTGCTCGCCCCTCTCTGGCGGGTCGGGCTCTGGAAGGATTTCCAGATGCGGATCACCATCGTGCCGCTGATCGTCACCGCCGCCGCCTTCGCCGACCTGCTGGCGCGCGCAAAGGCCGGTGGCAACCGTCGCATCGTCGCCCTGCTCGTGACCATCCTCGCGATCGGATCGCTGACGGTGGTCTCCGAACTGTTCCCCGAAGTCACCATGCGTGCGGCCCCGGCGCCGCGCTGCTCGCTGATCGGCGTCTGGTATCGCCAGCCCGCCGACATCCGGACGGGGCCGCCCAATACCTATATCGCGCCCGTCCGCGCCATGCCGGCGATGATGCGGATGCCAGCGAAATCGGTAATCGACCCGGCTCGCGATCCGCAGGAATGCTGGAGCCGCCCCTGGTTCACACCGGCATGGATCGACTGACGATCGCGGGGACATCCACCGCGATATCAAACGCGCCATAGGCCGAGCCACGCGGCGCGAAGCGGAGACGGCAGAAAGCCTCGGCCAGCGGATTGTCCCATTGCAGCAGGACGGCCGCCTGCACCGCGAGCGCCAGTTTCTCCACGAGCAGACGGGCGCGGCCTTCGTCGGCGCTGAAATCGAGCTCGCGCAGCCAGGCATCGTAGAACCTGTCCCGCCCCCGCACGCCGTCGAGGAAGGCACGCAACGCCGCAACGCCCTCCGGCTCTCGCGCCAAGCCGCGCAGCATGTCGAGCGCGATGACGTTGCCCGATCCCTCCCAGATCGCATTGAGCGGGGACTGGCGGAACAGGCGCGGCATCGGGCCGGTCTCGATGTAGCCGGCGCCGCCGTGGCACTCCATGGCCTCGTTCACCAGGCCAGGCGCGCGCTTGCACACCCAGTATTTGGCGATCGGGGTCAGCAACCGGGCAAGCGGATCATTATCGTCGAACGCCTGAGCGATCCGCAGCGACAGCGCGGTCGCCGCCTCGCTCTCCACGGCCATGTCGGCAAGCACCGCCGCCATCGCCGGCTGATCGACGAGCCGTTTCTGGAAAGCCGATCGGTGCGCGGTGTGCCACAGCGCCTGCGCCATCGCCGCGCGCATCTGCCCGGCCGATCCCACCACGCAATCGAGCCGGGTGTGCTGCACCATGCGGATGATCGTGGCGACGCCCCGCCCCTCCTCGCCGATCCGCCGGGCGAGCGCGCCGTGATATTCGACCTCGGAGGATGCGTTGGACCTGTCGCCCATCTTGTCCTTCAGCCGCACGATGCGGAAGCCCGCATTGCGAGCGTCGCCGGGCAGCCAGCGCGGCAGCAGAAAGCAGGTGAGGCCGCCCTGCGCATAAGCCAGCGTCAGAAAGGCATCGCACATCGGCGCCGAGCAGAACCATTTGTGGCCGGTGAGGCGATACCAGCCCTCGCCATCCGTGACCGGCTCGGCCCGCGTGGTGTTGGCGCGAACGTCGGAACCGCCCTGCTTCTCGGTCATCGCCATGCCGATGGTGACGCCCGCTTTCTCGCGCGCCGGGCGGACGGCGGGATCGTAGCGGCCCGCGGTGACGCGCGGCACCCACTCGTCGCGCACCGCCGGCTCGACCGAGAGCGCCGGCACCGACGCATAGGTCATCGTCATCGGGCAGCTGGTTCCCGCATCCGGCTGTCCGGTGAGGAACAAGGTCGCGACATGGGCGACGTGACCTGCGGGTGTGCCGTCCCACGCGACGCTGGCGACACCCGCACCGAGGCCGAAATCCATCAGCTGATGATAGGCCGGATGGAAGCGGACCTCGTCGATGCGGCGCCCCCAGCGATCGTGCGTATCGAGTTCCGGGGTATGGCGGTTTGCCTCGACGCCCCAGCCGATCACTTCGGACGAACCAGCACGGCGGCCAATAACGCCCAGTCGTTCCGCATGGCGCGCACCGCCCGCTTTGCCTACCGCATCGGCCAGCGCCCGGTCCGTCGCGAAGAGGTCGATCTCCTCGAACGGCGGCGGCTGGTTGGTGACCTCATGCGTATCGAGATCGGCGATCGGATCGAGCGTGGCCATGGTGCTCCCCTAGCACAGTCAGTAGCTCATCAGTGGCGCCCCGGCGCGCAGCACGACCGAGACGACGCAGGCGACCACCAGCACGCCCGCCGCGATCGCGAGCCGCCCGCGCGGCACCCGGCGACATCCGCCGAGCAGGGCCGCGGCGAACGCGGTCGAGAGGATCAGCCAGAGGTGATAACGCAGGTCCGACGCGATGCTCACCACCGCGAAGCTCGCGGTCATCAATATCGCCGACAGCACCAGAGACAGCGCCAGCGAGCGCGCCGGCTGGCGCGGCGTGCCGATCAGCACCCAGCCGATCGCCAGCGCAGCCACCAGCCAGATCGCCGGCACACCGATGGGTGTCTGCTCCGCACTCCCCGCGATCCGGGACAATGCGATGCTCGCTGGCGTGGTTTTCGCCCCGATACCGTAGAGATTTTCCGGGGTCGTGAAAGGTGCTGCGGCACTGCGCTCGTCCGCTGGCGTGAAGATCCGGAGTGTCGAGTTGAGATGGGCTGCGCGGTGCTCGGCATAGGCGAGCGGATGCGCGATGATCGCCGCGGTCCAGCTGCGGAACAGCGGCGGCGGACCGTCGTCGTCCGAGACGAGGACATTGCCCATCGGCCCGCAGCGTGCGGGATCGGCAAACGGATCCCAGTAGAACGGCGTCGCGCAGTGCAGCCGCTCGGCCTGCGCCCAGTCGGCGTCCGTCAGGCCCGGCATCGCCGCCAGATGGGCGTGATGCGCGATACCGGCGAGATCGAAGATCGGCAGCGTATATTGCACGCCCGAACGATCCGCCTTCAGTAGGCCATGGTTGATCGGCCCCGACACGCCGATCACCGCCAGCGTCGCGACAAACAACAGCATGACCCGCGCCCACCAGCGCCGCAGCCCCAGCCAGCCGCTCCAGACCAAAATCAGCGGCATCACCCCGAACACCGAATTGGCACGCAGTAGGAGCGCATAGCCGATCAGCACAGCGAGGATCGCGACCGCCCACCACGGCACCGGCCGTTTCGCCAGCCGGAACAGGGCGAGCAACCCCGTCGCGCAGGCCAGCGCGCCGATCATCTGGCAATCCTTGTCGACCACCACCATCCAGTCGAGCACCGGCGGCAACAGGCCGATCGCCAATACGCACCAGCCCGCCACGGGCGCCCTGGCCCGCCGCAACCCCAGCGCCAGCATGGCAAGACCCGACCAGAAAAGCGCGAGCTGGACGAGGAGCATCGGCGCGGTTCCCCACGCGCCCGTCTTCAGGAACAGCGACCAGAGGCGCGCCATGATCGGCGGGTGCCAGTCGTCATACTGCCCGGTGACAGCCTGGGTGAACTGGGTGGTCGCGTCGTAGGCGGCGATGCCAGGCCAGCAGAGCGCGGCGCTGAGGCAAGCCAGCAGCACGGCCACCAGCAGCGGAGGCCATGCTCCGAGCCGCCGCGCCCTCCTCACATCAATGCGCCGTCAGCGGCCAGACCAGCGCGATCAGCGGCGTGCCCACGACGATCACCATCAGCGACAGCGGAGCGCCCAGTCGCGCGTAATCCCAGAACCGATAGCCGCCCGGCCCCATCACCAGCGTGTTGCACTGGTGGCCGACAGGAGAAAGGAAGTCGCAGCCCGACCCGGTCGCCACCGCCATCAGGAAGGGATCGGGCGAAAGGCCCAGGTGCTTCGCCACCGACACCGCGATCGGCCCCAGCACCAGCACGGTCGGCGCGTTGTGGAGGAAGGGCGAACACAGCATCGCCGTCACCATCAGCGCGCCCAGCACCAGCATCGGCGGCGCGCCGGTGAGCAGATGCGCCATGCCATGCGCGATCAGGTCCGTGCCGCCGGTATGGCGCACCGCCTCGCTCACCGGGGTGAGCGCGCCGATCAGCACCAGCACCTCCGGCTCGAGCGCGCCATAGGCCTCGCGCATCGTCAAGGAGCCGATCACGACGATCAGCACCGCCGCGCCGAAGAAGGCGGCGGCGATCGAGATCACCTTGAACGCCACCAGCACCAGCGCCACCGCCAGAATCGCGATCGGGCCGTAGCGCTGGCGCGGATTGCCGAGCTTCACCGATCGCTCGGCGAGCGGGAGGAGGCCGCTCTGGCTCAGGAAATCGGGCATCGCCTGCTCGCCCGACCGGAGCAGCAGGACGTCACCCGCGCGGATGGTCACCTCGCGCAACCGCTTGGTGATACGCTGGCTCGATCGGCCGATGGCGAGCAGCTTCACACCATGGCGATCCTGCAGCCGGGCGCGCGCCGCCGACGTTCCGATCAGCGGAGATTCGGGCTGTACGACCGCCTCGACGGTGCGGATCTCTTCCTTGGGCGTCGCCTTCTCGATTTCCTCGTCGTGATGGGCCTGCTTGAGCGGCAGGCGATCGAAGAAACGCGAGAGCGCATCGTCGTCGCCTTCCAAAACCAGCACTTCGCCGGGCCTGAGCGGCGCGGACGGGCTGGCCGAGGTGCGCGTGCCGTCGGCCCGCTCGATCGCGACCAGCTCGACACCATCCTTGTCGAGTTCGAGGTCGGCAATCGTCTTGAGATCGTCGGGCAGTTCGTCGGGAATGGTGGCTTCGGTCGAGTAGGACGCGGTCGATACCACCTCCTCCAGCCCTCCGCCGCCCACCCGGCGCGGCAGCAGCGGCCAGCAGAAGGTCACCACCACCAGGCCGAGCAGAGTCAGCCCCAGGCCGACCGGGGCGAAATCGAACATCGCGAAGGGGTGGCCGGTCTCCTCCTGCCGCACCTGGCTGACGATGATGTTGGTCGATGTGCCGACCAAAGTCACCAGCCCGCCGAGCAGCGACATGAAGCTCATCGGCATCAGCAGCGCCGACACCGAACTTCCTTCCGTGCGGCCAAGTTTGAGCGCGGTCGGCATCAGGATCGCCAGCGCGCCGACATTCTTGGTGAGAATCGACAGGACCGCCGTGGCGCCCGCCATCACCGGCACCTGCACGCGCAGCCGGTTGAGACGGGACAGGATGGGCCTTAGCGCGCTCTCGATCACGCCGGATTTGGCGATCGCCGCCGAGACGATCAGCGCGGTGGCGATGATCACCACGACGTCGCTGGTGAAGCCCGTGAACGCCTCCTTCACCGGCACCACGCCGACGCCCATGCCGACCAGCAGCACGACAAGCGAGACGAGATCGTAGCGGAAGCGTCCCCAGGCGAAAGTTGCGATCGCCGCGCCGATCAGCGCGAACGACAGGATCTGGGGTGTCGTCATGCGCCTCCGGTGTAGCGGGCCGAACCGGCCTCGTCACGTGTGCGACGCGCGGAAAGGCGGAAGGTTGCGCGTCTGTAACCGATCGGGGATGTCCTGCGTAGTGCAGTCCAAGAGCGAGGACGATATGGCTGAGCAGCTTTCCACGCCGGAGGGTGGCGACATCGTCTATCGCCACCGCCTGCCCGTGCGTCTGTGGCATTGGGCGAACGCGGTCGCGGTGTTCGTGATGCTCATGAGCGGGCTGATGATCTTCAACGCCCATCCCCATCTCTATTGGGGCCAATATGGCGCGAATTACGATCACAGCTGGCTGGACATAACCCCCGGCCACCTGCGCATCGGACCGCTGACCATCCCGACCCCCCATGTGCTCGGCGTGCGTGCCGGCGGGCGGATCGTCGCCTTTCCGCCGTGGGCGACCCTGCCCTCGCATTATGATCTCGCCGGCGCGCGGCAATGGCATTTCGCCTTCGCATGGCTGCTGGTGGTGCCGGGGCTGTGCTTCCTGCTCTGGGGCTTCGTTCGCCGCCATTTCTGGCGCGACCTCGCACCGAGCCGCGCGGAGCTGACGCCGCGCCACCTATGGCATGACGTTCGCGACCATGCCCGCCTGCGCTTCCCGACCGGTGAGGCGGCACGGCGCTACAACATCCTGCAGAAGATCGCTTATGGCACCGTGATCTTCGTGCTGCTGCCCGGTGTGGTGCTGACCGGCCTCACCATGTCGCCGTCCATGGACGCGGCGTGGCCGTGGCTGCTCGATCTGTTCGGCGGGCGACCGTCGGCGCGATCGATCCATTTCCTGTGCGCGATGGGGCTGGCGGCCTTCATCCTGATCCATCTGCTGATGGTGGTGCTGGCCGGGCCGATCAACGAGGTGCGGTCGATGATCACCGGCCGCTATCGCCTGCCGAGGGAGAAGGCCGAATGATCCGTCTCTCCCGCCGCCGCCTGATCGGCTCGCTCGGCGCGGGCGCCGGCGGACTGCTGCTCTCCGGGTGCGACAGGATCGGCGCATCGCAGACCGGTCAGGCGCTGCTCGACCTGGGCGAGAAGGCGACGTTCTCGGCGCAGCGTATCGTAACCGATCGGGCCGCGCTGGCGCCCGAATATGCCGCGTCGGACATGTCGCCCTTCTTCCGCACCAACGGCAACCGCGATCCGGGCACGCCCGAATATGCCGCCCACGTCGCCGACGGGTTCGCCGACTGGCGGCTGGCGGTGGACGGCCTGGTGGCGCGCCCGCTTTCGCTGTCGCTCACGCAGATCCGCAACCTGCCCCGTCGGACCCAGATCACCCGCCACGATTGCGTCGAAGGCTGGAGCGCGATCGGCCAGTGGACCGGTCTGCCGCTGGGCATGTTGCTGAAGCAGGCCGGATTGCGATCGTCGGCGCGCTATATCGTCTTCCACTGCGCGGATTCGTTCGGCAGCCGGCCCTATTACGAGTCGATCGATCTGATCGATGCCTTCCACCCACAGACGATCCTTGCCTGGGCGATGAACGGGCAGACGCTCGACGTCGGACACGGCGCACCGCTCAGGCTGCGGGTCGAGCGCCAGCTGGGCTACAAGCAGGCCAAATATGTGATGGGCGTGGAGGCGGTCGCCAGTCTTGCCGGGATCGGCGGCGGCAAGGGGGGCTTCTGGGAGGATGTCTCCGGTTACCAATGGTACGCCGGGATATAGCGAATTGGCCCGTGCCTTCGCCCGCCGAAAGGAGTAGCGGGCGGAGATGGAGAATAGCCCCCTTACCGCCGATACCGGCCAGCAGAGCCCGGCGATCAGCGTCACCGAATTGTTCACGATCGGCATCGGCCCGTCGAGCTCCCACACCGTCGGCCCGATGCGCGCCGCCTTCGATTTCGCGCGGTCCTTGCGCGAGGACGGCATCGTTCCGGCGCGCGTGAAATGCGATCTCTACGGATCGCTCTCGCTCACCGGCAAGGGCCACGGGACGGATGGCGCTGTGATCCTCGGCCTCGCCGGGGAGACGCCCGAAGGGGTCGATCCGGATGCGGTGCCGGCGCTGGTCGAGCGCATCCGCGCCGAGAAGCGCCTCCCCCTCGGCGGCGGCGAGCAGGTGCCGTTCTGCGAGGCGAAGGATCTGATCTTCCACAAGAGCTTCCTGCCCGCCCACCCCAACGGCATGGCCTTCACCGCAGTGCTGGCGGACGGCAGCCGGATCACGCGGCGCTATTATTCGATCGGCGGCGGCGCGATCCGCATGGAGGGCGAGCAGCCGGTGCGCGCCAATGTGGAAATCCCCTATCCGTTCGGCTCGGCCGCCGAACTGCTCGCGATCGGCGACGCCACCGGCCTCTCGATCGCCGATATCGTCCGCGCCAACGAGGCCGCGTGGCGCGACGATGCGGAGACCGACGCCTTCCTCGGCGCGGTGCGCGCGGCGATGTTCGGATCGATCGAACGCGGCTGCAAGGGGGATGGCGAACTGCCCGGCGGCCTGCACGTCCAGCGCCGTGCCGCCGCGATGAAGCGCAAGCTGCTCGATCGCGGCCCGCGCGCCGATCCGAGCCTCGTCTTTGAATGGGTGTCTCTCTACGCGCTCGCCGTGAACGAGGAGAATGCGGCAGGCGGCCGCGTCGTCACCGCCCCAACCAATGGGGCGGCCGGCGTGATCCCGGCCGTGCTCAAATATTACGAGACCTTCGTGCACGGATCGACGCCGGAGGGATCGCGCAAGCTGCTCTACACCGCCTCGGCCATTGGCTTCCTCTACAAGAAGCGCGCCTCGATCTCCGCAGCGGAGATGGGCTGTCAGGGCGAGGTGGGCGTCGCCTGCTCGATGGCAGCGGGAGGACTCGCAGCGGCGCTCGGCGGCACCAATCATCAGGTTGAGAATGCTGCCGAGATCGGCATGGAGCATAATCTCGGCCTCACCTGCGATCCGATCGGCGGGCTGGTGCAGATCCCCTGCATCGAGCGCAACACGATGGGCGCGATCAAGGCGATCAACGCCGCCTATCTCGCGCTGCATGGCGACGGGCGGCACATCGTATCGCTCGATCAGGTGATCGAGACGATGCGCCAGACCGGCGAGGACATGAAGTCCAAATACAAGGAGACCAGCCTCGGCGGACTGGCGGTGAACGTGGTGGAGTGCTGAGGCCCTAGCCCGGCACGCCCCTCGCCCAGCGATCGAACAGCTGCGGCCAGAGCGAGCCGGGATTGCTGTCCGGCAGGCCGACGCCGAAACCGTGGCCGCCACTTCGGATCAGGTGCGCCTCGACCGGGACGTTCTGCGCGCGGCAGGCCGCCATCCACTCCTCGCTGCACGACGGCGGCACCACATTGTCGTCGAAGGCTTGCAGCAGGAAGCATGGCGGCGTCTGCGCATCGACGTGCAACACCGGGGAGCGGTGATCGACCAGCGCCGGCGCAGGGTCCGGCCCCAGCAGCAGGTCGCGGGAACCGCGATGCGTGCCCGGTATGCGGAGTGTCGTGACGGCATACATCAGGCCCGAGAAATCGGGCCGGGCCGACAATCGATCCGCCGCATCGACAGGCGCATAGACCCCCTCGCCATAAGCCGTCGTCAGGCTGGCGGCGAGATGGCCGCCGGCCGAGAAGCCCAGAAGCCCGATCCGCCGCGGGTCCACGCCGAGCCCTCGCGCCCCCGCGCGGATCAGCCGGATCGCGCGCTGCGCATCCTGCAGCGGCACGTCCGAACGATGCTGCCATCCATCGCCGGGCAGGCGGTAGGCGAGCAGGAAGATCGTATAGCCCATCGCGTTGAAGCGCGCGGCGACGTCCAGCCCCTCGTGCGACACCGCCTCATAGGCATAGCCGCCGCCGGGGATGGTCAGCAGCCCGATGCCATTGGGCCGGGCGGGCCGCAGCACGTAGACCATCGGCTCGGCCACGCCACGCAATTGGAGGTCCGGCTGCGCCGCCGTGCCGTGCAACTGCAGGCTGGGCGTCGGCAGCGTCGCCTGCGCACCCGGAGGCCGGCCGGGCCACAGGCGGATGCCCTCCTTCGGCGGCCATGCGGGCATCGCCGGCGGCTGCGCCGGGAGCGACGCGGCAGCACCCGCCGCGACGGTCGCGCCCAGCAGGGTCCGCCGGTCGATCAACTCAGCGCCACCGGCCAGCCGTCCGCATCCCAGCGCAGTTCGGCGAGGCGAAGGGTCGGCGCGGCATCATGCTCGGCGTCATAGGCGTGGTAGACGATGATGTCGCGGTCCTTGTCGTGGAACAGACCACAATGGCCGGGGCCGCGCCAGCGCGTGCCGCCCCAGGGCCGCTCGATGAGGACGGTCTTGGCGGCCCCCTCCATCATCGGCTTGCCTTCCTTGTCCACATAAGGGCCGGTGATCGATTTCGACCGCCCGCAGGCGACGAAATAGTTGGAGGCGAGCTTCCGGCAGCAATAATCGTAGCTGGCGAAAAGGTAGTAGTAATCGCCGTGGCGGAAGATGAAGCCGCCCTCGATCGGATTGTCCGCCCCCTCGGGCGCCGGCCGGTATGCCAGCGACCACATGCGCGTATCGCCAGGCACGCGCTTGCCGGTCTTCCTGTCGAGCTTGATGAGCTTCAGGCCACCCCAGTAACTGCCGAACTCCAGCCAGTCCTGCCCGTCGGCATCGCGCACGAAGTTGGAATCGATGGCGTTATAGCCGATGCCCGGATGCGTTTCGACGACGAGGCCGTGGTCGGTCCACTTGTAATGCGGCGAATTGCGGTCGAGCGTCGGCGTGGTCGCGAAACCGGTGACCGATCGCATCGATCCCCCGGTCGAGACCGAATAATACATCCGGTACAGGCCATCGACGAACGAGATGTCCGGCGCCCATACGCTGGTCGCATCCGGAATGGCCTCGTGCGCCCAGCCGGGGATGCCGAACGGCTGCTTGTTGTCCGTCCAGACCTTGAGGTCTTTCGAGATACGCCAGCTCGGCCCCGGCGCGCCCGCCCAGCCGCCCGATCCGAAGACGTGATAGGTATCGCCCTCGCGGATCATCACCGGATCGTGCAGCCCGGTGAGATAGCCCGAAAGATGCGCGTTGAGCGTGTCCGGCGCGGCCCCCGCATCGGCGGCGCCGGCAGCGGCGCGCGGCAACAGCGACACGGCGGAAAGCGACAGCGCGCCCTTGAGCAGTCCGCGGCGATTGGCGGCGATCATCGGCGGGGCTCCTTGCAGGAGGTGGCGGGAAGCGGCGAGAGCGGTGGCGGGCCATCGGTCATCTTCACGGGCAGGATGCGGCCGTCCTTGGTATAATGGATCGCGTCGATCGCCACCTCGCGCGTGCCCTTGTACGGGCCGGGTCCGGGGCCGCGCTCCCACCGGTGATAGGCGATGAACCACTGGTGGGTCTTCGGATTCTCGGCGAAGGCGTGGTGGCCCGGCCCCTGGTGCGTGGCGTCGGCGGTGAGGATCGCGCCACGATAGGTCCACGGGCCGACCGGCGTCTTCGACGTCGCGTAGTGGACCGAATAGTCCGGCCCATCGAAATGTCCATGGCTGTAGGAGAGATAATAGATCCCGTTCCGTTCGTGGACGAAGGCGCCCTCGGTGAAGTTGGGCGGGGTCTCGACCTGGATCTCGTGATCGATCTCGGTCATGTCGGGCTTCATCAGGAAGATGCGCAGCTTCGCGCCGGCACTGCCGCCCGCATAGAGATAGGCCTTGCCGTCATGATCGACGAACACCATCGGATCGATCGCCTCGAAGCCATGACCGCCGGTCAGGAGAGGCTTGCCGCTGTCCTTGAAGGGACCGTCGGGGCTGTCGCCGATCGCGACGCCCAGCCGGCTCGGCGTCGGGTTCTGCGGGCCGACCGAATAATAGAGATAGTAACGGCCATTGGCGGCGGTGAGGCTCGGCGCCCAGAGGCCGTGGTTCTTTGCGCCATCGGCCTCGATCCAGCCGATATCCTTCATCTCGATCAGCGGCGCGGACTTGGTCCAGTGGCGCAGATCGGGCGAGGACCAGGCGTAGAAGCGGCTCGCCGCGAAGCCGTCCTTCGGATCGACCGCGTTGGTCGGGTAGACATACCAGCGCCCGCACAGCGCCACCATGTCGGGATCGGCGCCGACGAAGATCGGATTGTGGGGTACCGGCGCGGGGGCCGCCGCGAGACTGGCAATAGCCGCCAGCAGGAACTTCAGCCGCATCGGAACGACTCCTCGTGCGGAAAGAAAAGGCCGGGAGCTTGGAGGCTCCCGGCCAGGCAGGGGAAAATCAGAAGCGGAACCGCACGCCCATCGCGTAGCTCGTGTCGTCGAAACGAATATCGTGCGGGTTGAGCGTATCGCCGTAATAGCTGCGATACGGCGTCTTGGTGATGTTGGTGCCATCGACCGTCAGCGTCAGGTTCGGCGAGACGTCGTAGTTCAGGCTGAAGTCGAGGCGGCCCGCCGGGCGCACGCCGTTCAGGAACACACCCTGATCGACCGGACGGAGGTTGACCGACGTCGTATTGTCGCCGTCATAGTATTTCGAGCGATGGTTGTAGACCATGCGGAACGAGATACCGTACTTCTCGTAGATGAAACCAAGGTTGTAATTGTACTTCGAGACACCGATCAGCGGCTCGCCGTAGAGGATATCGGTCTTGGTCTCGACCTTCGAGTCCGCCAGCGTGAAGTTTGCGAAGGCACCGATGCCGGAGAAGGCGCCAGGCAGCCAATCGAAGAAATACTGCGCGCCGGCCTCGATGCCCTTCAGCTTCGCCTTGCCCAGGTTGCGCGGGCGGGAGATCTGGTAGGGGATGCCGTTGATCACCTCGGTATCGGCCGACGTGATCACGCGGTTGGTGATGTTCTTCAGATAGGCGCCGACCGAGACGTAGTTGGAACGGCCGAAATAATATTCGGCGGTCGCATCATATTCGTCGGCCTTCTGCGGCTTCAGATCCGGATTGCCCGACGAACCGCCATTCTGGATGTTCGGGTTGGTCGACAGCGCATAGTTCAGGCCCGGATTGAGCGAGCCGAAATCCGGACGCGACAACACCTTGCCGTAGCTGGCGCGCAGCTGGAGGCCACCGCCCATCTGCAGGCGAGCGCTGAAGTTCGGCAGGAAATCGGTATCACTGGTGCTCTTGCTGACCGGCACCAGCGTGATCGTACCGTCCGGATTGACCACCGAGCCGGTGCCCCTGATCGTCCGGTCAGTGCGCGTGATGCGCACGCCGGCCAAGCCGTCGAGCACGAACGGGCCGCCGAAATCGACTTCGTACTTGCCCTGGACGTAGCCCGAATAGGTCTGCTCCTTGGCGTCGAAGCTGCGGGTGGGATCGTAGGGCTGGTCACCCAGCTTCACGCCGAACAGCGCGCGAAGCTGGTCCTCCACCTGCGGATCGAGCAGGTAGTCGATACCCGGCTGCACCCAGGCCTGGCCGCCATCGATGCGCGGCACGCCCGGCACTGGCTGCATGAAGTCGGCCGGCAGGCCCTGCCCGTCGACGGGCGTGACATAGGGGCCGCCCGGCGCCGGCGGATTGACGATCACTTCCTGATACTGGGAGGTACGGCGTGCATAGCGGGCGCCGACCTGGATCTCCTTCAGGATGCCGCCGACCTCGTACTTGGTGTCGAGCTTGGTCGAGAACAGGCCGCCGGTCGAGCGCAGGCGGTCGTCGTCGAGACCGTTGGTGAAATAGAAGCCCGACGGATCGCCCAGCGGATTGCCCGGCGCGTCATAATTCACGCCGCCATCGTCGTTCGTGGTGACATTGAGCACGGGAATGCGCTTGCCCACATCGATGATGAAGGTCTTCGACCAGTAGGTGGACTTCTCGTAGGAGACGTCGAGATTGGCGTGGAAGCGACCATGATCGTACTTCACGCCGCCGCCGAAGATATAATCGTTGGTGTGCTGCTTATGCGCCTGATCGCTGGTGAAGCCGACACTGTTCAGCGACGTGTAGGAGGTCGCGTTGCACAGATGCTCGATGTTCGTGCCGCCGGTGTAGCCGGCGTCGTTCACCGCATAATCGTTGCAGTTGTTGTCGGTCTGCAGGTTGGTGATCTGCGTTCCATCAAACGCGCTGTTGAGGATGAACGCGGTCGACGACTTGTTGCGATAGCCCGCCCACAGGGCGTCACCGTAGAATTGCAGATCGGGCGAGGCCTGCCACTGCACCGAGGCGTTGAGCTGCGGGCGCGAATAGGTGCCGAACTGGTTGAGACCACCGGTGCCGGTCGGCATCAACGCGCCCTCCGCACCTTCGGGGCCATGGTTGCCGGAGCGCATCAGGTCGTCGAACGCGACCGGACGATCGAACTTGGTCTTGGCGTAGGAGCCGCTGACCAGGACGCCGATCTCACCGATGCCGGTGTCGAAGCGATCCGCGATGAGCAGGCTTGCCGACGGGAAGGACTCGTTGAGATTGGTAGACAGCGTTTCCTTGGCGCCGCCTGCGACCGTGAAACCCTTGAAGTCGAACGGACGGTGCAGATCCATGTTGACCGTGCCCGCGACGCCGCCCTCGATCATGTTGGCGCTGTTGTTCTTGTAGACCTGCGCGCCGGCCAGCGCTTCGGCCGGAATATCCTGAAAGGAGAAGCCACGTCCGTCGCCGGTGAACACTTCGCGGCCGTTCAGCGTCGTTTCGATGTCGCCAAGACCGCGGATCAGCGGCCCCTGAATCTCGTTGTTGTCGCCCACCGAGACCTGCACGCCAGGAATGCGCTGGAGCGCGGAGGCGACGGTCGGATCGGGGAACTTGCCGATGTCCTGCGCCACGATCGCGTCGACGATCTGGTCCGAATTGCGCTTGATCGTCTCGGCCGCCTTGAGCGAGCCGCGAATGCCGGTGACGATGATCTCGGGCGCCGCTCCCGCCGGCGCGCTGGACGCGTCCGCCTGCGGCGTCTCGGCTGCGGTGGGTGCCGGCGCCGCCTGCGCGTGCGCGGCCACCGCGCCTACCAGCATCGCGCCGAGCGAAGCCGAGCCAAGGAACATCTTCTTGGTGATCATTGTCGTCTCCCTCTGTCCGGCCATTGCGCGGACTTGTGATTCTTGCGGGTCGCTGAACCCGTTGAAGTGCGATTTATCCGATAAATAAGAATATGGCTATGGTTTTGTCATAAATTTTTAGACTGCGGCAAAAATCCGGAAATGGCGGGAAATCCGTGACTTATTTCCCGCCATTCCGATCAGTGGCTGTCGCGTGGCACCCCGAAGACCTTGTCGATCTTCTGGAATCGCTCGGCATCTTCAAGGATCGCTCCGGTGCCCAGCTGGCCGACATCGCGCCGCTGGATCGCCTGCCAGGGCGTCTGCGAAGCCGGATAGGCATAGCCGCCCGCCGCATCGAGTTCCGCGCGGCGCCGCTCCAGCTCGCCATCGGCGAGTTGCACGTCCACCCGCCCCTTGCCGAGATCGATGCGCACCCGATCATAAGTGCGGAGCAGTGCAAGATTGCCGCCCGCCGCCGCTTCCGGAGACGCATTGAGGATCGATGGCGACCCGCTGGTGCCGGACTGGCGACCGTCGCCCAGGCAGGGAAGCTCGGCGATGCCGGCCTTCACCAGATAGCTCGGCGGCCGCATGTTCACGACCTCCGCCGCGCCCGGATAGCCGACCGGGCCGCAGCCCCGGATGACGAGGATGTCGGTGCCGGTGATGCCGAGCGCCGGATCATCGATGCGGCGATGATAATCCTCCGGCCCGTCGAACACGATCGCCCGGCCTTCGAAGGCATCGGGATCGGCGGGGTTACGCAGGAAGCGGTCGCGGAAGCCTTCCGAGATCACGCTGGTCTTCATGATGGCGCTGTCGAACAGGTTGCCGGTCATGACGAGGAAGCCGGCGCGCTCCTTCAGCGGCTGGTCGAACGGGCGGATCACCTCGGGCAGCGCGATCGCCACGTCTCGGCAATTGTCACCGATGGTGCGGCCGTTGGCGGTGATCGCATCCTCGCGGATCAGCCCCTGGCCGATCAGTTGGCCGATCACGGCGGGCACGCCGCCGGCATGATAATAATCCTCGCCGAGATATTCGCCGGCCGGCTGCAGGTTGACCAGCAGCGGAATGTCGTGGCCCACCGCCTGCCAGTCGGCGAGGCTGAGCTCCACGCCGACATGGCGCGCGATCGCCGCCAGATGGATCGGCGCGTTGGTCGATCCGCCGATCGCGGAATTGACCGCGATGGCGTTGAGGAACGCGTCGCGTGTCATGATGTCGGACGGCTTCAGATCCTCCCGCACCATGTCGACGATGCGCCGCCCCGTCCGCCACGCCATCTCCCCGCGCTGTCGATAGGGTGCCGGGATAGCCGCCGAGCCGGGCAACTGCATACCGAGCGCCTCGGCCAGCGAATTCATCGTCGTCGCAGTGCCCATCGTATTGCAGTAGCCGGTCGACGGCGCCGAGGAGGCGACCAGATCGACGAAGCCGGTATAGTCGATCTCACCGGCCGCCAGCATCTGGCGCGCCTTCCAGACGATCGTGCCCGATCCGGTCCGCTCGCCCTTGTGCCAGCCGTTGAGCATCGGCCCGACCGACAGCGCGATCGCGGGCAGGTCCACCGTCGCCGCCGCCATCAGCATGGCGGGCGTGGTCTTGTCGCAGCCGATCGTCAGCACCACGCCGTCGAGCGGATAGCCGTAGAGCGTCTCGACGAGGCTCAGATAGGCGAGATTGCGGTCCAGCCCGGCGGTCGGGCGCTTGCCCGTCTCCTGAATCGGGTGGACGGGGAATTCGATCGGGATGCCGCCCGCCTCACGGATACCGTCCCGCACCCGCTCGGCGAGGACCATGTGGTGGCGGTTGCAGGGCGAAAGATCGCTGCCGGTTTGCGCGATGCCGATGATCGGCCGGTCGGACTGCAACTCCTCGCGGCTGATCCCGTAATTCAGGTAGCGCTCCAGGTAGAGCGCCGTCATGTCGGGATGCGACGGATCGTTGAACCACGCTCGCGAACGCAGCCCGCGCGGTTTATCGGTATCGGACAAGTGAACCCTCCCTGCACCGCGTGGTTGGCTCGCGGCTATCGCTTCTCTATTTGTCCGATATATATGATTCGATAATGAAGCAAGGACCTGAAGGCTTGACCTCTCCAACCCGGATCGCGCTCGTCGGCGCCGGCAAGATCGCGCGCGACCAGCATATTCCCGCCATCGCCGGCAACGATGGTTTCTCTCTCGTCGCCATCGTCGATCCGGCGCTGCCCGATCTGGGGGTGCCGGCCTTCGCATCGCTTGCCGCGCTGCTGGACGGCGGCCCCGACATCGATGCCATCGCCATCTGCACGCCGCCGCAGGTGCGCACCGCGATCGCGCTGGAGGGGATCGCCGCCGGCCTTCACGTCCTCATGGAGAAGCCCCCCGCCGCCACGCTGAGCGAAGTCGCGGCGATCGAGGCTGCGGCCCGCGCGGATCACACCGTCTACGCCACCTGGCATTCGCGCTTCGCGCCGATGGTGGCGCCCGCGCGCGGATGGCTTGCCGGGCGGAAAATCCGGGCGGGCCGGCTGGTGTGGCGCGAGGATGCGCATCGCTGGCATCCGGGGCAGCACTGGCTGTGGCAGCCGGGCGGCCTCGGCGTGTTCGATCCCACGATCAACGCCTTCTCGATCCTCACCGCGATCACCGATGCGCCGTGGAGCATCGTCCGATCCGATTTCCAGATTCCGGCCGGGCTGCACGCGCCGATCTCGGCGCAACTGGAGATGCGGGTGGGCGGCGCGCCGGTGACGGCGGACCTCCATTTCCACGACGACGACACGGCCGAATGGACGATCGCGCTGGAGACGGAAGACGGCGGTCGACTGGAACTGCGCGATGGCGGCGCGACCTTGATCCTCGACGGCGCGGAACCCCGGCATCAGCCGAAGGCGGAATATCCCGCCATCTACGCCCATTTCGGCGAGTTGATCGCGGGTGGCCGGTCGGAAATCGATGCCTGCCCGCTGCGCCTCGTCGCCGACGCCTTCCTGCTGGCACGAGTCAGCGCCGCTGCCCCGTTCGAGCCGTGAGAACCGCCCCTCCCCGTCATAGGGAGGGGCCATAGCTCAGGCGCGCCAGGCCTCGACCAGCGCCTTGGCCCGCGCGCCGACCGTCGCGGCATCGTCGCCGGCCTTGTAGAGCGCGCCGCCTACGCCGATGCCCTCGCAGCCGGCGGCAAGCCACTCGCCGATGTTGGCAGCGCCCGTCCCGCCGACCGCCCATGCCTTCACGCCCGTCGGCAGCACTTCGCGGATCGCCTTGAGATAGCCGATACCGAACCCTGTCGCCGGGAACAGCTTGAGCCGCTTCGCGCCCGCCGCAACTGCCGTAAACGCCTCGGTCGGGGTCGCGAAGCCTGGCATCGGCTCCATGCCGAGTTCCACGCCGCGCGAGATCACCGCCGGATTGACGTTGGGCGTGACGAGCAGCTTGCCGCCGACGCCGGCCACCGCATCGACCATCGCCGGCTCCAGCACGGTGCCGGCGCCGCACAACGCGCGATCGCCCATCGCGTCGACCAGCCGGCGGATGCCCTCGATCGGATCGGGCGAGTTGAGCGGCACCTCGATCAGCCGGATGCCGGCCGCGACCAGCGCCTCACCGATGCCGACCACGGTATCAGGCGTCACGCCGCGCAGGATCGCGACGACCGGCGGGGCGCCGTCGCTGAGGATGTCGTCGATGGTCATACGGTTTCCTTGTCGAGCAGAGCGAGGCCCGCGATCGCGCAGGCATCGCCATCGAGGTGGGTGACGGTCAGGCCATGCTTCTCGGCCGCCTGCCGGTAGAGGGCGGAGAGGCCGGGATCGCCGATCAGCGCAACACGGCCCGGCGCCTCACCGGAGAGCGCCAGCGCCTCGGCGAACTCGCCGCCGATCAGCAGGCCGGAGAGCAGGCCGAGCGCCCAGCCGAGGCTCTTGCCTTCGGTGAGCTGCGCGGCGCGTGCCTCGAACAGCCCCGCGATCAGGCCGGTACCGGCGCGGGCGAGACCATTGGCGAAGCCCTCCTCGCGGCCACTCGAGTCGGTACCGGCGCGGGTCAGCGTCGAATGGTCGCGGAGCAGGGCGAACAGTTCGCCGGTCGGGAAGGTATGGAAGCGCTCGACGCGCCCATCGACCAGTTCCGCCCATTTGCTGTGTGTGCCGGGCAGCACGAGCATCGCGCGCCCCTGCCCCAGTTCAGGATCGAGCGCGGCAGCGCCGAAGATCTGTGTTTCCTCGCCCCGCATCACGTCGGCATGGCCGGAGAAATTGGCCGTGCTGAGACCCGGTGCGACCGACACGGCGATGCCGTCCACATCGACCGTCGAAAGACTCGCGCGCCACAAGGCGACGTCGGCCGGACACGCCGTATACGGCACCTCGACCAGTCCGTTGCGCGATCCCGCCATGCCACAGAGCAGCACGTCCGAGCTACGCGCCGCCTCGCGCCACGGCGCCAGCGTCGCCGCGAGCGTTTCGGCGGGCGAGCCGGCCAGCTGGCCGATACCGGGGCCGTCGAGCCGATCGACGATATTGCCGTCCTCGATGCGAAACAGGCGCAGGCGGGTGGTGCCCCAATCGCCGAGAATGGTCATGCGTCGAGCCTCGCCGGCGTAACCGCGACACCCGGCACATCGACCGCGAACCGGAAGATGCCGCCCGCCAGCGGCTGCCCGGCGCGCGCCGCCTCGTCCAGCCCGATGCTGGCACTGGTGGCGAAGGCAGTCTTGAGGTCCGGACCGCCGAACGCGACCTTGGTGATGTTGGCTACGGGGAAGCGCACCTCCTGCGCCAGTGTCCCGTCGGGCGCGTAGCGCCGCGCCGCCCAGCCGCCCCACAGGCCGACCCAGACGTGATCCTCGGCATCGATCGTCACGCCGTCGGGATGTCCGGCGCCCTTCTCGATCCGAGCGAAGACCTCGCCGTCGCGAAGCGTGTGACCGTCGCTCACATCGAAGCGCCAGATCGTCTTTTCCGCCGTATCGACATGGTAGAGCCAGCGGGCGTCGCCGCTCACCGCCGGTCCGTTGGTGATCATCGCCTCGCCGCCCGCGACGTGGATCGCGCCATCGGCATGGACGTGGACCACGCCGGTGTTCTCTTCCTCCAGATTGTCCATCGATCCGAACCAGAGGCGGCCGCGCGAGTCCGTGGTGGCATCGTTGAAGCGGTTGTCGGCCCGTGCCTCGACCCGGCCGATCTCGCCGACGATCCGCTCGCCGTCGAAATGGTGCAGCGTGCTGACATTGCCGACCACGAAGCCGCCGCCCGTGCGCGGCAGGATGAAGCTCGGCATCCCGCCGACCTCGAATGTCCGCCGGTCCCCGCCGTCGATGTCGCAGCGGTGGATGCGCCCCTGCTTGATGTCGACGAACCACAGGGCTTGGGCGGCCGCATCCCAGAGCGGCCCTTCGCCGAGTGTCGCGCCCAGCGGCCAGATGCAGTCCATCAACGCTCTCCTTCGGTTCCGCGCGGCGCGGATTGCCATCGGCTAATAATCATATAAATGGGGTCGGCAAGACAAACATGCCTCGCAGCCGCCTCCCGAGCGGCGCGTGCAGGGAGGAACCTTCGAGTGTCGCTTGCCCCCATAGATATCGCCGTGATCGTGATCTACGCGATCTTCATCTTCGGCCTCGCCCAATGGGTGAGCCGGGACAAGAAGGGCGCCGGCCCCAAGGACACCACCGACTATTTCCTCGCATCGAAGAATCTCCCCTGGTGGGCGATCGGCGCTTCGCTGATCGCGGCCAACATCTCGGCCGAGCAGATCGTCGGCATGGCGGGATCGGGATACGCCATCGGCCTCGCCATCGCCTCCTACGAATGGATGGCGGCGCTGACGCTGCTGATCGTCGGCAAGTTCTTCCTGCCGATCTTCCTGCGCAACGAGATCTACACGATGCCGCAGTTCCTGGAACGGCGGTACGGGAGGAACATCCGCACGCTGATGGCGATCTTCTGGCTCGCGCTCTACGTGTTCGTGAACCTCACCTCGATCATCTGGCTGGGCTCGATCGCGGTCACCAAGGTGGCGGGGATCGATCAGATGCTGGCGCTGGTGATCCTCGGCGCGTTCGCATTGCTCTACCAGATCCGCGGCGGGCTGAAGGCGGTGGCGCTCACCGACATCGTGCAGGTGACCCTGCTGGTCATGGGCGGCCTCATCATCGCCTGGCTGACGCTGGGCAAGCTGGGCGACGGCGCGGGCATCCTGGCGGGCTGGCATAAGCTGACGAGCAGCATTCCCGACCACTTCCACATGATCCTGAAGAAGGGCGATCCGCATTATACCGATCTCCCCGGCCTCTCCGTGCTGATCGGCGGCATGTGGATCGCGAACCTCAGCTACTGGGGCTTCAACCAGTATATCATCCAGCGCGCGCTCGCCGCAAAGGACCTGCCCGAAGCGCAGAAGGGCATCATCTTCGCCGCCGGCCTGAAGCTGCTGATGCCGGTGATCATCGTGCTGCCGGGCATTGCGGCGGTGCTGCTGGCGCCGGGCCTGCCCAAGCCGGACGAAGCCTATCCGACGATGATGAGGCTGCTGCCGACCGGGCTGCTCGGCCTGGTCTTCGCGGCCTTGATCGCGGCGATCATCGCGTCGACCGCGTCGAAGATCAATTCGATCGCGACGATCTTCACGCTCGACGTCTATGCCAAGATGAAGGGGCAGCAGGGCGCCACGGAAGGGCGCGAACGGCACCTCGTGCTTGTCGGCCGGATCGCGGCGATCGTGGCGATCATCATCGCCATCCTCACCGCCAAGCCGCTGGTTGGCGCGTCCGAGCAGGCGTTCCAGTTCATTCAGGAGTTCACCGGCTTCTTCACCCCCGGCATCACCGTGATCTTCCTGCTCGGCCTGTTCTGGAAGCGCGCGAACGAGGCGGGCGCGATCTGCGCGGCGGTGGCCTCGGTGCTGCTCTCCTGGCTGTTCAAGGCGGAATGGGCGTCGCTGCCCTTCATGGACCGGATGGGCGTGGTGTTCCTGATCGCGCTGGCGCTGGCGGTGGTGGTCTCGCTGGTCACGCCGGCCAAGGCGGGCGCCGACACGATCGAGACCGCCGACGTCCGCTACGCCACCAAAGCGGGATTCAACATCGGCGCGACGGCGGTGTGTCTGGTGCTGGTGGCGCTCTACGCGACGTGGTGGTGAGGCGTCAGCCGCGCTTCCCCGCGCCCTTGGGCCGGTAGAAGATGTGGGTGCGGATCTGCGCGATCTTGTCGAGCGATCCGATCCAGTAGGGCACCATCCAGTCGGCATGGTAGTGCGTCGCGCGGCCGACGGGGCGGAACACCCGCCCGGCCAGCGCGCGCTTCGCCGCGAGGCGCGCCGCCTCCCATCCCTGCCGCTCGGGCCGGCGCGTCTGCGATCCGTCGCAGGTGAAGGAGAATTGGCAGCCCGTTTGTAGCGCCGAACCCTGATAGACCACGCCGCAGACGGTGTGCGGATATTGCGCCAGCCGCACGCGGTTGAGCACCACCTGGATCACCGCCTGCTGCGCGCGCGGATCGCTCCCCGCCTCGTAAAGCGCGGCGGTAGCGAGGCACTGCACCGCCTGCTCGCGCGCCGCCGGCGTGCCGTGGAAGCGGAACGGCTCGGCCGGCTGCATCCGGTCCGTCACGAACGGAATACGCGCATTGTAGGCGCGCGCCTGCTCCATGGTGAGCGCGGGCTTGGACTGCGGCTTGGGCACGTCGCGTCGCGCCACCAGCCACGCCACGACCAGCACCACGGCGAACAGGCCGACGGCGATGTACGGCATGAGATCGACCGTCCTCTTGCGCCGATATCGCCTCCGCCTCGCCATCGTCGCCGCCTAGCGGCTCGGCGAGGCGGCGACAACGCGCGCGTGTCAGACGGTCGGCGTGTCCTTGGGCGTGAACAGCCGCACGCCGAACACCGGGCCGGCGGTGTGGCCGGCGTGCGGCTGGAAGCGGACCATCACGCTTGTCTTGCCGCGCGTCATCGCCTCGGGCACCGCATAGTCGATATCGACGAACTCGCCGGGCTTGATCGCCTCCAGCTCCTGCGTGGCGACCTTCTGGCCGTCGATCAGAATGTCGAAGACGCGCTTGCGCTCGTCGCCCCAATAGGTCGCCTCCAGCACCAGCGGACCGGGCTTCACGTTCATGCGGAACTGGAAGAAGCCACCGCTGCGCGCGTCGCGCCCCTGCCGCCCGCGATAGACCACGGGGTAGGAGATGTCGGAGGTCAGATCGTGATCGCGCTCGGGCTGCATCTCGCCCAGATGCATCACGTCTACCGAGCGCGCGGCGAGATCGGCGAGGCGCGCCTGCTCGGCGGCGAAGGCGACCTTCTCCTTCTCCCAGCCCGCATCGGTGAAGCGCTTGAAATAGACCGCGCTGCGACGTTGCCACGCCTTGTAGAAGGGGCCGAAGGTCATGTCCGCCGGGCGGCCGAGGCCCTGCGTCTGATAGACCGCTGGCCGCACGCCATCCGCATGGAAGCCGCCGAGGATGTCGCTGCCGACCAGCGCGGGCGCGGCGGCATTGGCGAGATCCTGGTCGGCGGGGCCGAGATCGGCGGCGAGCACCAGCGGGCCGCGCAGGATCGAGATCGTGTCGGGATCGTCGGGCGTCGACTCCGTCCGCAACTCCATCGGCAGCGTCATCGCCAGCACGTCGCCCGCCTGCCAGCGGCGGCGCACGATCGCGTACCCGGCAGCGCGCTCCGCCTCGACCGGCTTGCCGTTGACGGTGAGCGTCGCGGACTTCGCCCAGGCCGGCACGCGCATCGCGATCGCGAAGGCCCCTGCCCGCTTCAGTGTCGAAAGCGTGAGCCGCACCGCGCCGTCATAGGGATAGCCGGTGGCCAGCTCGACATCCGCGCCCTTGGCCGCCCAATGCGCGCGCGACGGAATGAACAGGTTCACCAGCAGAGTGTCCTTGCCCTGCCAGTAGATCGAATCGCCATGCTTGGCGTGGCTCTCCATCCCCGATCCGACGCAGCACCAGAAGTCGTTGACCGGCTCCGACCAGCCGCGCTTGATGCCCGACATCAGCGGGGTCATGTACGTGAACATCCCCGTCGACGGGTCCTGCGCCGCCAGCACATGGTTGAAGTGGGTGCGCTCGTAATAGTCGAACAGCGCGCCGTCCGGCTGCCAGCCGTAGAGATGCCGGGTCAGCTTGAGCATGTTGTAGCTGTTGCAATGCTCGCAGGTCTGCTCGGTCAGATGCTTGGAGATCGCATCGGGCGCGAAGAAATATTCGCGGTCGGCATTGCCGCCGATCACGTAGCTGTGGTGCTGCGTCACCGTCTCCCAGAAGAAGCGCGCCCCGTCGCCGGGCGCCTGCCGGCCGGTCAATTCGTGGATACGAGCAAGGCCGATCAGTTTGGGAATCTGGGTGTTGGCGTGGATATTGGGCAGGTCGTCCTGCCTCTTCTCCAGCGGATCGAGCACCTTGTTGTCGTGGATGCGTGTCGCCACCGTCATCCACTGGGCATCGCCGGTACGGGCGGAGAGCTCGGCATAGCTTTCGTTCAGGCCGCCATATTCGCATCCGAGCATCGTCTGCATCTGCTCGTCGGACAGCGAGGCGAACACGAGCTGGAAATAGCGGGCGAGGCCGATCGCCACCTGCAGTGCCTGCTGGTTGCCGCACAGCTCCTGCGCGTCGAGCAGGCCGGCGAAGGTCTTGTGGATGTTGTAGAGTGGGGACCAGGCACCATTGAGATCGAAGCCGCCCGAGCGGATGTCGCCCTTCATGATCTCGGGGAAGATTTCCTCGCCGTCGGCCAGCGAGCCGTCCTTGCGCTTGCGCTGGAGGCCGGCGACGTAGCCGGTGCCGCGCGCCTTCTGGCATTCGGCCAGATCGGCGACGATATAGTCGACGCGGCGCTTCGCCTCGGCATCGCCGGTCTGCGCGTAGATCAGCGACAGCGCGGAGAGGTAGTGGCCGAGTGTGTGGCCGGCGATCGTGTCGCCCTCCCAGCCGCCATAGACTTCACCCTTGGGTGCGAGGCCCGAATATTTGCGAAAATTGTGGAGCAGTCGGTCCGGCTCGAGGCTGAGCAGATATTTATGGTTGGCCTGCACCGCGTCGAGGAACGGCGACGGCAGCAGCCGCACGTCCTTGAGCGGCAGCGGCTCTGGATGTGCGGGAAGCAGGTTACTCGTGGCGTTCGCGGTCGCGGCCAGTGAGCGACCTGCCCAGCCGCCGGCCACGGCGACAAGGCCCGCGCCTGCCAGCATGCCCCGCCGCGTAGTCGCCATGATCATCCCACTCTCCTTGTCAGCTTGAAGGATACGTTATACGATCCTTGAAACGATGCAAGCGGGAGGCGCGGCGTATGCGTGGTTTCAAGGCGGGATATATGACGATGGTGGCGGTTTCAGCGATCATGACGGCGGGTGGTGCGATGGCGGCGGATACCGCCGAGGACGCGCGTTTCAAGGCGATCTACTCGGCCGAATGGACCTGGCGCGAGCACCAGCGCGCCGACGACGAGGATAGCGGCGACCGCATTTCCCCGCACCTTCCCGATGTCGGCCCGGCGGCACAAGCGGACCGGCTCAGGATGTGGACCGACGTGACGGCGAAGCTCGCTGCGATCGATCCCGCGAAGCTGTCAGCGGAGAACAAGGTCAATTTCGAGATCTACAAGGACCAGATCGCCACCCTGCTCACCGCCCAGCGCTATCGCGACTATGAGAAGCCGCTGAACGCCGACACCAGCTTCTGGGGCAATGTCGCTGGCACGGCCCGGCAGAGCTTCAAGACCGAGCAGGATTATCGCAACTATCTCTCGATGCTCGGCGAGATGCCGCGCTATTTCGATCAGCAGATCGCCAACATGAAGGCCGGCGAGGCGCGCGGCTTCACCCCGCCGAAGATCACGGTGGAGGGCCGCGACGCGACCGTCACCTCGATCACCGATCCCAAGACGGTGGAGGAGAATCCCTTCTACGCGCCCTTCGCCAAAATGCCGGCGACCATCCCTGCCGCGACGCAGGAGGAGCTGCGCGCGGCCGGCGCGGCGGCGATCCGCGACAAGGTGATCCCCGCACACAGGACGCTGCTCGCCTTCCTGCGCGACGAGTATATCCCCCACGCGAAGGTCGCGCTGGACGCTTACTCGCTGCCCGACGGCAAGGCTTACTATCAGAGCAAGATCAAGGAGTTCACCACCCTCGATCTCACGCCCGCCCAGATCCACCAGATCGGGCTGGACGAGGTCGCCAAGATCCACGCCGAGATGCTCGACGTGATGAAGGAGGTGAAGTTCCAGGGCGACCTGCCCGCCTTCCTCACCTTCCTGCGCACCGATCCGCGCTTCTACGCCAAGACGCCGGACGAGTTGCTCAAGGACGCCGCCTGGATCGCCAAGCGCTTCGACGGCAAGGCGAAGGACTGGTTCGGCCACCTGCCGCGCAGCCGCTTCGCGATCATCCCGGTGCCGGCCGACATCGCCCCCTTCTACACCGGTGGACGCGGCGGGCCGGGCGTCTATCTGGTCAACACCTACAACCTCCCCTCGCGGCCGCTCTATTCGCTGACCGCGCTGACCCTGCATGAAAGCGCGCCGGGCCACGCCTTCCAGATGCCGCTGGCCGCCGAGAACAAGGATCTGCCGCCCTTCCGTCAGAATACCTACATCTCGGCCTATGGCGAGGGCTGGGCGCTCTATTGCGAGAAGCTGGGCGTCGAGATGGGCATGTACGAGACGCCCTACGATCGCTTCGGGATGCTCAGCTATCAGATGTGGCGCGCGGCGCGACTGGTGGTGGACACCGGCATCCATTCGGAAGGCTGGAGCCGCGAGCAGGCGCAGAAATACCTCCACGATAACACAGCGCTCGCCGATCATGAGATCGAGACCGAGGTCGATCGCTACATCGCCTGGCCGGGCCAGGCGCTGAGCTATTATCTCGGCGAGAAGACCATCCTCGATGCGCGGGCAAAAGCGGAGAAGGCGCTCGGCCCCAAGTTCAACATCCGCGCCTTCCACGACACCGTGCTGCAGATGGGATCGGTGCCGATGCCGGTGCTCCAGGCCCGCATAGACCGCTTCATCGCGGAAGGCGGCAAGGGCCCATATCCGGACGAGGAGTGAGCCGTCGGGTCCTCCCCGCCAGGGGAGGACCTACCCCAGCCGGTCGATCGCGGGCTGCGGCTCGGTGAACCAGCGCGGGCCGGTGTCGGTCATGTAGAAATGGTCTTCCAGCCGCACGCCGAAGCGATCGGGCACCACGATCATCGGCTCGTTGGAAAAGCACATGCCGGTGTCGAGCGGGGTCCGGTCGCCGCGCACCAGATAGGCCGGCTCGTGGATCGAGAGGCCGATGCCGTGGCCGGTGCGGTGCGGCAGGCCGGGCAAGCGATAGTCCGGCCCAAGCCCCGATTTCTCCAGCACGACGCGCGCCGCCTGATCGACGCTCTCGCAGGGCGCACCGGGACGGGCGGCGGCGAAGGCGGCGGCCTGCGCCTCCTTCTCGACCTCCCAGATCGCGCGCGCCTCGTCCGATGGCGTGCCGAACGCATAGGTGCGGGTGATGTCGGAGTGGTAGCCCTCCACCGTGCAGCCCGTGTCGATCAGCACGAGATCGCCCTCCTCCAGCTCCTGCTCGCCGGGCAGGCCATGCGGGAAGGCGGTGGCGCTGCCGTACTGGACGATGCAGAAGCTCGATCCCGAAGCACCCAGCGCGCGATGCGCCTCGTCGATGAAGCGCTTGACCGTGCCGGTGGTAACGCCGGGCGCGAGGATGCTGGCGGCGCGGCGATGCACCTCCAGCGTCATGTCCTTGGCCTGCTGCATCAGCGCGATCTCGGCCGGAGACTTGCGCATCCGGCAGTCGTCGATCGCGGGCGCACCGTCGATCAGGGTGACGCCGCCCGCCGCCCGCCGCAGACGCTCGGCCATCTGGAAGGGGAAGGACGGATCGATCGCGACGGTGCGCGCGCCGATCGCTGCCAAGGCATCAGCGACGAGATCGTGGGGATTCTCGTCCTCCTCCCACAGCCGGATATCGACATCGATCGACAGGTCCGCCTGCAGCGATCCCAGCTCGAAGCGCGGGCAGACCATCACGGGTTCGCCCTTCACCGGCAGCAGCATCGCCACCAGCCGCTCGGTCGCGCCCCACGGCACGCCGGCGAAATAGCGCAGCGAGGTACCCGCATTGATCAGCAGCGCATCGGCACCCATGCGATCGGTGAAGGCACGGGCGCGCTCGATGCGCTGCAACCGCTCCGCACGGGTGATGGGAGGCGCCTTCTTCGCCCACGGCTTGAGGGCGGCCAGCACGTCCGCCGCATTCGATCCACCGATGCTCACGCTCTATCCTCTCTACTCGAACCGTCCGATGTCGAAGGCCGCGATGTCCACGGCCGGTCGCTCGTTCGTGGCCAGCGCGGCGACGATCTCCCCGGTCACGGCGGAGAGCGTCAGACCGAGATGCTGGTGCCCGAACGCATATAGCAGATTGCCTGAGCGCCGGCTCTTCCCAATCGCGGGCAGATAATCGGGCAAGGTCGGCCGCGATCCCATCCAGCGCGTGAAGGGCGGACGCATCGGCAGGCCGAGCGCTGCCACATGCGCCTCCAGCCGATCCCACTTGGCCGGATCGGGCGGTGCATCCGCATCGCCCGGCTCGACGAAGCTCGCCGCCTGCACGCAACCGGCATAGCGGGTGACGATCATCGATCGGTCTTCGAACACCACGGGCGGCATAGCGACTGGCCAGTCGGCATCGGCGGCGCGGATGTGGTAGCCGCGTTCCGCGACGATCGGCGCATGATGGCCGAGCGGGCGAAGCATGGCGCCCGAGCGGACGCCGGCGGTCAGCACGATCAGACCGGGATCGGGAACCGGCGCGCCGTCGATCAACAGCCCCGCTTCGCCTCCCCGTGCGACAAGTTGCGCCCTGCCGGCCATGGTCCGCCCGCCCGCGTCGCGGAGCGTCGCCTCCATCGCATCGGCGAGCATGGCAAGATCGGCGATCTGCCCGGTATCCGTGAAGCGGATCGCCCCGGCCGGCCGGATGCCGATGGACGCCAGCGCCTGCATCTCCTGCGCCGTCGCATCGCGGAAGCGCGCCGTGCCGGTGTCGGCTTTCGCCCATGCCGCCCGGCCGGCGCTCGCCGCCGCCGCCGTCGACCATGTGACGAAATGCCCGTCCTCACGCAGCAGGCTGTCGCCCGGCAGGATGGCCGCCAGCCGGCGCCATGCCGGCATCGCCTCACCGATGAGGCCGGAAAGCGCCGCCTTCCCTGCCGCGAACCTGTCCGGCGACGAAGCCCGCAGCAGGCGCAGCCCGAAGGGCAGCCAGTAGCGCCACTGCGCCGGCGGAAAGGCGAGCGCCCCGCCCCGCGAGAAGAGACGCCCCGGCACCGACCGGATTGCGGCGCGCGAGGCCAGCGGCTCGACCTGCTCGATCGCGATATGCCCGGCATTGCCCCATGATGCGGCCTGCCGACTGGAATCATCGCCGACCAGCGTGACGTCGATCCCGCGACGGGCCAGCGCCAACGCGCTCGCCAGCCCGATGATGCCGCCACCGATGATCGTCGCTCGCTTCGTCATATCCTGCCTTGATGTCGCTCCGCCGTTATCGTATACCTTATCTGTATTCAACGACTTTGGATGCGAAACGGGATGATTGTTTACGTTTTCGCGTTGCAGCACGCCCACCAAAAGCGGCAGAAGGGCTACCGTATACCGGAGCCCGTTTACGTATGAGCATCGTCGTCCGCACCCTGTCCGAGCAGATTTTCACCATCGTCCGCGAACAGATCGTATCGGGCAAGCTGCCCGTCGAGCAGGCGATCCGGCAGGATGCGCTGGCCAACGAGCTGGGCGTCTCCAAGATCCCCCTCCGTGAAGCGCTCGCGCGGCTCGAACAGGAAGGCCTGCTGATCAGCCAGGCCAATCGCGGCTTCTTCGTGCGCGCCATGTCGGCGGACGAGGCGGAGGAGGTGTTCGCGCTGCGCCTCGCGATCGAGCCGGATGCGGTGGCCACCGCCGCGCTCGCCGCGACCGACGAGGACCAGAGGATTGCCGCCGACGCGCTCGCCGCGCTGGACGAAGCGGCGGCCGGCCACCTGAACGACGTCGCCGCGCGCAACCGCGATTTCCACACCGCGCTCGTCCGCCCGGCGAACCGGCTGCTGACGCTCCAACTGGTCGAGCGCCTGCAGGTGATGTCCGAACGCTACGTCCACAAGCATCTCGAGCCGGCCGGCCGCGAGGACCGCGCGCATCTGGAGCACGAGGTGCTGCTGGAGGCATGGCTCGCCCGCGACGCCGCGCGCGCGCGCGGCCTCGCCGCCGCCCATATCGAGGGAACGCTCTCCGACCTGCGGCGGCAGCTCGGGCGGTGACGCGGCCCCTAACCGAGCCGCCCATGGGCTGATCGCACTGATCTGCCCCCGATACTGACGGAGACCTTATGCCGCTTGTGACCCCGCGGGCGCGTGCGCTCGCGCTCGCCTTGTCGTGCCTGCCGCTCCCCGCGATCGCGGCCACTCCGGTCGAGACGGTGGTGACGGATTACGAGGCCCTGTCGAAGCAGACCAGTGGCGACGACGGCCCCGGCTGGCCGGATGTCTCCAAGCCCGCCGCCGATGCCCGCGCCAAGGCCTATGCCGCGCTCAAGGCCCGCCTCGATGCACTGCCGCCCTCCCCCACCGGCGGCGAGGAGGCGCTGACCCGGCGGTTGCTCGACTGGCGGCTCGGCATCCAGATCGAGGGCGCGCACTGGGACGAGGATCGCATCCCGTTCGACAATGGCGACGGCTTCTTCAACACCGCCAATTATGCCGCCGCGACCACTGTGATCCGCAGCGAAGCGGATGCGCAGGCATGGATCGGCCGCATCCGGGCTTTCCCAGCCTATTACGACCAAGAGATCGCCAACATGAAGCGTGGCATCGCCACCGGCTTCGTGCAGCCCAGGCCGACCGCGCAATCGGTGGCGGCGATCCTGAAGATCGCGTCCGACCAGCCGGCCGAGGCCAGCCCGCTTCTGTCTCCGCTCAAGTCCCTGCCTTCCACCATTCCCGCCGATCGGCAGGCCGCCCTGCGCGCCGAGGCGCTGGCGGCGGTGAAGACGACCGTGAAGCCCGCGCAGACAAAGATGCTCGCCTTCTTCACAGACGAGTACGTCCCGCACGCCCGCGCCACGCTCGGCGCTTCCAGCCTGCCCGACGGGCGCGCTTATTACGCCTTCACGGTGCGGCGCTCGACCACCACCGACCTGACGCCCGACGCGATCTTCGCGCTCGGCGAAAAAGAGGTCGCGCTCATCCATGCCGAGATGGAGGCGCAGATGCGCGCCACCGGCTTCACCGGCACGCTGCCGGAATTTCTCGTCAAGCTGCGCACCGACAGGCAGTTCTACGCGCCTGACCTCGAGACCTACATCGAGAAAGCGAGCGAAATCGGCAAGCGGATCGACGGGCTGCTGCCGCTCTGGTTCGGCACCCTGCCCCGCTTGCCCTGGACGATCCGGGTGAAGCCGCCCGAGCTGGAGGGATCGTCCGGCGGCTACAATCTCGGCGATCCGGCCAAGGGCGTGGCGGGCGCGGTGGTGGTCGGCCGCAGCTCGTTCGGCGATCCGCTGTTCGGGCTACCGGCGTGGATCCTCCACGAAGGCGTGCCGGGTCATCACCTCCAGATCGCGCTGGGTCAGGAGCGAACCGACCTCCCCGCCTTCCGCCGCCGTGACGAGCCGACCGCCTTCGTCGAGGGATGGGCGCTCTATTCGGAGCAGCTCGGCGAGGAGATGGGCGTCTACCGCACTCCCTACGAGCGCTTCGGTCGCCTCTCCTTCGACATGTGGCGCGCCTGTCGCCTCATGATGGACGTCGGCATCCACTGGAAGGGCTGGAGTGCCGATCAGGCGATGCGCTGCCTGCAGGACAATACCGCGCTGCCCGATCGCGTGGTGAAGGGCGAGACGCAGCGCTACATCGCCTGGCCGGCGCAGGCGCTCGCCTACAAGGTCGGCGAGCTCGGCCTCCTCGCCGAGCGCAAGCGGACCGAGCAGGCGCTGGGCACCCGCTTCGACATCCGCGCTTTCCACGACGCGGTGCTGGACGATGGGCCGATGCCGCTCTCGATCCTCCACGACCAGATGACGCGGTGGATCGAGGCGAAGGGTGGCGAGGCGCGTTAGGCGGCCTTGCGGAGCAGGCTGCGCGATCGCCCGTAGGCCGCATAGGCGGCCAGCCCGATCAGGTTCCAGATCAGGAAGCGCACCAGCGTCTTTTCGGGCAGCGAGAAGAGCAGGTAGATGCAGCCCAGCACCGCGAAGGTGCCGACCACATAGGGCGCCGGGCAGCGGAAGATGCGCGCGATGTCCGGCGCGCGGCGGCGCAGGATCATCATGCACAGGCCCACCGCGATGAAGGCGATCAGCGTGCCGGCATTGGCCAGCTCGGCGATCTCGCTGACGTTGAAGAAGGCCGCGATCACCGAGACGAACACGCCGGTGATGCCCGTCACCAGCACCGGCGAGCCGGTCCGCTTCGAGACCTTCGACAGAACACCTGGCAGCAGGCCATCCCGCGCCATCACGAAGAAGATGCGGCTCTGCCCGTACATCATCACGAGAATGACCGAAGGCAGCGCCACCAGCGCCGCGCCGGCCACCAGCCAGGATACGACCGGATGGCCGAGCAGGCGCAGCACCAGCGCCAGCGGCTCGGGTGATCCGGCGAGCATCGTGTAGGAGAGCGCCCCTACCGCCGTCAGTGCGACGAGGATGTAGATGGTGGTGGATACGGCCATCGATCCGATGATGCCGATCTTCAGGTCGCGCCCCGGATTGCGCGCCTCCTCCGCCGATGTCGCCACCGCGTCGAAGCCATAGAAGGCGAAGAAGACGATCGCGGCGGCCGCCATCACCCCACGCTTCTCGCCACCCTGCATCGATCCGCCGAAGCCGTAGGGCATGAACGGATGGAGGTGTGCCGGATCGAAGGCGGGCGCGGCGAAGATGACGAACACGGCGAGCGCGACCAGCTTGATGATCACCAGCACGATGTTCAGCGTCGCGCTCTCGCGCGTGCCGGCCATCAGCATCGCGGCGATGATCATCGAGACCAGCACCGCCGGCAGATTGATGATGCCGCCATCATGCGGGCCGACGAGCAGCCAGTGCGGTAGATGGACGTCGGCGGATTCGATCAGGCCGACGAGATAGCCCGACCAGCCCACCGCCACGCCCGAACAGGCGAGCGTATATTCGAGGATGAGGCTCCACCCCACCACCCAGGCGAGCGTCTCGCCCATCACCGAATAGGTGTAGGTGTAGGCGCTGCCGGCGGTCGGGATCATCGTCGCCAGTTCGGCATAGGCGAGCGCCGCACACGCGCAGACCGCGCCGGCGATGGCGAAGGCGAGGATCACCGCCGGCCCGGCGCGGTCGGCGCCGACGCCGGTCAGCGTGTAGATGCCGGTGCCGACGATCGCGCCGACACCCAGCGCGATCAGGTGCGGCCAAGAGAGCGTCGGCTTCAGGCGGTGGGCGGCATCCGGGTCGGCGCTGCGTTCGATCGGCTTCACCGGACCCAGAAAACTCATCCACCCACCCTTTTACCGTTGTTGATTGTCAGACGACCGAGAAGCCCGCCCAGAAGGGATCTTCGCGGTCGATCCAGATCGTGTTGAAGCCGGTCGCGATCGCCGATCCCTCGATCGAGGGGATGATGCCCGGCACGCCGCCAATGTCCACCGCCTCCTCGACGCGGCCGATGAAGCGGCTGCCGATATAGCTTTCGTGGACGAAGCGGTCGCCGACCTTCAGCTTGCCCTTGTGCACCAGATGCGCGAGCCGCGCCGAGGTGCCGGTGCCGCACGGGCTGCGATCGATCGCACGCTCGCCGTAGAAGACGGCGTTGCGGCCGTCCGCGCCCTCGCCCCTGGGCTTGTCCGCCCACAGCACATGGGTGACGCCCCGGATGCGATCGTCGAGCGGATGCACCGGCTCGATGGCCTGCTGCATCAGCGTGCGGACGGTACGGCTCAACTCGACAATGCGCGACGCGCCGAGATCGTCGAGGCCGGTATACGGTCCCTGCGGCTCGACGATGGCGTAGTAATTGCCGCCGTAGGAGACATCGACGCTGAGCGGGCCGAAGCCCGGTACGTCGATCTCCACGCCCGTCGCCGCGACATAGGCCGGCACGTTGCGGATGCGCACCCAGCGGATGCGGCTCCCCTCGGCTCCATATTCGATGTCGATGATGCCGGCCGGCACCTCGATGCGCAGCCTGCCCGGTTCGCGCGGGGTGATCAGGCCGTGTTCCAGCCCGAACGTCACCATGCCAATCGTGCCGTGGCCGCACATCGGCAGGCAGCCCGACGTCTCGATGAAGAGGATGCCGCAATCGGCGTCCTCGCGGGTCGGCGGATAGAGGAATCCGCCCGACATCATGTCGTGCCCGCGCGGCTCGAAGCAGAGGCCCGTGCGGATCCAGTCGAAACGGGCCAGGAAATCCTGGCGCCGCTCGATCATGTTCGCCCCCTTGAGCAAGGGCGCGCCACCGACCACGAGACGGACGGGATTGCCCGCCGTATGGCCGTCTATGCAGAAGAAATGGTGGCGCATGGCCCTCCTCAGGCGGCCTTCGCGGCCTGTTTGCTCGGCTGCGTCGCCGCCGCCTCTTCCACCCAGCGGATCACGTCGGCACGACGCTGGCCGGTGAGCGGCAGGCGCGGCATACGGACACGCTCGCTGCCCCGGCCCATGATCTGCTCGGCGAGCTTGATCGACTGGACCAGATCATGCTCGGCATCAAGGTGCAGCAGCGGCATGAACCAGCGGTAGATGGCGCGCGCCTCTTCCCATTTGCCCTCCTCGAACGCCTGGACGAGCCGGACGGATTCGGCCGGGAAGGCGCTGGTGAGGCCCGAGACCCAGCCCGACGCGCCGAGCGCCAGACCCTCGAGCGCCACGTCGTCGAGGCCCGCCATCACGTCGTAGCGATCGCCGAAGCGGTTGATGATGTCCGTAAAGCGGCGCGGATCGGGCGCGCTTTCCTTCACCGCGACGATGTTCTTCACATCGGACAGCCCCTCCAGCGTCTCGAAATCGACGCTGACGCGATAGGCTGGAGGATTGTTGTAGAGCATGATCGGCAGCGAGGTCGCCTCCGCCACCGCGCGGAAATGCGCCTGCAGCTCGTTCACGGTCGGCACGTAGACCATCGCGGGGAGCAGCATCAGCGCGTCGACGCCGATCTTCTCGGCATCCTTCGCATATTGGATGGCGCGCGCCGTGGTCAGTTCGGAAACACCCGCGACCAGCGGCACCCGGCCGCCCACCGCCTCGACCGCGCCGGTGAGCACCGAACGCTTTTCGTCAGGCTCCAGCGAGTTGTTCTCGCCGCAGGTGCCGAGCAGGATCAGGCCGTCTACGCCGTCATCGACGAGTGCCGTCTGAACCTTCTGGGTGGCGTCGAGATCGATCGAGAAATCGTCCGCGAACTGGGTGGTTGCGGCGGGATAGACGCCCGTCCAGAGCGCCCGCTTACCGGTCATGAGATGCAGTCCTCCGTGCTTTCTCCATTTTCGTATACGGTATCCGCGATCTCCGCAAGCCGCTTTTGTGCGACTGCGATAGACCGAGGTCGGTATATGAAACGAAGGGACCTTCCCTCCGCCGAGGCGATTCACCTCAGCTCTCGCGCGCCACCTGGAAGCCGGCGAAGGATTGACGCACGGGCATGATCTCCAGCCGGTTGACGTTGAGATGCGGCGGTAGCTCCGCGACCCAGAGAAGCATGTTCGCGATGTCTTCCCCCGTCATCGGCTGGGCGCCCTGATAGAGCGCATCGGACGCCCCCTGGTCGCCGCCGGTGCGGATCAGGGTGAACTCGGTTTCGGCCATGCCCGGCTCGATCGAGGTGACCCGCACCCCGGTACCGTGCAGATCGGACCGCAGACCGAGCGAGAATTGCGAGACGAACGCCTTGCTGCCGCCATAGACGTTGCCGCCCGTATAGGGATAGGTCGCCGCGACAGAGGACAGGTTGATCACGGCGCCCTTCCGCGCGATCAGCGCGGGCAGCAGCTTGTGGGTCAGCGACACCAGGGCGGTGACGTTGGTGTCGATCATCGTCTTCCACTGCGCGAGATCGGCCTGCTGCGCGGGCTTGGTGCCGAGCGCGAGACCGGCATTGTTGATCAGCAGATCGATCCCGGCAAAAGCATCGGGTAGCGCATCGATCGCGGCGTCGCGCGACACGTCGTCGCGCACGTCGAAGGCTGCGGGATGCACCTTGTCCGCGCCGAGCGCGGAGACCAGCGCGTCCAGCCGTTCGGCGCGGCGGCCGGTCGCGACCACCTTCCAGCCGGCCCCCGCGAAGGCGTGGACGGCGGCCTCGCCGAAGCCCGATGTGGCACCGGTGATGAAAACGGTCTTGCTCATACAGAGTCTCCTGTCGCGATCGGCGCAGGGCTTAGCGGCGCCGCCCGCCGGGCGGAACCCCGTCATTCGCCCCGGCAGATTTCCAGAAAGCCGGCCGCCATGAAGCGCGCCATGTGCGCCTTGATGGCGGCGAAATCCTCCGACTTGCACAGGCCGCCGGACAGCGCGTCGATCCGCCCCGTCCGCGCCAGCGACAGGACGAGGCCACCCGTCACGAAGTGATAGCCCCAGAAGATCTTCTCGTCGGGGCAGCCGGGCAGCGCCTTGCGCAGCAGGCCGATCAGCTTCAGCACGACAGGATCGAAATGCGTGTCGAACAGCTGCGCCCCCCATTCCGGGGTCATCGCCACCTGCGCACCGAGCGTCGCATAGTTGCGCCAGCCTTCCCCGCCGTTGATGTAGAGATCGAGATCGGTGTCGAGATAGGCGTGCAGCGCGCCCTCGACGGTCGGCTGGCCACCGCAGGCCTGCTCGTAGGCATCGAGCGCCGCCATGCGCAGATCGGCGGTCACCGCCGCCCGACGGGCGAACACCGCGTCGAAGATCGCTTTCTTGTCGTCGAAATAATAATGCAGCAGCGACGTATGCATGTCCGCCTGCCGCGCGATGTCCTTCAGGGTCACCCCGTGAAGGCCATGCCGGGAGAAGAGATATTCGGCGGCGTCCAGTATCTGCTCGAGCGTTTCCGCCCGCTGTTGCGCCTTGGTGCGGCGTTCCCGCCTCAGCCCCGTCGTCATGCCTGCATCACCATTCGTGCCCGTCCCCGGCTTGCGCCTTACGCCGCCCCGGAATCCGTCCCTCAATGGCCTTTGTTTTCTCTTTCAACAAGATGTCACGCCGCTATCCGCGCAGCGGGCAGGCCCCCACATCCCACCCGCCACGCGAACCCATCAGAAGCTGCGGCTGATCCGGATGCCATATTGCCGCGGCGGCCCCGCGATACGACGCGGCAGATTGAGCGCCGCGACGTAATGCTGGTTGGTCAGGTTGGTCGCATAGCCCGCGGCCGACCAGGGGCCGGAGGCCAGCGTCAGTTGGGCGTTGACGAGATTGCGGGTCGAGAGCCGGTCGCCGAGCGGCGCATCCTCGAACAAGGTCGCCCATGTGCCGGAGGTGTGCGAGAAATCCATGCGCGGCGTCAGCGTCATGCGATCGTTGAGCGGGATCTCATATTGCGCGCCGGTGCTGAGCGTGAATTTGGGTGCGTAGGTGGCGGCCCGCCCACCCAGGTCGATACATCCGGTCGCGGACGCCGGCCCCGTCGTGGGATCACAGGTTCCGGAATGGGCCAGACGCGGATCGAACGCATAGAAGGTGCCGACCTTCGTGTGGGAAACCGAAGCCGCGAAATCGAGCCCAAAGTGACCGAAGCTCCCCTGCGCGGAAAATTCGGCGCCGTAGATGTGCGTCGGTTTGCCGACATTCGTGATCGAATTGAACAAGGGCGTGTTCGGATCGACGATGGTGATCTGGAAATTCTTGTAGCGGTTGTAATAGCCGCCGAGCTGGGTGCGCAGATGGCCATCCAGCAGTGTCGCCTTCCAGCCGATCTCGAAGTCGGTCACATCCTCGGGCTTGAACGGCTTGGGCGGCACTCCGTAAAGATTGACGCTGTTCAGGCCGCCGGCCTTCGTGCCCGTCGCCGCGAAGGCATACAGGAAGTTGTGCGGGTTGAGTGTCCAGTTGAGCGCCAGCTTGCCGTTCACCTTGTGATAGGCGACGAAATCGTGCTGCGGCAGCGCCAGCCCGAGCTGCGGGCTGCTGACCACCGCATCGTTGCGCGAGGTGGTGCGCGACCAGCGACCGCCCAGCGTGACCTGCAAGGCATCGGTCAGCTGGTAGCCAAGCTGGCCGAAGGCGGCGATCGCGGTCTTCGGATTGGTGCCGACGATGACGGTATCATAGGGAATGGGCAGCGACGCCGAGAGCGGCTGGCGGAGTACGTAGCCACCACCATCGGGAATGGTGATCTTGTCGTTCTGGTAATAGCCACCGAGCAGCCAGGTGAAACGTCCGGTGCTCGGCGAAATGATGTTGACCTCCTGCGACCAGATCCGCTCGCTGATCTTGTCGGCAAGCGTGGAGATGCCGGTGCTGGTGCCGTCATAATCGTAATTGGTCTGCACCGTTCCTTTCTGGAAGCCGCTGATCGAACGCAGCACCACGCCGCCGTCGGTGGTGTAGGAAATGTTCGCGACGATCCGGCCGAACTCGTCGCGGCCGTTCAGATAGGCGTTGCTGGTGATGTGAAAGAGGTCCGTACCGGCGGGGCGCTGGGTCGGATCGGCGGGATCGCCGGGATAGCCGCCCTGCTCGACATTGCTGTAGTCGCCCTTCACCAACACGCGCAGCTGGGAGGTCGGCTGCCACAAAAGGCTGGCGCGTCCGCTGTAGGAGCGCAGGTTGCCGGGGTTGCCCGTCCACGGCCCGGTGATGTGGTAGAAGGTGTCGCGGCGCTCGTCGCTGGTGGCGACCCGCAGGGCCAGGGTGTCGCTGACCGGCAGGTTCAGCGCGCCCTCGAACTTCATGTCGTTGTAATTGCCGTATTGGGCGGTTGCGTAGCCGCCGATCTTGTCGAGCGTCGGATTGGCTTCGGTGATGAAGATCGCACCGCCGGTGGCATTGCCGCCCGCGAACGTGCCCTGCGGCCCGCGCAGCACCTCGACGCTGGCGAGATCGTAATAAGGCTCGCTCTGGAAATAGCCCGGAAAGGTGGCGACGCCATCGCGATAGGTAACCACGCCGCTCTGGAAAGCACTGCCGCGCTCGGTCTGGCCGATACCGCGAATGTTGACGGTATTGCCCTGCCCCGAATTGGCGACCGTCATTGATGGCGTGGCGAACTGCAGCTGGTCGATCGTCCTTACGCTCTTGTTCACGAGATCCTGACTGGTGAGCACGGTCGCGGCGACGGAGGTCCGCTGCAGGTTGGTCGCCCGCCGCTCGGCGGTGACGACGATCTCGGTTGTGGCCTGCGGATCGGCCGACGTCCGTGCGGCCGCGGTGGGAGCCGCCTGCGCGAACGCCGCGCCCGCGTAGGCCAGCGCTACGCCCGATACACCGATCCTGATGATCGCCTTCATGAAACTCTCCCCTCCTTCGCCCGCAGTCGTGTGCGGTACGGTTGAAATCAAAATACTGATTCGAAAATCAGCGTCAACATTTATTGATCCAAAAATAAATATTGTGTCAGGCGAATTGTCGTCGCAGCTCCTGCTTGTCGATCTTGCCCGTCAGCGCGAGCGGCATCCGCTCCACCCGCACGATCTCATCGGGCATCCACCAGCGCGGCACCCGGCCGGTGAGCGACCGGACGACATCCTCGTCCGAAACCGTCTGGCCGACACGCGGCTCGATCACCACGATCGGCCGCTCGGTCCATTTGGGGTGTGGGCGGCCGACCACCGCGACGAGCCCGACCGCCGGCAACGCGCCGACGATCGCTTCCATGGCGCCCGGATTGATCCATTCGCCGCCTGACTTGATCAGATCCTTCGAGCGGCCGGTGATGGCGAGATTCCCGTCCGCGTCGATGGCCGCAAGGTCGCCGGTGTCGAACCAGCCTTCGACATCGGTGACGGCCGCATCCTGCCCCAGATACCGATCGACCACGCTAGCGCCGCGAACGTGGAGGTGCCCCTCGCCGTCGCGCTGATCCGCCAGCGGAACGCCATCGGCATCCGTCAGCCTCAGATCGACGCCCACAGGCGGGCGGCCCGACAGGCGCGAGTTGCGCACCTCGGCGCTGGCCGGGGTCACCGTGCCGAGCGGCGACAATTCGGTCATTCCCCAGCTCGTCTGGCACCGAACCCCAAGCCGCTGCTCGATCCGGTCCATCAGCGCCTGCGGGATCGAGGAGCCGCCCAGCACGACGCGACGGAGCGACGGCAGCACCCCTCCGGTCGCATCGAGATGGTCGATCAGGCCGAGCCACACGGTCGGCACGCCGACCGCCACCGTCACGCCCTCCGCCTCGATCAGCGCGGCGAGGCTGGCGCCATCATTGTGCCGCCCCGGCAGCACGAAGCGCGCGCCGACGCCCGGCACCGCATAAGGCAGACCCCAGGCATTGGCATGGAACATCGGCACGGCCGCCAGCACCACATCGGCGCTGCCGATGCCCAGCACATCCGTCTGCAGCAGGGTCAGCGTCATCAGGTAGATCGAGCGGTGCGTGTAGGCGACGCCCTTGGGCGCGCCCGTGGTGCCGGACGTGAAACAGAGGCCGGATTCGGTTTTTTCGGAGAAACCGCCCCACTCCGCCTGCGCCCCCGAAGCTGCTCGCAGATCGGGTTGGCGCCATGGCTTGATCCGGCCACAATCGGGCAGCGCCCATGTCGCGGCCCCCGGCTCGTCGAGAATGACCACATGCTCGATGCACGGGCAATGCGCGACCAGTGCCGTAACCAGCGCCGCCTGGTCGGGGCTGGCGATCAGGATACGATCATGCGCCTGCCGTACCATCTCGGCCAGCTGATCGACCCCGATACGCGGATTGAGCGTGTGGCACGACACGCCGATACCGACCGCGGCATACCAGCATTCCATATGGGCTTGGCTGTTCCAGGCAAGCGTCGCGATCCGGTCGCCCCGCTTCAGCCCGAGCGCGAGGAATGCACCCGACAGGCGGTTGCTCCGCTCGCGCAGCGTCCGGTAATCGATGCGCTCGGCGGCGACGTCCGGGCCGCCACCGGTCACCACCTCGGCGCCATCGTGCCATTTCGCGGCGTGATCGAGGAAGTTGCCGAGCAGCAACTCGTATCCGTGCAACCCCGTCATGCCCCGATCCCGCCGGAAGCGAGGATCACCTCGCCGCTGATGTAATCGCTCTCCGGAATACAGAAGATGTAAATCGCGCCCGCTGCTTCTTCCGGACTCGCGCCACGACCCAGCGGGATCATCTGGGCGGCCGCCTCACGCGTCCCCGCCGGCACCCCCAATTGCACCTCCTTGCCGCCGATCGTCGCGCGGGTATCGGGTTCGCCGGTCGTCGCCGTCAGCCGCGTTTCGACGAGGCCGAAGCCGACGCAGTTCACGCAGACCTTCAGCCGCCCCCATTCCTTCGCGAGCGTCTTGGTCATGCCTACCAAGGCTGTTTTCGCCGCAGCATAATTCACCTGCCCCGCATTTCCGTGCAGGCCCGAGATGGACGAGATATTGACCACCTTGCGGATCACCTCACGGCCTTCGGCCGCTTCCTGCTTGGCCATGATGCGGATCGGCTCGGCCGCCGCGCGCAGGATGCGGAACGGCGCCATGACGTGGACGTCCAGCATCGCCTGAAACTGCTCGTCGGCCATCTTGTGGATCACGCCATCGCGCGTGTAGCCGGCATTGTTGACGATGATGTCGAGCCCACCGAATGCATCGGTGGCGGCACGCACGAAACGCTCGCCGAAATCCGGCTCTGTCACGTCGCCAATGCAGGCGATGGCTCGCCCACCCGCTGCATCGATCTCGGCGACCACGGCATCGGCGGTGCGTTCGTCGAGGTCGTTGACCACGACGCTCGCGCCCTCCGACGCCAGCTTGAGCGCCAGCGCCCGGCCGATGCCGCGCCCCGATCCGGAGACGATCGCGACCTTGCCCGTGAGCTTCGCCATCACGCCGCCTTGCCGTAAAGGGTGACGACGCATGCGCCGCCCAGCCCGAGATTATGCTGCAGTCCGAAACGCGCACCCTCGACCTGCCGCCGGTCCGCAGTGCCGCGAAGTTGGTGGGTGAGTTCGTAGCATTGAGCAAGACCGGTCGCACCAAGCGGATGCCCCTTGGAGAGCAGGCCGCCCGAAGGATTGGTGACGTGCCGCCCGCCGTAGCTGTTGCCACCGTCACGGATGAAGGCTTCGGCCCCACCCTCCGGGCACAGGCCAAGCCCCTCGTAGGTGATCAGCTCGTTTGCGGTGAAGCAGTCGTGCAGTTCCACGACAGGGATCTCGTCCGGCCCGATTCCTGCCGCGTCGTAGACCTGGCGCGCCGCGCGCTGCGTCATCTCGTAGCCGACGACGCTCATCATCGATTGCCCGGCAAAGGTTTCGGCATAATCGGTCGTCATCGCCTGCGCGACGATCTCGACCGACGCATCGAGTCCATGCTGCGCAGCAAATTTCGGCGACACCAGCACGGCGGCGGCCGCGCCGCAGGTCGGCGGACAGGCCTGGAAACGCGTGAGCGGGCCGTAGAGACGCTTCGATTCCATCACCTCGTCCAGCGTGATCGGCGCGCGGAACAGCGCCAGCGGGTTGTTCGCGGCATGTGCCCTCGCTTTCACCGCGATCATCCCGAACACCGCGTCTCCGGTGCCATGACGCTGCTGGTAATCGAGACCCGCGCCACCGAATTGCTGCGCGACAAGCGGTGCCGTGTCGTCGTGGCCGAGCAACTGCTCCTGCTTGGAGAGGTGATGGTCGAGCGTCCGCTTGCGATCGTTGAACACCGCGCCGAGCGCACCCGGCGACATCTGTTCGAAGCCGACCGCCAGCACGCAGTCCACAGCACCCGCCTCGATCATCTGACGCGCGAGGTAGAGCGCGGTCGATCCGGTCGAGCAATTGTTGTTGACGTTGACGATCGGAATACCGGTACATCCCACGCGGTAGATCGCCGACTGCCCGGCCGTGGAATCCGCATAGACGTAACCGGCATAGGCCTGCTGGATCTGCTTATAGCCGACGCCTGCATCGGAAAGAGCGAGGCGGATGGCCTTCTCCGCCATCACGTCCCAGTCCTCGCTCTGGCCAGGCTTGGCGAAGGGGATCATGCCGACCCCGGCGATGCGCGCTTTCGGCATCGAAATCTCCTGCTGAAAAATGGATTAGGCGGCCGCGCTCTGCTGCGCGTCGATCCGCTCGACGAAATCGATGAAGTCGTGGTTGGACTTGCCACCGCTCGCGACGAGGAAATTGTGCCCGGCGCCCGGATAGACCACCAGTTCGCTGTGCGGCACGATCTCGTGCAGTTCGCGGCCGTATTTCACGTCGACCAGCGGATCCTCATCGCCGTGCAGGACGAGAACGGGCATGGTCAGCCGCGCCCGCGCCCGTTCGCGCGTCGTGGTGTAGCGGGTCATGGCGAGGTTCTGCTCGCGCACGCCCTTCATCGTGAAGCGGTCCTTCGCCAGCATCGCCATGTCGTGCAGCGCCGCATCGCGCGGCGCGGCTGAACCATAGACTTCCGGCTTCGCATTCCTGCGCAGCATCCAGCGCACCAGCCAGCGCGGCAGGCGATAGATCCAGGGTGCACGCTGCTTGCCGTGGCCCGCACGCGTCTGCTTGAGCATCGTGCAGCCGAGCGTCACCGACAGGCAGCGATCGGGATGGGCCATGCCGAACTCGCCGGCGATGCCGCCGCCCATCGACACACCGTAGATGTGCGCCTTCGCCTCGCCGGCCGCATCGAGCACAGCCAGCGCATCGGCGGTCATCTGCTCGATAGTGACGTCGCCGGTGGTATCACTCTGGCCAGTGCCCCGATTGTCAAAAGTGATGACGCGGTGGTTCTTCGCCAACTCGGGCAGCAGCGGATACCACATCGCCGAGCTGTAGAGATGGCCCATGATCAGGAGGACGGGCGTACCCTTTCCCTCCGACCGCCAATGGATCCTCGCATTTCCGCTTTGCACGAACGGCATCGCCCTCACCCATCCATCATTCTCGTTATGGGCATTGATTCATCACACCTTGACTTTCGAGTCAACATATCTTGAATATTGAATAAAGATTATCGACAGCGGCACCGATTCAGGTGCCGTGTGCCGAAAAAGGGAGAGGAATGATGGTCTTGGCGACGACCGGCGCCGCGCCTGACGAGGCCGCCGCGCGATTCGAGACGGATATCGCTGCCGCCACGTCGGAAACGCGTCGCACCAACTGGGGCGGGGTCGTCCTGCTGGCGGTGATCCTGTTCATCGCGGGCGGCGTCCGCCTGCTGATGACGCCGCTGCAGGAAGCCGCGCAGCACGATATCGGCTTCACCGACCTTCAGATCGCCACCCTGCAGGGAAGCGCCAACGGCCTCCCCGCCTTTCTCAGCGCGATCCCGCTCGGTCTTGCCATCGATCACTGGAACCGCTCGCGAACGCTGTTACTGATGGGACTGTTCTGGACAGCGGGCGCGTTCATGACCGCCTATGCCCACGACTTCACCACGCTCTTCATCGCCCGCGCATTGGTGGCGCTCGGTGTCGGCGGAGCATTCGGCGTGGCGATGTCGATGATCGCCGACCTCTGCATTCCCGCCAAGCGCGGCCGCGCGACGATGGTGGCGGGGATCGGCGTGCTCGCCGGCCCGGCTCTCGCCTTCGCGGGCGGCGGCGCGCTGTTCGGCTATTTCAAGCTGCACGGCTGGTCGCTGTTTCCCGATCTGGCGCCGTGGCGGCAGGCCGCTCTGGTCTTCGCGATGCTCGGCACGGCGATGCTCGCCCCGATCCTGCTCTTTCCGGAACCGAAGCGCCATGAGGTGGAACACAGTGCCGGCGTGATGCTGGCCCTGCGCGGCATCGCCAAACGCTGGAAATTCCTGACCGCGCTCTGGATCGGCGCGACCGCCGGCGGCATGGCGGAGGGCGCGGCGGGCATGTGGGCTGCGCCGATCCTGACCCGCTATTACGGCCTGCAGCCCAATGAATTCGGCGGCTGGATGGGGGGCACCATCTTCCTCGCCGGGCTGATCGGATCGATCATCGGCGGCTTCTCGGTCGATCTCGGCAACAAGTCCGGCCGGCGCGGCGGGCTGATGATCGGATCGATCATCGCGATGGTGATCGCCATCCCCGCCACCGCCTACCCGATCATGCCGACGGTGCCGGGCTTCGGCTTCATGCTCGGCCTGATGATGGCCTGCTGCACCGTGATGCAGGTGACGGCGATGGCGGCCGTGACCCTGGTCGTTCCCAACGAGGAGCGCGGCATGTGCCTGCAGATCACCGGCATGGTCGGCGTGGTTGTCGGCATGGCTTTCGTGCCCGTGATTACCCTGCTGGGGCCGGCGATCTTCGGCGATGAGCGACACCTGCCGCAGACGCTGGTCATCATCGGCGTGGTGTCTGGCGTGATCGGAGTCGCGGGCAACGTGGTCGCCATGCTCTTCGTCCCGCGGAGCTGGAAGGATGCGTGACGCGATCGGCGTGTGGCGCATCCGCGATTGCGCGCCGGGCGAGGGCCTGGCGATCGATGCCGCGCGCGGATCGGGCGACGGGTGGATCCCCGCCTGCGCGCCGGGGGACACCTATCGCGCGCTCATCGCGGCGGGGCGGCTCGCCGATCCGTTCGAGGGACGCAACGAAGCCGCTGCGGCGTGGGTGCGCGATCGGGAATGGTGGTGGCACGCCCGGATCGATATCGCCGAAGCCCTGCCGGGCGAGACGATCGAGCTGTTGTTCGAGGGTCTCGACACCTTCGCCGATGTCTATCTCGATGGCGTTCTGCTCGGTCGCGCGGACAACATGTTTCGCGGCTGGCGCTTCGATCTCGCCAATATCGCGGCGGGAAAGCACGATCTCGCCCTCTGCTTTCACCCCACGCGCCCGATGGTCGAGGGCGCGCCGCTGCCGGCCTGGACCAGCTTCACCGACCGGATCAACGCCTCGCGCCGCACGCTGATGCGCAAGGCGCAGTTCGGCTGGGGCTGGGATTGGGGTCCAGACCTTCCGACCGTCGGCATCTGGCAACCGGTGCGGGTCGTGCGGCGGCGCGCGGCGGAAATTCACAGCCTCGGCTTCGCCACGCTTTCGATCGCCGACGAATCCGCCGAAGTGCGGATCGACATACGGATGTCGGAGCCGGCGATGGCAACCATCGAGCTGCTCGACCCCGATGGCAGGACGGTCGCGACAACGACGGTTCATGGTTCCGGCAGCGTCACGATGACGGTGCCGGCCCCACGCCTGTGGTGGACCTTCGATCTCGGCGCCCATCCGCTCTACACGCTGACTGCCAAGGTCGATGGTGCACCCGAACAGGCCCGCCGCGTCGGCATCCGCACCATCGCGATCGACCAGTCGCCCGACCCGGACGAGCCCGGCACCACCTTCTTCCGTTTCGTGCTGAACGGCGTACCGATCTTCGCCAAAGGCACCAACTGGGTGCCCGCCAGCTCCTATGTCGGCGCGATATCCGAGGGCACCTACCGCGATCTGCTGGCGCGCGCGGTCGACGGCAACATGAACATGGTCCGCGTCTGGGGTGGCGGCATCTATGAGCCGGATGTCTTCTACGATGAGTGCGATCGGCTGGGCCTGCTCGTCTGGCAGGACTTCATGTTCGCCTGCGCACCGTATCCGGACGACACGGCATTCCTCGACAACGTGAAAGCCGAGATCGCCGAGCAGGTGGCGCGGCTGCGGCACCATGCCTGCCTCGCGCTCTGGTGCGGCAACAACGAGAATCAGGCGATCCAGTTCTTCGAGGACCACGCCACCGGCACCACCACGCCGCTCGCCGGCCTCGCAATCTATGACGCGTTGATCCCGGCGGTGCTGGCCGATCTCGATCCGGTGACACCCTATTGGCCGAGCAGCCCATGGGGCGGCCCCAGCCCCAACAGTATGAGAGGCGGCGACGTCCACAACTGGACGGTGTGGCATGGCGTGCCCCCCGTCCCCGACACGGAGGCGGTCGGCCATACCGATCGCAGCCCCGAAGGCATCGCCTTCACCCGCTTCGCCGAGGACAAGGCCCGCTTCGTGAGCGAGTTCGGCATCCAGGGCGCCCCCGACATCGGCACGCTCCGACGCTGGATGGCGCCGGAGGATCTGACGCTCGGCAGCCAGGGTTTTCTCGATCGCATCAAGGATGTCGCCGACAAGATGACGGCGATGATGACTCCCTTCACCGGCACGCCGGAGACGCTGGAAGAGTATGTCGATTTCTCGATGCTCACCCAGGCCGAAGGACTGGCGTTCGGCATCGAGCATTATCGTCGTCGCAAGCCGCATTGCTCGGGCGCGCTGATCTGGCAGCATAATGATTGCTGGCCGTGCGTGAGCTGGAGCCTGATCGACTTTGACGGTGTCGCCAAGGCCAGCTTCTATGCCGTCACCCGCGCGTTCGCGCCGGTGCTCGCGTCCTTCCGGCGGACTGGCAACGAGGTCGAACTGTGGATCACCAACGACCGGCTGGAGCCAGTGCGCGATATCGCCACCATCGCGCTCGCCCGCCTTTCGGGCGGCAACGACTGGAACGAGGCCATTGCCTTCGAGGTGCCAGCCAATGCCAGCCGCCGAGTCTGGCGCGGCACGCTCGCGGCGGCGAGCGATCGCATCCTAACCGTACGCAGCGAAAGCGGAACCTTCCATCCCAACCGCTTGCTGCCGGGGCCGGTCAAGGATCTGGCGCTCGATAGCGATCCGGGGCTGACCGCCACTTTCACGCCGATCGACGGTGCATTGCATGTCGTCATCGAGGCGGAGCGCTATGCGCTCGGCGTGGCGCTGCGATCCGACGATCCGGCGCTTCGTTTCACCGACAATCATTTCGATCTCGCGAGCGGCGAGCGGCATAGGGTGGGTGTCACCAACAAGACAGGCGGCGGCGTGAACCTCGGGTCGATCGCCATCGCCTGCTGGAACGGGAAAGCAAAACGATGACCAGCCGCCACCTCGTCGATCCCGAACTGCATGGCCTGCTCGAGCGCTGGCCGCAGGTCACGCTCGATGAGAGCCTGATTCCGCTGGTACGCGATGCGACCCGGCTCCCGGTGGGCGAGATCGCCAATCCGGAACGTGTCGTCCGCCAGGATCTCATCGTCCCCGGCCGCGACGGCGCACCCGACGTGCCGATGATCCACTATCGACCGGCGGGGAGCGAAGATGCCGTCCTGCCCTGCCTCTACCACGTCCATGGCGGCGGTTATGTCGGCGGCGCGGCGGCGGGACTGGAGCCGATCCACCGGCTGCTCGTCGAGACGGTCGGCTGCGCGCTGGTAACGGTGGACTACCGGCTCGCCCCCGAAACGCCGTTCCCCGGCCCGCTCGAGGATTGCTATGCCGGCCTCGACTGGCTGTTCGGCCATGCCTCGAAACTGAACATCGACCCCAGCCGCATCGGCATCGGCGGGGAGAGCGCGGGCGGTGGCCTCGCCGCGGCACTTGCGTTGCTGGTACGCGACCGGGGCGAACACCGGATCGCCTTCCAGCATCTCATCTACCCAATGATCGACGATCGCACCTGCATCACTGCCGATCCGCACCCCCATGCCGGCCAATTCGTCTGGAACGCGGCGAGCAATGCCTTCGGCTGGCGCGCCTATCTCGGCATGGCGCCGGGTGCGTCCGACATCCCGGCCTACGCCGCCGCCGCGCGCGCCGAGGATCTTTCCGGCCTGCCACCGACCTTCCTCGCCACCGGCGCACTGGATCTCTTCGTCGATGAAGACATATCCTATGCCGCCCGCCTGATCCGCGCCGGAGTTTCGACCGAACTGCACGTCTATCCGGGCGCCTTCCACGGCTTCGACATCGATCAGAGCGCGGCCGTTTCCCGCCGATTACGCCGCGACAGCTGGGATTTCCTGACGCGCCAGCTTCACCCCTCCCCCTTGTGAAGGAGAACCGACCGTGTCCGAGGCCGTAATGCCGCCAGTCGACGCTACGCCGCGGAAGCGTATCCTGCGCCGCATCCTGATCGGCCTCGCGGTGCTGGTGGTGCTCGCGGTCATTCTGACCACGGCCGCCTGCGCGCTGATCGGCAGCCCGCCCAAGGCGTTCGACCAGACCCCGACCCCACCTGCCCCCGATTATTCTCAGCCGTCCGCGTGGCTCGCCTTTCCCGGCCGCAACGGCCAGGAACGGTCGACCCCGCCCGGCATCACTCCGGTAGACGAGGCCAAGGCGCCGGCCGATGTCTTCTTCATCCATCCGACCACCGATCTGAACAACCGGATCTGGAACGCTCCCTTCGACGCACCGGACGACGTGGCGAAGCTCAATCCGCCGGTGCGGCTTGGGCAGGCGAGCGCGTTCAACGGCTGCTGCCGCATCTATGCGCCGCAATATCGCCAGGCGTCGCTCGCCGGGCTGAAGGAGCCGAAAGCGGTCGCCCTCGCCTATGAGGATGTCGCCCGCGCCTTCCGCTCTTACATCGCGCACGACAACAAGGGACGCCCCTTCATCCTCGCCTCGCACAGCCAGGGCACCGCACTGGCGATCGAGCTGGTACAGCGCGAAATCCTCGGCACGCCGCTGCAAAAGCGGATGATCGCCGCCTATCTCGTCGGCGGTTATGTTCCGCAGACCTTCGCCACGATCGGCCTGCCGACCTGCGATGCGCCGAAGCGGACGGGCTGCGTCGTCTCGTGGAACACCAGCAAGGCGGGCTGGAACATTCCGCGCAAGCTCCTGCTCAGTCGACCGGGCTATTGGTGGCAGGGTCAGCTCGTGACGCGCGGCGCGGCGCCGCCGATCTGTGTCAATCCGCTGAGCTGGCGCAACGAGGGCGCCGCCCCGGCGACCGCCAACCCCGGCAGCCTGCCATTCCCCAAGGCCCCCTTCCCGGCCGGCGCCTCGTTGCTGTCGCCGCTGGCGGTCAACCTCACCGGCGCGACCTGCAACGCGCCGATGCTGGAAGTGCAGATCCCGTCGGACGCGCCATCCGGGTTCAGCGACAAGCTGAGCGCCCTGCTCGGCATCTATCACGCCAACGACTATGGCATCTTCTACGCCAGCATCCGCCAGAATGCGATCGACCGCACGCAGGCGTGGTTGGCGACACACGAGCCGACGCGCGCGGATGAGTGACACCTCGCTGCCCCATGCGATGGGAAACACGCCGCTGCCCACACTCCCGTCGCCGGAACCGGACGCTATCCGCCTCATCCAGGCCATGCTCGACCAGCGCCCCCTCCCGGCCGATCTCCAGGCCCGGTTGGCGGACACCGCCGCCATGGCCGAACGACGCGAACGCGAAGCCGTGCAGCGGCTCAACGACTGGCCGGCGCTCGCCCGCTATCGCGCGGCCAATGCCGCCGTCCGCAATCCCGACGTGGTGATGATCGGGGATTCGATCACCGAAATCTGGCAGATCGCCATGCCGGAAATGTTCGGCGGCGCCATCGTCAATCGCGGCATTGCCGGACAGACCAGCCCGCAGATCCTGCTGCGCTTCATGGCCGACGTCGTCGATCTCCGCCCGCGCCGCGTCCATATCCTGTGCGGCACCAACGACATTGCGGGCAATACCGGCCCAACCGTGCCGGAAGACTATCAGCGCAACGTCCGGGCGATGGCCGATCTGGCGATGCGGAACGGGATCGAGCCGCTGCTTGCGAGCATTCCGCCCGCCTCCGCCATTTTCTGGCAGCCGGACGCACGCCCCCTGGAATGGATTCCCCACCTCAACGACTGGCTGCGGACGTTCTGCGCAACGCGTAGCCTGCGCTACGTCGATTATCATGCCGCACTGACCGACGGCGCCGGCGCACTTCAGGAGCGCTTTTCCGCTGACGGCGTCCACGTCACGCGCTCAGCCTATCGCGTGATGGCGCGCTTGCTCGCGGAGGCCTGCGCGGATGGTTCCGCCAGCGCCCGGCCGGCGGGAAGCGGCTCGCCGAGTACCGGATAGCCGTTCGCGTCGAAATTGAAGCGCTGGGCGTGCGGCGCGCGCTTGGCGGTGCACTTCATGTCCGGCCCCGGATTGGCATGGAACACGATCCAGTTCTCGCGTCCGTCTGGCGAAGTGAAGAAGCCGTTGTGGCCTGTCGCATAGACGCTGTTGGCGGGCGACTTCTTCAGCACCGGCTGCGGGGCCTTCTGCCAGCTTTGCGGGGCGAGCGGATCACTGCCGGGCGCGGCATGCAGCAGACCGAGCGCATAATCGTCCGACCAGCAGGCTCCCGCCGAATAGGTCAGGAACAGGTCGCCCTTCGGCCCGGCGAGGAATTCCGGCCCTTCGAGGATCGATCGGCCGCCACGCGTCTCCCATTCCCTGTCGGGACGCGCGATGACGACCTCCGGACCTTCGAGCGTCCACGGATTGGCCATGCGGACGATGGCGAGGTCGCTCTCCGGCCCGACATAGGGCGAATAGACGAAATAGCGCTGGCCCCGATACGCGAAGGTGGTGCCGTCGATGCCATTGTGCTGCGTCTTCAGCCTACCCCGATCGATCCACGTACCGGCCAGCGGATCGGCCGCGTCATTCTCCAGCACGAAGATCCCGCGATGCGCGTCGTCGTCATGCCCGTCCTCGGCGGCGGTGTAGTAGATGAACCACTTGCCATCGATGCGATGCAGTTCAGGCGCCCAGACGGAGATGGCGTTCGGCCCGTGCGCCGGGGGAGTCCACACCGTATGCGGCACGGCGTCGCGAAACCCTCCGAGATTGGGCGAGGCTCGGATGACCAGCCGGTTGCCGTCGGTCTTCATCAGATAATAGGTCGATCCCGCGCGCGCGATCCACGGATCGGGGCCGGACGGGAGCAGCGGATTGGTGAACGTTCGAGGCGCTGTCGCCCCCGTCAACGAGGCAAGGGCCACAATTCCAAGCACGGCCTGTCCGATCCGGCGCATCTCTTCCTCAACAAATTATCTTATAATTTCGCATCGCAAGATCATGGGTTGGATGCAACCGATTTTATAAGATAAATGTGCGACAAGCCGGCGGCCATCGACGCGATGCAAGGCGCCCGGTGCAGAGGATGCCATGAACGATTGCAAATTTTTCGGTGCGGGCTTCACCAGGCGGGCGCTCCTGCGATCCTGCTCGTATCTGTCGGTGGCGACATGGCTCGCACCGGGCCTGGCGCGGGCAGATCCCGCCCTTCCCGCCGCGACCGTCCCGCATCCCGCTCCGCCCCGCGCGCCCGGCCAGAACCGCGCGCCGCTGGCAGGCCAGCCCTTCCTGCCGCTGCCGAGCGGGTCGATCCGTCCGGCAGGCTGGCTGGAGCGGCAGATGCGCATCCAGGCCGATGGAATGGGCGGCCGGCTCGACGAGACATGGCCGGATGTCGGCCCGAACAGCGGCTGGCTGGGCGGCACCGGCGAAAGCTGGGAGCGCGGCCCCTATTTCGTCGATGGCCTGCTGCCCCTCGCCTGGGCGCTCGACGATCCGGCGCTCAAGGCCAAGGCGCAACGCTTCATCGATTGGACGCTCGATCACCCGCAGCCCGACGGCATGTTCGGCCCAACGTCCAACGACGATTGGTGGCCGCGCATGGTGATGCTGAAGGTGCTGATCCAGTATCACGAACTGACCGATGACCCGCGTGTGATCCCGCTGATGCGCCGCTATTTCGCACACCAGCTCAAGGCGTTGCCGGCACGCCCGCTCAAGGATTGGGGTCGTTTCCGCTGGCAGGACGAATTGGTCGCAGTTCTGTGGCTCTACAACCGCACCGGCGATGCCTCCCTCCTGCAACTGGCGGAGTTGCTACGCGCCCAGGGATGGAACTGGCAGGCCGAATACGCCGACTTCCCGTTCAAGGCCAAGCTGTCCGCCGAGGAACTGGGCCTCGACGAGAGCAAGGGCGGCAATTCCGCCAACGGTCTCAGCGACCGGACGCTCTCGGCGCATGGCGTCAACAACGCGATGGGCGTGAAGACCTCGCCGCTGTGGTCGATCGTATCGGGCCGCGCGACGGATCGCGACGCGATCAAGGCCGAACTGGCGGTGCTCGATCGCTATCACGGCCTGCCGATCGGCATCTTCTCGGCCGACGAGCATCTCGCCGGCACCAGCCCGAGCCAGGGCATCGAGACCTGCGCGATCGTCGAGATGATGTATTCGCTGGAGCTGGCGCTGGCGATCACCGGTGACGCGGCGATAGCCGACCGGATCGAGCGCATCGCCTACAATGCGCTGCCCGCCGCCTTCACCGACGACATGTGGGCGCATCAATATGATCAGCAGCCGAACCAGATCAAATGCAGCCTCGCCAAAGGGCCGTGGACGACGAACGGGCCGGAAGCCAACCTCTTCGGGCTGGAACCGCATTTCGGCTGCTGCACCGCGAACTTCCATCAAGGCTGGCCGAAGCTCAACGCCAGCCTGTGGATGGCGACCGCCGGGGGCGGACTGGCGGCGATGCTCTACGCGCCGTGCACGGTCAGCACAGTCGTCGGCGATGTCCCGCTGCGGATCGAGCAGGCAACCGACTATCCGTTTCGCGACACGGTCTCGATCGCGCTGCATCCCGAGCGGGAGGTGGCCTTCCCGCTGGTGCTGCGCGTGCCCGGCTGGGCACGATCGGCGAAGATTTCGATCAATGGTGCGCCAGCCCACGCCGCCTCGAGCCGAGGCTTCGTCACCATCCGTCGATCGTGGCGCGCAGGCGACCGGGTCGAGGCCTCGTTCGACGTCGCCACGCGCAGGGTCGAAACGGCGGACGGCGCGAGCACCGTCGAGCATGGCGCCCTGCTCTACGTGCTGCCGATCGAGGAGAATTGGGAGAAGTGGCGCCCGCGCGGGCTAACGGCGGACTGGCAGGTCTATCCGGCCAGCCCATGGAATGTCGGCCTCGCGCCCGATGCCTCTTTGCACCGGACCGAGCGCGCCGTCTCACCGACCCCATTCTCGCGCCGCAGCCCCGCCGCAGTCGTGACGACGTCGGGTCAGGCCGTTCCGGAATGGATCGAGGCGCACGGCGGCTATGCCGAGCCGCCGCCCAGGGGGCTGACAGGCAACGGGGATCAGCGCCCGTTGACGCTGATCCCGTACGGCGCAGCGAAGCTGCGGATCACTGCCTTTCCGACGCTGACTGTCTGAAAGCGGACGCCGCCCGGATGCCTTGGACATCCGGGCGGCGGGCACGATCAGAACGGATAGTAACGGAAGGTCACGAACGCCATGTTGTTGTGGGTCTGCGGCATACCGGCATAAGCGGGCAGACCAGCGCTGCTGCCGGAGCCGTCGAACAGCTGGCGCTGCGTGTAGCTCCACTGCAGGCCGATCTGCGCACGGCCGAACGAGCCGTTGTAGATCTTGTCCCAGGCGCCCAGCGTCAGCTGGCGGATGCGGCGGGTATTGCCGCCGCAGGCGTCGGTGGTGGCGGTGGTCGCGGTCTCGACGAAACAGCCCGAATTGTCGGCGGTCGCCACGCCGAGGCCGGCGGTGCCGCCGTCATACAGCTGGCGCTGCTCCTGCTCTTCGCCGGCGAAGGCGTAGAGGTCGAGCTTCGGGGTCGCGTGCAGCGTGGCACCGGCCAGCAGCATGAACTCCTTCAGCGGATGGAGATTGCCTTCCTTGTCCGACGTCACGTCGCCGAGGCCGGCGGAGCCGTAACGGCCGATGCCGCGACCGCCGATCCCCGAGAACTGCACGTCGAGGAATTTCGGCACGACGTTCAGGTTGATGCTGCCGCCATAACCCCAGGCCTGCGCGTCGCGGTTGGTCGGCGTGCCGTCCAGATGCTCGGAGAAGGTGCGGTGGATGGCGAAGGCCTCGATGTGCAGGGCGTGGCCGGCGATCTGGTCCTCATAGGCGACCTTGCCGATGAAGTCCGGCACGTGGCTGAGCGACAGCGAGGCACCCGCGCCGTTGTAGAATTGCTGGAAGGCGCCGGCCGGGTTGACCTGGTTGGCGCTGGTCGAGGTGCCCTGGCCGCTGATCGCGGCAACGATGCCCGCCGGAACGCCGGTGCCGGCGAAGGTCGTCTGCGGATTTTCGGCCGACAGACCCGCCCACAGGTGGTGATCCATGAAGTCGCCGACGACACGAATGCCGGGCTGGCGCGCCCAGGCGAAGCCGGGGACGTACTGCGCGTCGATCTGCGGCGGAGTGACTTCGGCGCGCGGGGTCATGCCCTTGCCCTGCATGGTGAGCAGCGACCAGTTCTGGCCGGCGAGAACGTGGATGCCGTAGCTGCCCTCATCCCAGTCGACCGTGCCGTAGAGGTTGCGGATGCGCGGCACATAGCTGTTCGACTGGTTCGAGTTCGATGTCTGGGCGCCACCCTGGAAATCGAACTCGCCGTACATGGCGAGGTTGGTGTGCGGGTTCGGCTTGCCCTGCGCCAGGAAGGACACGCGGCTCTGGCGGGCCGAGAAGCGGCCTTCCGACGCGTGCGAGGCGTGGCTCTGGCCGGGGAACGGCACGTTGAAGCTCGACGCGATGTCGTCGCCCTGGAAGCGGTCGCGATAGATGCCGGACAGTTCGAGGAAGCCGCCGGGCGTGATCGTGATACCCTTGAAATAGAACTTGTCGTTGTGATGCTCCTTGTCGATCGCGGAGGCGATCTGGGAGTTCACCTGATCCTTGGTGACCGGCGGCGTCGCGGCGACCTGCTGCTGCACGGCCTGAACCTGCGTCTGGGTGGTCTGGAGGGCGCTTTCCGTGGTGTCGACGCGCGCGGCGGTCGCGGTCTGCGCAGATTTCTGCGTCTCGACCTCGCCCCGCAGATTCTCAACTTCGGCCTTCAGCGCCTTCACCTGCGCCAGCAACTCGGCGTTGGCGGACGGCGCGGCGTGATGCGCCTTCTTGTGGACGGCGGCATCGGCCGCGCCCGCGATAACGAGATTAGCCGCCGCGGTTGCGAGCAGCGCAGTACGGATGTTCATGGTGTCTTGCCCCTTGGAAGGTTGGAACCCGCCAAGCGCCGCTAGGAAGATGCGGTGACACTTATGTTACACCCACAGTCACTGATGAGTAGATTGAGAGCGAAACATCGACATTTGGCCAAATCTCCCAAGTGAAATTAATTTCACTTTGTAATCACTCTAAATAATCATACCGATTTCCACAAACGCGTGAGGGCGGTTCGCGCGCGATTCATTGCGCCATGGCGCCAGCCCTCCGAGTCCACGATGATTCACGCCGAATCCGATGCTGGCTGACAGGCTGCGCATCCGCGACATCCGCAACACCAGCACCTTTCGGCTCACCCTGCTGTTCGGTGTGGTCTTTCTGGTGGGCGTCACCATCCTGCTCGGGCTGATCTACGGCCTGTCGGCGCGCGAACTGACCCGACGCAGCGATCACATTCTCCGCCAGGAGGCCGCGATGCTCGAGAAAGCTCCGGCCGCCGCCCTCCCCAGCCGCATCCGCAGCGAAATCGAACGCAGTGCCGGCGGCCTCAGCTATTTCGAGCTACGTTCGACCGACGGCGACCACGTTGCGGGCAATCTCCGCGTCGCGTCGATGCCCCCGCTCGATACGCCGGTGGAGCGCGAAGAGGGCGCCGTCGCAAAACCCGTACGGCTCCTGGCGGTCGAGACACCCTCTGAGGAGACGCTGCTGATCGGCCGCGACATCTCACCGGTGGTCGATCTTCGTAACCACGTGCTCATGATCCTGATCGCCAGCGGACTGCTGACGGCGATCGCGGTGCTGGTCTGCGGCATCTTGCTGAGCATCGCGCCGCTGCGCCGAGTGCGCGATCTGCAACGCGCGATCGAAACGATCTCGGCCGGAGACATGGAGGCGCGCATGCCACTTGCCGGGCGCCACGACGAGCTCGATCTGTTCGCCGGCACTGTCAACCAGATGATCGACGAGATCGAGCGCGCCATCGCGCAGGTGAAGGGCGTAACCGACGCCATCGCACACGATCTGCGCACCCCGCTCACGCGTGTGCGCAGCCAGCTTTATCGGTTGAGCCAGTCGCCCGACATGCAGTCCCCAGCCGCCCGCATGGTCGGGGCGGCGACCGCCGATCTCGACATCGTGCTCGATCGTTTCGCGGCGCTCCTGCGCATCTCCGAACTCGAGGCGAGCCGCCGCCGTGCCGGCTTCGCGCCGGTCGATCTTCACCTCCTGCTTGCCCGCACGCACGAGCTGTACGAGCCACTCGCCGAAGATCAGGACATCGCCTTGTCGATCGAGTCGACCGGCCCCGTGATCATCGCAGGCGACGAGAAGTTGCTGTTCGAGGCGCTCAGCAACCTCGTCGACAACGCGCTGAAGTTCACGCCTGCGGGCGGAACGGTCGAGCTGGCCCTGCTCGAAACGGTGCGTGGGCCAATGATGGAGGTGCGAGACAGCGGCCCCGGTATCGCGGCCGACGAGCGTCAGGCAGTGATCCGTCGCTTCCACCGCGGCAGCAACGCCGCCGACGTGCCGGGAACCGGCCTGGGGCTCAGCCTCGTCGTCGCCATCCTGCACCTGCACGGGTTCGAGCTGGCGTTTCGGGATCGCCGGCCGGGGCTTGTCGTCGAGATACGCTGCACCACGCCTGAGGAGGCGGGGGCGGTGAAATTCATTTCACTAGCCCCGTCAGGCCAACAGGCCCATCTCGACGACGCCGGCCAGAAAGCAGAAGCGGTTTAAGCCCCGCCCTCTGCTTGCGAGCTGGCCCCATATCATGGGTCGCCGACCCGCTCGTCGGCGAGAACTCGTCGCCGGCAGTCCGCTCGACTGCCGGCGACGAAACCTTTTCACGGAGTTTTCTTGTCATGAAGAAGGTTCTGCTTGCTCTCGCCTCGGCGGGAACCGTGATCGCGTGCGCCGGCGTGGCCACGGCCGCCCAGCCCGGCCTGAGCTTCGCGACGCTGGAATATCAGCAGCCGCGCGATCCGCTGCTGCCCTCCAACCAGTCCGCCGACATCGTCGAACACACCTCGGCCGATCGCCTTGCCCCGGCGCAGGCCGCCATCGCGCAGGCAATCCCCGCCGGCACGTCGCGCGCCACTGCGGAAGCCGTGCTGATCAGGGCCGGCGCGCATTGCCGTGCACAGGGTGCCGCCGCCGAGCGCTGCAGCTATTTCGATGTGAAGACGCGCGACCCCTATGTCGACGCCGTTCACTGGAACGTCGATCTCAGCCTCGCCAACGACTCGGTGAGCGGCGTGCAGGTGAACCGGACCTGGGTTCGCGACCTGTGATCCGGGACGGGCTTCGGCTCGGCTCGTTCTTGCAGCTCCCGCACCAGTCTCTATTCTAGATTCATGGCCCGCATATTGGTGATCGAGGACGATACTGCCACCGCGCAGGAGATCGTCACGGAATTGGGCGCCCACGGTCACGAGACGCTCCATGCCGACAATGGCGATCTGGGGCTCGAAAAGGCCACGCGTGAGCCGTTCGACCTTATCACGCTCGATCGTATGCTGCCGGGCATCGACGGGCTTACGCTGGTCGAACGGCTTCGTGAGCGACGCATCCATGTGCCCGTGCTGATGATCAGCGCGCTGTCCGACGTGGACGAGCGCATCGCCGGTCTGCGTGCCGGCGGCGACGATTATCTGACCAAGCCCTTTGCCTCCAACGAGATGGCGATGCGCGTCGAGGTGCTGCTTCGCCGCCAGGCCCAGCAGCCTGCCGAGGAGGCGGTCCTGCGGGTCGGCGAGATCGAGATCGACCTGATCCGCCGCAAGGTGAAGGTGGATGGCGAACCGGTCCGCCTGCTGCACATGGAATTGCGCCTGCTCGAATTCCTGGCGCGCAACGCGGGCGACATCGTCAGCCGCAAGATCATCTTCGAGAAGGTCTGGGGCTATTACTTCGATCCCGGCGCCAACCTGATCAATGTCCACATCGCGCGCTTGCGCAAGAAGCTGGATCGGCCCGGCAAGCCGTCTGCCATCGTCACCGTGAAAGGTGAAGGCTACCGCCTCGACGCGGTTTGACTATACGGGCCTGATGCGCCCCTCGCCGCGATCCAGAACACCGTACGAGCGGCTGCAGCTGCGGGATATTCGCAACACCAGCACCTTCCGGCTGACGCTGCTTCTCGGGCTGGTCGCACTGGTCGGCGTGGTGATGCTGACGGCACTGATCTACCTGCTCTCGGCCCGCGAGCTCAGCGCCCGCAGCGACAGCATCCTGCGCGCTCAGGCCGCACAGCTGATGACGAATCCGGTCGCATCGATGCCGGGCGCGGTCCGGTTGGCGATCGCGCGCAGCGGCGGCAGCGGGTTCAACTATTTCGGCCTGCTGGATGCCGACCGGCGACGCATCGCGGGGACGCTGAGCGGTGCCTCGGGCTTCCGCATCGACCATCCCAAGGAGATCCCGGCCCGTCCGGGTCATCACGGCCCGATCCGCGAACTCGCCGTGCGCCTGCCGACCGGGGAGATCCTGCTGGTGGGGCGCGATATTACACCAATCGTCGATCTGCGATGGCGGGTGACGCTGGTGCTGATCGCCAGCGCCGGCGTGATTGCCCTGTCGATCGTGACCGCCGCGATCCTGCTCAGCGTAGCACCCTTGCGCCGAGTCGCCACGCTGCAGCGCACGGCGCAGGAGATCGCGGCCGGTCATCTGGACCGACGCATGCCGGTCCTCGGTCGCGGCGACGAGCTCGATCTGCTGGCCGGTACGGTCAACTCAATGATCGACGAGGTCGGCCGCGTCATCGGACAGGTGAAATCGGTGACCGATGCCATCGCGCACGATCTGCGTACCCCGCTCACCCGGATGCGCAGCCACCTCGATCGCGCGCGCCGCAGTGATGACATCGCCTCTGCCACCGCCGAGCGGCTCGATCTCGCGATCGCCGATCTCGACACCGTGCTCGAACGCTTCACCGCGCTGCTGCGCATCTCCGAGATCGAGGCCGGCAGCCGCCGCGCCGGCTTTGCGGACATCGCGCTCGATCCGCTGCTGAAATCGCTGGTCGATCTCTACCGGCCGCTGGCCGAGGAACGCGGCATATCGATCGGACTGCAGCGCCTCCCCGGCCTCGCCGTCCACGGCGATCGGAGCCTGTTGTTCGAGGCGCTGAGCAACCTGATCGACAATGCCATCAAGTTCGCGCCGCAAAACGGCCATGTCGCGCTCTCCGTCACGTCCGAAAAGGGATCGGTGGCCATCGAGGTTCGCGACAACGGCACCGGCATTCCGACCGATCAGCGACAGTCGGTGCTTCGTCGTTTCGACCGGGGAAGCGCAGCCAACGAAATACCCGGATCGGGGCTTGGACTCAGTGTCGTGGCCGCCATCCTTCATCTTCACCAATTCACCTTGGCGCTGGATGACGCGGCCCCCGGCCTCATCGTGCGCATCCTCGTGCCGGATCAATCCAGGCCGCTGATTCAGCCGTGAAATTCATTTCACTAGCCTGATCCGGCCCCCCGGCCGATGAGGCCATGGTCGGTGGTGCGCCGCAGCGTAACCCTCTCGCATCCGCGCCGCCGATACTGTGTCCGCCATCGGGATGGCCATGCTTCAGCTCGTCAAACTTGCGCTCAGCAAGCCCTACACCTTCGTCGTTCTCGCGATCCTGATCCTGCTGTCGGGCTCGATCGCCTGGGAAGAGACGCCGACCGACATCTTTCCGGACATCAAGATCCCGGTGATTGCGGCGGTGTGGACCTATCGCGGCCTGCCGCCGCAGGACATGTCCGGCCGCGTCGTCTATTATTACGAGCGCCAGCTCTCCACGACTGTCAACGACATCGATCATATCGAGAGCCAGTCGCTGAACGGCATTGGCATCGTGAAGATATTCTTCCGGCCGAGCGTGGATATCCGCACCGCCACCGCGCAGGTGACATCCGCCAGTCAGACGGTGCTGAAGCAGATGCCGCCGGGCATCACCCCGCCGCTGATCCTGAACTACAACGCCTCGACAGTGCCGATCCTGCAGCTCGCGCTGTCCTCCGGCGATCTGTCCGAGCAGAAGATCTTCGATCTCGGGCAGAATTTCATCCGTCCCTCGCTCGCCTCGGTGCAGGGCGCCGCGATCCCCTCGCCCTATGGCGGCAAGGAGCGGCAGATCCAGATCGATCTCGATCCCGATCTCCTGCAGGCGCGCAAACTGTCGGCGGTCGATGTCGGCGCGGCGCTGGCGGCGCAGAACCAGATCGTGCCGGCCGGCACCACCAAGATCGGCCAGTATGAATATAACGTCCGCCTCAACAACTCGCCTGAGGTGGTGGACCAGCTCAACAACCTGCCGATCAAGACGGTGGACGGCACCACCGTCTATATGCGCGACGTCGCCCACGTCCGCGACGGATCGCCGCCCCAGCGCAACGAGGTGCGCGTCGACGGCCGCCGCGCAGTGCTGATGACGGTGCTGAAGGCGGGTTCCGCCTCCACCATCGCGATCGTCGATCAGGTGAAGGCGCTGCTGCCCAAGCTCAAGGAAACGCTGCCGGCGGGCCTCCATGTCCAGCCGCTGTCCGATCAGTCGCTGTTCGTGAAGGCGGCGGTGTCGGGCGTGGTGCGCGAGGGCGTGATTGCCGCGACCCTCACCAGCCTGATGATCCTGCTGTTCCTCGGATCGTGGCGATCGACGGTGATCATCGCCGCGTCGATCCCGCTCGCCATCCTCGCCGCCGTGGCGATGCTGTCGGTGACCGGCGAGACGCTCAACATCATGACGCTGGGTGGCCTCGCGCTCGCGGTCGGCATTCTCGTCGATGACGCGACCGTCACTATCGAGAACATCAACTGGCATCTGGAGCAGGGCAAGAACGTCCGCGATTCGATCCTCGACGGCGCGCGGCAGATCGTCGGCCCCGCATTCGTCTCGCTGCTGTGCATCTGCATCGCCTTCGTGCCGATGTTCTTCCTGCCCGGCATCGCCGGCTACCTGTTCGCGCCAATGGCCAAGGCGGTGGTGTTCGCGATGATCGCGAGCTTCGTCCTGTCGCGCACCCTGGTGCCGACGATGGGCAATTACCTGCTGCGCGACCACGGCACCGAGCATACCGCCGAGATCATGTCGAGCCACGACGCGATGGCCGGCCGGCCCAAGAGCCGAAATCCGCTGCGCCGCTTCCAGCAGGGTTTCGAGCATCAGTTCGAGAAGGTGCGGACCTACTACGTCGCGATCCTCGAATTCGCGCTGGCCCGTCGCAAGCTGTTCGTGCCGGCCTTCCTCGGCGTGGTGCTGATCTCCTTCGCGTTGATCCCGCTGCTCGGCCGCAACTTCTTCCCGACCGTCGATGCCGGGCAGATCAATCTTCACGTCCGCGCCCCGGTCGGCACGCGCCTGGAGGAGACAGCGGCGCTGTTCGATCATATCGAGGATCACATCCGCGGCACGATCCCGCCGGGCGAACTGGTCTCGATCGTCGACAATATCGGCCTGCCCGTCTCCGGCATCAACCGCGCTTACTCCAACACCGGTGGCGTCGGCCCGCAGGACGGCGACATCTTGATCACGCTCAGCAAGGATCACCATCCGACCGCCGGCTACGTGAAGGCGCTGCGCAAGGCGCTGCCCGATGCCTTCCCCGGATCGACCTTTTCCTTCCTGCCCGCCGACATCATCAGCCAGATCCTGAACTTTGGCGCGCCCGCCCCGATCGACGTGATGGTCACCGGTCCGAACGTGAAGGCCAACGAGGGCTATGCGCACGAACTGGTCGAGAAGATGGGCCATGTCGCCGGCATCGCCGACGTCCGGCTCCAGCAGGCGGACGACTATCCGGAGCTCGGCTTCGACGTCGATCGCACGCAGGCGAACCGCCTCGGCATCACCGAAAATGACGTGACCAAGAGCCTCGCGGTCAACCTCGCCGGCAGCTTCCAGGTGGCGCCCGCTTTCTGGCTGAACCCGAAGAACGGCGTCTCCTACCCGATCGTCGTCCAGACCCCGCAATACCGCACCGACACGATGGCCGACATGTCGAACATTCCGGTGACGGGATCGAAGCCCGGCGATTTCCAGGTGCTCGGCGCGCTCGGCACGATGCACCGCGAGCCTTCGCCGGCAGTGATCTCGCACTATGCGGTGCAGCCCGCCTACGACGTCTATGCGACCACCCAGGGGCGCGATCTCGGCGCCGTCTCGGGGGACATCCAGAAGATCCTCGACGCCACCAAGAGCGATCTGCCCAAGGGCGCGACCGTCAAGCTGCGCGGCCAGGTCGAGACGATGAACACCGCCTTCACCGGGCTGATCCTCGGGCTGCTCGGCGCGATCGTGCTGATCTACCTGCTGATCGTCGTGAACTTCCAGAGCTGGGTCGATCCCGCCGTGATCGTCTCGGCGCTGCCGGCGGCTCTCGCCGGGATCGTGTGGATGCTGTTCGCAACGCACACGCCGCTTTCGGTGCCGGCGCTCACCGGCGCGATCATGTGCATGGGCGTCGCCACCGCCAACTCGGTGCTGGTGACGAGCTTCGCCCGCGATCGCCTCGCGGAACTCGGCGACAGCGTGAAGGCGGCCGCCGAAGCCGGGGCCACCCGCTTCCGCCCGGTGCTGATGACCGCGCTCGCGATGATCATCGGCATGGCACCGATGGCGCTGGGCCTGGGCGAAGGCGGCGAGCAGAACGCCCCGCTCGGCCGCGCCGTCATCGGCGGGCTGATCTGCGCGACCATCGCCACGCTCGTCTTCGTGCCCGTCGTTTTCTCGATCGCGCACCGCAACCACGGCCGCAAGGCCGACCCCTCTCCCGATCTGCCCCAGGGAAATCTCGTTTATGCAGAGTGACACCATGGCCGAGACCCCGGCCGCTCCGAAAGGACTGAAAGTAGCCGGCGTCGTCGCGGCGGTCGTGGCCGTCGGCGTGGTCGTCGCGGGCACGATGAGCCGCGCCAGCGACACGCATGAGGCGCAAAACTGGTCCAATGCGCGATCGGTGCCTACCGTACACCTTGTCGACGTGAAGGATTCCGCTGCAACGGACGGGCTAACCCTGCCCGGAACGATGGCCGCATGGAACGCCGCCAAGCTCTACGCGCGGGTGGGAGGCTATGTGCAGGGCTGGTCCGAGGACATCGGCGCAGAGGTAAAGGGCGGTACATCGCTCGGCCGGATCGACACTCCTGAACTGGACCAGCAGATCGTCCAGGCGCGTGCTGCTCTGGCCAAGGCGAAGGCCGACGCCTCTCTCGCCAAATCGACGGCGGCGCGGTGGAACGACCTGCTCACCGATCACTCGGTATCCGAACAGGAAGCCGACGAGAAGAATGGCGATCTCGCCGCCAAGAATGCGTCGGTGCAAGAGGCCGAGGCCGATCTAGGCCGGCTGATGGCGCTCAAGTCCTACGCCACGGTGCGCGCGCCCTTCGCGGGCGTGGTAACGGCCCGCAACGTCGATATCGGCGATCTCGTCGGCCCCGGCGCCAGCACGCAGCAGCCGATGTTCTCCGTCGCCGACGTGCGCCGCATCCGTCTCTACGTCAGCGTACCGCAGACTTATGCGGCGGCGATGACGCCCGGCCTCGATGCGACATTGAGCGTGCCGGATCAGCCCGGCCGCACCTTCGACGCGAAAGTGATCGGCACGTCGGGATCGATCAACCCGCAGACCGGTACGCTGGAGGTCCAACTCGTTGCCGACAACCCCGGCGAGGTGCTCAAGCCCGGCGGCTATGCGCAGGTGAAGTTTTCCGTGCCGGGCCAGGCCGGCACGGTGACGATCCCGTCGAGCAGCCTCGTCTTCCGCGCAGCCGGCACGCAGGTCGCGATGGTCGACGCAGACGACCATATCCACATGCAGCCGGTGACGCTCGGTCGCGATCTCGGCGGCACCGTGGAGGTGGTCACCGGTCTCGGTCGCAACGCAAAGATCGTCGACAATCCGCCCGACTCGATCGCGCAGGGTGAACTCGTCCGGGTCGGCAACGATCATGGCTGAGGCGCGCCGGCTGCTGGCGCTGGCGGGGCTGTCGGCACTGGCCGGCTGTTCCTTCGCGCCGGCCTATCATCCGCCCGCGACGATCGCGCCTGTCGCATACAAGGAAGCCGGGCCGTGGCAACCGGCCGCGCCGGCCGACCTGTCGGCAGCGGGCGACTGGTGGACGCTCTACGACGATCCGACGCTGAACAGCCTCGCCGCAAAGATCGGCACCGACAATCCGACGCTCGCCGGCGCGCTCGGCCGCTATGACGAGGCGCGGGCCTATCTGGCGGAGGCGCGCTCCGGCCTGTTCCCGCATATCGGGCTCAGCACCGACATCACCGACAACCGCCAGTCAGACAACCGCCCGCTGCGCGGTTCCAACCAGCCCGATCTCTACCCGGCCGATACGGTGGGCGGGGACATCGGCTACGAGCTCGATCTGTGGGGCCGGGTCCGCAACTCGGTCGCCGCCGGCAAGGCCGAGGCGCAGGCGAGCGGCGACGATCTCGCCGAACTTCGCCTCAGCCTGCAGGCCAGGCTCGCGACAAGCTATTTCGCGCTGCGCGGCTACGACCGGCAGATCGATCTTCTCCAGAAGACGGTCGACGCCTTCTCCAAGGCCGACGCCATGACGCGGCGCCGCTTCCAGGGCGGCATCGCCAACGGCATCGCCACCGGCCAATCCGGCGCCGAACTGGCCGAGGCGCAGGCCCAGCTGGAAGACGTACGCAACGCCCGCGCGCTGACCGAGCACGCCATCGCGAGCCTCGTCGGCACGCCGGCTTCCACTTTCACGATCGCGCCCGAACCGGTCGACCTCGCCATTCCCGATGTGCCGGTCGGCCTCCCCTCCACGCTGCTCCAGCGCAGACCCGACGTGGCGGCAGCCGAGCGCCGCATGTATGCCGCCAACCGGGAGATCGGCGTGGCGAAGGCGGCCTTCTTCCCCTCCATCTCGCTGAGCGGACAGGGCGGCTTTCAGAATACCGGCCTGCCGAGCCTGTTCACCGCGCCCAACATCTTCTGGTCGGTCGGGCCGAGCGCGGTGCTCAACCTGTTCGACGGCGGACGCCGCCGCGCGCAGGTCGCAGTCGCGCGCGCCAGTTGGACGCAGGCCACGGCCGACTATCGCGGCCGGGTGCTCAAGGCCTTTCAGGATGTCGAGGACGGCCTTTCCGAGCTGCACCATCTCGGAGCCGAGAGTGCGGCAGAGGATCGCGCCGTCGATCAGGCAGCGCAAGCCGAGCGGCTGACGCTCAACCGCTACGTGAAAGGGGCGGTGAACTATCTCGACGTCGTGACTGCCCAAACCACCGCGCTGCGTGTCCGGCGCCAGGCGATCGCGCTCGATACCCAGCGGCTGCAGGCCAGCGTCGGGCTGATCCAGGCGATCGGCGGCGGCTGGACCGCACACAATCCGGCATCGCCCCCGACCAGCAAGGGATGAGGATATGACGAAGCGTTTTCCGGTTATCGGCGCAACCCTTGCCGCCGCTCTTGCCACGCCCGCACTGGCGTTGCCTCCGCTTCCCGACTGGCAGCAGCTCGAAGCCTATCATCAGCAGGATAAGGGCATCGAACTGGCACAGCGGAGTGTCGTCACGGCACTCCCGGTCGGAACGCCGGTCGAAACGGCCCGCGCGGCCTTGGCGGCGGACGGCGCGCGGTGCAGACCGGCCCGCCACCGGCCGAATGCCGAAACCTGTCTGATCCATCAATATTCCCTGCTCGACGGCGCTGCCGATGACGTGCGCTGGACGCTGACGTTGATCGAGGATCAGGGGCGGGTTTCCGGCATCCTCGTCGATCGCTCGATCGATCGCCACGGCTCCGCCTAGCGATCGCTATTTCGTCTGGCGTCGCGGCGACGTCCCGAACCGTCTCCGGAACCGGCGTGAGAAATGCGCGGGGCTACGGAAGCCCGATGCCATGGCGACCTCGGTGACGGACATGCCGGTCGATCGCAGCAATTCCATCGCCCGATCGAGCCGGATGGAAAGATAGGTTTCCGCAACGCTGGCGCCGAGATGGGCGCTACTCAGGCGCTCCAGTTGCCGGAGCGACACGCCCGCGCGCCGGGCGAGATGTTCGCGCTCGATCGGTTCCTCGATCGCCTGTTCCATCGCCTCGAGCATCAGCAGCAGGCGGGGATTGGTGCTGCCGTGGCGCGCCGCGAGATCGGTGCGCTGCGCCCGGTCGGGATCGCGCGGGCCTGCCCCGATGAACCATTCCCCGACACGCGCCGCCAATACCGAACCCTGATCGCGGGCGATCAGCCACATCGCGAGATCCAGCCCCGCCGTACCCCCGGCGCAGGTCATCCGGTCGCGATCGATCACGTAGAGACCCTGCTCCAGCATCAGATCCGGAAACTCGCTCTGGAGCGCGACGACATGCTCCCAGTGGATGGTGGCCCGCCGGTTGGCCAGCAGCCCGGCCCTCGCGAGCAGGAAGGGGCCGCCGGACACACCCCCGATCGGGACTCCGCGCCGCGCCATCGTGCGCAGCCAGGCGAAGCAGGCGTCGTCCCGAAAGGCGGCGGGATCACCGGCCGCGAAGACGAACAGCATGTCGCAGTCGATCGCCTCACCGATACCGGCATCCGCAACCAGCCGGGCGCCGTTCGACGCCAGGGCGCCTTCGCCACCCGGCGCGATATGCACCCACTCGTAGAGTGCTCTTCCCGCCAGGCTGTTCGCAGCACGAAACGGCTCGATGAAGGACGCATAGGACATCAGTGCGAAGCCGTCGATCAGCAGCAGGCCGATACGGGTCGTCACCGAAATGAGGTGATTGTCGTGCGTGGGCATGAAAACGTCGCATAGAGACGAGCCGATCAATTTTGAAGAAGCTAGTTTTCCTATCAGTCACCACGGATGCCCGACTCGACCATGCGTTATTCTCTCCTCTCTCTCGCCGCGAAAGCATTTGGCGGTCATCGCGGATGGGCACCAACCTGGCGCGATGCGGCGCCGGCCGAGGGCTATGACATCGTCATCGTCGGTGGCGGCGGGCATGGGCTGGCGACGGCTTATTATCTCGCGAAGGTGCATGGCATCCGCCGCGTCGCGGTGATCGAGAAGGGGTGGATCGGCGGCGGCAATGCCGGGCGCAACACCACGATCATCCGCTCCAATTACGGACTGCCGGGCAACGAGCCCTTCTACGAATGGTCGATGAAGCTGTGGGAGGGGCTGGAGCAGGAGCTGAACTACAACGCGATGGTCAGCCAGCGCGGCGTGCTCAACCTCTATCATTCGGATGGCCAGCGCGATGCCTATGCGCGCCGTGGCAACGCGATGCGGCTCCATGGCGTCGACGCAGAACTGCTCGATCAGGACGGGGTGCGCAAGCTGGCCCCTTTCCTAGCCTTCGATCATGCCCGCTTCCCGATCCAGGGCGGACTCTACCAGGGTCGCGGCGGCACCGCGCGGCACGATGCGGTGAACTGGGGCTATGCCCACGCCGCCTCCGCGCTCGGCGTCGACATCATCCAGAATTGCGAGCTGACCGGCTTCGTCCGCGATGCCTCCGGCGCCGTCACCGGGGTCGAGACGACGCGGGGCACCATCCGCACCGGCAAGGTCGGCGTCGCGGTGGCCGGCAACAGTTCGCGCGTCGCGGCGATGGCGGGGTTACGCCTGCCGATCGAGAGCCATGTGTTGCAGGCCTTCGTCAGCGAGGGGCTGAAGCCGGTCATCCCCGGCGTCGTCACCTTCGGCGCGGGCCATTTCTACATCAGCCAGTCGGACAAGGGCGGGCTGGTCTTCGGCGGCGATATAGACGGCTACAACAGCTACGCCCAGCGCGGGAACATGCCGGTGGTCGAGGATGTGTGCGAGGGCGGCATGGCGATCATGCCGATGATCGGCCGCGCGCGCCTGCTGCGTAGCTGGGGCGGCATCATGGACATGTCGATGGACGGTTCCCCGATCATCGACACCACGCCCGTTCCCGGCCTCTATCTCAATGCCGGCTGGTGCTATGGTGGCTTCAAGGCGACGCCGGCCTCGGGCTGGTGCTTCGCCCACCTGCTCGCCACAGACGGCCCGCACGAGACTGCGACCGCCTACCGGCTGGACCGGTTCCGCACCGGCCACCTGATCGACGAAAAGGGCGTCGGCGCCCAACCCAACCTGCACTGAGGCAGCACAGATGCGCATCCCCTGCCCCTATTGCGGCGACCGGGACTCCCAGGAGTTCGTGTATCGCGGCGACGCCAGCCTCCAGCGCCCGGACGGCGAGGACGGCTTCTTCGACTACGTCTATCTGCGCGACAATCCGGCCGGGCCGATCGCCGAGCATTGGTATCATGCGCAGGGCTGCCGCAGCTGGATCGTGGTGACGCGCGACACCCGCACGCACGCCATCCACGGCGCGGTGCTGGCGGCGGAGGCCGCGCGATGAGCCGCCGCGCAACAGGCGGCCTGATCGATCGATCGAAGCCGCTGGCCTTCGCCTTCGACGGCAAGCGCTACGCCGGCTTCGAGGGCGACACGCTCGCCTCGGCGCTGGTCGCCAACGACGTGAAGCTGGTCGGCCGCTCGTTCAAATATCACCGGCCGCGCGGCATCCTCACGGCGGGGAGCGAGGAACCCAACGCGCTCGTCACGCTGCGCACCGGCGCCCAGGCCGAGCCGAACACGCGCGCCACCGTTACCCCCCTGTTCGACGGGCTGGAGGCGACCAGCCAGAATCGCTGGCCGAACCTGCGCTTCGACATGATGGCGGTGAACCAGCTGTTCGCGCCGATCTTCGTCGCGGGCTTCTACTACAAGACCTTCATGTGGCCCGCCGCCTTCTGGGAGAAGCTGTACGAGCCGCTGATCCGCCGCGCCGCCGGCCTCGGCGAGCTTTCCATGCTGCCCGACCCGGACAGCTATGATCGCGAGCATGGCTTCTGCGACCTGCTGGTGATCGGCGGCGGCCCCGCCGGCATCGCCGCCGCACTCACCGCCGGTCGGGCCGGCCTGCGCGTGATCCTCGCCGACGAGGACGTCCGCCCCGGCGGCCGCCTGCTCGCCGAGCGCCACGAGATCGACGGCGTGCCGGGCGCAGTGTGGGCGGAGGATGCCGCCGCCGAGCTGGCGACGCTCCCCAATATTCGCGTGCTGAGCCGCACCGCCGTCTTCGGCGTCTATGACGGGCGGGAATATGCCGCCGTCGAGCGCGTATCGGATCATCTCGCGGTCACGCCCACGGGCCAGCCCCGCCAGCGGCTGTGGAAGATCGTGGCGAAGCGCGCCATCCTCGCCACCGGCGCGATCGAGCGGCCTTTGGTGTTCGGCGGCAACGATCGCCCCGGTGTGATGACCGCATCCGCCGTCTCCACCTACGTCAACCGCTTCGCCGCATTGCCGGGGCAGCGCGCGGTGGTGTTCGCCGCCAGCGACAGCGGCTGGCAGACCGCGATCGACCTGATCGACGCGGGCGTGGAGGTCGCCGCCGTGGTCGATCCGCGCGAGACGGCGCCGGCCCTAGCCGAGACGCTGCGCAAGGCGGGCACCGACATCCTGCTCGGCGCGGCGGTCCGCGACGCGATCGGCGCGCCGGTCCGCAAGGTGGGGATCCGCATCTCCGATGGACGCATGCGGGTCATCGCCTGCGACCTGCTCGCCATGGGTGGCGGCTGGAACCCCGCCATCGGCCTCGGCAGCAACATGGGTGCGCGCCCGGTCTGGTCCGAGGCGGCGCAGAGCTTCCTGCTCGATCAGACGCCTCCCGGCTTCGCGCCGGCCGGCGCTGCAGCGGGCCATTTCGCGCTGTTCGAAGCGCTTACGGACGGCGCCACGCAGGCGGTCGCCGCCGCCGAAGCGCTCGGCAAATCCGCCACCGCCCCGCGATTCACCGCCAGCGACGAGCCGGCCGGTGTCCGCCCGCTCTGGCACGTGCCGGGTCGCGGCAAGGCGTTCGTCGATTTCCAGCACGACGTCACCGACAAGGACGTTCAGCTCTCGGCGCGCGAGGGCTTCACCTCGATCGAGCATTTCAAGCGCTACACCACGCTCGGCATGGCGACCGATCAGGGCAAGACCAGCCAGATGAACGGCCATGCCCTGCTCGCCGCCGCCACCGGCAAGTCGATCGCCGAGGCCGGCACGATCCTGTCCCGCGCGCCCTACCAGCCGGTCGCGATCGGCGTGCTCGCCGGCCATCATCGCGAGGAGCATTTCCGCCCCGAACGTCGAACCGCCGGGCACGACTGGGCGGCGTCGCAGGGCGCCACCTTCGTCGATGCCGGCCAATGGAAGCGTGCGCAGTGGTTCACGCGCCCCGGCGAGAAGGACTGGCTGGAGACGGTCAACCGCGAAGTCACGATGACGCGGAACGGCGTCGGCATCTGCGATGTCTCGACGCTGGGCAAGATCGACGTCCACGGGCCGGACGCCGCCACCCTGCTCGACCGGCTCTACATCAACATGTTCTCCACACTGCCGGTCGGCAAGGCCCGCTACGGCGTGATGCTGCGCGAGGACGGCATGGTGATGGACGACGGCACCACCACCCGCTTCGCCGAGGACAGCTTCTTCGTCACGACGACGACGGTGAACGCCGCGCGGGTGATGCAGCATATCGACTATGCCCGCCACGTGCTGTGGCCGGAGCTGGACGTGCAGGCGACCTCCGTCACCGAGCAATGGGCGACCTACGCGGTGGCAGGGCCTCGTTCCCGAGCGCTGCTCCAGCAGGCGCTGCCGGAGATCGACCTATCCAACGAGGTCTTCCCCTTCATGGCGGCCGCGAAGCTCCGCTGGAACGGCGTGCCGGCGCGGATCTACCGCCTCTCCTTCTCCGGCGAGATGGCCTATGAGGTAAGCGTTCCGGCCAATCACGGCGACGCGCTCATCCGCCATCTGTTCGAGGTGGGCCGCGCCTTCGATGCCGTGCCCTATGGCACCGAGGCGCTGGGCGTGATGCGGATCGAGAAGGGCCACCCCGCCGGCAACGAGCTGAACGGCATGACGACCGCCGCCGATCTCGGCATGGGGCGGATGATGTCGAAGAAGAAGGATTATATCGGCCGGATCATGGCGGCACGGCCTGGCATCGCCGATCCGATGCGGCCGGCGCTGGTCGGCCTCAGGCCGGTCGATCCCGCGCACAAGATTCGGGCCGGCGCGCACCTGCTTGGCGTCGGGGCACCGCGCACCGCCGCGCACGACGAGGGATATGTCACCTCGGCCTGCTGGTCCCCTACGCTGGGCCACGCCATCGCGCTCGGCCTCTTGGTCGACGGGCCGAACCGCCATGGCGAGCGCATCGCCGTCCACGATCCGGTGCGCGGCGCCGATGTCGAGGCGGAGATCTGCAACCCCGTCTTCGTCGATCCCGAAGGAGTGCGCGTCCGTGGCTGACGGCCTCACCATCAACACGCGCGACGGGCTCGGTATCGCCAGCATCATGGCGCGCAAGGGCGTAGACACGGCCGCGATCGGCGCGGCGCTGGGCAGCGACATGCCCACCAGCCCGCGCGCGGTCTTCAGCGGCACCCGCACCGTGATCGGCACCGGACACGGTACGTGGCTGGTGATCGACGACGACGCCACGCCCGATTTCGCCGAGACGCTGGCGGAGCAGCTTGCCGGCATCGCCTCGGTATCGGATCAGTCGAGCGGCTATAGCGTCGTGCGCCTCTCCGGCCCCGACGCCCGCACGCTGATGCGGCGCGGCGCCGCGATCGATGTCGATCCATCCGTATTCGGCCCCGGATCGGCCGCGACCACGGTGATCGCGCATATCGGCGCCCTGTTCTGGCAGGTCGACGACCAGCCCACCTATGACGTGGCGACCTTCCGCAGCTATGCGGGCAGCTTCCGCCACTGGCTCGATCTCGGCGTCGCGGCGCTCTGATCTTCAACGCTTGCCCAAGAGGACATGATGACCGCCGCCTATCTGCTCACCCTTTCCTGCCCGAACCGGCCCGGCATCGTCACGCGCGTCACCGCCGCGCTGTTCCACCACGGCGCCGACATCAAGGAAGCCCATCAGTTCGACGATGTGGAGACCGGTCGCTTCTTCATGCGGATTGTAGCGACACTACCGTCTCCGGGTGCGTCGGAAGCCTTCCGTGAGGGGTTCGGCGCGCTCGCGGCCGATCTGGCGCTCGATTGGTCCTTCCGGCCGCGCGACGAACAGCGCAAGGTGCTGATCCTCGCCTCCAAGTTCGATCACTGCCTGGTCGACCTGCTCTATCGCAACCGCATCGGAGAGTTGAGCATGGAGGTGGTCGGCATCGTCTCCAACCATCCGCGCGAAACCTATGCGAGCACCGATTTCGGCACGATACCGTTCCACCACCTGCCGATAAACAAGGACACGAAGCCGCAACAGGAGGCGCAGATCAAGGCGCTGGTCGACGAGACCGGAGCCGAGCTGGTCGTGCTCGCCCGCTACATGCAGATCCTGTCGGACGACCTCGCCGCCTTTCTCTCCGGCCGCTGCATCAACATCCACCACAGCTTCCTGCCGGGCTTCAAGGGCGCCAAGCCCTATCACCAGGCCCATGCGCGCGGCGTGAAGCTGATCGGTGCGACAGCGCACTACGTCACCGCCGATCTCGACGAAGGCCCGATCATCGAGCAGGACGTCGAGCGGATCAGCCATCACGACAGCCCGGAAGACCTCGTCCGCAAGGGCCGCGACATCGAGCGCCGCGTGCTGGCGCGTGCTGTGGCCTTCCACCTCGATGGCCGTGCGCTCGCCAACGGTCACAAGACCGTGGTGTTCAGGGACTGATCCGATGGCGGTGCTGATCGACGGGGCCAAGATTGCAGCGGGCGTCCGCCAGCGCGTCGCCGACGAGGCAGCGCGGCTGGCGACGCAAGGCATCGTCCCCGGCCTCGCCGTGGTGCTGGTCGGCGAGGATCCGGCGAGCCAGATCTACGTCCGCTCCAAGATCCGCCAGACGAAGGCCGCCGGTCTCGCCTCGTTCGAGCATCGCCTGCCCGCCACCGCCGCGCAGGAGGAATTGCTGGATTTGGTCCGCGTGCTCAACGCGGACGATCGGGTGGACGGCATCCTCGTGCAGTTGCCGCTGCCCCGTCACATCGATTCCGATCGCGTGCTGGATGCGATCGATCCGGCCAAGGATGTGGACGGCTTCCATCCGGTGAACGTCGGGCGCCTCTCGTCCGGCACGGGCGGACTGATCCCCTGCACCCCGCTCGGCTGCATGATGCTGCTCGATACCGTGATCGACGACTATCGCGGGCTGAAGGCGGTGGTGATCGGCAAGTCCAACATCGTCGGCAAGCCGGTCGCCATGCTGCTGCTCGAACGCGAGTGCACCGTCACCGTCACCCACATCGCCACCCGCAACCTGCCCGACATCGTGCGGACAGCGGACATCCTGGTCGTCGCAGCCGGCGCGCCGGGGCTGGTGCGCGGCGACTGGATCAGGCCGGGCGCGATCGTGATCGACGTCGGCATCAACCGCATCCCCGATGGCGACGGGAGCCGCATCGTCGGCGACGTCGCCTTCGACGAGATGGATCTTGCCGGCGCGATCACCCCCGTGCCCGGCGGCGTCGGCCCGATGACGATCGCCTGCCTGCTCGAAAATACCGTGCGGGCGGCCGAGCGCAGGCGCGCGGTGGCGGGTGACTTTCAGCCCGTCCCCGCTTAGGCTCTGCCTGTATTCCGGCAATCGAGGGTCTCAGCCATTCCCCCCCGCACCCAGACCGCAGAAACCGAAGACGAACTGGCGACCGGATCGGCCGCGCCGGCCGTGCCCGAGCGCAGCCTCGAAAAGGCGCTCGGCAACCAGATCCGCACGATCCGCCGTCAGCACGATCTCTCGGTGGCGGATCTCGCCAGTGCGGCGGGTATCTCCAACGGCATGCTGTCCAAGATCGAGAATGGCGGCATCTCGCCCTCGCTCTCTACGCTACAGGCGATTTCGGGCGTGCTCCAGATCCCGCTCTCCTCGCTCTTCGCTTCGTTCGAGGAGCGGCAGGATTGCTCCTACGTGCCCGCTGGCAAGGGCCTGAGCATCGAGCGTCGCGGCACCAAAGTCGGCCATGTCTACCAGCTGCTCGGCCATGTGCTGCGCGGCGACGTGGCCGTGGAGCCTTATCTGATCACGCTGCGCGAGAACGCCGCGCCGCACACCAGCTTCCGCCATTCGGGTGTAGAGTTCCTCTACATGCTGAAGGGCGATGTCCATTACCGCCATGGCTCGGAGGTCTATCATCTGACGCCGGGCGACGCTTTGCTGTTCGACAGCGCCGCGCAGCATGGCCCGGAGAAACTGAGCGATCAGGAGACCAGCTATCTGTCGGTGATCGTCTATCCGCGCACCGAAGCCTGATATTTCTTCATAAGAAAAATTTGTTCCCATGGATTGACGATTCGAGACCCTCCTCATAAGACGGTGGAAACCCGATCACGGAAGGTTTCCCCCCGAAATGTGCGGAATCGTCGGACTGTTTCTGAAGGACAAAGCGCTGGAGCCGCAGCTGGGATCGCTGCTCGCCGGCATGCTCGAAGTGATGACCGATCGCGGGCCGGATAGCGCCGGTTTCGCCGTCTATGGCGGCGGCAACGCCGATCATGTGAAGCTCACCGTGCGCGGCGCGGGGCTGGACCGCATCGTCAACCAGTTCGGCAAGGCGGTGACGGTGACGGTGCGCGACACCCACGCCATTCTCTCCGTGCCAATCGATCTCGAAGAGCGGGTGCGCGGCTGGCTCGCCACCGAACGCCCCGATCTGGTGGTGATCGGCACCGGCCAGCGCATCGAGCTCTACAAGGAGGTCGGCCTGCCGGCGGACGTTGCCACCCGCTTCGGTCTGGCCGGCATGAGCGGCACGCACGGCATCGGCCACACCCGCATGGCGACCGAGAGCGCCGTCACCACCGATGGCGCCCACCCCTTCTCGACGGGCGCCGACCAGTGCCTCGTCCACAACGGCTCGCTTTCCAACCACCGCTCGCTGCGCCGGATGCTGGAGCCGCAGGGCATCCACTTCGCCACCGACAACGACAGCGAAGTGGCCGCCGGCTACCTCAGCTGGAAACTGCGCGAGGGCGCCACCTTGGCGCAGGCGCTGGAAGCGAGCCTCGACGATCTCGACGGCTTCTTCACCTTCGTCGTCGGCACCGAGAGCGGCTTTGCCGTCGTGCGCGATCCGATTTCCTGCAAGCCCGCCGTCATGGCCGAGACCGACCAATATGTCGCCTTCGGCTCGGAATATCGCGCGCTGGTCGGCCTGCCGGGCATCGAGAATGCCCGCGTGTTCGAGCCGGAACCCGCCCGCGTCTACGCCTGGGAGCGCAACTGATGGCCCCGTCTGATTATAACGTCGTCGACCTCGCCACCTCCACCAAGCGGGAGCTGAACCAGCAGCTTCACGCGCTGGCCGCCAACACCAACGAGACGCTGTGGCGCGTCGAGAACCCGCAGGGGCAGCATGCGCTGGCGGTCGGCCTCGACAGCCCCGTCACCGTCGAGATCGCCGGCCATGCGGGCTATTACTGCGCGGGCATGAACAAGCAGGCGACCATCGTGGTCGAGGGCAATGCCGGCGTCGGCGTCGCTGAGAACATGATGTCCGGCAAGGTGCATGTGAAGGGCGATGCCAGCCAGTCGGCCGGTGCCACCGCGCATGGCGGTCTGCTGGTGATCGACGGCGATGCGTCCGCCCGCTGCGGCATCTCGATGAAGGGCATCGACATCGTCGTGAAGGGCTCGATCGGGCCGATGAGCGCCTTCATGGGCCAGTCGGGCAATCTGGTCGTGCTGGGCGATGCCGGCGATGCGCTGGGCGACTCGATCTACGAGGCAAAGCTGTTCGTGCGTGGCAAAGTGAAAAGCCTCGGCGCGGACTGCATCGAGAAGGATCTGCGCGACGAGCACAAGGCGGACCTCCGCCGCCTGCTCGACGAGGCCGGCCTGCCTGACGTCCAGCCGGACGAGTTCAAGCGCTACGGCTCGGCCCGCACGCTCTACAATTTCCACGTCGACAACGCCGCGGCCTACTGAGGACTATTCCATGGATTTGGCGAACATCCCGCAGACCCTGCCGCGCCAGTCGGCGACCTTCGATCCCCATACCCTGTCCGAAATCCGCCGCGCGGCGGCGACCGGCATCTACGACATTCGCGGCGCCGGCACCAAGCGCGCGCTGCCGCATTTCGACGACCTGCTGTTCCTCGGCGCCTCGATCTCGCGTTATCCGCTGGAAGGCTATCGCGAGAAGTGCGCGACCGACGTGTGGCTCGGCACCCGCTTCGCCAAGAAGCCGATCCACCTGAAAATTCCCGTCACCATCGCAGGCATGAGCTTCGGCTCGCTCTCGGCGCAGGCGAAGGAAGCGCTGGGGCGTGGTGCGGGTGCGGCGGGCACCTCCACCACCACGGGCGACGGCGGCATGACGCCGGAGGAGCGTGGGCAGTCCAAGACGCTCGTCTACCAGTACCTCCCCTCGCGCTACGGCATGAACCCGGACGATCTGCGCAAGGCGGATGCCATCGAAGTAGTGATCGGCCAGGGCGCCAAGCCCGGCGGCGGCGGCATGCTGCTCGGCCAGAAGATCTCCGATCGTGTCGCTGCGATGCGCAACCTGCCCAAGGGCATCGACCAGCGCTCCGCCTGCCGCCACCCCGACTGGACCGGCCCCGACGACCTCGAGATCAAGATCGAGGAATTGCGCGAGATCACCGACTGGGAGAAGCCGATCTACGTCAAGGTCGGCGCCACGCGGCCCTATTACGACGTCGCGCTGGCGGTGAAGTCCGGCGCCGACGTGGTGGTGCTGGACGGCATGCAGGGCGGCACGGCGGCGACGCAGGACGTGTTCATCGAACATGTCGGCATCCCGATCCTCTCCGCGATCCGCCCGGCGGTGCAGGCGCTGCAGGATCTCGGCATGCACCGGAAGGTGCAGCTGATCGTCTCGGGCGGCATCCGCAACGGCGCGGACGTCGCCAAGGCGCTGGCGCTCGGCGCCGATGCTGTGGCGATCGGTACGGCGGCGCTCGTCGCGCTCGGCGACAACGATCCGGCACTGGAAGCCGAATATCAGAAGCTCGGCTCCACCGCCGGCGCCTATGACGACTGGCAGGAAGGTCGCGATCCGGCCGGCATCACCACGCAGGATCCGGAACTGGCCGCACGGCTGGATCCGGTGGCGGCGGGCCGGCGCCTCGCCAACTATCTCGCCGTGCTGACGCTGGAGGCGCAGACCATCGCGCGCGCCTGCGGCAAGAGCCACCTCCACAATCTCGAGCCTGAGGATCTTGTCGCGCTCACCATCGAGGCCGCCGCCATGGCGCGGGTGCCGCTGGCGGGCACCGGCTGGATACCGGGCCAGGGCACCTTCTAAGAGTCTCGCAAACCACCCAGACTCCCCTTCGCAGGCAGGACGAGTTTCACGAGGCGCGGCAGGTTCAAGAGGGCCGCCGCCCCTCACCGGGCAAGGACATCGACCATGACCATCGATCTCGCGGACGTCGCCCAGAAGAAGGGCATCAAATATTTCCTGATCTCCTACACCGATCTGTTCGGCAGCCAGCGCGCCAAGCTGGTGCCGGCCGCCGCGATCGGCGGCATGCAGAAGGCCGGCGCGGGCTTCGCCGGCTTCGCCACCTGGCTGGACATGACGCCCGCCGATCCGGACCTGTTCGCCAAGCCCGATCCGGAAAGCCTGATCCAACTGCCATGGAAGCCGGAAGTGGGCTGGCTCGCCGCCGATCTGTGGATGAACGACGCGCCCGTCGAGGCCTCTCCTCGCAACGCGCTCAAGGCCCAGATCGCACGCGCGGCCGAGCAGGGCCTCCAGATGAAGACCGGCGTGGAGTGCGAGTTCTTCCTGATTGCGCCCGATGGCTCCGGCATCGCCGATACCGCCGACACGCAGGTGAAGCCCTGCTACGACCAGCAGGCGCTGATGCGGCGCTACGAGGTGATCACCGAAATCTGCGACTGCATGCTCGCGCTCGGCTGGAAGCCCTATCAGAACGACCATGAGGACGCGAACGGCCAGTTCGAGATGAACTGGGAATATGACGACGCGCTCGTCACCGCCGATCGCCAGGCCTTCTTCAAGTACATGGTCAAGAGCATCGCCGAGAAGCACGGCCTGCGCGCGACCTTCATGCCCAAGCCGTTCGTCCACCTGACCGGCAATGGCTGCCACATGCACGTTTCGGTGTGGAAGGGTTCGGAGAACGCCTTCGTCGGCACCGACGGCGGCCTCTCCCCGCTGGGTCTCAGCTTCATCGGCGGCGTGATCCATTCGGCCGACGCGATGGCGGCGATCACCAACCCGACGGTGAACAGCTACAAGCGGATCAACGCGCCGCGCACGCTCTCCGGCGCGACCTGGGCGCCCAATTCGGTGACGTGGACGGGCAACAATCGCACCCACATGATCCGCGTGCCCGAGGGCGACCGCTTCGAGCTGCGCCTCGCCGACGGTGCCGCGAACCCGTACATGATGGCGGCGACGACGCTGGCGGCGGGCCTCGACGGCATCGCCAACGGGCGCGATCCGGGGCCGCGCCTCGACATCAACATGTATACCGAGGGCCATACGGTCGCCGACGCCAAGAAGCTGCCGCTCAACCTGCTCGATGCGCTGCGCGCGTTGGAAGCGTCGACGGTGCTGAAGGATGCGCTCGGCCCGCTGGTGCCGGCCTATCTCAAGCTCAAGCACGGCGAGTGGAACGATTACGCCCGCCATCTGACCCAGTGGGAGCGCGACACCACGCTCGACTGCTGAGGTCCGCCCCGATGTCCGCGTCCGTGCCATCCCCCTCATCCGGCACGGGCGCGGGCGCCTAATCGGCGAGGGTTCCCAGCGCCTTAGCCAATGGGTCCAGCGCCGCGCCGTAACGCCGCCATTTCTCGACCGAGTTCCGGTGGATCGGCTGGCGCACCTGCACCGCGCTGGCGCTCGAAACGCTACCCTCGCTTTCATGGAAAGCGAGGCACGCCGGATCCCACGCCAGCCCGCAATAATCGAGCAGTTTTCGTGTGTTTGCTTCCGGATCTGCGACCAGATCCTCGTAGCGCAACGTCAGCATCCGAGGGCCGAGCGTCTCCTGCCAGTGCGCCATCAGGCCGTGCCAGGCGACCATGTAGCGCCCGAGTTCGCCGAGATCGTAGCTGAACGGATAGGCCTGCGCGAACAAAGTCGAGAACATCGCGAAGCCGTTGGCCATCGGATCGCGCGTCACCAGCACGATCCTCGCTCCCGGCAGCGAACGCGCGATCAGCCCGACGTAGAGACCATTGATCGGTAGCTTGTCGGTGAAGCGCGGGGTCCGCCCCGCCCGTGCGCCCACATGATCGCCATAGGCCCGCGCCAGCGTTCCGGGTGGCACGGCCAGCGAGCGCGCGACGAACTCCTCCTTGCTGGACACCGGCCCCGTGGTCGCTACGGCGGCGCGGGGGAAGGCGTCGAGTTCCCCGCCGGCAGTCACGTCAGGGTGTGCCGCGAGGATGCGCTCGACCAATGTCGTACCGCTGCGCGGCAGGCCGACGATGAAGATGGGCGCATCGGCGTCCTCACCGCTCCGCAGGTCGAGCGAGGCCGTGTCATGCTGCGCCGCCAGCGCCTCCATCGTCGCGACATCGCCCGCGACATCGTAGCGGAACGTGGTGCGGCGCAGGCGTCCGCCCGCCTCGAAATGGTGGAAGGCCTCCTCGAAGCGGCCGATATCCTCCAGTTCCTTACCGAGCGCGAAATGGAGCGGCACGTCGGCGGGCGTCGCCCTGCCCCCGTGCCTCGCCAGCGCCGCCTGCAGTTCGCCGACATGGTTGCGCGCCTCGGTCTGGCGACGCAGGCCGGCGCGCAGATAATGCGCCTCGCCATCGTCGGGCCGCAGCAGGATGACGGCATCGATGCTGCGCTCGGCCTCATCGATCCGGCCGTTGGTGCGCTGCGCCGTCGCGAGATTGTAGAGGACCGACGGATCGCCGGGTGCCAGCGCGGCCGCCTGCTCGAACAAGGCCAGCGCCTCCTCGCCCGCGTCGCAATGGGCGAACACCGAACCGAGCTGGAGTAGCCCCGGCACGTCCCTGGGAGAGCGCTCGACAGCATCGCGCGCCGCCTTCAGCGCGCCGATGCTGTCGCCGGTCATCAGTCGGTGGTGCGCGAGGTGGATCAGCGGCGCCGGATTATCATGCCCATCCGCCGCCCGCTCGAAACACGCCGAGGCTTCGGCGATCCCGAGCCTCGCCCCCATCCGGCCGAGCGCGAACCAGCCGGAGACATCGGCGGCGCCTTGCACGAAGCATGCACGCCAAACCACCCGCGCCTCGTCGAGGCGGCGGGCGGCGATGAGCGCTTCGATTGGGTTCAGGTCCGGCATCGTCTCATTCCGACGCCGGACCCTGCCCGGATCAGAAGTGATAGTGCAAGCCCACACCGACGGTGCGCGGACGCTGCACGATCAGGCCGGTCCAGCTCGACGGCATGTTCTGGCGTCCGACGGAGGCCGAATAGCCGATCTCGTTCGTGATGTTGTTGACGAACAGGTCGGCGCTCCACGACTTGCCGCTGTCCAGCGTGATCCGGCCGTTCATCGTGAAGGCGGACGGGATGATCCAGAAGCTGGTGTCGGCCGGATTGATCGCGCCCAGTTCCTTGCTGTGATAGGCGCCGTCGACGTGGAACGACAGGCTCCGATCGCCCAGCGGCGTCGTGTAGTCGAGCGAGCCGTTGATCGTGTGCTTGGGCACGCCCGGCAGCTTGGCGCCCTTCTGCAGCGTCAGATAGACGTAGGGCGCCGCACCGGTGATCAGCGAATAGACCGGATAGTCGGTCAGCGAACTGGTCTTGCTCACCTTCGCATCGGTGTAGGTGTAGGCGAGCGAGGCGCTGAGGTTGCGGGTCAGCCGTGCGTGCAGCTCGATCTCGCCGCCCTTGGAGCGTGCCTGGTTACCGTTGAACACGCCGCTTTCATAGGATGGCGTGCTGGTGGTGAACTGGAAGTTGTCGAGGTTGATCAGGTAGAGATCGGCCGAATACTGGAGCTTCCGGTCGAGCAGGTTGCCCTTCACGCCCACTTCGTAGGTCTTGGCGAAATCGGGCTGGTAGGTCGTGTATTGCGGCAGCGAGCGGAAATAGCCGGCGATCGGAATGCCGTTGGCGCCGCCGCGACGGAAGCCTTCCGCATAGGTGGCATAGAATTTCAGCCCCGGCGTCACGTCGTAGGAGGTGTTCACCTTCACGATATGATCGTTGACCTTGCTGGTGTTGTTGGCCACCGCGATGCCGAGATGCGATGGCTCGGTCACGCCGTCACCGCACGACGCGCCGCAGAAGGGCGATTCCTGCACGAAGCCGCTATCGAAGGTCTGCCAGAAGAAGCGGACGCCGCCGGTCACCTGCCACTTGGGCGTGATGTGCCAGGTCAGTTCGCCGAACACCGCGCGATCCTTGAAGTTGGTGTGACGCGCGATGTAGTAGATCTGGTCGCCATTATCCGGACTCTGGCTCGGCTGCCCGATATAGGTGCCGAAGTCGGCGATGCCCGGCGCGACCTGATTGTAGATGTTGCTGGTCTTCTGGTGCTGGAAATAGCCACCGACGACATAGTCGATCGGCAGATCCCAGTGCGACACGAGCCGCAGCTCCTGCGTGAAGGCGCGATCCTTGTTGTCGCTGGTCGTCACCGCGATGAAGCGCGGATAATTGGCGTAATAGCTGATGAAGCCCTCGCGCCCGGTATAGCCACCATAATAATTGGAGGTATCCGAAACGCCGGACGTCTTGTTGTCGTAGTAGGAGGTAACCGAGGTCAGCGTCGCCAGGCCGAAGTCGACGCTCGCGGTGCCGCTCACCAGATCGATCGAGTTCTCGTATGGCTCGAGGATCGGGAAGGTGCTCTCATACTTGCCGGCGCTGCGCGTCTCGTAGGCGCTGTTCGGCAGACCGATCGCGGTGCCGAAATCGACCGAGGTGCCGGTGTAGCCCGCATTCGTCGCCTGGATATCGTCCACCTTGGTGTTCTGGTGGGTGTAATCCAGCTCGAAATCGAAGCGATCGCTCGGCTTCCAGCGCAGTTCGGCGCGCACGAAGCTCTGGTTCGAGGTGTTGGTGTCCTTCTTCACAGGCCCGATGACCGGCGCGCTCGCCGGGTCGGACGGGTTGGCGGATACGACGCCGGCATGAACGGCGCTGCTCGTCCGTTCCAGCAGGTCGACATCGTCGATGAAGCCGCCCTGATGATCGATGCCGCCGACCAGACGGAAAGCCAAAGTATCGCCCAGCGGAATGTTGAGCACCCCGTCGAAGCTGCCATTGGGCTTGCCCGAATGTTCGGTGATGCCGCCCGTCGCGTTGAATTCACCGGAGAGCTTGTCGAAGTTCGGGCGGTTCGGGATGAAGCGGATCGTGCCGCCCTCCGCGCCGCTGCCGTAGAGCGTGCCCTGCGGGCCGCGCAGCACCTCGACGCGGTCGATGTCCTTGAACACCATCGGGAAGAATACCGGCACGTCGCCCAGATAGGTGGAGACCGACGAGACGTTCTGCGGCGAACCGTCGCCGCCGCTCGGGCTGTCGGTACGCAGGCCGCGCAGCGTGTAGTTGTTGGCGCCGCCGCGCGAGGCGGGGCCGGCATCGATCGTCACGAGGCCGGGCACGACCTGCGACAGGCTGTTGGCGCTGACCCCCGCCTTGGCGAGATCGGCGCCGCGCACGGCGGTGATGTTGTAGGGGATCTGCTGGAGGTTCTGGCTGCGACGCTGCGCGGTGACGACGATCTCGCCGGGCTGCAGCGCGGACGCAGCGGCCTCGGGTGCCGGCGCGGCGGCTTCCGGAGCAGGTGCGGACTGGGCGAAAGCCGGCGCCACGCCGGCCAGCAACATGAGGGCGGCCGCCGAAGCACCGCCGCGCAATCCGGTCCGCAATGGCATCGTTCGTGTGATCATGTCATTCCCCGCATGTTGGACCCGATAGACGAAACGCCTTCAGGCTTTGCCAACTGGACCTCCCGATCCATTGATCGTAAGATTGTATTCCATCTTACAACATGTCAACATAGTTTCCTGAGAGTGATCGACCGATTTCACGAAGGTGACGCAATCATGGCTATCGTTCGGAGAATGTGGACTTTTCGGGCGATCGCCGCTTCCGCCCTGGCGCTGGGCGGTGCCACGATGGCGCAGGCGACGGCGCGAAACTTCGACGAAAGTTGCCATGCTCTGAGCGGCAAAACGATCGCCGGAGCGACCATTGGCGCGACATCCTCGGAACAGGGCCGATTCGCGGGTGGCGACCAGAGCTTCACCGACCTCCCCGCCTTCTGCCGCGTGCAGGCGCGGATCGCGCGGCCGGACGGCGGACATATCGAACTGGAGGTCTGGCTTCCCGAAGATTGGAACGGCCGCTATCTTCAGGCCGGCAATAGCGGCTTCGCGGGATCGATCGCCTATCGCGGCCTCGCCTCGGGCGTGCGCGACGGGTTCGCGGTGGCCAATTCGGATGGGGGGCACCAGTCGGTCGGTTCCGACATGCGCTGGGCGATCGACCGGCCCGGCCGCGTCGCCGATTTCGGCCACCTCGCGCTTCACGACACCGCCATCGCCGCCAAGGCGATCGTCACGCGCTATTATGGACGCGCCGCCGCCCACGCCTATTTTGCAGGCTGCTCCGATGGCGGACGCGAGGCACTGATGTCGCTGCAGCGCTATCCCGATCAGTTCGACGGCTGGCTGGTCGGGGCGCCGGAGAACGATTTCACGGGAGAGCTCACGGCCGAACTGGCGCTTGCGCAGGCGAGCCGGGGCCGCTTCAGCAGCATCACGCAAACGCAGCTCGACGCCGTATCGAAGCTGGCGCTCGCCAATTGCGATGCGCTGGATGGCGCGAAGGACGGGGTGATCGAAGATCCGAGACGTTGCGGCTCCAACCTCGCGGCACTCGCCTGCGACAACCCAACCGGCGCGGCCTGCCTCGATCCCGGCCAGATCGCCGCGATCGATCGCGCACGGAAGGATTGGCGCGATCCGTCCGGCACGCCGGATATTCCCGGTCTCGCCTGGTCCGTCGGCACCGAGGCGGCGCCCGGCCAGTGGAGCGGCTGGATGTCCCACATCGCCGGCGCCGGCATCGGCGGGCACGAGGATTATGCCCAGCAGTTCTTCGGCACCTTCCTGCACCGCGACGCCGCGCTCGACCTCGCCACGCTCGATCCGGGCGACGCGTGGCGTGATGCGCGGCAGAAGACCTCTGCGGATGTCGACGCGATCGATCCTGACCTGAGCCGCCAGCGCGCCCTGCACCGCAAGGTCATCCAATATCACGGCTGGGCCGATGTCGGCATACCGGCTCAGTTCACGCTCGCTTACTATGGAGCCGTGCAGAAGGCGATGGGCGGATCGGTCGAGGATTTCTACCGGCTGTTCATGGTGCCGGGCATGGGCCATTGCGGCGGCGGCACCGGCGCCAATGCGTTCGGCGGCTTCGGCGATCTCGCGACGCCGTTCGAGCCGGATCGCAACCTGCTGGCCGCGCTGGTCCGCTGGGTGGAACAGGGCAAGGCGCCGGACCGAGTCACCGCCACCCACTACCGCGACAACGATCCGGCGAAAGGCGCTGATCGTACCCACCCACTCTGTGTCTTCCCGCGCCAGGCGCGCTATGACGGCAAGGGCAAGATCGACCAAGCATCCAGCTACCATTGCAGCTAGACGATAAAACAGGGACTAGGGATCGCCGACACGCGGACGATCTCGCAAACGGGGACATTGAATGGCCGGCGCCGACGACATGCGCATCACCGAACTGCCCACCACGCTGCGCGAGATCGCGCTCGAACGGCTGCGCACCGCGATCATCGAGGCGCGCTTCAAGCCGGGCGAGCGGCTGACCGAGGCCTATCTGTGCGATCTGCTGGGCGTCAGCCGATCGGTGATCCGCGAGGTGCTGCGCCATCTGGAGGCCGAGCATCTGGTCGTCAGCGTGCCCCATCACGGCCCCACCGTCGCCAAGCTCGACCGCGACTCCGCCGTCCAGATCTACGATCTGCGCGCACTACTCGAAGGCGCGGCCGCGAAGGCCTGCGCCGAACACGCGACCAAGGCGCAGATCGACGCCATCGGCAAGGCGCTGGAAGCGATCCGCCGGGCCTATGAAGGGCACGATCCCCGCGCGGTGCTGACGGCCTCGCAGCGTTTCTATCAGGCGATCTTCACCGGCGCCGGCCACGGCATCGCCTGGGAGATCGTGCAGCGGATCAACGGCCGGATCAGCCAGTTGCGCGCGCTGACCATCGCCCAGCCCGGCCGTTCGACCTCCGGCCCCGTCCAGCTCGGCCGTATCTTCGAGGCGATCGAAGCCCGCGACGGCGATCGCGCCTCCGCCGCCTGCCACGATCATGTCCGCGCCGCAGCTGAGACCGCGCTCGCCAAGATCGCCGAGCTGGAGGCCGAGCTGGAAGAGGCGGCTCCTGCCAAGCCTGCCCGACAGGCCCGCCGCCCCCGCACCGCGCGGGCCTGATTTTCGCAAATCCGCGAAGGGCGCCCCAAGCCCACTTGCGTCACGTATTCTTGTATACCATAATACGAACAACGAAACGCCTTGGGGGTCTCATGCCGTTCACCGTCCGCAAGTTCGTCACCTATTCGGATGAGACGCTGATCGAGGGCGGCCGTGCCGCCGATACGCCGATCATGATGGTGTGCGTCGCCGCGATCCTGCCGAACCCGTGGGCCGGGCGCGGCTTCGTCGAGGACCTGTCGCCGGAGATCAAGGCGATCGCATCCGATCTCGGCGCCGAGATGGTCGCGCGGCTGACCAAGGCGATCGGCGGGGCGGAGCGGATCGAGGCTTACGGCAAGGCGGCGGTCGTCGGCGCCAATGGCGAGGTGGAACACGCCTCCGCGCTGATCCACACTTTGCGCTTCGGCAATCACTATCGTCGCGCGGTCGATGCCAAGTCGTACCTCAGCTTCACCAACAAGCGCGGTGGGCTCGGCACCTCGATCCAGGTGCCGATGATGCACAAGGACGACGAGGGCCTGCGCTCGCACTACATCACCGCGGAGTTCAGCATCTCCGATGCGCCGCTGGCCGACGAGATCGTCGTCGTTCTCGGCGCGGCGGACGGCGGTCGCGCCCACCCGCGCATCGGCAACCGCTATCTCGATCTGGAGGCGATCGCCGCCGAGGAACGGGGCGAGGCGTGATCCACCGCGAAGGCGTGGCGAGCGGCCGGACGTGATCACCTTCCATACCGATACCGGGAGCGGCGACGCGCTCGTGCTCATCCACGGCGTCGGCCTGTCGCACGCCATGTGGGCCGCGCAGGTGGAGGCGCTGGCGGAGAGCCACCGCGTCATCACCTACGACATGCTCGGCCACGGCGGCAGCTCCGCCCCGTCCCCCGACGCGACGCTAGGCGATTTCGCCTATCAGTTGCTCGATCTGCTCGATCGGCTCTCGATCGAGCGCGCGACGCTGGTCGGTTTTTCGATGGGGGCGCTCGTCGCCCGTGCCTTCGCGCTCGGCCATCCGGAGCGACTGGCCTCGCTGGTGCTGCTCAACGGCGTGTTCCGGCGCGACGCCGATCAGCGCCGCGCGGTGCTCGCCCGTGTCGCGGATGCGCAGAGCAAAGGTCCGGCCAGCAACGCCGACGCCGCGATCGAACGCTGGTTCAGCGCCGACTATCGCACCACCCATGCCGACGCGATGGTGGCATTGCGTCAGGCGATGGCCGCCAACAATCCCGCCGCCTATGCGATCTGCTATCGGCTGTTCGCGACGGAGGACGACTATGGCATCGACAGGCTCGCCGAGATCCGGACGCCGACGCTCGTCGCGACCGGCGAGCATGACGTCGGCTCGACCCCGGCGATGACGCGGGCGCTCGCCGATGCGATCCCCGGTGCCCGCGCCGTCGTGGTGCCGGACGCGCGGCATATGATGCCGGTGGAGTTGCCCGATGCGGTCAACCGGCTGCTGATCGATCATTGTTCGGCCGAAGCGGCCGTCTCATCAGGGGAAACCCGCGCATGACCCTCGAACGCCTCCACATGCTGATCGACGGCGACTGGACGGAGGCGGCCTCGGGCAGCGTCTTCACCTCGCTGAACCCCGCCAATGGTCAGGCATGGGCCGAGCTGCCCGATGCGGGCGAGGCCGATGTCGATCGCGCGGTGCGCGCGGCGCAGACGGCGTTCGATCGGCCAGAATGGCGCAACCTCCCCGCCGGCGCGCGCGGCAAGATGCTGCGCCGGCTCGGCGATCTGGTCGAGCAGAATCGCGAGCGGCTGGCGGTGCTGGAGACGCGCGACAATGGCAAGCTGATCCGCGAGACGCGCGGCCAGCTCGGCTACCTGCCCGAATTCTTCCACTATGCCGCCGGCCTCGCAGACAAGGTAGAGGGCAGCACGCTGCCGATCGACAAGACGGACATGTTCGCCTTCACCCGGCCCGAGCCGCTGGGCGTGGTCGCCGCGATCATCCCGTGGAACAGCCCGCTTTATCTCACCGCGATCAAGCTCGCCCCGGCGCTGGCCGCCGGCAATGCGATCGTGATCAAGCCGTCCGAACATGCCTCGGCCAGCATTCTCGAACTCGCGCGGCTGGCCGGCGAGGCGGGCTTCCCGGCGGGAATCGTCAACGTCGTCACCGGGCTCGGCCCGACGGCGGGCGCGGCGCTGACCAGGCACCCGCTGGTGCGCCGCATCGCCTTCACCGGCGGCCCCGAGACCGCGCGCCACGTCGTACGCGCCAGTGCCGAGAATTTCGCGCAACTCTCGCTCGAACTCGGCGGCAAGTCGGCAAACATTGTGTTCGACGATGCCGAACTGGAGAGCGCGGTGAACGGCGTGGTTGCCGGCATCTTCGCCGCATCGGGCCAGAGCTGCGTGGCGGGCGCCCGGCTGCTGGTGGAAGACGGCATATACGACCGCTTCGTCGCCGCGCTGACCGAGCGCATGGCGCGCATCCGCATCGGTGACCCCATCGACCCGGAATCGGACATGGGGCCGATGGCCACCGAAGCGCAGCTCGGCGTGGTCGAGCGGATGGTGGCCGAGGCGAAGGCCGAAGGCGCGACGGTGCTGGCCGGCGCCCAGCGCCCCGCCGGCCACGACGCGGGCTGGTATTACGAGCCGACTTTGCTCTCCTGCCCCAGCGCCGACCTGAGCGTGGTGCGCAACGAGGTGTTCGGGCCGGTCGCCGCGATCCTGCGCTTCAAGGGCGAGGCGCAGGCCGTCGCCATGGCCAATGACAGCGCCTATGCGCTCGCCGCCGGTATCTGGACCCGCGACATCGCGCGCGGCCACCGCATGGCCCGCGACGTGCGCGCCGGCATCGTCTGGGTGAACACCTATCGCGCCGTCTCCGCCATGGCGCCGATCGGCGGCTTCGGCCTCAGTGGCTACGGGCGCGAAGGCGGGATCGAGTCGGTGCTCGACTATACCGCTCTCAAGACCGTGTGGATCAACCTGTCGGAACAGCCGATGGGCGATCCCTTCGTAATGCGCTGAGGCTCCCCATGGACATCAGCCCGATCGACGGCGCGCTCTTCCGCCGCGCCATGGCATCCTTCGCGTCCGGCGTGACGGTGGTCACCACCTTCACCGAGGACGGCACCGTCGCCGGCCTCACCGCCAGCGCGTTCAGCTCGCTCTCGCTCGATCCGCCGCTGGTGCTGGTCTGCCCGGCGCTGACCTCGCGGACGCTGCCGCACATCCTCGCGCGCCGGCAGTTCGCGATCCACATCCTCGCCGACGGGCAATCCGGCCTCGCCACCACCTTCGCGCGCAGCGGCGCGGACCTGAGCGGCATCGGCTGGACCCGCAGCCTGCTCGGCAACCCGCTGCTGGAAGGGGCGGCCTGCATCATCGAGTGCAGCCTGTGGGCCAATCATGACGGCGGCGATCACGCCATCCTCGTCGGCCAGGTGCAGGCGATCGACCTGCCGGAGCCGGCGGCAGGAACACTGCTCTACCATCGCGGCGCGCTGACCGACCTGCCCGCCCCTGCCTTGGGGGCTGACCGATGATCCGCGACCTCTCCTGCTTCCGCGACAAGGCGTTCATCGATGGCGCATGGATCGATGGCGACGCTCGCGAGGCGGTCACCGATCCGGCCACCGGCGCAACGATCGCGGAAGTTCCCGTGCTGGGCGCCGACGCGACCCGCGCCGCCATAGCTGCTGCCTCTCGCGCGCTGGTCCAATGGCGTGCCCGACCCGCCGGCGAGCGCGCCGACATCCTGATGACTTGGTATCGCCTGATGCTCGACCATCAGGACGCGCTCGCCCGCATCCTCACCGCCGAGCAGGGCAAGCCACTGGCGGAGGCATCCGGCGAGATCATCTATGCCGCGAATTTCCTGCGCTGGTTTGCGGAAGAAGCCCGGCGCATCGATGGCGAGATCATCGCGGCACCCCGCACCAACCAGCGCATCCTCGTCTGGCGCGAGCCGGTGGGCGTCGTGGCGGCGATCACGCCGTGGAACTTCCCGGCGGCGATGATCACCCGCAAGGTCGGCCCCGCGCTCGCTGCCGGATGCACGATCATCGTCAAGCCCGCGCCCGAGACCCCGCTGACCGCGCTGGCGCTGGCCGCGCTCGCGCAGGAAGCCGGTGTGCCGGCAGGCGTACTGAACGTCGTCACCGGCGATGCCGCCGCGATCGGCGGGGCGCTGATGGAGAGTGCCGAGGTCCGCAAGCTCTCCTTCACCGGCTCCACCCCGGTCGGGCGGATGCTCTACGCGCAGTCGGCGCCGACGCTGAAGCGGCTCTCGCTGGAACTGGGCGGCAATGCCCCCTTCCTCCTGTTCGACGATGCCGATCTGGATGCCGCGATCGACGGCGCCATGCTCGGCAAGTTCCGCAATGCCGGGCAGACCTGCGTGTGCGTCAATCGATTCCTCGTGCAGGACGGCATATACGACGCGTTCGTCGAGCGCCTGAAGGCGCGGATCGAGGCATTGGTGATCGGACCCGGCACCGAAGCCGGCGTCACCACCGGCCCGCTGATCAATGCGAAGGCCGTCGCCAAGGTGGAGCAGCACGTCGCCGATGCGCTGGCCCATGGCGGGCGGCTGGTGACGGGCGGCGATCGTCCGGAAGGCCTGTTCCTCCGCCCCACGCTGATCGCCGACGTGCCGGCCGAGGCCCTCGTCGCGCGCGAGGAGACGTTCGGGCCGCTCGCCGCCGTGATCCGCTTCACCGATGAGGCGGAGGCGATCCGCATGGCCAACGACACCGAATTCGGCCTCGCCGCCTATCTCTACACGCGCGACATCGGCCGCGCGATGCGTGTCGCCGGGGCACTCGAATATGGCATGGTCGGCCTGAACGATGCCGCCATCTCGACCGAGGTAGCGCCGTTCGGCGGCATCAAGGCGTCCGGCATGGGCCGCGAGGGATCGCGGCACGGCATCGAGGATTATGTCGAGATGAAATACGTGATGATGGGCGGCCTCTGATCGGGATCAGCCCGCATCGATCTCCGCGAACACCTCGCGTGCCAGCCGGAAGCTGTCGACGCCCGCCGGAATACCGACATAGACCGCGATCTGGAGCAGGATCTCCTTGATTTCCTCCCGGCTGAGGCCGTTGGAGAGGGCACCGCGGATATGCGCCTTGAGCTCGTGCGGCCGGTTGAGCGCCGCCAGCATTCCAAGGTTGAGGATCGATCGGCTGCGGCGATCCAGCCCCGGCCGGTTCCAAATCGCATCCCAGCAGCTTTCCGTGGTGAGCTGCTGCATCGCCCAGCCGAAATCGTCCGCCGCGTTCAGCGCCCTGTCGACATAGGCATCGCCCAGCACCTCGCGACGGGTCGCGAGGCCCCGCTCGAAGGATTCGCTGCGCTCGCGGTCCGCCGCCATCAGTCCAGCCCTTCCACGATCAGGATCTCCACCTCGGCCGCACCGGCCCTTTTCTCGCGCGCGGCCCGATATTCGGGGGAATCGTGGCAGGCGAGCGCCGCCTCCATGCTGTCGAACTCGATCACGACGTTGCGCTGGCGCGGTTCGCCTCCCTCCAGCGCGACGGCACGGCCGCCGCGCGACAGCAGGCGCCCACCATTGCCGATCAGCGCGGCCGGACCCAGCGCCATATATTCGGCGTAGCGATCCGGGTCGGTCACGTCGACGCGGGCGATCCAATAGGCCTTGGGCATCAGAACCTCACGCGAAAGCCGGAGCGACATGATCGATGAAGAGGCGGATCGAATCCCGCTTGTCCTCGAAGCTCAGGCTGTTATCGACCCAGATGCTGTATTCGTCGACGCCCATCGCCTCGTAGCTCTTCAACCGCGCGATGATCTCGTCGGGCTTGCCGATCATCATGTTGCGGCGGACCGCATCGGGCGCGAGATCGGGGAACTTCTCCGTATCGAGCGGCGGCACATCCTTGTGGAAGCCGTTGACCGGCGGCTTTTTGTTGCCCGCCCAGGTGCCGAAGGCGCGGTAGAAGAAGGAGATGCCCTCCGCCGCGCGCTGCCAGTCGTCGTCTCCGGTGTGGACGTGGGCGTGCTGCAGCACCATCAGTTGCGGCCGATCGACCGTGGGGTTGGCGGTGCAAGCGTCCTCGAACTTGCGAACGAGATCGGCGACCTCGGCATCGCCCTTGAAGAGCGGCGTCACCATCACGCTGCATCCGTTGGCGACGGCGAAATTGTGCGAATCCGGATCGCGCGCGGCGATCCAGACGGTCGGTGCCGGCTGCTGGACGGGCTTGGGCACGCTGGTCGAGACCGGGAACTGCCAGATCTCGCCATCGTGCGCGTAGTCGCCTTCCCACAGCTTCTTCACCACCGGCACCATCTCGCGCAGATACTTGCCGCCGGCATTGGCGGATTCACCGCCCAGCATCCGGTCGAACTCGAACTGATAGGCACCGCGCGCCAGACCGATCTCGGCGCGGCCGTTGCTGATCACGTCGAGCATCGCGGCCTCACCCGCCAGCCGGATCGGATGCCAGAAGGGCGCGATGAAGGTGCCGGCGCCTAGACGGATGTTCTTGGTCCGCTCCGCCACCGCCGACAGCAGCGCGATCGGGTTGGGCGAGATGGTATATTCCATCGCATGATGTTCGCCGATCCAGACCTTGTGGAGACCGCCCTCCTCGGCAAGATCGCACAGCGCCAGCAACTCCTCGTAGAGCCGGCGATGCGATACCGTCTCGTCATAGCGCTCCATGTGCAGGAACAGCGAGAATTTCATGCCATAGACCTCCTGATCCGGGCCGGGGAGACACCGTAGGCAACGGTGATTCCACGGTTGCAAGACTCAAATATCGTCTTATTGTATACAGCATTGAAGCGGGCACAAGGGGGACTTGCATGGCGGCGGATCAGGATGGCGGCCAATGGGTCGAGTCCAGCAGCATCGAGGCCGTTCCCGCCTCCAAACGGCACGGCCACGTGCGCGATCTCTTCACACTCTGGTTCACCACCAACATCGCCCCCCTGCCGATCGTGACCGGTGCGATGGCGGTGCAGGATTTCGGGCTCCCCCTGCTCGGCGCGGCGAGCGCGATCGTGCTGGGGCATGGTGTCGGCGGCATCTTCCTCGCCGCCTGCTCGGCGCAGGGGCCGCGCCTCGGCCTACCGCAGATGATCCAGAGCCGCGGCCAGTTCGGCCGCTACGGCGCGCTGGTGATCGTGATCGTCGCCGCCCTGCTCTATATCGGCTTCTTCATCTCCAACATCGTGCTGGCCGGAAAGTCGATCGTCGGGCTCGCACCGGCCTTTCCGATGAGCGTCGCGGCGATCGCGGCGGCGATCGCGGCGGCGGCCATTGGCATCCTCGGCTACGACGTCATCCACCTGCTCAACCGGATCGGCATGTGGGCGATGGGCGCGGTGCTGATCGTTGCGCTGGCGATCATCGTAGACAAGATGCCCGCGCCCGCCTGGCACGCCGGCACAATCACCGCGATCGGCTGGTTCTCCACCTTCTCGCTCGCCGCCGTCTGGCAGATCTCCTACGCCTGCTACACGTCGGACTATTCGCGCTATCTGCCGGAGGATGTCGGCTTCGCGCGACCTTTCTGGGCGAGCTATTGCGGATCGGTGCTGGGCGCCTCCGCCTCCTTCCTGTTCGGCGCGCTAGCGGTGGCCGGTGCGGCGCACGGGGCGGATGCGATGACGACCGTCTCGGCCGTCACCGGCATCGTCGGACCGGTGGTGATGCTGCTGTTCGTGCTGAACATCATCAGCCACAACGCGCTCAACAATTATGGCGCCACCCTCTCGCTGATCACGATGGGCCAGACCTTCGCGGCACGCTGGCATCCGGGGCGGAGGGCACGAATCCTGCTCTCGGGCATCGTGCTGGCGGGGGCGGTGAGCGTCGCAGTGCTGGCGACCGGGTTCGTCGCCGGCTTCATCGGCTTCGTCGTTGCGCTGATGATCGTGCTCGCGCCGTGGGCGACCATCAATCTCGTCGATTTCTATCTGCTCAAGCACGGGCGGTACGACATTGCCTCGCTCTTCGCGGAGGATGGCGGCATCTACGGACGGGTCTCGCCGGCCGCGATCGGCGCCTATGCGATCGGCATCGCGGTGCAGCTTCCCTTCCTCAGCATAGGAGCGTTCAAAGGCTGGTTCACGGCCTCGCTGGGCGGCGTGGACATCGGCTGGCTGATCGCCATTCCCGCGACCGGCCTGTCCTTCATCCTGCTGAGCAAGGCGTTCGCGCGGACCGATCGGGCGGCGGCGTAAAGTCAGTTCAGCGCGGCAACGCCCGGCGCACCGCCGGCAGGATCTTCGCCACGATGATGTCCACGCCCTGCGCGTTGGGGTGGCGCCCGTCCGCCTGGATCAGGCCCGGATGGCCGGCGACCCCATCAAGGAAAAAGGGATAGAGCGGCGCCCGATACCGATCGGCGAGCCGGGGATACATCGCCTCGAAGGTACGGGCATAATCGGCACCGAGATTGGGCGCCGCCTTCATGCCGACCACCAGCATCCGAATCTTCCGCCGATGGAGATCGGCCAGCACCAGATCGAGATTCTTCTCGGTGGCCGACGGCGGAAGGCCGCGCAGCATGTCGTTGGCCCCGAGCTCGACGATCACGAGATCGGGCTTCACGCCCAGCCCGCGCAGCCCCCAGGCGAGCCTCGCCCGGCCCTGCGCGGCCGTGTCTCCGGCGATGCCGCCATTCCTCACGGTCGCGGGAATACCGCTTTTTCTCAGCGCCTGCTCCAGCCGGACGGTGAAGCCCTGCGCCGGCGGCAGGCCGTAACCGGCGGTGAGACTGTCGCCCAGTGCCCAGATCAGCGGCCCTTGCGCGAACACCGGCGTCACGAAAAGGAAGGCGAAGCAATGGACAAGCGCGCGGATCGCACCATATCCGGAAGACCGTGGCTTCATCCGCTTCTCCTTCATCGGCAGCATCCGATAGCATCGTCATCGACGCGCGCAATCTGACGCTCGCGCTCGGCCGCCCGCCAGCCCGCACGGAAATCCTGCGTGGCATCGACCTGACCGTGCGGACGGGCGAGAGCGTGGCGCTGCTCGGCCCTTCGGGATCGGGCAAATCCTCGCTGATGGCGTTGCTGTCCGGCATGGAGCGGCCAACGGGTGGCAGCGCGAAGGTCGCCGGTCTCGAGTTCGAGACACTCAATGAAAACCAGCTCGCCATAGCGCGGCGCAGACGGATCGGGATCATCCTGCAGGCCTTTCACCTGCTGCCGACCATGACTGCGCTTGAAAATGTCGCGGTGCCGTTGGAGCTGGCCGGAGAGCGCGACGCCTTCGGCCGCGCCGAAGCCGAACTGACGGCGGTCGGCCTCGGCCATCGCCTCCGCCATTACCCCGCCCAGCTTTCGGGTGGCGAGCAGCAGCGCGTCGCCATCGCCCGCGCCATCGCGCCACGCCCTGCTTTGCTCTTCGCCGACGAACCCACCGGCAATCTCGACGGCGCGACCGGCCACGCGATCATGGACCTGCTCTTCGCCCGCCATGCCGAGACGGGCGCGACCCTGTTCGTCATCACCCACGATCCGACCCTGGCCGCCCGCTGCGGCCGCGTGATCGAGCTGGCCGACGGCCGCATCGTCAAGGACAGCGCCGCCGCATGAGCAACGCGTGGCGGCTCGCCATCCGCGATCTGCGTGCCGGGGGGCGTGGGCTCTGGCTCTTGCTGATCTGCCTGTTCCTCGGCACCGCCGCGCTCGCCGGGATCGGCAGCCTCTCCACCTCGATCCTCGGTACGCTCGACGGGCAGAGCCAGCAGATGCTGGGGGGCGACCTCGAGATGCGCGTTTCGCAGCGCCGCGCCACCGTGGAGGAAAGCGCCGCGCTCGCCGCCTATGGCAAGACGTCCGAGGTGATCGCCACCAACTCGATGGTCACACCGCTTTCCGGCCACGCGCCCGCGCTTGCCAACCTGCGTGCGGTGGACGACGCTTGGCCGCTGATCGGTCGCTTCACGCTCCAGCCGGGCGCACTGGCCGCCCGACCGCACGGAACCGACATCGCCATCGCCCCCGCGCTTGCCGACCGGCTCGGCCTGCATGTCGGCGATCAGGTGCGGATCGGCATGGCGACCATGCGGGTGATCGGCCTGATCGACGACGAGCCCGATCATCTCGGCGCCGGCTTCAGCTTCGGGCCGACCGTGCTCACCGACATGGCCGGACTCGACGCGACGCAGGTGATCCAGCCCGGCAGCCTCTACACCAGCGCCACCCGTATCGTGTTGCCAACCGGCGCCGATGCGGGAGCGATCGGGGACAGGATCATCCATCGTTTCCCAAGCGCCGGCTGGACCGCCAGGACGCCCGATCAGGCCGCCGGCAACCTCAAGAAGGGGATCGCCCAGCTCGGCCAGTTCCTGCTGCTGGTCGGCCTCGCCGCGCTCGCCATAGCGGGCGTTGGGGTGGGTAGCGGGGTGAGCGCCTATCTCGGCCGCAAGACGCGGATGGTCGCGACGCTCAAGGTGCTCGGCGCCGAGGCCGGGACGATCGCGGGCCTGTTCCTGATCCAGCTCGGGCTGGTGGCGGCGGTGGCGATCGCTGCGGGTCTCGCGCTCGGCGCGGCGGTGCCGGCGATCGTGACGGCCATCGCCGGCGATGCCCTGCCCGTGCCGCCGCGCCTCGCCATTTACCCGGAACCGCTGGCGGTGGCGGCCACGCTGAGCCTGCTGGTGGCGCTGCTCTTCGCGCTGCCCGCGCTGGCCCGCGCGCGATCGGTGCCGGCCGCGACGCTGCTGCGGGATGCGATCCTGCCGCTCCGCCGGCCAAGCCTCGCGGTACTTGCGGGCATGGTGACCCTGCTCGCCTCCCTCGTCGCGCTGGCGGTGCTGACCGCGAGCGACCGGCCCATCGCGCTCGGCTTCGTCGGCGCCACCTTTGCGCTGGTCCTCGCGCTCTGGCTACTCGGGTTGGCGCTGCGCTGGCTGCTCGCGCGCCTGCCCCGCCCGCGCCGGCCGCTCTTCCGCATGGCGCTCGCCAACCTCCACCGCCCCGGCTCGCAGACCGATCGTCTGGTAGTGGCCCTGGGCCTCGGTTTCTCGCTGTTCGTGGCACTGGCGGCGATCGACACCAGCCTGTCGAGCGAGCTCGCCAATGCCGCCCCCGCCAAGGCACCGCGCTTCTTCGCGATCGACCTCCAGCCCGAAGATGCCGCCACCTTCCGCAAGGCGGTGACGGCGGCTGCGCCGGCCGCGACGATCGAGGCGGTACCATCGCTGCGCGGATCGATCGTGGCCCTGAACGGCCGGCGCGTCGCCGACATGAAGACGCTGCCGGACGGCGCCTGGATCCTGAAGGGCGACCGCACGATCACATGGTCCGCCACCGTGCCCCCGCGCAATATGGTGGTCGCAGGCCATTGGTGGCCGGCCGGCTATGACGGCCCGCCGCTCGTCTCGATGGAGGACAAGGCTGCCGAGCTTCTCGGCCTGCATGTCGGCGACACGATCACGGTGGCGGTGCTGGGCGTCGAGGTGCCGGCGAAGATCGCGGCGCTGCGCAAGGTGGATTGGGGTGGCCTCGGCCTCAACTTCGCGCTCGTCTTCTCGCCCGGCTACATTCAGGAGGCGCCGCACGCCTTGCTCGCCAGCGTCTACGCGCCTCCCGCCCGCGACGGCGCGATCGCCGGCGCGGTGGCGACAGCCCTGCCGTCCGTCACCATGCTTCGGACCGGCGACATCATCGGCCAGATCGGCGACCTGCTCGGGCGCATCGCCCTCGCCATCCGCGCGGCGGCGGCGGTGACCGTGGTGGCGGGCATCGTCGTGCTGATCGGTTCGATCACCGCATCGGGCCAGGCCCGCCGCTACGACGTGGTGATCCTCAAATTGCTGGGCGGCAGCCGTGCCCAGCTACTGGCCGGTCAGGCGATCGAATATGCCCTTCTTTCGCTGCTGCTGGGCGGGATCGCGCTGGCGGTGGGTGGTGCGGGTGGCTGGTACGTCGTCACCCGCGTGCTGGCGCTGCCGTGGGCGCCCGATCCGGCCGTCATCGCGATCACCATGACGCTGGCGGCCGGCGCGACGCTGGCGACCGGCGTTCTGGGCAGCCTGCCGGCCCTGCGCGCTACGCCCGCCGAGGGGCTGCGCTCCAGCTAGCTGGAGCAAAGCGACCAGTGGAGGCTCCGGCGGGCTTGGCGCGGGGCAAGGCCGCCTCGTCGCCCCTGACGGTCGGACCGCCAAGGCAAGACCGACTGCGGTACAGTCCCTTAACCATTCGTCATTCGATCTCCGGTAGACGGCATCGATCATGCGCTTGGCGACGATCACGAACTGGGCTTATGGCGCGACCGTTGCGCTCACCTTGGTGTCCGCAACCGCGATGTTGCTCGCCTCATCCGCACAACAGCGGGAGCGGGACGCCGTGGCCGAACGCTACGCCCTCGACAGCGCGACCTCTCATGCCGACGAGGATGTCGACACGCTGAGCGGCCTCGCCCGCCAATATGCGGTCAGCGGCGATCCCGCCGACCTCATCGCCTATCAGCGCGAGGCGGGCGCCCTCCAGGCCGTCGAGCAGCGCACCGCGCATATCCGCGACGCGGGCGCCGGCCCGGAGGAACTGCGCGAGCTCCACGACGCCATGCGCTGGGCCGATGCCCTGCAAGTCCAGCAGCGGGCCGCGATCACGGCTCGGCGCGGCGGCGACCGGACGGCGGCGATCGCCATCCTGTTCGCGCCCGAATATGAGCGCGAGTTCGATCGCATACGGGCCAGCGTCGATCATTTTCAGGATCGCATCGACCAGCGCACCGCGAACGCGCTCGACACGGCGACATCGACCTCGCGCACCTGGCGCGGCATTTCGGAGGGCGTGCTCGCCGCGACAGGCCTGCTGTTCCTCGCCGTCCTCTATTTCGTGTTCCGCCGGCGGGTGCTGCGCCCCGTCGTCAAGCTGAGCGACGTCGTCACCCGGCTCGCTGCGCAGGATTACGACGCCGAACCGCCCCGCTACGAGCAGATCGACGAGATCGGCGACATGGCCCAGGCGCTGCGCGTGTTCCGCGACAACGGCCTCGCCCGTCAGCGGCTGGAGCAGGAGCGCGATGCCGATCGCGCGCTGCGTGATCTCCTTTCCCGCATGACCCAGCGGATGCAGGGCTGCGACAACGTCGCCGATCTCGAACGCGTCATCCGTCGCTTCGTACCGGAAATCGTGCCCCAGCTCGCCGGTCGCCTCTATCTGCTGGATCGCGAACGCAATGCGCTGGTCGAGGCCTGTTCATGGCTTGATCCGCGTTGCTCCGCTCCCGAATTCGCGCCGACCGCCTGCTGGGCGCTGCGCCGCGGCAGCGAGCACCGCGCGACGGGTGCGGCGATCGACGTACCGTGCGCGCATGTCGCGCCGGGCAGCGACACCGCGCCCGAAAGCATCTGTCTGCCGCTGGCCGCGCAGGGCGGGACGCTGGGCCTGCTCTATTTCGAGCTGCTGCCCGGTGCCGCGCTCGCCGAGGTTCCCGACGCGCATCTGAAGATGCTGGCCGAGAATATCGGCCTGGCGCTCGACAATCTTCAGCTGCGCGACGCGCTGCGCGCGCTGGCGATGGCGGACCCGCTCACCACGCTGGCGAACCGGCGCCATCTCGAGGCGGTGCTCGAAACTCTGTCGGTCACGCCCGAACGACCCGCCAGCTGCATCATGATCGACATCGATCATTTCAAGCGCTTCAACGACGAATATGGCCATGAGGCCGGCGATGTCGTGCTGCGCGCCGTTGGCAAGGCGCTGCGTCATGCCGTGCGCGAAGGCGACCTCGCGTTCCGCTACGGCGGCGAGGAGTTCCTGCTGCTGCTCGGCGGGATGCACGTCGACCAGGCGGTCGCGCGTGCCGAGCAGCTGCGCGCGCATATCGCCGGCCTGCGTGTACGCTTCGCCGGCCGGGATCTCGGCCCCATCACCGTATCGGCGGGCCTGGCCAACGCGCCCGACCATTGCCAGCCGGATCAGCTGATCCAGTTCGCCGACGCGGCGCTCCTTGCCGCCAAGCGGGGCGGCCGCGACCGGGTCGTCGTCGCGCCGGAATTCCCGGCCACCTCGAACGTTTCCCTGGGACGGTAAAGCGTGACCGTCCTCATGCGATTTGCCGTTATGCGACGCGATCCAAGTCGGCCGAAAGGGCATCGCGACACAGGATTCCGCCGCGCGCCGACGATGGTCCGGAAGCGCGATGCCGTGCTTCCGGACCCGCACTCCCTTCAGGCGGCCGCCTGAAGCCCGGACTGGTCGTCCAGCGCTCGCCCGCGAATGGCGGCAGGCCGGTTCTGGCATCGCTCGATATAGGCGTCGATCATGTCGTCGGCCGGGAAGGCCTGCCGACCGAAAGCGAGCGCGCTGCTGATCAGGAAATCCGGCCCCATGAAGCGATCGTCCATCACGTACGGACTGTCCACGAGTGCATTGCGGAGCCTCCCGACAACGGCATCGTGATTGCGCTGCTTCTGCGGCGATCCGGCCAGCTCGCCCGACATGCCTGCGAACAGCGCAGGTTCCAGCTCGGCGACATACCATGCGATCCAGGTGAGATAGTCGCCGCGACGTGGATCTCCGGGCAGCGGAGCAAGCCCGGCATCGGGAAAGGCATCGAGCACATGCAGCACGATGGCGACCGATTCCGCCACCAGCGATCCGTCGTGAAGCAGAGCGGGCACGCGCTTGTCGGGGTGCGGGTTTGCCGGATCGGGATGACCCTCGCCGGTCATCGGGCGGAAGATCGAAACCGGGCGGATCTCATAGGCGACGCCCACTTCCTCGAGCAGCCAGATCATCCGCGACGAGCGGGATTGCGGGGCGTGGAACAGGGTGATCATGGTGTCTCCTCGAGGCAGCGTTACAGCCGGGCGATCAGCGCCGCGGCCCGATTTCGCTTGTAGCGCGCCCCTGCTGACAGCATTCTGTCAGCAGGAGTTCACGCCATGCGCCGTGCCGACAGACTGTTTCAGATCATCCAGATCCTGCGGCGATCGACCCGCCCGGTGACGGCCGGCGGGATCGCGACCGAACTCGAAGTGTCGGCCCGCACCGTCTACCGCGACGTCGCCGACCTCATCGCCCAGCGCGTTCCCATCCAGGGCGAAGCCGGGTTCGGCTATATTCTGGACGACGCGTTCGACATGCCGCCGCTGATGCTGACGCCGGACGAGATCGAGGCCGCGATACTCGGTGCCCAGTGGGTCGCGGGCCGGGGCGATCCGGTGCTGGCGAATGCGGCACGCGATCTGATCGCCAAGATCACCAGCGTCGTGCCCGAGCGGCTGCGTCCGTTCATCGTCGATCCCACGATCGGGACGCGTCCGTGCGGATTTCTCATCCCAGACAGCATCGATCTGGCCCAGGTCCGCGCCGCGATCCGCGAGGGGCGCAAGATTCGGCTCCATTATGGCGACGAGCGAGGCGAGCGGACCGACCGGATCGTCTGGCCCGTGATCCTCGGCTTTCTCGACGATGTGCGGATGCTCGCGGCATGGTGCGAGCTGCGGCAGGATTTCCGGCACTTTCGCACCGACCGCATCGTCACGGCCGAATTTCTGGACGAGCATTATGATGACCGGCCGAATGTCCTTCGGCAGCGGTGGAAGCGGCATCTCGATGATAAACATGCCGTCGGCACGCGCGCATCACCGTCCCGCGGGCCACGGCCGCCGATCGCAGGCTCGCCCTGACGACGAGACTGGCCCCTGTCTCGCCGACATCGAAGCGGGCGTTATTCGCTCCAGTATAACCGCAGCGGATTGTCCACCAGCAGGCGGCGCTGCAACGCGATCGTCGGGGCGATGTGCGGGATGATGTCCACCAGTCCGCCATCGTCGGGCATGTGGCTCTTCATGTTGGGGTGCGGCCAGTCGGTGCCCCACAACACGCGATCCGGAAAGCGCTCCACCAGATGGCGCGCGAAGGGGATGACGTCATCGTAGCGGGGCGGTCCCTGCTCCGACAGTCGCTCCGGGCAGCTTACCTTGGACCAGACGTTGTCGCGCTCCATGAAACGGACGAAGCGGCCGAATTCCGGCCCGTCGAGCGGCTGGGTAACGTCCGGCCGCCCCATATGATCGACCACCACCGTGGTCGGCAGGCTGGTGAAGAAATCCCAGCGCTCCTCCAGATCGGCCGCCTCGAAATAGATGACGATATGCCAGCCGAGCGGCGCGATCCGTTCGATGATGTCGTGATAATAAGCGTCGGGTTTCGCATCGACCAGCCGGCGCACGAAGTTGAAGCGCACGCCGCGCACCCCTGCCCCATGCAGCTCGGCCAGCGCATCGTCGGTGATGTCGGGTCGGATCGTGGCGACACCGCGTGCGCGTCCGCCAGCGGCGATCAGGGCATCGACCAGCGCGCGATTGTCGGCACCGTGGCAGGTCGCCTGAACGATCACGTTGCGATCGAAGCCGAGGAAGTCGCGCAGCGCGAACAGCTTCTCCTTGCCCGCGTCGCACGGCGTGTATTTCCGCTCGGGCGCATAGGGGAAGACGTCGCCGGGGCCGAAGACGTGGCAATGCGCGTCCACCGCGCCGGGCGGCAGTTGGAAGGTCGGCTTCGACGGGGCCGGATCGTAGCACAGCCAGTCCGCGTCCATCGTGAAGTCGCTCACAGGCCGCGCGCCTTCAGCTGGGCGTCAAGGCGCGGATAGACGCGGCGCGCATTGCCCTCGAACACCTTGGCCTTGTCGGCGTCGGAGATCGGCAGCGCGTCGATATAGCGCTTGGTGTCGTCGAAATAGTGGCCGGTCTCGGGATCGATGCCGCGCACCGCGCCGACCATCTCGGATCCGAACAGGATGTTGTCGACGTCGATCACCTCGAACAGCAGGTCGATGCCGGGCTGGTGGTAGACGCAGGTATCGAAATAGACGTTCTTCATCACATGCTCGGCCAGCGGCGGGCGCTTCAGCATGTCGGCAAGGCCGCGATAGCGCCCCCAGTGATAGGGCACTGCGCCGCCGCCATGCGGGATGATGAAGCGCAGGCTGGGGAAATCCTTGAACAGATCGCCTTCGATGAACTGCATGAAGGCGATGGTGTCGGCGGCGATATAATAGGCGCCGGTGGCGTGCATCGCCGGGTTGCACGAACCCGAGACGTGGATCATCGCCGGCACGTCCAGCTCCACCATCGCTTCGAAGAAGGGGTACCACGCCTTGTCGGTGAGCGGCGGCGCGGAGAATCTGCCGCCCGACGGATCGGGGTTGAGGTTGCAGCCGACGAAGCCGAGATCGGTCACGCAGCGCTTCAATTCGTCGATCGACTGGGCGATCGAGAGATCGGGGGTCTGCGGCAGCTGGCAGACGCCGAAGAAGGTCTCCGGATAGAGATCGACGACGCGCTTGATGAGATCGTTGGACCGCTCGGCCCATACCCGATTCACCGCCGCGTTCCCGACATGCGGCGCCATCGCCGAGGCGCGCGGGCTGAAGATGGTCATGTCGGCGCCACGCTCGCGCAGCAGGCGCAGTTGGTTCGCCTCGATCGTCTCGCGGATCTGGTCGTCAGAAATGTCCGGATAGGCCGGATCGATATCGCCGCCCGCCTTGAACGCGGCCTTCTGCGTCTCGCGCCATTCGGTATGCGCGGCAGGCGCCGTCGTATAATGGCCGTGGCAATCGATGATCATGGCAAGGGGTCCTCGTCCGCGCCTGGCGCGCCCGGCGGATCATGTCCGCGCAGCGCCTTTTCGTGGGCGAACCACTAGCCATTCCTGCCGGCGATCGCGCATCGAAAGCCGGAGCGACCTATTCAATTTTGCGAAGTTCTGCGCCGACCAGCAATGATGAGCGCACCCATCAGCGCGGATTGAGCGGCCGTCGGCCGCCAGTCGGCACGGACGGTCACGCCGATGCGGCGGCGATATCCCGGCAACGGACCGCCCACGGTGGTGAGCAGCCCAGCCCTCTGCTCGATGTCGAACACGTCGGGCGACATCAACGCCAGCCAGTCCCCCTCCATCAGCAGCTTGCGCAGGGTGAGGATCGATCCGCAGTCGGTTCGCGTGGTCGGGCGATTGTCGGCGAACATGCCTTCCCAGATCGTCCGCATCGGCGAGCCGACGTTGCCAACGATCCACGGATATTCCGCCAGCGTCCCGATCGGAGGAATCGTGTCGCCCGCCAGCGGATGGCCCGTGCGCACGACGATGTAGAAGACGTCGCTGAACAGCTCCTTCTGCACCACGTCCGGCGATGGCTCGGGATCGCGCAGGTCCGACAGCGCGAAGTCGATGTCGCCGACGCGCAGGCGCGCGATCAATTCCAGATACGGGCCTTCGACCACTCTCACGTCGGCCGCCGCGTGATCCCGCGCGAACAGAGCGAGCGCCTCGGGCAGCACGCCGGCGCGCGGCAGAGGCAACGCGCCGACGACGATACGCCCGGCGCCCGCCTGCTCGAGCGCGGCCAGTTCGTCGAAGCCTGCCTGCAGCTCGCTCGCCATCAGACGCACCGCACCAACGAGGCGCTGGGCACGCTCGGTGGGAAGCGCGGTGCGTCCCGATCGGATCAGCAATTCGATGCCGAGCACGGCCTCCAGTTCCTTGACGGCGCGGTGGACGGTGGGCTGGGACAGATCCATGTTGCGCGCCGCCTGCGCATAGCTGCCGGCCCGCTCGACCATCGCGAAGGCGCGGATCTGGTTCATCGTCACGCTGCGTTCGATGTGCGCGATCGGCGTCAGACGCGCGGAGCGACGGAGGCGACGGCCGCCTTCCGCCAAGATCGCCAAGGCCCGTTCCGCTCTCGAAACGAAGAGCGTGCCGGCGCGGGTTGCCGCCGTGCCCCGCGCGTGTCGTTCAAAAAGCCGATGGCCGATCTGCTCCTCCAGCTTGGCCAGCGCATGGGTGAGCGCGGGTTGTGACAGGTTGATGGCTGCGGAGGCCGCACTGATGCTGCCTTCGCGATGCACGGCAACGGCCGCATCGAGATGGCGCAGGCTGAGATCGAAGGGCGTCAACATGGCTCCATCTATAGCTTATATCGATGGCCTGTGCAGGATTCCGACTGGTACGTCCGGTCCGCGTCCGCCAACTGTCCGCCCAATGGATGAGAGGATAGTCGGAATGGTCGCACGAGTGGTAACCGGGATCGAGCGCGCCGACGCGGCCGTCATCGATGGCCTCGGCGCGGCCGGCGTCGCGACCGTGCACGAGGCGCAGGGCCGCACCGGCCTGCTCGCCAGCCATATGCGCCCGATCTATCCCGGCGCGCGGATCGCCGGCTCGGCTGTCACCATCTCCTCTCCCCCCGGCGATAACTGGATGGTCCATGTCGCCATCGAGCAGCTGAAGGACGGCGACATCCTCGTGCTGGCGCCGACCAGCCCGTGCGAAGACGGCTATTTCGGCGATCTGCTCGCCACCTCGGCGATGGCGCGCGGGTGCCGTGGCCTCGTCATCGACGCCGGTGTGCGCGACGTGCGCGACCTGACCGAGATGGGCTTCCCGGTCTGGTCCAGGGCGGTCTCCGCGCAGGGGACGGTGAAGGCGACGCTGGGTTCGGTGAACGTGCCGGTGGTCTGCGCGGGCGCGTCGATCCTGCCGGGCGACGTGATCGTCGCCGATGACGATGGAGTCTGCGTCGTGCCGCGCGCCGATGCCGCCGCCGTGCTGGAGAAGGCGCAGGCCCGCGAAGCCAATGAGGAGGCCAAGCGGCAGCGGCTGCGCGCCGGCGAACTCGGCCTCGACATCTACGACATGCGCGGGAAGCTCGAGGCGATGGGATTGCGCTATGAGTAACGGCGTCCCCTGCATGTGGATGCGGGGCGGCACGTCGAAGGGCGGCTTCTTCCTCGCCGACGACCTGCCCGCCGACGTCGCCGAGCGTGACGCCTTCCTGCTCGGCGCGATGGGTTCGCCCGATCCGCGCCAGATCGACGGCATGGGCGGCGCCGATCCGCTGACCTCCAAGGTCGCGGTGGTGCGCCGGTCGGATCGCGAAGGCGTCGACGTCGACTATCTCTTCCTGCAGGTGTTCGTCGATCGGGCGATCGTCACCGACAAGCAGAATTGCGGAAACATGCTGGCGGGCGTCGGCCCGTTCGCGATCGAGCGCGGATTGGTGAAGGCCGCCGAGGGCGAAACCCGCGTCGCGATCCACATGGACAACACCGATCAGGTGGCGGTCGCGACGATCGCCACGCCGGGCGGCCGGGTCAGCTACGTCGGAGACGCGCGGATCGACGGCGTGCCGGGCACCGCCGCACCGGTCCCGCTCGCCTTCCGCGACACCGCCGGATCGAGTTGCGGCGCGCTGCTGCCGACCGGCAATGCCGTCGACACGATCGAGGGTGTTGCCTGCACGCTGATCGACAACGGCATGCCCTGCGTGATCCTGCGCGCCGAGGATGCCGGCATCGCGGGCGACGAGGATCGCGATACGCTGGATGCCGATGCGGACTTCAAGGCGCGGGTCGAGAAGATCCGCCTCGCCGCCGGCCCGCTGATGAACCTCGGCGACGTGTCCGAACAGTCGGTGCCAAAGATGGTACTGGTCTCGGCGCCGAAGCAGGGCGGCGCGATCGCCACGTGCTGCCTGATCCCTCACCGCGTCCACGCCACGATCGGCGTGCTCGCGGCGGTGACGGTCGCCACGGCCTGTATGCTCGATGGCAGCCCGGCGGCAGAGTTGGCGGTCGTGCCAGACGGCGCGCGCAAGACGCTGGGCATCGAGCATCCGACCGGCATGACCGATTGCGTGGTGGAGGTCGACGAAGCCGGCACCGTCACCAGCGCCGGCATGATGCGCACGGCGCGCAAATTGTTCGACGGACAGATTTTCGCGTGAAGATATAAGATCATGGAGCGGGGAATGCATGCAAGGACGAGCCTGTCGTCAGGCGAGAGGAGCGATATGAATCCAGCGTCGGAAACCCGCCGGTTCGGCGTGTTCGGCCAGCTCTGGTTCCAGGTGCTGGTGGGAACCGCCGCCGGCATCGCGCTCGGCCACTTCCTCCCCACGACCGGCGCCGCGATGAAGCCGCTGGGCGACGCCTTCATCGCGCTGATCCGCATGATGATCGGGCCGGTGATCTTCTGCACCGTTGTCCACGGCATCGCCGGCATGAACGACATGAAGAGCGTCGGCCGTATCGCGCTGAAGTCGATCGTCTATTTCGAGGCGATCACGATCCTCGCTCTGTTCGTCGCGCTGGTCGCGGTCGATCTGTGGAAGCCCGGCGCGGGCATGAACATCAACCCCGCCAACCTCGATGCGAAGTCGGTCGCCACCTACCTGCACACCGCGCAGGAGCAGACCGTCTCGGGCTATTTGCTGCACATCATCCCCAAGACCTACGCCTCCGCCTTCACCGATGGCGAGGTGCTGCAGGTGCTGTTCACCTCCGTGCTGTTCGGCATCGCGCTCGCCGCGATGGGGGAGCGCGGCAAGCCGGTCTTCTCGCTGATCGAGAGCCTGTCGGGCGCCTTCTTCAAGATCGTCGGCTACGTCATGTATTTCGCGCCGATCGGCGCCTTCGGGGCGATCGCCTTCACCGTCGGCAAGTTCGGCTCCGCCTCCTTGCTGTCGCTGGGCGAGCTGATCGGCGAGTTCTTCATCGTCTGCGCCTTGTTCACCGCCGTCGTGTTCGGGCTGGTCTCACGCCTGGTCGGCGTCAGCCTGTGGCGCCTGCTCGTCTACATCCGCGACGAGATCGTCGTCGTCGCGGCGACCACCTCGACCGAGACCGTGCTGCCGCGCGTGATGCAGAAGATGCGCGATGCGGGCTGCAAGGAGAGCGTGGTCGGCTTCGTCGTGCCCGCCGGTTACTCGTTCAACCTCGACGGCACCTGCCTGTATCTCGTCACGGTGGCGGTGTTCCTCGCGCAGGCAACCAACACGCACCTGACGCTCTGGCACGAGCTGGCCCTCATCGCGGTGCTGCTGCTCACCTCCAAGGGCGCGGCGGGGGTTGCGGGCGCGGCCTTCGTGGTGCTGGCTGCGACGCTGAGTGCGACGGGCACCATCCCGGTCGCCAGCATCGCGCTGATTCTCGGCATCCATCGCATCCTGGCGGAGGGGCTGACCTTCGTGAACCTTGTCGGCAACTGCCTGGCCGCCGTCGTGGTGGCGCGCTGGGAGGGAGCGGTCGACGACCGGCGCCTGGCCGAGACGATCGGCACGGCGGCGCTGCGCCGCCGGCATCTCGCGGTCGCCTGATCGACCGATACGATCGGGCCTGAGGCCCGAACCCGCAAACAAAAGCCGCACCGACCCACAGAGGGCCGGGCAGGAGAGGATTTGTGCCCAGATTTCTGACCACCGCCGCCGCCATGCTCGCCGCCACGGCCTCCACGGCCGCCTATGCGCAAATCTCGTCGAGCGCGCCGACCACCGCCAAATCCCCCAGGCTGGATGCCGACGGCGAGCCGGTGACCGGCGGCGTGATGAGCCGCTTCCAGAAGAACAACCCGCTCGGCAACGTGCTGCGCGATCTGCGCGAGAAGGGGATCAAACTGGATGGCGCCTATGTCGGCAACCTGGCCGCCAATCCGGTCGGCGGGGTCAGCCACGGCTTCGCGGAATCGCACTGGATCGACTTTTCTGCCGATCTCGATCTCGACAAGCTGATCGGCCTGCCCGACACGCACATCTACGCGCGCGGCGCCGATTTCGAGGGCGACAGCCTCGGCAAGACCAACATCGGCAGTTCGATCAGCTTCCAGCAGACCTGGCGGCCGGTGCCCGGCTGGCGACTGACCCAGCTCGACATCGAGCATCAGTTCGGCCGCCTCAAGGTCATCGCCGGGCGATCGGCGCTCAACACCTATTTCGGCGCGTCGCCGCTCAACTGCGTGTTCATGAGCAACACGGCCTGCCTCACGGCCTATGGCCCGATCACCGCGATCGGCATCACCGCCTTCCCCAATTCCTCATGGATGAGCCTCGCCCACTATAAAATCTCCAAGACGGTCTACGCGCAGGTCGGCGTGTTCGATTACAACAACGACCTCAATCTGGCGGGCAAGGCCGGCACCGATTTCTCCTTCTTCAAGGGAAGCGGCACGCTGATCGCCGCGGAGACGGGCTACGAGAACAACGATCGCTATCCGCGCCGCTACCGCATCGGCATCGACATCAACACCGATGGCGGCACCAGCCCGCTCTACGACAAGAACGGCAACCCGGCCGGTATTTCCGGGCTGGCGCGCGCGACTCAGACCGGAACGCGCGTCGGCATCTACGCGCTCGCCGACCAGACGATCCTGCGCCCCGATCCGAAGAGCCCGCGCAACCTCGCGGTGTTCGGCCGCGTCTTCTACAATGCAGGCGCCACATCGACGATCGACTGGTTCGCGTCGGCCGGCTTCGTCAAGACCGGGACGTTCAAGGGCCGCGACAACGACACGATCGGCTTCATCGTCTCGAACACCCATTTCTCGGACGACGAGGTCGAATATCTGCGCGAACTGCGCGCCAAGGCGGGTGGCAGTGGCACGCCGCATCGAAACGAGATCATCGGAGAAGTGAATTACGGCTTCGCGGCCGCCCCCGGAGTCCGGCTGCTGCCCAACGTGCAGTATGACATCAACCCAGATCCGATCTACGCGACCAAATATCGCAAGGACATTCCGTCGGCGATCGTTGTCGGCCTGCGGATCGACGTTCGGTTCGCGCAATTGTTGACGGGATCGAAATAGCCCAAGCGCCCCGCCCTCTTCCTGCAGCCGAAAAGAAGCCGGCGGCAATGCTTTCGCACGGACCGCCGGCAGGCTTGGGGGGAAGGATCAGAAGTTGTAGCGGATGCCGACGCGATACATGCGGCCGAGCACATCGTAGAGCTGCGGGTTGATGTCGACGCCCGTGTTGGTCTGCGGCGAAGCAGTCGGGCTGCGGTTGAAAAGATTGTCCACCTTCATGTAGAATTGCCACATCTTTGTGACATTGTAGGACGCGCCCAGGTCGAAATAGAAGGCGCCCTTCATCTTGTTGTAGTTGATCGTCGGGTTGTTGTTCGTCGAGACCGGGCAGTCCGTCTGGCAGACGATATACTGGTTGCCGAAGGTGCCGTCGCTGAACCAGCGCTGCGTGAAGGTGACGCTGAACGTGTCGGTATCGTAGCTTTCGGTGCCGAGCAGCTTCCATTTCGGCGTGGCGCCGGTGTTGACGCCCGCCTGCTGGATCGGGATCGCGCCGGGCAGGCCGGTGTTGGTGATGTAGTTGCGCACATTCGTCGCGAGCGCGCGGATCGAGAAGCGGCCCGGCAGGCCGAGCGGCTGCGCCCACTGGTAGCTCGCCTCGATATCGAAGCCGTCCGTGAAGATCGACGCGAGGTTGAACGGCTGGATGTTGACGTAATTGCCGGTGTTGTCGGGCGAATCCAGGAAGAAGGATCCGCACAGCTGGGTCACGCCGGCGTTGCAGTAGTTGATCTGATCCTGCGCGGAGAGGCTGGAGATCGCGCCCTTGATCTTGATCCGGTAGTAATCGAACGAGAAGCTGAAGCCCGGCAGCCAGCTCGGCCGCGAGAGGGTGAAACCGGCTTCCGTGTTGCGCGCGATTTCCGGCTTCAGGTTCGGGTTGCCGACGGTGTTCTGCGAGACGTTGACCGTCTTCCCGTTGAACGGATCAAAGATGTTCGGCACGTTGACCGAGACAGGCGCCGCGAACAGTTCCGACAGGTTCGGCGCGCGAACGTCGCGTGAGGTGACGGCCCGCAGCCGCAGGCCGCTGATCGGCGTGTCCCAGGTGCCGCCAATCTTCCAGGTATAGACAGTCCCCGACGTGCTGTAGTCGGTCCAGCGGCCGGCGACGTTCAGGTTGGCCTTGCCGATCGCTCGGGAGTCGAACAGCGGCGCGTTGAGCTCGATGAAGGCTTCCTTGACGTTATAGACGCCACGGCCGTTGTGATAATTGCCGGCATACCAGTTGGCGCCCGCCGTGGAGAGCACCGGATCGGCCGGATAGGCATCGTCATAAGGACTCTCGTCGCTCACGCCGTTGCCGTAGGGATCGGCTGTGACGTGGTAGAATTCGCGGCGATATTCGCCGCCGAACGCCACCGAAAGCGGCCCGGCAGGCAGCTTCAGCGGTTCGCCGCTGAAGCTCAGGCTCGCGGCGTTCTGAGTCTGGCGGGTGTGCTGGAACGGCCCGTTCTTCGGCTGAATGTAGGCGAGTTGCGCGGCCGTCAGCGGTGCGCCACCGATGATGTTGATCGGCACGCAGCCATTGGCCCGCGCCACCGCGTTCGCGCAGACGGTCTGGCCGTCGAGGTCGATCGCCTGGATCGCCGCGTTGTAGCGCGACACCAGGGTCATATTGCTGACCTTGATGTCGGTGATGTTCTCGCCGAACTCGTAATAGGCGTCGTAATGCCAATCGCTGCCCAGCACGTTGAATCGACCGTCGGCGCCGCCTACGAAGCGATACTGGGTGCGCGTCGGCGAGACCCGGATGTTGGGCAGGATGGCGTTGCTGACGCCATATTGGAACTGGGTGATCCCGGCCGCGGCGCAATCCTGCTGGATGACGTCGGGCACGAAGGGATTGTCGCACTGGAGCGTGATGCCCGAACGCGCCATGCCCGGATTGGGCTGGTTCGAGGTGCGGACCCGCGCGACGTTCACCGTCGTGTAAATCTCGTTGTCCGGATCGAGATCGAAGCCGATCCGGCCATAGCCGTCGATGCGCTGGAGCCGGGACTGAAGCGAGGTGCCGATGCCGACATTGCCCGAAAGATCGCCGCCGGTGCAGAAGTTGGCGCAGCCGGTGACGGTGCCTGCCGCGTTCTTGGCGGGCGTGCCGTTGGAGCCGTAGACGAAATTGAACGGGTTGCCGTTCTTGTCGAAGGCGATGCCCTGCAGGGGGCCTGCGGTGATCAGGCCGTATTTGGTATATTGATAGGCCTGCGCGTGCTCGGCGTAGGTATATTGCGGCGAGCCGTCGCTGGTGACGCCGTGGTTGAGCAGCGTCGCGGTATTGTACCAGTCGCGTCCGCCCGGCGCCTCCTCGCCGAAGCCGCCGGCGGGCACGCCGTTCTCGTGATCGTATTCGCCGCTCACCTCGACATGCAGGCGCCCGTCCATGAAGGATTTGCCCGCCGCCGCCTGGAACAGATACTGGCCGTCGTCGCCATAGGTGGTGACGCCGCTCTGGGCGTTGGCCTTGAAGCCTTCGAAATGCTTGTCGGTGACGAAATTGACGACGCCGCCGACCGCGTCCGATCCGTAAGAGGCGGACGCGCCGCCCGTCACCACGTCGACCCGCTGGATCAGCAGCTGCGGGAACTGGCTGATATCCGGCACGCCGGTCACGTTGGCGCCGACCACCCGCTGGCCGTCGAGCAGCGTCAGCGTGCGGATCGTTCCGAGGCCGCGTAGCGAGAAGGAGCTCAGACCCTGCGTGCCGCTCGAGGTGCTGTTGGTGCCCGTCGTCGCGCCGGTCGATCCCTGCAGCGAGGGCAATTGCGCGATCGTCGTGAAGATGTTGGGCTGCGCGTTCTTGGCGATCGCGGCGGCGCTCAGCACCTGGGTTGGCGTCGGCGCGCTGAAGCCGCTCGACACGATGCGCGATCCGGTGACCACGATCTCGCCGGCCGCCGGCTGGGCGGGTGCCGCAGTGGCCGGGGCGGCAGGCGGCGCGTCCTGCGCCATGGCCGGCATCGCCAGAGCCAATGTCGCCAGCGCGGTACTGCCCGCCAGCCAGGTGCCGAGCCGCGAGGCGTAATGGAATCGGGTCATCAGTCTCTCCCCAAAGATCTGTTCTTGGATGTGGATCATGCGCGCACCGCGTAGAGCGCGTGGTGCGTCAGGATGAACAAGGTGCGCCTGCCCGGCCCGCCGAAGATCAGCTGGAGCGGGCGTTCGGGCACGTCGATCCGGCCCAGCGCGCGGCCCGCGGGATCGAAGACGAATACCTGCCCGTTGGCGACGTACACGTTGCCGGCCGCATCGGTCGCGACGCTCTCCCCGCCGCGATCGGCGAAGGGCTTGAGATCGGTGACGGCGCCGCCTGCGCCGACCAGCCCGGAATAGGTTTTGTCCTCCGAACCGTTGCTCAGATAGACGCGCTCGCCCACCTTCGCGGTCACGAAGCCATAGGTGTCGAGCGTGTCGGAAAAGCGCCAGCCGAGATGCGTGTCCGGCCCCTGCTGGAAAACGCGGTAGGCAGGCAGGACGATGCTGCCGTCGGGCGACACATATTCGCGCGCCTTGGGCGTACCGACATCGCGCGCGAACATCTCGGCCAGCGTCGTGAAATGGTCGGTCGCCGGATCATATTGATCCTTGAACTCGCCATTGACCCACAGATTGCCGGGCAGCGACACCGTGGCATCCGGGCGAGCCTTCACAGGTGTCGGCGCGATCAGGTCGAGGCTGCCGTCCTGCGTGCCGGGGCGGATGCTGTAGACGCTGGCCTCCGGCCCCAGCGAGGACAGCACCAGCAGGTTGCCGGAACGATCGACCGCGAGGTTCACCGGATCGACCGGATTGTCCCGCACAACGGCGAGGCCTGTCTTCTCCGTCCAGCTGTAGATGCGCTGGAAGCGGTGATCGACGAAGTAGAGCGTTCCGTCCGCCGCCACCGCCGCGCCGGAGATCGACCAGAAGCCGTCCTCCAGTTTCTCCACCTTCGCGCCCGCCGGGAATGTCGCGGGCGTCGGCGCGACGGGATCGGCCGGTACGTCGAGCACCGCGAATTCGTGCTCGCGGACCGCGAGCTTGTGCGTCACGTCGGTGATCGCATCCTCGAACGGGAACTTGCTGGCGCGCAGATAGGTGCCGCAGCCGTTCGCGTCGCAGGTGGCGTAGCCGCTCTCCGCATTCACGTGCACGTTGCGGAAACGGATGTCGGCGGAATTGTAGAGCTTCACTGCGGTCGGCGCCGGCTTGAAGTTCCGGGTGACGCGATAGGCGTGGTAGTTGGCGATCAGGATGTTGCGCGAATTGCGCACCTCCAGCGACACCGCATCGCCGCCCTCCCCCACCTCCTGCTCGGTCTGCGGGGCGAGCAATTCCCAATTCTCCACGCCGTCCAGCACGATCTCGTTGCGGACATGATGTTCGTTGGAAAACTCATAGACGTGGCCGGGCGTCTTCGTGTTGGAGACATAGAGGCCATTCTGCGCCTGCGTGTCGGGCGCCCAGATCGCGGCGAAGGTACCCCCGCCGCCGTCCGTCACCCAGAGGCCGGGATATTGCGCGTCCCAATGGTTGTTGGCGACGGGATCGCCGCCGGCCCGGCTGTAGAGATCGAGCGGCTTGCCGTCGGCGATGAAGGTGCCGCCGCCGCCCTGGATCTTCACGTCGTCGATCAGCGAGTCCGCGCCCGCCTTCCACAGCACCGGATTGACGCGCGGATTGATCCGCCCGCCGAAGATACCGATGCCGGAGAGAATATTGTGGCCGCCCTTCGGCGCCTCCACCATCGCGATGGGGCCGCCGATGCCGGCGAAGGCGGGCGTGTTGTCGGGCAGCTGGAGCTGGGTGAGGCTCGGGTGCAGGCCGATCAGCACCGTGTCCGGCTTCAGCTTCAGCGTGTCGGTGATCCGGTAGAAGCCGACCGGCAGATAGAGCACGCGGTGCGTGTCGATCGCGTGCTGGAGCGCGGCGGTATCGTCGGTGGTGCCGTCGCCCTTCACGCCGAGCGTGCGGACGTTGGTCCACTGGCCGACGTCGGGCAGCGCGCGGATCGCAGGCGCCCCCGGCTTCGGCAAGGCGGCGATGCGCGCCTGATCGATGCGGGTCCGGTAGGTACCCGGCACGCCGAGCCCGTCGAGCGTCAGACCGTATGTGAATTCCTTGACCCGATAGACTGGCCCGGCTCCCGCCACGGTCTTTCCGCTATCGCGGAACTGAGCGAAGACCGGCGTGCCGCTGGCCACCGCATTGTCGAAGCCGATCTGGGTGTAGGCGTTGCCCTCGTTGGAGATGACCACGCCCGCCTTCGATACATTCTCGAAACGGACATCCTTGCCCCACAGCCAGTCGCCATAACCCTGATCGATATCGATGCCGACGGGCACGTCGCGCATCGCGACGTTCACCAGTGTCAGCCCCGCCTCATGCTCGCGGATGGCGGCGTCGCGCTGGCCGTCGAAGGTGGAGTCGATCAGCGTGAACTGCCAGGCGGGCGACGTCTTCTCGGTGACGATGCCATAGCGGCCGCCGTGGAAATGCAGGTCCTCGCACTCGTTGCCGGCCTGATAGATGCCCGCGAAGCCCGATCCCAGGCGGAAATCCATGTGGCTGAGGAAGGCGTGTTGCGCGACGCGGAAGCGCACGCCCGCCGCCGCCGGATTGCCGGCGCCGATCTCGATGTCGACGTTGCTCATCGCCGAATAGAATGTCGCCGAATTGGCGTCCCGGATGTGCTCGTCGAACGGCACGGCGGTGGGCACCGGCTCGGGCACCTTGCCGACCTCGTACTGGTCGCCGCCCATGAAGACCACCATCGTGGCGACGCCCTTCTGGAAGCCGGGCGTGGTATCGCCCAGCACCAGCACCGGGCGGGTGCGGCCGACGCCGAACAGGCGCACGCCCTGCGGCAGGAGGATCGAGCGGCTGATCCGATAGCGGCCGGAAGGCAGGAAGACGATGCCCTCCCCCGTTTTGCCGCGCGAAGCCGCAATGGCGGACTGGATCGCGGCTGTATCGTCGGCACGGCCGTCTCCGACGCCGTGCACGGTGACAGCACGCGGATCGGTGGGCAAAGCGCTCAGGCTGGACGACGCCAGGCACGCGGAAGCAGGCAGAAACGCCGCCACCATGACCGTTAGCGCTACCCCTTCGAGCCGCATCCCTATCCCTTCGTTCGACGAAGCGGTGCTCGCATGGCCCGCTTCTTGATGTCCCACGATAGACAGGCGGTCCGGCCTCGACAGCCGCGACCATGGTCCTAATTGGGCGGATGCGATCGCCCCTCCTAAAAGGTGTCGCGATCCGCTTGCCGCCGCGCATATGCGCGCCGTGGGGCGGAAGTCGCACGTGTGAAGGGAAGCCGGTGTCGAGCGCAGTGGAGAAAGACCGGATCGCCCCGCTCGCGATTGTCGTCATGGGGGTCAGCGGCAGCGGCAAGTCCACGCTCGGGGCGCTGCTCGCCGCGCGGCTGGACGCGACGTTTCTCGAAGGCGACAGCTTCCATTCCGAGGCCAATGTCGCGAAGATGCGCGGCGGCATCCCACTGACCGACGAGGATCGCTGGCCCTGGCTGGACAGGCTGGGCGGCGCGATGGCGGAGGGCGTGGCGCGCGACGGGCTGGTGGTCGCCGCCTGCTCGGCGCTCCGGCGCGGCTATCGGGAACGGCTCGCTGCGGCGACCGGCACGCCGATCGTCTTCGTCCTGCTGGATACCGCCCAGACGGAACTTGCCCGGCGGTTGGGCAACCGGCCCGGCCATTATATGCCCGCGAGCCTGCTCGACAGCCAGCTACGCACGCTCGAGCGGCCGTCCGGCGACGAACCCGCCGTCATTTTCGATTCAAGCGAGGCGCCGGAGGCGCTGTGCGACAAGGTGCTGGAATGGCTCCCGCGCCGGATGATGGAGACACGCTGACATGACCCGATGGCTGGCGCTCGCACTCTTGCTTTCCGCCGGTGCCGCGCAGGCCGAGGCCGGGCCGGCCAGCGTTCCGCTGTGGCCGAACGGAGCACCGGGCGCCGAGGCGCATCATGGCGAGCCGGAGCAGGTGGTCGACACCTATGTCCACCATGTCAGCGATCCGTCGCTCACCGTCTTTCGGGCCGATCCGCGCCACGCCAATGGCGTCGGCATGATCGTGGTGCCGGGCGGCGGGCATCGGATGCTGGTGTGGGTGAACGAGGGCGTGATGCCCGCGCACCGGCTCAACCAGGCGGGGATCACCGCCTTCGTGCTCAAATACCGCCTCTCGCGCGAACCTGGCTCGCCTTATTCAATCGAGCGGGACGCCGCCGCCGATGCACGCCGCGCCGTCCGCTGGGTGCGCGCCCACGCGGCGGAATATGGCGTGGATCCGAATCGGATCGGCCTGATGGGCTTCTCTGCGGGCGGTGAACTCGTCTCGCTCACGGCGGACAATCCGGAACCGCCCCGGCTGGGCCACGACGACGCGATCGACGCGGTGAGCGCGCGGCCCGATTTCCAGGTGCTGATCTATCCGGGGCCGCTCGGTATCCCGGCCGCCAAGCCTGCTGGCGCACCGCCCGCCTTCCTCGCCGCCGGCACGCTGGATCAATGCTGCGCGATGCCGACGCTGACGCTCTACCAGCAGTTGCGCGCAGCCAACGTCTCGGTCGAGCTGCACCTCTTCGCCGATACCGACCACGGCTTCAACGTCGCCATGCATTCGCAGCGCCTCTCGCTCCAGCACTGGCCGGATCGCCTGATCGACTGGCTGGGCGACGGCGGCTGGCTGACCGGCGGGCAGACCCGCACGGCCAAACCCTTCGAATAAGCGCAGCGCCCCATCAGGGCCGCGCCGAATAGAGCGCGTGGTGGCATAGGATGTAAAGCGTCCGCCCGTCCGCGCCGCCGAACAGCAATTGCAGCGGGCGTTCGGGCACGTCGATGCGATCGATCGCCTTGCCGGACGGATCGTAGACGAACACCTGCCCGTTCGCGACATAGACGCGGCCGTCCGGCCCCGTCGCCACGCTCTCCCCGCCGCGGTCGGCGAAGGGCTTGAGATCGGTCACCGCGCCGCCCGCGCCGACGAGGCCGGAATAGGTCTTGTCCTCGGATTCGTTGGACAGGAACACGCGCTTGCCCTGCTCCGCCGTCACGAAGCCGTATGCGTCCAGCGTGTCGGAGAAGCGCCAGCCGATATGGTCCGCCGGTCCCTGCTGAAAGACGCGGAAGGCGGGAATGACGAGGCTGCCGTCGGGCGAGACATATTCGCGCGCCTTCGGCACCGCCATGTCGCGGGCGAACATTTCGGCAAGCGTCGTGAAATGGTCGGTCGCGGGATCGTACTGGTCCCTGAACTCGCCGTTGTTCCACAGATTGCCGGGCAGCGCGACGCGGCCGGCGGCATGTTGGGCGACCGGTGTCGGCGCGATGACGGTCAACTCCTCCTCGGACGATCCCGGCCGGAAGGCGTAGACGGTCCCCTCCCGGCCGTAGGAAGACAGCACGATCAGATTGCCGGCGCGATCCATCGCGAGATTGACCGGATCGAGCGGCGTGTCGCGTTCGGTCGTCAGCCCCCCGGCCTCGCTCCAGCCCAGGATGCGCTGCTGGCCGTGATCGACGAAATAGAGCTTGCCGTGCGCATCCACCACGCCGCCGCTCGCCGAGAAGAAGCCGTCGGCCAGCTTGCGCACCCCGATCGCCGTCGCAGGTGGAGCGGCCGGGTTCGCCGGCACGTCGAGCGCCGCGAACTCGCGCTCGCGCACCTGCAGCCCGTGGGTCACGTCCAGCACGGCATTCTCGAAGGGGAACTTGCTGGCGCGCAGATAGGTGGCGCAGCCATTCTCGTCGCAGGTGCCGAGTCCGCTCTCGGCATTCACGTGCACGTTGCGCAGCCGGATGCCGGACACGTTCTGCATCCGCACCGCCGCCAGCGCCGGCTTCACCGATCGGGTGACGCGATAGGCGTGCAGGTTGGCGATCAGGATGTCGCGGGAATCGCGGATGTCGAAGGAGACGGTATCCTGGCTCTCGCCGCTCTCCTCCTCGGTCTGGGGGGCGAGGAATTCCCAGTTCGACACCCGATTCAGCCCGAATTCGGTGCGGACGTGATGTTCGCTCGAGACTTCGTAGACATGGCCCGGCGTGCTCGTGTCGGACACGTACATGCCCGTCTGCGCATAGGTGTCCGGCGTCCAGAGGTTGGCGAAGGTGCCGCCGCCGCCGTCCGTCACCCACAGGCTCGGATACTGGCCGCCCCAGCGCTTGTGCGGATCCTTGTCGGCGCTGTGCGTGGCGTCGTAGGGATCGAAGCGGCTGCCGTCCGCCTGCGCGGTACCGTGGCCGCCCTGGAACTTCACGTCCTCCACCAGCGAGCCTGCGCCCGCCTTCCACAGCAGGGCGGTGGCGCGCATGTTGATACCGCCGGTAAACAGGCCGATTCCGGTGACGATATTGTCGCCGCCCTTCGGCGTCTCGATGAGCGCGCGCGGTGCGCCGACGCCCTGGAAGCCGGGCGTCCCGTCCGGCAGCACGATCTGGGTGAGATCGGGGTGGAGGCCGATCAGCACGCTATCCGGTTTCAGCGTCAGCGTGTCGGTGACGATGTAGCGGCCGGCGGGGAAATAGAGCACGCGATGCGTGTCGATCGCGTGGCGGAGCGCGGCGGTGTCGTCGGTGGTGCCATCGCCTTTCACGCCGAGCGTGCGGACGTCGGTCCATTGCGCGGCATCGGGAAGCGCGCGGATCGCGGGCGGCGCCGGCTTGGGCAGCGCCGCGATCCGTGTCTGGTCGATCCGGGTCTGGTAGGTGCCGGGCACGCCCAAGCCGTCCAGCGTCAGGCCATAGGTGAACGCTGCCATGCGATAGACCGGCCCGGCCCCCGCTATCGCCTTCCCGCTGTCGCGGAACCGGGCGAAGATCGGCGTGCCGCTGGCGACGGCATTGTCGAAGCCGATCTGGGTGTAGGCGTTGCCCTCGTTGGAGACGATCACGCCCGCCTTCGACACATTCTCGAAGCGGACGTCCTTGCCCCATAGCCAGTCGCCATAGCCTTCGTCGATGTCGATGCCGACAGGCACGTCACGCATCGCAACATTGACCAGGGTCAGGCTCGCCTCATGTTCGCGGATCGCGGCGTCGCGCTGGCCGTCGAAGGTGGAATCGAGCAGCGAGAATTGCCAGGCGGGCGACGGCTTCTCGGTCAGGATACCGTAGCGCCCGCCGTGAAAATGCAGATCCTGCCCCATGTTCGCCGTCTGGTAGATGCCGGCGAGGCCCGATCCGATGCGGAAATCTATATGCCGCAGATAGGCATGCTGCGCGGCATGGAAGCGCACGCCCACCGCAGCCGGATTGCCCGCGCCGATCTCGAAATCCACGTTGGCCATCGCCGAATAGAAGGTGCCGGGATTGGCATCGGCGATATCCGGGTTGAACGGCACCGCGTCGGGCGGCGGGAACGGCACCTTGCCATGCTCGCCGGCATGGCCGCCGCCGGGGCCGCGCCCCGCGAAGATCAGCATCGTCGCGACGCCCGTCTGGAAGCCCGGCGTCGCGTCGCCCAGCACCAGCACGGGCCGCGTCCCGCCCGTGCCGAACAGCCGCACGCCCGGCCACAGGAAGAGCGAGCGCGTGATCCGGTATCGGCCGGAGGGCAGGAAGACGATCCCCTCGCCCTTCGCTCCGGCTCGGTCGATCGCCTGCTGGATCGCGGCGGTGTCGTCCGCCCGCCCGTCGCCCACCGCGCGGACGGTGACGGCGCGCGGATCGTCGGGGGCGCGGCTCAGCATCGAGGAGGCAGGCACTGCCGCCATACTCGCGGTCGACAGCGCCATCGCCAGTAGGCTCGAACCGATCACCCAGACATGCCGCGTCACGCAGACTCTCCCTTGTCGTTGCCCCGGCGATACCGCGTCGCGCCGCGACCGACAGGCGCGACCATAGTCCCGGTCGGCTCAGGGCATCAGCCGCTTGCGGCCCTGCGAGAGGTGCCAGCGCATCGCCAGCGCAGCGGCGTCCCCGTCCTGCGCGCGGATCGCATCAACGATCGTCTCATGCTCCTCGATCATCGCGTTGATCGCCTCGGGCGGGCGCGAGCGCGAGATGTCGACACCGGCGCGCAGGATGCGGTCGATCTCCTCGTGCAGGTGATCGAAGCTCGAAAGGAACACCGGATTGGCCGTCGCCGCGAAGATCGCGCGGTGGAGGTCCATGTCCTCGACATTGGCCGGGCCGCTCGCGCGCAAGGCAGTGCTGAGCGATTCCATTGCCCGTTCGATCGCCGCCATCTGTTCGCCGGTCCGGCGGATCGCCGCCAGCCGGGCCGCTTCCGCCTCCAGCACGAAGCGCACTTCGTAGCTGCCGATCGCGGCGGCGATCTCCTGCATCGGCATGTGCGAACCCAGGCGGACGGACGGCCGCCGCTTCACGAAGGATCCGGCGCCCCGCCTCGCCTCCGTAATCCCATCGGACGCCAGCCGCACCAGCGCCTCGCGGACGATCGTGCGCGACATCCCGAACATGTCCGCCAGTTTGGTCTCAGACGGCAGGCGATCGCCGATCCGGATATCCTCGACGTTGATCAGCTCGACGATGCCGGCATAGGCGCGGTCAGCCAGCCTTTCTTCCTGCATCCCACCTCCCCCATTCATGTCAGCGCGCTTCCTGCAAGGATGAGGAGCAATGCGACAACCGAGACGATGCTCTCCAGCACCGACCAAGTCTTGAACGTGTCCTGCGTACTGGTTCCGAGATAGCTGCGCACCAGCCAAAAACCGGGATCGTTGACGTGGGAGAAGAAGACCGATCCCGCGCCGATCGCCAGCACCGCCCATTCCGGGGATGTGCCGGTGGCCGCGACGACACCCGGCATGATGCCCGCTGCCGTGATGGTGGCGACGGTGGCGGATCCGGTCGCGAGACGGATGCACACCGCCACCGCCCATGCCATGGGGATCGCCGGGATCGCTCCATGCGCGGCGACGTGCGCCAGGAAATCGGCGAGTCCGGCGGAGACCAGCACCTGCTTCAGCGCGCCGCCCGCACCGATGGCGAGGACGATCGCCCCCGCAGGCCGCATGGCATCCGACCACAAGGCCGCCTGCACGCCCGCCTCCCCCATCCGTCGCCCGAACAGCAAAGGCATGGCGACGAGATTGGCGATCACCAAGGCGAGCACCGGATTGCTCAGCGCATCCATCCAGGCGAGATGCGGCGCAATACCGGCCGGGGCGGCGGTCGCGATCTGCCCGGCGGAGATCAGCAGCACGGGCAGCAGCACGCTCGCAAGCGCACGCATCACGCCGGGCGCCGCGACCAGCGGTTCGGCCGGCTCGATCACCGGTGCGGACGGCGATATGCGGCGCGCGATCCATCCGCCGAAGATCGGCCCCGCGACGATGGCGGTCGGCACGCCCACCGCGATGCCGTAGAGCAGGGTCCGCACAAGGCTGGCGTGAAGCGCGTCGATCGCGATCAGCGGACCGGGATGCGGCGGGACCAATGCGTGAAGCGTGGTCAGTCCGGCGAGCGCGGGCAGCATCAGCCGCAAGCGAACGCGCGGCTCGTCGCCGGATCGCGCCATCGTCGCGGCGGCTGCCGCCGCGATCGGCAGCAGCAGGACGACGCCGGTCTCGAAGAAGAGCGGCAGGCCGATCAGCAGCGCGACCGCCATGCTCATCCAGGGCGCGGCCACGGGCCGGCAGCGCCGCAATGCCGAGCGGGCGAGCGTGCCGGCCCCGTCGGAAAGCTGCAACATCGATCCCAGCGACAGACCAAGCGCGACGACGAGGCCGGTGCCGCCGAGCACGTCGCCCGCTCCCTTCTGGATCGCCTTGGCCGCGTCGGCCATCGGCATCCCGTCCAGCAGGCCGACGAGAAACGCGCCGCACAGCAGCGCGAGGAACGGATGGAAGCGGCCCCTTACAATGAGACCGATGGCCGCAATGATCCCGACAAGCGCGGACAGGACGAGGCGGAGATCCTCGCTCATCGCGTGACCCGCGTTACGCAAGCGCCGTTCGATCGCAGTCTTGCAGGATTGCCTGTCACCCCATCCTCCCTTCGCGCCGGGCGGTGTGCCGCCTGTGTCACGCAAAAGCTGTATAACAGATCACACGACTAAACAGCCATAAAACGCATATTGACAGCAAATTTCGCACGAAATACTAGAAATCTGTCCAACCGATTCCAGCTTCGCGCAGAGTGGAACGGGTTTGCGGACGGCCGATCGGCTCGTGGTGTCCAGCCGGTTGCGAAAGGGAGAGACACGATGAGCAATCCGATCGGCGCCGTTGATGCGACGGCCCATGGCGATACCCAGATCCGGCTGACCCCCACGCAGCTCAAGGTGATGCGCGGCGTCAGGATGGGCCAGTTGAACAAGCAGATCGCCTTCGATCTCGGCATCGCCGAAAAAACGGTGAAGGCCCATATGACGGCGTTGATGCGCAAGCTGAACGTCCACAATCGGACGCAGGTGGCCGTCGCCGCACAATCGCTTCTGCTGTCCTGACGACCCCTCCTCCGCTGTAGGAGGCATTTCGCGTGTAATCTCGAGCCGATTCTCGATACCCGCCCGGATTTTTCCGGCGTTGCGCCGCCTTGCGGCACTTCAGATCGCGAACAGGTTGCTCAACCATTTTCTTGAATGACGCACGCACTCCAGGCGCCGATCGCAACTCGTCGCCAGCCTGAAGGTGCGGGCCGTCAGTCACCTGCCTCGGCATGGAGGAGACCCAGCGCACCGGCGTGCATGATGGCAGCGGCAGCAAGGGCGTTTCCGGCCCTTCCCGCCTCTTCCGGCGCACGGCCATGGAGGCGGGCCGCGAGATAGGCCGCATTGAAACTATCCCCTGCGCCCGTCGTGTCGACCGGCAAGACCTCCCGATCCGGGCGGATGGAGACCTCCGGCGAATCGCCGCCGATCACGCATCCGTCCCGCCCGACCTTCACCACGACTTCCCGCACACCCAGTGCTTTCCAGCGCTCGATCGTGGCGTGAGGATCGCCGTCCCCATGCAGCAGGCGTTCGTCATCGAACGTCGGCAAGGCGATGTCGATCTCTGAGGCGAAATCCGCCATCGCGTCCCGCGCCTCCGCCTCGTCGCTCCAGCCCTTTGGCCGGAAATTGGGATCGAACGCGACCCGCCCGCCCCGTCGGCGCACATCCTGCGCCAGCCCTCTCAGCCGACTGCGCCCCTCTGCGCCGAAGAGCGAAAGGGTGATGCCCGACAGGTACAGGAGATCGGTCTGCACCGCTGCCTCGAATAGCTGTTCCACGGCCGGATGATGCAGAAGCGACCGGGCAGCGGCCTCCTTGCGCCAGTAGAAGAAACTGCGCTCGCCCGCCTCGTCCGTCTGGATCGCGTACAGTCCCGGCAATGCCGTCGGATCCCGCAGGATCAATCCGCAATCGACGCCGTGGCCGGCAATCCGCCGCAGCATGTCGGTGCTGAACGGGTCCTCTCCCAGCATCGTGAGATAGGCCGTCGAAAGCCCGAGCCGAGCGCAGAATGCGGCCGTGTTGAAGGTATCGCCGCCCAGACCAAGCTGCCAGGCGCCGCCGTCCGGCCGAAGCTCCAGCATCACCTCGCCAATCGCGATCATCCGACGCTTCATCTCAAACTCCCTGCCATCGGCACTGCACCCACGTATTGGCATGACATCTTTTGCATGACACCTGAAAATTGGTAAGATAGGAGAAGGGCGTGCCGTCCGTGCTTCTGATCTGCAGCCTCTCGGCACCGGGCATACTCCCCTCGCCCGCATTCGCCTTGTTGGAGCTTCGTATATGCCCATAATCACGTCGGCCAAGGTCATCGTCACCAGCCCCGGCCGAAATTTCGTCACGCTCAAGATCGAGACCGACGAGGGCATTTACGGGCTGGGCGACGCCACGCTCAACGGGCGCGAGCTGGCGGTGGCGAGTTACCTCACCGATCACGTCACCCCCTGCCTGATCGGCCGCGACGCGCACCGCATCGAGGATATCTGGCAGTTCCTCTACAAGGGTGCCTACTGGCGGCGCGGCCCGGTGACGATGAGCGCGATCGCCGCCGTCGACACCGCGCTCTGGGACATCAAGGGCAAGGTGGCCGGCCTGCCGGTCTACCAGCTGCTCGGTGGCGCTGCGCGCGAGGGCGTGATGGTCTACGGCCACGCCAACGGCGCGACGATCGAGGAGACGATCGAGGCGGCGCTGATATACCAGTCGGAGGGGTACAAGGCGATCCGCATCCAGTCCGGCGTGCCGGGCCTCGCCTCCACCTACGGCGTCTCCAAGGACCGCTATTTCTACGAGCCGGCCGACGCCGACCTGCCGACCGAGAATGTCTGGTCGACCGAGAAATATCTCCGCTCCGTGCCGCCGCTGTTCGAGAAGGCGCGCGAGGCGCTGGGCTGGGACGTGCATCTGCTCCACGACGCGCACCATCGCCTGACCCCGATTGAGGCGGCGCGGCTGGGCAAGGATCTCGAGCCCTTCCGCCCCTTCTGGCTGGAGGATGCGGTGCCGGCCGAGAACCAGGCCAATTTCCGCCTGATCCGCCAGCATACCACCACGCCGCTTGCCGTCGGCGAGATCTTCAGCTCGGTGTGGGACTGCAAGCAGCTGATCGAGGAGCAACTGATCGATTATATCCGCGCGACCGTGGTCCATGCCGGCGGCATCACCCACCTGCGCCGGATCGCGAGCTTCGCCGACATGCACAATGTCCGCACCGGCTGCCATGGCGCGACCGATCTCTCGCCGGTCTGCATGGCAGCGGCGCTGCATTTCGATCTGTCGGTGCCCAATTTCGGCGTGCAGGAATATATGCGCCACACGCCCGAGACGGACGCGGCCTTCCCGCATGCCTACACGTTCGATCGCGGCATGATGCACCCCGGCGACAAGCCCGGCCTCGGCGTCGAGATCGACGAGGATCTGGCCGCGAAATACGAATATAAGCGCGCCTTCCTGCCGGTGAACCGCCTGGAAGACGGGACGATGTTCAACTGGTGACGCCGGTGGACGCCTCCCAGAAACCCGCCGGACGCATCCGCTGGATCGTCTGCGGGCTGCTCTTCGCCGCCGTCGTGCTGAGCTATGTCGACCGGCTGGTGCTGCCGGTGCTGAAGCCCACGCTGCAGGCGCGCTACGGCTGGAGCGAGACGGGCTATGCCGATCTCGCCATCTGGTTCCAGGGTGCCTACGGCATCGCCTATGTGCTGTTCGGGCGGCTGGTCGATCGCGTGGGAGCGCGGATCGGCTATGCGATCTCGGTGACGTTGTGGACCATCGGCCATGTCGCCCACGCGCTCTTCACCTCGACCACCGGCATGCTGATCGCGCGGGTGCCGCTGGCGATCGGCGAGGCGGGCGCCTTCCCGGCGGCGCTGGCCGCGATCGGGGAGTGGTTCCCCCGGCGCGAGCGGGCGCTGGCGATCGGCATCTTCAACGCCGGATCGAATGTCGGCGCGATCGTGACGCCGCTGATCGTTCCGGTGATCGCGGTCGCCTTCGGCTGGCGCATGGCCTTCGTCGCCACCGGTGCGCTGACCTTGATCTGGCTGGCGGCGTGGCTGGCCTTCTACCGATCGCCCCGCCGCAACCCGCGCGTCAGCCCTGAGGAACTCGCCTGGATCGAGAGCGAGCCGGCCGAGGCGCAGCGCCCGGTGCCGTGGCGCACCCTGCTCGGCTTGCGCCAGACCTGGGCCTATATGGCGGGCCGCTTCCTGATCGATCCGGTGTGGTGGACCTTCCTGTTCTGGCTGCCCGATTTCTTCAACCGGCAATACGGCATCAAGATGCTCGATTTCGGACCGCCGCTGGTCGCCGTCTATGTGCTGGCGGATGTCGGCTCGGTAGCAGGCGGCTGGCTCTCTTCGCGCTGGCTCGGCCGGGGCTGGAGCACCAACCGTGCGCGCAAGACGGCGATGGGCGTCTGCGCCATGTTCGCGCTGCCGATCGCCTTCGCCACCCACGCGCCGGGCATGTGGTGGGCGGTGCTGCTGATCGGCCTCGCTTGCGCCTGCCATCAGGGCTTTTCCGCCAACGTGTTCGCCTTGCCGGGCGATCTCTTCCCGCGCGGCCAGTCCGGATCGGTGATCGGCCTCGGCGGGCTGGCCGGCGCGCTCGGCGGCATGCTGATGGCGAAGTTCGCCGGCGCGATCCTCGCCACGCTCGGCAGCTATCAGCCGATCTTCGTGGTTGCCGCCCTCGCCTATGTCGTCGCATTGGGCGTGATCCACCTGCTGGTGCCGCGCTACACGCCCGTCGATCCGGAGCAGCTCGCATGACCCCGTTGACCCTGCATCCGGACCGGCTCTTCCCCGCCGACCCGGCCACCCGTGCCATCGCCCGATCGATCTACGAGGGCATCAGGGGCCTGCCGATCGTCAGCCCGCACGGCCATACCGATCCGGTCTGGTTCGTCACCAACGCCCCCTTCACCAACCCGACCGAGCTGCTGATCGTCCCCGATCATTACGTGCTGCGGATGCTCTCCAGCCAGGGCATCCCGCTTTCGGCGCTGGGCGTGCCCACCCGCGACGGCACCCCGCACGAAACCGATCCGCGCGCCGCGTGGCGGTTGTTCGCGCGGCACTACCACCTGTTCCGGGGTACGCCCTCGCGGCTGTGGCTGGACTGGGTGTTCGCCGAGGTGTTTGGGCTTTCCGTGCGGCTGGGGGAGGCCAGCGCCGATCTCTACTACGACACGATCGACGCCGCGCTGAAGACCGATGCCTTCCGCCCCCGCGCGCTCTACGAACGGTTTGGGATCGAACTGATCGCCACCACCGAAAGCCCGCTCGATCCGCTCGACCATCATCGCGCGATCCGCGAGAGCGGGTGGAGCGGCAAGGTCGTCACCGCCTACCGCCCCGATCCGGTGATAGATCCGGAAGCACCCGGCTTCGCCGACAATCTCCGCCGCTTCGGCGAGGTTTCGGGCGAGGACATCGCCACCTTCGACGGCTATCTGCGTGCCCACCGCATACGCCGCGCGCATTTCCGCCAGGCGGGCGCGACCTCGACCGACCACGGCCACCCCTCCGCCTTCACCGCGAACCTGCCCGCCGCCGAAATCGAGGCGCTTTACGCCAAGCTGCTGGGCGGCGCCGTCACCCCGGCGGAGGCCGAGCTGTTCCGCGGCCACATGCTCACCGAGATGGCGCGCATGTCGATCGAGGACGGGATGGTGATGCAGCTTCACCCCGGCGCGTATCGCAACCACGATCCCGCGCTGCTCGCCCGCTACGGGCGGGACAAGGGCGCCGACATCCCTCTCGCCGGGGAATTCGTGCGCGGGCTGAAGCCGCTGCTCGACGCACACGGCCGCGATCCGCGCCTGACGCTGATCCTCTTCACGCTCGACGAGGACGTCTACGCGCGCGAGTTGGCGCCGCTGGCGGGCCATTATGCCGCACTCCGGCTCGGCCCGCCCTGGTGGTTCCACGACAGCCCGGAAGGCATGCGCCGTTTCCGCGAGCGGGTCACCGAGACGGCGGGTTTCTACAACACCGTCGGCTTCAATGACGACACACGCGCCTTCCTCTCGATCCCCGCGCGGCACGACGTCGCGCGACGGATGGACAGCGCCTTCCTCGCCCGCCGGGTCGCCGAGCATCAGCTGGACGAGGCCGAGGCGCACGCGATCGCGCGCGCTCTCACCTACGATCTGGTGAAGCAGGCCTACCGGCTGTGAGGCGCCTCTCCGCCGCCGTGCTGGCCGATCTGCCGGAGGATGTCCGCCGCCCCTCCTACGATCGGGGAGCGATACGCACCGGCGTGATCCATCTCGGCATCGGCGCCTTCCACCGCGCGCATCAGGCAGTGTTGTTCGAAGCCGCGCTGGAGGCCGGGGACATGCGCTGGGGCGTGTGCGGCGTGTCGCTGCGCTCGGCCGCCGTGCGCGACCAGCTAGAGCCGCAGGACGGCCTCTACAGCCTCGTCGAGCGCGATGCCGCGGGCGAGCGGGTGCGGATCATCGGCGCGGTGCGGAATGTATTGGTCGCGCCGGAGAATCCCGAAGCGGTGATCGCGGCGCTGGCCTCGCCCGACGTCCATCTCGTGACGCTGACGATCACGGAGAAAGGCTACAGGCTCAACGGCGGGTCGCTCGATTTCTCCGATCCCGAGATCGTTCACGACCTTGCCGAGCCGGCCGCCCCCAAAAGCGCGGTTGGCTTCCTTGTCGCAGGTCTCGCGAGGCGACGTGCCGGGGGTCTTCCGCCCTTCACCGTACTGAGCTGCGACAATCTTCCCCACAATGGCCGCCTGCTGCGCGATGCGGTGCTGGACTTCGCCGGGCGTATCGACAGCGCTCTCGCCCGCTGGATCGCGGCCGAGGGCGCCTTCCCGCAGACCATGGTCGATCGCATCGTCCCCGCCGCCACCGACGCGGACGTCGCCGCGCTCGCCATTCGTATCGGTTGCGAGGACCGGGCTATGGTGAAGACCGAACCCTTCTTCCAATGGGTGATCGAGGATCGCTTCTGCAGCCCCCGCCCGGACTTCGCCGCGTTGGGTGCCCGGCTTACGACAGCCATCGCGCCATGGGAGGAAGCAAAGCTAAGACTGCTCAACGGCGCTCATTCCGCGATCGCCTATGCGGGCGGGCTGATCGGCATCGAGCATGTTCACGAGTTCGTGGCGCTTGAACAGGGGCGCCGCTTCGTCGAAAGCCTGTGGGACGAAAGCGTGACCACATTGTCTCCGCCACCGGGGCTGGACCTCGATCGCTACCGTGCCGCGTTGATGGCGCGCTTCGCAAATCCGGCGCTGCGTCACCGCACCGCCCAGATCGCAATGGACGGCACGCAGAAGCTCCCTCAACGGATCATCGCCCCGCTGGTCTCGAGGCTGGAGCGGGGCGATGCCTCCCCTATGCTGACGATGGTGCTGGCGGCCTGGATGCGCTGGGTCGGCGAGCGCGTGGCCCATGGTGGCGAGACGGTGCTGGCAGATCCATTGGCAAAGCGACTGGCGGTAATCCAGATGGCACAGAGCGCGCAGGCGCGGGTCGATGCGACCCTCGCGCTCGATATGATGTTTCCGGCATCGCTGGTGCCGATGCTGCGCCCCGTATTGACGACCGCCTATAGCGAGCTGATGGACGGCCGCGTGCGCGATATGCTGTTCGCGGCGGACAAGCGCTAGAGCCGCTTACACGGCCCGGCGCGCCAGAGCCTTCCGGCGCTGCGACACCTCGGCCCTTGCCCGTTCCACGGCCTCGGTCTCGGTGACAGTCAGCAGATGATCGATCACGCGGTTGAGATGATCTCGCATGGCAATGCGCGCCGCATCCGGCGCTCGCGCTTCGAGCGCTGCGAGGATATGGCCATGTTCAGCCAGCCGCTCATCCACGCCCAGGCTGCCGGCCTTCATCAGCGTTTCCCGCGCCAGCGGGGAGCGGTGCCGCATGTCCCAGAATTCGGTCACCGTGCCGGCGATGACGGAATTGCCGGTCGATTCGGCGATCAGGATGTGAAAGCGGCGGTCCGCCGCCTCGGCAGCGGCCTCGTCGGTCTGGTCCATCTGGGCCAGCAACGCGCGAAGCTCCGCTATCTGCTCGTCGCTGATCTCCATGGCAGCGACGGCTGCGACTTCACCTTCCAGCAGACGCCGTGCCTCGATGATCTCGAAGGCCCCGATATCGAGTTCGTCGGCCTGCTTGGCGGTGTTGGTGGCCAGAACGAACACCCCCGCGCCCTTGCGCGCCTCGACCAGCCCCTGCAGTTCCAGCGCGATCATCGCTTCCCTTATGGTGGGACGACTCACGCCAAAGCGCTCGGTGAGATCCCGTTCGGCAGGAAGCCGGCTGCCGATGCGATAGCAGCCTGCGGCAATGTCTCCGGCAATCGCGTCGTAAACACGCCGATAGAGCTTGCCACCCTTGTCTGACATCAATGCGCCCGCCCGTTAGACCAATCTGGCGAATATATGGCGGCGAAGCGGACTTGAATATAGGCCATTTTCGTTCGCACCAAAGCACGTCCCCACGGCTCCGGTCGGCCGGCAAAGGCAGATCGGACGGTAAAGGGCGGCGCGCAGGCCCAAGCCACCCAATCCGCTTCGTCGAAAAAGCCGGGGCCACGGGATGCGTGCGACGGACGCATCAGGCCACGGCCGTCGATATGTCCCATGTCCGCATCGTCATGTGGTTGCCCGCCGCGCCATGCGTCCGGATCGCCGGCGCGCGTTGTGGCCCCTGATAGTAGAAACGGCGCGTCCACATGGCCCGACCATCGAGCGACAGTTCGACGATGGATCCATCGATGAAGACCCGTATCGCCCAGTCTCCGGCGCCGGGAACAACCGCCAGCGGCCTGCCATCGATCCAGAGCAGTTCGGGCCGGTCCTTGAACCAGGCGATCGAGATGATCGCAGGGCTTCCGTCACGATCGGCAATCTCTATCCCGAAATCGGCTCGGGCCTCCCGCACGTCGATCTGGATTTCGGCGGCACCGCTCGCCAGTGACAGCCGCTCCGGAAGGACGGGGCCAAAAACACGCTGGCGGCTGCGCAGCGTCGACAATGCGGGCAGGTAAGACTGGATAAGACGCCCGTCGCTGTCCATCGTCAGTCGCCGCGGCAGCGACATCGCCCCGGCCCACCCGGCTGCGCGATTCTCCGCATCAGAACGGGTTTCCGGCACCCAGCCCCAGAGGATCCGGTTGCCATCCGCATCGAGCTGCGTCTTCGGCGCATAAAAATCGCCATAATCCAGAATGCCCGACCGTTCTGGGTGAAAGGTCAGGCTCTGCTCGTCGAAGTGGCCGCTTTGCCAGAATGCTTTTCGGGCTGTCGAAAAAATGAGGACATGGCGATCGCCCAGCGGAAAGAATTCGGGACACTCCCAAACCTCCCAGGGGTCCAGCGCAGCATCCTCCGCCCGCTCGGCAAACAGCTTCACGAACTCCCAGTTTAGAAGGTCGTCCGACCGGTAGAGCAATATCGCGCCGCCCAGTCCGGGCCGGCCGCTGCCCAGCACGGCCAGCCAGCCACCCCGGTACCGCCAGGGCGAGGGATCGCGGAACCCGTTCACCAGCATTCCTTCCGGCGGGGACGCCAGCACGGGGGATTGTCGCTTGTCCCAGACATCCAGGCTGTCGTCGCGCGCCGTTGCCAGACACTGCGTTTCGCGCAGGGGCCAAGGCTTGGCATCCTTGATCGTGGCCTTGTCCAGCGGGGCGCGATGGACGGCGGTATACATCATCGATACCCTGCCATCGGTCACCACGGCGGTGCCCGAAAAGACACCGTCCTGATCCGGCCCGCCCGGCGTTGGCGCGAGGGCGACGGGCCGGTGGCTCCAGTGCACCATGTCGCTGCTGACGGCGTGCCCCCAATGCGGCGCGCCCCAGACCGGAGCTTCCGGATTATACTGGTAAAACAGGTGGTAGCATCCCTTCCAGAAGATCGGCCCATTGGGATCGTTCATCCAGTTGGCGCGCGGATGAAAATGGTAGCACGGACGAAGCGGGTCACGCTGCAACCTGTCGCCGTTGCCGGACGCAGCCCGATCCGAAGCCATTGCCGGCACGGCACCCAGCGGTAGCGCCACGGCTGCCTGCAGGAACAAGCGACGGTTGGTGTCAGTCATGTCGGGCACGGAACACATCTCCGTCGATGAGGGAAGTCGGACTTTCCCGGCTCGGTCGCCCCAGAAGATGGGCCGGTCGAAAACGGGCAATTGGGTCGTACCAGCGGCACGGTCGGCGATGAAAGCCACGGGATTGGATCATCGGTACCTCCCCCATCGCGGATCCCACCTCGTTGCCGACCCCACTTATATGACCAATATGAAAAATGTTGTCGACTAAATGTGGATGACCAGTTATGCGCCGTGGTCTGATAATTAAAGGAGGGGTGAGATGACCAAAGGGCTGTTGCTGGCTTCCAGTGCGTTGCTTGTCGGATTGTCGACGACGGCGGCGTTCGCACAGCAGGCGAATGACGTTGGCGCCTCGTCGCCTGGATCAAGCCCTTCGCCCCAGAATCCCGCAGCGGCACCCGCCAGTCAGGAGATCGTGGTCAGCGGCGTTCGTGCCAGCCTGGCAAGCGCGATCGGAAGAAAGCGGCAATCGGCGGAAATCGTCGATTCGATCGTCGCGGAGGATATCGGCAAGCTGCCGGACAATAACGTCGCCGAGGCGCTCCAGAGGGTGACCGGCGTGCAGATCACGCGCAGCCAGGGCGAAGGCTCCGGCATCGCGATACGCGGCCTGTCGCAAGTCCAGCAGCTGATCAACGGCCGCAATTTCTTCACGACGTCCGGCCGAACCATCGCGCTCGGGGATATTCCGGCATCCATGCTCGCCGGTATCGACGTCTACAAGACGGCCGCCGCCGACCAGATCGAGGGCGGCATCGGCGGCCTCGTCGATATCCGGCTTCGCCGCCCGTTCGATTTTGCGGGACGCGAGCAGTCCGCCACCATCAAGGGCTTCTATGGGGACATCGCCAAGAAGGTCGATCCGCGCGTCTCCATGCTGCTCAGCAACCGCTGGGATACCGGCATCGGAGAAGTCGGCCTCCTCGTCAGCGGAGCCTATCAGCAGCGCCATTACGGATCCTATCGCAACGCCACCGGCGCCTACGAAACCCGCACCGATCTCTACGATGTGAACGGCAATGGCGTGCAGGATGCCGGCGATGCCATCACCGCCGTGACGGACGCAGGCACACGCTACACATATGGCAGCCGAAAACGCTGGGGCCTCAATCTTTCGGCGCAATGGAAACCGGCCAGCAATCTCGAATTCTATCTGGACGGGATGTTCAATCGCGAGTCGAATCGCGAAGACGATCTGACGGCCTACGTCCGCACCGGAACAAGCGGGTTCCGGGCGTCGCCGGCGACCGCGGTGCCGCCGTTCACCTTCGATGACGGCACCAACTATTTCAAATATGGCTCATATGCGAATGCCAAGTTCGCGCCGGCAACTTACGCGCAGGACAGCGCATATACGACCTATCAGTTCGCTCTGGGTGGGAAGTGGGATGTCGGCCGGCTCAAGCTATCCGGCGAAGGCACCTATACCAGCAGCTCCGGCTGGGACAGCTTCAAGCAGATCGGCATCTATGCCAACGCCCCGTCCTACACGCTCGACCTGGGAAACTTCATTCCCAATCCGTCGGTATCCGGTTTCGATCCCAACGATTTCTCGGCCTATCGCTTCGATAACTTTCAGGATGAGCATCACTTGAACAAGGGTGACGAAAAAAGCGTCCGTCTCGACGCGACGTACGAAATGGGCTCGATCCTCACGAGCATCAAGGCGGGCGTCCGTTTCGCCGATCGCACATCGCATCACAGCGGTTACACCAACGATTATTCGCTCAGCGGAGATGAGAGCCTGCCGCTGCCCGGCAGCATTCCGGGGCTTCTGACCACGACTCCGGACCAGGTGTTCAGGGGCGACTACAATCTGAGCCTCCAGCAATTCGCGCTGCCCCGCATCGATCTGGTCCGCAACATCGAATATGCTCGGCGGATCCTCGGTTTCAGCACAGGCACCCCGGCAAACGACCCTGCCCAGCTCTACAACATCACCGAAAAGACCTACGCCGCCTATGTGATGGCGAACTATGCCTTCACGCTCTTCGGAATCGATTTCGATGGCAATGCCGGCGTGCGGTACGTCAAGACAAAGGAAAACGTCGCGGGATTCCAGAATCTGGCAGGTGGCGGCTTCGCACCGCTGACCGCCAACAGCAGCTATGGAAACTGGCTGCCGAGCGCCAATATTCGGGCCAAGCTCACCGACAGGCTCTATCTTCGCGGGGCCGTCTCCAAAGTGGTGACGCGGCCAGGCTTCAGCCAGCTCACCCCGGCGGAGAGCCTGTCTTACCCCTTCCTCACCGGAACGGCCGGCAATCCCAACCTCAAGCCGCTCAAGGCGGACCAGTACGATCTCTCACTCGAATGGTACATGTCGAGGACGAACATTCTGTACGCGGCGGCTTTCCTCAAGAATGTCGACGGTTTCATCCAGAATATTTCGACGGAGGAAACAGTCAATGGTCTGCCATTCCTGATCACCAGGCCCTCCAATGGAAATAATGGCACCGTAAAGGGAGTGGAGGTCGGCTATCAGACGTTCTTCGATTTCCTGCCGGCGCCCTTTGACGGCTTTGGCATCCAGGCGAACTACACCTATGTCGAAAGCAATGCGCCGAGTCCCATACCCGGCCAGAGTGTGCCGCTGGAGAACCTGTCCAAGAACAGCTACAACCTGATCGGCATCTATGAGAAAGGTCCGATCTCGGTCCGCCTCGCTTACAACTGGCGCAGCAAATATGTCGAAACGACATCCGGAGATGCCGCTAACCGGCCGCTGATCGCCAAGCCGATCGGCCAGCTCGATGCCTCGATCAGCTACGATCTCACACCGAACATCTCCATGACGTTCGATGCGACAAACCTGACCCGCAACACGCTCAGCGATTATTATGCCACGCCCCTCCTGCCGAAATCGGTCAACGCCTACGATCGAACCTTCGAATGGGGTGTCCGCGCGCGTTTCTAGGCTCCCACTGGCCGGGCGCGGTTTCGCTCCCGGCCTTTTTTTTTCTGCCGGCGCTTTTCGCGCTATCGAGGCTCTCGCCATCGTTCAGAACAATGACAGGCACAGTATCATGCGTTTGAGCAAGCGGCAGGTGGTTCAGGGTTTGTCCGTCATGGCATCGATGGCTGCGGTGCCCGCCGCCGCCGCCGCCCGGAAGCGACCTTCAGCGCCCCATCCTCCGGTGACGATCCGCCTGTCCACGCCCGCCGCACCCGTGCTGACGGCCGCGAAGGACCTCGCCCGCGATATCGAACTGGTGCTCGGCGCCCCGCCCGTATTCGCTTCGCAGCCCGCCACGAGAGGCGGCCTCCTGATCGAGATCGAAACCAGGCCCGGCGACCGCGAGAGCTTTTCGCTGCGGCGGCGCGGACAGGCCATCACGCTGACGGGGGCAGACCTGCGCGGCACGATCTACGCCGTCTATCAATTCAGCCAGGACTATCTGGGCGTCGATCCGATGTATTTCTGGACCGACCAGATACCGGAACCGCGCGCCGGGATCGACATGGCCGACGGCACCGAACGGACGTTCCCGACGCCGCTCATCGAGTATCGGGGCTTCTTCACCAACGACGAGGATCAACTGACCGGTTGGGCACCGGCGCGCGCGGACGAGCAGACCAACATCGCGCCGGCCGTGATGGACAAGGTCTACGAAACGCTGCTGCGGCTCAAGGCCAACATGGTAGTGCCCAGCACCTGGCCGTTTCCCGACGACCTCCAGATCAAGGCGGCCAGCGCCCGCGGGCTGATCGTCAATCAGCATCATGCGACGCCGGTCGGAATGAACGCCGCGCGCTGGCCGGAACATGCGCCCTATAACTTCACCGATCACCCGGACGTGCTGCGTAATGCGTGGCGCAACGCGGTCGATCTCTATGACCGCGACCAGGAGATATTGTGGACGGTCGGCCTGCGCGGCCTGTCCGACATGCCCTATTCCGCGCACGACCCCAGTGTCGCCGGCAGCGACCAGAAGATGGGCGCGATCATCGCGAAGGCGATTGCCGAGCAGATGCGGATCGTGCGCGATCGTTTTCCCGACGCGAAGTTCGTCACCAATCTCTGGTCCGAAGGCGCCCGGCTGATGCGGGCGGGTCATCTGCAACTCCCGCCGGAAGTCATCATCGCCTGGCCGGACGAGGGATGGGGCCTGGTTCGCGACGATGGGCAGGTGTCTCGGGGCCAGGGCTTTTATTATCACGTCGCCATGCTCAACGGACGGGCGAACCAGCTCTCGGAAATGGTCCCGGCCGAGCGCATCCGTTCCGAATTCGAACGCTTCATCAAGGCCGGCGCGACACGCTTCGCACTGGTCAACGTCAGCGACCTGCGAGCCGTGACGATGACCGCCAAATTCACGATGGATCTGGCGTGGGGAGACACAAGGCCGGATCGAAACGCCGAGGACTATTACCGAGACTGGGCGACGATCCAGTTCGGGCCGAAGGCCGCCGCGCCGCTCGCGGACTTCTACGAGGCTTATTTCGCAGCCATCCCTCATGCGCCTGCAGGCAAGAATTACGGCGACGGCATGGAATTGGGCGACCAGCATTATCACCAGACGGCGCGGGAACTCCTGCTCCGCGCCATGGTCAACCCGCCTTATTATCGCTCGTTCGGCCAGACGCCAAAATGGCGCGCGATGCAGCTGTATGATGAAAAGGATGCCGACCCCGGCAAATGGATCGACGCGACGATCGCTCGCGAGCTGCCGAGTTGCAGATCGGCTGCACGGCGTTGGGACACGCTGCTCGGCATGGCCCTCCCAATCGAACGGCTGGTGCCACCGAAGCGGCGCGCATATTTCCGCTACGCCGTTCTCACCATGATTGCCGCCAATCGAAACAGCAACGCCATGCTGATGCGCGTCTGCGAGGCAGTGATAGCGGCGCGTGCCGGCCGAACAGGCGATGCAATACGCGCCACCGCGGCGGCGATCGCCCAGATCGACGAGCTTGATCGCTATCGAGCGTTCGGCGCCTATGGCAAATGGCAGCATTGGTGGCGTGGAGATTGGCTCACCAACGTTGCGTCCACGCGGGCGCAGTTGGTTGCGTTCCGGACGTGGGTGACAGATCCCGCAGGCACTTCGCCACTGCCGGTGCTCGATGTGGATTGGTATGCTTACTATAAAATCCTGAAATATCAGGGCGACAGAGTTGTCGATATTTCCTGAGATATTTGTTTCGACATCGCTTTACCCGGCGCCAAGATGAATGATCGGCCGGGATGCGCGCGACGATCCCGTCAAGCGCCTCGCCAAGGATGGCGCCGGTGTTTCATCCTGTCGCCTGTCGCGAGTTCCGCCGCCGCCGGCTCGATAGCAGCGCGTAACTCGGTAAACTGCCGCAGCGGGGTTAGTGAAAACTTCCGTTCCAGACGCCAGTGCAGGACATCGGTGTCGAACAGGCTCCAGGCCGTCTCGGGTTCGACGATCGCCCCTTGCCGTGGCCGCGCGCTCAGCAATCCTTGGCCGTCTGCATCTCGACCGCCTCGCGCGTCACCGTGCGACTCACGATGAATGTCGTGGCCAGATCCGCCTCGGCAGGGAATGGCTTGTCGAGAAATTCCTTCGTCACTGCGACGAAGCCCAAACCCTCCTTATTTCCCAGTCGCTACTCTGTGCCATTGGTGCTGACGACGAACACGCACGGTCGCCCGCGGCGAAATGATCAAAGTGGCCCTTGGTCCCCGCGAATCTCCAGACCCCACAGGGATCACAGAAATGGAGATCGCAGCGATACTCGGCATCAATTCACCGACAAGGATTATGCAGAGATATCGAAATTTCTCTGTGTCACATCCTTTTTAGGCACCATCCGCATCATCGCATCCCCCTTTATAATGCCCGACAGATCGGCATGCTCGATTGCGCGTCATCATGCTCCATGTTTGTCTACCTCTCGATTTCTCAATCGATGCGGGGGTCTGCCATGAAGAGTCACGTCGCCTTGTGCCGGCATTGCAACAGCAAGCTGGAGATTTGCCTCGCCGATTTGGGGTTGATGCCGATCGCAAACGATCTGCCGGATACGCAGAACATTCCGGAGCGCCTTACCCCATTGAAGGTCATGGTCTGCAGTCAATGCAGGCTTGCACAGACTGTCGACTATAAGAATCCCGACGAGATCTTCCGCGACGACTACGTCTATTTTTCCTCTGAATCGACGTCATGGCTCGAGCATGCGAGGCGTTATGTCGATGCCATGATCGCGCGTTTCGACCTCACGCCCGGATCCAGGCACATCGAGATCGCGAGCAACGACGGATATCTCCTGCAATTTTCGAAGGCGCATGGCCTGTCGGCGTTGGGGGTCGAACCCTGCGGATCCGTTGCCGACGCCGCGCGCGCGAAAGGCATCGAAACCTGGCAGGACTTCTTCGGCGCCGAACTCGCCGACAGGATCGTATCATCCGGCGGCCCGGCCGACCTCGTGACCGCGAACAACGTCTTCGCCCACATTCCCGACGTGAACGGCTTCGCGAGCGGTATCCGCAAGATCCTCAAGCCGGAAGGCGTCGCCACGATCGAGGTCCAGCATCTCCTGCGCCTCATGCAGCGCAACCAGTTCGACACGATGTATCATGAGCATTTCTCCTATCACTCGCTGATCGCGGCCAGCCGGATATTCCGTGCGGCAGGGCTTCGTGTCTTTGACGTCGAGGAACTGGAGTCCCATGGCGGATCGATCCGTTTCTTCGTCTGTCGGGATGACGCCGATCATCCGATTTCCGCGAACGTCGATCGTATCCTGCAGGAAGAGCTCGATCACGGGCTCGACGGGGATGATGTCTATCTGCGTTTCGCCGGCCAGATCGAAACCCTCAAAGGCCATCTGGTCGATCTCGTCACCGGCATACGCGCCGAGGGGAAGCGGATCGTCGCCTATGGCGCTCCCGCCAAAGGAGTCACGCTGCTGAACTATTGCGGCATCGGTGCCGACATGATCGACTTCACCGTCGACCGGGCACCATCGAAACAGGGGAAGTTCCTGCCCGGCGTCGACATACCGATCCTGCATCCGAGCGCGATCGCGGAATCGGATGCCGACTTCATCATGATCCTGCCCTGGAATCTTTCCGATGAGATCATCGCCCAGGTGGTCTCCGCATCCGCGTACCGGGGAGGCTTCATCGTCCCGATGCCGACGCCCCATGTCGTCCACGCGCTGACGCGACAGGCCGCCTGAACGAGAGCCGGGACCGCCCCCGCTTATCGGCGGGGGCGAACCATCCGCCATCGCCGTAACCGGATTGCGGGCGATCGCCTCGCGTTTCACCCGGCTCGCTTCGACACATCCTCCAGAAGCCCCGCCCCATGGAGCGCATCGGCCGCCATCCTGATCTCCGAGAAAGGCTGCCCCGAGCGTTGGGCGATATCGAGCAGCGAATTGCGCCCGTCGCTGAGATTGAGCACCCAGAGCATCGCCATTTCCGGTACCTTGCCGCTCTGCCCCGCGACCGTCCGATACAGGCCGTATTTGCCCAGGCGCGGCTCACCCTTCTGATTCGTCGAGCGATAGGTGCGATCCTGATCGATCACCGCGATGATGTCCTCGATCGCGACGAGGGCCTCCTCAAGCGCCTCCGCCGATACGAAAGTCAGATCGTCCGCCGAACTGTGATATTCTGGGAACTCGCCATGGGGCGAACGGGTCAGTCGACCTACGGGAAGGTTGAGGCCCGGCGAGCAATATTGCCGTTCGTCATAACCCCAGGGGCTGAAATCGATGATCTTCGGATCGCCGCCACATCCGCTCAGGACGTGCACGGCCGCCCGGTCGATCCTGGCATTTCCCAGCCGGCTGCGCTTGTAGGTGAAATCGCCCCGGTCACCCAGTCCGGTGATCACCAGCCCGTGCGCGATCCGCCATGTCTCAGCGTCGTTCAGCGCAAGCCATGCCAGCGACCCGATCGTTCCGGGAACGAACAGCACCCGCAACGAGTGGCGCAAACCGGCCCGCTCCGCGCGGGCGGCGATGAACGCCGCGATGGCCAGCCCGGAGCAATTGTCGTTCGCCATCGAAGGATGGCAGATGTGGGTCGAAATCAGGATCTCTTCGGCGATCTCGCCCGGAATGAAGATTTCGCCGATGGTCAAGCTGCCAGGCTCCAGCGTTGCATCGATCCGGACCTCGAAAGGGCCGTCTCCCATAGCCTCGAGCTGGTTCCGGCTGAGGCAGAAACCCCAGTTCCGGTTATAATAACTCGTGCGATACGGAATGAGATCCGGCTGGTCGGGCAGGATATGAAGATGCGGGCGTAGCTCGCTCATGCTCATGATCTGGTGAACGGGCACGCTGTAGCTGACGACATGCAACGAATTCGCGCCGAAATCGACGATACGGCGGCCCAAAAGATCGGCGATATAGGCATCGCGGATATTCCATTCTTCTGGGATCGTCCAATCGAACACCTCCATCCCCGTAGGGATTTCGATTCGACGAATCGCGATATGTTCCGACAGGATGGAGAGCGTCTTGCGGACGCCGTCGCCGGTAATGCTGCGGCAGATCGGATAGAGCCGCCCGACGAGCGCCTCGATGTCCGCGCCGACGGTCTGTTCGCCGGCCGAGGATATCGGGTTCAGCTCCATCGCCATCGCACCCTGCCTCGCCATATGCCAATCCCCCTTGAGATACGCAGCCTCGCCATCAGCTCTTGAGCATTGGCCGCACTTGAATGTCGGTGACTTCCGCCGTTCTCGGGAGGCTGAGCGCCGCGCATACCATCTGCGCGACATCCTCCGGTTGAAGCAGGCGCTCCGGTCGATACTCGCGTTCCGCCTGGGCAAAGATGCGCGCCTGCCGCGGCGTCGCGGTGGTTCCCGGCGTGACCATCAGAACCCGAACGTCACGATCGTTCACCTCATCGCGCGTCGCATCGGCCAGTGCCTTGAACGCGGCCTGCATCGCGGCATATCCACCACGCCCGGCAAGGTTGGCCGCCCGGACAATGGATGATCCGATGAACACGATCTGGCCCTGCTCTCGGATCAGCACCGGCAGGGCCGCTTTCGTCAGCGCGAAGGGTGCGCGAACATTCACCGCGTAGAGGCGATCCAGTTCGCTCAGCGGAGTCTGCTCGAGGGACCCGCTCACGAAGATGCCGGCACAGTGGACGAGGATGTCGAGGCCGCCGAGATGGTGCGCCACCTCGTGCATCAGCCTGTCGCCGGCGCCCGCATCGCCGATGTCGCATGAAACCGCGATCGCGCGGTCGCCCGCGCCGGAGACGGTTTCATCGAGTTCGCTCTGGGTGCGTGCCACGCAGAGCACGGCCGCCCCGCAATAAGCCAGCTCGCGCGCGATCGCCCGCCCGATCCCGCGCCCCGCACCCGTCACCAGTGCACGGCACCCCGTGAAATCCGGACGGGCCGATGCCTCCATGACCTAACCTCTCTACGGTTGATGCAGGGATTGCGATGGAGACGGATTGGCGAAGCCCTCGACCGCCTCGATGGCCGGGCGAAAGCGCAAGCCGGCAAATGTCGCCGAGACCACGACCCAGCATCGCTTCAACCGGCCATGCATCGCGAGCTTCAAGGCGGTATAGGCCTGCTGCGCCAGGTGATAGGCGAACTGCCGCTTGCGTTCGTATCTCAGCACCGTCGATGTCGTGTTGCGATGCAGATACCATTGGTATCCCAGCCGCGTCCGATCTGTTTCCGTCCAGATGTCGAGCACACCCTCGATCTTGCGTGCGTGGACCACCTTGCTGCGGCCGACCAGGAAGCCCGGTCGATCCTGCGTGACGCGGACCGTGAATTCGCGATCCTCGCCGAAGATGAACATCGATGCGATCGGCAAGCCGTGATGCCGCAGCGTCTCGCGCGGGAGCAGAATCGACGCGAACGTCGCCCCGCGAACCGGGATCAACGCATCTTCGATCAGTTCGGGCCAGCCTGGGAAACCGATGCGGTTGGGACGGCGATCGATATCCGGAACCTCGGTGAGCTGGCCGCCGGACGACCGCGCCACCGACACGAGGAAGGCGAACGACGCCGCCCGCTCGACAAGGCTCGCCTGGGCCCGCAGCAATTCTTCCAGCGCATCGGGGTCGGGAAAGACATCGTCGTCCATCACCCAGATGCCATCGGCGCCGGTTTCGTAAGCGCGCCTCACGCCGGTGCTGAAGCCTCCGGCCGCCCCTGTATTGACCGGCAGCGACGTCACCAGCAGGTTGGCCTCCTCGCGCTGCGCCAGCATCGCGGCGGTTCCGTCCGAACTGCCGTTGTCGATCACGACGATATGTTCAACCGGGATCGTCTGCGCCGCCAGCGCGGTCAGGCAGCGCTCCAGCATCAGCTTGCGATTGTAGGTCACGACGACTGCGCACACCGACGTCATCACGATCCCCCGCTGGTCGATATCCCAAGCTCTTTGCAAGATGCCCGTCTGCGCAAAGCCGTGCTCGCGTCTTGCCCCGCAAGTACCGGAAAATGACCACGCCATATCGGCCGACGCAATAGACCTTAAGATGGCGCCTAATCCCTTCTAACTATATCCGATGAATGAACGTCTCGCCTCATCTTAATCGAATGCACCTTGGCATCGCCTCGATTTACCGTCGACAACGAAACGGAAGACAGGCGCTGCCAGCATGAAACACGAGCAGATCGGTTTTGTGGGGGCGGCGCCGTCTTCCGGGGAAAGGACAAATCTGCGGAGGCGACCGAATGTGGACTCCCTATATCACGATGCCAGACGCTGGCAGGGCGCCCGCCTCTGCCCCCATGCGGAGCAGATCCGACCGCGGCGGCGAAGCGGGGAACGTGAAATCCGGGACGGAATCGAATGAAGCGGAAATCGACTACCGCATCGTCATCATCCTGCTCGCTGCTCTCGGTTACAACGCCCTGCTGGCAATCGCCAATGCGCACGTCTCCGCCGCATCGCTGACGCAGGTGGCGCTGATCGAATTCGTGATCCTGGCCGCTGGAGCCGCGCTCATCCTTTCCGACGGGCTTCGCCCCTTCGACACGCCGGTCGTGGTCTTTGCCGTCGGGTCGTTGCTGGGCACGCTGCTGCTTTCGATCGTCAATCAAACGCCGGTAATCGGCATGATGCGCAATGTGGCCGATATCGTCATATTCACGATGCTGGGATTGCGATGCAGCCGGGCGACGCTGCGGACCTGCTTCATGCTTAGCGTGATCCTGGTGGGCAGCGTCATGATCATCGAGATCGTATCGATCAAGACCTATTCCAACCTGTTCAATCCTTTCTCTTATTACGTCAACACGCGAAGCCTCGGCGAGAACGATTTCGACAATACCGGATTGTTCGGCAATGCGCTCGGATTCGAAGGACGATTCAGCTACGGTATTTTCTCCACCCCGAGAACGTCCTCGATATTTCTCGAGCAGACCTCGCTGGCGAATTTTGCGACCTTCTGCACGATCTACCTGACTTCGGTCTGGTCCAGCGCCAAGCACCATGAGAGGATCATCGGCATCGCCCTGATCCTGTTCGTCCTTCTATCGAACAACTCCAGAACAGCATCTTCGATCGCCGTCATCTGCGCGGCCGGATATTTTCTCTTTCCCCTGTTACCGCGATTTGGAACCATCATCCTGCCGCTGCTGATGATCGGCCTCGCGCTGGCGGTCACGTATCATCTGGGCGATTCGAAAGAGGACGATCTCGCGGGACGTATCGGACTCTCGATCAGGATGCTCTCCCAGACGGATATCCAGGGTCTGCTCGGCCTGCGCGCGGTGTCCGCGGCAGATACCTTTCCCGACAGCGGCTATTCCTACACGCTCTATGCGGCTTCGATCTTCGGAGCGATCGCCGTGTGGCTCTATATCGCATTGATCGTTCCGGCGACATCGCCCGATCGCAAACGATGCAGCTGGGGCATCGGCATCTTCTTTTTCATGAACCTGCTCATCGGCGGCAACGCGGTCTATACAATCAAGATCGCGGCCCCCTTGTGGCTACTTGCAGGATATATGCGGCGCGGCGCCTGCACCGCTTCGGATCCGCTCCAGCCGGCGACCGCTCCGCGAGAAGCAGCCTATGCGACACCCAGCGCCCGGCTCCACCAGGCCGTGACCGGCCGCTCGATCCGATAATGGACGCACATGCCGACACCGACCGACGCCACGATGGCAAGCGGTACGAAGACGAGCGGCTGCATCATCCACCCTGCCGCTCCCGATAGCTGGATGACTATTCTCGCAGCGGCGATGACGAAGACGTGGCTCAGATAGATGCTGTAGGTTCCGGCGCCGATCCGGCCCAGCCAATCCGCCCGTGGCATCCAGCCCGCATTTTCCATTCTGACCAGCGCGGCGACCAGCACGGCGGCCGGAATGCCCAGCCACAGCCACCGACTCTCGACCGGCTGGACCAGATCGGCCCAGAGGAGGACGGGAAGCGCCGCCAGAACGAGAGCTACGGCTATGAGCCGCATCGGCGGCCGGTAATGGGCATTGATGATCGCCACAGCCACCCCGAACAGGAATTCGAACATCACGCCCTGCGCATAGAATTGCGCAAGCGGTGCCTGCCCCCCGAGCGCGACGGCGCAATAGTGCAGCAACACCATTTCCAGGCATAGCGCCAGGAACATCAGGTATCGCGGCAACATCAGGATCGACGCGAACATGGCGTAAAAGAGCATCTCGAAATTGAGCGTCCACCCCGGAGTGACGACCGGCGTCAATCGTTCGATCAATTCAGGGCTCGACGCGGCCGGGTTGATCCAGGGGATGAATGCGAGCGACGCCGCCAGATGCGGAAGACTGAAGATCGTCGAACGGAGGAGCCCCGGCATCAGGAGCGCAATCAAGGCGGCGATCAGCGTGAAGCCCCAGTAAAGCGGCACGATCCGGCAGAACCGTTTCTTGAGGAATATGACGGGGCTCGTCGGGCGGCCGGATACCCCGGTCCACATGACGAATCCGCTGATGACAAAGAATATGTCGACGCCGAATTTGCCTGAGGCCGGGACATACAATCCCGATATCGCGGCCGATTGGATGGCCGCATGATAGAATATCACCATCACGGCCGAAATACCGCGCAGATATTGTATGGATTCGTAGTTTCGGACGCGTCGTGCCGCCGATGGCCCCGCATCCCGTGCACCGGCACTGGCACGAACATCTCCGGCCGCTCCTGCCTGCCCCGCGCCTCGCCACCACCAGACAACAGATGCTTGTGGATCGGTCTGCATAAATCCCCCTGGCATCACGGACGCGGGTTTCGCGTCGCGGCATCATCTGTGCGGTCATGGTCGAGCCGGGCCACGATCGAAGCCGGCCACGCTATCCGTGAGCCTAACCGGGCGCGACGCTTCGCCAACATCCGCTTATTGGCGAACGGCCACGCATCCGGATTATCCCGACCATCGAAATGATTATCGGAGCGCCGACGGCTGCGCGACGCCAGGCCATCTCAGTTGGCGATGCCGAGCCGGGCGGCAACGACCTCGGCGATCGCCAGCGATGCGGTGAGCCCCGGAGATTCGATGCCGTAAAGGTTCACGAGGCCGGCAAGGCGGTGATCGTCCGGCCCCTGGATCTGGAAGTCGGACGCCGGCGCCCCCGCCCCACCCAGCTTCGGCCGGATGCCGCAATAATCCGGTTGCAGCAAATCGGCGCGGAACCCCGGCCAGAACCGGGCGGCAGCGGCCCTGAACCGATCGGCCCGGTTCGGGTCCACGCTGTAATCGAGGCTGTCGATCCACTCGACGTCCGGCCCGAACCGCGCCTGTCCACCCATGTCGAGCGTGAGGTGCGTCCCCAGCCCGCCGGGAACCGGAACCGGATAGATGAGGTGGGAGAATGGCACCCGGCCATGATAGAGAAAATAGGAACCCCGCGCGAAATGGCGGGTCGGCACCAGGTGCGGGGTCAGATCCTCGATCCTGCTCGCGAGTTCGCAGGCTCCGTGTCCGGCGGCGTTCACCACGAAACGAGCCGATACGACCGCATCGTACTCCCCCTCGATGAAGACCCGCCAGTCGCCGGTATCGCTGCGCGCGAGAGCCGAGACATGGGTGCGCTTGACGAGTTGCGCGCCCGCCGCCTCGGCATCCGTCAGGAGCGCGAGCATGTAAGCGTGGCTGTCGATGATGCCTGTGGATGGCGAATAGAGCGCGGATGCGCATGCCAGCTCCGGCTCCATATCGCGGGCGCGGGAACGGTCCAGCATCTCCAGATCGTCGACCCCGGCCGTACATGCCTGCCGATGGATGTCCTCCAGCGCCTGGAGCTCCCGATCAGAGAAAGCCACGATCAGCTTTCCGATCCGCCGATGCGGCACGTCTCGCTGGATGCAATAATCGTAGAGCATCTTCCGGCCGGCGATGCACAGCGACGATTTCAGCGGCAATCCCGCATAATAAAGCCCGGCGTGGATCACTTCGCTGTTGCGGGAACTCGTTTCCATCCCGATCGCGGAATTGGCTTCCAGGACCATCACGTCGAGGCCCGATTGTGCCATCCGGCGCGCGATGGCGAGCCCGATCACGCCGGCGCCGATCACAACGACATCGGTATCGGCCATTGTCCTATCCTTCGCCTGGGCCGGGTCGATCGCGCAACGACTATGCCGCCGGGGCGATCGCGCCGGCCAGCGGTGGCCAGCCCAGGTCCCTCTGCGAGATCGGGCCCACCGGAAGTGGCCATTCGATCCCCAGCACCGGATCGTCGAACCGGAATCCCGCCTCGGCGCCGGGCCGGTAGAAGTCGGTCATCAGGTAGGTCATCTCGACATCATCGACCAGAGTCTGAAATCCATGCGCGAATCCGCGCGGTATATAGAGTTGATCCCTAGTCGCGCTGTCCAGAACATAGGATTGGCTTTGGAGATAGGTCGGCGAACCGCGGCGCGCATCGACGATCACATCGTAGACGGCGCCCCTGATGCATCGGATCAGCTTTCCCTCGCCGTAGGGCGGACGCTGGAAATGCATGCCACGGATGGTGCCGGCGTGCGCGGATAGCGAAATATTCTCTTGGACGAAGGTTTCGCTGATCGAATGCTCGGCCAGTTCCCTCCGGCACATCGTCCGCGCGAATGCGCCACGTTCGTCATGATGCAGGTCCAGCCGGATGAGGAAAGCCCCTTCCAGCCTCGATGGTTCGAAGATCATCGTTGCTTCCATGCTTGCGGAAATCAGTCATGCTAGGAGATCGGCCGCACACAGGGCCGACGCACATTCGCTATGCCGAGCGTCGCAAGATCGACAGATTGGGTTCGCGCACATCCGGCCAGATCTTCCAGGGTGCCCGGCCGCTCGCCCAATGCGCCTCCAGCACGTGTCGATCCCGCAGCGTATCCATGCTTTGCCAGAAACCGGTGTGGATGTGGCAGCCGAGCTTGCCATGGGCGATCAGCCGGCTCATCGGCTCGGCTTCGAACACCGTGTCGTCGCCGTCGATCAGGTCGAAGATTTCGGGGCTGCAGACGAAGAAGCCGCCGTTGATCATACCGCCATCGGTGGCGCCCTTCTCGCTGAACCCGTGGACCTGTCGCCCCGTATCGCTGACACGCAGCGCCCCGAAGCGGCCCGGTTGGGTGACGGCGGTGAGCGTGCACCAATCGTCAGAGGCTTTGTGCGCGGCAATCAGCTCGGCGAGGTTCACGTTCGCGACGCCGTCGCCGTAGGTCAGGCAGAAGGGGCCGTCCTGCAGGAGATGGCGAGCGCGCTTGATGCGCCCTCCCGTCATGCTTTCGAGCCCGGTGTCGAGGATCGTCACCTGCCAGTCATCGGACGCGTAGCTCAACCAGTCGACCCGGCCGCTGCGCAGATCGATCGAGACATCGCAGCTCTTCGCCTGATAATTCAGGAAATAGGATCGGATGTAATCCACCTTGTAACCGCCGAGAATGACGAAATCCCGGATGCCATAGTGCGAATACATCTTCATGATGTGCCAGATGATCGGCTTGCCTCCGATTTCCACCATGGGCTTCGGGGTGATCGCCGTCTCTTCGCTCAGTCGGGTACCGAACCCGCCGGCCAGAAGAACCGCCTTCATGCGTGAATCTCCTCGAGAACCTTGGGTTTCGAACTCGGCTTCCAATCGGCCCAGCCGAAGTCGTCCGACAGTGTTCCGCGCGCGATCAGGCTCTTGAGAACCTGCAGGCGGATGAAATCGGACGTCCGGAAATCCTCGTCCGCGAAATGGATGTCGCGCAGTCCCGCCACCAGATTGGCGATCGAGTCCGTCAGCGTCACCTGGGGAAGATGGTTGGGCGCCAGCTTCGCAAACAGGCTGAAATCGACGCGATAGGATCGCGAGTCCACCGGCGCCTGCTCGTTGATCGAGACGGTGCAACCCTCGACGGCACCGGCCACGGCGCACGCCAGGTCGCGAACCTGATAATTGGCGCTGTCCGCCCCGGCATTCACCACCAGATATCGACCGCCGTTGCTCGCCGGCCGGGTCGCCGCCCATTCGATGGCGCGCGCCATGTCCGCGACATCGATCAGCGGCCGCCACGGCGTTCCATCGGAGAGCACCGTGATCTGCCCGGTGGTGAGCGCGCCCGCCACAAAGTCGTTCAAGACCAGATCCAGGCGCAGCCGATCGGACATGCCGCAGGCGGTCGCGAAGCGCAGGCAGGTGATCGTCATGTCCCCGCCGATCCCGGCGAGGCCCTGTTCTGCCCCAATCTTGGAAATGGCGTAGGCCGTCATCGGATTGACCGGATCATCCTCGCGCCGAGCACCGCCTTCCGCGACGCCATAGACGCTGCAGCTGGATGCGAAGACGAGGTTGCGCACCCCGGCGCGCGAAGCCGCATAGCCGATCTCGACGGCCGCGTCCCGGTTGATCGCGAGTGTGATGTCGCTGAAACGCTCGCCCATCGGATCGTTGGAGATCGCCGCGAGCAGGATGACCGCGTCATAGTCGGCGAGATCGCTCTCGGTCAGGTCCCGCACATCGCGAAAATACTGCCGATCCAGATGCCTCTCCGGAATTGCGCGGCGTGTCGTCAGGCATTGAGCGAAGAAGGCAACATCAACGCCATCGATTGTCGCGTCCGGATAGCGCTCCCGCAACTGTTTGACGACGGAAGGCCCGACATAGCCCATGTTTCCGGTGATCAGAAACTTCATGGCAATCCCCCGATGCTGAAGTCATCCGGCATTTTAGATGACGGCTTCAGTTCGGAAGAAGAACACGACGACAAAAATCTGTCGCTTCGTCTTATGGGGAAGATACCTTATGATTAAGCGCCTCGAATTACCTCCAATGGAACGGGATCGATCGACACGGCCTCGATCGCGACGATGCAGCGCCGGCCATCGACACGCCCCAGTTGCACGACGACGTCGATCATCCGCCGGGCGTAGGCGATGGTGTCGGCATAGGACAGGCCCAGCCCCGATTGCATGACGATGAGGCCGAGTTGATCCAGGGCGGCGGCAGGACTGTTCGCATGAATCGTCGAGAACGAGCCGGGATGCCCCGTATTGATCGCCCGCAGGAACGTCACGGCTTCGCGGCTTCGCAACTCGCCGACGACGATACGGTCCGGGCGGAGACGCAGGGCCGCCTGGAGCAGGTCATCCGCGCCGATCCTCGCTTCGCCAAGCTCGCCCTTCACCGCCACGAGCCCGAGCGCGTTTGCATGGCGAAGGCGGATTTCCGGGGTATCCTCCACCAGGATAACCCTCTCCGCGGCCGGCACTTCGCCGAGCAGCGCATTGAGAAACGTGGTCTTGCCGGTGGATGTGCCACCGGACACCAGGATGGTCCGCCGATCCCTGACGGCCCGACGCAGATAGCCGATCGGATCGGATCGGTGATCGATCGGCTCCTCCCGCGCGATTTCGGGCAGCGCGCCATGATCGTAGGCCGAAAGGGGCAGATCGACCAGACGGTGACGGCGGATCGCCATGGCCCAATGACCGCGCGTCGCAGTCGGCGCGACGAGTTGGACGCGGGCGCCCCCCGGCAGGGTGGCGGCCAGCAGCGGTGCGGCACGATTGATGCCCTGATGGCTGATCCTCGCGACCTGTCCCGCGAGACGGGCCAGGTGGCGATCGTCGATCTCCGGCAACGCGATGCGCTCCATCCGCGCGGCGTTGGCGGATTCGATCCAGATCTCGCCGGGTCGGTTCACCAGGATCTCGCTGACGTCGTCACGTTCGAGCCAGGGCGAGAAGGGCGCGAGATAGGATTCGAGATAGACCCCCTGGGCGGGAAGACGCGCAGAGGCATCCGGCACGACGGCGAGAGTCACTTTTCGTTCGCCATGCCGGAGGGGCTGAAATCGAGATCGCGAGCGGTGAATATCCGGATCGGCTGGCCTTGCGGAACGCGGATTGTGGGCGGGATCTGCGTATCCCGCTGCGCCGCGACGCTCGCCGCGCTCTGCCCCCCGGACAGGACAACGGAGGCGTTTCCGATCGCCGTCAATCCGCCCACGACGGACAACAAGGCGGCCGATCCGAAGCGCTTCAGGAAATGGCTGTCGACCTCGCCGCCCAGCCCCGTCCGCCCCGAAAAATCGATCGCCGGGGATGCAAGGGCGATCGTCACGCCATCCGGCCGTACCAGTCTTTGCCAGACGATGTAGACCCGCGTCTGCCCAGCCTGAAGGCCCGATTTATACTGACCGATCACGCGTGAGAAACGCGGGATCAGGACGCGGGAACCGTCGAAGGATCGGATGTCGCTGGTCACCGACGCCCGGACATAGCCCGGCAGATCCGTATCGATCGCCGTCTCCAGCACGGCGGGGACGATCGTTCCCTGTCCGACCGTCATGCCGGGATCGCTCATCCGCTCGGCCGTTGCGGTGTCGTCGCCCTCGCCCGCGATCCGCACGGCGAACTGGTCGTTCTCGTTGGTGCCGGCGTCCGGGCGCGCGGGCTGCTTGGTGCCGCCAGCGCCAGCCGTTCCCGCCTCGACGGGTGTCGATCCATCGAACACCAGAGCGACGGAGTGGGCGGCGTCCACGCCGGCGGGCGCCTCCTGGAGGGGCGGTTGATGCGCGGCAACGGGATTGGCGTTGACGACGGGTATCGCCCGATCGCCTTCGGGCGGCGCCGGAGAGGGTAGCGGCACGGTTCGGATCACATCCTGGCTCGGCTCCGGCACGGATGACGGAGGTACCGGCACACGCGTCCGATGGCTGACCAGAGAGGCGAAAGTCAGCCCCCCCAGCAAGGCAGCGATCACGCCTCCGGTGAGCAAGCCCGCGGCGTTCGTGCGCCGGGTGCTGTTCGCGACGACAGGATAGGCGTTCTGGCTGGCCAGCACCAAAGCATCGGACGACGCATGGGTGCGCGGATCGACCAAGGCGACTTGGGTCCCAGTGCCCATGGCCGGAAATACAGGAGTGTCACTCATGGGCGGGCATCCGCAACGGTGCCCGCCGGCAGGCGGGACGTGTTCCCGCGTCGGTCGGCACCTCGGCGTTTCTCCACGGCGGCGTCGGGCGCCCGGACGGAGGTCAGGCGTGCGACGGCATGTCCTCGTCGCAGGATGATCTGGCCGGGAACGCTGTCGAGAACGACATAATCGCCATGGACGGAATAGTTCATCGGCCCCTCATCGCCTTCCGGTCCCTCGGTCAGGATCGCCGGGAGCGGCACGTCCTTGGCCCATTGCAGCCACGTCGACCGCCCGTCGTCGAAGACGCGGCCAGGCAGAAGGCCTTTCGCGCCGGACGGTTTCCACGCGAAATTCAGCGCATCGGGCGTGACGGTGGGCAAGTTCGCGGCTGCCGGAGAAGCCGCAGTAGCGACCACGGGCGGGCTGACGACCTTGGGATAGGTGAAGCGCAGAGAATAGATCGGAGCCTCTCTCGTACGGGTGACCAGATCGAACAGATAGGTCCGCTTGTCCGTGACAACGGTCATGTTCGTCCGGGCCGTGGCGGACACGGGCTTCACGAAAAGCAGGTTGGCATGTTTGTTCGGCGTCACCTGCCAACTGGCGGAATCCCCGACAGCGACATTTTCGATATGCTCGTCGGGCGCGAAGGCGATGGTGGACTGGATGCCGACCCGGCCGTTCACCAACGCGATGGCGGATGGATCATAGCCCAGCGTAGCGATCCTCGGATCGGCCAGCGCCGGATCGACGAAAGCCATGGCAGCCAGCAGGATGGGAAGCGATTTCAAGTCAAACGGTCCTTGTCGATGACATGCACCGGCGCGCGAAAGCGGCGGCCGATGGCCGAGGCGCGGTCGGGGCTTGCCGAAGCCGCAGCGGAAGGCCCGGCGGGGGCGCCCTGCTCCAAACGCGTAACGGTGCTGGTGAGTATCGCCGAACGGCGATCGGCGGGCATTGAGGAGGGCAGCGCGCCCAACATTGAGCGAACCCGATCATCCAGCATCGGACGCGGATTCCCAGGCCCGGCATGACGGGTATGCACCTGCGCACCCTGCGGAGGTCCCTCAGCCCGATACCCGTCGACCGAGCGCGGCGAGGGCGAGATCGGGAAGCGCCACCCCCCTACGATGGTGGCGGCCATCTTGATCACCATCAGGATCAGCGCGCAGTAGATGCAGGCCGCCAGGAACAGCATGACGGCGGCACGCCTGATGTCGTCGTCATGCCCGCTCACCGTGCTGGCGATCACGGGCATGATCATGACGAGCGCCCCGCCGCCGATCAGCACCACGAACAGGGGAACGAGCATGAGGAATACGACGCTCTTCAGCCATCCCTCGAACAGGCCCCAAGTGGAGCGGAAGAGTGCAAGCACGACGAACAGCGGGCCAAGCGCGACCAATCCGGCCAAGGCGATCTTGGCGGTGATCAGCGCCCCCACCGTGCTCAGCAGCAGGATGATGGCGGATAGCCATAGCAGCGAGCTGCCCGAGGGCATCCCCGCCTCCGCTCCGGGAACCGCGCTCTTGGAGAGATCCGCGGCGGGATGCGCCTGCTGTTCCTGAGCAGCGACGGCGATGGCGCGAAAGACACGATCCAGCCCGCGGGCGAACATGCCGGTTGCCGACCCGTGGCTTCCGGTCATCAGCGTCGCCACCTGATCGGGGGCTCCCGCCGCGAGCGTCCAGACCACATTCTGGTAGGCGGCCCAGCTTGTCGCGAAGGTCAGCACCATCCCGAGCGTGAGCATGCGGGGGGTGAGCGCCGAAATCCCCAGGCGGCTCCGTCCCGTCAGAAGCCCGATGGCGAAGATCGCCACATAGAGGGTGAGCAGGATGGTCAGTGCCGGCAGCAGCGCGCCCTGTGTCCCGAAAAGCCGAGAAAAAGCACCAGCGATGGCCTGTCCGCTCCGGCAGTCGACCATGTTGAGCGCGCTCGCGAAGCCGGAAGAGTCGCTCATCCGCAATGCCGGGCAATTCATTCCGCGGCCTCTGCATAATCCTGGTCCGGCTCCGGTTCCTGTCCCGGCCAGGCGCCCCCCGTCAGCAGGCCGTACCAGTCGCGAGGCCGGTCGCCGACTTCGCTCCGCAGCTGATCCAGGCGCCGCACGCTCGCTTCGCGACCGGACAGGACGGTGAGCAGATCGGGTTGGTCGCCGAGATCGAGCCTCGCCACGACGGAATGGTTGGCATGCCGGACGAGAAAGCATCGGCTGTGGATCGGCAACTGCCGGATGAGATCGAGCTCCTGCTCGGACAGGCCGAAGCCCTGACAATAATCCTCCGCCCTGGCCTTCGGATTGGGCGTGAAGATCATCGTCGCCGTCTGCTCGACGATCGCCGAGGCAATGCGACTGTCGAGCGCGTCGCGGGCCGACTGCGTGGCGAAGCCGACGAGGGCGTTGCGTTTGCGCAGCGTCTTCAGCCAGTCGCGCAGCCGCGCCGCGAACACGGGGTCGTCGAGCGCCTTCCAGCCTTCGTCGATCAGGACGAGCGTCGGTTCGCCGTCCAGCCGCTCCTCGATGCGGTGGAAGAGATACATCATCACCGGCGTGCGCAGCATGGGGCTGTCGAGCAGGGACGTCATGTCGAAGCCAAGCATGTTCTCGGACATGTCGAGCGCGTCGGTGGCGTTGTCGAACATCCAGGCATGTTCGCCGCCCTCGATCCAAGGCGCGAGCAGCGAAGCGAGATCGCCTTCTTCCGGCCGTCGGCCGCCGCCGAGCAATTCGGCGAAATAGCGCAGGCGGCGAAAGGCCGGATCGCCATCGAAGCAGGCATCCACCGCAGCGGCGATCGTAGCCCGTTCGTCGTGCCGCTTCACGCCCAGCAGAACGGCCAGCCACTCCCGCAGGAAACCGCGATTGACGGGGTTATCCTCGAGCGCGAGCGGGTTGAAGCCGGTCGGCTGCCCGGGCACCAGCCGCGCATAGTGACCGCCGCTCGCGCGCAGGAATATCTCGGCACCGCGATCCTTGTCGAAGAATATGGTGCGCGGTGCGAACTTCTGGGCCTGCGCGACCAGGAAATTCAGGACGACCGTCTTGCCGGATCCGGAAGGGCCGATGACCGTGAAATTGCCGAGATCGCTCTCGTGGAAATTGAAGAAATAGGGCGTCGAGCTGGTCGTTTCGAAGACCGTCACGGCTGGCCCCCAATGGTTGCCGGTCGCCCGCCCGCCGGCCATTCCGTGCAGCGACAGGAATCCCGCCGCATTCGCGCTGGAGATCAGCGCCTTGCGGGCCAGATAGGCTTCGTTGCCCGGAAACTGCCCCCAGAAGCAGGGTTCGAGATTGATGTCCTCGCGCACCGCGATGACGCCGATGTCCGCCAGGGCCGCCCCGGCCTGGGCGCAGGCGGCATCGAGCGCGGGGAGATCATCCGATCGCACCAGCAACGACAGATGGTGGTCGCCGAAGCCGACCTGGCCCGCGCCAAGGGCATCGCGCGCTTCCAGCATCTCCCTGCGCTCGGCACCGGCCTCCTCGTCGGCGGACCGCAACCGCCGCAGAGCAAGATCGATGCGCTCGCGAGCGGACTGCCGGTCCGCCGGGGCGAAGCTTTCGGTCAGAGTGAGTTCGAACGGCAGTCTCAGAAGATTGTCGATGATCCCGGCACGCGTCGTGTCGGGATAATCCTTGACCGACAGGATCGCGCTGAACGAGCGCCCGTCCGGCCGGCGCGTCTCGATCGTGTCGAGACCGAAGCTGACCCGTGCATAAGGCAGATGGTGACCGAGATCGACCTGCTCGCCGGGAAGCAGCACCGGCCGCATCTCGCCATTGTAGAGCGCGGACAGAAGCTCGAGCGGTTCCGAGCAGCGCCCACCCGGCCCGTCATAAAGGCCGAGCCGGCGCGCGCCATAAGGCTCCAGCGCCGTTTCCAGCGCGGTCACGGCGGCGGTGAGCGCCCGCGTATCGGCGTGTGCGGGTTCCTGCACCCGGCCCGACATGCGCCTGCTCAGGCGATCGGGCAGACCGGATTTTCCCCGCGCCGGCCGCCGGACGATCGTCAGCACCTGCTCGTTGACGAAGAGCTGGCGGTGATCCAGCCGATCCTGCCAGCGTTGCTGAAGCAACGAGGCGAAGGCGACCTCCGGCTCACCCTCCAGCGCGACGCGCACGCGACGGCGGATGACATGGTGGTAGACGACGAACCGGGCATCCAGAACCGACCGCAGCATCGTCTCGCGAACCGAAAGATGGTGGTCGAGCGAGAGCGCGTCCTCGGTTTCGAACGGCAGGCCGGGTACCTGGATCATCTGCATGAGGGCACCGTCCCTCAGCCGGATGGTGTTTTCATCGAGGTGGCGGGCGAAAGGCAGCCGGTCCCCCGCTTTGGCTTCGCGACGCCCCCATGCAGCGGGGCCAAGCCATCTCGGCATGCGCCTTCCCCTCGTCATGGCGTATAACTGTTGCAGCCCCACCGCTTCCAGTTGGAAACGTGCGGGGTGCGGCTGACCTTGGTCAGCCACAGGTCGAAGATGCGGGGCTCACGCAGGCACGCGACGTATCCGACGCCGTGCCCGACGACCGCCGCGGCAAGCGACCAGAAGCTATGGCTGATCAGAAAGACTTCGGTCGTCACCGCCAGGTTCAGCACGAAATAGCTGTATGTCACGCCCGCGAACATCTGCGGGCGGGTCAGCGCGCGGAAGACGGTGGATCGGCCGAGGCTCATCGTGCCACCTGTGCGGCGGTCTGGATGCCGGAAACGATGGCGCTTGCTCCGAACAGGACGAAGCAGCCCAGGATCACCGTTGCGCCGAAGCGCCAGTTCATGCGCCCCGTCAGCATCATGAAGCCGATCATCGCGACGGCGATGACCGCGACGGTCGTCGCCACATTGCCCAGCAGCGTTCCCTGCAGCCAGTCCAGTGCGGCCACGATCGGGCCGGATCCCGCCGGATCGGCGCCGCTTTGCGCAAGAGCGCTGGAAGAATAACCCAATGCGAGGCCGGTACTCACAACACGCCTGATCACGGCACAACTCCTTGTAGTGCGACGGACCGGATCGCCGTCAGCCGATCCAGAACCTGATTTACGTAGCTTTTCGTTTCGGTGATCGCCGGCACCGCACGGGCGCGCGCAACGCGCGCAGGCCCGGCATTGTAGGCGGCGAGCGCGAGATCCAGTTCGCCGTCGAACCGGTCGAGCATGTTACGCAGATAGCGGGCACCACCAATCAGGTTCGCTGCGGGATCAAGCGGATCCACCCCCAGCTGGCGCGCTGTGCCCGGCATCAGCTGCGCCAGGCCGATCGCGCCCTTGCCGCTCCGTACACCGGCCCGCCACCCGCTCTCCTGATGTACCAGCGCCGCCAGAAGGTCCGGGCTGATCCGCGCCTTCGAAGCGGCCGCCATCAGAGCCCCGCGCCACGCCTGCGGCACGTCCGGAGCGCCTATCCGGGTGATGGCCTGTTCCGGCACAGCCTGCGAGGGCGCAGGATCGCGGAGGGGGCAGGATGGATCGCACGGCATTGCCGCGTCCGCTGCGGGCAGGATGACGGCCGTTCCGTTCTGATCGACAATTTCGAAGACGCGCGCCGACACATGGGCCGCGGTTCCGCCCAGCAGAAGGACGAAGATCCGAAGCAACCGCCCAGCGCGGCGGCGGGCCCATTTCAAAATACGATCGCGCAGCAATGCTGCACTTCGTGCGTATGCGTCCAAGATCTATAGACCCTTTCCAATATTCATGAAACTTCTCGACCTTGTCGTTCTGAATCCGATGATGTTTTTATTTCCTGGAAGCCTTATTCGATGAAAAACCCAAATCCGGCTTCGATTACGGCTGCCGTGCGGCGCCACCCCCTAACCCTCAATAACTAGACCTTTATTCGACAAGTCGCTCTTCCGAATCGTGGTATTCCGGGGCGGGGAGGAGGATCAGATTCTAAGGGGAATTCATGTCCACGCGCAGCTTCGACTTTGCAGCGCCGTCCGGCCGACAACGCTGGACCGACAGCCGGGCTACGATCACCTCTACTCCGCCGATACCGGAGCTCGCGGGCTCTCGCTTGACGCCCACGGTCTTTCACGAACGCTGGTGGCTCGACGCGGTGACGGGCGGCGATTATCGCGAGGCCAGCGTTCGCTCCGGCAACAAGGTCATCGGGCGTCTGCCCTACCAATACAGGCGCTACGCCGGGATGACCGAATGCATCCTGCCGCAGCTCACCCCGCTTCTCGGCCCCGCCATCGACGACGGCGATGGTCGCGAGACAGTGCGGCGCCAGATCCAGCGCACCGTGACCCTCGATCTGCTCGATCAGATCCCGACGTGCAGCCGGTTCCGGCAACGGCTCCATGGCGGCATCCCAGACACGCTCGCGTTCCTCGAGCGCGGCTTCAGGACCGAAACGGAGTTCACCCATCTCATAGCGCCAGCACCGGTCGATCAACTCTGGAAGAACGTGCGGGATACGACGCGCCGGGTGATCCGCCGTGCCGGAGATCAGGGCCGGATCGTCGATCTCGATCCCGGCGACTTCACGCGCCTCTACATCGCGAACCTCCGGGGTCGCGGCAAAAGCTACAATTATATGTGGCAATCCAGCATCCAGCCTGCGCTTCGGGACGCAATCGACCGAGACCGAGGGCGATTGCTCGGCGCGGAAGACGCGACCGGCAAGATCGTGGCCGCCATCTTCACGCTCTGCGACGACCGGGTGACGCATCTCGTCCTGACGACCCGGTCCCCAGACAGCCATAGCGGCCAGATCAGCAAGCTCATCTGGCAGGCCATGAAATCGAGCGCCGAGCAGGGCCGGACGTTCGATTTCGGTGGCGTCAACACCGCCGGAAGCGCGTTCTTCTACGCAAATTTCGGAGGCCTCACGCAGCCGCGCTATCTGGTTCACAAGGAAACATCCGTGTTCAACCTGCTGGATTTCTCCCGTCGCAAGCTGCTGAGCTTGCGAGGCAGGATGGCGGCACTCATCTAGCGCCCCACGGCGCACCAAGCGCACGCCTGCCCCAGATAAGCGCGGCCGGCCCGACGATCACAGCGCGGAAAACTGCTTGATGATGAAATGATCCGCACCGGTGATGACGCCTGATGACGTCGTCGTGGGAAACAGGTTCATCTGATATGGATCGTTGAGGTACGGAATATCCTGATGCGCCGTGAGCGCGATGCCATTGCTCTTCGCATTGACGATAAAATTCTTGACGATATTCTGCCATTGCGTCTGGTCCGGCGCACCGAATTCACCGACATGGCCATAGCCACTGAAGCCATGCTGCTTCAGCCAGCTCAGAAACGGCGCCAGTCGTTCCACACCGATATTCTGATCGGCGGTCGCGACCTGCGTCCCGTTGTTGTAAGTTCCGCTGCCATCCGAATCGAAGTAAAGATGAGCCGACCAGATGATGGCGTTGTTCGGATCGGACAACGTGTGAAGATCCGGATTGACGTTCGGCCACACCTGGGCGCTGGCCCAATTATAGCCTTCGACCATGATCGGTATTTTGGTGTTCACCTTGCGGATCGCAGTGATGGCGGCCTGCGCGGCCTGTCGCCAGCCCGTCGCCCCGGTCGGCATGTCGTGCGGCTCGTTCATCAGATCGATGGCCGCCACGGCTGGGTGGCTACCGAAAGCCTGGACGATCTTCACGCAATAATCCGCAAAGGCGTCTATCGGCAGCTGCGCGGATCCCAGGGCGACCTGGGTCTTGTTGGCCCATGAGCCGTTGTAACCGATATATCGCCGGCCGTAATTGTGACACAGATCGAGAATGACCTTGAGATTGTTGGATTTCGCGCGATCCAGGTCATACTTGACCAGCGCCACCGGATTGCGCAGCGGATCGTTTGGATTGCCGGGGCTGTCGAGCAACTGCTCACCCAGCGCGCCATAGAGACTGGGCTGGAGGCGTTCCCACGCTCCTTCGAGCCGGATGTGATCGAGCCCCTTCGACTTGTAATAGCTGAAGTGGTTATCCGGCGTCACGAACACCGATCCACCCAGCTGGCCGGGCAGGCTGTCGGGCGATCCTTCGAGCGTCGTCAGCGCGACACCATATTTGAACAGGCTGATCGATGTCTGCTGCCCGGTCGGCGTGGCCGGCGAAGTGGTGTTGCCGGTGTCGCCCCCCGTCGACGTGTTCGTTCCCGCGCCTGCGTTTCCGGATGAATCACCGGCTTGGCCGTCCGACGACGGGTCGGCATCCGCTGCAGAGCCGCCACTTCCGCCACTGCACGCGGCCGCCATGACGAACGCCGTCGTACTGAGCCATCCCAGCAAGCTGCGCCGATTCAGGCCATTCCCGGATGCACCCGCGTCCGACTTATCAATGTTATAACCGCCGTGATCAGTCATTACTTTTCCGTGTTAAGGTGGAGAGATCGATGCTCGCGCATCGGCAATGGCGCAGGATGCCCATTCGCAGCAGCTGGATAGTCGGCACGATGCGTACCGATCAGACCGTCCTGGTACGGATGGAGAGCATCGAATGACGATAGGGAGGGGGTACGCACACACGATCATCCACTTCTGGAGTTACGATCGCGGATGTGAGGGAACCTTTCGACGCAGGCAAGTAACCCGAAATAGGTATAGCCGCCCTATCTCCTTCGATAAGGGCGGCTGTTTACCTTTATTAACAACGATTTAGTTGTTACTGAATTGACCAGAACTACGCCGACTGTATCAGACGATTCTACCCCAATAATCAAGGCGTTCGGTCGCAGCGACATCTGGCCATTGGCAGATGCAGCGATGCGCGATGACTTTGGCGATCTTCCCGGATGACGAAATATGTTCGGAGTTGGCGACGCTATCGATCCATAAGGTCTTTGCGCCGAAAAGACGGCCAAGCAGGATGAACGGAAGCATGGGAGCGGATCCCGTCGTCACCACCGCATACGGTCTCTCCCGCAGGAGGATCCAGATCGCCCGGATGAAGATGACGGCGAATCCCCGAACGCTGAATCGCGAAGCATCGGGCACGGCATGGTAGCGATGGCCGCCCACCACCGAGGCATAGCCGGGAAGGGTCGAGACATAGACGCTTTGAAACCCGTCGAAGGCGGGTTGCAAGCGGCGCAATTCTATCCAGTGTCCGCCGCCCGATGCCCCCAGCAGCAGCTTGCGTGGCCGCGTGCGCTCCGCCGCGCGCGGCACCGGCGAGCTGGCCTGCCGCCGAAAGCCCATCGCGCTTCTCAACGAGATCCGGACCACCATTTCTCCGGCCCCTCGATCAGAAATATCGCTGCCCGACGCGGATCGTGTCGCCTGGGCTGATCGGCGTCGATGCCGTCATCCTGACCGCCTGCTCCCGGTTCGATCTGTCCGACGTGATGAAGATCGTGCGCGCGTTGGCGCGGTAGGTGAAGCCCTGCGCGGTGGCGACTGCCTTGAGCGCGGTCAAACCGTTGGTGAACGCATATTGCCCCGGCTTGGAGACCTCACCCAGTATGTAATAAGGCCGATATTCGATGACTTCGGCGACGACGTTGGGACGGTTCACGAGGTCGCGCTCCGCCAGCAGTCCCGTCAACCTCCGCTCGAGCTGGTCGGCAGTCAATCCACGAACATCGACTGGCCCGAGCAGCGGCAGGGCGAGGCTTCCGTCTGCTCCCACCGAAAACTCGCCGCTCAGATCCTTGAACCCGAAGGTGGTGATCCGCAGCTTGTCGCCAGCCCCCAGCGTATAGGCTTGGGCTGCCGATACCTCGATCCCGGCAGGAAGCGGGTTGTTCGCGCAACCGCCGAGCGATAGCGCGCACATCGCGATGGCGGTCAGTCTCATGCGCATGATCGTTCCCCTTTCACGAATTCCATCTCGATTCTCACGCCGGCTCGGATAACGGCGCCGCGATGGGGCGCTGTTCGTCCGGCCGATCCTGCAACGCCTTCGCGTAGAGAGTCTGGGTCTCGACGAGCACGCGCTCCCAGCGAAACGGCGCGAGCCGCTCGCGCAATTGCGCGGGCGACGGCGGCCGGCTTGAAAAGGCCGCGAAGGCGATGAGGAAATCCCGTGCGGTCTCGCTCGATGCGAAGTCCAGGCACAGGCCCTGGCCGCAACGCTCGATAGTCCTTTGAAACGGTGCGATCTCGCTCAGGACCGGAAACAGACCCGCGCCGATCGCCTCGACTGCGGCGATACCGAAGCCCTCGAAGCGCGATGCACAGACGAAGGTGCTGCATTCGGCGATCAAGTCCCGCAGCGTCGCATCATCCGGCTCTCTGCAGAATTGCACAGCCTGATCGACCCCGAGTGTGACCGCGAGGGCGCGCAGCGACGCGATCTGCGTCCCCATCTCCTTACCCGCTATGGTCAGGGACCATTCGGGCGCGAGCCGGCGAACCGCGGCGAACCATGTGATCAAGGTCTCGAGGCCCTTGTTGGGCGCCAGCCGACCAAAATAGATCATCCGCCTGGCACCCGCGCTGGAAGCGTTTGCGAAGCGATCGATATCCACGGCATTTTCTACCAGCTTCACCTTCGCACCGGCGATACCGGCGAACATCCCGTGATCCTGCAGGCTCGACGCCAGGACGAAGCGATAGCGGCGCAGCGTCGCGCGCGTGATCGTGCGAAACCAGAGCATCTTGAGCGGCCACGCGAAGCGCGTGTGGAAAATGCCGCCATGCGTGGAAAGAACGAGCGGCCGGCCGTGGACCGCGCCCGTGAGCGCCGCAAAGTCGGCGAAGAATTCCACGCCATGCACATGGATGATATCGGCATCTCGGAAATGCCGGAGCGCGCCGGGCGCCAGCGGGTAGCGGCGCGATCCGAGGAACGGCACGCGCATCACCGTGACGCCGTGCTGCACATCCTCCAACGGCAGGCGATGGCCATCGCCATCGATGATCTTGTCCAGCGTGACGACACGGACATCATGCCCGGCGCGCACCTGCAAGGCGGCGAGCTGGGAAACATAGCTCTCGATGCCCCCCACCCCCGGCGGATACTGGCGGACCGCATGAAGGATCTTCACGCCAGCCCCCCGTCCCGAAGCGAGGATCGACGATCAATAGGCATGGGTGTCGCGCACCATGAGAGGCAGAGTCCGGCAGAGAATGCCGATGTCGGCCCCCACGCTCCATCGCTCGATATATTCGCAGTCGGCCCGAACCCTCCGCTCCATGCAGCTGAGGCCGTGGATCTCCCCGCGCAGTCCCCGGATCTGCGCGAGTCCGGTGATACCGGGTTTCACTGCGAACCGCCTCGCATAATCCTGCAGGAGCGTGCCGTAGAGACGGTCGTGCGCGACCGCGTGCGGCCTCGGGCCGACCAGCGACATGTCGCCGAGCAGCACGTTGATCAGTTGCGGCAATTCGTCGATGCTCGTCGCGCGGAGGAAGGCGCCGACCGGTGTCACCCGCGAATCCCGTCGCGTGGCGTGACGGATGGCGTCGCCATCCTCTGTGACGTACATCGTCCTGAATTTCAGGATCTGGAACGGCGTGCCGTGCAGGCCGGTCCTGGTCTGTCTGAAAAGGATGGGACCATCGCTGCTGGCCCGTATCAGGATCGCGGCGACCGCCAGGATCGGCAGTGCCACCAATAGCGCGGCAAGCGCGATCGCGAAATCCAGCCCGCGCTTCAGCGGGGACACCGCCGCCGCCGCCGCGCATTCGTCCCACCGCGATGGCGGCAATGCCTGGATGAGCACGGTGTCGTAGGCGTCAGGATTATTTTCGCTCACTTGCCTGTCCCCTTCTCGAAGCCAACCCTCCGGCACGAAAGCGAGCGCCCAGCGATCATGCGGCAATGCCTCGTGCCGGCGCCCGCCCCGAAGCGACACGCGACCCGAGCGCCAAATCGCGACGCTCATTGAATTTTACGAGACAACGTGGCGACAATTCATCGTCGCCTGAAATCATCATCGATTAATTATCAATAACGATATCAATTAATCCTCGAAGATCCATATGTCGTAGGTATATACGACCCATTGCTTCATTCGATCTTTATAGAACTTATGGATAGATCAATCGGGATATGACGGGTCGCGGATCTGGCGCCGGATATGCGATGGCGTCAGGTCGCTATGACCGACCCCACGACGCGCACGTTCATTTCCTCGAATCGACCGACGAGGCACCGCATATCCTCGATGGAGGTGACGTCCCGCCGGACGACGACGATGGCCGCGTCCAGGGCCTCGCACAGGGTCGGAGGCTCGTTGAACGCCATCCCGACATCCACCACCATCATCCCGAACGCATCCAGAAGCGGCATTGCGCGTCGGTGGAAGCGTTCGCCATCGAGCAGCATCATGGCGCCATCCCGCACCACGCCCGTGGTGACGATCGACAGACCGCGAACCGCGCTCGGCTCGACGATCGAGCGCACGTCCTCCTCTCCGTTCAGGATCTCCAGCAGGCCGCTCCCGTGCCTGGCGTTCAGCAGCTGGCGCTGGAGCGCTTCACCGGGATTGGCCTCCACAAGAACGGTCTGCGTCCCGAGTTGCGCATAGGAGATGGCCAGATTGGCGGCGAGAATCGAAGCCTCCGTCGCGGCGTGAAGCCCTACCACCGCCACCGATCTGATCGGCCTGGTTCCACCCTGGGCGGCGCTGGCGATGATCGATCCACGCAATGCGCGAGCCATGCGGGCCAGCGGATCCTCGGGATCGAAGGCGGCCCGCGCGAGGTCGTGCACGCGGGGATCACCCGGAGCGAGCAGGACATCGGCGCCCTCCGCCCCCTTGAGCATGACGACATGCGGTGCCGGGCCGACTTCTGGGTCGGAACGGACTGGCTGTGCTGTCGATCTGATACGCATCAATATCCCCCCAACCGCAGGACTCGCGCCGGCTTGAGCGCGCTGAACTGGAAATTGCCGAGGACGACCACGCCGGTGGCATGCACCATTCCTTCGGGCGTTCGGATGAGGGGGCGCCGCCATTCGAGGATCAAAGCGGCGATGATTCCGGCCGCGAGGCCCAGCAGGCTTGCGAACAACATGACGATCGGGATGTTCGGGCTGGTGGGAAGCAACGGCGGAAACGCCCGATCGACCTGTTGCGCGTTGGTCGTCGGCAGGCCGCTTTGCAAACGCATCAGATCGAGGCGCTGCGCAACCCCGTCATAGGCCTTTTGCGCCGTATTGACCTCATTCTGCAGGATATCGAGCTGGCTCTGATTGCCCGTCATGTCGAGCATCTTCGCACGCTGCGAATTGACGAGCCCCTGAAGCTGGGCCTGCCGCGAGGATGCGGCCGAACTCGCCACCCGCACCGTCTGGCTGGCGGCGGCGGTTTCCGTGACCAGCTTGTCGCGCAGCTTGTCCAGTTCCGCCTGCGCGGCCACCATGTCCGGATGGTTGCGGCCATGCGTGGACGAAAGCTCGGCGACCTTCGCCTCGGCCGTAGCCATTTGCTGACGCAGGCTGCCAACGACGAGGCTCGACTGGACATCGGGCGATTGCGATACGGAAGGGCCGGCACGGGCACGCAGATCGGCCGCCGCGCTTTCCGCATCGGCGAGCTGCGTGGAGAGGGAGCTCAGCCTGTCTGCCTCGAGCGCCAGCGAATTGCCCGACACCATGCCGTGAGAACTCTGAAACTGGGTGAGCGCGGTCTGGGCACGCTCCAGCTTCGTACGCACCTCGGTGGTGCGCGCCTGGAACCAGGCGGCATATTGCTTGGCGGCATCGGTGCTGATCTGGAGCCGCGCGGCCACGAATTCGGCGGCGAAGGCATTGGCGATACGAGCGGCGAGCTTCGGGTCCGGCGCCGTGAAGCGCACGGCCAGCACGTTCGTGTCCCGCTCGGGCACGACCTCGAGATGAGCGAGCAGTTCTGCCGTCAGCTGTCTCTGGAGCGCCGGACCGCTTTTTTTCGCTTCATTCCAATGAGCGAGGACGACGGGATCGGTCGCGAGGCCAGCACTCTGGATCACGCGGTGTGCGACCGCATCGCTCTTGATCAGGTCGGCTTGCGTTCCGAGCAGCGAACGGCTGTCCGATGGTGCCGCATTCTCCTCCACACTCGGATTGGGACCACGGTCGTCGAACAGAAGCGACGCGCGCGCCGTATAGGATCTCTGCGACAGCGCGAGCCCCGCGATGGCGAGCGCGATGGTCGCCAGAAAGATCGCAAAAACCTGTTTCCAGCGCCTCTTCAACGCGGCGGTCATGTCGTGAGACAACATCCCTCGCTCCTTCGCGAACAAAGTTCGACGCGACCGGTCACCGGCCGTCGTCCGCACGGCCCGCCCCGCTTGCGAGCATCGCCAGCAACAATTGCGGCGCCGCGCTGTCCCGGAAATAGAACCTGCCCGCCTCGTGATCCTGAAGCAGTGCCGGACCAAGCAGACGAACTCCGGGGCCATCCTCGGCCAGGCAATCGTGGGTCGCGGCTTCCAGTGCGGCGGCACGCACGGCCTCCACCTGCTCGTCGCTGCCGGAAGCGAGCGTGCCGAACAGCGCGGCATCGTCCGGATTGAGCTTCGACCATGTGTCGAAAGCGCGCCGCATGCCGATCCGGGTCAGCTCCAGGTCGATGGTGTCGCACTTGCGTCGCACCGCTTCGAGCGCGGCGACATAGCAAAATAGCTGTGCATGATACGGCGACCCGCAGGAGATCGCCGTGATTTCCGCTCTGCTGTCCTCGCTGAACTGCACGCCGGCGCGCGCGGCGCCCTTCTCGATCAACGCGAAAGTATCCTGGGACGATATCCGGCCGATCGGTATCGGCACCAGATGCCGGCGAAGCGAGGGATGAGCGACGATGATCTCATCCACCGTGCGGGCGATACCCACCAGCAGAAACTGCACTGGCGAGCGCGCGTCCGACAACAGCTTCATCAAGGTCGCGACCTGATCGTTGACCTCCGGATCCGTGACGCGATCGAATTCATCCAGGATCAGGATGATCTGGCAATCCGGCGCGAGACAGGACAGGAAATCGACGATCGCTCGGGGGCCTATGTCTTTTGGCAGATTATCCCGTTCCGTCCGGAACGTCGCCTTGTCCTGGAGCGGCACGCAGGAATCGGGCAGGAAAGGGATGTAGGCGCCGATCAGATCCGCGAACGACGCTTGCGCTTCGCACGCCGTGTAGAGCACGATTGCGCCCTGTTGATCCGCGCAGTCGCCGAACACCTGCGACAGAGATGTCTTTCCGGATCCTCTGGCACCGTGGATGATGGCATGTTGCCGCCCGAACAGGACCGCGTCGCATAGCGACTCCAGCTTGTCGTCGCGGCCATGGAGATTTTCGCGATGCCGTACCGGATGCGCGGAGTCGAAGGCTTCGACGATCCGCGAGGTGATGGCGCGCGTCCCCTTATCGGGCGCCGCGCGCGCACGGGCGACGTTCGCCGCTTCAAGGGCCTCCGGGGCCTCTGCGGCATGGTTCTGCCGGCCGTAGTCATGTTCGATGGCCGGAAGGCGTGGCGTTCCCAGCAGCCAGTTCCACCATGTCCCAAGGAGGGTCCCCAGGGATACCGATCCAGCCGAACGCGGCCGCTGAAGCGCAAGTCTCGCCTGCTCAGCCACGAGGCGTACCTCCGATCGGCAGCACCGGTTTTGCCTGCGAGCCATGCGACCGGCCGCGCAGCAGCCTTCTTTGAACGGCTATCGAAAGCATGCCGGTCCCTCCACCGCCCTGAATGCGAGTTTTCGAGCGCCTATACTGGCCCCACATCGCCCTGATCGAATATCTCACCGGTCCGATGATCAGCAATAATCCGTTCGCGAGCCAGTCCGTCTTAGGTTGGCTAGACCAAATGGGTAGTCAAAACTCCACGGTCGTATGAATGGTGTACGCGAGTCCTTTATGGATGATCCGTACAATGATGAGATGCGCACTCAAGAAATTGAAGGATACTCGATTTGGCATCTCGAACCCTGATGTTCAAACGACTTCGTGTCACGAACAGCAGGATTCCAGAAGGGGAACTCCGCCGTGCAAACGACAGACGCGAAGCGTGCGCAATGCGCCATGCCTGCCTTGAAGCTTGTCCAGGCACCGGTGTCTGGGGAAATCGGCACGCACCCGTCCGACGCGCCTTCTGCCACGGCACCGCGTCCGAATGGCGAACCGCACTCATCGCCGCTGCACGTCGTCGCCCTGCTGGTGATCGATCGCGAGTCCGAGGCTTTCGCGAACCTGAAGAGCCCCCATGGCGCCAGCGACATCTATATCGGGTGCGCCGCGCTCCTCGCCAAATCCGCCCACGCGGCAGGCTATGAAATCACCCTGTTCACAAACGAGGAGGCGCTGGTCCGGCGGCACTTCGATGCGCTCGACGTCGTCGGTTCCGTACGGATCGAGCAGAGAGCATTCGTCTCGCGGCTGGATCGCTCGGTGCAACACCGCTCAGCCCACCATAAGCTCGACGTTATCCGGGAACTCGCCCAAGGCGACGATGGCCGTACGTCGATGCTTGTCGATCTCGACGCTGTATTCCTGCGCCCCTTGCGCCTGGGCGAACTGCCCAACGCCCGCCAGATCGGATGCTACGACATTTCGGGCGCGATGAGGGCGGAGTCCGCCGGACGATCGGACGACGACATTCGCCATCTCACCCAGCGCTTCAGGGACGGCAGCCCACGATGGTTCGGCGGCGAGGCGATCGCGGGCAACGCCGCCAAGTTTCGAGAATTCCTCGAATATCTGGACGAAGTCGAGCCGCGCTATTGGGAACTGAGGGATCGCCTCTACCATACCGGCGACGAAGCCCCCGTCTCTTCCGCGCTCAACCTCTATCTCGCCAAGGGCGGGGCGATCAGCGAGATGGGAGATCGACGGACCATAGCACGGTGGTGGACGGCAGGCCGGCCCTTCCGGCAGCCGGATTTCTCTGCGGTGGTCGATCGTGCGATCCTCCATCTGCCCGCCGACAAGGAATTCCTCGCCTCCATGGCGAGCGACGCCTTCGATCCCCGCACGTTCATCGCCGCCTATCGGCGCTACGCACGGGTCAAGCTGTTCGGACGCCGGATCAAGAGCCTGCTCTTCGATCGACTGCGGCGCGGCCAACCCAATTTCGTCGCGAGATTGTGACCGCTTCCCGACCGCGACCCGAGACAACCCCATATCAGGAGCACATTGATGATCGTCCAATATGATGTCGCGCTGATCGGCCTTGGCAAAATGGGCATTTCCCACCTGGCGATCGCCAATGCGACGCCTGGAATCAAGGTGAGCGCCATCGTGGACAGTTCCTCGATGATCGGGAATCTCGTGGGGAAATACTGCTCGATCCCTTTTTTCGACACGTTCGAGCGCGCAATCGATCTTCCCGGCCTGCAGGGCGTGATCATCGCGACGCCGACGCGCCTTCACGAGCATATGATCAGGCAGGCGATGGCGCGCGGGCTCCATGTCTTCTGCGAGAAGCCGATGACCCTGAACGCATCGACGAGTTTCGAGCTTGCCTCCGAGGCGGCCGAGCGGGGTTTGACCTGCCAGGTCGGCTATCACAACCGCTTCGTCGGCACCTTCGCCGAGGCAAAACGGCTACTGGATGTCGGCGCGATCGGTCGGATCCGACACGTCCACGCCGAGGCCTATGGGCCGGTGGTCCTGAAACCCGCAGCGCGGACGTGGCGCAGCAAGGCGACCGAGGGCGGAGGGTGCCTCTACGATTACGCGGCCCATCCGATCAATCTGATGAACTGGTACGCCGGCACCCCGATCGCCTGTGCGGGCGCGCAGCTCGAGCAGCAATGGTCGGACGACGTCGATGATGCCGTCTACGCCAACCTGACGTTCGGCAACGGCATCTCCGGCCAGGTCTCGGTCAATTGGGCAGATGAAACGGCCCGAAAGATGTCGACACGGATGACGATATGGGGCGACGGCGGTAAAATCACGGTCGATCGCCAGGAAATCCAGGTCTTCATCGGCGCGAGCGGCACCCCGCAGCCGGGCTATCCGGGCGGCTGGTCGATCAAATATCTGACCGAGCTCAGTCCGCACCCAGGTTATTATCTGCGCGGCGAGGAATACTCGCTTCAGATCGAGAGTTTCGCGCGGGCGATCGCCCGCAGCGACGGGGGCAGCGACAATGATTTCGCGAGCGCGGCGGTGACCGACTACACGCTCGAGATGATCCGCTCCGCTTCCAAGGGGGCGGCCCGGACGGCGCATGCCGTGCACACCGCGCACACTGTGCAACCGTCGGAGGTGTCGCGACCGAAGCTGCGCACGTTCTGGCGGGCGGCCGCCAAATGACCGGCCGTCCCGGTCGAGCGAGCCGGCGGAATCCGGTTTCCGACCGGCAAGGGCGTGAATCATGATCTTCGCGTCCGTCGGATCCATGCTGCCGTTCGACAGGCTGACGCGCGCCGTCGACGAATGGGCGGGTGCGAACCCGTCCACGCCGGTGTTCCTGCAGATCGGCGCGGGACAGTATGTGCCCAGACATGCGCAATGGGCGCGCATGGTGCCGCACGAAGACTATCTCCTTCGCCTCAGGCAGTGCGACCTGTTCGTCGCCCATGTCGGCATCGGCTCGATCGTCCAGGCGCTCGAAATCGGCACCCGCATGATCATGCTGCCGAGGCTGGCCAGCCTCGGCGAGCACACCACCGAGCATCAATTGCACACAGCGGCGCGTTTCGGAGATTCGCCGGGCCTGACGATCGTGGACGATACCCAGGCGCTGCAGGGTGCGATGAGCGAGTTCGCCGGGCAACCGCTGGCGCATGAACGCCGGATCGCGGCTTTCGCGCCGCCTCAGATGACGGACCGGATCAGGCTTTTCATCAATGGCGCGCTGTAAGGAGGCCCCCATGGAACGCATTCTGTTCGGAGACAATCAGTTCTTCGGCGTCAACCATATGTCCGAGGACAAGGCGAGATTGCAGATGATGCAGTTCGCGAAGCTGGACGCGGTGATGAAGACCTTGGCCGCAGCGCGCGACGCGGGCATCGCCGGGTTCATGTGCACCACCCACGACAGGATCTCCGAGGTGGTGGATGCCGTTCGCAAGGCACCGGCGGAATGGGAGAATTTCCACTTCTACCCATGCATGCCCTATGCCCATAAATATGCCAATGCAGTGACCGAGCTCGGTTATATCGACGCCATCCGGAAATTCATTCCGAGCGGGGGAATTTTCGACACGGCGCTGCGCGGGAGCAAGGCGCTGCTGAGCCGCGACATGGCGAGCCTCGCCACCCTGCTGGTCGATGCCGAAATGAAGCCCTTCGCGGGCGTCTCGACGCCCGTCGTCTTCGTGCAGAATGTCGTCACGGACCTGATACTGGGATTGGGCTGCTGGGATGCATTCGGCATATTTTCCGATCATATCCGCAAGAAGTACCGAGCGGAGGCCGGTTTCATCACGATGAACCTCCCGCAGTTGCTGCCCGCGCTCGACGCGACCGGGCTGAGCAACCCGCTCGTCTGCGCGAATGTGAACAAGATCGGATTCAGAATGTCGGGCGGAATCGAGGCGTATCGCGTCGCGACGCAGAAATATCCCGCGCGCGTCATCGCGATGTCCGTCCTGGCCTCCGGCGCGATCCCCGCATCCGAAGCGATCGAATGGGCGATGAACGAACCCTATGTCCAGTCGATATTGTTCGGCGCCTCGAGCGAACGTAATATCCGTTCGACCGTGGATCTGATCAGGCGTTTCGACGCGGATCAGGCTGTTGCGGCCTGATGCCGGGTCGATGAGGGCAGACCTGGGGGGTGAGGCAAAATGACCGTAGAACGCCGGGTACGGCGCGCGTCCGCAGGCCTGCTGGCCACCGTTGGCATGGCGGCCTTCGCGACCGCACCGGTGCGTGCGCAGGAGGCGACGCTTCCGCAGCTCGATCCGGTTACCACCCCGATCATCGAAGAAGGCGGGGTCGAGCTCGACGTGACGCGCCGCCACCGCAGCGAATTCGATCCGCGCGGCATTCCGGTCGGAAGCTGGACCCTCCTGCCCTCGGTCGCGGCGCATCTCGGTTATGACAGCAATCTCTATGGCGCCCAGATGGGCAAAAGGTCCGGCGGCTTCGTCGAGGTCGAACCGGCCATCGGCCTGCGATCCAATTTCTCCGGCGGAAGCGTCACGATGCAGGCCGATGGCCGCTTCAGGCGCTTCTTCGATCAATCGCCGGCCGATGAAACCAGCTACAATGCCGCCCTCGACGGTCGATATGATGTGTCAGGCACTGCCAGCCTCGATGCCGGCGGCTCGTTCGGGCAACTGATCGAACGCCGCGATTCCAGCGGCTTCCCCGACGGTGTGGTCGAGCCGGTCCGGTTCCTGCAAGCGAACGGATATGTGCGGGGTCGATACGAGCCGGGAAATCTCCGGGCGATCGCCTCGATCGACTACACGCACTTCGATTTCCGCGATGCGACGACAATCGGCGCCGATGGGACCGCCACCCGCCTCGATCAGAGGGTTCGCAACCACGGGATTGCACGCGCGAACCTCAACACCGCCTATGCGATCACCCCGGATCTCGGCATCTTCGTCCAGGGCACCGCGTCGATGATCCGCTACAGCAGGGCGGAGATCGCGCCCGGCATTCCCAATCTCGACGCCAATGACTATACCGCGCTTGTCGGCGTGACGCTTGGCAGAGGCCAAATCATGCGCGGCTCGATCGGCGTCGGGTACAACTGGCGCGACTACAAGGCAGGATCGCTGGGCCATATTGGCGGCATCGCCTTCAGCGCCGACCTGAAATATTTCATGACTCCGCTCGTCACGATCTCGATCACGGGTTCACGCACGCTTGAGGAAGCGGTCGTCCAGAACGCCGCTGCCGGCCCGGTGATCGTGACGAAGGCGAGCGGACTGGTCGATACGGTCGTGTCGATGCGCGCCGATTACGAGTTGCTCCGCCCGCTGATCCTCAATGCCGGCGTGACCGTTCGCCGCGCGAATTTCCGGAACGATCCGCGCCGCGACACCGTAATCGAGGCGAGCGTGGGTGCGACCCATCATATGAGCCGCGCCCTCGCGTTGGACGTCAGCGCATCCTATCTCGACCGGAAGGTCAGGGGCGATCCCAACGCATTGAGCTACGATGACTTCAACATCAGGCTCGGCGTGCGGTTAAGCCTTTGAACGGATGTCTCGCCGCTGGCGCTTGATCGATATCATCCCGGCTCGATGTCACGCCTCGGGCTGCGCTCCCCGACAAGGGAGACCGCGATGTCGACAAGCATCTGGAACAAGCCAGGGGCGAACAGCCTCAACCACAGCCCGTAGAAGCCGATGCCTGCGCCGATGATCAGCGCAAGCCGGATCGTCGGCGACCAGTCCTGCGGGAGCATCCCGTGCAATCCCCAGATCAGCGCTGCCATCGCCAGCGAGGCAACGACGGACGGAAACAGCGCGTATGCGATGTCCCGCCAACTCAGATCGAGGTGGACGATGGCGAAGCGCATCCGGACAGGCGTCACCAGCAGGGCCGTCATCGAGGCCGCGGCGGCGAGCGCGGCGGGGCCTCGATGGACAGCCAGGAAAAAGACCACGATGTTGCTCATTGCGGCGATCGCAGACACCAGGGAATCGATATGCGATCGTTGTCCGACGAGGAGCGCCGACGTCGCGAACTGACCGAGGGACAGCGCATAGCCACCCGCCGCCAGACCGACGAGTACCGGCGCGACGGCCGACCAGTTCGGGCCGAGAATAGTGGCGACGAGATCCGGCGCCGCCGCCGCCAAGCCGGCAAAGGCCGGAGCAGTCGCCACGCTGGTCAGTCGCAAATAGCTCAGGAACGATGCGCCGCGATCACGATGATGCTCGATATTGGCGAGCATGGGCACGGTAACGGCCGATATCGTGTTGACGAGGACGAGTGTCGCCGAGAGCATGATACGCTTTCCGGCATTGTAGATGCCCGCACCGGCCGGCCCGAAAAAAGCGGATGCGAAGAAGATGTCGGCATCGTTGGCAAGCGTGTTCCAGATCGCAGCGAAGGAGATATGCCGTGCCCCCAGGACGGCATTTTTCGTATCCCGCCAGTTCAGGATCCAGCGCGGCCGCCAGTCGGACGCGCTCCACAACACCACCAGGTTCACCACGTTGATGGTCAGTTGCTGGAAGATCAGGCTCCACAGCTCAAAACCGTGGAGGGCGAGTGCAATACCGACTGCGCCGCCTATGACGACGGACGCGATCGATCGGAGCGCCAGCGCCCGGAAATGCATGCCGCGCACGAGCCACGCCCCATGGGTTCCGGCCAGGCCGAAGGCGAGAAGGATGAGCGCGACCGGCCTGAGCGCCGCGCCGGCTTCGGGGCTACCGATGAGGCGCGCGATCCCTGGCGCGAAGATGATCATGCAGGGCGTAACCACGCCGGACAGGATCGCGGACAGGGTGAAACAGACGTCGAAATCGCGCCGTTGGACACCGGGCTTGGCCGCCACCGCGCTCGACAGGGGATCGATCAGGACGCGGCGCAGGCATTCCATGGTCGCGAGGCAGACCGCGACGATTCCGAAATTCTCCTTGGATACGAAGCGCGCGATCACCAGGAAGGTAAGCAACGACAGCCCCTGTCCTGCTCCTTGGCCGATCACCGCCCAGAATGTGCTGCTTCCCGTGCTCCGGGTACGGCCGGTCATTGAGAGAAAAGCCTCCGGATCCGACCGACCGAAGCCGCTTTGCAGAATATCAGTCCGGTCTCGCCGATGCCGCATGGGATCTGCCTCGTCTGGGCTGTACGCACGATGTGCGTCGTGATCTTCGTCGCGCCGACTTCACGGATGCACGCGTGAGGTTTGTCGCGGACCGGTCTTACCGCGCCGGCCCAACGAGGCATCATACAACGATTGCGTAGTTAAGAATCGCCATTGTGACAGTGGCCTGTGCACTCGGCATCGCATGATTCCTTGTCGGCGGACGGGACATTCTCGCCCATTGCCCAGATCGCGGCCTGGGTCCGGTTCTGAACGCCGACCTTGCGGAGAATGGCCTTGACGTGAACCTTCACCGTCGCCTCGCTGATGCCGAGCTGCCGCGAAATGATCTTGTTGGAATAGCCGGCGACGAGGCAGGCCAGGATCTCGACCTCGCGGGTGGACAAGCCCACCGCCGTAAAGGAGTGGTTGATCCCGTTGCCGTGGGCTGACGGATGCGCACTATCGGGTAGCGCCTCGACAAGGCCCGAAGGCATCACTTTCTCGCCCATCGCGACGAGGCGCAACGAAGCGACCAGCGCGAGAGAAGAGATATCCTTGATCATGAAGGCGTGGCAGCCTGCCCGGAAGCACTCGATCATCACCTCGAGGTCAAACCTGTCGGAAAGCACGGCAATTCTCGATGACGGGAAGGCTTTCGCCGCCATGGTCACGAAATCCGGCCCCATCGTGTCCACCATGCCGTCGATCAACAGGACATGACATACCCCCTCCTCAGCTTCCCCCCGGAGCTTGAGACTGGAAAGATCGGAACCCGTGTCGACGATGGAGAAGCCGTGTTCGTTCAGTATCCGGCCAAGCCCTTCCAAAGAGATGGGCACCTGACCCAACAAGGATATCTCGATCTGAGATCGCATTGCCGTTCCCCTTGACGGTTACGATTTGTTCTCCGCAAAAAATAGGAACACATCCCGATCTGGGCGGAACGGCGGATCATCGCAAAGGTACGTTAGTGCAACATCGAAGAAAAACGGACTCGGCCAACGTACTAGTTCCTACGGATAATCCTGCGAAAGCCGATGGTGCAGCTGACGGACACATGATGCCGGCCGCGAGCCTATCGGTGCGGAATTAGTTTTCAGGCGTAGATCGCGCTCAAACACGCCACCGCGAAAGCGACGGATTTTTGGATAATTCGGCGGGATCGAAGCGCCAGATATCTGCTTTCAGCGGTGTCGACGGAAGGACTAAGCAAAACGCACGATATCCATCAAAACGCCCTGACATTACGCGTCAACGACGCGATCGGGGGAAGCTCACATGCAAATGTTCGGAAACTATGTGCTCCATCATGTCGGCGTGATCTTCCCTACGATCACGGATGCCGAAGATTTCATCGCACTGATGAACCTCGCGGAGGATTATCGCGGACGCGTCGATCAGTGGGACTGCCTGTGCATCTTCACGAAACCGGCCTCCGGTGCCGCGATCGAACTGGTGATACCCGCAGGCGGGCCCCTTCAACGGTTCAACAAGGGCGCCGGCGGCGTCCACCATTATGCCTACGAGGTCGCGGATATCGGGCTTGCCAGCCGCGATTGCGAATCGCGCGGCATGAACATGCTGCTGCCCGCACCCATCAAGGGCGCGGGCGATTTCCTGTGCAATTTCATCGCTCCGCTATCGCTTCGCGGCGTACAGATCGAACTCGTCCAGCCAATACGGTCATGATGTTCGATCAGCGTCGGCTGTCGACTGCACATGAGCGCGGAATCGTTCGTGGTATCTTGCCATAGACGCGCCGATCGTTGGTCGATCGCTTTCGACCTGCTCGAAACACCTTTCCATCCGGTCGCCCCCTTCGGAAAATGGATTAGTTCCTCCGATCGGAATACTTGATCCGTTAACATCCTTACACTGCTTCGCGAATGGCGGGGGACGATCCATGACGCTTTTCCATGCGGGAAACCGTATGCCCGCAGCTGTGGGCGAGCGTCTTGGAATGGCCGCGCTAGGGGGGCGACGGCGCGATGCTTTTTAATTCCAGCACGTTCCTTCTGGGCTTCCTGCCGATCGTCTTCGCCGGATTTTGCGCGTTTTCGTTCAGCCGGCTGAAGGGCTTTGCCGGCCTCTGGCTGACCGTCACATCGCTCCTCTTCTATGCATGGTGGCGCCCTGCCGGCTTGCCCATCCTGATGGTGAGCGCAGTGGCAAACTACCTCGTCGCCGGACAATTGATCCGCCGGCGGAACCAGCCTCTGCTGATCGCCGCGATCTTGGCGAACCTGGCGGCGCTCGCTTATTACAAATATGCCGGTTTCCTGACAGTCACGGCGAACGAGGCGCTGGGCAGCAACCTGATCGTTCCTCACATCGTGCTGCCGCTGGCCATTTCCTTCTTCACGTTCCAGCAGATCGCCTATCTGGTGGATGCGAGCGATGGAGAAGTGGAGGAACACAGCTTTTCCAACTATTGCCTCTTCCTCACCTTCTTCCCTCATCTCATCGCCGGCCCGATCACCCATCATCGGGAGATGCTGTCGCAGTTCCGCGATCCGGATCGCTTCCGGCCCCGGCTGGACCTCTTCGCGATCGGCACGACCCTGTTCCTGATCGGGCTCTTCAAGAAAGTCATAGTGGCCGACGGCTTCGCGACCACGGTCCGCCCGATTTTCGCGACTGCGGCCGGTCAGGGCGTTCAGACGGTCGAGGCCTGGACGGGTGCATTGTCCTACACGCTTCAGATCTATTTCGATTTTTCCGGATATTCCGACATGGCGATCGGCCTCGGCCTCATGTTCGGCATCTCGCTCCCGATCAATTTCGACAGCCCGCTCAAGGCGCGCAACATCATCGAATATTGGGCACGATGGCACATGACGCTGACGCGCTTCCTGACGGCCTACATCTACAACCCGATGGTCGTCGCGCTTACCCGGCGCCGTGCGCTCAAGGGGCGCCCGATGCCGAAGCGCGGCAAGACGACGGTCGGCGCGTTCGCCACGCTCGTGGCTCTCCCAACGATGATCACGCTGTTCATCTCGGGCGTCTGGCACGGCGCGGGCTGGCAGTTCGTCATTTTCGGCCTCCTGCACGGGAGCTATCTGGTGATCGCCAATGGCTGGCGCGCCTGGAAAGCGCATCGCGGCATTCCCGACAGGAGTAACAACCCGATCTTCATCGCCGGATCGGTGTTGACGACGTTTCTTGCCGTCGTGGTCGGACTGGTCTTCTTCCGATCGCCTGACGTCACGACCGCGATGAGCCTGCTGGGAAGCATGATCGGCCTACACGGCACCACCCTGCCACTGCCTGCCGGCCACCTGCCCGGCGTGCCGGCGCTGGCGCACGCACTGGGCGCGAATATCGGATCGATCGAGCTGGTCGACAGCAAATCCATCGCGAGGATAGTTCTGTTCCTGATCGTCGTCTGGGCACTCCCGAACTCCAATCAATGGTTGGGCAACTACCCGACCGCACTGGGTTTCGTTGCCCGTCAGACCGCAACGGCACGGTTCGCGCCCATTCTGCGGTGGAAACCGCGTCCGGCCTTCGGCGTGGCGTTGGGCGCCATGTCGATGGTGACGATTCTATACGCCGTCTCGGCCGCTCCATCGGAGTTCATCTACTTTCATTTCTGATCGGTCTCGGATCGAGGATTGCTGACATGCCGTATATTCGGACCACACACGACAGACCGCCGGAAACCGGGTCGCACACCGCGCCGCGGGGACGCAGCGATGCTTTCCTGGCTTCCTGAACATCGCGACGCCGGGGCCTGCCTGCGGCAGGCGCAGGCGGCCGGCGACGGGCCGACCATGCTCGCCACGGCAAGAATGCTGGCGGGCCATCGCCGGGACGCGCAGTTCACCAATCGGATCGACCGGCTGGCGCGCGCCGCGCTCGCGGCCACGCCGACGCCGGCGCTTGCCGAGGCGCGTGTGGCGATCCTGTCGTCCCACACGATCGATCACCTCGTGCCGGCGGTTCGGGTTGCGGGCCTGCATCGCGGCATGGTCATTGAGGTCCATGCCGGGGACTATGGCCAGTTTCGCAGCCCGATGATCATGGGATGCCCCTGGATCGAGCGTTTCGCTCCCCACATGATCCTGTTCGCGATCGACCTCCCCGCCCTGCTCGAACCGATACCCCTTTCGGCCGGCCGCGATGCGGTCGAAACGTCACTGGCGCACATCATGGAGGAGCTTCGCCAGCTGTGGAGCCTCGCGCGCGAGCGCTTTGGCGCGCAACCCGTCCAACAGACGTTTCTTCCGCAGGCCTCGCCGCTGCTCGGCTCCAACGAAGCCCTCTTGCCGGCCTCCCCATGGTCCTGCTGCGCTCGGCTGAACGATCTGTTGCGCCAAGCCTCGCAACAGGGAGAGGTGCTTCTCCTCGACGTGGCGAACCAGTTGCCCGGTATCGGCGAAGGCCGCCTTTACGACGAGGTCCGCTGGTATCAGGCCAAGCAGCTCGTCAATCCTCTGGTCGCGCCCGCCTATGGCGAGCTGGTTGCCCGCCTGGCTGCGGCCGTGATCGGCCGATCGCGGAAATCCCTCGTCCTCGATCTCGACAACACGCTCTGGGGTGGCGTCGTGGGCGATGATGGCGTCGAAAACCTCCGCCTGGGCCAGGGCAGCGCGGAAGGAGAGGCCTATATCGCCTTCCAGCGCTACGTCGCGCGCCTCGCCGAACGGGGCATCATCATCGCGGTCTGCAGCAAGAACGATCACGCCACCGCGCGCTCCGTCTTCGATCGGCATCCGGACATGCAGATCGCCTTCGACGACATAGCCTGCTTCGTCGCCAACTGGGCGGACAAGGCGAGCAACCTGCGACACATCGCGCGAACGCTCAACATCGGCCTCGACAGCATGGTATTCGTGGACGACAACCCTGCGGAGCGCGAGATCATCCGCCGCGAGCTGCCCGAGGTGGCCGTCCCGGAACTTCCCGAGGATCCGGCCGGCTACATGCAATGCATTGCCGACGGCGGCTATTTCGAGTCTCTCGGCCTGACATCCGAGGATCTCGCCCGGTCCGGCGACTATACGGCGAACAATCAGCGGGCCGCCGTTCGCGCATCGACCACCGACATGGACGGCTATCTGCAGAGCCTGGACATGACGTTGACGGCCGGCCCGATCTCGTCGTTCGATCGATCGCGAGCCGCACAGCTGATCAACAAGAGCAACCAATTCAATCTGACGACAAGGCGGCGAACGGCGGACGAACTTCATCCGCTGCTGGAAGACGCGCGGAACGTCATCCTGGCGTTCCGCTTGCGCGATCGGTTCGGCGACAACGGCCTGATCAGCGTGATCGTCGCGCGGCCGGATGCCGCATGGTCGGGCGGGGAACTTCTCATCGACACCTGGCTGATGAGCTGCAGGGTGCTCGGCAGGGGGGTCGAGCTTGCGGCGTTGTGCGCGCTTCGCTCCGCCGCCGTCCAGGCCGGTGCGACGGCCCTGATCGGCGAATATCGCCCGTCCGGCCGTAACGGGATGGTCGAGGCGCATTACGAGAAGCTGGGCTTCGAACGGATCGCGGCGGACACGCCCGGCGAAGAGACCTTCTGGCGAATGTCCCTGCAGGACGGACAGGTCGCCCGCCACCATCTCAAATTGGAGCTGACCATATGACGAAGGCCGAAATCTACGACAATCTCGCCGAGGTTATGCGCGATGTGTTCGACGACGACACCATCGCGATATCATCGCAGACCACGGCCCAGGATATCGCCGGCTGGGACAGCCAAGCGCACGTCATGCTGATCGTCGCGGCCGAACAGCGCTTCGGCGTCCGCTTCCGAACGTCGGAATTCGAGGCGCTCCACAATGTCGGAGATTTCGTGGACCTCATCCTGCTCAAGCTCGAGCGCGTATGATGGCGACATCGGCACCGACGCTGATCGCGCCGCGCGAGACGGTCAGACGGCCCGCCATGTTGATATACCTGCTTTCGCTGGTGGCCGGCGGCGCGCTGATGCTGATCGTGCTCGCAGGTTCGCTGCTGGCCCTGAAGGCGACCGACCACCTTCCTCCTCCGCAATTTTCGAACAGCCTTTGCGTGGACGAGAAACTGCTGGCGATGCGACACGATCCGCCGGTCGATCCCAATTTCCTGGTGGTGGGGTCGTCGGTCGCCTGGCGTCATTTCAACGGCACCGCGGCGACGGCCCAGATGCCGGCGCTGCGACCGTACAATGCCGGATTTTGCGGCGCACGCATTTCGGAAACCTACGAGATCACGCAATGGCTGGTGGGAAGGCTGCCATCCGTCCGGCACGTCCTGCTCATCGCTTCGCCGCTCGATTTCGAAAATTGCTCGAAGGATGATCCCACCCAATTCTCGATCGGGGATACCGATCAATATGTGTTCGGCGGCGGCTCGCCATCCCGATATTACGCGCGATATTTCGATCCCGTGACATTGCTTGCCAATGCGAGGATCGTACGCGACGCGCGCACCGATGTGGCCGCGATGGATCCGCTCGTGCAGGATCGATATGGCAGCGCCCCTGCCGAGCCCACGCGCTCGCGCGGCCTATTCTACGGGCGAGTGCAGCCGGACCCGGCTTGCTTCGCCGCCCTCCGCGCGATCGCACAATCGCTGGAAGGGAAGAACATCGCCTTCGATCTTGCGATGAGCCCCGTTCATCCCGGCTGGGAACGGAAATATGGCGGCCCGCGCTTCTGGGTGCCGTTCGACCGACGCATCGCGGCGAGCCTGGCGGGCACGCATGGCCGCCTGCTCCACGTCGCCTATCGCCCCGCGACCGACGCCTGGTACGACGCGGTGCACGTCAGATGGTCTGCCACCCCGGCGCTGACGAGGGCTTTCCTCGCGGCTTCGTAGCCCCGTCGGATGTTCATGTTGGCCCCAGAGCCCGGATGTCGATGTTGAGAACAGCGGCCGGGGTACGAGGCGTGATCGCCGCGCGAAATCAGATGCCCAACACCATTTTGGAGGCGCTGAAAGCCTCGGCAAACCCTTCCGGCGCGTTGCACTCGATACCGCGGATCTTCGCCAGAGACAGGAATGTCTGCGGTGAAAACCAGGATCGATGCCGCTGGCTGGGAAACGCCGCGTAGATCGCCTCGGCCTTCCGGCGCGCCACAGCCTCGGTCAGATGGACATAGGCGTTGGTCCGGCCGAGATCGCCGTCATATTTCGGGATCTCGTATCCCAGAACGAAATGGTCGCGGAACGTGTTGTGGCTCAACGACGCGATGACGGCATGATCCTGATGGGCGTCGCCCATCGAGTGCGTCAGGATGATGTCGGGCGAGGCCGTTCGCTTGATCGTCTCGAACACCGCCTTGATGCCGGGCAGTTCGTGAGGAAATAGGCCATCCTGAAAATCGAATACCTCGACGATCAGCTCGCCGCGATTGCCCATCAAAGCCGCTGCGCTGCGCCGCGCTTCGTCGGCGCGAAGATCGTCACCGCTGAAGACGACCCAGTGCACGATCAGATGAGGCGCCTGAGCCGCCAGGTTGAGCAGCGTGCCCCCGCAGCCGATCTCGATATCGTCCGCATGGGCACCGAGGCACAGGACCCGCAGCGGGCGCTCCATCTTACGAGAAATATCCAGCGCGATCATTCGGATGACTCCCGTTCGCCCCGGATGAGGCCAGAAGTATGATGGTCTCCGCGCGTGCCGAACGCCGACGCGGTATCAGGCAGCGGGGGAAATCATCGCTGCGGGATGTTGCGAGACCTCGATATCGCGGTTCGTCCGCCAGACCTCCCACGGCGCGGATCCACTTTGCTGCATATCGCTCAGGATCTGAACGTCCTTCAGCGTATCGCAGGCTCGCCAAAATCCGTCATGGGGCCTCGCCAGCAGCTTCGCTTCGGCGATCAGCCGCTCGAAGGGCCGTTCGACGAGATCGTCTCCCTCTTCAATGAAGTCGAATATCTCGCGGCGAAACACGAAATATCCCCCGTTGATCCTCAAATCGATATCCGCCGATGACATGATAGCTGTGACAACGCCTCCGCCATCCTGTCGAATATAGTGAAAACTGTGCACGGGATGTACGGCGGCCATCGCTCCGACGGCACCCGGTTTCGCGACAAGAAAGTCGATCATCCCCTGAAGGGGGAGATCGGTCAGACCGTCCGAATAGTTGGCAAGGAACATCTCCTCCTCACCGATATGCCCCTGCACGGCCCGCAGCCGCTGGCCGATGCTCGTATGCATTCCGGTGTCCACGAGCGTGACGTTCCAATATCCGCCGCCGCCATCCGACAGGCGAAAGCATTGGCAAGGGCCGCCCGAAGAAATCGTCGGGATGATCTCCACGCCCATCTCTTCGAAATAGTGCGTAAAGGCTGCGGCCCCATATCCCAGGCAAAGAATGAAATCGGCATGACCGTGATGAGCATAGTACCTCATGACGTTCCATATCAGCGCATTCGGGCCAACCTTCACCAAAGGCTTCGGCAGATCCTGAAATTGTCCGCGCATGCGTGTGCCTAGACCGCCACAGAATAGGACTACCTTCATTTTCGCCCCCTGCTCCAATCTATCCGTCATCTGTAGAACACCGTTGCCCCAGGTGCCCGTCACTTTCGATTAAGACATAGACACTCGCCAATCGCCACGCTGCAAACGGCATATACTTTTGCGCAAAACCCTATCATTCCGGATAAGGGCACGCTCGGCATTCGATCGGTTGGCGATGCGCGCTTCCTGAATCAGCACCGTCGGATTGTCGTCAACACGTGAGGGTGCCGCAGCGTGGCCGGCGTGGAACGGCCGTTTTCAGGGCGTTCGAGACCAGGAGCATCCGGCGCGGCAAGCGCAAACATCTCCGGCCCGATCCCGACCCCGCTCCTCAATAGGATATATCTCGCTGGGTACGATTCCCCATGGGACTGCCCCAAAAGAGAGCATAGCGCGTCGCCGAGCGTCTTGAATTTGTTCGAAATGTATGGTGCATAGCACAAATGCTTACCGAGTCAGGCGTTCAACCCTAGTCCCGGTGGAGTGCATAATGAAGCTAACCATGCTCCTTATAGCGCGACGAGATCTCGAACGAGAAGCCCTAGCCGCCATTTTAACCGACGCCGGATGCAAAATAGGCGTTTGCGATCCGATGGACGATATCGACGATACTTTCGGCGATCCGTCCATTGCTCGATACCAGCTTGCGCTCATCGACGCCCGCATCAAAGACCCGCTGGATGTTATCGCTTCGCTGACGGCTTCCGCGCCATCGATCAAGATTGCCATAATGGTGGAAAGCGCGACGGCAGATCTCGTTCGCAGCGCCTTTGCCAACGGCGTCACGGGCGTGCTCGATCGCACGGTCAGCTTCGCGACCCTGGCTTGCCAGCTGGAGCTCCTCGCTCTGGGCGGGTGTGTCGTCCCCGCAGGATTTGTCGAGACGCTCGCGAAACCACAGCCCCCCGTTCTCTCCGATGTGACGGCCGCAGCAGTGCAGCGTCTCTCGGTTCGGGAGCGGGAGATCGTGCAATGTATCGCGACGGGGATGTCCAACAAGGTCATTGCCCGGCAGTTGCAGCTCTCCGAGCCGACGGTGAAGGTGCATGTCGGTGCCGTCCTGCGGAAGCTGAACCTGACAAACCGGACAAAGGTAGCGGTGTGGGCCGCCTATATCGGAGCCGCACTGATGCCCGCCGTGCCTCTGGTCCATACACATTTCGGAACGGTCCCTTCCGCTGCGGCCCGCTCGCCGCTTCGTGTGCCGCGCTAGGAACCCATCAGCCGCTACCGCGACGGTTGCGGCGTGGGTCCCCGTGCGCAGAGAATGAGACCGTCCGTCTCAGTGTCCGAATCGCTGCTTCGCTTGAGCGAGGCGGCGATTCCGGATTCGGCTTCCGCGCGCCATCCGCTCGGGGGCGGTTCCGATGAGATTCGAACGCCCGTGCGATTTGCTCGCCAGCCACCAGCCCCATTTCTTGCAGGCTCGGAGCCCGATATAAAGGATCAATAAAGCAGGATCCAGATTCCATCTTGTTGCGGAGGTCAGTCCAGAAATCGGTCGCCTCATCATTTCCGCAGGATATGCGCGCTCAAATAGCGGAAGCTCAAAGGTCGTGTTGAAAGTCCGTCGTCAGGACATTTGTTCGCGCCCCTTCGCGTCGCCAAAGGCGTGCAAACGACTACGAAAGAGCAGACCCGCAAAGCACCAGATTTCAGTGGAGAAGAGCCAATCCGAGTGGCCCACTGCGGCCCCGTGTGGAGGGGCCTCTGGCGGAGAGGGTGTCCGCCGAACTTCGCCGATATCCGATTGGAATATCAGCATAAATTCTCCAACTTCTTTCTCTGCCCCCCCTTTCGCACCCCCTTGCCTTTGACGCTTGGTCGCCTGGCAATACCGAGGAAGGAGATCAGACGCCGTCGAGCGTAGCAGACCAGCATACGGCAACGCCAGCCACGATTGAGATGACGAAATTGGCGACCGAATTTAGCGGCGGGAAAATATCCGAGATCCGAATCTGACCTGTAACTTGGCCGCTACTTCGCGGGCATAGCCGCGAGCACGCCATCCCGTCGGACTATGATATGCCCCGACTGCTTCCCAATAATCCGGGTTACGCGAGTAGCCGGACAGGAAAAGCCAGGCTGCAATCCCAACGTTGAAGCAAGTGTCATCCCTGATCCATCTGCGGACGTCGCGAGCATCCCGATGCAAAAGTACCGATATGGTTGGCACCCAGCTGCTGTTCACTTGGAGCGGCCCGAGATCGAAAGTGCCATTGCGATTCGAGATCTCCGCGCCCGCCCAGCCCCGTTCCTGATCGTAAAGGCCCCAGAGCGTTTTCTCGAGCCACGAACGATCCCCCGCCGTCGACCGGATACAACTGCCGACGATCGGCCGATCGTGCATCGCATCCCGCGTAGCCGCCCCCGCTCGCGATGCCGCCAGGAGCATCGACGCGAGCGCCACTGCCGACGAACTACCGCTCATCGATCGACACCGCGGCTGGTATCCCGGTCCACCCGACCGCGAGAAAGAGCGCGGGCCAGCAGACGATCGAGCGCTTCGCCAATCTCGCTGGCTCTTGTCGCCAATCGGCTCGACACTGTCTGAGGGGAGGGTCGAGAGGTTGCCCGGTCGCGCCGTTCCTGATCCATTTCCTCGCGGAGGCTGCGCAGACGCTCGCCGTGCCGCACTTGGCGTCCGTCCACATGATCCCGGCTCAGTCGCCCGAGGCCTTCTGTCGCCGAGCTCTTCTCGCCCGATCGCCTCTCCAAGCGATCGACCAACCGAGCGGGATCCTCAGTCCAGAGCTTCACACCGAAGCGGGCGCGGGTGATCGCGGTATAAAAATTCTGCCCGTTGACGAGGGGCGACGCGACCGGCGCGAGGACGTAGACCCGATCGTAGGTCTTGGACTGTGCGGAGTACACGGTTTCGGCATAGCCATGATCCCACGTTCGATGCCGTCCGAGGTCGATCTCCTGCCGCCGTTCGCCCTTGTCCCACCGGATCATGGCGACCGTGCCCTCGATTTGTTCGACCGTGCCGCGTTCTGCGTTTCTCAAGTCGAGATCCCTGTTGACCAGTCGCCACTGGATGCGGTCTCCGGCCGACAGGTCACGCGCTTCCTCCTGAAAGACATTGACCTGCGACGCGCGTCCCACCCGCGGATCCCACCGGACCTCGCGGCCTTGAGCATCGATGAGCCGGAAAATCTGCCGGCCGCCTGCCACTCGCGCCGTACCGACAACCCGATACTCGATATCGCGGGCGATGCCTGCTCCGGCAATATCCCGCCCGAAGGTTACGACTTGGCCACCGGAGTAAAATCGGGCGAGACGCTTCTCCTGCTCGGTCATCGCCGCCGACGACAGGATCTGCAGCCGGGTGTCCTCGGCCGCGACGACGCCCTCCCTCTGCAGGACCTCGCGCACCCTCTCATTGACGAGCCGACGCGTGCTGTTGTCGAGCACGAGAATGTTGGTGGCGGCCCTGTTGTCGGGTTTCAGCCGCGTCCATTCGCGCACGAGATTGCCGGCGAGAGCCTCCGCCCCCTCCCCGCTCACGACCTTGTCGAGCGCGCCGATCGCGTCCGCATAGTTGCCGACACGTGCCTGGGCGACGGCCGCCTTCATCGCCCGGGTCTCCTGTCGAACGGACTCGGTCAGCTGCGCTGTCGGCATACCCAGGCGCTGCAGCAACCAGAAGGCCTTGCCCTGCTCGATCGCACCCGTCTGCTTGTTGTCGCCGATCAGGAGAAGCCGCGCGCCGCTCGTCCGGCTGATCTCGAGCAATCGCTCCGCCTGGCGACTACCCAGCTGGCCTGCCTCATCGACGACCAGGACGTGGTCGCGCCCAACGCCACGGCCTCCACCGGCGAGCAGGCTCGCGACAGTGCGCGATTCGATCCCGGCGACCTGACCAAGGTTGGAGGCGGCCGACGACGTCGGAGCGAGCGCCACCATCTTCGTCCCCGGCTCGGCCGCCTCTGCGAGAGCCTTCACCATGGTCGATTTGCCGGCACCGGCGACCCCGTGAAGCCCGTTCACTCGGTCCCGCGAGGTGGCCAAGTCAACCAGCGCCTGCTCCTGGGCGGGCGCAAGGCCAGCGTCCTCCAGCGTCACCAGCAGCCGATCGCGCGAAGCGATCGGGGCCGCATCGTCGAGCGCCAGCGCGAGTTGGTCGACAAGGCGAAGCTCGAGTCTGGCCGTCCTCCTCGTCGTGCGACCCTGGATGAGGAGTTGGTCGCCGGTTGGCTCACGCGTCGCCAGCAGTTGCCGCCGTTGTTCCAGCCCCTCAATCAAGGGACGAACCTGTTCGAGCCTGATCTCGCCGACATGGGAGGCGAGCGCCGATCGCAGCAATTGCCCCTTGTTGTTGACCGCTTCGCGCTCCTCGCTGTGGCGGACGCCGAACAGCATAGCCCGGGCGGCTACGGCCGGATCCACCTCCAGCGGGCGTGTCTGCCCGGTCTCCGCGCGCATCCGGGCTAAATCGAGCTCGGCTCGATGCGCTGCCGCCCGGTTGGTCCAATCGCGCCGCAAGTCATCAAGCCCCGCCCGTTCCTTCGGCCCCCTCGTCTCATAGAAAGATCGGCGACGCGCCGCCTGCCCCTCAAGACCATGTTCGCGGGCATGCTCGTCGATCTGGCGGCGCCGCTGCGACATCTCTTCGATAAGCGCGGCAGGGACGCCAGTGATCTCGAAGCGACCGCTCCTGGGATCTGCGGAGATGTCATAGCCGAGCGTCTTGAGCCCCGATGCCAACTCGTTTCGATAGACTTGGCCCGCCGTCATCTGCTCGACGTACATGGCTCGGGTTTCGAGGCTTGCCATCGGTCCGTGCGCGGCGCCGTTGGTCATGTTCATCACCACCACATGGGTGTGAAGATGCGGATCGAGCTCGCGAGAGGCATGCTCCTGAAAGCGGGCGAAGATCAGCCGCCCGGTCGTCTCATGGACGATTTCGCCGCTGTCGCGCCGTCTCAGCGCAGCGTGCTCCTCGAGATAGCCGACCGCGACATCGACCGCCTTTTCATGAGCGGCAATGACCCGATCGTCCCCCGCAACCAGGGCCATGATCGACACCGATTTCGGCGCGTTGACGGCGAAGTCCCATCCGGGGTGATGCTGGATCGTGCCGTCCGACCGGTGCCTGCCCAGCTGCTGGCCGTGCACTTCGCCGGCAAGCAGCTGCTGGAACAGCTTGGGATCGACAGGCTTTCCCTCCAGCCCCATGTCGCGCGCGATCCCGCCTCCCCAGGCCGAGGGCTCGTCGCCGCCCTTGGTATAGTAATCGCCGACCGAATAATATCGGGCGATGTTCCCGGCCGAGCCGGACAGCCTGCGGGGATGGATCATGCGGGCCTCGCGGGATTGCGATCGCCCTTGGAGCGGTTGTGCTGCTGCAGGCCACCAGTGCGTCGTCCCATCAAGATGATCTTAGGGGCGGCGGCGGGCGTCTTCTCCTCTCCCTGTTCGGGAGGCATCGCCACGTCGAAGGGTAGAGTCGGCGCCGGATCGGCTGTCGATCCGCCGGCGTCCGGCGCCTGACGCTTGCGACGCGTTCGAACAGGCGGCGCCGGCGTTTCGACCTGTGCCGGAGCGGTTGCCGCTGGAGGTGAAGCGGCAGCACGTTCCTCAAGGCGCACGGCCGGATCGGTTCGCTCGACGAAAGCTGGGAAACGGGTCGGCAAGCCGTTGTAGCGATCCTGGAACCGAAGCACCGGCAGGTTCCGCCCGAACCTCAGGAAGCCTGCCAAGTTCGGAAGGTTGGTGACCTCGGTATGCATGACGAGCGGCCGGGTCACCTGGATGCGCGACAAGTTCACGCCGTCTCGCATGTCGTTGACGCCGTAGGACATGCCCTCGTTCGCCTCGACCTGCTCGACCTGCCCCAGATTCTCGGAGACATGCTTGGCGGTCGGGGTGTCGTTCGCCCTGAGCGCGACCCAGGTCGAGCAATAGCCGGTGATCGCGGCCGCATCCTGGATGCCATAGGTCGCCTCGAGCTGCGGATAGCTTTGGAAGCCCAGGACGCCACATCCGCCATATTTGCGGGCGCGTGCCAGGAAGTCGGAAAGGGACGGCAATCGCTGCAGCGACGGGAGCTCGTCGATGATGCAGTAAAGCCGCCGATCGCGGTCCGGCGTCATGCTCATGATCGCGGAGATGGCGATGTCCAACCATACCGTGATCAGCGGACGCAGCGAGGGCAGCTGATCCGCCTTCACGGTCACGAAGAGCCAGCTGTCGTCCCGCTCATTGGCGACCCAGTCGCGGATCGAGAAGCCATCCTCGGTGTCGTCGAGATAGGCGAAGGAGCGCATCACGGACGCCAGTTCGGCCTGAATGCCAGCCGACGTTCGCTCGCCCTCGGTCGAAATGAAGGCGGCCGCATCGGTGCCCGACGCGAAGGCGGCAAGGTCCTTGAGCTTGGAGCGCAGAACCGTGTCGAGGAGGACCGAAACCAGGGTCCGCCCCTGCTTTGCAAGTTTGCGCATGACGGCGACGAGCGTGCCGCGCGCGGACTTCGCCCAGAAGGGATCGCCCCCTTTGTCGGGGATCGTGGACTCAGCGATCTGGTCGTAATGATAATCGCGCGGCACATCGACCCAGGGCGACCAATGGTCGGTGCGGGCGTCCAGCGGGTTCAACAGGATGTCATGGCCGGGCCGGTAGAATTTCTCCACGAAGGCGCCGGCGGTGTCGTAGACGATGGCGCGGCGTCCCTCCTTCCGGATGCCGGCGAGCATTTGGATGATGAGGTTGGTCTTGCCCGTACCAGGCGCGCCGCAGATCAGAATGTGCTCGGGCTCGAAGGCGTCGGGAACGGTCACGCCGCCGATCGCGAAGCTCCCCTTCCGATGCCGTCCCAGCAGGCGCCGTATCTCCCGCAGCGAGCCGAAGCGGGCGCCGCGGATGAACTGATTGGAGCCAAGCCCCTTCCCCGTCCGTGTGAAGGTGAACCATGCGCAGCCGAGCGCGAAAGTGGCGACGATTCCCGAGATCAGCGCCCCATGGATGAGGTCGATCTCGGCCTTGTGCATCATTGCGTGCCCGAGCTTCGAGGAGAACAGCCAGTCGGCGGACGTCCAGTAGGTCTTGCCCTCGGGCGTGTGGAACAGGACGGGATCGTTGGTACCGCCCGCCGCATCGACCTTGAAGCTCGCCTCGATCAGCTTGACGAGCACGAAGCGCTCATAGGCGGTGGAGACCTGAAGGGCATAGCCAATGGCGCCCATCACCCAGAGGATGAACCCGGCCAGGACTGTCTGAAAGAAGACCTGCGTGGTCATCCGGACATTGTGAACGATGGCCTGCCCGCCCCTGGTCCAGGAGCCGACCGTGTCGTTGCGAAAGATGCTCATCGGTCGGACTCCGGATCGAGGAGACCCCGGTCACGGAGCAGATCCTTGGCGTCCGCCATCCCCCGTTCGAGAGCGTCGGGTGCGGTCTTGCCGACACTGGCGGCGAGGATGGCGAGCGTCTGTATCGCGGTCGCATGGAGCTCGTCGAAGCGGGCATGATGTCCGCCGACGTCGACTCCTGGTTGGCGCGCGATCAGTTCGCGGACATAGCGAGACGGGGATGTCTGGTGGGCGGCTGCTCGTTCGATCAGCCGGTCGAATAATGCCTCGTCGAGGCGAATAGTCAGTCGTGGCACGCGATGCTGCTCCGTCAAGGAGGCCCGCGGCAGTCATGAAGCACGCTTCTTATAGACTATTCGATGGCAGACACCAAGCATCCGCGATGTCTGACGGCAATTTTATCGATAAACTATGCAGTCCAACTGGTTGTGCGATTTGTCTGACGGCACCGTCAGACAGTCAGACAAATGTCGCCACTCAAAGCCTGCCGACGGGAAGCACTCAACCCATTCAATCAGAACGGAAAAATGCCCTGCAGCACCCGTGCGTACGGTGCATTACAACGGCCCGAAGGGTCCGTGCGTGCTCCTGCTCGCTGCGAGCCTGCTCGCCGCGCCCTCGCTTTGGCGAGGGAGCTTCCCCGGCAGGGGGCCTTGTTCTTCGGCCGGCGTGCCGGCCCATCGCGCTGGACTTGCGAGTGCCCCGCCGCTGTGTGCATGATCATCGCAGCGGGCAGACCATCTCGAAAGATGTGTCGATGCCGAAAATGACCGAACGTGAAAAGCTTGCCGATCTCGAAGCGCGTCAGCGCAAGATCGCGGACGAATTGGAGGCGACGCGCCAGGCGGTTCGCGGCCGCTACGTTGCAACCCTTACCCGACTTCCGCTCGAGAATATGGCCGAAAAGGATCTCAGGACATTGGTCGACCAGGGGTTACGTGTTGGCGGTCCAGCGGCGATCGCGGCCTTGAAGGCATTGCCGTCGCTCCCCTGACAAGGACGCCGCCCAACGGGCGGCCCTGCTCCGAGCATGGCGAAGCCACGCGCAGGAGGCCGGCGCGCAAGCGCGCCGCATCGCCCGTGCGACGGGGCCGGCGCAAGCCGGTTTCCTGAGCATGGGCGACAAATGCCCGACAAAAAAATGGGTGGGCGGCGGAGCATTGAAGCCCCGCCGCCCACCCCGAGTCACACACCCTTCGGCATGTCTCGTCGCGCGTTCACCATGGTCGGCGACGTCCGCTGATCGCGCACCGCGAAGAAGTGCGCCGGAACGCCGGCTTCGCGCACCAGCCGCGCCAGATGCGACTGGAGGCCCGAGCCTTCGCAGACCAAGGCCTCGACCGGCTTCAGTCGCATCATCGTCTCGTTGCGAGCGAAGCCTGCGCGCATACCCAGGCGTCGATCGAGGGCGAAGTTCACGACGGCGACGCCCGATCGTGCCGCCCATGCCGCCGCGATCGCGTCGCAGCCTTTGTCCTGCGCGGTGGTCGCCAGGATCATGGTCGGGATCCGCGCCCTGATCAGGTCGAGCCGTTCCCAGATCAGCGCATGATCCTCCCAAGCCTTGCCGCCCGAGAAGAGCACAACCGGACCTGTCGGTGCATTGCGCTCGATCCGCTTCTGGCGCCGCGCCGCGAGAAAATCCTGTCCTGCGATCACCGACGCGGTCCGCTTGCCCGACACCAGGGTCGCGCGCGGCGCAGACCAAGGCCGGCCGGTTTCGGCATGGAACATCGCGGCGGCATGATCGCGCATGCAGGAAAGTGCCTCGCTCGCCTCGTCGAGGCCGTGGCAGAGCAGCTGCCGCTCCTCGATCTCGTGCGTGGCGATCTCGCCGCCATCATTGTCGCGGATGAGATCACCGAGCTCGCGCGCCGCATGGTCGGCCTGGTTGTCGACCTGCTCGGCGACCTTGTGGAAGCTGTGGACGATGCCCCAGGCGAGCCGCTCGGCGATCGTCTCCAGGCGGGTGTCGCGCAGCAGGTCGAAGAGCGTCGTCACCAGCATCTCGACGCCGACCTGCATCTGCAGCGCGTCCGGCATGTCGGCGATGATCATCTCGTCCGTCGCAACCAGTTTCACCGCATCGACGGTCTCGACGAAGGCGTGCGCGAAGCGATCGGTCGGAGCCGCCGTCTCCTCGGCATAGAGGTCTGTGATCTCGGCGAAGCTGCGGATAGTGCGGTTGATCGTGGTCATCGGGAACCTCCTTGTTCAAGAGGTTCCTCTCCCGGCACGGGCTCCGAGCGGCGGGGTCAAGGATCGGGCGAAGCCCGACCGCGAAGCGGCGATGGGGGTCACGATTTTGCGAAGCAAAATGGTGGGGCCCCGTCGTCCTTGAGGCCGTCGCGGCCCCGTGCCACGCTAGGAGGACTTGAGAGAGTGTTTGTCCCCAACGCCCGACACAAGCGCTTTTGCCTCTTCGGGGCTCGATGCCCCGACGAGGCATTTCCCATGGCGCCAGGGCAGCAGTCAGGGATCGGGCGCAGCCCGACCGCGTGAGCGGCGCTGGAGGCAATGATTTTTCGAGTATCGAAAAATGGTGGGCCCCACCGTCCTTGACGGCAACCGGGGCCGTCATGAAGAGAATGGCCGGGCAAGGATGCGGATGAGCGAAGCTCGTGCGCATCCGCATGGGTCGGATCGGGCCGCCGCGGGCGGCCTATCGAGGAGAGTGGGCGTCTTGAGCAGCACTGACAAACCGGAACGGGTCGATACCGCCTCGCGGGTCATATTGGCGACGCCGAGGACCTTGTTTCGGACGTTCCTCGATCCCGAGACCCTGGTGGCCTGGCGCGCGCCTGACGGGATGAGCGCGCGGCTCCATCATTTCGATCCAAAGATCGGCGGCGGCTACGGCCTGGTCCTGCGCCATGACGAAGGAGCATCCGCCTCGGCGGGGAAGACGCGAGCCCGTGAGGATGAAGTCGAGGTCAAATTTCTGGAATTCCGCCCTGAGGAGTGCGTCGTCGAGGAAGTGCATTTCATCAGCACCGACCCGGCTTTTGCCGAGCCGATGCGACTGACCACGACCTTCGAAAAGGATCGCGACGGGACCCGCGTGACCCTGCGCGCGGAGAATGTCCCTTCGCCGATCTCAGCCGAGAACCATAAGGCCGGCATGTTGTTGTCGCTCGGCCAACTGGCCCGCCTGACAGAATGATCGGGTCAACCGGGCGAAGCCCGGACGTCCCGATCATCGCCTTCGCATCGATCAGCCTGCCGCTCTCACCACGTCCTTTCGTGCCGGCTCCGCTGCAAACGGATCGACCAGACGGTGGATCGGTTGTGCCCGCCCCATCCAGGGTTCCGGGCGGATGACCGGACCCAGTCCGCGAAACTCGGCACGAAGCCGAGATCCTCGACGATGTGCTGTTCGCCGATCAGGCGGATGGGCACCGCCCGCCCGGTCGAGAGCGTCAGGACCGGTCCGAAGAAGCGCTCGAGCATAAACACGCCCTCGGCGTGATGCCGCAGCGCCCGATGCCGGAAGTCTGCGACGATGAGCTTGGAAGGTTCGTCGAACCATTGGTGGAGAGGCAGAAACTCCTCGGCGGTTCCTCCCCATTTGCGCACCGAGGACAGCGCATGGTGATAGCAATGTCCCATGTCGCCCTCCTTAGAAGATATGGCTGTGATGCTCGGTCTCGATCACCCGATAGTTGAAATCGAGCGTGACCGTGCCGGCGGCGATATCGAAGATGAACTCGCCATAGGCGCCCTCGTTATTCTCCCAGCCATCATGGGCGGATGCGAGCAGTGCATAGCAGAACGTCTCGATCGAGCGGTCGATCGGTTGGGTTTCGGCAAATGCCCGATCGGCCCCGTAATTGGTGACGAGCAGCTCGACATCACCTGTCGGAACTTCCGTCGCCTCTTCGCCCCGGCGGGCGTCGATCTCTTCGATCTGCCCGCTGTCACCGCCGCCATCGAAGCGGACGATGAGGCTGGTGATGCCGGCCTGGGCCAGGAGTGCGAAGAGCTTCACCTTGTTGCCGGCATGGAGCTCGGCTCGGGCCACCTGGAACGCGGCGTAGCGCAGCATGACGTCGTCATAGCTGTCGGTCTGGGTTGTATCGTCGCTCATGTTCGTGTCCTTCGGATCGGGACGCGCGCCGTCCTGCCTGGTCCGACGCGCCGGAATGGAATGAGGTCAGGCTACCTGCCTTCGGATCGGTTGGGCGGGCGCCTGATCGGCGCTGCGGAAGGCGTGGATCGGCACACCCGTCTCGCGCAGCAGCTGGTAGAGGTTCGCCTGGAGTCCGGAGCCTTCGCACAGAACCGCCTCGACCGGCCTCAGTTCGGCGAGCTTGCGGTTGCGCGTGAAGGCGGTCTTTCGGCCAGTGCCGTACAAACCGTAAGCGACGACCGGAACCTGAACCTCGCGTCGCGCGGCCCAGGCGGCGGCGATCGCGTCGGCGCCCTTGCGCTGCCCGGTGGTGACGAGGGTCATGTGCGGCACGCGCGCCTTTATCTGGTCGAGCCGCTCCCAGATGGCTTGCCAGTCATGCCATTGGGCCGGACCTGAGAAGACGACGAGCGGCCCCTGCGGCAGATGCCGTTCGCGCGCGAGCAGCGCCCGCTCGCGGAGGAAATCCTGCGCCGCGATCTGGCTCGCCGAGGAGGCCGAGGACGCCCGCGTGCCGCGCGCCGGCGACCAGGGCCAGCCCGACAATGCCCGGTACATCTCGGCGGCATAATCGCGCATGCACTCGATCGCGCCACGTTGTTCCGCAACCGAGCGGCAGAGCAGCTGCTTCTCTTCGAGTTCGCTGGTGAAGACCTCGCTCATGTCGGTTGCGCGGACGAGCTCGCCGAGTTCGCGCGCGATGCCGTCCTCCCGACGCTCGAGCTTGCCGGCGACGAAGTGGAAGGAGTTGACGATGCCCCAGGCGATCTCGGCCGCGAGCGGTTCGAGCCTGGTGTCGTTGAAGAGGTCCAAGATGGTGGCGATGATGCCGGCGCAATCGGCCTGGGCGGCGATCGGCTCGGGCATGTCGTGCTCGGCGGGCTCGTCGCCCGGCTCGATGATGGTGAGCGGCATCACGTCACCAAAAGCGGCTTGGAATTCGGGTGTCGCGATGGCCTCAGCGTAAAGCGTCCTGAGGTCCTGGAAGTGCTGCACGGTGCGGGACATGGGATGTCTCCTGGCAAAGCGGGCAAGAAGAAACCGGGGGCGCCCGGACTGAGCGCCCCCGGCAGAGGTGCGGCGATCAGAAGGGCACGTCATCATCGACGAGCGGAGCCTCGCCCGCGCCACCGGCGCCCATCAGCGTGCCGTCGGCACCAGCGGTGCTGCCGCCGAAGCCGCCGCGATCGCCCATGTCGCCGGCACCCTCGCCCATCCCGCCATCGTCACCGCGCTGGCCACGGGACGGCGCGAAGAAGTCGTCGCGACGCTGCGGACGCCGCCACGCGACGCGGAAGCCCTCCTCGAGTTTGCCGAAGAGCGCGATCGGCAGCGGTTCCGGAAGGCTCGGATCATCGATCGAACCCTGGAGGAAGACCTCGCCGGTCGCGTTGGCGATCGCCTGCCAGAGCGCGCCGATCTGGACGACGCGATTGCCGACGTTGAGCGCGCCGATCTCGAAGGCGGGTGCCCGATCGTTGCTGCTCTCGACCTTGCGCAGGTAGAGGCGCGGCAGGTCGATCGTGCGGGTCGCGATCCAGCCCATCAGACGGCCGTTGATCATCTTGAACTCACCGATATTCATGGCACTTATCCTTGACGTTCATCGCTCTCGACCATCCGAAAGCGACACCCGTCCCGACCCCTCTCTCCTCTGCGGCGAGGCGCCTGCCCCGCGCACCAGCGCAGGCCGAACCCCACCACGCCGGCCACCTTCCCCTGCCCACCTCGCCGCCGGCGCGAACGCCACCCAGCCGGGCCATCCGTCCGCGCCGGCCGAAAAAGGCATCGCGATCCATCCCGGTGTCCGGCAGTCGATCGTCACCCGTCAGGGACGAAATTCGGCGCAGCCGAAGTTCGGTCGGAGCGGCGCGCGAAGCGCGATGCGGAGATAGAGCGACGGCGCCCGCGCTTCAGCGGGCAAACCGCGCGCAAAGAAGGCCGCAACACCGGCAGCGGCGGCGCCCACCACGAGCGTCACGCCGGCAAAGCCGGTGGCCAAGCGGACTGCGAAGGTCGTCCCACCCGCGGCGGCCGATACGAAGCCGGCGGCCAAGACCCCGGCTCGCCGCCCGCGCAAGGCTGCGCCCGCCTCGGCTGAGGCCAGCGGCGCCGAGTGATCGACACCGGTGTAGGGGACCGACATGTCGGTCCCCTGCGATGCTGGTCGCTCACACAATCACGCAGGCGGCAATGCGTTGCAGATCACGTGAACAGGGTCCCGAACATCGCTTTCTGGCGCTCGAATTCCGCTGGATCGCCTCGTGAGAGCATTTCGAGATCGGACCGTAGTCGCTCGATCCGCGCCTTCGCGGCATCGCGCTTCGCGTGCTCGATTTCGACCGCGAGCTCCTTCAGCGCGTCGAAGGTGGGCTTGTCGCCGGCAGACGCCGGACGCTCGTCGATCAGCGCGCCCATTGCATCCATGATCCGGCCGAGCTGGCGGCCATAGCTTGCTTTGGCGACGACAGCCCGCTCGGTGTCGGGCGATGCGGAATTGGTCTCGTTGACGCTGATCAGCGACCATCCGGGCAGGATCGGCTGATCGAGCCATTGCGGCGCCATCCCTATGGGCGTCCAGGCTCTGGCAAGAGCGAGGAAGCTGTCGAAGATGCCGGTCGGGCTTGCTGTCGCGTCCATGAAGTTCCCCCCTTGATGCGAGGAGAGGATAATATCATCCAGCTCAAGATAAGCGGATTGCAGATATTGCGACGATGCTGACGCCCCGTGACAACGAGGCCACTCGCCTTATTTTCGGGGGATGACCTCGAATCGAAAGACGCTTTCGCTTCGCCTCGGCGGCGAAGACGAGACCCCGACGCTCGGCCAGACCGAGATCCTCGCGCATGCCATCGAGCATGAGCTGTGCGTTCGTGCACTCTATAATCGCGGGCGGATCATCCTCGCGCCGCACATCCTCTACGAGCGCCACGGGGAAGCCCATGTCGATGGCGTCGTGCTCGAGCGCGATGGCGCGAAGCCGGCCGAGGTGAAACTCGGAACTTTAAAGATCATCGGCTTGCGCGATGTGGTCATGACGATGGAGCCGGTGCGCCCGATGGCGAGCTTCGACGCCCACGATCCCAAATATGCCGAGAAGATACTGGCGGTGATCGGCGGCTGAGCCGACCCGTCTTGGGCGATTTGCGTGCATCTCCAAGGTGGTGTCCGTGTGCTCAGCAAGAGCGGAGTTCAGGGAGTCCCGTACGCTATTCGAGCAACGGGCGGTCGACCAGGCATATTAGCTGCCAGTCTGCAGCCGACCAGATATTGCCATTCGCGGGAACCGAGATTGTTCTCAAATGCGGCCGTTCAGCGCTCGGTTTCGTGGCCGCCCGGCTTCCGCAAACGAAAAAGGGCAAAGCAACGGTTGACCGGATGATGCCGTCATTGGCATAAGATGCATATGCATCATTATTCGTCTGCCATCGATCAGTTGAATTGCGCCTGCAACGCCCTGCGTAAGGCATCACGCGCGGTTACGCGCTTCTACGACGAGGTGATGGAGGGGACAGGCCTCTCGCTCGCGCAATTCGCGGTGCTTTGGAACATCGCGCGACGCGAGCCACTGCCGTTGATGGACCTCGCCCATATCCTCGTAATGGATCGCACGACGCTCTATCGCGCGCTCAGGCCTCTCGAACGCGAAGGCTGGGTTGCGCTTGAAGATGGCCAAGGACGGGCCAAGACCGTCCGGCTGACCGATAAGGGCCATCACGCGGTCAAAAACTCTACGGATGCATGGCAGGCTGCACAGCGACGGCTTGTCGAAAAATTCGGCTTGGATCGCTGGGGCGCCACGGAAGCCGCGCTCCAGGATTTGGTGACGATCTCGCAGGAGGCGATGCAATGAGCCGCATGCTGCATCGGACAGGCGTGGTATCGGCGCGCGTCCATATTGTCCTGATCGTCGCCGTCACCTTCTTCGCGTTGCTGGTGTCGGCGGGTCTGCGAGCCACGCCGGGCGTCCTGATGATGCCGCTCCAGCTCAACTTCGGCTGGGACCGGGCGACAATCTCCTTCGCCGCTGCGATCGGCATCTTTTTGTACGGTCTCGTCGGTCCTTTCGCGGCGGCGCTCATGATGTCCTTCGGCATCCGAAGGACGATGCTGGCTGGCCTGATGCTGATGGCGATATCGACCTTCGCCAGCCTCTGGATGCGCGTTCCCTGGCAATATGTGCTGAGCTGGGGCGTGATGTCCGGCATCGGCAGCGGGGCGGTCGCTTCCGTGCTGGGCGCGGCCGTGGTCAATCGCTGGTTTGCCACGCGGCAGGGACTCATCATGGGGCTGCTCAGCGCCAGCACGGCAACGGGATCGCTGATCTTCCTGCCATTCCTAGCCTGGCTGTCAAATCAGGGGGCTTGGCGGCCAGTCGTCATGGCCGTGAGCCTCGCCTGCCTCATCCTTGTGCCGATCGTCGCGCTGGTGCTGCCGGAGCATCCCGGCGATATCGGCACGCGCCGGTTCGGGGAGCGGCCAGACAGCGCGCCAGCGGCTCCGCCAAAGCAGGCGCGCACGGCCGGTCTCGCAATCAGCGTGCTGGTCAGTGCCGCCCGCCGGCCGGTCTTCTGGCTGCTGTTCGGCACCTTCTTCGTCTGCGGGCTGACGACCAACGGCCTCGTCGGCACCCACATGATCGCATTCTGCGGCGATCATGGTGTTGCGCCCGTGGCGGCCGCCGGTCTGCTTTCGACCATGGGCTTCTTCGACCTATTCGGCACCACCGCGTCGGGATGGCTGACCGACCGCTACAATCCGCGCGTGCTTCTCACCGTCTATTATGGGCTGCGCGGTCTCTCACTGATGGCGCTGCCCTTCCTTAGCTTCGACACGATGAGCCTCGGCGTCTTCGCGGTCTTCTACGGGCTCGACTGGATCGCCACGGTGCCGCCCACGGTGAAGCTGGCGAACGAGGCGTTCGGGGAGCAGGAAGCGCCTATTGTGTTCGGCTGGATCCAGACCGGGCATCAACTTGGCGCAGCCTTTGCTGCCTTCGGCGCCGGCGTCATCCGCGAGCAGAGCGGAACCTATCTGCCCGCTTTCCTGGCGGCCGGTGCGATGGGCGTGATTGCTGCTGGCGTGCTGCTTCTAAGCCTGTGGCAGCGTCAGGCGCCGAAGCTGCAAGCCGCCTGACCCCATTCTGAGGAGACGAGTGTTGCGCATCCTAGTCGTCGGAGCTGGCGCCGTTGGCGGTTATTTCGGAGGGCTCTGGTCGGCCGCAGGTTGCGATATCACGTTTCTCGCTCGTGAAGCGCGCCGAGTTGCGATTGCCCAATCCGGTCTGACCCTCGTGCGGGAAGGCCGGGAAATACGGACCCGGCCGCAGGCCATCATCGCAGCCGACATCCGCTCACCCTTTGACATCGTCTTTCTCGCCGTGCCGGGCCATGCCGTGGTCGACGCCATCGCGGAGATCCGCCCCGCGATCGGGCCGGGGAGCGTCATCATCTCGTCCTTGAACGGCGTGCGCCATTTCGACGCTCTGCGGGAAGCTTATGGAGCCGACGTGGTCCTCGGCAGCGTCGTCAAATGTGTCACCACGCTCGACGATATGGGGCGGGTCGTCGAGCTGGCTCCCGTCGCCGAGATCGCGATCGGCGCTTGGACGGGCGATACCAGCCAGCGTCTGGAGGCGGTCCGGTCTTGCCTCGCCATAGAGGGCCTGACGGTCAGGGTTTCCCCGATCATCCATGAAGAGATTGCTGAAAAATGGCTGATGATGGTCGCGCTCGGCGCGGCGAACAGCCTGATGGGTGGCAATGTCGGAGAGATCAACGCGGATCCCTACGGCGCCTGGGCTATCCAGGAAATGCTCAAGGAAGCGCACTGGGCGCTGGTCGAAATCGACATGTCCCCGCGACCGGCTGCGCTTGATACCTTGCAGCGGATGCTGCCGCCGGACCGATCCGATACCGAGCGCGACCCGTTGAAGACATTACATGGATGCACGCCCTTTTTCGGCGAGCTCGATCAGCCTCGGGGCGGCTTTGTCCGGCAGCGGGATCGAGGACAGATGGAACAGTTCTGCATCCTCCAGAAGCCGGCGCGCCTGTTCAATCACCTGCTCCGACTCTCCATCCATATCCGGTCACTCCTCGACACGAATGCCAGCCATCAGCCTGGACGCGTTACCGAAGGGTGACCTCCGCCCGCCTCCCTATGCCTGCGATTCGCGCCGACAACCGAAGCAGAGGCGGAGCCGTCGCTCACAGGTGCTTCGACCCGAAATGGATCTAATAGCGGCATATTGCCTGGTTCCCGCTCTAATTCGCGCAGAACAGCGCGACTCACTGGTCTCGAACCCCAGCAGCGCCACCAGTCGAGGTGGTATCTCCCGCCGTCTTCTCGCCACGTATCGGCGTGTCTCGTCATGATTTGTTAGGCTGCTGGAACGACTTCCATTACAACGCAATGACAGGGGCTCGTCGCCGGTGGACAGGGTTCAGGGATCACCGGCGCGGGCGAGTAAAAGGGCGTGCGCTATGATCGGCCACCATCGGGGGCCATCGTGGCTTCTCGTGCGCGAGGATGCCTGTCACAGGCGTCCGCCAGCAGCCACGGGGAGCTGACATGGACCTCCCCTTCCATCTGCTGACGGACAGTGAGCGTGAATGTCTGAGGCTCGTCCATCAGGGGCATAGCTCGAAGGCGATCGCGGCCCGACGGAGCGTTCGATCAGATCGCATCGACAAGATCATCAATTCCGCCCGCGCGAAGCTAGGCGGCCTACCGCGACGGGTGGCTGCGCGCCTGCTGGTGGAGTTCGAAGCGCGCAACGAACAGGCTGTTCCGGCCGCCTCCGATGCGATCGAGCCACTGACCCAATCGTTGGGCGCCCATCGTTTGGGCGTTTATCCCGGGCTGCCGAACCCTGCAGACACTGTTCCCGCAACGCCGAGCCGGGAGATGGCGAACGACAGGGCGGACACGGATCGACGGCACGAACCGGATCGATCCTCGTTCGCACAGACCCTGTCGTCGCTCATCCTCCAGGCAGGCTTGGTGGGGAGCGGACGCAATGACGTAGCCAGGATGCCATCGATGGCGATGATAGCGTTCATCGCCGCAGCCGCGGCCTGCACGGTGGGAGCGGCTTTATCCCTGCTCTTCGTGCTCGACCATATCGCGGCGGGACACTGAGCATCATTGCAGACTCGAAAAAGGGAACCGCGCTCCGTCATAAGGACGCGGGTAGAAATCATGCGCGCCAAGAGGATCGAAATCGCGACGTCGGTCGCAACCCGGCTGTTCGCGGCCGAACAGGCGATCAACGTCGCGGCCACCCGCATCGCCGAGCTCAACGCCGTCATGCCGATGGCCAGCATCGAGGCGAGGATCGCGCCCGAAATTGGTCAGGACGCTTTCGAGAGCAGCATCGACGCGCTGTCGCTGGTCGCGCGGGCGCGCGAGCAGATCGTGGTCACCCACAGGCGTTTGCGCACCGCCGGCGACGAGATGGGGCTCCAGACCGTGAGCTTCGGCGACTCCGCCAAGCCGCCGAGCGCCCAGGCGGCAGCACCCAGCCCGACGCCGCTGCGGATCGCCTCCTGAACAAGGATCGATACCCGAGACGAGTAGGCAGAAGTTGATGCCGCGCCAGGACTATTTCGACATCCTGATCGTGATCGTGAGCCTCTTCGCGCTCTTCCGCGGTGGGCCACCGGAACGCATGTGCGCGATCGCCTTCGCGGTCGCGGACCTGCTGACGATCGCGGCACTGCCCGCGCAGGCTCTCCGATGGCATCACGAAGAACCGGGAGTTCTCGTCGTCGATATGGCATTGCTGGCTTTCCTCGTCTGGCTCTCATTGCGCAGCAGCCGGTGGTGGCCACTCGTTCTAGCCGGCATGCAGCTAGACACGGTCGTCGTGCACAGCGTCCGCCTCGTGGCCCCGGATACGCTCCCGATCGCCTATCTCAACGGGACGGCGCTCTGGTCCTATCCGATGGTGCTGCTCCTCGCGGCCGGCACCTGGCGGCACCGATGCAGGCTTTCGGCTTATGGCGAGGATCGAGCCTGGAAGCGGGATGCGGCGGGCATCGGCAAGCGGGACCAGAACCGGTCCACGATCTGACCTCTCCTCTCGCGAGCACCGTCACATCCTCACTCGAAGGACAGATGATCGATGGAAAATCGACAAAATGCGCGCCAGCCGGAGCCGTTGCGAGGCGAAGCCAGGCCAGCGGCTACGCAGGCGCAGGCATCGTCACGGATTGCGGCGTGCCGCGACATGTTGGAACGAGGACAGATCGTCGAACGGGTAATGGGCCAGACGGTCGCGCCGGACGCCGAGCTCGCGATGCTCCTATATATCTACCTCGCCGAGGCAGGCGGACGAGAGCCCTATCTCTGGGAGGTCTGTACTGCGACGAGCACCCCCATCTCCACGGCGCACCGAAAGCTAGGCCGTCTGACGGAACAGTCGCTCCTCGCCCGAACGATGATCGCGACCGATAGGCGGCGCATCGGACTACGGCTGACGCCAAAGGCGCAGGAATTGGTCGACCGGCTGCTCGACCGCATAGTCGATCACGGTCCCTGATCGTGGACGTCCTCGCAATTGCAAACGGGCCGTGAACCGTCGAGGCCGCGAGACTGGGGCAGACCTCTCGACGGTTCCAGCCCGACATTTCACCCTACCCCGCAAGCGGAGCGAGCGCATGCGTTCCCGATGATCAGCGGTTCGCCCGACATCATCCGGCCGCGAACGAGAAGCCCGCTCCAACGGCCTAGCGGCTCCCGATTTTACGACAGCATACTCCGGGATGCTCTCCAGAACGCCCTTCTGCCCGAGTCATATGTATGGCACTGACCGGCGAACGCGCCGCCTTTCCCATCCCGGGCGACGGAGCCGCTGCGCCGGTCGATCCGCACCTCCGGTTGGTTCGCATAGTTGATTTTGGCCATGCCGGTGACCGCATCGTCGGCTACCATCAGATCTTGAACTCAAACCAGCCGTCATCGCCACCATGAAGCGGTGGCAGGAAACGGCGGGGCATGCGCACCTCTCCGGTCTGCCATTCCATGTCGATATCCATTGGCTCGCCGAACGGGTCGAGCTGCGAGTTCCCGCCGATGACGCTGACCGCGTGATGTCTCCCGAACGCCGTTCCCCGGGAAAAGCCAATGACGTCACGCTCTTCAGTCCCATGACAGTTGAGCCGCAATGCGTTCACCGATTCCTGCGCTGAGGGCGGGGTCACCGTCTCGGCCGGTGCTAGGAGCTCTGGCAATGAGGGCCCAGCCGGGGACCATCCTGCGCCGGCGCGGGCCATGCAAAGCATCCGAGCACGACCAAAGATGTTTTCATGCCGCTCCTCCCGCGCGGTTCTCTGTCTCCCGCATGCAAGGCAATCGCCCCGCGACAAAGCAATGGTCGGCGTGGTCGAACGAACCGCGCCCCGGCGGTCAATTGCAGGGAAGCAGGGGCACCAGCTTTTGCAACGTCGACGCATTCAGGAACCCGACCGCGACGGGCCTGCCGTTCAAGGTCGTCATGAACATCTCGTGCATCCCGACGCCATAGCCCCATCGAGCATCGACGGGCAGGTTCCGGAAGTACTCCAGCGCCTCGCGAAGCCTCATCGCGCGGCGATTGACGATCATGCCCGGCCCGGCCTCGAACATTTCGACCGAATGGTCCCACGGGATTGAGCCGATATCGAACATAGTTTATCCGATATGGATACGATTTTGTGGGAGTGTCCATCGAGAGCGTTCTGCGAGCCGCTCCGGAGCCTGTATCGCTCGCCGTCCTATGAAAGAAGATACCACAGGGATATATGCGATCGCGACGGCGATGTTCAGGGCCGGGCTGACGAGCGCGCGCGGCGGCTCAAGCCCGGACCAGCTCGATCCCGAGATGCTGAGACAGGCCGCGATCTTCGTCTTGGGCACGGTGCTGGAGGCGACGCCAGGGATCACGACGCGCCGGAGCATGCGAGAGGCCTCCGAGCAGGCCGGGCGCGAAATCTGGTATCACCTGGTCGCACTTCGAGAGCGTAGCGACGCTGGAGAGCCGCGCGCCTGGTCGCCGACCAACAACGATGGCAGCGATAGCGTCGAGGAGCGGGAGGACCGGATGGACGAGGCCGATTACCGCCACTGCCTGCATTACCTCGCCATGGCCGAGCGCTGCATGGTCGAGGGCGCCGACGGGTGGCATCTCGCAAGGCTATCGATGGTGATCGAATGCCTGAAGGAGGCCTATGACGCTCGGCCATTGACGACCGTGCCGGCCGATACCGCGATCCGACTGCCGTAATTCTTCCTTCTCCGCCTTCCGTTGACTTTCGACCATCGTTCTGTTGTCCGAATCGACGCGGAGATTATGGCTGGGGAGCCCATGGACAGCGAACATCTCGACAGGCTGACAGATCGTCAGAAGCAATGCCTGCGCCTCGTGCGCGCGGGCTATGTCAGCAAGGAAATCGCGGTGCGGATCGGCGCGTCCCCGGACGTCGTCGACAAGGTGATCAAGCTCGCCATGGCTAGGATCGGCGCCGGCAATCGCCGGGAAGCAGCGAGAATGCTGGATGATCATGAGGCCGGATGCGCGGTCCGGCGATCGGACGTCCGATCACCGGACCTTCCGGATGATGACGGTACAGGCGAGATGGGCCCGCCGCCCTCACCGGTGGCGACACCGCCAGCGGTGGCCGAGGATCGGGCAATCTTCGTCCCGGATTTGGGAGCTGCTCCCCGGCCAGCGCATTCTGAAATGCGAGAGGCGAAAGAGAGGCGTTCTATCAGGGATACCGTCAACCGGGTGTTCCAGCGGGTCGTTCAGATCGCGGGCATTCTCCTCATGGTGCTTGCGCTCGCCGGCTTGCTCTCGGTTGCCTATCATCGCTGGGAAGACGCACATCATATCCGCCCTCGCTGACTCCGCGGCGTGACCGCGGTGGGAGGACCGATGACGAGTGTACGGACGAACAATGCCCGCGAGGCAGCAGCGCTACCCGTCGGTGCCAGCATGAACAAGGTTGAGGAGACCATCAATACGTCGCTGGTCGAGGCCGGCGAACTGCTCGCCAATATCGGCAAGGCCCGCCTCGACCGCGCGGCTCGCATGCCGCTGTCGGTCGGCATGGCCGCATCGGAACAGATCATCCAGGCCGCAGGCGCGTTGACCGCGGCCTACCGCCACTCGGTCGAGGCGCATCGCCATCTTTCCGACGACAAGCAGATGCTCGGACTGAAGGTCGTCAGCTGGGGCGATTTCACCGACACGTTCACATCGCTCGACGCCCATCGGATCGCGATGGACGCGCCCGGGGAGCCTTCGGAGCAATCGCTGCGCGTCGTGGCCTGAGCGATATTGACCGGACCGGCCGTTGCTGGTCCGGTCATTCCATGCCGCACGAACTCCACACGCAACTCTTCCTCGTCACGATGCTGTTCGGATGGGGGCTTGCGCTGACGATCGGCAAGGCTGCCGAGCGGACTGTCACCGGCATCCTGATAGTGGGAGCTTCGCTGTCGATCCTGGCACTGCCGGTGTCGATGGCCGCCCGGTTCCAGCATCTCGAATGGAGCGCCGCGGCCGTCGATGGCCTGCTCCTCGCAGCCCTCCTCGGCGCCGCCCATCACTTCAAGGCAGGCTGGATCCTATGGATGACCGCGTTTCAGTTCATGATCATTCTGTCCCATCTCCCGATCCTGTTCCGGCCGCTGATCAGCTCGGAGAGTTATGTCGCCTCGACGGCACTCTGGTCGTGGCTGATGATGCTGACGCTGATCCAGGCGACCGGGCGAAACTGGTTGTCCCGCCGCCAAACCGGGATATCGAGATCCTGACGGACCTGCTTCGCCCGATCGAAGGCGGCGGCGCGGCCGCCGAGGCCGCTCGCCTGATCGTCCTCCATCGGTCGCTCCCCGCCCTGCTGGCGCGCAGCACCGAACTGGCCTCGACGAGCCCGGCCATGGCGCATCTCGCGACCGTGTCCGCTGCCCACCGGTCAGCCGCGCAAAGGCGGCTGAGCGCAGGTCTTGCGATCGGATCGTCTGCCGCGGCGGCGGAATATCTCATGGGCGAGATGGCGCACCTGCCCGTCGAGCATGTCCGAGTGCTGTTCCTCAACACACGCAACGAGCTCCTCGCCGACGAGACCGTGACGCGCGGGACGATCGACAACGCACCTTTCTACCCGCGCGAGATATTGCGGCGCGCACTGGAGCTACACGCGGCGTCCGTCATCGCGGCCCACAATCACCCCTCAGGTGATCCGACGCCCAGCGGCCGGGACCTCGCCGCGACCCGGCAGCTCGTGGCGGCAGGGACCGCGCTCAATCTCACCATCCTCGACCATCTCATCCTCGCTACATCCGGCTGGGTCAGCCTGCGTGCCGAGGGCCTGGTCTGATGGAGACCCGGTTTGAGCCGGACGGCGACTGCCTCGTCGAGATACCCGTTCGTCTGTCCTTGGCCGAGGCCGAGCGCATCACCCGCATCGTCGACCGTGCCCGGCGAACGGGGATGGCATCGTCCGCCCCCGAGCCCGACAGGGCCCCAGACACAGCATCGCTGGCGGCGTTTGCCCGCTTCCTCCTGACGCTGCGACGACGAAGGGATGCCGCCTTCCCGACCATTGAATTCGGCGAGCCGGCATGGGACATGCTGCTTGATCTGTACGTACAGCATGTCGAAGGAAGGAAGGTTTCGGTGTCCAGCCTCTGTGCCGCCGCATCTGTTCCGGCCACGACGGCGTTGCGCTGGATCGAGGTGATGGTCCGCCACGGCCATTTCACGCGAAGTCCCGATCCGGATGACAGACGGCGTGTACATGTCGCGCTTTCGCCGGCGACGATCGACGGCATCGAAGTCTTCCTCGCCGACACGCGGCAGCGTGCAATGACGGACCTGCGATGAGCGAGAGCCGTGATCTGCGCCTCCACATCGTGCCGCCAGGCTGCGGTGGAAGCTTCATCGCCCGGCGCGCCGGCGGCTACGTCCTGCTGGAGGCGATCACGGAAGAAGCGCTCGACTGGCTGAAAGCCCATGTCAGCGAAGAAGCGAGCTGGGATGGCGACCACCTCTTCATCGAGCCCAGATATTTCCCACCCTTATGCGATGCGATCATCGAGGAGGGCTTCCTGTTCGAGGTGGACACCGGGAAGACCGGCGAGATCCAATGATCTCTCCGACTATCGTAGGGCCGAGAGGATATTTCCGAAACCAGCGACGGCACGACCAAGAAGCGGCTCTGAAATAGTCCGGGCGGCAACGCCTGCTTGTCCCGGCCCACATCGCCGATTGCCGGCGCCGAAATCGGAGGCCCGACCAGCCGCCCCGCGCCGCGTCAGCCGGCGGAGAGCCAGGCATCACTGCAGATCAGGATGAGCTCTCGCCTCGCCGCCGGCTGCGTCAGATGCGCTTCGACAACGGCCTTGTCCGCGAACGGCAGGCGACGAAGAATCTCCGACACGCTGCGATAATGACCGGATCTTGCCAGCTCGAATGCCCGATCGATCGCCGAAGTAGTTGTCATCGCTTCCCCCTACCCCAAGCCGAGGGCTGCCGAACACGATCGCACAACCGCTTGCCGGAGGAACCGCAGCGAACCCGATGCCGGTCGTGCACGGCCAGAATGGCCTGCAGTGAAAGCCGTCAGCATGGCGCAGATGCGTTTCGTAGCGCAACCTTTTGCGCTTCCGATCATTCGACACCTCGGACCCGGGTCTCCCCCCTCGCCCGGTATCCCCCTGAACCTAGCCCCGTCGCGAGCATGCTCCGGCGGGGTTTCTTTTCCCGAGAGGGCCGAAAGCGAACGACGCGGGGATCGTGATCATCATCGAGCAGTCCCGCTCCCGATGCGCTGGTTATCCGGTCCCCCGGGTTGGCGCGCCGGTATGCAGGATAACGAGACCGCTCCCCCGTTAATAGGGCCCGATCGCACCGGGCGCTGGCGACCTAATTCTTTACGACCGTGGCCACGGCAGGCGTCATCACGGCCGTCGGCGAGGCGGCCTTTCCAGCCGCGACACCTGCGGCATAGGCCTGTTGCGCGGTCATGGCCGGTGTGGCGGCAGTCTCCGCGACCGCCGGCGGCTGGATTGCCGCGTCGGCGAACTGGACCGGCACCTCTTCTCCGATAAACGCCGTCACATGGGTGCCAGGAGCGATCTTCGCGCTGGTGCCCGTTACGAAGAACCCGGCGACGGGGACGAAAGCCACCGAAGCGATCACGCCGGCCGTCCCGGTCTCGCCGCGGTCGTTGAAGCTGCCGTTCAGCCTGATCTGCCGGCCATTCGCCTCGAGATAAAGCACACGGGCGGTGATCCCGCCCGACTTGCCCCACATGCCCTTGTTGCGGACAGTCACGATCTCGCCAACGGCGCGGCTTCCGGCCGCAATCGCGACCTTGTCGCCCAGCAGGACAGGCTGCAGCACGTCCATCTCGATCTGCTGGCCAACCTTCAGAGCCTTGTGCTCGGTGGAGAGTTCGTCCCGCGTCTCGAGCTGGATCGGCGTGCCCATGTGAATGACGTTCGAAACGGGACTTCCGACGACCATCGGCGACTGCGCCGCTGCGGGTGCTGCTGCGAGCAGCCCCACGATAGCGAGCCCACGCATCAGTTCTGCCCCGCCGTAGCGCTGGTGTCATTGAACCTGATGGCCGTGCCGGTCGCCGTTGTCTGGCCCCAACTCATCGCGGAGATGTGCGCCTTGCCGTAGCTTGCATGAATGACCGCGTCCGCATGCATCTTCTGGCCGCGCTCCCAGAGTTCCCGATAGACTTTCTAGGGCGACGACGAGGCGCTGAACACGGTCGCCTTTCGGACCCCCGCCGTGATCTGTCCGGCGACCGTGTACGGCCGATCGGTGATGTCGCCGGCAATGACCGGAGGATTGGGCAGATCGGCGGACTTCATGTTGACCGAAGCATCGTAAGCGGGCCCGGTCTGGGCTGCAGCAGGTATGACAAGCAAAAGCGACGCGCCGAGGGCGCACGCAACCATCCTTTTCATATGGAACCCCTCTTCAATGCCGGTTCCCTTCCGGCACGGACGCATCAATCGACCCAAAGGGATAAGTGTCAATGCGTTGCATGGTCGAACTCGAACCTGGCAATCATCCGTCGGCCGGGCTTCACTCCGCAAATAGCCGATCAATCAGCAGCTTTCGAAGCCGAGGCGCTTTCCGGCCCCGACAAAATTCAGGCTGCATGCGCCCACTCGATGACTCTCAAAAGAGATTTGGGACCGCTTGGAGGCTGACCTTCGTTTTTCTCGATCGTAAAGCGAGCGCGATCGACGCCCTTTGGGACAAATCGGCCTTCGGCGAAGTCTTCGCCGAACGGCAGGTTCAATCGAGAGCCGCCATTTGCGAGCGTCCCAAAAAGGATGCCATTTCGGGAACGCGTAGCGGCGCATAATCCGCGGCGATGCCACCGGCACCGATTTTGCCAGAATGCGCGAACCTCTCGCTATTGGAACAACCTGTCCAGAATGCACGACTTCTGAGGCTTTCGCGGATCGCTATGTCGCCATCACCGGCATCGGTGCCGGGGACAGTCGCGGCCGTGGCGGGTTTCTGTTCGACCGACTAATGCTTCCTCTGCTGCTGCGTCAGGTTTAAGCCGATAAGGACCGGCAGGGGGCGCTCGTTCGGGACAGCGGGGTCGACTGGACGCTGGTGCGGCCCGTCATCCTCAACGACAAGCCCGGCCGCGGTGCGGTTCGCGCGCTGGACGACCTGTCGTCTTTCCATGGCGGCACGATCGCCCGCGACGACGTCGCCCGCTTTGCCGTGGATCAGGGCGAAGGCCCGACCTCGGTGCATCGCGCGCCGCTGTTCGCCTGGTAGGCGCCGGTCGCCATTGTCAGGCCGCTTCACCGGCCGACATAGGCGGCAAGTTCGTCGGGTGATCCGGTGGGAAACGCCTGCTTGAGATGGTCGAGAAACGCCGCAACCCGCGCGCTGAGCAGTCGCCGGGTCGGGTAGAGCGTCCACAGCGCGATCTCCGGGGCATCGACCTCGCCCCACAACACGAGCGTGCCATCGGCCAGATCGTGGCTCACGAGCGAGATCGGCAGGCAGCCCGCGCCGATGCCGGCACGAACGGCATCTCGGACCATGATCACCGAGGAGAGGCGGAGGATCGGATCGACCGCGATCGTCGCGGCCGCTGGCGGACGGATTTTCCAGGCCGACCAATCCTCCGTCGACCGCACGACGGCCGGCGCTGCCTTGCCGGCGTCCGGTCGCGGGAGATCGGGGCTCGCCACGGCAACGAGTCGGTCATGCAGGAAGGCGCGCCCGACGAGGCTCTCGTCGGGTGCGGGATTGACCCGGATCACGAGGTCATATCCCTCTTCGATCATGTCGACAGCGCGATCGTCGGTCGTGACCTCCAGCCGGACCTGCGGATACGCCCGGGCGAAGCCGGCCGCGATCTTGCCCATGGCGGTTTGCGAGAAAAGAAGCGGTGCGCTGATCCGCAGCCGGCCACGGGGCGTCTCGCCGCCGGACGCGATCGCCGTTGCGGTCTCCTCAAGTTCGGCCAGCAACTGCCCGGTGCGTGCAAACAGTGCGCGGCCTTCCTCCGTCAGCTTTAGGTCGCGCGCCCCGCGCTCGAACAGGCGCAGGCCGAGCGCCGCTTCGAACTCCGCCACCCGGCGCGAGAGCGTGGCCTTCGGCCGGTTGGCGGCACGCGCCGCCTTACCGAACCCTCCGTGCCGGGCGACGAGATTGAAGTCGGCAAGCGCGAGCAGATCCATGTTGCGTTCCATCAGCGAGACGTAGTGTCCAGATGTAGCGCCTATTCGCGGCGATGTGGATCGATCATTTACGGATCACCGCAACGATCCAACAAAGGAGCCTACCCCATGACCATCCTCGTCACCGGCGCCACCGGCAATGTCGGCCGCAACGTCGTCGATCAACTCGTGCATCGCGGCGCCGACGTCCGCGCCCTCGTCCGCGACACCGCCAAGGCGAACCTGCCGGCGCAGGTCGAGGTCGTGCAGGGCGACCTGCTCGACGTCGACGCGCTGCGCGCCGCCTTCGCCGGCGTCTCCACCTTGTTCCTGCTCAATGCCGTCGTGCCGGACGAGTTCACCCAGGCGCTGCTGACGCTGGGCGTGGCGCGCGAGGCCGGGGTGAAGCGGGTGGTCTACCTCTCGGTCATCCACAGCGATGTCTACGTCAACGTGCCGCATTTCGCGGGCAAGTTCGGCGTCGAGCGGATGATCGAGGCGATGGGCTTCGAGGCGACGGTGCTGCGCCCCGCCTATTTCATGGACAACGAGCACACGATCAAGGACGCGATCACCGGCTACGGAATCTATCCGATGCCGATCGGCGACAAGGGCCTCGCGATGATCGACGCGCGCGACATCGGCGAGATCGCCGCGATCGAGCTCGTCCGCCGCGACAGCGGCGAGGGCTCGCTGCCGTTCGAGCGGATGAATCTGGTCGGCCCCGACACGCTGACTGGCGCCGACGCCGCCGCGATCTGGAGCGACGTGCTCGGTCGCCCGATCGCCTATCACGGCGACGACGTCGCGGCCTTCGAGCAGAACCTGCGCCAGTTCATGCCGAGCTGGATGGCCTTCGACATGCGGCTGATGGGCGAGCGCTTCGTCAGCGACGGCATGGTGCCCGATGCTGGCGACGTCGAGCGGCTGACCGCACTGCTCGGCCGCCCCTTACGCACCTATCGCGACTTCGTCGCCGCCATCGCCGGCTGAACCCGGCGATCCGAACTGCAACGCCAATCAGGAGAAGACCGATGATCTACTCGACCGCCACCGTGCCGGTGAACCCCGCCGGCGAGACGCCGCTGACCCGCGAACAGGCCTGGGCCGGGCTGGAGCGCAAGGCGCGCGACGCCCGCCTGTTCCTGCCGCCGAGCCTGTGCACCCGCTGCGACGTCACCGAGGAGAGCCCCACCCACTTCGTGCGCGAGGCGACGATCGCCGGCACAAATCTGCGCGAGATCATCGTGCTGGAGCAGGGCGCCAAGGTCACGTTCTTCCAGGCGACCGGGCCGCGCGAGGGCGCCATCGTCAACGAGCTGTTCGAGGACGAAGCCGGCGCGTTGCAGCTCCGCTTCTACTGCTACCTCGGCCTGCGCGGCAAAGCGCCGGGCGGACCCGAGGAGCAGGCCGAACAGTCACGGTTCGACAGCGACAACGGCTACAAGGCCGCGCTCCTCTCCACCCTCAAGCGCACCCGCGAATTGCTCACCGAGGGCGCGCTCTGAACGCGGCAACCAAGCCTCCCGCGCGGGCGGGTTGTCATGGACAACCGTGACTGTCTGCCCGCAGCCACTCTGATCGCGAAGGAAGACGACCATGCCCCAGACCGTTCTCATCACCGGTGCGTCGAGCGGCCTCGGCCGCGCCACGGCCAGGCTGTTCCATGCCCATGGCTGGAACGTCGTCGCCACCATGCGCTCGCCCGATCGCGAGACGGAGCTGACGCAGATGGAGCGCATGGTTGTGGCCGGGCTCGACGTGCAGGACGTGGCCACGATCGGCCGGGCCGTAGCCGAGTGTATCGCCGCCTTCGGCCGGATCGACGTGCTGGTGAACAATGCAGGCTACGGTGCCTATGGTCCGCTGGAATCGACGCCGCCCTACGCCGCCTTCTCGGAAGCAGGATACGCCCAATGGAAGTCCCGGATCTGGGCGCTGGAACCGGCGCGCACCCGGCCGAGGATCAACTCTGGGCGTGCCCGAAGTCCGATCGCTGATGAGGTTCGGCGATTTCCCGATTGCGCCGGCGCAGCGCCGCCTGCACCCGCTCGACGAGCTCGCGCCGTCGATAGGGCTTGCCGAGCACGTCGAGCGCCTCCGGCTGAGGCCCGTCGATCGACATTTCGTCGTTGTAGCCGGTTGTCAGCAGGATAGGCACGTGCGGATCGCGCTCGCGGATTTCGTGGGCCAGCGCCAGACCGTTGCGTGGGCCAGGCATCACGACGTCGGAGAAGACGAGATCGATCCCTTCGGCACCGGCATGCTCGTCGAAGCGGGCAAGGGCTTCGTCCGCGTCGCCCGCCATGATCACCCTGTAGCCGACGTCGGTCAGGGTCTCGCGAGCCAGCGTCGCGATCGCCTCCTCGTCCTCCACCACCAGGATGCGAGGCGGCCTCTCGGCATCGACCTCCTCTGGGCGGAACGCCGTCGTGTCCGGGACGAGCGCCCGAGCCCGTTCCTCGTCCTCCTGGACCGGGAAGAAGAACCGGACGGAGGTGCCTCGGCCCTCGGCGCTCTCCAGCTTGAGCGCGCCCTTCGACTGCTGGGCGAAGCCCTGCGCGGTGGCGAGGCCTAGCCCCGTTCCCGCGCCCTTGGGCTTGGTCGTGAAGAAAGGCTCGGTGGCGCGGCTCAGCGTCGACTGGGACATGCCCCTGCCATCGTCGGAGACTTCCAGCAGGACATATTGCCCAGCGGACATCCCCTTGATCTCGCCGGCTTCGACCGTGGTGGTTCCCGTTGCGACCGTGATCGTCCCACCGGTGTCGATCGCGTCCCGGGCATTGGCGATGACGTTGATCAGCGCAGTTTCGAGGTGGATCGGGTCGATCTCGATCTCGGGAAGCCGGCGGCGGAGATTGAGCTGCAACTCGGCGCGGGTTCCCACGGTCGATTCGAGCATCTCGGCAATCGACGAGATCAGTCCGGAAAGCTCGGTCCTTCGCGGCTCGAGGCGGCTGCGTCGCGCGAAGGACAGCAGCTGACCGGTAAGCTTCGCGCCCCGCTGCGTCGCGGCCACGGCAGCGTCGTGATATCGCTTGAACGCTTTTTCGTCGTCCCGCTTCAGTGCCATCACCTCGAGACTGCCGCTCACGACCTGGAGCAGATTGTTGAAGTCGTGCGCGAGGCCCGCGGTGAGCTGGCCGATCGCCTCCATCTTCTGACCCTGCAGCGCGCTCGCCTCCGCCTCCTTGCGCTGGCTGATGTCGAGCTGGCTCGCGAAGAAGTAGAGGATCTCGCCTTGGTCGTCGTAGACCGGACCGATGAACACACCGTTCCAGAAGGGCGATCCATCCCTCCGGTAGTTGAGGATCTCCGCGCTGACTGCGCGCCGCTGTGCGACGGCATCGCGAAGCTGGCCGACGGTCGCCCGGTCCGTCAGCGGCCCCTGGAGGAACCGGCAGTTGCGGCCGATGATCTCTTCGAGTTCGTAGCCGGTCAGATCGAGGAAGGCATTGTTGGCGAAGACGATCGGATTGTCCGTCTGTCGGGGATCGGTGAGGATCATCGGCATCCGCGTCATCTCGATCGCGGCAAAGAAGATGCCGCCGCGTTCGTCGAGCGACGGATTCGTGATCCGGCTCTGCTTCCAGTGCCGCTCGCCGGGACGGCCGAGCAATCCCTCATGTGGTTGGTCCAGCGTGCCTTCGGCCGGAACGCCGTGCGCCTCTTCCTCATGGTCCGTCAAAGCAGCTCCTCCGATGCCGGCTCGCCAGGCAGAACGCGGGGAAGCCGGATCGGAGCCGTCAGCATAGCCCGCACGCCCGGCATGTTGTCGGTCTCGTCGAAGACGCCGTCGAGACGCCTGCGCTTTTTGATCGAGGCCGCTGAAACGCTCCAGCGGTCTTTTCGCGGCAGAGCCGTCGCGGAAATTGCCGAAGAATACCAAGATTACTGGTGGCCGACGACGACAGTTCGAATCATGCTCCCTCGAGACGGGAAGCCGGTGCAAGATGCCAAAACGACGAGACTCCGCGTCGGAAGCGAGCAACATCTCCGGGTGATGACCGATGCATCATCGCTCGCCGGCTATGAAATGCGATTAAACAAGAAAGGGCGCCTATTTCGACTGGGTGGCCGGCTTGCGCCGGCGGTCGGCATCCGAAAGCCTGTGAACCTTGACCAACTGAAACCCTGGTACGCAGCGCAGGTCACGACAGGACCGACCTGGGATCAGTTTTATCGCTCGCTTTTCGATTGTGATCACGTGTTCCTTGCCGCCGAAAATGCGATCCTCGGATTTGAACTTGACCTGCCTGCCGATCTCGCGACCGGAGTGCGGCGCGGTTCCATTCGCAAGGACAAGCTTCGGGGTATCGCGGGTCGGCAAGGTTCGCGAATCAAACTTTCGCGGCTTGGCGGAAAATGGGCCGGGATCGATAGGGTTGTGAGGCGCAATATGGGGACTGCGACGAACCTAGAAGGGCTATCGGTCGCGGTCATCGGGTGCGGGACGATCGGCAGCCATCTCGCTAAATTTCTGGCCCAGTCAGGTGCTGGATGTGGCGCGCGTCTCCACCTCTTCGACAAGGATGTCCTGTCCGAAGGGAATCTCGGTCGCCATCTTCTGGGGTTTGGCGATATCGGGAAATTGAAGGCGGCAGCGGTGGCGGCGGAGCTGATGCGCTTTCATCCTCAAATCGATGTCGTCGGTCATGACGTTGACGCGCTTGCCGAATGGAGAATGCTCTCTCGCGCAGATCTCTTGATCGACGCAACGGGCGAGTGGAATGTGCAGAATGCTTTAAACGAGGCGTTCTTGAGTGCGCCGGATGCGCGGCCCAAGGCGCTGCTCCACTCCTGGGTTTTCATGAATGGCGCCGGCGTGCAGAGCTTTCTTAATTTGGGCGACAAGTTCGCCTGCTTCCGTTGCCTCAAGCCCGAACTGGATGGGGCTTGGAGATTTCCCGTTGGTGTTGAGCAGGATGAGCTGGATTTGCAGCCTGCGACGTGCGGCGACGGCGTCTACATTCCATTTTCGGTGGATGTCCCTGTAATCGCCGCTGCTCTCACCAGTCGCGCGGCCGTTGATTGGGCGGGCGGCAAACCGGGACAGCGCTTGCGTTCGCAAGTGACTGACCCAGCAAAGGGGCGCCATCAGAAATGGCAATCGCCTGAGCCATCGCCTCATTGCCCAGCTTGCCGAGATCGCCGCCAGTGACGGTACGGCTCCTTTTTGACCGAACCGTACGCGCTTCGCTGATCCGTTTTCATGCCCGGGCAACACACAGGCTTGAGAGCGGTGGCCTACTGCTGGGTTATCGAAAGGGGAGCGACCTCCACGTCGTTGATGCCACCTTTCCGTCACGATGGGATCGGGCGACCCGGACGATGTTCCATCGGTCGGCAATCGATCATCGGCGAAAAGCTTTCAAAGCATGGCGAACTTCATCCGGCACGATTGATTGGATTGGGGAATGGCACACCCACCCAGGCGGCACCGCGCGGCCTTCGTCGATTGACTTGAGAAGCTGGGCGACAATTACCATTCGTCGGAGAGCGCCAATGGTATTTATGATCCTAGATGATCAAGGCCAATATCTTGGTTTGCAGACGGATAGGACCCTGCGCCAATTCAACCGGGTCCTCGAAGAGAGTGTTACCGCGATTTTATTTGGACTCTCGACATGAAAGATTTGCTCGACATCGGCACCGATGGCGAACGAGGAACTGAAAGTGGACGCCCAGTGAAGGTCCGGAATGTTACTTTATGGGTCGTTGAAATCGACGCGTGCGTCAATCTTAAAGGTGTGGGCGGTCGTATTAAGCCCAGATCAGCGGCGGCCCGGTGTGTGGTTAAGCATGATAGGCGCGCGACTTTTGACCGCAACCTGACACGTTACATGTCACCTTCTTCGCGGTCGCGGTACCATCTAAGCAATTCGATGCGCTCTCGTGTAAGTTTTTCTACCTCAGAACTGTAAAGCAGTGGCGCAATGCTGCCGTGGCCTGGGTGATTGATACCGGATCGATACTCAGCCTGCCGATCACGATATTCCTCCCATGCCGTCTGGCTAGCTCGAAGATCCTCGTCTTTCCCGTCCACATCGAGAGTCGCAAGGATCGCCAGAAGTTCTTCGTTGACATTGGCGGCATCTGCGGCCGCCACCGCGTTCATCTCAGCTTGGGTGATCGGATAATCGCCATAAAGAATTGTGTTAAATGCCTCGTCTGCCGCGTTCACGAATTGTGATGTTGAGTGGATATATGCGTCGAGGACTCCGGCCTCAACATCCCGCTGCTCTGGCAGCTCATGCACGAAGATGTGTCGCTGCTCGATAAGCCTGGCAAGATCGTTGCGGACCTTGTCCGAGTCGGGCATGATTGGTTCCGACTGCTTTCCCTCGATTTTAAGGGCCCAGCGGTCCACTACGCCCGAGAGATGGCCGAAGAGCGGCGTGTCTATCAGCCTAGAAAAAACGCGATCGATGTCGCCGATACCATTGATCGGAAGCTCATGCGAAATAAGCTCTCCGAACGACACTTCTTTTCCGACCAAAGCCCGCGCCAACGCAAAGTCGATTTTGAGTGTACCCTTGACCAAATCCGCGCCGCGCGTTGCGTAGGGATCGCCAGCGTTGATAATCCGGGCGGCCCAGTCCCGCGTGAAAACCTCAAGGATCGTGACCAGCCTAATGATGATAAACTGTGGCGGAGCTTGGAACGCAGCGCCGTTCCAGCCGTCCACGAGCGCATTTATCTCGCTCATGCCCCGCGAGTGTCCACGTGAGGCGATCCCTTTGGGTACCACATTAGCATCGTTCGCGCCTCCGATCCACGCGTCGATCGGTTACCGCGATCCCCCTTCTCTCCTTGCGGACCGCCGATCATGGCCGATTTTGCTCTGGCTGCTTTCGGGGGGCCCGACGAGAATTGCTGACATTCGCTTAGGTCGTTGTTTCGAACGTGAAGGCCCAAATGGTCTGGGCGCTCTTGATCACTGCTTTTCGGCGCGGACGTCTGAGACACCCGTCTTCATTCCGCACGAGCATAGATCGGCATCGGACCGGTCGTTCCCAGCGCCGTGCGATCCAAAGAGCCCGACCGTGTCTGTGCGTGATCGTTTTAGAATCGGGTTGTCGGCCGCTTCAATCTCGATCCAAATGCGTTGGAACCGCCCAGCGGACCAACCTATAACCGCGAAATGACCTCAACCGCTCCGCCCAAGATGGCCGCATTTTCGATTCGCCTGGCCACCTTTTAGGGTAATCCAAACCCACTATGATCAACCAGCTCGCTCTGAACCTCGTCGCGGACGTCATGGATTGGGATAATGAGGAGGCCACCAGGGAATATGGCTGGCTGCGGCTCATCTCTTCCATGAAATACGACGGCTATTCCGATTTCCGCGCCGGCGTCCGCTTCCTGGAAAGCCTCGTCTCGTGGCTGCGGCACTTCGAGAAAGCCGACCGGCCCGCCGCCTACGCCTTCGTCAAGGCGCGGCTCGTCTACATCTCGACGCTCGAGATGCAGCGGGTGATCGAGACCTTCATCCCCGAGATCGTCACGCCCTACCTCCGGCGGTCGGTCGCCGCCGAGCTCGCCATCAAGCCGTATCAGGTGTGGCAGTCGGCGGCCGGGGCGGAGGCGTATCTGCGCCGACTGCGCCGCTGCCTCTTCGTCGGCCTAAGCGACGGCAGCCGCATCGATGTGCTCCGCCGCGCGAACGCGGGCCGCCTGTCGCAGGAGCAGGTCATTCCGATGATGAACGTCGACGACGAGAAGTGGAAAAGCCTCGCGGGCGACCTAAAGGACGAGCTCGGCGCCGACGCCCGCTTCGACGACGTCTACCTCATCGACGACTTCACGGCGTCGGGCACGACCTTCATCCGCTTCCCCGACGGGAAGCCGAAGGGTAAGCTCTACAAGTTCGAAAAGATCGTGCAGGACGCCAAGACGCGGCTCGCGGAGCAGAAGGAGGATTTCCCCCTCGCGGACGGGTATACGCTCCACATCCATCACTACGTCTCGACCAGGCAGGCGCACGACGCGCTCGAGGAGCGCGTCGCCGAGGCGAACGAGAAGCTCGAGAACAAGAGCTTCGGCGAGGCGATCATCACCGAGGGGATGCTGCTTCCCGCCGACATCAGGGTCGCGACGATCGACAAGAAGACCAGGAAGCCGACTCCGACGCGACCGACCGACGACCCGATCGTCGACCTTTGCGGCCGCTACTACGACGACGACCTGTTCAAGCGGCTCGAGAAGCACTGCAGGGAGGCGGGCCAGACCGACATGAAATACGGCTACGCAGATTGCGCGCTGCCGCTCGTCCTCGAGCACAACACGCCGAACAACGCGATCCCGCTCCTGTGGGCGGAGACAGAGGGTAAGCTGGGCACGGGGATGCAGCCGCTCTTCTTCCGTCGCGATAGGCACGGCTGATCATGGCCAACCCCTTCCTCCGCCGCGCCACCGAATACGTCCGCGAGGACGAGTCCTTCCTCTCGATCGTCAGTCCGGCGCCGCTCACCACCTTCCTCGCCACCAGCCGGAACAAGGACGACATGTTCGAGGTGCCGGTCCGCATCATCGGCGCACCGGGCAGCGGCAAGACGATGCTCGCCACGCTCGCCGAGTTCCGCATGGTCGAGACGATCCTCAAGGACGAGACCAACCCGACCAACCGCACGCTCGCCGACGCTCTGGCGCTGGCCGGGTTCCTCAAGGACGGGAAGCCGAACGTCGCCGCCGTCCGTGTGCCGATGGAATCGGAATATCGGGACTTCTGGGAGCTGCCCTACGAGCCGATCGTCAAGACAAAGCTCGCCTTCTGGCTGGTGCAGGCCCGCGCGATGCTCGGACTCATCCGCAATCTCACCGCGAACCGAACCCGCGCGATCGACGCGATCGAGTTCGTCCCGCGCGCCAACCACGAGGCACATCTCGAGCAGATTGGCGGCCTGTCCGCGGTCGGCATCCGGGATCGGGCGCTCGCAGTGCAGCGGGCGATCTACAAGGTCGGCGCCGGCCTGAGGGCTCCCAAGCTCGAGAACCTGCCGATCGACGCCACGGCGCCCTACGCGCCCTTCGACGCCATCAGCCGAATCCGCATCGACTGGAACGGCGAGACGATCGAGATGAGCCCGCTCGTCATGCTCGACGACGTCCACGCGCTCCACCACGACCAGCTGGAAGCCATGTTCGGCATGCTCTCCCACCGGGAGATGAAGTTCGGCCGTTGGATGATGATGCGGCTGGACGCCCTCAGCCCGGGAGCGGTCATGCGCTCCCACGGCGACCAGCCGACCCACAACCGCGCGCAGGGCCGCGACTTCGTCGACATCCGCATGCAGGGCGATGACAAGAAGGACACGTCGAAGAAGCAGTTCCGCACCATGGCGCGGGACATGGCGAAGCGGTATCTACCGATGGTCGAAGGGCTCCGGAACCGCGGCGCGACCGACATCGACCGGCTCGTCCCCAGCGAACCTCCGAAACTGAGCGCCGCCCAGCTGAGGGATCTCGAAGGCAAGGTCGCCAAGGACCAGGAGAAGCTCGAGATCGGCCCCAAGCGGCGCAAGGAGATCGAGGACATCGTCGAAGACTTCATCAGGCGTACGAAGTCCTACGACGACGGGCCAGACGTCGCGCTCGCGATGACGCGCATCTTGCTTCATCGCTACGCCGTCCGCATCGCCCGCGCGACGCCCTCGCTTTTCGAGGAGATCGATCCCGACCCCAAGACGCCGCTGAAGGCCGACGCGGACGTCGCGCACGGCGCCCGTGTCCATCTCCATCACGACTACAACCGGCCTCTGCACTACGGGGTCGACGAGGTCTGCGACGCCAGCAACGAGAATGCGGAGGTGTTCCTGCAGTTCGCGGGAGAGCTGGTCGCCAACATCGAGACCAGGGCGATCCGGAACAATCCCCTCGCGCTGCCCGCCAAGGATCAGCAGTCAATCTTGGTGGAGAAGGCCAAGTCGATAATGGACGCGTGGGCCTTCCCGCACGCCCAGCGGGTCCGCCAGATGGTCGACACCATCGGAGCCGACTGCAAGGCGGAATCCCTGCTTCCCAACGCCCCCCTCGGTGCCGGCGCGAATGCGGTCGCCATCCTCGAGGAGGACATGGAGGAGATGTCGCTCGACGACGAGCTCGGCCCAGTCCTGAAATACGCCATCGCGCACGGCGCGATCACGATCGAGCGCAACTATGGGCAGGGTGGCAAGCTCTGGGCGCTGATCGAGCTCACCGGCACGGTCGGGCTGGTCTACGGGCTCACCTTCAACCGGGGCGGTTTCCTCCCGCAGAAGCTCGACTACCTGCGCAAGGCAGCGGGGCTTATCAATGCGTAAGCACTGGGAGAACTGCATTACCAACTTCGACGCGAAGGTCGACGAGTTCGTCGCCGACTACTTCGCGGACGAGACCCGCCACGTCCTGCTCGTCGCCGCGGCCGGGTTCGACCCGCGATCGCGTCGCATCTCGCAGATGCTTGCGGACACGCTCGGATCCCGACTGTCCGCAATCTATGTGCGCGAGGAGCGTCCGGGCGCGTCCGAGACGCTCATCGAGCAGGCGAACGAGAATGAGGCGACCCTGAAGTCGATCGTTCCCGACTCCAAGGTCATCAGCATCGACGTCTTCGCGGAGGACGGGGCGCCGGTGGGCGGCTCCCGCATCGTCTCGCGTCTCGGCGAGCACCCCGTCGCCGACGAGGTCACCGACGTGATCCTCGATTTGAGCGCGCTCTCCATCGGCGTCGGCTTTCCCGCCGCGCGGATGCTGCTCGAGGATTGCGAGGGTGCCGAGAATCGCGCCTTCCATCTCATGATCGTCTCGAATCCCGAGATGGACGACAGGATATCGAGCATCCCGTCGAGCCGAGCGGGATCGGTGAAGGGCTTCTCCCCGCCGATCGAGGACGACGCGCAGGGGCTGGCCCAAGTGTGGATTCCCCAGCTCGCACGCGGACGCGGGCTCGCGCTGACCCAGATCGGCGCGGCGATCCCGTCGCGTTACAAGATCTGCCCCCTCCTCCCCTTCCCGGCCCGAAACCCTCGGCGCGCCGACGACCTCCTCGCCGAATACCGGACGGAGCTCGTCGACGAGTGGGAGGTCGACCCGCGCGACGTGGTCTACGCATCGGAGCGGAATCCGCTGGATTGCTACCGGACGCTGTCGACCCTGAAGACCCGCTTCGACCGGACAATGAAAGGAACCTACGAACCCCGCATGGTCCTGTCTCCCGTGGGGAGCAAGGTGCTCGCGGCCGGCGCCCTCATGGCCGCGATCGAGCATGACATGGCGGTGCAGTATCTCGAGACCGAGAGCTATGTGTTCGATAAAACGCTTATGGGCCCCCACGAAGCACCCGACATGACCGTCCACCTGATCCTGTCCGGCCCGCTCTACGCGAGCTACGAAGAGCCGGCACCGGCGGAATGACGACACCCGTTCTCAGCGCGAAGCTCGACGCCCTCCCCGCCACGCTCGACCTGTTCCAGGAATACGACGCCGGCCCGCTCGCCGTCTCGCTCTCGGACGGCGCCCGTCGCCACGCCCTCTCGATCGGGTCCGGCGGCTCGGCGATCGCCGCCGAATATCTCGCCCGCTGCCGCGACACGCTCGGCCTTGGTCCGACGACCGTGCAGACGCCGATGCAGCTGGTGGCCGAGCATTACGAGCTCTACGACACCGACCTCTGGCTGTTCAGCGCCGGAGGCGACAATCCGGATGCCGCGGCGGCCGCGCAGGCCGCCCTCGACCGCAAGGCGAGGAAAGTCCACCTCGTCACCCGCAACCCGAATGGATCGGCGGCGCGCATCGTCGAAGGCGGAGGCGGCGTCGTCCACTTCGTGCCGGTCGCCGAACCGAAGGACGGCTACCTCGCGACCCATTCGCTCCTGTCGTCGGTCGTCGCGCTGCTCCTCGCCTGCGACGGGGCGTCGCGCGATCCCAGCGGCGCCGCACATCTCCTCGGCGCGCTTTCTGCCCGCCTCACGGAGACGCGGGATCCCGCCCAACGGGCGTTGATCGCCGCCCGTCTTGCGTCGCTGCGGCGGAACGACACCGTCGTCATCGCCGGCGATCCGCTGCTGAAGCCGCTGTCCGTGCTGCTCGACACGTCAATCTGGGAGGCCTCGCTGTGCCACGTCCAGACGACCGACTTCCGCAACCTCGCGCATGGTCGCCACGGCTGGCTCCATCACCGCCAGGACGAGACTCTGGTCCTCGCGCTAACGGGAACCGACACGCGTGCGACCTGGGCGGCGATCGAGAATCTCCTTCCGTCTTCGCTCCGCCGTGACGTGGTCGACCAACGGTCATGCGGCCGGCTCGACAACGCGCTTGCCATGATCGACGGGCTCGGGATCATAGAGGCGATTGGGACAGTTCTCGGGATTGACCCCGGAAAGCCGGGCATCGGTGAGTTCGGCCGGGCGATATACGACGATCGCTCGCTGGCCGATCTCGCCCAGGCGATGCCTCCGCACGTGCGGTACAAGCGGGCGGCCATCGCGAAGTCCGACACCCACGATCCCGCGGACGATCCGCTCCACCTGATCGGACGGGAGCGCTTGCGGGCGCTCGCCGAGGCGGATATCGGCGGCGCCGTCTTCGACTATGATGGGACGATCGTGACGACCGCCGGCCGCTACTCCGCGCCGGGCCAGGAGATCGTCGACCAGCTGATCAGACTGCACCGGGCGGGGCTCAGGATCGGCTTCGCGACGGGCCGTGGTGGTTCGGCAGGGGAGGAATTGAGGAAGGTGCTACCCGCCGACATGCTGCCGTCGATCCCGATCGGCTACTACAACGGCGGGCATCTCCGCACGGTGGACGTCGATGTCGACGAGGATCGTGCGCCAGCCAGCGCGGCAATTACGGATACGGCGCGGTGGCTCGAAGAACGAGCCGATCTCTTCCTCTGTCACAAGGTCAGGCACCGAGAGGTGCAGATCACCGTCGACATGGACAAGCTGCGCCATCCGTACCGCTTCCCCGTCGACCTCGAAGGCTGCCCGCCGTTCGCAGCCGGCCTGGTCCGCGTCATGGGATCGGGCCATAGCTACGACATCGTCCCGGCGGCTTCGAGTAAGCTCTCCGTCGTCAAGGCGATCAAGGCCGAGCTGCCCGTCGGTCTCGAGGTGCTCTGCTTTGGGGACAGCGGCTCCCGTCCGGGCAACGACCACGCCCTCCTCTCCCACCCGCACGGCATCAGCGTCGGCGACGTCTGCGGCGCGGCGAACGGTTGCTGGTCGATGTTCGGTGCAGGCCCGATGGGCCCCGAGGCACTTCTCACCATCCTGCGCGCTCTGTTACCATCGGACGTCGGAAGGATTCGCCTTGATGTCGCATCGCTCGGTCTCGACAGATGACAAAGAACGAGCACATATGGTGAACATGCACGACTCGACCCTCTACCTCGACTATCGCGTCGACGTCGCCGGCACCGGGTTCACTGTGCTCGACCGCGTCTACGCCGACGGTGACCTCTTCGACGAGGCGCTGGGCGGCTCATGCGGGAACGTGCTCGTGTCCCTGGCGATGCTCCATCGCCACGTGGCGCCCGTGCTGGCGCTCGGAGACGACGAGGCGGGCTACAGGCTGGTCGACGAGTTCGTCCAGGCCGGCGCCACCACGCGGTTCATCTCCCGACGCGCCGACCTGCGGTCGCCCGTTCTCGCGCAGGAGCTCAACACCGCGCTGGGCCAGCACGAATTCAGCTTCGTGTGTCCGGAGACGCGCGAGGAGCTACCGCGATACGAGCCGATCGGCCACGCCGAGGTCGCCTCCGCGCTGAACATGCTGTCGCGCTGCTCGATCTTCTACGCCGACCGGCTGTCGGACAGCATCCTCGAGGCGATGAGGACGGCTGGCGCGGCGGGTGCCGTCATCTTCTTCGAACCGTCCGACATCGAGGAGGGCGATCTCTTCGAAGAGGCCCTGCAGCTCGCGACGGTCCTCAAATATTCCGAGGACAGGCTCGGCGACCGACTGGTAGACCGTCTCCACGACTGCGTCCGCATCGTCACCTACGGCGCCGCGGGCCTCGAGGTCCGCGACGGCGGAGAGACCATCTGGTGCGACGCAATCGACGCGCCCGCGGTCCTGGACACGTGCGGCTCGGGCGACATGGTCAGCGTCGGGGTGATCGACTGGATTCTCACCAACGACTTCGGCACGTCGAGCCTCAAGGCTGCGGACCTGCTCGAGGGCATCGTCGCTGGCCAGCGCCTCGCGGCCGAGAACTGTGCCTACGCGGGCGCCCGAGGTCTGTTCAAGAAGCGGGGCGCCAACTTCGTCCGCGAGCTTTTGAACATCCGCTCCGCGACCTACTGACCCCGCGTCACTCCGCCGCCACGAGATAGGTGTCGGCACCCGTGCCGTGATCGCGTAGCTCGGCGCGGAGCTCCATCAGCAGCTCGCCGAGCATGTTGCGGCCGACGCCGTTGACTTCGCCCCATAGGCGATTGACCTCGTTGTCGACGGTCGCCGTCTCTACCAGCCTCGCCTCGCCGGTCCCAAGAAGGAGCGCGAGGAGATCCGGGTGCTGCGTGAACTTCGCCCGCAACACTGCCCGCATGCGGTCGAACTTGGAGGTCGACCAGCCCGGGGCCACGTCCCAGTAGTAAAGACCGTGGGCCGCCATCGCGAGAAGAGCCGGCGACGGCGCCTCCATGAGCCACTTGCGCACCGCCGGCTTGCGGGCCTTGCCCGCCTGATAGGCGTGCTCGCTGGTGGCGAACGCCTCGCCCTCGAACTCGATCTCGCGCCGATAGAGATTGCTGAACGCGCCGAAGGGCTTCTCGCTGGCCCGGTAGAAGCGGATTTCGTACATCGATAGCTCCTTGCAAACTTGCTCGTCATATTACATGCTAATTCGCATGAAGCCGACAAGCAAGCAATTAAGTGAACTCCACAAGCGGATTTCCAGGAAATTCGCGAAAAGCGAGCTCAGCAAAGCCGATCTAGGCAGACTAGCGAATGTCCACCCAAGTCAGGTCGGGCGGATATGCACCGGAGACTTCAAGACAATCAGCAATAATGTCGTGCAGATTTGCAAAATCCTCAAGGTGAGAGTGCCGAAGGTCGCTGAAGATATCGAGATGGATACTGAATGGGCGAAGGCGAATGCGAGCCTGCGTCGAATCTGGGACCACACTCCTGAGGGGGCCGCGATCATCAGGCGCGTCTTGGATGCCATTGCGGATTTGCGCGTCCCTGACGCTGGCGAGACGAACGGCCCCGACGCCCACGTCTCCCCTTTCGTGTGAAGCTAATGCGAGGCCAACATCACAGGTCGAGCACGTTTTCGACGGCGAGCGATCATCCGTAGCAGCGTAGCGGCCGCCATTCCTAACCAATGGCCGATTCTGAGATGATTCCCGACTGATGACCATGTCGCTCGCCCTGCGGCCGAGCATCACTCACGATCAGCCAGTTGGACGGTCATGGGCGTTAGCAGCCTCCCGCTAGCGCCACCGCTGCGTGAAGAATCATGTTTCGCCCCGAGTCTTCCTGACCTTATCAAAGCGACTCGCCGATCTTCCGGCTCACGCAAAAGTATCCCGACTGGAGGATGTCTGGTTCGACGAGACGCAAATCTTATAGCCGGTGCGTCCATTTCAACTCACGGAACATGGGGCAGCGCGCTAGCCTCCGGGCAAAGTGGGGCAGATAGATCCTATGACCGGAGACGACGACGAGCGGCGCCTGTGGTTTCGCAGGCAAGTGCTTCCGCTGGAGCCTGCGCTGAGGGTTCATGCGGCGAGGCTGTGCGCGCGGATCGCCTGCGAGCCGGACGACTTGGTGCACGACGCCTTCGCGAAGCTGATCACCTGCACGACATGGCGCGAGATCGAAAACGTGCACGCCTTCGCGCTGGTGACGCTCCGCAATCTCGCCCTGCAAGTCGCGCGGCGCAGCAAGATCGTGTCGTTTCAGGCGGTCAGCGACCTCGAGGCGTTCGAGATCGCCGACGATGCGCCGTCCGCCGATCAGCAGCTTGCGGCGCGCGACGAGATGGCCCTGCTGCTCCGCCTGATCGACGATCTCCCATCGAAATGCCGTATCGTCTTCAGGATGTGCAAAATAGACGGCCTCTCGCATGCGGAGATAGCGGTTCGCCTAGGCCTGAGCGTCTCAACCGTAGAGAAGCACATCATCAAGGGCTTGCGTCTCTGTTCGGAAGGCTTAGCGAAAGGTGCGGCCGAAGGCGCCGCCCGAGGAAAGAATGGACCGGAACTCAACACCTCCTCGGGACCGGATGCGCAACGAGGCGGCGGCCTGGGTCGTGCGCCTGGCCGGCGCGCCCAGCAATGAAGACCGCGCGCAGTTCGAGGCATGGCGCCAACAGGGAATGGACCATGAGATCGCCTTCGAACGCGAAATGGCGGCCTGGGAACGTCTGGACCGGCTGCGGACCGGGATAAGCCCCGCTCCGTCGCCGGAAGAGGCCTTCGATCCGCCTCCTTTCGAGGAAGCCGCTCCTGTCCGTTCGCGACGGTGGCGCGCGATCGCGGCCGGCATCACTCTGGCGGCCGGCATGGGCGCGGTCCTCACCACGTCCCTGACGAGCGCACCCGCCTATGCGACCGCGATCGGCCAGCGCCGCCTAGTGCGCCTGGATGACGGATCATCGGTGGAGCTCAACACCGACAGCAAGATCCTCGTCCGCTACGGCAGCGACAAGCGCTCGATCGAGCTCGTTCGGGGCGAGGCGCTGTTCCACATCGTCAGCGGCGCCCGCCCTTTCCTGATCCGCGCCAGCGGCACGAAGCTGGATGCGAACCGCGCCGATCTCTCCGTGCGGCTGGACGGCGCCGACGCGACGATCATGGTCAGCGCCGGCACGGTGTTGGCGAGCAATGCGGGTTCCACGCAGGATGGGCGATCGCTGACCGCGCTCGGGCCCAACACCGAGGCGCTGGTGGATGCGGGAAGCCTCGCGATCCATCCCGTCTCGGCAGAGGAGATCGAGCGCTCGCTGGCATGGTTGCGGGGCGGCATTTCGCTCGACGGACGAACGCTCGCGGAGGCGGTGGCCGAGTTCAATCGCTACAATATGCGGCAGCTGGATATCGGCGATGCCACGGCCGGCGCGATCCACGTCGGCGGCTATTTCGAATCCTCGGATGTCGATGGCTTCGTCGCGGCGCTGACCAAGGCGTTCCCGGTGCGGGCGGCGGCCCAGCCCAATGGCGACATCACGCTGTCCAGCACCTGAAGCGTCGGCGGGGCAGCACGATTTTTGAAGGAGCCGGCCGGAGAGCCGGCAACGGGAGGGACAGGAACGAGGTGGTGCCGTACCGCCCGGCGTCGATCGTGACATGCGTTGCCGGCTTCGGCGCGGCAGTCGCGCTATGCCTGCCATCTCCCGCCGAGGCCCAGACATCCCGCCATGCCTTCGACATACCGGGAGGGCCAGCCGGCGCCAGCCTGGAGTTGTTCGCCAAACAGAGCGGGCGCCAGATCCTCTTTCCCACCGATGCGATCGGCGATCGGCGGGCACCGTCGATCATCGGGACTTTCGACGATGCCAGCGTGTTGGAGCGGCTCGTCAGGGCGGCGGGCCTTGCCATCGCCTCCACCGATGGGCCGACGATCATCCTCCAACGCCAGCTTCCTCTTCCGCCACCGCCTCCGCCCCGACCCGCGCGACGCCCAGCGCCCTTGCCGCCATCGCCGCCCACCCCCGTCGCCCAGCGCGACATCATCGTGACCGCGATGAAGCGCAGCCAGTCGGCGCTCAGCGTGCCGGAATCCATCTCGGTGCTCGCGGGCGATCAACTCTCGACCCTGGGCGTCCGCACTCCCGCCGATCTCCAGGATGTCCTGCCGACGCTCGCGACGATGACGGTGGAGCACGGCATCAGCTTCAACATCCGCGGGATCACGACCACCGACATCACCAGCAAGGGCGACCAGGGCGTCGCCTACAATGTCGACGGCATCTTCATCGGCCGCCCCATCGAGCAGGCGATCGCCTTCTTCGACATCCGGCGGATCGAGGTGCTGCGCGGGCCGCAGGGCACGCTCTACGGCAAGAGCGCGACGGGCGGCGCGATCAACGTGATCACGAACGAGCCCGTCGATCGCTGGGAAGGCTACGGGCAGATCGAGGTCGGGAATTTCGCGGCGCGACGCGGCCAGGGAGCGATCAACGTGCCGCTCGCCAGCTGGCTGGCCGTACGCGCGGCGGGGAACTTCAACCTCCACGACGGTTACCTCGCGCCATCCGACGGCGGCGAGCGGAAGAGCAGCGAGGACGATCGCACCGGACGATTGAGCGCCCGTGCCGAGATCGGGCCGAACGTCGTCGCGCGCGTCACGCTGACGTCCGGACATGTCGGCGGAACCGGGACGGGCTATGCCGAGCTCGGCAACTTCATCGGCGGCGGATCCAGCGCCGCGAAACGGACGATCTATCCCAACCCGTTCCCGGCCAGCCTGGACCACCACTTCATCAACGTCGACGGCCAGCTCAACGCCACGCTCGGCCCGCTGCGCCTGACCTATGTGGGCGCGCGCCTGCGGTTCGACGGCGACGAGCAGAGCGCCAACAACAACGACCCCCACGACCCGGACGTCCTCGCCCTGCCGATCGACCCGGCCGTGCAGATTCACGGGCGCTTCGTCACGCGGATCACCAGCGACGAGCATGAGGTCCGGCTGTCCAACGGCGAGCCGGGCCGCTGGGACTATGTGCTCGGCATCAATTATTATCACGAGCGGATCGACGAGAATGATCACAACCTCAACGCGCCGTCAGGCGATCTCGATCCCGCTTTGCAGAGCAATGCGAGCGACATCATCGGCACCACCGCGCACCGTTCCTACGGGCTGTTCGGCCAGACCACCCTCCATCTCTCGACGAAGCTCGGCCTCATCGGCGGCCTGCGCTATTCGCGCGACAGCGTGCGACGGCGCGGGACGTCCGCCTTCGGGCTGTACGATGCTGCCGGAAACCCCTGCTATGGCGTCGCCGACTGCATCGGCAACCCGAGCTCGGGCCACGAGCGCGCCGGCAAGCTCACCTATCGGATCGGGCTCGACTATCAGCTCTCGCCGTCTAACCTGCTCTATGCCTCGATCGCGACGGGGTACAAGGCCGGCGGCTTCAACGATGCCCGCACGCCGGGCGGCAACCCCAGCGCCTACGCGCCGGAGCAGCTGACCGCCTGCGAGCTGGGCTACAAGGGCAGACCCGCAGCCGGTTTGGAGCTCGCTACATCGCTCTATTATTACGATTATTCGAAAGCCCAGATAAACGGCATCGTCCTGGTGAACGGGACGGGTGTGCTGAACACGCGGATCGTGCCGGCGGTGATCTACGGATGGGAGGGCACGGCGAACTGGACGGTGTCGCCCTCGACGCTCGTCAGCCTGTCCGCCTCGATCGGGCAATCGCATTACGTCCGTTTCCAGGCGGGCTACCTCCAGAATATCGACTGGTCGCACCTGCCGCTGGATCGCGTGCCGACCTTCGCGGGGACGGTCAGTGTGGACAGGAATTGGGGCCTCTCGGGCGGCTGGTCGCTGCGCTTCCACGCGCTGAGCAAGATCAGCACGCATTACTTCCTCAGCGACTTCACCTCGGGCCTGCGCTTCAGGCAGGGCGGCTTCACCCGGAGCAGCGCCAGCCTGACGCTCTCCGCACCGGGAAATCGCTGGTATCTCCAGGCCTTCGTCCAGAATATCGAGAACGAGCTGCAGGCCACCAGCCCGCCGCAGAATTACGACCCGACCTATCTGAACGCGAGCTACCTCAACATCAGCGATCCGCGCCTCTACGGGTTGCGCTTAGGCTTCACCTTCGGCTGATCGGAGCCGCCGGAAAGCGGCCGGGCCGGGCCAGCCAGCCGTCGATATAATCGTAGGTGGTCTTCACCGTGTCGCCATAGGCCGAAGCCGGCTTCTCGCAGGTTTTGCATGGCGTATAGAGATGTGTTGCCCCCTCGACGAAGGCGATCGTCTTGTCCTTGCTCGCGGCGTGATCGTAGATCGTCTCGGCGGCGAGACCTTCCCAATGACCGGTCATGCCGATCGTCGCGAGGGGTACGGTGATGCCCTCGACATCGCCCGGCGGGCTGGCATAGGTCGATGTCCAGTCGATGCCGTGGATGGAACTCGCGTCATAGCCGAAGTCCGGCATGGTGCGGATCGCGTAGCTGCTCAGATAGTTTCGCACCGTCGTCTTGAGCGCACCCATCGCCATGGTTCGGGAAGGGTTCTGACGGCCTTCCGCCTTGCGGACCGAATAGATGATCTGGGTGGTGATCGATCCGTCCGGATGGATGAGTGGCCAGGCTTTCCGCGAATGGTGGAGGAGCGACGGGTCTTCCGAGAACAGCCGGTTGCCGATGAAGCTGGCGCCCGCGACGATGAAGGGCTCGTCGTCGGCATAGTCGCCCTTGCCCGCCTCGATCAGCACGAGGCGCTGCTGGGCGAGCGCGACCAACCGGTTGTTGCGCGCACCCTCGGCGGCGAGGAATTTGCGCACGAAGGCCGGGCTGTAGTGCGCCCCTTTCTTCGCATAGCCGTTCGCCGGATCGTACATGTCGAGCGCGGGATCGAGCCTCTGCCCGTTGCTGTCGTCGATCACCGCGGGGTCGACGCTGAGCAGCGTCATCTCCGCCTGGCCCCAATTGGCATCGGCCAGCACCACGCCGTCCGCCTTGGGCAGATCGGCGAGCGTGTCGGGGCATTGGTGGATCTTCTCCGGCCCCTGACAGGCCTTCACGCCGTTCTCGGCGATATCCTGATAGGCCGTCATGATCGTGGCGCCGCCGGAATGACCGAACAGCACCACCTTGTCTACGCCGGGATACCGGCGGAGGTAGGACACGCCCAGCCGCGCCTCCAGCAGCACGCGATCGAAGATGCCGTCGTCGAACGTGCCCGCCTTGCTGGAGCTATTGTTGGCGCACAGCACGCGATAGCCGCGCTTCGACAATTCGGTGCAGGCCGAGAAGGTGAGATAGTCGCCGCTGGCGTGCATGACGAAGAGCGCGATGTGGCTTTTCGGGCCGGGATCGACCGGCTCGTACAGCACGCCCGGCTCGCCGTTCCCGAGCGGCACGTAGCGCGCCTTCACGCCGTCGGGCAATGACTGCCGGGGCGGCGGCGGGTCCTTGGCCGGGCCGAACTGCGCCTGCACGGATGACGACATCGCGAGCGCCGCCCCGCCCGCCAGCGCCAGGGTCAGCAACCGCCTGAACTGGCGCACATCAACTCTCCCACCAGCGACCGCGCCGTACGGGACGGCGCGGCCCTCGTTCGATCAATATTTGACCGTGACGCGCCCGCCGAAGAAGCGCGGGTCGGACGCGCGCACGGTGGCGCTGTTCGTCGCGACGCCGATATTCTGCGGCGGCCCGAGCAGCTGCATCTTGTTCTCGATATTGTGAACGAAGCCCTCGACGCTGAGCTTGCCCGAGGCGGTGGTGTAGCCGACCGTCAGGTCGGTGCGCGTGAAAGACTTCTGCTTATATTGCTGCGGCAACAGCGAGTAGGCGCTGACGTCCTGCCCGAACGGATTGCCGTTTCCGGCGAAATCGCTGACCTTGTATCCGCCATTGTAGGTCGTGTTGACCCGCGCGTTGATCGTGGCGCCGCCCGCCAGGTTGAACTTGTGCTCCCACGATCCGCGCAAAGTGAAGCGCGGCAGCAGATCGAGCTCCTTGCCCTTGAAGTTGACCCGGGCGGCATAGATGAAACCGACGAAGGCATCGCCGCTATAATGGCCGCCTTGCAGCGACCAATCGAGGCCGAGCGTGTCGTTGCGGGTCGGGCGCCAGGTCAGCTCGTTCTCCCAGCCCGACATCTTCACCGGCACGATGGTGGTGTAGATCAGCACCAGCGGCGCACCGCCGCCGACGAGGTTGGGCGTCAGGAAGGTGGCGCCGGTCAGCTGGAACTTCGAGTAATCGTAATAATAGACCGAGGTGTTGTATTGCAGGTTGGGCAGGATCTTGCCCTTGAAGCCGGCCTCGTAAGCGGTGAGGCTCTCCGGGCCATAGGGTGTCGAGCCGCTGCCCGGGTGCGTCGGATCGACGTCGTTGAAGCTGCCCGGCTTGTAGCCGGTCGCGACGCTCGCATAGAGCATGTCGGCCGGCGTGATCTGATATTCGGCGCCGACCCGGTATGTGATCTTGTGGCCCTTGAATTCGCCCGAATTGTTGAGGCCGCCGGTCGTGCAGAGGTTGAGCGGGCCGCACGGCGCACCGTCCGCGCCGAGGAAGGTGCCGCCGCCTGCGAACACGTCCGCCACGCGCGTCGCGTGATCCTGCGAGTAGCGCAGGCCGCCGGTCAGCTTCAGCGTGTCGGTCAGGTGGAAATTGACCTGCCCGAACACGCCCTTGCTGGTATGCTTGGTCGTGCCGATGATGACCGGGTTGGGCGCGTTGCAGCTCGGCGCGAGCGAAGGCGCGCAGGAATAGAGCGTCTGCCAGTTCTGGTCATGCTCCGGAATGTTCTCGTGATAGTAATTGGCCCCGACGACCCACTCGAAGCGACCCGGCGTGCTGTTCGAGAAGCGCACCTCCTGCGAATTGGTCGTGATGTGCGCGACATAATGCGACCAGAGATAATAATCCGCGCTGTGATCGTTGGGGTCGGCCGCAGTGCAGGACGAGCAGAAGCTTCCGGTCGAGTCGAGCTTGTTGTCGTCGGCCTTGAAATCGATATAGGCGCCGTCATAGGCGAAATGGACGGGGCCGAGATCTTGGTTGATCTCGCCGTTGATCACGTGAAAATGATCGTCGAGACTGCCGGCCATCGGGTTGTAATAGACCTGCCGCTCGGCCTTGGCGCTGCCGCTGAGATAATTGTTGTAGAGAACGCCGAAATTGGCGCTGCCGGTCCCACCGATATGACCGAACGTGCCGGTGACGACGATGTTGCCGCTATCGGCATAGTTCCATTTGGCACTCAGGCGCGAGGTCCAGTTGTCCTCGTCGTTGAGTGCCGCCTGCTTGGGCGCGCCATCGGGCCGGCCAAGGACAGGATCAAGATAGCCGTCACGCTTGTTGACGTTCACCGCCGCGCGCACCGCCAGCGTGCTGGTGATCGGCACGTTGACCATCGCGTTGAGACGGCGCGTATTGTAGTTGCCGTATTCGAACGATCCGAGCGCCTCGAATTGGTTCTTGGGCTTGGCGGTGATCACGTTGATCGCGCCGCCGGTGGAGCTCTTGCCGTAGAGCGTGCCCTGCGGACCGCGCAGCACCTCGACACGATCGAGATCGAAGAAAGCGAGGCCGATGATCTGCGGGCGGCCGATCGGTATGCCGTCGACGTTGAAGACGTTGCTCTGCTCACCCTTGCTGGTGACGTCGGTGGTCTGCACGCCGCGGATCGCGATGTTGACGCCTTGCGACGCGCTGCCGACCACCACCGACGGCGCGATGTTGGTCAGGTTGGCGACGCTGGTGACGCCCTCGTCCTGCAGCGTCTTGCCGGAGAAGACGCTGAGCGCGATCGGGGTCTTGGAGGCGGTGCTGGCCGTCTTCTGCGCCGTGACGATGATTTCCTGGCCGCCGCTGTCGGCGGTGGAAGATCCCGTCGATGGCGCCGGATTCGATTGCGCGGTCGCCGCCGTTGCGCCGAGCGCCGCGATCGCGAGGCACGCGGCCGACGACGCCCAGATGTTCCGATGCTTCAAAATCCCCTCCATCTGCTTCTCGTTCTGGAGCGGGCGGCTGGTTCCCGTATCGGAAACTCGCAAACGTCCCGGCCCTCACGGAGATGATGCTTGGGGTGGAAGCGTCCTCCATCGCCGATCGAAGAATTTTGCGCGTAGCCGCAAAAAGGGATGAAATAGTCGCAAAGGAAAACGGGTCAGGTCATCGCGCGGGAGGCGCCGCGTAGACATAGCGCCACGACCAGCTCTGCTCCGCGCCCGGCGCGACGTCGATCGCCACGAACGGCTCGACCGCCACGGCACGGCGGATCGACCAGAATGCGGTGCGGACCAGCGGCACATCCGCCTGCATGGTGATGCTCGCGCCGTTCGCGCCTTCGACCCGGAATCGATCCGCCGACGAGTGCGGATCGCCCGGCAGCGGCGGAAGCTGCACGCGGTCACCGGCCGCGAGCGGGCGCAGGTAGCGCAGATCGGCGCCGTCCAGCGCCGCCAGTCGCGGGTCCGATACCGGCCCCGCCGCCGGATAGGGGAAGTGGACGCGCACGCCCGGGCCGATTTCCGCCCCGTCGAACCGCGCGAAATTGTGGGTGTAGACCTGCGTTTTGATCGGCCGGGTGCCGATGTTGCGCAGCCGGTGCGCGATGATCATCACGCCGCCGGGAAGCAGGCGGATGGTCTTGCGATACTCGTAGCCGTAACCGACGGCGTCGGGCGCGAGCCGCTGCGTGAAGACGATCCGGTCCGATCCCCGCCAAATTCGCCACCGGCCGCCGTCGACGATGTCGTAGGCGGCGAAATGATCGTAGGGCCGATCGTCCGGCTTGCGCAGGCGCCCCACCCCGATCTTGATGAAGGTGCCGCCGGCCGGCGTCGTGTCATAGCCCGGCACCGTCTCCCCGTCCCGGTTGGCGAATTCCTCCGCCGGCCCGGTGGCCGCGTTACGCGGGCCGACGATCACCCCGTCGGGACCGTCGACGAAATCCCTGACGCCGGGATCGACGCCATCCGCCCAGAGCCCGTAGAAATCGGCGGAGCCACGCGTCACGTCGGTGATCATCCCCGACCAGTCGAAGCGGGTGCTCCGGTAGAAGCCCCGCGCCGGATCGGGCAGCGCGATCGTGACGCCGAGGTTTCCCTTGCGGATCGTCACCTTGGGCGCCGCGGCCAGGATCGGCGCCAGGGGCGTGACGGCATCCGACTGGGGCGCCGGGGCGGCGGCGATCAGGAGAGCGGCGGCGATGGCCCGATAGCCCGACCAATGCTTCACGACACCCCTCCTCATTTCCAGAACAGCGCCTTGCGGCCGGAACTGGCGCGCTTTCGCCACATCTGAACGTACATCCACAGCCCCGACACGGAGAGGAACACGAGCGAGAGCCCCGCCAGCAGGTCGAGAAACTCGGCTGGCAAACCAAGCAGCTCGCCGGAATGGAAATGCTTGACCAATTCGTGGACGTGCAGCCCGAACGGGAACGGGCTCGGCGGATAGAGCGGCGAATCCAGCCTCTGCTCGGTACCCGTCGCGACATTGTAGACATGCTGCTGCGTCGGCACGGTCGCGGTGACCACCACCCCTTCCAACTGCCCGAACCAGATACGGGCGCGGACGAGGCGGATGGGCGTCGCGGCCTGGTCCGCCCGGAACAGGTGGAGCGCCGTCGCTATCGCGGTTTGCGCCTGTGCTTCGGTGATCGCCAGGCTCTCGGGCGGCGGCCGATGCCGGTGGAAGGTCGCCCACGAGCTCTCGAACCCGAGCCACGTCCCGCTCGCGGCGACGAGGATCAGCAGGATCGCGGCGACGATCGAGACCGATCGGTGCAGCGATCGCCACATGTCGCTCGTCGTCCAGAACAATTGCGGCTTCTTCAGCTTCCTGCGCTGCCGGAGCAGGCGGAAATACATCACCAGCCCCGTCACGATCAGCACCCAGAGCGCGATGCCGGCCAGCAGCTCGACATAGACGCCGGGCACGTCGCGGGTGCCGAAGAAGCCCGGCCCCCAGAAACGGTGCCATTGCTTGAGCGACTGGCGAAACGAGGCGGGCGGATAGGCGCCGCGCACGTCCATCGCCGCGACCTGCCCGCCCGTCGCTACGTCGAAGGCCGAAGCCGCGAGCGGCGTTCCGAAACGGCGGGGATCGGGCGGAGCATCCGGATCGGGATAGGCCACCTGCCCCACCGCCCTGCCATTCACCATGCGAAGCTCGACGAACGCCGGGATCGTGCCCGGCTTCGCCTTGCGGAAGGCGGCCATGGTCGTATCGACCGCCTTTCCGCTATCCAGGCCGGGCGGCAATGCGGCGGCGCCCCAATCCCCCATCGTCACCGCCGAGTAGAAGCCGTTGCCGAACCGCCCTTCGTTGACCGACTGCATCACCGCGCTGGATTCGGGCTTGCCCGACAGGATCGCGCCGAGATCGAGCAACTGGATCGCGCTCCCCGTCACGCCGACATACAGCATGACCAGGCATGCCACCGCCGACAGCACACGGTGAACCGTGCGGATCTCGATCGGCCGCCGGGCCGGCTTCGCGCGGTTCACTGCGTGGAACGGCACTGGAGTGCGGTCGCGGTCGCGGAGCACCATTTCATGTGCCCGGGCGTGTAGAATTTCGCGCCCGGCCAATCCCACAATGTTGCCGGAGCGGGGCGCGCCGGCCCCTTCACCCAGTTGGCCGCGTCGCGCACGTCCCCCTTGCCGGTGTAGCGCGCGGTGTAGGGGTAGGGGAAAATGGGCCGCGTCAGATCGGACACGGTCCCGTCCTGCGGCCGCCCGTCCGGCCCCTGCGGCACATGGACGCCCGCCAGCGCGCCGGGCGCGACGCCGCGCTCGACCCACGCCATCAGCGGCAACAGCAGATTGCGGATCACCGGCCCGTCGCCGCCACCGCAATGATAGACGCCGGGCAGCAGGTAGAAGCGCGCGAAGCCGTCCACCGCCTTCGGCCCCATCTGCCGCTGCAGCGCCAGATAATAGAGGATGGTCTGCTGTGGCAGGACGTTGGTGTCGCCGAGCGACATGAACAGCATCAGCTTGTGGCCCGCCTTGGCGAAACCGGACAGATCCGGATTGGTGCCGTCATGCAGCGGACTGAGCGCAGTGGTGGCGTCAAAGGTCGCCTGGTCGAAGCGCAGATCGGACAGCCGCCACGTCGCGGGCAGCGCTGGCAGGCTGTAATGCGATCGGATCGCCCGCTCGGTGGCGAGGCGGTCCTCGTCGGGGCCGCCGAAACGCGCGCCGGGGACGACGGTGGCCGTCCATGCGAGTTCCGATCCGGGCATCACGCCGCCCGGCGTCAATCGATGCCCCGCCGCGTCGTGCGCGCCGCGATACAGTTCCTCCGCGACATGCACCTGCGCCGGCGTGAGGCAGGATGCCGGATTCTCGCCCGGCCTGCATTCGATCGCGGCGAGCGCCGGGTGGCAGGAGAAGGGATCGGAGACGATGCCGTCCTTCGCGCCGTCCGCCGCGTCGCACTGGTCGAGCACCGCCTTGTGCAGGATGGGCAGCTTGTCCATCGTCAGGATCGCCGCGCCGTCGGGCCCGGTGTTGGTTCTGACGCCCCAGGCGTGGAACAGGCCGTTGTTCATGGTCGTGTTGAGCGGCGGGCAGCCCGCGCCGATCCCGTCGAAATCGCCGGGGAAGCGCTGCGCCTCGATCATGCCCTCGCGCCCGGGGTTGGAGCAGGCGTTCCAGTAGGAGAAGCGTGGGCCCTGTCCGTAATATCGGGCGATCAGCGCCTTGGCCGCCAGCACCTGGAGATGCATGCCGCGATATCCGGCATTAACGTGCGCCCGATAATCGTTGGCGAAGACATCCTCATTCTGCCGCCGGCCGAGATCCTCCCATGAAACCGTCGCGAACCGCGAGAGATCGATGCCGGGCGCCGCCTGCGCGCCCGGCCCTCCGCCGAAGAGAAGCCGCTGGGTCCATATCCGGGCCGGCAGTCGCAGCTCGAAGCGGGCATAATCATCCACGACGACATGGACGTCGCAATAGGCCGATGGTGCCTGATCATCGGCGATCGTGGCATCGGCCACGACGGTTTTGGCCCCCACCGACCGGGAGACATCCGCCGAACGGAGCGAAGCGCAGTCCACCGCGGCGGGCACCGCCGGCAGCGCCAAGGGTTGCGCGTCCGCCGGTGTCGCGCTCCGCTTCGGTGGCGCGACGTTTGCCGGGACGCTCAGGCCGAGGCAGGCCGCGATGCACAGAAGCTTGCCCAGGCCTCGTCCGAGCCGGATACGATCGATCATGCGAATACCTCAAATGATGTCCGTCGGCGGGCCCTCGAACAGGCCCGAAAAGGATCCTGGAAAAGTTCAGAAGTCGCCCAGATGCGCCTGAATCCGAGCGATCCCATCACGCGCGCATTTCTCCTCGACATGGGCCGAGGCGCCGCTGGTCGCGATCGCGCCGATGATCGTGCCATCCCGCATGATGGGTACGCCGCCGGGAAGCAGCGCCATGTTGGGCTTCACGCGGGACATCAAGGACGGCTGTGTTTCGAGTTTCTGGCGAAACTCGAGGGTCGACATACCGAGCCCGACGACCGCTACCGCCTTGTGCATCGCCATGAACACGCCGTTCGGGCGGGCTCCGGGCGGGGCCAGCGCTGCCCGCAGATTGCCCGCGCCGTCGGTGATCGCGACGGCGACGGTATAACCGTCCGCCGCACAGGATTTCACCGCCGCCTCGGCGGCCTGAGCAGCGAGATCCGCGCCGGGACCTGAAGACCTGATCGCCTGCCCAGTCGCTGGATGCGGATTCCTGCCGGCGGGTGGTCCGAGCGGGACCCGAAGCTGGTCACTTTGCGACAGGTCGAAATAATCCCCCGGAAGCGCCTGCGCACTGCTAGGGATTTCGACGGGATGGTGACCATCCTGCGCCTGCGCGAATGCGATGACCGGCATCGCGACCACGGTTATTGCGAGCATGGCACAAATGCGCATCGGTTCCTCCTTCACGGCAATGTCCCCGCATCGGCAGTGGTTCGCGTGAACCACGGCTTCGCATCTTGCCTTTCCACAAGTCATAGATGCTTGGCCGCCGCCGAACCTCCATCCGGTGTGCTGGTCGGTCGGTCGAATTGCATGTGTGCTTCGATGGTTGCATCCCAAGAAGCACGAGGAGCGCTGCCACGTAGCGGTCTACACAAGCGCAATGGCAGCAATCGGGAAATGTTAAGAAGGCCGTTAATGTCTGGCATTGGGGCGAGCGGACCGGCCTGAGCCGGCCCGAGCCGTTCGTCATTTCGCGATGAAATCGAACAGATCGGAGTTGATGACATCCTCATGGGTCTCGGGCATGCCGTGCGGAAAGCGGGCCGGTAGAACGAGAGTGTGCCCTTTGCGCAGCCTCTCGGTGGCCCATCCGATTTCCCGACTTCTTCACCTGAGTAAAACGCTAACCTTGGGGGGGGGGGGGGATTGTAAATCGAAAGGCCGCTATTGAGCGACATCTACTAGGTGATCGCGACCAGTTCACAGTATCCGAGGCCTCGCCAGAGGCTCAGACGTCGGCCCAGCGTCTCATGAGATTGTGATAGATGCCTGTCAGCCGAATGATCCTAGGGGCCCCCTGCCCCTTCTCCGCTGCCAAGTCCTGGATCGTACAATCGAGATCGAAAAGCGTCCGCCGCGCTTCAGTCTCCCGAATCATACTCTGAATCCAGAAGAAGGACGCGAGCCTAACGCCGGACGTCACCGGCGTGACGTGGTGGAGGCTCGAAGCCGGATAGAGGATCAAGTCACCCGCGGCCAGCTTGGCCCGCTCGACGCCAAAATGCCCCTCAACGACGAGCTCTCCTCCATCGTAGCTTTCCGGATCTGACAGGAAGAGGGTCGCGGAAAGATCGCCGGCACCGCGCTCGGCACCGGGTGGCGCGTGCGCTTCGCCGGATCGAGCGCGCTTGTGCACCTGATCGGCGCGATCGAGCGACGGTTCGCAGCCATCGTCTCGCAGATGAGCCAGTGGGATCCACAATCCCTGCTGTCACGGTTCAACCGGGCTCCGGCGGGATGCTGGCTCGCGCTGCCGCAGGATTTTGCGACCGTTCTCGGCGCAGGTCTGGATATCGCCGAGCGCACCGGTGGCGCATTTGATCCAACCCACGGCCGTGCCGCCGCGTTGCTCGGCTTTGGCGCGGTGACCGTGGATCGGCCGCCGACAAGGGGCGAGCTGGATGAGGCTTTCGAGAGCACCGGGTGGCAACGGCTGGCACTCGATCGGACGTCACGTCGGGTGCGGCAGCCGGGCGGACTCTGGCTCGACCTTTCGGCTATCGCCAAGGGCTTCGCGGCAGACGCCGTCTCACATTTGCTGGCGGAACAGGGCGTCGAAGATGCGCTGGTCGAGATTGGCGGCGAACTGGTTGGCCGAGGCCTGAGGCCGGACGGGCAACCGTGGTGGGTGGATGTCGAAGATCCGCCCGGCGTCGCTCTGCCGCCACTGCGCATAGGCCTGCACGAAATAGCCATCGCGACGTCAGGCGACTATGTGCGCGGCGCCCACACGCTCGATCCGCGCACCGGGCGTCCGCTGGGCGCGTCCGTCATATCTGCGTCGGTTGTTCATGAAAGCGCGATGATGGCAGACGGTTGGGCAACCGCGCTAACCGTGCTCGGTCCTGAAGCCGGTATCGCTGTTGCCACAAGAGAAGATCTCAGCGCTCGTCTCGTCACCCGTTCGCGCGATGCTACCGAGCGGATTTCTCCGCGCCTGGCTCGCATGATCGAAGCATAGTCATTTCGGGATTTCGACCCCGTCGCCGCCTGCCGACAGCGGCCTTAGGGAGTCTGAGTGCCAACTATCTCTGCGAACTTCCCTTTCAAGACGATACCGCCGCCCACGTCATGGCCTTCAACGAACCGTCGCTTGATCAGGCAGTCTGTGGCTCCGGCGCTGGCCGCAATGCCAGAGTGATGGCCGCGGCCAGCGTTCCGCAGGCCATGAGGGGGGCGACCCAGTGCAATGGCCAGCCCGCGGCAAAGAGCAGACCGGCGACGATCGGGCCGAGCGCGGCACCACCGCGCCCGATACCGATGACGAGGCCAGTGCCGCCCGCCCGAAGCCGCGTGGGAAAAGACTGTGCGAAGACGGCGTAGAGGCCCGCCGTCGCGCCGTTGGTGAAGAACCCAGCGATCGCCGCCGCGAGCGAGAGTTGCCCAAGTGTGGCAAGATCCTGCCCGAACGAAGCGACGGCGACACCGCCGCCTACCATCGCTCCTATGATGAGTTGCCGAACGCCGAAGCGCTGCGTCAGGAGACTGATCACGATCGATCCCGTCGCACCGCCGACATTCGCCCATACCAGGACGCCACCCGCTGACGCCGGCGGGAAGCCCATGTCGACCACCACCTTCGGAATCCACTTCATGAGGAAGTAGAAAGTCATGATGTGCGCGAAATAGGCGATCGTGAGGGCCACCGTTACTGCGGCGATGCCGGGGCGGAACAGCTCTGTCAGATTGGGTCGCGAGGGGGGTTCGGCGAGCGGGGGCAGCTCGGCGAGAGGCCGTCTTCCTTGGCGCACCATTGTCCTGTTGATGCGGTCCAGCGCGCTAACTGGCTGCCGGAGGCACAGGAAGGCAATCGTTTCGGGAACGAACCAGAGAACAAGCGGTATGAATACGGCACTCGCGATCGCGCCGAACTCGAAGATTGTCTGCCATCGGCCGGTTGCCGCAAGAAGCGCAGAGGCGATGCTGCCTCCGACGATAGCGCCCATCGGGTACCCGCCGGCCATGATCGCCACGGACAGGTTGCGGCGCCGCGCGTTCGAACATTCGGCGACGATGGCGTTCGTTGCTGCCAGCATGCCCCCGATCCCCAGGCCGGTGAACAATCGGAGGCTCGACAACATGACGACGCCCGTTGCGAGCGAGGCGACACCCATCCCGCTCGCCATGATGGCGAGGCAGGCGAGGATCGTCGGCCGCCGGCCCATCCTGTCTGCAAGCGCGCCCAGCAGGAATGCGCCGATCGCCATGCCGATCAGCTCCATCGACAGCACCACTCCAAGCGCGGCACGGTCGATCCCCCACTGCGCGGCGATGCCAGGCGAGGCGAACGAAATGGACAGCACGTCGAAACCATCGAGCGCGTTGAGCGCGGTGGCGATGGCAATCGCGAGCACCTGTCGCGAGTGCATGGGCTCACGGGCGATGATGGAGCGGGGATCCTCAAGCACGTGCGATCTTCTCCGTCTCGTCGGTCGGGCTTACTTCTGGCCGCCCTTGAGGCTGCTGCCGACGGAATAGAGCGCTCCCGGCGCGTTCCGGCTGGCCTGGAACTGCTCGAGCGTCTCGCCGCGCATACCGGCGTACACGACGGCATTCGGCAGACCGAGCACGGCGGCCAGCTTCTCGAGACCGAAGAAGATCGCGCCTCTACCGATCAAGCCTGTCCAGTCGCGGCGGCGGATCAGGTCCTGATCAGCCGGGTCGAGACCCGAGGCAGCGAGGCTCGCCTCCTCGTCGGCAAGGAAAGCAGCCCGGTGGTCGGGCTCGACCATCCGCTGCAGGTAGCGATTGAGGTCGTAGTTGCGCACGCTCACGTCCAACGTGAAGGGCTGGCTGGCCGGCAGCTGCAGCGTCCTCTGATCGAGCTCGTCGGCGGGCTTCAGGCCCCCAACGCCAGCCTTGTTTTCGAGAAGCAGGGTGGCGATACCGGTCATCGACGGCAGATAGTAATCGCGCGCGAGCAAGCTCGGCCGAGCGCACAATGCCCCGCGCATGATCAACCACATTACGACCTCGGAGCTCTCCCAGCCGCCACGCATTGCCAGTTCCGACTGGCTCATGCGCGCGAGAGTCTCCGGGTCGTCAAGGAGCAGGTCCATGAACTGCTGATCCCAGGCCGGGTCGTTGAAACCCGCCCGGCCACCGTGGACCTGATGCGAAAGGCCGCCCGTCGCGATGAGGACGACCGACAGGTCCTCAGGATAGCTCTCAATCGCCTTTCTCAGCGCCCGGCCAAGCTTCCAGCAGCGGCGCGCGGTCGGCACCGGGTTCTGCAGCACACCTACCGCGAGAGGTATGAGCGTCGTGGGCCAGCCGTCCTGATAATCGTAAAGCAGGCTCATCGGCGAGAAGCAGCCGTGGTCGAGCGGTCGGCGCTGGAACAGCGACATGTCGAACTCTTCGGCGACCAGGCTTTCGGCAATGTGGCGAGCAAGCGCGGGGTGGCCCATGATGGTCGGAAGCGCTCGTGCGCCGCCGCCTTCGTCGGCGACGTCGTGGCTTGCTCCGATCCCGAGCGCGAAGGCGGAATAGTGATCGAAGAAGAAGGAGGTGACGTGGTCATTGTAGATGACGAACGCCACGTCGGGCTTCTTTTCCGCAAGCCAGGCCTTGAGCGGCGCGTAGGCAGAGAAGATCGGCGCCCACGCGGGATCGTCGTGCTTCCCGGCGTCGTGCGCGAAGCCGATGGTCGGAGTGTGGGAGGTGCCGATGCCGCCGATGATGCGTGCCATATTCGATGGGTCCAAATGGATTAGTTGATGTCGGTCTTGCCGGCGAACGCCGCCTAGAGAAAGCGCACGACGTTGGCGAGGTTCCCGGGTTTGTCGAATACCGGATCGATGTGCTGAGCATCGGGGACGATGTCCAGATGCACCTTGCCGCCCACCTTGCGCAGGGCATCCGCCAACATCTCGCTCTGCTCGTGCGGCACCGTGCAGTCGGCTCCGCCCGCCTGCAACAACACAGGTGGCGACGACGCGGAAACGTAGGATATCGGGCTCGCCGCAGCGACGAGGTCTTCCCGCTTCGACACTGGCGAACCTAACCACATCGATTCCGGGCTGTCGCCTGCGCCGTGGGTCGCCGCCTTGGTACCGCAAGGACTGTTGCGCAGCTGGTCGTCCATCGCGTCGAACCGCACCGGCGGATACATCGCGACGATTGCGGCGACAGGTTCAATCCTTTCGGCCCCTATCAGCGCACGCCCCTCGGAAAGGCCGGCGAGAAGCGCGAGGTTGGCACCAGTCGACTTGCCCCACAAAGCGACCCGTCCGGGATCGATATCGAGCAAGCGCGCCTTGCGACGAAGCGCGGCGATCGCAGTCGTCACATCCCCTGCCGCAGCTGGAAACCTGGCTTCGCCCCACATTCTGTAATTGGTGCTCGCAACCGCGATACCGTTCGACAGCAACGCCGCGATATCCTGCTTCAGACCGTCATGCCCCCGTTTGCCACCGAAGAGGAAGGCACCGCCGTGGACCGTGAGGACGATCGGAAACGGCCCCTTGCCCTGGGGACGCCAGACGTCCAGACGCTGTGCCGGGTCCGGGCCGTAGGCGATGTCGGCGACGGTCGGTGTCGGAGGCGCGCCGTTGAGGTACATTCCGGCTGCGACCGCCGCCGCAGCAGCGATCGCGCCCCCACCAGCGGCCAGCACCCTTTTTAAGGACGTCCGCATCCGACTTTCGTCCTCAGAACTTCACGCCGAGACGCACACCGAAGTAACGAGGCGTCGACACCCCGTAAGCGACCGAGTTCTCAGGAAACGCCGAGCCAGGAACTTCCGGTGTCGCCTGGCCGCCCGTGAAGCCGCCATAGGTGCCATTGTATCCGCCAGGCCCCGAGGTCCGCTGCAGCTTGTTCTCGATATTCTCAACGAAGATCTGGATCGTGTAGCGATCACCGGCCGCCACATAGGTGACGCTCGCGTCGCTGCGTGTGAAACTGCCCTGCTTGTAGCGGACAGCATTGGCATAATCAGTCAGGAAGTAACTCGAGCTGATCTTGCTCGCGGCCCGCAGGCGAAGCTCCGCGCCATTCCCGAGATCGATCGAATGGGTCGCTGAAAGATTGGCGACGAAGTGAGGCGTATTGGGAAGCGCATATCCGCTGAAGTCGGCGAACGCGCCCGTCAGATAGCCGAGATAGCCGGTCTGCAGCCTGACGATCTTCGAATGCTCGTAGGCGAGAGACACGTTGAGCATGGTGGACCGATCAAGCTGGTAGTGTGCTTCGCCCTCCACACCATATATCTTTACGGGCGCCAGCTGCGTGAACAACACCCCGACGATCCCGGCAGGGGTTGGGAACAGCGTCAGTCCGTTGATCTGGTCTTTCGAATAATCGTAATAATAAGCATCCGCCGTAATGGTCAATTTCTCGAGGGGGCGTCCCTTGTAGCCGATCTCGTAGGCGGTCAGCGATTCCGGGCCGTAGGGAGCTGTGGTGCCGGTCCGCGGATCGAAATCGTTGAAACCGCCCGCCTTGAACCCGGTGGAAACCGACGCATAAAATAGATCGCGCGGTGTCGCCTGGAAGTTGATCCCGGCCTTGTAAGTGATCTTGTGATCCTTCTCGAAGCCGTTGTTGACCGATCCTATACAGTTGTTCGGATAGGTGCACCCGGGAACACCGCCAACCGCGAACGTCCCCGTTCGCGTGCTCTCGTCGTGAGTATAACGCAGGCCGCCGATGATCGCGATCTTCTCGAGCGGGTGAAGCGTGACCTGGCCGAATATCCCGTAGGACTTGTGCTCGGTCGTGTTAACCGGATCGATGCTGTTGATCCATTCAGAGGTATCGCTAAGACCGCCCGTTGACGAGAGCGGAGCAATCCAGTTGTGATCGCTCTCGTTGATCTTCTCGTGATAGTAGTTCGCGCCCGCGACATATTCGAAAAAGCCGGGGTTCACGTTCGAGATGCGCGCCTCGAACTGATTGGTGTTGAACACCCCGTGATATTGGTCGAGCGCGAACGAGCCTGCCGCCGTTGGGGTACCGGTGTCGAAGGGATTTCCATTGGTCGTATTCTGACTATTATCCTTGAAGTGCTGCTCATTGCCAAGCAGGTCCAGCTGCATATTACCGAACTTCCAGTTGAGCTGCTCATTGAAGTTCTGGAAATTCTCCCGGACGTAGGACGGCACGGGATTTGGCACGATATGGAAGGGATCGCCATGATCGAGGGCATCTGCGGTGACAGTGCCGTTCCCGTCGCCACCAATATGCCCGACCGTGGCGATAACGGTCGCGGTGATGTTGTCCGAGGGCTTGAACAACAGTGACGCGCGCCCTGTCGCGTCTTTCTGGTCGTTCTTTGCGGGCAGGCCGTTCGCACTGAGGCGGGCGTTGCTCGGGCCGGCGCCATTGTTGGCCAGGGGCGAGCCGGTGACACTCGTATCGACCGGCTTCAGATAGCCATCCCGATCGTTGAAGCTCCCTGCGAACCGCGCTGCAAACATGCTTCCGAGCGGAACGTTCACCGCACCCTCGGCCCGCTTTGCATTGTAGTTGCCATATTCGACCTTGGCGTAGCCACCGGCCTCGCCCAGCACGGGCTTCTTGGTGATGATGTTGATGGCGCCGCCCGTTGAGCTGCGCCCATATAGTGTACCCTGCGGCCCTTTCAGCACTTCGACGCGTTCGAGATCGAAGAAGGCGACGCCCTCCTCTTGCCCACGACCGACGAAAGCGCCGTCGATGTTGAACGCGATACCGAGCTCACCCTTGCTGGTCTGATCGGTCGAGGTGACGCCGCGGATGCTTACGTTCGTGCCAAATGCACCGGAGCCGATATTCACGCCGGCCACGAGGTTCTGAATGTCGTTGACGGTGTTGACGCCAACCGTCTTCAGGTCGTTGCCGCTGAGCACCGATATCGCGGCAGGCACTTTGAGCACACTCTCGGACCGACGAAGCGCCGTCACGACGATATCGCCCGGCTGCTGCGAAGCGCCATCGGACAGGGGGGCGGCGGCTGTCGTGGCAGCGGAATTCGTCGGCGCACCCGTCTGCTGATCCTGTGCCAATGCCGGGATCGCGACGCCAATCGCCATCGCGATCGCAGATGCGCGCGACAGATAGAGTCCAGTGCTCTTCATAGATCCTCCCTCGCTCTGGCAATGTGACGGGCTTTGCTGGCCTCTCTGCCGAGTTTCTTTCTTCTGCGCTGTGCACTACAGGGTGTGAATGGCGGAAACTGAAAATCGTATGGACTTTTCGCTCGCATCTCCTGCGCTGATCGGGAGCGTCAGCGCCGCTGCCGTTCCGCGCTATATTCTTTACGGAGACGCCAGCGCGCGGCCGGACTGGTTCGTGAATGTGGAACCGCTCGACCAACGATGCCGCGAACGGGGCTGGGTCATCGCACCGCACACCCATCCGCGTTTCATGCAGATGGTCGTCGTCGACGAGGGCGGTGGCGAGATGTCGGTCGAGGGCGAAACAATCCCTTTCTCCTCATCCAGCATCCTCGTTGTCCCGCCTCACAGAATACACGGCTTCCGTTATCTGGAGGCCACGACCGGCTGGGTTCTGACGATCGAGATAAACTATCTTGCCGATCTCCTGGTCCGAGCTCCGGCCCTCAAGACTGTGCTCGACGTGCCGGGCGTCTTCGACCTGACTGTCGCCATCTTGCCCAGCATTGCCGAAGAGATCTCCGGACTCGCCCAGGAATTGGCCGAGATGCGTCCCGGCAACGCCATCGGGGCCGAGATCAAGCTGCTGTCGGTCTTGCTGCTGCTCCTTCGCAACTGGCCGGCGTCAGACGGGCAACGGCGGCCTCCGGCCGACAGCCGGTCAGCACTCGTCGAGCGCTACAAGGAATTGGTCGAGCGCCGCTTTCGCGAGCAGCCCCAGCTTACGGAGGTCGCAGAGGAGCTCAAGGTGAGCGTTTCCCAGCTCAGGCTGGCCTGCAAGACTGTTGCCGGGGTGTCGCCTCTCGAATTGATGCACGATCGCATCGCAGGCGAGGCGAAACGCTGCCTCATCTACACGACGATGAGCATCGCCGAGATCGCCGATTGGCTCGGCTTCGCCGACGGCGCCTACTTTTCGCGCTTCTTCGCAAAGGCGGCGGGCAAGTCGCCGACCAATTATCGACGTAAGCAGGACTTCAGTGGAGACGCGCTGACCTCACCCGAGACGGCGGCCTTGACCAGGTCAGGTGCTGCGCTTGATGAGCGGATCGGTGAGGATAGCGTCTCCTCGACCGATCAACTGGTGGCCGGCTGCCTCGAACCGGGGTGCCATGGGCACCGCCGGACGGTATTGCTGCCAGCCCGGCATCGCCAACAACCTGTCGGCATCATTGTCCCGGATCCCGCCAGTGAATCTCGATCGGCGGCCCTCTGTACCCTCTCCCGGCAAGAACATCGCGAAGTCGACGGATATCGGGCCAGGCGAGCTCGTTGACGCCCGGCTCGAAGCACCAGCGCGGATACCATGGCGAAGCGCTGTGGTTCTTTCGCGTGGCGGGCTTGTTCAGAGCCAAACACGCCGGGCGCAGGCGCAATACGCTCCGGCCGGACCCGACGAGGTCCGGCCGGCGCGCGGCTTCAGCCCGTGACCCCTTGATAGGGTCTGTAGAGGCCGGTTCCGGCCCAGGCGGGAACCTGCACGTTCACGGCCCTGCCCCGCATCCAGCTGGAGGCGGCGTTCGGATCACCGGTACCCGTGTAAGCGGCTATATAGGGATATGGATAAACGGGACGACTGCGGGCAGGGCCGGTCGGCTGCGGAGGCATGCCGGGCGGCGGCCCCATTGCGCCGCGCGGTGGCATAGCGCCCTTCGCGCCCGGGGGCGGGCCGGCCGGGCCAGGATGGCCACCGCCGGGCAGTCCGAACATTGTGGTCTGCGTCGGTGTTCGGGTAACGATGGCATCAGGCGCCCGACCGCCCTCGACCCATGCCATGACCGGCGTGAGCAGGTCGAAAGCGCTGGGCCCCTCGCCGCCCGAGCAATGGCCCATGCCGGGCATGAGATAGAGGCGCTCGAACGAGGCTGCCCTCGCCTCGCCCATCGTGGCCTTCAAGGCATCGTTGTAGGCGATCGTGTTGATCGGCGAGATGTGCGGGTCGGCCCAACCGTGGAACAGGATCAGCTTTCCCCCTCTGTCGGCGAATGCGGACAGATCCGGGCTCGTCGAATCGAACAGCCTGTAGCGCTCGACGAGCCGCTCGAACGTGGCATGGTCGAAAGTGACCTTGTCGACCGTCGCTGGCTGTCCGTTCGAGAAGATCAGGTTGCCCATCGATCCGTTGGCGATGATCGAGCTGAAAATCGGCTGGTCCGCGGCCATCGGCACATAGACGCCGGCCCACTGCAGTTCCGAGCCATATTGCGGGCCGCCAACAGTCAGGCGTTCCCCAGTCTTCGGATCACGCGGACCGGCATAGAACCGGCGCGCGACCTCGGCTTCCTGCGCGGTGAGACAGGTGGACGGATCCTGCCCGCCCCTGCAGACCGTAGCCGCCGGATCGAACCGGCATTGGCCAGGGGCCGAGATCAGCCCGTCGACCTGGCCGTCAAGACCGTCGCACGCCTTGAGCACGGCGGCGTGCAGTATGGGCAAGCGGCTTGCAAGCAGGATCGCACCTCCATCGGGACCGGTGTTCGATCGTGCCTGCCACGCATGATAGAGACTGTTCTGCACGACGAAATTCATGGCCGGCGCCCCGGCTACGATGCCGTTGAAATCTTCAGGAAAGCGCTGGGCCTCGACGAGCGCTTCGCGCCCGCCATCGGAGCATCCGGAGAAATAGGAGAAGCGCTCGCCCTGCCCGTAAAAGGCGTGGATCAGCGCCTTTGCCGCGACGGCGGTCAGGTGGACGCCCCGATAGGCGAAGTCGGCGCGCTTCTGCGGATCGCGACCGAAGTCGCCATCCATGCCTTCATGTCCCATGTCGCTCGAGGCGACGACGAAGCCGGACGCATCGACGGTGGGGCATCCGTCGGCGGCTCCGATCCGGATGTTGAGGTTGCCACACAGGCCTCCACATCCGGTCTGCAGGTAGCGCTGGGTCCATGTTTTCGTGGGGAGTTCGACCCGGAATTTGATCGCGGGCGCGAGTGTACCCTCGACGGCGCAGACCGTCGCCTGCTGCGCGCCTACCGTCTCTACCGCGCTGTTGATGACGCTCCCCGCGCCACCGATATGGACGAGGTCGACCTTTGCGAGCGCGGCGCAGTCGCTCGTTGCCGGAACGGCCGCGAGCGACGCGACGCCCGCCGCGCCGCTCGGCTCTGCCCCCCGCGCCTTCGGTTGGATCAGCAGAATGGCCGCGATGAGCAATGCTGCGAACAGCGCCAGTGGCCCGCTCCACCCCGCGCCATGTGCTATCGTTCGGATCGACACTGAGAACCTCCCTCCTAGATATTGTGGTTTGGCGGTGCGCCCCTCAGCAGAACACGCACCCGTCCATCAGCTTGCGCGCCGTCCTGAGCAGCGCCGCGGCCTCAACCCCTCCTGATGCTGCACTCACGTCGAGCACACAGCTCATCTCGCCAGTCGGATGCTCGACCGAGAGCGTCTTCCGCAGGCCATTGGGCACGGTGGCAAGTTCTGCTGCGGTCGAGCCTTCGACGAAGCATGCTGTCGCGACGGTCACGGCGCCGAAGACGCCGATGGTGGCGTGGGCCCTGTGTGGAATGAAGCTCCGGACCGTGATAGCGCCGCCGCGGCGTGGCGCGGCCACCAACATGATCTTGGGCACGCTCTTCTCTCGGACGTCTCCGAGGTTCATCATCGGTCCGGCCTCGAGCCGGATCGCCTCGATCCGGGCCTTCACCTCGAACGCCGTATCAAGCTCGTCCCTATCTTCATATCCAGTCACGCCGACGTCGGCGGCCCTCATGACAACGCATGGCATGCCATTATCGATAAGGGTGCATGCGACGCCGTTGATCATGTCAAAGGGCCTGCCCGTCGGCAGGAGAGCGCCGCAGCTCGAACCAGCGGTGTCGCGGAATTCCAGCAGGATCGGCGCCGCCGTGCCTGGCACGCCGTCGATTGAGGCCTCTCCTTCGTAGGTTGGTCGGCCATCCGGCGTTTGGACGGTCGCGACTGCAACCTGGCCCGTATTCGCCATGAGAATCGAAACGCGGGTCTCGTTTGCGCTTGCCGCGACGAGCCCGCGCTCGATTGCGAAGGGGCCAACACCAGCCAGCATATTTCCGCAATTTTGACTATCGCTGACGATCGCCTGATCGACGAAGACCTGAACGAACAAATATTCCACGTCCACGCCGTCGCGATCCGAGGACGAGACGATAGCGACCTTCGAGGTTAGCGGGTCGGCGCCACCCATGCCGTCAATCTGGCGCGGGTCTGGCGAGCCCATGATGCGGAGCAGCAGGCCTGCGCGTGCGTCAGGATCCTCTGGCAGATCGGAAGCAAGGAAAAACGCCCCCTTGGAGGTGCCACCTCGCATCCACATGCAGGGGGTCCCGTCGCCACCGGCGGTAGCCAAGCCGCCGAACACATCAGGGTCCGCGCGCTCGATCTTTTGGACCACTCGATCCGACATTCGCCCTCCGCGCCGTGGACGACAAGCAATTCGCGTTGGCCGGATCGAACGCCATTCGATAGAAGCAATAGCGATAAGGAGATGCTAATAGAGACATGGTCAATCCGTTCGACCTAAACCTTCGTCACCTTCGCGCCCTCGGATCGATCGTGCGCCTCGGCAGCATGCGGGCGGCAGCCGAAGATGCGGGACTTTCGCAGCCGGCGCTTACTCAGGGCCTTGCGAGGCTGGAGGAACGGCTCGGTGTCGTCCTCTTTGACCGCCGACATGACGGGGTCGCCGCCACGGAAGCTGGGCGCGTGATGGCGGATCGAGCATCGGCGGCTTTCGAACGTCTGCATGCGGCGACCAAGGCGGGCGGGCGAGGCTTTTCGAGGCCCGAACTGCTGATGACCAGTACCCAGCTCCGCGCCTTCCTGGCGGTAGCTGACCATGGCGGATTTGCGAGCGCCGCCCAGGCGACAGGGATGTCGGCGCCATCGCTCCATCGGGCGGTGCGCGATCTCGGAGAGATTGGCCGACACTCGCTATTCGCCAGTCACGGGCGCGGCGTTCAGCTCACGCCGGCGGGGCACCGTCTCGTCCGCGGTGTGCGCCTTGCGGCGACGGAGATTTCCGCTGGCATTGGTGAGGTTTGCGGCGAGCAGGAGGCAATCGACGGCGTCATCGTCGGCGCCATGCCGCTCGCCAGGGCACGCGTCCTGCCCGAAGCGATAGCGCAGTTCCTCAACGGACGCCCGCGATCGAGCCTGCGCGTCGTGGAGGGATCGTGGCGGGAGTTGGTGGAGCCGCTGATCGACGGGGTGATCGATTTTATGATCGGCGCGCTCCGCGAGGAGATACCGCCGGATCTCGAACAACGTATGCTGCTCCGCGACGAGTTGATCGTCGTCGGACGAGCCGGACATCCACTGGCCGGAAAAGATCCGACGATTGCCGAACTCTCTGGCTACGAGTGGGTCGTGCCTGCCGTCGGGGCACCGCTCAGAAGCCAGTGGACCGCCCTTTTCGACGAGGTCGGTCACCCACCGGCGCCGGTTGAATGCGGTTCCATCATGGTGATCCGCGGCATTCTTGCTGGCACCGATTTGCTGACCTTGCTTTCGCCGGGCCAAGTGTCGGTCGAGATCGAGAGCGGTCTGCTGTCGCGCATCGGGAAGCCAGTGGCTCATGGCGTGCGAACGGTCGGCATCACCTGTCGGCGAGGATGGCGCCCGACCTCGGTTCAACGCCGATTCATGGACTGCCTTGAGCAGGTCGCATCAGAGAAGATTCCGGAAAACCTATCAGCCGCCCCTGTTCCGATTGGGCGCTGAAGGCGGCTCGCGGCTACCTGCGCGGATGAATATCGGCAGCATTGCGGTGATCGGCTTTGGAGAGGCCGCCCAGGCGTTCGTCGTGGGCATGCCGGGAAAGCTCATCTCCTACGACCGGAAGATTGAGACAGTGCATGAGCGCGCCGACAAGCTGGCCGATGGACAGCGGCTTGGCGTGACGATGGCCGGGTCGAACGGGGAGGCCGTCGCGGAGGCCGGTGTCATCCTTTCGCTTGTGACCGCGGATCAGGCTGAGCAGGCGGCCCGCGCGACGGCTGCCTCGCTTCGTCCGGGCGCCTTCTACTTCGACATGAACTCGGTTGCCCCCGACACCAAGCGGCTTTCTGCCGAAGTGGTCGAGAACCAGGGCGGCCTCTACGTTGACGTAGCGGTCATGGCGCCTGTCCACCCCGGCAGGCGCGCGGTGCCTCTGCTTGTCAGCGGGCCGCATGCCCAGGAGGGCGCGCGCCAGCTGCGTGAGGTCGGTTTCGATATGGTTCGCGTCATCGGGGACACGGTGGGCGCGGCCAGCGCGGTAAAGATGATCCGGTCGATCATGGTCAAGGGGATCGAGGCGCTCAGCGCCGAATGCGCGATGGCCGCCAAGCTGTCCGGCGTGCTCGACGAGGTGATTTCCTCGCTCGACACGAGCTGGCCTAGCGCCGACTGGGTCGCGCGCTTCGACTATAATCTGGATCGTATGCTCGTTCACGGCCTCCGCCGTTCCGAGGAGATGGACGAGGTGGTAAAGACCATCGAAGGCCTCGGCATGCGCGCGCCGATGTCGCGCGGCACCGCGGAGCGGCAGCGCGAGATCGGCGGGTTTCGACTGGCACCGCCCCAAGGTCTCGATTCCAAGCTCGAGCAGCTCGGCACTCTCCTCTCCCATCGCGACAACGGGTGAACCGAATGAGTCTCATCATTGACTGTCATGGCCATTACACGACGGCACCCACGCAACATGATGCCTGGCGCGAAAAGCAGATTGCCGCCTGGAAGGCCGGCGAGCCGGCGCCGCCTTATCCCGAGATCACGGACGACGAGATTCGCGAGACGGTCGAGGCGAACCAGCTCAGGCTGCTGCGAGAGCGCGGCGCCGACATGACGATCTTCAGCCCGAGGGCGTCGACGATGGCTCCCCACCTCGGCGACGAGCGGGTGGCAACAGCATGGGCGCAGGCATCGAACGACCTGATCGCGAGGGTGTGCCGGCTATATCCGGAGAGCTTCGTCGGCGTCTGCATGCTGCCGCAAAGCCCCAAGGCAGACATGACGGGATCGATCGCCGAACTCGAGCGGTGCGTGAACCAGCTCGGATTTGTCGGTTGCAATCTCAACCCCGATCCCGGCGGCGGCCATTTCTCGTTTCCGCCCCTGACAGACCGGTTCTGGTATCCTTTTTACGAGAAGATGGTGGAACTCGACGTGCCGGCGATGATCCATGTCTCGGGCAGCTGCAACCCCGGGCTTCATGCAACCGGGGCATATTATATCGCAGCGGACACCATCGCCTTCATGCAGTTGATCGAGGGCGACCTGTTCAAGGATTTCCCGACCCTTCGCTTCATTATCCCGCACGGCGGCGGCGCGGTGCCCTATCATTGGGGGCGATATCGCGGGCTCGCGGATATGCTGAAACAGCCAAGCCTCGATGAGCACCTAATGAACAACGTGTTCTTCGACACCTGTGTTTATCATCAGCCCGGCATCGATCTTCTGGCGGAGGTCATCGAAACCAAGAACATATTGTTCGGATCAGAGATGGTCGGCGCAGTTCGAGGGATCGATCCGCACACGGGTCACTATTTCGACGACACCAAGCGATATGTGGACATGCTCCCCATTACCGAGCAGCAGCGCCACGCAATTCTCGAGGGCAATGCGAGGATCGTCTATCCGCGCCTGGATGCCCTGCTGACGGCTCGCGGACTGTGAGCGCGGAGCAACTCTCCTTCATAAAGCGGGGCCTCGATATCTTGGCACCCGCTCGGCCCCCGCTCTTGGGCGTGTGCGATTGCGTATCTGGTTATGGGGTAGCCAAAGTCTGGCTACCCCTTCCCCGCGTCCCGCTTAGAAGTTGAACCCGGCCGACACGCCAAAGGTTCGCGGGTCACCGATGCTCACCTTGCCTTTGTTGTAGGTGGTTCCACCGATGGTCTTGCCATAGCGCGATTAGACGCGACGGATGGATGACCTATGACGGCATCCGGCCCGTCGGGGTTGGCTTCCCGTCGCGCCTCCTCTACCGAGCCTCATGGCTGCCATCGCAAAGATCACCGCATTCCCCGACCGGCTGTTCAAGGCGCGGTACTGGAGCTTGCCGGACAGCAAGAGGGTGTGGGTTTACGTCTCCGACGAGGTCACGCCGCATATGATCGCGGTCGATCTCGCGGATCCCGATCCCCATCTGGAACCCGTCATCGCCCGAATGAAGGAAAGCCTTCTTCCGTTCCGCAACGCGCGCGAGCGACGGGCGGGCAGGATCGGACGCTTTCTGGTGTCCGAAATCGGCGCCTGATCCGCGTACGCAACAGCTTTGAGGGTCAGAACAAGGTCGCGGGCGCGTCGGGTGCCGGCTTTGGCATCTTCTTCTTCACCCAAAGCTCATCGGTGCGGGTGATCTCGATCAGGTCATCGGGAAAGCAGCGCTTCTGGAATGCGACGGTGTCCTCGAAGCTGCCGTGAAGCCAGTGATCATATTCCTCCGGCACCAGCAGCACGGGCATCCGGCTATGGATCGGCCGTATCGCCTCGTTGCACTCGGTCATGGCACCGGAATAGACCGGCCCCCAGCCATATTGGTGATCGTCAGTCCATAGGCCAGCCCAGGCGAAGATCGGCTGGCCCTTCACATTGAACCAGGTGCGGGTCATCGACCCTTTCGGACCCTCGGCCTCGGCGAAGCCAGTCAGAGGGATCAGGCAACGCCCGCGCGGATTGACCGCATGCCGCTTCCACATCCCTTTCTCGAGGTCGGCGATATTGTTGACCGCCTTCGGTTTGGCTGTGGGAGCCATGGTTTTCAAGCGGACCGGGAAGTCCCAGGTCATCGATTGCATGATGCGTTCGCCGCCCTCCTCGCGGACGACCATGCCGGTACCGCCAGGAAAGACTTCCGCGCCGGCGTTCGACGCCAGGGGATTGCGAACATTGAAGTGCGCCGCGACCGCATCCGGGCCCAAGCGCTCGGTGTATAAGTTGCACATCGCGCGAGGATGACATGGAAGCCGGCGGCCGCCAATGCGGACATCGGCGTCCGCATCTCGACCGGCTTGCCCGTCAGGCGTCGGGCCAGATCTCGTCCGGATAGAAACTGTCGTCCCATTCCGGCGAGCGTCCGGCTGTTTGCGCAGGCCGCGATGGAGGAATGACGGGATCCTCGCCCGAGAAGCTCACCCGGATCAGCGCCCCGCCCTTCTCCGGCGCCTGGAACACCGCCCGGATCTCCTCGCCGAGCCGGATCTTCGATCCGATCCACCCACACCGTTCGGCGCTCAGATAGCCGATCTGGATGCCCCGTGCGCTGAACACGGCGACGGCCGACGGGTCATGCTTGTTCTTCGGTTCGGGAGCGAGCTGGATCGCTTCGCCCGCCGCGCACAGCGCGATCTCGAACAACCGGTTGCCGCCGTCCGCGTTGGGGTGGATGCCGCCGACGACGGACAAGGTCATATCGGGCCGGGCCATGACACGCGCTATGCCATGGCAGGACGATGCGCGCGAGGAACCTCTCCCCACGATCGTCGTTCTGCTTCCCGAGGACCGGACCTTTTGCCCCCCCGCTCTCCGGCCTCACGAATAAAGCGCCTCGTAGCCACCCGCCCCGGCTAAGAGGCGCCTTTTATTTCAGATACTTGCTATGGCCGAAGGTTGATCGTTAACCCTTGCGGGTGTAGATCTACGGCCAGGGCAAATGGGTCGCACGCCCCCGCCGGCTTTCCCGCCTGGCGGGGGCGGTTCCATTTTAGAGCAAAGCGAATTGCCGCTCGGTCGCGGGCGGTGCCACACCGCTCCCCCATAGATCGTCGGTATGATCGACCTTCATCCGCTCGGCCGCGAAGGGCGGCCGGAACTGGAAGCGGATGACGTCCTCGATCCCGCCGTGCAGCCACTGATCATATTCGTCGCGCTCGAGCAGCACCGGCATGCGATCGTTTGTCGGTGGGATGGCGGCATTGGCCTCCATCGTCATGCCAGCATAGACGGGCCCGAATTCAGGCGTTTTCCGGCAGAAGCCCGCCCATGTAAGGATGGGCTCTCCATGGACCGAAAACCAGGTGCGGGTCTTGGCGCGCGGCACGCCCTCCGGGTTCGCGAAATGGGTGAGGACGACTAGGCAACGGTAGCGGGTGTCGACGACCATCGTGTCCCACATCGAATTCGTGAGATCGGCGACCAACCCGATCCGGCCCGCCTCCTCGCCGCGCAACCGGGCTTCGCGTGTCAGGCGCGGAAAGCCCCAGTCCATTCTCCGCAGGATCCGCCGTCCCTTGCTTTCGAGGACGACGAGACCGGGCAGGCCCTCCCTGGTCTCCTCGGGCACGAGGAGACCAGCCGCCGGCTCGGCATCGAAATGCCGGGCGATATCGGCGATGCTGGCGCGGACGGTGTGCAGCCTCGACATGGCGTCCTCGGTTGCAGAACGATTCGATGCGGCCTCTCTAACATGGAACATAATTAGAACAAAGATACTGACGTCCATCTTGACTCTGGCGCCGGATCGATACGAACAAAGAGGGAACGATTCACCCCTGATCCGAGTCTTTTTCCATCGTCATGCGCGAGCCCCCTGCCCTTGCCCAGCTGCGTGCGCAGATCGCCGAGATCGAAGGCGTCGCCGCGCGCCATGCGCATCTGGCCTTTGGCGTGGAGGCGATCGACGCACTCCTGCCGGGCAGCGGCATCGCGGCAGGCGCGCTCCATGAGGTCGCCGGCAGCCGAGAGCTTGCCGATGACGCCGCCGCCACCGTCTTCCTCGCCGGCATCCTCTCGCGATTCGAGGGCCCGGTCTTCTGGTGCCTCAGATATCGCGACCTGTTCGCGCCCGCGCTCCATCTCGCCGGCTTGCATCCCGATCGCGTGATCTTCGTGGAAACGGCCAGCGACACCCATGTGCTGACCGCGATGGAGGAATGCCTGCGGCATCCGGGCCTCGCCGGCGTCGTCGGCGAACTCGGCAAGGTCGGTCTCACATCCTCGCGTCGCCTGCAGCTTGCAGCCGAAACGTCGGGCACACCTGCCTTCCTGTTCCGGCGCGCGAGCGATCCCGACAAGCGGACCGAGGGGAGTGCTGCCGTTACCCGTTGGCGGGTCCGCGCCGCGCCCAGCGAACAGCTCGGCATCCCGAGCCTCGGCCGGCCGCGCTGGGAGCTTGCGCTCGAGCGCGCCCGTGGCGGTGATCCCCATCTCTGGATCGTGGAGGGGTGCGATGCGCAGGGTCGTATCGCTCTTCCTGCCCAGCTGGCCGACAGACCGGCTGCGCAGGATGGCCGCCAAGCCGCCTGAGGCCTCGGCCCCGCTCGTCACAGCGCTGCCCGACCACGGCCGCCGCGTCATCGCGGCGGTCGATGCGGCGGCGCGCCAGCTCGGCATCCAGCCCGGCATGACGGTCACGCGAGCCCGTGCCTTCGCGCCGAACCTGGCGATCGTCGATGCCGATCCCGACGACGATCTCGAAGGCTTGAAGCGGCTCGCGCTGTGGGCGGGACGCCGATACTCGCCGCTGGTTGCCCCCGATCCGCCCGACGGCATCTGGATCGACATTACCGGCTGCGCGCACCGCTACGGCGGCGAGGAGCCGCTGCTCAAGGATATCCTGCGCCGCGTCGCGGCGTCCGGCACCACCATTCAGCTCGCGGTCGCCGATACAGCCGGCTGCGCGCACGCGGTTGCGCACCACGTGCCTTCGGGACGGCCGACGATCATCGCACCAGGCAAAGCGCACGCAGCGCTCTCGATCCTGCCGGTCTCGGCGCTCCGGATCGAGGCCGGCGTCGCCGAAGAGCTGCGCCGCATGGGCTTCGAGCGGATCGAGCAACTGATTGCGGCACCCCGCGCTCCGCTCGCCAAGCGTTTCGGCCGTCAGCTCTTCAAGCGGCTCGACCAGGCGCTCGGACAGATCCCCGAACCGATCGAGCCGATCTTTCCGCCCACCGTTCCGCGCGTCCGGCGCAGCCTGCTCGAGCCGATCGGGACGGCCGAGGCCTTCGGTCAGGTGATCGCCGACCTCGTCGGTGACCTCATTCCCCTGCTGGTCGGCGCCGGCATCGGCGTGCGCCAGCTCGACCTGCTGTTCGAGCGGGTCGACGGACAGTATCAGGTGATCCGCGTCGGCACCGCCTCCCCGGTCCGGGATGCCGCCCATCTTGCCAAGCTGCTCGCCCAGAAGATCGACACGATCGATCCCGGCATGGGCGTCGAGGCGATGACCCTCATCGCAGCGCTGGTGGAACCGATGGGTCCGACCCAGAGGACGGGCCTCATCGACAGCGGTCGGCGCGGACCGGATCTTGCTGCCCTGGTCGACGCACTCGCCAACCGCTTTGGTCCTGACCGGCTCTACCGGACACAACCGAACGCAAGCACCATGCCAGAGCGCGCGATCGGTATCGTCCCTCCACTCTCGCCTGCCGGTGATGCCGGCTGGGATGATGATTCGCCCCGGCCGGCGCGCATGATCGTCCCGCCCGAGCCGATCGAAGTGATTGCGGCGCTGCCCGACCATCCCCCGGCAATGTTCGTGTGGCGCGGCAAGCGCAACCGCGTGGCCCAGGCAGACGGCCCGAAGCGCCTCCATGGCGAATGGTGGCGTGAGGCCGGGCACGAGGCTGACATGCCATTTGCGGTTCGCGATTATTATCAGGTCGAGACGATAAGCGGCGGACGCTACTGGATCTTCCGCCTGGGCGACGGCGAGCGCTCGACGACCGGGCCGATGAAGTGGTTCATCCACGGCGCGTTCGCGTGACCGCCTTGCCAGTTGATCCGGGCGACGGCGCATGAGCGAAGATCCGCTCGAAGGCGCCCGCTATGTCGAGCTGCAGGTCACGACCCACTTCAGTTTCCTGCGCGGCGCCTCCTCGCCTGCCGAATTGCTCTCGGCTGCCGCTTTGCTTGAACTCCCCGCGGTCGGAATCGTCGATCGCAACACGCTGGGCGGCTTGGTCCGCGCCTGGGACGCGCAGAAGGTCACCGGCGTCCGCGCGATCGTCGGCTGCCGGATCGATCTCGTCTGCGGCACGTCGATCCTGGTCTATCCTACCGACATGGCGGCCTATGCCCGGCTCTGCCGTCTGCTCAGCATCGGCAAGGGACGTGGCGGCAAGGGCGCCTGCCATCTCCACTGGTCCGACCTCGACGACTGGGCGGAGGGGCTGATCGGCATCCTCGTCCCCGATCGGGCCGATGCGGAGACCGACCAGGCGCTGGCCCGGCTTGTGCGCGCGTTCGGGGCGCGCGCCTACATGGCGCTCTCGATCCGGCGCCGGCCGAAGGATGCCGTCCGCCTGCGCGATCTCGCCATCCAGGCCGCCGCCGCCGGCGTTCCGACGGTCGCAACCGGTGATGTCCTCTATCACAGCCCCGACCGCCGGCTGCTCCAGGATGTGGTGAGCTGCATCCGCGAGAAATGCACGATGGACACGCTCGGCCGGCGCCGCGAGCGCTTCGCCGATCGGCATCTCAAAGCCGCCGACGAAATGGAGCGCCTCTTCGCCCGCTATCTCGGCGACACCGCGCCGGTCGCGCGCAGCGTCGAGATCGCCCGGGCCTGCCCGCTCGATCTCGGCCAGCTCACCTACACCTATCCGGACGAAATTGGGGCGAGCGGCCTCACGCCGCAGCAAGAACTGGAGCGACTGACCGAGGAGAAGGCGCCGCAGCGCTATCCGGACGGCGTACCGGAGAATGTCCAGAGCCAGATCGATCATGAGCTTCGCCTGATCGCGGAGCTGAATTACGCCCCCTATTTCCTGACCGTCCACTCGATCGTCGCCTTCGCACGCTCGAAGAATATCCTCTGCCAAGGCCGTGGATCAGCGGCGAATTCTGCGGTCTGTTTCGTGCTCGGCATCACCTCGATCGACCCGGTGAAGTCCGAGCTGCTGTTCGAGCGCTTCGTCTCGGCTGAACGCCGCGAGCCGCCCGACATCGACGTCGATTTCGAACATGAGCGTCGCGAGGAAGTGATCCAGTGGATCTACGAGACCTATGGTCGCGAGCGCTCGGCGCTTACGGCCGTCGTTGCCCGCTTCCGCACCAAGGGCGCGCTCCGCGAGGTCGGCAAGGCTCTGGGGCTCAGCGAGGACGTGATCACCGGCCTGTCATCCCAGATCTGGGGATGGAGCCGCGAAGGCGTCGACGAGCGGCACGTCCAGGAGCTCAACCTCGATCTGACCGACCGGCGACTCGCGCTGACGCTGGACCTCGCACGAACGCTTCAGGACACGCCGCGCCACACCAGCCAGCATCCGGGCGGTTTCGTCCTCACCATGGGGCGGCTCGACGAGCTCGTCCCGATCGAGCCGGCGGCAATGGAGAACCGCCAGATCATCGAATGGGATAAGGACGATATCGACGCGCTCGGCTTCATGAAGGTCGACGTGCTCGGTCTCGGCATGCTCGGCTGCATGCGCCGCGCCTTCGATCTCCTGAGCGAAGACAAAGGGATCCAGCTCGATCTTGCCACCATCCCGAGCGAGGATCCCGAAACCTACCGGATGATCCAGCGCGCCGACACGCTGGGCTTCCAGATCGAGAGCCGCGCACAAATGGCGTCGCTGCCGCTCCACAAGCCGACGACCTTCTACGATCTGGTGATCCAGGTGGCGATCGTGAGGCCCGGCCCGATCCAGGGCGACATGGTCCATCCCTACCGGCGGCGCCGTGCCGGCCTCGAGCCAGTCGTCTATCCGACGCCCGAGCTCGAGCGCGTGCTCAAGAAGACGCTGGGCGTGCCGCTCTTCCAGGAACAGGCGATGCGCGTTGCGATCGAGTGCGCGGGCTTCACGCCATCGGAAGCCGATCTGCTGCGGCGCGCGATGGCGACCTTCAAGCTGACCGGCGGCGTCTCGCATTTCCACGACAAGCTCATCAACGGCATGATCGGTCGTGGCTACGACCGCGAATTTGCCGAAGCCACGTTCAAGCAGATCGAGGGGTTCGGGAGCTATGGCTTCCCCGAAAGCCACGCCGCCTCGTTCGCGCTGATCGCCTACGCCTCCTCGTACATGAAATGCCATTATCCGGATGTCTTCTGCGCGGCGCTGCTGAACGCGCAGCCGATGGGCTTCTACGCGCCGGCGCAGATCGTCCGCGATGCGCGCGGGCACGGCGTCGAGGTGAGGCCGATCGACGGCAATCACAGCCGCTGGGACTGCACCCTCGAGCCGACGGGTGGTCGGTACCACGCGGTGCGGCTCGGCCTGCGCTATGTCCGCGACCTCAGGAACGAGGATGCCGCCGCGATCGTGCTGGCGCGTGGAAACGAGCCCTATTCGACCGTCGAGGAAATCCAGCGCCGGGCCAATGTCAGCGGTCGCGTCCTCGACCGGATCGGTCATGCGGCGGGCTTCGCCTCGGTGCAGCGATCGCGCCGATCGAGCCTCTGGGACGTAAAGGGCCTCGGCGAGCAGGCCCTGCCGCTGTTCGCGGCCGCCGATGAGCGGGCCGGCAAGCTTCGACCCGAGACGATCGAGCCGGCGGTCGATCTCGTGCCGATGGAGCAAGGCGCGGAGGTGGTCGAGGACTATCGCTCGGTGGGACTGTCGCTCCGCGCCCATCCCGTCTCGTTCCTGCGCGACGAGCTGACGGCACGGAAGTTCATGCCCTGCGGTGTGCTCCGCGACATGAAGGACGGACGCTGGGTCAATCTTGCAGGCCTCGTCCTGCTCCGGCAGCGCCCCGGCTCCGCCAAGGGCGTCATGTTCATCACCATCGAGGATGAGACGGACGTCGCCCATCTCGTCGTGTCGACGAATGTCTTCGAGACATATCGCCGGGTGGTGTTTGGCGCGGCGATGGTGGGCTTAAGGGGTCAGGTCCAACGCGAAGGCGACGTCATCCATGTCGTCGTGCAGCGTCTCGACGATCTCTCGGACCTGCTGTCGAGCGTCGGCCATCGCAAGGACGTCGCGTCGGTCTACCCGGTCAGCCGGGCTGACGTGGTGAAGAACCCCATGGCGCCTGATCCGCGTGACCCCGCCGAACGGCCGCTCGGCCGCAAGCCCCGCGACCTCTATGACCCTGACCTGCGTCTGGGCTCGGGGATCATCCCCGGCCAGCCTACCGACGGCATCAAGGTCCGTTCTCGGAACTTCCGCTAGCGGAAACTCAAGCGATCTCATTTTCGGCGCGGAACGTCTTCCCCAGCTCGCCACGTGCCAGGCGATAATAATGCCGGAAATTGTAGATAAGCGGCGACCATTTGGCCGGATCGATGTGGCGCTCACCGGCAATGAGCTCCTCATCGACATGAACGTGCATGATCTCGATACGCGCCGACAGGCCTCCTCCCAACTCGTCCAGCTTGGCGCCACCAAGCCGATCGCAGCCCAGAACCCTTGCCTCCATCTGGACCGGACATTCGGCGACGCGATGGGGCTTCACCAGTTCGGCGACTTCAGGCGTAAAACCCGCGACGCCGAACTTGTCGCGCTCGGTATGAAACTGGCTTGCCTTCAGATCCGGCACCGGGTCCTTGGCGGTCAGCGGTGCGAGCTTCTCGACCTTCTCCCACATATCCGGACCCGGCAGATTGACGACGCACTCGCGGTGCCGCTGGAGGTTGTCCGCGGTCTGCGTCTCATCCAGAAGCCCGAGCGTCATCGTCCATCCCAGCGCCCAGAAGGATGAGATCGGAGCAAGGTCCGTCGTATCATCCTCATTGAGGGACGTGACGAGCGCCACGGGAGTGCCGAAATACAGGATCTTCGGCTCGATCGTGCGCTTCACACCCACGTCATGCTCCTAATCGCATGGCCCGCCAGAAAAACGGCCGCCGCCGCCTGAGGTTGCGACGAGCGGCGCGCTTAGGAATTGGCCGAGCATGGTCGGCTGCCAACCTCGATCGACAGCTCGACTGGATCCGGGGAACGGGCTGTCGAATCTTCGGCATTTCTAGCCATGCGAAGACGAGGCGAGAGGATCTATTGAATTGTCGCCATGGCCTGTTCGATCACGCTGAGCAGCTGATCGAACTGGCGCTCGCCCGTCGTCTCCACTTGCTGGCGGAACAGCTTCGCCTGGAGATGGACGGTGCGGCCAAGCTCTTCGCAGCGAGCGCGCAGGTGCTGGTTGGTGTGACTGCCGGGCTCACGCTCGATCAGCATCGCCATGACGACGAGCAGCGCGCTGAACCCGTTCTGATAGCTGCCGTCCCGTTCGTGCGACGCCTGGACCGCCTGCAACACCGACACCAAATTCGGGTCTTCGAGGCGAACCGCACGAACATCGTCGGGCATGATCATCCTTCCTTCTGTCTGCGGAGGAGATGAACCGGTGTCGCGATCACCGATGGCCGCTGCCTGGTTTAGTCAGGCTCCCCAGTGTCTTCACCAAGCGCGTCCCATTGGTCGGGCGTCATGCCCATCATCAGGTCGAAAAGGGAGGCAGCCGGACCGGCATCGCCGTCTGGCGCAAAGCTGCAAGCGTCCATTTCACAACTCCAGTTTGCGTCGTCGACCATGCGACGGACGCGTCGCGCTACCGCCAGCCGACTCGGCGAGAGCCACTGATTTTGGAACATAAACAGAACATGACCAAGAGGGGACCGCAGAAGTGGCTGACGACAGCCGGTTACTGGACCTCCGGGATCTCCAGGGATTTCCGGAAGAACACGACCCGCTCGGTCTCCGCGAAGCCGACGCCGCGATGTACCTTCTGAGACACTGCGTTTTCGAGCAGCGCATCAGATGCGAGCTCGGTGCAGCCACACCCACGCGCCCATTGCTCAACAGCAACAACCAGGCCGCGAGCGATGCCGCGTCGCCGCGCCGCCTCACGCACATAGAGCCCCTCGAGAAAACCCACCGGCGACGTGGCGCAGCCATTCACATAATCGAAGCGCAGCGAGGCTTCCGCGAAGCCAACCGGGGCGCCATCGCCATCGCGCGCGAGAAAGGCAATCAGCCTGGTCGGTTCATCGAGCGATGCCGCAGCGAACGTCCGGTGATCTTCTGCCGTCCCGTCGGCCCACAGCTCGCCGCGCAGGATCGACCAGTCATCCAGCTCGGCCGGGCCACAGATGTGAACGGTTGTGGAAGCGTCGATTGCAGGCATGGTGACGATCTATGCCGGCGAAGCTCCGGCATCAACCGATCGCGGCGGATATGCCGAAGTATCATGCACCAAGGCGAGAGCGCTCGGTATCTCAGTCCTCCAAACGCATCCGGGAGACTTGAGATCGCGCTCCAGCGAAGACGCTCGCGACGAGGGCAAAAGTCGACGCGACAAAGAGGGGCAAAGCGCCGTTCGTACCATCGATCCTCAAGATCGCGGCCGCCACGATCGCGCCGCAGGTCTGTCCGACAATGCGCATCGTCGCCAGCATGCCGGCCGCAGCGCCGCTGCGCCGCTGCGGCGCCATGGTCAGCATGATCCGATTGTTGGGCGTCTGGAACAGGCCGAAACCCATACCACCGATCGCAAGGGCGACAGCGCAGGGAATAAGGCCGGCAGACGCCGGCAGGAGCGCGATCGACAGGAAAGCCAGAGCGACCACGAACATTCCGATTCCAGCCAGCGGGCCGCTCGACGGACGCCCGGCCAGTCTTCCCGCGATCGGCGCGGCGATCGCCGTACCCACCGCAAGCGGGGTGATGAGGAGGCCGATCTCGACATGGCTGAGGCCCAGGCCGGTCTGAAATCGAAACGGCAATGTCACCAGCACGATCATCTGTGCCGCGAACGCCGTGATCGATGACAGGTAGGAGAGCCGCAACGCGGGCCGCGCGATCAGGTCCAGGGGAATGAGCGGGTTTTCGTCCCGGCGCCCGCGCCGCACCAAAATGACCCCGGTCATCGTGCCGAGAGCAGCAAAGCCGGCGGTCCGCAACGACGCCGTCGCATGTGCCATATCCGACCCGATCATGAAGACGCAGGCGAATGTCACGGCATTGAGCAGGGCGGACGGAAGATCAAACCGAGTGGCCCCTCCCCGCGCCTCCGGGAGCGCGCGAATCCCGATCGCTATTGAGACGATCGCCAGCGGCAGGTTGACGGCGAACAGCCATCGCCACGTAGCGATGGCGAGCAGGCCGGCGGCGACACTTGGCCCCGCCGCCGACGATATGGCGACGACGAGAGCATTGTATCCAATGCCACGCGCCAGACCCTCCCGCGGATACGTGTGCCGGATGAGCGCGCCGTTCATCGCCATGATCGCGGCGCTCCCAAATCCCTGGATGAAGCGGGCGATCGCCAGCGCGGTCAGGCTGCCGGCAAGCGCGCACCCGAGAAAGGCGCACGCAAACACCGCCACCCCTGAAAGATAGACCCGCCGATAGCCGACGCGTTCGCCCAGAGATGCCATGGACAGGAGAAGCATGGCGATTGCGATCTGATAGGCATTCACCACCCAGACGGCCGACGATGGTGAGGCGCCCAATTCGGCGGAGATGGTGGGCAGCGCGATGTTGGCGATGCTGGAATCCAGCACCGCCATCGTGACTGCGATCCAGATGGCGGCGAGCGCCCAATGACGTCGCGGCACCGGCAGGCCATCCTGCTCTCCGCCGGAGGCAGGATGCGCGACCGCGGCCTTGTTCATGCGCGCGGTCGCATCCGGGCGGTCACAGGAATTTGGCGGGAATGTAGAGGGGCATGGAATCCTCCCACAGACTGTCGGTCACCAGCCGCTTGTTTGCGCCGTCGCGGTCCATCACGAAGATCTGCCCATAAGGCTGGAAGGTGAAGTCGTAGATCGCGGCCTCGTCGCGGAAGCCGTACATCCCGCTCGAGTAGAGGATCTTGTTGTCATGGGTCCAGACCGAGTGACCGTCATTGGCGCCCGTCTCGGTCAGGATCTTGAAGTCCGAACCATCCGGTCGGATCGTGCAGACATGATAGTTCGCCGGGCCGAACTGGCGGGTGAAGGTAATCAGCTCGCCGTCGGGCGACCAGAACGGCAGATTGTCCTTCTCGGTGGTCAGTTCGCGGATGCTGCGATCTTCCAGATCGAAGATGCGCAGCCCGAAATGACCGTCGCCCCAGACGCGGTACACGATATGGCGCCCGTCCGAGGAATAGCTGGGGAAGCCCGAATGCACAGTGCCGTCGGTCAGCGCCTCGTGGAACGAGCCATCGCTCCGGCAACGCATCAGCACGGCTTTCTCGTGCCCCTTGCGCTCCTGGAACCAGTTGCCGCAACCGAAGGTGATCCACTCGCCGTCGGGCGACCAGCCAGGCTGGAACGCGCCGGCTATGCCTTTCTTGTTGAGCATCGGATCGAGCCCGGCCTTGGCGGCATCGAACGCGACCATCTGGTCCGTGCCATCGGGCTTCATCGTCACGATCGACGAATTGCCGAGCTGCTTCTGGGTGATCACCAGTCGCCCCTGGCGCGACAGCACCGGGAAGACGTCGGTAGACCGATACTCCCACTCCTCGTCCCAGCTGAACAGCGGCTTGTTCTGGGCGCGGAAGGCGAAGTTCACCTTCTCATAGACCACCAACGTGCCGTCGGGCGACCAGCAGGGCGAGCGCAGCTGGCGCAGCACAGGCGCCGCGCCCGAGGTGTAATGGAGACCGGTCGGCGTATCCTTCTGCATCCACGCGGCGTCGGTGGCGCGCAGGCCAGGTCCGCCGCCGCCAGCCTTGATGAAATAGGCTACGTCCTTGCCATTGGGCATGAACTGCGGCGCCAATTTCAGATCCGGTCCACTGGTGTGCTCAATGCGATCGCCGCCGGTCGCGAAATCGACCGAAACGATCTGCGAGACGACCCGCCCGATCCATTCGGGTCGCCGCGCGCCCCAGGTGAATTCACGCTCCAGCTCGTAGAAGAGAATGCGCGCGCCGTCGGGCGACCATTTGGGCGAGCCGAGGCAGAAACCGGGCTTCGAGGCGACCTTGCGCAGATCGCTGCCATCCGGCCGGATCGCGTAGATCGACAACTCCTGCGTATGTTCCCAGCCATGGCCGTCGCTATGGCCGGTCCAGCCCGTGCCACGATCGGAGGAGAAGGCGATCCACTGCCCGTCAGGCGACCAGGCCGGGCGGAGGGAACAGTCCGGGCTTTCCGGGTCGATCGTGTCGGCAGCCCCGCCCGTCAGCCGGCGCTTCCCGCCGGTCGCAATATCGACAACCCAGATGTTCGCGCGGAAGCCGTCGGCAGTGGAGACGAAGACGCCCTTCGTCCCGTCGGGCGACAGGACCAGCGCATCCTCGACCGACGGCGTCGCGACGACCGGCTGGACGTCGCTGCCGTCGATCCGGCAGCGATAGACGTCGGCCTGACCATCGCCGTTACGCTCGGTGGTAAAGCTGATCCAAGCACCGTCCGGCGAGAAGCTTGCATGATAATCGAGATTGCCCTCGGGCAAGAGCAGCCGCTCGTCGCTGCCGTCGGCGTTGGCGATGTAGAGCGCGGAGGCCGACGGGCCGATGCGGTTCATCAGCATGACGCCCTTCTTCGCCGTGGGCACAGTGCCGATCGCGGTTTGACTTTGCATGGGGTTCACTCCGGATGCCTGATTTAGATATATCTTCGATATGTCTTAACTGCTCGTCAAGTCCGATGGGATCACGGCGAAGCTCGTCGGCGTCGGGATCTCCAGCATGTCCGAGACCGCGCCAAGGCACCCGCTCACCGGATCGACGCTGCACACATTCACGGTGTCCGATCCCTGGTTCGCGATCAGCATCCACCGCTCGCCCGGCGCGATCTCCACCGCCCAGGGCCTGATGCCTCCGGCATCAACCACCTGGACCTCGCGCAATCCGCCATTCTCGGCATCGATCGCGAAGACGTGGATGGCATGCGTCCGCCGGTTGGAAGCGTAGAGAAAGCGTCCGTCGGCCGAGATCGCAAAGGCTGCCGCGCTGCGCCCCTCCATGTGGGGCGGGTCCATGGCGACGGAACCACGCGGCGCGAGGGTCCCGCTCGGCGCATCCCATTCAAGCACGAAGATTTCGGCCGACAATTCGCTGAGCAGATAGGCGTAGCGCCCATCCCGACCGAACAGCACCAGTCTCGGTCCGCATCCTGCAGGCAGCTGCAAATAGGGCATCTCATGGGGCGTGATCTGCCGCGCGCCGCCATCATATCGGTACAGGAAGATGCGATCCGACCCCATGTCTGGGACGAGCAGCCACGAGCCCGACGGATCGAGCGTCACCCCATGCGCATGCGGACCCTGCTGCCGGCGATGCGGGCCATTGCCGAAGGTCTGCTGGACCGAACTCGCGGTCCGCAGGCTGCCATAATCGACGACGGGTACGACAGCGACCTGACCGCCGCCAAAATTGGCGACGAACAAGTTCCGGCCGTCGGGGGTGATCGCGAGGTGGGTCGGTCCGCCGCCCGCCGATGGCGTGCGGCCCGCCTCGCGTAGCGTCCCAGACCGGACATCGACGGCGAAGGAGAAAACGTCGCCGGTGCGATCCCCGGCATTGCCGACCTCGCTGACCGCGAACAGCCGCGGCTTGCGCGGATCGGGGAGCACCCAGGTCGGTCGCTCGATCTCTGCTATCAGGCCGGCAGGGCTCAGTCGGCCGGTCGCGGCATCCAGCCGGGCGGCATGCACACCGGTATCCTGCGTTCCGATAAAAACCAGTGCATTATCGGTCACGGCGGGTCACCGTTTGGTGGTTCAGGATGCCGGGCAATTCATGCTCCAAATCAGATGGCGTCTGCGCACTGGCTGGTTGCGCAGGACATCGATCACGCCCGGCGCAGCCACAAGCCGGCGTCTGGTAAAATCAATGTCGCGCAACCCGCACCAATCACGTCGCACCCGGGATCAATGCGCGATCGGCGTGGCGGGCGATGGCGCAGATCGCCGCCAAACCGGCCACGCGACAAGGCTCAGCACGATGCCGAATGCCAGGAAGATCAGCGATCCGTGCGCGCCCAGAACGCTCGTCGCAAAAGCCACGGGCGGTCCGAACAACACACCCAGGAGCGTGATCTGGGTGATCAACCCGCTCGTCGCTCCCATGAAGGCCGGAGAGGGCGCAACCTGAGGCAACAGGGCCCACATTCCCACCTGGATGCCGAGTGCGAACATCAGCGCGCAGTTCATCGCCATCGCCGGCCCGAGCCCGGTGGGTGCCAGGATCAGCCCGAGCCCCGACAAGGCTCCCAGAAGAACGGCGGCACAGCCGAGCAGCCACGGAGGCACCCCGCGCGCGAAAGCCAGTCCGAAACCGAAGGCACCTGCGACGTTGCATGCCATCGACAGCATGTTGAACGACTGGACCTGGGCCTCGCCCGCTCCAATGCTCCGGGCGAGAAGATGCGGCAGGACAGCGACAAAACCGGTCTGAAGAAACGCCGCAGCGGCGAACGAGGCACCGAGAATGAAGGGCCAGGGAGTTCGCAGCACTTTACCGATCCCCGCCAGTCGGGACGCGCCGGAAGCATCGGGCAAGGTGGTAGGCAACAGCAGCCGGGCCATGGTCATGAGGATAATAACCCCGCAGCCATGGCCTATGAATACCGCGCGCCAGCTCAGCGCTGATCCTGCGAGGATCCCGTAAAGCGACGACAGAATGAAGCTCGACGGTATCACCGTGGACCACAAGGCCAGCGCCGCGGTCCGCCGCCGTCCTTCGGTCAGCCGCGCGATCATGGTAACGGCGGCGACCACGGTGCACACATAGCCGAGCCCCGCGACGAAGCGGCAAGCGAGCAGGACGGGCATCGTCCGGCTCAGCACAACGCCGGCGTCCCCGAGGCAGATCACGGCCCCGCCCGCGAGCATCGTCGGGCGATCCCCGATGCGATCGACCAGCCAGCCGATCGGCAGGGACGTCAGCGCGGCCGCCAATGCCGGTATCGACATGACGAGCCCGATCGTGGCCGGAGACGGCGGCCGGAATTCGGCCGCAATCCCGCCGAGCGCCGGCACGGCGGCGCTCACCACCATCATGCCGAATACCCCGATCAAGAAGATAAGGACGATGTCGCGCCATGACGCAATTCTGTCTGCCACTGGGTCCGATCCTCTCGCGCCAATCCGGTCGCCCGCCGGTGAGAGGATTGTCGCTTGGGCCGCACGAATGGATCAACGCCACGGCTTCGAAACTCACTGTTGCGATAACCGCACCAATAGCCTCTTGCCCACGCGCGGCCATTTGATCAGGCTCACCTGTAACAAGGACGAACAGACAAGCGTCCGTATACGGGGCGGCAAGAGGATGGACAGACTGACGACCATGGCGACCTTCCTGAAGGTCGTGAGGCACGCCAACTTCACGACCGCGGCGGAGGAGTTGTCGATCTCGCGCACGCTGGTCTCCCGCCACATCGCCGACCTCGAGCTCCATCTCGGTCTCAAGCTCCTCAACAGGACGACGCGCTCGGTGACGCCGACCGAGGCGGGCTTACGCTACACGGAGCTGTGCGAGCGGGTGCTCGGCGAAATCCGGCACGGCGAGGAGGAATTGTCCGCCATCAAGAACCAGGTCGAGGGCGAGATCTCGATCCTGTGCCCGATCTGGATCGGCAGCTTCGGCATCTCGGTCGCCGCCGCCGAATTCTGCGCGCTCAATCCCAAAATCTCGATCAAGCTCCATTTCGAGGAGCCATCAGCGAACCCGCACGAATTTCTGGCGCTCGGCTATGACGTTTCGATCCAGCCGAACACGATGCGCGATTCCTCGATCGTGGCGAAGAAAATCGGCAAGATCGATCATATCCTGACGGCCTCCCCTGCCTATCTCGAGCGGCACGGCGCCCCGGAATCCGTCGCCGCACTGTCCGAACAGGTCTGCCTCGCGAAGATGAACGACACATCCTGGTCGTTCGCCAACGGGGAACGGCACGCGCTGCGTGTCCCCTCGCTTTTTTCCTCGAACAGCGTGTTCGCATTGCGCGAGGCATCGATTGCCGGGCTCGGCATCGCCATGCTTCCGAAGGGCATCATCCAGGATACGCTGGAGAAAGGCGCGCTCGTCGAAGTGTTGCCCGATTTCCCGATCGCGCCGCGTCCGCTCTATATCGCCTTCCCGCCAGGGGGCGATGCGCCACGCAAGACCCGTGCGTTGATTTCCTTCTTCGCCGACTGGTTCAAGACGCGCAAGTTTCCGACCTGACGGGCCTTACGGCGTGCCTTGTGCCGATCTCCGATGGCCTTGTACGGAGCCGGTCATCCTGCTCGATGATGCCGGCGCGAAAATGCGCGACGGATCACGCCTCTATCGCGGCATCGAGGAGGTTGTCATCGCAAGGGCGGCGCACGAGATCGCGCCGGCCTTGGAGCGCCTTTCGTCGCGAGCCGGTCGTTGGGCCGGCTATCTCAGTTATGAAGCCGGGCTGGCCCTGGAGCCGAAGCTCGCTGCACTGCGTCAGCCGGCCGCGACGGACGATGCCCCGCTCCTCTGGTTCGCGCGTTTCGGGTGTTGCGAACGGCTCGATAGCGCCGAGACGAACAACTGGATCAAGAAACGGAGTGAAGCGCCAGGGCGGCTGGAAGGGATGCAGCCCTCCATCGAGCAGGCCCGTTATGCGGATGCTTTTGCCCGCATCGCCGATGCAATCGCGGCTGGCGACATCTACCAGGCCAATCTGACCTTCCCGCTGTCCGGACGATGGACGGGCGATCCTTTCTCGATCTATGCGGCGCTCAGACCTGCCATGGGCGCGAGCCACGGCGCTTTCCTCTTTGATGGCGAACGCTACCTGCTCAGCTTTTCGCCCGAATTGTTTTTCCGCCTCCGCGGGCAGGCCATCCACGTCCGTCCGATGAAAGGCACTTCTCCCAGGGGCCGGACGGCGGAGGAAGACGGCCGATACGCCAATGCGCTGCGAAACAGCATCAAGGATCGCGCCGAAAACCTGATGATCGTCGATCTCTTGCGCAATGACCTGTCGCGGATTTCGGTACCCGGCAGCGTCCGGGTGGAGCAGTTGTTCGCCATCGAGCGGTATCCGACGCTCCACCAGATGACGAGCAGCGTCACGAGCATGGTCGCCCCGGCTATCCGCACCGGCGACATTCTCGGCGCGCTCTTTCCCTGCGGCTCGATAACGGGCGCGCCCAAGATCCGCGCAATGCAATTGATCGCGGAGGTCGAGGCGCGTCGGCGCGGTGTCTATTGCGGTTCGATCGGCCGCGTAGATCCGTCTGGTGACGCCGAGTTCAATGTCGCCATCCGCACCCTGGTCCTGGCCGCCGACGGCACCGCATCGCTCGGCATTGGGTCGGGGGTCGTTGCGGATTCAGCGATGTCCCGGGAATGGGAAGAATGCCTGCTGAAAGCCCGCTTCCTTCAGGCGATGACCGGGGCCACCGCGCAACGATAAGGGAGCCGGGTCTCCACCCGACTCCCCTGCACATCCGTGACGCTTCGGCCTCAGTCCTTGCGATAGGCCGTACGCGCATGCTCGTTAAACGGTGACGGTGCGACCGTCGCCTTCAGCCGCTGGAAACCGAAATCGGCGTTCGGATCGTTGCCCGGGCCTGGATGCTCGCCCCAGACGAACTCCACCTGCGTGCCAGGCTCCGCATGGTCGGCATCGACCAGCGCCAGCGACAGGATCGTGTTGAGCGGCCCGATCAGGCCGGTCTGGAACGACATGCCGACCGTCTTGCCGCCCGCCTCCAGGCGATAGCGACCGTAGCTGTTGAAATAGTCGGGCTGACCGAACACGCGGACCATGTCCGCCTCGTCGAAGATCAGGGTGCGCTTGCGGCGCGGATAATCGTCCTTCGCCTTCTCCAGAGCGTCGCGCCCGCAGAAATCGTGATTGAAGGCAATCGACTTGCCGTAGCCGAGCTCGAACGGCGAAACGTAATAATCCTCGATATTGTCGGAATAGAAGCTGCCGTGGAGCGGCTTCTGGCCTTCATAGGAGAAGACGCTCAGCCACTCGCGATAGGGTTGCAGCTCGGGATCGGTGAAAACGCCGGGCGTCGGCGTGGGGATCCAGCCGCTCTCGATGCCGTTGGTGTAATAGGCCTTGCCGCCGACATGGACGAGACCGAACGCCTCGCCCGCCTTCATGATCGCGTCCTTCACGAAGGCCGCGTCCCTCCAGTCGCCGATGAACTCGTAGCCGGGCATGCCGGCCATGCCGTGCCGGAAGGCACGGAACCGGGCGCCACCGAGTTCCACCGGGGTGGAATGGAAGAATTTGGTTTGCGGCAGCGGACCGCCGAACAAGGCCTCGACCAGCGGCATCGCGTTGGGGCCCTGGATCTGGTAGCGGAAGACGATCGGCTCGCCTTCCTTGCGGAGACCCGAATCGGGGTCGACCGTCATCTTGACGTCGTAGCCGCCGGTCTCGCCCTGATAGCGGATCCAGCTCTGCGAGGCGGGCACGCCGCTGAGGTTGAAGCGTTCCTCGGCATCGCGCATCAGGATGCCATCGGTGATCAGATTGCCGCGCGCCGTCACCGGCACGAACTGCTTGGCCTGGCCGACGACGAAATTCTCGTAATTGTTGGCGCTGTAGTCCTTCAGCAGCCGGAGCGCGTCGGGGCCCTCGATCCACAGGTCCCACATATGGTGCGAGAGATCGCTGATCGCGACATTGTCACGCCAAGCTGCCTGCTCCTCGCGCCAGCCGACATATTCGGGCGCGATCACCGGCACTTCCCACGCCTTCGCGTTGGGCTTCCAGACCACGCCCATCGGTGATCCGGCGGCGTCGATGGCCTGCTGCAGGCTCATGGGCTTCATTCGGGACAATCCTTTCCGCGATTCCTCAAAGCCCGCTGTCACGGACCGGGTTTCGGGTTACCAAGGGTATGGCCTGCGAATAACCGCTGAATTTGTGCGCACAATATCGCGGATTCAGCGACAAGCCCTGTGCCGGCGTCGAGAGCGACGAAAAGACCCCATTCCGCGTCCCTACCTGGCGCGACGGCCGATCCGCACAACATTGTTGCGGGATCGGACGATACCGGAGCCCTAGTTACAATGTCAGGGACGGCTCACCCCATCACAAGGTGAGCCCGATGACGACCCTGAGCGCCCTGCTCCAAGACTATAGCATTGAGGCGACGGCCAAGGACGCCGCCGCGTCCGCTATCCTGCCCCCCGCCATGCCGCGCCCCGCTCAGGTCTTTGTGCCCTATCTGCACGAGGAGAGTGACGAGATGCGGATCGCGGCCTGCACCCGGATCCGCGACGCCGGCCTGGAACCCGTCCCGCACATATCGGCCCGGCGCGTGGCAGGAATAGCCGAACTCGACCGCCTGCTGGGCGCATTGCGGGAGCGCGCCCAGGTAGACTCCCTGTTTCTGATCGCCGGCGACATCGCTCACGTCGATGGACCGTTCGAGGACAGCCTGTCGGTCATCCGCTCCGGACTGATCGAGCGCCACGGCATCCGCCATGTCGGCATTGCGGGCCACCCCGAAGGCCATCCAGCCGTCATCGAGAATGCGCTTTGGGACGCGATGGTGGCGAAGATCGATGCGTTGGGCGAGCGCGGCCTCGACTCCCAGATCGTGACGCAATTCTCCTTCGATGCGGGCCAGGTGCTGCGCTGGCTGCACGGCGTGCGGGCAAGGGGCGTGGCGGTCCCGGTGCGGGTCGGCATACCGGGGCCGACCAGCGTGCGTACCCTCCTGCGCTATGCGGTCCGCTGCGGGGTGAGCGCCTCGGCCAGCGCGGTCGGCAAATACGGCCTCTCACTTGGTCGCCTGCTCGGTCATGCCGGACCCGATGCCTTCCTCGAAGACCTCGAGGCCGACCTCGATCCGGCGGTGACCGGTGACGTTCGTCTTCACATCTTTCCGTTCGGCGGCTTCGACAAAGTCTCCGACTGGCTGATCGACCAGCTTGCCCATGAACCGGCATCCAGCAGCTTCGCGGCCTGACCCGACACCATAATTTCAGGAGACGATGGCGATGGCCCAGTCCTTCACGCTTGCCTTGAATTGTCCCGATCGGCCCGGGATCGTCCATGCCGTCACCGGCGCGATCTTCGCCCATGGTGGCAACATCCTTGAATCGCGCCAGTTCGATGACCGCGAAACGGGTCGGTTCTTCCTGCGCATCGTCTTCGAGACGCAGGCCGCGGTGTCGGCGCTGTCCGACGCGTTTGCCTCCCTCGCATCGGACCTGGCGATGGACTGGAAGGTGGTGCCGACCGGTCAGCCGGTGAAGACCCTCATCCTGGTGTCGAAATTCGATCACTGCCTCGGTTACCTGCTCTACAAGACGCGGATGGGCGAGCTGCCGATGGATATCGTCGCCGTCGCCTCGAACCATCCCGCCAACGCGCTGACGGTCAGCACCATCGGGGACATCCCCTTCCACCACCTGCCAATCACCAAGGACAGCAAGGCCGAGCAGGAAGCGCGCATCAAGGCGCTGGTCGAGGAGAGCGGTGCCGAGCTGATCATCCTCGCGCGCTACATGCAGATCTTGTCAGACGACCTCGCCGCTTACCTTTCAGGGCGTTGCATCAACATCCATCACAGCTTCCTGCCGAGCTTCAAGGGCGCCAAGCCTTATCACCAGGCGCATGCGCGGGGCGTGAAGATGATCGGGGCGACCGCGCACTACGTTACCGCCGACCTCGACGAGGGGCCGATCATCCACCAGGCGGCGGAGGCGGTAACGCACGAGGATTCACCTGACGACCTGGTGCGCAAGGGCCGCGAAATCGAGAGCAGGGTGCTGGGCCGCGCGGTCGGGTGGCACGTCACCCACCGTGTCTTTCCGAACGGGGCCAAGACCGTCGTTTTTGGGAATTGACGCCTCATGACCGCGATATTGCGCGGCGACCTCGTCGCACGCGAGCTCGACGATGCCACACGTATCGAGGTGGAGCGGCTGCGGGCGGACGGCATCGACCCGTCGCTGGCGGTCGTGCTGGTTGGAGAGGATCCGGCAAGCGAGATCTACGTCCGGCGCAAGCGGCTGGCCGCCGAGGCGGTCGGCATCCGCTCGATCGAGCATCGGCTGGGCGCAGCAACGTCGCAGCAAAGCCTGCTGGCGCTGATCGCGACACTCAACGCCGATCCCGGGATCCACGGCATCCTCGTCCAGCTTCCCCTACCCCCGCAGATCGCGAGTGACGAAGTGCTCGGCGCCATTACCCCGCACAAGGACGTGGACGGCTTCCACCCCGTCAATGTCGGGCGCCTCTCGACGGGTACCGGGGGGCTCATCCCTTGCACGCCGCTCGGCTGCATGCTGCTGCTCGATCGGGTGATCGCGGATTTCCGGGGGCTGAAGGCGGTTGTGATCGGCAAGTCGAACATCGTCGGCAAGCCGGTGGCGATGCTGCTGCTCGAGCGCGAGTGCACCGTCACCATCACCCACATCCACACGCGTGGCCTGCCCGAGATCGCGCGCACCGCAGACATCATCGTGGCCGCCGCCGGCAGCCCGGGACTGGTGCGCGGCGACTGGGTGAAGCCCGGCGCGGTGCTGATCGACGTCGGAATCAACCGCATTGCGCGGGAGGACGGGAAAACGGTGATCGTCGGCGACGTCGCAGCGAACGAATGCGATCACGCGGCCGTACTGACGCCCGTGCCGCGCGGCGTCGGCCCGATGACGATCGCCTGCCTGCTGCGCAACACGGTGCAAGCCGCGCGGCTCGCGCTCGCCTAGGCGGGCTTGCCGAGAGGGATCGTCATCAGGTCACGGCCGAGCAGGATATCGCCCTTGGCGAAATGGCGGCGGAGCGGCGCGATCAGGCTTTGCGGATCGAAATGCGGTCCGGTCACGAAATGGGTGACCACCAGCGTCTTCACCCTCGCCTCCTGGGCCATCTGGCCCAGCGCGTCGGCGGAGAGATGCTGGGTCTCCATATGCTGCATCAGGACCTCCAGCGCTGACCCGCTGCTGCCCGCCGCCTGCATCGAGGCCTTGATGCTGTCGAGATCGACAATCTCCGCCACCAGCATGTCGGCCCCCTCCGCGAAGCGCGTCACCGGATCGGACGGGCCGGTGTCGCCGGTGAACACCACCGATCCGTAGGCCGTGTCGAAGCGATAGGCATAGGATTTGTCGAGCCCATAGTCGTGCGGCGGGCTGTGGATCTGCGCGAAGTGGGTGTTGGCGACGGCGCTGACTCGCACTGCGCCGTCGTCGAACAGCGTCTGCGGGGCGGTCACGTCGGCCTCGTGCACCGGGTAGAGGCTGGCGAGCGGAGGCCGGCCGGGCGCCTGCGGCCGAAAGATATCCTCGCCGATCCGGTCGGAGCGGAGCACGTCGGCGACGAAGTCAGCCGTGCCCGGCGGCCCCCAGATCGGCATCGGCGCCGTCCGCCCGAGCATCCAGCCGCTTGCCATCAGATAATCGAGACCGAGCGTGTGGTCCCAGTGCAGGTGGGTGAGCAGCGTCGCATCCACCTTCGACGGCGGCGTGCCGGCACGCATCAACTGCTGCCCGCAATTCTCGCCGGCATCGATCAGGTAGGAGCGCCCGTCGACGGTGAGCAGGTTCGCCGGCTGGCTGCGATCGACATGTGGCGGCGGCCCGCCGCTGGTGCCGAGCAACGTCACCTGCGCGCCCTTCGTTGCCGGTCGGCCACCCCATTGCGCGAAGCCCGCAAACGGCATCGCCGCGCCCGCTCCGAGCAGCGCGAGGACGCCTCGCCGCGCGATCATGCCGTCGCCGCCGCCAGGTCGACCGTCTGGTTGCGCCCCTCCTGCAGATAGGGGAAGCGCGCCACCGTCGCCCGTATCTCCTTGATGCGCCCGCCATGATCGCCCCACAGCACCGTCACCGCGTTACCGATATCCGCCTCGCCGATATCGATCGTGGCGTGCGAGATCACCTTGCGGAAATGATAGCTGTAGACCGTGCCCGACGAGATGCCGACCGCGTCCCCGCCCTTCATCACATGGTCGGCATGGCCGCACAGCCCGCGATTGGCCGGTGAGACGGGGATTTCGAGATATTTATACTCCTCGCCCTCGCGGAACAGCGAGGCGTAGACGTCGATCACGTCGTCGGCATTCCATTCGAGCGTCACAACCGTGCGGCGCGGCGCGGCCAGTTCGCGCTCGACCGCCTCGCGCCCGGTGAAATCATGATCGAGGCGGATCGATCGTTCCCAGCCCACCTCCACCGGCGTCCGGCAGCGCGCGCGGACATCGGCGGGATCGATGCTGCCTGCCATCACCGGATCGGGAAAGCGATACGGCATCTTCGCCATATAGGCCTTGAAACCGGGATCGTCGTGCGCGGCGGACGAGAAGGTCCAGAATTGCTGCGGGAACCCGCCCTCGACGTGGTTGACCTGGAAGGTCTGCCAGCCGAGGCGCTCGATCCCGTGCGGCGCGCCCGCCTGGACCACCGCATCGTATATCTCGGCGGCATGCGGAAGCGGCCCGTGCAGTTCGAACGCCAGCGTCCCCGCCATGCCGACGCGCATGATCTGCACGTCGTGCCCCGCTACCGAGGTCCGCCGATAGCGCAGGAAATTGACGTCGCGCAGACTCTCGCCGGTTGCGGCCTCCAGCGTCGCCAGCGAGGTCGGCCCGGCGATCTGGAAGAGGAAGTCGTCCTTGACGATCTGCTCGACGTTGCCTTCGAAGCGGCTGAACGCATAAGGCGCCCATGGACCTGCGACATAGAGGCAGAACTCCTCCTCGCCGAGCCGCTGAAGCACGCCATGCCCGGCGATCAGCCCACGCTCGTCGCAGGCGATGGCGTGCTTGGCGGTGCCGGGCCTGAACTTGGCGAAGCCGTTGACGAAGGTCTGCGCTAGGAACCGCTCGGCATCCGGCCCGCGATACACGATCTGCCCCATGCCCGAGAGGCCGGCATGGATGTAGCAACTCTTCTTCCAGGAAAGGCTCTCCGCCTTCCACCCCTTATATTCCCATTGCCGGACGAAGCCTCCGGTCAGGCTGAACAGGCCGTATTGCGGGTAATAAGGGATGGCGGAGACCGCCTTGAACGGCGAAGGCGCGAGCATAAAGTCCCTTCCAGATCGATCTTCAAACCACAAATGCGCCATCCGCCGCGAAGACGGATGGCGCTCCCCCTAAGCTCGTTGCCGGCGGCTCAATATTTGAAGCCGGCCGTCACCCCGAAAGTGCGTGGCGGCGCCGCGACACGATTGTCACCGACATCGAGCGCGTTCTGCTGCTCGGTGTAGAAGGCGTTGGTGAGGTTTTTCACCCAGGCCCGCACGAAATAGCGCTCCTTGTCGGCCGTATAGGTCAGTGAGGCGTCGAGCAGCGTATAGGCTTTCTGCTTCAGGCGGTTCTGCGGGTCATCGTAATATCCGCCATTGTGGTAGAGGTTGCCGTCGAGATTGACCTTGCCGCTCGCCAGTGGGACTTCGTAGTCGAAGCCGACATTGACCGTATAGTCGGGCGTGTTCTGGAGGCGCTTGCCCGACGCGTCGCAGGGCGCGAAGACCGTCCCGCTGTAGTCGGTGCCGGCAACGCACTGGATCACCGAGTTGCCGCCGACCGCGTGGAAGAACGGGTTGGCGTCACTATAGGCGTTGGGGATCGGCACCGACCAGAAGGGCGTCAGGAAACCGTGCTTGTAGCGCGCGTGCAGCCAGGCGCCGCCCGCCGTCAGCGTCAGGTTGCGCGAGGCCTTGAAGGCAAGATCGCCGTCGAGACCATAGTTGATCGAGCCCGGCGCATTGTAGACGTAGAGCTGGCCCTGGATGATCTGGTTGGCCTGCAGATTCTTGTAATTGTCGTAGAAGGCCGAGACGTTGATACGCAGCTTGCGATCGAACAGGTCGGTCTTGAGGCCGACCTCGTAGGCATCGACCGTTTCCGGCTGGAGCACCTGCGGCGGGAAGCTGTCCGGCTGGAAGGAGCCGCTCTTGAAACCCCGGTTGTAGGAGGCATAGGCCATCACCTGGTCCGAGAACCGATGGTCGAGCGAGATGCGCCAGGTCAGCTTGGGGAAGGTCTTCTTGGCCGTCGGCGCCGCGATGTCGAGCACGGTTGGCGCCCCGAAATAGGGGGTCGTGGTGATGACCTGCGATTCATCCATCTGCCGGTGGTCGCTGGTATAGCGCAAGCCGAGCGTGAGACTGGTCCTGCGATCGAAAGTATAGGTGCCCTGCGCGAATCCGGCGAACGAGTTCAGCGTTTGCTTCACATATTGCGAGATCAGGATATCCGCGCAGGCATAGCCGCAGGCGAGCGTTCCTTCGGTGTTGATCGGATCATATTCGCCGCGCGACCACATATAGAAACCGCCGACCACCCATTTGAACGGCCCACTGTTGGTGGAGAGCAGCTGCACTTCCTGCGTGAACTGCGCGTCCTTCTGCACCTCGTTGAAATTGAGCAGGTCTGCCGGGGTCTGATCGGCGTCGATCGAGGTGTAGAGCTTTGCCTTGCGATAGGCGCTGATGCTGACCAGCTGCACGCCATCGAAGTCGTGCTTGATGTTCAGTGACCCGCCGCCCTGCTCGGTCGCCACCAGGGGCTGCGTATCGAGGTCGATGTCGCGTTTGCCGCCAGGGGTCGGGATGCCGAGAATGGTCAGGCCCTGATAGGTGCGGATCGCCGGATCGGAGCGCCGCAGTTTCGCATAATCGCCCGACAGCGTGATGGTCGTGCTCTCGCCGGCCTCCCAGCGCAGCTTGCCACGCAGGCCGTAATCCCAGCCCTTCTGCACCTCGCTGTTGTTGTAGAGGTTGCGGCCGTAGCCCTTGTCCTGCTCGTTGTAGATGCCGGCCAGGCTGATCGCGAGACCGGGTGCGAGACCGCCCGTTACGTAGCCCGATCCGCCCCATGTCTGGTAATTGCCATATTGCGCCTGGCCCTCCATGTGGAAGTCCTGCGCCGGGTTCTTGGTGGTGACCTGGATCACGCCGCCGGTCGCGTTGCGGCCGAACAGCGTGCCCTGCGGCCCCTTCAGCACGTCGATCTGCTGCACGTCGGCAAGCTGGAAGATCGCGCCCGTCGAGCTGCCGATATAGACGCCGTCGACATAGGTGGCGACCGGGTTCTCGATGCCGGGACCGGTGGCGGTAGTGCCGATGCCGCGGATGCGCGGCTGACCGAATCCACCGAGATTGGTGTTGAAATTGAGCGCCGGCGTCAGTTCCTTGAGCGAGACCGTATCGGTCACACCCGAAACAGCCAGCCGCTGTGCTCCGATCGAGGTGATCGCCACCGGCACGTTCTGGGCGTTTTCGGAGCGCTTCTGTGCGGTGACGATGATCTCCCCGATCCCGGTGCTCGATGATGGCGCAGGTGCGCCGGGCGCGGGAGCGGTCTGCGCGGAGACCGCGCTTGCCGTCGTGACGGCGGACAAACCTACGGTGGAGAGCAACACCCTGCGAACCCATACCTGGTTGCCCGCTGCATGCCGAATGCGCACCGTCGTACCTCCCCATGTTGCGCCGGCGGAGCTCACGCAGATCCGGCTTGCTGTCGTTATTTCGGAGACGAGCCTAAGAGAGGTGCAGCAGAGGGGCGATATCACGTTCCGGACTTCTGTGTTCCCATTACTGAAACAATCGGATCAGTTCCAGGCATTGCCGCCGCTTCTTGCAGCGCTCATTGGCCGAACGCGCATTGTGCACCATGCCGCACCAATTCGTTGCCGAATTGCCGTCTTGCGGCATCGCGAACTCCACATACCCTAAGGCACAACGGGCGCCGCACGGGATGAGCGCCTCTTGGTGATACGAGGAGTGGCGCGGCCCTATGTCGATCAAGGCGGATTTCACCCAGGGCTTCGTACGCAACCACTGGTATGCTGCGGCGTGGGCCAGCGAGGTCCAGGAGCGGCCGTTCGCGCGCACGATCCTGGGAGACAAGATCGTCCTCTTCCGCCAGCCCGACGGGACCATCGGCGCTCTGGAAGATCGCTGCCCCCACCGGCTCGCGCCTCTTTCGATGGGCGAATGCGCAGACGGCGGCCTGCGCTGCGGCTATCACGGCATGGTGTTCAATGCGGCCGGTGACTGCATCGGCATTCCCGGCCAGGACATCATCCCGCCGACCGCGCGCACCCGCGCGTTTTCAGCGACCGAGCGCTATGGCCTCATCTGGGTCTGGACCGGCGATGTGGAGCCCGATCCGGACAGTCTTCCGATCCTGAAGGGGTATGGCGAAGACGGTTGGGCCCTGATGGACGGCGGCTACCAGCACCATGCGGGGAACTACCGGATCGAGATCGAGAATCTGATGGATCCGGCGCACACGACCTTCCTGCACAAGGAGACGATCGGCAATCGGGCGGCGAAGGACGTGCCTGTCGAGGTCTCTTCCTACGATCGCGGCCTCAAGGCCTTCCGCTGGATCGAGAATGTCCCCCCCTCTCCGCTCGACCAGAAGAGTTTTGACTTCGGCGCTGGCCGGGTGGACCGCCAGATCGCTTTTCATTTCGAGTTGCCGGCCACATCGTTCGTCGACATCGCCGTCATCCCCGCCGGCATGGAGCGCAGCGAGGGCAATCTGATGCGGGGCGGCATCCGCGCGTTCAGCTACAAGTTCTTGACCCCTGAAACCGAGCGCTCGACCCATTTCTTCTGGCTGCACCTGCGCAATTACCGGCTCAACGACCAGGAGTTCGAGGCGACCCTGCGTGCCAATCTCGAAAAGACGTTCGCCGAGGATCAGGTCATGGTCACCGCGATCCAGGGCGAGCAGGAAGCGACGGGCTTGCGACAGCGGACCGCGATTGCGATCGACCGCGCGCCGATCATGGCGCTGCGTCTCATCGATCGCATGATCGCTTCTGAAAAAGAGAGCGGGGAAACCGGCACCGAATGCGAGCCGGTACCGGCATGACCTGATAATCACGGAGACGGGGCTGCGGCGTCCACGCAGCGGTTCCGGCCCGACATCGTCGACGGCTTTGAGGGAGCTTTGCGATGGCGACGGCATTACCGGCCGACCGGTTTGACGAGATCAGCTTCAGGCAGCTGCGAATTCTGCAGAGCATCAGCGACGTCAAGAGCGTGCGCGGTGCATCCGATGCTTGCAACATATCGCAGCCGGGCCTGACCCAGTCGCTTGCAAAGCTTGAGCGCCGGGTCGGCTGCGAGCTTGTCAGTCGTGGCTCCCAGCGGAGCGTTCTCAACGATCTGGGCGCGATCTTCCTGAAACGGGTGAACAGGCTGTTCGACCAGGCGGAGGCTGCCCTCCGCGGCTTTACAGGTGCGAAGGATCCAGACGACATCCGATCGCGGCTGAACCGCCTCTCGAGAAGCCAGCTGAGATCGCTCATCTACCTCGCGGAGAGCGCCAGCTTCGCTGATGCGGCGCGCCTGATCGGCATTGCCCCCGCGACGCTGCAAAGATCCGTCCGGGACATCGAACTCAATCTGAGGCGTCCCCTGGTCAATCGCTCCTCTTCGGGCCTGTTGATGATACCGCAGGCAGTCGACTTTGCGCGAGGCATGAAACTCGCGCTGCAGGAGATCGGCTGGGGCCTCCATGAGATCCGGACCGGCCCGGGCGACTGGAGTTCCTCGATCACGATTGGCAGCATGCCGTCGGGCGGCACCTACCTCCTCTCTGCGGCTCTCAATGAATTTGCCGCCAGACGCGCGGAGTGCGCCGTGCAGGTCGTGGTCGAGAGCTCGGCATCACTCGTGCGCAGCCTGCGCGCCGGCGACGTGGATCTCATCGTCGGGACGATTCTGGACAACGAGGGCCCCGACCTGGCGTCTCGTCCTTTCGCCCGAACGCCCTATGTCATTGTCGGACGTCAGGGACATCCGCTGGCGCGTGCAGACAATGTCGGCGTCGAGGACCTCGCCGCCCATGACTGGCTCGTCGGCGCCCGCGGATCGAGCCGGAGGAAGATATTCGACACGCTTCTCGGCGATCGAACGGCATCTTGTTCAAGGATAGAGATCTCTGCCCTTCCCGGGCTGCGCACGCTTCTGGCCAGCAGCGACCGGCTGGCTCTGATGACGAGCTTCGAGATCGACCAGGACATGGATGGACTGTCCGTGGTTCCTTTTCCTGTGCCGCCTCCCGCACCCTATATCGGTGTGACGATGCGCGCGAACTGGCTTCCGACCCGCTCACACGAAGAATTTGTCCAGATCATCCAGAGATACGCGCTGCTCAATGTCATGAATTGCGCCCCCGCAACCTACGGCAATCTGAACCAGGTCAACCTTGGCGCTGCACGGCCGCGATCAGCGCAAGGCAGCAGCCTGGGCTGCACCTCGCCATGATTCCGTGGGGCCAGCGCGCATTGCAGTGCGATGATCGAACATGTCCGCCCTGATGGTTCCGAGATGATATACAAGGGTGCCAAACACTCTGTGCCGAGGTGAGAGCATGAACCAAACGATCATCCTGACTGTCATCGGCAGCGACCGGCCGGGCCTCACCCGTGCGATTGCCGATGCCGTGTTCGAGGCAGGTGGCAACTGGCTGGAGAGCCACCTGTCGCGCCTTGGTGCCAAATATGTGGGTTCAATCCTGATCGATCTGCCTGCGGAGAGGCTCGCCGACCTTGAGACGGCCACACGCAGGATTGATGCGGTTGGGCTCAAGGTCGAGCTCGTCGCCCCCGTCGAGACAAGCGAGCGAGAGGGCCATCGGCTCGCGATCGAGATTGTCGGCCAGGACCGTCCAGGCATAGTCCGGACAGTCACCACTGTCCTCGCCGGTCTCGAGGTCAACATCGAGGCGTTCACCACCTCGATCGAAGGCAGCGCGTGGTCCGGTGCGCCACTGTTCCGCGCGAAAGCCGAGCTCCTCCTTCCTGCCGCTCTCGCACTGCGTGAGGTGCGCGAGGCATTGGAGAACATATCGGGCGAGATCATGGTCGATTTCGCGGCAGAATCGACTGTCGCCTGATCACGAGGCTGCGGGAAACCTGGCAATCGGGGCATTCAGCAGATCGGAACCAGACCGAAGAGCCGGGGCCACCCGGTCTGGATCGGGCCAAGTCCCCCGCGCCAGATGAGATGCCGACGATGCCCATCGCGAGCAGGTCTACGCTGTCACCTCCAGAATCTGAGCTTCATCCGGAAGCTGGTGCGCTGCGTGCGGAGCGCCCGCCGCACATGCTCCACCCCGCTTCGATACTCGGCCAGCGCCTGGGTGGCCGCCGCCTTCAAGTCCGGAGCTGATTTCATGGCGCCATCAGCCGCCTGGGCGACGAACTCCTCTGCGCGGTCGACATGCACCTGGAACGCATCCGCCCAGCCTGGATGCTGAAGGCAATCTGCGGCATCGATCTCCTGCAACAGCGTCGCGACGGCGAAGCTGCCGTCGATCCACTTTTGCCGCGACTTGGTGACCGAGCAGGCCGATATGACCCTCATCGAGATACAGGCGCGGCTGATCGAGCACGGCGCTTCGGTTGGCATCGGCACATTGCATCGCTTCTTCGCACGCCACGGCATCACTCGGAAAAAAAGACCGGGCACGCGATCGAGCAAGACCGCCCCGACGTCCTGAGGCAGCGTCAGCGCTGGTTCGACGGGCAGCTCGATCTGGAGCCGGAACGCCTCGTCTTCATCGACGAGACCTGGACCGCGACGAACATGACGCGCAGCCACGGCCGGTGTGCCAAGGGCGAACGCCTGCGGATGGGCTACCCTCACGGCCATCGCAAGACCACCACGCTGGTCGCGGGCCTGCGCATGACCGGCATGGTCGCGCCGATGGTGCTCGACGGGCCGATCAACGGCGACTGGTTCGAAGCCTACGTCGCCCAGGTGCTGGTGCCGGAGCTGCGGCCTGGTGACATCGTCATCATGGACAACCTGTCGAGCCACAAGCGAGCATCCGTGCAGATGCTCATCGAGGCGGCCGGCGCATCGCTACGCTTCCTGCCGCCCTATAGCCCTGACTTCAATCCGATCGAGAAGGCCTTCTCGCGCCTCAAGGCAATGCTCCGAAAAGCAGGCGAGCGCACCGTCGGCGGCCTGTGGGACCTGATCGGCAAGCTCATCGATCTGTTCAAGCCAACCGAGTGCGCCAACTACTTCAGCTCCTGCGGATATGAGCCAGAATGAGCGGAAACCGCTCTAAGGCCTGGTCGAGCGCACCTCCTATTCTTCCGGTGCTCGGATGGCGGCCGAGACGCGCTCGTTGAAACGCAGCGCTATCCGGACGATTTCGACGGCATCATCGCAGGCCCGCCCGCGATGACCTTCGTGGTCCAGAAGAAGCCGATCTTCAGCGTGATCGTCGTCAACAAGGGATGGGAGCGCTCATACTCTCGGACGGTGCACCCGCCGCCAGGCTATGCCCGCGTGAGCGGGATTGTCACAGCCCGGCGGGTGGCTGAGACACCCGCCACCGGGAGACTAGAGGAGCGACTTGTCAATGTAGAGCGGCATCGAATCCTCCCACTTGCTGTCAGTGAGGAGACGTTGCTCGCCGCCATCTTCATTCATGATGTAGATCTGGCCATATTGCTGGAAAGTGTTGTCGTAGAGCGAGGCCTCATCGCGGAAGCCATGATCTGACCCACTCCACATGATCTTGCCGTCGCCCGACCAGACCGCATGCCCGTTGCTCGACTTGGTGTTCGTTAGCTGGCGGAGATCCGATCCGTCCGGCCGGATCGTGCATATCTGGAAAACCTTGCCATCGACCTTGCGGGTAAAGACGATGCGCTGCCCGTCCGGTGACCAGCCGGGAAGGTTGTCCAGCTCGGTCGTCAGCGTGCGAACCTGACGGGTCTCGACATTCATGATGCGAAGCCCGCGTGAGCCATCTTCTCCCCATACCCGGAAGACGACCTCCTTGCCATCTGCCGAATAGCTCGGGAAGCCCGAGTGGACGCGCCCGTCGGTGAGGGCTTCCGCACCCGTCCCATCGGCCCTCACCCGCATCAGGGTTGCCTTCGTGTAGGCTCTCTCGGCAAACCAGCCACCAAAGCCGAACGCGATCCATTGGCCGTCGGGCGACCAGGCAGGCTGGAACGCGCCCGCAAGTCCCTGCTTGACCTTCACGGGATTGAGCCCCTTGCCCAACGCTTCGAAAACAACCTTCCGGCCGGTCCCGTCGGGCTTCAACGTCACGATCGAGGAGTTGCCCGTCTGCTTCTCGGTGATCGCCAGCACGCCCTGGCGCGAGAGTGTCGGGAAAACGTCCATGAACCGATATTCCCAGTCGGGATCCCAGCTGTAGAGCGGCTTGTCGATCTTGCGCGGAGGATAGAAGGACACGACCTCATAGAAGAGCTTGCTGCCGTCCGCAGACCAGCTCGGATTGCGCAGGTTCGCGCGCTTAAAGCCGGGTCTGCCCGACGTGTAGCCGATCCCCTCGTCGGGGCCGCCCTTGACCAGATAGCCGATCTCGTTCGCCGAGAGCCACTGCGGTCCGACCTTGAGGTTGGGAATGTTGGTGTGCTCGATGCGATCGCCGGTTGCGACATCGACCGAGACGATCTGGGACTCGATCCGGCCGATCCACTCGGGCCGGCGCGCGCCCCAGGTCGATTCCACGGTGAGCTCGTAAAACGCGATCCGCCTGCCGTCGGGCGACCATGTCGGCGACCCGTGGGCCCAGCCGGCACGCCCCGAGACCTTGCGGAAGCCGGTCCCATCGGGCCGGATGATGTAGATTGCGGTCTCCTGGGTGTGCTCCCATCCGTGGCCTTCATCATGGCCACGCCAGATCGTGTCGCGATCGCTGGAAAAGGCGATCCATTTCCCATCGGGAGACCAGGCCGGACGAAAATAACAGTCGGGGCTGTCGGGATTGCCCTTGATGTCTCCGATGCCAGTCAGCTGCTTCATCCGACCCGTGCGCAACTCCATCACCCAGATGTTGGCGCGATAGCCGTTGCGCGTGGAGACGAAGGCGACGAAGCGACCGTCGGGCGACAGCGCGCCGGCATCGTCCATCGAGGATGCCTCGACGATGCCTTTGATGCCCGTCCCATCCGGATGTGCGATGAAAAGGTCGGAATTGCCGTCGCCATTCCGCTCGGACGTGAAGACCAGCATGTTGCTGCCGGGCGCCATCCGGACATTGTAATCATAGGCCGACGATGAGAGCAGTTTGCGCTCGCCCGTCCCGTCGCCCGCGGCCGTGTAGAGCTCAGAGATCGCCGGCGCGATCCGGTTCATCAGCATGACACCCTTCTTTTGGGGCAGCGGCTTGGCAATGCCTGCCTTGCTGAGAAGGACCGTCATGGGAACCGCGGCCAGGAACTCTCTGCGTTTCACTCGTCTCTCTCCACGTCTCGCCGGTGGCACCTGGGAATCGGCAGGGTCCGTCCGGAAGCTATGCTCCTTATCGGAAGTCTGGCCGGCACTCACCGGCCGCGACATTGAAGCTATCGGTCAGAGACCATTGTCTATCTCCCCTTGGACCTCTCGCTCCGACACGCCCGTGTCCTCCGCGCTGCGCCGGAAGCGGCTTCCTGGTCTGGCGATTGGTCGGTCCCTCCTCCGATCGACAGGACCTTGCGACCGCAGGCGCGGGGTTAACTCCGGTTCGATCACCAACGCGGTCCTTTCAATCGCGCCGCCCTGGCGAGGTGGGCACAGGTTCACGGCGTTGCCGGTCACTCGCCGCCGAATTAGTGTCTGGGTGAGGAACGGCGCAGACCGGGCGAACATACGGTGGGAGACGAATTTTGGTTGCAGCGCCGGTGACGAGAGAGAACGAAGCACGGCCCGATGCGGCTCGCCGTTGGGCCATCCTGGTGCTTCTCGGCCTCGGCGCCATGCTGGCATTCGTGTCCCGCACAAATATGGGCGCGGCCCTCGCCCTCGGCGCCTTCACGCACCAGTTCGGCCTGACCGATGTCGGTCGCGGTTGGCTCAACTCGGCCTTTTTCTGGTCGTACGCCGCACTCCAGATCCCGATGGGCTGGGTTGTCGATCGCTATGGCGTCAAATGGCCTTATGCGATCGGCTTCATTCTGTGGTGCATTGCCACGGCCGCATGCGGGATGATGACCGCATTGGGCGGCCTCGTCGTCGTGCGGCTGATCACCGGCGCCGGCGAGGCAATTGTCATCCCGGCAAGCTATCGCTGGATCCGAAGTAATTTTGCGGAGAACGAGAGCGGTATCGCGGTCGGCATATACATGCTCGGCACGAAAGTGGGCTCTGCCATCGGTACCCCACTCGCCGCCTGGCTGATCGTCGCTTTCAGTTGGCCACTGATGTTCATCCTTATCGGATTAATCGGCCTGTTCTGGCTCCTGCCTTGGCTGGTGCTCGTCCGCGCGTCCGATGCGGGCGCCGGGCCGCCGCCTGATACCCGCTCGCATCCGCACATCCCGTTTGCGAACATCATGAAAAGCCCCATGGTCTGGGGCTCGATCATCATCAACTTCTGTTATAATTATTTTGTCTTCTACTGCATGACCTGGATGCCGGCCTATCTCGTCGAGCGACGCCACCTTTCGCTCAACCGGATGGGCTTCTATTCCTTCTTCAGCTTCATGGGCATCGCGCTCGTCGCGCTGGTCTCGAGCTGGATCGCAGATGAGATGGTCAGGCGCGGCCGGGATCCGGTGGCGGTCCGCAAAGGCTTCGTCATTGCCGGCTTCGTGATCGCCTGCACCGAACTGCTCGGCGCCACGACCAACTCGATCGATCTCGCGCTGTTCTGGGCGGTCATCTCCCTGTCCGGTCTTGGCCTTGCCACCGCAAACCATCTCACACTCTGCCGGCTGACCCTGATCCCGGAAGGCGTGGTGGGTCTGGTCGCAGGGGTTCAGAACGTGTCGACCAGCGTCGCGGGAATCGTCGCGCCAATCCTGACAGGATGGCTCAAGCAGACAAGCGGCGGCTACGAGGCTCCTATGACGGCGATCTTCTTCTTCCTCGTCCTGGGAGCGGTTTCCTGTCTCGTTCTTCTGCAGCGCAAATGGGCGCCAGTCGTGCCGGAGGCGGTGGAGCTGGAGGGCGCATAAGCCTCGCAGCCACGGCCCTGCTATCGGACCGGGCTCCTCAAGGCCGCGTGCCCGGGCGCAGCATCGAGGCGGAGGCCCGGCACAGGGCGATGCCCCGCCTGGCTACGTCAGTGCGCCCAGATACAGTTCGAGGAGCGCGCTCCACGCCCGTTCGGCCTGCGCAGGATCATAAGTCTGACCGCCTGGAACGCACCAGCCATGGTCCGCGGGATAGACCTCGACCACCGTCGGTCGACCGGCGTCTGCACATGCCTTGCGAAGCACGTCCTTCACGCCAGGCTGCTGGGCGTCATCGTTGCGCGCCTGGAGGATCAGATAGGTCGCCGCGGTCCTGGCGATCAGCAGATGCGGGCTGTCCGGATCGTTCGTCACCAGACCATTGCCACCATGGAAGCTCGCAACAGCGCCGATACGCCCGGGATTGGCCGCGGCCGTTCGGAACGCAAGCGCTCCCCCCATGCAATATCCCTGCACACCCGCCCTTGCCTTACGGTCTGCCTGCGGCCGGGCATCGAGGAACGCCAGGAAAGCCCGCGCGTCGCGATCGATCCCGTCATCCGTCATGGACTTGCGCAGCGCAAACAGTCGCGACCGCTGATCCGGATTGTTGAAGTCGAACGAAGCGTCGATCACGGGTGCGCGCGCGGACCGATAGAACGGGTTGGGCACCAGGACGATATAGCCCTGGCCGGCGAGCCTGCGGCCCATGTCGCGGAAGGCGGGGCGGAGACCCATGATATCGGGCCACATCAGGATCACCGTATGGCGCCCTTTGCCTTTGGGTTCGAAGAGGGCCGCGTCGCACTGGCCGTCCGGCGTCGGTACGACGACGTCCTGCTCGACCACATTTTCGCCGGCCATGCCGGTCGCCAGAGTGCCTGCGAGCGCGGTCGCCAGCAGGCCGAAGTGTCGCCGCGACAACCGCGCATCCTCGACCAGCCCGGGATATATGAACTCGTCGCACATGGCGGCCTCCGTCTCAGCGAGAGCCGGGATCTTATCGCCCCTGCCCTGCGCCCGTCATCGAAAAATCATCCATTGCGATAGAAGGTGATGTCAGCCGCAACAGCGCAGGAAAGCCCAAAGCGAGCGCCGCAGCGCGATAGATGTAACTGGCCAGAAGTGCTGTCCACACGCCATCATTGCCCGCACCACGCATCATGAAGTCGGTCGCAAGATATCCTACCAGCGCCGTGATCGCGGCGTATTTGAGCGCCTTCCCGCGGGTTGCACCTATGAAGATGCCGTCGAGCAGCCAGCTCGGCATCCCGACCAGCGGGACCAGCGCGCAATAGAGAAGCATCCGGTCAGCCTCTGCCCGTACAGGGGGCGCCGTGGACACGAAATCGACCAGCACACGCCCGCCGACGAGGAACAGGCAGGAGAAAATCGCAGCACCGGCCAGAGAAAATTCCGCCGTCAGCCTGATCGCCCGCCAGAGCGCCGGGCGCGATCGCGCGCCGATGGCGACGCCGACCCGCTGCTCCGCTGTGAAGGCGAAACCGTCGAGGACGAACGCGCTGATCCCGACGAGTTGCATGAGCAGGTGGTTCGCTGCGAGCGGGACAGTACCGAGCCTTGCGCCCGCCCTCGAGAGCCAGCTGAACAGCGCGAGGATTGCCACCGTGCGAACCATGATATCGAGGTTCACGGAGAATAGTCGCCGCAGCGCCTGCCGGGAAAGGATGGTTCTGACGCGCCACGCCCGGCCCGCGCTCGGACGTAACCGGAGGATCGATCGGACGGCGCAGATGCCGGTGAAGAGGGCAACCCAATCGGCCAATGCCGTGCCAATGCCGACGCCGGCGGCTCCAAGGTGACAGATCGCGACCAGGACAAGATCGCACACGATGTTGACGATGTTCATCGCCAGCTGGCAGGCAAGCGCGAGGCGCGTTTGCCCCAGTCCGATCAGCCAGCCGTTGATCGAGTAGAAAGCGAGCGCTGCCGGAGCCCCGAAGAATCGAAGCATGGTGAAGCTGCGTGCCGGCGCCAGGGAATTGGCGGGCACGTGCAGGATCGCCAGGATCGGGGATATCAGCAGCGGAGAGATCAGGAGCAGCGCGACGCCGATCCCGAACCCGATCAGGAGCGCGCGGGCCACCAACGCCACGATCTCGTCATCGTCACCCGCCCCCCAGGCCTGGGCGGTCAGTCCCGTCACCCCCATGCGCAGGAACCCGAAGGACCAGAAGACCAGGTTGATGACGGTTGCCCCCAGAGCGACGCCGGCGAGCGCAGCCGCGTCGCCGGTGCGACCGATGATGGTCGCGTCCGCCAGCCCGACCAAAGGGACTAGGCTCTGGCCGAGGATGATCGGCCAGGCCTGGGTGATCACCATCCTGCGGGTGAGTATCATCGGCCGGCCTCGTTATCTGCGCCACCGGGTTTCATATCGACCAACACCGCTCCATGCGCAGCGGCAGCCAGGAGACGAGTGAGCCGGCACATTGCTGCCCTAAACGCGATGCGCGGCAAGTCCAATACGACCGCACGCCTCGGACACGCTGGATCCGTTCGCGCAGGACAGCGAGCCGCACACGCGCACTGGCGTCAGGAGCATGGTTCAGCCTGTCGACAGCGACCCACGGATCCAGCGGATGAATTGACGATTTGCCTCCCGCAGCGACGCTGCAGACCGCGCGAAGCCGGCAGGGTCCTCGCCCTGCATCACCACCGGCCAGGCCGCCTGATGTCGCGCCATTCGGGTGCGCATCTCGGCAAATCGCGGGCTGAAATCAGCATGATCCTTCCGGCTTTTTGTGAACAGCTTCTCCGAGCAGCCGGATCTGCTGGACGTGGCCGGCGAGTGCCCGGCGGAGAACAACGAGCGCGCGCTTCTGGTCGGCATCCGGTGCCGCTGCCATGACCGCGATCCGGCCGAGTAGGGCCTCCAGCGCGTCGATTTCCCGCAGCAACTCCAACCTGTCGCCGGTGCCGGACATCCAAGCCCCCCTTCCGCATACCGCTTTAGCCGCTGCCGATGATGCGGGCATGCGGTCGTTCAAGAAGGCCCGTTCGCGTGCGCAGGCGTCTGGGACACTAGGGAGGCGGGCAACACCCTTCCAGCGCCCCCGGTGCAAATCCGATCGGAGTTGACGACGAAATTATGACGGCAGACGGTCCGCTCGTTCGTAGAGTTTCCCTCAAAGAATATCGGGACAGGAGCCGGATCATGATCCTCGCCTTTGGCAAGCGCTATGTCGGAAAGCTGGGCCGGCTCATAACCTGGCGCCACCTTACGGAGCCGCAGGCACCGCTCTCGGCCCTGATCCCGCGTCGGAGTGAGGCCGAGTGGGTCCACGTCCTAGAGACACTTTACTTTCAGTACTGACAATCTGATCCGGACTGGGGCCACCAAAATCCGCGAGACACGAAGGGCATTCCGAAAAATACAAGACGACCTAAAGTAACCGCCGGACATATATTGAAATATGACAGCGCTGGAACATTGAACTTTCGACTAGAAACATGAAAAAGTAATAGGCCAGCACGCCAATTCAATATCTGGCGAAAGCCCCCTGCTCCCTAGAAACGGCATCGCTTTGCCAAGGCGCCGATTAACGCGCGTCAGAAAAACATGGGAGGTCTTGTGGTCAATCATAGCAAGCGCAGCACCGGGGGCTCCGCCAACTGCCGCACGACAATTCGGTGGGCGACGGGGGTCGCTCTTGCCGCGCTCGCCCCAGGGCTCACACCAGTCCATGCGCAGGCTGCAGCCTCGGCTACCCAGGAAAGTGCGCAACCCGCCCCAAGCGGTGGCCTCCAGGAAATTGTCGTCACAGCGCAAAAGCGGTCCGAGAATTTGCAGAACGTGCCGATCGCGATCACCGCGCTCGGCGCCAAGCAGCTTTCGGTCGCGCAGATCAACACCACTGCCGATCTCAAGTCCGTGACACCCGGCCTCGCCTTCAACACGGCCCTCGGCGGCTTCGGGCAACCCCGCATTCGAGGGATCGGCACGACGACGACCGGCCCCGGCATCGAGAACCCGGTCGCCACCTATGTCGACGGGGTTTATATCGGATCCGCGGCGGGGACGCTGTTCTCCCTCAACGACGTCGACCAGGTCGCCGTGCTGAAGGGGCCTCAGGGGACGCTGTTCGGTCGCAACGCCACGGGCGGCCTCATCCAGGTGACCACGCGCACACCGAGCCAGACTCCCACCGCCGACGGGTCGATCAGCTACGGCAACTACGGGACCGTCAGCTCGAGCGCCTATGTCTCGGGCGGCCTCACCCCGACCCTGTCGGCCAGCGTCGCGGGGATCTACGACTACCAGAAGGACGGCTACGGCACGAACGTCTACAATGGCGAGGACGTGCAGAAGCATCGCGACTATGCCGGCCGCGGCAAGATCCAGTGGAAGCCGGATTCACAGACCAAATTCACCCTGTCTGGCGACTATTCCTATCTGCAGGGCGCAGATCCTGCGATCCATCCCGTCGATGGGACGCTCGCCGGCCCCGGCCCCGCTGGTGCCCGCGACATCGACCAGAATGTTCAGCCTTATCTGAACACGAAATCCTGGGGCGCCAGCCTCACCGGCCAGCACGACTTCGAGAGCGTACAGCTGCTCAGCATCACCGCCTACCGAAACAGCTTCCTGCACGCGATCATCGACGGCGACCAGACGCCAGCCCCGAACGTCGAGGTCGACCAGACGCAGAAGGACAAGCAGTTCAGCCAAGAGGTGCAGTTGCTGTCCACCGCGCCCGGGCCGTTCAAGTGGGTGATTGGCGGCTATTACTTCTGGTCGCGCGGCTCCTATGATCCGCTCGACACGAAGGTCCAAGCCTACACGCCGTTCGGTCCCATCAGCATCGATGCGCGCGTCGACAGCCGGCAGACGCTGAACTCCTATGCGGCCTTCGCGCAGGGCACCTACGACTTCGGAGCCTCCACCCACCTGACCGCCGGTCTGCGTTACACGATCGACGACCGCGCTATCGCGGCGACCTCCGACACGACCACGCCGTTCGGCTCGGACATCGAGAGCACGTCTGACAGCAAGAGCTTCAAGAAGCTGACCTGGCGCCTATCGCTCGATCACCGCTTTTCGCCCGGCCTGCTAGGCTATGTCTCCTACAATCGTGGCTTCAAGAGCGGATCGTTCGTGCCACAGGTGATCCCGGCCGAAGAGTTGAAGCCTGAGACGCTCGACGCCTATGAGGTGGGCCTGAAGTCGGACCTGTTCGATCACCGGCTGCGCGTCAATGCGGCGGCCTTCTACTACAATTACAAGAATATCCAGATCAACGAAATCCTGAATGGGGTGCTTTATCCGTTCGACGGCAAGGGCGCACGCAGCTACGGCGTCGATCTCGATGCGCAGGCGAAGGTCACCCGCGCGCTGACATTGAACGCCGGCTTCAGCTATATCCACGATCGCTACAAATCGTTCCCCAACGGTTACACGACCAACGACAATGTCATCGACCCTGCGACGTTCCAGTTCCAGGTTTTGACTGTGGATGCGACCGGCAACCGCCTTCAGGACACGCCAGACTGGACCGCCAACATTGGCGCGACTTATGTCGTCGGCCCGATCACGGTCGCAGCAAGCTACTATTATAATGACGGTTATTATGTCGATCCGGGCAACGGCGTTCGCGAACCGCATTACAACCTCGTCGATGCCTCGATCACCTGGACCTCGCGGGACCAGCATCTGTCAATCAGGGCGTGGGGCAAGAACCTCACCAACGCGCTCTACTCGATGCAGCTCGACGCCACGTCCACCGGCAACAACCGTGTCGCGGCCCCGCCACGCACCTATGGCGTGACTGCCGGTTTCCACTTCTGATCCCTGCAACTGAGGGCGGCGCCAGCGACGCTGCGCCGCCCTTCCTTTTGAGCAGCAGCCATCGATTATTGAGGTCGACATATCAGTTTCGCGTGTACCGGCTTGCCGCGCGGTGGCCCTGCGGCCACCCTCATCGCCAACGGCCGAACAGGCTCGAGGAGAGAGATCGATGCGTCATCGTTCCGCATTCACCGCTTTGCTGATCGCGTCTGTGACCGTGCTCGCATGTCCGGCCGACGCAAAATCGCGCGGCACTGAGACCGTCTTTTTCGGCACGCATGGAACCGGCCCCGGGCAGGGCATCTTCTCCGCCCATTTCGACCCGGCAACCGGAGCGCTGACGTCTCTGGGCCTTGCTGCGGAGATCGAGCGGCCGACCTGGCAGGTCGCGAGCCCGACCCGACCAATCCTCTATTCGGTGAGCGAAACCGGCAATGACGGCAAGTCCGAGGCCAGCGTCTCGGCCTTCTCGATTGACACGAACACGGGCAAGCTTTCCTTGCTGAACAAGGTCGGGTCGGGCGGCGGTGGCGCTACCCATCTTTCCCTCGACCCGCGCTCACAAACCCTGTTCGTCGCCAATTACGGTACCGCCACAGTGACCGCGCTACCCGTCAACGCGGATGGCACCCTCGGGTCCCTTGCATCGTCGCAACAGCAGGCTGGTTCTGGCCCCAAGCCACGGCAAAAAAGTGCGCACGCCCATTCGGTCGCCATCGATCCGAGCGGCCATTATCTGCTCTCAGCCGATCTCGGTGCCGACAAGGTGTTCGTCTACAGCTTCAATCCTGCGACCCGGCAACTGACGCCCGCTCCCACGCCGTCCTTTTCCGCGCAACCCGGTTCGGGCCCACGCCATATCGCCTTCGCGCCAGGCGGTCGTTTCGTCTATATCGACAGCGAGCTCTCCGGGGAGGTCACCGCATATCGATGGAATTCCGCCAACGGCACGCTGGGCCCGATCCAGACCGTTCCGGCATTCTCCTCCGACTATGCCGGCGAAAAGAGCGCCGCCGAGATCGCCATGTCGAGCGATGGCCGTTTCCTCTATCTGTCGACGCGAAACAGCGACCAGCTCATTGTCTATTCCACCGACCCGTCGAACGGCCGGCTCACCGAAATCCAGCGGCTCGCCGCCGGCGGCAAGACACCCTGGAGCTTCTCATTGTCGCCCGAGGGCAATTGGCTGCTCGTCGCCAACGAGGGCGCTGGCAGGATCAACGTCTTCAAGGTCAACAGGCGATCGGGTAAGCTCAGCGCGACCGACAAGAGCCTGGACGTCCAGAGCCCTGTCAGCGTTACCTTCAGCAAGGAATAGCCGGACAGTGGAGCGCGGAGTACCGGCCTCCGCGCGGGCAGCTGTCATGGTTTCAGAGCGCCATCCATCAGCGGGATGAGCGTGCGCCAGTGATGCTCGGCTTCGGCTGGGTCGTGCACCGGCATGTCGCTTGGCACCCATCCGTGCTTCGCCGGATAGGTCTCGACGAGATGATCGACACCGGCGTCAACCAGCGCATCGATCAACCGCTGTTTCTGGGCGTCGTCGAAATTGGCGTCCTCGATCGCGCCCGCAACATAGACCTTCGCGGTCACCTTCGGCGCGAGCAAGTGCGGGCTGGTCGGCGTGTCGTTGGCGAGCCCGCCGCCATGATAGGAGGCTGCCGCTGCGATCCGATCGGGGAAAGTGCCCGCCGCGATCAGCGCGAACCTGCCGCCCATGCAATAGCCGACCACGCCGATCCGCCCGTCCGCAAGCTCCGGCAGGCCCTCGACGGCGGCGAGCAGCGCCTCCGTGTCGGCCATCACCGCCCTGGGGGTGGCGAGTGCCATGAATTTCTCGCGATGCTGCTCGCGCAGCGCCAGGTCGGTGAACACCACCTTGGGGTCGACCGGCTCGTAGGAGCCCGAGCGGTAGAAGAGATCCGGCAGCAGCACGCAATAGCCGGACTGCGCCAGTCGCTCTGCCAGCTCATGGACCGCCGGCCGCATCCCGGGGCCATCCATGAACATCAGTACGCCCGGCCACGGCCCCGCGCCCGCCGGAATATGGACGTGGAGGGGCATGGTACCGTCGCGCGTCGCGACCTCGATTGTCTTCATCGCTTCCTCGCTGGGCTGTAGTGCCGACCCGAAAACCGGAGTTCAGTCTTCGATCCGCTGGTGGGCACCGGCCTCGCCCGCCGACCAGTAGCCGGCCGCCTTGGTCCAGCCGCGCGGATGGCCGAGCGTGTCGATCACATGGGCGCGCACCGCGCGCGCCACCTGGGATTCGGCGGCGATCCAGACATAGCCCTCGCCGGCCGGCAGTGTCAGCGCGGAGAGCGCGTCGTTGAGAAGCGCCGCATCCTCGCCGGCCTTGCCGTCACGCTCCACCCAGATCGTGTCGAGCCCCGCCCGCTCGGCGAAGGCAACGCGATCGGCCGGCCCATCGACGATCGCAACCACGGTCACCGGCACGTCGGCGCGCAGCTCCTCCAGCCGCCGCCCAATCGCGGGCAGCGCCGTCTCGTCGCCGACGAGCATGTACCAGTCGAAATCATCCGCCAGCACCGCCGACCCGCGCGGGCCGCCGATCTGCAGCGTGTCGCCCGGCTTCGCATCGAGTGCCCAGCGCGTCGCCGGCCCGGCCTCGTGCAGCGCGAAGTCGATCGCGAGCCGTCCGGCGGCGGTGTCGAACAGGCGCGGCGTATAGTCGCGCATCGCCGTCTCGCCGCCTGCGCCCACGAAAAACAGCTTCACATGGTCGTCAGGCGCCGCGCTCTCGAAATCGTGGAAGTCGGCGCCCTCGAACCAGATGCGCAGCATCGAGGGCGAGAGCCGCTCGACCGAGGAGACCGTACCGACACGCCGTCGCGTCTCCCGGCGGACGCGGGTGACGGCGTGGCGGGCGGTCTCGCTCATCTCAGGCGCCCAGCGTCGCGGTCACGTCGTCGAACAGGTCGTCGACCGAGAGCCGGTGCGGGATGATCTTCTGGTCGAGCGCCCAGTCGATCGCGAGCTGGATGCCCTTGCGGTTCGCCTCGAGGCCGATCGGCGGATAGACGGCCGGCACGCCGCCCTCGGTCAGCTCACGGCTCTCGACCAGCATGCGGTAGATTTCGCGGACGGCCTCCGGGTTCGTCCTGGTCAGGTCCTGATGCACCACGAACATGTGGTTGATCGGCACCACGCCCTCGCGCGCATACCAGTCCTTCGCCGCATCGAACGGCTCGGGGACGAGGTAGGAGACACGGGGATCCTTGGGCAGGTCGACACCCTGCAAGGTCGCGACCAGTTCGCCGTCGAGCATCATCTGGCCGATGTCGGACCCTTTGGGCAGCCGCTCGCAATTGGCCGGATCGCTATATTCGAGGAGGTGCCCCTCGCCCACCGTGCACCATGTCACCTTGTCGAGATCGACGCCATATTCGTGGCGCAGGATGCCCCTGATCCAGAGACCCGTCGTCTGCGCATAGGTGCGCACGCCGACGCGCTTGCCCTCGATGTCCTTGGGCTGGAGGCCGGGGAACAGCTCCTTATTGAAGCCCGCGCAATGGTGCTGGAAGCGGCCGTTGACCGGGATGGGCAGCGCCACAAACGGCTTGCCGTAGCATTTCGCCTGCAGCAGCGTGACAATGGCGAGCTCGCCGCAATCATAGGCATTCTCGCGGATCATCGCCTTGAAGCCGTTGTGCGCCTGGTCCGGCCCACAGATGTCGAGCGTCACGACGTCGGACGTCACGCGGCCGTCGCGGATCGCCTTGGTGACGGGATAATCGGCGAGGTTGGTCTTCAGCGTGGTGGTGGCGGCGGTGGCCATGCCCCCTCTCCTTCTCAGTAGAGCTTCACTTCGATCAGCACCGGGCCCTCGGCATCGACCGAGCGGGCCATTGCGGCGTGGAAATCCTCGGCCGTGTCGACGCTGACCGAGGGCACGCCCATGCTCTTGGCCATGGCGCACCAGTCGATCGTCGGCCGGTCGATGTCGATCATCGCCATGGCCTGGGGACCGGGCGTCTGGCCGGCGCCCATGTTCGTGTATTCGGCCTTGAGGATGGCGTACTGGTTGTTGGCGAAGATGATCGTGGTGACGGGCAGCCCTTCTCGCGCCTGCGTCCACAGCGACTGGATCGTGTACATGGCCGACCCGTCGCCGACCATGCAGAAGGTCCGCCGGTCCGGGCAGGCAAGCGCCGTGCCGGTAGCGACGGGCGTGCCGTAGCCGATCGAGCCGCCCATGTTGTTGATCAGGTCGTGGGGCCTGGCCCCCATGGTGAAGCCCATCGACTGGCGCCCGGTGGTGAGCGATTCATCGACGAGGATGCACTGTTCAGGCAGTGCCGCGGCGAGTGCGTGGGCGATGCTCTCCGGGTTGAGCGCGCCCGACGGCACCGGCGTCTCGATCCGCTCCTGAGTGAGAGGCTGCGTGCCGCCCAAGCCCAGCGCATCGACCAGCATCTCGAGGCCGGCGACGCTGTCCTCGTCCGGCTCGACCAGCGGGTGCACGATCGCTTCGGGGCCCTTGAGCAGGCTCGGCTTGTCGGGATAGGCGAAGAAAGCGACCGGCTCCTTGGTCTCGATCGTCACGATGTGGCGGAAGCTGTTGAGGAAGGCCTGCGCCTGCGGCACCGCATAGGGGATGCGCTCCAGCGGCGTGCGTCCCGCGCCGCGCTCGATCCGCGCGGTGAAGAATTGCGAGCCGAGGCGCGCGCCCGTACCGGCTGCGATCTTGCCGGCCAGTTCCAGCGCACGGCCGCGCGTCGACTTGTTGCCGAGGATGATCAAAGTCGGCTCGCCTGAGCGCAGCACCTTGGCCACTTGATCGACGCGGGCCTGATCCGGCGCGGCTGGCTTGACGGTCAGACCAGCCGGCAGCGCACGTTCGCCCGCATCCTTCCAGGCGGTGTCGCCGGGCAGGATCAGCGTCGCGATCTGGCCGGGATGCTCGGACGCCTTGGCGACCGCCGTGGCGGTGTCCCATGCGATCGTCGTGGAGCTCTCGGCGCGGCGCACCCAGTGGCTGAGCGGCCGCGCGAGGCCTTCGATGTCGGAGGTCAGTGGCGGATCATATTTCAGATGGCTCGCGGAATGCTCGCCGACGATGTTGACCATCCCCGAGCTCGCGCGCTTGGCATTGTGAATGTTGGCGAGCGCGTTGGCGAGGCCGGGTCCCAGATGGAGCAACGTCGACGCCGGTCTGTCCTTCATCCGGTACCAGCCGTCGGCCGCGCCCGTGCAGACACCCTCGAACAGGCACAGCACGCTCTTCATCCGTGGATTGTCGAGCGCCGCCAGAAAGTGCATTTCGGACGTGCCGGGGTTGGCGAAGCAAATCTCGACCCCCTGATCCGCCAGCGTCGTAACCAGGCTCTCCGCGCCGTTCATAAGCTCTCCAAGACCATCGGACATGTCTGCCCGTTCGCCCGCAATCACCACGGGCGGCCACCATCATCCAATCGAAAGCAAGGCGGCCGCGATAACTTCGCGGTCAACGCCATCGCGTCAGTAGCCGGCCAGCTCCCGGCCCCGTCCGACCACACCATAGCTGCGGCTGGGTGCCGACATGAGGAAGCGATAGCCTTCGCCGAGCAGCCGCTCGACATTCTTGGCATTGGTGTGGGGGTTGCCGACGACGACGTCGTGCTTCTTGCAGACCTCGACGATCTTGTTCATCGCACTGACCACCTCGGGATGCTCATACTGGCGCGGATAGCCGAGCGCCTGGCTGAGATCGCCCTCGCCGATCAGCACCAGCCCTATTCCCGGCACGTTGGCGAGGATATCGTCGAGGTTCTCGATCGCCTCGGGGCTTTCGCACATCATGCCGACGAGCAGCTCGCCATGCGGCGCCAGCGGCCAGACGTCGGCCTTGGCATAATATTCGGGCATGGTCAGGCCCCAGTAGCGCGCTGCCGTTGCCGGGCCATCGCCACGGACCCCCTTGGGCTCGTAGAAGGCTGCGCCTTTGGGCTTCGCGTAGCGGCAGGAGGCGACCGTGTTGTAGGCCTGCTCGACCGTCTGAACGTGCGGCGTGATCACGCCGTAGACGCCGCGATCGAGCACCTGCTTGGCCTGGAACTGGTTCATCTCGCCGCCATTGGCGGGGATGCGCGCGATGGGCGTGACGCTGGGTGCAACCGAGCCGGTCTCGGCGATCTTCTTGCGGTTGAGCATGTACTGGAGCGCATCACCCAATGCGGTGACGTCGTACGGATTGTGCTCCATCTCGTACACGACGCCGTCATAGGGCGCGTCGGTCATCTCCTGCGCCGTCAGCTTGTCGACCTTGGCGAAGCAGGTGAAGGCGGGCTTCCCCGCCTCGAACGCGCGGATGATGCCATTCAGGCGGGTGTCGGCCATGTGTCGTCCTTGTCAGCAATGGGAGTGAAAGTGCGGGCGCGGCAGATCAGGCCGACGCGTCCCAGTACATGAAACCCATGCCCTCGCCGGTTCCGGCTGGAGTGCGCCAGCAGGGAACGTAGTCGACGAGGGTCATCTCGGCGCCGGTATGCTGGAGCGCCATCATGACGATCGAGTAGATCTTCACTTCGGACGTGCCCGACTGGTAGTAGCCATTCGGAATCGCCGCGAGGCCGTCATAGTCATAGGCGGCGAGCTTCCCCATCACGTCGCGGTCGAACTCCTCGTCGTTGACGAAATGCGAGAGCCCGCCCGACGCGATCACCGCCACGCGGACGTCCTCGGGCCACGCCTCGATTGCATCGCGCAGCACGCGGCCGAACTCGATGCAGCGCTTCATCGACGGCTGCGTCGGCGGATAGAAGAGATTGAACAGCATCGGCACGTGCGGCGGCGGAGCGTCGCCCATGATCTGGTGGTAGACGAAGCTGTAGGCGTGCGGGACCACCGGATAGTCCGGCTTCATCCCCTGCCGCTGCGCCATCCAGACGTTCTCCGGCCAGGCCTGGAGATCGTTGAGGTCGAAGCCCTGCTCCTGGAATGCGTTGATGAGGTAGGTGGCGAGCTCCGGATAGGCCTTGTGCACGACGTGACGATCGGGCGCGTAGACGGGACGCTGCGGCGGGCCGTTATGCACGTCCTCGCCGGTGTAGATCGTGATCGAGGGCGACTGGTCGGGCCAGATCTCCTTCTGATCCTTGCCGAGGATGATCGCGACGTCGACGTTCGCGCGCTTGTAGGCGGCCGCCATCTCGTCGAGCGCGGCGCGGCACTTGGCGGCACGGGCGGTGCGCTCCTCGATGGTCAGGAAGGGCTCGAAGGCGGCGCCCCGCTCTTTCTCGAGCTCGGGGTACGTCCAGGTCCGGTTGCGATACCAGAGCTCGGGATTCTTTCGATCGCGCTCACCGTTGGTGAGCCAATCCTCGGGTGCCTGTCCGAGCATGCCGGAGTGCGGCACTGCCATCCCGAATACGATCTCCGCCATTTTCAATCTCCCGCCCCGCCAGGGCTCAATCAGTTCGGCGCGTAGCGGCCTGGAGCCGAATGCGCCTATTCAATGTCAGGTCACGGCCATCACATCGGGCACGTCAGTTCTCGACGATCAACGGCTCCGGCATTTTCGGCGCCCATTCGCGGCGCAGCAGCACCAAGGTCGATCCCGCGCCGATCAACAGGAAGACGAAGATCACCAGCATCGGCACGTCGTAATTGTTGCCGCTGATCTGGAGCAGCCAGCCTGTGAGTGCCCCGGCGACGCCGCCGGCGAGGCTGGTCGCCACCTGCTGCACGCCGGTCACGAGACCGACCGCCTGCTTGGGGATCAAAGTCAGGCGGCAGAGCGCCAGGCTGTTGGCGGTGGTAAGACCGAGAAACGAAAGCGAGAAAATATTCCAGAACAGCGCCATGGACAGCGATTCTGCATGGACACCGAGGAGCACCGTGCAGGCGCCGAGGAAGCCGGCGATCACGAAGCCCTTGCGGACCTTCACCGGATCGCCGCCCCGCGCGATCATCCGGTCCGCCACCCAGCCCGCGCTGACCGCGACGAGCGCGATGCCGGTGAAGCTGAAGAAGGTGTAAAGGCCCGAGCTCTTCAGCGACATGCCGCGCTGGTTGTGCAGGTAGTCCGGCATCCACTGCATGCAGAAGAAGGTGAAATAGCCGTAGCAGAAGTTGATGATCATCGCCCCCCAGACGACGGGCGAGCGCAGCACGCTGCCCAGCGTCACGGCGGACGCGCTCTTGTGCAGGGCCGCCCGATCGACGGCATTGGGCAAGTCGCTCCGCACCGAGAGCACCCAAAGCGCGACCCACACCAGACCGACGGCGCCGGTGGCGAAGAACATCGCCTGCCAGCCGTAATTGGTGATCAGCCAGGGTGCTGCGAGCGCGCCGATCGCCGGGCCGAACTTGTTGCCCATGGTGAAGATGCCGACGGCGGTGCCGCTCTGGTTCTCAGAGAAATTATGCCGGATCCAACGATAGCTCGCCGGCATGACTACCGCCTCGGCGGCGCCGACCAGCAGCCGCATCGCGAGCAGGGCTGCCAGCGAGCCGACCATGCCGACCGCCGCCATTGCCAGGCACCACACCAGGAAGATGATCGCATAGGGCCACTTCACGCCATAACGATCGACCAGCCAGCCGGTGCCCATCTGCATGAGGCCGTAAGACCAGAAGAAGACCGAGTTCACCCAGCCGCGATCGACGCTGGTGAGCTTGAAATGTTCGACGAACGGGTGGTGGGCAAGCGCCGATCCGATGCTCGCGCGATCGGAGAAGGCGATCATCACGCCCACCGCCAGCAGGAACAGGATGGCCCAGCGCGCGACGATCGGCGGCTTGGCGCTGACCTCCGCCTCGATCGGCTGGTTGGCGGCTTCGATCATCCGGGCCATCTACCTCGTCTCCGCCTCAGTCCGCCAGCCTGGGGTAGAGGGTCTGCGCAGTCTTGCGGAAGACCCACTCCTGGTCCTCGGTCGACAGCATCGAGAGCCGATCCTTCGCGGTTGCGAGGATTTCCGCAAGCGTGCCCGGCGAGGTCGGGAAATTGGAGCCCCAAGCCAGGCGCTTCGCGCCAAACGTCTCGACGATCTTCGGGAAAAGCGTCTCGGGCGTCGCCGCGCCCTTCTTGCTGTCGCCCATGATGCGCGGGGTAAGCTTGAAGTAGATGCTTTCGACCGGGGCCAGATCCCACAGGCTCTGCGCCGCCGCATAGGGGGCGCCGTCGGTCACGTCCGGGCGGCCCAGATGGTCAAGGATGATCTTCACGGTGGGAAAGCGCTTGGCCAGCGACACCACCGCCGGCAGTCCGACCGGGCCGGTCTGGATGCACATGGTGAGCCCCAGTTCGCCGAGCAGCTCCCACGCCGGATAAGCGCGCGGATCGTCGAGCTCGCTCGCGTCGAACTCCTTGGTACTGCCGCCGGTGAACACCCGCATGCCGCCCAGGCCGCGCTCCACCCAGTTGCGGATCGTCTGCGGCGCATCGGGTTCGAGCACATCCACCGAGCCGACCGCCAGCAGGCGATCCGGATAAAGGTTGCAGGCGTCGACGACGTAGGAATTGTCGAAGCCGTAGGTGGTGGACGAATGGACGACCGCCGCCTTCTCGACACCTGCCTCATCCATCGCGGCGATCAGCGACTCGACCGTGCTCGGCCGCTCCTGAGACCAGTCCGAGCGCTTCCCGAACAGCGGCGCAGGCGGATAGGCGCCCTCGTCGTCGGAAATGACATGCGGGTGAATGTCGACGTAACGGGAAACCATCAAACCATTCCTCTCATCCGCGGCTCGCTCGCGCGCTGACCTGACAGAACAGGGCATCGGCGCTTCGCGCGTCCCGGGGAATTTGAACTTCTGCTCGGAGCCATAAAATCGAAGACGAGCGGTGCCGCCTTATCGACCCTGGCTCTTGAGCAGCGCGTCGAGGCGCGGATAGACGCGGCGCGCATTGCCCTCGAAGATCTTCTGCTTGTCGCCCTCGTCCAGCGGCAGGGCATCGACGTAGCGCTTGGTGTCGTCGAAATACTGGCCGGTGTTCGGATCCTTGCCCCGAACCGCGCCGATCATCTCGGAGCCGAACAGCACGTTGTCGGCCGGGATCACCTTGGTCAGCAGCTCGACGCCGGGCAGGTGATAAACGCAGGTATCGAAGAAGATGTTGTCGAGCAGCCCTTCGAGCGGGCGATCGACCATCTCCAGGCTCATGCCGCGATAGCGCCCCCAATGGTAGGGCACCGCGCCGCCGCCGTGCGGGATGACCAAGCGGAGCGTCGGAAAATCCTTGAACAGATCCGACTGCAGGATCTGCATGAACACCGAGGTGTCGGCGTTCAGATAATGCGCGCCGGTGCCGTGGAAGTTCGGATTGCAGGACGCGGCGACGTGCACCATGCCCGGCACATCCAGCTCGCACAGTGCCTCGAACAGGGGATACCATTCCTTGTCGGTGAAGGGCTTGCCCGTCCAATAGCCACCGGTCGGGTCCGGATTGATGTTGCAGCCGACGAAGCCCATCTCCTCCACGCAGCGCTTCAGCTCGGGAACCGAGTTGGCGGGCGGCGCGCCTGGCGACTGCGGCAGCTGGCAGACCGGCGCAAAATTGTCCGGGTAGAGCTCGGTCACACGCTTGACGTTGTTGTTCGAGACCTCGGCCCATTCGAGGCTGGTGCGCTCGTTGCCGAGATGGTGCGACATCAGGCCGGCGATCGGCGAGAAGAGCGTGAGGTCGCTGCCCCTCTCCCGCTGGAGCTTGAGCTGGCCGCCCTCGATGCCCTCGCGGATCTGGTCGTCGGTGAGGATCGCGCCTTCGCTCGGCTTGGGCGCGTCAGCCGGATCATTCGCTGATTCGACCTGCCTGGCACGCCAATCGCGGAAGCTCTTGGGGACGGTCGTGAAATGGCCGTGACAGTCGATGATCATGGTGTCTCCTCGCAGCGACGCTCGAGCCGCTTCACGATCGCTTTAGGAAGGCTGCCGTCGGCCAAGAAATTGAATTTGCGGCGCGGCTCATAAGAGCCGCGTCCAAAAGCCCTGTGGGCACGGCCATCCCCAGAAAAAGAAAGCGGGCGAGAATCTCGCCCGCTCCAGGTGTGAGCCGGTCCGGGTCCGGTGAACCGGCTCATCGACGCTGCCGCCCCGTCCCCCCGGAGCGAGGCGGCCGCTGCCTGTTATGCGCGCTCCGGAACCTTCGCCGGGTCAACGAAGAGCTCTTCGATCGTCATCCGGCGCGGGGTGAGCCCCTGCTCGAACGCCGTCTTCTCAAGCGCCTCAATGGTCGGACGGTTGGCTTCGATGCCGTAGGGCAGCGGGTCCGGCCCGACGATCTGCTGGAGCGCGCGATACTTGTCCGCGCCCGCACCGGTGGCCTCGCCCGAATTGAGCTTTGCGACCCACTCGTCCTTGGCGCGGGTGAAGGCGTCGTTGAGCGACTTGGCCACCCAGGGATGCTCGGCCAGAACAGAATCCTTCACCACGATCGTGCCGTGCATCGGGTAAACACCGGTGCGGTCGAAATATTCCTTTTCGACCTCGGCAGCGTTCGGGATCAGGTCCGGATAATTGGCCTCGACCTCCTGCCAGCCGCCCGTCGGCGCACCGGTCCGGCCGATGCCGGCAGCCGCCTCTACGCCCGCCTGCAAATCACCGGCCGCGATCATATCGGCAAGGCTGCGGCCCTCGGGCGCATGTTGCACATTGGGCGGGAGCTTCAGTTGCGTGACGTGCTCCTCGTCGTCGACGATCCAGGTGACCTTGCTGTTGTCGAGCCCATATTCGTCGATGAACACCTGGCGGATCCAGACGCCCGTCGTCACCGAATAGGCGCGCACGCCGACCTTCTTGCCCTCCAGGTCCTTCGGCACCTTGATGCCCGAATCCGGACGGACGAGCATGCCCGAATGGTGGAACCGGCGGACCACGAAGATCGGCAGCGCGGTGAACGGCCGGCCATAGGCCTTGGCGATGATGTAGGTGGTCGGCGCCAGTTCGCAGACGTCGAACTCGACATCGCGGACCATGCGACGGAATGCGCCGATCTGCGGCTTAACCGTGATGATTTCGGCGTCGACACCCTCGATCGGGATCGAACCATTTCGAATTGCCGATGTATGCGGATGCTCCGCCACGGCGATCTTGAGGTGAACGTTATCGGCCAAGATTTCTCTCCCGCGAGACTGCGAAATTTCAAGGAGGATTTGTTCAGCCAGGCATGAAGGCTCTTGGCTGCCAGCCCGACAAGGCCCGCTTTGCGCCGCCCCGTCAACGGGGGCAGGCCTTCTACAGTGCACTCGACGACCACTTTCAATAGGCCGGATCGCAGGTTTGATAGGCAATCAGCTGCCGCACCGCCCGCGGTCCAACCGCACGCATTGTCCGCCCGATTGATCAATTCTTGGCGCTCCGCTGCGTTGCACGATATAAGTTTCAATGCTTCCTTGGGTGCCAGCCCCCTTTTGCCGCGGGCTGCTGCATCGACCGACCTTCGTTATATTCCATAGCCTTATTGAGGTTTCCGATTACTCTTCCCAGGCCATGGGAGATTGAAATCGCGTTCACGGGGCTTCCCACGGAGATTGAATCGGCGCAACATGGATGACAGGAGAGGAGAACAACATGTCTGACGTTCAGGAGGAGCAGGACGGGTCCGAGGCCATCAGCTTCCGCCAGCTCAGGCTGTTTGAAAGCATCGGCCGTCTCGGCAGCGTCCGCAAGGCGTCGGAGGAATGCAACCTTTCCCAGCCTGCCGTGACCCAGGCGCTGGCTAAACTCGAACAGCGCGTCGGTGCAGCTCTTGTCGAGCGGCGCGCGAGCGGCAGCTATCTCAACGACGCAGGCGAGATATTCCTCCAGCGCACCCAGCGCTTTTTCGAGCAGACCGAGCATGCTCTCATGGAACTTGGTGTCGCGGGCGGCGCCGCCGGCGCGAAGGTCATCGCGAACCGGCTGTCGCGCTCGCAGATACGCTGCCTGATCGCCATCGTCGATGAACTGAGTTTTCCCAAGGCGGCCGATTCACTCGGGCTGTCCTACGCGTCGCTCCAGCGCGCCGCGCGCGATCTCGAGGGCAACCTGCGCAAGCCGCTCTTTCACCGCACGGCCATGGGCATGATGGTGGGCCCGCCGGGCAGCGAGTTCGGCCGGCGGATGAAGCTCGCGCTTCAGGAGATCGAGTGGGGCATCCGGGAGATCGAGGCCGTCCAGGGTGGCTTCTCATCCGAGCTTTCGATCGGCGGCATGCCGTTCGGTGGCAGCATCCTGCTCGCGTCGTCGCTCGACGATTTTGTGCGCGTTTACCCGAACGTCAATGTGCGCGTGACGATCGAGAATGCACCCTCCATGCATCGGAGCCTGCGTTGCGGTGAGGTCGACCTTGTCGTCGGTCTGCTGCCGGAAACACCGCAGGATGACCTATGCTGCGAGCCTTTTGCCAGAACCCCTTACTCGATTGTTGGCCGCCCTCATCACCCGCTGCTGCGCAAGGGCAAGGTCACGACCGAGAACCTTCGCGCCTATGATTGGGTCATCGGCGCTCAGGGATCGAGCCGTCGGGCCTGTTTCGACAAACTCTTCGCCGGCCAGTCCAAACCCCGAGCGCCGATCACGACCTGCGCGCCCTCCGGTCTCCGGAACCTCGTCGGCGGCAGCGACCGCCTGACCCTCATGACGTCCTATGAACTCGATCAGGAGAGTGGCGGTCTCGTCGAAATTCCCTTCGAGGCGATCGACCTAATCCCGACGATCGGCATCACGATGCGAAAGGACTGGCTACCCACCAAGATGCATCGCGACTTCATCGAGATTGTTCGCCGACAGACGCTGACCGGAACCCGCGTTCCGGCCCTGCGCAAGGTTGTGGGCTAGGTCGAGGTCTCAGTCCGGTGTGCCCTCGCGCAGGCGGGGCATGTTGAGCGGATTGGCATCCCGGAGCACCGCCGGCAGGATTTCGTCGGGCAGATCCTGGTAGCAGACAGGACGCAGGAAGCGATCGATCGCGGTCGCACCGACCGACGTGGTCCGGCTATCGGAGGTGGCAGGAAACGGCCCGCCGTGGACCATGGCGTTGCAAACCTCGACGCCGGTCGGCCATCCGTTTGCGAGGATGCGCCCGACCTTGCGCTCGAGAAGCGGCATCAGATCGCGCGCCGCCTCATGGTCACCGGCGTCGATTTGAAGCGTCGCGGTGAGCTGCCCCTCCATTACTTCGATCACGGAGGCGATCTCGGCCAGGTCCGCGCAACGCACCAGGAGCGATGCCGCCCCGAAAATCTCATGGCCGAGGGCGTAGTCTTTCAGAAACTCAGCTCCGCTCGTTTCGAAGAGCGCCGCCTGCCCGCGGTTGCAACCTGTCGGCACCGCGCCCCGTGCGAGGAGGCGGACCGATTCATGGTTTTCGAGCGCAGCCACGCCGCGATCGAAATTGGCATGGATCGCCGAGGTCAGCATCACCTGCGGCTGCGCCCCTTCGATCGCCGCGACGGCAGCACCGACGAAGGCATCCAACCCCTCGCCTTCGACGGCCAGCAGGATGCCCGGGTTCGTGCAGAACTGGCCTGATCCCATCGTCAGGGAGGCGACAAAGGCGGCACCGAGCGCCGCGCCGCGGGCTTCAAGCGCTTGGGGAAAGAGGATGACAGGATTGACGCTCGACATCTCGGCGAACACCGGGATCGGCTCGGGACGCGTCGAGGCGATTTCCAGGAGGGCGAGCCCACCCGCCCGCGACCCGGTGAAGCCGACAGCCTTGATGTGCGGGTTGGATACGAGGGACGTGCCAAGGTTGTTCGAGGCGCCCTGGAGAAGCGAGAAAACGCCCTCATGGAGCCCGCAAATCTCGACCGCGCGGCGGATCGCATCGCCGACCAGCAGCGAGGTGCCCGGGTGCGCAGGGTGCCCTTTCACGACGACGGGACAGCCGGCCGCCCAGGCGGATGCGGTATCCCCGCCGGCGACCGAAAATGCGAGGGGGAAATTCGACGCGCCGAAGACCGCGACGGGTCCCACGGGAATCCGACGCAGACGCAGGTCCGAGCGCGGCAGCGGAGTCCGTTCGGGCAGCGCCGGATCGATCGACGCTCCCGCCCAATAGCCGTCGCGCACGACACGCGCGAATAGGCGGAGCTGGCCGCAGGTCCGTCCGCGCTCTCCGTTGAGCCGGGCCTCGGTAAGTCCGCTCTCGGCATGCGCGCGCTCGATGAGCGTGTCGCCAAGCTGCTCGATCTGGCTCGCGACGGTCTCGAGGAATGTCGCGCGGTCCTCCGGTGCAAGCTCGCGAAAACTGTCGAGGGCCTCGTCCGCCAGGGCGCAGGCCCGGGCAACATCGGCGGCCGACGAAACGGAAAACTCCGTGGCGAGAAGAGCGCCTGTCGCCGGGTCGCTTGCCTGGAACGTCTCCGGTCGCGAGACCTTTGTTCCACCGACGAGAAAGCTGCCATCCATATTTGGGCTCCGGCTGATCATATTTCGCTTGAAGGAATAGATCTGACCATAAGCGAGCGGCGGAAGCCGGCCGCATTACATCCGCGCCCATCTCTATAAGTAACGTGTCGTATGGGGTCAGGCGTGGCCTGGTAGGTCGGTCGACTTCGACACGTCTTCCCATGCACCTAGCTCCGCCTGGGCTCGCTTGATCTTCTGGGAAGCGAGCATATGCGCGTCCGAACCCACGAATAGGCGCGAAGGAGGATTATCCGCGGCCACAAGCGTCATCAGAGCGTCAGCGGCGCGCGCTGGATCGCCGGGCTGAACACCGCTTTTCGCAAACCTCGCAGCACGGATCGGATCGAAGCTCGCGTCATAATCCGCGACCTGGCGAGGCGATCGCCGCATCGAAACTCCCGCCCAATCGGTACGGAACTGGCCCGGCGCGAAAGACGTGACGAACACGCCGAACGGGCGAAGCTCCTTCGCCAGGGATTCGGACAGGCCGTCGAGAGCGAACTTGCTGCTGCAATAGTAAGCGAGCCCCGGAAAGCCGACGGCTCCGGCCATGGAGGTTACATTGACTATGTGGCCGGCGCGTCGCCTTCGCATACCGGGCAATACCGCCCGGATAAATGCGACCGGGGCGAACAGGTTTACCTCGATCTGCTCGCGCAGTTCGGCCAGCGGTGATTCCTCAACCGGCCCCTCATGGCCATAACCGGCATTGTTGACGAGTATATCGATCTCGCCAAGCAAAGGCGCCGCCGTCCTCAGAGCGGCATCGACCGCGTCGGACGCGGACAGATCAACCACAAGCGCCTCGGCACGCCCGGGCGCCGACGCTACGAAAGCCGACGCTTGTGCGTCAGTGCGCACCGTCCCGACGACGCGATGCCCCGCAGCAAGCGCAGCGCTCGCGAACGCCGAGCCAAGGCCGCGCGAAACACCGGTGATGAGAAAGGTTCTGGACCCGTGCACGATCAGCCCATCCAGCGACTGACGGGGACCGCGGATTCCTCGAGAGGCTGCGAAATGATGTCGACAAGTGCGGGACCGTCATGGGCAACGGCAGCCTTGATCGCGGCATCGACCTGCGCAGGATCCTCGACCCGCCAGACCTTGAGGCCAAAGGCCTCGGCGATGCGCGCGTGGTCGGACCGGTTGAAATCGACCGAGAAATAACGCTGGCCATAGCCGTCTTTCTGGCTCGCCTTGATCCAGCCGTAGGAGGCATTCGAGAAGACGACGAGCGTGAGCGGAACGCTCTTTCGGACAAGTGTCTCGAGCTCGCCGACGCAGAAACCGAAACTGCCGTCGCCCATTACGGCTGCGACCTTCGACGACGGTGACGCAAACCACGCGCCGACCGCGGCAGCGAGCGAAAAGCCGAGGGCGCCATGCGCCCGGTTGGTAATGAACCTGCGCCCCGTGCGATTGAAATCGAAATAGCCCGAGAAATAAGGACATGGCGTGCCGGGGTCCGCGACAACGATGGCATCGCGAGGCAGCGCGGCCTGCAAGGCCGAGAGCACGCGTTCCGGTCGGATGGGTCGCTCATCCGATCGGGCGAGCGCGTCGAAGCGCGCGCGCTTCTCCGTCCGCAACCCCGCCAGGCGCTGGGCGGCGTCGCTCGTACGCTCACGTCCCTCGACCCGCCTGGCAATCTCGTGTCCCAGGGCTGCCAGGCACAGACGCGCGTCGCCGACCATTCCCGCCTCGATCCGGTAGTTGGCAGCAACGACCATGGGATCGATGTCGATATGGACGATCGGTACATCGCGGGCTGGCACCGTCCCGTGTTCGGTCGTAGTGGACCCCGCCCTGCAACCGACGAAAATGACGGTGTCCGCCGCGCTGATGGCATCACGCGTCTGGTCGGTGCCGCCATTGGCGCCAACGACGCCCACCGCGAGTGGATGATCGTCTGGAACGACGCCATGCCCGCTTACCGTCGATGCGATCGGGGCGTCGAGCATCTCGGCGAGCGCAATCAGCTCGTCGCTGGCACCGGAGATGATGATCCCGCCCCCGCAGACGAATGCCGGCCGACGCGCGCGAAGGATGACATCGGCAGCGGCGCCGACGAGGTCGGGATCGGGCGCGGTGCGGAACGCGGGAAACCGAGCGTGGTTGACGTTGGCCCAGAGGTCCGCCTCGTCGACGTCCTGTTTCTGGAGATCGTAAGGGAGGCCGATATGGCAGGCTCCGGGCCTTCCCGTCGTCGCCGCACGGAAGGCGGTGCGGAATATATGCGGGATCTGACTGACGTGGTCGACGACAGTGTTCCACTTGGTGAGCGGGCGGAACAGCGCCTTCTGGTCAAGTTCGGTCAACGGGTACCGGCCGCGCGCAGTCACCGGGATGTCCGAGGTGATCGATACCAGAGCAACGGAGGACTCGTTCGCCTCGACGACGCCCGGCAGGATGTAGGTCGCACCGCCGCCGCTCGGCCCCTCGCACACTCCAACCCGTCCCGAGACGCGCGCATAGGCGTCCGCCATATAGGCCGCATGCCGCTCGTCACGCGTGAGGACATGCTCGATGCCATGTTCGAGGCGGCAAAGCGCATCGTAGAAGGGCAAGCTCGTGTCGCCGCACAGGCCGAAGACATGCTTCACCCCGTGAAGCTGGAGCATCCGTACCGCAGCATCAGCACCAGGCAATCGGGTCATGGGCAACGGTCCATCAAGATCATTCAGGTTTTGCGCGACCAATACCTCGCCTGCCGAACCTATGGCCCGGAAAGCCTCAGTCCGCAGCCGGTCAGGGCGGGTATGAATCGACGCCAGGTGGCCGCATTATGTGCTGTCGCGCCGGCAATGCCTATCCGATGGGGCCACGGCGCGATCGGAATCACGTCGCAAAGAACAGCGTCCGGCATGTGCCTGCCGAGCGGTGCCTGCAGGATTTCTATCGCCGGCTTCAAGCTGTCGATGGCTGATCACGGTCCGGTTTTCGTCTAACGGGAGCGCGATGACCGACAGCAATGTATCCGCACGGCCCTTCACGGTACCGGATTTCCGCTATTTCTGGACGGCGCGCTTGTGCTCGACGCTTGCACAGAGCGGTCTCGTGGTGATCATCGGTTGGCAGGTATATAATCTTTCGCGCCTCTCGATGGACATCAAGCGGGCAGCCCTTCAACTCGGCCTGATCGGGCTTGCCCAGTTTCTGCCGCTCTTTGCGCTTGCTCTTGTTGCCGGGGTCGCGGCCGACAGGCTGGATCGCCGCCGCATCGTCCAATGCTGCAACGCGCTTCAGTTTCTGGCCGCGGCGCTTCTCACGGCGCTCAATATCACCGGCGCCATATCGCTCGCCTGGCTGTTCACCGTCGCCGTGATGCTGGGGATCGCGCGCGCCTTCTCCATGCCTGCGCTTGGCGCCATGGCGCCTAACCTGGTGCCACGCCCGATGGTGCCCCGCGCGATCGCGGCAAGCTCGATCGCGACCCGCGCAGGCGCGATTCTGGGTCCGGCTCTCGCGGGCTATCTCTACGCCGCAGCACCCTACCAGGCCTATGCCGTGAACGCGCTTCTGCTCGCGATTTCGATTGCGAGCCTCGCGCGCCTTCATCCCGTTCGGGTTGCCAGAGCCGAGAACAGGCGCATGTCGTTCAATCTCGTCTTCGAGGGCATCACCTATGTCCGGCACAATCGCCTGGTGCTCGGCGCCATCTCGCTCGATCTGTTCGCGGTCCTCCTCGGGGGCGCTACCGCGATGCTCCCCATCTATGCACAGGACATTCTTCATGTGGGCCCGAGCGGGCTTGGTCATTTGCGGGCGGCGCCTGCAGCCGGTGCGCTTCTCTCGGCATCGTGGTTCTCATGGCGCCCGCTCGAGCATCATGTTGGCGTCAAGATGCTCGCGGCAGTCAGCATCTTCGGGCTTGCTACCGCCGTTTTCGGACTCTCTCGATCCATGGTCGTTTCGCTTCCGTGTCTTTTCATCCTTGGCGCCGCCGACATGCTTTCCGTCTATGTGCGCCAGTCGCTCATCCAGATCAGCACGCCCGACGAGATGCGTGGTCGCGTCGCTGCAGTGTCCTCGATCTTCGTCTCGGCATCGAACGAACTCGGCGAAGCTGAGTCCGGCTTTCTCGCCGCGCTCGTGGGTCCGGTGACCGCGGTGGTTGCCGGCGGCCTAGGTGCGATTGCCATCGCCGGGATCTGGGCGCGCCTGTTTCCAATGCTGCGCGAGGCCAAGACATTCGACCTGCCCGTTATCGGCGCAGACCAGACCGGTTCGCCGTCCATGTGAGGGCGCCAGAAATTGCCGACTTCAGGCGCATCGTCCTGGTGTTACAAGATCATGGGCGGGCCGAGTGCGCCCCGCGACACTTCGATTTCCCAGCGACACGCTTCGACTAAAGTCGCAGCAAAACTTATGGACGAGGCGGGCAATCCAATAACCCGGTCCGATAAATTCGCGCGTACGTCAACCCCGAAATCTTCGATGATGCGACGCGGCGAGAGTCCGCGAGCCGTCGAGCTCACGTTTCGGGAGGTATGCTTGTGAAGACGCAATCCAATATGCTGCGCCTGTTGGCGGGCGTGAGCGCCCTGACAATGTCGAGCGCCGCATTCGCTCAAGCGCAGGCCACGTCGGCTCCGCCCGCAGAAACGTCCGCCGCGGCCGACAGCGCGAGCAGCGCACCAGCCCCCGCAGCGGAAATCGTCGTCACCGGATCGCGCGTGATCAAGAACGGCTCGGCAAGTCCGACGCCGCTGACCACCGTCTCCACCCAGGCGCTCGCCGTCGCATCGCCCGCCGGCACGATCTCGGACGCGCTCAACAATCTTCCGGTGTTCTCAGGCTCTCGCAATTCTTACAGCAACCCCGGCTCCAACGCGACCGGCGTGCAGGGCGGCAACGGCAATGCCAACGTGCTCAACCTGCGCAATCTCGGCACGTATCGAACGCTGGTGCTGTTTGACGGCCATCGCATCCCGCCGACCCTGTTCAATTCCACGGTCGACGTCGATCTCATCCCCCAGGAACTGATCGACCGCGTCGACGTCGTCACTGGCGGCGTCTCGGCGGTTTACGGCTCGGATGCCGTCTCGGGCGTGGTCAATTACATCCTCAACAACAAGTTCGACGGTTTCCGGGCGCATGTCGAAGGCGGCGTGTCGCAGCGTGGCGACGCCGGGAACCAGGACATCGGGGGTGCCTTCGGCACGAAGGTCGGCGACCGCGGCCATTTCGAGGTGAGCGCCCAGCACCGCGAATATGACGGGATCCTCGATCGCGCCTACGATCGCAGCTGGGACAATCTCGCCGCGATCGAGGGCGCCGGCACTGCGGCCAACCCCTATCAGCTGCTGACCAACGTCCGGCTCAGTACCTATAGCTTCGGCGGCTTTATCAACGGCGGCGCGCTCAACGGAATGACGTTCAACCAGAACGGCGTGCTGAGCACCTTCAACAAGGGCACGGCGACGGGATCGTCCTGCTGCCAGGTCGGTGGCGACGGCGCCTACCAGGACGCCTCGATGGCTTCGCCGTCGAAGAGCACGCAGGCATTCGGCCGCTTCGACTACGACCTGACCGACGATATCCACGTCTACGTCCAGGGCGCGCTCAACCTGAAGAAGAGCGTGTCCTACACCGGCTGGAACCAGCTTGCCGGCATCACCATGGGTGCCGACAATGCCTATCTTGATCCGGTCTACCAGGCCGAACTCGCCGCCGCCGGGCAGTCTACCTTCAAGCTCAACGAGATCCTGCAGCAGGCGCCGCGCATCCAGAACATCTCGAAGACGACCCAGTGGTACGTCAACACCGGGATCGACGGTCATCTCGGCGGCTTCAAGTGGGAGGCGACCTACTCGCACGGCTCGTCTCGCATGAAGACGCAGGTCAACAACCAGGTGAACCTCCAGCGGCTGACCGCCGCCGCCGATGCCGTGAAGGACGGCAACGGCAACATCGTCTGCGCTGCATCGCTCAGCGATCCGTCTGCTTATGGCAATTGCTCGCCGATCGACCTGTTCGGCCCCAGCGCGGCGAGCGCGCAATCGCTCGCTTATGTGCTCGGCAGCACCGGCTTCGTGACCCACACCATCCAGGATTCGGCTGACGCCTCGATCAGCGGGAGCCTGTTCGATACCTGGGCCGGCCCGGTCAACGTCGCGCTGTCCGGCGAATGGCGTCGCCAGTCGTTCGATGCGCAGAGCTTCGGGCAGACATCCGCTTATGTCGACTGCACTGATCTTCGCTATTGCTCGACCACGACCAAGACGCCGGTCTACGCCAGCACCTTCCCCGATAGCCCGACCGTCTCACAGAGCGTGAAGGAAGCGGCGATCGAGGTCGACGTGCCGCTGCTCAAGGACAAGCCCTTCGCCAAGTCCTTCGATGTGAATGGCGCGGCGCGCTACACGGACTATTCGACCAGCGGTCACTATGCGACCTGGAAGGTCGGCGCGGTGTGGGCGATCAACGACCAGCTCAAGCTGCGCGGCACGCTCTCGCGCGATATCCGCGCGCCTACCCTCTACGACCTGTTCCAGCCGACCACGACCGTCTACGGCAACTTCACGGACGTCTCGAAGGGCGTGACCGCCTATGTACCGTCGGTCAACATCGGCAATCCGAACCTGACCTCCGAAGTCGGCCACACCTACACGCTGGGCGCTGTGCTCAAGCCGCACTTCGTGCCCGGCCTGACGCTGACGGTCGATTATTACCACACGCTGGTGACCAACGCGATTTCGGTGATCCAGGGCTTCAACGCAGCCGTGCAGCAGGGCTGCATCCAGAGCGGCGGCGCCTCGGTCTACTGCTCGCTAATCCAGCGCGATGCCGCCGGCAACGCCACCGCCTACTACATCCAGCCCGAGAATATCGCCCGGGTGAAGACCTATGGCTGGGACGGCGAGGCCGACTACAGCACCCGCATCGGCGAGCATCCGCTCAACCTGCGCCTGCTCGTCAACTACCAGCCGCACATCTACTACCAGCAGCCCGGCATCCCGACGATCGACCAGGGCGACGCAGGCTGGGGTCTCAACGGCCTGATGCCGAGCCCGAGCGTGCAGATTGCCGGCTTCGTCGACTTCAAGCCGACGGACAACTTCACAATCGATCTCTTCGAGCACTGGCGCAACAAGTTCCGTCGCAGCGGCGTCGCGTCCCAGGTCTTCGCCGACCCCTATGTGAAGAGCTATGCGACCACCAACCTGACGCTGACTTTCGACACGGGGTCGGCCTGGGTGATTAAGGACAGTCAGTTCTACCTGAGCGTGACGAACCTGTTCGACGCCAAGCCGCCACTCAGCGGCTATTACAGTGGCAGCACCGCTGCGGGCCAGTCCTATGAGTTCTCGGACGATCCGACCGGCCGCGCCTTCCTGGTCGGCTTCCGCATCAAGGGCTGATCTTCGTACCGGCATCAGGTCTCAGGAGGCGTATATTTCCAGGACCTCAAAACTGCTCGTCATCGCCGCTGCGTCCGTGCTGGCCTTTTCCGGGGGGCAGCCGGTGGCGGCGCAGGCGGCGCCTGCCATCCGGACGAGCTTCGTCCATCTCGCGAACGGGGTCCCGGGCGTGCTCTACGAACCGGTGGTGCCCGGCCCCAAGGCCGAGACCGCCGTGTTCATCATGCACTCGTCGGCCGATTATCTGAGCTTTCCGGGCTGCACCGAATTGTCGGAGCGCGGCTATCGGGTGCTGTGCGCCAACAACAGCACTAGCAAGTCGGGCGCGTCGAACGACGGCGTGCTCGATGAGGTGCTGACCCAGGCCGGCAAGGGCGTCGCCTGGCTGCGCCGCCAGCCCGGCGTGCGCCATGTCGTCCTGCTCGGCCACAGCGGCGGCGGCACCGTGATGAGCGCCTACCAGATGATCGCCGAGGGCGGCGTGAAGGCCTGTCAGGGGAAGGAGAAGATCTGGAAGTGCCCGGACAGCCTCGCCGGCCTACCGGCGGCCGACGGACTGATGCTGATCGATTCCAACTGGGGTCTGGCCGAAATGACCCTGTTCAGCATCGATCCTGCGGTGAAGGACGAGAGCAGCGGCACGAACCTCGATCCGGCGCTCGACATGTACAATCCGGCCAATGGCTTCAAGCCGACAGGGTCGAGCTACGGCACGGATTTCACCAAGCGGTTCCTCACCGCAGAGGGCCGCCGCAACGACGCGCTGATCGCCAAGGCGCAAGGTGAGCTGGCCGCGATCGAGTCCGGCAAAGGCCGCTATGATGACGACGCGCCGTTCGTCGTGCCCGGCGCCATCCTGCTCGGCAGCAACAACAAGCTGTTCTCGCAGGATCTTGGTCTGATGGCGCACACGAGGCAGGCGTGGCCGCTGCTGCACGCCGACGGCAGCATGACGACGCAGATCGTCCACAGCGTGCGCGTGCCCGAGAACGTCCGCAGCCAGTCGCCCTCGCTGATCCACGGCGCGCTCAAGACGACGGTGCGCAGCTATCTCAGCAGCTACGCCGTCCGCACCACGCCGGACTTCGGCTATGACGCGACGTCGGTGCACGGCGTCGACTGGACGTCGAGCTATGCAAGCCCTCCCGGCAATGTGCAAAGCGTGTCCGCGCCACTGCTTGTCATGGGCATGACCGGTCACTGGGAATATCTCGCCGCCGAGACGATCTACGGCCTTGCGAAATCCAGGGACAAGTCGATCGCCTTCGTCGAAGGCGCGGCCCACCTCTACACCACCTGCACCAAATGCGAGCGCCATCCAGGCGAGTATGGCGACACGGTGAAGACGACCTACGATTATATCGACGGCTGGCTCAGCAAGCCCGGCCGCTTCGCGCACTAACGGAACGGGAACAACCGACGATGACGCCGCCACGCTCCGCTCTCTCCCTCGTGGCCCTGATGCTCGCTGGCGCGGCCTTCGCCCAGGCGATGCCGACCAGCATCGGCCATGATCGCCAGTTGCTGATCGCTGCCATCCCCTCGGCCGGCGCCAGGCTGCAGGTGACGAGCCCGTCCTTTGCAGCTGGCGCCGACATCCCGATCGCCAACACCCAATATGGCACCAACCGTTTCCCCGGCCTCGGCTGGAGCGCAGGTCCGGCAGGGACCCGCTCCTACGCGGTGATCGTCCAGGGCGAACTCGGGCAGGATCCCGCCGCGGGCACGAGCATCCACCTCTTCGTCTACAACCTGCCCGCAACGACCGCGGGCTTGCCGAGCGGCATGGCCACCCTGCCCGCCGGCGCCGCCTACGGGCCCAATGTCCACGGCCTCGCCGCGCCCTATGCCGGGCCGCATACGCACGATACCGCGCGCCACGCTTACCATGCCCAAGTCTTCGCGCTCGACACCGTCCTGCGCTTCGATGCCGCGCCCGATCTCGACGCGCTGAAGCAGGCGATGTACGGCCACGTCCTCGCGGCCGGCGATCTCGTCGGTTATGCAACGAAACCGGCCGCTACCGCTCCCGTGAGGATAGAGACCGGCTTTGTTTCGGGCGTCGCCGGGCGCGACCCCGCCGTCACCGTCTACAAGGGCATTCCCTATGCCGCGCCGCCGGTCGGCCCGCTGCGCTGGCGCCCGCCGGCCGCCGCGTCCACCTGGCAGGGCGTCCGCAATGCCGACAGCTTCGGCCCCGCTTGCCCACAGCCCGGCCGAGAGATGGCGCAGGGCATGCCGCAAAGCGAGGACTGCCTTTCGCTCAACGTCTGGACCGGTGCGAAGCCGGACCTCGCCGAGAAGCGCCCGGTCTACGTCTGGATCTACGGCGGCGGCTTCATCGGCGGCACCGGCGCCAGCCCCGAATTCGACGGCGAGGCGCTCGCGCGCAAGGGCATCGTGGTGGTAACCTTCAACTACCGCGTCGGCGTGCTCGGCTTCCTCGCGACACCCGAGCTCAGCCGCGAGTCCGGGCATAATGCTTCAGGCGACTACGGCCTGATGGACGATATTGCTGCGCTCAAATGGGTGCAGCAAAACATTGCAGCATTCGGCGGCGATCCGGCCAGGGTGACGATCGGCGGTCAGTCCGCCGGTGCCGGATCGGTCGGCTTCATGGCGATGTCGCCGCTCGCTAAAGGCCTGTTTCGCGCCGGCATCGCCGAGAGCCATGCCCGCGATCCGCGCGACACCGAGTTGCGCTATCTCTCGGTCTCCTACCGGACATTGGCCAATGCCGAGCAGTCCGGCACACGCTACGCCGAGGCCCACGGCGCCCACTCGCTCGCCGATCTTCGTGCGATGCCGTGGGAGCAGCTGATCCAGGGCAGCGACACCATCGACGCCGATGTCGAGACCGGCAGCACCGGCAAGCCGCCGTTGTTCCGCCCGGTGGTCGACGGCTGGGTGGTACCGCAGGGCTATGCCGCGACCTACGCCGCGCACGCGCAGAACAAGGTGACGTTCGTCGCCGGCAACAACAAGGACGAGACGGGCGCCGTTCCGGAAACGGCCTTCGACGCGCTGCGCGCCCGCAAGGCGCCGCCGCGCGGAGGCATGCCGCCGGTGAGCGTCACGTTGGCCGACTATCTGGCCTACGCCCACCGCAAGTTCGGTCCACTCGCGGGCGACTTCCTCAGGCTCTACCCCGCGCGCGACGACCAGGAAGCCGCCCTGCAGAATGATGCCGCCGCGCGCGACAACAGCCGCATCTCGACCTGGCTCTGGGGGCGACTGTGGAGCAAGGGCGACGACAAGCCGGTCTACACCTATTTCTGGACGCACGCCCCGCCCGGCCCCGGCCACGACATGCGCGGTGCCTTCCATGGGTCGGAGATCTATTACGCGTTCAACAGTCTCGACGCCGTTGATCGGCCGTGGACCCAGGAGGATCGCCGGATCGCGGACTTGATGTCCTCGTACTGGGCGAACATCGTCACGAACGGAAATCCGAACGGCCCCGGCCTGCCAGATTGGCCGCTATACGACCCCCGCAAAGACCGCGTGATGGAACTGGGCAATCATTTCGGCCCGATCCCCATCGCCAGTGCGGAGAAGATCAGCTTCTGGGAACGATTCCTCAGCACACAGCGCGCGTGGTGAGGCCGATCCAGGCTGGGCCCGTCAGATTCCCTTTTCGGGCCCGTCGCACTTGGCAGCCATCGCGCCCATTCATGACGGCGGAGGTGCAGCGGCGGACACCCACTCGAGAAGCTGCCACCGACCATCGCGCATCTCGTAGACCGCCAGATAGCCGTCGGACAGCGTTCTATCCGGGAGCTGACGGACTACGCTGCCCCTCACGATCCCGACATCTCCAATCACTCTCGCGGAGCGGTTCGAAGGCGTGATGCTGGAGAAGGGCAAATGCGTGAAGGTTCGCATCACCCCGGCCTTGTCCTCCCGAACTCCATTGACATGGCTGTAGACGACGTCTGCGGAGGTCATGCGATCGAGCGTCGCCACGTCATGGGTCAGCTCGGCATTGAATCGCGCATCCTCCGCCGCCAGCAGGGCGGCTTCGGCCCTGGTCGGGGAAGCAACCGCCAACGATCTCGCGGGCTGCGCCGCAAGACCGGACTGCAAGCCGGCCAGGGAGAGCGCGAACAACCAGGTCCGAAAACGCATGATCCATGTCCTCGTGATTCTGCTCACCAAAATAGCGCTCTGCGGCCATTGCGCGCGCGACGGCGGTAGAGCTTCAGGTACATGACGATGCCGGATATCGAGAGATAGAGCAGCGCCAAGCCGGAAAGAAGGCTGATGCCTCGACCGGTCAATCCAATCATGCTGCCGTTGTGGACCTGCTTGGCCCACTGGTGCGCCTGCCAGCCGAACGGAAAGCCCACAGCCGGATAGCCGGGCTCGGTTTCCCCCATCGGGGCGCCACTGCGGACGTTGTAGACGAGCTGACGCGCCTCGCTCTCGCCGCTGATCACCACGCCCTGGGCGTAGCCGGCATAGACCCGCAAGCGCACGGCGCGCGGCGGCAAGCCGGGATGGTTCTCGGCATAGGAGCCGATCGTCGCCCTCGCCCACTGCGGTACTTCTGCGTCCGGCAGGGGCGTGAAGGCATCGCCCGGCATGGACGGCGGCCGCCCGGTCGCCTTGGCCTCAGCGAACTGATCCGCCATCCGATATCCGAAGACGAGACTCTCCACGGCCAGCCAAAGGCCGCTTGCGACAAGGATGGTGAGAAACAGGGCGCAGGCCACGGAAAAGGTCCGGTGCAGCGTGCGCCACCAGTCCTGCGCCTTCCAGAACGCAGCTCTACGCCCCATGCGGGCGCGGGCGCGATACTGCCTCACATAGACCCAGACGCCCGTGACGATCAGGGTCAGGAGGCCAGCCGCGACGAAGATGTTGATCCAGAGCGCCCAGTTCCCGAACGTCGTCATCCGGTGGAGCGACTTGATGACGATTCGCGGCGCCTGCTGGGATTCGACATTGTGCAGCGGAATGCGAACGCCGGGCAGCGGAACGCCGGTCGCTGCGTCGAACACGAAGATCGTGTGCGGAGGCTGGTGTGGCCCCGCCTGAGCCGCCGCCGGACTGGTCGGGTGGTCCTCGAGCTGCGCGATGCCCTCGATCCGGCCGCCCGCTTCCAGCAGCTCGAGATAGCGGATCGGCGTGCCGCCGGCTGCCCGACGAGCGGCCGCCAGCGTCCGGGCGAACAGCGCCGGATAGTCGGTGTCCGCCGGCATCGGCCTTGCGAGATAGTAAGCCGGTCCGATCACCGCATAGTCGCCAGGTCCGTTGACGTCCCCACGCATCGCCTGGAGATTAGGATCGTACGGCGAGCTGTGCAGCAGGAGGCCCCGAAGATCGATCAGCTGGATCAGCGAGCCCGTAACGCTCAGGTACAGGGTGAACAGCACCGCGACGATCGATACCCAGCGGTGCACCTTCAAAAGCGTCATGTGCCTGTGTTTCCGTGGAGTGGCACGGTCGTCATCAGAACTTGGCGCTCGCCCGCACGCCGAAGAACCGCGGATCGGTCGTGTAGAAGGCAAGATTGTTGGCCGGGAGGTTCGACGGCACGGTGGTGTTGTCGCCGCCATATGGGAAACCGCCGTTGGCATAACCGATCATGCTGGTCCGCTGGACCTTGTTCTCGATGTTCTGGACGAACGCGCTGACCGAATAGCGGTGGCCGCCGAACTCGTAGGTGATGCTGGCATCCGACCGGGTGAAGTGCGGCTGGCGGTAGCGCACGCCATCGGCATAATCGCTCAGATAGTAGCCGGCGCTGTACTTGGTGCCGGCCCGCAGCGTCAGTGACCGGCCTTCGCCCATCGGAATAACGTGGGAGAGCTGCGCGGTCACCACGAAGGAGGGAGTGAGATCCAGGCCGCGTCCGGTGAAGCTGACCGGATCGCCGGTGAAGGCGTATTCGCCCGCCTGGAAATCCCGGAACCGTGAGTGAAGCAGCGTGAAGGAGCCGTCGAGCGTGGTGGTCTTCTCGATCCGCCAGCTAAGCTCGTTCTCCCAGCCCATGATCGTGGCGGGGACGGTCTGGGTGTAGAGAGCGAAGGTGCTTGTGTTTGGGAAGTACGAGCCGCTGTTCACCTGCATCTTCGAGAAATCGTAGTAGAAGAGCGAGCTGGACAGGGTCAGACCCGCGAACGGCCTGCCCTTGTATCCGACCTCGTAGGCGGTGATCTGCTCGGGGGCATAAGCTCCGATCCCGCCGGTCGCCGGATCATAGTCGTTGAAGCCGCCCGCCTTGAAGCCGGTGGCGACCGAAGCATAGATCAGGTCGCGCGGATCGAGTTGCCAGTTGATGCCGGCACGCCATGTGACCTTGTTGTCGCGCGCTCCGCCATTGTTCGGCGCGCCCACGCAATAGTCCGGATAGTGGCAGATCGCGTCGCCATTCTCGTCGGGATAAGGGACTGGCGGGCTTGCCGCGAAGTTGAACGGGAGCGCGAACGTGCCGACGCGCGCGATCTGGTCATGGGTGTAGCGAACGCCTCCCACGATCCCCAGCGTATCGGTGAGGTGGAAGGTCGCCTGCCCGAACACGCCGACCGCCTTGTGGACCGTCTTGTTCACGGGCCCCGCCTGGAACGTGTATGCGGACGGATCGAGCGGATCGTCGATCAGCGCGTTCCACGACTGGCCGTTCTCGCCGGCATTCTCGCGATAGTAGTTCACCCCCGCAACCCAGTCGACGTGTCCCGGATTCACGTTGGAGAGGCGCGCCTCGCCCTGGACCGTCTTCACCAGATCCTGCTGGTAGTAGAATTGGAAGGTCGGGCCGAAGGAGCCCGGCCCCATGAAGGTCTCGTTGACGACGCCACCGCCGTTCGCCGCCACGTCCTGCACGCTCGGCGCCTGCTGGCGATAGTGCATGTGCTGGTAGGAGCCGAGCACGTCGAGCTGCACGCCACCGAACTTCCAGTTCAGGCTGGCGTCGTACTGCTGGAAATTGTTGTCGAGGAATGCCGGCACGGGGTTGGTCAGGATGGAGAGCGCTGCCGATCCAGTGTCGTGATGCGCCTTCAGCTCGGTTTCCAGCGCCGGCGCGCTACCAGCGCCGCCCTGGTGGCCAACGGTCGCGGTGAGGCGCAGCGTGACGTCGTCGCTCGGCTGCGCGAGGAGCGAGAAGCGGCCCGTCGCGTCCTTCTGGTCGTTGCGGGCCCGCGCCTCGCCGGAAGCGAAGTGGTAGAGCGTTCCGTTGTAGGTCGGGCTGTAATCGATCGGCTTGGAATAGCCGTCGCGGTCGTTGGCCGAGGCGGATGCCCGGAACGCCACCTTGTCTCCGAGCGGGATATTGATCGCGCCCTCAATCCGCTTGGTGTCGTAGTTGCCATACTCGGCGTTGAGATAGCCGGAGAATTCTCCGAGCTTCGGCTTGTTGGTGATCACGTTGATGGCGCCGCCGGTGGAGCTCCGGCCGTAGAGCGTGCCCTGCGGGCCGCGCAGCACCTCGATCCGGTCGATATCGAAGAAGGCGCCGGCCCGCGCCTTGCCGCGGCCGATGTTAACGCCGTCGACGCTGAACGCGATATCCTGCTCGCCCTTGCTCGATGTATCGGTCGTCGTAACGCCTCGGATCGCGATCTGCAGGCCATCGCGGCCACTCGCGATATTGACGCTGGGCGCGACGTTCTGGACCGAGGAGAGGTTGACGACGCCGCGTGCACGGAGATCTCCGCCGGTGATTGCGGTGATGGCGGCGGGCGTCTTCAGAATGGAATCGGAGCGGCGGAGCGCCGTCACGATGATCTCGCCCGCGCCCGGCTGGGCACCATCCGCCGTCGAAGCGGTTCCCGAAGGCTGCGGCATGTTGGCCGGCGCCGGCGCGGACTGAGCCAGCGCTATGGCAGGAATGCTCGCAGCGCCGAATAGGGCGAGCGTCGACTTGTGCCAGTAGATCATCCAACATCCCCTCGATCCGCATTTTTCTCGTTCGGGGAATGTGTCGGACCATCGCTCCCCGTGGGGAGGGCGGTAGCAAGTCAACCGAAACTGAACCTAAACGAAGCCGCGCGGAGCGGAAAACTTATCGCGGCAGCCAAAGACTGATACGCAGCCCTCCGAGCGCGGCTGAGCGATCCAGCGACAGCCTGCCGCCGTAGAGCTCGACGAGCTCGCGGACGATCGCCAAGCCGAAGCCGTAGCCTTCCGACACCTCGTCCAGCCGGACTCCCGGCTGCAGGACGTGCGCGACCTCGTCCGCCGGGACGCCCATCCCGTCGTCCTCTACGGCGATCGCTAGGAACGGCCCATCCGACCGTGCATCCACCCTTATCGTCCGCCGCGCATAGCGGTGCGCGTTCTCGAGGATGTTGCCGAGCATCTCGCTCAGATCCTCGGTCTCGACGGTGACGAAGCAGGGCTGCGGCAGCCGGTTCTCGATGCATGGCCCATCCCCCCCTCGCTCGCTCCATCGGATCGCCGGGAGGACCGTCTCCAAAGCTTCGTGGACGTCCGAGCGAGCCCGTGTTCCGAGCCGAGCGGCGCCGCTTCGTGCGCGACGCAGGTGGTGGGCCACCCGATCGGATATGTTGGCCACCAGCGCCCGGCTCTCGGCGCTTGCGCCTTCGTGCTCCAGCTGTAGCATCAGCGCGGACAGGGGTGTTTTCACGGCATGCGCGAGGTTGGCGGCGTTCACCCGCGCGGCCGCCAGCCCGGCATCATTTCGCGCGATCAGCGCATTGATCTCGTTCGCCAGCGGTGCCAGCTCCGCCGGCTGCACGTCGGGCAAGCCCTGCGCCTCGCCGGTCCGGACCCGGAGAACGTCCCGGCTGAGCCGGCGCAGCGGCAGCAGGCCGTAGCGCAACTGCAGCAACGAGGCCGCGACGAGAACGAGAAGCACGAGGAACAGGCTGCGGTAGATCGTCCTGCGAAGATGGTGGAGCGGCGCGTCGATCAGGGTCGAGGGCGCGAAGACTATCACGGTGATTTTGTGACCGCCCCGCTCGATGTCGAGGCGTCGGACATGCCATTGTTCGCCCAGCGCCGTCATACCCCGCCCGCTATAGATGCCGCGCCACGGATGGATGCGCGGCCAGGGATAGATGGCCGTCACCGGCGGCACCGCTTTATCCCATCGCCCGTTGCCGGCCGTCACCTGCCAGCCCCACCCCTCGCTGGGCTTCTCCAGGTCGGGAATCATCGCCATCCGCTCGGGCTCGAAGGCTCCCGCCTGATCCACCGCCTGGGTCAGCAGGCGGACCTGGGCGTCGACTGCCATGTCCATGTTGTCGCTGATCACCCAGGTGACGATGTTGACGATCGCGTAGGCCGTCACACCAAGCGTCGCGACGGTCAGCAGGATAGCTCCGATCACGACGCGCGCGTGGACTGAGAGCGGCAGCCTCAACTGGCGGTGTCCGTCAGCAGATAACCCTGGCCGCGGACGGTCATGATCTTCGCGGCACCGATCTTGCGGCGCAGCCTTCCCATGATGACCTCCAGCGAATTCTCGGGCGCTTCGTCCTCTTCGCCGTAGATTGCGTCGAAGAGCTTCTCCCGCTCGACCACGACGCCCTTGAATTGGAAGAGCTTGGAGAGGATCCGGCTCTCGAACGCGGTAAGGCGGAGCGGCTGGTCCGCCAAGCGGAACTCGCCCGAGGTCGGACGGTAGCTGAGATCGCCGCAGCAGACCGCCTGGGCGCTCTGCCCCCGGGCCCGGCGCCCGAGTGCCCTCACCCTGGCCACCAGTTCCTGCGACAGGAAGGGCTTGGTCAGATAGTCGTCGGCCCCCGCCTTGAAGGCCGCCGCCTTTTCCACCCAGGCGTCCCGCGCCGTCAGGATCAGGACGGGAAATTCACGCCTCGCGCCGCGCCACGCTTCGAGCACCAGCGCGCCGTCCATCATGGGCAGGCCGAGATCCAGGACGCCGCAATCATAGTCGCCGACGAGGCCCAGATGGTGCGCATCCACTCCGTTGACGCAGTGATCAACGACGAAGCCCTCGCCCCTCAGGAGCCTGATCAACCCGAAGGAGAGTTGGGCATCGTCCTCGGCGAGCAGGATTTTCATGCGGGCATCCTCCCGCAGCCCTCGTCCGGGCATCGCCCGCCGGCCGCGTATCATTCAGCCTGACCCCCACGGGCCTAGCGGGACAGTTTGACGCCGGCCGATACGGGCGGAGCAATAAGATCATCCGCCAGAACGATCGAATCTGCGATGATCAACCGCCCATGATCTCGTCGATCGGGCGCCGAGCACCTACCATCCTCGTCGATGAATCGACACCCGAGGGCGAGAGGTTGGGTCTGGACATCACCGAAGGGCTTTCCGAGCGGAGACGACGACTGGCGCGCTGGGTCGCGCGCGAGATCATGCCGCACGAGGCGCGGGTACGCGCCTGGCTCAGGCGCTCGCGGCTCGACCCGGACGATATCGACGAGGTGATCCAGGAGACCTATTGCCGCCTGTCGATGCTGGATTCCGTCGAGCATATCGACCGGCCCGACGCCTATTTCTTCTCGATCGCCGGCAACCTGCTGGCGCGCAGGCTACGCCGGCAAAAGGTCGTGCCGTTCGAGACCATCGCGGAGATCGAGGCCTATCGTGACGACGCACCGACACAGGAGGATGTGGCCTTCGGGCACAGCGACTGGCTGCGGATGATGGGCCTCATCTCGAAGCTCCCCTCCCGCTGTCGCCAGGTCGTGCGGCTGCGCAAGATCGAGGGTTGGAGCCAGCGTGAGATCGCGGAGCATCTCGGCATTTCCGAGAAGGCCGTCGAGAAGCACGTCTCGGCGGGAATCGGCAGTATCCGCCGGGCGTGGATCGACGGCGATCAGGCGGCCGACAGGCTCAAGCCCGCCATTCATTCGGCGGGCTCGCGATGACAATGTCGACCAGGATTATCGACCAGGAGGCGGCAGACTGGGTCGCCCGGATGGACGGCGAAGACTGGACGGCGCTGCAGGAGGCCGAACTCGAACGGTGGCTACGCGGCGAGTCCCGGCGCCGGGGCGCGCTGCTCGCCGCCCAGGCGGCGTGGCTGAGCGTCGAACCACAGGCATGCGATGACGCATATCTTCCGTCGCCTCGCAGCGGCGTCTCTCGGCGTGGACTGCTCGCGGGCGGCGGCGGTGCGCTCGCCGCATCGCTGGTCGGTGGGCTGGCATGGCTGTCGGGCGGCACCTCCTACCAGACGGCGACCGGCGAGATCAGGCGCGTCCCGCTGGCGGACGGCTCGATCGCGACGATCAACACGGCCAGCCGGCTCGACGTGAGGTTGGCGAGCCAGCGCCGCGAGATCATGCTGAAAGAGGGCGAGGCCTGGTTCCAGGTCGCCAAGGATGCCGCGCGACCGTTCGTCGTCCAGGCCGGCCCGATCAATGTCGAGGCGGTCGGCACGGCCTTCTCCGTGCGGCGCCAGGCCGACGGCGCCGACATCCTGGTCAACGAGGGGGTGGTCGAAGCCTGGTCGGACGACGCCGGTCACGAGCGCGTCCGACTGGTCGCCGGCCAGCGCGCGTTCGTGACGGATGGCGCCGGCATTCGCGTTGGACCGATGGACATATCGTCGGTGGACCGCGCTCTCGCATGGCGGGGCGGCATGATCGATCTCTCCGGTGACACGCTTGGGCAGGCGGTGGGGGAGTTCAACCGCTATAATCGGCGACAGATCGTGCTGAGCGACGAGTGCCTCTCGAATGAAACGATAGACGGCATCTTCCGAACCGACGATCCCGAAGGCTTCGCGACCGCCATCCAGGCCAGTCTCGCCGTGCCGGTCCAGACGCAGGGCGCGGGCGACATCGTCATTGGGCGAGCGGGCGATAAGATCGAGTGATCCGCTGATAGGTTCCGGGATCGGCCGGTAGGGATCGGAGGACCTCATGTCTCCTTCTCAATGCAAGGGGCAAAAGCTCCGGATGCAGAGGAGAGAGAGAATGAGGGGTTTGGGGGGAAGTGCACTCCTGGCGTCGAGCGCGTTGGTCGCGCTCGCCGCGGTACCGACGGTCGCGCAGAGCCGGAGCATCGACATCCCGGCTCAGTCGGTGGAAAGCGCGGTCACACAGCTCGGGCAGCAGGCTGGCGTCCAGATCATCGCGGCGCGCAGGTTCACCCACGGGAAGATCACCAACGCCGTGCGCGGCAATCTGACGGTGCAGCAGGCGCTGTTCCAGATGCTCGACGGAAGCGGACTCTCCGTCCGCCAGACCGGGCCTCAGACATTCGCCATCGTCGCCATGCAGACCGCCGCGGCCCAGGAGCCCGACCGGCCGACACGGACCGCCCTGATGCTCGCCCAGGCGACGCCGATGGCCACGGCGACCGACAGCCCGCCGCCTCTCGTCGACGCAGGCACCGCCTCCACACCGGGCGGCGGCGCGGGAATCCCGGACATCATCGTCACCGCGACCCGGCAGGCCCAGAACGTCCAGAAGGTCTCGACCGCCGTCACCGTGATCGATGGCGCCTCGATCAAGACCCAGGCGCTCACCAACGTCGGCCAAATCTTCTCCAACCTTCCCAGCATCCAGGCGACCGCACAGCCGGGCGGCTTCAGCATCGATGTGCGCGGGCTCGGCGGCGATCTGCCCGCAGGCTCGACGCAGGGGTCCGTCGCGCTCGTCGCCGACGGCGTCTACAACATCAATTCGCAAAGCACCGCCGTCGGGTTCTTTGACGTCAACCGGATCGAGGTGCTCGCCGGCCCGCAGAGCACCCGATACGGGCCGAATGCCGACGGCGGCGTCGTCAACCTCATCACCAACGACCCGATCCTCGGCAAGTTCTCGGGCACCGCGACCTTCACCGCGGGCAATTACAACCTCTTCCGCGGTGAGGCGGCGGTCAACATTCCTCTCGGCGACACGCTGGCGATCCGCCTGGCCGGCGCGGCGGTGAGCCGGAGCTCCCATTTCGACCCGGCCGAAGGCAACAACAAGGCCCAGTCCTTTCGCGGCAAGATCCTCTGGAAGCCGGACGACAAGTTCAGCCTGAAGCTGACCTACCAGCTCGATCATGTAGGCGGCACCGGCAACGGTTCGAACGTGTTCCCGGTCTTCACGAACAAGGTTCCCGTCTATTCGGGCGGCAGCATCAACGACCTTTCCAATCCGTGGGGCCAGTCCCCGAGCAATCCCGTCAACGAGAACCACGCCAACATCTATTCCCACACGATCATCGGCAACGCGAGCTACACCTTCAGCGACGCGTTGGCGCTCGATGCCCTGCTCTCCTACTCGAAGCTGACAGGCGGCGAGAAGGCGACGATCTATCTGCCGCCCTGGTCGACCAGCGCCGCCAATGGCCCGGTCTTCACCGATGCCGACCTGCACGAGTTCAATCCCTTCCACCAGCTCACCGGGGAGCTTCGGCTCCACAACGGACCCGGAAGCCGCGTGCAATGGAACCTCGGCTACTACCACTGGGATTATCTGGAGGCCTATTCAGCGGACAATGCCGCTTTCCTGAGCCAGCCTCCCCAGACCACGACGACGGCGACGAACGCGGTCTACGGCGAGATCACCTATCCGGTCACCGACCGCTTCCGCCTGATCGCCGGTGCGCGCGAGAGCTTCGATCACCGCACCTTCGAATTCAACAATGCGGGGACGATCACGCGTCCGTTCGACATCAACTTCCACCATTTCGATTATCGTGGCGGATTCGAATATGACGTCGCGCCGCATTCGATGATCTATTTCACCGCATCCAGCGCCTACCGCCCCGGCGGACTCAGCGCGCTGAACCCGGTCACCGGCAACCCCAATTCGTTCAAGAGCGAGGTCAACCACGCTTATGAAGTCGGCACGAAGAACCGGTTCTTCAACAACACGGTGCAGCTGAACGCGGACCTCTTCTACTACGACATGTCGAACTATCAGAACCTCGACAAGTACACCGGCTTCGTGCCGCCCGAAGGCGGTGCGATCTGCAACAACGGCGATCCCCGTGCCGGGTGCCAGACCCCGACGTTCGGCCTTGGAGCCCATTCGCTCGGTGTCGAAGCGCAGCTGCGCGCGAACGTCACGCCCGACGACGTGGTGACGCTAACCGGCACATACGCCCACGCCATCTTCAACCACAAACAGGGCACCTGCGCGACGGTCGCGGCGCCGACAGGGGGTTGCTACGACGGCTATAACAGCGAGACCCCGAATGACCCCGGTGCGCCGTTCTTCTATCTGATCTCAGGTTCGGTTCAGCCGCATTCGCCCAAATTCTCTGCGAACTTCAGCTATTTCCACACGTTCCGTTTCCAATCGGGCGCCAAGTTCGTGGTCGGCGGCGACGGCTTCTACACGACCGGCTATTGGGTGAACCCGGTGCTCGACGCCACAGGCTACGGCTACCAGCCGAAATACTGGCTGGGCAACGTCAGCATGACCTTCACGCCGGCCAGCGAGAAGTTCTCCGTCTCTGGCTGGGTGCGAAACGTGTCGAGCTATGCGGTCAAGCAGTCGGTCCTTCCCGCGCAGAGCATCGGCGATCCGCGCACGTTCGGCGGGACCGTGTCCTTCCACTGGTAGGCGAACCCTTCTCCCATCGCCTGTCGGATCCATGGGGCGGCCGCGACACGCGAGCCGCCCCTTTTTTTTGATGGGCTAGCGCCAGAAGAGCCCTTTGCGCCCCGCCTTGCTCCGGCGGCCCTTGAGATCGAGGTAGAGAGCAAGCCCTGAGATCGACAGGAAGGCGAGCGATAGACCGGAAAGAAGATCGATCACGCGCCCCGGCACGCCGATCACATCGCCGCGATGGATCCTCTTCAGCAACTCATGAAGCTGCCACCCGGTCGGGAACCCGGTATAGGGGTATCCCGCCCCGCTCAGCCCTTCCGTCATCCCGCTCCGGGCGTTGAAGATCAGCTGCTCGGTCGCATCGCCGCCCGCGATGATGATGCCCTGCGGATGCCCCGCGAAGGTGCGAAGCCGGATGGCCTTGATGGGCCGGTCGCCATCGTGCGCGCGGTAGGCAGCAAGCGTGGCGACAAGCATCGGATCGCGTTCGTCATCGCGCAAAGGCGTCGAGAAGTCGCCTACGGTCCCAATCGGTGAGAAGCCGTGTACCAGCCGATCGGGATAGAGGGCGCGGTAGAGGCCAAAGGAAAGGCTGTCGATCGAGAGCAAGGTACCGGTCACCGCGACGACGAGCAGGAACACCGCCGCCACTACCGAGACGGAGCGGTGCAAGCGACGCCAGGCGCCGCCGGCGGACCAGAAGGGATTGTAGCGCTTCAGTCGCGCACGCGCCTTGAGCAACCGGAAGTACATGACGATCCCGGTCACGATCATCGCTCCGAGTCCGATGCCGACGAAGGCGTTCAGCCAAAGCATGTCGTCGCCGAGGAAAAAGAGGCGATGAAGATGCTTGGCCGTATTGTGCGCCGAGCTTTGTGGCCCTTGCGGTCCGTTCGGCGGCGGCGGCAGCCTCTGCCCGTCGGCTAAGGAATAACGCAGAGTGATTTCGCCGGAACGGACCTCGCCAACGGCTTTCCCCTGCTCGCTTCGCACATCAAGATAGGCCAGCGGAGCGGCCGGCCCGAGATCGGAGCGGACCGCGCGCGTTAGGCTCTCGAACAGGCGGGCGTAGTCACTCCCCGTTGGGAAACTCTGCGCGGCATAATCCTGCGGACGGATCACGATCTGGTTGGGCGGGCCATCGATGCTTTCCCGGATCGCGAGCATGTTGGGATCGGTCGCCGGCGCATGTGACATGATGGTCGCGATGTCGATGCCTTGGACGGCGATCCCGGTGATCGAAAACCACAAGGCAAAGCCCAGAATGACGATGGCGATCCAGCGATGGACGATCCGCATTTTCCCCTCCTCCGGCCGCAGGGCGACACACTTCTCTTGGGCCTGCGCTCAGGGCGAGAAAACCGCCTCCATCGGCTAATCTATATCCGTCGACGCCGATCGAATGATCTTGCTGCGCGCCCCTTTGCTACGCGCGATACGAGAGGCAGCGACGAGGCGCGAAGCCTCCCGGAGGGGATCGATGCTGACGAGAACGGCGCGTGCCGTCCTGATCGCCGCATTCATGGCATGGCCGATTCCGACCTCGGCCCGGCTGTTCGGTGGCGCGGGCCGTGAGGAGATCGCGATACCGACATCGGTGCTGCCGCTCGATGGCTTCACCCAGGTACATGATCCCTTGCAGGCACGTGTCGTCCTGCTCGACGACGGTAAGGCGCGTGCTGCGATAGCGGTGATCGACCAGACCTCGATTTTCGAGGACTTGGTAGCAAGCCTGCAAGCGACCATCGGTCAGGCGACGGGCACCGCTCCCCAGGATGTGTTGGTGATCGCGAGCCATACCTTCTCGGCCCCGCACGCTTTCGCGCCAGACCACCTCCCGCCTGGCGTCGCGATGTCGCCCGAGGACCAGAAGCGCGCCATCACGTATCAGGCAGCGCTACTCGATGCCGCCGGCAGAGCGGCGTCCGAGGCCTCGGCGAGCCTGGTACCCGTCGAACCGGTCTTCTCCGGCGGAGCGAGCCGTGTGAACGCCAACCGCAACCATCCGTCCGCCCGGGGCTGGTGGCTGGGCGCCAACGAAGCCGGTTTCGTGGACAGCAGTGTTGGAGTGCTCACGCTCGAGACGGACAGCCATCGACCGATCGCGACGCTCGTCAACTATGCCGTTCAGTCCTCGGTGATGGATCATTCCGTAGGCGGCGACGGGGGCAAGGGCGTCACGGCAGATCTGGCGGGCGCGACGGCGCACCGGATCGAGGCGCTTCGGCCCGGCTCCGTATCATTGTTCCTGACCGGAGCCGCCGGCGACCAGATGCCGGCCTATACCGCCCGCCGGTATGTCTATGACGCGGGGGGAGATTACCGGATGATCGATATCGGTGATCGGGGCTATCCGCTGGTCGATCTACAGGGCGAACGGCTCGGAGACGCCGTAATCGCGGCCCTTCCCGCTCCTCTCCCGGCCAGTGGTAGCCGAGAAGACGCGATACGCGTCCTGCACGGCGCGGTCACGCTCGGTGCGCAGGAGCGGCCAAAGGACCTCCAGCAGATCAAGCCAAGCCGGGCCTATCGCTTTGTCACGGCGGGCGAGGTCCGGGCTCCCTTCGTCATCGTGACGATCGGCGATACCGCCATCGTGGGTGTCCAGGCGGAACTGTCTGCGGCGACCGGCGCCGCGATCCGCGCCAGTTCCCCATTCCGACACACGATGGTGGTGACGATGGTGAACGGGGCGGCCAAATACATGCCTGACGAAGCTGCCTATCGCGACATCACCTACGAAGCCATGGATTCGTCCTTCGCGCCGGGTTCGGCGGAGCGGTTCGCAGCGGACATCGAGCGGCAACTCGCCGTGCTGCACGCGGCCAAAAGGAAGTAGAGAAGCGCCGGCTGGCGGCGATTGCACAAACCTGATTGGAGATGCCTCGCATGACGGACGTATCGAGACGGGATTTTGTCGCGGCCGGCGCGGTGCTGGCGAGCGCGGCCTCGGCCGCGAGCCTGGCGTCCGGGCAGGCGCGTGCGGCCTCCAATCCCAATGGGTTCATGGCGGCGTCGATGCCGCCCGGCCCCGGTGGCCCGGGCCGGCGTGAGAAGAGAGGCCCCGGTTTCCAGAGCATCTATGCCATCTGCGAAGTCACCGGCGGCGGCGAGAAGGTTTACGGCATCGCGGTCGAATATGATGCCGACATCAATCCCGCCAGCATCGCGCTCGACACCTTTCGCGCCAGCGTCTTTCCGGCGGCCGAAGGCTTCTTCGCCGGGATGCCGCAAGAGCCGGACAAAAATGCGACGACGGTCGCCGCCCGCCCGCGTGCCGTGGCGGCCATCTACACCAACGCCGAGCCGGCGCTGCGGCCCGACCGCAAGAGCGTCCCCGGCATGTTCGTGATCGCCGAGTTCCAGCACGACGCCGACCTGAGCCTGCCGACGACGGACAGCGACAAGGTGTCGCTGACGCAGACCAAAGCGGTCACGACGACCGCAGGCGCTGTCTATGGACCCAGCGCCACCGTCTGGAGCAACGTCGGGCAGCGCGGCAACAGCGTCGTCATCCGCGGCGTCGATGCGTGGGAGCAGAACCACTGGTGGTGGGACGATACGCGCTCGACCTGGCTCGAATACAGCATCTACCTGCCCAAATCCTTCCTTAAGGAGGGCGGCGAGAACAAGGCCTATCCGCTCGTCCTCGCCATCACCCATTCCGGCACGAGCTACGACGGCAATTGCGCCCAGACGCTCACCGAGCAGTGCATCGCCAGCATCTGGAGCCTCCCGGAGGAGCAGGAGCGCCACGAATGCGTGGTCATCACGCCGCGGTATGAGCGCACGACGATGAACGACTATTGGGAGCATACCAACGACGTCGAGAACACCTACAGGCTGGTCGAATCGCTGCTTTCCAACACATGGAACTACGGCAACCCCAACCTGCCCGATCGGGCGGACAAGGTGCTGAAGATCGATCCCAAGCGGGTTTATTGCACCGGCTGGTCCATGGGCGCCATGACTTCGCTGTGGCTGATGGCCAAACACCCCGGCACCTTCGCCGGTGGCCTCATCATCGCCGGCCAGCAGCGCCCCTCCGATGTCGTGACGCTCGCCCACCAGAACGTCCTCATCATCACGGGCACCGAAGACGGCAAGGCCACGCCTTGGAACGAGAAATGCGTGCCGGTCTGGGAGAAGGCGGGTGCCCGGGTGACGCGCCCCGCCGAGTTGCTCGATCCCGAATTGATCTTCCCCCTCAACGATCAGCAGAAGCTGACCCAACAGGTCGAAGGCTACCTCGCCAAAGGCGGCAACATCACCTTCCTCACCTTCAAGGGCGTCGACCACATGGGGTCAGCGCGCAAATTCTTCTACATCAAGGCGGCGCGAGACTGGTTGTTCAGACAGGAGACGACATAGCTCGCCGAACCAACGCCGGCCGGAGAAGCGACGATAATGCGCTGCGTCTTCGCCATAATCGAACGACCGGCTTCGGGATTAAGTGATTTTACGCTGAACGGCGACGCATGGGCGACGACCGGAAACATCAAGACGCCAACGCATCCGAGATGCGTATCACGTCGTTTGATCAGGCGGCAGGCGAGACCGGCACGCCCTGCTGCCCAGTCTCCTTGAGATCCTTTTCGATCTGCCCTGAGCGCTTCATCTCCGCGATGAACGCGCGGACATAGGCCGCAGCAGCCGTCCGTCCCTTGGGTGTGGATCGGCGCTGAAGCGGCACCCCGGCCTTCCCTCAGGTAAGTGCCTGCATATCCTCGACATATCAGTTTCAGATGGGGTCCCGATCGGCGCCGATCGGGACCCCGCATATCCCCACAAATCTGTTTATTCTGATTAGCTTACAGTCTAGCACCGGGGTTCCCGCTTCGCCGCCCGTCTGCATTATAGATTCCGAGCTGCCAGACCAACCCGTCGCGGAAGCGATATTATTTCCGTGAGAGGCCAGAGCTAATCATCTCGCTTGCCGCTTTCGCAACTTCGGAAGGATCGCCATCGTCTGTCCAGACACCGTAGCGTAGGCCTAAAAAAACATTCATCCCCATGATCGCCCAGGCACGCACCTCGTTGTCGCCCGCAATCAAGTCGCCATTTTCAACCGCATCGTCGAGGCTCGCACGATAGCCGTCCGCGATGCTCTGATAATGATCGTGATGCGCGTCCGCCGCGACGAAGCGGGCCTGGTCGATGATCGTGTAGAGCGCCTTGTGATGCCGCACGAAGTCGAGGAAAGCTTCAATGCCCGCCTGCTCACCGGAGAGGCGGTCCGGCTCGCGCAAGATCGTGGGCACGACATGTTCTTTCACCTGTCGGCTCATGTCCCGCACCAGTGCGCGGAAGATCGCCTCCTTGGAATCGAAATAGGTGTAGAAGCTGCCGATCGCGATACCGGCGCGATCGGCGATCTTGGCGATCGCGGCATCGTGGAAACCCTTCTCGCCGAACTCGTCGGCCGCCGCATCGAGCAGCGCGCGCAACGTTCGGCGCCCGCGTTCGGTGCGCGGAATTTTCGCGCCCGTGGCCGTCGCCCCCTTCTTCGCTTCCGGGCCTTTCATCCTCGCCTCGTCTTCATGCCCGGCATTTTGTAAAGTTGAAAGCCGGTTCAGGTTTCAGTATAGAGCATCCGAAGCCGGAGCAACCCTGACGCAGGAGGTCGCCCGGTTCAGGAGGAGGAACGCTCATGGGTTCCGGCATCGCCGCTTTTCGCATCCGTCTCGCGCTTGGCACCGCGCTGCTGGCGACGGCGCCCGCGCTCGCGCAACAGGATGCGCCCGCCGGCCCGGCCTCGCCCGCGGTCGCAGCGGAGCAGCCGAGCGGCAACGAAATCGTCGTGGTGGCCCGCCGCCGGGCGGAGAAGCTGATCGACGTGCCGATCGCGGTGACCGCCTACACCGCCGATCAGCTTTCCAAGGAGCAGGCCATCGATCTCTCCGGCATCCAGGGCACGGCGCCCAACGTGAACCTGGTGCAGGGCCGCGGATCGACCAGCAACGCCAGCATCTTCATCCGCGGCATCGGCCAGCCCGATGCGTTGCAGACGTTCGATCCGGCGGTCGGCGTCTATGTCGACGGTGTCTATATCAGCCGCATCCAGGGCGCCCTGTTCAACCTGTTCGACGTCGATCATATCGAGGTGCTGCGCGGGCCGCAGGGCACGCTCTACGGCAAGAACACGATCGGCGGCGCGGTCAACATCATCTCGAAGAAGCCCGATCTGGACGAGATGCACGCCAGCGGCAACTTCACCTACGGATCGTACAACCAGAAGCTCGCCAACGCCTACGTCACCGTCCCGCTCGTCACAGACAAGCTCGCGCTGAGCCTCGCCGGCGTCTACGACCGACGCGACGGCACGGTGGAGGATCCGCTCACCGGCCGCCACTATAACGACCGCAACACCCAGGCCGGCCGCGCCATCCTGCGCTACAAGGCGTCCGACAAGGTCGAGCTCACGCTGGAGGGCGATTATACCCATCAGCATACCCGGCCGACGCTCGGTTACGCGACCGCGCCGCTCACCAACGTCGATCTGATCACCGGCGCGCAACAGGTGATCTCGCCCGCCTATCCGGACGGCCCCTACGACTATAAGGCCTCGACCAGCCTGCAGCCGGGGCAGGACCAGACGCTCCACCATTGGGGCGTGGCGTTCACCGCCAATGTCGAACTCAACGACGCCTTCACGCTCACCTCGATCACCGCCTATCGCAAGCTGAAGCCCAATTACTGGCTCGATTTCGATGCCACCCAGCTCCAGCTCGCCGACGCCTATGTCGGCGTGCGCCAGCGCCAGGTGAGCCAGGAGCTGCAGCTGAAATATGATCACGGCCCGCTCAAGGGTGTCGCCGGGCTCTATTATTTGAACGAGCACATCGCCTCGAACCAGCTGTCCGAAGATGACGACTACATCACCGTGCTCGGCACACCGGCGACCTTCCAGCGCTACATCACGGATTTCCAGACGACCAAGAGCTACGCCGCCTTCGGGCAGATGACCTACGATTTCACCGACAAGCTCTCGGCCACCGCGGGCATCCGCTACACCAGCGAGCGCAAGCATTATGTCCGCTCCACCTATACGGTGCTCGGCAATCCGCTGCTCGGCGGCACGATCACCAGCGCGCCGTTCGATTTCCCGGGTTCGCTGCCGGCGCCCTACAACGAACTCGATCATGCCGACTTCCACGCCTGGACGCCGAGCTTCACGCTTTCCTACAAGCCGACGCGCGATACGCTGCTCTACGCGTCTGCCTCGCGCGGGTTCAAGTCGGGCGGCTTCAACGGCCGCGTCAACGGCCTCGGCGACGTCACGCAGGTGGTGAACGGCCAGACCGTCGTCGTCCCCTATTTCAAGCCCGAGACGGTGTGGACCTACGAAGCCGGCGCCAAGGGCAGCTTCCTCGGCGGCCGTGTGAGCCTGTCGGGCGACGTCTTCTACAGCGACTACAAGGATTTCCAGGCGCGCGTCGGCGGCGGCACGACGGGCATCCTCGGCGGCTCCTTCCCGGTGATCAACGCCGGCAAGCTGCGCATCTGGGGCATCGAGACCGAGCTCGCGATCAGGCCGACCAGGGCCTGGTCGATCCGTGCCGACGTCGGCTATCTCAACGCCAAGTATCTGACTTTCAACGATGCGCGCCGCACGCCGCCCTACGGCACCGACAATTTCTCCTGCAACCCGACCGGCCAGCACATCGTCTGCAAGCCCGCCTTTGCGCCGCCGCTCTCGGCCAGCCTCGGCAGCGACTATGCGTTCGACCTGAACGGGGCCGGCACGATCACCATTGGCGGCGACGCCCGCTTCGTGGACAAGCAGTGGCTGTCCGTCGACAACCGGCCGGGCCTCTACGAGAACGGCTATTGGCTGTTCAACGCCTATGTCCGCTACGATGCGCCGAACGGGCACTGGTACGTGCAGGGCGGCGTGAAGAATGCGGCCAATACCATCTACAAGACGGATGCGCAGGAATTCTCCTCCGTCGGCAACATCCAGACCGTCTATTACGGCGATCCGCGCACCTGGACGGGGACGGTGGGCTTCCGCTTCTGACCGGCTGGCAGACTGATAGCGTCCTCCGAACGATATATTCGGCAGGCGCTATCGCTCCGCTTCCGGAATATGAAACCTGCGAAACTTCGAAAGAAGTCATTCTCCGCGTGCAAACGGAAGCGGAATAATACTTACTTGAAGCAAGGGAACGGTGCGAAACACAACAGTCAGAATTTAGAAATAATACAAAGGCGGACGAACGTCCTCGATTCGCATCGAGCGGCCGGAATACGACGCTATGGCATAACCGGATGGCTAAAATTTCTGGCACTTACGGAACTCCCGCACCTACCCGCCATTTTCGTCTGGCTCCGTCTCGCTCGCCGCGTGTATCTGGTCACCGCTAATCAATATTCGGAAGGAGGGAGCAACCGTCCCACCGAATTGACCGGATGCCAGCGCCGGACCGCTAAGCGCGTCGCATCCCTCCATTCCCCACCGGTCGATGAAACTGATCACGTCGAGTTCACCAGTGACCCACCAGCAATAGGCCTGCTGCGGCTTCGACGCCGGATTTCCTGCTACGAGCCCGGTCCCGTTGACCGGACGCCACGGCCCTTCGAGCTGATCCGCGACCATTGCGTAGAGTCCATTGGGGCCGGATGGACCACCCGGCGCGAAACGCGACCGCTGCGTCGACCAAAAGAGGTAGTATCGGTTCGCATGGAAGACGACGTGCGGCCGCTCCAGCTCGGCATTGACCCCGACCGCAGACAGAAGCGGACGCTGCAATTTCCAGCACCCGTCGATCCGCGTCGCCAGGCCAATCACCCCGCCATAGGGCTCGTCGGTCCAGCCTGCGGAACCGGTGAAGAGGAGATGTTCGGAGGCGTCGGCGGGATCGCGGAAGTAGCCTGGGTCGCGGAAGCCCCTAATCAGACCGAAGTCCGGCTCCCGTTGGTCGGCGCGCGCATAGCATGCGCCATCGGCGACGACGGATTCGACCGGCTCGGTCCAACCTCCGAGATGGGGATGCCCGTCCTCAATCCGGAGGAGGCCCCGCGTCTCGAACAGTCGCTGCTCGAAGGTGCGCTCTCTCCCAGCCCGACCCGCCGCGGTGAAATACATGGTGAGCGTCGCGCCGTCCGATCCGAGCACCGCAGATCCCGACCATTCACGACTCCCGGGTGTGAACCCGTTCGGGAAGGTGTTGCCATGATCGAGCCAACCGTCAGAGCCGCGGCTGAATAGCCGGATCCGCGCCATGTCGTGGCGCAGGTCGGGGTCGGGCAGACGAGGCGCGGTGAGGAAGAACCAGAAGCTGCGGCCGTCGGCGATCAGGGTGGAGCCGTCTTCATGGGCGATCGGCCACATGTCCCAGACGACGTGACCCGTCAGCAACGGGACGACGTCACGCTCCACGATCACGGGCAGCGACGCATCCGCCTGCATCGGAATAGCCGCGACCTGCTCGGGCCGCCACCGCGACACCGCATCCATATTGAAATCGGTTCGGAAGTTCACGGCGTTCACCTGGCCTCGGTCAAGAGGCCAGCACCGGCGCTGGCCTGTTCGATCATAATGAGCGGTGAGCCGCCATCCGGGGTGCGATAGCCGTTCAGCACGGCTTCCCGGACCCGCTCGACGATCTCAACCGGCATGACGGCGACAACGGCGCCGCCGAACCCGCCGCCGGTCTGACGCGCGCCGCCCCTCTCGCCGATCGCCTTGGCAAGGATCGCCGACAGTCTATCGGTGTGCTCGACCGTTATTCCGAAGTCGTCGCGCATCGAAACGTGGCTCTCGGCCATCAGCCTGCCCAAGGATGCGAGATCCCCGGCCCGCAACGCGCCTGCCGCGTCCAAGGTCCGGGCGTTTTCGGTGACGATGTGCCGCGCTCGCCGGAACGTCTCTTCCGGCATGCAGGCGCGGCCGTCCTCGAGGCCGGCGAGATCCACGTCGCGCAAAGCCTTCACGCCGAGCGCCGCCGCCGCTTCCTCACACTGGGCCCGGCGACGGTTATAGTGACCCTCGACAAGCCCCCTAACGACGCCCGACTGCACGATCATTACGGCCGTGCCGTCAGGAACCGTGACGGCTTCGAGCAAAAGCGATCGGCAGTCGATCAGGAGCGCGGCGCCGGCCTGGGTCGCCGCCGAGGCGATCTGGTCAAGGTTCCCGCATCTCATGCCGACGAAGTCGTTCTCCGCCTCCTGGGCCATCAGCGCGATCTCCGTCGCCGGGACGTCGTCATGCCCGGCTGCCGCGAGCATGGCGTGGCAGACCGCCACCTCCAGCGATGCCGAAGACGAAAGCCCCGTCCCCTTGGGGATGTCTCCGGCGATCGCCATGTCGACCCCGGTATGGCCGAACCCGCGCCGCGCGAGGACGTCGACGCTGCCGCGCACATAGTCGCGCCATCCCGCGCCTTCCGCGCGCCGGATCGGCGTTTCGATCCAGAAGCCATCCACTTCGCCATCGAAATCGAGGGCGACCGATCGCACGAGGCGATCCGGCCGGGGTCGCACAGCGATCCGCGTCTCCACGCCGATTGCGACCGGCAGCGCGAAGCCGTCGTTGTAGTCCGTGTGTTCGCCGATCAGGTTGACCCGCCCCGGCGCCCGGACAACGAAATCCGGATTTCCCCCGAATGCTGACCCGAAGCCTGCGAGCAGCCTTTCGTGAAGCGCACTCATACGGTCTCCAGTTCTGGGCTCACGGCGCGCAGTCGCTCGGCGGCCTGTTCCGGTGTGAGGTCGCGCTGCGCCTCGGCGAGCATCTCAAACCCGACCATGAATTTGCGCACCGCGGCCGAGCGTAGAAGCGGCGGGTAGAAATGGGCGTGGAGCCGCCATCCGCTCGTGCCGTCGACCCCGTGGGGGGCGCCATGCCAACCCATGGAATAGGGGAAGCGCGTGCCGAACAGATTGTCGTATCGCGCGGTCAGACGGCGGACGACCCGCGCCAGGTCGTCCCGACTTGAACCTCGGAGTTCCTCCAGCCGGACGACCGGATCTCGGGCGATCAGCAGGGTCTCGAAGGGCCAGCTCGCCCACCAGGGGACGATCGCCAGCCAGTGCTCGCTCTCCTCTACCGCCCGACGCCCGCCGGCCTCGGCTCTCGCGACCGCGTCGAGCAGCGTCTCCCCATGGAGATCCAGCCAAGCCCGCTGACGTCGGTCCTCGCGCGCGATCTCGCTGGGCACGAAGTCGCTGGCCCACACCTGTCCGTGGGGATGCGGGTTCGAGCACCCCATCATCGAGCCCTTGTTCTCGAAGATCTGGACGTGGTCGTATATCGCGCCGAGCTCGGCGGATTGCGAGCACCATGTCTCGACGACAGCCCGCACCTCCGCTTCTCCGAGCTCCGGCAGGCTCCGGCCGTGGTGCGGCGAGAAGCAGATCACCCGCGCCTCTCCGCGCGCCTCGCCGACCTCGAACAGAGGATCGCACCCCTCTGGCAGCGGCGTGTCGGGCTGCACGGCCGCGAAGTCGTTGCCGAAGACGAAGGGTCCCTCATAGTCGGGATTGCACTCGCCGCTGACCCGCATGTTTCCGGGGCACAGGTAGCATCCGGGATCGTGATCGACCACATGGCCCGCTTCCGGTGGCGCCGTCTCGCCCTGCCACGGGCGTTTGGCGCGGTGCGGAGACACAAGCACCCACTGGCCGGTCAGCAGGTTGCGGCGTCGATGCGGATGTTCTGCCGGGTCGAAGCTCATGCCGCCTCCATTTCGTAGACGGCGACGCTCTCGGCCTTCATCGCCGGGGTCGGCAGACCGGCCTGGGCCAGCCAGTCGCCATCGAAAACCTCGCCCGCCTCGCGCATTCGCGCGAAGAGCGGGGCGTCCGGCGCCGGATGGCCGGCTTCCGACGCCAGATGCAGCAGCCGTACGCGGAGCGGGCCCGCTCCCGCGCAGTGCGGCAACACGATCGACGGCGGACGACGAAGATGTCCGGGCGCGGTCCGCGTCACTATCAACAGCCCCCTGCCCGCTTCGCCGTGCGCCTGCCAGACGAGACCGTCGGGCCCTTCGCCGAGCCAGACGCGGCCATGGTGCAGTCTGTCACGCAGCGCCTTGTAGCGCGCGACGCCGTCCGCGAGCAGCGCTTCGTTCGCCTCGTCCAGCGTGGCGGGATCCAGCTCGATACCGAAATGGCCAGGCAGCGCGACCGCGCTCCGGAACGCCATACCCTGGCTGCGTCCGGTCGAATGCGCAGGGCTCGCGCCGACGTGCGAGCCCATCATCTCGGGCGGCATGAAAGCCAGAAAGCCCCGCTGCATCTCGACCCTGCTCGTCGCGTCGATGCAGTCGCTCGTCCAGAAGCGGTGGCAGCGCTCGGCTATCCCTGCGTCGATTCGCCCGCCGCCGCCGGCGCACGCCTCGATCTCAAGCCCGGGATAGGCGGCCAGCAGCCTGTCGAAGAGCGCGTAGGCGCCGACGACCTGATCGTGGTAGCGGGCCCGGCCGTCCGCTCCGCCGGCCGCGACCAGATCGCGGTTGTGATCCCATTTCAGGTAGGCGATCGGTAGGCCCGAAAGTAGCTCGTCCAGCCTGTCGAAGAGATGATCGCGCACATCGCTTCTTCCCAGGTCCAGAACCAGCTGGTGACGGGCCGTGAGCAGCGGCTGACCATCGATCTGGAGGATCCATTCGGGATGGGCACGGAACAGGTCGCTGTCCGGGCTGACCATTTCGGGCTCCACCCAAAGGCCGAACTCCATGCCGAGCGACGTCACGTGCCCGGCGAGTGGACCTAGCCCGCGCGGATATTTGCGAGGGTCGGCTACCCAGTCCCCGAGCGCCGCCTCATCGTTATCCCGTCCGCGGAACCAGCCGTCGTCGACCACGAAGCGTTCAGCGCCAAGCACGGCAGCTCGCGTGGCGAGTTCCTTAAGGCTCGATTCGTCTTGAGCGAAGTAGAGCCCTTCCCAGCTGTTGAGATGGACCGGCCGCGGACGCATTCCCTCCCGCGGCCATGGCGCCCGTCGGCGGATCGCCGCATGGAAGTTCTGCGACGCGCCGTTGAGACCATCGGCGGAGAAGGTCGCCAGCATCGCCGGCGTTCGATACGAGGCGCCCGGAGAAAGCACAATCTCGCCGGGCGCGAACGCCTCGCCCATCTGAAGCGTCCACAGTCCGTCGTCATCGCACGCCACCTCGATACGGTGGTTGCCAGACCAGGCGAGCTGCGCTGCGTAGGTCCGGCCGGCGTGACGCGTGCCCCCCGGCCCCGAGATAAAGACGCCAGGGGGGCCCGCATGCCCGGTGAGTCCACGCCGGTTCTCCCGCACCCACGAGTCCGACGGCATGGCGACCAGCACCGGAGCGAACTCCGCAGTGTGACGTCCCGTGAAGGCTCGCAAGGTTTCGCAGTCCGCCGGCAGAGGCAGCGTCGCCGCAGCAAGCCACTCGATCGAAAGCGGCGTGTCGCCATCGTTGCGGACCAGCGTCGAAAGGGTCAGGACGTCGGACTTGGCGTCGAGCGCGACCTCCTGCTCGAGCGAGATCCGCGCAACCGGATCGGTCAGCAGCATTAGTATGCGCGCCCCGTCCGCCTCCGTCCTGACATGCCGGAACCGATGCGAGAAACTACGGCCGTCGCGATGGGCGCGCAGAGCCGGCGCACCGAACCGTCCCGACCCGAACGCTGGCGCGACGTCCAGGGGCTGGTCAACGTCGAGCGAGAAGGAGGCAGGCGGACGCCCGTCAGAAAGAGACGCGAGCGCCGTCATGCCGACACGCGCCCCCCACCAGCGCCAAAGCGGAGGAAGGTCGGATCGCTTCTCGAGCACGAGGCTCATGGCTGTGCCGTGAAGAGCGAGCATCTCCATCACGCCGGGATCGTCACCCGTCCGGCAACGCGACCCTCGCGCACGGTCAGCACCGCTCCCGCCGCGCACATCATCAGCACACCGGCAAGCCCGAGCGCGTTGCGCGGGTCGCCTCCGAGCAGGCTTCCATAAAATAAAGGGACGGTCAGCGCGAAAAGGATCATCGGAACGACGATCATCATGTTGAAAATGCCCATGTAGACGCCGGTGCGCTCCGGCGGGATGGCTCCGGCGAGGATGACGTAGGGGTTGCCCATCATGCTCGCCCAGCCGATGCCGATGCCCACCGCCGGGCCGAACAGCAGCGCCTTGTCCGAGACGTGCGGCAGCCACAGCATGCCGATGCCCGCAAGCATGAGGCAACCGGCATGCACGACCCCCGCCCCGAACCGCCTGGCAAGAGGAACCATCGCGAAAGCGGCGACGAACGCGACGGCGTTGTAGAAAGCCGCCGTTACGCCGTTGGTGAGAACCGCGCTGTGGAACCCCGAGCTGTCGGGAACGTCGGTGGCGTAGACCGAGCGTGCGATCGAATAGACGACGTAGTTCCAGTAGATCGAGATAGCATACCATTGGAAGAGGCTCATTAATGCGAGCTTGCGCATCGCGACCGGCATGTCCCGGATCGCGCGCGCGATCTCTGCGAGCGTGGCGCCGACGGTCCGGGGCTCGGCCGCGATCCGGGCCCGCTCGGCGAGCGACAGGGGGAGTTCGGGAACGCGGCGCACCGACCACAGGATCGTCGCGAGCGACAGCACGGCGCCGATCATGAAGACCGTCCGAACCGTGTAAGGAATGTGGTGCGCGTCGACCCAGTCCTGGTTCATGCCTAGCCAGACCAGAACCGACGGCGTCAGGAAGGCCAGCGCCTGGGCGAGCCCCGTGAACGCGCTTTGGGTGAGAAACCCGATCTCGTGCTGGCTGGCGTGGAGCCTGTCCGACACGTAGGCCCGGTAGGGCTCCATCGTGGTGTTGTTGCCGGCATCCAGCAGCCAGAGGATCAGCGCCGCCATCAGGATGGAACCCGACAGCGGCATCAGGAACAGCCCCGTCGAACAGATCGCGGCACCGACGAGGAAATAGGGTGTGCGCCGCCCGAAGCGGCTGTCGGTCCGATCGCTCATCGCTCCGATGACAGGCTGGATCAGCAGGCCCGTCATCGGCCCGGCGAGCGCCAGCAGGGGCAGCATCGCCTCACTCGCGCCGAGATAGGAATAGATTGGCGCCATGTTGCCCTGCTGCAAGCCGAAGCTGAACTGGAGGCCCAGGAAGCCGAGATTCATTTCCAGCACACGGGGGAACGTCAGTATCGGCTTGTGGTCGGGGTGGCGCATCGTCGTCGAATCCTCTCGAACCCAATTTCGGTCTTCGCCGATCGACCGGGATATGGCATAGCGATCCGAAAGATACAATCGATTGCAATCACGGTTTTCCGGGCTTTCGATCAGGAGGGGACACATGACCGAAACTGCATCACGGACCGATTCGCGCATCCGAAGCATCCTGATCGTGGGGGGAGGAACTGCCGGCTGGATGACCGCGGCCGCTCTCGCGCACGCTTTGCCGAGTGGCTGCACGATCCGGCTGGTCGAATCCGACGAGATCGGGACCGTCGGCGTCGGCGAGGCGACCATCCCACCCATACGGCTCTTCAACGAAACGCTCGGAATCGATGAAGCCGAATTCGTCCGCGAGACGAAAGGCAGCTTCAAGCTCGGCATCGAGTTCGTGAACTGGGGCCGTGACGGCCACCGCTACTTCCACCCCTTCGGGACCTACGGGAAGCCGTTCGACCTGCTCGCGGTCCACCAGCACTGGCTGGCGGCGCGCGCCGCCGGCTCGACGATCCCGCTCGAGGATCTGTGCATGGCCTGGGGCGCCGCGCGCTCGAACCGCTTCGCCCGGCCGCTCGGCGATCCGCGCCACGTCGGATCGACCTTCGATTACGCCTACCATTTCGACGCTGGCCTCTATGCGGGCTTCCTGCGCCGCTACGCGGAAGCCCGCGGCGTCCGGCGCATCGAGGGCAAGGTCGCCGACGTGACGCTTGACGGCGAAACTGGCCACGTCGCCTCGGTAACGCTTGCGGACGGCCACTCGATCACTGCCGAGCTCTTCATCGACTGCTCGGGCTTTCGCGGACTGCTCATCGAAGGCGCCTTGGAAACGGGATACGATGACTGGCGCCACTGGCTCCCCTGCGACAGGGCGGTAGCGGTGCCGGGAAGCTCCGCTGGACCCTTCACCCCCTACACCCGTTCGACCGCCCACGGGGCCGGCTGGCAATGGCGGATCCCGCTCCAGCACCGCGTCGGCAACGGCTACGTATATTGTTCCGAGCACATCTCCGACGACGAGGCGGCAGCGACCGTTCTGGGCAACATCGACGGCGAGCCCCTCGCCGAGCCGCGCGTCCTCCGGTTCCTCACGGGACGGAGGCGGCGGTTCTGGAACCGCAACGTGGTCGCGATCGGTCTCTCGGGCGGCTTCATGGAGCCGCTCGAGTCGACCAGCATTCATCTAATTCAGGCAGGGATCGCCAAGCTACTCGCGCTTTTCCCCGACCGCGACTTCGATCCAATGGTGACTGACGAATATAACCGCATCGCGATCACCGAGTTTGAGCGGATCCGCGACTTCCTGATCCTCCATTACAAGCTGACCGAGCGCACCGACACGCCGCTGTGGCGATATTGCCGCGACATGGCGGTGCCCGATACATTGGCGGTCAAGATAGAGCACTTCCGGCGCAACGGCCGCCTGATCGCGCGAGACATGGATCTCTTCGGTCCGGCCAGCTGGCTCGCGGTCCACGTCGGGCAAAACAATATACCTCATGGCGACGATCCGCTGATCGGCTACCTCACCGATCCGACTGCGAGCCGAAGCTTCGTCGAACGCCTGGCCGGAGCCATATCGCGCACCGAGGACGCGATGCCCCTTCACGCCGACGCAGTCCGCCAGATGATCACCGGGTAACGCTCATACGCCTGCAAACTCCATCACGAAACACCTCTGCAATCGATTGTAATTTTTCATTGCAATCGATTGCAATTAGTTTAGGCATATGCCGACTCATGCGCCGGAGAGCGCTTTTGGAGGGGATCGCCGTGAACAAGCTGATGTTTTGCGCGTCGTCTTTGGCCCTGATCGCGGGAGCGGGCATGCAGCCGGTCTTTGCCCAGGCGGCCCCCGCCCCGGCCGACGCTCCCATCACCCCCTCCGGTGCGGCACCCGCGTCAGGCGCGCTTACCAACGCGCAGTCCGGCAACGAGATCGTCGTCACCGCGGCGCCGGGCGACCGGTCCCGCTTCAAGACCTCGTCCTCGATCTCCCAGATATCGAACGACTCCATCAAGAACTTCACGCCGCGCTCGATCGCCGAGGTGCTCCGCGCGATCCCGGGCATCCAGACTGCGGCTAACGCCGGTCCGGGCGGCAACGCCAACATCGGCGTCCGCGGCATCCCGGTCTCGACGGGCGGTTCCGAATATGTCGGCATCCAGGAGGACGGCCTCCCCGTCGTGCTCTTCGGCGACATGAACTTCGGCAACAACGACTATTGGATCCGGTTCGACGACACCGTCGACCGTGTCGAGGCCATCCGCGGAGGCTCGGCCTCGACGTTCTCGAGCCAGTCGCCGGGCGCCGTCATCAACTACATCAGCCGCACCGGCCAGCACGACGGCGGCGGCATCGCCTACACCGAAGGTCTCGACTTCCGTCAGCATCGCGTCGATTTCGACTATGGCGGCCACCTGAGCCCCACCCTGCACTACAATGTCGGCGGATATTGGGAGAAGGGCGCGGGTCCGAGCAACATCAGCTACGATGTCCTCAACGGCTACCAGGTCAAGGCCAACGTCACCAAGGACCTGCCCGACGACCGGGGCTACGTCCGCATCCTGTTCAAGCGATTGGACGAGCAGGCGCCGACCAATACGACGACCCCCGCCATCGCCCATCTCGATGGCAACCAGGTCACGGGCTACAGCTTGCTGCCGGGCTTCGATCCGCGCGAAGGATCGACCTACTCCGTCTATACGCGTCACTTCCAGTATGTGGACAGGGACGGGAAGCTGCAGACCGCCGACGTCGACGGCATCCATCCGAAGGTGACCACGATCGGGACCCAGATCCACTACGAGCTGACCAACCAGATCAAGTTCGACGACAACTTCCGCTACAGCGCGATCAGCGGAAACTTCACCACGCAGTTTCTCAACGTCGATCCGACCAGCAGCGTCATCGGCTCGACAGTCAACGGCCAGACCGTGGGCTCGATCCGCTACGCGAACGGTCCGAACCAGGGCCAGCTGTTCACCGGCGCCTATCTCAACAACAACCCCAACATCCACACCGTGATGCACAATATGGGGAACATTGCCAACAACCTGACGCTCGGCGGCAAGTGGGATCTGGGGCCCGGCCAGTTCAACGCCACCGCGGGATGGTTCTACATGCGCCAGCGCATCGTCCAGACCTGGTATGTGAACCAGCAGTTCAGCGAAATCCTGGGCAAGAACGCCGCGGAGCTGGATCTGTTCTCGACGACGGGGCAGCAACTGACGGCGGCCGGACAGGCGGGCTTCAACAACAATTGGGGCACCTGCTGCGCCCGCGACATCGACCTGACCTACACGGACAATGCGCCGTTCCTGTCGGCCGGCTACACGACCGGCGGCCTCAATCTCGACGCCAGTGTCCGCTTCGACCGCATGACCGCGAAGGGAAGCGCGCAGGCGGGCGCCACCGGCCCCGACTACACGGTCAGCGACGCGCTTGGCTCAGCCACGCTTCCCTCGCTGCTGCCGACGGCGACGCCGATCGAGCGCCTCAACTACCTCAAGGCCTATACGAGCTGGTCCGTTGGCGCGCTCTATTCGATCGGCAACGACACGAGCATCTTCGCCCGCGCCAGCCGCGGCGGCCGCTTCAACGGCGACCGGCGCGTCCTGGGAGGATCCGTCAGCGCCTCGGGCGTCTATTCCGGCGGTTTCTTCAACACTGACGGCTCGCTCAACTCCGGCGGGCAGGCCACCGCCGTGAACTTCCTCAATCAGCAGGAGATCGGTCTCAAGCAGCGCGGACACTTCACGCTCTTCGGCCACGAGAACCAATATACGACCGAGACCACGCTCTTCCACTCGAGCCTGACCGAAAACAATTACGACTTCACGCGGATCAACAACCTCCCGCCGAACAACAACCCCTACATCTCCAACAAATATCGATCCTACGGCGTGGAATTCACGGGGAACATCGCGATCGCGGACTTCCGGCTCCAGGCGAATATGACCTACACGGACGCCAAGATTACGGCCAGCACGACGTCGCCCGCGACCGTCGGCGACCGGCCGGGCGGTATCCCGAAGTTCCAGTATTTTGTGCAGGCGTCCTACGATCCGGGCTTCTTCGCCATCGGTGCCAGCGTCGATGGGCAGACGCCCTCCTATTTCGATGACTTCAATCAGTACAAGCTGAAGGAGTCACACTACATCAATGCTTTCGCCAAGCTGCGACCGATGAAGAACCTCGAGATCGGTGTGAACGCGAACAACGTTTTCAACACGCTCGGGTATCGCGGCGGCGCCAACCTTTCGCAGGTCGGCAACGGCCTTGTGGTATTCAGCGGCACCGCCAACTACGGTCGCACCGTCCAGGCGTCGGTCCGCTACAACTTCTGATATCTACCCTTCTCCCACTGCCCGCCCTTCCGAGCTTGGAAGGGCGGGCTCTTTTTTGTCCGCTATTCGGCGTCGAAGACGAACGCGGCCCCTTGAAAGTCTCCCTGTAGCGGCGCGCGAATCCCCTGCCCCATCCACCACGCGCCGGATGCCTTGGCCGGCATGCCGACGGGCAAGGCCGCCCCGCCGAGCATGCGGACCCGGTATTTCAGCCCCGCGTCCAGGCCCTGCGGATGGATCATCGGGGCGGCATCGGCATGGCTGGAACTTTGCAGCATCTGGAACAGTACCGCCTGTCGCCTGTCGGGCGCGACAAAGAGCGTGGCCGACGTCTCGTGACCCTCCGGCGGGATCAGCCGATAGCGGTCGCCGCGCTGCACGGTGCTCCGGATCGCCTTGTAAGCCCCGATCCACTTCGCCGCCGTGGCGAAGTCGGCATCGGCCCAGCGGTTGAGGTTGGCGCCGATCCCGAGCGAGCCCTGCATCGCGGAAAGGAATCTGTAGTCGAGCGAAGTCGACCGCTGGTTCACGAAGTTCGGGCTGTCGGTCACCCAGGCCATCATGGTCGAGGCCGGGTAGGCGCGCGTGTAGCCATCCTGGATGGTGAGACGGTCGAAGGGATCGGTGTTGTCCGACGTCCACGCCTCGTCCGTCAGCCCCAGGATGCCGAGATCGATGCGCCCGCCGCCGCCCGAGCATGTCTCGATCTCAAGCTTCGGATGACGCCTGCGCAGCTCCGCAAGTATCGCGTAGAGGTTGCGCACATAGTCCACGTAGATGCGCTGCTCGTCTTGCGGACCGGCCTCCGGCCAGCCGGGCTCGGTCCAGTTCCGGTTATAGTCCCACTTGAGGAACTGGATGTCGTTCTTCGAGACGAGGTCGTCGAGCGTCTTCAGGATGTGATCACGCACCTCCGGGCGAGCGAGATTCAGGACGAGCTGGTTCCGGGCCTCCGTGCGGGGTCGCCCCGGGAAGTTCATCACCCAGTCGGGATGCGCCCGGTAGAGATCGCTGTCGGGATTGACCATCTCGGGCTCGACCCATAGCCCGAAGCTCATTCCAAGCGCATGCACCCGGTCAATCAGGGGCTTCAGACCGTTCGGGAACTTGGTGCGGTTCACAAACCAGTCACCCAGGCCGGCATGGTCGTCATTGCGCGCGCCGAACCAGCCGTCGTCCATCACGAAGCGTTCGACGCCGATCTTGGCCGCGCGCTCGGCCAGCGCCATCTGGCCGGCCTCGTCCACGTTGAAGGTCGTCGCCTCCCAGCTGTTGTAGAGCACGGGCCGGAGCGGAGCCGATTCTCCGTGGGGCAAGATGCTCGCGCGCTCGAAGCGATGAAGTAGCCGCGACGCGCCGTCCGTCCCGCTGTCCGTGTAGCCGGCATAGAAGATCGGTGTCTCCAGCCTCTCTCCCGGCTTCAGCGTCCATGAGAAGTCATAGGGGTTCCAGCCGCCGGCGATCCGCACGCGCCCGAAGGCGTCCGCCCCGACGCTGATCCGCCAGGAACCGGACCAGCCTAGCGCACCGAACCACACCGGTCCGGATTGGTCGTCGCTCTTCCCCGCCCGATCGACGGCGAACCACGGGTTCGCCTGGTGCGACGTCGATCCTCGGCGGCTCTCGATCACGGCCAGAGCGGGTGTGACTGGCTGCACGTTCTGCGTCCACTCCGCTCCCCAATCGCCCGTAAGATAGTGCAGCCGATAATCGTCGCCCGCCGGGAGCGTGAAGACCGCCGCCGCCACTTGGTCCAGCCGAACCGGAGATTTGCCCGCGTTGCGTATCACGGCCGAGCGGGCGAGGATGCCAGTGTTCGGATCGATCCGGTAGCGGAGCGTGACGTCGAGCGGTCTCGCGATGTCGGCGAGTTCGACGATCAGTGTGTCGCCTTCCAGCCGGTGCGATACGTATTTGAGCACGAGGTCCCGGTTCCCGTCCGCGAAGGCGACCTTGACGCCGGGCTCGGTGACCAGCCCCTCGCCCTGCCCGGGATACTCCTGCGCCGTGTTGAGCCCGGCTGGGTCGAAGCCGCTTGTCTCGCGTGCCTCACGCGCGGCGAGCGGCGCGCCCCCGTCCAGCGAAGGTCCCCAGTATACGGGAGCGAGATAGCCCTTCTCGTCCACGCCGATGGCGTAGGTCACGCGTCCTCCGTCGAGACGGAACACCTTGGCTTCGGCCGAAGCCTCGACCCGGGCGAGGGCCGCCATCGAAACGCAGCTCAGCGCCACCGCGAGAAGAAGCGCCTGTCTCATCATCCCTCCTGATCGCCGCCCCGCTGTTAATCGGCTCTCCCGAAGGTTGACGAACTACAATCGATTGTAAACAAGAGATCGCGATAGCTCGGGCGGAAGGAGCGGCCCAGGAGGAAACCAACATGAGCCAAGCGTCGGCGCGCATCCGCAACGTCGCGGAACTGGGTCGGATCGCAGGCGTGTCTGCCGGTACGGTCTCGCGCGCGCTCGCCGACAATCCCCTGGTCAACGAGAAGACGCGAGAGCGCATCAAGGCCCTGGCCGAGAAGCATGGCTTCCGCCCCAACCAGATGGCACGGAAGCTCCGCACCCAGCAGACCGGGGTGATCGGGGTGGTGGTGCCGCTTGGTCACGAGAAGCGCCAGCATCTCTCGGATCCCTTCTTCATGGCGATGTTGGCCCATCTCGCCGATGCGCTGACCGAGAAGGGCTACGACATCATGCTCTCGCGGGTGATCCCCGATGCCGTCGACTGGCTCGACCGCATCGTCGACTCCGGTATGCTCGACGGCGTCCTTCTGATCGGTCAGTCCAATCAGCACGCCGCGATCGAACGCGTCGCTGCGCGCTACCGGCCGCTGGTCGCCTGGGGCAGCCATGAGCGCGGACAGGTCCACTGCGCGATCGGGAGCGACAACTTCGCAGGCGGGCGGCTTGCCGGCGACCGCCTGATACGGGGCGGCTCAACCAAGATAGCGTTTCTCGGTGAGACCAGCGCGCCCGAGTTTCGTCTCCGCCATGAGGGCGTCGCGGCAGCGATGGCCGACGCGGGCTTCAAGGACGGTCCCACGCTGCTCCACACGCACATCGCGTCCGACGACATGGACGGCGAGATCGCGAAGCATATCGAGCGTGTTGGAGGAACTATCGACGGGATCGCAGCGGCTTCCGATCTTATCGCGATGTCGGCGCTCCGCGTCCTGGCGGACCGGTCGATCGCGGTTCCGTCGCAGGTGCGGGTGGTGGGCTATGACGATCTGCCGATCGCGATGCAGACAGTCCCAAGGCTCACGACCGTTCGCCAGGATCTTAAGGCCGGGGCGGAAGCGATGGTGGTCGCGCTGTTCGAGCGCATGGAAGGCAAGGACGCACCCTCCGTCCAGATGGTGCCTGTGCTCATGGAGCGAGGTTCGGGCTGAACCGGATCTTCCGCAAATGGGAGCAGGCAAAACCCGCAAAATGGCAGACATTGGGCGTGTACCAGTCCTGTTCCCCGCGCGAGGCGAGGAGCCGTCCTAGCCAGATTTCTGTGGCCTCCGCGAGGCTAAGCGCCTATTCGGCGTTGAGGCCCAGATATCTTCGCGTGTTCTCGATCTTCATATGACCAAGCAAAATCTGCTCGGCGGTCAGATTGCCCGTGGCTCTTGCGATGATCCAAGCTTTTGTCGGACGCAGCGAATACGTGCCGTAATCCTCTCGCCGCAGGCCAATACCAGTAACCCATTCATCGAGCAGACGAGCATATTGGCGCGTGCTCAGGTGAGCCGTGTGATCCACCCGGCTTGGGAACACGAAATCTCCGAGTGTTCCGCCTCTGCGCTGTAGCCAAGCCAGCAGACTGCCTCTCGCGTCCGAGAGCAATTCGAACTGCACCGGCCTGCCCGTCTTTTGTTGCACAACGACCGCGCGCGTCCGAACCTGCCCGCCGCTGACGAGATCGCCGATCTTCAAGCGGACCACATCGCAACCTCGCAGCTTGCTATCGATTGCCAGGTCGAAGAGCGCCCGGTCACGGAGTCGCCGGTGTTGATCGAGGAAGAAGCGTATGCCCCAAATGTGCTTTGGTTTGAGAGCGCGCTTTGCTACGACTTTTCTCCCGACGTTCCATGCTTGGCGATCCGAGGCTCCCGGATCAAATTCTGACATACCCATCGTCCATCTCCTGTGGCCAGATTGACCAGTCGGAGGACGCTGATCGCGGAGCACGCGATGGTCGCCGGCAAGTGCAGCAAGATCCCGGCCTCATCGGGTAACGCGTTCGGCGAACACCGTCATGTCGTCCAGCACTGCTGCTCGGCCTCGAAGCGGCCTTGCGATTGCCGTGACCAGTCCGGCATGGCCAATGTCAGGATAGCGACGACGGTCGACGGCGGAGCCTGCTGCCCGCAGCTTGGCCGCAAGCGCGTCGCTGTTCGCCGGCCTGACCGTATCGTCCTTGTCACCGGTCGCCAGGAAAGCGGACGGATCGCCGGCCCGGACGTGGTGCACCGGCTGGGTATCGACGGGATCGCCCACGCCTTCGAAGGTCTTTTGCACGACGGGCCCGTCGAACGGCAAGAAATCATAGGGCCCGGCCAGGCCGATCAGTCCACGCACCGCCTTGCGATCCTCCCCGAGCCAGCGCGGATCGAGCGCGAGCATGGCGGCGTTGTATGCGCCCGCGGAGTGGCCGGCGAGGATCAGCCGATCAGCGTCGCCGCCGAACTCCTGAGAATGGGTGCGCACCCACCGCACTGCCGAGGCATTGTCTTCCAAGAAGGTCGGATAACGAACCTGTGGGACGAGCCGATAGTCCGGGATCGCGACGACGAAGCCGCGCGATGCCAAGGCGCGGCCGACAAAGGAATAGCCGCTCTTCGTGCCAGAATTCCAAGAGCCGCCGTAGAAGAAGACGATGATCGGCCTCGCCTGGGCGGATGGCGCCCCGGGCACGTAGATATCGAGCCGCTGGCGCGGGTCGGGACCGAAAGAGGCGTCGCGCAGCGCCAGCCGCGCACCACCGTCCTTCGGTACGATCCCGTTGAAGACCTTGAGCGGCGAACAGGCCGAGACCAGCAACCCCAGTACCGCGCCGGCGATGCGCCCCTTACCGAGCTTCACGCAGCATTCCGGACACTTGCACCATCGTTCCTCCAATATCGGCCTTGTCAGGCAGCGCCCGCCCTCTAGTCTGTCCCAACGATCGAGCTACGCGGCTCGGCTCACGATGGATGCGCATGGGCTCGACGAATTCCGACATGGCCGCCGCGAGCCTCGCCGCCACGCTCCAGCGCGTCGGGGCCGGCGATCGCGCGGCGTTCGAGGAAGTCTATCGGCGCACCTCGGTGAAGCTATTCGGCGTCTGCCTGCGTATCTTGCCCGTGAGGCAGGAGGCGGAAGAGGCGTTGCAGGAGGCCTATCTCTCGGTGTGGCGGCGGGCCGGTTCGTTCGATGGGACGAAGGGCAGTGCGATGACATGGCTCATCACGCTGACCCGCAACCGCGCCGTCGATCGCCTGCGCGGCAGCGGAAAATTCGCGGCCGGTCCGATCGAGCTGGCCGACGAGGTCCCCGATCCTGCGCCGGCGGCGTCGACGATGCTGGAGACCGGCGAGGACGAGCGGCGGCTGGCTTATTGCCTGGACACACTGGGCGGCGGCGACGCACAGTTGATCCGCACGGCCTTCTTCGAGGGATCGACCTACGCCGAGCTTGCCGACCGCGCGTCCACGCCGCTCGGCACGATCAAGAGCCGCATCCGCCGCGCGCTGCTGAAGCTGCGGGATTGCCTGCGATGAGCGCCGAGTTGTCCGACGACGACGAACTGCTCGCGGCCGAGCTCGCTTTCGGTCTGATCGACGGCGGTGAAAGGGGAGCGGCAGAAGATCGCCTCGGCCGCGATGCCGGCTTTGCGGACGCTCATGCGCGTTGGCAGGCCTATGCCGCCGCGATGGCCTCCGATCCCGGCGAAGCCCCTCGCCCCTCGGTATGGAGCGCGATCGAGGCACGGCTGCCGGCCAACGACGTCGCGCCTGCTCGCGCGTCGCGCACGTCCCTGCGCTGGTGGCAGGCGGGAACGCTCGCGGCCAGCGCGGCGGCGATAGTGCTGGGCGTGGTGGCGCTCCAGAAGCCGCAGACCATTGTCGTGCGCGTGCCCGTCGCGCAGCCGGCATCCGCACCGATGGTGGCGGTGCTGACCGGCAAGAAGGGCATCGTCACCGTCAGCTTCGACCCCGCGAGCGGGCGCATGACCTCGGCGGCCAATGGCCTCGATCTGGGCGACCATTCGCCGCAGCTCTGGGTGATCCCGGCCGACGGCAAGCCGCGATCCATGGGCGTCATGAACGCGTCGGCGCCCGGCTGGGCGAAGGTGCCCGAGACCGCATCGTCGGTGATGGCGGCGGGCGTCACCCTGGCGGTTTCGGTCGAGCCGGTGGGCGGATCGCCGACCGGCCAGCCCACCGGCCCTGTGATCCTGACCGGCAAGCTCACGACCACCTGACCGGCCACCATCTGACCACTGGTGCATCCGGCGGCGGCCGACGCGCGTATATCGGCCATCGACGATAGGAGACTGCGATGCCCCGGATCATCACGATGGCGTTCGGCGCGCTGGCGCTCGCTGCTTGCTCGCCAAGCGGGGCCGCGCTGCCGACCGGCGCCACCGCGCCCGATTTCACGACGCAGGCCAGTCTTGCTGGCAAGGCCTTTCCCTTCCATCTCGCCGATGCGCTCAAGAAAGGGCCGGTCGTCCTCTATTTCTACCCGGCCGCCTTCACCAGCGGCTGCACGATCGAGGCGCACGACTTCGCCGAGGCGACCGACCAGTTCAACGCGCTGGGCGCGACGGTGATCGGCGTGTCGGCCGACGACATCGACAAGCTCAACCGCTTTTCGGTCAGCGAATGCCGCAACAAGTTCGCCGTGGCCTCGGCGGACACGAAACTGATCTCCGCCTACAAGGTGAAGCTGCCGGTTCTCTCCCGATCGAACCGCACCAGCTATGTCATCGCGCCCGACGGCAAGGTGATCTTCGTCTACAGCGCGCTCGATCCGGCCGGCCATGTCGAGAAGACGATGGCCGCGGTGAAAGCGTGGCGGGCGGCGCACCCCGCCGCCTGATCAGGCGGCGGGTTCCAGCACATAGAGGCCGACATCGATCGTGCCGGTACGGAAGCCCGCTTCGCAATAGGTCAGATAATAGTCCCACAACCGGCGGAAGCTCTGATCGAAGCCCAGCGCGGCGACGGCAGGCCACGCCGCATCGAAGCGGCGGCGCCATTCGGCGAGCGTGTCGGCATAGCCTTCGCCGAACATCTCCTGGTGCGTGATGGCCAGCCCCACGAGGCCCGCTTCGCGACGGAGGATCGCGGTCGTCGGCAGCATCCCGCCGGGAAAGATGTAGCGCTGGATGAAATCGGGGCTGCGCTTGTAGGATTCGAAGCGGTCCTCGCGGATCGTGATCGCCTGCAGCACGATCCGGCCGCCGGGCTTGAGGCAGGCGCGCAGGCGCTCGAAATAGACCGGCCAATAGGCCTCGCCCACCGCCTCGAGCATCTCGATCGAGACGATGCGATCGTAGAGGCCGCGTTCGTCGCGATAGTCCTGAAGGCGCAGGTCGATCCGATCGGCGCGCCCTCCCGCTTCGGTCTGCGCGCGCCCATAAGCCAGCTGCTCGGCGGACAAAGTGAGCCCGGTCACGCTGCGACAGCGCGGGGCCAGGTGGTTGGCGAGCGCGCCCCAGCCGCAGCCGATCTCCAGCACGTCATCCTCGTCGCGGAGCGCAAGCAGGTCCGCGATGCGATCGAGCTTCGCTGTCTGCGCCGCCTCCAGCGACTGCCCCTGCGCGATCCGGCAGGCCGAGGAATAGGTCATGCTCTCGTCGAGCCAGAGCCGGTAGAAATCGTTGCCGAGATCGTAGTGGAAGGCGATGTTGCGGCGGCTGCCCTTCGCCGAGTTGCGCTTCAATGCATGGCCGAGCAGCCGCCACAGCCGCACTGGCCAGAAACCTTCCAGCGTGCGATCGAGCCGCGCGACATTCTCCGCCGCCACCGCGATCAGCGCGGCGAGATCCGGGCTGGTCCAGTCGCCCGCGACATAGCCCTCCGCGAAGCCAACGTCGCCGCGCGTGGCGAGGCGGCGGAAAGCGCGGTTGTTGCGCAGCTCGACGATCCCGTGCGGGCCGGCCAAGCGCCCGACATGGGCGATCCGCCGGCCCGAGGGCAGGATCACCGTCAGTCGCCCGCAGTCCAGATGGCGCAGCACGCGCCGGATCAGCCAGGGGCCGGCATGGTCGCTCGCGGACGCATCGAAGGCGACGATGTCCGCCTCGCTCTCGGGATTCAGATACATGCGACCTCTTTCGGCGTGGCGGCGGTGGTGACGGGGTCCGGCGGCGGCGGCGGGCGGTGCTGCACCGGCACGCCCTTCGCCCAGAGCCTGAGCGCCTCCCAAGCGATCCCGCCGACCACCTTGAGCGTCAGCAACGGATGGGTGGCGAAGACGCGCAGCAGTGCAGCATCTGTGAGCGGCCGCCGCCGCGCGCTGTGCACGGCAGTGATGACAGGGCCGTCCCGGTCCGATCCGATAATCGCGATCGAGAGCCGCGCATCGGGTGGGTTGACCCGGAAGGCGTAGCGCATGTCGAGCCCCAGGAAGGGCGAGACGTGGAACCGCTTGGCACACGCCTGCCGGACCGCGCCCTGTTGGTCGACCGGCAGCAGATAGCTGTGCCGCTGCCCGAAGGTGTTGTTGACCTCGTAGAGGATCGCCCGCAACGCGCCGGCCCGGTCGTGGCAGAAATAGACGCTCAGCGGATTGAACGCGAAGCCGAGGATGCGGGGCATGGTGAGGAGACGGATCGGCCCGCCGCCAAGGTCCATGTCAGCCGACGCGAGATGCCGTTCGACTTGCGCGCGCAGCGGCACGTGCGAGGCGCCCGCATAATCGCGATCGTAGAAGGCGAAGAGGTTGAACCGGTTGCGCGAGAAGAGCCTCGATCGCCTCGCCAGCAGATCGATCTCGTCGAGGTCGAGCAGCAGCGAGAAGATCCGATAGCGCAGCCGGTGCGCCCTCGGTCGCGTCCGCCGGTGCATGACATGGCCGACGTAGAGGGCGGACGCACCTGTCACCCCGCGACCGCCAGCCCTGCCGGTCGCGTGATCTGGATGCGATCGGATTCGCCGGCGACGGTCCACGGCCGCCGCACGCCGCCGAGCTGCTCGGCAACCGCGAGACCGGCCTGCAATCCGTCCTCATGGAAGCCCGCCCCGAAATAGGCGCCGCAGAACCAGGTGTTGCGCACGCCCTGCAACGACCAGAGCCGGGCCTGGGCGGCACCGGCCGCGGCATCGAAGACCGGGTGATCGTAAATGTCGCGGCGATGGACGAGCGACGGATCGGGCGGCCGGATCGGGTTGAGGGTCACGAACAGCGGTTGCTCGTCGGGCAGGCCCTGCAGGCGGTTCATCCAGTAGGTCACCGACAGCGCCGGCGCACCCGCCCCCATTTCGGACGCATAGTTCCAGCTCGACCACACGCGGCGGCGGCGCGGCATAAGGGCGGAGTCGGAATGGAGCACCGCCTCGTTGCGGCGATAGCCGAAGGCGCCGAGGATGCGGTGCTCGTGGGCGTCTGCATCGCCGAGCATCGCCAGCGCGTGATCCGCATGGGTTGCGATCACGACATGATCGAAGCGGTCGGGACCATCTCCACGGTCGATCTCGACGCCATCCCGCACACGGCGGATGCTGCGCACGCGATGCGCGGTCGAGATCCGATCGGAGAAGGACCGGGTAAGCCGCGCAACATACTCACGGCTTCCGCCGTCCACGGTCCGCCAGGGGGGGCGGCGGCCGAGCTTCAACAGGCCGTGATTCTCGCAGAAGCGGACGAACGCGGCGGCCGGATAATCCGGGATGTCGTCCACCGGGGTCGACCAGATCGCCGCCGCCATCGGATAGAGATGGTCGTCGCGGAAGGCGGCGCCGCAACCCAACCCGTCGAGATAGTCGCCAAGCCCGAGCGAGCCCATCTGCGGCAGGTCGCGCGGCGCGCGGCGATAGAAACGCTCCAGATCGCGCAGCATCGACCAGAAGCGTGGGCTAGCAAGGTTGCGCCGCTGCGCGAACAGGCCGCCCAGATCGGTGCCCGAATATTCGAGCCGACCGCGATCGAGAGAGACGGCGAAGCTCATCTCGGTCGGCTTCGTCGGCACATCGAGATGACGGAACAGGGCGGTCAGGTTCGGATAGGTGTGCTCGTTATAGACGATGAAGCCGGTATCGACGGCCACGCTGCCAGCCATCACGGTATGGCTGTGGCCGCCGATGCGATCGTCCGCCTCGAACAGGGTGACGCGATGGCGCTGTGCCAGCAGCCAGGCCGCCGACAGACCGGAAATGCCGCTGCCTACTACCGCGATATCGAGCGTCCCGTCCGCCTGCATCGTCTTCGCCCGCCTCTCTCGATCCGTTCCTGAAGGAGCTACGGAGCGGCGCCGGATTTGGATGACCGAAAAATCCGCGGGCATCCGAAAATCATGACCGCCCGTATCTTCGGCATGGGCTCCGTGATCCTCTCCGCACTGCTCGCCTCCGCGCTGTCGATCACTATGGCGGGCGCCTGGGCGATTGCGCGCAAGCCCGGCCGGTCGGGCTGGACCGATGTTATCTGGTCCTATGCGATCGGGCTCGCCGGCGTCGTTGCGGCACTGACACCGATCGACGGGCCGCCCGCCAAGCGGCGATGGCTCGTCGCCTTGCTGGTGGCCGGCTGGTCGTTGCGGCTAGGCACGCACATCGCCCGGCGGACGAAGGGCGGTCAGGACGATCCGCGATATGCCGAGTTGCGGGGCGAATGGGGCGATCGATTCGATCGTCGGTTTTTCGGCTTCCTGCAGATCCAGGGCGCTGCCGCGTGGCTGCTTTCGGTCTCGATCCTCGTCGCAGCGCGCAATCCCGCCCTCTTCCCGGCCTGGAGCGACTGGGCCGGGGCCCTGATCCTGCTCGCTGCGGTGATAGGCGAGGCGGTGGCCGACGCCCAGCTCGACAGTTTCCGCAGCAACCCCGCCAACCGCCGGCGCGTCTGCGACACCGGTTTGTGGGGCCTGTCGCGCCACCCCAATTATTTCTTCGAATGGCTGGGCTGGGTCGCCTACGCGGTCATCGCGATCGGACCGGATGGCCGGTTCGGCTGGGGTTGGCTGGCGTTGAGCGGGCCCGTCTTCATGTACTGGCTGCTGGTCCACGTCTCGGGCATCCCGCCACTCGAAGCGCACATGCTGCGCTCGCGCGGCGAGGCCTTTCGCCGGACGCAGCGCCGCATCCGCGCCTTCTGGCCCATCCCGCTTTTCCGAACCGAAGAGGATCGCCCATGAATCCGATCGCCGCCGCCATCCGTGCCGTCGAGGCGACCCCGCTCCCCGATGCGGTGACGCGCGCCGGCGTGGAGTTCCTTGTCGGCACCCGCCGGCGGAGCCTGGCTGCGGCGGAAGACAATGACGCGACCTTCGCGCGGGCCATGTCCGATCTTCCGATCGCCGAACATGCGGATACCGCCAATGCGCAGCATTACGAGCTGCCGCCCCGCTTCTTCGAGCTGACGCTCGGGCCGCGCCGCAAATATAGCTGCTGCCTCTATCCGACCGGCCGCGAGACGCTGGCCGAAGCTGAGATCTTCGCGCTCGAGGAAACGGTCAGGCATGCCGATCTCGCCGACGGCCAGACGATCCTTGAGCTCGGATGCGGCTGGGGCTCGCTGAGCCTGTTCATGGCGGAGCGCTTCCCGCGCTCGCAGATCGTCGCCGTGTCGAACTCGGCACCGCAGCGCCGCCATATCGAGGCATTGGCCGAGGCGGCGGGCCTGACCAACCTGCTCGTCGTGACGGCCGACATGAACGATTTCCAGTCGACCGGCACGTTCGATCGCATCGTCTCGGTGGAAATGTTCGAGCATATGTCGAACTGGCAGGCATTGCTCGGCCGCGCACGTTCGTGGCTCAACCCGGACGGACGGCTGTTCCTCCACGTCTTCAGCCACAGGAGCCAGCCCTATCGCTTCGACCAGGCGGACCCGACCGACTGGATCGCGCAGCATTTTTTCACCGGCGGCATCATGCCAAGCCACGGCCTTATCGGACATTTCCCGGATTGCTTCGAGATCGAGGAGCAATGGCGCTGGAACGGGCGCCACTACCAGCTGACCGCCGAGCAATGGCTGGCCCGCTTCGACGCAAATCGCGCGGAGATCGATGGTGTGCTGCGCGAGGTCTATGGCGATCAGGCGAAGCTCTGGCGGCGACGCTGGCGCCTCTTCTACCTCGCGACCGCCGGCCTGTTCGGCCACGCTGACGGCGAGGAATGGGGCGTGAGTCACTACCGCCTGCGCCCCGCCTCTCGTCCAGCGTGAACCTTCTCCGCCGCCTCGGCGACTATGCGGCGCATCCTGATCCGCTGGCCGCCGCGTGCAACCGGATCGCGCTGCTGGTCGCCTCCAACCAGCCTTTCTATCCGGTCTATCTGTGGTGGATCGTCGGCGGCGACTGGCCGGGGGCGTTCTGGACTTTCCTGTCGACGCCCTTCTTCGCCTCCGTGCCGATCGTGGCACGCCGCAACGCGCTCGCCGGACGGGCCATGCTGCCCCTCACCGGCATCGCCAACGGTATCCTCAGCGCCAAGGCGTTTGGTGCGGAGTCCGGCGTGGAGCTGTTCCTGATCCCCTGCGGCCTGATCGCCCTGCTCGCCTTTCGGTGGCGCGAATGGCGGGTCGGCGCCGGCCTTCTGTGCGCGACGGCGATTGCCGGACTGCTGCACGGCCGATACGGCATGCCGTTCGGACGCTTCGACGCGTCGGAATATGGCCACTTCCTGCGGCTCAACGCGATCAGCGTGGCCGCATTGTCGGTGGTGATCGTCTGGAGCCTCAGCCGCGCGCGAGCATCCAGCGCGCCACGGTGAAGCCGATGGTTGCAGCCGTCGCCGTCACGAATGTCCCCCAGCACAGGTCCGCGATGGTCACCGTCGTGGACCAGCCGCGCAGCGTCGCCTGGTTGGTGAGATCGTAGGTGGCGTAGGCGACCAGGCCCAGCATGGCGCCCCGCGCCAAGGCGGTCGTCCATCGTCCGGACGCCAGCGACGGGGCGACCGCGAATACGAGGATGCCGGCCAGATAGATCAGGTAGAAGGCCGCGGCCGGCGCGACGTTGAACTGGTCGAGCAGCAGCGGACCGAGCCTCGGGCGATACAGCCGGCCCGCCGCGAGGCTGAGCCAGATCGAGTCCAGCGCCAGGAAGCTGATCGCAGTCGCGAGTGCCGCCGATGCCCATGTGCCGATCATGGCGCCCTCACGATTTGGTGCAGGCGTCGGCGATATGCTTGCCGGTGCCCGTCGTCAGGATGCGGACCGGCTTGCCATCGCGCGTGCCGGTGCTGGTGGTCGATATGCTGTACGACGTCGGCGTGTAGGATCCGCGCGACGACACCAGCAAGCCGTCCGGGAAGCGCTTGTTCGTGCAGAAGGTGTCGAAGATCAGCTTGCCGTTGGTCGCCGAGAATTTCCGCAGCTTGCACACGGCCTCGTCGTCTGCCGTCAGGAGCGCTTCCGGGTGGCTGTCCAGTTGCGCGGCGCTGTCGCAGCTCTTGCGACTGCCATGGCCCGCGAACATCCGGATGATCCATTGCGGAATGTCCGGAACATCGGCCTGGATAAGCTGGGTCTCGTGGCTCCATTGCCCGGGCGCGAAGTTCGACGCAGCGAACGCCGGAGTCGCCGCGACAAAGAGACAGAACAGAAGTGCTAGCCGCTTCGGAATATCCATGCCGCTCCATTCCTTCACAACTGCGCGTTTGAGATGCGCTTGGAAGATACGGAGGGATGGCCGCGCCGGATGCATACAGCGAGTTTATCCAGGCCGCACGCCGTGTGTCGAGCAGCGCCGTCGGCGACCGGTCTCCAGTTGAAGCATTGCACAATCGATCGAATGCCAACTACCCGAGGCTCGGTCATCGCCGGCGGGCGCGAGGGGTATCTGATCGAAATTGTTCATTCTGCAATAACGCCCGAATGACGTGAAGTGGGCGGAGTCGGCGTTCCTTCGGCGAGCCGATCGCGGCCCGCTTCGTGGCGAGCCGGACTGTGTGAATGCCGTGTTCCTCGCCCGGATACGCCTCGACGCTGACCCCATCGATGTCGAATCCGGCCGCCACTACCCTCACGCTTGGTTGGTGAATGACCGTAACGATTCGGGATGCTGCCCGTGGTTTGACAGACCGGCAATTGACTGCAGTCTGCGGCGAAGGTGACCCGCGCTGAACGCAAAGCTACCCAGCGCGTTACGAAGCAATGGTCCACAAGAAACCCGGTTTGCCGACAAAGACGTGCGTCTTGTGCCATCGCCCGTTTGCGTGGCGGAAGAAATGGGAACGAGACTGGGAAGCCGTGAAATTCTGTTCTGACCGGTGCCGCGCCAAGAGCAAGAAATCGGGCGATTCCGAGCGACATGGTTTCAATGCTCGTTGAAAGACGGATACGAAGCGCGGCTACCAACCTGCTGGATTCCCGGCCGGCCGGAGCGACAATTTGCCCCAGCGAAATCGCGCAGGCTCTCGCCGATGGCGCTGCCCCCAATGCGGCCGGGCAAAACTGGCGGTATGCGATGCCCATGGTTCATAGCGTGATCGACCAAATGGTGGTCGAAGGTTTGGTTCGGCTGAGTTGGAAAGGCGTGTATCTGTCGGCCCGGTCCGGGCCCTATCGGATCTCGAAGGCGCCCGCATGAGGCACGGCTCGTTCGCAGCCCCCAAGCAGGCGCAGTTCTTCCGCTGGGGGCTTGGTGCATTGAGCGTCCTAGCCCTAGCGGCCTGCTCGGGCCGTGGCGATCGAGCGAACGCACCGGTCCGCGTCCACGATGGCATTGCTCTGCCGGCAGAAGCATCGATTATCTCGGTGCCGATCGAAGCTGATCTGACCTCTCTCGCAAAGGGGCTCGATCACGCAGTTCCGACGACCCTTTGGACGATAGACAAGCGGGTTGCCCGATGCATTCCGCCGCAGCGCGTGAAGATCTTTGGCGCACGGGTGAAGGTTCTCCCAGCTATTCCCTGCGCGCTCTCAGGCGTCGTTACGCGGGGGCCAATCACGCTGCGGGGCTCGGGCACCGACATAGTGGCCGAGATTCCGGTCAACGCGCATGTCACCGCACGCGATGCCGGAGCGAAGCTCAAGGGCGAGACGGCCGATGGCGCCGCAACGGTCGCGGCCCATATCACGCTGGACTTCGCAAAGGATTGGTCGCCCACCGGCAAGGTCCGTCTTCAATACGGATGGACCACGCCGCCGGGGATCGATGTCCTCGGGCAGCGCATCACGTTCGCGGACAAGGCCGACGAAAAGCTCCGACCACTTCTGGGAAAGCTGCAGCGCGAGCTCCCCGCGCAGCTGCGCAAGCTGAACCTGCGTGCGCAGGCGGAGCGGGCATGGCGGTCGGCATTCACCTCCATCTCGCTGAACGATGATCATCCGCCGGTGTGGATGCGCATCACGCCACAGCAGGTCTTTTATGGAGGCTATCGCATCGAAGAAGGCGAGCTCCATCTGGATGCCGCCGTGGACGGCAATACGGAGACCTTCATCGGCCAACGCCCTCCCAATCCTCAAGCGCCAGCGCTGCCGGATCTCGTGAAAGGGACGCCGGGGAACGAGGTGCGCCTCTCCATCCCGGTCGCTGCGGACTACGATCAGCTTGAGCCGGTACTGCAGCGCGCGCTGAGCAAGCGATCGGCCCGGCCATTTCTGCTGCCCGGCATCGGCCCGGTCATGGCGCAGTTCGGCCAGGTCACGGCGTATGGAACGACGGAACGCCGGATCGCAGTGGGCATAGACGTGGTGGCGACACCGACCTCGTCACCGTCGAGCAGGATCCAAGGCCATATCTGGCTGACCGCGAGGCCAATCAATCAACCGGGCTCTGCGCAGGTCACCTTCACCGATCTGCAAATCCAGGGCCACGCGGATCGCCTGGGCGGCGATCTGCTCATAGCGCTTGGCAACAGCCCCGGCATCACGAGCTTGATCGCCACCTCGTTGGAGCAGAATCTGACCAAGGACCTTACCGGACTGATCGCCAAGGTGCGGGCCGCCATCGCCGAGCGGCGTCAGGGTGATTTCCTTATCCGTGCACGGATCGACCGCGTGCAGACGGGCATCCTGCAGGCAGCCGGAAACGGTGTTTACTTGCCCGTCCGAGCGATCGGTCGCGTGCAGATCGTCTACCGCCCTACCCGGACGTAAGGCCACGGCGTCTCGAACCGTCCCGGATCTTGCGGCATACCATGCCCGTGGAGATTGATGGTTATTCGCATTGTGGCAGCTGCTCATGTCGCTAACAGCGTGCACGATCTCCGTTATTCAAAGATCCTAGCCAGTCCCTTCTTCCCAGCATCTGGAACCAGCCGTCACCGCCCGGGTCCGGGAGATGGGCGCTCCGCAGTCGAGTTGGAGACCGACCGCCTCATGCGCCAGGCTTGATCTCGCCCCTGACTTGTCCATGCGCGCGAGCACGGCAAATAGGCCTGTACCTCCAATGATGTTCCCGACGAGCGCTGGCAGTATGAAGCCATTGATTGCCTGGAGGGCGCTGTCGCGACCTGTGAACACAATGAGCCAAGCCTCGGCCGATCCGGCGACGACGTGGCTGAAGCCCCCGATCGCGATCACGTAGGTGACCATCACGATGACCCTGAATTCCGACCCGCGTGCGTTCGGCAAGATCCATGCTATCGCAGCGACCAGGAAACCCGCTGGCGTGCCGAGCGCAAGCGTGGTGAGCGCATCGTGCCGGTTGACCGCCAAAGACAGCTCGATGGCGGCCTGCCGCGCTTCAGGCGCGACGATAGTACCACTGGCGATCAAAGCAGCGACCAACATCGTACCGGCGAGGTTCGAAACCAGTACGATCAACCACAATCGAAGCAGGCGCCACACATTATGAAGAGTTGGATGCGTGGCAACAGGCAGCACTGCTGTCACAGTATTTTCTGTAAAGAGCTGCAGGTTGCCCATGACCACAATCACAAAACCGACACAGTACCCGAATGACGCGACGAGCTTGGTCCATGGCGCGTTCGGAAGGCCCATTGTCAAGAAGGTCTCAGCCAGAACCGAAGCTGAAATCGCAACGCCCGCGGCGAATCCGGAGAAGAGCAAAGAAAGTGCAGGGCGATCCAACTCCTCGTCGCCCTGCAGCCGCACGACCTCATGAACGACTTTCGCTGACCCGGCCCGGCGCTCGGCAACCGATTCGACTTCTTCATCGGACAAGCCTTCGGCGGGCTTCTGCTGCGCTTCGCGCTCGTCGGTATCCATTGGCTCCGCCCCCATCGCTCACATGCATCGTCCGGAATAACCCGTCGGAAACAATCTGCGGCCCTTCACGGTTCAACGAACAAACACGCGTTGCAAAGCGCTCGCGCCGGAGGCTCGCATGATTCCGTGCCGACGTCCCATTACTGATCATCGAAAGCAGGTTTGGGAAAACGGACAATAGCCCGGATCGTCCATGGCCGCGATGCGAGAGCAACGCCTCTCCATATCGACTGGAACGTTCGCCAACTGATCGCCGGCGCGATTGGTGCGTGCGGTTCTGGGGACTTCATCGTGGTCCTGGTTCCGGAGAAGGTCAGCGTGCTGAGGATAAGGGTGACAGTCAGCAGCACCATATTGGCTGCCGAGACGCCGAGGACGACAGACTGACCTGTGATCAGGCCAATGGTAAGTACGGCCGGGACGGTCAGGCCAAGCGTCGACGTCGCGGCGCCCAGGCACAGATTGATCGCGCGGGTTAGTTGGTTGGCGGCCACCGCCTTCATCGCGGAAATACCTTCTGGTGTGAAGACGATCATCACGATCACAATGCCCCCCAGGGCGGTCGGCGCTCGGATCGCGGCGATGCCGTGGTCGAGCAGCTTGGCCAGGCTTTTGGCCAGGATGACGATGGGCAGAATGTTGGCCAGCAACAGACATATGCGGACGGGGATCGAGACCGTAGCCAATCCCGTATCCTGGTGAGGCAAAGGTCGGCCGATCGCGTCGGCGGCGACCGCATCGCCAGCCGTGAAAAAGCCGCGATGCCTTCCGGTCTGCAACCAGAGGAAAATGCCATAAAGCCCAATGGTGAAAACGGAAAAGAAGATCGCCTGGAGAAGCGACAATGTGCCCCCGGCGGTGGAGGTGGTAAAATTTGGAAGCACGAGCGCGATGACCGCCAGAGGGATGATCACCGCGAGATAGGCGCTGGCGCCCTGCAGGCTGTAGCTTTGCTGGTGGTAGCGAATGCCGCCCACCACAATCCTACTCCGACAACCCCGTTCAGAACGATCATGAGGACAGCGAACATGATGTCGCGCCCGAGGGTCGGGACGCCCTTGGACCCGAGCATCACGGCGCCGATCAGCGCGACCTCGATGATGACGATCGAGAGTGTCAGAACGAGCGTGCCGAACGGCTCACCCAGCCGCTCCGCCAGTTCTTCGGCCTCGTGAACCACGCCAAATGCGGACCAGATGATCACTCCAAACAGCCAGCCGAACAGCGCGACGGCGACCAGCTGGGGAGCGCCCGTCATCGTGGTCTTGCCCGCCAGCAGGAAAGCTCCGACGGTGATCCAGGCAATGGCGAGGCGAGGCGTTGATTGCGGCATGTGGCGGCCTTAGCGCAGCGAGCCGCAGCTGTCGCTTGGTCTACTTGGTTGCCGATTGCGGATCGCCCGTTGCCATGCAACGCTAAACGCAAACCGGCCATCTGCTTACCATGCTCAGCCGAAGATCACTCATGTATCAGGTCGATCCGGTGCACCTCAGATGCTTAGGCTCTGGCGGTAGCGACATCTCGTCGCGATGTTTTGTTCGTGGACCTTCAGGACGGAGGAACGGGCACTGGCACCGTCGACCGTGCGAGCGCGAAACACGGGAACCCGCGGTGTGGCAGAAAACCGAGCAGCCGTTCAGCGACAGGCCAGTGCCGGAACAACCGCAAGACGTGCTTTCTCCTTGTCGATCGGAAGCAATCCGGCGATGGGCGTCAACGCCACCCCGAACATGCCTTTGAGGCCAAGCGCGCGCGCCTTGCGACCCGGCAGCAGGGCGACCGTCGGCGACTGCATGGGTCCCTCGATCTTCACGGGTGTCGCAACCTGCATCAGCCTACTCGTGCGCGGCTGCCCCTGCAAAATGATCGATACCCGTTCAGTGCCAAGATCGAGATGCCCGGTTCCCAGAGCAGTGCCAAGTGGCGTGCTCACCGCAAGGCCGGTCGCTCCGAACCGACCTTCACCTTCGCTCTTCATCTCCATGGCAGAGCATGAAACCGGGATCGTCTCGCCCTGCGTCTTGCCCCCGACATTGCCCAAGGCGCGCAGCAGATCGCCGCCGAGTATCCAGGCAGCACGGCGCGGCACGGCAGCGCCGGTGATCTGGATCGCGATGCTCCCTGACGCGGCACCGAGAATCCGATGCAGCGAAAGCCCTGCCCCCTCGATGTCGGCCCGCCCTGAAAGGCGAGCTTCCGCAGGCTGGCTGCTTGCTCTCGCAAAATCTCGAAGCACAGTGCCATCCAGACGGCCTTGCAGACGCAGCTTGGGAACAGCGACTCGAGCGTCGAGCGCTCCGTTCGCGATCAGCGCGCCGGAATAAAGGCGGCCGGTAAAGCGCTCGATCGTCAGAATGCCTTCGGCGCCGATCAGATGCGTTCGAACATCCTGAAGCGGCAAGCTATAGCCCTGCACTTCATGCGCACTGACCGACAGATCGAAGTCATTGGCGCGCAAGCGGTCGAGACCGAACGGGACATCTGAAAATATCCATGGGCTCGCAACCGCCGCTTCGATCTCTCCCGACCGTGCGCGAGCCAGTGCACGCGGCGGCACGGTTGCGAGCAGCGCGTCGATGTCCTGTCGCGTCAACTGACGCGAAGCGAACGCAGCCACGATCCGCTTGCGGTCCGAGCCGTGGTCGGATCGGATCCAGCCGGCCACGTCGGTGTCGCCGACGCGCCCCACGATGTTGCTGAACTTGAAATGTCGGCCGTCCGTTTGCGCCCGCGCCCTCACGGCGAATTGCCGTGAATTGGGTGTCGCGAGATTGAAGAGATAGCCGAGATCCGCGAGGTTTGGTCCGGATGCGCTCATTCCAAGATTGAAGCGGGAAAGGTCGAACGGCTGCGCGGAAACTCCTTGGGCTGTCACCTGCATCCGACCATCGACAAGCTTCGCCGTGAACGGCCATGGCGGTCCGACGGCGGCGGCGTTGAGTTGGCCGCCGCTTGTCTGGAGTGAGACCCCGTACCCTTTCAATGTGCCGGTCGCCTCCAGCGCGAAAGGGCGAGCGCCTGACGCGTCATGGCGAAAGATCCCCGTCAGACGCAGCGATCGTCCAAGGTCCTGGATATCGATCTTCGCGGGCTCGACCAGGAAGCGGGCGACATCAGCAAGCGGCGCGAACGCCGGGCCTGGACGGGGATGCTCCGACATGGTCCAGTTGTTGCGGCCCGGCGCAACGCGAATGAGGTGCAGCGAGAGGCCTGACACCGCGAGGTCGGTCGGGCGGATCTTACCCTTAAAAAGGGGCAGCAGTTCAACGTGAGCGATGATCATGCGCGCCTCGGCCAGATGCCCGCCGTGCAGCCAAGCCGGGTTCCCGATCACGATCCCATGGATCGTGATGGTGGGATCGAACGACAGAAGGTCAAGCCGAAGACTTCGCATCTGAACCGGTCGATGCAGCCGGTGGGATGCCCATCGCATGATCAGACGATCAAAAGCCCCGCTGTCAGCCAGCGCGAGCAGGCCGACCAGAGCGAGAGCCGTGCTGAGAAGGATGGCCGCAGCGGCAAGTAGAATGCGCTTCTGCAACGAAGAGGCCGATACGATCAAACCGACCACCTTCCTGCGATCATCGCTGGGGACTGACCGTTGCATCCGGTCGCCGCTCCGGGGCGGCCAGCCGGACTGGCCGGCTGGCCGTCGACGTCACCAGCCGTCGTGTCGCATCCAACGGATCTGGCGGCTGATCCGGTCCAGACGCTCCTGCACGCGAGCACGCTGGTCGGGTCCGAGCGGACCAGCATCATACCAATGCATTTGCCGGATCCAGTTGCGGACGCCGTCAAGCTCGCCCTGGGCGCGATCGGCTTCATGGTGATCGAGGCTACCGTCGGCGCGCCCGCGATTGATCCGGTCCTGAAGGAACTGGATCCGCTCGCGCGGACCATCCGGAGCACCATGCCAGAAGGCGCCCGCATCCCAGGCGCCCGGCGGCGGAGCGGGTTGCGCGCCGGCCATAGTGGCGACGAATGCCGCCGAGACGATCGCTGCTGTCCATTTCATTCTTGCTCTCCTTACGCCCGGGCCTGCACGACGGTGGCGCAACAACCTGCAGCACAAGGAACCGTTCCGCCGCGACGCTGACAGCCCTTTCAGCGATCACGCACTCAGGTTTGGTTGCGCCGGTCGAACATGATTTGCCAATGGTCGCGCCGTCAGGAGGAAGTAAGCGGCACTGTCACCGTTGCGCTTAGGCCGCCACCCGCCCGGTTCTTGAGCGAGATCGAGCCGCCGATCTTTTGTGCAAGCAGGCGGGCAATGGTGAGGCCAAGCCCAGTTCCCCCGGCAGGAGCGCGGGCGCCATCAACACGATGAAACGGCTCGAACACCTTCGTCAGCGCCTCGGCCGCTATACCCGGACCAGTGTCTCGCACCTCGATGCTGACCGAGTCCGCCGCGATGGTCGCGCTCAGGTCGGCCTCGTTACCGTAAGCCAGAGCATTCTCAACGAGGTTCGTCAAAATGCGCCGCAAAGCTTCTGGTCTTGTCCGCACGATCATCGGCGGCAGGGTTGAGAAGCGGACAGGCTGCCCGACGTCCTGCGCGTCCTCGCACAAGCTTGTGACCAGTGCCCGTATATCGACGCGCTCAAACGGCTCGACGGATCGGGACAGCCGGGCCAGATCGAGCCCTTCCTCAATCAAACCATCCATGATCCAGGCATCCTCGATCAGCTTGTCGCGAAGCGTTGCATCCTGGATGGCATCGAAGCGAAGCCGCATCCTGGTGAGCGGACTTCGCAGGTCGTGCGAGATCGCCGCCAGCATGTAGGTCCGCTCCTCCATGGCTCGGCGCAACTCAACTTGCATGTCGTTGAAGGCTTCGATGGTCCTGCGCACCTCGCTCGGGCCTCGCGCAACGATCGGATCCGCGCCGAGATCGGTGGCCAATTGCTGCGCGGCAAGCCCGAGACGCGTCATCGGACGCGCCGCCATTCGCGCGATGACCAGAGCCAGCAGCAGCGCCGCAACACAGAGCGCCGCAATGAAGGCCCAGCTGAAGCTGTCATCCACAAGGCTTGGCGTCGGCGGGGCATCAACCGCGAGCAGGACGGAGTTCCCTTGTGGATCGACCAGGCGAACGGCGTAGCAATGGGACGGCGGCGGGGGCGGCACTGGCGGGAGGGAGCCCAACGGCATGGGAGCTGGAGGCGGCGGAGCGCAATCGGGTGCCGGGACGCTCGCCGCAGCGATGTTGCGCCACTCAGGTGCCCGAGCAGCGAGACGTCGGGCGAGGCGATCTTCCGGCGTCCCTTTGGGCCATGCCTGCAAGCGGTGCAAACCTGGGATCGCCTCTCCCGTCGAAATCTGCGTCAGCACCCGGTCGATCACGCGATCCTGTCGTTCGGCGCTGACGTCGGAACGGCGCTGCAAGCCGGCCAGGATCGACGCAGCCAATGCGGCGGCCACGATACCGATCATCAGAACGGCGAAGATCCTGCCGACCATGGAGCTTGCGAACGCGGTTATCCGGGTCAGCACGGCTCGATGACTTCGCTGAAGACGTAACCCCGTCCCCTTACGGTCTTGATGATGGGGGAGCCGTCCAGCGCATCGCCGAGCTTGGCACGCAGCCGGCTGATCCTAAGATCGATCGCGCGATCGAGCACCGTCTCGGCCCTGCCACCGGCCATGGCCTGAAGGACTTCGCGCGGAAGCACCTCGCCACGATGCTCGATCAAGGCCGAGAGAAGCCGGTACTCACTTCCCGACAGAGGTACCAGAGTGCCATCGGCAGCGATGATGTGACGGCGGCGCCGATCGAGACGCCATCCGCCGAACCGGACATTGTGATCATTGTCTTCGAGCGGTTCCGCTGACGGAATAGCCGCGGTCCGTCTCAGCACGCTGCGGATGCGGGCCAGTAGTTCGCGGGGCTCGAAGGGCTTGCCGAGATAGTCGTCGGCTCCAATCTCCAGGCCGATGATCCTGTCGATCGGATCGCCGCGTGCGGTCAGCATGATGATCGGTACAGTCGAAACGGATCGCAGCCAGCGGCACAGCGACAAGCCGTCTTCGCCGGGCAAATTGAGATCAAGAATGATCAGCGAGACATCGCACTCTCGCGGCAAGGTCGCCCGAAGCGCTGGGCCGTCGCCGACCGCCGTCGCCGCGAAGCCGTTCGACCGCAGCATGTCGGAGACCAGCGACGCGATCTCGCGATCGTCTTCGACTATGATGATCCTGGTCGAGTGATCCATGATCCCTGTCTGACCCGCCGTCGCCGTCAAGTCGCGGCAAAAAGTATGTCGAAAGCTGTGCATAAGCCGGTGAGATACGCTCCGACACGTTTTTTGGCTCCGACGACAAAGTTCGACATGAAACCACCGGATCTCGCCGCAATTCCACCCGAGCCTTGACGTCCGCCCACCATGGGTAACCGTCAAAGGATCAAGCGATGAGAAACACCTTCATCTTGACGCTTGCCGGACTGTCGCTCGCGACAGCCGGCCTCGCCGGAGCCGCCGATGCTCAGATTCCGGCTCCTCCGCCACCGGGCTTGGCTAGAGGCGACGCGGCGCTGCCTCCGCCTCCGCCGCCACCGACAGGTGACCCGTGCGCTCGCTCGGGGCCCGACGGGCGGCCGTTGGTACCGCCTCCCCCGTCTCCTGCCCCTCGCGGCGACAGGCCGCCGCCTTCCGGCGCGCCGGGTCCTCCTCCTCCTCCTCCTCCTCCTCCTCCTCCTCCTCCTCCTCCTCCTCCTCCTCCTC